>NZ_JSZC01000013.1:0-2699669 GCF_000805795.1 Enterobacter sp. FB | reverse complement strand
CCTGTCGCAATGTTATTTATAACAAAATTATAACATTTCATTTACGAGGTTATTGAGCCTTCTGGCTCAATACGCCGCAGTTTATGGCAGGAGCATAATCACAATGACAGAAAGCATGACATCACACGGGACGCTGGCTCACAGTGATACCCGAAGAAGGGTATGGGCAATCATCAGCGCCTCTTCAGGGAATCTGGTTGAATGGTTCGACTTTTACGTCTACTCATTCTGTTCACTCTACTTCGCACATATTTTCCCATCCGGCAACACCACGACACAGCTGCTACAAACGGCTGGGGTTTTGCCGCAGGGTTTTAATGCGACCCATCGGGGCTGGCGTTCGGCCGTATTGCGGATCGTCGAGGGCGTAAGGCCTCGATGCTGATCTCGGTGTGTATGATGTGCTTTGGCTCGCTGGTGATCGCCTGCTTACCGGGATATGAATCGATTGGCACCTGGGCACCGGCGCTACTTTTGCTGGCCCGCTTATTTCAGGGATTATCGGTGGGCGGTGAATACGGTACCAGTGCGACCTACATGAGCGAAATTGCCCTGGAAGGCCGTAAAGGTTTTTACGCCTCATTCCAGTACGTCACGCTGATTGGCGGTCAACTGCTGCCATTCTTGTGGTGGTGATCCTGCAGCAGATTTTGACGGACGAACAACTTCATGCCTGGGGATGGCGAATTCCTTTCGCAATGGGGGCCGTGCTGGCGATCGTCGCACTTTGGTTACGCCGTCAGTTAGATGAAACCTCTCAGAAAGAGGTCCGTATGCTGAAGGAGGCGGGAACATTCAAAGGGTTATGGCGTAACCGCAAAGCTTTCCTGATGGTGCTGGGCTTCACTGCGGGCGGCTCTCTCAGTTTTTATACGTTCACCACCTATATGCAAAAGTACCTGGTGAATACCACCGGCATGCACGCCAACGTCGCCAGTGTGGTCATGACCGCGGCGCTGTTTGTCTTTATGCTCATACAGCCGATCGTCGGTGCGCTCTCGGACAAAATTGGCCGACGTACCTCAATGCTCATTTTTGGCGGATTATCGGCATTATGTACCGTTCCCATTCTGACAGCGCTTCAGCATGTCTCTTCACCGTATGCCGCCTTTGCGCTGGTTATGGTGGCGATGGTGATTGTCAGTTTCTATACCTCCATCAGTGGGATACTGAAAGCCGAGATGTTCCCGGCGCAGGTCCGCGCGTTAGGGTAGGGCTCTCTTATGCGGTAGCCAACGCGGTGTTTGGCGGATCGGCGGAGTACGTCGCGCTGTCGCTTAAATCATGGGGAAGCGAAACGACATTCTTCTGGTACGTAACGGGAATGGGGGCACTGGCGTTTGTTGTCTCCCTGATGCTGCATCGCAAAGGGAAAGGCATTCGACTTTAATAGCGCGCCATCTGCCATACGGCATAGCCGGTCGTTGCGCCGGCGACATCCCAGGCGAAATCTTTCCAGCTCCAGCCGCTCCCTGCGGGGCGGCTATCCCACAGTTCTTTGATGCCCCAAGACCTACTGAGAACATCAACCCGATCGCCGCGCTACGATCCGGCTGTATCCCTGGTGCTGGGCATATTCATTACCGCTGCGGACAACATCGCGGAAGCGAGGAAATGCTGTGCTTTGTCCTGTCCGGACCAGCTATCGTTAGCCATATGGCTACAGCCACTCAGGAAGAGCACACTCAGTACCAGAGGAATACGCATCAACGGGCTCCATAAAAAAGCCCTGCGGGTGACAGGGCCTGGATATTACAGAATACGGCTGATAAGTCGGTCGATACGGATACGACGTAAGCGGCGAATAAGCTTGCGAACTTTTACCGGATAATCGGCAATGCTCTGCAGTTCGCGGTAGTGATTCACCACGGTCGTATGGGTGCGAATCAGCTCCAGCTCGCGTTCACGTTGGGCGGCTAACTCATGCTGCGGGTCATGAATCAGGATAGCGTTTTCCAGATCCAGTCGCCATGCGCGCGGGTTCAGGTTGTTACCTGTCAGCAGCATCCACTCATCGTCGACCCACATGCCTTTGAGATGGTAACTATTGTCTTCATCTTTCCAGAGACGCACAACCAGCTGGTCAGTGTTGACGTAATACTGTAAGCGGCTCAGGAAACGACGCAGGTTAATCTCATAGAGATAGGGCAGCGCACCAATGATTTTGAACGGCTGATCTTCGGGAATGAAGAAGTCATTTGCCGTTTTATCACCCACGATGATTTCCACTTTTTTACCCTCGCGCAGCAGCTGAATGATATTACGCACCAGCACGGCAGGAAGGTTGAAGTATGGCGTGCAGATAGTCAGCTTCTGCTCCGCACACGGCATCAGATGGAAGATCGTTTTGTTCAGCAGGCTTGATTTGCCGAGCCCTACCAGCGGGGTAACGGATAACTCTTCGTTGTTCGCATCGCCCTGGAAATGATAGACCGCATCGCGCAGCTCCTGGCGGAAGGCGCGAACATCGTTTTTGATCTCCGGGCTTTTCGGACGCTCGGGATCGTCAAGACGATTAACGCCGCGGCCATGAACCAGATTTTTATCAACCCAGTTGAACATGATATCGGCCATCTGCGGATTACGGATCAGATGGTAGCGGTCGTAGCGATATTTATCGAGCTGATGAAGGTAGACATCATTGAGGCTGGCGCCGCTGTATAGCACGCTGTCATCAATGATGAACCCCTTGAAATGAAGAACGCCGAGCGCTTCACGGGTATTCACCGGGACGCCATAAACAGGCACGTCAACGCCAGGATTTTCCTGCGCCGTGCGGCAATACCAGTCAGCATTGGTGTTTGATGCAGCAGCGCCAATACGGCCACGCTGAGCGCGATGCCAGTCTACCAGCACGCGAACATCCAGTTCCGGACGCTGACGTTTGGCTTCATAGAGCGCGTTCAGGATCGCGCGCCCGCCTTCATCCTGTTCAAGATACAGTGCCACAATGCAAATGCGTCGCGTGGCGCTGGCAATCTTTTCCAGAAGCGTCTCCCGAAAATGAGCGGGAGCGTAAAAGAACTCTACATCATCAACTGACTGAGAAATCTTCGGTAGTTGAGCAAGGTGTTGTTGATGTTTATTACGCTTAAATTTTGACAACATCACAGTGCGTTTCTTCTCTGTTCATTGAAGGGTTGTCTGTACTATGCAAACAACATAAGCGGACAATGATACCACCAGTCCCGTCCAAAGTGGGTAACATTTCCAGTAGCTTACTCGCGTTTGTCTGCTGATGTCAGACTGAGGGATAAGGCAACAATACCTTCGTCCAGCTGAATATCAACGTCAAACCCAAGTTTTCGCGCCAGGGTCACCATACCGCGATTGTTAGGCATAGTAATGCCATTAAGGCGTAACAATCCGTGATCTCGCGTATAACTGATGAGTTTTTCCAGCAGTCGTCTTCCCAGGCCCAGACCTTTAAGATCGGAGCGCACCAGCACGGCAAACTCCGCATCGACGTTATCCGGGTCAGAAATCGCACGCGTGACGCCGAGGATCTCATCACCCTTATCGGCGCGACGAACGGCAACAAACGCCATTTCTCGATCGTAGTCGATCTGGGTCATATTGGCTAAATCATCGTGGGTAAATTCGTTGATTTCGCTAAAATAGCGATAATAAAGATCCTCTTTCGTGACCTGAGAGATAAAGGCCCGCAGCTGGGGCTCATCTTCCGGCAGAATAGGGCGGAACAGGGCGCGTTCCCCATTTTTCATCTCAACCCACTCCTCCAGCTGCAGGGGATACGGGCGGATCGCCAGACGGCTCTCGCTGTCTCCTTCGAATGGCGCGATATCCAGGGTCACGTCCAGCGCCGTAAACTCATTGCCGGAGGCGAGCAGCGGATGAATGTCCAGCCGCTGGATCTCGGCACAATCCACAATCAGGTTAGAGACCTGTACCAGGAACTGACTTAGCCCGGCAATATCAAGCGGACGTAGCGCGCTCCGGCCGCGGATCTTTTTGCTTTTAATCGCCTGGATGATCAGATAACGCGCCAGGTTCATGTTCAGCGGCGGTAACGCCACCACGGCCTGCTCCTCCGGGCGCCACTCCACGCCGCCTTCACCCAGCATGATGAGCGGGCCGAAAACGGGATCGTGTTCGACCACCACGCGTAACTCCTGAGCGCCTGCGCGGTTAGCCATGCTTTGCACCAGCAAGCCGTGGATCCTTGCCTGCGGCCAGGCCATTTTGACCCGATCGAAGATGGCATCGGCTGCTTGCTGCACCTCTGCCGCCGTCCGCAGGTAGAGCATCACCCCCTGAACGTCAGACTTATGCGGAATATCCGGGGAGCGCAGCTTCAGGGCAACCGGATAGCCAATCTGCTCGGCAATATGCACGGCCTCAGCGCTGTCGCTGGCGATCCAGGTCGGCAGGGTCTGCATCCCGTAGCTGCCCAGAATGGGCTGGACCTCATGCGTATCCAGCGACGTCGCACCTTCTTCAATCGCCTGCTGCAACAGCCGGTGAACGTCAACGGTATTGGCCGTCAAATTCCCGGGCAACGCCGGCGTCTCGCGGAGCTGTTTCTGGTTGCGGCGATATTCCACCATATGCATAAACGCGGTTATGGTGCCTTCCGGCGTGCGGTAGGTTGGCAGTCCGGCTTCGCTGAACAGGCGTCGCGCCTCCTGCGAAGAAAACTCACCGCACCAGTTGGTGAGCAGGGTGACATATTTGCCTCGCGGATGGTTGCGCACGGCCTCAATGAGCGCGCGCGCGCTTTCGCTGCCCGGCGCGACCGCGCTGGGGGAGTGGATAATCATCAGCGCGTCGAAATCCTGGCTATCCAGCAAAATGGAAATGGCCTTGATATAGCGCTCGCTGCTGGCATCATCGCGTAAATCAAGAGGATTGCCGGGCGTCACGCTGGTCGGAAGCGCATCTTTCAGGCGCTGCAGCGTCTCTTCACTCAGCGTGGCCAGCTTGCCGAAGCGCCGCCACAGCTCATCCAGCGCGAGTGCGGCAGGAGCGGCGCCGTTACTGACAATCATTAACTTCTCGCCGCGCAACGGGCGCATATGGCTTAACGTCTCAACGGCGGAAAAAAGCTCGTGCGTATCCTGTACCCGCAGCAAACCCGCGCGCTGAATAGCGGCGTCCCAGGCGGGATCCATGCCGGAATGCGACTGCAGCAGACGCTGAGCCGCAGGGCTGCGCCCGCTTTTGATTACCAGGATCGGCTTATTGCGCGACGCGCTTCGCGACGCCGAGACAAAACGACGCGCGTCGCTGAGGTGCTCAAGATAAAGCAGGATCGCACTGGTTTTACCGTCGCGCGCCAGAAAATCCAGCAGCTCATCAACGTCGATATCCAGACTGTCGCCGAGAGCAATGAAGTAGGAGAATCCCATTTCACGCTGCTGCGCCCAGTCGAGGATGGTGTTCGATACCGCAGCCGACTGCGAGATAAACGCGAGCTTGCCTTTGCGGATCGGAACCGGAGAGAAGCTGGCATTTAAGCCCTGCCAGGGGGCGAGCAGGCCGAGACTGTTTGGTCCAAGAATGCGCATTTGATAGCGACTGGCGCAGGCCAGAAGCTCGGCTTTCTGTTCAGGCGGAGACGAGAGAATAATGCAGGTTTTACAGCCTTTCTTGCCGAGCGATTCCAGCAGCTCCGGATTCCGTTTCGCGTTTGTACACAGTACGGCCAGATCCGGTACGAAAGGCAGGCTCTGTACATCAGGCCATGCAAGCACTCCCTGAACCGCCTTATACGCTGGCGTGACGGGCATGACGGGGCCATTAAATCCCCCGGCCAGCAGGTTGCGCATCATCAGATAGCCAGCACGATCCGGTTTCATTGATGCGCCGATGACGGCAATGGATTTAGGACGAAGTAGCGCTTCTAACCCTCGCTGGCTCATGCAGGCCTCCTGTGAATGCAAGCGACCTGATGATTTTAAACGCTTTCCGTCTCGGCTGCTGTGACGCTGCCCTTATGAACGGTTTTTCCTGCCAGATAGCGTTCCCGGAAACAGGAGAAATGGTTGCCCAGGGCGCCAGCCGCAGCGGTATCACCCGCCAGATCCAGAAGCGCAATGGCCACTTCGGCGGTGCAGTATTGCCCGTCAGCATGCGCTTCACGCAGGCGGTAGGCGGAGACGCGGGACAGATCGACAGAAATCACCGGCAGTGCGTCGAGATAAGGGCTTTTGCGAAACATTTTTCGCGCTTCGGTCCAGGTGCCGTCCAGCATAATAAACAACGGCGGTTTACCGGATGGCGGCGTCGAAAGCACCTGGCGATCGACACCTGCATATGACGCGGGGAAAACGACCATCGGCTGATAGTCCGGGCTTGCCACTAAGTCGAGCAGGGCCTGAGGGGGCTCCGTGCGGGACCACTGAAACGCCGCGGTATCCGGCAGAATATCGGCAATCAGGCGACCAGTATTGCTGGGCTTCATCGGCTCGGTATCAAACATGACCAGACAAAAACGGCTCTGTGCCGAACTTGGGGTCAGCGTCTCGCACAGGCAAACCTTCAGCGGCAGCAGGCAACGCTGACAGCGGCGAATACGGTTTCCGCGCGCGAGGAACGGACGGGTGGCGCGCGCAAGGCGTTCGGCGCGTAATTGAAGAACAGCGTTATCAGTCATGGGCGAAATGCAGGAAAAACCCTATTTTCGCAGAGGCGGGAACGGGGCACAAGATGTGCCCCGTGAATGTTACAGTGATTCGTTAAGCCAGCTATCAAACGGGGCTTTAGGCACCGCACCGTTGAGCATGTCGACCACTTCACCCTTTTTGAAAATCATAATCGTCGGGATGCTGCGAATGCGAAAACGGGCGCTCAGTTCAGGTTCAGCTTCAGTATTGACCTTAACGAAACGTATTTTCCCGCTGCGTTCTTCGGCCACGTCTTCGAAGATCGGCGCGAAGCTTCGGCATGGGCCGCACCAGGGCGCCCAGAAATCCACTACGACAGGCAGATCGTCCTTGAGGAGTTTGTCCAGCGTAGCACCCGTCGCGTTAATGACATCGCCATCAAACAATTCATGGCCACAACGTCCGCATTTCGCACCATCTTCAATCCGATCGTCCGGAATGCGGTTAAGAGCCTGACAGTTGGCACATACGGTATTCATAACTAACCTCTGATAGAGCCGTGGGACAGCGGCAAGACGCCGATAATGTTTCTAATATGTTACATATTATCAATGAGCCTGTTTGAAACAACAATGCGTTTTATTCAATGAGAACAATAGTCACAGGCTTTTGTACGAAATTATGGCTATGCGCTGGCACATCGGGTAATCTGCGCGCTTCGCGCAGCGCTGGTGGAGAAAAGCATGAACGACGAAATGAAAAACAAAAGCGGCAAGGTCAAAGTGATGTATGTCCGCAGTGATGATGACTCTGATAAACGCACCCAAAATCCGCGTACCGGAAAAGGTGGCGGGCGTCCGGCGTCTTCTCGTGCAGACGGTGGCCGTCGCCCCGCCCGCGATGACAGAAACAACCGCGGTGATGACCGCAAACGTGATGACCGCAAGCGTGACGATCGCAAACGCGATGACCGTCCGCGGGATGACTTCTCACGTGATAACGCCTCCCCGTGGCGCACCGTTTCTCGTGCCCCTGGCGACGAAACGCCAGAAAAGGCCGATCACGGCGGTATCAGCGGTAAAAGCTTTATCGACCCGGAAGTGCTGCGCCGTCAGCGTGCGGAAGAGACCCGCGTGTATGGCGAGAACGCCTGCCAGGCGCTGTTCCAGAGCCGTCCTGAATGTATCGTCCGCGCCTGGTTTATTCAGAGCGTAACCCCGCGCTTTAAAGAAGCGCTGCGCTGGATGGCGGCAAACCGCAAAGCCTACCACGTGGTTGATGATGCCGAGCTGACCAAAGCATCCGGTACCGAACACCACGGCGGCGTCTGCTTCCTGATCAAAAAACGTAACGGCACCACCGTGCAGCAGTGGGTCAGCCAGGCGGATGCCGATGACTGCGTGCTGGCGCTGGAAGATGTGGGCAACCCGCATAACCTGGGTGCGATGATGCGTAGCTGCGCGCACTTTGGCGTGAAAGGCGTACTGTTGCAGGATGCCGCGCTGCTGGAATCCGGTGCCGCGATCCGTACTGCGGAAGGCGGAGCCGAGCACGTACAGCCGATCACCGGCGACAGCGTGCTGGATGCCCTTGAGCAGTTCCGTAAAGCGGGTTATTCCATCGTGACTACCTCGAGCCATGCCGGTACGCCGCTGTTTAAAGCGACGCTGCCACGCAAGATGGTGCTGGTGCTGGGTCAGGAACGCGATGGTCTGTCTGATGCAGCGCTCTCCAGTGCGGATCTGAGCGTCTCAATCGATGGGACAGGCAATGTGGAAAGTCTGAACGTATCCGTTGCAACCGGCGTACTGCTGGCCGAATGGTGGCGTCAGAATAAGGCATAAGCCTCTTCATGTGCCGGGCCTGACCCGGCACATTCAAATACTACTCGCTCTCTGCCGGTAACACAGGCATCCAGTCAATTGGCGTTTCGCCACGTTTTTCCAGCCATTCGTTCGCCAGAACAAAATGATTACTGCCAAAGAAACCGCGATGTGCAGACAGCGGTGACGGGTGCGGCGCTTTCAACACGTGATGACGCTGGCGGTCAATAATCGCCCCTTTCTTCTGCGCGTGCGATCCCCACAGTAAAAACACGACCCCTTCACGGTGTTCGTTGATCAGGCTGATGACTTTATCGGTGAACGTCTCCCAGCCCAGGCTGGCATGCGAGTGCGCCTGGCCGGCCCGCACGGTGAGTACCGTGTTCAATAACAGCACGCCCTGGCGCGCCCAGCTTTCCAGGTAGCCGTGGTTTGGTCGGGTAAACCCGGGCACGGTTCCTTCAAGCTCTTTATACATATTGAGCAGAGAAGGGGGGATCGCCACGCCCGGACGTACGGAAAACGCCAGCCCATGCGCCTGGCCCGGACCGTGATAGGGATCCTGGCCCAGAATGACCACTTTCACATCGCTCAGTTCGGTGTAGCGAAAGGCGTTGAACACATCTTTCTGCGGCGGGTAAATCGTCTGTCCGGACTGACGCTCAGCCGCAACGGTGTTGAGCGTATTGATAAAATAGGGCTGCTGCTTTTCTTCTGCCAGCACGTCATGCCAGGTTAAAGGTGTCGTCATCTCGCTCTCCTGCGAATCTCAATCTCTGACTAGCTTACCTGCTAAAGCCCGGTGAGCAAAATTCCACGCCGAAATGTGCGCTAAGTCGCTAAATTTATGTTGAAAATGTGCAGGTTAAATTGAATTGGTAAGGTCGTGAAATTGATCTAAAGCAATAAATTCAAACCACACTCTTTATGTGGTTGGTGTTTTTGTTGATTTAAATCAATAAATCACCGGGGTGTGAATGATATATATACACACAAGAAACAATGGTTTTACCAATTGGCCGCGAGAGGCCGACATCAGTTAATGTAGCCTAGGGAGGCAACACATGATTACAGGTATCCAGATTACTAAAGCTGCAAATGACGATCTGCTCAACTCTTTCTGGCTGCTGGACAGCGAGAAAAACGAAGCGCGCTGTGTCGTCGCGAAAGCGGGTTTTGCTGAAGATGAAATCGTGCCGGTGAGCAAACTGGGCGAAATCGAATACCGTGAAATTCCAATGGAAGTGAAGCCAGAAGTGCGCGTGGAAGGTGGTCAGCACCTGAACGTAAACGTACTGCGCCGCGAAACGCTGATGGACGCGGTTGAGCATCCAGAAAAATACCCGCAGCTGACCATTCGCGTGTCTGGTTATGCGGTACGCTTCAACTCTCTGACCCCAGAACAGCAGCGCGACGTTATCGCGCGTACCTTTACTGAAAGCCTGTAAGGCTTCAGCTACGGGGGGAATAAAAAAGCCGGGGATTTCCCCGGCTTTTTTTACTCTTCCGTTTTTGTCTCTGGCGCGGCAGAGCTTGGCTTACGGCGCTTACCAATATTTTTGGTGTCGCGGTGACGCTGCTTCACGCGCGGTTTCTCTTTTTCTTTCTCTTTTCTCTCAGCACGTTTCGCGAGCGCTTTCTTGGACGGTTTACCCGTCATTTTTTCACTCGGCGCACGTGTGGTTGGGCGCAAGCCATCAATAACCCGCGCTTTCAGCGGCTCGTCAACATAGCGGCCAATTTTCTGCAGCAGCAGGTAGTCATGCGCTTCGACCAGTGAAATCGCAATACCTTTGCGGCCCGCGCGGCCGGTACGGCCAATACGGTGCAGATAGGTATCGCCGCTGCGCGGCATATCGAAGTTAATGACGTGGCTGACGTCAGGGATGTCGATCCCACGAGCGGCAACGTCTGTGGCAACCAGCACGTTAACGCGACCGTCGGTCAGGCGCTTAATGCCTTCAGTACGCTTGATCTGCGCCATCTCGCCTTCAAGATAGCAGTTGTTGATCCCGGCGTTACGCAGCATTTCTGCCAGCTCGTGCACGCGCTCGCGCTTACGGACAAACACGATTGTGCGCAGCGCATCTTCCTGCTTCAGCAGGTGTTTCAGCAATTCGACCTTGTGCTCAAGGTTGTCCGCGCGGTAGTACCACTGGTGGATCTTCTTACGCTCACGGGTGGACGGCGTCGCCGACACTTCTACCGGATCTTCCAGCAGACGCTCTGCGAAGTCTTTAATCGCTTCCCCTTCAAGGGTGGCAGAGAACAGCATGGTCTGGTTACGCCAGCGCGTTTCCCCGGCAATGTGCTCGATATCCTGTGCGAAGCCCATGTCCAGCATACGGTCGGCTTCGTCGAGGATCAGCGTTTCAACCGCGCGGCAGTCGAAGTTCTCTTCTTTAATGTACTGCAGCAGGCGGCCTGTCGTCGCAACGACGATGTCCTGGTTTTCGCTGAACACTTCGGCGTGGTTCATATACGCAACGCCGCCGGTGATGGTAGCGATATCCAGATGGGTATTTGCCGCGAGTTCACGCGCGTGATCGGCCACCTGCATGGCCAGTTCGCGCGTCGGCGTCAGGATTAAAATACGAGGCGGGCCAGATTTTTTACGTGGAAAGTCGAGCAGATGCTGCAACACAGGCAGCAAATAGGCTGCAGTCTTCCCCGTACCGGTTGGCGCAGAACCGAGCACATCGCGGCCCTCAAGCGCAGGCGGAATGGCCGCTGCCTGAATGGCGGTCGGGCGTGTGAAGCCTTTGCTCTCAAGTGCATTGAGCAGGCTTTCATCGAGTTCAAGTTCGGAAAAAGTCGTTACAGTCATGTTCTACCTCTGTGTGGGGCGCTGATTATAGACGTTACGGCTGTAATCTTCATCTGTTTGTATGGATATCGCTTTTCGGCCACTTCGCTTTCCCCTATGCTACTCCAGTTTCACTTAGAAGGTTGCCCCGACATGTCTCAACTCAAAGCGCAACTGCGCCGCGATGGTTTTACGTTTAAACAATTTTTTGTCGCTCACGATCGCTGTGCCATGAAGGTCGGTACAGACGGTATTTTACTGGGAGCGTGGGCGCCTGTCGCAGGGGTTAAGCGTATTCTTGATATCGGCACCGGCAGCGGGCTGGTGGCATTGATGCTGGCGCAGCGCACGGAAGAGCATGTCACCATTGATGCCGTCGAACTGGACGCGCAGGCGGCAGAGCAGGCGAGTGACAATATGGCCGAATCGCCCTGGGCAGCCCGCATGAAAGTGGAATGTGCGGATGTGCTCGCCTGGGCGCCTGAACAAACCGCGCGTTACGATTTGATCGTCAGCAACCCTCCCTACTACGAGCCCGGCGTTGAGTGCGGGACACCCGAGCGTGAACAGGCGCGTTATACCGGTTCCCTCGATCATAAAGCGCTGCTCACCAGCGCGGCCGAACTCATCTCCGAAGAAGGATTTTTCTGCGTGGTCCTGCCAGAGAGTACCGGCAACACGTTCATCGGTATCGCGCAGGAGATTGGCTGGACGTTGCGTCTGCGTACCGATATTTCGGATACGGAAGGCCGACTGCCGCACCGCGTGCTGCTGGCGCTCTCGCCGAAAGAGGGTGAATGCTTTAACGATCGAATGGTGATCCGTGGGCCAGACCAGCGTTATTCCGAAGATTACACTGCCCTGACCCAGGCGTTTTATCTGTTTATGTAAACCTGCGGGGCGAGGATCGACGGGCCGGATTCAGTAAGCTGATCCGGGTAGTCCAGGGTATAGTGCAACCCGCGGCTCTCTTTACGCATCATCGCGCAGCGAACGATTAGCTCGGCAACCTGCACCAGGTTGCGCAGCTCCAGTAGATTATTCGATACGCGGAAATTGGCATAATACTCGTCAATTTCCTGCTGCAGCATAGTGATGCGGCGCAACGCGCGTTCAAGACGTTTCGTGGTGCGCACAATCCCCACGTAATCCCACATAAACAGCCGTAGCTCATGCCAGTTGTGCTGGATCACGACCAGCTCGTCCGGGTTATCCACGCGGCTTTCATCCCAGGCAGGCAGGCGCTCTGTTTCGCGGGCGTAGGGCATGCGTTTCGTGATGTCTTCTGCGGCAGACCAGCCGTAGACCAGGCACTCCAGCAGCGAGTTAGAGGCCATACGGTTCGCGCCGTGAAGTCCGGTATAGCTGACCTCACCAATAGCATAAAGACCATCCACATCGGTACGCCCATGATCGTCAACCATCACCCCACCGCAGGTGTAGTGGGCGGCTGGCACAATGGGTACCGGATCGCGGGTTAAATCGATGCCAAGGTTGAGCAGTTTTTCGTAAATCATCGGGAAGTGCTGACGAATAAACTCTGCTGGCTTGTGGCTGATATCAAGATACATGCAGTCCACGCCAAGACGCTTCATTTCATGGTCGATGGCGCGGGCAACGATATCGCGCGGGGCCAGTTCGCCACGGGCGTCAAAGTCCGGCATAAAGCGGGTGCCGTCAGGGCGTTTCAGATAGGCGCCTTCGCCGCGCAGGGCTTCCGTCAGCAGGAAGTTGCGCGCCTGAGGATGGAACAGGGCGGTTGGATGAAACTGATTGAACTCAAGGTTCGCCACCCGGCAGCCGGCGCGCCAGGCCATCGCGATACCGTCTCCGGAGGCAATGTCCGGGTTCGTGGTGTACTGATACACTTTAGAGGCGCCGCCCGTGGCCAGCACCACAGCCTTCGCCTGGCAGGTTTCCACCTTCTCTTTATTGCGGTTCCACACCCAGGCGCCCACCACACGACGCGTGCCCGGCAGGCCAATCTTGTCGGAGATAATCAGATCAACGGCATTGCTTCGTTCAAGCACCCGAATATTAGGATGGCTCAGCGCCTTGCCGACCAGCGTGGTCTCCACTTCTTTTCCGGTGGCATCCGCTGCGTGCAGGATGCGGCGGTGGCTATGGCCGCCTTCGCGCGTCAGGTGATAGCTCTCTTCACCGTTGGGTTGAACCTGCGTATCGAATAAGACGCCCTGGTCGATGAGCCACTGAACGCAATGGCGGGCATTGCTGGCGACAAACTCTGCGGCGTGCGCATCCACGATCCCGGCCCCGGCAATCAGCGTATCGTCGACGTGGGAGGCAATGCTGTCTGTCTCATCAAACACCGCGGCAATCCCGCCCTGGGCATAAAACGTGGAACCCTCGCTTATCGGCCCTTTACTCAGAACGATAACGTTTTGATGCTCCGCCAGGCGTAGCGCCAGAGAGAGACCGGCAGCACCGCTGCCGATGATCAGTACATCACAATGGAGTTCAGGTGTTGTGTTCATGATTGTTGTTTAATTTACTAAACAGTGTTGACTCAGAATAGCACCTGAATGCGATTTATCGCACGTTTTTTTTAACGGGTGTTGCAATGGCTAAACGCGTAAGCGGAGGTAAACGGAGGGTAAATGAGTGAAATTATTTTGCGAAGCAGATCGTTAGCGTCAGATTTTGTGATGAAATAAAGACTGGGTTGCGTTACTCTTCTGGCGGGAAAAAGATGTTTCTTGTCAGAAAGTGGTGCGTATCGTGAACAGACTTATAATGAGAGAAAATGAACAGTCTGCGGCGCGATGAACAAAAACAAAGGCGTTACGGAACTTATTGAAGATCAGACACTCTAATTCGGTGCTTGCTCAAAGTGCGGTATTTTTAGAGTGGCGTTTCGATAACGCGTGGAATTTAGGTTTGGGGAGACATTACCTCGGATGAGCGAGCAGTTAACGGACCAGGTCCTGGTTGAACGGGTCCAGAAGGGAGATCAGAAAGCCTTTAACTTACTGGTGGTGCGCTACCAGCATAAGGTGGCGAGCCTGGTTTCCCGCTATGTACCGTCAGGTGATGTGCCTGATGTGGTGCAAGAGTCTTTTATTAAGGCCTATCGCGCGCTGGATTCGTTCCGGGGAGATAGTGCTTTTTATACCTGGCTGTACCGTATTGCGGTCAATACGGCAAAGAATTATCTGGTCGCTCAGGGCCGTCGTCCGCCTTCTAGTGATGTGGACGCAATCGACGCCGAAAACTTCGAAAGTGGCGGCGCATTGAAAGAAATTTCGAACCCTGAGAACTTAATGTTGTCAGAAGAACTGAGACAAATCGTTTTTCGCACGATCGTGTCGCTCCCGGAAGATTTACGCATGGCAATTACGTTACGGGAGCTGGATGGTCTGAGCTATGAAGAGATAGCCGCTATCATGGATTGTCCGGTCGGCACGGTACGTTCACGAATTTTCCGTGCGCGAGAAGCTATTGATAATAAAGTTCAACCGCTTATCAGGCGTTGACGATAGCGGGATACTGGAAAAGGTATTAGGCATGCAGAAAGAAAAACTTTCCGCTTTAATGGATGGTGAAACGGTGGATAGTGAGCTGCTCAACGAGCTGTCTCATTCTCCCGAAATGCAAGAGACCTGGGAGAGTTACCATCTCATCCGTGACACCCTTCGCGGTGACACCGGCGAGGTTCTCCATTTCGATATCTCAGCCCGCGTCATGGCGGCGATTGAGAATGAGCCTGTTCATCAGACCACTCCGCTGATTCCTGAAGCTCAACCCGCACCTCACCAGTGGCAGAAAATGCCATTCTGGCAAAAGGTGCGTCCGTGGGCCAGCCAGCTTACCCAAATGGGTGTGGCTGCATGCGTATCGCTTGCAGTTATCGTTGGCGTCCAGCACTATAATACTCAGTCTGAAACTAATCAGCAGCCAGAAGCGCCAGTGTTTAACACACTGCCGATGATGGGCAAAGCCAGCCCGGTAAGCCTGGGCGTACCGGCTGATGCTTCCGCCAGCGGCGGCCAGCAACAGCAGGTTCAGGAGCAGCGCCGTCGCATTAATGCGATGTTGCAGGATTACGAGTTGCAGCGTCGTCTGCACTCTGAACAGCTTCAGTTTGAGCAGGCGCAGACACAGCAAGCTGCTGTGCAGGTGCCGGGAAACCAAACTTTAGGAACGCAATCGCAGTAATGAAGCAACTTTGGTTCGCCATATCTCTGATGGCGGGTAGCCTGTTCTTCTCTGCCAACGCCTCGGCTGATGTATCATCCGGGGCGTTGTTGCAGCAAATGAATCTGGCCAGCCAGTCACTCAATTACGAGTTGGCATTTATCAGCATCAATAAGCAGGGCGTCGAGTCGTTACGCTATCGCCATGCCCGTCTTGATAATCAGCCGCTCGCCCAGCTTTTACAGATGGATGGCCCGCGTCGGGAAGTTGTCCAGCGTGGTAACGAAATCAGCTATTTCGAACCCGGCCTGGAGCCTTTCACGCTCAATGGCGACTATATCGTTGATTCCCTGCCGTCACTCATTTACACCGACTTCAAACGGCTTGCCCCTTACTACGATTTTATTTCGGTAGGGCGTACGCGTATTGCGGACAGACTGTGTGAGGTGATCCGCGTTGTCGCCCGGGATGGAACGCGCTACAGCTATATTGTCTGGATTGACGCGGAAACCAAACTCCCCATGCGTGTAGACCTGCTTGACCGTGACGGTGAAACGCTGGAACAGTTCCGCGTTATCTCCTTTAGCGTGAATAACCAGGTTGGCAACAGCATGCAGAATCTGGCTAAGGCCAGCCTGCCGCCGCTGCTTTCCGTTCCGGCAGGCGATTCCGTTAATTTCAACTGGGTACCTGCCTGGATCCCGCAAGGATTTAGCGAAGTGTCCAGCAGCCGTCGCCAGCTGCCAACGATTGAAACGCCGGTGGAATCACGCCTCTATTCCGATGGTTTGTTCAGCTTCTCGGTGAATATCAATCGCGCAACGGCAAACAGCACTGAACAAATCCTGCGTACCGGGCGCCGTACGGTGAGCACAACGGTACGCGATAATGCAGAGATCACCATTGTGGGGGAACTTCCTCCGCAAACGGCGAAGCGCATCTCCGACAGCATTAAATTCAGGGCCGCACAATGATCAAAGAATGGGCGACGGTAGTCTCGTGGCAAAACGGCATTGCGCTGGTGAGCTGCGATGTAAAAGCCTCATGCAATAGCTGCGCATCCCGAGCCGGTTGCGGCAGCCGCGTGCTGAATAAGCTCGGGCCGCAAACCTCGCACACGATTTCTGTGCCGAGCGAACAGCCGCTGATGGCCGGGCAGAAAGTTGAACTCGGCATCGCGGAAGGCAGTCTGCTCAGCTCCGCCATGCTGGTCTATCTCTCTCCGCTGCTCGGGCTGTTTATCATGGGCGGCGTTTTCCAGATGCTGTTTGGCACCGACGGAGCCGCCATGTGCGGTGCCGCATTAGGTGGTCTGGGGGATTCTGGCTTGCCAAAGGCCTCTCCCCGACGCTTGCCGCGCGCGAGGAGTGGCAGCCTGTCATTCTCAGCGTTGGGCTGGCGCCAGACCAGCTTCGCGTTGAGACGCTCTCTTCTGAGGCCCGGTGATTCATCGGGCTTTGTCATTTTTACGTCTTAAAACAGAAAACGTCCTTTCTTCACGCTATACCTGGCGCTAAGTCCATTTCCAGGTAGCGGAGATGTAGTGTAGAATGCTGCGTTTTCGCACTGAAAAACGTCAGGCTAAGAACAGCGGCCTCCAGGAATTCGTAAGGCATAATTATTTAACTATATGAAGAACATACGTAACTTTTCGATCATTGCTCACATTGACCACGGTAAGTCGACGCTGTCTGACCGTATTATCCAGATTTGCGGTGGCCTGTCTGATCGTGAAATGGAAGCCCAGGTTCTGGACTCCATGGACCTGGAACGCGAACGCGGTATCACCATCAAGGCGCAGAGCGTCACGCTGGATTACAAGGCGGCTGATGGCGAAACCTATCAGCTGAACTTTATCGACACCCCAGGCCACGTTGACTTCTCCTATGAGGTTTCACGCTCGCTCGCGGCCTGTGAAGGCGCGCTGCTGGTCGTCGATGCCGGGCAGGGCGTTGAAGCCCAGACCCTGGCAAACTGCTACACCGCGATGGAAATGGATCTCGAAGTTGTGCCGGTTCTGAACAAGATTGACCTGCCAGCCGCCGATCCTGAGCGCGTCGCGGAAGAGATTGAAGATATTGTCGGCATTGACGCGACCGATGCCGTGCGCTGCTCTGCGAAAACCGGCGTCGGCGTGACCGACGTTCTGGAGCGTCTGGTACGTGATATTCCGGCCCCGGAAGGCGATCCGGATGCCCCGCTACAGGCGCTGATTATTGACTCCTGGTTCGATAACTATCTGGGCGTTGTCTCCCTGGTGCGTATTAAAAACGGCACCATGCGCAAAGGCGACAAAATCAAGGTTATGAGTACCGGACAGGTCTATAACGCCGACCGTCTGGGTATCTTCACGCCAAAACAGGTTGACCGTACCGAGCTGACATGCGGCGAGGTAGGCTGGCTGGTGTGCGCCATCAAAGACATCCTCGGTGCGCCGGTGGGCGATACCCTGACAGGTGCGCGTAACCCGGCAGAAAAAGCGCTGCCAGGCTTTAAAAAGGTGAAGCCGCAGGTTTACGCGGGCCTGTTCCCGGTCAGCTCTGACGACTACGAAAACTTCCGTGATGCGCTTGGCAAACTGAGCCTGAACGATGCCTCCCTGTTCTACGAGCCAGAAAGCTCAACGGCGCTGGGCTTCGGCTTCCGCTGCGGCTTCCTCGGCCTGCTGCACATGGAGATCATTCAGGAACGTCTGGAGCGTGAATACGATCTGGACCTGATCACCACCGCGCCGACGGTAGTGTATGAAGTTGAAACCACCTCGAAAGAAGTGATCTACGTCGACAGCCCGTCCAAGCTGCCGCCGCTGAACAATATTCACGAGCTGCGTGAGCCTATTGCCGAATGTCACATGCTGCTGCCGCAGGAATTCCTCGGTAACGTCATTACGCTGTGTATTGAGAAGCGCGGCGTGCAGACCAATATGGTTTACCACGGTAACCAGGTCGCACTGACCTACGAAATCCCGATGGCGGAAGTGGTACTCGACTTCTTCGACCGTCTGAAGTCCACCTCCCGTGGCTATGCGTCACTGGATTACAACTTCAAACGCTTCCAGGCCTCCAACATGGTGCGTGTGGACGTGCTGATCAACGGCGAGCGTGTGGATGCGCTGGCGCTGATCACCCACAACGACAATGCGCCATACCGTGGCCGCGAGCTGGTTGAGAAGATGAAAGATCTGATCCCGCGTCAGCAGTTCGATATCGCGATTCAGGCGGCCATTGGCAACCACATTATCGCGCGTTCTACCGTGAAACAGCTGCGTAAAAACGTTCTGGCGAAGTGCTATGGCGGTGACGTCAGCCGTAAGAAAAAGCTGCTGCAGAAGCAGAAAGAAGGTAAGAAGCGTATGAAGCAGGTCGGTAACGTCGAGCTGCCGCAGGAAGCATTCCTTGCCATCCTTCATGTTGGTAAAGACGGCAAATAACCCTAAGGAGTTGGCATGGCGAACATGTTTGCCCTGATCCTGGTCATTGCTACCCTGGTGACAGGTCTGCTGTGGTGTCTGGATAAGTTTATCTTCGCCCCAAAACGTCGTGAGCGTCAGGCTGCCGCACAGGCAGCCACTGGCGATGGTATTGACGCGAAAACCCTGAAGAAAGTCGGTCCGAAACCGGGCTGGCTGGAAACGGGCGCCTCGGTGTTTCCGGTGCTGGCGATTGTGCTGGTGGTACGTTCGTTTATTTACGAACCGTTCCAGATCCCATCAGGTTCAATGATGCCAACGCTGCTGATTGGTGATTTTATTCTGGTAGAGAAGTTTGCCTACGGCATTAAAGATCCGATCTACCAGAAAACGCTGATCGAGACCGGTCATCCGAAACGTGGCGACATCGTGGTGTTCAAATATCCGGAAGATCCGCGCCTGGACTACATCAAGCGCGCGGTAGGTCTGCCGGGTGACAAAGTGACTTACGATCCGGTTGCGAAAGAAGTCACCGTTCAGCCAGGCTGCAGCTCCGGTACTGCATGTGAAAACGCGCTGCCAATCACTTACTCGAACGTTGAGCCAAGTGATTTTGTGCAGACCTTTGCCCGTCACAACGGCGGCGAAGCGAGTAGCGGATTCTTCCAGGTACCGAAAGGCGAAACCAAAGATAACGGTATTCGTCTGGTTGAGCGCAAAGAGACGCTGGGTGACGTGACGCACCGTATCCTCACCGTGCCAATCGCGCAGGATCAAGTGGGTATGTACTATCGTCAGCCGGGCCAGCAGCTGGCAAGCTGGATTGTACCGCCAGGCCATTACTTCATGATGGGTGACAACCGCGATAATTCTGCGGACAGCCGTTACTGGGGCTTTGTGCCGGAAGCGAATCTGGTCGGTAAAGCGACCGCAATCTGGATGAGTTTTGAGAAGCAGGAAGGCGAATGGCCGACCGGCGTACGCCTGAATCGTATTGGCGGAATCCATTAATTCTCACTAAATGAACGTGTAGCCGCGAATTAACGCGGCTACATGAATTATTTCACCGATAAATCTCTTCGAACTAACGACATCCCCTGTCGTTGTGTATAGAATATTCCCCCGAAGTTTAAGGTTGGCCCTGCAAGGGTGCCACGGCACACGAAACCGCGTTGGTTTTCTCAGGTCGGTTTCGTGTGCTGCATTTTTGACGCATTCATTTATTGGTATCGCATGAACCCCATCGTAATTAATCGGCTTCAACGGAAGCTGGGCTACACTTTTCATCATCAGGAGTTGTTGCAACAGGCATTAACCCACCGCAGTGCCAGCAGCAAGCATAATGAGCGTCTCGAGTTTTTAGGCGACTCTATTTTAAGTTTCGTGATTGCGAATGCGCTTTATCATCGTTTCCCGCGCGTGGATGAAGGTGATATGAGCCGCATGCGTGCCACGCTGGTTCGGGGTAATACCCTTGCGGAAATCGCGCGCGAATTTGAGCTGGGCGAATGTCTGCGTCTTGGGCCGGGTGAGCTGAAAAGCGGCGGCTTCCGTCGTGAATCTATTCTTGCCGATACGGTCGAAGCATTAATTGGTGGTGTGTTCCTGGACAGCGATATCCAGACCGTCGAAAAGCTGATCCTGAACTGGTATCAGACCCGTCTGGACGAAATCAGCCCGGGCGATAAACAAAAAGATCCCAAAACGCGTCTGCAGGAATATTTGCAGGGCCGTCATCTGCCGCTGCCATCTTATCTGGTGGTGCAGGTTCGTGGCGAAGCGCACGATCAGGAATTTACCATCCATTGCCAGGTCAGTGGCCTGAGTGAACCGGTGGTGGGCACAGGTTCAAGCCGTCGTAAGGCTGAACAGGCTGCCGCCGAACAGGCGTTAAAAATGCTGGAGCTGGAATGAGCGAAGAAAAGACCTATTGCGGATTTATTGCCATCGTCGGACGTCCGAACGTCGGCAAATCCACCCTGTTGAATAATCTGCTTGGGCAGAAGATTTCTATCACCTCGCGTAAGGCGCAGACCACGCGTCACCGCATCGTCGGTATCCATACTGAAGGCGCGTATCAGGCGATCTACGTCGATACCCCGGGCCTGCACATGGAAGAGAAGCGTGCCATCAACCGTCTGATGAACAAGGCGGCGAGCAGCTCGATTGGCGACGTGGAGCTGGTGATTTTCGTTGTGGAAGGCACCCGCTGGACGCCGGACGACGAGATGGTGCTGAACAAGCTGCGTGACGGCAAAACGCCGGTCATCCTCGCCGTCAACAAAGTGGACAACGTGCAGGAAAAAGCCGATCTGCTGCCGCATCTGCAGTGGCTCGGTAGCCAGATGAACTTCCTCGACATCGTTCCGCTGTCTGCGGAGACGGGGCTGAACGTGGATACCATCGCGGGCATCGTGCGCAAACATCTGCCGGAAGCGATTCATCACTTCCCGGAAGAGTACATCACCGATCGCTCTCAGCGCTTTATGGCGTCTGAAATCATCCGTGAAAAGCTGATGCGTTTCCTGGGCGCTGAACTGCCGTACTCTGTGACGGTGGAGATCGAGCGTTTCCAGAGCAACGAGCGTGGCGGCTACGACATCAACGGCCTGATCCTCGTTGAGCGTGAAGGGCAGAAGAAGATGGTGATCGGCAATAAAGGCGCCAAGATCAAAACCATCGGCATCGAAGCCCGAAAGGACATGCAGGAGATGTTCGAAGCGCCGGTTCACCTTGAACTGTGGGTGAAAGTGAAATCTGGCTGGGCCGATGATGAGCGTGCTCTGCGCAGCCTCGGTTACGGCGAAGACCAGTAACACAAGACGACGAGCATATGGATGGATGGCAGCGCGCCTTTGTCCTGCATAGTCGTCCCTGGAGCGAAACCAGCTTGATGCTGGACGTCTTCACGGAAGAGTCGGGCCGCGTGCGCCTTGTTGCAAAAGGCGCACGTTCCAAACGTTCTAACCTGAAAGGTGCCTTACAGCCTTTCACGCCGTTGCTGGTCCGCTTTGGTGGGCGAGGGGAAGTCAAAACCCTGCGCAGCGCCGAAGCCGTCTCCCTGGCGCTTCCTCTCTCCGGCATCACGCTCTACAGCGGTCTGTATGTCAACGAACTCATCTCACGCGTTCTTGAACATGAGACCCGCTTCTCTGAACTTTTCTTTGATTATCTGCACTGTATCCAGGCGCTGGCTGGCGCAACCGGTACGCCCGAGCCTGCGCTGCGGCGTTTTGAGCTGGCGCTGCTGGGCCATCTTGGGTACGGGGTCGATTTTCTGCACTGTGCGGGCAGCGGTGACGAAGTGGAAGACACCATGACCTACCGCTACCGTGAAGAAAAAGGCTTCATTGCCAGCGTCGTGATCGACAACAGCACCTTTACCGGGCGTCAGCTCAGGGCGCTTTATGAGCGCGAGTTTCCCGATCAGGATACCCTGCGCGCAGCAAAACGCTTTACCCGGATTGCCCTCAAGCCGTATCTTGGCGGCAAGCCCTTAAAGAGCCGCGAATTATTCAGGCAGTTTGTGCCGAAACGTTAACGTTTTTCCCCCTCACCCCAGCCCTCTCCCGGAGGGAGAGGGGGAGGGAAATGAACCAAAATACCGAGGATTGTCATGGCTGAATTACTGTTAGGCGTCAACATCGATCATATCGCCACGCTGCGTAATGCGCGCGGCACGGCGTATCCCGATCCGGTTCAGGCGGCGTTTATCGCTGAACAGGCTGGCGCCGACGGCATTACCGTTCACCTGCGAGAAGACCGTCGCCACATCACTGACCGCGACGTTCGCATTCTGCGTCAGACGCTGGACACCCGTATGAATCTGGAGATGGCGGTCACCGAAGAGATGCTCGCCATTGCCTGTGAGACCCAGCCGCACTTCTGCTGCCTGGTGCCGGAAAAACGCCAGGAAGTCACGACCGAAGGCGGTCTGGACGTGGCCGGCCAGCTCGACAAAATGCGCGATGCCTGCAAGCGCCTGGCTGATGCCGGTATCCTGGTTTCGCTGTTTATTGACGCCGACTTCACCCAGATTAAAGCGGCAGCCGACGTGGGCGCGCCGTATATCGAAATTCACACCGGCTGCTATGCCGATGCCAAAAACGATGCCGAGCAGGCGAAAGAGCTGGAGCGTATTGCTAAAGCGGCCACCTACGCGGCGAGCCTGGGTCTGAAGGTCAATGCCGGTCACGGCCTGACCTACCATAACGTGAAGGCCATTGCCGCCATCCCGGAAATGCACGAGCTGAACATCGGTCACGCGATCATTGGGCGCGCGGTGATGAGCGGCCTGAAAGAGGCGGTCGCGGAAATGAAACGCCTGATGCTGGAAGCGCGTCAGTAATGGCCATTCTGGGCTTAGGCACCGATATCGTGGAAATAGCCCGCATTGAAGCGGTGATCGCCCGCAGCGGCGATCGCCTCGCAAGGCGCGTGCTGAGCGATAACGAATGGGCCATTTGGGAAGCGCATCAGCAGCCGGTGCGTTTTCTGGCGAAGCGTTTTGCGGTAAAAGAGGCGGCCGCCAAAGCCTTCGGGACCGGCATTCGTAACGGTCTGGCGTTCAACCAGTTTGAAGTGTTTAACGATGAGCTGGGTAAGCCAAGCCTGCGTTTATGGGGCGAGGCGCAAAAGCTGGCAGAGAAGCTCGGCGTGAATCACGTCCACGTGACGATCGCGGATGAACGCCACTATGCCAGCGCTACGGTGATCATCGAAAGTTAAAGTTTGTCCGCGTGGTGCATCAGGACAAACTTATCCCACAGCTGCTCTTCGCTCTCGACGTGTGCCGGATCCTTCAGGATGGTATTGGGGATCGGGCACACTTTCTGACAGGTCGGTGTCTCATAGTGGCCGATGCATTCGGTGCAGCGGTCGCTGTTAATCTCATAAATGCTGTCGCCCATCGAAATGGCCTGGTTCGGGCATTCGGGCTCGCACATATCGCAATTAATGCATTTTTTGGTAATTAACAGCGCCATCAGGAAATTCTCAGAAACAACACAAACTGGGCGGGCATTATACGCGTCAAACCAGTTTCTTTACCAGTTCTTCGCTGTGGCGAATGCGCTCGGGCGCACGCTCCAGATCCTGCTGCACCAGTGCCATAAACAGCAGGTCCGTCAGCATCATTTGTGCGCTGGTGGACGAGATAGCCGCGCTGCGCGTGGCCTGTTCCTCGGCAATGGTATATAAACAGCGCGTGGCCCGCTGCTGTAGGGCATTCGGCGTAAAACCGGTGATTGCCAGAATTTTACCGCCGACGCGCAGGACTTCGTCGGTGGCCATGTTGATCTCGCGGCGCTCGCCGGAATAGGAGATCGCCAGCAGCAGATCGTCAGGATCCATCGCCTGTACGGTCGCCAGCAGGGCGTGCATATCCTGCTCGACGATGGCGTTAAGGCCAATTTTTGTCAGCTTCCAGCCAAAGTTACGCGCCACAAGTCCGGACGCGCCGATGCCGGTCAGAACGATCCGCCGCGCGCCGCGCAGCATCGCCACGCTCTCCAGCAGCTTCTCTTCCGTATTCACATCGAGCGTCGCATGCATGGCCGCCACGTTCTCTTTGATCAGCTTTTCGCCGACCAGCCGCATCGGATCGTCTCCGCGGATCTGATTATGCACCGGCATGGACTGCGGGTTAGGGTTACTGACCAGCGCTTCACTGATCGCCAGCTTGAGGGCGGGGAATCCCTTAAAGCCAATCTTCTGCGCAAATTTCACCACGCTGGACTGGCTCACCCCGGCTTCACTCGCCAGCTGCTGCGAGCTGAGATGGCGCGCGTGGTCGGGTTGAGAAAGCAGAAAATCCGCCAGCTTCTTGTCGCTTTGGGCAAAGCCTGCGTAGCGCTGGCGAATGCGAATTAAACAGTTCATACGGTCTCCTGGCGAAAATGTGATTATCTGCGCAAATACGGATTTTGCTCGCCTGAATGAATTTTATATTCCATTATAGTGTGATTATTATGAATTAAAAATTCTTGAGGTACAAAAATGAATCTTGGCTCACTTGTTTCTGAAACACGTAACCCGCAAACCATGGATCTGGATGCGCTCTCCACCCTGGAGCTGGTTAACCGCTTTAATCAACAGGATACGCTGGTCGCGCAGGCAGTGAAAGAGACATTACCCGAGGTGGCGAAAGCGGTCGATGCGGCTGCGGAAGCCCTCAAGACCGGTGGACGCATTATTTACATGGGGGCGGGGACCAGCGGCCGTTTAGGGGTCCTGGACGCGTCAGAATGTCCGCCAACCTTTGGGGTCCCGCATGGTCTGGTAGTTGGGCTGATCGCCGGTGGCCCCGGTGCGCTGCTGAAAGCCGTTGAAGGGGCGGAAGACAACAAACAGCTGGGTGAGGATGACCTGAAGGATCTTAATCTGACCGCGAAGGATCTGGTGGTCGGGCTGGCGGCATCCGGGCGCACGCCGTACGTGATTGGCGGGCTGGAATACGCCAACCAGACCGGCTGTACGACGGTCGCCATCTCCTGCAACCCTGGCTCACCGATTGCGCAGGTGGCCGCTATTGCTATCTCGCCAGTTGTCGGGCCGGAAGCGCTCACCGGCTCCACGCGCCTGAAATCCGGGACCGCACAAAAGCTGGTGCTCAATATGATCTCCACCGGCGCGATGGTGAAGTTCGGCAAGGTGTATCAGAACCTGATGGTGGATATGCAGGCCACCAACGTCAAGCTGGTGGACAGAGCCTGCCGCATGGTGATGGAGGCGACGGGCGCAGGCCGCGAAGAGGCGGAAGCGGTACTCAAACAGACCGATCACGATGTTAAACCGGCCATTTTGATGATCTTAAGCGGGCTGGATGCGGCGGCCGCAAGAGCCAAACTCGATGCGCATAACGGTTTCTTACGGGCGGCATTAGAACACTAACAGAGGCGTGTATGGACAAAACAGCAGCGCTCGCCAGCGGTATCCTGCAGGGGATTGGTGGGGAACAAAATATTCAGCGTCTCGAAAACTGCATGACGCGCGTGCGCGTCGAGGTGCATGACGACGACCAGCTTGACGTGCCGCGTCTGAAGCAGCTTTCCGGCGTCAGCGGCTACGTGAAACAGGGGCAGCAGCACCAGCTGATCGTCGGCCCAGGGAAAGCGGCGCAGGTTGTCGATGCCATGCGCGCGCTGATGGGCGTGAGTGCGAGCGTATCGATTGACGATGCTGAACGCACCAAAGCCCAGGCAAAGGCGAAATACAAAGCCCCGATGAGCGACGCGCTGCGACAGCTGGCAAACGTCTTTATTCCGCTGATCCCGGCGTTTATTGCCTCAGGCCTGATCACCGGGATCATCAATATCCTCAAGCGGCCGGATATTGTGGGGGATTTCGCCACGCAGTATCCGAACCTGCTGGGGATTCTCGGGATTTTCGGCAGCGCGGTGTTCGCCATCATGAACATTCTGGTCGGGGTGAATACCGCGAAGGTGTTTGGCGGATCGCTGGCGATGGGCGGGGTGATGGCGGGCATCTTGTCCAGCCCGCAGCTGGCGCAGATCACGCTGTTTGGTGAGGCGCTTCAGCCGGGACGCGGCGGGGTGATCGCGGTGCTGCTGGTGGTCATCCTGATGTGCTGGATCGAGAAAAGGCTGCGCGCGGTTTTGCCCGGCTCGATTGAGCTTATCCTCAACCCGCTGCTGACCACGCTGATTACCGGTAGCGTAGCGATTGTCGCCCTCCAGCCGTTAGGCGGGTGGATCTCTGAGGCCATCGCCCACGGTGCCTCTCTGGCGATTGACCGCGGCGGCCTGTTAGTGGGCGCGGTGCTGTCGGGTACCTTCCTGCCGCTGGTGCTGACCGGCCTGCATCAGGGGCTGGTACCGATCCACGTCGAGCTGGTGCAGGCGCACGGCTATAACGCGCTGCTGCCTATCCTGTCGATGGCGGGTGTAGGGCAGGTCGGCGCGGCAATTGCGGTACTGATGAAAACCCGCAACGCGCGTCTGAAAAAAATGATTAAAGGCGCACTCCCGGTCGGACTGCTCGGCATTGGCGAGCCGCTGATTTTCGGCGTTACGCTGCCGCTGGGTAAACCGTTCCTCGCGGCCTGTCTGGGCGGCGCGGTAGGCGGGGCGCTGATCAGCTACTGGAAAGTTGCCACCGTCATCACCTTTGGTCTCTCGGGGTTACCGCTGGCATTAACCATCGTGACCGGAAAAGTGGTGCTCTATCTGTTAGGCTATTTAGTAGCGGTGATCGCCGGGTTCCTGTTTACCTGGCTGTTAGGTTTCAACGACCCAGAGGAGTAAGGTTTGGCAAATCACGGGCGTCGCGTTGTCTTTTTCGACCTGGATGGCACGCTGCATCAGCAGGATATGTTTGGTACGTTTATGCGTTACCTGCTGCGGCGTCAGCCTCTGAATGCGCTGCTCGTGCTACCGCTCTTACCTGTTATTGGGATCGCGCTGCTGGTGAAGGGCCGTGCGGCGCGATGGCCAATGAGCCTGCTGCTGTGGGGATGTACGTTTGGGCACAGCGAAGCGCGCCTCAAACAGCTCGAGCAGGATTTTGCGCACTGGTTCCGCGGCCACGTTGCCGCATTCCCGGTGGTGCAGGCGCGCCTGACCGGCTATCTCGACGCGAACGATGCCGACATCTGGCTGATTACCGGCTCCCCGCAGACGCTGGTGGAGCAGGTCTACTTTGATACCCCCTGGCTACCGCGCGTGAATCTTATCGCCACGCAAATTGCCCGCGGCTACGGCGGTTGGGTGCTGACGATGCGCTGCCTGGGGCATGAAAAAGTGGTCCAGCTGGAAAAACGTATCGGCACGCCACTGCGCCTGTACAGCGGCTACAGCGACAGCAAGCAGGACAACCCGCTGCTCTATTTTTGCCAGCACCGCTGGCGCGTCACGCCATCAGGTGAACTTCAGCAACTCGAATAGTCTTATCCATAAGGGGTGTGTATAATGCCGCCCGCTTTTCGACTGGAGTATCAACCGTTGTCCAACCCTGAATTCTCACATGAATACTGGATGCGCCACGCGCTAACGCTCGCTCAGCGTGCCTGGGACGAGGGCGAAGTGCCCGTGGGCGCCGTGCTGGTCCACAATAACCAGGTGATTGGTGAAGGGTGGAACCGTCCCATTGGCCGCCACGATCCGACGGCGCACGCCGAAATCATGGCGCTTCGTCAGGGCGGTCTGGTGCTGCAAAACTATCGCCTGCTTGATACCACGCTGTATGTGACGCTGGAGCCGTGCGTGATGTGCTCCGGGGCGATGGTGCACAGCCGGATCGGGACTCTGGTCTTCGGTGCGCGGGATGAAAAAACCGGCGCGGCCGGTTCGCTGATGGACGTGCTGGGTCACCCGGGGATGAACCACCAGGTGAAGACTATCGGCGGGGTGCTTGCACCAGAGTGTTCGGGGCTATTAAGCGATTTCTTTCGAATGCGCCGTCAGCAGAAAAAGCAGCAAAAGGCAGAATTGAAGCCGACGGACGGTTAAGCTCGTCCGGCGCCACGACAGGGTAGCTTTGGGCCAGCCGTTTGGCCTCTGTCGCCTCTTTCTCTTTCTCCAGCAGATAACCGACCAGGCTAATCTGATATTTACGGATATTTTCCACGTAGGCGTAGGCTTCATGCCCGCGCGCGTAGCCGTACGTCAGCTTGTTATACCATGGCTTCTGGCTCAGCAGCGGCAGGCGCTGCTTTACGTCTGACCAGCTGTCCGGGTTGCCTTTCGTTTTGGCCGTCAGCGCTCGCGCATCCAGCATATGCGCATAGCCCATATTGTAGGCCGCCAGCGCGAACCAGATCCGCTCCTCTTCCGGCACCGTTTCCGGGACTTTGGCCATCATATCCTGCAGGTAGCGCGCGCCGCCGCTGATGCTCTGCTCCGCATCGGTACGGTCATTGACGCCCAGGCTCAGCGCGGTATTTTTGGTTAACATCATCAAACCACGTACGCCAGTCGGAGACGTGGCCTGGGTATCCCAGTGGGATTCCTGATAAGAAATAGCCGCCAGCAGTTTCCAGTCAATTTCCTGGGCGTATTTTTCGAACAGCGGCTGCAGGTCCGGCAGGACGCTGTCTACCGCACGCAGGAAGCTGCGGGTGTCAACGTAGTCAAAGTCATCACCATGCCCGAGGTACTTCTCCTCCAGGCGCGCCAGCGTACCGTCTTCATTCATGGTGTTGAAGAAATCGAGCATCGCGGCAGAGAGGGTCTGATCGTCATCGAGCTGAGTAAACCAGGTCACAGGCTGCTCGTCGGTGACGTCCAGCGCCACGGCGATTTCAGGATGCACGCGCTGGAACAGGCTGATCGCGACCGAATCGGCGATGGTGTAGGGGACTTTCTGATCTTTTACCTGCTCCAGCAGCTCCGTCGTGCCGAGTTTCGCATCCACCGTCCAGCTCAGGTCCGGATATTTCTTCTCCTTGAGCTCGCGCAGATCGTCAATTACCACGTGACCGGGGGCAATCGTCAGCTGCCGATCGTTAATCGACGCCAGCGAGCGCGGGCGCAGGCTCCCGACGCGATAAACCAGCTGCTGCGAAACGGAGTAGTAGGTCGGGCCCGGCTGGTAGTTTTTGCTGCGCTCGCTGTTATACACCAGCCCGGCGGCCAGCATATCGGCATCGTCGTTATCGAGGTCGTCAAACAGCTGGTTGATATTCTGGCGGACGGTGATTTTTAGCTTCACGCCAAGATAATCGGCGAACTGTTGTGCCAGTTCATAATCCAGACCAATGATTTTGCCGTTGATGTCGCTGTAAATCAGCGGAGAGTTAAGGGTACTGACGCGCAATTCCCCCCGCTCCTGAATGGCGGCGATACGGTTTTCGGCTTTGCCGATCCAGGGGATGGAAGGCCAGAGGGCCACTGCCAACAGCAACGTTACAATGCCGATGAGCAGATAATTAATCTTTAATTTTTTCAATAAGTTAATTCTCTGCGACGCCGGTTGCCTCAGTCTGCTGTAGCCATGTTAACAATAAGGTTTGCCATTGAATGAGCGGCATTTTGCGTAAACTTGCGCCACTTGGCAACCAATTAGAGAGACAGGTCACATCTATTGTTAAATCTCTTCGTCAATTTTATTTCGACGCAAACGGTTTCGTCGGCGCTCAGGATTCTCTATAATGACGCCCGTTTTCCCCCCTTGCGCACACTGTAAGCGCCCCGGCGCTTCGAAGACGAGAGACTTATGATGGAAATTCTGCGTGGTTCGCCTGCACTGTCTGCCTTCCGTATTACCAAACTGCTGGCACGTTTTCAGGCGGCCGACCTTCCGGTAAGCAATATTTACGCTGAGTATGTCCATTTTGCTGACCTGAATGCCCCCCTGAATGCAGAGGAGCGCGTACAGCTGGAACGCCTGCTCAAGTATGGCCCAAGCCTCAGCAGCCATACGCCAACCGGCAAACTGATCCTTGCGACGCCGCGTCCGGGCACCATCTCCCCCTGGTCTTCCAAAGCCACCGACATCGCCCACAACTGTGGCCTGAGCCAGATTAACCGTCTGGAGCGCGGCGTAGCGTACTACGTGGAAGCCTCTACCCTGAGCGACGCGCAGTGGGAGGCGGTTGCGGCTGAACTGCACGACCGCATGATGGAGAGCGTATTTGCCTCTCTTGATGACGCGCAGAAGCTTTTCTCCCACCATCAGCCTGCGCCGGTACAGAGCGTGGACCTGCTGGGGCAGGGCCGTCAGGCGCTGATTGACGCCAACCTGCGTCTCGGCCTGGCGCTGGCAGAAGACGAAATCGACTACCTGCAGGATGCGTTCGTTAAGCTCAACCGTAACCCGAACGACATTGAACTCTACATGTTCGCGCAGGCGAACTCGGAGCACTGCCGCCACAAGATTTTCAATGCCGACTGGATTATTGACGGCGAACAGCAGCCAAAGTCGCTGTTCAAAATGATCAAAAATACCATGGAGCAAACCCCTGACCACGTGCTGTCTGCCTATAAAGACAACGCCGCGGTGATGGAAGGTTCTGAGGTGGGCCGCTTCTTCGCCGATCGCGAAGCAGGGCGCTATGACTTCCATCAGGAGCCCGCGCATATCCTGATGAAAGTGGAAACCCACAACCACCCGACGGCGATCTCCCCGTGGCCGGGTGCGGCGACCGGCTCCGGCGGTGAAATCCGTGACGAAGGGGCGACCGGTCGTGGTGCAAAACCCAAAGCGGGTCTGGTCGGTTTCTCCGTCTCCAACCTGCGTATCCCGGGCTTTGAACAGCCGTGGGAAGAAGATTTCGGCAAGCCAGAGCGCATCGTGACCGCGCTGGATATCATGACCGAAGGCCCGCTGGGCGGCGCGGCGTTTAACAACGAATTTGGTCGTCCGGCGCTGAACGGTTACTTCCGTACCTATGAAGAGAAAGTGGACAGCCACAACGGCGAAGAGCTGCGCGGCTACCACAAACCGATCATGCTGGCGGGCGGGATCGGCAACATCCGTGCCGATCACGTGCAGAAAGGCGAGATCGTCGTCGGCGCGAAGCTGATCGTGCTCGGCGGCCCGGCAATGAACATCGGTCTGGGCGGCGGCGCGGCCTCTTCGATGGCCTCCGGCCAGTCTGATGCGGATCTCGACTTCGCGTCCGTGCAGCGTGACAACCCGGAGATGGAGCGTCGCTGCCAGGAAGTGATCGACCGCTGCTGGCAGCTGGGCGATGCTAACCCGATCCTCTTCATCCATGACGTCGGCGCGGGCGGTCTGTCCAACGCCATGCCGGAGCTGGTGAGCGACGGCGGCCGCGGTGGTCGTTTCAACCTGCGCGACATCCTGAGCGATGAGCCGGGCATGAGCCCGCTGGAAATCTGGTGTAACGAATCCCAGGAGCGCTACGTGCTGGCCGTTGCGGCGGATCAGCTGCCGCTGTTTGACGAGCTGTGCCGCCGCGAGCGCGCGCCGTATGCCGTCATCGGTGAAGCGACCGAAGAGCAGCACCTGACTCTGAGTGACACCCATTTCGACAACCAGCCGATCGATCTGCCGCTCGACGTCCTGCTCGGAAAAACGCCGAAGATGACCCGCGACGTGCAGACCCGTAAGGCGGCGGGCAAAGCGCTGGATCGTCAGGGCATTACCGTAGCTGAAGCCGTTAATCGCGTGCTGCACCTGCCAGCTGTTGCTGAGAAAACCTTCCTGGTGACCATCGGCGACCGTACCGTGACCGGTATGGTATCCCGCGACCAGATGGTCGGCCCGTGGCAGATCCCGGTGGCGAACTGCGCCGTGACCACCGCGAGCCTCGACAGCTACTACGGCGAAGCGATGGCGCTGGGTGAACGCACCCCGGTCGCGCTGCTGGACTTCGCGGCCTCTGCCCGTCTGGCCGTCGGTGAAGCGCTGACCAACATCGCCGCGACGCAGATTGGCGATATCAAACGTATTAAGCTTTCCGCCAACTGGATGGCCGCTGCCGGCCACCCTGGCGAAGACGCGGGCCTGTATGAAGCCGTGAAGGCGGTGGGCGAGGAGCTGTGTCCTGCCCTCGGCCTGACCATTCCGGTGGGCAAAGACTCCATGTCGATGAAAACCCGCTGGCAGGAAGGCAGCGAGCAGCGCGAGATGACCTCTCCGCTGTCGCTGGTCATCACCGCGTTTGCGCGCGTGGAAGACGTGCGTCATACCGTTACGCCGCAGCTTTCCACTGAAGATAACGCCCTGCTGCTGATTGACCTCGGCAAAGGCCACAACGCGCTGGGCGCTACCGCGCTGGCGCAGGTTTACCGTCAGCTCGGCGATAAGCCAGCCGACGTGCGCGACGTGGCGCAGCTGAAAGGCTTCTACGACGCGATTCAGGCGCTGGTGGCGCAGCGTAAGCTGCTGGCCTACCACGACCGTTCCGACGGCGGCCTGCTGGTGACCCTGGCAGAGATGGCCTTCACCGGCCACTGTGGCGTGGAAGCGAACATCGCTACGCTTGGCGAAGACCGTCTGGCGGCGCTGTTCAACGAAGAGCTGGGCGCCGTGATTCAGGTGCGTGCGGCGGATCGCGATGCGGTTGAAGCGATTCTGGCGCAGCATGGCCTGGCTGACTGCGTGCACTATCTGGGTAAAGCCGTTCAGGGCGACCGCTTCGTCATTGAAGCTGACGGTCACGCCGTGTTCAGCGAAAGCCGCACCACGCTGCGCATGTGGTGGGCGGAAACCACCTGGCAGATGCAGCGCCTGCGTGATAACCCGGAATGTGCCGATCAGGAGCACAACGCGAAGGCCAATGACCAGGATCCAGGCCTGAACGTGAAGCTCTCCTTCGACATCAACGAAGACATCGCCGCGCCGTACATTGCGACCGGCGCGCGTCCGAAAGTGGCGGTGCTGCGCGAGCAGGGCGTTAACTCCCACGTTGAGATGGCGGCTGCCTTCCACCGCGCGGGCTTTGACGCTATCGACGTCCACATGAGCGATCTGCTGGCCGGACGTACCGGTCTGGAAGATTTCCAGGCGCTGGTGGCGTGCGGCGGCTTCTCCTACGGCGACGTGCTGGGCGCGGGCGAAGGCTGGGCGAAGTCCATTCTGTTCAACAGCCGCGTGCGCGACGAGTTCGAAACCTTCTTCCACCGTCCGCAGACGCTGGCGCTGGGCGTGTGTAACGGCTGCCAGATGATGTCTAACCTGCGCGAGCTGATCCCGGGCAGCGAAGCCTGGCCGCGCTTTGTGCGTAACCAGTCTGACCGCTTCGAAGCGCGCTTCAGCCTGGTGGAAGTGACCCAGAGCCCGTCTCTGCTGCTGCAGGGTATGGTCGGTTCACAGATGCCAATCGCCGTTTCCCACGGTGAAGGTCAGGTAGAGGTGCGTGATGCTGCGCATCTGGCTCAGCTGGAGAGCAAAGGTCTGGTGGCGCTGCGCTTTGTCGATAACTTCGGCAAGGTCACAGAAACCTATCCGGCTAACCCGAACGGCTCCGTCAACGGTATTACGGCGGTGACCAGCGAAAGCGGTCGTGCCACCATCATGATGCCGCACCCGGAACGCGTGTTCCGCACCGTGAGCAACTCCTGGCACCCGGAAAACTGGGGCGAGGACAGCCCGTGGATGCGCATCTTCCGCAACGCCCGTAAGCAGCTGGGTTAAGTTTCAGCATCCTGACTGTAGGCCCGGTAGGCGCGAGCGCCACCGGGCTTTTTTGTCTCTGTCGCAAAATCGCGACAACCCTTTGGTTTGAGTGTCTCCAAAAGGAGACATTTAACCTATTGATTTATATGTGGCAGAAAAGATTCCCGTTAAGGTGTTGCTGAACAGCGACACTTAGCCTGGAAATCATTCAACCGATAATGAACGGGTTAAGCCATTAAAAATCATAAATTTCAATGTGTTAATATTTTGTTTTGCATTCTGGCATGGGTGTTGCATAATATTAACCAGTGGCTCATTCACCTTCTTATGTCAGCCCCTTCGGGACGTGCTACATAAACTTCGAATGACGCACAAAAAGGTGCCTGCCGTCCAACTACTGATCATAGCGATGCTTTATCAGGCCAGGGCGAAACGTCGAGTTAGGCACCGCCTCATTCCATGACAAAGCCGGGTTTTTACCCGGCTTTGTTGTATCTGAAGGGCAGACTCAGTTACGCTCTGCGTATATCCCCATTAAGAGAGTAATGCGTTGAAACGCTGGCCCGTCTTTCCCCGTTCCCTGCGACAGCTCGTGATGATGGCCTTCCTGCTGATCCTGCTGCCGTTGCTGATCCTTGCCTGGCAGGCCTGGCAAAGCCTGAACGCGTTGAGTGCCCAGGCGGCACTGACGAACCGCACGACGCTTATTGACGCAAGACGCAGTGAAGCCATGACCAACGCCGCGCTTGAGATGGAGCGTAGCTATCGTCAGTACTGCGTGCTTGACGATCGCACGCTGGAAAAGGTGTACCAGAGTCAGCGCAAGCGCTACAGCGAGATGCTGGACGCCCACGCCGGCGTATTGCCTGACGACAAGCTGTATCAGGCGTTACGTCAGGATCTGAACGATCTTGCGCAGCTGCAGTGCCACAACAGTGGACCCGATGCCGCCGCCGCCGCGCGCCTGGAAGCCTTCGCCAACGCCAATACCGAGATGGTGCAGTCAACCCGCACGGTAATTTTCTCTCGTGGCCAGCAGCTTCAGCAGGAGATTGCCGAGCGCGGCCAGTTCTTCGGCTGGCAGGCGCTGGTGCTGTTCCTCGTGAGCCTCGGGCTGGTGCTGCTCTTTACCCGCATGATCATCGGCCCGGTGAAGGGTATCCAGCGGATGATCAACCGCCTGGGGGAGGGGAAATCGCTCGGGGATACGGTCGCTTTTAAAGGTCCCCGCGAATTGCGTTCCGTCGGTCAGCGTATCATCTGGCTGTCCGAGCGCCTGGCGTGGCTTGAATCACAGCGTCATCAGTTCCTGCGCCATATCTCCCATGAGCTTAAAACGCCGCTGGCCAGCATGCGCGAAGGGACGGAGCTGCTGGCGGACGAAGTGGCTGGGCCGCTTACGCCCGAACAGAAAGAAATTGTCGAGATCCTGGATAACAGCAGCCGCAATCTGCAGAAGCTGATTGAGCAGCTGCTGGATTACAACCGCAAGCTGGCTGACGGAGCGGTCGTACTGGAAAACGTCGACATTGAACCGCTGGTGGATATGGTGATCTCCGCCCATAGCCTGCCAGCAAGAGCTAAAATGATGCATACCGGTGTAGAGCTGAATGCGCCGACCTGTCTCGCTGAACCCATGCTGTTAATGAGCGTGCTGGATAATCTTTATTCCAATGCGGTGCACTATGGTACTGAATCCGGTAACATTTATATCCGAAGCTATACGAAGGGTTCCCGGGTGTTTATAGACGTCGCTAACACCGGCACCCCGATCCCCGATGACGAAAAAACCATGATCTTCGAGCCCTTTTTCCAGGGGAGTCATCAGCGGAAAGGTGCGGTGAAAGGCAGTGGTCTGGGCTTAAGCATCGCCCGGGACTGCATACGACGCATGCAGGGTGAGCTTAACATCGCCACGGACGAACGTTCGGATGTTTGCTTCCGTATTGAACTGCCCCTGAGCCGGAAAAATCAATAAAATGAATCTATGTCTGGTGAGTATGTCACACGTCTTTTCCCGCGCCGTACGCGCGGTGTTTTCCCGCAGCACGCTTCGCCTGAGCCTGCCCTGTGTATTTCTGGCAGGGTGTGTTTCCCATGTGCCGCAAAGTGCGATTAGCGATAAACAAGAAGATAAATGGCCCGATAACCAGCTGGCCGATTTCCTCTCAACCCGCTGCGACGACATCTGGAACCTCTCAGGCCATGACGTCGAAACTAACCCGCTGTTCTGGCTGCGCGGGATAGATTGCGCCCAGCGTCTGGCGCCGGTCGACGCCCGCGCGAAAGCGGCGATGCTGGATGATGATACCTGGCAGGACGCCTTCAAGCGTGGGATTTTACTCGCAGATGCGAAAATCACTCCCGTCGAACGCCGCACCAACGTGACCCGGCTGGACACCTTTGTCGTCAATCTTCCGGTACAGATCCGCCCGGTATACCAGCTCTGGCGCGAGGGACAGACGCTACAGCTTCAGCTTTCTGAAGAGCGCTCCCGCTACAGCAAGCTGCAACAGTCAACCGACAGCGAGCTGGATACGCTGCGTCAACAGCAGCAACATTTACGTACCCAGCTGGATACCACGACGCGCAAGCTGGAGAACCTGACCGATATCGAAAGACAGCTCTCGTCGCGTAAATATCAGCCGGGGAGTTCATCCGCTGCGCCGGACAGCGATACGCCGAAACAAGAGGATGTGAAGCATGACGATCCGTAAACCAGCCCATCTCTTACTGGTGGATGACGATCCCGGGCTGTTAAAGCTGCTGGGGATGCGTCTGGTGAGTGAAGGCTATAGCGTCGTGACCGCGGAAAGCGGGCTGGAGGGGCTGAAAATTCTCAGCCGCGAGAAAATCGATCTGGTGATAAGCGACCTGCGGATGGATGAAATGGACGGCCTGCAGTTGTTCGCGGAGATCCAGAAGCAGCAGCCGGGTATGCCCGTGATTATCCTGACCGCGCACGGGTCGATCCCGGATGCGGTTGCCGCGACGCAGCAGGGGGTGTTCAGCTTCCTGACCAAGCCGGTGGACAAAGACGCACTGTATAAGGCTATCGACAGCGCGCTGGAACATGCCGCTCCGGCGGGGGATGAAGCCTGGCGGGAATCTATCGTCACGCGCAGCCCCGTGATGCTGCGCCTGCTGGAACAGGCGCGAATGGTCGCACAGTCAGACGTTAGCGTGCTGATTAATGGTCAAAGTGGAACCGGGAAAGAGATCCTGGCGCAGGCGATCCACAACGCCAGCCCGCGCAGCAAGAACGCCTTTATTGCGATTAACTGCGGCGCGCTCCCGGAGCAGCTGCTTGAATCCGAACTGTTTGGCCATGCCCGCGGCGCATTCACCGGCGCGGTGAGCAGCCGGGAAGGGCTATTCCAGGCGGCGGAAGGCGGCACGCTGTTCCTGGACGAAATTGGCGACATGCCCGCGCCGCTGCAGGTCAAGCTGCTGCGCGTGCTGCAGGAGCGCAAAGTGCGCCCGCTGGGCAGCAACCGCGATATCGATATTAACGTGCGAATTATCTCCGCTACCCACCGCGATCTGCCAAAAGTGATGGCCCGCAACGAGTTCCGCGAAGATCTCTACTACCGCCTGAACGTGGTCAACCTGAAGATCCCGGCGCTGGCCGAACGTGCGGAAGACATCCCGCTGCTGGCGAACCATCTTTTACGCCAGGCGGCCGATCGCCATAAACCGTTCGTGCGCGCGTTTTCCACCGATGCGATGAAGCGGCTGATGGCCGCAAGCTGGCCGGGTAACGTCCGACAACTGGTCAACGTGATTGAGCAGTGCGTGGCGCTGACCTCCTCACCGGTCATCAGCGACGCGCTGGTGGAGCAGGCGCTGGAAGGGGAAAACACGGCGCTGCCGACGTTTGCCGAAGCGCGGAATCAGTTCGAGCTGAACTATCTGCGCAAGCTATTGCAGATCACCAAAGGCAACGTGACCCACGCGGCGCGCATGGCCGGACGCAACCGCACCGAGTTTTATAAGCTGCTCTCGCGCCACGAGCTCGAAGCAAACGATTTTAAAGAGTAGTACCGCAAAATTTGCCTGAATATGGTACTGTGAGCAATCGATTACGAGGCAGCTTACAGGCAAGAGTTTAAGGACCCACCATGAAAAAGATTGATGCGATTATTAAACCTTTCAAACTGGATGATGTGCGTGAAGCGCTGGCGGAAGTCGGCATCACCGGGATGACCGTGACGGAAGTGAAAGGTTTTGGTCGTCAGAAAGGTCACACCGAGCTTTACCGTGGCGCAGAGTACATGGTGGACTTTCTGCCGAAAGTGAAAATTGAAATCGTGGTCAGCGACGATATCGTCGATACCTGTGTGGACACCATTATCCGCACGGCGCAGACCGGCAAGATTGGCGATGGTAAAATCTTCGTCTTTGACGTGGCGCGCGTGATCCGTATCCGTACCGGCGAAGAAGACGACGCCGCGATTTAAACATTTTCCAGGCCGGGTAAGGCGCAGCCGCCACCCGACGAAAAAAAGCCCCTCAAACGAGGGGCTTTTTGCATTACAGCACCTTATGCGGCCCGAAACATTCGTAATGAATGTTGTCTTTGTTCACGCCCAGCTCAACCAGCTGCTTCGCGGCATACTGCATAAACGCCACCGGTCCACAGACGTAGAACTGCATCTCCGGTGCGCTGAACGCACCTTCATGCTGGCGTAAATCCATCAACCCTTCGCTGTCAAATTGCGCGGCAGCGCGATCCGCTTCCGTCGGCAGACGATACCAGGTATGCGCGGTGAAACGCGGCAGGGAGGCTCCGAGCGTTTTCACCTCATCCGCAAAGGCGTGCACGTCGCCGTTTTCGGCGGCATGGAACCAGTTAACCTGCGCACCGTGGTGTGATTTTGCCAGCGTATCGAGCATCGCCAGCATTGGCGTCTGGCCGACGCCCGCAGAGATCAGCGTCACCGGGGTATTCGCTTCAACGGCCATGAAGAAGTCGCCCGCTGGCGCGGCCAGATGGGCCACGTCGCCCACGTTAGCTTCGTTGTGCAGCCAGCTGGAAACCTGACCGCCGTCCTCACGCTTCACCGCAATGCGGTAGGCTTTGCCGTTTGGCTTGCGGGTAAGAGAATACTGGCGGATCTCCTGATGCGGGAAACCTTCAGGCTTCAGCCACACGCCCAGATACTGTCCTGGCTGGTAATCGGCCACCGGTTTACCGTCCACCGGCTCAAACTCGAAGCTGGTGATTAACGCGCTGCGCGGGGTTTTCTCAACGATGCGGAACGCGCGGGTGCCTTCCCAGCCGCCGTTCTTGCTGGCGTTTTCGCTGTAAATCTGCGCTTCACGGTTGATAAACACGTTTGCCAGCACCCCGTAGGCTTTACCCCACGCGTCCAGCACCTCCTGACCCGGGCTGAACATTTCGTCCAGCGTCGCCAGCAGGTGAGTGCCGACGATGTTGTACTGCTCGGGTTGGATCTGGAAGCTGGTATGTTTCTGCGCGATTTTTTCCACCGCGGGCAGCAGCGCAGCCAGGTTTTCAATATTGCTGGCGTAAGCCGCGATGGCGTTGAACAGCGCTTCACGCTGATCGCCGTTACGCTGGTTGCTCATGTTGAAAATCTCTTTGAGCTCCGGGTTGTGCGTGAACATGCGGTCGTAGAAATGGGCGGTGAGTTTAGGGCCGGTTTCCACCAGCAGGGGAATAGTGGCTTTTACGGTAGCGATGGTTTGAGCGTCGAGCATGAGCGCGTCCTTCTGATGTCATTTTAATGATGTATTTTAAATGCATCTTATAAAAAATACCCCTGCGTTGTAAATGGTTCTTTGCAAGATGAAAAATATGCATCACAAACCTGAAAAGAAATCCGCTGGAAAGGGCGAGCGCTTTATTCCTCAAACCCTTGCGTGGCGGGTAGGAAAACGTTTGCGTAAAATCGTTTGTCAAGACCTGTTATCACAGAACTAATCAGTTATACTGTTGCCCGTCGTCCAACAGGACTGCCTTTTCAGGCCAAAATTTACTTGTTAGCTGAGTCAGGAGATGCGGATGTTAAAGCGTGAAATGAACATTGCCGATTATGATGCCGAACTGTGGCAGGCTATGGAGCAGGAAAAAGTACGTCAGGAAGAGCACATCGAACTGATCGCCTCCGAAAACTACACCAGCCCGCGCGTGATGCAGGCGCAGGGTTCTCAGCTGACCAACAAATACGCTGAAGGTTACCCGGGCAAACGCTATTACGGCGGTTGCGAGTACGTTGATATCGTTGAGCAGCTGGCTATCGATCGTGCGAAAGAACTTTTTGGCGCTGACTATGCAAACGTCCAGCCGCACTCTGGCTCCCAGGCTAACTTCGCGGTCTACACCGCGCTGCTGCAGCCGGGCGATACCGTTCTGGGTATGAACCTGGCGCAGGGCGGCCACCTGACTCACGGCTCCCCGGTTAACTTCTCCGGCAAACTGTACAACATCATCCCTTACGGTATTGATGAGTCCGGTAAAATTGACTACGAAGACATGGCGAAGCAGGCTAAAGAGCACAAGCCGAAGATGATCATCGGTGGCTTCTCTGCTTACTCCGGTATCGTTGACTGGGCAAAAATGCGTGAAATCGCTGACAGCATCGGCGCGTACCTGTTCGTCGACATGGCGCACGTTGCCGGTCTGATTGCCGCTGGCGTTTACCCGAACCCGGTTCCGCATGCGCACGTTGTGACCACCACCACCCACAAAACCCTGGCGGGTCCACGCGGTGGCCTGATCCTGGCGAAAGGCGGTGACGAAGAGCTGTACAAAAAACTGAACTCCGCGGTGTTCCCAAGCGCGCAGGGTGGCCCACTGATGCACGTTATCGCGGCAAAAGCGGTCGCGCTGAAAGAAGCGATGGAGCCAGAGTTCAAGGTTTACCAGCAGCAGGTTGCTAAGAACGCCAAAGCGATGGTGGAAGTGTTCCTGAACCGTGGCTACAAAGTGGTATCCGGCGGGACTGAAAACCACCTGTTCCTGCTGGATCTGGTTGATAAGAACCTGACCGGTAAAGAAGCTGACGCTGCCCTGGGCCGCGCCAACATCACCGTGAACAAAAACAGCGTGCCAAACGATCCGAAGAGCCCGTTCGTGACCTCCGGTATCCGTATCGGTTCTCCGGCCGTGACTCGCCGCGGCTTCAAAGAAGCGGAAGTGAAAGAGCTGGCTGGCTGGATGTGTGACGTTCTGGACAACATCAATGACGAAGCGGTTATCGAGCGCGTCAAAGGTAAAGTTCTGGATATCTGCGCACGCTTCCCGGTATACGCATAATTCCTCTGCCCTGCAGAAATAAAAAAGGCCGCGCATGCGGCCTTTTTTTATGGCTTAACGCCGGTCCAGGGAGATGGCGCCTGGCCCCACAATCGCCAGCAAAATAAAGGCGCCAGCAATACTGACGTTTTTGTAGAAGTTAATCATATTCGGTACGACCGCATCACCGGTCATATCCCAGTAGTGGTGACCGATAATCGCCGTGCCCAGCGTATAGAAGACAAAGAGAACCGCGAGAGGACGGGTGAAAAAGCCCAGTACGATCAGGATCGCAGCAGGCACTTCCATCACCACCGCAATAATGGCCGCCAGCATGGGCATCGGCGTACCCAGCGAGGTCATATACTGTACGGTACCGCTAAACCCCGTCAGTTTCGGGTAACCAAAGATAATAAACAGCACGACAAGCGCGATGCGGCCAATGAGCAGCAGCAGATGACGCGACTGACCAAAATCGAGATAACGTAGTGAGTTCATGGCAGAAATACCTCTGCAAATGGAGTAATTTAAACGTAATACACATTTTCATTCCCTGCCATAAGCCAGACGACTGCACAAGATGTTAATTTTTCGTTAATTTATAGCAGGCTATCTACTTGCTTAATTTTTATATTGTCGCCAGACTATGGCCTCGATTTCGGGAGGGATTCATGGTCTTGCATTCCACGCGCTGGCTGGCGCTCAGTTATTTCACCTATTTCTTTAGCTACGGCATTTTTCTGCCTTTCTGGAGCGTCTGGCTTAAGGGTATCGGCCTGACGCCCGAGACCATCGGCGTTCTGCTGGGGGCCGGGCTGGTGGCGCGTTTCCTCGGCAGCCTGCTGATCGCCCCGCGCGTCAGCGATCCCTCCTTATTGATCAAGGCCGTACGCATTCTGGCTCTGCTGACCCTGGTCTTTGTGGCCTGCTTCTGGGTCAGCCATCAGTTTGCCTGGCTGATGGTGGTGATGGTTGGCTTTAACCTGTTCTTCTCACCGCTGGTGCCGCTGACGGATGCCCTGGCGAACACCTGGCAAAAGCAGATCACCATGGACTACGGTCGCGTGCGCCTGTGGGGTTCTATCGCCTTTGTGATTGGCTCGGCGCTGGTGGGGAAACTGGTCAGCCTCTACGATTACCGCGCCATTCTTGCCCTGCTGAGTATCGGTATTGCCTCGATGCTGCTGGGCATGCTTCTGCGACCGTCGGTGATGCCGCAAGGGGAAAGTCGCCATCAGGAGAGCGCGGGCTGGCCCGCATGGCAGAGCCTGGTCGCACAGAGCTGGCGTTTTCTGGCGTGCGTGTGCCTCCTTCAGGGGGCACATGCGGCGTACTATGGTTTCAGCGCCATCTACTGGCAGGGGGCGGGATATTCCGCTTCCGCCGTGGGCTATCTGTGGTCGCTGGGCGTGGTGGCCGAAGTCATTATCTTTGCCCTGAGCAAAAAACTGTTCCGCCGCTTTGGCGCGCGTGACCTGCTGCTGCTTTCCGCCGTGTGCGGCGTGGCGCGCTGGGGGATTATGGGCTGGACGACCGATCTGCCGTGGCTGATTGTGGCGCAAATTCTTCACTGCGGCACCTTTACCGTGTGCCATCTGGCGGCCATGCGCTATATCGCAGCGCGCGAGGGCGGGGACGTGATTCGCCTGCAGGCCGTCTATTCGGCAGTGGCAATGGGGGGCAGTATTGCGATCATGACGGTCTTTGCGGGGTTCCTTTACCAGCACCTGGGGCACGGCGTCTTCTGGGTAATGGCGCTCGTCGCCTTGCCCGCCATTGTTGTTCGACCTAAAGTGGCCGCCCGCGCGTCGCTATGATTCCAGCATGGCGCGAATATGTTCTTGCTGCTGCGCGTTCAGTGTCTCAACGGCATGGATCAGCGGTGGCGAGAACAGCGGCAGGGCCGTAGGGTAGGGGGTGATAACCAGCGCGGCTTCGCGCGGCGCTCCCTCTTTCTGAAAAGCCTGCAGCGTCAGGTAGCGAATGTTGAGCGGCAGCAGCGTCAGCTCGCGAAGCTGCTGTTCGATCTGTTCCTCACTGGCTTTATCGTCTCCCGTCAGCAGGATCACCTGTTTTTCATGCAGATCGGTCTCCTGCATCAGCCAGGCACCGAAAATTACCGCCACCAGGCTCATCTCTTCGTCGGAAAAACGCAGCCCGAATTCTGCCTCCAGCTCAAACAGCGCCTCTTTCGTGGTGCGTAACAGCCGGGGATAAAGGCGATGGATCTCCTCCGGCAGGCTGTTGTCGATGCCGATCTCAAACAGCGAACGGTCCAGCGCCTGAGCCAGATGGATATACAGCTGATCGGTCAGCCCCTGCTCATCGCTGAAGTTCATTCCGGTCTGCGAGCGAAAACGGGCCACCATGCGCACGATGGCCCGGCGTAGACGCTGATCCTGCTGGTGCTTATCGAGCACCGGATCGGGCGTCCGGAGCATCATAAACAGCAGCGCCAGAAACAGCTGTTCATCCACGTGCGCGCCCTGTGGCACGCGCCGCTTCCAGTGGCGGACAATCTCCTGCGCCGTAAAATACTCTCCCCGCGACTGGGTCCAGCTGCGCTGGGCATGCGAAAACTGCGGCGTATTCCCGAGCTGGTGCTGAATAAGACAATATTGCAGATAGAGCTGTAAAAACTGCACATCGCGGCATTCAAACTGGCGCTGCAGTTTGCGTGAGCAGAAGCCGATCAGCGCCCGCAGGTTCGCATCGTCGTAAAGCGGGCGCGCGATGCCGAGTTGTTTAAGCGCGGTTTTTAATGCGGGGGTAAACTGGTGCGAGACAAACTGCGGACAAAGCCGCAGCGCCCGGCGCAGCCAGTGCAGCAGGCATAAACGCTGATTCAGGGCTGTGCCTTCAATCCGGTAGCAGCCGTCGTGGTGCGTGACGATATCCAGCCGGTGATAGCGCTGGATTTCATCGCGCGTCTCGGCTATATCTTGCCGTGCCATCGCGTCGTCCACGCCGTTGGCAGCGATTATGCTCTGTGCGGTGACGGCAGCATCGGGCAGGTAAAGCATCAAAAGCACCTGGCAGCGGCGCTGCGAACTGGAAAGCACAGATGGAATTTCAAGCGTCGTCATCATCTGTCGGGTATCCAGTGTGAATGTTTGATAAGAATAGCTAAAGGATGAGCGCTGAAAAGCGCGCCGGCAGGCCTTTCACTCAGGATTGCTGGGGAACATCACAGAATTTTTGACGTGAGGAATTGATGCAGACAGTTAAACAAAATGCGATGGCGTTATTTTTGGCGGTTATCACCTTTACCGCCAGCGCGCATCCTCACAGTTTTATCAGCCTGAAAACCGAGCTGGTCACCGACGGCACACAACTGAGCGGCCTGAAAATGCGCTGGACGATGGATGAAATCACCTCGGCGGATCTGCTTTATGATGCGGGCAACGCGAAGCCCGGCGACGAAATCTGGAAAAAGCTGGCGGCGGAAGTGATGGCCAACGTGCTGGGTCAGCACTACTTCACCGAGTTCTGGCATAACGGACAAAAGGTGAAGTTCCTCAATCGCCCGACAGAATACGGCATGTCCCGCGACGGGCATCAGGCGGTGCTGACGTTCGTGCTCCCGCTGGCGCACCCGCAGCCGCTGGCAGGACAAACCTATACGTTTTCCACCTTTGACCCAACGTACTACGTCGACATGAGCTATGCCGAAGAGCGCGACGTTCAGCTTCCGGCATCGTTGCAAAAAACCTGCAAAATTGCGGTTCACACCCCGAAGCCCAGCGAAGAGACGCTGAACTTTGCGGTCTCTCTCGATAAGGAAGATGCGCCGCCGGAGGACATGGAACTGGGTAAACAGTTCGCACAGAAGGTAACGTTACAATGTCAGTGATCTCCTCTCCGGTACGAAAACCGCGCCGCTGGTTGCACCTCTGGCCGCTGGCGCTCTTTTTACTGTTTGCCTTCGGCGGTTCGCTCTGGCTGTGGCAGGCCTGGCCGCAGGTGATGATGAAAAGCATCATCTGGCAGCGTGAGGTCAACCAGCAGATGAGCGGGCTGCTGAAGGCGGTGGCGGAGAATCCGACTAGGGCGGGCGGTTCTCTGCTGGCGTTCAGCTTCATCTACGGTGTGCTGCACGCGCTGGGTCCGGGGCACGGTAAAATCGTTATCACCACCTGGCTCGCCACCCATCCGTCGAAGCTGAAATCGAGCATCGGCCTGACGCTGGCCTCTTCGCTGCTTCAGGGCGGCGTGGCGATTGCGCTGGTTGTTGTTGTGCTTTCGCTGTTACAGCTTCCGGCGCGCCAGCTGCACATGAGCAGCTTCTGGCTGGAGAAGGGCAGCTATGCGCTGGTGGGCGTGCTGGGGCTGATCCTCTGCTGGCGGGCGCTGAAAAAACTGCGCGCGCTGCTGAAAAAGCCCACGTTCAAATCCTTTACGCCGCACCACGTTCATGATGAATACTGCGGCTGCGGTCATCAGCATCTGCCCACGCAGGAACAATTACAGAACGGCGACGACTGGCGCGCCCGGCTGATGATTATTCTCTCGATGGGGATGCGCCCGTGCTCGGGTGCCATTATGGTGCTGCTGTTCAGTAAGATAATAGGTGTCTTTGGCTGGGGAATGCTCTCGGCGCTGGCGATGGCGGCAGGAACCTCTCTCACCATTTCGTCTTTAGCGCTGCTGGTTCACAGCTTCCGTCAGCTGGCGGTCAAACTCAGCGGCAGTAAAACGCCGGTGCTGTGGCGACAGATAGGGTGGACAACGCTTGCGCTGGCGGGGGGAGTGATTCTGCTAGCGGCGGCGGTGACGATGTGGATGAGCGCGGTGCCGGTGGGAAGGGGATTGCGGCCTTTCTAGCGTACTGAGGGATTTTGTAGGCCCGGTAAGCGTGGCGCCACCGGGCTTAACAAACTGGATTAACGCTTCAGCGCATCGCTCAGTTCATCACGCATGTTGGCCAGCATGGCTTTAACAACGCGTGGGTTACCCGCAACGATGTTGCCGGTAGACATATAGTTATGACCGCCGGTGAAGTCACACACAATGGCACCTGCTTCACGCGCGATCAGCTCGCCCGCTGCAAAATCCCATGGCTTCAGTGAGAGTTCGAAGTAACCGTCAACGCGGCCGGTGGCAACGTAGGCCAGATCCAGCGCAGCAGAACCGGTGCGACGGAAGTCCGCGCATTCGGTGAACAGTTTGCCGAGGATATTCATATAGGTGGTCGCGTGTTGTTTCGCCTTGAACGGGAAACCGGTCGCCAGGATGGTGCCGTCCAGATCGCGTGCGTTGCTGCAGCGCAGACGGTAGCCGTTCAGCTGTGCGCCCTGACCGCGGGTCGCGGTGAACAGTTCGTTACGCATTGGATCGTACACAACGGCGACTTCGGTACGGCCTTTAATGCGTACGGCGATAGACACAGAGAAGTGTGGCAGGCGTTTGACGAAGTTGGTGGTGCCATCCAGTGGATCGATAACCCATTGAACATCCTGATCGGTACCTTCATGTTCACCGCTTTCTTCGGTGATGATGGTGTGCTGTGGGTAAGATTTGCGGATCGTTTCGATAATAATCGCTTCTGCGGCTTTATCGACGTTCGTCACGAAATCATTGCTGCCTTTCTGGCTGGTTTCTACGGAGTCTGGCGTTTCGTAGTGTTTGGCAATTACATTACCCGCCTTGCGCGCTGCGCGCACGGCGATGGTCAGCATCGGATGCATCGGTCTCTCTCACTGGATGTTAAAGAACAGGAAAATCGGCGCAGAGTATAGCAGCGGGATCGGATTATGTCTCCCGTTTATGATAATATGCCCGAATATTCTTCAGACACTGAATCCAGACATTAAAAATTATGCTGCAAAACATTCGAATCGTGCTGGTCGAAACATCGCACACCGGCAACATGGGCTCCGTTGCCCGCGCTATGAAAACCATGGGCTTAACGAACCTGTGGCTGGTTAACCCGCTGGTGAAGCCAGACTCGCAGGCCATCGCCCTGGCGGCCGGAGCCAGCGACGTGATCGGCAACGCCCAGATCGTCGATACCCTTGACGAAGCGCTGGCCGGCTGCAGCCTCGTTGTCGGTACCAGCGCGCGTTCGCGCACGCTGCCGTGGCCAATGCTCGATCCGCGTGAATGCGGCCTGAAAAGTGTCTCTGAGGCTGAACAGGCACCGGTTGCGCTGGTGTTCGGCCGCGAGCGCGTTGGCCTGACCAACGACGAGCTGCAGAAGTGTCATTATCACGTGGCGATTGCGGCAAACCCGGAGTACAGCTCGCTGAACCTGGCGATGGCGGTGCAGGTTATCGCCTATGAAGTGCGTATGGCGTGGCTGGCAACGCAGGAAAAAGAGGTTGAGCCTAAAGAAGAGACGGCTTACCCGCTGGTGGACGACCTTGAGCGTTTCTACGGTCACCTGGAGCAGACGCTGCTCTCAACCGGTTTCATCCGCGAAGGCCACCCGGGTCAGGTAATGAATAAGCTGCGCCGTCTGTTCACCCGCGCGCGTCCGGAAAGCCAGGAGCTGAACATCCTGCGCGGGATCCTGGCGTCGATTGAGCAGAAGAATAAAGAGTAGTGTCGTCTGTTCGCCGGTTGGCGCTTCGCTTATCCGGCCTACAAAACCGCAGGTCGGGTAAGCGAAGCGCCACCCGACAAAAAACGGCACAGAAGGTTAAATACCTGACTAAAACAGTCAAGTAAATAGTTGACCATTTTAGTCAGGAATGTCAGACTTGGCCCTGCTATGCAATACCCCATTTTACAATAAAAAACCCCGGGCAGGGGCGAGTTTGAGGTTAAGTAAGACATGAGACTGACATCTAAAGGGCGTTATGCCGTGACCGCGATGCTGGACGTTGCGCTCAACTCCGAAGCGGGCCCGGTTCCGTTGGCTGATATTTCTGAACGACAAGGGATCTCCCTCTCTTATCTGGAACAGCTGTTCTCCAGACTGCGTAAAAATGGACTGGTTTCCAGCGTTCGTGGCCCAGGCGGCGGTTATCTGCTGGGTAAAGACGCGGGCAGTATTGCAGTTGGCGAAGTGATCAGCGCCGTTGACGAATCCGTTGACGCGACCCGTTGCCAGGGTAAAGGCGGCTGCCAGGGCGGCGATAAATGCCTGACCCACGCGCTGTGGCGCGATCTGAGCGACCGTCTGACCGGCTTCCTGAACAACATCACCCTCGGTGAGCTGGTGAATAACCAGGAAGTTCTGGATGTTTCGGGCCGTCAGCACAGCCATGATTCCCAACGCAGCACCCGCGCGCAGGACGCTATCGACGTCAAATTACGCGCGTAATAAAACGATAAGTATTTCAGAATCAGGCCGGGGCGTAGACTCGCCCCGTGTACTCGGTCGTACATCCAGCCGGTTGCCTGATTCCTTGCATTGAAGCGATGTACGGAGTTTAAAGAGCAATGAAATTACCGATTTATCTCGATTACTCCGCAACCACGCCGGTGGACCCGCGTGTTGCCGAGAAAATGATGCAGTGTCTGACCCTGGACGGAAACTTTGGTAACCCAGCTTCCCGTTCACACCGTTTTGGCTGGCATGCTGAAGAGGCGGTTGATATCGCCCGTAATCAGATTGCTGACCTGGTGGGTGCCGACCCGCGTGAGATTGTTTTCACCTCCGGTGCGACCGAATCCGACAACCTGGCGATCAAAGGTGCAGCCAACTTTTATCAGAAAAAAGGCAAGCACATTATCACCAGCAAAACCGAACACAAAGCCGTGCTGGACACCTGCCGCCAGCTGGAGCGTGAAGGGTACGAAGTCACCTATCTGGCGCCACAGAGCAACGGCATTATCGATCTGAAAGAGCTCGAAGCGGCCATGCGTGATGACACCATTCTGGTCTCCATCATGCACGTCAACAACGAAATCGGCGTGGTACAAGACATCGCGACCATCGGCGAAATGTGTCGCGCGCGCGGTATCATCTACCACGTGGACGCGACCCAGAGCGTGGGCAAACTGCCTATCGACCTGAGCCAGCTGAAAGTTGACCTGATGTCCTTCTCCGGCCACAAAATCTATGGCCCGAAAGGCATCGGCGCGCTGTACGTTCGTCGTAAACCGCGTATCCGCATCGAAGCACAGATGCACGGCGGTGGTCACGAGCGCGGCATGCGTTCCGGTACGCTGCCTGTTCACCAGATCGTGGGCATGGGCGAAGCCTACCGCATTGCAAAAGAAGAGATGGAAACCGAGATGGCACGCCTGCGCACGCTGCGTAACCGTCTGTGGGACGGCGTGAAAGATATGGAAGAAGTGTATCTGAACGGCGATCTCGAGCAGGGCGCACCAAACATCCTCAACGTAAGCTTCAACTATGTTGAAGGCGAGTCGCTGATCATGGCGCTGAAAGACCTGGCGGTTTCTTCCGGTTCTGCCTGTACGTCTGCAAGCCTTGAGCCATCCTACGTGCTGCGTGCGCTGGGTATGACTGACGAGCTGGCACATAGCTCTATCCGTTTCTCTTTAGGTCGTTTCACTACCGAAGAAGAGATTGACTACACCATCAAGCTGGTTCGCAACTCCATTGGCCGTCTGCGCGACCTTTCTCCACTGTGGGAAATGTTCAAGCAGGGCGTGGATCTGAACAGCATTGAATGGTCACATCACTAATCGGTACATAAGGAGAATTCAATCATGGCATACAGCGAAAAAGTCATCGATCATTACGAAAACCCGCGCAACGTTGGCTCTTTTGACAACAGCGACGAATCTGTTGGTAGCGGCATGGTCGGTGCGCCAGCGTGTGGCGACGTGATGAAGTTGCAGATTAAAGTCAACAATGAAGGTATCATTGAAGACGCGCGCTTCAAGACCTACGGCTGCGGTTCTGCTATCGCGTCCAGCTCCCTCGTCACCGAATGGGTGAAGGGCAAGTCTCTGGACGAAGCACAGGCAATCAAGAACACGGATATTGCTGAAGAACTCGAACTGCCACCGGTGAAAATTCACTGCTCAATTCTGGCAGAAGACGCGATCAAAGCCGCCATTGCGGATTACAAAAGCAAACGTGAAGCAAAATAATTGAGGTTTGAGTATGTCGATTACCCTTAGCGACAGCGCTGCCGCGCGAGTAAGCTCTTTTCTGGCGAACCGTGGTAAAGGCTTTGGCCTGCGACTGGGCGTACGTACCTCCGGCTGTTCTGGTATGGCTTACGTACTGGAGTTTGTTGACGAGCCGGCGTCTGATGACATCGTGTTTGAAGACAAGGGCGTGAAGGTGGTGGTCGATGGCAAAAGCCTGCAATTCCTCAACGGCACTCAGCTGGACTTCGTCAAAGAAGGGCTGAACGAAGGGTTCAAATTTACGAACCCGAACGTCAAAGACGAGTGTGGTTGCGGCGAAAGCTTCCACGTTTAACCGCGCGTCATCCGAAACCCCACCGTGGCGTTACCCGCTACGCGTGGGGTTTGTTCTAACAGGCTACCCCTGAGATTGTTATGGATTACTTCACTCTCTTCGGACTACCCGCTCAATACCCGATCGATCTCCAGGCGTTGACGATCCGTTTTCAGGATCTGCAGCGTCAGTACCATCCGGACAAATTCGCGAGCGGTACTCAGGCAGAGCAGCTGGCTGCGGTGTCGCAATCCGCGACCATCAACCAGGCCTGGCAGACGTTGCGCCATCCGCTGGCGCGCGCTGAGTATCTGCTCTCGCTCCACGGTTTTGATCTGGCGAGCGAACAGCACACCGTGCGCGACACGGCGTTTCTGATGGAGCAGCTGGAGCTGCGCGAAGAGCTGGATGAGATTGAACAGGCCAAAGACGAAGCGCGTCTGGAAAGCTTCATCACGCGCGTGAAGGGCATGTTCGATACCCGCCATCAGCAGATGGTGGAGCAACTGAACAACGAGACCTGGGACGTGGCGGCAGACACTGTGCGCAAACTCCGTTTTCTCGATAAACTGCGAAGCAGTGCTGAACAACTCGAAGAAAAGCTGCTCGATTTTTAATTTCGGAAGCAATTATGGCCTTATTACAAATTAGTGAGCCTGGCTTAAGTGCCGCACCGCACCAGCGTCGTCTGGCGGTGGGTATTGATCTGGGCACCACCAATTCCCTCGTGGCGACCGTGCGCAGCGGCCAGGCGGAAACGCTGGCTGACGAGCAGGGCCGCCATCTGCTGCCTTCCGTGGTCCACTACCAGCAGCAGGGTCACGCGGTCGGCTATGACGCCCGCGCTAACGCTGCGCGCGATCCGGCAAATACCATCAGCTCCGTCAAGCGCATGATGGGCCGCTCGCTGGCCGATATTCAGACCCGCTACCCGCATCTGCCGTATCAGCTGCAGGCCAGTGAAAACGGTCTGCCGATGATTGCGACCGCGGCCGGTCTGCTGAACCCGATTCGTGTTTCTGCTGACATCCTCAAAGCGCTGGCGGAGCGTGCCACGGCCACGCTCGGCGGCGATCTGGACGGCGTGGTGATCACCGTTCCTGCCTACTTTGATGATGCACAGCGTCAGGGCACCAAAGACGCCGCGCGTCTGGCGGGCCTGCACGTGCTGCGTCTGCTGAACGAACCGACGGCGGCGGCGATTGCCTACGGCCTCGATTCCGGTCAGGAAGGGGTGATCGCGGTTTACGATCTCGGCGGCGGGACGTTTGATATCTCTATCCTGCGCCTGAGCCGCGGGGTATTTGAAGTGCTGGCGACCGGCGGGGATTCCGCGCTGGGCGGCGATGACTTCGACCATCTGCTGGCGGACTACATCCGCGAGCAGGCAGGCATCAGCGATCGCAGCGATGCGCGCGTACAGCGTGAACTGCTGGATGCGGCCATCGACGCCAAAATTGCCCTGAGCGATGCGCAGAGCGTCACCGTCAATGTTGCGGGCTGGCAGGGTGACATCACCCGCGACCAGTTTAACGAACTGATTGCCCCGCTGGTGAAACGCACCTTACTGGCCTGCCGTCGCGCATTGAAAGATGCCGGCGTTGAGGCGAACGAGGTGCTGGAAGTGGTCATGGTGGGCGGTTCGACCCGCGTGCCGCTGGTGCGCGAGCGCGTGGGCGAATTCTTTGGTCGCACGCCGCTGACCTCCATCGACCCGGACAAAGTGGTTGCCGTGGGCGCCGCGATCCAGGCCGATATTCTGGTTGGCAACAAGCCGGACAGCGAAATGCTGCTGCTGGACGTCATCCCGCTGTCGCTGGGTTTAGAAACCATGGGCGGCCTGGTGGAGAAAGTGATCCCGCGTAACACCACCATTCCGGTGGCGCGCGCGCAGGAGTTCACCACCTTTAAAGACGGCCAGACCGCGATGTCCATCCACGTGATGCAGGGCGAACGCGAGCTGGTGCAGGACTGCCGTTCTCTGGCGCGCTTTGCGCTGCGCGGAATCCCGGCGCTGCCTGCGGGCGGGGCGCATATTCGCGTCACCTTCCAGGTGGATGCCGACGGCCTGCTGAGCGTCACGGCGATGGAAAAATCCACCGGTGTGGAATCGTCCATCCAGGTGAAGCCGTCGTACGGCCTGACCGATGGCGAAATCGCCTCCATGATTCAGGACTCAATGAGCTACGCCGAGCAGGATGTGAAGGCGCGTATGCTGGCCGAACAGAAAGTTGAAGCCGCACGCGTGCTGGAGAGCCTGAACGGCGCGCTCGCTGCCGATGCCGCGCTGTTAAGCGCCGCTGAGCGCCAGGTGATTGACGACGCTGCCGCGCGCTTAAGCGCCGTGGCCGAAGGTAATGACGCTGACGCAATAGAAGAAGCCATTAAAAACGTTGATAAACAAACCCAGGACTTTGCTGCTCGCCGCATGGACAAATCTGTCCGCGTCGCGCTGAAAGGCCAGTCCGTGGACGAGGTTTAATATGCCAAAGATTGTAATTTTGCCTCATGCGGACCTCTGTCCGGATGGCGCTGTTCTGGAAGCGAAGACCGGTGAAACCATTCTCGATGTAGCCCTGCGTGCAGGTATCGAAGTGGAACACGCCTGTGAAAAATCCTGTGCCTGCACCACCTGCCACTGCATCGTGCGTGAAGGTTTTGACTCTCTTGCCGAGAGCACCGAAGACGAAGACGACATGCTGGATAAAGCATGGGGTCTGGAGCCAGACAGCCGCTTAAGCTGCCAGGCAGCGGTGACCGATGAAGATCTGGTCGTGGAGTTCCCACGCTACACCATCAACCACGCACGCGAGCATTAATATGGGACTGAAGTGGACAGACAGCCGTGAAATCGGCGAAGCGCTCTACGACGCGAACCCGGATCTCGATCCGAAGACCGTACGATTCACCGATATGCATCAGTGGATCTGCGATTTAGAGGATTTCGACGACGATCCAAACGCATCCAATGAAAAAATTCTGGAGGCGATTCTGTTAGTCTGGTTAGATGAAGCAGAATAAATAACAAAACGGGCTGCCTTCAGGCGGCCCGTTTGCTAGTTGCTAATAAGGAAAAATAAAATGACCGAAGCGATGAAGATTACGCTCTCGAATCAGCCCGCCGACGCGCGCTGGGGCGAGAAAGCCACCTACAGCATTAATAACGACGGTATTACCCTGCACCTGACGGGCAATGATGATTTGGGCCTGATCCAGCGCGCCGCGCGTAAAATTGACGGTCTGGGCATTAAGCATGTCTCGCTGGAAGGCGAAGGGTGGGACACCGACCGCAGCTGGGCATTCTGGGCGGGCTATAAAGGGCCGAAAGGCACCCGCAAAATTGAGTGGGCGAACCTCGACGAAGCCGGTCAGAAAGAGCTGGAAAGCCGCCTGAAAATCATCGACTGGGTACGCGACACCATTAACGCTCCGGCGGAAGAATTAGGCCCTGAGCAGCTGGCGCAGCGCGCCGTTGATCTCCTGTGCGGCGTGGCGGGCGACAAGATGTCCTATCGCATCACCAAGGGAGAAGACCTGCGCGAGCAGAACTACATGGGTATCCACACCGTGGGCCGCGGCTCCGAGCGTCCTCCGGTGCTGCTGGCGCTGGACTACAACCCAACCGGCGATAAAGACGCCCCTGTCTTTGCCTGCCTGGTAGGTAAAGGTATCACCTTCGACACTGGCGGCTACAGCCTGAAGCAGAGCGCGTTCATGGACTCCATGAAGTCCGACATGGGCGGCGCGGCCACCATCACCGGCGCGCTGGCGTTTGCCATCACCCGCGGTCTGAAAAAGCGCGTGAAGCTGTACCTGTGCTGCGCGGACAACATGGTCAGCGGTAACGCCTTCAAGCTGGGCGACATCATTCGCTACCGTAACGGCAAAAACGTTGAGGTGATGAACACCGACGCCGAAGGCCGTCTGGTGCTGGCCGATGGCCTGATCGACGCATCTGCCCAGAAGCCTGAGCTGATCATCGACATGGCGACTCTGACCGGTGCGGCGAAAACCGCGCTGGGTAACGACTACCACGCGCTGTTCAGCTTCGACGACAAGCTGGCCGCTCGCCTGCTGGCAAGCGCCGCTGCTGAAAATGAACCGTTCTGGCGTCTGCCGCTGGCCGAGTTCCACCGCAGCCAGCTGCCGTCCAACTTTGCCGAGCTGAACAATACCGCCAGCGCGGCGTACCCGGCGGGCGCAAGCACCGCGGCAGGCTTCCTGTCTCACTTCGTTGAGAATTATCATGAAGGCTGGCTGCACATCGACTGCTCCGCAACCTACCGTAAAGCGGCGGTTGAGCAGTGGTCCGCAGGCGCGACCGGTCTGGGCGTGCGTACCGTGGCGAACCTGCTGACGGCTGAGTAATCTTTTTTGCCGGGTGGCGCTACGCTTACGCGCGTCTTCGGCGTCATCATATTGCCCGGCGGCGCTGCGCTTGCACGGGCCTACGGTTTTGTAGGCCGGATAAGCGAAGCGCCACCCGGCGTTTTTTGAAGTAGCCAAACTATGTCAGATACCAAAAACGAATTAGAAACCCTGCTGGAGCAGGCGGCGACCGAGCCCGCCCACCGTCCGGCCTTTTTCCGCACGCTGCTGGAATCCACCGTCTGGGTGCCGGGCACTGCGGCTGAAGGTGAACAGGTCGTAGAAGACAGCGCGCTGGATCTGCTGCACTGGGAGAAAGACGACGGCACGTCGGTGATCCCGTTCTTCACCTCGCTGGAAGCGCTGCAGAAAGCGGTAGAAGATGAACAGGCGTTCGTGGTGATGCCAGTGCGTACCCTGTTTGAAATGACGCTCGGCCAGACGCTGTTCCTGAACGCGAAGCTGCCGACCGGGAAAGAGTTTACGCCACGTGAAATCAGCCACCTGATTGGCGAAGAGGGCAACCCACTCAGCACGCAGGAAGTGCTGGAAGGGGGCGAAACGCTGCTGCTTTCTGAAGTGGCCGAGCCGCCCGCGCAGATGATTGATTCCCTGACGACGCTGTTCAAAACGCTCAAGCCCGTCAGGCGCGCCTTTCTCTGCTCCATTAAAGAGCGCGCGGACGAAAAGCCGGTGCTGTTGATCGGTATTGAAGCTGATGGCGATTTCGACGAGATCGTTCAGGCAGCGGGCAGCGTGGCGACCGACACGCTACCGGGCGATGAACCAATTGATATCTGCCAGGTGAAAAACGGTGAGAAGGGCATCAGCCACTTTATTACCGAGCACATTACGCCGTTCTACGAGCGTCGCTGGGGCGGCTTCCTGCGCGATCTCAAGACCAACCGCATTATCTGATGACAGCGGGGTGAATATCACCCCGTTGCTTCCAGCAGCAGTAAATCCATCAGCAGCACCAGATTCGACTCAAACGACGTCACCCCTGCGGCTTCGGCGGCGAAGTGTACCGCTTCGTCATAGAGCGCAAAATGCACGTCCGCCATCTCCGCCAGCGTGTTGGCCGAGGCGCGGGTAAACGCGACGATCGTCATGCCGACGTTTTTGGCTATCCGCGCTTTATCCAGCACCTGCTCCGTTTCGCCGCTGCGCGAGACGGCAATAAACACCTGATAGCGGGCGGCATTGCTGAGAAAAATGTTCCGGCTGTCGCCCGGTCCGGAGATAAACGCCGTTTTGCCCATTACCTGTAGCTTCTTGGTCAGGTACTCCGCAAACAGATAAGAAAACCCGGCCCCGTAGAGAAAGAAGCTCTCTTTCTGGCGCAGCAGGTCGGAAAACTGCTGGCGTTTGTCCTGGGTAACCCACTGAAAGGTGTGCTGATAGTTGGCGATAAACTGGTTAAACAGCACCGGGAGTTCAGGACGCGACTGCGCCTGAGCGGCAATATGCGGCGTGTCGGAGAGCAGCTGCTTGCAGTGCCAGATAAACTCGCTGAAGCCGCTGAACCCCAGCTTCTGGCACAGCCGCATGATGGTGGCGGTAGAAACGAACGTCGCCTGTGCCAGCTCGCGAACCGTGATATTGCCCACCAGCAGCGGATGCTCCGTAAGGTGGGCGAGGACGCGATACTCCGCGCGGGTCAATGACGCCCCGCGCGTTAACAGCGTGGCCAGGCGGTTATCCATTATTTCGCGGGTTCAACCGGCAGGTCGTCACGCGCGCCCCATTCACTCCAGGCACCGTCGTAGAGCGTGACGTCGCTTACGCCGAGCGTGGCGAGCGCCAGAATGACCACGCAGGCCGTTACGCCGGAACCGCAGCTGGCGATAATCGGACGATGCAAATCCACGCCCTGACGTTCAAAAATAGCGCGCAGCTCGTCGGTGGTTTTCAGCTCGCCCTCAAACACCAGGTCGCCCCACGGCACGTTCAGCGCGCCCGGAATATGTCCACGCTTCAGCCCCGGACGCGGTTCATCCGCTTCGGCATTAAAGCGCGGAGCAGGACGGGCATCGACGATTTGCGCCGTTTTTTCATGGCTCACGACCAGCACGTCGGTCAGGCGTTTTACCACGTGGGCGTCAAAGGTCGCATCGAATTCGCCTTCCGGCAGCGTGACGTCACCCTGCTGAAGCGGCAGCTCGTCACGTTTCCAGCCCGCGAGGCCGCCCGCCAGAATCGAGACTTTTTCCACGCCGAAGTTTTTCAGCATCCACCACGCGCGCGGCGCGGAAAAGAGGTTACCTTCATCATAGACAACGAGGTGTTTGTCTTTGCTGACGCCCAGCTCGCGCATCGCCACGGAAAACGCTTCCGGGCGCGACAGCATGTGCGGCAGGGGAGAGGTATGATCGGAGAGGGCTTCGATATCAAAAAATACCGCGCCAGGCAGATGCCCTGCGCGGTATTCACCGGGCACGTCACGATGCTCTTGTCCCGGAGGGGCCATACGCGCGTCAATAATCTGGACTTCCGGATCGTCGCCGTGCTCAATCAGCCAGTCGGCGGCGACAAAATATGAGGTGGACATGGGTTGCCTCCATTCTTTTCCGTAAAAAAGGATTGTCGGTGTTTTTTCTGACACCGACAAGCAAACCACGTTCAACTCGCGAGCAAGTCCCTATTTTTTCACCGGTTCGCCGTCCTGCCAGGCTTTTTGCAGCGCTGGCCAGTAGTCGCGGTTGGCCTCAATCATCTCATCCAGAATCGCTTTTGCATGTTCCATGGTCGGCACGGTGCGGTTCAGGGTAAATGCCTGCAACGCTTTTTCATAGCTGCCTTCGATAGTCGCCTCCACCAGCAGCTGTTCAGACGCGAGCTGCTGTTGCAAAAGGGTCTGATGGAACAGCGGCACCTGGCCGACGCGAATCGGTTCCGGGCCTTCGGCGGTGATATAAGCGGGAACTTCCACCACCGCATCGTACGGCAGGTTGGTAATCGCCCCGCGGTTTTCCACCATCACCAGATGGCGGCTTCGCAGGTTGAACGCCAGCGAACAGGCGACGTCAACGATAAATTCACCGTGGACGCCCACGTGGAAGGCATCCGGTAAAATTCCGGTGCGCTGATATTCTTCGGCGGCGGCGAACAGCTTTTTCTCACGCCCGTTCATCACTTCATTGGCGCGGGTATAGTCCGGGTTCTGATGCGCCACAATCTGGTTTGGCATCAGGTAATACTGCAGATACGGGTTCGGCAGATACTCGGGGAAGTTGTCCATGATCGGTTTGATATTGCGCCAGGTTTTCACCCACGACGGATCCGAGTGCTGCGGATCGGTTTTAGCCGCATCTTCCGTCAGCAGGCCAAACTTCGCGATATGCTTACGCAACTCCGGGAGCTTGTCTTCGCCGTCCACCAGCACGCGGGTAAACCAGCCGAAGTGGTTCAGGCCGAAGTAGTCCACTTCCAGTTTATGACGATCCACGCCCAGAATGGCGCCCATATTGCGCATCGCGGCAACCGGCATATCGCAGATGTTCAGCACCCTCGCGTTCGGGCGCAGGCGGCGCACGCCTTCCGCGACGATCGCCGCCGGGTTGGAGTAGTTCACGATCCAGGCTTTCTCGTGCGCGTAGCGATCGACCAGATCGATAAGCTCCACCATCGGCAGGATCGTGCGCAGGCCGTAGGCCAGCCCGCCGGGGCCGCAGGTTTCCTGGCCCACCACGCCGTGACGCAGCGGGATCTTCTCATCCTGTTCACGCATTTTGTACTGGCCGACGCGCATCTGGGCGAAGACAAAATGCGCGCCGCTAAAGGCCACTTCCGGGTCACTGGTGACGGTAAATGTGATGCGCTGACTGTGGTCGCGAATGACCTTCTCGACGACCGGCGCAATGGTGTTCTGGCGCGCCTCGTCGATATCGTACAGGCGAATTTCGGCCAGCGGGAAATCCTGCAGGCGCACCATCAGGCTTTTCACAATGCCCGGCGTGTAGGTGCTGCCGCCGCCGGCAATCGACAGAATGAATGGGGGTGTTAACATCTTTAGCTCCTTTCAGAGAAACGTCTCAACGGCTTCTCGCATTTTTTTGACATGCAGCCCGTAGACCACCTGAACGTTGTTACCTTGTTTGATAATCCCTTTCGCGCCAGTCGCCTTGAGGCGCGGCTCGTCGATGATGGCGACGTCCTTCACCGTGACGCGCAAGCGGGTGTAGCAGTTGTCCACCACTTCAATGTTTTCCCGACCGCCCAGCCCCACCACGATGGACTCGCCCAGACCGTCGTTATTGCCCTTCGCCTGGTACTCCTGCTTGCTGTAGAGGCGCGTCTCCTGGTCCTCATCTTCACGGCCCGGCGTTTTCATGTTGAAGCGCAGGATCAGGAAGCGGAATACCACAAAGTAGAGGGCGAACATGATCAGCCCGACAACGATGTACATCGGCCAGTTGGACTTGGCCGTGCCGAGCGGCAGGTTGTAAAGGATGAAGTCGATAATCCCGTTGGCGCCGATGGCGTGAACGCCCAGCAGCGAGAACAGCATCATGCCGATGCCGGTCAGCACCGCGTGCACCACGAACAGCAGCGGGGCGACAAACAGGAAGGAAAACTCAATCGGCTCGGTCACGCCGACCAGCAGCGAAGTCAGTGCCGCCGGGATCAGAATCGCTTTCGCCGCCGCTTTACGCTCTGGCCTGGCGGTCATATACATCGCCAGCGCCGCGGCAGGCAGGCCAAACATTTTGCTGATGCCGCGTGCGTCCCACACCACGGTGCTGCTGAGCTGCTTCACGTCCGGGCAGGCCATCTCGGCAAAGTAGATATTGCGCGCGCCCTGATAGGTTGCGCCGCATACCTCCTGCGTGCCGCCCAGCTCGGTATAGAGGAACGGCGTATAAACCAGATGGTGCAGGCCGGTGGGGACCAGAATGCGTTCCAGGAAACCGTAGATGGCCACGCCAAACGGCCCGGAGCCTTTGATGGCCAGCGCCAGGGCGCTAATGCCATGCTGGGCAAAGGGCCAAAGCTCACTCATCACCACGCCGAGCAGCATGGAGACGGGGAGCATGACGATGGCGACAAAACAGTGACCGGAGTAAATCGCCATCGCGCCGTTAAACTGTACGCCGGAGTATTTGTTGTACAGATAGCCGGAAAGCGCTCCGGTCAGTATCCCGGCAAAGACCCCCATCTCAAGCACCTGCACGCCCAGTACCATCGTCTGTCCGGCCGCTTTCATCTGCGCCGCTGGCGCCAGTGCGCCCTGCAGCTGCAGCGTGACGTTCATGGCGTTGATGAATACGACAAAGGTGACCAGGCCAATCAGCGCGGCATAGCCTTTATCGCGCGTTGCCAGGCCAATCGGAATACCGACGGCAAACACCAGCGCCAGGTTAACCAGCACCGACACGGCAGATTTTGCGATCAACTGACCAAGATGCTGAATCAGCGGATGACCGAGAAACGGCAGGTACTCGGCGAGATTACCGTTACCCAGCACGTTACCAAAGGCGATAAACAGACCGACGATCGGTAAGATAAGCACCGGTCCGTACAATGATTTTCCGAAATTTTGTAGGGCGTTCACGGCTCGTTTCATGGCTTTCTCTCTTTTTGAACCGCGCACTCGGGGTGCGTCATGGTTATAAAACTAGCAGCCTTCAGGGACGCTTATCCAGCTATCCTCTTGTTTTAAAAACAAATGACGTGAAAGGTAACATGTGACGTTATGCGCTGTGATCGCGGTTCCATCACGGCGTAGCGGCGTGATGCCATTCTGCGAGGCGCTTTCCAGATTCTAAAATTGGACTTTTTGAATTAATGAAACTTGCGGATAATACTTATCCGGACGACGACCAACAGGCCCCCTCTGGGCCAGGGACAAAGGATGAAACCGTTTCGCTTAGCCGCGCTCTCTCTTGCGCTGCTTACCACGTTTACGCTTGTCGGCTGTGATAACAGCGACGATAAACCTCAGGCTGCGGCTCCCGCGGCATCCACCGCATCCACACCAAAAGCCGCGGAAAAGCCAAATGCTGAAACGCTGGCTAAGCTAGCCGCCCAGAGTCAGGGAAAAGCGCTGACCCTGCTGGATGCTTCTGAAGTTCAGCTCGACGGTGCCGCCACGCTGGTGCTGACATTCTCGGTTCCGCTGAATCCCGATCAGGATTTCGCGAAAACCGTGCATGTCGTGGACAAAAAAAGCGGCAAAGTTGACGGAGCGTGGGAACTTGCGCCTAACCTGAAAGAGCTTCGCCTGCGTCATCTGGAGCCCAACCGCAACCTGGTCGTCACCGTTGAACGGGGCCTGCAGGCGCTGAACAAGGCGACGTTCGGCATTGATTATGAAAAAGCCCTCACCACCCGGGACGTCGAGCCTACCGTCGGGTTTGCCAGCCGCGGCTCGCTGCTGCCGGGCAAGGTGGTGGAAGGGTTGCCGGTGATGGCGCTTAACGTCAACAATGTTGACGTGAACTTCTACCGCGTGAAGCCGGAATCGCTGGCCTCTTTTGTCAGCCAGTGGGAATACCGCAACTCCCTCACCAACTGGGAATCCGACAACCTGCTAAAGATGGCGGAGCTGGTTTACACCGGTCGCTTCGATCTTAATCCGGCGCGCAACACGCGCGAAAAATTGTTGTTGCCCCTGAAGGATATTAAACCGCTCCAGCAGTCTGGGGTTTACATCGCGGTCATGAACCAGGCCGGGCACTATAACTACAGCAACGCCGCGACGCTCTTTACCTTAAGCGATATTGGCCTGTCCGCTCACCGTTATCATAATCGCCTGGACATCTTCACCCAGAGTCTGGAGAACGGTGCGGCGCAGTCCGGGGTTACCGTTACCCTGCTGAATGACAAAGGGCAGACCCTTGCCGAAGCGAAAAGCGACGGCGATGGCCACGCAAAGCTTGAGACCGACAAAGAGGCTGCCCTGATTCTGGCGAGTAAAGACGGCCAGACCACGCTGCTTGACCTCAAGCTACCGGCTCTTGATCTGGCGGAGTTTGATATTGCCGGGAGCCCGGGCTACAGCAAGCAGTTCTTCATGTTTGGTCCACGCGATCTCTATCGCCCGGGCGAAACGGTGATCCTCAACGGCCTGCTGCGCGACAGTGACGGTAAGCCGCTTCCCGATCAGCCCGTGAAGCTTGACGTGCTGCGCCCTGACGGTCAGGTGGCTCGCTCGATCGTTGTTCAGCCTGAAAACGGTCTCTACCGATTCAACTACCCGCTGGACAGCGGGGCGCAGACCGGCATGTGGCATATTCGCGCCAACACGGGCGATAACCTGCAGCGCCTGTGGGACTTCCACGTCGAAGACTTCATGCCAGAGCGCATGGCGCTCAACCTGAGCGGACAAAAAACGCCGGTTTCACCGCAGGATAACGTCGACTTTAACGTGGTCGGCTATTACCTGTATGGCGCACCGGCCAACGGTAACTCTCTGCAGGGCCAGCTCTTCCTGCGTCCGCTGCGTGACGCGGTGGCCGCGCTGCCGGGCTTCCAGTTTGGTGATATCGCCGAAGAGAACCTGAGCCGCAGCCTGGATGAAGTTCAGCTTACGCTGGACGAGCAGGGGCGTGGGCAGGTTTCTACCGAAAGCCAGTGGAAAGACGTGCACTCTCCGCTGCAGCTGATCCTGCAGGCCAGCCTGCTGGAATCAGGTGGTCGTCCGGTGACGCGTCGCGCTGAGCAGGCTATCTGGCCGGCGGCTGAGCTGCCGGGTATTCGCCCTCAGTTCGCCAGTAAAGCCGTTTACGACTACCGCACCGATACGACCGTCAACCAGCCGATTGTTGATGAGAACGGCAACGCCAGCTTCGACATCGTTTATGCCGATGCCAGCGGCGCGAAAAAGGCCGTTTCCGGATTACAGGTACGACTGATTCGCGAGCGTCGTGACTACTTCTGGAACTGGTCTGAGAGCGAAGGCTGGCAGTCTCAGTTCGATCAGAAAGACCTGGTCGAAGGCGAGCAGGAGCTGACGCTTAAGGCCGATGAAACGGGTAAAGTTACCTTCCCGGTAGAGTGGGGCTCTTATCGTCTGGAAGTCAAAGCGCCTGATGAAATGGTCAGCAGCGTGCGCTTCTGGGCAGGCTACAGCTGGCAGGATAACAGCGATGGCACTGGGGCCGCGCGCCCTGACCGTGTGACGCTGAAACTGGATAAGCCAGCCTATCAGCCGGGCGACACCATCCAACTGCACATCGCCGCGCCGGCCGCAGGCAAGGGCTATGCGATGATCGAATCCAGCGAAGGGCCGCTGTGGTGGAAAGAGATCGACGTGCCGGCAAACGGTCTCGATCTCTCCATTCCGGTGGATAAAGCCTGGAAACGTCACGATCTTTACCTCAGCACGCTGGTGGTGCGTCCGGGCGATAAATCCAAATCCGCCACGCCGAAACGCGCGGTAGGCCTGCTGCATCTGCCGATGGGCGACGAAAATCGGCGCCTGAATATTGCGCTCGATAACCCGCAGAAAATGCGTCCAAACCAGACGCTCTCGGTGAAGGTGAAAGCCAGCGTGAAAGAGGGGGCCGTGCCGCAGAAGGTGAACGTGCTGGTCTCGGCGGTGGACAGCGGCGTGCTGAACATTACCGATTACGTCACGCCGGATCCGTGGCAGGCTTTCTTTGGCCAGAAGCGCTACGGCGCGGATATCTACGATATATACGGCCAGGTCATTGAAGGGCAGGGCCGTCTGGCCGCGCTGCGCTTCGGTGGCGATGGGGATGAACTGAAGCGCGGCGGCAAACCGCCGGTGAACCACGTCACCATCATTGCCCAGCAGGCACAGCCGGTTACGCTGGATGCCAACGGGGAAGGCACGATTACGCTGCCGATTGGTGATTTCAACGGCGAACTGCGTCTGATGGCGCAGGCCTGGACAGAAGACGATTTCGGCAGCAGCGAAAGCAAGGTTGTGGTGGCCGCGCCGGTTATTACCGAGCTCAACACGCCGCGCTTCCTGGCAAGTGGAGACACCTCACGCCTGACGCTGGATCTCACCAACCTGACCGACCAGCCGCAAACGCTGAACGTTGCCCTGACCGCGACAGGCAAACTGTCGCTGGAAGGTGGACAGCCGCAGCCGGTGCAACTGCCTCCGGGGGCGCGGACCACCCTGTTTATTCCGGTGCGTGCGCTGGAGGGGTATGGTGACGGAGAGGTAACAGCACAGGTTACCGGCCTGCAGCTTCCGGGCGAGACCTTTGCACCACAGCAGAAGAGCTGGAAAATCGGCGTGCGTCCGGCATTCCCGGCACAGACGGTGAATACCGGTGCCATGCTCAACCCTGGCGAATCCTGGACCGCACCGGCGCAGCACAGTAACGGTTTCTCTCCTGCCACCCTGCAGGGACAACTGCTGCTGAGCGGCAAACCACCGCTCAACCTGGCGCGCTATATTCGCGAACTGCAGGCCTATCCGTATGGCTGCCTGGAGCAGACCACCAGCGGCCTGTTCCCGTCGCTCTACACCAACGCGGCGCAACTGACGGCGCTTGGCATTAAAGGTGATACGGACGATAAACGCCGTGCCGCCATTGATATCGGTATTTCCCGTCTGCTGCAGATGCAGCGTGAAGACGGCGGGTTCGCGCTGTGGGATAAAAACGGTCCGGAAGAGTACTGGCTTACGGCTTATGTGACCGACTTCCTGGTGCGGGCGGGCGAGCAGGGCTATAGCGTGCCTGCCGATGCGGTGAATAACGCCAATAGCCGGTTGCTGCGCTATCTGCAGGACCCGGGCATGATGTCCATCCGCTACAGCGACGATACTCAGGCCAGTAAATTCGCCGTTCAGGCCTATGCCGCGCTGGTGCTGGCTCGTCAGCAAAAAGCGCCGCTGGGCGCGCTGCGTGAAATCTGGGATCGTCACGCTCAGGCGGCGTCCGGTCTGCCGCTGATGCAGCTGGGCATGGCGCTCAGGCTGATGGGCGATGCCCCGCGCAGCCAGCAGGCGCTGGATCTGGCGCTCAAAACGCCGCGCAACGACAGCAAAACCTGGATGGCCGATTACGGCAGCCAGCTTCGCGATAACGCGCTGATGCTCTCCCTGCTGGAGGAGTACAAACTGCTGCCGGATGCGCAAAATACGCTGCTGAATGCTCTTTCTGAACAGGCCTTCAGCCAGCGCTGGTTGTCCACTCAGGAGAGCAACGCGCTGTTCCTGGCCGGACGTTCGCTGCAAACTCTGTCCGGTGCATGGCAGGCGAAAACCTCCCTGTCAGATTCCGCATCAGGTGGCGATAAAGCGCAGGTACAAAACGTGAGCGGCGACCAGCTTGGCGCGCTGCAGGTAACCAATACCGGAACGACACCGCTCTGGGTACGTTTGGACAGCACCGGCTATCCGGAATATGCCCCTCAGCCGAGCTCGAACGTGTTGCAGGTCGAACGTCATATCCTGGCAACCGACGGCAGTACGAAATCACTCTCTTCGCTGAAGAGCGGCGAGCTGGTGCTGGTGTGGCTGGAAGTTAAAGCCAGCCAGAACGTGCCGGACGCGCTGGTGGTAGATCTCCTGCCTGCGGGTCTGGAGCTGGAAAACCAGAACCTGGCAAGCAGCAGCGCCAGCCTGCAGGACAGCGGCAGTGAGGTGCAGAACCTGCTCAGCCAGATGCAGCAGGCGGACATTCAGCATATGGAATTCCGCGACGACCGCTTTGTGGCCGCCGTGCCGGTAAATGAAGGTCAGCCGGTCACGCTGGTTTATCTGGCGCGCGCCGTGACGCCGGGAACCTACCAGGTGCCGGTTCCGATGGTCGAGTCTATGTATGTGCCGCAGTGGCGGGCAACGGGTGCGGCCAGCGGCCCGCTGATTGTTGTTCCGTAATATGCGAATGGCACGTCTGACACGCTCCCGCTGGCTGTGGCTGGCGGGAGCGCTTCTCATTTTAGGGGGGCTGATTTTCGTCGCCGATCGCCTGTGGCCGTTGCCGCTGAAAGAGGTTAACCCTGCCCGGGTGGTGGTGGATGAGAAGGGCACGCCGCTCTGGCGTTTTGCCGATAGCGACGGGATCTGGCGCTATCCGGTGACGATCGAAGAGGTCTCTCCCCGTTATCTTGAGGCGCTGATCCAGTACGAAGATCGCTGGTTCTGGGATCACCCCGGCGTAAACCCGCTCTCTGTCCTGCGCGCCGCCTGGCAGGATCTCAGTTCCGGGAAAGTCATCTCTGGCGGAAGCACGCTCACCATGCAGGTCGCGCGACTGCTGGACCCGCATCCGCGCACCTTTGGCGGCAAAATTCGCCAGCTCTGGCGTGCCATGCAGCTGGAGTGGCATCTTTCCAAACGCGAAATCCTGACGCTCTATCTCAATCGCGCCCCTTTTGGCGGTACGCTGCAGGGCGTGGGAGCGGCAAGCTGGACGTATCTGGGCAAGCCGCCGTCGCAGCTCAGCTATTCCGACGCGGCGCTGCTGGCGGTGCTGCCGCAGGCGCCGAGTCGATTACGCCCGGACCGCTGGCCTGAACGGGCCGAAGCGGCGCGCAATAAAGTGCTCGACCGCATGGCGACGCAGGGCGTCTGGTCCGCAAAGCAGGTCAAAGAATCCCGTGAAGAATCAGTATGGCTGGCGCCCCGGCAGATGCCGCAGCTGGCGCCGCTCTTTGCTCGGATGATGCTCGGCAAAAGTCGCGACACGAAAATTGTCACCACGCTGGATGCCGGACTGCAGCGGCAGCTGGAAGAGCTGGCGATGAATTGGAAATCGCGTCTGCCGGCCCGCAGCTCGCTGGCGATGATCGTGGTCGATCATACCGATATGAAAGTGCGCGGTTGGGTTGGGTCGGTGGATATCAACGATGACACGCGTTTTAGCCATGTGGATATGGTCAATGCGATCCGATCCCCAGGATCGGTCTTAAAACCCTTTATCTACGGCATGGCGCTGGACGATGGCCTGATCCATCCCGCCTCGCTGCTTCAGGACGTTCCCAGAAAAACCGGTGATTATCGGCCCGGGAATTTTGACAGCGGGTTTCATGGACCGGTCAGCATGAGTGAAGCGCTGGTCCGCTCCCTCAACCTGCCGGCCGTTCAGGTGCTGGAAGCCTACGGACCAAAACGATTTGCCGGGATGCTGAGCAACGCAGGCTTGCCGCTGATCTTGCCTGCGGGGGCGCAGCCGAATCTGTCTCTGATCCTCGGCGGGGCGGGCGCGCGGCTGGCAGATATCACTGCGGCCTATAGCGCCTTTGCCCGACACGGTAAGGCGGGAAGGCTGCGGTTACAGCCGGGCGATCCGCTGACTGAACGCCCGCTGTTATCGCCAGGCTCGGCGTGGATTATTCGCCGTATTCTTGCCAATGAAGCGCAACCGCTGCCGGATAATGCGCTACCGCAGGTTGCGCCGCTGGCGTGGAAAACCGGCACCAGCTACGGGTACCGTGATGCCTGGGCCATCGGTCTGAATGCCCGTTATGTGATAGGCATCTGGACCGGACGACCGGACGGCACGCCCGTGGCAGGACAGTTTGGGTTTGCCAGCGCGGTTCCGCTGTTAAACCAGGTCAATAATCTGCTTCAGTCACGTTCAACGGTAGACGAAGCCCGCCTGCCGCGCGATCCGCGTCCGGAGAGCGTCGGGCGGGGCGTGATCTGCTGGCCGGGCGGCCAGTCGTTACCGGAAGGCAGTGAAAACTGTCGACGTCGCCTGTCGACCTGGCTGCTGGAAGGGAGTGAACCGCCCACGCTGCTTCTCCCTGAACAGGAGGGCATACGCGGCATTCGTTTCCCGGTCTGGCTGGATAAAACCGGCAAACGCGTGGCCGCAGATTGCCCTGATGCTACTGAAAAAGTCCTGGATGTCTGGCCGCTGCCGCTGGAGCCGTGGCTGCCCGCTGCGGAAAAAAGAGCGGCGCGTCTCCCGGCAGCATCAACAGTTTGCCCGCCTCTGGATAACAGCAATATCGCGCCGCTTATGCTGTCAGGGGTCAGAGAGGGGGCCGTCATCAAGCGTCTTCCGGGTGAGACAACTATAACGCTTTCTCTCTCAACCAGCGGTGGAGAAGGGCAGCGATGGTGGTTTTTAAATGGCGAGCCTTTAGAGGGGCATGAATATAAATATTCACTGAAATTATATTTGCCGGGTGAATATCAATTAATGGTAATGGATGAAACCGGCCAAATAGCGACGGTGAATTTCGAAATGGCTTATTAAAATAATCCAGAAGAGTTAGCTTGATAATTATCAATGTTCGGTTCTGCAAAAAAACGAGAATGCGTTTTTATTTGAAGGAACGAGCAATGAAAAAAAATAAGAAACTGAGAGAGAGTCTTAATCCCGCTCTCTCCCGGCGTCACTTTATTCAGGCCGGGTCCGCGCTTGCCGCTCTGCCGTTTGTGGTAAAAGGCGGAAAAGCGCAGGCGGCGACAATGCCTGCGGCAGTGAACGAACCCGAAGAAAAAGTCATTCAAACCTGCAGCACTTTTGACTGTGGCGGGAAATGCGATATTCGGGCGCACGTCAGCGACGGCGTGGTCACACGCATCTCTACGCGTCCGGATAATGAACTGGATCCTCAAATGCCGGTGATGCGCGCCTGCGTTCGTGGACGCGCGTATCGGAAATTTGTTTATCATCCCGATCGGCTAAAATATCCAATGAAACGCGTGGGTAAACGTGGCGAAGGAAAATTCGAACGTATTACCTGGGATGAAGCCACAACGCTTATTGCGAATCAATTAAAAACCATTACGCAAAAATACGGTGCTGCTTCGCGCTATGTGCATGTTGGCACCGCAGTTTCGGGAGGAACGTTCTCCGGCGATAAAATGGTTCGTCGTCTCCTCAACTTAACCGGCGGCTATCTCGAAAGCTATCACTCGGTCAGCATGGGCAACACCGCAGCGGCAACGCCCTATACCTACGGCACCGCCGCCAGCGGCAGCTCGCTGGACACGCTGCTGGACACCAAACTGGTCATCCTCTGGGGACATAACCCGACGGAAACGATTTTTGGTCACAGCAACTACTTCTTCCAGAAGATGAAGCAAAACGGCACCCGCTTCATCGTTGTCGATCCGCGCTATTCAGATACGGTGTCCTCCCTTGCTGATCAGTGGGTCCCGCTGCTGCCAACAACCGATAACGCCCTGATGGACGCCATGATGTACGTGATCGTCACGGAGAACTTGCACGATCGCGACTTTATTCAGCGCTATACCCTGGGCTTTGATGAAGACGCTATGCCGGAAGGCGTTCCGGCCAATGAATCCCTGATGGCTTACCTGAACGGGGCAAAAGATGGCGTAGCAAAAACGCCTGAGTGGGCAGAGAAGATCACCCACGTGCCTGCGCAAACCATTCGTCAGCTGGCGCGCGACTACGCAACCACCAAACCCGCCGCGCTGATCCAGGGCTGGGGACCGCAGCGCCATAACTGCGGCGAGCGCACCGCGCGCGGCTCGACGATACTGGCCACGCTGACGGGTAACGTTGGGGTGAAAGGCGGCTGGGCGGCAGGCTACGGCGGCTGTGCTAACCGTAAATTTGCCGCAGGCCCGGAGATGCCGGATAACCCGGTGAAAGCCAAAATATCGGTGATGAACTGGGTGCAGGCCGCCGACGATGCCTCTCAGGTCACTGCGGACGTCGGCCTGAAGGATGCCGAAAAGCTGGACAGCAATATCCGCATCCTCTTCTCGCTGGCGGGCAATTATCTGGCTAACCAGAACCCGGATCTTCATCAGGCAACCCGCGTGCTGGAAGACGAGTCGAAAATCCAGTTTATCGTCGCGAGCGATCTGTTTATGACGCCGAGCGCCCGATACGCCGATCTTCTCCTGCCGGAAACCAGCTTTATGGAACGCTGGAATATCGGCGAAACCTGGGGTACTGCAAGCTATCTGATCCTGTCCGAAAAGCTGATTGAGCCTGAATTTGAGCGCCGTTCAGACTACGACTGGCTGCGGGAGGTCGCTGCTAAGCTTGGCGTCGAACCGGCATTCAGCGAAGGGCGTGACGAAAAGGCGTGGATTGAGCACATCTGGGAGCAGACGCGGCTCTCCATGCCAGATGAAAACCTGCCGGACTTCGCGACGCTGCAAAAGACGCGTCAGCATCTCTTCAAAAGCGCGCCGTTTGTCGCCTTTGAAGACAACATTCGCGACCCGCAAAATCATCCGTTCCCGACGCCGTCCGGGAAAATTGAGATCTTCTCGAAGCGTCTATACGACATGCAGCACCCGGAGATTCCGGCGCTGTCGCACTACGTGCCTGCCCATGAAGGGCCGGAAGACGAACTGGCGAAAACCTTCCCGCTGCAGCTGATCACCTGGAAAGGGAAAAACCGTGCTAACTCAACCCAGTACGCCAACCCGTGGCTGATTGAGGCGCAGCAGCAAAAGCTGTGGATTAACCCTCAGGATGCGCAGAAGCGCGGCATTGCGCAGGGAGATACCGTGCGTATCCATAACGCACGCGGCATTTGTGAGATCCCGGCGGAGGTTACGCCGCGCATCATTCCTGGGGTGGTAGCCATGCAGGCAGGTGCCTGGTGGCAGCCGGATGAGAAGGGCATTGATAAAGGCGGCTGCGCGAACGTGCTCAGTTCGGCTCGTATTACCGCGCTTGCGAAAGGGAATTCACATCAAACCATGCTGGTGGAGGTGGCAAAAGCATGAGTCAGTTTAAACACTACGCGCCGGTGAGCGACAAACAGCTGGGCTTTTATATCGACTCTTCACGCTGCTCAGGGTGTAAAGCCTGCCAGGTGGCATGCAAAGATAAAAACAACCTTGAGGTCGGACGTCGTTTCCGTCGCGTGTACGAAGTCAACGGCGGGAATTTCATCCCCACCGGGCAGGGCGGCGTCAGCAACAATGTGTTTGCCTACACGCTCTCTATTTCCTGTAACCACTGTGCAGACCCCATCTGTACTAAAAACTGTCCGACCACGGCGATGCACAAGCGTCCGGGAGACGGCATTGTGCGCGTTGATACAGATAAGTGCGTCGGCTGCGGCTACTGTGCGTGGTCATGCCCTTACGGCGCGCCACAGCTCAACGAGCAGACTGGGCAAATGTCAAAATGCGATTTCTGCGTGGATCTTCAGGCGAAGGGGGAGCAGCCCGTCTGTGTGGCAACCTGTCCACTCGAAGCGATTAAATTCGGGCCGATTGATGAACTGCGGGCGAAGTATGGTGCGGTCTGTGACGTGAAAGGCTTGCCTGATTCTTCCATCACAAAACCGAATCTGGTGATCAAAGCGCATCAGGGTGCAGAGAAAGAGGGCAAACGCCATGCATGAGTTACCGCTGCTGATTTTTACACTGTTCCTGCAGGGCTCGGTAGGGGTGACGCTCTGGCTGGCGTTCGGGGGGGCGCATGTTTTGCAGCGTAGCGCGCTTCTGCCTGCTGCCGGGGCGTTTGTGCTCGCAAGCCTCGGGCTGCTCGCCTCGGCGCTGCACATGGGCTATCCGCTCAATGCTCTCAACGCGCTGCGCCATGTCTCCAGCTCCTGGCTGAGCCGTGAGATTATCTTTGCCAGCCTTTACCTGGCGGCGCTGGGGCTCGCGACGCTGCTGATGTTCGCCAAAAAGCCAGGCTGGAAGCTGCTTCTGGCGGCGGCGGGCCTTGTCGGGCTGGTGGATGTGTTCTGCATGGCGCAGATCTACATGCATGCGTCCGTGGTGACGTGGCAGCATATCAACACGCTGGTGCTGTTTATCGGCTCGGTGGGCATTATTGGTTCAGCCTGCATGGCGGTTGGGATGCGTTCCCGGGCTACTCTGCGTGCGGCGGTGGTCATTATCACGCTGCTGGTGCTTGTGCGTCTGGTGATGCAGCCCGTCTGGCTGGCCGACATCTCGGCTATGGACAACACCGTGGTGACGTTCCCTCATGCGCCGTTACAGATGCTGCAACAACTGCGCACCGTGCATCTGCTGAGCTGGTGTGTGTCTGTCGTGGGTATGCTGTGCTTTGCTGCAGGCGGGTTAAAAGCGGCGCGAGGCACAATGCTGCTGGGCAGCGCCTTGCTGATTGCGGGTGAGCTGATGCTGCGCTTCGTTTTCTTCAGTATTGGCTGATGGGCAGATTAACGTTTGGCCCGGCGATGGACGTGACGCATGCGTGCGTCCGTCGCCGTTTTCGCCATGCTTCCTGTTGCGCCTGCGCAGACGTTTGTCCCGTGCAGGCTTTTTCTTTTACGGACGCAGATATCTCGGTTGATGAGAACCGCTGTATTGAATGCGGTGACTGCCTGTTTGTTTGCCCCACTGAGGCCATCACCGGCATCACGCCGCGAAAACGCTTTTTGTGTGGCGATACGCTTGTCGGGCCTTTTACTGAACGTGCGCCGGATGTGAATGAGCTGCTGCTCTGGCATGCGCAGCACCATGTTCATTTTATCAGTATCGACGTGGAGCAGTATCCTGACTGGCTGCTGGCGATTGCCCGGCTTAATCTTGTGCTTCGTCGACGCGGTGAAGCGGCATGGGCGTTTAAACTTTTACCCGTCAAAGAGGTTAATATCGCCCGCCGTGCGCTGATGCACGTTCCCCGTGAGGATGTCCGGACCTGTAGCGTCGTGCCCGGTCAGCGTGAACTGCGCAGAGCGTTTTCTGGGGTTAGTGAGGCAGAGATAGCTCTCGACGCCGGAACGTGCGTATTGTGCGGCGCGTGCTGGCGGAGTTGTACGGAAAACGCGATTCGGTTTGAGAACGCTGAACTGGTCGTCGAAACCGGACGTTGTACCGGTTGCGGCGGCTGCGAAGCGGTATGCCAGCATGCGGCGATAAAAGTGACGCAAACAGAAGGAACAGCGAAAAACGTGGCCATACTGGCATATGAAGCCGTTTGCCTGACGTGCCACCGTCATTTCTGGTCATTTACGCCTGATGAAAAGCAGTGTCCGCTCTGTTTTCACCATCAACACGATATGCGAAACCCGGACTGTTGCTAATCTTCGTCTCATTTTAAAAAAATGTTATGCAGAACCATAGGCAATAGCGCTATAGCTCTTTATAATCCGCGCCACACCATACTCAGGTATGCAAAACAACAGAACATTGACAGAGGTTATCATGGCTATTGAACGTACTTTTTCCATCATCAAACCAAACGCGGTGGCAAAAAACGTTATTGGCAGCATCTTCGCTCGCTTTGAATCTGCAGGGTTCAAAATTGTTGGTACCAAAATGCTGCACCTGACCGTTGAGCAGGCTCGCGGCTTCTACGCTGAGCACGAAGGTCGCCCATTCTTTGACGGCCTGGTGGAGTTCATGACCTCCGGTCCAATCGTGGTATCCGTACTGGAAGGCGAAAACGCCGTACAGCGTCACCGCGACCTGCTGGGCGCAACCAACCCGGACAACGCGCTGGCAGGTACTCTGCGCGCTGACTACGCTGACAGCTTCACCGAGAACGGTACCCACGGTTCTGACTCTGTTGAATCTGCTGCACGCGAAATCGCTTTCTTCTTCGCAGAAGGCGAAGTGTGTCCACGTACCCGTTAATTTAACGGTTTCGTTTACACATTATTTTCGTAAATGCCGCGTCCAGACGTGGCATCCCTGCGCCAGACTTTGTACAATGCAACGCCCCGGACGAGCAGACCGCTTTCTGGGGCGTTTCTATTCAACCCTCCATGGGCCATAACGTGTAACAACGAGGCCGGTAAATATTATGTCTGAATTAGTGAATACCTCCGAAGTCGCCATTCCTGCGGTTCCCAATAAAAATGGAAAAATCAACCTGCTGGATCTGAACCGTCAGCAGATGCGCGAGTTCTTCAAAGAGATGGGCGAAAAGCCGTTTCGTGCCGATCAGGTCATGAAGTGGATGTACCATTACTGCAGCGACAATTTTGATGACATGACTGACATCAACAAGGTCCTGCGCAATAAGCTCAAAGAAGTGGCTGAAATCCGCGCCCCGGAAGTGGTGGAAGAGCAGCGCTCCGCAGATGGCACCATCAAATGGGCGATTGCGGTGGGCGATCAGCGCGTTGAAACCGTCTACATTCCGGAAGAAGACCGCGCGACGCTGTGTGTCTCCTCCCAGGTTGGCTGTGCGCTGGAGTGCAAATTCTGCTCAACCGCGCAGCAAGGCTTTAACCGTAACCTGCGTGTTTCAGAAATTATCGGCCAGGTCTGGCGTGCTGCGAAAATCGTCGGCGCGGCAAAAGTGACCGGCACTCGCCCAATCACCAACGTGGTGATGATGGGGATGGGTGAGCCGCTGCTGAACCTGACCAACGTCGTTCCGGCGATGGAAATCATGCTGGATGACTTCGGCTTTGGTCTGTCCAAGCGTCGCGTCACGCTGTCGACCTCAGGCGTTGTGCCTGCGCTGGACAAGCTCGGCGATATGATTGACGTTGCGCTGGCGATCTCCCTGCACGCGCCAAACGATGAAATTCGTGACGAAATTGTGCCAATCAACAAAAAGTACAATATCGAAACCTTCCTCGCTGCCGTACGTCGCTATCTGGAGAAATCCAACGCCAACCAGGGTCGCGTCACTATCGAGTACGTGATGCTGGACCACGTCAACGACGGTACCGAACATGCGCATCAGCTGGCTGAACTGCTGAAAGATACGCCATGTAAAATCAACCTGATCCCGTGGAACCCGTTCCCGGGCGCGCCGTATGGCCGTAGCTCGAACAGCCGTATCGACCGTTTCTCCAAGGTGCTGATGGAGTATGGTTTCACCACCATCGTGCGTAAAACGCGTGGTGATGATATTGATGCCGCATGTGGACAGCTGGCTGGTGATGTTATTGACCGTACCAAGCGTACCCTGCGTAAACGCATGCAGGGCGAGACGATCGCGGTTAAAGCTGTTTGATTATTATGCACTCACGGCGCATTATCTGCGCCGTGAGACATAACCTTACTGAATAATCAGTCAGATTCGTGAAGACTGATCAATAATTACGGTGCGTTTCATCCGACTTTCGGGCAGTATGTAACGACGTAACAACAGTTTAGCCGTACGGGCAGGGCTGTACTGTCATCTCCGGGCTGACAGTCTTATACTCTGTGTTCAAGGTTAACTGACCAGAAGTTTCGCGGTGCGGGTGGCATTGTGACTCACCGGCGCCTGAACCCTTTTTTTCACGTACCAGTAGTTGTAGCGAATGAATACTGAAGCCACTCACGACCAACATGAAGCACTCTCCACTGGCGTTCGTCTTCGCAACGCCCGTGAACAACTCGGACTCAGCCAGCAAGCCGTCGCAGAACGCTTGTGCCTGAAGGTTTCCACGGTTCGCGATATTGAAGAAGATAAGGCACCCGCCGATCTGGCTTCAACGTTCTTGCGCGGTTATATCCGCTCTTACGCAAAACTGGTGCACATCCCCGAAAACGAATTACTGCCAATGATGGAGAAGCAGGCGCCGGTCCGTGCAGCAAAAGTTGCGCCGATGCAGACCTTCTCCCTGGGGAAACGTCGTAAAAAACGTGATGGCTGGCTGATGAGCTTTACCTGGCTGGTGCTGTTTGTGGTGGTCGGTCTGACCGGTGCGTGGTGGTGGCAAAACCACAAGGCGCAGCAGGAAGAGATCACCACTATGGCCGATCAATCCTCCGCCGAACTCAACCAGGCCGGAACGGATAACGCCCAGAGCGTGCCGCTGAATACCGACGGTGCAGCGACTTCCAGCGAGCCACAGACCGCAGCGCCAGATGCGACAGCGACCAATGCTGCGCAGGCTCCGGCAGCAACGGCTAACACCGCTGCGCCTCAGGCTCAGGATCAAAACGCGGTGGTTGCCCCTTCTCAGGCGAATGTTGATACTGCGGCGAACGCGCCTGCGGCTACTCAGCCTGCAGACAATACCGCAGCGTCTCTGCCAACCAGCCCGGCGGGTACGGCGACACCCGCAGCCGATCCTAACGCGCTGGTAATGAACTTCAGCGCCGACTGCTGGCTGGAAGTGACTGACGCGACAGGTAAAAAACTGTTCAGCGGCCTGCAGCGCAAAGATGGCACGTTAAACCTAACGGGCCAGGCGCCTTATAAACTTAAAATCGGCGCTCCGGCAGCGGTACAGATCCAGTATCAAGGAAAACCTGTCGACCTGAGCCGCTTTATCAGAACTAACCAGGTTGCACGTCTTACCGTTAATGCCGAACAATCAGCAGCACAGTAACAGACGGGCAACGCGGGAGATTTTTCATGCATAACCAGGCTCCGATTCAACGTAGAAAATCGAAACGGATTTACGTTGGGAATGTGCCAATCGGCGATGGGGCACCTATCGCCGTTCAGTCGATGACCAATACGCGCACCACCGATGTGGAAGCGACGGTCAATCAAATCAAAGCATTAGAACGTGTCGGCGCGGATATTGTTCGCGTCTCCGTCCCGACCATGGATGCGGCTGAGGCGTTCAAACTGATCAAACAGCAGGTCAGCGTTCCGCTGGTGGCTGATATTCACTTCGACTACCGCATCGCACTGAAAGTGGCCGAGTACGGCGTCGATTGCCTGCGTATTAACCCGGGCAACATCGGTAACGAAGAGCGTATCCGCATGGTCGTGGACTGCGCCCGCGATAAAAATATTCCTATCCGTATCGGCGTTAACGCCGGTTCCCTGGAAAAAGATCTGCAGGAAAAATACGGTGAGCCTACGCCGCAGGCGCTGCTCGAATCCGCGATGCGTCACGTCGATCATCTCGATCGCCTTAACTTCGATCAGTTCAAAGTCAGCGTAAAAGCGTCCGACGTGTTCCTGGCCGTAGAATCTTATCGCCTGCTGGCAAAGCAGATCGATCAGCCTCTGCACCTCGGGATCACCGAAGCGGGCGGCCTGCGCAGCGGCTCGGTAAAATCCGCGATCGGTCTGGGGCTGCTGCTCTCTGAAGGGATCGGTGACACCCTGCGCGTCTCGCTGGCGGCGGATCCTGTCGAAGAGATCAAGGTCGGCTTCGATATCCTGAAATCACTGCGTATTCGCGCGCGTGGGATCAACTTCATTGCCTGCCCAACCTGTTCACGTCAGGAGTTCGATGTGATCGGTACGGTGAATGCCCTGGAGCAACGTCTGGAAGACATTATCACCCCGATGGACGTCTCCATCATCGGCTGCGTGGTGAACGGTCCGGGTGAAGCCCTGGTGTCAACCCTGGGCGTGACCGGCGGTAACAAGAAAAGTGGTCTCTATGAAGATGGCGTTCGAAAAGATCGTCTGGATAATAGCGACATGATCGACCAGCTTGAAGCCCGCATCCGCGCCAAAGCCGCCATGATGGACGAGACACAGCGTATCAACGTTCTGCAGGTTGAAAAATAACGTGATGGGAAGCCGTGAGCTTCCCATGTATGATTGAACCCATTCTTTGGGTTTTTTTTGTATATAGAAAGAGAATAAACGTGGCAAAAAACATTCAAGCCATCCGCGGCATGAACGATTATCTGCCTGGCGAAACCGCCATCTGGCAGCGCATTGAAGGCACGCTGAAGCAGGTGCTCGGCAGCTACGGTTACAGCGAAATTCGTTTGCCGATTGTAGAGCAGACCCCGTTATTCAAACGCGCGATCGGTGAAGTGACCGACGTGGTTGAAAAAGAGATGTACACCTTTGAGGACCGCAACGGCGACAGCCTGACCCTGCGTCCGGAAGGGACGGCGGGCTGCGTACGCGCCGGCATCGAACATGGTCTTCTGTACAATCAGGAGCAGCGTCTGTGGTATATCGGCCCGATGTTCCGCCACGAACGTCCGCAGAAAGGGCGTTATCGCCAGTTTAATCAGCTGGGTGTGGAAGTCTTTGGCCTGCAGGGCCCGGACATCGACGCTGAACTGATTATGCTGACCGCCCGCTGGTGGCGTGCGCTCGGTATCGCCGATCACGTTTCCCTTGAGCTGAACTCTATCGGTTCTCTGGAAGCGCGTGCGAACTACCGCGATGCGCTGGTGGCGTTCCTGGAACAGCATAAAGAGAAACTGGACGAAGACTGCAAACGTCGCATGTACAGCAACCCGCTGCGCGTTCTGGATTCCAAAAACGCCGATGTTCAGGCACTGCTGAACGATGCGCCTGCGCTGGGTGATTACCTGGACGACGAGTCGCGCGAACACTTCGCGGGCCTGTGTAAGCTGCTTGAAGCGGCGGGTATCGCCTATACCGTAAACCAGCGCCTGGTGCGCGGTCTGGACTACTACAACCGTACCGTGTTTGAGTGGGTGACCACCAGCCTCGGCTCTCAGGGCACCGTGTGCGCGGGCGGTCGTTACGACGGTCTGGTTGAGCAACTTGGCGGTCGCGCTGCGCCTGCGGTTGGCTTCGCGATGGGTCTTGAGCGACTTGTTTTGCTGGTTCAGGCAGTTAATCCGGAATTTAAAGCAGATTCCGTTGTCGATATATACCTGGTGGCCTCAGGCGCGGAAACGCAGTCTGCGGCAATGCAGCTTGCCGAACGCGTGCGCGATGCGCTGCCGGGCGTTAAGCTGATGACCAACCATGGCGGCGGCAACTTCAAAAAACAGTTTGCTCGTGCCGATAAGTGGGGCGCAAGTATCGCACTGGTGCTGGGTGAGTCCGAAGTGGCTAACGGCGAAGTGGTGGTGAAAGACCTGCGCTCTGGTGAGCAGACAACGGTAACGCAGGACGGCGTTGCGGCGCACTTGCGCACTCTATTGGGCTAAGGAGAAGGACTGCGTGGAAATTTACGAGAACGAACACGATCAGGTCGACGCGATTAAACGCTTCTTTGCTGAAAACGGCAAAGCGCTGGTTGTTGGGGTTATTTTAGGTGTCGGTGCGCTGGTAGGCTGGCGTTACTGGAACAATCATCAGGCGGATTCCGCGCGCGGCGCGTCCCTGTCCTATGAAAATACCGTGAGCGCAATTCGTGCCGATCAGCCGCAAACGCTGACGGCGGCAGAAAAATTTGCAGCTGACAACAAAAACACCTACGGTGCACTGGCTGCGCTGGAAGTGGCTCAGCAGTACGTTGATAAGAACGAACTGGATAAAGCCGTTGCTCAGCTGTCTCAGGGCCTTGCTGCCGCCAGTGATGAAAATCTGAAAGCGGTGATCAATCTGCGCCTGGCACGTATTCAGGTTCAGCAGAAGAAAGCTGACGATGCGCTGAAAACGCTCGATACCATCAAAGGCGAAGGTTTTGCTGCCATCGTTGCCGATCTGCGCGGTGAAGCACTGCTGAGCAAAGGTGACAAAGCGGGCGCGCGTAAAGCGTGGCAAGCTGGCGTAGAGAGCAATGCCTCACCTGCGCTGAGCGAAATGATGCAGATGAAAATAAATAATTTGTCCGTCTGAGAGGGACCCGATGCAATTGCGTAAATTACTTCTGCCAGGACTGCTTTCTGTTACGTTATTGAGTGGTTGTTCACTGTTCAGTGGCGAAGAAGACGTTGTGAAAATGTCCCCACTGCCGACGGTTGAAAACCAGTTTACCCCATCCACCGCGTGGGATGTCTCCGTGGGCAATGGGATTGGTGATTTCTATTCCAACCTTCATCCAGCGTATGCAGACAGCGTTGTCTATGCGGCCGATCGCAAAGGTACCGTGAAAGCGGTGAACGCGGATGACGGAAAAGAAGTGTGGTCCGTTAACCTGGCGGAAAAAGACGGCTGGTTCTCCCGTAAGCCTGCACTGCTGTCTGGCGGCCTGACCGTTGCCGGTGGCCACGTCTACGTGGGCAGCGAAAAAGCGCAGGTTTATGCCCTGAACAGCAGCGACGGTTCCATTGCCTGGCAAACGACCGTGGCGGGGGAATCCCTCTCTCGTCCGGTGGTGAGCGATGGCCTGGTGCTGATTCATACCAGCAACGGCCAGCTGCAGGCGCTGAACGAAGCGGACGGCCTGGTGAAATGGACCGTTAACCTGGATATGCCTGCGCTCTCTCTGCGCGGCGAATCTGCCCCGGCTACCGCATTTGGTGCTGCCATTGTCGGCGGCGACAACGGTCGCGTAAGCGCCGTGCTGATGCAGCAGGGCCAGATGATCTGGCAGCAGCGTATCTCTCAGGCCACTGGCTCAACGGAAATTGACCGTCTGAGCGACGTGGACACAACGCCGGTCATCGTTAACGGTGTGGTTTACGCGCTGGCCTACAACGGCAACCTGGCCGCGCTGGATCTGCGCAGCGGCCAGATCATGTGGAAACGTGAGCTGGGCTCGGTAAATGATTTCATCGTTGAGGGTAACCGCATCTATATGGTTGACCAGAACGACCGTCTGCTGGCCCTGAGTACCGAAGGCGGCGTGACGCTGTGGACGCAAAGCGATCTGCTGCACCGTCTGCTGACTGCGCCAGCGCTGTACAACGGTAGCCTGGTTGTCGGCGACAGCGAAGGGTATATGCACTGGATCGATCCGGATAATGGCCGCTTTGTTGCACAGCAAAAAGTCGACAGCTCTGGTTTCCTGACCGACCCGGTCGTGGCCGACGGCAAACTGCTGATTCAGGCAAAAGACGGCACGCTGTACGCGATCACGCGTTAATTACCCGGCGGTTGTAGTATACTAAACGGCTCCTGTTCACTCAGGAGCCGTTTTGACATTTTTAAAAACGCCGCGAAAGCGACGTTATTTTGAATTTTATGAGGCTTCAAACATGGTACCTGTGGTCGCGCTTGTCGGGCGCCCTAACGTTGGAAAATCCACTCTTTTTAACCGTTTAACACGCACCCGTGATGCGCTAGTTGCGGATTTCCCGGGGCTGACGCGTGACCGTAAGTACGGTCGTGCAGAGGTGGAAGGACGCGAGTTCATCTGTATTGATACCGGTGGTATTGACGGCACAGAAGACGGCGTGGAAACCCGCATGGCGGAACAGTCGCTGCTGGCGATTGAAGAAGCGGACGTGGTGCTGTTCATGGTGGACGCGCGCGCTGGCCTGATGCCGGCGGACTCCGCTATCGCTAAACACCTGCGTTCACGCGAAAAGCCAACCTTCCTGGTGGCGAACAAAACCGACGGCATCGATGCCGATCAGGCCATCGCAGATTTCTGGTCACTGGGTCTGGGTGAGATCTACCCTATCGCGGCATCGCATGGCCGTGGCGTCACCAGCCTGCTGGAAACCGTTCTGCTGCCGTGGGTTGACGAAGTGAACCCGCCGGAAGAGGTGGACGAAGACGCGGAATACTGGGCGCAGTTTGAAGACGGCGAAGCGGGCGAAGAAGAAGAGCCTGAAGACGACTTCAACCCGCAGGATCTGCCGATCAAGCTGGCCATCGTGGGCCGTCCAAACGTAGGTAAGTCTACACTTACTAACCGTATTCTGGGTGAAGAGCGCGTGGTCGTTTACGATATGCCGGGCACCACCCGCGACAGTATCTACATCCCGATGCAGCGCGATGAGCGTGAGTATGTCCTCATCGACACCGCCGGAGTGCGTAAGCGCGGGAAAATCACCGATGTGGTGGAAAAATTCTCCGTTATCAAAACCCTGCAGGCGATTGAAGATGCCAACGTCGTGCTGCTGGTTATCGACGCGCGCGAAGGGATCTCCGATCAGGACCTCTCTCTGCTCGGCTTTATCCTCAATAGTGGGCGCTCACTGGTTATCGTGGTCAACAAATGGGATGGCCTGAGCAATGAAGTGCGTGAGCAGGTGAAAGAGACCCTCGACTTCCGTCTGGGCTTTATCGACTTTGCTCGCGTACACTTCATCTCTGCGCTGCACGGCAGCGGCGTGGGTAACCTGTTCGAATCCGTGCGCGAAGCGTACGACAGCTCCACCCGTCGTCAGAGCACCGCCATGCTGACCCGTATCATGAATATGGCTGCGGAAGACCATCAGCCGCCGCTGGTGCGCGGCCGTCGCGTGAAGCTGAAATACGCCCACGCCGGTGGTTATAACCCGCCAATCGTGGTGATCCACGGCAACCAGGTGAAAGACCTGCCGGATTCCTACAAGCGCTATCTGATGAACTACTTCCGTAAATCGCTGGACGTGATGGGCACGCCTATCCGTATCCAGTTCAAGGAAGGGGAAAACCCGTTCGCCAACAAGCGCAACACCCTGACGCCGAACCAGATGCGCAAGCGTAAGCGTCTGATTAAGCACATTAAGAAAAGCAAATAAGCTTTGCTGAACGCACGAAAGCCCGCGACTCTCGCGGGCTTTTTTTTGCCCATTCATACCGCCGGTTTTCTCTGTGTGAAGTCAATCACTATTCACTTTTAACCAAGTTTAAATCTAAGAAAGTAGACAATCGTCGAATTTTCATCTTAAAGTCCAAGGTCCGGTACTAGACAAAACTAGCGCCTGGTTATCAAATGGTTAACCAACTTTTCGCCGCATGTGAAAAATCGGCCAGATACGTAACTGGCCGGCGTACCTGCTGGTGTTTACAAGCACGACGACATACCTTTCGGGAGAATTATGCAATCCTCTGTTAATCAAAAAGAGAGCCGAACGTTCTTCGGCCATCCGTATCCGCTCGGTTCGCTGTTCTTCACCGAGATGTGGGAGCGTTTCTCGTTTTACGGCATTCGTCCGTTACTGATCTTGTTTATGGCCGCCACCGTCTATGACGGCGGGATGGGCCTGGCGCGTGAAAACGCCTCGGCGATTGTCGGTATCTTTGCCGGCACCATGTACCTGGCCGCGCTGCCGGGCGGCTGGCTGGCGGATAACTGGCTCGGCCAGCAGAGAGCCGTCTGGTACGGTTCGATCCTGATTGCGCTCGGTCACCTGTCGATTGCGCTCTCGGCCATCATGGGCAATAACCTGTTCTTTATCGGCCTGATGTTCATCGTGCTCGGCTCCGGGCTGTTTAAGACCTGTATCTCGGTAATGGTCGGTACCCTTTATAAAAAAGGCGACGCGCGTCGCGACGGCGGCTTCTCGCTGTTCTATATGGGCATCAACATGGGCTCGTTCATTGCCCCGCTGATTTCCGGCTGGCTGATCAAAACCCACGGCTGGCACTGGGGCTTTGGTATTGGCGGTATCGGGATGCTGGTGGCGCTGATTATCTTCCGCGTGTTTGCCGTTCCGGCAATGAAACGCTATGACGGCGAAGTCGGCCTCGACTCCACCTGGAACAGCCCGGTGGTGAAGCGTAACGGCGTGGGCGCCTGGCTGCTGGCGCTGGCGGCAGGCGTGGCAACGATCGTGACGCTGATTGCGCAGGGCGTGATTGTGATTAACCCGGTCGCGGTAGCCAGCGTGCTGGTTTACGTGATTGCGGCATCCGTTGCCCTCTACTTTATTTATCTGTTTGTTTTTGCAGGACTGAACCGTAAAGAGCGCGCCAGACTGCTGGTCTGCTTTATTCTGCTGATCTCCGCGGCGTTCTTCTGGTCCGCGTTCGAGCAGAAGCCAACCTCGTTCAACCTGTTTGCCAACGACTACACTAACCGCATGATCGGCGATTTCGAAATCCCGGCGGTGTGGTTCCAGTCGATCAACGCCCTGTTCATCATCCTGCTGGCACCGGTGTTCAGCTGGGCGTGGCCGAAGCTGGCGAGCATGAACATTCGTCCGAGCAGCATCACCAAGTTTGTTATCGGTATCCTGTGTGCCGCAGCGGGCTTTGGCCTGATGATGCTGGCGGCACAGAACGTGCTGAGCAGCGGTGGGGCGGGCGTATCGCCGTTCTGGCTGGTGGGCAGTATCCTGATGCTGACGCTCGGCGAGCTGTGTCTCAGCCCGATTGGCCTGGCGACCATGACGCTGCTGGCGCCGGAGAGAATGCGCGGCCAGATGATGGGGCTGTGGTTCTGTGCGAGCGCGCTGGGTAACCTGGCGGCGGGTCTGATTGGCGGCCACGTGAAGGCCGACCAGCTGGATATGCTGCCGGATCTCTTTGCGCGCTGCTCCGTCGCGCTGCTGATTTGTGCCGCGGTACTGATCGTCCTCATTGTTCCGGTACGCCGCATGCTGGAAAATGCGCAGACTAAACCGGCAGCTAACGCCTCATAAACCTCAGCATGCCGGGGCGGCGTTATGCCCCGGCATCGATTCCCTGAGGTGAAACTATGCAGTTAGGATTTGTCGGTCTTGGTGCGGTCGTGGAAACCGCGTATCTGCCCGCCTTACGTCGCCTTTTTGGTCACACGGTTCATTGTTTTGGATTTGATGTTCTCCCCACCAGGCAGCCTGAAGGCGTCACGCGCTGCGCTTCGCTTACGGAACTTCTCGCCGTACCGCTTGATACTCTCTTTATTACCACCGCATCGCTGCACCACCTCGAGGTGCTGGAACAGGCCATAGCCTCGGCCGTTCCGCGGATTGTGATTGAAAAACCGATCGTCGCCACGCTTCCCCAAATCAAAATGCTCAACGCGCTGCTGGCAAACCCCGACGCTGCTTCCCGCGTGCTGGCGCTCGATCACTGGATGGCGCGCATCGAAACGGTAAAGCGGTCGCTGGTTGGCAGCGTCTCTGACATCGTCAAAATCGACGGCTTTTTGCAGGAGCCGAGCGGAGTTAACGCCGCAGGGGAACCCATCGCGCTTAACTTTGCTACCGGCGAGCCGGACGCGCGTACGCTTCGCCACCCGGACGGCGTAATCCTGGATATCGGTACGCACGTGCTGGCGATGCTGCGCGAAACGGTGCGTTATCTGGGCGGAAGTGATGAGATGACGTTGCAGGTGGTCACGGCTAAAGACCGCCTGGGCCGCGCTATCGCAAAAGGCGACCTGACCACGGCGGAGGGCGAGGCGCATCTTCAGGGTCGCATCAGCGGCGTGCCGGTGGATATCTGGCTGAACAAATACGCGGGACCCGCGGGCGGGCAAAAAGGATTACGGCTCTGTTTGCGCGACGGGCGCATCATCAGCCACGACCGGCGCGGCGCGGAGGATGTGCTTGAGCTGAGTGAGGGTAAGGATATTGAGCGCTGGCATATCCCCGGGACACTCTACGAGCACTGTCTTGCCGGGCACATTCTGGGCACCAACAGTCTTTTTGAACGGGATCCGCACGAGGTGAGCCGCACGACGCGTCGCCGAATCGAGGAAGTTGAGCTGCTGCTGACCTTGCAGCAACAGCTGCGTGGCCCGCACTGAACGCGACGTGGTAAAATGATCGCAGACCAGAATGCTTTTAAGGAGTCACCATGACGATTACCTGCCCGGATTGCCAGGCACCGCTTGAGCCCCTGAACGGGGTGGCACACTGCGAGAGCTGTAATAAGGATATTGCGCTTGAAGCCCGCTGCCCGGAGTGCCATCAGCCACTCCAGGTCTTAAAAGCCTGCGGGGCAGTGGATTATTTCTGCCAGAACGGCCACGGCCTTATCTCCAAAAAACGCGTGGAGTTTGTTCGGGCCGAAGGTTAATCGCACACGCAGCCTTCGCCTTTCTGCCACAGCTCGACCAGCGACTCGGGTGCTTCCTGCTCCGGCACCAGCACGATGATATCGGCATAGTGCGCCTGATTTTGCCCGGTCCAGATAATCTGGATGCGGAAATAGCGCTGGTCGCCGCTGCCGGGTGACGAGGCCTGTCCCGGCGGCTGACCGCGCGGAAAGGCCTGCTCCAGGATGCTGACCAGGCGCTGGCGCTGGGCCTCATTGAGCGAGGAGAGCGCGATGGTGCGCTGGCCGCTCAGCTTGGGAATATAAGCGACGCCGCCTTCCCGGGCCAGCTCAACCACGGCGTCATCCGTCAGTTCCGGAACCTGCATTTACAACACTCCCACCTGTTCCCAGGCTTGTTTTATGGCCGCCCCAACGTCGCCGCCGGAACGTTTCTCTCCGTGCGCGATCGTCAGTTTTGCGAAGGCCTCAAAATCCGCATCCTGCGCCAGATTGCGATCGCAAACCGTGTCGTACCAGGCATAACCCGCTTTTTCCCAGGCATAGCCGCCGATCGCCGTCGCGGCCAGATAAAATGCCCGGTTGGGAATACCGGAGTTCAAATGCACGCCGCCGTTATCCTCGCGCGTTTTAATGAAATCCTTCATGTGTGCAGGCTGCGGGTCTTTGCCGAGCAGCGGATCGTTGTAGGCGGTGCCCGGTTCAGACATCGAGCGCAGCCCTTTGCCGTTGATGCCTTTTGCCAGCAGCCCTTCACCAATCAGCCAGTCTGCTTTCTCGGCGGTTTGCTTCAGATGGTACTGTTTCACCAGCGAGCCAAACACGTCCGACAGCGACTCGTTCAGCGCGCCGGACTGCTCAAAGTAGATAAGCCCGGCTTCGGTCTCGGTCACGCCGTGGCTCAGCTCATGCGCCACGACGTCTATGGCGATGGTAAAGCGGTTAAATATTTCCCCGTCGCCGTCGCCAAATACCATCTGCTGACCGTTCCAGAAGGCGTTCTGATATTCCCGACCGTAGTGAACGGTGCCGGTTAAAATAAGCCCTTTGTTATCGAGCGAATCGCGCTGATATTCCTTCCAGAAGAAATCATGGGTAATACCCAAATACTCGTACGCTTCGTCCACCGCCACATCGCCGTTCGACGGCTGACCTTCATAACGCACCTGCGTACCCGGCAGCTCCTGGGTCTGTTTCGCATCGTAGATATCGCGCTCCAGCTGTCCGGCTTTATTCACGTGCGGCGCGGCGGGTTTGCCCGGCATATGGGCCATCAGCGTCTGGACGTGGGTTAAGGTCTGGCGGGCACAGCGCTGCTGCGGTTCGGAACCGCTTTCGATAATACGACGAAGAATATACGGGGGAATAACGCTATGAAGATGGGGCATGCTGCTCTCCTTATTAAAAAAGGGAATAGCAGCAGTATAGTAAGTAACCGGCGAAGAATTATCCGGTTTTACGCTGACGCGTCTTTTTCACCGGTTTAATTGATTTCACTTCGCTTTCTACCCAGCCGTCCGACAGACGCGTCGTCAGCACATCACCGGTACTCACCTGTTTGGTTTGCTTCAGCACCTTGCCGTCCGTTGCCGTCGTCACGCTATAGCCGCGCGCCAGCGTGGAAAGAGGGCTGACCGCTTCAAGGTGGGTCACCGCATTGCCAAAGCGTTCCCGGGTGGCGCTCAGTCGCGCGCGGAGAGTTTCCGCCAGACGGTACTCAAGCTGCTGAATCCGCGTTTGCGCACGATAAATTTTCGGCTGCGGATTCTGCTGGTTCAGACGCTGCGTCACGCGCTGCTGGCGCGACACCGCGCGCTTGATCTGCGTGTCCACCGCCACGTTCATGCGCTGGCGCAGGCGCTCCAGCACGGTCTGCTGACGCGCCAGGCGCAGCTGCGGGTGCTGCTGCTGTAGACGGTGATGAAGCTGGGTAAAGCGCCGGGTCCGGTTGGCGAGGTAGTAGTCCATCGCCATCTCCAGACGCTGCTGGCCGCTCTGGATCTGACGCAGCAGCTCCAGCTGGTTGCGGCTGACCACTTCCGCCGCCGCGGACGGCGTCGGCGCGCGGAGATCCGCGACAAAATCGGCAATCGTCACGTCCGTTTCGTGGCCGACGGCGCTCACCACGGGGATAAGGCTGGCAAAGATTGCCCGCGCCACGCGCTCGTCGTTAAAGCTCCATAAGTCTTCCAGCGAGCCGCCGCCGCGTCCGACGATTAAGACGTCGCACTCCTGACGCGCGTTCGCCAGCGCTATGGCGCGCACAATCTGCCCCGGCGCATCGTCACCCTGCACGGCGGTCGGGTAGATAATGACGGGCAGAGAAGGGTCGCGACGCTTCAGGACGTGCAAAATATCGTGCAGTGCCGCACCGGTTTTCGAGGTGATGACCCCCACGCAGTGGGCAGGCGAGGGCAGCGGCTTTTTGAACTGCTGGTCGAAAAGTCCCTCTTCCGAGAGCTTAGTCTTTAACTGTTCATACTTCTGCTGCAGCAGACCTTCGCCAGCAGGCTGCATGCTCTCGACGATAATCTGATAATCACCGCGCGGCTCATACAGGGTGATATTGGCGCGCACCAGAACCTGCTGGCCGTGCTGTGGACGGAACGTCACGCGGCGGTTGCTGTTGCGGAACATCGCACAGCGCACCTGGGCGGTATCGTCTTTTAGCGTAAAGTACCAGTGGCCGGAGGAGGGCTGCGTGAAGTTAGAGATCTCACCGCTGATCCAGACCTGCCCCATTTCCTGCTCAAGCAGCAAACGCACCGTCTGATTAAGGCGGCTGACGGTATAAATTGAGGGAGATTGAGAGGATAACATGTGAGCGGGATCAAATTCTAAATCAGCAAGTTATTCAGTCGATAGTAACCTGCTGAGAGGCAATCGCAAGCTTTTTTATAAAAAAGTGTAGATGCAATCGGTTACGCTCTGTATAATGCCACGGCAATATTTAACCACCCAGGTCAGAGATATTGCCCATGCTACGTATCGCTAAAGAAGCACTGACGTTTGACGACGTCCTCCTCGTTCCCGCTCATTCCACCGTTCTGCCGAATACTGCCGATCTCAGCACGCAGTTGACGAAAACCATTCGCCTGAACATTCCTATGCTCTCTGCGGCAATGGACACCGTGACTGAAGCGCGCCTGGCAATTGCCCTGGCACAGGAAGGTGGCATTGGCTTTATTCACAAAAACATGTCTATCGAACGTCAGGCGGAAGAAGTTCGCCGCGTGAAGAAACATGAATCCGGCATCGTGTCCGATCCACAGACCGTTCTGCCAACCACCACCCTGCACGAAGTGAAAGCCCTGACCGAGCGTAACGGCTTCGCCGGTTACCCGGTGGTGACCGAAGAGAACGAGCTGGTGGGCATCATCACCGGTCGTGACGTGCGTTTCGTGACTGACCTGAACCAGCCTGTCAGCGTGTACATGACGCCAAAAGAGCGTCTGGTTACCGTTCGCGAAGGTGAAACCCGCGACGTGGTGCTGGCAAAAATGCACGAAAAACGCGTTGAAAAAGCGCTGGTTGTTGACAGCAACTTCCACCTGCGCGGCATGATCACCGTTAAAGATTTCCAGAAAGCAGAACGTAAGCCTAACGCCTGTAAAGACGAGCATGGCCGTCTGCGCGTAGGCGCTGCGGTTGGCGCAGGTGCCGGTAACGAAGAGCGCGTTGACGCGCTGGTTGCCGCGGGCGTTGACGTCCTGCTGATTGACTCCTCTCACGGCCACTCCGAAGGCGTTCTGCAGCGTATCCGTGATACCCGTGCCAAATACCCTGACCTGCAGATCATCGGCGGTAACGTAGCTACTGGCGCAGGCGCTCGTGCGCTGGCTGACGCTGGCTGCAGCGCGGTGAAAGTGGGTATCGGTCCTGGCTCTATCTGTACCACGCGTATCGTGACCGGCGTGGGCGTTCCGCAGATCACCGCGGTGTCTGACGCGGTTGAAGCGCTGGAAGGCACCGGTATTCCGGTTATTGCTGACGGCGGTATCCGCTTCTCTGGCGACATCGCGAAAGCGATCGCTGCGGGCGCAGCGGCGGTGATGGTGGGCTCTATGCTGGCCGGTACCGAAGAATCTCCGGGTGAAATCGAACTCTACCAGGGCCGTTCTTACAAATCTTACCGCGGTATGGGTTCCCTGGGCGCGATGTCCAAAGGTTCCTCTGACCGTTACTTCCAGACCGATAACGCCGCTGACAAACTGGTGCCGGAAGGTATCGAAGGTCGCGTTGCCTATAAAGGCCGTCTGAAAGAGATCATTCACCAGCAGATGGGCGGCCTGCGCTCCTGTATGGGTCTGACCGGCTGTGGTACCATTGACTTGCTGCGTACTAAAGCGGAATTCGTACGCATCAGCGGTGCGGGTATCCAGGAGAGCCACGTTCACGACGTGACGATCACCAAAGAGTCCCCGAACTATCGTCTGGGCTCCTGATTAATTTCCGCGCCCGGCTTCTGCCGGGCGCTCTGTTTTTGTTTCACTTGCCTCGGAATTAGCGTCAATGACGGAAAACATTCATAAACATCGCATTCTCATCCTGGACTTTGGTTCTCAGTACACTCAACTGGTGGCGCGTCGCGTGCGTGAACTGGGCGTTTACTGTGAACTGTGGGCGTGGGATGTCACGGAAGCACAGATTCGCGAATTCAATCCAAGCGGCATCATCCTGTCCGGCGGCCCGGAAAGCACGACCGAAGAGAACAGCCCGCGCGCGCCGCAGTACGTATTCGAAGCTGGCGTGCCGGTATTCGGCGTTTGCTACGGTATGCAGACCATGGCAATGCAGCTGGGCGGCCACGTAGAAGGCTCCAGCGAGCGCGAGTTCGGCTATGCTCAGGTTGAAGTGGTTAACGACAGCGCGCTGGTGCGCGGTATCGAAGACTCCCTGACCGCAGACGGCAAACCGCTGCTGGACGTGTGGATGAGCCACGGCGACAAAGTCACCGCTATCCCGTCTGACTTCGTGACCGTTGCCAGCACCGAGAGCTGCCCGTTTGCCATCATGGCGAACGAAGAAAAACGCTTCTACGGCGTGCAGTTCCACCCGGAAGTGACCCACACCCGTCAGGGTATGCGCATGCTGGAGCGCTTCGTGCGCGACATCTGCCAGTGTGAAGCCCTGTGGACCCCGGCAAAAATCATCGACGACGCCGTTGAGCGTATCCGCCAGCAGGTTGGCGATGACAAAGTGATCCTTGGCCTCTCTGGCGGCGTGGACTCCTCCGTGACCGCGATGCTGCTGCACCGCGCCATCGGCAAAAACCTGACCTGCGTCTTCGTGGACAACGGCCTGCTGCGCCTGAACGAAGCCCAGCAGGTTATGGACATGTTCGGCGACCACTTCGGTCTGAACATCGTTCACGTGGAAGGCGAGCAGCGCTTCCTGGACGCGCTGAAAGGCGAGAACGATCCGGAAGCGAAACGTAAGATCATCGGCCGCGTGTTCGTTGAAGTGTTCGACGAAGAAGCGCTGAAGCTGGACGACGTGAAGTGGCTGGCGCAGGGTACCATCTACCCGGACGTGATCGAGTCTGCGGCCTCCGCAACCGGTAAAGCACACGTCATCAAATCTCACCACAACGTGGGCGGCCTGCCGAAAGAGATGAAGATGGGCCTGGTTGAACCGCTGCGCGAGCTGTTCAAAGACGAAGTGCGCAAGATCGGTCTGGAACTGGGTCTGCCGTACGACATGCTCTACCGTCACCCGTTCCCGGGTCCGGGTCTGGGCGTGCGCGTGCTGGGCGAAGTGAAGAAAGAGTACTGCGACCTGCTGCGTCGCGCGGACGCGATCTTCATCGAAGAGCTGCACAAAGCTGACCTGTACAACAAAGTGAGCCAGGCGTTTACCGTGTTCCTGCCGGTTCGCTCCGTTGGCGTAATGGGCGATGGCCGTAAGTACGACTGGGTTGTTTCCCTGCGTGCGGTGGAAACCATCGACTTCATGACCGCGCACTGGGCGCACCTGCCGTATGACTTCCTGGGCCGCGTGTCTAACCGCATCATCAACGAAGTGAACGGCATTTCCCGCGTGGTGTATGACATCAGCGGTAAGCCACCGGCTACGATTGAGTGGGAATGATCGAGCTTCCGATCTAGTCAGAATATTTAAAAGTCCGCAAAAAGCGGGCTTTTTTTTACTTGTGCTTTATAGTTTTGGTACTTCTTTATAACCTTCTTATAATCCATTAAACTGATTGGTCTTTGCTTCTATAATTTATTTAAAAGGACAATTTCATGAGTGCCTCAGCAATTGAAAATATTAAAGAGTCTATTTTAAAAGACGAATTAGTTGTCGTTATAGGTACTGGTTGCAGTATCGCGTTGACCGACAACTCAAATAAAATTCTTTCGTGGAAAGGATTAATAGAAAGTGGTTTTGATTATGCAACGGTAAAGGGTAAAATATCAAATGAACAAAAAGGATTTTGGAGTAATCAATTAGCATCTAATGATATTGATGATCTGCTTAGTGCTGCTGAATTCGTTGGGAGAAAATTAGATTCTCCATCCGGTGATCTGTATTCTAGGTGGCTATCAGAGTCATTTGATAAAATAAAACCTACTAATAAAAATATGATGGAAGTAGTAAGGAATATTTCTAATTCTGGCGTATTAATTTGCACGTTGAATTATGATTCTCTTTTGGAAAAAACGACTGGATTATCGACAGTATTACTTTCAGAAACTCGTAAAGCTACCGCATGGCTCAGAGGTGAAGAAAAAGGTATTCTACATTTGCATGGCCATTGGGAGCAGCCAAATTCATGTGTTCTAGGTATAAGAGATTACGAGAAAACTATTGATAACGAGTTACGTGATTTGTTCCAGAGAACATTAGGTGCTTTCAAACGTTTGTTATTTATAGGTTGTGGGGATACATTTTCAGATCCTAATTTTTCAGCACTTAGTGATTGGTTGCGAACTCAGTTGAGTTCTAATTCTTTACAGCACTATGCATTGGTAGATGAAAAACAAATATTAATGCGTCACGCAGATCCAAAATGGCAAGGTTTTGTTGAGCCAGTAAGTTATGGTGCTATTCACACTGAGTTACCTGTTTTTTTAAATAGTTTATTTATACAAGAATCACGCAAAAGAAAAACAAAGAAACAACCGATAGAAAAAAATAATAGAAATCAAAAAAACATAAAACTTTTATCTGTATATAAAGAATTCTTGGTTAAAGACTGTGGCCAGATGACGATTGAAGGTGTTCGTGCTGATATGGATACAGCACAGAGAAGATTCGATTTAGAACGGTTATTTGTACCTTTAGAACTTTTACCCTGCCCACCTGATATTTCTCTTGATGACCCAGAAAGAGAAAAAAAATTAAACAACTGGCTAGAAAAAAATAAAGAAGTTAAACAATTTGGTGATGTTTTCTCAAAAACGAAAGGTATTGCTCTTTTAGCCTTACCTGGCGGAGGGAAAAGTCTATTACTAAAACGGTTAGCTGTCGCCTATGCAAGCCCTGATAGACGTTCAAGTAGCGACGATAATTTACCAGATATTGATTTAATGCCTGTGTTAATTAGATGCCGCGAGTGGAGGGATTATATCACACTTCCTATTGCAACAATGTTGAGAAAACTACCCGATATAAGTGGCCAGTCTGTACTTGAAGGGGTTGGTACTGCGTTAATTTCGCAATTTAGTAAAGGTAATGTACTTCTTTTAGTTGATGGTTTGGACGAAATTCATGATGATGGCGAACGTACCATTTTTGCTGAAAATCTAAGAAATTTTATAGATCAATACCCGAAAACTAAACTTGTAATAACCAGTCGCGAAGCTGGGTTTAGTTTGGTAGCTCCATTTTTAGCTTCTTACTGTGAACAATGGAGAGTGGCACCTCTTAATCCTCAGACAATAAAAATACTTTGTAATTACTGGCATCAATTGATGGTAGGGCAGTCTCCTGAAGCCATATCTGATGCAGAAAGGTTAGGAGAAGTGCTTGTTTCTAATCAATCATTGAAAAGATTAGCAGAAAATCCGCTTCTATTGACAATGTTATTAGTTGTTAAGCATGGTGCGGGCCGATTGCCACCTGATAGAGTGAGTTTATATAGTAGAGCTGTAGAGGTATTATTAGATACTTGGAATATTAAAGGTCATGAGGCACTTAATACAAAAGAGGCTATTCCTCAATTGTCTTATGTAGCCTTCGAATTAATGAAGGCTGGCAAACAAACAGCGACTGAAACAGAATTACTAAATTTATTAGAGCAAGCAAGAGAAAATGTTCCTCAAATTAAAAGGTATGCAAAGGATACTCCTTATGAGTTCTTAAAGCGAGTCGAGTTAAGGTCCAGTTTGCTTCTTGAAGCGGGGCATCAGGTTGAGAATGGAAGAGCGGTTCCTTTCTATCAGTTCCGTCATTTAACTTTTCAAGAATATTTAACAGCCCTTGCCATTGTTGACGGAAATTATAATGGTTATGATTCTAAATCCCCGATGAAACCATTAAATTCTTATCTTGACTCAGAAGAATGGAAGGAAATTGTTCCAATGAGTGCCGTCCTTGCAGGAAAGCAGGGTGATATTATTTTGAGAGTGCTTGTTCAGAAAGGAAAGGCGCTTAAAAGAAAAGTTGATTTAGGTCATAACTTCAAAGAGAAAGCAAAATGGATATCTTTTCCCCGAGTATTACCAAATGTAATTGGAAGGTTGGTTCAAAGCCTAATAGAAGAGGCACAAGCTGAACCAGAGACACTTACTGAGGCACTAAATCTTGTAGCCTATTTTTCAAGGGGATGCGAAGCTGCTTTAGATTGGCGAGCACTATGTAGTGGGCCATATTCTGATGAGTTAATAAAACAAGCATGGATTTTGTATGAACCAATGAATTTACCTTTTGAAACATGGATAAGAAACAGTTATGCCAGTTTTGCGGTTTATCGTAAACAATCTAGCTATTGGTTTAGTGATGATGGATATAACGAAATTTCTGAGTTACTTAGTAGTTCTTCAGATGAGAAAAAATGTTTGGGATTAATGATTTGCGCAGGTATTAATTGGGCAATGTCTTTGCCTTCCAATTTAGTTAATGAGATTATATCGAAAGTGTTTCCTAGAGTTGAACAATTAGTACTTGATAAAAACAAGGCAATCTCCAATGTTGCCTTATGGGTATGGGGATTGAGATGTAATTCTTCAGATTTCAATTACACTCCACCTCTTAATATCCTTGATGAGATTTTGAAAGGATTGTTATCTGCTTGTGGAAAAATTCCTTTTGATATTTATTCATTTAGCATGGGAGCCTGCTTCGGATTAAAACGGGATTACTGGAGCCCAGTTTTAAATCAAGAAGAAATAGACCTATTGCGAAGTTGTTATGATGGTTTAATAGAAAATTCATATGAAAAGCATAGAATGGGAGGTGCAATAGTTGTAGTTGCATTTCATTCAAAAAGTATTTTAACTGATGAGCAGATAGTGTCGTATATTACTGAAGTACGTAATGGGCCTAAAGGTATAAGTGAATATAATCTTGAAAAATTGAATAAAACGATTTCGCAAATTAACCCTCAAGCTTTGGGTTTTTTGATTTCACAGGAGGAGGGTAATGACATCACATCCTGACTATGGAGATGATTTAAATTAAAGAGATTTCCTTGCCTTAATTTTTTTGGTTTTTAGAATAAGTTCTAAAAATCATTTGAAATGCACTTTCAAATATGATGGTTTTCTTAACCGGAGACTGTCATATTTGTTGGTGGGTTTGATGTTCTATCATTAAAAGTTTTATGAATAATTTTTATTTAATAGTTTTTTTATTTATTATGATTATATCCATGATAGACTAATGCAAAATATGCAGCAAACAAAATTAGTATTAAATTTATAAGTGTGAGTACAAAAAGTGATGTGACATGAATGATTAAAGCACAATTTTAATAGATGCTGAACAAGTTTTAGCTAATGCTTTCATAAATTTTTGATTGTATTTATCTAATACTTTTTGCTCTCTTGGGATTACAGTTTTTATCCAATCGTTGTATTAAAAAAAGCAAAAATAAATACGATCCTTTCTTAGCTTATTGATATTTGAGAGGAACTAAATAGTAAGCTATAGACATCGCATGATTCATCATTCGGTTAAGGTTGACCTGTGGAAATGACGGACTGAAAGATAATTTTATTCTTCGGTTTGATCGTTCCTGTTTAGTATACCAATGACTATAGACATAATGATAATTAATACTTCACCATGACCGAAACTCCAAGTCATCATATATGGGTGAAATGATTACTTCCCCTCACCCAACCGATACGCCAGCGCCACCACCAGCGATTGCACCAGGCACAGCGTCGCCGACTGAGACCGAAACGCATCCACCTGCGCCTCTTTCACCACAAAGCAGAGGTCGCTGAACGTCGCCAGGGGGCTTATCTGGCTGTCCGTAATCACGATCTGCCGCGCGCCGACGCTGGCGGCGGTTTCGCTGACCATCACCGTCTCTTCCGCGTACGGTGAGAAGCTGATCGACACCACAATGTCCCGCGCCTTAATGCGGCTGATCTGCTCGCGCAGCATGCCGCCCATGCCGTCGAGCAGGATAGGGCGGCACTCGAGGTGGCTCAGGGCATAGGTGAGATAGGCAGCGACGCTAAAGGAGCGGCGCAGTCCGGCAATGTAGATGGTATCGGCGTCGGCCAGCAGCTGTACCGCGCGCTCCAGCATCTCCGGCTCGGCGCGGGCGGCCAGCTGCTGCAGCGCCTGCGCGTTCGAGCGGGCAAACTCCTGCAGGATATCGAGCGGCGTTTCCGGCACGGCCTCGCTCTCCATCTCGCGGAACAGCCGGGCGCGGTCGCTGTAGCTGGCGGTCTCCTCCACCAGGTTCATGCGAAACAGCTGTTTCATTTCGTTGAAGCCGGTGAAGTCAAAGGCGTTGGCAAAGCGGATCAGCGTCGAGGGCGGCACGTCGGCGCGCTCGGCAATAACGGCAACCGTATCAAACGCCACGCTGTTGGTATTGTCCAGCACGTAGCGGGAGACCTGCTGCAGCCTCTTGCTCAGGCTATCGTAGCGATCGCGGATTTGCTGCTGCAGTTCGTTCAGGCTGGTTGCTGTCGTCATGTTATCCCCCAAATACAGTCATATGATTCTAAACGCAAAACCGCGTCTTTTAAATGTCGGCCATCCATCTGGCAGCAAAAATGAAACAGAAGATTCAGTCATTTCCTCGCCCGAAATCCCTTAATAGCGCACGCGGCGTCAGTGGTGCTGGCTGTTAACATAAAAATCCATCCTTGATCACAATAATCATCATTTATTTTATTTCAACTTAAAATGGAATATTTGTTTCATATATAGTGTTCAGTACACAGTGTTCAGGTCACAGTCACGTATCAACAGCGAGAGGTTAAGGATGGAGACGGTAGCGAATTTTATTCACGGCGAATGTGTCACCGGTTCAGGCCAGCGCGTTCAGGCGATCTTCAACCCGGCCACCGGCGAGCAGATCCGCCAGGTGGTGATGAGTACGGCACAGGAAACGGAGCAGGCGATTGCCGCCGCGCAGCAGGCGTTTCCGGCGTGGGCGCGTCATGCTCCGCTTAAGCGCGCGCGCGTGATGTTCCGCTTCAAAGCGCTGCTGGAAGAGAACATGGATCGCCTGGCCCGCCTCATCAGCGAAGAGCACGGCAAGGTCTTCTCCGACGCGGTGGGCGAACTGACCCGCGGCCTGGAAGTGGTGGAGTTTGCCTGCGGTATTCCGCATCTGCAAAAGGGCGAACACTCGGCGAACGTCGGGACCGGCGTCGACAGCCACTCGCTGATGCAGCCGCTCGGCGTCTGCGCCGGGATCACGCCGTTTAACTTCCCGGCGATGGTGCCGATGTGGATGTTCCCGATTGCGCTGGCGACCGGGAATACCTTCGTGCTGAAACCGTCGGAAAAAGACCCTTCTCTGGCGCTCGCGCTGGCGCAGCTGCTGAAAGAAGCCGGCCTGCCGGACGGCGTCTTCAACGTGGTGCAGGGCGATAAAGAGTCCGTTGACGTGCTCCTGACCGACCCGCGCGTGCAGGCGGTGAGCTTTGTCGGCTCCACGCCGATTGCGGAATACATTTACCAGACCGCGTCCGCCCACGGTAAGCGCTGCCAGGCGCTGGGCGGTGCGAAAAACCACTGCATTTTAATGCCGGATGCCGACATGGAGATGGCGACCAACGCCATCATGGGCGCGGCCTACGGCGCGGCGGGCGAGCGCTGCATGGCGCTCTCGGTGGTGCTGGCGGTGGGCGATAACACCGCCGATGGCCTCTGTGCCCGGCTGGAAAAACAGATTGCCGCGCTGCGCGTCGGGCCGGGGCTGGACCAGACGCCGGAAAACGAAATGGGGCCGCTCATCTCCTCCGCGCACCGCAGCAAGGTGCTGGGCTACATCGACAGCGGGGAAGCACAGGGGGCGACGCTTCGCGTGGACGGTCGCGGCTTCAGCGTGAAGGGCCACGAGCAGGGCTACTTCGTCGGGCCGACGCTGTTCGATAACGTCACCCCGGAGATGACCATCTATAAAGAAGAGATTTTTGGTCCGGTGCTTTCTGTGGTGCGCGTAGCAGATTACGCCAGCGCGGTGGACCTGATTAACCGCCATGAATATGGTAATGGCTCGGCAATCTTCACCCGCGACGGCGGCTGCGCGCGCCGCTTCTGCGAAGAGGTGCAGGCGGGCATGGCGGGGGTCAACGTGCCGATCCCGGTGCCGATGGCATTCCACAGCTTCGGCGGCTGGAAGCGTTCCATCTTCGGCGCGCTCAACGTCCACGGCAACGACGGCGTGCGCTTCTACACCCGAATGAAAACCATCACCGCGCGCTGGCCGGAAATGCAGCAGGAGACAGGCGCTGCGTTCTCCATGCCGACGCTGGGCTGACAGGAGATTTTATGCAAACCGAACGTATGACCATGGCCCAGGCGCTGGTCCGGTTCCTGAATCAACAGTACGTCAGCGTGGATGGCGATGAAACGCCCTTCGTGGAGGGCGTCGCCACCATCTTTGGACACGGCAACGTGCTGGGTATCGGCCAGGCGCTGGAGCAGGATCCGGGCCATCTGCAGGTGATGCAGGGCTGCAACGAGCAGGGCATTGCCCATATGGCGACGGGATTTGCCAAACAGCACCGCCGTCAGCGCATCTTTGCCGTCACCTCCTCCGTCGGGCCGGGCGCCGCCAATATGGTCACGGCGGCGGCAACCGCCACGGCGAACCGCATCCCGCTGCTGCTGCTTCCGGGCGATATCTACGCCAGCCGCCAGCCGGACCCGGTGCTGCAGCAGATCGAGCAGTATCACGACCTCAGCATCAGCACCAACGACTGCTTCCGTCCGGTCTCCCGCTACTGGGACCGCATTAACCGCCCGGAGCAGCTGATGAGCGCGATGCTCAGCGCGATGCGAACGCTTACTGACCCGGCAGATACCGGTGCGGTGACGATTTGCCTGCCGCAGGACGTGCAGGGGGAAGCGTGGGATTATCCGCTGAGCTTCTTCGCGCGTCGCGTGCACCACATCGAGCGTCGTCCGCCCGATCCGCAGCGTCTGGCGCAGGCGCGGGCGCTGATCGCCCGCAAGCGTCGCCCGCTGGTGGTGTGCGGCGGCGGCGTGCGCTATTCCGGCGCGCATGAGGCGTTTCGCGACTTTGTCGAGACGCTGCAGCTGCCGTTTGCCGAAACCCAGGCCGGAAAGGGGGCGCTGGTAAGTGACCACCCACTTAACCTCGGTGGCGTAGGGGTGACGGGCGGGATGGCGGCCAACCAGCTCGCCCCGCAGGCCGACCTGGTGATCGGCATCGGCACGCGCCTGACCGACTTTACCACCGGCTCCAAGGCGCTCTTTTCCCATCCGGACGTGGAATTCCTGCTGCTGAACGTGGCCGAGTTTGACGCCCTGAAGCTGGACGCCACGGCGCTGATTGCCGACGCTCAAACCGGGCTCGAGGCATTGACCCACGCGCTTGGTGATTACCGCAGCGGCTGGGGAGAGGCGATCGCTGAGGCGAAATCCGCCTGGCGCGACGAGTGCCGTCGCCTGTGGGATCGCCAGTGGCGTCCTGACGACGCGCCCGAAGTGGCGGGGCACCTGGACGCGCAGCTGGCGGAATACGGCGAGGCGCTCAATACCCGCCTGACCCAGACGCGGGTGCTGGGGCTCATCAACCAGCATGTGGAAGATAACGCCATCGTGGTGGGCGCGGCCGGTTCGCTGCCGGGCGATTTACAGCGCCTCTGGCAGGTCAAAACGCCGGACAGCTATCACCTGGAGTACGGCTACTCCTGCATGGGCTACGAGATTGCGGCAGCCATCGGCGCGAAGCTTGCCCGACCCGAGCAGCCGGTGTACGCCATGGTGGGGGATGGCTCCTACATGATGCTGCACTCCGAGCTGCAAACCGCCGTTCAGGAGGGCATTAAGGTCACCGTTCTGCTGTTTGATAACGCCAGCTTTGGCTGCATCAACAACCTGCAGATGGGGCACGGCATGGGCAGCTTTGGCACGGAAAACCGCCATCGCAACCCGGAAAGCGGGCGGCTTGACGGGCCGCTGGTGAAGGTCGATTTTGCGCAAAATGCGCAGAGCTACGGCTGCCGCGCGTGGCGGGTAAACGATGAGCAAAGCCTGCTGGCGGCGCTGGAGGCGTCCCGCGCGCATCCTGGCCCGACGCTGCTGGACATCAAGGTGCTGCCGAAGACCATGACCCACGACTACGCCTCCTGGTGGCGAACCGGCGATGCGCAGGTGGCGGAATCGTCTGCCGTGCGTGAGGCCGCGGAGCAAACGCAGTCGCAGGTGAAAAAAGCCCGTCAGTATTGAGTTTTCCCGAAGTAACGAAATTTTCATTTCATTTTTGTTTTCCCCTCATCCTAACCCTCTCCCTCAGGGAGAGGGGACGGCTCGGTGTGGTTTTTTACTCCCTCTCCCTGAGGGAGAGGGCCGGGGTGAGGGGAGTTGCCGCACGTTCACCTGTGTTGTGAGATTGATAACAAAATTTATCTCATTCATCTCAAAAGTGTTAACCCGCACTCAAAAACATAATTTTCACTATTTATAAAAATGAAATAAATGTTTTATTTATAGGGTCGTTAGTTCACAGCATTCACCAACACCGGGAGCCGTTATGTTTAACATTGCTTTACTGGGCGCTGGCCGAATTGGCCAGGTACATGCAGCTAACATCGCCAGCCACGCCGCGACCACGCTCTGGTCCGTGGTTGACCCGAATCAGGAATTTGCCACCCGCCTCGCCACGCAGTATCAGGCCCGCCAGCAGAGCCTGGATGAAGCGATGACCGACCCTAACGTTCACGCCGTGCTGATCGCCTCCGCCACCGATACCCACGCGGACCTGATTGAAATGGCCGCCCGCCACGGCAAGGCCATCTTCTGCGAAAAGCCGGTACACCTCGACCTCGCCCGCGTGCGCGACTGCCTGAAGGTGGTCAAAGAGTACGACGTGCCGCTGTTTATCGGCTTTAACCGCCGCTTTGACCCGCAGTTCCGCCGCGTGAAAACCGACGCGCAGGCCGGGCGAATCGGCAAGCCGGAATCGCTGCTCATCATCTCCCGCGATCCGTCTCCGCCGCCCGCGGAGTACGTGCGCGTCTCCGGCGGCATGTTCCGCGATATGACCATTCACGATTTTGACATGGCGCGCTTCATCATGGGCGAAGAGCCGGTGTCGGTGTATGCCCAGGGCAGCAACCTGGTCGATCCGGCGATTGGCGAGGCGGGGGACATCGATACCGCGTTTATCGTTCTGAAATATGCCTCCGGCGCGATGGCGACCATCGTTAACAGCCGCCGTTCATCTTACGGCTACGACCAGCGCCTGGAACTGCACGGCTCCGAAGGGCTGCTTTGCGCGGGCAACATTCTGGAAAACCAGGTGCAGCACTACGGCAAACAGGGCTGCACCAGCGCGCTGCCGGAACACTTCTTCCTGCAGCGCTACAAATCCGCTTACGCCGCGGAATGGGAACACTTTGTTGCGGTCCTGCGCGGCGAAGCGGTGCCTGACTGCAGCGGCGATGATGGTGAACGTGCGCTGTACCTCGCGGATAAAGCGCTGGAGTCGCTGCGCAGCCAGCGCGAGATCGTCCTCTAAACACAACAACCCTACACAGAGAGACATAATAATGAAAAAACTGATCGTAGCCGCCCTCATCGCCATGACGTCCGGGGCCGCCCTCGCCGAAAACGAGCAAATTGTGTTCAGTACGCCAAACCTGGCCATGCCGTTTGAAGTTCACATGCAGCGCACGGCGGTAAAAGCCGCAAAAGAGATGGGCGTGAAGCTTCAGGTGCTGGACGGGCAGGGCAGTTCACCGAAGCAGGTGGCTGACCTGGAAAACGCCATCACCCGCGGCGCGCAGGGCTTTATCGTCTCCCCTAACGACGTGAACGCGGTCTCCAGCGCGGTGGATGAAATTCAGGATGCGAAGCTGCCGGTGGTCACCCTTGACCGCTCCGTCGACAGCCAGAAGAAAGTGCCGCACTTTGGCGCCAACAACTACAAAGGCGGCCAGGCGATTGGCGACTTCGTCAAAACCAAATTCCCCGACGGGGCGGAGATCATTCTGCTGACCGGCCAGCCGGGCTCCTCCTCTAACATCGAACGCACTAAAGGGATCCGCGACAGCCTGAAGGCGGGTGGCGATAAGTACAAGATCGTCGCCGATCAGACCGGCAACTGGATGCGTTCTGAAGGGATGCGCATCGTGGAAAGCGTGCTGCCCTCGCTGCCGAAACGTCCTCAGGTGATCCTCTCCGCCAACGACGACATGGCGCTGGGGGCGATCGAAGCCCTGCAGAGCCAGGGCGTGAAGCCGGGCGAAATTCTGGTCACCGGCTTTGACGCGGTACCGGAAGCGCTGGCCCGCGTGCGCGACGGCTGGCTGGCGGTGACGGCGGACCAGCGTCCGGGCTTTGCGGTGCAGACGGCGATGAGCCAGCTGGTGGCCAACGTGCGCGAGAAGAAAGCCATCACCGGGGCCGACTACCCGCCAACGCTGATCACCAAAGAGAACCTGCAGCAGGCTGAGCGTATCGGTGAGGCCGGTAACTGATTTATCCGCAGCCGCCGCTGGCGCGGCGGCTCACTCTAAAGGAGGAGCAGACCGATGTCGCAACCCTTACTGAAAGTGACCGACCTGGCAAAAAGCTTTTCCGGCGTCTGGGCGTTAAGCTGCGCCCAGCTGACCGTCGGCGCGGGCGAGATCCACGCCCTGCTGGGGGAAAACGGGGCGGGTAAATCCACGCTGCTGAAGGCGCTCGCGGGGGCGCAGCCGCAAACCCGCGGGGAGATCTGGTTCAACGGCGAAACGCTGCCGGTGGACGACTCCCCGGTGGAGCGGCAGAACAAGGGCATTATCACCATTTATCAGGAATTCAACCTGCTGCCCAACATGACCGTCGCGGAAAACATGTTTCTCGGGCGCGAGCCGCGTAAACGTAACCTGATCGTCGACGAAAAGGCGGTAAACCAGGAGGCGCAGGTCATTCTCGACTATCTGCAGCTGAACGTTGCACCGACCACCCCGGTCGCCCGCCTGAGCGTTGCCCAGCAGCAGATGGTGGAGATCGCCCGGGCGCTGACCCTCAACGCCCGGCTCATCATTATGGACGAACCCTCCGCCGCGCTGAGCGACAGCGAGGTGGAAAGCCTGCACCGCGTGGTGCGCGAGCTTAAAAACCGTGGCGTGAGCATTATCTATGTCACCCACCGCCTGCACGAGGTTTTCCAGCTCTGCGATCGCTTCACCGTTTTCCAGGACGGCCGTTTCACCGGCACCGGCGCGGTGGCGGAGACCAACGTTGAACAGCTGATCCGCCTGATGGTCGGGCGCGACGTGGCGTTTAACCGCCGTCCCGCCAGCGAAACGCACCATGAGGATAAACCCGTCCGCCTGGCGGTGAAGGGGCTGAGCCGCGAAAAGCCGCCGCTGGATCCGCACGGCATCGCCCTGCACGACATCAGCTTCCACGTCCACGCCGGGGAGGTCTTAGGCATTGCCGGACTGGTGGGCGCCGGGCGCACCGAGGTGGCCCGCTGCCTGTTTGGCGCAGACGCGTTTACCTCGGGCAGCTTTGAGCTGGACGGCGTGCCCTACCAGCCGCGCGACCCGCTGTATGCCCTCGACCAGGGCGTGGCGCTGGTGCCGGAAGACCGCAAAAAAGAGGGGGCGGTGCTGGGGCTGTCCATTCGCGACAACCTGTCGCTCTCCTGCCTCTCCTCGCTGCTGCAGTGGCGCTGGTTCGTGAATACCCGCAAAGAGGACGACCTGATCGAGTCCTACCGCAAGGCGCTGCAGATCAAGATGGTCAACAGCGCGCAGGAGGTGCGCAAGCTCTCCGGCGGTAACCAGCAAAAAGTGATCCTCGCGCGCTGCATGGCGCTCAACCCGCGGGTGCTGATCGTCGATGAGCCGACGCGCGGCATCGACGTGGGGACCAAATCGGAAGTGCACCAGGTGCTGTTTGACATGGCAAAAAAGGGCGTGGCGGTGATCGTGATCTCCTCCGATCTGCCTGAAGTGATGGCGGTGTCAGACCGGATCATCACCCTCAGCGAAGGCCGGGTGACCGGCGAGATCCACGGTGACGACGCTAACGAAGAACGGCTGATGACGATGATGGCCATCAACCACAACGCCCTGAACGCGGCATAACGGAGTTTCTCATGACGCAGATGATTTCTAAAACGCAGGCCCCGGTCAAATGCGCCGGACGCATCGATCCCATCGCCTTCTTCGAGCGCTTCGGGGTGCTGATTTTCATGATCCTGCTGCTGATCTTCTTCCAGTCGCAGAACAGTAATTTTTTCTCTGAACGCAATATTTTCAACATCCTGACCGAAGTCTCCATCTACGGGATCATGGCCGTGGGGATGACCTTCGTCATCCTGACCGCCGGGATTGATCTCTCCGTGGGCTCCATTCTGGCGGTGTGCGCCATGACCGCGGCGTACGTGATTAAGGGCGACAACTTCACCACCGTCGACCCGAACGCCTGGGGCGGCATGAGCTGGCTGATTGGGCTCGGGATTTGCCTGGCGATGGGCACGGCGATTGGCTTCCTGCACGGCCTGGGCGTGACCCGCCTGCGCCTGCCGCCGTTCATCGTGACCCTCGGCGGGATGACCATCTGGCGCGGCCTGACGCTGGTGATCAACGACGGCGCGCCGATCGCCGGGTTCGATCAGGGCTACCGCTGGTGGGGGCGCGGGGAGCTGCTCGGCATCTCCATTCCGATCTGGATCTTCGCCATCGTCGCCCTCGGCGGCTATCTGGCGCTGCATAAAACCCGCTGGGGCCGCTTCGTCTACGCCATCGGCGGCAACCCGGAGGCGGCGCGCCTGGCGGGGGTGAACGTCAAGCGCGTGCTGGTCAGCGTCTACGTGCTGATTGGCTGCCTGGCGGGGCTGGCGGGCTTCATTCTGAGCGCGCGTCTGGGGAGCGCCGAGGCGGTGGCCGGGATCTCCTTTGAGCTGCGCGTCATCGCCTCGGTGGTGATTGGCGGCACCTCGCTGATGGGCGGCTACGGGCGCATCGGCGGCACCATTATCGGCTCCATCATCATGGGTATTCTGATTAACGGCCTGGTGCTGATGAACGTCTCGGCCTACTACCAGCAGATTATCACCGGGTTAATTATCGTTCTGGCGGTGGCGTTCGACACCTACGCCAAGAGCCGTCGCGGCGCACTGTGAGGATAGTGATGAAAGAGGTTCGTATTGGATTGATTGGCACCGGGTATATCGGCAAGGCGCACGCTATCGCCTATGCCCAGGCCCCGACGGTGTTCAACCTGCGCGGCAGGCTGGTGCGCGAGATGGTAGCGGAAGTCACGCCGGAGCTGGCGGCAGCGCGCGCGCAGGCGTTTGGCTTCAACCGCTCTACCGGCGACTGGCGGGCGCTGGTGGCCGACCCGGCGATTGACGTGGTGGATATTTGCTCACCCAACCACCTGCACAAAGAGATGGCGCTGGAGGCGATCCGCCACGGTAAGCACGTCTACTCGGAGAAGCCGCTGGCGCTGAACGCCCATGACGCGCGCGAGATGGTCGACGCCGCGAAGCGGGCCGGGGTGAAAACGCTGGTGGGGTTCAACTACATGAAGAACCCGACGGCGCAGCTGGCGAAGGAGATTATCGCCCGCGGCGAGATTGGCGAGGTGATCCACTTCTACGGCACCCACAACGAAGACTATATGGCCGACCCGCTCTCGCCCATTCACTGGCACTGCTTCAAAGAGACCGCCGGGCTGGGGGCGCTGGGCGACCTGGCGGCGCATATCGTCAACATGGCCCAGTACCTGGTCGGGGAGATCGAGCAGGTCTGCGGTGACCTGAAGATTGTGGTCCCGGCACGTCCGGCAAAGGCCGGGTCGTCAGACATGATTGCCGTCGAAAACGAGGATCAGGCCCACGCGATGGTGCGCTTCGCGGGCGGGGCGCAGGGCGTGATTGAAACCTCCCGCGTCGCCTGCGGCCGCAAGATGGGGCTGTCGTACGTCATCACCGGGACGAAAGGCGCCATCAGCTTTACCCAGGAGCGCATGGCGGAGCTGAAGCTCTATCTGCATGACGATCCGGTAAACCGTCAGGGGTTTCGCACCCTGCTCGTCGGTCCGGCACACCCGGACTACGCCGCGTTCTGCATGGGCGCAGGTCACGGGATTGGCTTTAACGATCAAAAAACGGTGGAGGTGCGCGATCTGGTGGACGGGATTGCCGCCGACGTGCCGATGTGGCCGGACTTCGAAGAGGGCTGGAAGGTGTCGCGCGTGCTGGACGCGATCGCGCTCTCGCACCGGGAAGGCCGCTGGCTGAACGTGAACGACATTGTCTGATGAGGTATCAACGTGGAAAAGCAGTTTGATGTGATATGCATGGGCCGCGTGGCGGTAGACCTCTACAGTCAGCAGATTGGTGCCCGTCTGGAGGATGTGTCGAGCTTCGCCAAATACCTCGGCGGCTCGTCCGGCAACGTGGCGTACGGCACCGCGCGCCAGGGGCTGCGCTCGTCGATGCTGGCGCGCGTCGGCGACGAGCATATGGGCCGCTTCCTGCGCGAAGAGCTCAGCCAGGTGGGCTGCGATACCAGCCATCTGATTACCGATAAAGACCGCCTCACGGCGCTGGTGCTACTCGGCATTAAAGACCGGGACACCTTTCCTCTGATTTTTTATCGCGATAACTGCGCGGATATGGCCATTACGGCCAGCGATGTGGACGAAAGCTACATTGCCTCCGCACGGTGTCTTGCCATCACCGGGACTCACCTTTCTCATCCTCAGACCCGCGAGGCGGTGCTGACGGCGCTGGGCTATGCCCGCCGTCACGGCGTGCGCACGGTGCTGGACATCGACTACCGTCCGGTGCTGTGGGGGCTGACCTCCTTAGGCGACGGCGAAACGCGCTTTATCGCCGCGGATAAGGTCACCCGCGAGCTGCAGGAGGTGCTGCACCTCTTCGACGTCATTGTCGGCACCGAGGAGGAGTTCCATATCGCGGGCGGCAGCACGGAGACCCTGCAGGCGCTGGGGCAGGTGCGTGCGGTGAGCCAGGCCACGCTGGTCTGCAAGCGCGGTGCGCTCGGCTGCTCGGTCTATACCGACGCCATTCCGCCCCGGCTGGACGACGGCCTGACGGTGACCGGCGTGCGCGTGGAGGTGCTGAACGTCCTCGGGGCGGGGGACGCGTTTATGTCCGGCCTGCTGCGCGGATACCTGAACGACGAGGGCTGGGAGCAGGCGTGTCGCTATGCCAACGCCTGCGGCGCGCTGGTGGTCTCGCGCCACGGCTGCGCCCCGGCGATGCCGAGCAAAATCGAGCTGGATGACTATCTCTCTCGCGCTGCGGATGTGCCGCGCCCGGATCTCGACCCGCGTCTGAACCATCTGCACCGGGTCACTACCCGTCGCCGCGAATGGCCGGAGCTGTGCGTGATGGCCTTCGACCACCGCAGCCAGCTTGAGGATATGGCGCTGCAGTGCGGCGCGTCGCTCAAACGTATTCCGGCGCTCAAGCAGCTGATCCTGCAGGCCAGCCGCGAGGCGGCGAGCCGGGCCGGGCTGGAGGGCAAAGCCGGCCTGCTGTGCGACGGCACCTTTGGACAGGACGCGCTCAACGCCATCACCGGCGAGGGGTGGTGGATTGGTCGCCCCATTGAGCTGCCTGGCTCGCGTCCGCTGGAGATGGAGCACGGCAACATCGGCACCCAGCTCATCAGCTGGCCGCAGGAGCACGTGGTGAAGTGCCTGGTCTTTTTCCATCCGGAAGATGCCCACGGCCTGCGCCTGGAGCAGGAGCAGAAAATCGCTGAGGTGTACCACGCCTGCTGTCAGTCCGGGCACGAGCTGCTGCTGGAGGTGATCCTGCCTGCGACCATGCCGCGCAGCGACGAGCTCTACCTGCGCGCCATCTCCCGCTTCTACAACCTCGGCATTTACCCCGACTGGTGGAAGCTGCCGCCGCTTTCCGCCGAGGGCTGGACGGCACTGAGCGAGATTATCGAACGCCGGGACCCGCACTGCCGCGGGGTGGTGATCCTCGGCCTGGATGCCCCGGCAGAACAGCTGCGCGCCGACTTCAGGGCCGCAGCGGGGCAGCCGCTGGTTAAAGGCTTCGCCGTAGGGCGCACGCTGTTCGGCGATGCCTCCCGCGCGTGGCTGAAGCACGATATTGACGATGCGCAGCTGGTGGCGCGCATCCGGGACAACTACCTGCAGCTTATCGCCTGGTGGCGCGAGCGCGGACACGCATAATGGAGACGACAATGAGTGTACAACTGGGCATTAACCCGCTGACGTGGACGAACGACGATCTGCCTTCTCTGGGCGCAGAGACGCCGCTGGAGACCTGCCTGAGCGAAGGTAAAGAGGCCGGTTTTGCAGGGTTCGAACTGGGCAATAAATTCCCGCGCGAAGCGCGGCTGCTTGGCCCCATCCTGCAGCGCCACGACCTGCAGCTGGTCTCCGGCTGGTACTCCGGCCGACTGCTGGAGCGCAGCGTGGAGGCGGAGATCGCCGCCGTGCAGTCCCACCTGACGCTGCTGCGCGAGCTGGGGGCAAAGGTGCTGGTCTTTGCGGAAGTGAGCGGCTGCATTCACGGCGAGCAGCAGACCCCGGTGCATCTGCGCCCGCGTTTCCCGCAGGCACGCTGGAAGGAGTATGGCGAGAAGCTCACGGAATTTGCCCGCTACACCCAGCAGCAGGGGGTGCAGATTGCCTATCACCACCATATGGGGACGGTGATTGAGTCCGCTGACGACGTGGACAACCTGATGACCCATACCGGCGAAGAGGTTGGACTGCTGCTGGACACCGGTCACCTGACTTTTGCCGGGGCCGATCCGCTGGCGGTGGCGCAGCGCTGGGCGTCGCGTATCAACCACGTTCACTGCAAAGACGTGCGTGCCGACGTGCTGGCGGATGTCAAAAACCGTAAAACCAGCTTCCTTGATGCGGTACTGAGCGGCGTGTTTACCGTGCCGGGCGACGGCTGCGTCGATTACCCGCCGATCATGCGGCTGTTGAAGGCGCAGGACTATCACGGCTGGCTGGTGGTGGAGGCGGAGCAGGACCCGGCGGTTGCCCATCCGCTGACCTACGCCCGTCTGGGGTATAACAACCTGAGCCGCCTGGCGCGCGACGCCGGACTGATTTGAGGAGGTGACATGTCACGTCTGTTATCACGCTGGCAACAGCCGAACGCGGAGGGGCGCACCCAGTCCGTCACGCCGGAACGCGCAGGGTGGGGATACGTCGGCTTTGAGGCGTATGAGCTGCAGGAGGGGCAGCAGCTGACGCTGCCCGCCGTCAGCGAAGAGCGCTGCCTGGTGCTGGTCGCCGGACGCGCCTCCATCAGCACGCCTTCCGCGCAGTTTAACGACATCGGCGAGCGGATGAGCCCGTTCGAGCGCATCAAGCCGTGGTCGGTGTACGTTACCCCGCAGGAGACGGTGCAGGTGAAGGCGCTGACGAGGCTCGAGCTGGCGGTCTGCGCCGCCCCCGGCAAGGGCACGTATCCGACGCGGCTGATTGCGCCGCAGGATATCGACGCTGAGGCGCGCGGCAAGGGCCATAACCAGCGCTACGTGCACAACATTCTGCCGGAAGATAAGCCCGCCGACAGCCTGCTGGTGGTGGAAGTCTGGACTAACGAGGGCTGCACGAGCTCGTACCCGAGCCACAAGCACGACACGGATAACCCGCCCCGGGAGACTTACCTGGAGGAGACCTACTACCATCGCCTCAACCCGGAGCAGGGGTTCTGCATGCAGCGGGTTTACACCGACGACAGAGCGCTGGATGAATGTATGGCGGTCTACAACCGTGACGTGGTCATGGTGCCGAAGGGCTACCACCCGGTGGCGACGATGGCCGGGTATGACAGCTACTACCTCAACGTGATGGCCGGGCCGGTGCGCAAATGGATGTTCACGTGGGAAGAGGACCACGCGTGGATTAATCGGGATTATCCCGCGGATGGCGGGCACTGAGGCTATTTTTTTGCCGGGTGGCGCTGCGCTTACCCGGCCTACAATTCGCAAAAAATTACTTTGCTTCAATCGCCTGCTCAATCGTCCGGGCGATAGCCTCCGGCTGGCTCACCATCGACACGTGGCTCGCGGAGACCTCGGTGGTTTTCGCATGGATCGTCTTCGCCATCGCCCGTTCAAGATCGGGGTTGATCATTCGGTCATTTTTGCTGACCACAAACCAGCTCGGCTTAACATGCCACGCCGCGTGGGTCACCTTTTCACCAAACGCATCGGCCTTAATTGGCCCCTGCGTGGCCGCGATTGCAGTTTGTTCCTCGGGCTTCACGTCCGGCGCGAAATCCTTCCTGACGGCGTCCGTTGGCAGATATAAATAGCCGTCCGCCGTTTTGGCGATGCCCGCGCTGCCCGGCGGCGGCGGGTAGCTTCCCGCGAGGTCCGCCGTCGACTGGCCGGCATCCGGCGCGAACGCCGCCACATACACCAGCGATTTCACCCGCGCATCGTGGCCCGCTTCGCTAATCACGGTGCCGCCCCAGGAGTGACCCACCAGCACGACATCCCCCTGGGCGCGGGCGATGGCCCGCTTTGTGGCGGCAACGTCATCGTTAAGCGACGTGAGCGGCAGCTGGACGGCAATGACCTCTGCGTGCTGTTTCTGCAACAGGGTAATCACCTTATTCCAGCTGCTGCCGTCGGCAAACGCGCCGTGCACCAGCACGACGCTGGTTTTGCTCTGCGCAAAGGCACTGGCGGAAAGCGCCAGCAGGCCTGCCGTCAGTACAGTCAGTGCTTTCATCTTCAGACTCCTTAAAAATGGTGGACCGCCGCATGAGGCGGTACGGTGAATTCAATGGTTTTGTGGTCGAGCGGCTTGTGCGTCGGGTCGGCCAGAATAATCGTCACCTTGTGTTTACCGGCGGGGAGTCCCACCAGAATCACCGGCTCTCCGCTGGCGTCAGCCCAGTGCCACGGCGCGTCATCCACCACCACGTGAATGTGCCCGATGCGCGGGGTGACCTTGAGCGCTTCAGGTCCGAATACCGGCTCGATGCGCAGGTTTTCGGCACGGTACTGGATAAACACCGCGCCTTTACTCAGCGGGCCGGAAAGCGGCGGATCGACGATCAGTTTTGCCGGCGGTTGCGGCCGCGCCAGCGGGGCAACGGCGGCGGGGCCGTTAACGTCCGCGGCGCTCAGGTTGTCCAGCGGCGTGGCCTGGGCATGTGTTACAGAGGCCAGGACGAGCAGGGGTAAAATTGCGTAACGACGAATCATGGTTCTCTCCTCATCGGTTCTGAATGACGACAGGGAAAGAAAACCATTTTTATGTATCGGAGATATTTGCCGGAGGGGGCGTTTTGTACCCGTTTGTCAGCGCGTCGCGCGGGATACAGTGCGATACAGTTTGCCTACCGGGACGGCGCACGATCGCTATCGCCAGCCCGGCAATCACCAGCGTTAACCCCGTCGACACTCCCATTGCACCCGCGATCCCCAGCGTTTTGTTCAGCCACGCATAGGCAAACGGTGCGGCTGCGGCCATCAGCTGGCCCGGGATAAGCAGCATGCCCGTGCGGCGGGCATAGCTTTCCGCGCTAAACAGCTCCAGTGGCAGCGTGGCTTTTACTATGGTGACCAGCCCGTTGATGGCGCCGTAGCCCAGCACAAACCCGGCCGCGCACCAGGCAAACAGGGCGCTGCTTATTCCCACAAGAAAACACAGCGGCATGGCAAGAGCGGTAAAGAGCGTAAGTTTGAAGGGGGTTAAGCGGCCACCTGCCAGCACCTCCAGCGAGCGCGCGCCCGTCTGGCCGATCCCCCACAGCATGCCGATGGCGACCGGCAGGCCAAAGTGGGCAATAAACTCCGGCAGATGGGTGGAGGTGCCGTTAGAAACAAAGGTGATAAGGGCGATGAAGGCCGCATAAAGCCAGGCGTTACGCCGCTCGTTGCGCAGGGGCGGCGCGATGGCCTTCGTGTTTTCCGTCAGCCGCTGCCGGGGAAGCGTGCGGATCAGCACTGCGCTCAGCAGGCCAAGCAGGGCATAAATGCGTAACGCGTCCTGCCAGCTCATGATGTGAAGCAGGCCATCGCCCAGCGGCCAGAAGACGGCGGAGGCCAGCCCGCCCGCCAGCGTGACGCGTGAGATCGTTCTTCGCGCCTGCTGCCCGTAGAGGTTGACCAGCGCGGCGAACAGCGCATCGTACAGCGACAGGCGCATCCCAGTGCCGGCGACAATCCAGGCGCCGTACCAGCCATAAAGCGTCCGGGTATACGCCATTTCTGCGCAGCTTGCGGCGATCAGCAGCGTTCCAACCATCACCACTTTTTGACCGCCAAAGCGAGCCAGCAGGCGGGCGACAAAAGGAGATACCGCCGCCATCACCAGCATCGCCAGCGTCAGGCCGAGGTAAATCTGCGGTGACGACCATCCCCGGTCGGCTGAAATGGCCCGCGCAAAGGTGCCGGGCATATAAAATGAAATCCCCCAGTTGATGAGTTGATTACACCCGGCGGTGAGGGCGAGGCGACGAGGAAGGGCAGAGGTTTCCATGAGTTTTCATTCCGTTATGCAGTTGTCCTGAGCATAACGGGCGCGGTATTGTGCTGGCAGGGCTGCAACCTTATGCACGGTATAAGAGAAACTTTGAATGACGACGCTTAATCTGGGCTATCTCGCCACCTTCCGCCTGGTTCACCAGCGCGGCAGCTTTTCAGCGGCAGCGGACGTTCTGGGCCTCTCCCAGCCCGCCGTCAGCCTGCAAATACGCCAGCTGGAGCAGTTTCTGCAAACGCGGCTGGTGGAGCGTACCGGGCGAGGGATTAAGGCGACGGCTGCCGGAGAAACCTTGCTGGCGCACGGGGAGCGTATTCAGCAGGTGGTGGATGACGCCATCCGGGCCGTGAATGCGTTTAGCCACGACGTGAGCGGCACCATTACCCTTGGCACGGGGGCGACGGCCTGCATTCATCTTCTGCCGCCGCTGCTGGAGCAGCTACGCCGCGACTATCCGCTCCTGAGCGTGGGAGTCACGACGGGCAACACCCTCGACATCGTCAGGGCCATTGAAGAGAACCGTCTCGATATGGGGCTGGTGACGCTGCCGGTGAGCGGCAGAGCGCTGGACGTCATGCAGGTGATGGACGAAGAGTTTGTCTTTATCGCCTCAAGGGAGCAGCAGGACGCTTTCAGGGAGTTAACCTCGGAGGCGCTCCATGCCCAGCCGCTGATCGCCTTTGAGACAGGCAGCGGGACCCGGGCGCTGATTGATGGCTGGTTTGCCGCCCATGGGGTAGCGATGGCGCCGGTGATGCAGCTTGGCAGCATCGAGGCGATCAAACGCATGGTTCGCGCGGGGCTGGGCTACAGCATCGTACCGAGAATGGCGGTAGAACAGGATGCCGATCGCGAGGGGCTGTGCGTGATGTCGCTGACGCCCATGCTGCAGCGGCAGCTGGCGGTGGTGATGCGGCAGGATAAAATCCTCAGCAAAGGGATCGCGGCCCTTATTCGGCTCGTACAACATCCTTCGGGGGGTTAGCGGTCAGCGGTGTCGACGGTCAGGCTGGATTGCTGTGATTGGGTTTTGTCCTGATGGTGGTACCAGGCGCCAATCGAAGAGTAAACGAAGCGGCCAAAGAAAAACAGGAAACTGATAAGCAGTATGATGCGGGTCATTCGGGTGTTAAATCGATGTCGTTTGCGCATACGCGTGACCTGACTCACTCTGTTTTTCCTGGATAAGCCCTCCCGGGCGATAAGGATATTAAGGCACAGCGGGAAGATGGGGTCAATTCTGTGATGTGTAAATAACCGTCAACGTTTGCATTAACTATTGTTATTGAAATTAATAATTGCATTTACCATATTGATAATATGAAGAAAATTATTTCACAAAATTCTTCTGCAAGGCTTATTTGCGTGAAATAGTTTGATTTAAGTCAACGGATTCCCGGCTCTGATATTTAAAATCCCTCCTCCACACTGTTCACTCTGCACGTCGCGGGGTGGCGCCAGGTCAGGTTGGATGCCTGTCTTTATCTTCCCTCTGGAGAAAAAGGGGTTTAACCGGGCATCTATGAAGATTTTCGCTTTTCTGAAAAACAATAAATACCGTTGGTGGGCATTGCCGCTACTATTACCGGTGGTTTTGCTTCCCGTGCTGAGCGTGGCAAATACGTTCACGCAGCTGGGGGACGGTATCGCGGCGCTTTATTATTTACCGCTCTCCTTTTTGCTCTCGCTGATGATGTTCTTTGGCCTGGAAGCCCTTCCCGGGATCGTGTTGTCGCTGTTTATCCGCTATTACCCGTCGGTCGGGATGTTCGAAACGGTTGCCGGGGTGCTCCATTTTATTGTCCCTTTAGTCCTCAGCTGGGGCGGCTACCGGGTGTTTGCGCCCAGACGCAATATGACGGCGTACGGCGACATCCGGCTGATGGCGCAGCGCATCTTCTGGCAGGTCATCTGCCCCGCGACGCTGTTTCTGGTGCTGTTTCAGTTTGCGGTGTATCTGGGCGTGTATGAGAGTCGCCAGAGCCTCGCGGGGTTGAACCCTCTTAACATTCGTACGCTCATTAACTACCAGGCGCTGCTGGTCAGCGGGCTGACGGGCGTGCCGTTGAGCTATCTGCTGATCCGCCTGATTCGTCATCCGCGGTATATCAAAAGTCTTCTCTCGCAGATCCGTTTCCAGATAGATAAAAAGGTGACGGCCGCGGAGTTTTTGCTGTGGGCGATTGCGCTTGGCGGGCTGCTGTCGCTGCTGCTGCTCCCGATAAATGAAAACAGCTCCATCTTCACCACTAACTATACCCTGTCGCTGCTGATGCCGGTGATGCTCTGGGGCGCGATGCGTTTTGGCTATAAGCTGATTTCGCTGATCTGGACCCCGATACTGCTGGTGTCCATTCACTATTTTTACCGCTATATCCCAGTGAACGCGGGGTACGATATTCAGCTGGCGATCACCTCTTCCAGTTACCTGGTCTTTTCGTTTGTGGTGATTTATATGTCGATGCTGGCGACCCGGCAGCGCGCGGTGAACAAACACGCCCGCAGGCTGGCACTGCTCGATCCGGTTGTCCATATGCCTAACCTGCGGGCGCTGTCGCGCGATCTGGCGAAGAATCCGTGGTCGGCGCTCTGCCTGCTGCGCATTCCGGAGCTGGAAATTTTGGGCAGAAATTACGGCGTGCAGCTGCGTATTCAGTACAAACAGCAGCTGGCGCAGTGGGTTAACGGTACGCTCCAGCCCAATGAGCAGGTGTATCACCTCACCGGATATGACATGGCGGTGCGGCTCAACGCGGAATCGCACCAGCAGCGGATTGACGCCCTGGACGAGCATATCAAGCAGTTCCGCTTTGTCTGGGACGGCATGCCGCTGCAGCCGCAGGTTGGCGTAAGCTACTGCTATGTCCGGTCCCCGGTTAACCATCTTTATCTGGTGCTGGGGGAGCTGGCGGTGGTGGCCGATCTGTCACTCTCCTCTAATCACCCGGAAAATCTTCAGCAGCGCGGTGCCGTCCATTTGCAGCGCAGCCTGAAGGATAAAGTCGCGATGATGAGCCGCCTGCAGAAGGCGCTCGACAACGACGAATTCATCCTGCTGGTTCAACCCGTTCGCGGCCTGCGTGGCGATTGCTATCACGAAGTCCTGCTGCGGATGCCGGACACCAATGGGATACTGATCTCCCCCGATCAGTTCCTGCCCGTCGCGCAGGAGTTTGGTTTGTCCTCCCGGGTGGATCTGTGGGTGCTTGAGCATACGCTGCGCTTCCTGGCCGCGCATCGGGAAAGACTGCCCGGCCAGCGCTTTGCTATTAATCTGGCGCCTTCAACAGTGTGCCGGGTACAGTTCCCGCTTGAGGTGAGCCGCGTGCTGGCGAAATACGCTATTGAGCCGTGGCAGCTGATCTTTGAAGTGACGGAGTGCAGCAACTTCTGCAACGCGGAGCAGGCGCTGCATATCCTCAGTCAGCTGCAGAAAATGGGGGTACGCATTGCGATTGATGATTTTGGTACCGGCTATGCAAGCTACGCGCGGCTAAAAAGCGTGGACGCAGATATTCTTAAAATCGACGGCGACTTCATCCGCAATATCGTCAACAACAGCCTGGATTATCAGATTGTGGCGTCTATCTGCCATCTGGCGCGCATGAAAAAGATGCTGGTGGTGGCGGAATATGTCGAGACCGAAGAGATACGTAGCGCGGTTCACGCGCTAGGTATCGATTATGTGCAAGGCTATCTGATTGGCAGACCGGCACCGCTTGAGTCACTGCTGGAAACAGAGGCGTCCTGCGCGGACGCCTGAACCGTTACGCGGCGACGTCGGCGCTCTCTTCCTCGATTTTGAGCAGCCAGCCGGTGACCGCTTCCCAGTACTGCTGCTCCTTTTCCAGGTCCAGCAGGACCAGCGCGTTCTGGCTGAACCAGTCGTGCGGGAAGCTCAACGTCCAGTGATGGTCGTCGGTTTTCAGCTTCAGCGTGGGCGGCGTGGTGGTCGCCTGACGCTGGTTATTGAGCAGCACGCCAAGACGCAGGAGCTGAATCAGCGGCAGGAACTGCTTTTTCTTAAACAGCGTGAAGCGCGGCAGGTCGTCGAGCTTGATGGCTTTGCGGTGATAGCGCACCAGGGTCGCCATCATGGTTTGCTGCTCCTGGTTGAAGCCAGGCAGATCGCTGTTTTGCAAAATATAGGCCGAATGGCGGTGCATCCCGCTATGGTTGATGTTCAGACCCACCTCGTGCAGCATCGCGGCCCATTTCAGCAGCGCGGCAAGCTGCGGGTGCGCGAGCTTCGGATTCTGCTCTTCCCACTGTTCATACATCTGCACCGTGGTGTCCAGCACGCGCTTCGCCTGCTCGCGGTCGATGTTGTACTGGTTGGCCAGGCTTTGCGCGGTGCGGCTGCGAATATCCTGATGGCGGAAGCGGCCTTCCATTTCGTACAGCACGCCTTCGCGCAGCGCGCCGTCGGACAGGCGCAGCTCTTTAATGGCCAGCGCATCAAACACGCCGCAGAGAATGGCCAGTCCCGGCACGAAGACCGCCTTACGCTCGTCGGAAAGCCCCGGCAGGCTTAAGGCGTCAAAACTTTTATGCTTCAGCACTTCGTCGGTCAGCAGCGTCAGGCGTTCGGGCGTGATGAACCCATCTTTTTCACCCATTGCCAGCAGCACTTCATGCGCCGCCTTGATGGTGCCCGACGCGCCCAGCGCCACGTTCCAGCCCTGAATGCGGTACTGCCAGGCCAGGTTTTCCAGCTTCTGGACAGCCGCCATACGTGCACGCTGGAAGTTCTCGCGGGTGATGGTGCCGCCCGGGAAATACATCTGCGCGAAGCTGACGCAGCCCATACGGCGGCTTTCCACCAGGCGAGGCTCAAAGTCTTCGCCGATCACAAGCTCCGTAGAACCGCCGCCGATGTCGATCACCAGCTTGCGCCCTTTTTCCGGCTGGGTGTGCTCGACGCCCATGAAGATCAGACGCGCTTCCTCGTTACCGGAGATGATCTCAATCGGGTAGGGGATCACCTTTTCGGCCCGCTTGAGAAACTCTGGCGCGTTCAGCGCCTGGCGCAGGGTGTGGGTGCCCACGATGCATACGCTGGAGGGCGAGAAGCCCTGCAGGCGTTCAGCAAACAGCGACAGGCAGTTTAACCCGCGCTCCATCGCCTCTTCGCTGAGCATGCTGCGTTCATCAAGGCCATCCGCCAGGTGTACGCGCTGCTTCAGACGACCGATGATCTGCAGCGCGCCATCCACCTCACGGGCGATGACCATGTGGAAACTGTTAGAGCCAAGATCGACCGCGGCGAATTCCTGCGGGCGTGGGGTCTTATCATTTATCGGCATAGGTTAATCGGGTTGCTCGAGTGATTTGATATAGTCGTAAATCGCCAGTTGCGACCGCACTTTACGGCGGTTGCCGCGCGGTACATAGCGGTTACTGAGTTCTTTGTCGATATAGCGCGCCTTCACCGTATCGCTGAACAGGATCTCGATAATGTCGAGAATACGCTGTTTCAGACGCGGATCCAGCAGCGGGGTTGCAACTTCAATCCGGTAGTCAATATTGCGCGTCATCCAGTCTGCCGAAGAGAGATAGACCTGTTTGTCGCCTGCATTATCGAAAATATAGACCCGATCGTGTTCCAGGTAACGGTCAACAATGCTGATCACCCGAATATTGTCGCTGATGCCTTCCAGTTCCGGGATCAGCGAGCACATGCCGCGGATCAGCAGGTTAACCGGTACGCCAGAGCTGGACGCGGCGTACAGCCTGTCCACCAGTCCTTTGTCGACCAGATTGTTAAGCTTCAGGGTGATGCCGGACGACAGCCCTTTCTGGGCATTGGCAATCTCTTTATCAATCATATCGTACAGCAGACGGCGCGAGTTCTGCGGCGAGACCAGCAGATAGTCGAAGCTGACAGGGCGGTACGGGTTCTCAATGAAGTTAAAGACCCGGCGTACCTCGTTGGTGATGCGCGCATCGGCGGTCAGCAGCGAGTAGTCGGTATAAATACGGGCGGTTTTTTCGTTGAAGTTACCGGTGCCGATGTGAGCATAGCGCACCACGTCGTCGCCCTCTTTACGGGAGATCAGGAACAGCTTGGCGTGAATTTTCAGACCCGGCGCGGAGAAGATCACGTGCACGCCCGCTTCCGTCAGACGGCGCGCCCAGTGAATGTTCGCCTCTTCGTCGAAGCGCGCCTGCAGCTCAACCACCACGGTCACTTTTTTGCCGTTGTGCGCGGCGTGGATCATCGCATCGATGATGCGGGAATCTTTAGCCACGCGGTAGATGTTGATTTTGATCGCGAGCACGCTCGGGTCGAACGAGGCCTGACGCAGCAGCTCCAGCACGTGTTCAAACGTGTGATACGGATAGTAGAGCAGAACATCGCGCTCGCGAATGGCGTCGAACCCGTTGCGGAATTTATCAAACCACAGATGGCGCAGGCGCGGCAGCGGCTTGTTCACCAGATTGGCCTTGCCGACGTTCGGGAAGCCAATGAAGTCTTTAAAGTTGTGGTAACGGCCGCCCGGCACGATGGAGTCATAGCGCGAAATGGTCAGCTTCTCGCGCAGCATTTCTACCATGGCGTCCGGCATATCGCGCTGATAAACAAAGCGCACCGGCTCGGCCGTCAGGCGTTGTTTCAGGCTGGAGGACATTAGCTCCATCAGGCTGGCCTCCATCTCGTGCACCAGGTCATATTCGGCGTCACGGGTCATCTTCATCGAGTAGGCGTTTAACGCATCGTAATCGAAGAAGCCTTTGAAAATGTCGTCGAGACAGTAGCGCAGGATGTTGTCCAGCAGGATCATCGGCTTGCGTCTGCGCGGGGTTTCCGGCGGCAGGTTCACGAAGCGCGGGACCTTGTCGGACGGGATCTCCAGCAGCGCGTAGCGAATGGATTCACCGCGAATAATTTCTACGGCCAGATAGGTGTAGTCATCTTTCAGGAACTGCACCAGATCGGTTTCGCGGTTGATGAGAATCGGGGTAATGTGCTGGCGCAGGTACTGTTTAAAATAGTGGCGCAGCCAGTTTTGTTGGTTAACGGAAAGCTGACGTTCGTTAATCAGGAAGATTTGATTGCGCGCCATCTCCAGCAGCAGTTCGTTATACAGGCCGTCAAATTCCTGATCGGCTTTCAACACGCGGGACTGGATTTTGCCCAGCAGATGCCGCGAGTGAGAGTTTAAGCCCTGTTCTTCACTGATGATGATCCGTCTTTTCAGCTCGGCAAAGCGAACCTTGTAGAACTCATCCAGGTTGTTGGAATAGATGCCCAAAAAACGCATGCGTTCGATCAGCGGGTTACTTTTGTCAGCCGCTTCCTGGAGTACACGTTCGTTAAATGCTAACCAGCTTAGCTCTTTCTCGATATATAACTTTTCCTGACCCATTACAGCTCACACTCCAGTTCAATCACAGGACGTGGTAAATCCGTCTCGTCCTTATTATGGCGAGCATTTCCACGATATGTCCAACAGTGCCAGAAAAGTATGACAGTTATTTTTTTTGTTGGGGAATTTAGAAGGTTGGAGAAGGGAATATCGGGTAATGCAAGGTAGATGTCGGGTAAGCGCGGCGCCACCCGACATAACAAACTACTCTTCCGCCGCATGGCCCTGCGGGGGTAACTTCACGCCATCCAGCCAGGCAGCGCCGTCGCGCATTTCGAGACGCCCATCGACAAACCAGCTTACCACCAGCGGGTAAATGGCGTGTTCCTGGGTCTGCACGCGTTCGGTCACGTCTTCTTCGCTGTCGCCGGCAAAGACAGGGACTTTGGCCTGCAGGATCACCGGACCGCCGTCCAGCTCGTCGGTAACGAAATGCACGGAGGTGCCGTGCTCCTCATCGCCGTTTTCCAGAACCTGACGATGGGTGTGCAGGCCGGGATATTTCGGCAGAAGAGAAGGGTGAATATTCAGCAGACGTCCGGCGTAGTGCGCAACAAAAGCCGGACTCAGAATGCGCATATAGCCCGCCAGCACCACGACGTCTGGTGCGTAGGCATCAATCTCCTGAACCAGCTCGCGGTCAAAGGCTTCACGCCCGGCGAACTGGCTGGCTTCCAGCGCGTGCGCGGGAATGTTCGCTTCCCGCGCGCGCTCAAGGCCGAACGCGTCGGCCTTGTTGCTGAATACTGCCCGAATGGTGCCGTTAATTTTCTTCTGTTTACAGGCGTCTATGATGGCCTGCAAATTGCTTCCGTTGCCGGAAATGAGCACCACGATGTTTTTCATTCAATGACCACACGCTGTTCGGAATCGGAGGCTTTAATCGTACCGATTTTCCACGCGTTTTCACCTTTTTCGGTCAGCAGTTTAACCGCTTTATCCGCTTCGCTTGCCGGCAGGGCGATAACCATGCCCACGCCGCAGTTAAAGGTGCGGTACATTTCGTGAGAGCTCACGTTGCCTGCGGTCTGCAGCCAGTTAAACACGGCTGGCCACTGCCATGAGGATTCGTCGATTACGGCCTGGGTGTTGTCCGGCAGCACGCGCGGGATGTTTTCCCAGAAGCCGCCGCCGGTCAGGTGGGCGATAGCGTGCACGTCAACGTTCTCAATCAGTTCCAGCACGTTTTTCACGTAGATGCGGGTTGGTGCCAGCAGGTGGTCTGCCAGCGGTTTACCGTCAAGCTCGGTGGTCAGCGGGTCGCAGCCGCTCACTTCGAGAATTTTACGCACCAGAGAGTAGCCGTTGGAGTGTGGGCCGCTGGAAGCCAGCGCGATCAGCACGTCACCATCCGCCACTTTGCTGCCGTCGATAATTTCTGATTTTTCTACTACGCCGACGCAGAAGCCCGCGACGTCATAATCTTCGCCGTGATACATACCCGGCATTTCAGCGGTTTCGCCGCCGACCAGCGCACAGCCGGACTGCAGACAGCCTTCGGCGATACCGTTAATGACGCTGGCCGCGGTATCCACGTCCAGTTTGCCGGTCGCGTAGTAATCGAGGAAGAACAGCGGCTCTGCGCCCTGAACCACCAGGTCATTCACACACATCGCGACCAGATCGATACCGATCGTGTCGTGACGTTTTAAATCCATCGCCAGGCGCAGCTTGGTGCCTACACCGTCAGTACCCGAGACCAGAACAGGTTCACGATATTTTTGCGGCAGCGCGCACAGTGCGCCGAATCCACCCAGACCACCCATCACTTCCGGGCGGCGGGTTTTTTTCACCACACCTTTGATTCGGTCAACCAGCGCATTACCTGCGTCAATATCAACACCGGCATCTTTGTAGCTGAGAGAAGTTTTGTTGGTCACGGCTCAAGTCCCCACGCGATTGCATAGCTAGTAAGAAAAATCGGCGCAATTCTAACAGTCCAGGCAAACGTTTGCGAGCCTATTCTCGGTGCGGGGATCTTTTTTTCTCTCTGGCTTATGCAGGGCGACAAACTTGACTCTGTTCACGAAAATGAAACCGGTTTCGGCGTTCTGCTTGCAACGGCTATCCCCTTTGCACATCATCGAACTGAAACCGGTTTCTGTAATTGTTTTTGCAGAAAATAACGCAGAATGAGGGAAAGCAAATGTCAGGATTTAAAGCAGATTTTCTGTGGGGTGGTGCCGTTGCGGCGCATCAGCTTGAGGGCGGCTGGAAAGAGGGCGGCAAGGGGGTTAGCGTTGCCGATGTGATGACGGCGGGTGCGCACGGCGTACCGCGCGAAATCACCAACGGCGTGCTTGAGGGGAAAAATTACCCTAACCATGAAGCCATCGATTTCTACCACCGCTATAAAGAAGACATCAAACTCTTTGCCGAGATGGGGTTCAAATGCTTCCGTACCTCCATCGCCTGGACGCGTATCTTCCCGAAAGGTGACGAGCTTGAGCCGAACGAGGCCGGTCTGAAATTCTATGACGATCTGTTCGACGAGTGCCTGAAGTACGGCATCGAACCGGTGATTACGCTTTCCCACTTCGAGATGCCTTTCCACCTGGTCACGGAATACGGCGGCTGGCGCAACCGTAAGCTGATCGACTTCTTCGTTCGTTTTGCGAAAGTGGTTTTCCAGCGCTATCAGCATAAAGTCAAATACTGGATGACCTTTAACGAGATCAACAACCAGGCCAACTTCCATGAAGATTTTGCGCCGTTTACCAACTCCGGGCTGAAGTACGCGCCGGGTGAAGATCGTGAGCCGGTGATGTTCCAGGCCGCGCACTATGAACTGGTGGCCAGCGCCCTGGCGGTGAAGGCGGGGCGCGAGATTAACCCGTCCCTGCAGATCGGCTGCATGATTGCCATGTGCCCCATCTACCCGCTGACCTGCGCGCCGGACGACATGATGATGGCGATGAACGCCATGCACCGCCGCTACTGGTTCACCGACGTCCACGTGCGCGGCAAGTATCCGCAGCATCTGCTCAACTACTTTGAACGTCGCGGCTTCGCGCTGGATATCACCGAAGAAGATAAAGTCGCGCTGACGCAGGGCTGCGTGGATTACATCGGGTTTAGCTATTATATGTCCTTCGCCACCAAGGCGACGGCGGACAACCCGCAGCTGGACTATGACGAGAGCAAGAGCCTGGTCTCTAACCCGTACGTGCAGAAATCTGACTGGGGCTGGCAGATTGACCCGGTGGGGCTGCGCTACTCCCTCAACTGGTTCTGGGATCACTACCAGCTGCCGCTGTTTATCGTTGAAAACGGCTTTGGCGCAATCGACGTGCAGGAGAGCGACGGCACCGTGAACGACCAGTACCGAATTGACTACCTGGCCGCCCACATCCGCGAGATGAAAAAAGCGGTGGTGGAAGATGGCGTAGACCTGATGGGCTATACCCCGTGGGGCTGTATCGACCTCGTATCTGCCGGTACCGGTGAAATGAAAAAACGCTACGGCTTTATCTTTGTCGATAAAGACAATGAAGGCAACGGCACGCTGAACCGCAGCAAGAAAAAGTCGTTCGACTGGTATAAGCAGGTGATTGCGAGCAACGGCGATAAGCTGTAATTGTCGGGTGGCGCTAACGCTTACCCGACCTACACTACACGTAGGCCCGCGTAAGCGTAGCGCCACCGGGCAGAACCTCGCACTTAAGCCGGAGACCTGTCTCCGGTTTTTTGTCTTTGCTTGATCCCTGTCAAGCAACATGGGTATGGCGCAATCCGAAAAAAGCGGTATAATCCCGCGATTTTTTTGCGGATGCCATTCAGAGGAGAAAGAGAATGAAGATTGTGGAAGTGAAACACCCACTCGTTAAACACAAGTTGGGCCTGATGCGTGAGCATGACATCAGCACGAAGCGTTTTCGCGAACTGGCCTCTGAAGTCGGCAGCCTGCTGACTTACGAAGCGACCTCAGATCTGGAGACAGAAAAAGTCACCATCGAAGGCTGGAACGGCCCGGTGCAGGTTGAGCAGATCAAAGGTAAGAAAATTACCGTTGTGCCAATCCTGCGTGCCGGTCTCGGCATGATGGAAGGCGTGCTGGAGCATGTGCCAAGCGCGCGCATCAGCGTGGTGGGGATCTACCGTAACGAAGAAACCCTCGAGCCGGTTCCTTACTTCCAGAAGCTGGTGTCCAACATCGACGAGCGTATGGCGCTGGTGGTTGACCCCATGCTGGCAACCGGCGGTTCAATGATTGCCACTATCGACCTGCTGAAAAAAGCGGGCTGCAGCAGCATTAAAGTGCTGGTGCTGGTTGCGGCACCGGAAGGGATCGCGGCACTGGAAAAAGCGCACCCGGACGTTGAGCTGTATACCGCCTCTATCGACCAGGGCCTGAACGAGCACGGGTACATCATCCCGGGGCTCGGCGATGCCGGCGATAAGATCTTTGGTACGAAATAATCGAATAACGATAAATAAGCCGACTTTGATAGTCGGCTTTTTTTTGAATAAAACACCAACAACGATACTACTCAGAGGAAAACACTATGACGCGCCGTGCTATCGGGGTGAGTGAAAGACCGCCGCTTTTACAGACTATCCCGCTTAGTTTGCAGCACCTGTTCGCCATGTTTGGCGCAACCGTGCTGGTGCCAATCCTGTTCCACATTAACCCGGCAACCGTGCTGCTGTTCAACGGCATTGGTACGCTGCTGTATCTCTTTATCTGTAAAGGCAAAATCCCGGCGTATCTCGGGTCGAGCTTCGCCTTTATCTCTCCGGTGTTATTGTTGCTGCCGCTGGGTTATGAGGTCGCGCTGGGCGGCTTTATCATGTGTGGCGTGCTGTTCTGCCTGGTTTCCTTCATCGTGAAGAAAGCCGGTACCGGCTGGCTGGACGTGATGTTCCCCCCTGCGGCGATGGGCGCCATCGTGGCCGTCATCGGTCTTGAGCTGGCGGGCGTGGCGGCGAACATGGCCGGCCTGCTGCCAGCAGACGGCCAGTCGCCGGATTCCAAAACCATTATCATCTCGCTGGTGACGCTGGGCGTAACGGTCTTTGGCTCCGTGCTGTTCCGCGGCTTTATGGCGATTATCCCGATCCTGATCGGCGTGCTGGCGGGCTATGCGCTCTCCTTTATGATGGGCGTGGTGGATACCACCCCGATTGCGCAGGCGCACTGGTTCGCGCTGCCTACCTTCTATACGCCGCGCTTCGAATGGTTTGCGATTTTCACCATTCTGCCTGCGGCGCTGGTGGTGATTGCGGAGCACGTCGGCCACCTGGTGGTGACGGCGAACATTGTCAAACGTGACCTGATCCGCGACCCGGGCCTGCACCGTTCCATGTTTGCGAACGGTTTCTCCACCATCATCTCCGGTTTCTTTGGATCTACGCCAAACACCACCTACGGTGAAAATATCGGCGTGATGGCGATTACCCGCGTCTACAGTACCTGGGTTATCGGCGGCGCGGCGATCATCGCCATTCTGCTCTCCTGCGTCGGCAAGCTGGCGGCAGCGATTCAGATCATCCCGGTGCCGGTGATGGGCGGCGTGTCTCTGTTGCTGTACGGGGTCATCGGTGCCTCCGGTATTCGCGTGCTGATTGAATCCAAAGTGGATTACAGCAAAGCGCAGAACCTGATCCTGACGTCGGTGATCCTGATTATCGGCGTGAGCGGCGCGAAGGTGCACATCGGGGCGGCCGAGCTGAAAGGCATGGCGCTGGCGACCATCGTCGGCGTGGGCCTGAGCCTCATTTTCAAGCTGATCTCCGTGATCCGCCCGGAAGAGGTGGTGCTGGACGCTGACGAAAGCGAAAAAGCGTCACAGTGATCCTTTAACCGGGCGGACGATCCGCCCGGTTCTCTCCTTGCAGGTTCCGTGTTAAACTCCATGCCGATTTTATGTCAGATCTGGTTGAGGTACTTCTGAACGGACCGGCACAGCTCTCTCTGCCACTCTATCTCCCTGACGACGAAACGTTTGCAAGTTTCTGGCCGGGTGATAACCCCTCTTTACTGGCTGCACTGCAAAACGTGCTGCGTCAGGAACACAGCGGATACATCTATATCTGGTCACGCGAAGGTGCGGGGCGCAGCCATCTGCTGCATGCCGCCTGTGCGGAGCTTTCGGCGCGCGGTGATGCGGTAGGCTACGTGCCGCTGGATAAACGAACCTGGTTCGTGCCTGAGGTGCTGGAGGGGATGGAACATCTCTCCCTGGTCTGCATCGATAACATCGAATGCGTGGCGGGGGATGAGCCGTGGGAAATGGCGATCTTTAACCTCTACAACCGCATTCTGGAATCGGGCAAAACCCGGCTGCTGATCACCGGCGATCGCCCACCTCGACAGCTGAATCTGGGCCTGCCGGATCTGGCGTCTCGCCTGGACTGGGGACAAATCTACAAGCTCCAGCCGCTGTCGGATGAAGATAAGCTTCAGGCGCTACAGCTGCGTGCAAAGCAGCGTGGGTTTGAGCTGCCGGAAGACGTGGGCCGTTTCCTGCTGAAGCGGCTGGACCGCGAAATGCGCACGCTGTTCGACACGCTGGATCAGCTCGATCGCGCCTCGATTACCGCCCAGCGCAAGCTGACCATTCCGTTTGTGAAAGATATTCTGAAGCTATAGTTGTGCCGGGTGGCGGCTGCGCCTTACCCGGCCTACATATGGCACCCGTAGGCCCGGTAAGCGCAGCGCCACCGGGCGAAACCATCAGAGGATCTCAAGCACGTCTTCCGGCGGGCGTCCAATGCGCGCCTGGCCGTTCGCCACCACAATCGGGCGCTCAATCAGCTTTGGATTTTCAACCATCGCCTGTATCAGCCGCTCCTCGGAGAGACGGTCGTCATTCAGGTTAAGCGACGTATACAGATCTTCTTTCTTGCGCATCAGATCCCGTGCACTGCCCATGCCCAGCATATGCAGCAGCTGGCGGAGGGTTTGCGCGTCCGGTGGGGTGTCGAGGTACAGCACCACCTCCGGCTCCACGCCGTTAGACTTCAACAGGCTCAGGGTATCGCGGCTCTTGGAGCAGCGCGGGTTGTGATAAATTTTTACGGCGTCTGTCATGACGTGAATTCTCCTTGATTACATCTTCTCGTACGGCTTGAAGCGCTGCTGCAGGCCGCGAAGCTGATCGATACGCGCGTCGTATCGGGCCTGCTGGAGGCTGCCGAGTTTGACCTGCGAGCTGGCGCTGCTGAGCGCGGAAATGGCCTGATCGAGGCGGCCCACCAGGGCAAAGCCTTCGGCACGGGCCGCGAGCTCCTGGTCGCGGTTGCCAAGCTGGGCTTCCGCCTGAGCGAGCAGATCCCAGCCGTTTTGATCGTCTTTATTGTTAAAGGTGTAACGGTTCAGGATGGTCGCCGCTTCACCCGGCTGGCCGCCCTGCAGGTAAGCGTTCGCCAGGTTAAGCTGCAGCACCGGGTTGGTACGGACGTCTTTCGCCCCTTTCAGGCGGTTAATCGCATCGGCAGGCTTCTTCTGCCCCAGATCGATATCCGTCGACAGATCGAGGTACCACGGGTTGTTCGGGTCGGCAGCCAGAAGCGGTTGCAGCGCTTTACGCGCCTCGTCGTATTTGCTGGCTTCCATCGCCTGGAGCGCCTGACCATACTGCGCGGCGTTTTTCTCACGCACGTTGCCTTTCGCCAGGGCATCCAGCAGGTCGCTGGTGAGCTGGTTACGCCCGGAATTGTACATCCCCAGCGTTCTCACTTTCGCCATGTAGAAATCCTGCGAAGACTGGACCACAACCGGGCGCATCTGGTTGGCACGGTTACGCGCGTCCGACAGACGGCTCTCAGGCAGCGGGTGTGTGAGCAAAATTTCCGGTGGGCGGGAAGAATAACGCGCCTGATCGAGCAGTTTTTCGAGGAAGCTCGGCATGGCCTGCGGGTCAAAGCCTGAGCGCTGTAACACCTGGATGCCGATGCGGTCTGCTTCCTGCTCGTTTTGTTGGGTAAAGCTGATCATCCCCTGGCGCGTCCCGGCCAGCGTACCGGTCAGCGCCGCCATCCCGGCCTGCGGGCTGGCCATCGCCAGCAGAATGGAACCCAGTGCGCCCACCCAGGTGAGGGGAGCGTTACGTTTCTGGTCTTCCATCGCACGCGCCAGGTGCCGCTGGGTGACGTGCGAAATTTCGTGCGCCATGACCGAGGCCAGCTGGCTTTCGTTGTCCGAATAACGGAATAACGCCGAATGCAGCACCACGTTACCGCCAAAGAAGGCGAAGGCGTTGATTTCGTCATTATTGATTAAATAGAAATGGAAGGGGGTTTTTACCGAGTCGGCGTGTGCTACCAGACGCATGCCCAGCCCGTTTATGTACTGTACCAGCAAAGGGTCGTTAATCAGCGGGGCGCTGCCGCGCAGCTGGCGGACATAGTAGTCGCCCATTTGCATCTCTTGCCCAATAGAGAGCGTGCTTCCTGCCGTGGTGCCCATGTCCGGCAATGTATCGGACGAGTCAGCAAAAGCGGGCAACACCTGACCGACCGTCACCGCGGCAATCAGTGTTGCAACCAGTGTTTTTCTCAACTGCCTGAACATAACCACTGTCCTGTATGTTAGATGTGCTAGTTTGACCGATGAACCGGCATATCGTTCATCTCTGCTGCCATGGGAGTGTAGCCGTGTTGTAGCATGAAGAAAATCCCATTCATCAGGCTTTTGCGGATTGCGATCGGGATACAAAAAGCGAAAGTCTTTTTTGTGACAGTTAGATACAATTCACCGTCTCACTCCCGCCATTCGATTCAGGGAAGGGTTGTATGCTCGAAATGTTAATGCAGTGGTACCGGCGTCGGTTCAGCGACCCGGAAGCCATTGCTTTGTTGGTTATTCTGGTCGCCGGGTTCGGTATCCTGTTCTTCTTCAGCGGCCTGCTCGCCCCTCTGCTGGTAGCGATTGTGCTGGCGTACCTGCTGGAGTGGCCAACGGCGCGCCTGGAAAATATTGGGTGTTCCCGCCGCTGGGCGACCAGCATCGTGCTGGTGCTGTTTGTCGGCATCCTGCTGCTGATGGCCTTTGTGGTGATGCCGGTTGCCTGGCAACAGGGAATTAACCTGATCCGCGATATGCCCGGCATGCTGAATAAGCTTTCTGATTTCGCCGCCACGCTGCCGCGCCGTTATCCTGCGCTGATGGATGCCGGGATTATCGACGCGATGGCCGAAAATATGCGCGCCCGCATCATGACGATGGGCGATTCGGTGGTGAAGTACTCTCTGGCGTCCCTGGTCGGACTGCTGACGCTGGCGGTCTACCTCGTGCTGGTGCCGCTGATGGTCTTCTTCCTGGTGAAAGATAAAGACCAGATGCTCAACGCCGTACGCCGTATTCTGCCGCGCAACCGCGGGCTGGCGGGGCAGGTCTGGGAAGAGATGAACCAGCAGATCACCAACTACATTCGCGGCAAGGTGCTGGAGATGATTGTGGTGGGGGTCGCCACCTGGATTGGCTTCCTGATTTTCGGCCTGAACTACTCGCTGCTGCTGGCCGTGCTGGTCGGATTTTCGGTTTTGATCCCCTACATCGGCGCGTTTGTGGTGACCATTCCGGTGGTTGGCGTGGCGTTGTTCCAGTTTGGGCTGGGTACCGAGTTCTGGAGCTGCTTCGCGGTGTATCTGATTATTCAGGGGCTGGACGGTAACCTGCTTGTACCGGTGCTGTTCTCCGAAGCGGTGAACCTGCATCCGCTGGTGATTATCTTATCGGTGGTGATTTTCGGCGGGCTGTGGGGATTCTGGGGCGTGTTCTTCGCCATTCCGCTGGCGACGCTGATTAAAGCGGTCGTCCACGCGTGGCCGGATGTGCCGGCGGTAGAAGAGCAGTAAGTTTTGCCGGGTGGCGCTGCGCTTACCCGGCCTATTTATCCTTGTAGGTCGGGTAAGGCGAAGCCGCCACCCGACACTCACTTTCAGGCACTTTCTTTCAGCCAGTTCAACACCACGTCGTGGTGGTTGCTGGTTTTGAAGTCGTCAAACACGTGTTCAACTTTACCGTCGGCGTCAATCAGGAAGCTGATGCGGTGAATACCGTCGTAGGTTTTACCCATAAACGTCTTCTCGCCCCAGACGCCGAACTGCTCGCATACCTGATGATCTTCGTCAGAAAGCAACGTGAAGTTCAGCAGCTCTTTTTCAGCAAATCGTGACAGCTTTTCTGGTTTATCGGTGCTGATACCCAGCACTTCCACGCCGACTTTTTTCAACTCATCCATGTTATCGCGTAAGCCGCAGGCCTGTACGGTGCAGCCGGGGGTCATGGCTTTCGGGTAGAAATAGACCAGAACACGCTGTCCCTGGAAGTCGGTCAAATTTACTTGCTCGCCGTCTTGATCCGGTAAGCTAAATTTCGGTGCGATGTCACCGGCTTTCAGTGGATTCATTACTCAACTCCATCCTGTTCGTGCTGCGAATAATTGACGACGCTTATACTGCCCTGCGCGTTTAATTCTGTACAGAGGGCTTTGAACGCTTGCTCGATATTTGACGCATCCTGTGACGCAGGACTGTGCGCGGTAATTTGAATAAAGAGCGTGGGAACCGTGCTTGCGTCGCCCGGCTGTGTGCGGGAAACGAGCTCGGCGATGTTCATCTGATGGCTGTCAAACAGCGCGGTGAAGCGCTCAATCAGATGCGGAGAATCAGGCACTTCAACCTGCACCCAGACGGTAGCGGGCATGGCCGGGCGAGGGCGCGCGGTGGTGCGCTTCATGACGATCAGCAAATCCAGCTCGGCGCCTTTCAGCGGCAGGGTCGATTCAATCAACGTGATGGCGTTCCATGTCCCTGAAAGCAACATAATGAATGTGAACTCTTCGCCGAGCATGGCCAAACGGCTGTCTTCAATATTACAGCCGCAGCTGCTTACGTGGCGGGTGATGGTGTTCACGATACCCGGCCTGTCGGCACCCAGCGCAGTGATAACCAGGTAATGTTGTGATGAGGTTGTCAAACCTGTTCTTCCTTTGCATGGTTAAGTCTTCCTAAGGAAAGCATAAAAAAAACATGCATACAACCGCCTGAGGGCCTCAGGTCGCTTGCTTTTATTACAGTTCCAAACGTACCATTGAGACTCTTGTTCGCACAGAGGATGGCTCATGTTCACGGGAAGTATTGTCGCGCTTGTAACACCGATGGATGAAAAAGGTAACGTCTGCCGGTCTAGCATGAAGAAGCTGATTGATTACCATGTCGCCAATGGAACCTCGGCGATCGTTTCGGTAGGGACTACCGGTGAATCTGCAACGCTGAGCCACGACGAGCACGGCGATGTGGTTATGCTGACCCTGGAACTGGCTGACGGACGTATTCCGGTCATCGCGGGCACAGGCGCGAATGCCACCGCAGAAGCGATCAGCCTGACTAAACGTTTTAACGACAGCGGCATTGTCGGCTGTCTGACGGTGACCCCTTACTACAACCGTCCTACTCAGGAAGGTTTGTTCCAGCACTTCAAAGCCATCGCTGAACATACTGACTTGCCACAAATTCTGTATAATGTGCCGTCCCGTACCGGTTGCGATATGCTGCCGGAAACCGTTGGTCGTCTCTCGGAAGTCAAAAATATTATCGGTATTAAAGAGGCGACAGGGAACTTAAGCCGCGTTCATCAGATCAAAGAGCTGGTTTCAGACGACTTTATCCTGTTGAGCGGTGATGATGCGACCGCGCTGGACTTTATGCAGCTCGGTGGCCATGGCGTGATCTCCGTAACGGCAAACGTTGCGGCGCGCGATATGGCTGAAATGTGCAAACTGGCCGCGGCCGGTCACTTTGATGAAGCGCGTGTCATAAATCAGCGTCTGATGCCGCTGCACAATAAATTATTTGTCGAACCCAATCCGATCCCAGTGAAATGGGCATGTAAGGAGTTGGGGCTTGTAGCAACCGACACGCTGCGTCTGCCAATGACACCGATTACCGACCACGGTCGTGATATCGTCAGGGCAGCGCTGAAACATGCCGGTTTGCTGTAAAGTTTAGGGAGATTTGATGGCTTATTCAGTACAGAAGTCGCGCCTGGCGAAGGTTGCGAGTGTTTCGCTTGTTATGCTGCTCGCTGCCTGTAGTTCAGACTCGCGCTACAAGCGCCAGGTGAGCGGTGATGAATCCTATCTGGATGCGACCCCGCTTGCTGAACTTCACGCACCGGCTGGTATGATCCTGCCGATTCAGAACGGCGATTATAATATTCCCGTGACCAACGGCAGCGGCCTGGTCGGTAAAGCGCTTGATATTCGTCCACCAGCACAGCCTCTGGCGCTGGTGAGCGGGGCGCGTACCCAGTTCACCGGTGATACGGCGTCTCTGATGGTTGAGAGCGCGCGCGGTAGCACCCTGTGGCCGCAGGTTGTCAGCGTCATTCAGGCGAAGAACTACACCATCGATAAACGCGATGATGCCAGCCAGACGTTAACCACCGACTGGATCGAATGGAACCGTCTGGATGAAGACCAGCAGTACCGCGGTCGTTATCAAGTCTCCGTTAAACCACAGGGTTATCAGCAGGCGGTTAACGTTAAGCTGTTGAACCTGGAGCAGGCGGGTAAACCGGTTGCGGATGCCGCATCCCTGCAGCGTTACAGCACCGAAATGCTGAACGTGATTGCCGCAGGTCTGGATAAAAACGCGACCGATGCTGCCAACGCCGCGCAGAGCCGCAACGGTGTGACCTTCGATGTCCAGAGCGGCGCGGATGACACCGGCCTGCCAATGCTGGTGGTGCGTGCACCGTTTAACCAGACCTGGCAGCGTCTGCCAGCGACGCTGGAAAAAGTGGGCATGAAAGTGACCGACAGCACCCGCTCAACCGGCAGCATAACGGCAACCTATAAGCCGCTCTCCGACAGCGCGTGGCAGGAACTGGGCGCGAAAGATCCTCAGCTTGCCTCCGGTGACTACAAGATTCAGGTCGGTGACCTTGATAACCGCAGTAGCCTGCAGTTTATCGATCCAAAAGGTCACACGCTGACCCAGTCGCAGAACGATGCGCTGGTCGCTGTCTTCCAGGCAGCATTCAGCAAATAAATACGAGGGCTGGTGAATCCAGCCCTTTTTATTTTCGTGCTACGCAAACGTGTGCGTGGCATAATATCCCCAGTTTTGAACACAAATCATCACACCAGGAGTAATGAAGATGCAGAAGCAAGCTGAGTTGTATCGTGGCAAAGCGAAGACCGTATACAGCACGGAAAACCCGGATCTGTTGGTGCTCGAGTTCCGCAATGATACGTCAGCAGGGGATGGCGCGCGCATTGAGCAGTTCGATCGTAAAGGCATGGTGAACAACAAGTTCAACCACTTCATTATGACCAAACTGGCCGAAGCGGGTATCCCGACTCAGATGGAAGCGTTGCTGTCCGATACGGAATGTCTGGTGAAAAAACTGGATATGGTTCCGGTTGAGTGCGTTATTCGTAACCGTGCTGCGGGCTCCCTGGTGAAGCGTCTGGGCATTGAAGAAGGTATCGAACTGAATCCACCGCTGTTCGATCTGTTCCTGAAAAACGACGCCATGCACGACCCGATGGTCAATGATTCCTACTGCGAAACCTTCGGCTGGGTGAACAAAGAGAACCTGGCGCGCATGAAAGAGCTGACCTACAAAGCCAACGACGTGCTGAAAAAATTGTTTGATGACGCGGGCCTGATCCTCGTCGACTTCAAGCTGGAGTTTGGTCTGTTCAAAGGCGAAGTGGTGCTGGGCGATGAGTTCTCACCGGACGGTAGCCGCCTGTGGGACAAAGAAACCCTGGATAAAATGGACAAAGACCGTTTCCGTCAGAGCCTGGGTGGCCTGATTGAAGCGTACGAAGCGGTTGCTCACCGTTTAGGCGTTAAGCTCGACTAACTCCCTCACTTGCCAAAGGATGTTCGCATCCTTTGGCGTCTTACCTTTGTTTCCTATGGTAATCTTGCCGTTAACCGCCTACGATCATAGCTATTATAAATGGAATAGTTAGAGGTGGTTATGCGCTGGCAAGGGCGTCGTGAAAGTGACAATGTAGAAGACAGACGCAGTGATGGCGGCGGCGGTCCTTCCATGGGCGGACCGGGCTTCCGCTTACCCAGCGGCAAGGGCGGTATCATTCTGCTGATTGTGGTGCTGGTCGCGGGCTATTACGGCGTCGATCTCACCGGGTTAATGACCGGTCAGCCGCTGCAACAGCAGCAGCATTCTCAGCGCTCCATCAGCCCGAATGAAGATGAAGCGGCCAAATTTACCTCCGTGATCCTCGCCACAACGGAAGACACATGGGGTCAGCTGTTTGAGAAGATGGGGCGTACCTACCAGCAGCCGAAGCTGGTGATGTACCGGGGCGCAACCCGCACCGGATGCGGCACCGGGCAGTCCGTGATGGGGCCGTTCTACTGCCCGGCGGACGGCACCGTCTATATCGATCTCTCCTTTTACGATGACATGAAACGCAAGCTTGGCGCTGACGGTGATTTTGCCCAGGGTTACGTTATCGCGCATGAAGTCGGCCATCACGTGCAAAAGCTGCTGGGAATTGAGCCAAAAGTGCGCCAGCTGCAGCAAAATGCTTCGCAGGCTGACGTGAATCGCCTGTCCGTTAAAATGGAGCTGCAGGCGGACTGCTTCGCGGGCGTCTGGGGCCACAGCATGCAGCAGCAGGGCGTGCTGGAATCCGGCGATCTTGAGGAGGCGCTGAATGCCGCTCAGGCAATCGGTGACGACCGTCTTCAGCAGCAGAGCCAGGGGCGCGTCGTGCCGGACAGCTTCACTCACGGTACCTCGCAGCAGCGCTACAGCTGGTTTAAACGCGGTTTCGACAGCGGCGACCCGGCGCAGTGTAATACCTTCGGTAAAGCGATGTAATGCTGGCGTTTGATCAGCAGATACGCGAGCTTGAGCGCACCGGTCATCGTCGGCTGGTGGTGCTCAGCGGTGAGACGCAGTGGACGTTGAGTCAGGCGGCTGACCTGCGTAATACCCTGCCGGGAGACTGGCTGTGGCTGGATGACATTCCCTCAAAAACCCTCAGCGGACTGCTGGGACGCGAATACCTTCACGCCGTTTTTGACGCGCGCGCCGGGTTTGACGTCTCAGCCTTCGCCGCGCTCAGCGGAACGCTGCGCGCCGGAAGCCTCCTGGTGCTGCTGGTTCCTCCGCTTGCTGACTGGGCCGACAGGCCAGACAGCGATTCTTTGCGCTGGAGCGACAGCGCGGAGCCGATCGCCACTCCATACTTTGTGCACCACTTCTGCCGGACGCTTGCCGCCGATTCGGATGCGATTGTCTGGCAGCAGCATCGTCCTTTGTCCGTTCCCGTTGCGCCGGATTTACCCGCCTGGCAGCCTGCCAGCGGCGCACCGCAGCGCGAGCAGGCGGAGATCCTCGACGCGCTTCTGACCATGCCTGCGGGCATCGCTGCCGTAACGGCACCGCGCGGGCGCGGAAAGTCAGCGCTGGCGGGGATGCTGCTCAATAGCATTCAGGGGAGTGCGGTGGTCACGGCACCGGCTAAAGGGGCAACGGATGTCATTGCGCGCTTTGCGTGCGAGCATTTCCACTTTATGGCCCCGGATGCGCTGCTGGCCTCCACGCTGCAGGCCGACTGGCTGATTGTCGATGAAGCGGCTGCCATCCCGGGCCCGCTGCTGGAGAAGCTGGTGACGCGCTTTACGCGCGTATTATTAACCACCACGGTGCAGGGCTATGAAGGGACGGGCAGGGGCTTCCTGCTGAAGTTCTGCGCGCGTTTCAGCGGACTGCGGCATTATGCCTTATCGACCCCCATTCGCTGGGCCGCCGGATGTCCGCTTGAGCGGTTCGTGGCAAATGCTCTGTTATTTGATGATGCGCTTATCGATCGCAAACCGGAAGGTGAGGTTCGTATAACGCCGCTGGCGCCGCGGATGTGGGAGAGCGACCCGGCACGCGCGGCAAGCGTTTATGAACTGCTGTGTGCTGCACACTACCGCACGTCACCACTCGATTTACGCCGGATGATGGACGCGCCCGGCCAGCACTTTGCTGTTGCAGAGACGGGGGCTGATATTGCAGGCGCGCTCTGGCTGGTGGAAGAGGGCGGGTTGTCACCGGAGCTTAGCCGCGCCGTGTGGGCGGGATACCGGCGTCCACGCGGGAATCTCGTGGCGCAGTCGCTGGCGGCGCACGGCGGCTCTCCGCTCGCGGCGACGCTGAAAGGGCGACGGGTTAGCCGCATTGCGGTTCACCCCCTGCGCCAGCGGGAAGGCATCGGGCAACGGCTTATCCTTAGCGCCAGCGGGGAAGATTATCTGTCGGTGAGTTTTGGTTATACCGACGAGCTGTGGCGTTTCTGGCAGCGGTGCGGGTTTGTGCTGGTGCGGATGGGGAGCCATCGGGAAGCCAGCAGCGGCTGCTACACGGCGATGGCGCTGCTGCCGCTGAGCGAGGCCGGGCGTCGGCTGTGCGCGCAGGAACATCACCGTTTATGCCGGGATATGCGCGTCCTGTCGGCCTGGAACGGTGAAAAGATCTCGGTGGACGACGGCTGGGAAGCTACCCTTAATAGTGATGACTGGCGGGAGCTGGCGGGGTTTGCTTTTGCCCATCGCGCGTTTTCAACCTCGGTTGCCGCGCTGACGCGGTTGTTGCTCAATGTTGATATGCCGCTTCCGGCCCTGCGGGGGAAACTAGCAGGGAAAACGGATGAGCTCGGGCGAAAAGCGTTGCTGGCAAAGCTGCGCTCTGAAACCGCGCAAGCGCTTGAAAGCCTTGATTATCCCCGCTGCCAGCAGTTGAAGGAAGCCATTTTGCAATGGCAATTTTTTCAATGACTTCTTCAGTAAAGTGGCATGGTCATTCCCGCCGGGAGGCGTAGAATCCAGGTCATCTATTAAGGAGACCACCATGAAACATGACCATTTTGTTGTTCAAAGCCCTGACAAACCGGCTAAACAGTTACTGCTTCTGTTTCATGGGGTTGGCGATAATGCCGTCAATATGGGGCAGATTGGCAGCTGGTTTGCGCCCGTTTTCCCGGAAGCGCTGATTGTCAGCATCGGCGGCGTAGAGCCATGCGGCCCGAATGGGCGCCAGTGGTTCTCGGTTCAGGGCGTGACGGAAGAGAACCGTCAGGCGCGTATCGACGCCATCATGCCGACCTTTATCGACGTCGTCCGCTACTGGCAGCAGCAGAGCGGCGTAGGAGCCGAAGCGACCGCGCTGATTGGCTTCTCGCAGGGGTCAATCATGTCGCTGGAAAGCGTAAAGGCACAGCCGGGTCTGGTTTCACGGGTGATCGCGTTTAACGGCCGTTTTGCGACGTTACCAACAAGCGCAACCACGCAGACCACGATCCACTTAATCCACGGCGGTGAAGACCGGGTGATTGAGCTCTCGCATGCGGTTGCTGCCCAGGAAGCGCTGATGCGTGAGGGTGGGGATGTGACGCTGGATATCGTTGACGATCTGGGCCACGCCATTGACGACCGCAGCATGCAGTTTGCGCTTGACCATCTGCGCTATACTGTACCGAAGCACTACTTTGATGAAGCGCTCAGCGGCGGCAAGCCGGATAATGATGATATTGTTGAGTTTATGTGAGGTTATCCCCTCTCCACAGGAGAGGGGATACAGACCGATTACTTCTTCTGATCCTTCTTCGGCCAGTCGTCGTCATCGTCCCACTTGTCGTTGAAATCACGGTGCGGGGGAAGATCCGGCTTGTTGGCGAGAAATTTTTTATGGTCCACGCGCTTAAGGTCTTTAATCACGTTAAGCAGTACGCCGACCAGAAAAACCAACACCAGAACCCACCAGTACTTTGAAAGCCAATCCATTCGCTATTCCTCTCAGAGCGTTCGTCAGGCGACGATTTGCTCCATAATACGTTGATACATACGGGCCAGCAGTTGTAAATCTGCCGCATTGACACACTCATTTATTTTATGAATGGTTGCGTTCACTGGCCCCAGTTCGACAACCTGAGCACCCATACGGGCGATAAAGCGTCCGTCTGAGGTGCCACCCGTTGTCAGCAGCTGTGGCTTAATTTCATTATAGTGCTCGATGGCGTTCACCACCGCATCCACCAGTTTACCGCGCTGCGTCAGGAACGGCTGGCCGGAAAGCCACCACTCCACGGTGTAACGCAGCTGATATTTTTCCAGCAGGGCGATAACGCGCGCCTTGATCATCTCATCGGTCAGCTCAGTGCTGAAGCGGAAGTTGAACTGGACGACGTAATCCCCCGGGATCACGTTATTGCTGCCGGTCCCGGCCTTGACGTTCGCAATCTGCATGCTGGTCGGCGGGAAGAACTCGTTGCCCTTATCCCACTCAATCGCCACCAGCTCGCTCAGCATTGGCGCGGCGCGGTGGACCGGGTTATCGGCCAGATGCGGATACGCAACGTGCCCCTGAACGCCGTGAATGGTCAGGTTACAGGTCAGCGAGCCACGGCGACCGTTTTTGACGACGTCACCCACCACTTCGGTACTGGACGGCTCACCGACCAGGCAGTAGTCGAGACGCTCGTTGCGTGCCATCAGCGCTTCGACGACCTTCACGGTGCCGTTGTGCGCGCTGGCTTCTTCGTCGGAGGTGATCAAAAACGCGAGACGGTTTTTGTGATTCGGATGCTGCGCCACAAAGCGCTCTGCCGCCACGACCATCGCCGCCAGAGAGCCTTTCATGTCTGCCGCGCCGCGACCAAACAGCATGCCATCGCGAATGGTCGGCTCAAACGGCGGGTTAATCCAGCGATCCGCGTCACCGGCGGGAACGACGTCAGTATGCCCGGCGAAGGCCAGCGTTTCGCCCTGTCCGCGCCACGCCCAGAAGTTCTGGGTATCGCCAAAGTCCATGCGTTCAACGGTAAAACCGATGGCACGCAGGCGTTCAATCATAAGAGCCTGACAACCTGCGTCGTCCGGGCTAAGGGAAGGACGGCGAATAAGCTGCTGAGTCAGCTCAATGACCGGGCATGACATAAACTACACCTCAACGAAAAAAGTCGGAATAAAGGGTTTCACTGAAACCCAGCAGCATAGGCTGCCCTGGCGCGCAGAGCAATGGGCGTTTGATAATTGCCGGCATCTCGAGCATCAGTTTTGCCGCGCTGTCGGCATCGGTGATGCTGGCGCGCAGAGAGTCGTCCAGTTTACGCCAGGTGGTGCCGCGGGTGTTCAGCAGGGCTTCCCAACCCAGTTCGTGGATAGCGCTATGCAGAAATTCTGCATCGAGCCCGTCGGCACGGTAATCGTGGAAGCGGTACTCCACGCTGTTAGCGTCCAGCCAGCGGCGGGCTTTTTTGATGGTGTCGCAATTTTTAATGCCGTACATCACAACCATGGTGAATCCTTTTGATGTTCTGATAATTAAATGTTCAGTAAATTCGAAGATATATCCTTAAGTGGAATATAACACATTCAGGAATTGTCTGGATTAATACGTCTTCTTAATTCGACTCACAACTGTACGCTGAATATTCTTTCATCATTTAAGCATAGATGTCCATTAACTTTAAAAATCCAATAAACTCAGCCAATAAAATAAAACTCACCCGTTCGTAGGGTTATTTCAAAATATTGCTGGCCGTCACAAAAAATTGAGGGCTCTCCGTTCATATTTATCATAAATCCCCGCAGGACGTAGGGTACAATCACAGCAATTGGTTAAATAGTCTTCACAATGATGGTACGTTTTTGTAGAATGCGCATAATAATAAGAGAGGTTGTTATGATTGAACGTGAACTGGGGAACTGGAAAGATTTTATCGAAGGCATGCTTCGTAAATGACATTCAGTAAGAATTGCAAGAGCACTAAAATAAGTAAAATAACCATAGTGTGAATTAATCACACAGTAAAAAGGCGGCCGATAAAGCCGCCTTTTTTATTTCACCCACTTACTCAGGACGTTCCTTTAGCGGGAAGCGGCGACGCACCAGCACAAAGAACAGCGGAACGAAGTAAATGGCCAGAACGGTGGCCGAAATCATGCCGCCCATCACTCCCGTTCCGACGGCATGCTGGCTGCTGGAACCTGCACCGGTGCTGGTCGCCATCGGCAGTACACCAAAAATAAACGCCAGCGAGGTCATCAGGATCGGACGCAGGCGCTGACGGCAGGCGTGCAGCGTGGCGGCCATCAGCTCGTGGCCTTTGGCATTCATCTCGTTGGCAAACTCAACGATCAGAATGGCGTTTTTCGCCGACAGCCCAATGACGGTGAGCAGGCCCACCTGGAAGTAGACATCGTTCTCCAGGCCGCGCATCCACGTTGCGAGCAGCGCACCGATAACCCCAAGGGGCACGACCAGCATGACCGAGAACGGGACCGACCAGCTCTCATACAGTGCGGCAAGGCAGAGGAAGACCACCAGCAGCGAGAGCGCGTAAAGGGCGGGGGCCTGCGCCCCTGAGAGACGCTCCTGGTAAGACATGGCCGTCCACTCGAGACCAAAACCGGCGGGCAGCTGTTGCACCAGTTTTTCCATGGTGTCCATGGCGGTACCGGTGCTGACGCCCGGTGCGGCTTCCCCGACGATTTCAACCGCAGAGTAGCCGTTATAGCGTTCCAGGCGTGGCGATCCGCTCTCCCAGTGCGAACTGGCAAAGGCGGAGAACGGCACCATGCCGCCAGCATTATTTCTGACAAACCAGCGGTTAATATCATCCGGCAGCATGCGGAACGGCGCGGCGGACTGGACATACACTTTTTTCACGCGGCCGCGATCCATAAAGTCATTCACATAGCTCGACCCCCACGCCGTTTGCAGGGTGTCGTTGATATCGTTGATCGACACACCCAGCGCCTGCGCCTTACGCTGATCGATATCCACCTGAAGCTGCGGGCTGTCGTCGAGGCCGTTATGGCGAACGCGGGTCAGGCCGGGATCGTTGCCTGCCAGCGCTAACAGCTTATCGCGTGCCGCCATCAGCGCCGTGTGGCCCGCCCCGGCGTGATCCTGCAGCTCCATATCAAACCCGGCTGAACTGCCCAGGCCGCTTATCGCCGGTGGGCTGCTGGCAAAGACGCGCGCTTCTTTGATGTGCGCAAAGGCTTTTGTCGCACGTTCAATGATGGCAAACGAGGTGCCCGTCCGGGTATCGCGTTCGTCCCAGTCCTTCAGGCGGACAAACATGCGGGCAACGTTCTGCCCGTTTCCGCCCGGGCCGGAACCGACGGTGGAGAAGACCGAGACAACGTTATCTTTCTCTTTGGTGAAGAAATACTGTTCCACTTTCTGCACCACTTTCAGCGTCTGCTGCTGCGTTGCGCCGCTCGGAAGCTGCACCGAGGTGGTGAACATCCCCCGGTCTTCCATCGGCAGGAACGAGGTGGGCAGGTGCAGGAACAGCCACACCATCCCGCCCAGCAGCACAACGTAAATCATCATCCAGCGCAGGCTGCGGTGCAGTACGCGACCCACGGCAGATTCATAGCGCGCGGCGTTGCGGTTGAACATCCGGTTAAACCAGCCGAAGAACCCTTTCTGCCCGTGATGCTCCCCTTTGTGCAGCGGTTTCAGAATGGTGGCGCACAGCGCGGGGGTGAGGATCAGCGCGACCAGCACGGAGAGCACCATCGCCGAGACGATGGTGATCGAGAACTGGCGATAAATCGCCCCGGTGGTGCCGCCAAAGAAGGCCATCGGGATAAAGACGGCCGACAGCACCATCGCAATCCCGACCAGCGCCCCCTGAATTTGCCCCATGGACTTGCGCGTCGCCTGGCGCGGAGAGAGCCCTTCTTCGCTCATGATGCGCTCGACGTTTTCAACCACCACGATGGCATCATCCACCAGAAGGCCGATCGCCAGCACCATCGCAAACATCGTCAGGGTATTAATGCTGTACCCGAACGCGTAAAGCACCGCAAAGGTCCCCAGCAGCACCACGGGGACGGCAATGGTGGGGATCAGCGTCGCGCGGAAGTTTTGCAGGAACAGGTACATGACCAGGAACACCAGCGCGATGGCTTCGAGCAGAGTCTTCACCACGTCCTCAATGGAGGCTTTAACGAAGGAGGTGGTTTCATAGGCGACTTTGTACTCCAGCCCGTGCGGGAAATACTGCGACAGCTCGTCCAGACGGTCTAACACCAGTTTTGCCGTCGCCATTTCGTTCGCGCCGGAGGCCAGCTTAATCCCCAGACCGGAGGCCTGCTTGCCGTTAAAGCGGCTCAGGTAGTCGTATTTCTCCGCCCCCATTTCCACCGCGGCGACATCGCCGAGACGCACTTCCGACCCGTCCTGATTCACGCGCAGGGTGATATTGCGGAACTGGTCCGGCGTCTGCAGCAGGGATTGCGAATTAATGGTGGCGTTCAGGGCTTGCTTATCAACGGAAGGCGTTCCCCCCAGTTGCCCCACGGCAATCTGGGCGTTCTGGGCTTTAATGGCATCCGTCACGTCGGTTGCCGTCATCTGGTAGCTGTTCAGCTTGTTGGGATCGAGCCAGATACGCATGGAGTACTGTGAGCCGTAGGCGTCGATATCCCCGACGCCGTTGATACGGCTGATGGGATCCTGAATATTACTGGCGACGTAGTCCGCGATGTCCTGTTTATCCATCGAGCCATCTGTCGAGACAAACGCGATGGTCAATATGTTGGTATCGCCGGTTTTACGCACGGTCACGCCCTGGTTTTGCACCGCCTGGGGCAGCTTGCGCATCGCCGACTGCAGCTGGTTTTGGACCTGCTGCACCGCTTCGTCTGGGTCGGTGCCCGCCTTAAAGCTCAGGGTGACCGTCGCCTGTCCCGTGGCGCTGCTTTGTGAGGACATGTACATCAGGTTATCCAGACCCGTCATGTTCTGCTCGATAACCTGCGTCACGGTATTTTCCAGCGTCTGTGCCGATGCGCCGGGGTAGTTTGCGGTGACGCGCACGTTCGGCGGTGCCAGGTCGGGGTATTGCTCAACGGGAAGTGACGTAATCGCCAGGACACCTGTCAGACACAACAGGATGGCAAGCACCCAGGCAAAAATGGGGCGATCGATGAAAAAATTCGCCATGAAAGTGTGACCTCGTTTTGCTACACGTCATTATTGTTTATTGCCCGCATAACTTTAGCGGTAAGGCCCAGGTCAAACGTGGAGAAATAAAGGAGATAGTGTAAATTATCATGCGCTTTTCCCTGCGCTTCCCTCTTTACCGTTATTTACCCGTTAACGGCGTGGGCGCCGGAAACGTCACGCTGACCAGCGTGCCGCCGTTTTGCGGCTGTGAAAAGTGCAGCACTCCTCCAAGCCGTTGCGCGCGTTCGCGCATAATGTTCAGACCGTAATGTCCCGGCGGCTCGCTGGCCTCGCCAATCCCGATGCCGTTGTCGCGAATGCTGACGCTGTGCGTACCGTCCGCTGCGGTCACGCAGCTCACGGTGATCTCGCTGGCCTGCGCGTGCTTAATGGCGTTCAACACCGCCTCACGCACGATCTGTAACAGGTGCACCTGCTTTTGCGCGTCGAGCGCCAGCGAGGAGAGGCGGCAGTCGAGATGCAGTTTCGCCTGCGTCTGGCTCTGCAGGACATCGAGTGACTCCTGCAGCGCCGCGGGTAAATTCGCGTGGTTCAACGTCAGGCGGAAGGTAGTCAGCAGCTCGCGCAGCTGCTGCCAGGCATTGTTCAGCTCGCGGGAGAAGTCGGTGATAATGGCCTGCGCTTGGGTATTTTCTTCCGGCACGGCGCGTTTGAGCAGCGCAAGCTGAATGCGCAGATACGACAGCACCTGCGCCAGCGAATCGTGCAGCTCGCGGGCAATAGTGGCGCGCTCTTCCATCAGCAGCAGCTGCTGGTAATGCTTTTGCGCCTGGTTAAAGTACAGCCCGCGCCCGAGCATGGTCGCCACGCTTCTCATCAGCGGAAGGGGGACGCTGTCCGCCTCGCTTTGCCAGCGCAGCTCGCCGTAGAGCGTGTCCTGCATCAGTACCGGCAGGTTTTGCAGAGGGATACCCTCAGCCTCCGTCCCTTCGCATAGCCGCCAGTCGTCGCTGGTGCGCAGTTCCAGATAATTCATCTGCGTATAGTCATGGACAATCTGCAGGATATGCCGGAAACAGTGGCTGTCAATCTGGCCGGTATTGAGCGCCTGCGAGCACTTGAACAGCATGTCGAGCTGCTGGTGGGCTTCGTGCAGGTGCCGCGTCTTTTCCGCAACCGAGGCTTCGAGCGAACGGTAGAGTGTATCAAGCTCGGCCGACATGTGGTTAAAGGCGCGCGAAAGCTGGCCCAGCTCGTTCGGCAGGGCGCTATCCGGCGCAGGGGTGGCAAACTCGCCGCGCTCAATGCGTTCGCTGGCCGCCACCAGGTTATTCAGCGGCAGCACCACCTGACGACGGATGCGTCGCAGGGTAAACAGCGTCAGCAGCAGGATCCCGAGTGCGCCAGCCAGCGAGAGCAGGGTGACCGTTTGAATTTTATGTTCGGTGTAGTGCTGGAGGGCGAGCACAAAGGCATCAATGCGGCCCACAAAATCCTCAATATTGCGTTGATACCACGCGCTGTCGCCGCGGGCGATATGCGCATCCATCTCCTGCCAGGCCACATGCAGTTGCTGATAGCGTGCTTTCACATTGTCCGGGACGTACCAGCGATCCAGCTTCTGCAGGGCAGGCGCGCCGAGCGTCTGTTGCCAGCTCTCGCGATGTGCCGCAAGGGAAGGGCTGTTTCGCTGCATCTCGTAGCCCAGACGATAGCTCTGCATGCGCAGTGAGCCAGCGATGTTGATGGCTTCGGCATCGCGCTGGCTGCTGGCCAGCGTCAGCAACGCGACGGTGCTGCTGAGTACGGATAGGGCAATGATCGAAAAGAAAGCCCAGGCAAGGCTTCCGGAAACGGGTCGTTTAACGGTCACAGAACGGCTCTCTGAATAAAATTGATCTGCCACAGGTTCACTGGAAATAATTGGGCGCTTCAGGCATTTGAACATTGCCCGAACGCACCGTGATGCGTAAATACCATACTCTTATAAAGAGAAAGGTTATTGAACCAAAAACAGGTGTGGTTATGAATCGTTTTATTATGGCTAACAGCCAGCAGTGCATTGGGTGTCGCGCCTGCGAAGTCGCCTGCGTGATGGCGCACAACGATGAGCAGCATGCCCTGAGCGAGCGCCATTTTCATCCCCGTATCACGGTCCTGAGATCCGGCGAGAAGAGCCACCCCGTGACCTGTCATCATTGCGAAAATGCACCCTGCGCGCAAAGCTGCCCGAACGGCGCCATCAGCAAATGCGATGACAGCGTACAGGTGAATCAACAAAAATGCATCGGCTGTAAGGCCTGCGCGGTGGCCTGCCCGTTTGGCACGATGGAGATTATCGTCACTCCGCTCGACAATGGCAGCGTGAAGGCCTCGGCGAATAAATGCGATCTCTGTCTGACGCGTCCACACGGCCCGGCCTGTATCGAAAATTGCCCGGCGGATGCCCTCTCCCTGGCGACGCCCGCCGCGCTGGAAAACCTGGCGAAATCGCGCCGACAGCGCACGGCCTGCCTGGAGGCACAGCCCTGGCATGGTGCCGAGGCCGTCAGCGTGGACGCGCCGCGTACCAAACTGCAGCAGATGCAAACGACCCCGCCCCGCGGCGAGCCCGACAAGCTGGCTGGCGCAGAGCGCGTGGGCCATTTTAACGAAATTTACCTGCCGTTCCGGGCCGAACAGGCCGCCCGCGAGGTGTCGCGCTGCCTGAAGTGCGGAGAGCACAGCATTTGCGAATGGACCTGCCCGCTGCACAACCACATCCCGCAGTGGATTGAGCGCCTCAACGCGGGGGATATCACCGGCGCGGCCGAGCTTTCTCATCAGACCAACTGTTTACCTGAAATTACCGGTCGCGTCTGCCCGCAGGACCGGTTATGCGAGGGAGCCTGCACGCTTCGTGACGCGGCGGGGGCCGTGACGATCGGCAACATCGAGCGCTACATCTCCGATCGGGCGCTGGCGATGGGCTGGCGGCCGGATATGTCCGCCGTCACGCCGTCAGGTAAACGTGTCGCGATTGTCGGCGCGGGGCCCGCCGGGCTGGCGTGCGCCGACGTGCTGGCGCGCCGCGGCGTGAGCGTGACGGTCTATGACCGGCATCCGGAGATCGGCGGTTTGCTGACCTTTGGCATCCCGGCATTTAAGCTCGATAAATCGCTGCTCGCGCGGCGCAGAGAGATCTTTACCGCGATGGGGATCCGCTTCGAGCTGAGCTGCGAGGTGGGCCAGGACGTGTCGATGTCGCAGCTCAAGAGCGATTACGACGCCCTGTTTATTGGCGTGGGTACCTATCGTTCGATGAAGGCGGGTATCCCGAACGAGGATGCGCCAGGGGTCTACGACGCGCTGCCTTTCCTGGTGGGCAACACGCGGCATGTTATGGGGCTGGAGGCGACGGCCAGCGAGCCGTTCATCGACACCCGTGGCCTGAACGTGGTGGTGCTGGGCGGAGGCGATACCGCGATGGACTGCGTCCGCACGGCGTTACGTCACGGCGCGGCGACGGTCACCTGCGCCTATCGTCGGGATGAGGCCAACATGCCGGGCTCGAAGAAAGAGGTGCAGAACGCCAGAGAAGAGGGGGCGTCATTTGAGTTTAACGTCCAGCCGGTTGAGCTGACGCTGGATCCGAACGGTAAGGTCAACGGTATCCGGATGCTGCGTACCGCGCTCGGTGAGCCGGATGCGCAGGGGCGTCGTCGGCCCGTTCCGGTGGCGGGCAGCGAGTTTGTGATGGCCGCGGATGCAGTCATCATGGCGTTTGGCTTTAATCCGCACGCGATGCCGTGGCTGCAGGCGCAGGGTGTCGAAACGGATGACTGGGGGCGGATCGTGGCCTCGGTCGAGAGCCGCTACCGTTATCAAACAACCAACCCGCAGATCTTCGCCGGGGGCGATGCGGTACGCGGCGCGGATCTGGTCGTCACCGCGATGGCGGAAGGGCGTCATGCCGCGCAGGGGATACTCGACTGGCTGGGAGTGGATGTACCACAACATCATTAATCCGGCGGACGACAAAGCGGGATTCACGGCGTAGTATAGGACGACTCATTGTGCCGTGGAGCCCGTATGACCCTGAAAATTGACGTTATCAAAGACAAAATTCTCTCTGAAAACTACTTTGTCCTGCGTAACATCACCTATGATCTTACACGTAACAACGGTGAAGTGATCCGCCACAAGCGCGAGGTCTATGACCGTGGTAACGGAGCAACCATTCTGCTCTATAACCGTGAAAAGCAGAGCGTGGTGCTGATCCGTCAGTTCAGGGTGGCAACATGGGTCAATGGCAATCCTGACGGACGTCTGATTGAAACCTGCGCGGGCCTGCTCGATGACGATGAGCCGGAAGTCTGCATCCGCAAAGAGGCCGTCGAAGAGACCGGCTTTGAAGTGGGCGAGGTCAAAAAGGTCTTCGAGCTGTACATGTCCCCGGGCGGCGTGACGGAAATTGTCCATTTCTTCATTGCTGAATACAGCGACGCACAGCGCACGCACCGGGGCGGTGGCGTAGAGGATGAAGATATCGACGTGCTGGAGCTTCCTTTTGCCCGAGCGCTGGAGATGGTGCGTTCAGGCGAAATCAGGGATGGTAAAGCGGTGATATTGCTGCAGTATTTACAGACAACCGGGCTGATGAACACCCCTTTCGAACGGATATAGCCTGTTTTTCAGGTATATCTGATAAATCCGATTGAGCAACCCCGGCGGGAACACGAAGATACTGCCCTGTTATGCGTTTTCGTTCCGGGATTGTGTCATTCATGCGCTACAGCGTCTTTTTATTTTCCCTGTTTTGTGTGCTCCTCGCGCCGCAGGTGCGGGCTGCACCCGCGCAGCAAGCCTTCTCTGACTGGCAGGTGACCTGCAATAACCAGAACTTTTGCCTTGCCCGCAACACGGGCGAACACCGCGGTCTGGTCATGACGCTCACCCGGAGCGCCGGGGCGAAAACGGATGCCACGCTGCGTATCGATCTCGGCGGTCTTGATACCCCCTCCGTGAAAGAGCCGGATATTGCCCCGCGGCTGCTGCTGGATAATGTTCCCCTGAAGCTCGACAAACAGCGCTGGCAGCTCACCCCCTGGCATCTGAAAACGGACGATGCGGCCACCATCACCGCCTTTCTGAAAAACATCCAGGAAGGAAAAGCCCTGACTCTGCGAGGCGGTAAGCAGGTGATTTCACTGGCCGGTCTGAAAGCCGCGCTGCTGTTCATTGATGCCCAGCAAAAGCGCGTTGGCAGCGAAACCGCGTGGATCAAGAAAGGTGACGATCCGCCGTTAAGCGTGCCGCCCGCACCTGCCCTGAAAAAGGTGGCGATCGTTAATCCTACCCCAACGCCGCTTTCCCATGCCGAACTGAACGATCTGCTGGATTATGGTACCGGCAGGATGAACAGCAGCCAGTGTTCGCTGGATCCTAACCGTCGCGAAGTGCGCGTCACCGCGTTAACCGATGACAAAGCGCTGCTGATCGTTAGCTGCGAGGCGGGGGCCTATAACACGGTCGATCTGGCGTGGCTGGTGTCACGTAAAAAACCGTTCTCTGCCCGCAGCGTGAGGCTGCGTCTGCCGTTTACGCCGTCAAGCGACAGCAGCGAAATCGAGCTGATGAACGCCAGCTTTGATGAAAAGACGCGCGAGCTGACCACGCTCTCGCTGGGGCGCGGTATGGGGGATTGTGGGATCCAGACGCGCTGGCGGTTTGACGGCCAGCGTTTCCGCCTGGTGCGCTATGCCGAGGAACCCAGCTGTGATAACTGGAATGGGCCAGACGCCTGGCCCACGCTGTGGATCACCCGGTAGCTTTTTGCCGGGTGGCGCTGTCGCTTACCCGGTCTACGGTTTGGTGGTTTTGTAGGCCGGGTAAGGCGTAGCCGCCACCCGGCAACGCAGACCGCACTAAATCACGCTCAGCGCCTTCTCTACCACGTTCTCAACGGTAAAGCCGAAGTACGGGAACAGCTTGTCGGCAGGGGCGGACTCGCCGTAGCCCCGCATGCCCACAATCGCTCCTTTGAGCCCGACATACTTGTACCAGTAGTCGGCAATACCGGCCTCCACCGCCACGCGCGCCGCGACGTTAGAGGGCAGCACCGATTCCCGGTACGCCTCGTCCTGGGCGTCAAAGATATCCGTTGAGGGCAGGGACACCACGCGCACCGCGTGGCCTTCGGCGGTCAGTTTTTCCGCCGCTTTCACCGTGATTTCCACCTCGGAACCGGTCGCAATCAGGATCACGTCCGGCTTGCCGCCGCTGTCTTTCAGGATATAGCCCCCGCGGGCAATGTTTTTCACCTGCTCCGGCGTGCGCTCAATCTGCGTCAGGTTCTGGCGTGACAGGATCAACGCCGTCGGGCCGTTATGGCGTTCTACCGCCAGCTTCCAGCCCACTGCCGCTTCGACCTGATCGCAGGGGCGCCAGGTGCTGAAGTTGGGCGTTAAACGCAGGCTCGCCAGCTGTTCCACCGCCTGGTGGGTGGGGCCGTCTTCTCCCAGACCGATGGAGTCGTGGGTATAGACCATAATCTGCCGCGCCTTCATCAGCGCTGCCATGCGCGCCGCGTTACGGGCGTACTCGACGAACATCAGGAAGGTGGCGGTGTAGGGTACGAAGCCGCCGTGGTGGGCGATGCCGTTGGCGATCGCGGTCATCCCGAACTCGCGCACGCCGTAGTGGATATAGTTCCCGGCAATATCCTCCTTCAGCGATTTCGAGCCCGACCAGATGGTCAGGTTACTCGGTGCCAGGTCCGCTGAGCCGCCCAGCAGCTCAGGAAGGAGAGGGCCAATCGCATTCAGGGTGTTTTGCGACGCCTTACGGGTGGCGATTTTTGCCGGGTTGGACTGCAGGTTTTCAATCAGCGCCTGGGTTTTATCGTCCCAGTCCTCCGGCAGACCGCCGCTCATGCGCCGGGAAAACTCGGCGGCCAGTTCCGGGTACGCTTTTTTGTAGGCGGCAAATTTCTCGTTCCAGGCCTGCTGGGCTTTCTCACCGTCTTCACGGGCATCCCACGCCCGGTAGATCTCTTTCGGGATTTCAAACGGCGGGTACTTCCAGCCCAGCTTCTGCCGGGTCAGCGCCACTTCTTCGTCACCCAGCGCCGCGCCGTGCGCCTCTTCTTTACCCGCCTTGTTCGGTGAGCCGAAGCCGATAACCGTGCGGCAGATAATCAGGGACGGTTTGTCCTTCACGCTCTGCGCTTCCTGAATCGCTTTTTTCACCGCCTCAGGATCGTGGCCGTCGATCTCGTGCACCACGTGCCAGTGGTAGGCCTCGAAGCGTTTTGCCGTGTCGTCGGTAAACCAGCCCTCGGTTTCACCGTCGATGGAGATGCCGTTGTGATCGTAGAAGCCAATCAGCTTGCCGAGCCCCAGGGTGCCCGCCAGGGAGCAGACCTCATGGGAAATCCCCTCCATCAGGCAGCCGTCACCCATAAACACGTAGGTGTAGTGATCGACAATCTCGTGGTCCGGCTGGTTGAACTGTGCCGCCAGCGTACGCTCGGCAATCGCCAGCCCGACCGCATTTGCCAGCCCCTGACCGAGCGGCCCGGTGGTGGTTTCCACGCCCGGCGTATAGCCAATCTCCGGGTGCCCCGGGGTTTTGGAGTGCAGCTGGCGGAAGTTTTTCAGCTCCTCAAGCGGCAGATCGTAACCGGACAGGTGCAGCAGGCTGTAAAGCAGCATCGAGGCGTGGCCGTTGGAGAGAATAAAGCGGTCACGATCGTACCAGGTGGGATCGTTAGGGTTGTGCTTCAGGAAGTCGTTCCACAGCACTTCGGCAATATCGGCCATGCCCATCGGTGCGCCGGGATGGCCAGAATTGGCTTTCTGCACGGCATCCATGCTGAGGGCGCGGATGGCATTGGCGAGCTCTTTACGGGACATAGTTCACTCCGTGGCAAGGTTAAAGTTTGGCAGCGAGAAGATCTTCAAGTTTGCGCTGGTCGACAGCGAACAGGCGGATACCTTCCGCCAGTTTTTCCACGGCCATGGCGTCCTGATTGTGCTCCCAGCGGAATTCGGCTTCGGTCATGGCTTTCGGTTTTGGCAGAACGGTAGAGGTGGGGATCAGCTTGCGGATGACCGTCTCTTCTTTGTCCTGTAGCTCCTGGAGCAGGTTAGGGGAGATGGTCAGGCGGTCGCAGCCCGCCAGGGCGAGGATCTGCTCGGTACGGCGGAAGCTGGCCCCCATCACGATGGTTTCGTAGCGATGCTGTTTGTAGTAGTCGTAGATATTGCGCACCGATTTCACGCCCGGGTCCTCATCCACCACGTACGGATCCATCGGCTGTTTCGCCTGGTACCAGTCGTAGATGCGGCCAACAAACGGTGACACCAGGAACACGCCCGCTTCGGCACAGGCGCGCGCCTGGGCAAAGGAGAACAGCAGCGTCAGGTTGCAGTGAATTCCCTCTTTTTCCAGCACCTCTGCCGCGCGGATGCCTTCCCACGTCGACGCCAGCTTGATCAGAATGCGTGATTTATCGATCCCCTGCTCCCGGTAGAGTTCCACCAGGCGGCGAGCCTTGTTGATGCTCTTTTCTTTATCGAACGAAAGGCGTGCGTCAACTTCGGTCGAGACGCGCCCCGGAATGCTTTTAAGAATTTCCGCACCAAAATTAACTGCCAGCTTGTCGCTGGCTTCGGCGACCTGCTGCTCCTGCGTCTTCCCGCGCTGTTTACCGTAGGCAATGGCGTCATCAATCAGATGACTAAAATGGGTAAGCCCGGCTGCCTTGAGCAGTAGCGAAGGATTGGTGGTCGCATCCTCCGGCTGATAGTGGCGAATCGACTCGATATCGCCGCTGTCTGCCACCACCGTGGTGAATTGTTTGATGCCGTCTAGCTGGTTCATAAATGATTACTCCTTGGAAATAAAAGCGTTAGCTGAGTGCGTTAGTTCACACTTCTGAGAAAATCATGATGGACTTAACAAAAAAGCATAGCAGACGGGGGAGGCATTGCTTTTGAGACGGGTAACATGGCTGTTATAAATTGATAACAATTTTTAATGTGTGATGGTGAGAGTTTGGCAGCCTTCAAAGTTTAGGAGGCGGCCAGAGGCGATACTAGGCGGCACACCAGGGTGTGCAACCGGATCGTTTTCGTCACCCTTTTGACCGATACGTGAAAGGAAAAATAAGATGGATGAGCAGTTGAAACAGAGTGCCCTCGATTTTCACGAGTTCCCTGTCCCGGGCAAAATTCAGGTCTCCCCAACCAAGCCGCTGGCGACACAGCGCGATCTGGCGCTGGCCTACTCGCCGGGCGTGGCGGCCCCGTGTCTGGAGATCGAAAAAGATCCGCTGGCGGCCTATAAATACACCGCTCGCGGCAACCTTGTTGCCGTGATCTCTAACGGCACGGCGGTACTGGGTCTCGGTAACATCGGCGCGCTGGCCGGTAAGCCGGTGATGGAAGGCAAGGGGGTGCTGTTCAAGAAATTCGCCGGTATCGACGTGTTTGATATCGAGGTGGACGAGCTCGATCCTGACAAATTCATCAACGTGGTGGCCGCGCTGGAGCCGACCTTCGGTGGGATCAACCTGGAAGACATCAAAGCGCCGGAATGTTTCTATATCGAGCAGAAGCTGCGCGAGCGTATGAACATTCCCGTGTTCCATGACGACCAGCACGGTACGGCCATTATCAGCACCGCCGCCATTCTCAACGGCCTGCGCGTGGTGGAGAAAAATCTCTCCGACGTGCGCATGGTGGTCTCCGGCGCTGGCGCCGCGGCCATCGCCTGTATGAACCTGCTGGTGGCGCTGGGTATGCAGAAACACAACATTGTGGTCTGCGACTCCAAGGGCGTGATTTACAAAGATCGCGAGCCGAACATGGCGGAAACCAAAGCCGCGTATGCGGTAGAAGACGACGGCAAGCGCACGCTTGAGGACGTGATCGACGGCGCGGATATCTTCCTGGGCTGCTCGGGTCCGAAAGTGCTGACCCAGGAGATGGTGAAGAAGATGGCGCGCGCGCCGATGATCCTGGCCCTGGCGAACCCTGAGCCGGAAATTCTGCCGCCGCTGGCGAAAGCGGTGCGTGAAGACGCCATTATCTGCACCGGGCGTTCCGACTACCCGAACCAGGTGAACAACGTGCTCTGCTTCCCGTTCATCTTCCGCGGCGCGCTGGACGTCGGCGCGACGGCGATCAACGAAGAGATGAAGCTGGCCGCGGTGCACGCCATTGCGGAGCTGGCCCACGCCGAGCAGAGTGAAGTGGTTGCCTCAGCCTATGGCGATCAGGATCTGAGCTTTGGCCCGGACTACATCATTCCAAAACCGTTCGACCCGCGCCTTATTGTCAAAATTGCCCCTGCGGTGGCAAAAGCGGCGATGGATTCCGGCGTGGCGACGCGTCCGATTGAAGACTTCGACGCTTACGTCGATAAGCTCACCGAGTTTGTCTATAAAACGAACCTGTTCATGAAGCCGATCTTCTCTCAGGCGCGCGCCGACGCGAAGCGCGTGGTGCTGGCGGAAGGGGAAGAGGCGCGCGTGCTGCACGCCACCCAGGAGCTGATCACCTTAGGCCTGGCGAAACCAATCCTGATTGGTCGTCCGAGCGTGATTGAAATGCGTATCCAGAAGCTGGGCCTGCAGATTAAGCCGGGCGTCGACTTCGAGATCGTCAACAACGAATCCGATCCGCGCTTCAAAGAGTACTGGAGCGAATACTACGCGATCATGAAACGCCGGGGGATCACCCAGGAGCAGGCGCAGAAAGCCGTCATCAGCAACACGACGGTGATCGGCGCGATCATGGTCCATCGCGGCGAGGCGGATGCGCTGATCTGCGGCACCATCGGCGACTACCACGAGCACTTTAGCGTGGTGCAGGAGATCTTCGGCTATCGCGACGGCGTCCATACCGCCGGGGCGATGAACGCCCTGCTGCTGCCGAGCGGGAACACCTTTATCGCTGACACCTATGTTAACGACGATCCGAGCCCGGACGAGCTGGCGGAGATCACCGTGATGGCCGCCGAGACCGTGCGCCGCTTCGGTATCGAGCCGAAGGTGGCGCTGCTGTCGCACTCGAACTTTGGTTCGTCTAAATCCGCGGCGGCGTGCAAAATGCGTGAGACGCTGGCGCTGGTGCGCGAGCGCGCGCCGGAGCTGATGATTGACGGGGAAATGCACGGTGATGCCGCGCTGGTAGAGAGCATCCGCAACGAACGTATGCCTGACAGCCCGCTGAAGGGATCGGCGAACATCCTGATTATGCCGAATGTGGAAGCGGCGCGTATCAGCTATAACCTGCTGCGCGTCTCCAGCTCTGAAGGGGTGACCGTAGGACCGGTGCTGATGGGCGTGGCGAAACCGGTGCATGTGTTAACGCCGATTGCCTCCGTGCGCCGTATCGTGAATATGGTGGCGCTGGCGGTGGTTGAGGCGCAGACGCAGCCGCTGTAAGCATTGTGAGTCGGGTGGCGCGTTCGCTTACCCGACCTACAGGTTGAGCAGGCCGGATAAGCGCAGCGCCATCCGGCAGTTAAACCCAGTCGCGTACTTTAAGGAACTCACTCAAGGCAGCCTCCGGGCTGCCTTCTTTTGGCTCGTAGCAGTACTCCCAGCGCACCAGCGGCGGCATCGACATCAGAATCGACTCCGTGCGCCCGCCGGTCTGCAGGCCAAACAGCGTCCCGCGATCCCATACCAGGTTGAACTCCACGTAGCGCCCGCGACGGTAGAGCTGGAACTCGCGCTCGCGCACGCCATAGCTGGTGTCTTTACGGCGTTCGACGATGGGCAGGTACGCGTCGGTATAGCCTTCGCCCACCGCGCGCATAAAGCTGAATGCGGTATCAAAATCAGGCGTGTTGAGATCGTCAAAGAACAGCCCGCCGATGCCGCGCTGCTCGTCGCGGTGCTTCAGGTAAAAGTAGTCATCGCACCACTTTTTAAATTTCGGGTAAATGTCTTCGCCAAACGGCAGGCAAAGATCCCGCGCGGTGGTGTGCCAGTGCACGGCATCCTCTTCGAAGCCGTAGTAGGGCGTCATGTCGAAACCGCCGCCAAACCACCAGACCGGATCGGCCCCCGCTTTTTCCGCAATGAAAAAGCGCACGTTGGCGTGGCTGGTCGGCACAAACGGATTGTGCGGATGCACCACCAGCGAAACGCCCATCGCTTCGAAGCTGCGGCCCGCAAGTTCAGGACGGTGTGCCGTCGCAGACGCGGGCATCGCGTCGCCATGAACGTGGGAAAAATTCACGCCCGCCTGTTCGAAGATGCCGCCGTTACGCAGCACGCGGCTACGCCCGCCGCCGCCGGCTTCGCGCTGCCAGTTGTCTTCCTGAAATTCTCCGCCGTCAGCGGCGGCCAGTTTCTGGCAAATCTCATCCTGTAACTGCAGCAGGAAGGTTTTGACCAGTTGAGCATTGGGTTTCATCAGCGTTTCCTGGAGTGCGCTTTTTGGTTATCAAACCAGTTGAAGTAACTGATAATGCCGGAGGCGATGGCGTTGGCGATCTTCTGACGAAACGCCGTAGTGCCGAGGAGTCGCTCCTCTTCCGGGTTGGTAATGAACGAGGTTTCCACCAGCACGGACGGGATAGACGGTGATTTCAACACCACAAACGCCGCCTGTTCGGTGCTCCTGCTGTGCAGGCGATGCACTGGCTTAATCTTCTTCAGGATGTGCGAGCCGAGCGTCAGGCTGTTTTTGATCGTATCCGTCTGCACGAGGTCGAACAGCACCTGCTGTAGCAGGTGGTCTTTGTCGGTGGCTTTTTTCCCGGCGACTTCATCCGCCCGGTTTTCGCGGTCGGAGAGGTATTTTGCCATGGCGCTACTGGCGCCGCGGTTGGACAGCGCAAACACCGAGGCACCGGCGGCAGACGGGTTGGTAAAGCCGTCCGCGTGAATCGACATAAACAGATCCGCCCCGTGCTGGTGGGCGATTTCTACGCGATCGTACAGCGGAATAAAGGTGTCGCCAGAGCGCGTCAGACGCGCGTCAATGCCGTTGCTGCGTAAAATCGCCCGCACATTTTTTGCAATCGCCAGCACGACGTGTTTTTCTTTCGACCCGTTTTTGCCGATGGCGCCGGTATCAATACCGCCGTGGCCCGGGTCGAGCATCACCAGGCGCTTTGCGCCCGGCTTTTTGGTTTTCGGTTTGCTGTGTCCGTTACTGGTTTTAAGCGTGCTCTCGTCTTTTGCCTGAGCCTGCTTTGCGATGCCCGTTAACGTTAAGGCCGCCAGCCCCGCTTTGAGAACCTGACGACGCGATGTGAGTGCTTTTAATGGTTTGAATGTGCTCATGCGGCCTGAATACTAAAAAAAGGGGTCCTGGTGTTATATCGTATCGCGTTTAGCGTTACGACAGTCCTTATTGAGAATTGTTTTACTTTTCATTTCAATACGTGACAAAGTGACATTATGCCAAATTTTGGCGAGATTTTCCCCGGTTATTGGCTAAAGGCGTGGTTCGCGCCATAATCACTGTTTTTAAACCCGAAAAGGCGGTTAATACCATGGAGATACGCGTTTTTCGCCAGGAAGATTTCGAAGAGGTGATCACCCTTTGGGAGCGCTGCGATCTGCTGCGTCCGTGGAACGATCCGGAAATGGATATCGAACGTAAGGTGAATCACGACGTCAGTCTGTTTCTGGTTGCGGAAGTCAATGGCGAGGTTGTGGGGACGGTGATGGGCGGTTATGACGGCCATCGCGGCTCGGCCTATTATCTGGGCGTTCATCCGGAATACCGTGGTCGCGGTATTGCCAATGCGCTGCTCAACCGGCTCGAGAAGAAGCTGATCGCCCGCGGCTGTCCGAAAATCCAGATCATGGTGCGGGAAGATAACGACGTGGTGCTGGGCATGTATGAACGCCTGGGCTACGTACACGCTGACGTGCTGAATTTAGGAAAGCGTCTCATCGAAGATGAAGAGTACTGAGATTCATCCGGCAGATTATGACGCGCAGGGTCGCGTCAGGCTGCCCTTTTTATTCTGGTGCGTTCTGCTGCTTCAGGCCCGCACCTGGGTGCTGTTTGTAATGGCCGCCGCGTCGCGCGGGCAGGGCGACACGCTGCTGACGCTCTTTTATCCCGATCACGATGCCTTCTGGCTCGGCTTGCTGCCGGGCGTACCGGCGGTGGTGGCTTTCTTGTGCAGCGGTCGGCGGCACGTAATCCCGCGCTTGTGGCGCGCGCTTCGCGGGCTGCTGATCCTTGCCCAAATTGCGCTGCTCTTCTGGCAGCCGGTACTCTGGTGGTACGGTGAACCGCTGACGGGCATCGGCGTTGCGCTGGTGGTTGCCGATATCGTGGCGCTGATGTGGCTGCTGACCAACCCACGTCTTCGCGCCTGTTTTGTGCCTCAGGATGATTAATCCGGCACTTTTTGCCGATGTCGCACTCCAACAAGCGTTGATTTAACACGTAAGGACGTTTCAATGAAATCGCTGCGTTTAGTTTTATGCGCTCTTCCGCTGGCATTGACCGGCTGTTCGACGCTCTCCTCCATTAACTGGTCTGCTGCGTATCCGTGGAACTGGTTTGGCTCATCAACGGAAGTGACCGAGCAGGGCGTGGGGAAAATTACCGCCGCGACGGCGCTGGATCAGAATGCTATTCAGGATGCGCTCAGCAGTGACTACCGCCTGCGCAGCGGCATGAAAACAGAGAATGGCAATATAGTGCGCTATTACGAGGCGCTGAAGGGCGACAAGCTGGCGCTGGCGATCAACGGTGACAAAGGCACGGTAAACCGGATCGCGGTGATGGATGAAGATATTCCGACCGCCAGCGGCGTGAAGGTCGGGACGCCGTTTAGCGATCTTTATAAGCAGGCCTTTGGCAACTGCACCAGCGTGCCATCCGACGATGAAGTGGCGGTGGAGTGTAAGGCGGAAGGCAGCCAGCACATCAGCTATGTTTTTACCGGCACCTGGAGCGGCCCGGAAGGGTTGATGCCGTCTGACGACACCCTGAAGAGCTGGAAGGTGAGCAAAATACTCTGGAAGCAGTAATTTGCGCCTGAACAAACCGCCTCGCTGAAATCCGGGTATAATAGCCGCCATCAATGCCACGCTGACGTGGCATCTTTATTTCAGGAGGAGCGATGTCTCAGGTTCAGAGTGGCATTTTGCCAGAACATTGCCGCGCGGCGATTTGGATTGAAGCCAATGTCAAAGGGGACGTGGATGCCCTGCGTGCGGCCAGCAAAGCGTTTATTGATAAACTGGCGACCTTCCAGGCCAAATTCCCGGAAGCCCACCTCGGCGCCGTTGTTGCATTTGGTAATAACGTCTGGCGTCAGCTGAGCGGCGGTGAAGGGGCAGAAGAGCTGAAGGACTTCATTCCTTACGGCAAAGGCCTTGCACCTGCGACCCAGTACGACGTGCTGATCCATATCCTTTCTCTGCGTCACGACGTGAACTTCTCGGTTGCGCAGGCGGCGGTGGCGGCCTTTGGCGACAGCATCGAGGTGCAGGAAGAAGTTCACGGTTTCCGCTGGGTAGAAGAGCGCGATCTGAGCGGCTTTGTCGACGGAACCGAAAACCCGGCGGGTGAAGAGACGCGTCGTGAAGTCGCGGTAATCAAAGACGGCGTGGACGCGGGCGGAAGCTACGTGTTCGTGCAGCGCTGGGAGCATAACCTCAAGCAGCTTAACCGCATGAGCGTGCATGACCAGGAGATGATGATTGGCCGCACCAAAGAAGCTAACGAAGAGATCGACGGCGATGACCGTCCGGTCACCTCGCACCTGACCCGCGTTGACCTCAAAGAAGACGGCAAAGGGCTGAAGATTGTCCGCCAGAGTCTGCCGTACGGTACCGCAAGCGGTACGCACGGCCTCTACTTCTGCGCCTACTGCGCGCGCCTGCATAACATTGAACAGCAGCTGCTGAGCATGTTCGGCGATACCGACGGCAAGCGCGACGCCATGCTGCGCTTCACCAAACCGGTGACCGGCGGCTACTACTTCGCGCCGTCCGTCGAGCGTCTGCTGGCGCTGTAAAACCGCTTTCCATACGTAGGCCGGGTAAGCTTTAGCGCCACCCGGCAATTTTCCCCGCCCCCTTATTCCCTTTTCTGCTTCTAAATCACCAAACGGTATATAAAACCGTTACTGCTTTCATCACCGTTATAAATATTATGACTATAAGATAGTCATCACATTTATAAGGGTGCGCAATGGCCGTTATTGTACTGAAAAAAGGAACTCTGGCGCTGGCAGGTTTACTGCTGGTGGCACAGGCGCAGGCGACTGAACTGTTGAACAGTTCGTATGACGTCTCCCGCGAGCTGTTTGCCGCCCTTAACCCCCCGTTCGAACAGCAGTGGGCGAAAGACAATAACGGCGACAAGCTGACCATCAAGCAGTCTCACGCCGGTTCGTCCAAGCAGGCGCTGGCCATTCTTCAGGGACTGAAAGCGGACGTCGTGACCTACAACCAGGTGACTGACGTGCAGATCCTGCACGACAAAGGCAAGCTCATCCCGGCGGACTGGCAGAGCCGTCTGCCGAACAACAGCTCGCCGTTCTACTCCACCATGGGTTTCCTGGTGCGCAAGGGCAATCCGAAGAATATCCACGACTGGAGCGACCTGGTGCGTTCCGACGTGAAGCTGATTTTCCCGAACCCAAAAACCTCCGGTAACGCGCGTTACACCTATTTAGCGGCGTGGGGCGCGGCGGACAAGGCTGACGGTAACGATAAAGCCAAAACCGAGCAGTTCATGACCCAGTTCCTGAAAAACGTCGAAGTGTTTGATACCGGCGGCCGCGGGGCGACCACGACCTTCGCAGAGCGCGGCCTGGGCGATGTGCTGATCAGCTTTGAATCGGAAGTGAACAACATCCGCAAGCAGTATGAAGCGCAGGGCTTTGAGGTGGTTATCCCGAAAACCAACATTCTGGCCGAGTTCCCGGTCGCATGGGTGGATAAAAACGTGCAGGCGAACGGTACCGAGAAAGCGGCAAAAGCCTATCTCAATTACCTGTACAGCCCTCAGGCGCAGACCATCATTACCGATTACTACTACCGCGTGAACAACCCGGACGTGATGAACAAGCTGAAAGATAAGTTCCCGCAGACCGCGCTGTTCCGCGTGGAAGACCATTTTGGCTCCTGGCCAGACGTGATGAAAACGCATTTTGCCAGCGGCGGTGAGTTAGACAAACTGCTGGCGGCGGGGCATAAGTAATGTTTGCAGTCTCGACCAAACGCGTGCTGCCGGGCTTTACCTTAAGCCTCGGGACCAGCCTGCTGTTCGTCTGCCTGATTCTGCTGTTGCCGCTCAGCGCGCTGGTGATGCAGCTTGCGCAGATGAGCTGGGCGCAGTACTGGGACGTGATCACCAACCCGCAGGTGGTGGCGGCCTATAAGGTGACGCTGCTGTCGGCGTTTGTCGCCTCCATTTTTAACGGCGTGTTTGGCCTGCTGATGGCGTGGATTTTGACCCGCTATCGCTTCCCGGGCCGCACGCTGCTTGACGCCCTGATGGATCTGCCGTTTGCGCTGCCGACGGCGGTCGCGGGCTTAACCCTCGCGTCGCTCTTCTCCGTGAACGGGCTGTACGGCGAGTGGCTGGCGAAATTTGACATCAAGGTGACCTACACCTGGCTTGGTATCGCGGTGGCGATGGCCTTTACCAGCATCCCGTTTGTGGTGCGTACCGTGCAGCCGGTGCTGGAAGAGTTAGGTCCGGAATACGAAGAAGCGGCGGAAACGCTGGGCGCCACGCGCTGGCAGAGCTTCCGCAAAGTGGTGCTGCCGGAGCTGTCTCCGGCGCTGATGGCGGGCGTCGCGCTGTCGTTTACCCGCAGCCTCGGCGAGTTCGGTGCGGTGATTTTTATCGCCGGGAACATCGCCTGGAAAACGGAAGTGACCTCGCTGATGATTTTCATTCGCCTGCAGGAGTTTGATTATCCGGCGGCGAGCGCGATCGCTTCGGTGATCCTCGCGGCCTCGCTGCTGCTGCTGTACTCGATTAACACTCTGCAAAGTCGCTTTGGTCGACGTGTGGTAGGTCACTGATGGCGGAAGTTACGCAATTGAAGCGATACGATGCGCCCCGCATCAACTGGGGTAAATGGTTTCTGATTGGGGCGGGCGTGCTGGTTTCCGCCCTCATTCTCGTCGTGCCGACGATTTATATCTTCGTTCAGGCGTTCAGCAAGGGCCTGATGCCCGCGCTGGAAAACCTGGCGAACCCGGATATGCTGCACGCCATCTGGCTGACCGTGCTGATTGCCCTGATCACCGTCCCGGTGAACCTGGTGTTCGGTACCCTGCTGGCGTGGCTGGTGACGCGCTTTAATTTCCCGGGACGTCAGCTGCTGCTGACCCTGCTGGATATTCCCTTCGCCGTGTCGCCGGTGGTGGCGGGCCTGGTGTATCTGCTCTTCTACGGCTCCAACGGCCCGCTGGGCGGCTGGCTGGATGCGCATAACCTGCAGATCATGTTCGCCTGGCCGGGCATGGTGCTGGTGACCATCTTCGTGACCTGTCCGTTTGTGGTGCGCGAGCTGGTGCCGGTGATGTTAAGCCAGGGGAGCAACGAAGACGAAGCGGCGGTGCTGCTGGGTGCGTCGGGCTGGCAGATGTTCCGCCGCGTGACCCTGCCGAACATCCGCTGGGCGCTGCTTTACGGCGTGGTATTGACCAACGCCCGCGCGATTGGTGAGTTCGGTGCCGTTTCCGTTGTTTCCGGCTCCATTCGCGGTGAAACGCTGTCGCTGCCGCTGCAGATTGAACTCCTGCAGCAGGACTACAACACCATCGGCGCCTTTACTGCCGCAGCGTTGCTGACGCTGATGGCGATTTTGACCCTGTTTTTGAAGAGTGTTGTGCAGTGGCGTTTAGAAAATCAGGAAAAACGTCAGCATCAGGAGGGAAATCATGAGCATTGAGATTGCCAATATTAAGAAGTCTTTTGGTCGCACCCAGGTGCTGAATGATATCTCGCTGGATATCCCTTCCGGACAAATGGTGGCGCTGCTGGGGCCGTCTGGCTCGGGCAAAACCACGCTGTTGCGCATTATCGCCGGGCTTGAGCACCAGACCAGCGGGCACATCCGCTTCCACGGCACCGACGTGAGCCGCCTGCACGCCCGCGATCGTAAGGTGGGCTTTGTGTTTCAGCATTACGCGCTGTTCCGCCACATGACCGTGTTCGACAACATTGCGTTTGGCCTGACCGTGCTGCCGCGTCGTGAGCGCCCGGATGCGGCAACCATTAAGGCGAAAGTGACCAAACTGCTGGAGATGGTGCAGCTGGCGCATCTGGCGGACCGTTTCCCGGCCCAGCTGTCCGGCGGGCAGAAACAGCGCGTGGCGCTGGCGCGCGCGCTGGCCGTTGAACCGCAAATTCTGCTGCTGGATGAACCCTTCGGCGCGCTGGATGCGCAGGTGCGTAAAGAGCTGCGCCGCTGGCTGCGTCAGCTTCATGAAGAGCTGAAATTCACCAGCGTCTTCGTGACCCACGACCAGGAAGAGGCGATGGAAGTCGCGGATCGCGTGGTGGTCATGAGTCAGGGCAACATTGAGCAGGTTGACGAGCCGGAGCAGCTCTGGCGTGAACCGGCGACCCGCTTCGTGCTGGAGTTTATGGGCGAGGTGAACCGCCTGCAGGGCACCATTCGCGGTGGTCAGTTCCACGTTGGCGCGCACCGCTGGCCGCTGGGCTATACCTCCGCGCATCAGGGCCAGGTCGATCTGTTCCTGCGTCCGTGGGAAGTGGACGTGAGCCGACGAACCAGCCTGGACTCACCGCTGCCGGTACAGGTGCTGGAAGCGAGCCCTAAAGGGCATTACACCCAACTGGTGGTTCAGCCGCTGGGCTGGTACACCGAGCCGCTGACCGTGGTCATGCGCGACGACGTCCCGCCGCATCGGGGAGAGCGACTGTTTGTCGGTCTTCAGCATGCCCGTATTTATCACGGCAAGGAACGCATCGAGACGCGCGAGGATATTGCTCTGGCGGAGTCAGCCTGATAGGTTATTAGGATGTTTATCGCCCGGTGGCGCTGCGCTGACCGGGCCTACAGCTAAAACTGCGTCTTGTAGGCCGGGATCGCTGCGCGCAACCCGGCTTTTTTATTGAGTAAAAATCGTGAATACACTCGAACACACCATCGGCAATACCCCTCTGGTCAAACTTCAGCGCATGGGGCCGGATAACGGCAGCGAAATCTGGGTCAAACTCGAAGGCAATAACCCGGCGGGGTCGGTGAAAGATCGGGCCGCACTGTCGATGATCGTCCAGGCTGAAAAGCGCGGCGAGATTAAGCCGGGCGACGTGCTGATTGAAGCCACCAGCGGCAACACCGGTATCGCCCTGGCGATGATTGCGGCGCTGAAAGGCTATCGCATGAAGCTGCTGATGCCGGACAATATGAGTCAGGAGCGTCGCGCCGCGATGCGTGCCTACGGAGCCGAGCTGATTCTGGTGACCAAAGAGCAGGGGATGGAAGGCGCGCGCGACCTGGCGTTAGAAATGGCCGAGCGCGGCGAAGGTAAACTGCTCGATCAGTTTAACAACCCGGACAACCCTTACGCGCACTACACCACCACCGGCCCGGAAATCTGGCAGCAAACCGACGGGCGCATTACCCATTTTGTCTCCAGCATGGGCACCACGGGAACCATTACCGGCGTATCCCGTTTTCTGCGCGAGCAGGCGAAAACCGTCACCGTCGTTGGCCTGCAGCCGGAAGAGGGGAGCAGCATTCCGGGCATTCGCCGCTGGCCTGCGGAGTATATGCCGGGCATTTTTAATGCACAGCTTGTGGACCAGGTGCTGGATCTTCACCAGCGCGAGGCGGAAAATACCATGCGTGAGCTGGCCGTGCGCGAAGGTATCTTCTGTGGCGTCAGCTCGGGCGGCGCGGTAGCGGGTGCGATTCGGGTGGCGCAGGCAAACCCGGGTGCAGTAGTGGTGGCGATTATTTGCGATCGCGGCGATCGCTATCTCTCTACCGGCGTCTTTGGAGAAGAGAGTTATTCGCAGGGGGCGGGGATTTAAGCGTCATGGAGATGATTCTATTCCGGGATAATACCCGGGCGCAGCAAACCGATATTGTCGCGGTGCAGTCTCAGGTGGTGTACGGCAGCGTGGGGAACAGCATTGCGGTACCGAATATTCGTACCCACAGGCTGAACGTTACCGCCGTGCCGACGGTACTGTTCAGCAACACGCCACACTATGACACCTTCTACGGCGGCGTGATCCCCGACGAGTGGTTCAGCGGCTACCTGAAGGCGCTGGAAGAGCGCGAAATCCTGCGCGAGCTTAAGGCGGTCACCACCGGCTATATGGGCAGCGCCAGCCAGATCGTCCTGCTGGCGCAGTGGCTGAAAGCGGTCAAAGCGCAGCATCCTGACCTGCTGGTGCTGGTCGATCCGGTTATCGGCGATATTGACAGCGGGATGTACGTGAAGCCTGAGATCCCCGAAGCGTATCGGGAGCACCTGCTGCCGCTGGCGCAGGGGATCACGCCCAATGTCTACGAGCTGGAAGTGTTAAGCGGCAAGCCGTGCCGCACGCCGGAAAGCGCCATCGCGGCGGCACAGGGACTGCTCTCCGACAGCCTGAAATGGGTGGCGATCACCAGTGCGCCGGTTGCCGACGATCCGCAAAACATCCACGTGGTGCTGGTTTCACGCGAGGGCGTCACTGTCAGCGCGCATCCGCGCGTAGAGACCGATCTGAAAGGGACGGGCGACCTGTTCTGTTCAGAGCTGGTGAGCGGCATTGTTGAGGGGAAAACCGTTGCCGATGCCATTCGCATGGCCGGCGATCGGGTGACTGACGTGATGCTGTATACCCAGTCGAAAGGCTACGACGAGCTTATCCTCCCGGCATAAACAAAAATGGCGCCCGAAGGCGCCATTTTTCTGTGCGGCAAGAATTACTTCTTGATGCGGATAACCGGGGTTTCACCCACGGTGACGCTGCCAGACAGTTTGATCAGTTCTTTGATTTCGTCCATGTTGGAGATAACAACCGGCGTCAGGGTAGACTTGGCTTTTTCTTCCAGCAGTGGCAGATCGAATTCAATCACCGGGTCGCCAACTTTCACACGCTGGCCTTCTTCCGCGATACGTTTGAAGCCTTCGCCTTTCAGTTCAACGGTGTCGATACCGAAGTGAACGAACAGTTCGATACCGCTATCAGATTCGATAGAGAACGCATGGTTGGTTTCAAAAATTTTACCGATGGTGCCGTCAACTGGAGCAACCATTTTGTTGCCAGTTGGTTTGATAGCAATGCCATCACCAACGATTTTCTCAGCAAACACTACATCCGGCACGTCTTCGATGTTGACGATCTCGCCGGAGAGCGGAGCAACAATCTCAATAGTTCCGGAGTCTTTCTTATCATCAGAAACCAGAGATTTCAGTTTATCGAACAAACCCATGATCTTCTCCTAAGCAGTAATTTGGGCCGCATCTCGTGGATTAGCAGATTGTTTTTTCTTCAATGAACTTGTTAACCAGCGTCATTAACTCGTCCGTTGTCGGTTGAGCAAGAGCCTGCTCTGCTAACACCTTCGCATCTTCGAAGTTCGTGTTACGGATAATCTTCTTAATGCGCGGGATGGAAATGGCGCTCATAGAGAATTCGTCCAGACCCATACCCAGCAACAGAAGTGTAGCACGTTCGTCGCCTGCAAGCTCACCACACATGCCAGTCCATTTACCTTCTGCATGAGAAGCATCAATAACTTGCTTGATCAAGTTCAGTACGGACGGTGACATTGGCTGGTAGAGATGTGAAATCATATCATTACCACGGTCAACTGCCAGGGTGTACTGCGTTAAATCATTGGTGCCGATACTAAAGAAATCAACTTCTTTGGCTAAATGACGCGCAATGGTCGCCGCCGCAGGTGTTTCCACCATCACGCCGATCTCGATTGACTCGTCAAATGCTTTACCTTCGTCGCGCAGTTCCTGCTTGTAGATTTCGATCTCTTTCTTCAGTGCACGCACTTCTTCAACAGAGATGATCATCGGGAACATGATGCGCAGCTTACCGAACGCAGAGGCACGCAGGATTGCGCGAACCTGGTCACGCAGGATCTCTTTACGATCCATCGCAATACGCACGGCACGCCAGCCCAGGAACGGGTTCTCTTCTTTCGGGAAGTTCATGTACGGCAGCTCTTTGTCGCCACCGATGTCCATGGTACGGACGATAACCGCCTGAGAGCCACAGGCTTCAGCAACGGCTTTATACGCAGCAAACTGCTCTTCTTCCGTTGGCAGCGCGTCGCGGTCCATGAACAGGAATTCTGTACGATAGAGACCAACACCTTCCGCACCGTTGCGCTCAGCGCCATCAACGTCGCGGACGGTACCGATGTTTGCGCACACTTCTACCTGATGGCCGTCCAGAGTGATGGCTGGCAGGTCTTTCAGCTTAGCGAGTTCCGCTTTTTCAGTCGCAACCTGCTCCTGAACCGCGCGCAGTTTTTCGATCTCTTCGTTAGTTGGGTTGACGTAAACCAGATTGTTTACGGCATCCAGAATCAGATAATCGCCGTTTTTCACCTGAGAGGTGACGCTACCGGTACCCACGATGGCAGGCAGTTCCAGAGAACGCGCCATGATAGAGGTGTGGGAGGTACGGCCGCCCGCATCGGTGATGAAACCGAGGACCTTTTTCAGGTTCAGCTGTGCGGTTTCAGATGGGGTGAGGTCAGCGGCAACCAGGATCACTTCATCCTGAATCGCGCTCAGGTCGATAATGGCCAGACCCAGGATGTTGCGCAGCAGGCGCTTACCGATGTCACGTACGTCAGCCGCACGCTCTTTCAGGTATTCATCATCCAGTTCTTCCAGGGCAGTTGCCTGACCTTCGATAACTTCATGCGCAGCCGCGTCGGCCGTCATGCCTTTATCTTTAATCAGGGCTATGATTTCCTGCTCCAGCTCCTCATCTTCGAGCAGCATGATGTGCCCTTCGAAGATGGCTTCTTTTTCTTCACCGAAAGTTTCGCCAGCTTTAGTTTTGATTGCTTCCAGTTGCGCAGATGCCTTGGCACGACCGCTCAGAAAACGTTCAACTTCCTGATCAACCTTGTCGGCAGAAATTTTTTTCCGGTCGATGACGATCTCGTCTTCTTTCAGCAGCAGTGCTTTGCCGAAAGCGATACCCGGGGATGCTAAAATGCCTGAAATCATAACCCTACCTTACTTGTGACTGATATTTAAAAGAACCCGGAAACTTACTCGAGCTCAGCCATCAGTTTTACCAGATGCTCAACTGCTTTCTGCTCGTCTTCACCTTCCGCAGAGATGGTGACTACGGTGCCCTGAGTCAGGCCCAGAGTCTGCAGTTTGAACAGGCTTTTTGCGCTGGCGCTTTTGCCGTTGGAAGTCACAGTGATTTCAGAAGTGAAGCCTTTCGCTTCTTTAACAAACTGAGCAGCAGGGCGGGTGTGCAGACCGTTCGGAGCGGTAATGGTAACTTCTTGCTGGAACATTGTATTTCCCCAACTTATAGGTTTAGTGTTGTGGAACTAAAGTCTAGCCTGGCGACTGAACTTTAGCCTGTATTGTTAGCGCTGACGTTTCGATCGTCATTAAACATTATGCAGCGAAAGCAAGACTTGAACCAAATCATAAAATCGATTCAGCAAGGCTATTTCGTTCGCTGATTAATTTCACGCATCAAAATAATTGCTGGTTTAAATACCAGACCCAACGGGGTGAAGCAATGCCAGGAGGGGCAAAAGTTTGAAGCAGGCCACAAAAAAGCACCTGAAAAGGTGCTTTTTTACGCGTTATTAACATAGTGGCACTACTGTTGCAGCTCTTTTTCAGTGAACAGATCGGCAAACAGTGCGGTGCTCAAGTAACGCTCACCCGAGGAAGGAAGGATAACCACAATATTCTTATTGGTAAAGGCCTCATCTTCCTGAAGTTTAAGCGCTGCCGCAACGGCCGCACCGGAAGAGATACCTGCCAGAATACCTTCTTCATCCATCAGGCGGCGCGCGGTAGAGATGGCTTCTTCGTTCGTGATAGTGACTACTTTATCAATCAGTTTCAGATCCAGGTTGCCCGGAATGAAGCCTGCGCCAATCCCCTGAATTTTGTGCGGGCCGGGTTTGAGCTCTTCCCCCGCCAGGGCCTGGGTGATAACCGGTGAATCAGTCGGCTCAACGGCAACGGTGATCAGCTCTTTTTTACCTTTGGTGCCTTTAATATAGCGTGACACGCCGGTCAGCGTGCCGCCGGTACCTACGCCGGAGATAAAGACGTCAACCTGGCCGTCGGTATCTTCCCAGATTTCCGGGCCGGTAGTCTTCTCGTGAATTTCCGGGTTAGCCGGGTTGCTGAATTGCTGCAGCAGCAGGTATTTCGCCGGATCGCTGGCCACAATCTCTTCGGCTTTCTGAATGGCACCCTTCATGCCCTTCGCGCCTTCGGTCAGCACCAGGTTCGCGCCCAGCGCTTTAAGCAGCTTACGACGCTCGATGCTCATGGTTTCAGGCATGGTCAGCGTCAGCTTGTAGCCGCGCGCGGCAGCAACATAGGCCAGAGCGATCCCAGTATTGCCGCTGGTCGGTTCCACCAGCTCAACGCCCGGCTTCAGTACGCCACGTTTTTCAGCATCCCAAATCATGTTTGCACCGATACGGCATTTTACGCTGAAGCTCGGGTTACGTGATTCGACCTTCGCCAGGATGCGTCCATTACCGATACGGTTCAGTCGAACCAGGGGCGTATGACCGATAGTCAGCGAGTTGTCTTCATAAATCTTACTCATGGCCTGTCCTTAACTGTATGAAATTGGGATACCGACCCAGCATACCTGCTAAGCAGGTAGGGGGAAGTAAGGAATTCGCATATCTATATACTGCAAGGAAATAATGGGGATCAGTATGGAATAAGGGGCGGCATAAGCCACCCCTGCTTTACACATTTTTGCATTATTTCCATAACGCGTGCTTAGCACGGTAGCAGTCGACCCACATGGCGGTCGCGCCGCAAACGGCAACCGGCATGATGAACAGATTCAGGAACGGAATCATAGTGAACAGGCTGGTCAGCGCGCCAAACTGCATATTGGCGATCTTCTGGCTGCGCAGGGCGGTGCGCATCTCTTTAAACGGCACCTTGTGGTTATCGAACGGATAGTCGCAGTACTGGATGGCTAGCATCCAGGCGCTGAACAGGAACCACAGCACCGGTGCCACCGTCTGGCCAATGCCGGGCACAAAATAGAGGATAAGCAGCACAACCGCGCGGGGCAGGTACCAGGCAAACTTCTGCCATTCACGCTTCATAATGCGAGGGAGGTCTTTCATGATCCCCAGGATGCCCGTGTCCGGCGGTGTTGCGTCGGTAAGGCGCGCTTCCAGCTGTTCCGCCAGCAAACCGTTAAACGGCGCGGCTATCCAGTTGGCAATCGTCGAGAAGAAGTAGCCAAATACCAGCAAAACGGAGATCACCGCCACCGGCCAGAGCAGGTAGTTAAGCCACTGCAGCCAGTCCGGCACGTAGCTCATCAGCGATGGGATCCAGCTTTCCAGTTTTGTGAACAGCCACCAGAACGCGCCGCCCATCAGAATAATGTTGATCAACAGCGGCAGAATGACGAAGCGTCGAATACCCGGCAGAGAGACCAGTTTCCAGCCCTGAGAAAAATACCAGACGCCGCTGCGCGGGGGAGAAGAAGATGTTGAAACCATAGCCAGGCTGTACTCCTTTTTACACAACCAGTGGAATTGCCCGCCTATATTATCCACTTACGGACCAATGACCAGTTCGGAAATGTTCGAAAAACCAGCAAAAAGCACGATTTCCTTCATCTTTATGCTGTGAATGCTCTGCACACACTTGCACTTGACGTAAACGGCAAATACTCTTAGTGAGTAAATGTTTGCCGTGGTGGCAAGGTGTTAGAACAACAGAGAATATAATGATGCAGGATTTGCGTCTGATATTAATCATTGTTGGCGCGATCGCCATAATCGCTTTACTGGTACATGGTTTCTGGACCAGCCGTAAAGAGCGTTCCTCGATGTTTCGCGATCGCCCACTGAAGCGCATGAAGTCCAGTCGTGACGACGATGACAGTGAAGATGACATCGATGGAAGCGACGATGACGGCGTGGGTGAAGTTCGTGTTCATCGGGTCAATACTGCGCCCGGCGTAGGCCATGGGGAGCATGAAGCACCTCGTCCTTCGCAGCACCAGTATCAACCGCCGTATGCTTCTGCACAGCCGCGCCAGCCAGCGCCACAGCCTGTGGAAGAACCGGTGCGCCAGCCGCCGCAACAGCCTGTGTATCAGCAGCCTGCTGCGCCACAGCCGGTTCAACAACAACCCGTGCAGCAGCCTGTGCAACAGCAGCCTGCGCAACCGGTACATCAACCGCAGCAGCCTGTTCATGTTCAACCTGCGCCGCAGCCCGCTCCTGCCCCGCACGTTGAGCCTGAGCCCGTTGTAGAGCCAGAGCCGGTTGTTGAAAAAACGCAGCGTAAAGAAGCGGTGATCATCATGAACGTGGCCGCCCATCACGGCAGCCATCTGAACGGTGACGTACTGCTGAACAGTATTCAACAGGCCGGCTTCAAGTTTGGTGATATGAATATCTTCCATCGTCACCTGAGCCCGGACGGTAGCGGCCCGGCGCTATTCAGCCTGGCCAATATGGTTAACCCTGGCACATTCGACCCAGAAATGACGGGCGATTTCGTGACGCCGGGTGTCACTATCTTTATGCAGGTGCCGTCCTACGGCGACGAACTGCAAAACTTTAAGCTGATGCTGCAATCCGCTCAGCACATCGCTGACGAAGTGGGTGGTGTGGTGCTCGACGATCAGCGTCGCATGATGACCCCGCAGAAGCTGCGTGAGTATCAGGACCGCATCCGCGAAGTTAAGGAAGCCAACGCGTAACCGACGCATTATCTTCAACTCCTCCTCAACCCCCGCATGTCGGGGGTTTTTTCTCATTGATGGTGTGATATGGACTCAATCGAACAACAACTCACTGAACTGCGAACCACGCTTCGCCATCATGAATATCTCTATCATGTTATGGACGCGCCGGAAGTCCCGGATGCGGAGTATGACCGCCTGATGCGCGAGCTGCGCGAATTAGAGGCGCAGCATCCTGAACTTATTACACCGGATTCCCCCACCCAGCGCGTCGGCGCTGAGCCGCTGGGCGCTTTCAGCCAGGTGCGTCATGAAGTACCGATGCTGTCGCTGGATAACGTCTTCGATGAAGAGAGCTTTCTCGCGTTTAACAAGCGCGTGCAGGATCGCCTGAAAACAACTGAGTCAATAGTTTACTGCTGTGAGCTCAAGTTTGATGGACTGGCGGTTAATATTTTATACGAGGATGGGATTTTAAAGCATGCGGCAACTAGGGGAGATGGTGCCCTCGGAGAAGATATTACGAATAATATTCGAACAATCAGATGCATACCTTTAAAACTACATGGTAAAGGAATTCCAAAGCGTATAGAGATACGAGGTGAAGTTTTCATTAACCAATCAGACTTCGAGGCGATGAATGAAAACGCCCGGCGAAAGGGGGGGAAAGTTTTTGCAAACCCTCGAAATGCAGCTGCTGGATCCTTAAGGCAACTTGATTCAAGTGTGACTGCGACCAGACCTCTTACATTCAAATGCTATGGCACAGGCCTTGTTGAGGATGCAAATATGGCTGACACACATATTGAACGGTTGGAACAATTGCACAGTTGGGGCTTGCCAATAAGTAAAGCGACTAAATTATGTAATGGCCCTTATAAAGTGATTGAATTCTATAAAAATATAGAAGCAGAGAGATCAACATTAGGTTTTGATATTGATGGTTTAGTTGTGAAGGTAAACTCTCTTAACCTACAGGAAAAACTGGGATTTGTCGCTAAGGCTCCGAGGTGGGCAACTGCCTTCAAATTTCCTGCTCAAGAACAAATCACCAGATTAAGAGATGTTGAGTATCAGGTTGGCAGAACTGGTGCTGTAACACCGGTAGCTCGTTTAGAGCCAGTACAAGTAGCAGGAGTTGTTGTCCAAAATGCGACTTTACACAATGCTGATGAAATAGAGCGCCTTGGTCTAAGAAGAAATGATCACGTAATCGTCCGTCGTGCAGGGGATGTCATCCCTCAAATCGTTGGGGTGGTTGAGTCTATGCGGACTGACGATGCGCCTTTATTCATTTTCCCTAAAACTTGCCCAGTATGTCATTCCTTGATTGAACGAGTGGAAGGCGAAGCTGTTGCTCGATGTACTGGTGGCTTAATCTGTAGGGCGCAGCGTAAGGAATCACTGAAGCATTTTGTCTCCCGTCGGGCAATGGACGTAGATGGTATGGGCGACAAAATCATCGAGCAGTTAGTAGAAAAAGAATATGTTCATACACCCGCAGATCTCTTTAAGCTTAGGACAGAAGAACTTTCCGGTCTGGACCGCATGGGGCCAAAGTCAGCCCAGAACGTTGTTAACGCGCTGGAAGCGGCAAAAGAGACCACCTTCGCCCGTTTCCTTTATGCGCTCGGCATTCGTGAAGTGGGTGAAGCGACGGCAGCAGGGCTGGCGGCGTACTTTGGTACGCTGGAGGCGCTGGAAAAGGCAAGCATTGAGGAGCTACAGAAAGTTCCGGATGTCGGCATCGTCGTCGCCACGCACGTCTTTAACTTCTTTGCTGAAGAGAGCAACCGTGAGGTCATCGGCCAACTGCTGGCAGAGGGCATCAAATGGCCTGCGCCGGTCGTCGTCAACGCCGAAGAGATCGACAGCCCGTTCGCCGGTAAAACGGTAGTGCTGACCGGCAGCCTGAGCCAGCTATCCCGTGATGATGCAAAGGCACGTCTGGTGGCGCTGGGAGCCAAAGTGGCGGGCAGCGTGTCGAAGAAAACCGACCTGGTGATCGCCGGGGAGGCCGCCGGTTCGAAGCTGGCGAAAGCCCAGGAGCTCGGCATTGAGGTTATCGACGAAGCAGAAATGATGCGTCTGTTAGGAGAGTAACGTGGAGAAAGAGCAGCTCGTTGAGATCGCCAATACGGAGATGCCGTTCGGTAAATACAAGGGCCGCAGGCTGATTGATTTGCCGGAGGAGTATCTGCTGTGGTTTGCCCGTAAGGATGAATTCCCGGCAGGGCGACTGGGCGAGCTGATGGCGATTGCGTTACTGATCAAAACCGAGGGGCTGACCCAGCTGGTGCAGCCCCTGAAACGTCCTTAAGCCTTTGCGGCGCGGGTCCCTTCCTGCGCCAGTTTTTCCGTCTGGCGCTTGTAGCGACGCGCCAGCACCGCGCAGACCATCAGCTGGATCTGATGGAAAATCATTAGCGGCAGTACCATCATTCCAATCACCGAGGTCGGGAACAGAATGTTGGCCATCGGGATACCGTTTGCCAGACTCTTCTTCGAACCGCAGAACACAATCGTAATTTCATCCGCTTTGTTGAAGCCGCACTTGCGTGCTACAAAGACGTTTACTGCAATGACAATTGCCAGCAGGATGAGGCTGACCACCACGATAAAGAGCAGCGAACCGGCGCCCACCTTATGCCAGATCCCGTTCACGACCGCTTCGCTGAAGGCGGAATAGACCACCAGCAGGATCGACGACTGGTCGGTTTTTGAGATCCATTTCTTGTGCTTTGCTACAAATGCGCCCGTCCACGGACGCGAGAGATGCCCCAGCACAAACGGCAGCAGCAGCTGCAAACAGATTTTGCCGACTTGCTCAAGGTTACCTTCCGCGCCGTGCATGTTCATCAGCAGGCCCACCAGCAGCGGGGAGACGAAAATCCCCAGCAGGCTGGATGCCGATGCCGAGCAGACGGCGGCCGCAACGTTCCCTCCCGCCAGAGAGGTAAAGGCAATGGCGGATTGCACGGTAGCCGGCAGAATACAGAGATACAGAAAACCGGTATAGAGCGCTGGGTCGACGTTAACCGGTGCCCACCAGGCAAACAGCACGCCGAGGATCGGGAAGAGAATGAACGTGCTGCACATCACCCAGAGGTGCAGTCGCCAGTGGCTCCCCCCTGCGATAATCGCTTCACGGGACAGCTTCGCGCCGTGCATAAAAAACAGCAGTGCGATGGCGGCCGTCGTCAGCCCTTCAAAGAACGGAACGAACCCGCCGCGAGCGGGAAAGAACGAGGCCAGTAAAACGGTAACGACCAGGGTGAGCGTAAACGGATCAACAATACGAAATAGTTTCATAATGACTCCTGAAAACAGATGTCGCTATTGTGCTTTTTTCCGTTTGAGAAATAAAATTGATTTATTGCATCCATTCATGAATTAAACAGATGAATTATTCTTTACGCCAGCTCCGCATTTTCGTTACCGTCGCCAATGCCCGCAGCTTTAGCCGGGCAGGGGAGATGATTGGCCTGAGCCAGTCGGCGGTCAGCCACAGCGTGAAAGAACTGGAAAATCAGACCGGCGTCCGGTTGCTTGACCGCACCACGCGCGAAGTGGTGTTGACCGAAGCCGGGCAGCAGCTTGCTCTGCGCCTTGAACGGCTGCTGGATGAGCTGAACAGCACGCTCAGAGACGTGGGGAGGCTGGGGCAGCAGCTTTCGGGTACCGTGCGGGTCGCGGCCAGCCAGACGATATCTGCACACCTTATCCCGCAGTGTATTGCCGAGGGGAACCATCGCTACCCGGACATTGACTTTGTGCTGCATGACCGGCCACAGCAGTGGGTACTGGAGAGCATCCGCCAGGGGGATGTCGATTTTGGTATTGTTATCGATCCCGGCCAGGTGAGCGATCTGGAGTGCGAAAGCGTACTTTCGGAGCCCTTTTTGCTGCTCTGCCGTGACGACGATCCGCTGGCCGCGTTGCCTGACGTCAGGTGGCAGTCACTGCAGGGCGCAAACCTGGTTTTACAAGATTATGCCTCGGGCAGCCGCCCGCTGATTGATTCCGCGCTGATGAATCAGGGGGTAAAGGCAGCGATCGTGCAGGAGATTGGCCACCCGGCAACGCTGTTTCCCATGGTGGAAGCCGGGATCGGCATCAGCGTGTTGCCCGCCCTGGCGCTTCCCCTGCCTCAGGGAAGTCGACTTGCCGTGAAGCGGTTGACGCCCGTTGTCGAACGAAAGCTAATGCTGGTGCGGCGAAAAAATCGTTCACTCTCGGGGGCGGCGCAGGCTATCTGGGAAGTGGTGCGTATCCAGGCACAGCGATTGACCGAGGCCCGCATACGCGATCCACTGTTTAACGCTTCAGAAGATTAGATGTAGATATCAATCTGATTACTGTCTGTTGGGCTATTCACACCTTCCACTTTGCCCAATTTTTGATCCTGCTTTTTCTGGGCCTCTTCGGCCTGCTGGCGCTGCAGTGCGGCGAGCTGCGCCTGCAGCACTTTGATCTGGGTCTGAATCAGTTCCTGCTGCTTTTTCTTATCTTCCGTACTGCCGGGACTGTTCGCCAGCTCGTTTAACTGCTGAGTCAGCTTTTGGATTTTGTCGAGAATGCGGGTGATTTGCGCAGAGATATCGTTACCGCCAGAAGCCCCATTCCCGCCACTGCTGGTTTGAATAGATTGGGTTGATGCCTGAATGGTCGTCATACTTTTTCCTCGCGTTATAAAACAGAGGTATCGGCACCGACGGGATTAGCTTGAGGAAAATGGGGCAGGTTCACATTTTTTATATCGCAGATAGCAAAAAAGCGCCTTTAGGGCGCTTTTTTACATTGGTGGGTCGTGCAGGATTCGAACCTGCGACCAATTGATTAAAAGTCAACTGCTCTACCAACTGAGCTAACGACCCGAAATGGTGGGCGATGACGGGCTCGAACCGCCGACCCCCTCCGTGTAAAGGAGATGCTCTACCAACTGAGCTAATCGCCCATTTCGGAACTGCTGCGATAAGATGAGAATGGTGGGCGATGACGGGCTCGAACCGCCGACCCCCTCCGTGTAAAGGAGATGCTCTACCAACTGAGCTAATCGCCCAATCTCAATCCTTATCTACACTGCGAGTCTACCGAAGTAGATGGTGGGTGATGACGGGCTCGAACCGCCGACCCCCTCCGTGTAAAGGAGATGCTCTACCAACTGAGCTAATCACCCCCGCTGTGTGGAGTCGCATTATAGGGAGAGTTGAAAATGAGTCAACGCATTTTCTAAAGTTTTTATTCGTTCGTCGTAAAATTAAGCAAAACGATCGCGAAACGGGCAGTGGCGCATGATTTCTAAACAAAAATCGCAAACTCGGGCCCGATTCAGGGAACAACATTGAGGAATCGCCGCACAGTGATAGAATATTGCCCATTGTTTTTTCCCCAGGATTTGCCGATTGCCGGCATCTTTATAACGTAAGGCCATTTCATGAAAATCAAAACTCGCTTCGCGCCGAGCCCGACAGGCTATCTGCACGTCGGTGGTGCACGTACCGCTCTCTATTCCTGGCTTTTCGCACGCCACAACAAAGGTGAGTTCGTGCTGCGTATTGAAGACACCGATCTTGAGCGCTCCACGCCAGAAGCAATTGAAGCCATTATGGATGGGATGAACTGGCTGAACCTGGAATGGGATGAAGGTCCCTACTTCCAGACCAAACGCTTTGACCGCTATAACGCCGTCATTGATGAGATGCTGGTCGCGGGCACGGCGTATAAGTGCTACTGCTCCAAAGAGCGTCTGGATGCGCTGCGTGAAGAGCAGATGGCGAACGGTGAAAAGCCGCGTTATGACGGCCGCTGCCGCCACGACCACAGCGAGCATGCTGCAGATGAGCCTTGCGTTGTGCGTTTTGCTAACCCGCAAGAGGGGTCTGTGATCTTTGACGATCAGATCCGTGGCCCGATCGAATTCAGCAACCAGGAGCTCGACGATCTGATCATCCGTCGTACCGATGGTTCTCCAACCTACAACTTCTGCGTCGTGGTTGACGACTGGGATATGGAAATTACCCACGTTGTGCGCGGTGAAGACCATATCAACAACACGCCACGTCAGATCAACATCCTGAAGGCGCTGAACGCCCCTGTGCCTGTTTATGCGCACGTCTCCATGATCAACGGCGACGACGGGAAAAAGCTGTCTAAACGTCACGGTGCGGTGAGCGTGATGCAGTATCGCGACGACGGCTATCTGCCAGAAGCGCTGCTGAACTATCTGGTGCGTCTGGGCTGGGCTCACGGTGACCAGGAGATCTTCAGCCGCGAAGAGATGATCGAACTGTTCTCTCTGAGCTCTGTCAGCAAATCCGCCAGCGCGTTCAACACCGACAAGCTCCTGTGGCTGAACCATCACTACATCAATACCATGCCGCCAGAATATGTGGCGACGTATCTGCAGTGGCACATTGAGCAGGCAAATATTGATACCCGCACAGGCCCTGAGCTGGCGGATCTGGTGAAACTGCTCGGCGAGCGCTGCAAAACGCTGAAAGAGATTGCTGAAAGCTGCCGCTACTTCTATGAAGAGTTTGATGCGTTTGATGCGGACGCCGCGAAGAAACACCTTCGCCCGGTTGCGCGTCAGCCGCTGGAAGTGGTGCGTGACAAGCTGGCTGCCATTACCGAGTGGACCGCAGAGAATGTGCATCACGCCATTCAGGCGACGGCGGACGAGCTGGAAGTCGGCATGGGTAAAGTCGGTATGCCACTGCGCGTTGCGGTGACCGGTGCGGGTCAGTCTCCGGCGCTGGACGTAACGGTTCATGCTATCGGCAAATCACGCAGCGTAGCGCGCATTAACAAGGCTCTGGACTTTATCGCTGAACGAGAAAATCAGCAGTAATAACGTCTCAGAGAAAACAAACGGCAGGGGAACCTGCCGTTTTTTATGCTTCTTCTTCTGCAATACCCAGACGCTTAAGAAAGCCGTGAATGCCTTCGCGCTTCAGGAAGGTGTCCAGACGCTTCTGCTCTGCTGCAGTCATACTCTCCAGCGTCTCAATTATGCCCGGAAACAGGTTTGCAGAGGGGGCATTGTAGGCGGAAGTGGCCTCCGCGAGATGGTAAACCGCCTGACGGTTGCGAATCGCCGGGAGACTCATGATATGTTCCTTCACGCGCGCATCGATATGAATGAGCCTCGCGCGACCGCCTTTCACGCCGTTGAGTCCTTCTGTTTTCCAGCCCTGCTGGCGAATCCAGCGATTAACCGTTTGCCTGGCAACGCCCAAACTCTCCGCCAGCTCTTCCGTGGTCATTTTGCTGCGTAATTTTTTCATATCAGTCCCGATCGCGAATCCCTAAACGTTGCAACAATCCGGTGATCCCTTCCCGCAGTAACAGCGATGTCATCTGTTTCTGCTCTTCCGGCGTCATTTCATCAGCCAGCGTCAGGAGTAGGGTGTGAAGCGAACTGTTATGGCTGGTACCTTCTGCCATATCGGACGTTTCGCTTGCCCGACGTGCGCTGCGGATAAAGTCGCGGACTTTTTCGTTAACATGTACCAGTCGCGCTTTCCCGCCCTGAACGCCAGGTTTTGGTGACGTAATCCAACCCTCTTTGCGTACCCATTTATTGATGGTCTGTCGGCTATAGCCAGTGAGCAGGGCTAACTCTTCTGGCGTCATTCGTTCCTTGATCATGCAATTTCCTGAATATCAGTGGGGTTAATTAACGGCTCATTTTATAGCACCGTTTTACATGAAAACGTGACAGGCTTAACTCCTGATTACGAGCACGCTCGCAAAGTGATTCATTTGCATGATTTTTCGGCGATCGAACGGCGGTCATTGATTTTGCCGTTGACACTCCGCAGCGGAATTCATATTATGCCGCCCGTCAACATGACAGCTTTACGATGGGGCTATAGCTCAGCTGGGAGAGCGCTTGCATGGCATGCAAGAGGTCAGCGGTTCGATCCCGCTTAGCTCCACCAAACTCTGAACCCAACAGAGTGCGGTCAGTAAAGTCACATGTGGGGCTATAGCTCAGCTGGGAGAGCGCTTGCATGGCATGCAAGAGGTCAGCGGTTCGATCCCGCTTAGCTCCACCAAAATTGTAAACCCTCGTCAAATGACGAGGGTTTTTTTTATCTGTTTGTAACGCCCGCCACTGGTTTTTGTTATCAAAAAGAAGGTATTCCCATACCTCACCTCAATCGAAATCAATAAACGTGTCTATAAATAGACTTGAACTTGATTCGTGCAATTAATAAACCTATTATCCATCCGGTCAATGATTCAGACGGATAATATACTCATCAGCTTAATGAATAGAAAAACGTACAATAATGTAAAGATATTTATAATTGCCCTGACACTTTGTCTGATTGCGGTACCTGTCTCCCGTTATCTCTCTCCACGCGCAATTGTTAATGGTCATGACGTTTATTTAGCATGGCTGCCGCTCAGCGTGATGCTGGCGGTAATTCTGCTATTTGGGCGCAGGGCTATTCTTCCCATTTTGTTAGGTTTTACTGTCACTAATTTATTCTATATTAATTTAGCGCCGCTACAATATTCAGTTTTGCTGTTCTGTCAGACCTTTGCGTTGTTCGCGGCCTGCGGTCTGCTACGCCTCATGCTGGGCAAGCGCTGGCGCCACTCCATCCCTAACAAGCACATCGGGCTACGTATATTCTGGCTCGGTTTTATTGTGCCATTTGGTATTAAGCTGTCGATGTATATGGCAGGCTATTTGTTTGATTTTCCGGTGACTATCTCAACCTATTTCGGCGAAGGAACGGTAATTTATAATGTTGTGGATATTCAAAGCCTGATATGCGCGGGGCTGATTTTTACCATGATGTTCTATTACCCATTAAGAATGATAATTAATCCTCGTTATGCCGTCACCTTCTGGCGGCGAAGCGTGAAGCCCGTGTTTTATCACAAGAATCCATTATATATTTTTGTCTGGCTGATGCTTTTAGGCGCCATTCTCATCATTTTATGTGGTCCTTTTGAATCACCGGTCATTGCGGGCTATTTGATGCCGCTGATTTTTATTCTTTTTACCCTGGCAATAAGCCGCCTGACCTATGCGTTGATTTCTCTGCTGTGGGCCACCTCAGCGCTGCTGCTGTTGACCTACAACTACAATTTCCTTAACGGGGTCGAATCGGGCCATTCACTCTCCTTTATCCTCTCCGTGCTGATCTCTTTCGCTATCTGTTTGCTTTACATGTCGCGCATTTACCAGCGCAGCGAGTGGCTGAAGCGGGGCTGGCAGGGCAGGGCGCTTACCGATCCCCTTACCGGTTTACCCAATATTCGTGCGCTGGAAGATTATCTTGAGATTCACCCGGATGCCAAAGTGTGCATTCTGCGTATGGATAACCTGGAGTTTTTGAGCCGCCACTACGGGATTATCATGCGGGTCCACTGCAAACGTACGATCGCCACGTCGCTACAGCCACTTTTGCAGAAAGATGAGACGCTCTTCCAGCTTCCGGGAAGCGAACTGGTGCTGGTATTACTGGGGCCGGGAACCGCCGAGCGTCTCCAGCATATGGTCGATCGGCTGAACAGCCGTAAGATTTTCTGGAACAACACCGGGCTGGATATTGAATTTGGCGCATCCTGGGGAATGGTTGAAAACGGCGAAAAGCTTCATCACACGCTGGGACAGCTGAGCTGGCTGGCAGAGCAGGCCTGCGGAGAGCAAAACGTTCTCGCGCTCACGAATAGCCTTGAGGCGGCATCAGGACAAACGACAGAGCGTGTCCTGATGCTGGCGCGGATTAAGCATGCCCTTGAGGCAGGGCAGTTCCATTTATACGCGCAACCGATCCAGAAGGCGGACGGGAGCGGGTATTACGAAATCCTGGCGCGTATGGAGAGCGAGGGCGAGATCTTCACCCCTGACCGCTTTATTCCGCTGATTGCCCAGTTCAACCTCAGCCATCGGTTTGATATGTGCATTATGGAGAAATTACTGCTGTGGCTGCGCGATCACCCTGCAACACAGGCTGGCGCCCGTTTCTCCGTCAATCTGATGCCGCTCACGCTGATGCAAAAAGAGGTGGCGACTGAGATTTGCGCGCTGTTTGAACGGTACGGCGTGGCACCTCAGGCCGTCGTGATTGAGATCACCGAGGAGCAGGCTTTTTCAAATTCAGGCACAAGTATCAACAATATTCAGCAGCTGCGGGATTACGGTTTCCGAATCGCCATAGATGATTTTGGTACTGGCTACGCCAACTACGAGCGCCTCAGACGCCTGCAGGCGGACATCATTAAAATTGACGGCTGCTTTGTGAAAGACATTTGTACAGACGACATGGATGCAATGATCGTCCAGTCGATGTGTAATCTGGCGAAGGCGAAATCGCTGTGCGTCGTCGCGGAATACGTCGAAACGCCGGCCCAGCGGGAGATGCTGCTTCGCTTTGGTGTGGATTACCTGCAGGGTTACCTGATAGGCAAACCCAAACCGCTGGAAGAATTGCGGGCATAAAAAAACCGGGAGCCAGGCTCCCGGTTTTTGTTTAACGGTAAACGTTACAGAACCAGTGCCGCGATAGATGCGGACAGGACGCTCACCAGCGTAGAGCCGTAAACCAGCTTCAGGCCAAAGCGAGAAACCACGTTACCCTGCTCTTCGTTCAGACCCTTAATCGCACCGGCGATGATACCGATAGACGAGAAGTTCGCGAAGGAGACCAGGAACACGGAGAGAATACCTTCCGCGCGTGGAGAAAGCGTGCTGGCAATTTTCTGCAGATCCATCATCGCAACGAATTCGTTAGAAACCAGTTTGGTTGCCATGATACTGCCCACCTGCAGCGCTTCGTGAGCCGGAACACCCATCACCCATGCAACAGGGTAGAAGATGTAGCCCAGAATACCCTGGAAGGAGATACCCAGCACCGCGGCGAACAGGGCATTCAGTGCAGAAATCAGCGCAATGAAGCCGATCAGCATGGCGGCAACGATAATCGCGACTTTGAAACCGGCCAGGATGTATTCACCCAGCATTTCGAAGAAGCTCTGGCCTTCGTGCAGGTTAGACATCTGGATGTTCTCTTCGCTGGCGTCAACGCGGTACGGGTTGATCAGCGACAGAACGATAAAGGTGCTGAACATGTTCAGTACCAGCGCAGCCACCACGTATTTTGGTTCCAGCATGGTCATATACGCGCCCACGATAGACATGGAAACGGTAGACATTGCGGTTGCCGCCATGGTGTACATGCGGTTGCGGGACATCTTGCCGAGAATATCTTTATACGCGATGAAGTTCTCAGACTGACCGAGGATCAGGGAACTGACGGCGTTGAAGGATTCCAGCTTACCCATGCCGTTCACTTTGGATAACAGGAAACCAATTCCACGAATCACGAACGGCAGAACGCGGATGTGCTGCAGAATACCGATCAGTGCGGAGATGAAGACGATAGGGCAGAGAACCTTCAGGAAGAAGAACGCCAGACCTTCGTCGTTCATTTTACCGAAGACAAAGTTGGTCCCTTCATTGGCGAATCCGAGCAGTTTTTCGAACATTTCGGAGAAGCCTTTCACGAAGCCGAGGCCTACGTTGGAGTTCAGGAAGAACCACGCAAGTAAAACTTCAATGACCAGCAGTTGGACAACATAACGAATACGAATTTTTTTGCGGTCTGTGCTGACCAGCAATGCGAGTGCAGTAACGACAACAAGTGCCAGGACAAAATGAAGGACGCGGTCCATATTTGCTCCAAATATGAGGCAGGTTTAATTTTCGTGCACATTCTATGTAACAAGCGAAAAGAAAACGAGATCGAGGACACACTATAGTTACATCCTGTGACGAGTCTCAAAAATAGTGATCCACAATACATTTTTGTTATGTTAGGTAAATGAGTGAAAAGTTAAGTTTGTGTGCTAGTCTTCACAAAAGCATGCGCGATTTCAGTTTCAGTTAGATCGCCCCACTTACCCGCCCGTCTATCGTTCAAAGCTATCAGAGAAATCACTGCAAACTTCATAAATGATCTTGATAATCATTCTCATTTTGATAGCATTAAACATAGCAAAGGCTATATTTCAGAGGCAGAAATGACAAACAGTCGCGTAGAGGGTAGCAGTGGCAGAGCAGCGCGCAAGTTGCGGTTCGCATTAATGGGACCTGCGTTCATCGCTGCCATTGGTTATATCGATCCAGGTAACTTTGCGACCAATATTCAGGCCGGGGCTAGCTTCGGCTATAAGCTGCTCTGGGTGGTCGTCTGGGCAAACCTGATGGCGATGCTGATTCAGATGCTCTCCGCAAAGCTGGGGATTGCGACGGGCAAAAACCTGGCGGAGCAAATTCGCGACCATTATCCGCGTCCCGCGGTCTGGCTCTACTGGGTTCAGGCTGAAATCATCGCCATGGCCACTGACCTTGCTGAATTTATTGGCGCAGCGATCGGCTTTAAGCTGATTTTGGGTGTGTCGCTGTTGCAGGGGGCGGTCCTCACCGGGATTGCCACGTTCCTGATCCTGATGCTGCAGCGTCGGGGTCAAAAGCCGCTGGAGAAGGTCATTGGCGGTCTGCTGCTGTTTGTAGCGGCGGCCTATATCGTTGAGCTAATCTTCTCACAGCCGAATCTGGCGCAGCTCGGTAAAGGGATGGCGATCCCAAGCCTGCCGACCTCCGAAGCGGTGTTCCTGGCCGCCGGGGTGCTGGGGGCGACCATCATGCCGCACGTGATCTATCTGCACTCCTCGCTGACTCAGCATCTCCACGGTGGGACGCGTAAAGAACGTTACTCCGCCACCAAGTGGGACGTGGCGATCGCCATGACCATCGCGGGGTTTGTTAATCTGGCGATGATGGCTACTGCAGCCGCAGCTTTCCACTTTAACGGTCATACCGGTATTGCCGATCTCGACCAGGCCTATCTCACGCTGGAGCCGTTGCTGAGCCATGCTGCCGCCACGATATTTGGCCTTAGCCTGGTGGCTGCTGGTCTCTCTTCTACGGTGGTGGGCACGCTGGCAGGCCAGGTGGTGATGCAGGGGTTTGTCCGGTTCCATATTCCGCTGTGGGTTCGTCGTTCCGTCACCATGCTGCCGTCATTTGTGGTGATTCTGATGGGACTCGACCCAACGCGAATTCTGGTCATGAGCCAGGTGCTGCTGAGTTTTGGTATTGCGCTGGCGCTGGTGCCGCTGCTGATCTTTACCAGCAACAAAACCCTGATGGGCGAGCTGGTCAACTCAACGCTGGTGAAACGAACCGGGTGGGCCATCGTGGTGGTGGTCGTTGCGCTGAACCTGTGGTTGTTAGTGGGAACCGCGCTGGGTCTTTAACAAAAAAAGGAGCCGTGGAGGCTCCTTTTTGATTAGTGATGATGGCCGTGACCATGACCTTTGCCGCGACCCCAGCCGCCGCGACGGTCGTCACGATCGTTCCAGCCTTCACGGTAACCGCGCTCATAGGCGCTGTCTTTATACCAGCCGCGGTGTCTGCCGTTATCATGTTTCCACCAGCGATCGCCGCGCCACTCATAGTGACGATGCCAGTAATCACGGTCGCGCCAGTAGCCGCCGTCCCAGTATCTGCCGTAGTCGTCACGATCGCCAATTTGTAATTTTACTGATGGCAACAGGGTGATTTCGCCCGCAGTGGCGATCAGCGGCGCCGAAGCCAGTAATACCGCTGCAAGAATCAGTGACCTGAACATACTCTTTCTCCTTCACGATCGGGGCCTTTGTTGGGCCTGTTAACGCAATTTTACGAGTTGGTAAAGCGTCGTATCATCGCCTAAACTCCGAATTCCTGGTTGAGAGCACTTTTTGCTAAAAGTGATGTTATATTGAGCTGCTCAGGATCGCGTCTATACGGGCCAACTCTTCTGCAGAGAAATGGCGGTTTGCCAGCATCCCCACGGCGTCATCAATCTGAGCCGCTTTACTTGCCCCAATCAGCACCGACGTCACTTCCTCATGGCGTAATACCCAGGCCAGCGCCATCTGGGACAGCTTCTGGCCGCGGCTTTCTGCCAGGGCATTCAGCTTCCTGACTTTCTCCAGCTTCTCTTCGGTGAGCTGATCGGGTTTAAGAAACTGACTGCCGCTTGCCGCGCGTGAGTCTGCGGGGATGCCGTTCAGATAGCGATTGGTCAGTTGCCCGCCGGCCAGCGGCGAGAAGGGAATACAGCCGACTCCCTTTTCCTGCAACACGTCCAGCAGCCCCGCTTCCGGCGCACGTTCAAAGAGGGAGTATTTCGGCTGGTGGATCAGGCAGGGCGTCCCGAGGTCATTAAGGATATCAATCGCCTGGCGAGCCAGAACAGCCGGGTAGTTGGATAATCCGACATACAAAGCCTTCCCCTGACGCACCACATGGTCAAGCGCTTTCATGGTTTCCTGCAGCGGCGTTTCCGGATCTGGCCGGTGATGATAGAAGATATCCACATACTCCAGCCCCGTGCGCTTCAGGCTTTGATCGAGGCTTGCCAGCAGATATTTACGTGACCCCCAGTCGCCGTAAGGCCCCTCCCACATGGTATAACCCGCTTTGGTGGAGATGATTAGCTCGTCGCGCCAGGGCAGGAAATCCTCCTGCAAAATACGTCCGAAATTACGTTCGGCCGATCCGGGGGGTGGGCCATAGTTGTTGGCAAGGTCGAAATGCGTAATGCCCAGATCGAACGCACGCTGTAAAAGTTGACGGCTGTTTTCGATAAGGGTGGTGTCACCAAAGTTATGCCACAGCCCAAGCGAGATGGCAGGCAACCTGAGTCCGCTTCGCCCGCAGCGGCGATACTCCATTGTCCTGTAACGATTTTTGTCCGGCTGATAACCCATTTTCGTGACCTCTGGCGCTGAAGTGAAAAATCAGTGTATGCGTTTACATTTTCGTGAAAAAAAGCAGCATAGCGCAGCCTTTTTTGTAAAGCATTCTTTCCATGCCCTTCTTATCACCAATTCTGGACAGCCATCACGCTTATTTAATACTCAAGGTGAGGTCAACATTAGAAGGATACCTGTTCATGCGTACCCCATACTGCGTCGCCGATTACCTGCTGGACCGTCTTACTGATTGTGGAGCCGATCATCTGTTTGGCGTGCCGGGCGACTATAACCTGCAGTTTCTCGACCATGTGATAGACAGCCCGGATATCTGCTGGGTGGGCTGTGCCAACGAGTTAAACGCTTCTTATGCCGCTGACGGATACGCCCGATGTAAGGGCTTTGCCGCGCTGCTGACGACATTTGGCGTAGGAGAGTTAAGCGCCATGAACGGCATTGCGGGCAGCTTCGCCGAGCACGTTCCGGTCTTGCATATTGTAGGGGCACCGGGTACGGCATCACAGCAAAGAGGGGAGCTGCTGCACCACACGCTTGGCGACGGTGAGTTTCGTCATTTTTATCATATGAGCGAACCGATCACTGCTGCACAGGCGATCCTGACCGAACAAAACGCCTGTTATGAAATCGACCGGGTGTTAACGACAATGCTCCGGGAGCGTCGCCCCGGCTATCTGATGTTGCCTGCCGATGTGGCAAAAAAGGCCGCCACTCCCCCTGTAAACGCTCTCACGCTCAGGCTTCCACATGCCGATAGTGCTTGCCTGAAAGCATTTCGGGACGCCGCAGAAAACAAGCTTGCCAGGAGCAAGCGTACTGCGCTGCTGGCCGATTTCCTTGTCCTGCGCCACGGCCTGAAGCATGCGCTACAAAAATGGGTCAAAGACGTGCCGATGGCACACGCCACCATGCTGATGGGCAAAGGGATATTTGACGAACGTCACGCCGGATTTTATGGCACCTACAGCGGTTCAGCGAGCGCCGGTGCGGTAAAAGAGGCGATTGAAGGGGCGGATACCGTACTGTGCATCGGCACGCGATTTACCGATACCCTGACCGCCGGCTTCACGCATCAGCTCACCCCGGCACAAACGATAGAAGTTCAGCCTCATGCCTCACGCGTGGGTGATCTCTGGTTTACCGGCATCCCTATGCTTCAGGCAATCGAAACGCTGGTAGAACTGTGCAAACAGCACGTGCACGAGACGCCCGCGCAGTCCTCTCAAAGCGCGATGGCTTACCCGCAGCCGGATGGCTCGCTGACGCAGGCGAATTTCTGGCAAACGTTGCAGACGTTTATTCGTCCGGGAGACATCATTCTTGCGGATCAGGGCACCTCGGCCTTCGGCGCGATCGACCTTCGTCTGCCGGCTGACGTGAATTTTATCGTCCAGCCGCTGTGGGGATCGATTGGCTATACGCTGGCGGCAGCATTTGGCGCGCAAACGGCCTGCCCGAACCGGCGCGTGATTGTCCTGACGGGGGATGGCGCGGCGCAACTTACTATCCAGGAGCTTGGCTCGATGCTGCGGGATAAACAACACCCCATCATTCTGGTCCTGAACAACGAAGGGTACACGGTGGAAAGAGCGATCCACGGGCCTGAGCAGCGTTACAACGACATTGCGCTATGGAACTGGACGCAAATCCCGCAGGCCCTGAGCCTTGATCCTCAGGCCCAGTGCTGGCGGGTCAGTGAAGCGGAGCAGCTGGCGGACGTCCTTGAGAAAGTGGCGCACCACGAGCGGCTCTCGCTGATTGAGGTGATGCTGCCGAAAGCCGATATCCCTCCGCTGCTGGGGGCGATCACCAAAGCGCTGGAAGCGCGCAACAGCGCCTGATTATTTGTCGTTTCGCCAGGCCATCATCATCGGTTTGCCCGCCAGCAGGAGCCAGGCGGGCAACATCACGATGCAAAGTAACGGGATGAGGGTGGTATCCGGTACCACCACGGCGGCCATGAAGAGGCTCAGCCAGGCATCGCGCGTGACCACCAGCACCAGCCCCAGAATCGAGCAGGAAACGGTAATCGCAGCCGGAACGGCATCGACATGCTCGTGCAGCATCAGCCCCAGCGCGACGCCGACAAAGACCGCCGGGAAGATGCGTCCACCGCGGAAACCGCAGGCGGCCGCCACCACCAGCGCTGCCAGCTTGATCACGGCAAACAGCAGATAGTCGGAGACGCTAAACACCTGGCTGAAGGCCAGCTGCTGCATCTCGTCCAGTCCTTTAAACAGCGTCACCGGCCCGCCGATCGTACCTAAAATACCCAGAATCAAACCGCCAGCCCCCAGAATCAGCACCGGGTGTTTGAGTCTGTGCATCAGCCGGTGCAGGCGTGGAAGACACCATACTGCCACCATGCCCAGCGCAATGGCGATGGCGGCGACGATGGCACCGCTGAAAATATCGGCGATTTGCATCTGGCCGTAGTGGGGGAGAGAGAGTGAAAAATGGGGATGGAAAAACAGGCTGGTCGTCAACGCTCCGGCGGCTGCGGCCATCAGTGGGGCAAAGAGCTTGTCCCAGAGTGGGACATCGTTGTTACTGCTGAGCGTCTGAGAAAAGATCAGTGCCGCCGCAACGGGCGTGCCGAAGAGCGCCCCGATGGTGCCTGCGGAGGCGAGAATGGTCCAGTCCAGCGCGCCAACGCGGGGCAAAATGCGTGAACCAAGAAAAACCGCCAGGCCAATGTTCACGGCCATAATCGGATGCTCAGGTCCCAGACTAACGCCGCCGGCCAGACCGATAATCAGCGCAATGATTAGCCCTGGCAACGCCGAGGGGGCTACCGGGGCACCAATCAACGGTTCCAGTGCCGGATCGGGGCCGGCATGGCCGGGACTAAAACGGATCACCAGGCCCACCGCAATACCGGTTAACGTCAGCATCCCAACGATCCAGGCAGGAGAGTCAGCGGTGACGCCCAGCCCTGCAGGAAGCGCGTTCCATAATAGTGTTTGCAGCACCGACGCGACTTTCATCACGACAATAAGGACCAGACTTGAAACCACGCCTATGATGAGCGCCGGAATTGCCAGCAACAGCATGGTTCTGGCTCGCGGGTGAAGCATGATGATTTCCTTGTACAAAACGGTATTACGTTACTTTGCACATTAAGCCTTATGGCAATAGTGCAAAAGGTGCTGAAACGGTAAAGTTATTCTGTGACGAAGATCGATAATCCATGGGCATTCACCTTCCGGTCGTTGTTGTTATCACGCCTTGAATTTACAGTGTCCCAAAGATTTATTCTGACTTTAGCGGAGCAGTAGAAGAATGACAAAGTATGCTTTGGTAGGCGATGTGGGCGGCACGAATGCGCGCCTTGCATTATGCGATGTAAATAGCGGTGAAATTTCCCGGGCGAAAACCTATTCCGGTCTCGATTATCCAAGCCTTGAGGCCGTTGTCCGCGTCTATCTGGAGGAGCATCAGATAAGCGTCGAAGATGGCTGCATCGCCATTGCCTGTCCGATAACCGGCGACTGGGTCGCCATGACCAACCATACCTGGGCATTCTCCATCGCCGAGATGAAAAAAAACCTCGGCTTTGCGCATCTTGAAATCATTAATGACTTTACCGCGGTGTCCATGGCGATCCCGATGCTGAAGCCTGAGCATCTGATCCAGTTTGGCGGCGCTGAACCGGTCGAAGGTAAGCCGATTGCGGTTTACGGGGCCGGTACCGGGCTGGGCGTTTCACATCTGGTGCATGTTGCCCAGCGCTGGGTGAGCCTGCCGGGTGAAGGTGGTCACGTGGACTTTGCGCCAAACAGCGAAGAAGAGGGCATTATCCTCGAAGAATTACGCGCGGAGATCGGCCACGTCTCCGCCGAGCGCGTGCTGTCAGGACCGGGGCTGGTGAACCTGTACCGGGCGATTGTGAAATCGGACGGTCGTCTGCCGGAAAATCTGCAGCCGAAAGACGTCACCGAACGCGCGCTGGCGGACAGCTGCATTGACTGCCGTCGTGCCCTGTCGCTGTTCTGCGTGATTATGGGACGCTTCGGCGGCAACCTGGCGCTGACGCTGGGTACCTTCGGAGGCGTTTATATTGCAGGTGGTATTGTGCCGCGCTTCCTGGAGTTCTTTAAAGCCTCCGGCTTCCGCGGCGGGTTTGAGGATAAAGGGCGCTTCAGAAGCTACGTGCAGGACATTCCGGTTTATCTGATCGTGCATGATAACCCTGGCCTGCTGGGGTCGGGGGCCCACCTGCGTCAGGTTCTTGGTCAAATCCTCTGACGCATAGCCCTCTCCCGCAGGAGAGGGCTTTTTTGTTACAGGTGCATGAGCTGGCGGAACTCTTTCACCTTGCTGCGGCTCACCGGCACCTGAAAATCCAGATCCTTCAGACGCAAAATATAGGTGTTGTTAAACCACGGTTCGATCTCGCGGATCTTGTTTAAATTGACGCAGAACGAGCGGTGGCAGCGGAAAAAGTGCGACGCAGGCAGCTTGCTGCAAAACTCGGTGATGTTCATCGCCATCACGTAAGATTCCCGCCGCGTATAGACAAACGTCATTTTTTCATGGGCTTCGGCATAGTAGATATCATTGACCGGCGTCACGATGATGCGCTCATCTTTGACCAAATTAATGGTGTCGTTTTCCCGTACCGTTGGGCTGGCGTTTGCAGGGGCGGTCTGCTGCTGCCACGCGGCCTCCAGCTTTTGCAGCATGCTGACAATCCGCGACTCCTGGTAAGGCTTAAGGATATAGTCAAACGCCTCCAGCTCGAAGGCCTCTACGGCGTGCTCTTTCCAGGCGGTAACGAAAACAATAAACGGCTTATGGGCAAACTGATTGATGTTTTGCGCCAGCAATACGCCATCCAGCGACGGAATATTGATGTCCAGGAAGATGGCATCGACCCGGTTATGCTGCAGAAACTTCAGCACGTCCAGACCGTCATCAAAGGTACCCACAATTTCCATCTGGCTGTGGGTGTTGATAAGCCAGGTTAGCTCCTGTTGAGCCAGAATTTCATCTTCTACGATGATGACTTTCATGGGTTACTCCACCTGGGGCAACAGTGATGTTGCCGAATGAACGGGAGAGCGCTCGTTCGGGACGTAAAACGCAATTTCGGTGCCCGGTTCAAGACGCTGAATATGCAGCCCGTCGCCGTAAAGCAGCTTGACCCGGTGGTGCACGTTCAGCAGGCCGATTTTATTTCCAGGCATCTCGTTAGACTCCACCCGCTCAATGACTTTTGGATCAATTCCGTGGCCGGTATCGCGCACGGCAATACGTACGCGGTTGCCGCTTTCGGTGACGCTGATGGTGACGACGCCTTTGCCTTTACACGGCTGAATGCCGTGAACAATCGCGTTTTCGACCAGCGGCTGGATAAGCAGGCTTGGGATCACGCAGTTGACCTCTTCATCAATATCGTAAATGACCGTGAGCTTGTCACCAAAGCGCGCCTGCTCAATCGCGATGTAGTCTTTAATCTGATACAGCTCTTTTTTGATGTCGATCTGCTCGTCATCTTTCAGCTCGATGTTGTAGCGCAGATAGCGCGACAGGTTAAAAATCAGCTGGCGCGCGGTGTCCGGATTAAGACGAATGGACGAGGAGATCGCGTTCAGCGCGTTAAACAGGAAATGGGGATTGATTTTGCTCTGCAGCGCGCGCAGCTCTGCCTTATTTGCCATCTCACGCAGTTGTTCCGCCCGGGATACTTCCAGCTGGGTGGAGATAATCTGCGACAGGCCGATGGCCATCTCCTGCAGCGTGGAGGTGATCTGATGCGCGTGGCAGTAATAAATTTTCAGCGTGCCCGTCACGACGCCTTTCTCCCACAGCGGAATCACCAGCATGGAGTGGATTTCCGGCGTTCGGTGGGCTTCATCATTGTTTTTAATAATGATTTTACCGTAGTTAATGGCCTGTCGGGTGGTTGGGCTGATGGTGTCATCATTATCGCGATAGTTGTGCTCCCCGACGCCAACGTAGGCCAGCACGTGGTCAATATTGGTGATGGCGACAGCGTCAGCGTGGATGTCATGGCGAATGATTTCGCAGACCTGACGCAACGACTCCGCGTTAACGTGGCGGAAGAGCGGTAGCGTTTTGTTGGCGATATCCAGCGCCAGCTTGGCCTGACGGGCGGCGCTGGCCTCTTTTTCCCCTTCAACGCTTTGCACCAGCAGCACGATAAAGCCGATGCACACGCTGCCCAGGATCATCGGAATACCGATTTTCGAGACGATATCCAGCCCAAGTTCGATGGTCGGGGCCCAGACGACGACCAGGATCATGGTCAGCGTTTCGCACACCATGCCCGCCACGATCCCTGCGCGCCAGCGCTGTTTTTTCGGGATTTTGCGGCTGATCCAGCCGGAGAGCACCCCGGCAATAATGCTGGTGATAAAGCAGGGCACCGCCGTGACGCCTCCGATGTCAATCAGGTAGCGATGGGTTCCGGCAATCACGCCGGTGATGACACCCACCCACGGGCCAAACAAAATTCCGCCTGACATCACGGCGATAATGCGCACGTTAACCAGCGAACCCTCTACCGGCACGCCAGACCAGGTGCTAAACAGGGCGAACAGCGAAAAGATGGCGGTAACGGCCAGCAGCTCTTTTGGCGAGTGTGCGGATTTGTGCAATAGCTCGCGAAACAGGCGAATGCGAATGAGGAAAAACAGGCAAATCAGCATTAATGCTGCACGGTCAAAAACCGCCAGCAGCATAGTGAATATTTCGTGCACGAGTAGACCTGGGAAAACGGGAAAGAACCATGATAAAAAACCTGACGCGTGTTGACCAGCTATCCGTCAGGTTTATCAAATGAGGAAAAACCATAATTTCTAAAGGGGATTGTCTGTCGGTAACGGACACGTCCTGATTTTTTATAGCCTGCGTATCGTCAGGTAACTGTTTTGATATCATCCTGTTAAATAACAGCTATCAGAAAGCCAACCCTGAAACAGGGGCTTCCGCTTTTCGGCACAGCCGGGTTCCGGTTTTCAGGCGATCGTTTTTTTTTCACTTCCCTCTCGACAGCGTGATTTTTTTCAGGTTATTTTCTAAGCACGCCACATCGGTGGCAGCGTCGCTCGGACGGTCCGGGCGCTAACGTTAATCTGAGGAATCTATGGCTGAATTCAGTCCTGAACGCCGTTTTACGCGTATCGATCGTCTCCCCCCTTATGTTTTCAATATCACCGCTGAACTGAAGATGGCTGCGCGTCGGCGCGGCGAAGATATTATTGATTTCAGCATGGGTAACCCTGACGGCCCAACGCCACCGCATATCGTTGAAAAACTCTGCACGGTTGCCCAGCGTCCGGATACGCACGGCTACTCGACCTCCCGCGGTATTCCCAGATTACGTCGCGCGATCTCGCGCTGGTATCAGGATCGCTATCAGGTTGATATCGATCCGGAAAGTGAAGCGATTGTCACCATCGGCTCGAAAGAGGGGCTGGCACACCTAATGCTGGCTACGCTGGATCATGGCGATACGGTGCTGGTACCGAATCCCAGCTACCCAATCCACATCTACGGTGCGGTGATTGCCGGGGCGCAGGTCCGTTCGGTTCCGCTGGTGGAAGGGGTCGATTTCTTTAACGAACTGGAACGTGCGATTCGCGAAAGCTATCCGAAACCGAAGATGATGATCCTCGGTTTCCCATCGAACCCAACGGCCCAGTGCGTGGAGCTCGATTTCTTCGAGAAAGTGGTCGCGCTGGCGAAGCGTTATGACGTGCTGGTGGTTCACGATTTAGCCTATGCCGACATCGTGTATGATGGCTGGAAAGCGCCATCTATTATGCAGGTCCCGGGCGCGCGTGACGTGGCGGTAGAGTTCTTCACCCTGTCGAAAAGCTACAACATGGCGGGCTGGCGTATTGGCTTTATGGTGGGTAACAAAACGCTGGTGAGCGCACTGGCGCGAATTAAGAGTTACCACGATTACGGCACTTTCACGCCGCTGCAGGTTGCGGCTATCGCTGCTCTTGAGGGCGACCAGCAGTGCGTCCACGAGATTGCCGCTCAGTATAAGCGCCGTCGCGACGTGCTGGTAAAAGGCTTGCATGAAGCGGGCTGGATGGTGGAAATGCCGAAGGCGTCCATGTACGTCTGGGCGAAAATTCCGGAACCGTACGCGGCGATGGGATCGCTGGAGTTTGCCAAAAAGCTGCTGCAGGATGCGAAGGTGTGCGTATCACCGGGCATTGGCTTTGGTGATTATGGCGACACCCATGTGCGGTTTGCCCTGATTGAAAATAGCGACCGCATTCGTCAGGCGGTGAGGGGCATCAAGAGTATGTTCCGGGCCGACGGGCTTCTCTCCTCGAAGAGCGTGGCTGAAAATCCCGCATCATCATGACATAAAAAAACAGGAGCCAATGGCTCCTGTTTTTTTGACTGCATGTTCTTCACTAGATCATCAGGGCAAAGGTTCCGGCCCAGACTAAAACAATCACCGAAATGCCCATAAAGAAATATTTCACGTTTCATCGCTCCGCGTATCTTGTGGTACGCATTTAAAAACAGAGTCCACCTGATTATAGAGAACTGAAATCCGGTCAAAGCGGAAATGAGAATTTTCCCGTTTCACCGCTAACTCCAGCTCAGAATTCTGTGCTTTCCTGTTGCCAGACGGCGCTAATGTACGCCTAAAAATGAGGGGTGACAAGAGGGATTTTTTTAAATAATTTCCGTCACTTACGAGTGTCGTGGAACGGCGACAGTTTGATTTCGCATCGCAATAAATTCACTTTGGGCGACGTAATGAAAAACGGTTTCTTAACGGATGAGAGGTGATTGAAAAGGTTAGTTTCTTAGCGAAACTAACCTTTCTGAAGAGCTTAAATATAGAGCGAGGCTTCGCCAATAGGGCGGGTTTTGAAACGACGATGCATCCACAGATACTGCTCTGGCGCACGCATGATTTCAGTTTCGATGACTTTATTGATAAACGCCGCGGCTTCGCACTCGTTTTCAGGATAGTTAGCCATCTCAGGAGAGATGTGCAGACGATAGCCTGATTTATCTGCTTTTCTCACCATCGTCACGGTCAGCATGGAAGCGCCCGACAAACGAGAAATGACAAAGGTGCCGTTGGTCGTCGCAACATCTTTAACCGCAAAGAAAGGCGCAAAGCTGCTGCCTTTACGTCCATAATCCTGATCGGGGGCAAACCAGACGGCTTCACCTTTCTTCAGAGCCCCGACCATACCGCGCAGGTTATTACGGCTGATCATCGCCTTATTCGAACGCATGCGGCCACGCGTTTGTACCCACTCCATCAGCGGACTGTTGTGCGGTCGATAGGTCGCCATCATTGGCTGGCACAGGCCCATCACGCGGCCACCCAGTTCCAGCGACATAAAGTGAACGCCGACGACCATCACGCCGCGTTTTTGCATCTGTGCGCGTTTAAGGTTATCCAGCCCTTCCACGTCAAACCACTTGCGGACGCGCTCATCCGGCCAGAACCAGGCCATGCCGGTTTCAAGCAGTGCCATGCCGATAGACTTGAAGTTTTCAGCGATGAGTTTCTCGCGCTCTTCGGCATTGTAATGCGGAAAGCAAAGCTCAATATTTTTACGCGCGATGGATTCGCGGCGTTTCAGGAAGAAGCGGGAAGCGCTGCCCAGTTTCGACCCCAGCAAACGCAGGACAGGGTACGGAAGTTGAACCAGCAGCCAGAGAACGCCAAGACCAAACCATGTTAACCAGTAACGCGGGTGTAAAAACGCGCGTTGAAATTTGGATTGAGACAAAATAGTAAAACCTATGTGAAGCCTGTAAAGGTAGCGCAGAGTTTGCGATACGACGTGCCGATAAGACCGTTCTTCAAGGTGATGGTTGCAGGCTTTACCGAACTTTACGGCGTTGCCTGGCCACTGCTGATTTGGGCGGGCGGCGTAATGTAGCACCGTTATACGATATGTGCTATTACTCGTTTTTGATTAAAAAAGCGGCAGTTAAGGAGGTGCTTGATTTTACAGATTTTATAGAAAGTCGCATTGAAAGCGTTTTTCCTGACTGAGCGGAGAGCAGAAGCCCTGGCGATCGGATGGAAGACGTAACGAAAAAGAATGGCATTGTTGAGTTACGGCAAATTAATTATTTCTCGTTTATTTCTTCCTTGCCTAATAAATAAGAATTTTCTTTGTGAAAAATCTTATTTATTATTCATATCCTCAATGGAATAGTCGTCTTTTATCACCCACTTTTCTCTTCTTTTAATCGTACTGCAATAAAATATTGCAGTTCTTTCTTGTTTTTTGACATAGTGCCGTGATGCAAATCAAAATAAGATGTTTTTATTAATATCTCTCTGGCTGCAATCCCTTCGGCGATACAAATATTCGATTTGTGAGAAAAGAGTAGTTTCTTTTTCTGAGTTGATTGAGCAATTTGCGATAATGTATTAGTGGAAAATTCTTAAGAAAATTCTTGTATCGGATAAATGATCTGTGTATTTGATTTTGTTCCGATCATTATTCTATTATTGCGCATCAAGAACGATACCGTGAAGTTGGCATAGCAAAACAAAGAGGGATGATTAGATGGCTGACAGTTTTCAGAACGAGGTGCCTAAGGCACGTATTAACCTGAAGCTTGACCTGCATACTGGCGGAGCAAGCAAGAAAATGGAATTACCCTTGAAATTGCTTGTTACGGGTGATTTCAGCAACGGGCAGGAATCTGCGACAATATCTGAGCGTGAAAAGATTAACATCACCAAAAATAATTTTGATAGCGTTCTTTCCGAATATTCCCCAAAAGTTAACCTGGCCGTAAAAAATACACTGTCTGACGATGGTGGTGAAGACAACATTCAGCTGACTTTCCAGAGCATGAAAGATTTCACGCCAGAGCAGGTGGCTGCCCAAATTCCGCAGCTGAAGGCGATGCTGGCGATGCGCAACTTGCTTCGCGATCTCAAAGCTAACCTGTTGGATAACCAGACTTTCCGAAAAGAGCTGGAAAAAATCGTTGTTGACCAGTCGCTTAGTGCTGAGTTGCGAAATGAACTGTCCGCACTGGCTTCAAAACAACCTTAACCATCATGCTGTTTTAACGGATTAATCAAGGAATGCTCATGTCTGTACAAAATAATATTGCTGGCGGGGAAAGCGTGGTGCTGGAACGTCCTGCTGTGGGTGGTGTATACGCCTCACTGTTTGAGAAAATCAATCTGAATCCTGTCTCCGAGCTGAGTGCGCTGGACATCTGGCAAGATGCACAGGCGATGTCCGATGCGACCGCTGACGAGCGTCTGACCGCGGGTATGCAGGTCTTTCTGGAATGCCTGACCAAGGCAGGCTCGAAAGTCGAAAAACTGGATAAAAGCCTGATCGATCATCACATCGCTGAGCTCGATTACCAGATAAGCCGCCAGCTCGACGCCGTTATGCACCATGAAGAGTTTCAGGCGGTTGAGAGCCTGTGGCGCGGCGTGAAGTCGCTGGTTGATAAAACGGATTTTCGCCAGAACGTGAAAATTGAGCTTCTGAGCATGTCTAAAGAAGAGCTGCGTCAGGACTTTGAAGACAGCCCGGAAATCATCCAGAGTGGCCTGTATAAACACGCCTATATTGATGAATATGATACCCCTGGCGGCGAGCCGATTGCGGCGCTGATTTCCGCTTATGAGTTCGATGCTTCAGCGCAGGATGTCGCTCTGCTGCGCAACATCTCAAAAGTATCCGCAGCTGCACATATGCCGTTTATCGGCTCAGCAGGCCCGAAATTCTTCCTCAAGGAGTCAATGGAAGACGTCGCTGCGATTAAAGATATTGGCAACTATTTTGATCGCGCCGAGTACATCAAGTGGAAATCGTTCCGCGATACGGACGACGCTCGCTACATTGGTCTGGTGATGCCCCGCGTACTGGGACGCCTGCCGTATGGCCCGGATACCGTTCCGGTTCGCAGCTTCAACTATGTCGAAGAAGTCAAAGGTCCGGATCACGACAAATACCTGTGGACGAATGCGTCGTTTGCCTTTGCGTCCAACATGGTGCGTAGTTTTATCAATAATGGCTGGTGTGTACAGATCCGTGGCCCGCAGGCCGGCGGTGCGGTTCAGGACCTGCCTATCCATCTGTATGACCTGGGTACCGGCAATCAGGTAAAAATCCCGAGTGAAGTGATGATCCCTGAAACGCGTGAATTCGAATTCGCGAATCTGGGCTTTATTCCGTTGTCCTACTACAAAAACCGCGACTACGCCTGCTTCTTCTCAGCCAACTCCGCCCAGAAACCGGCGCTGTATGACACCGCTGATGCGACCGCCAACAGCCGCATCAACGCGCGTCTGCCGTACATCTTCCTGCTGTCGCGTATCGCCCACTACCTGAAGCTGATTCAACGCGAGAACATCGGTACCACCAAGGATCGTCGACTGCTGGAACTGGAGCTAAACACCTGGGTGCGCACTCTGGTGACCGAAATGACCGATCCGGGCGACGAGCTTCAGGCATCTCATCCACTGCGTGATGCAAAAGTGGTGGTGGAAGATATTGAAGATAACCCGGGCTTCTTCCGCGTGAAACTGTATGCGATTCCGCACTTCCAGGTGGAAGGGATGGACGTCAACCTGTCGCTGGTTTCCCAGATGCCAAAAGCGAAATCGTAATAACAGGCAGGAAGCCGATGAAAACGGAACAACCGTTATGGGGTAGGGGCATTATGGTCGCTCCCCAGCATTTTCAGCAACAGGTCGCGTATGCGGCCTGGTCTGCCGAGTGTATTGCCCGGCTGGGCCTCTCCTGCCCGTGGGGGGTCATAAATGCTACCTTCGAGCCGGAAGCGCTCAGGCTTGGTCGTCTTCAGGCCCGTCATCTGCATGTCCGTTTTCAGGACGGTATGCTGATTGATACAGACAATGCTGATTCGCTGCCTCCGGTACTGTCGCTTGAAAGCGAATCGCAGGAGGTGACGGTGGTGCTGGCGCTCCCGCTACTGCGGGCGAACGGCGGCAACTGCCTGAAACCCGATGAGGTGGCCGAGCGTCCGGTGCGATATCGTCAGCGCTGGCGGGATGTACGCAATACCTTTGGGGAAGACACTCGTCAGATTGCCGTGATGCAGCCTGAACTGACGCTGCGTTTTGCCCATCAGAACAACAGCGATTATCTGACTTGTCCGGTCGCCCGCCTGCAGCAAGACTCGCAGGGTACATGGCTATTGGATGAAACATTTCTTCCTCCGCTGTTGACCCTCCAGGGCAGCCGTTGGCTGGTTACCCAACTGGAACAACTACTGACACAACTGCGGGCGCGACTGTGCCGTCTGATGGCAATGCGGCGTGAAAGCAATGAGCGCATGGCTGATTTCGCCGTGGCAGATGTATCACTGTTCTGGCTGCTCAACGCGCTGAACAGTGCCGAGCCCGTGCTGGGTCAGTTCCAGCGTAATCTTCAAAGCCCACCGGAACGTCTGTATCCGGAACTTTCTCGCCTTGCGGGGAGCCTGCTGACCTTTTCCCTGGAACATCAGGTGAGCGCCATACCGGCCTGGCATCACGAGCAACTCAATGCGGTATTTCCACCGCTGTTTGATTTGCTTGGCGATCTGCTTGAAGCCAGCCTGCCGTCACGCGTGGTGGCCCTGGCACTCGACTATGACCCACGGCTGCACTTCTGGCAGGCTCGCCTGCATGACCCGCGTCTGCGCGAAGGGGCTGATTACTATCTTTCTGTGCGCTCACCGATTCCGGTGGCGCAACTGCAGGAGCAGTTTCCGCGCCAGTGTAAGGTGGGCAGCCCTGACCATGTGCGGGGGATCGTCAACTCTTCCCGCGTGGGCGTGCCGCTGACGCCGCTACGCCATGTGCCTGCCGCCATTCCACTGCGCCTGGAAAATCAGTATTTCAGTCTCGATCTCTCCCATCCTCTGGCGACTGAAATGCTCCAGAGTGGGACATGTATGTTTTACGTCCCGGGCATGCTCGGCGAGCCTGAACTTGAACTCTTTGCGGTATTGAGAACATGAGTGAACGTAAACACGGCGCTGTCGTGTCTGTTGATATTGACGCACTGCTGCAGGATACCTGGCTTCAGGTCATCAGCCTTCGCTATGGCCCGCAGTTTCAGGAAGGCGAAGGTCGGATCTTGTGGGAACGCTGTATCGCTGATGTGGAACGCGTTCAGCGTGAACTAAAAGCGAGTGAACTCGATGAAGCCAGCTGTAAGCATATCCTCACTGCACAATGTGCATTGCTTGATGAGGCGGTCAAAGGGCGCGGTGTAGAGGATGATGCCTGTGTGCAGTGGTATGACATTCCTCTGCAGGGACACTTCCTCGGCACAATGGATGCGGGTGACACTTTATGTGACAGGATGCGCGATGTGCTGCGTGAACCTGCTCCAGATAATGCCGTACTGACCTGCTTCCAGCGGGTAATGATGCTCGGATTCCTGGGAAACTTTCGTGCGCTAAACGATCCGGAACGCCAGAAGCTGGTCAGCGCACTCAACGAGCGCGTTACACCGTTCAGCTACCCGCAGACCCATCCAGTTCTGGCAGAGAGCCGCAGCGGACGGGGAGCGGGAGGCTGGCTGGCGTCATGGCCCGCGCGTATCGGCCTGAGCGTGATTGTTCTTGCCGCACTCTGGTGGGGACTGGATCGCTGGCTCGATCAGATGCTGCTGACCCTGTTGCCGGGAGTCGTAAAATGAGTCCTGTACAACAGCGCGGGCTTGCGCTGTGGGCTGCCGTGCTGAGTGCTGTGGTCTGCCTGGCTTTTCTGCCGTTATCCCGGCTGGCTTCAGTGCTCGTTCTGCTGGCGATGATCGGGGTTATCGTCGCGTTCTGGTATATCGCCAGACCTCGTGCGGAGCATGACGTCAACCTGCGTCTGGATGACCTTCCTGAAACCACTTACCGTCAACCTGTGGTGCTGGTTTGTGGCGATATGCCTTTGACCTGGCCGCAGCAGTCACCAGTACTGATCGTCACGCAGGGATGCTGGATCCGCGTTGAGGACCATCAGGATCTGGAGCAGGTTGCCCGTCAGATTCTGTGGCAGCGCCCGGACTGGGGGCGTCAGCTGTCGGTGATGGTCAGTGTCTGCCCGCAGAAACATGTCGACAGCGAAGCCCTGACAAGTCGTCTGCTGGCTCTGCGCTGGCAAATCAGCCAGTTGCGTAAAGAAACGGGACAGTCTGTGCCACTCATTCTGAATGGTCAGATTGGCAGCGCGATGACGGATGACATGCTCTGGCAGGCCGCTATTCCGGGTGAAGGGTGGACTGTCTGGCGTGAGTCGAATGCGCCTTGTTCGATCGCCGCGTGGGTCACCACTGGCGGTGCGCCTGTGATGCAGCAGCAGGTGCTGATGAACAGCCTGATGAGCTGGTTCCATCAGCATGTCCAGGCGGTATTCATCGATGAGAATCCTGATGTTCCGGTCATTGCACCTGCAGCGCTGCTGTGGGGAATGGGACCGATTCTTGCCGGAAGCCTTGCGTCCTCTGCCTGGACGGCATGGTTATCGCGTCATACTGCCATGCAGCAGGTAGCCGGCTGGCAACCGGTAGGGACGGACAGCACGGTGATATCACCCTTCCCGGATTTCATCCTGCCGCTGTTACCGGAAGGAAGTGGACTTACTCCCCGCGCCCGCACCTGGCGCTGTGCCCTTGGTCTTTTCACCCTGGCGGCCATCGCCGCGCTGCTGAGCAGTGGCTGGAACAATCGCCAGTTGCTGCATCGCGTGAGCTTCGATATAGCCCGTTACGACAGTCTCTCCATGGATGACTACGGCCCGAAGGCTAGCGCCGTTGCGGCCCTTCGTGAGAATGCGGCGCTGCTGGATGACTATGCACGTAACGGTGTACCGATCCGGCTGGGCCTCGGGCTTTATCAGGGGGAACGTCTACGGATACCCCTACTGGAAGCGATCCGCTCGTATATGCCGCCACCTCCTAAACCGCAGCCAACCCCAAAACCAGTACCGAAAATAGTGAGGCTCGACAGCATGTCGCTGTTCGATTCCGGCAAGTCCGTGCTGAAAGCGGGTTCCACCAGGATGCTGGTGAATTCACTGGTTGGCATTAAAGCGAAACCGGGCTGGCTGATTGTCGTGTCTGGGCATACCGATAACACCGGCAATCCGCAACTTAACCAGACGCTGTCTCTGAAACGAGCCGAAGCGGTACGCAACTGGATGCGGGACACGGGCGACGTGCCCGAAAGCTGTTTTGCGGTGCAGGGCTATGGCGAAAGCCGTCCTGTCGCAACCAACGACACCCTGGAAGGGCGTGCGCTCAACCGCCGTGTCGAAATCAGTCTGGTACCGCAGGCGAATGCCTGTCAGATACCCGGCAAACACCCGGCGCCATCGCAGGATGATGGCGTCTCAGAAAATAAAACGGAGTAATTAACATGGCAATTCCTGTTTATCTTTGGCTGAAGGACGACGGCGGCGCGGACATCAAAGGGTCTGTTGACGTTCAGGATCGTGAAGGCAGCATCGAAGTGGTTGCACAGGAGCATAACCTGTACATCCCGACCGACAACAACACCGGCAAGCTGACTGGCACCCGCATCCACACGCCGTTCCTGTTCACGAAGGAAATCGATTCCTCCAGCCCGTACCTGTACAAGGCGGTGACTACCGGTCAGACCCTGAAATCCGCTGAGTTTAAGTGGTACAAAATCAACGACGCGGGCCAGGAAGTGGAGTACTTCAACACCAAACTGGAAAACGTGAAGGTAGTGAAGGTAAATCCTGAAATGTATGACATCAAGGATCCTTCTAAAGAGAAGCACAACCACCTTGAACGCGTTGAACTGCGTTACGAAAAAATCACCTGGACCTACAAAGACGGCAACATCATTCATTCCGATTCCTGGAACGAACGCGCCACGGCGTAATCCTGATGCGGGCAGGTTTTCCTGTCCGCAGTTTTTTGCTGAGTGCCTGAGATGCGGGCACTCAGCAAAGAAAAAACAATCTGCCTGCCTGACCTTATGCGCTTTGGTGAACAGCGAGGGGCGGTAGCGTGTCCAGGAACCGACAAAGAGAGAATCTCATGGAAAATCCAGCCATCCTGTTACGTCGTCTGAACCCTTACTGTGCCCGAGCGATGGAAGGCGCAGCTTCGCTCTGTCAGACCCGTGCCCATGCCGAAATTCTGCCGGAGCACTGGCTGCTGAAGCTGCTGGAGCAGGGGGAGGGTGACCTGACGGTGCTGGCGCGTCGCTATGAATGGGATATGGATAGCATCTGGCAGGATTTGCTTGGCTGGCTCGACAGACAACCTCGCTCCGTGCGCCATCGGCCCCAGCTCTCTGATGACATCCAGACTCTGATGCAGCAAGCCTGGCTACTTGCCTCACTCAATGGCGAAGAGCACATTCGCAGCATCCATCTGCTGATGGCCCTGGTGGAAAAACCAAAACTGGCACGTTGTGACGGCCTTTGGCCGTTGTTAACGCTTGCTCAGAGCCAGCTGGAGCGCCTGCGACCGTTGCTGGATGCGCAATCGGATGAACGTCCGGAAATGCAGCGAGAAGCCGAGCTGGCACAGAACCACGGTGGTGAGGTGGAATTTGTCGGGCGTCCGGCTGGTGTGGAAATGAAAGAGGGGGAACTGAGCCCTGCGCTGCAGAACACGCTGGATAAATTCACCCTCGATGTCACCGCCAAAGCGAAGGAAGGGAAGATCGATCCGGTGTTTGGCCGTGACACAGAAATCCGTCAGATGGTGGATATCCTCTCCCGTCGCCGCAAAAACAACCCGATCCTGGTCGGCGAGCCGGGCGTGGGGAAAACCGCACTGGTTGAAGGCCTGGCATTGCGTATTGCCGAGGGTAATGTGCCTGAATCCCTGAAAACGGTCACTCTGCGTACTCTTGACCTGGGCCTGCTGCAGGCCGGTGCAGGCGTGAAAGGCGAGTTCGAACAGCGGCTGAAAAACGTCATCGATGCGGTGCAGCAATCCCCGTCCCCGGTCCTGCTATTTATTGATGAAGCGCATACCATCATCGGCGCGGGCAACCAGGCGGGGGGCGCCGATGCAGCGAACCTGCTCAAACCGGCGCTGGCGCGTGGTGAACTGCGTACCATTGCGGCCACTACCTGGAGCGAGTACAAGCAGTACTTCGAACGCGACGCGGCCCTGGAGCGTCGTTTCCAGATGGTAAAAGTCGATGAGCCTGACGATGACACCGCCTGCCTGATGCTCCGTGGTTTGAAATCCCGTTACGCCGAGCACCATCACGTGCACATTACCGACGATGCGGTGCGCGCTGCTGTTACGCTTTCCCGCCGCTACCTCACGGGCCGCCAGTTGCCGGATAAGGCGGTTGATCTGCTCGACACCGCCGCAGCGCGCGTCCGAATGAGCCTCGACACGGTACCGGAACAGCTGACCTGCATTCGCTCGCAGATTACCTCTCTTGAAATGGAGAAGCAGGCGCTGCTGGAAGATATTGCTGTCGGCAATCAGGGCCATGGTGAACGCCTGATCGTCATTGAGCAGGAAGAGAACGCTCTTATCGTTGCTCTCGACGAGCTTGAAACGCAGTACGGGCAGGAACTGAAACTCACCGAACAACTGCTGGAAAGCCGCCAGGACCTCTCCCGTCAAAGCGAGACGCACGCGCTGCAGCAGGAACTGAACGGCATGCAGCACAGCAATCCGCTGCTCTCCCTGGATGTTGACGTACGCACCGTTGCCAACGTGATTGCTGACTGGACAGGCGTTCCGCTGTCATCGCTGATGAAAGATGAGCAGACCGAACTGCTGACCCTGGAAAATGAAATGGTTAAACGTGTGGTCGGGCAGGATGTGGCGCTTGAGGCCATCGCTCAGCGTCTGCGTGCGGCAAAAACGGGGCTCACCTCCGAGAATGGCCCGCAGGGCGTCTTTCTGCTGGTGGGACCGAGCGGAGTGGGGAAAACTGAAACCGCGCTTGCGCTGGCCGATGTCATGTACGGCGGTGAGAAGTCACTCATTACGATTAACCTCTCCGAATACCAGGAGCCGCATACGGTTTCCCAACTGAAGGGTTCCCCTCCGGGCTACGTCGGTTATGGCCAGGGCGGCATTCTCACCGAAGCGGTGCGCAAGCGACCGTACAGCGTGGTGCTGCTCGATGAAGTGGAAAAAGCCCACCGTGACGTGATGAATCTGTTCTATCAGGTGTTTGACCGCGGCTTTATGCGCGACGGCGAAGGGCGTGAAATCGACTTCCGTAACACCGTTATTCTGATGACCTCGAATCTCGGCAGCGACCACCTGATGCAGCTGCTTGACGAACAGCCGGAGGCCAGCGAAGGCGATCTCCACGAGCTGCTGCGTCCGATACTGCGCGATCACTTCCAGCCGGCGCTGCTGGCCCGCTTCCAGACCGTGATTTACCGTCCTCTGGCGGAAGCGGCCATGCGTACCATCGTGGAAATGAAGCTGTTACAGGTTAGCAAGCGCCTGCATCAACACTACGGCCTGACCACGCATATTGATGAGAGCCTGTATGACGCGCTGACCGCCGCCTGCCTGCTGCCGGACACCGGCGCGCGCAACGTCGACAGCCTGCTCAACCAGCAGATTCTGCCGGTGCTGAGTCAGCAACTGCTGACCCACATGGCCGCGAAACTGAAACCACAGTCATTACGCTTTAGCTGGAGTGAGGAAGAGGGGATCGGGCTGGAATTTGATGTGAAACAGGGAGTGGACGCATGAGTAATAATCCTCCATTAAGATACAGCCATAACCACCACCTGCTGGCGGTGAAGGGATGTGAAGCAGAACTCGATGTGCTGGCGTTTGAAGGCGATGAGGCCCTGAGCACGCCGTTCCGCTACCGTATTGAATTCACCAGCAGTGACCACGCTATCGCCAGAGAGGCGATGCTGATGAAGCCCGGTTCGCTGACGCTGCAGGCCCCGGTAGACCAGGGTTACGGCATTAAAGTGCAGCAGGCCGTGCGCACCCTTCAGGGCGTGGTGACCGGTTTTGAACGCCTCAGCACGTCAAAAGATGAAACCCGCTACGCCCTGACGCTCCGGCCACGTCTGGCGCTGCTCGACCGCTCGCACCAGAACGCCATTTACCAGGACATGTCGGTCCCGCAAATCGTGGAAAAAATCCTGCGCGAGCGCCACGGTATGCGCGGTCAGGATTTTCTGTTCTCGCTGTCAAAAGAATACCCGCGCCGTGAACAGGTGATGCAGTATGGTGAGGACGACCTGCACTTTATCACCCGCCTGCTGGGTGAGGTCGGCATCTGGTTTCGCTTCACCACCGACACGCGCCTGAACATCGACGTGGTGGAGTTTTACGACAGCCAGCAGGGGTATGAAAAAGGTCTGACGCTGCCGTCGGTGCCGCCGTCAGGGCAGCACTCGAAGGGTGTGGACTCGGTGTGGGAGATGGAGAGCCACCATAACGTGGTGCAGAAGCAGGTCAGCACCCGGGACTACAACTACCGTCAGGCCACGGAGGACATGAATACCCTGGTGGATGCGACCCGCGGGGATGCCACCACGTATGGTGATGCCTATCACTGGGCGGATAACTACCTGACCGCGGGGAATTCCCACGACCGCAACCCGGCGCCGGAGTCCGGGGCGTTTTATGCCCGCATCCGTCATGAGCGCTACCTGAATGGCCAGACGCAGACCCGGGCCGTCACCAGCTGTCCGACGCTCTCTCCGGGGATGCGGCTGAAAGTCACCGGCTGGTATGAAGTGGCGGACGTGTTTGCGCAGGGGGTGGTCGTCACGGCAATGCACAGCCATGCGCGGCGTGATAAGGACTTCGGCGTCAGGTTTGACGGTATCCCGGACAGCCCGGATTTCAGCTTCCGCCCGGAGCCTGGCTCGCGCCCGGTGATGGCCGGCACCTTACCGGCACGCATCACCAGTACCACCGAAAATGACACCTACGGGCATATCGATAAGGACGGGCGCTACCGCGTCAACATGCTGTTTGACCGGGATAACTGGGAAACCGGATTCGAAAGCCTGTGGGTGCGCCAGTCCCGCCCGTACGCAGGAGATACCTACGGCCTGCACCTGCCGCTGCTGGCGGGAACCGAAGTGGCGATTGGTTTTGAGGACGGCAACCCGGACCGGCCGTACATTGCCGGCGTGCTGCACGACTCGGCGCACGGCGACCACGTCACCATCCGCAACTACAAACGTAACGTCCTGCGCACCCCGGCGAATAACAAAATCCGCCTGGATGATGAGCGCGGGAAAGAGCATATCAAGGTCAGCACGGAGTACGGCGGCAAGAGCCAGCTGAACCTCGGGCATCTGGTCGACAGCGAGAAACAGCAGCGCGGTGAGGGTTTTGAGCTCAGGACGGACAGCTGGGGGGCCATCCGGGCACAGAAAGGGATTTTTATCAGCGCTGACGGGCAGATGAAGGCGCAGGGTCAGGTGCTGGAGATGCAGCCGGCAGTCAGCAACCTCGGCGATGCACGGGAGCAGATGACATCCATCTCAGATGATGCACAGAAGGCGACCGCAAACCCGGCCGATCTGCAGGCGCAGATTCAGCTGCTGGAACAGCAACTGACGGACCTTAAAAAGTCGGTGCTGTTGATGAGCGCACCGGAGGGGATGGCGCTGACCAGCGGACAGCACCTGCATGTATCGGCCGGTCAGAACCTGATTGCCACCGCCGGAAAAAATGCAGACGTCAGCGTGGTGAAAAATCTGTTTATCGGGGTGGGCAATGCCCTGAGCGTTTTTGTGCGTAAGCTGGGCATAAAGCTGATAGCAAACCAGGGACCGGTACAGGTACAGGCGCAGAACGATCTGATGGCATTGCTGGCACGAAAAGAAATCAGCATCGTAAGCACGGAAGATGAAATAAAAATCATCGCGAAGAAGAAGCTGACTCTGAATGGTGGTGGGAGCTATATCAGGATTGATGCAAGTGCGATTGAATCTGCTACTGCAGGTGAATATCGTACGAAAGCAGGACATTATGGGCGTAAGGCAAGCGCATCAGAAAAGGTCACGCTGCCTGTCTTTCCTGTAATGGAACCTGGCGAACAAAGCTTGCGTTTTGCTTTCCCTGGCGCCGATAGTGTCAGCCAAAGTATGGACTGGATGACAAATCAGCCATACAACATTACTGACAGCAATGGGAAAATCCTGTCGACCGGCACGGTAGACAGTTCAGGTCGCTTCCCAAAAATAGTGCTGCCTGAAAGCGATACATTAAACTTAATCATAGGGCGAGAGACTTGGCTCAAAGAAGAGCTTCCAACATCAGTCGAAGAGGCTGAGGTAGATAGTGCGGAAGATATAGAATCACTGGAGTCTGATACCGATTCGGATGATACCGAGACAGCAGAAGATCATACTTCTGCGCTAACAGAATCAATGATCGCAAAACTATTAAATTTAACTACAACAGGGTGATCTATGTTAAAGGAAATTTGGAAGTCTATTTTTTGCTTTATGATCGTGCTTTCTAGCTTTAGTGCATCTGCTACTTGCTTAAAGGAAGGGGATAAAGTAAGTCTGACAGGAGTTGTTAGCGAAAAATTATACTACGGCCCTCCTGGCTGGGGGGAGGATAAAGCGAATGATGAGAAGCTACATGAGTGGATATTGCATTTAAAACAGCCACTCACGTGTGTAACAGACGCAGATACTGACAACCAAAACTGGAATCAGGACGTTCAGTTGATAATGCGTGATAGTAATGACTATAAAGCAAATAAAAGACTTCTAGGAAAAAGTGTCAGTATTGATGGCGTAATATTTCTTGCAGAGACCGGATATCACATGACGCCTGTTTTATTAGATGATGCCAAGTTTGAAGTTGCAGGCAAATAGCAGAGAGGATTAATTAAAATGCGCTTTATAAATGCTATTTATCATGCATCGACAAAAACGGTAGAATATGAGTCATCAAATGGCACAAGATTGTTAAAAACTGGGGGCTCACTGAATTGGCGATTCAATAACCCAGGAAACCTTATTTCTGTAAAAAATCAGAAAGGAAGAATCGGTATTGGAGTTGTCTACAATCCAGACAAACATTCATTCGCAATATTTTCTAGCATAGAAGCTGGTGATAATGCCAAACGATCTCTGCTCAAAAGAAAATATAAGGATTTTACTATTCCAGAAATGATGAAAAAATATGCTCCGGGGAATGATGGTAATAACCCTGAAGCTTATGCCAATTTTATCATGTCTGAAAGTGGGGTCGCTCAGGGGGAGAAAGTAGGAGAACTTGACGATTCAAAATTCAGTAAGGTAATCAAGGCAATTAGCAAAAAGGAAGGTGGCTTGAAGCCGGGCACCGAAAAATGGGTGTATGTGACAAATGTGACTGTTTCAGACGGCTCCCGCCCAGTTGCTGATGTGCCATTTAAAGTGACGCTCGGAAGCACTAGCTACGAGTGGAAAACAGACGCTTACGGCAAGCTCAAGACAATCATTCATACGAAACAAGGAATGGCTATTGTCGTCAAATATACTAATTCTGCTGGAAAAGAGGATGTTGTTTATTCAGCAGTTGCTGGGGATGAAACGAAGAATATACTGCTCACGCGAAATTTTTCTCAATTCTCTGCAAAAACTCTTGCCGATACTCCCAAAGTTCCACGTGCGAAGAGTACTCAAAAACCGATTGAGTATACAGTCATGTCAGGCGACACTCTCTCGAAAATTGCCGAACGTTATAAGACAAGCACTGATGAGATTGCCAAAAACAATAATATAAAAGATGTGAGTAAGATCTTCCCTGGCCAGCATTTGACTATATATGGTGTCAATGCTAATGGGCCTTCGAACTATACCGTTGTTCCAGGGGACACGTTGGTGAAGATCGCAGAAAAAAATGGTGTGTATGTTGATGATATTGCGCGGCAGAATAATATATCAGATCCTAATAAAATATACCCGGGACAATCAATTTCTATAGACAAAAGTGGCAATGTTACGTCTGGTCAAACTGAAAAGCCAGTTGCAAATCCGATAGCCTCAAAACCAGCTATTAAAAAACCTGAAAAAAATAGTATAAACAATGAAAATAAAAAAACACTTGATTCAGTTGGAGGGAAAAATTCTGGTAATCCGATTGCGTTACTACCTCATGATCAGAGAGAGGCTCCGTGGATGGCGGTTGCATTCGAGGAGGGAGAGACTCGATGGAAATGGGGGCGTGTAAAGGAAGGCGATGGCGGAATAAACTACCATAAGAAGACTGGCATTAATATGTCTTCCATGGTTGGTAATTCTAATCCGTGGTGTGCTTCTTTTATAAATTATTGCCTTAAAGAGTCAGGGTATTCGACATCTGGTAGCGCCAGTTCTCAATCTTTCTCGAAAAACAAAAATTTTATAAAAATATCTCAACCTATATACGGTGCAATAGTTGTTTTGCGGAAAAAAGGATCTTGGACAGGACACGTTGCTTTTATATACTGTTTTTTTGAAGATGGTGAAATAGGTGTGCTTGGCGGAAATCAGGGAGATAGTGTTACTATAAATCCATTGTATCAAGTTTATATAAATGGGCGGTTACATTATGAATTGATAGGGTTCTATGTACCTAAGCCATATTATGCTTATGCACAAAAAACAATAAGTTCAGGTTTGAGGAAAACAACAATGTCTAATATTGCAGAGTTGCGTGAAAGCCTTGGAGCCAATCTACCCTCGAATGAAGATGAAAGAACAAGGTGATAAATAAAAAATTTAATACTGGAGATAATATGAAGTATCATTATGTTTTAGCGTTGTCACTTTGTTACAGTTCCTCTGTACTGGCAGTAGAGTGTATGGATAAATCAAATATAGATTCTCTAAGGGAAATTTTCAAAACAAATAACAAGAAATTGTTGATTGAAATGGCTTCAAAAGAAGTGAAGCAATATATTGAAAGTGACTTACTTATCAAAAATAAATACAGTACACTTGTTAATGTATCTGAGGTTTACTATGGTTGGGGAGTGGACAAAAAGTCTAAGTATCCTGTTAACACATCGGCAGTTTTCCCAAATGAAAAAGTGTGTGTATGGAATGTATCTTTTGCACTACCGGAGTCTATGAGAAAAAAATGTGATGATGATGGTGCCTATGGGTATTTTATTGAATTTAAGAAAGTTAATGGGGAAACAGTTCTATATAAGTTTACCTCTTTGTTTGACTCACTTCCTGACGGAACTTTAGCTTGCAAAACTGCAAATAAGTTTATGCTACAAAAATAGCTTGTGAGTTTTGAAGTTCGCATCTCATTTTAAATAAAGGGTATTATTGATGAATTGTTATTCGGCACTTTTGCTGCTGTTTAGGTTGAGTTGCATATTATTTTTGTACCCAGTGAGCTCTACTTTTGCTAAAGATCTAACCCCTAAAGTAAGGTGGAAAGACAATTCTGGTGAGCATTTACTGGTGATAAAAAAGGAGATTAACCAGAATAACATTGGAGAACATTTGTCAGTAAAACAGGTGACGAAGGGAAAGGATGATTGGATTCTAAATGATTATGTTAATGACTGTGAAGTGGATATTAATCTGAATTTGATAAAAGAATCAATTGAAGTAAACAATAGTTTTGCCGATGGCGAAGGCACTGTTTTATTTGCTTATAAAATTGGATGTATTGGTGGGATAGACCCAGTTACTGTAAAGTATTTCGCGTATAAAAATGGAGTAAAATATTCCCTACGAGGGGAAGAGCATATCATAGTTGAAAACGGTGGGTATGGTGGAGAAAGCCCTCCGGTTCCAGATTACAATCTAAAAAACGATAAGCAACTGCTAAATTACATGCTGAAGAAATGGAGGTCTATTTCAACGACCAAATTAAATTAACGTGTTTATCCTTCATTAAAATAATGAACCTTTTTTGATTGTGACCTTTCACGTGGTTTTAAGTAAATTATTCCCTCACCTCATATTTACCCAAAGCCAAATTAGTTAATCTGTAATATGAGAGAATGAATGTTATATACACTTAAACATTTGCCAGAATGCTACCCCAGACCTAAGCCTCTGAAATTTTCTCGTTGGATTATTGCTCTGATTGCCATGCTTTCGGTCAGTGTTATATTAATGCGTATATTTGGGCGTTATGTTGAAAACCTGTATTTTTGGAAAATTGCTTTAGGTGTGCCTATCGTTTTGTGGAGTGTTCCGTTTGCTTCTTGTCTGCTTCTGTGGGCATTGCAGGATAGCAAAGCAAATGCTTTCGACAAACAACGAGAACAATGGATTCTTCGCGAAACCCGTAAGGCACGTCGTGCACTGCAGGTGCTGAATGCAACATTCATTACCGGCCACTCATCAGTTGCTCAGAAAGATACAGCTATTGCGATGCAAAATAACGATAGCATTATTGTTTCGCAGGTCGACCGGGATGGTAATGAAAGCTCCAGGATGAGCCAAATTTCTTCTAGCCCGCAGGACTCGCTAAAATTTGTGATAACGAATATTTTTTCGAAGTTGATTGCTGGCATTCCTTTCGCACATATCCCTGACAAAGTACCACTGGTCATATTTTTTGATGTAACAACATCGCTGCCTCTGGAGAGTATTCGCCATTACTGGGATGAAACCTGGCAAAATAGCAATATTACTCTTCCTGTTGAATATGGTGAGGGGAGTGGGCTCAGTGTAATCGACCGTTGGTTGAATGAACGTATTAAAGATAAAGCAATGCTATTGATTGTGGGTCTCCAGTTAAAGCCTGCCGAATCTGACAACACAGCTGAAGCCGGTGTAGCACTACTTCTTGGCAACCGCCTGACGCAGGAGGCTCTCGAACCTCTCGCGCTGCTGCATCGGCCAGATGCTGCTCCAACCGGTGAGCTGAGGGAGGGGATGAACATGGCTGCCTATAACGCCCCGCTCAGAGAAAATATCGTGAAAAATATGTGGCTTGCCGGGCTGACGGGTGAGCAGCGTGCAGAAGTTATCGCGTGCCAGAATGCGCACCCTGCGCAATCTGTAGAGGACGAAGCCGTCATTTCGCTCGATACATCTATGGGACATGCCGGTGCCGCGGCCCCCTGGCTGGCTATCGCTGCCGCCACCGAAATCGCCCGACAAACTCAGTTACCACAGATGATTATCTGCGGTGATACCACACAGAATGTGCTGTGGAGCACGCTCATTACCCCGATTGCTTCCCGACAGGAGATGGATCCGTGAAGCTACCCTTAGCACCGAAGACTACGGAAGGCCGCTATCTTGCTGTCGCATTGATTTTCTTTTTGCTGTTGGCCGTTATGACGTTCATGGTCTGGAAGCACCCGGATATAGCCGGGATTGAAGACGGAAGTCAGCAGCAAATTCACTGGCTCATCGCCGGCGGATGTATTTCAGGATCTGCCCTTATCGTATCCGTAGTGCTTCTGGCGGCAGTTCGTAGTGCCGGTAAGCAGGAGTTTAATGCGCTTGTCGACAATACCAACGGTGATGATGAGAAAAAGAAACGGGAAAATGATAAAGCGCCTGTTCACCCTGCAGTGGCCATGTGTAACAAGATTCGGGGACATCTTCGCTCCCGTGTTGGCCTTTACTGGCGTCGTAAAACCCGTCTGCTGTTAATCACTGGCGATGAGGCAGCAATCGAACTGCTGGTACCTGGCCTGCAGGAAAACCAGTGGCTTGAAGGTAACCGTACCGTTCTGATTTACGGCGGCAGTCTGACTGCTGAGCCTGATAAAGAAAAATACGCCGCGCTGCGTAAACTGCGTCGCGGGCGCCCACTGGACGGTATTGTCCGCGTCATGCCGCAGTCGCTTAACCTGACCCCACAAATCAGCGACAACGATTTACGCGGGCTGGAAAAGCTCAGCGAGCTGCTGCATTACTCAGCCCCGGTCTGGCTGTGGCAGCTGTGCGACAGCGCCTGGCCGCAGGCGACGCGCCCTGAGCAGGCGGTGGGGGCCAGCTTCCCGCCACGCGCCAGGGAAGACGATATTACCCGCCAGCTTGAACTGATGCTGCCGGCCCTGCGGGCGCAGGGGGTGAGCCAGGTCGTTGAGAACACCCGCCATGACTTCCTGCTGCGCCTTGGCCAGTACCTCAGTGACGGCGGTATCGCCCGCCGGGCCCGGCAACTGGCGCCGTGGCTGTATAGCTCACAGCAGCGCATTCCGCTGCGTGGCCTGATGTTCAGCCTGCCGGACAATAAACACGCCGGTGCGTCACAGGAAAAAGACGAATATGTCCCGGAATCACAGCGCCATGCCCTGACTCTGCCGGTGATCTGGCAGGGGATTGTTGATGACTGTACCCGCGTGCGCGGTCGCCGGGTCGGTATGGCGTGGGAGCAGACGCTCGCCTGGACGCTGATGACTATCACCGGGGTCTGGGGAGCCGGGCTGTTGCTCTCTTTTGCCCTGAACTACAGTCAGATTTCCTCTGTGGCAGGTCAGGCCCGCAATCTGGTGGAGCATCCCTCGGTATCGGATTATCAGCTGACGGCCCTGCATACCCTGCGTAATGAAGCCGGTCGCCTGCAGCATCATATTCAGGACGGTGCGCCCTGGTATCAGCGCTTTGGTCTGGACCATAACCAGCAGCTGTTCGACGCGATGCTGCCCTGGTACGGCGTGGCGAACAACCGTCTGATACGCGACCCGGCAAATGAAGCGCTTAAGCAGAAGCTCACCGCGCTGACAAATTCTGCCCCCAACAGCGACCAGCGTGCACAGCTGGCGAAGCCGGGTTATGACCAGCTTAAAGCCTGGCTGATGATGTCTCGTCCGGATAAAGTCGACGGCGCGTTTTATGCGCAGACCCTGAAAACCGTGCAGCCGACACGAATGGGTATTTCTACCGGTCTGTGGCAAAGCCTGGCGCCGGATTTGTGGGCCTTCTACATCATCGAACTGCCTAAGCAGCCCCAGTGGAAAATCACACCGGATGCGCAGCTGGTCAGCCAGAGTCGCCAGCTGCTGTTGCAGCAAATTGGGCGTCGTAACGCTGAAAGCACACTGTATGAAAATATGCTCAAGTCAGTGCGTCGTAACTTCGCCGATGTCTCCCTGGAGGACATGACCAGCGGTACCGATGCGCGTCGACTTTTTACTACCGAGGAGGTCGTGCCGGGCATGTTCACCCGCCAGGCCTGGGAAGGTGGTATTCAGCAGGCTATCGAAAAGGCTGCAAATTCCCGCCGGGATGAAATTGACTGGGTGCTGAGTGATTCCCGTAAAGCCGTATCGGCGGATCTGTCGCCGGAAGCGCTCAAAGCACGCCTGACAGAGCGTTATTTCATTGACTTTGCCGGCAGCTGGTTGAATTTCCTCAACAGTCTGCACTGGAACCCGGCAAACAATATTGCGGACGTTACCGATCAGCTGACGCTGATGAGCGATGTCCGCCAGTCGCCACTGATTGCCCTGATGAATACCCTCGCCTGGCAGGGGCAGACAGGCCAGCAAAGCGAAGGTCTTTCGGACTCCCTCATCAAATCGGCTAAAGATCTCGTCGGTGGAAAAGATAAACCTGCCATTGATCAGTCTGCGTCAGGGCCGCAGGGGCCGCTGGACGAAACCTTTGGTCCGCTGCTGCAGCTTCTGGGTAAAAACAAAGGTGATAATGTCATGTCGGCGGACAACTCCCTGAGTCTGCAGACGTATCTGACCCGTATCACCCGCGTGCGTCTGCGACTGCAGCAGGTGGCCAGCGCTTCTGACCCGCAGGCAATGATGCAGACTCTGGCGCAGACCGTGTTCCAGGGCAAAAGCGTGGACCTCACCGACACTCAGCAATACGGTAGCCTGATTTCGGCAAGTCTTGGCGAGGAGTGGAGCGGATTTGGCAGCACAATGTTTGTGCAGCCGCTGACCCAGGCCTGGGAGACCGTACTTCAGCCGTCGGCAGCCAGTCTGAATGACAAATGGAGCCGCTCAGTTGTCGCGAACTGGCAAACTGCCTTTGACGGTCGTTTCCCGTTTGCTGCCAGCAAAAGCGATGCCTCTTTACCGATGCTGGCTGAATTTGTGCGTAAGGACAGTGGACGTATAGAGCGCTTCTTGTCGACAGAGCTCAACGGTGTGCTGCACAAAGAGGGTAGCCAGTGGGTGCCGGATAAGGTCAACAGCCAGGGACTGAATTTTAACCCGGCCTTCCTGCGGGCCATTAACCAGCTGAGCCAGCTGTCTGACATTCTGTTCACCGATGGTAGCCAGGGCATCAGCTTTGAGCTGCAGGCGCGTCCTGTGCCGCAGGTGGTGGAGACGCAGCTAACCATAGATGGACAAAAGCTGCACTACTTCAACCAGATGGCCGACTGGCAAAGCTTCCGCTGGCCGGGAGAGACTTACAGGCCGGGAACGATGCTGACATGGACCACGGTCAACGCCGGTGCGCGTCTGTTCGGGGATTACAGCGGGACCTGGGGCTTTATCCGCTGGCTGGACTTGAGCAAGCGTCAGCAGCTGGACCGCAGCCAGTGGATGATGAGCTTTACTGCACCGGATGGTCGCACCCTGCAGTGGGTGCTGCGCTCCCAGCTCGGAAAAGGCCCGCTGGCGCTGTTGGATCTGCGTGGTTTCACGCTGCCGGATCACATATTCAGTGTCGACAGCGCGGCCACCGCTCAGGCGCTGATGGCTAATACGGAAAACAATGACATGGAGGGCGTCGAATAATGAGCACATTGCAGAATTTGGTTATCGCCTGTCAGGCTGACGATGCTCAGCTGCGTGAACAGGCGCAGACGCGCACGGATAACTGGCAGCCCTGGCTTGCTCCGGTAAGCGTAGCCAGTCCGACCGGGGAAGACCCGGGATATGACGATGATTTTCAGCGTATCCGCGAAGAGGTTAACAAGCTCTCTGGTATTGATACCGAACTGATATGCACGCTTGCTGAAAAGTTACTGACCACCACAGCCAAAGACATCCGTATTGCGACCTATTACTGCTGGGCGCGATTGCACCAGGATGGCGAAGCCGGCTTTGCCGAAGGGCTTGAACTGCTTGCCGGATTATTGCAGCGCTACGGCATGCAGCTTCACCCGCAGCGGGACCGAAGCCGCAAGGCTGCACTGGAATGGCTTGCCGGTAGCCGTGTCCTGGACAGTCTGTCACTGTTTCCGGAGGTCATCCGCGAGGATGCACAGCGTACCGCCGGGGCCTTGCTGCTCATCAGTACCCGTCTGGAGACCGAGCCGGAAGCATCGCGGCCAGAGCTGAATGCCCTGTACAGCGGGCTGGAGTCTCGCCTGATGAAGGCCGAGGGTGTGGATGCCGTGGTACCGCAGAACGCAGGGAATAAGGCGCAGTCACAGCCCTTTACGCATGCGACCGAGTCAGATGCGCCGGTTCTGAACCGCATCACCTCCGGTCAGGATTTGCTGGCCCAGGCCCGTACCCTGACGGGATATCTGCGCGAGCAGCCAGATGGCTGGCTTGCCGCACACCGGCTGATGAAAAGCCTGCGCCATGACACGCTGAGAGCGATCCCTGCACCGGATGCCGAAGGGAAAACACGTATCGAACCACCGCGGGCTGACCAGCGGGCCATGCTTAAACGGTTGTACCTGCAGCAGAGCTGGCTGGAGATACTGGAGCAGGCGGACAGCACCTTCTCGCGTGGCGCTAATCACCTCTGGCTGGATTTGCAGTGGTATATCCATCAGGCTCTGATGAAATTGGGGCACGATGTGCTGGCCGATATCATCATCGCCGATCTGAAAGGGCTGCTGAGCCGTCTCACAGGACTTGAAACGCTGGCCTTTAATGACGGAACGCCGTTTGCCGATGAGGTCACGCTCAACTGGATAAATCAGAGCGTGCTGGACGATTTGTCCAACTGGCGGGATGAGCCGGTCAGTGCTGCTGGTAAGACAGATAACGATATCCTGCTCCTCGAGCCGGAAGCGCTGGATAAAGCGGACACTGACGGTCTGGATGCCACACTTCACTGGCTCCAGACCCATCCTGGTTGCGACTCTACAAAAGACAAATGGCTGCTGCGCCTGCTGATGGCCCGCATAGCCGAGCAAAAGGGTAAAAATGAGCTGGCCCTGCATCTGCTGGGTGAACTCGATAGCGCCGCACGGTCAATCACCCTCACGCAGTGGACACCGGCGCTGTTATTTGAAGTGAAATCACGTCGCCTCAGACTGCTGCGTATGAAAGCCGCTCGTAGTGAAACCGATAAATCACGCCTTCAGCCGGAGATGGACCAGCTTCTGGCAGGTTTGATTGCACTCGATCCGGCCAGCAGTGCAGTGCTTTGCGGATAACCCGGACAGAATTCAGCTAAAGGGAAAAATATGGCAGCAGAAGGCTTTTACCTGGTGCTGGGCGACAAGACGACCTGCGGCGGGAAAATCACCACGGGAGCAGAGGATCACACTCTGTTTGATAAACCGGTTGCCCGGGAACAGGACAGCGTGACCTGCGGTAAACATGCCGGGCTTTTCAAGATAGCCGGTGGCATCGACAACGATACCATTCATGACCGGCGAATGGCCGGAACCCTCGACAGCTACAGTACCTGCCCCTGCAAGGCGAAGTTTATTCCGTCGATGATGGATGATACGTACGAGAAAAGTTCAGCAGGAGCAGCAGCTTCTGCTGAGGAGCCTGGAAAGACATCGATAGCGAATGCCGTTTCTCAGGCTTTTCTGGCAGGCGCGCAAGCTGATACGATGTTAGCTCCGGGATATCCTACGTTGATTAACACCCACACCGTTCCGGATGATAATGTGCGAGGAATGCTAAGACGTAACAGGCATGATTTCCTCTTGCTGACGCTGGAGGAATGCCAGAGGATTATTGACGGCTGGGATTTCGTTAAAAAGAAATGGAAAGATGCCACAACAAATCCCGTCGGAAATACTGTCAAAACATATGCAACGAATATCGATGATGCAGCCAATGCTTCAGCGATGATTTACAAACTGGGAAGCATCGGTATTACCGCGACAGTGTTTGTTAACCACAAAGGAACACGTCTGATAAAAATCAGTGGTTATGCAGCAATCAGAAAAACACTGAAGGCTCCAGTTTTTGGTGAAATGAATCCAAATATCATCGAGGCAGGGGTAGGGAAGTTTGGTTTGCAGAAAGCCATCATCGACGGTGCGATTCTCGGTTTTGTCTATGTATCGGTAATAGATACAATTGATTTCATATTGAATGATGAAACCTCACTTGCAATGTTCCTTGGGACACTTGCTACTGACATTGTCAAAGTAGGGATTGCTTCGGCAGCACTTTATGCAGTTGGGTTATATACAATGTCTGCGTATGTTGTGCTGAATATTGCTGTTGTTCTTGTTTTTGGCGCAGGTATAGCTTGGGTCCTTAACACACTTGATAAAAAATATCATATTACAGATAGTTTGGTGGAGTTAATGGCACCTTACATTGAATCAGCGCAGCAAGAGTTTGTAGAAAAATCCAGAGAGATATCAAATGATGTGCTCGACCTGGGTGCTATGTATATTGATGGAATGCTCAGGAAAGGGCGGCATGTCATCGAGACTGAGATAAAGCAGTATCTTAAGAAGTATATTGGCGACCTAACATCGCAGGTGATTGATTTATGAGCCCTAAATATAGATTTATTGGTAACCTTATTATTTGGTGTGTTTCGTCAATAGGCTCTTTGTGGTTCGCAATTGATGCATATAGTGAGTTATTTGGGTTTGGAAGTGACATTATATTTTCACCGACAGTTTCCGCTTTGCTAATGATTCCGATTATTCTGATATTTCCGTGTATGTATTGGTATTTGGCTATGCGGTACGGCGAGGAACATGCGGTTATTAAATGTAAAAAAACAAGCAGAGTGTTTATTGGTCTGGTAGGTGTTTTTATCGTCAGTTCTGTCATCTTTTCGTTTGCGTACACTTCGACTCTTGAGAGTAAAGGCTATGTGAAATGCACCGGCCGTCCTGATGGATGGATGCCGGGGATGGCCACTGAGTATGTACTACCACCATCGGAATGTGGGCAGCGTGGTAATTAATAAGATGTTCCTGTCCTCAGGAACATCATCAGCACATTTTATTCAGATAATACTATTCATTCGGCAATTATTGAGCAGAAATAAATATGGATGATTTAACCCTGCGTTATTACGACGCTGAAATGCGCTACCTGCTGGAAGCCGGTGAAGAGTTTGCCCGTGCTCACCCCGAGCAGGCAGCAATGCTCAACCTTGATAAAGCCGGAGCGCGCGACCCGTATGTTGAACGCCTGTTCGAGGGCTTTGCCTTCCTGATGGGGCGCTTGCGTGAAAAGCTCGATGACGACCTGCCTGAACTGACCGAAGGGCTGGTCAGCCTGCTGTGGCCGCATTATCTTCGTACCATTCCGTCGATGTCAGTGGTGGAGTTCACGCCTGACTGGCGCGAAATGAAAGAGTCGATGCGTATCGTCAAAGGCTTTGAGGTGAACTCAAGGCCGATCGGTGAGAAGGGCACGCGCTGTCGGTACACCACCACCAAAGAGATCACCCTCCTGCCGTTATCGCTGGAGCAAGCCCGCCTCTCCACTGACCCTGACGGGCGTTCGGTTATCAGCCTGCGCTTTAACTGCAGCCATCTTGCCGACTGGAGTCGTATCGATCTCAGCCAGATCCCGCTCTACTTCAACGCTGATGCACCGCTGGCCTGCGCCATGCATGAAGCTTTTACCATGAATACAGCGCGCCTCTGGCTGCGGATGCCGGGCGACATGGACAGAAGACCGCTCGACGGGTATTTCACCGCGCTGGGCTTTGGCGATGATGACGTCCTGTGGCCGAAGGGAAGCAGCAGCTTTAGCGGATATCAGCTGCTGCTCGAGTACTTCACCTTTCGTGAAAAATTCATGTTCACGGGACTGTGTGGGCTGGAGACAGTGGCCTTTCCGGCTGAGCTCCCCTGGTTTGAAATCGACGTGGTGCTGGCAGAACGCTGGGAGCATGATTTCAGCTTTACCGAAAAGCATCTGCGCCTGAACTGTGTGCCGGTGATCAACCTGTTCCCGCTGGAATCTGACCCGCTGACGCTAAACTCCCTGCAGACCGAATACATGCTGCGCCCGATGCGCGTGCAGGATGGCCATACCGAGATATATGCGGTGGATTCGGTGATGTCATCGAGCCAGCATACCTACGTGCCATTTTCAAGCTTCCGCCACAAGGGCGGAATGATGCGCCATGAAGCCCCGGAATATTACTACCACACCCGCGTGCGCCGTGGCCCGTCGGGGTTGCATAACACCTGGCTTATCCTCGGCGGGGAAGCGTTTGATAACCACACGGTGCCGGAGGATGAAAGCCTGTCGCTGACGCTAACCGGCACCAATGGCCAGCTACCTCGCAGAGCGTTGCAAAGTACCGTGCTCGATACAGTGATGAAAACCACTTCAGCCAGTATCGCCGTGCGTAACCTGTGTGCGCCGACGCTGCCCTGTTATCCCCCGGCACAGGATCGCTTTCAATGGCGTGTGCTGAGCCATCTCGGCAGCGGTTTCCTGTCGATGATGGATAATGCCGACGTGCTGCGCGGCACGCTGGCGCTGTACGAGTGGACTGACAGCGAGATGAACCGCCGTCGTCTGGAGGCGATTATCGATGTGAAGCACAGTGAAACGGAACGCTTTGAGCAGGGATATCTGGTGCGCGGGGTGCAGATTGAGGTGACGCTTGAGAGCAACGGCTTTGCCGGGCGCGGCGATATCTGTCTGTTCGGCGAGATGCTGAGCCGCTTCTTTGCACTGTACACCGATATCTATCTGTTTAACCGCCTGATTATTATTCTGCAACCGACCGGAGAGCGCCTGGAATGGGAAGAGAAGCACAACCGCCGCATTCCCGGCTGACCCCGCGGCTGGAGGCCGATCTTCACCGCATCAACTTTTATCGTTTATGCCAGCTACTGGAGAAGCGCCATCCGGACAGGCCGCTGATGGGCTCTACCAGCCATCCGGCGGATGACCCGGTACGCTTTGCGCCGCACCCTGGAATGGGGTTCCCGGCCAGTGAACTGAAGGCTGTCGAGTATGACGAGGATGATGACAGCAGACCACCGCTTATCCGCACGACCTTTATGGGGATGTACGGTGTTGATTCGCCTCTACCGACCGCCTATCTCGATGACATTTCCCAGCGCCGGGAAGGACATGAGGCGCTGCAGGGGTTTCTGGATATTTTCAGTCATCGCATCCTGACGCAGTTTTACCGCGTCTGGCGTAAATACTCGTATCCGGCCACGTTTGAGCCAGGGGGAACTGACTCCATTTCGCAGTCGCTGCTGGGTCTGGTGGGGCTGGGCATACCGGGCACCGCGAACCATATAGCCACGCCAGTGTCCCGCTTTCTGGCGCTACTGGGTGTGCTGCAGCAGCCGGGCAAAACTCAGGAAGGGATGCAGGCACTGGTGCGCCTGCTGGCCCCCGATACGACGGTGCAGGTGAGTCCGTATTGTCTCCGGCCTGTAGAGATTGACAGGCCGCTGGGTTTTTACGGTGACGAAGAGTTTCTGCTTGATGGCAATACGCCTCTGGGTGACGAAGCGATGGATGCCAGCAGTCAACTGCTGATTGCGCTCACGACGGATAACGAACAGGAAGCGCAGGGCTGGAAACCGGACGGTCTGTTGTATCAGGACTTTCTGGTGATGCTGCGGGTTTATCTCGGGTGGCGTTTTAAGGCAAAAATTACTCTGACCACCCGGACCTGCCTGCTGGCTGCGCCGCCGCTCGGTGAAGGTCGCTTCTGGCTGGGGATGAATGGCGTGCTGGGCGCGGAAGACGAATATCTCCTGGACGATATCCCGCAGACCTTCACGACGGAACTGGGCTATTACACCGGCCTGCAGCCCTCAACACCACAACAAGGAAACCGACGTGTTACGTACAAATTCAATTAAGACTTCGCGCTGGCTGCTACCGCTGCTGACATTCAGCCTGGCAGGCTGCGGGGTGACGCAGAGCGTCACCGATGGCACTAAATCGGCGTTTAACGCCGTGTTCTACAAAAAAATCAAGGTGCTGCACCTCGATTTCACCGCACGTGAGGCGCTGAACACCGACACCCGTGAAAGTAACTCGCTGTCTCAGCCGGTGGTGATAAGGGTTTATCAGCTCAAAGACCGCAAAACCTTTGATAAGACGGTGTATCAGCAGTTGCTTCAGGATGATAGCACCATTCTGAAAGACGACATGCTGGCCAGTCGTGATGTCGTGGTGAAACCGGGTGGCGATGCAAACCTTGATATGCCAATGGAAGAAAAGGCGCAGTTTGTCGCGGTGGTAGGGCTCTTCCGCCATCCGGATATGGACAACAACGCCTGGAAGCAGGTTATCAAACGCAGTGACCTGGATCCGGATAAACCACGTATCCTGGAAGCAGGTGATAACTCTCTGACGCTACAGCCGCTTAAGGAAGACTGATGCCCTACGGACATAACGCGCCTTCGCTATATGAAATGTTAACGGGAAATTTTACAGGCGGACTCAACCTTAGTCAGGTCAGTGAAGAAAATCAGGTCATCCTCTCGGTGCTGGATAACATGCAGCGCGTTCTCAACTGTCGTGCCGGTACGCTGTCGCATCTGCCAGACTACGGGCTGCCGGATATGACCAAAATTCTGCAAGGCATGCCGGGAACGGCCCATGAGCTGATGGGCACATTATCTGCCGTCCTGCTCAAGTATGAACCCCGCCTGAAAAAAATAACCGTTGTCCTGCTGGAACAGAACGTCCCCGGCGAACTGCGTTATGCCATTGACGCTGAACTTAAAGGGATTGGTCTGGTGCGCTACGGGACTGAGTTTATGCCCGAAGGACGGGTCCTGTTAAGGCATCTCAGGCAACAACAATATCTCGATACGACCCTCCGTATATAAGGTTTGATAACATCATGTCAGTAAAATCACAGTTCCTGAAAAAGTTGCAGGCACGACAACCTGCACCAGTTCCTGCCATCAGCAAGAGTCAGGCTGATATTGCAGAGTTTCGCCAGCGGATGGCTCAGCTTCAGGAGCAAATGGACGCGTGGCTGACGGATACGGGACTGAATGTGGAGCCACTGACCGTATCCGTTCCGGATCTGCTGGTGGAGGGCGGGGCTTTTGAGATTTCCGGTATCGTTTTGCGCTATGACAGCCGGGCGGTCAACTTTATGCCGATCTTTCTGTATGGACAGGGCGTCGCTGGTTGTGTCGAGGTGACTTTCTGTTCTGGGGACAAGGTGATTTCTCAAGGACGCCTGTTCATGCGGGTGGGGAGCGCAAATGGCTGGATCTTTACTCCCCCTGATACCTCATCCCGATCCGGACAACTATTTGATGAAGGTGTGTTTTTCGGTCTGATTTTAGCGCTGCTGCCATAGCGATAACATTCATTCCTTTAATGCGTCATTGCATTTTAAATCGCCAAATAGCCCTACAGATCAACTAACGAAATTAACCGAAACGGATATGCAGGCCCTCCAGGATGACCACACATATAACGTTAAAAACCGGCGGCGACCCGCGCACGCTGCCAGATTACGCCGCCCTCCGCGATGAACTCAGTAAGCTGACGCATCCTGCTCGCCCGGATGTGAACTGGCAATATGTCGAAAAACGCTGTCTCTCTCTGTTCGAACAGAACGGTGTGGAGTTGCAGACTGCAGCCTGGTACACCCTTGCCCGTATTCACCTGTCTGGATTAGCAGGCCTGAACGAAGGGCTGGCGATTCTGGAGGCACTGATTAGCCACCAGTGGGACGTTTTCTGGCCGAAGACGCTACACGCTCGTATGGAAATCCTTAGCGGCTTGAGCCAGCGCCTGCAGCAGCACATGCGTATGCTTCCACTCAACAAAAGCCATCTTAGTGAGCTTTATCGTGCTGAAGAATTGCTTACTCGACTGAGTGCGGTGCTACAGCGTCTTGAGCTGAAACACCTAAGCCAGTTCGATACGTTACGAACAATGATACGTTCGAATGCTGAACGGCTGGAAAGCAGTAATGACGCATCAGATCTGAATGCACTCATGATGCCCGATCGCGAAGTACCTCAGGAGAGGGCAGAGCCGTTTGACGAAGTGAAAAGGGTCTATGTTGTGCAACCGGAAAACCAGCCTAATGCGGAGGGTCTTACGACAGCGCGCGGGGCGGTCAGACCATGGAAGCCTTTTGTCGCCGGGATGTGTTCTATGCTGGCGATCTGCGTCGCCATAGCGTGGGGAGAGGGCTTTCTGTCCAGACCCGATCCCTTAACGACTCAGGCTATTGCCTCGTTGGCGCCGTTACCTGAAGTGCTTACACCTGTTCAGCAAGACGCGTTAGCACAGCAAGGTACTTTGCCGTCCACATTTATCACAGAAACGCAGCAGCAGCTTGCCCGACTGGATAAGCTGCCTCCTGACTGGAATATTTCCTACAGCCTTCAGCTGTTAGCGCAACTCCAGACATTGTGGCCGGGGGAGGCGAAATCGCTCACCTCACAGTGGCAGCAAAAATTTTACGCGGCAGCGTTGCCTGTCGACGCTATGAACAGTTGGTATGAGGGAATGATGAAGCTTCAGCAACTGAGCCATCGGCTGAGCAGTCTGGATGAGCAAAAAGGAAAATATATCACGGTGAGTGAGCTTAAATCGGTGGTTTTTTCGACTATACAGTCATTTAACCAAACAATACCGGCTGAAGAACAACTCAGACGCCTGTCACAGCATCCAGATGGAGATGCGCTTCCTGAAGCCGAAAAGACCCAACTGGAGTTGCGCCTAAGACAGCTTGCTGCGCGTTACGCTCAAATAAAACAGGATTCCTCTGCTCAGTGAATTCTGGCGATAGACAGGTGAATGCGCGTGAAGGTCAAAGTGTCCCCTGCAGGAATCGAACCTGCAACTAGCCCTTAGGAGGGGCTCGTTATATCCATTTAACTAAGGGGACGAGGCGGCACGAGTATAGCGTCATTTACACTTTGCGTTAAGCGCATCGCCGCCTGACTGCTCAAAGAGTCACCATTCAGGACGATTTTTTTGTCGATTTATCATCATTTTCCCGCGCTTTAAGCTCCGCTTTGCGTTTGTTCGACATGTCGTTACGGATTTGGGCATGGCTTAACAGCGCGAAGATAAACGTTCCGCCGCAGATGTTTCCTGCTAGTGTCGGTAAGGCGAACGGCCAGAAAAAGTCGCTCCAGTGAAGCGTACCGTTAAAGACCAGATACAGTATTTCTACGGTACCGACCACAATATGCGTGGTGTCAGCCAGCGCAATCAGCCAGGTCATCAATATAATCACCACAATTTTGGCGCTCCCTGCTGAAGGAAACATCCAGACCATCGTGGCGATGATCCAGCCGGAGATGATGGCATTCGAGAACATCTCGATCGGGGTGTTTTTCATCACATCCATGCCGATTTTTACAAATGCATCCCGGGTGGGTTCATCAAAGATCGGCATGTACTCAAACGCCCAGGCCGCGATGCCCGTGCCGATGATATTACCCAGCAGGACGACGCTCCACAGACGCATCAATAAACCGAAATTGCCGAGGGTAGGGTTTTGCATCACCGGCAGAACGGCGGTCACCGTGTTTTCGGTAAACAGCTGCTGGCGGGCCATGATGACAATCACAAAGCCGAAGGTATAGCCGAGATTCTCGAGTAAAAAACCGCCCGGCACACCTTCCAGCTGAACATGAAATATCCCTTTGGCGAGCAGAGAGGCGCCCATTGAGAGCCCTGCGGCGATAGCTGACCAGAAGAGGGCCATGGCATCGCGCTCCATCTCTTTTTCACCGTCCTGGCGGATATGCTCATGGATGGCCATCGCGCGGGAAGGGAGGCGATCTTCATCAATTTCTATTTTCTCGCCACGCGCTTTCTCCTCGCTTTCAATTTCAAGTTCCTCATCGCTCTCGCCAATTTTTTCTTCGCCCATTTCTTTCATATCTGCTCCCGGAGGTTGATCTTTCTGTTAAGCGTAGCGGCTTTTATCGGGATGCCTGTGGGGATGCTCTTAAATTGGCGGCAATGACAACAAAGGTGATACATCTCTTTCAAAGACATTATAAAATTGCCAGCGAAACGAATTCCAAAAGCCAGGCTATGCTGAGATCAGAGTCACGGTGATTACTGCCCGTAATTGTGCTCATAGACATCGGTAAACGTGCTGTTACAATCGCTTGCACGTTTACAGACGGAGCATCAACGGCTCCGTTACGGATGGCAATCAACGATAGCCATACTGAACAGGGAGATATTTATGAAACTTCGGCTGTCGGCGCTTGCGCTTGGCGCGACGATGCTTGTGGGCTGCGCCAGCTCCGGGGAGCAAACGGGACGCTCCGATCCTCTCGAAGGATTTAACCGCTCCATGTATAACTTCAACTACAACGTGCTGGACCCGTATGTGGTTCGCCCGGTGGCAGTGGCATGGCGCGATTATGTTCCCCAGCCCGCGCGTAACGGGTTAAGTAACTTTACCAGCAACCTCGAAGAGCCTGCGGTAATGGTGAACTACTTCCTGCAGGGCGATCCGTATCAGGGGATGGTGCACTTTACCCGCTTCTTCCTGAACTCCATTCTGGGGATGGGCGGCTTTATTGACGTGGCAGGCATGGCGAACCCGAAACTGCAGCGTGAGCAGCCGCACCGTTTCGGCAGCACAATGGGACATTATGGCGTCGGGTACGGTCCGTACATGCAATTACCGTTCTACGGTAGTTTCACCCTTCGTGATGACGGCGGCGATATGGTTGATACGCTGTATCCGGTTCTGTCGTGGCTGACCTGGCCGCTGTCGGTGGGTAAATGGACGGTGGAAGGGATTGAAACTCGTGCGCAACTGCTCGACTCTGATGGCTTACTGCGCCAGTCTTCTGACCCGTATATTATGGTGCGAGAAGCGTACTTCCAGAATCATGACTTTATTGCCAACGGCGGTAAGCTGAAGCCGGAAGAGAATCCAAACGCGAAGGCGATCGAGAACGAACTAAAAGATATCGATTCGGAGTAAATAAAAAAGGTGAGCAATGCTCACCTTTTTCAATTCCTGCGCGATTAGAACGCGTAGTTGAAGTTCGTACCGAACAGCCAGGCTTTACCTTCAGAGGTAAACTCGTAAGGGCCTTCCTGGAACGTCACTTTCTGACCGTGCATATAAGATACGCCCGCATCGATAGATGCATTCTCGTTGAACGCATAAGTCGCGCCTGCACTTATCCAGAAGCGGTCCTGATCCGGAATGGAAATGGAACGCTTGTCTGCCGGAACCGGGCTGTCGTCAAATGCGATACCGGAGCGGAAAGTCCAGTTTTTATCGTAGTAGTAGGTGGTACCCAACGCAATACGATAAGCGTCGTGGAAGCTTTCTTCCTTATAGAATAGCGTTTGACCATTGCTTCCGGTCGCTTTCAGCTCCTGGAACTGGCTCCAGCTGGTATAGGCCAGGCTGTAGTGGATCGCCCATTGCGGTGCAACGCGGTTATAACCGGAGACTTCCCACATTTCTGGCAAATGCAGTGACAGCGAACCTGGAACGGTCTGGTTTGACGTTCCCCAAGGAATGGTGGTACCCGCACCAGGAACCACGTTGTTCACAGGCTTCAGGATGCCGCTCTTGTAATCGCCGTCGAAGTCAATTTTCACTTCGGAGCGATAGGTCAGGCCCCAACGGTTGTTTTTGTCCAGCTCGTACAGGATACCGGCGTTCCAGCCATAGCCCCACTCATCACCTTCAAGGCTGGCAATTTTATTGCTGTTTTTTGGCAGGCGAGCAGTTTGCTCCCCGGAGTAACGTTCAATTTTGGCATCGGCGTAGACGGCATCAAAGCCCAGACCAAAGCTCCAGTTGTCGTTCAGGCGATAAGCACCACTCAGGTTCAGGTTCAGCGTAGTAAGGTCTGTTTTACCGCCGTATTCACCAGCCGGATAGTTGCTATTGAACTCGGTAGCAAGGCCGTAGTTAGAGGTTACGGATGCTCCCCAGCCAAACTGTTCATTGATAGGCGCAACGAAGTGCAGGTTAGGGACCCATGCTGTTGGGGCAATATTGTCCGCTTTAAGGCTCGCACCCGTGTAAGGCGACTTGCCAGAAATGTTGACATCAGGATCGATATAAACAGCACCGGCAGAGAAGGTCGGGCGATCAAACATCATGATCAATGCGGGGTTACGACTTGCGTTACCCGCATCATCAGCAATAGCGCCTTCCCCTGAATACGCGCGGCCAAGGCCAGAGGAAGAAAATTCGTTTAACTGAAAGCCCGCTGACCATGCGGAAGTGGAGACGAGTGCCACTGCGACTGCCAGCGCAGTCTTGTTGAACAGGGTTTTCTGGCTCATGACCATAACCTCATTGAGTTATTTTTATTCAATAATTGTTACATACCGTAACAGGAGCGCGAAGTGTAGGGTCTGAGGTATGACAGACAAATCAGACCAGTGGCCAGAGTATAGGTCCGACCAGCCTGAATGTTGCAAGTTTGTTTATTAATATTTTCAAACATGTTTCGTGAAACGAGATCTGGTTGGCAAAATTGTGACCATCGCGACTCACCCAAAAGGGTGGTTTTTGTTTTAGATCATTTTTTAGTGTGATATTGGTCACTTATCCGATTTTGCGCCATTAACGGCTGGAGAGAGCCCGCGCAGGGGCGTAAAATATCAGCATCGTGTTTATCTCGCGCGCTGCGCGAATACAGAGGAAATTGAGCTATGAGTAAATGCAGTGCTGATGAAACCCCGGTTTGCTGCTGTATGGATGTTGGCACCATCATGGACAACTCCGATTGCACCGCGTCTTACAGCCGTGTGTTCACCAACCGCGCCGAAGCGGAAGAGACCCTGGCCGCGCTGAGCAAGCGTGCGCGTGATGTTGAATCCGAGCCGTGTGAAATCAAGTCGACCTTTACCGAAGTGGAAGGCGGCGTGAAGCTGGACATCGACTTTGTTTTTGCCTGTGAAGCTGAAACGCTGATTTTCCAGCTGGGTCTGCGTTAATTTCTGCGGCCTGATGCCCTCACCCCGACCCTCTCCCACGGGAGAGGGCGCAAGCATTAAAAACGGTAACCTACGGGTTACCGTTTTGCTTTTACCTTGCGCACCCGGCAACATACCGCACAAATGCCCCTGCCATGCAGGGGCATTTTCTTTTTCTTCTCTGTGTTTTAGCTCGCACTTTTTCGTTTCCCCGATTGGCTGAATGTAAAAAAATGGTTAAGACTATTATCAGGTCAGACCACTTAGTGTTTGCGAATATTTTTTTACAGGGGAGTGTTATGAGTCAGGCATTACCGCTTATTACCCGTCAGGGCGATCGCATTGCCATAGTCAGTGGATTGCGCACGCCATTTGCGCGTCAGGCAACGGCGTTTCATGGCATACCGGCCGTCGACCTGGGGAAAATGGTAGTGGGGGAGATGCTGGCTCGCAGCGAAATTCCGCCGGAGGTCATCGAACAGCTGGTATTCGGCCAGGTCGTGCAGATGCCTGAAGCCCCCAACATTGCGCGGGAAATCGTCCTCGGTACCGGGATGAATGTTCATACCGATGCCTACAGCGTCAGCCGCGCCTGCGCAACCAGCTTCCAGGCCGTGGCTAACGTCGCCGAAAGCCTGATGGCGGGCACCATTCGCGCCGGGATAGCGGGGGGAGCGGACTCCTCTTCGGTACTGCCAATTGGGGTCAGTAAAAAGCTGGCGCGCATCCTGGTGGATGCCAACAAAGCCCGTACGACGGGTCAGAAACTCAAACTCTTCTCGCGTTTACGTCTGCGCGACCTGATGCCTGTACCTCCTGCCGTCGCGGAATACTCCACCGGCCTGCGCATGGGCGACACCGCCGAGCAGATGGCCAAAACCTACGGCATTACTCGTGAACAGCAGGATGCGCTGGCGCATCGTTCACATCAGCTTGCGGCAAAAGCCTGGTCGGAAGGCAAGCTGACCGATGAGGTCATGACCGCCTATATTCCGCCCTATCGCGAACCGCTTGCGGAAGATAACAATATTCGTGGCACGTCAACGCTGGCGGATTACGCCAAACTGCGCCCGGCGTTTGACCGCAAGCACGGCACCGTGACGGCAGCGAACAGTACGCCGCTGACGGACGGGGCTGCCGCCGTGATCCTGATGACCGAATCCCGTGCAAAAGAGCTGGGCATTACTCCCCTGGGCTATTTACGCAGCTACGCCTTCACCGCCATTGACGTCTGGCAGGACATGCTGTTGGGTCCGGCATGGTCCACGCCGCTGGCGCTGGATCGCGCGGGGCTGACGCTGGCTGATTTAACCCTGATTGATATGCACGAAGCGTTTGCCGCGCAAACCCTGGCAAACGTCCAGCTGCTGGCAAGCGAGCGTTTCGCACGTGATGTGCTGGGCCGCGCGCATGCCACGGGTGAAGTGGATCAGAGTAAATTCAACGTGCTGGGTGGCTCTATCGCCTACGGTCATCCGTTTGCCGCTACAGGGGCGAGGATGATCACGCAAACATTACATGAACTCCGTCGCCGTGGCGGTGGGTTTGGCCTTGTTACCGCCTGTGCGGCGGGCGGCCTTGGCGCAGCAATGGTTCTGGAGGCTGAATAATGGATATGCCATCTGCATTTAATCTGACGGTTCGCCTCGATAACGTGGCCGTTATCACTATTGATGTGCCTGATGAAAAGATGAATACCCTGAAGGCCGAATTTGGCGTTCAGGTGCGCGCGATGCTAAAGCAGATCCGCGAGAACAAAGCCATTCGCGGCCTGGTGTTTATCTCTGCCAAACCCGACAACTTTATCGCCGGGGCGGATATCAACATGATTGCCCGGGCGCAAAGCGCGCTGGAAGCCGAAGAGCTGGCGCGTCAGGGCCAGCAGGTGATGTCGGAGATCAACAGTCTCCCAATCCCGGTCATCGCAGCGATCCACGGTGCGTGTCTGGGTGGTGGGCTGGAGCTGGCGCTGGCCTGCCACAGCCGCATCTGTACTGACGATGCGAAAACCATTCTGGGCCTGCCGGAAGTGCAGCTGGGCCTGCTGCCAGGTTCTGGCGGAACGCAGCGTCTGCCGCGGCTGGTGGGCGTCAGCACGGCGCTGGAGATGATCTTAACCGGTAAACAGCTGCGTGCCCGTCAGGCGCTGAAAGCCGGTCTGGTCGATGACGTCGTGCCGCAGTCCATTTTGCTGGAGGCCGCCGTTGAGCTTGCGCTGAAAGGGCGTCAGGCAAAACGTCCTCTGCCGGTTCGCGAGCGCGTGCTGGCCGGTCCGCTGGGGAGAACGCTCCTGTTCAATATGGTGGGCAAAAAGACCGAACAAAAAACCAAAGGCAATTACCCGGCGGCAAAGCGGATCCTCGACGTGATCGAAACCGGGCTGTCGCAGGGCAGCAGCAGCGGCTATGCCGCGGAGGCCAAAGCCTTTGGTGAACTGGCGATGACGCCGCAGTCACAGGCATTGCGCAGCATCTTCTTCGCCAGCACTGACGTCAAAAAAGATCCCGGCAGCAAGGCGGAGCCTGCGCCTCTGCGTGCCATTGGCGTACTGGGTGGGGGGCTCATGGGCGGCGGTATCGCTTTTGTTACCGCCAGCAAAGGCAAATTGCCGGTACGCATCAAAGACATTAACCCTAAGGGAATCAACCACGCGCTGCAGTACAGCTGGCAGAACCTTGATCAAAAGGTCAAACGCCGCCATATCAAGGCAAGCGAGCGTGATAAAACCCTGGCGACGATCTCCGGTACGACGGATTACAGCGGTTTTGCGCACCGCGATCTGGTGATTGAAGCCGTGTTTGAGGATCTGGCCCTTAAGCAGCAGATGGTGGCAGACGTTGAGCAACATTGCGCCCCGCATACCATTTTTGCCTCCAACACGTCGTCATTACCGATTGGCGATATCGCGGCGAAAGCCGCGCGTCCGGAGCAGGTGATCGGGCTGCACTTCTTTAGCCCGGTAGAAAAAATGCCGCTGGTGGAAGTTATTCCACACGCGACCACCAGTCCGCAAACCATCGCCACGGTAGTCAAACTTGCGAAGAAGCAGGGTAAAACGCCGATCGTGGTCGCAGATAAAGCCGGCTTCTACGTCAACCGTATTCTGGCGCCCTATATTAATGAAGCCATGCGGCTGCTGACGGAAGGCGAGAAGATCGAACACGTCGACGAGGCGCTGGTAAAGTTTGGTTTCCCCGTTGGCCCAATCCAACTTTTGGATGAGGTGGGAATAGACACCGGCACTAAAATTATACCTGTGCTGGAGGCAGCTTATGGCGATCGTTTTAGCCCGCCTGCAAACATTGTTTCTGCAATTTTGAAGGACGATCGCAAAGGCAGAAAAAATGAACGCGGTTTCTATCTTTACGGCGCGAAAGGGCGTAAAAGCAAGAAACAGGTCGACCCTTCGGTTTATGGGCTTATTTCGACCACCGGTCAGGGAAAACTGTCTGCCGTTCAGTGCGCTGAACGTTGCGTGATGATGATGCTCAATGAAGCGGCGCGCTGCTTTGGTGAGCAGGTGATCAAGAGCGCACGCGATGGCGACATCGGCGCGGTATTTGGTATTGGTTTTCCGCCGTTCCTTGGCGGCCCGTTCCGCTACATGGATACACTCGGCGCGGGTGAAGTGGTTGCCATTTTGCAACGTCTGGCCTCGCAATATGGCCCACGGTTTACACCGTGTGACGAATTATTGCAGATGGCGGAACGGGGCCAGACATTTTGGCCTGCACGGGAAACTGATTTCGTAAACTGAAGTCAAAGAAGGGTAAATCCTGAGGTGAATGAACCTGTTCTGGCGATTTTGTAAACAGAGATTGACTATACTTACGCCATTGAGGTAAAAAACAGCGTTTCATTCATCGAATGGATCAGGCACAATGCCCGGCCATCGGGTTTTCTACCTCTTAGCATTTATCGCGGGTAGTTAACGCCGGTGATTCTGGTTAACAAAAGCGGTGCAATATGCAAGTTTTCATCATGCGTCACGGCGACGCGGCACTCGATGCCGCCAGTGACTCAGTACGTCCTTTAACCGTCTGTGGCTGCGACGAATCCCGTCTGATGGCAACCTGGCTTAAAGGTCAAAAAGTGGACATTGAACGCGTTCTTGTGAGTCCGTTCCTGCGTGCAGAACAGACGCTGGATGTGGTAGGGGAGTGTATGAACCTGCCGTCCAGTGTGGATGTTCTCCCCGAACTGACACCATGCGGTGATGTCGGCCTTGTCAGCGCTTATCTTCAGGCGCTGTGCAATGAAGGTGTCGCTTCCGCACTGGTCATTTCCCACCTGCCGCTGGTCGGCTATCTGGTATCTGAGCTGTGCCCGGGCGAAACGCCGCCTATGTTCACCACTTCCGCGATTGCCAACGTCACCCTCGACGAAACCGGCAAAGGGGTCTTCAACTGGCAAATGAGCCCGTGCAACCTGAAGATGGCAAAAGCGATCTGACGTGACGTGTGACAGGGCGGGGTGCTATATCTTTCCCGCCCCTCTTTCAGGGCAACTCTGGCGGCTGCCACTCCTCAACTTCAATCAACACCAGCAAGGCGGCATCTCCGCCGTACTCTTTCGGTGCCTGATGAAACGCCATTACGTGTGGGTGCTGAGCCAGCCACAGCGGCGTCTGTTGCTTGAGGATATGTTTCCCGTGGCCATGCATCACGCAGGCGCAAAAAACATGTTCGCGGCGACAGGCGGCAATCAACGCCCCCAGCTCCTGTTTCGCCTGCATTTGCGTTAAGCCGTGCAGATCCAGAAACAGCTCCGGCGAATAATCTCCCCGGCGTAACTTTTTCAGTTCGAAATGGCTGACGTCCCCGCGCACGTATTTCACCGCGCCCTGGGTATTAAGCAGCGGCTGAAACTCGTCTGAAAAGTAGTGGCTGTTATCGGCCTGCTCCTGCAGCATCCGTTTGACCGGGACTTCGCTGATTTTTTTACGCTGCGGGCGATGAACAATCGTGTCCTGCGCGATTTTCCGCGTCCCGGTCATCAGCTGTCGGAAGAGCGCCTGATCCTCCTCGCTGAGCGATGTTTTCTTTTTCATTCGTCATTCTCATCTCGTATTTCCGATAGTGTACCCGACTAAACGCATTTTTTAACCTCAAGCGGTACGCGTCATTGCTGATTTATCGCCGTCTTCATGGCAAACTAGCCGCCGAAAATTATGCGAGCATGCCCTGGAGGAAAGAGTGGATAAAATATTTGTCGATGAAGCAGTAAACGAGCTGCATACCATACAGGACATGTTGCGCTGGTCGGTTAGCCGCTTCAGCGCCGCCAATATCTGGTACGGACACGGTACCGACAACCCGTGGGATGAAGCCGTGCAGCTGGTGCTGCCGTCCCTCTACCTGCCGCTGGATATTCCGGAAGACATGCGCACCGCGCGCCTGACCTCCAGCGAAAAACACCGCATCGTTGAGCGCGTGATCCGTCGCGTCAACGAACGCATTCCGGTCGCCTACCTGACCAACAAAGCCTGGTTCTGCGGCCACGAGTTCTATGTCGATGAACGCGTGCTGGTGCCGCGCTCGCCGATTGGTGAGCTGATTAACAACCACTTTGAAGGCCTGATCGGCCATCAGCCGCAGCACATTCTGGATATGTGTACCGGGAGCGGTTGTATCGCCATTGCCTGCGCTTACGCCTTCCCGGAAGCGGAAGTGGACGCGGTTGATATCTCCACCGACGCGCTGGCCGTGACCGAGCACAATATTGAAGAGCACGGTCTGATCCATCACGTTACGCCAATTCGCTCCGATCTGTTCCGCGATCTGCCGACGCTGCAGTACGATCTGATCGTCACTAACCCGCCGTACGTCGATGCGGAAGACATGTCCGATCTGCCGAACGAATACCGCCACGAGCCGGAGCTGGGTCTGGCGTCAGGCTCTGACGGCCTGAAGCTGACCCGCCGCATTCTGGCCTGCGCGCCGGATTATCTGACCGACGACGGCGTTCTGATTTGTGAAGTGGGCAACAGCATGGTACATCTGATAGAGCAGTATCCGGATGTGCCGTTCACCTGGCTTGAGTTCGACAACGGCGGTGACGGCGTCTTTATGCTGACCAAAGCGCAGCTGCTCGACGCGCGCGAACACTTCAGCATCTATAAAGATTAATCCAGCGGGCTTCGGCCCGTTTCACAACGCTCAAACACAAACAACAACATCGGAGCCGTGATGGCAGGAAACAGTATTGGACAGGTATTCCGCGTGACCACCTTTGGCGAGTCGCACGGGCTGGCGCTGGGCTGTATCGTTGATGGCGTACCGCCAGGCATCGAACTGACCGAAGCCGATTTGCAGCACGACCTCGACCGTCGTCGTCCGGGCACCTCTCGCTACACCACGCAGCGTCGCGAGCCGGACCAGGTCAAAATTCTCTCCGGCGTCTTTGAAGGACGCACTACAGGCACCAGCATTGGTCTGCTGATTGAAAACACCGATCAGCGCTCTCAGGACTACAGCGCCATCAAAGACGTGTTCCGTCCGGGCCATGCCGACTACACCTACGAACAAAAGTACGGCTTTCGCGACTATCGCGGCGGCGGGCGTTCTTCTGCGCGTGAAACCGCGATGCGCGTGGCGGCTGGCGCCATTGCTAAGAAATACCTGCAGCAAAAATTTGGCATCGTGATCCGCGGCTGTCTGACCCAGATGGGCGACATTCCGCTGGCGATCAAAGACTGGGATCAGGTCGAGCAAAACCCGTTCTTCTGTGCGGATGCCGACAAGCTGGATGCGCTGGACGAACTGATGCGCGGTCTGAAAAAAGAGGGAGACTCCATCGGGGCGAAAGTCACCGTCGTGGCCGACGGCGTCCCGCCAGGCTGGGGCGAGCCGGTATTTGACCGTCTCGATGCCGACATCGCGCACGCCCTGATGAGCATCAACGCGGTAAAGGGCGTTGAGATTGGCGACGGTTTTGACGTGGTATCCCTGCGCGGCAGCCAGAATCGCGACGAAATCACGAAAGCGGGCTTCCAGAGCAACCACGCGGGCGGCATTCTGGGCGGGATCAGCAGCGGGCAGCAGATTATTGCCAATATCGCGCTGAAACCAACTTCAAGCATTACCGTGCCGGGCCACACGATTAACCGCGATGGCGAAGAAGTTGAGATGATCACTAAAGGACGTCACGATCCGTGCGTAGGGATCCGCGCGGTGCCGATCGCAGAAGCGATGCTGGCGATCGTGCTGATGGATCACTTCCTGCGTCAGCGCGCGCAGAATGCGGATGTGACGACCACCATTCCACGCTGGTAAACATGAAAAAAACCGCAATTGCTCTGCTGGCGCTGCTTGCCAGTGGAGCCAGTCTGGCCGCCACGCCGTGGCAAAAAATCACCCATCCGGTGGCGGGGAGCGCGCAGTCCATCGGCGCCTTTTCTAACGGCTGTATCGTGGGGGCTCAGGAACTTCCGCTGCAATCGGATACCTATCAGGTGATGCGTACCGACCAGCGTCGTTACTTCGGCCACCCGGATCTGGTGCTGTTCATCCAGCGGCTGGGAAACCAGGTGCATAATCTGGGGCTGGGCACGATGCTGATCGGCGATATGGGGATGCCTGCGGGCGGGCGTTTTAACGGTGGACACGCCAGTCACCAGACCGGACTGGATGTCGATATCTTCCTGCAGCTGCCTAAAGCGCGCTGGAGTTCAGCCCAGTTGCTGAAACCGCAGGCGCTGGATCTGGTGTCGAGCGACGGTAAGCGCGTTGTGCCCTCACTGTGGACGCCGGATATCTTCAGCCTGATTAAGCTGGCGGCAAAAGATAACGACGTCACGCGGATCTTCGTCAACCCGGCTATCAAGCAACAGCTCTGCCTCGATGAGGGAACCGATCGCGACTGGTTGCGCAAAGTGCGCCCGTGGTTCCAGCATCATGCGCACATGCACGTTCGTCTGCGCTGCCCGGCGAACAGCCTGGAATGCGAAGATCAGCCGCTACCGCCGCCAGGCGATGGTTGTGGTGCGGAACTGCAAAGCTGGTTTGAACCGGCAAAACCTGGAACCTCTAAGCCTGAGAAGAAGACACCGCCTCCGTTGCCGCCTTCCTGCCAGGCGCTACTGGATGAGCATGTACTTTAATGGATAATTTCGTCGATCTGTTTATGGTGTCACCGCTGCTGCTGGTGGTGTTGTTCTTTGTGGCTATGCTGGCCGGTTTTATTGATGCCCTTGCGGGCGGCGGCGGGCTATTAACCGTACCCGCGCTGCTGGCGGCGGGCATGAGCCCGGCGCAGGCGCTTGCCACCAACAAGCTACAGGCCTGCGGCGGCTCGCTTTCGGCGTCGCTCTATTTTATCCGCCGCAAGGTGGTGAACCTGGCCGACCAGAAGCTCAATATCCTGATGACCTTTATCGGTTCCACGTCGGGCGCGCTGCTGGTTCAGCACGTGCAGTCGGATATTTTGCGCCAGATCCTGCCGGTTCTGGTCATCTGCATCGGGCTTTATTTCCTGCTGATGCCGAAGCTCGGCGAGGAAGACCGTCAGCGTCGTCTGCACGGCCTGCCGTTTGCGCTGATTGCCGGGGGCTGCGTCGGTTTTTACGACGGTTTCTTCGGCCCGGGGGCAGGCTCGTTTTACGCGCTGGCGTTCGTGACGCTGGCCGGGTTTAACCTCGCCAAGTCGACCGCCCATGCCAAAGTGCTCAACGCGACCTCGAACGTCGGCGGCCTGCTGCTGTTTATCATTGGCGGCAAGGTTATCTGGGCAACCGGGTTTGTGATGATGGCAGGGCAGTTCCTGGGCGCGCGCGCAGGCTCGCGTCTTGTATTAAGCAAAGGGCAAAAGCTGATCCGTCCGATGATCGTTATCGTCTCGGCGGTGATGAGCGCCAAACTTCTTTATGACAGCCATGGACAGGAGATCCTCACCTGGTTGGGGATGCACTAATGAACAGTACGCATAAATATGAACAGCTGATTGAGATCTTTGACGGCTGTTTTGCTGACGATTTTAATACCCGTCTGATTAAAGGCGACGACGAACCGATCTATCTTCCTGCTGATGACGAGGTTCCGTATAACCGCATCGTCTTTGCCCACGGCTTTTACGCCAGCGGTTTGCACGAAATTTCGCACTGGTGCATCGCCGGAAAAGCGCGTCGCGAACTGGTGGACTTCGGTTACTGGTATTGCCCGGACGGGCGAGACGCCGCGACGCAGGGGCAGTTTGAGGATGTGGAAGTGAAGCCGCAGGCGCTGGAATGGCTGTTCTGCGTGGCGGCGGGTTTCCCGTTCAACGTCAGCTGCGACAACCTCGAAGGCGACTTCGAGCCAGACCGTATTGTCTTCCAGCGCCGCGTGCATGCGCAGGTGATGGAATACCTTGAGAAAGGCATCCCGGCACGTCCGGCGCGCCTGATCGAGGCCTTACAGAATTATTACCACACGCCGGCGATTGCGGCGGAAAGCTTCCCTTGGCCGGAAGATCTTTAACAGAGGAAAGAAGATGATCGCAGAATTTGAATCACGCATTCTGGCGTTAATTGATGACATGGTGGAACACGCCAGCGATGATGAGCTGTTCGCCAGCGGTTATCTGCGTGGTCACCTGACGCTCGCTGTAGCCGAGCTGGAAGCAGGTGACGATCACTCTGCCGACGCTGTTCATGAGGAAGTGACCCGCAGTCTGGAGAAAGCCATTCAGGCCGGGGAGCTCTCTCCGCGCGACCAGTCACTGGTGCTGGGTATGTGGGACAACCTGTTCCAGCAGGCTAAACGCTAAGTCATTGTTTTTCGCCCGGTGGCACTGCGCTTACCGGGCCTACTAATTTTCCCTCTCCCTGTGGGAGAGGGTTAGGGTGAGGGCACCAGGCCGCATCTTACTTAACCATTTTCCCCTTCAGCAGTTTCCTTACCCACAAGCGATTCGGATTCAGTCCCGCAAGCGTAACCCTGTCCAGCGGAATTGGCTCGTCGCTCATTTGCGCGGCTAACGTTTCAGCCAGCAGCGGCGCGGAGCACAGCCCACGGGAACCCAGCCCGCCCAGCATAAACAGCTCCGGATACACCGGTGCGGCCACCGCCGTTTCCTTGTTTTCAGCCAGATCTTCATAGGCCGCAAGCGTCGCGTCATAGTCCGGCGCGTTGCCCGCCATCGGCAGATGATCGCGGGTGGCGCAGCGCACGCCGCAGCGCGCGTCACCCTCGCTGACGTCAACCTCTTTCGCCCACGCCGCATCCGGGAAACAGTCAATCAGGCGCTGGCGGTTTTGCGCCTGATCCGCTTCGCTATAGCGCATATCCGTTTCGCCACGATGATAGCTGGCCCCGATGCAGTGATGGCCGTTAGACGGATTTTGCGGTGTCAGATAGCCGTCATAGCACAGCACCTGGCGCAGTTTGCCGAGCGCAGGCGCGGTGGGGATATGGCTTACCTGGCCGCCGACCGGATAAACCGGCAACGCTGCTGTCTGGATAAACTGGCTGATGTGATGCCCGTTGGCCAGCACAACGCTGGCATGGCTCGCCTCCTTGCCATCAGCAAAACGCAGAGCCCAGCGTTCTGTCCGGGTGAGCGATTCCACCTTGTGGGCAAAGTGCAGCGTCAGCCCTTGCGACTGCGCCAGGGCAATGACCGCCGCGGTCAGTTCGGCCGGGCACAGCCAGCCGCCGAGCGGGTACTGAATGCCCCCACACCCGGTTTCCACGCCAGCGGTGTCCGCCACCTCTTGCGCGCTTACCGCGCGGGCAATTTCTTCCGGCAGGCCCAGCGACAGCATCTGCGCGATCTTCTGCTGGCTCTTCTCATCCCAGCCGAGCTGCGTCACGCCACACCAGTTGTGGTCGAATGCCACTGGCAGCGCGTCGTACAGGCGGCGGGCGAAGGTAAAGGCTGCCGGGAAAAACTGGAACAGGGCCGGATCGTGTGCGCTTAAAAGCGGGTAAAGCGCGCCCTGGCGGTTGCCGGACGCGCCGCTGGCGGGCGCCTCGTCAGCGCAGTAGAGCGTCACCTGCCAGCCCCGGTGCAGCAGCGCGAGAGAGAGCAGGGCGCTGGCGATCCCACCGCCAACGATCGCTACGTCGCGCGATGCGCTGGCGCGGCGCGCAAACCAGGGCGTCTGAGCGGGGATGTCCAGCGTCTGCTCCATCCTGCCGACAAGCATGTCGCGCTTGCGGCCAAAGCCTTTGGTCTTCTGCATGGTAAAGCCCGCCTCCTGCAGCCCACGGCGGACAAAGCCCGCCGAGGTGAAGGTGGCAAGGGTAGCCCCAGGGCGCGCCAGCCGCGCCATCGCGTTAAACAGATGCTGGCTCCACATGTCCGGGTTTTTGGCAGGGGCAAAACCGTCCAGAAACCACGCGTCGACATTCTGATTCATCGAATCATCGAGCCTGTCGGTCAGGTCGTTGATGTCGCCGAGCCATAAGTCCAGCGTGACGCGTCCACCGTCCAGAATCAGACGGTGACAGCCGCCGATGTGGGGCGGCCACTGCGCCTGAAGCTGTTCTGCCCAGGGCGCAAGCTCCGGCCAGCGCTGGTGGGCAAGCCGCAGATCGTGCGCGGTGAGCGGGAATTTTTCGAAACTGATGAAATGTAATCTTTGTAGCGTAGCCTCAGGGTGAGCAGCGTGGAACTGATTAAACGCCTGCCAGAGGGTTAAAAAATTCAGACCGGTGCCGAATCCACTCTCCGCGACCACAAACAGGCTCCGCGGGTGCGCCGGGAAGCGGGTGCTGAGCTGGTTTCCGTCGAGGAAAACATAGCGAGTTTCTTCGAGTCCGTTATCATTAGAAAAATAGACGTCATCAAAATCTCGGGAAACAGGTGTACCCTCAGCGTTGAATTCGAGGTTGGCGGGTTGTATAGCGTTTTGTTTCACGTAAGTTACTCGTCTGACAGGCAGTGGCACGATCTTAACGATGTGAGTCCATCGGTGCAAATTTCCGCAGAAAATGTCTGATCGGACTTGTTCGGCGTACAAGTGTACGCTATTGTGCGACTCGAAACTTACTATAGTGCGACTTACAGAGGTATTGAATGAAACGTGCAGTGATTACTGGCCTGGGCATTGTTTCCAGCATCGGTAATAACCAGCAGGAAGTCCTGGCATCTCTGCGTGAAGGACGCTCCGGGATCACTTTCTCTGAAGAGTTTAAAGATTCAGGTATGCGTAGCCACGTATGGGGTAACGTCAAACTGGACACCACCGGTTTGATCGACCGCAAAGTGGTTCGTTTCATGAACGATGCCTCTATTTATGCTTATCTCTCCATGCAGGAAGCGATCAAAGATTCTGGCCTGAGTGAAGAGGTTTATCAGAACAACCCGCGCGTGGGTCTGATCGCCGGTTCCGGCGGCTCATCTAAAGCGCAGGTATTCGGTGCTGACGCCATGCGTAGCCCGCGTGGTCTGAAAGCGGTAGGTCCGTACGTGGTCACGAAAGCCATGGGTTCTGCGGTTTCCGCGTGCCTGGCGACCCCGTTCAAAATCCACGGTGTGAACTACTCCATTAGCTCCGCGTGTGCGACCTCCGCACACTGTATCGGTAACGCTGTTGAGCAGATCCAGCTGGGTAAACAGGACATCGTATTTGCTGGCGGCGGCGAAGAGCTGGGCTGGGAAATGGCCTGTGAATTCGACGCGATGGGCGCATTGTCCACCAAGTACAATGAGACCCCGGACAAAGCTTCCCGTACCTATGATGCGCACCGTGACGGTTTTGTTATCGCGGGCGGCGGCGGTATGGTTGTGGTTGAAGAGCTGGAGCACGCTCTGGCACGTGGCGCGCACATCTATGCTGAGATCGTGGGCTACGGTGCAACGTCTGACGGCGCCGACATGGTTGCGCCATCCGGCGAAGGCGCGGTGCGCTGCATGAAGATGGCGATGCACGGCGTTGATACCCCAATCGACTACCTGAACTCTCACGGTACTTCTACGCCGGTAGGCGACGTGAAAGAGCTGGGTGCGATCCGTGAAGTCTTCGGCGACAACAGCCCGGCTATCTCTGCCACCAAAGCCATGACCGGTCACTCTCTGGGTGCGGCTGGCGTACAGGAAGCGATCTACTCTCTGCTGATGCTGGAAAACGGCTTTATCGCGCCAAGCATCAACATCGAAGAGATGGATGAGCAGGCTGCTGGCCTGAACATCGTGACCAAACCAACGGACGCGACGCTGACCACCGTCATGTCCAACAGCTTCGGTTTCGGCGGCACCAACGCCACGCTGGTCATGCGTAAGCTGAAAGCATAAGTTTTATGTTTGATTCGAAAGGGGAGCCATAAGGCTCCCTTTTTTATGCATTGACAAGCGGCTGATCTCACAGGCAAACTTCACCACTCAACATTATCCTCACGATAATGCGTAAGCCTTTAACGTCAACCAACGCACCTTAATCCTGATAATCAGGTAGAGGGGGCGTGGCATTTCCCCGCCTTACTCTTCATTTCGGAGTAAAGCATGACTGCAGTAACTCAAACAGAAACAACCCCTTCAGCGAACGTCTCGCTGTTCCGTATCGCCTTTGCGGTATTCCTGACCTATATGACCGTTGGCCTGCCGCTGCCGGTGATCCCGCTGTTCGTACACCAGGAGCTGGGCTATGGCAACACCATGGTCGGCATCGCCGTGGGTATCCAGTTTTTAGCGACGGTTTTAACCCGCGGCTACGCCGGACGGCTGGCGGACCAGCACGGTGCCAAACGTTCGGCGCTGCAGGGCATGTTTGCCTGCGGCCTGGCGGGCGGCGCATGGCTGCTGGCGGCTGTTCTGCCGGTCGACGCGGCGTATAAATTTGCGCTGCTGGTACTGGGCCGTTTAATCCTGGGCTTTGGTGAAAGCCAGCTGCTGACCGGCACCCTGACCTGGGGAATGGGGCTGGTAGGGCCAGCACGTTCCGGCAAGGTGATGTCCTGGAACGGCATGGCCATCTACGGCGCGCTGGCCGCCGGGGCACCGCTTGGTCTGCTGATCAACAGCCAGTTCGGTTTTGCGGCGCTGGCTGCCACCACCATGGCGCTGCCGCTGGTGGCATGGGCGTTTAACGGCTCGGTGCGTAAGGTGCCCGCGCACAAAGGCGAGCGTCCTTCCCTGTGGAGCGTGGTCGGCCAAATCTGGCAGCCGGGCCTGGGTCTGGCGCTGCAGGGCGTGGGTTTTGCGGTGATTGGGACGTTCGTCTCGCTCTATTTTATGAGCCGCGGCTGGGCGATGGCCGGTTTTACGCTTACCGCGTTTGGCGGCGCGTTTGTGCTGATGCGCGTCTTCTTCGGCTGGATGCCGGATCGCTTTGGCGGCGTGAAGGTGGCGGTGGCGTCGCTGGTCATTGAAACCATCGGTCTTCTGCTGTTGTGGAATGCACCCGTGGCATCCGTTGCGCTGCTTGGTGCGGCGCTGACCGGCTGCGGCTGTTCTCTGATCTTCCCGGCGCTGGGCGTTGAAGTGGTGAAGCGAGTGGCTCCGCAGGTGCGCGGGACGGCGCTCGGCGGCTATGCGGCGTTTCAGGATATCTCATACGGAGTAACCGGGCCGCTGGCCGGGGTGTTAGCCACCTCGTTTGGCTATCCGTCCGTCTTCCTGGCCGGTGCGGTTTCCGCGGGGGTGGGGATCGTGGTGACGCTGGTGGCGTTTCGCAGAACGTGAGTCGTTGTTGCCGGGTGGCGCTGCGCTTACCCGGCCTACGGTTCGAGCCGTTGTAGGCCCGGTAAGCGCAGCGCCACCGGGCAAAATATCAGGCAACCAGCCAGAAAATCGCCAGCGCAATCAGTAATGCAATAAACATCAATCCCGGACGCGCAGAAAATGTTCTGAAGGTCTCCACGACCGGCGCAAACAGCGGGCTGTAGATCGGCTGAATATTTCTCACCTCCGGTACGCCGCCTTCGCGCTCGGCGCGGCGAACGAAGATCTGGTTGAGCAGATCCTGCACCTGCGCGGTAGTCAGTACCGTCTGCGGCGTGGCCTGCCAGTTCTGCTGGGCATAATCCCGAATCACCTCGAACTCGTGCGGCTCAAGCGGCTGTTTCAGCGCGGCCTGCACAGTATGCAGGGTAGGGGCGCTCTGGGTGCTGAGCGTCTGGCGTGCCTGGAGCCAGGTCACCAGATGGGTAAACTGTTTGGCCGGGATCAGCTCGCCTGCCTTCACGCCCGACAGTTCCAGCATGGATTGCCAGATAAGCTTCGTCGGCTCGCCGGTGGCCGCGGCCAGCTTCGTCACCATCTGCTTGAGCGTATTGTGCTCGGCGGGCAGCAGCGGACGCTCGGTCGCCGGGCGCACCTGCGGCTGCGGAATCGACAGCTCATTGTTCTGCAGCAGCGTCAGCACGGTTTTGAGCTGGTCGGGCGTAAGCTGGCCCAGCGCGGTCTGACCATACTGCTGGCGAATAAAATCACTCACCGCCTGGCGGTTATTTCCCTGGCCCAGCAGCTCCGTCAGCTGAGAAACAATCTGGCGCGTGGTGTGGTTCTGCTGCGCGGTCGTAATACGCTGGTTCAGATTTTGCTCGGCAGCGGGGAAATGGCGCGACTGCAGCGGTGCGTCGTTCCTCACGCCTAAATCATGCTTCACCCCGGCCCAGACTTCCGCGTTTTGCTGTGAAGTCAGCGCAATCAGGCGCGTGATCAGTCGCTCCAGCACGGTGCGCTGTTGCGTGGATAGCGGTTGTTCACCGGCAACGTTTGGCGTGACGGGGCCTTCACCCGGAGGGCGTGGCGGCGTACCTGAAATGGGCTGCATCGTCAAAAATCCTTAAAGTCAAAACTCAGCGTAAACCTGGCAGACGTATATGCCTGGCGGCCAGATTATGGCACACTTGGCAGGTTTTCTTCCTCTCAAACAGGTACTCAGACGTGAAAATCCTCGTTGATGAAAATATGCCTTACGCCCGTGAGCTGTTTAGCCGCCTGGGTAACGTTAAGGCTGTTCCTGGTCGCCCGATCCCGGTCAACGAACTGGACGATGCCGACGCCCTGATGGTGCGCTCGGTGACCAAAGTAAATGAGGCGTTGCTCGCCGGTAAGGCGATTAAGTTCGTTGGGACCGCAACGGCAGGGACCGATCATGTGGATGATAAATGGCTGAAGCAGGCCGGAATCGGTTTCTCCGCCGCGCCGGGCTGTAACGCGATTGCCGTCGTGGAATACGTTTTCTCCTCGCTGCTGATGCTGGCCGAGCGCGACGGGTTTGCGCTGAAAGACCGCACCGTGGGGATTGTCGGCGTGGGTAACGTCGGCGGACGCCTGCAAAAGCGCCTGGAAGCGTTAGGGATCCGCACGTTGCTGTGCGATCCGCCGCGCAAAGACAACGGCGACGACGGGGATTTCCGTTCGCTGGACGAGCTGGTTGAACAGTGCGACGTGCTGACGTTCCACACGCCGCTGTTTAAAGAGGGGCCGTATAAGTCTCTGCATCTGGCCGATGAGGCGTTAATTCGCCGTCTGAAGGCTGGCACTATTCTGATAAATGCCTGCCGTGGTCCGGTAGTTGATAACGCCGCGCTGCTGACGTGTCTGAACGAAGGACAAAACCTCAGCGTGGTGCTGGACGTCTGGGAGCCGGAGCCGGACCTCAACGTTGAGCTGCTAAATAAGGTTGATGTGGGCACGGCGCATATCGCTGGTTATACCCTCGAAGGGAAAGCCCGCGGTACGACGCAGGTCTTCGAAGCCTACAGCGCCTTTATCGGCCATCCGCAGCAGGTGGCGCTGGATACCTTACTCCCCGCGCCTGAATTTGGCCGCATTACCCTTCACGGCCCGCTCGATCAGGCAACGCTGAAAAGGCTGGTGCATTTGGTGTATGATGTGCGCCGCGATGATGCGCTGCTGCGTAAAGTGGCGGGGATCCCGGGTGAGTTTGATAAGCTGCGCAAGAACTACGTTGAGCGCCGCGAGTGGTCTTCCCTCTATGTGATGTGCGACGACGCGTCGGCGGCGACGCTGCTGCACAAGCTGGGGTTTAACGCCGTTCATCACCCGGCGCATTAATGTCTTCTTAATGCTCCCTGTCGGATACTCCGACAGGGACGCTTTTTTATTTCTGGAGTAAACCACCATGTCTGAAGGCTGGAACATTGCCATTTTAGGTGCCACGGGTGCCGTGGGCGAAGCCCTGCTCGAAACGCTTGCTGAGCGTCAGTTCCCGGTGGGCGATATCTATGCGCTGGCGCGAACGGATAGCGCGGGTGAGCATCTGCGTTTTAACAATAAATCCGTCATGGTTCAGGATGCGGCGGCGTTCGACTGGACGCAGGCGCAGCTGGCGTTTTTCGCCGCGGGCGCTGAAGCCACTGCGGCGTACGTTGAAGAGGCGACCAACGCAGGCTGCCTGGTCATCGATCTGAGCGGTCTGTTCTCCATGGAGCCGGATGTGCCGCTGGTGGTGCCGGACGTGAACCCGTTTGTACTGGCTGACTACCGCAACCGTAACGTCATTGCGGTACCGAACAGCCTGACCAGCCAGCTGCTGACTGCACTGAAACCGCTGATCGACGACGGCGGCCTGTCGCGCATTACCGTGACCAGCCTGCTGTCCGCGTCCGCAAACGGCAAAAAGGCCGTTGACGCGCTGGCCGGGCAGAGCGCGAAGCTGCTGAACGGTATCCCGATTGACGAAGATGATTTCTTTGGCCGCCAGCTGGCGTTCAATATGCTGCCGCTGCTGCCGGACCGCGAGGGTTCCGTGCGCGAAGAGCGTCGTATCGTTGATGAGGTGCGTAAAATTCTGCAGGACGATGGCCTGATGATCTCCGCAAGCGTCGTGCAGTCCCCGGTCTTCTACGGTCACGCGCAGATGGTCGGCTTTGAAGCGCTGCGTCCCCTGGCGGCAGAAGAGGCGCGCGATGCGTTTGGTCGCGGGGAAGACATCGTTCTCTCTGAAGAGAGTGAGTTCCCGACGCAGGTAGGCGACGCCACCGGCAGCGCGCATCTTTCCGTTGGCTGCGTGCGTAACGACTACGGTATGCCGGAGCAGGTTCAGTTCTGGTCCGTTGCCGACAACGTTCGTTTCGGCGGCGCGCTGATGGCGGTCAAGATCGCTGAAAAACTGGTGCAGGAGTACCTGTACTGATGTCAGACGTGGAACAAAAGCCTGTTCATAAAATTGCCCTCGGTATTGAGTACGATGGCAGTAAATATTATGGCTGGCAGCGTCAGAATGAGGTGCGCAGCGTCCAGGAGAAACTGGAGAAAGCGCTCTCTCAGGTGGCAAACGAGCCGATTAACGTCCTGTGCGCAGGCCGTACGGACGCGGGCGTTCACGGCACGGGGCAGGTGGTGCACTTTGAGACCACCGCCGTGCGTAAGGATGCCGCCTGGACGCTGGGTGTAAATGCGAATTTGCCTGGTGACATTGCGGTGCGTTGGGTGAAAGCTGTGCCGGATGATTTTCATGCGCGTTTCAGCGCCACCGCGCGTCGTTACCGCTACGTCATCTACAACCAGCGTCTGCGTCCGGCGGTGTTAAGCCAGGGCGTGACGCATTTTTATGAACCGCTCGATGCGGAACGCATGCATCGCGCGGCGCAGTGTCTGATTGGTGAAAATGACTTTACCTCGTTTCGTGCGGTGCAGTGTCAGTCCCGCACGCCGTGGCGTAATGTCATGCACATTAACGTCAGCCGTTTTGGCGCGTATGTGGTGGTGGATATCAAAGCCAATGCCTTTGTACATCATATGGTGCGGAATATTGTGGGCAGCCTGATGGAAGTGGGTGCCGGACACCAGCCGGAGAGCTGGATTGCAGACCTGCTGGCAGCGAAGGACAGAACGCTTGCGGCAGCCACGGCGAAAGCGGAAGGGCTGTATCTGGTCTCGGTAGACTATCCGGATCGGTTTGACCTGCCGAAACCGCCAATGGGGCCGCTGTTTCTAGCGGACTAAACAAAGGTGCAATTAAGGCTTAGACAATATGGACGTAATTCGTTTTTTGATTGATTTCATCCTGCATATTGATGTTCACCTGGCAGAGCTGGTCGCGCAGTACGGCGTCTGGGTTTATGCCATTCTGTTCCTCATTCTGTTTTGTGAAACCGGGCTGGTTGTCACGCCGTTCCTGCCGGGCGATTCACTGCTGTTTGTCGCCGGGGCGTTATCGGCGCTGCCCACCAACGATCTGAATGTGCATCTTATGGTGGTGCTGATGGTGATTGCCGCCATCGTCGGTGATGCGGTCAACTACACGATTGGACGCGTATTCGGTGAACGGCTTTTCAGCAATCCGGATTCAAAAATTTTCCGCCGCAGCTATTTAGATAAAACTCATGCGTTTTATGAACGCCATGGCGGAAAAACCATTATCCTTGCGCGCTTTGTGCCTATTGTGCGCACATTTGCACCGTTTGTGGCGGGAATGGGACATATGTCCTATCGTCATTTTGCCATGTATAACGTCGTGGGGGCGCTGCTTTGGGTACTGCTGTTTACCTATGCAGGCTACCTGTTTGGCGATCTCCCTGTGGTTCAGGAAAATCTTAAGTTACTGATTGTAGCGATTATTGTGCTTTCCGTACTGCCGGGCGTTATCGAAATCATTCGTCATAAACGTGCGGCGGCAAAGCAAGCGAAGTAAATGCACACTGGCGGTTCGACCACTTTTTTATCCAAAGTTTCGGGCTGTTATGTTTTAATGTGCAACATTCATGGTCTGTTGGAGGCAAAAATGGCATTATTCGCCTCTTATAGCAAAACTGGCATACGACCAGGTTCAGGCAGAAAGGTTATCAATGAGCTGGATTGAACGAATTAAAAGCAACATTACCCCAACGCGTAAAGCGAGCATTCCTGAAGGGGTATGGACGAAGTGTGATAGCTGCGGCCAGGTTCTGTATCGCGCAGAGCTGGAGCGCAACCTTGAGGTGTGTCCGAAGTGTGACCACCATATGCGTATGTCGGCGCGCAACCGCCTGCATAGCCTGCTGGACGAAGGTTCTCTGGTAGAACTGGGCAGCGAGCTTGAGCCAAAAGACGTGCTGAAGTTCCGCGACTCCAAAAAATATAAAGATCGTCTGGCCTCCGCACAGAAAGAGACCGGCGAGAAAGACGCGCTGGTCGTCATGAAAGGCACCCTGCATGGGATGCCGGTTGTTGCCGCTGCGTTTGAGTTCTCCTTTATGGGCGGCTCAATGGGCTCCGTGGTCGGTGCGCGCTTCGTGCGTGCCGTTGAGCAGGCGCTGGAAGACAACTGTCCGCTGATCTGCTTCTCTGCCTCCGGCGGAGCACGTATGCAGGAAGCGCTGATGTCCCTGATGCAGATGGCTAAAACCTCTGCAGCGCTGGCGAAGATGCAGGAGCGCGGTCTGCCGTACATCTCCGTGCTGACCGACCCAACCATGGGCGGCGTCTCCGCGAGCTTCGCGATGCTGGGCGACCTGAACGTCGCTGAGCCAAAAGCGCTGATCGGCTTTGCGGGTCCTCGCGTTATCGAGCAGACCGTTCGTGAAAAACTGCCGCCGGGATTCCAGCGCAGTGAGTTCCTCATTGAGAAAGGCGCCATCGACATGATCGTCCGCCGTCCGGAAATGCGCCTGAAGCTGGCGCGCATCCTGGCGAAGCTGATGAATCTGCCAGCGCCGAACCCGGATGAGCCGCGTGAAGGCGTGGTGGTACCGGATCAGGAACCCGAGGCCTGATAACTGAAAAGGGCAGGGCCGGTTGGCGCTGCCCTTTTGCTTTCTAATCTGTTAATGACAACCGGGCATTATGGAAAATAAAAGCATTCCCCAAGCCACGTCGCCCCTGGCCGCGTGGCTTTCTTATCTGGAAAACCTGCACAGTAAAACCATCGATATGGGGCTTGAGCGCGTAAGCCAGGTTGCCGCGCGTCTTGATGTGCTGAAACCGGCGCCTTTCGTGTTCACCGTCGCAGGCACCAACGGCAAAGGTACCACCTGCCGCACGCTGGAATCCGTCCTGATGGCGGCGGGCTACAGGGTCGGCGTGTACAGCTCGCCACATCTGGTACGCTACACCGAGCGGGTTCGTGTGCAGAACCGCGAGCTGCCGGAGTCGGCGCATACGGCATCGTTCGCGGAAATTGAAGCCGCGCGCGGAGAGACCTCATTAACCTATTTTGAATACGGCACTCTGTCGGCCCTGTGGCTATTCAAACAGGCCCAGCTGGACGTGGTGATCCTTGAGGTTGGTCTCGGCGGACGTCTTGATGCGACCAATATCGTCGATGCAGACGTGGCGGTAGTGACCAGCATCGCGCTGGATCATATCGACTGGCTGGGGCCCGATCGTGAAAGCATTGGCCGCGAGAAGGCCGGTATTTTCCGGGCAAATAAACCTGCCGTGGTGGGCGAGCCGGATATGCCGCACACCATTGCTGACGTGGCGAACGAAAAGGGCGCACAGCTGCTGCGCCGCGGCGTTGACTGGCAGTATGAGGTTCAGGACAAAGGCTGGCGCTTTAGCGACGCGCAGGGGGCGCTGGATAACCTGCCGCTGCCGCAGGTCCCGCAGCCAAATGCGGCAACCGCGCTGGCGGCACTGCGCGCCAGCGGCCTCGTGGTCAGCGAACAGGCGATCCGCGAGGGTATACAAAACGCGATTCTGCCAGGGCGTTTCCAGATTGTGAGCGAGTCACCGCGCCTGATTCTGGATGTGGCGCACAACCCCCACGCGGCGGCGTATCTCGCGGGACGTCTCAAATCGTTACCAAAAACCGGGCGCGTGCTGGCGGTTATCGGTATGCTTCATGATAAAGATATCGGCGGGACGCTGGCCTGCATGGAGAGTGTGGTCGATAGCTGGTATTGTGCTCCTCTGGAGGGGCCACGCGGCGCGACGGCTGAGCAGCTGATGGAACATCTCGGCAAAGGCGCAATCTACAGTAGCGTGGCGCAGGCCTGGCATGCCGCGATGGCGGAGGCTAAACCAGAAGATACCGTGCTGGTGTGTGGTTCATTCCACACGGTGGCACATGTCATGGAAGTGATGGACGCGGGGAGAACCGGTGGCGAGTAAGTTTCAGAACCGTTTAACAGGAACCATTGTGCTGGTCGCGCTCGGGGTGATTATTCTTCCCGGGCTGCTCGACGGGCAGAAAAAGCATTATCAGGATGAGTTTGCCGCGATTCCGCTGGTGCCGAAACCGGGCGACCGCGATGAGCCGGATATGCTGCCCGCGGCGACGCAGGCGCTGCCTGCTCAGCCTCCGGAAGGGGCGGCGGAAGAGGTGCGCGCGGGGGATGCCGCCGCACCGTCGCTCGATCCGTCTCGCCTGGCGGCCACGAGCAACAGCGATATCGATCCTGTGCCGGTCGAGCAGCCTAAACCGGTTGAAAAACCGAAGCCGGTTGAGAAGCCGCAGCCGAAACCGCAGCGTGATAAAGCGGCAGAACAGCTCGCCGCAGCGTCAGAGACGCCTCCGCCAGCAAAACCGACGCAGCAGGACGCTGCTGCCCCAACGGGCAAAGCCTACGTGGTGCAGCTCGGTGCGCTGAAAAATGCGGACAAGGTGAATGAGGTGGTGGGTAAACTGCGCAGTGCGGGATATCGTGTTTACACTTCACCTTCCACGCCGGTGCAGGGTAAAATTACCCGTATCCTCGTGGGGCCAGAAGCGTCTAAAGACAAACTGAAAGGGTCGCTGGGTGAGCTGAAGCAGATCTCCGGCCTGAGCGGTGTGGTGATGGGCTACAGCGCAAACTAAGTACGACCTGCTCCTGTAAGAGAGAGGCGATAAGCCACGGCGTTGAACATTTTTTCAGCGCCTTTTTTATTTACGCGCGGGAAGGAAATCCCTACGCAAACGTTTTCTTTTTCTGTTAGAATTCGCCCCGAACTGGATGACAGGGCGTTTAATCGTGGGACACATATGGTCTGGATTGATTACGCCATCATTGCGGTGATTGGTTTTTCCTGTCTGGTTAGCCTGATCCGTGGCTTTGTTCGTGAAGCGTTATCGCTGGTGACCTGGGGTTGTGCTTTCTTTGTCGCCAGTCATTACTACACTTACCTGTCTGTCTGGTTCACGGGCTTTGAAGATGAACTGGTCCGAAATGGAATCGCCATCGCGGTGCTGTTTATCGCGACGCTGATTGTTGGCGCTATCGTCAATTACGTGATAGGTCAGCTGGTCGAGAAAACCGGTCTGTCAGGAACGGACAGGGTACTCGGGATCTGTTTCGGGGCGTTGAGAGGCGTGCTGATTGTGGCCGCGATCCTGTTCTTCCTGGATACCTTTACCGGGTTCTCCAAAAGTGAAGACTGGCAGAAATCGCAGCTCATTCCAGAGTTCAGCTTCATCATCAGATGGTTCTTTGACTATCTGCAAAGCTCGTCGAGTTTTTTGCCCAGGGCATAAACCCTGAGATGTGGCTTAACGAGGAAAAGACGAATGTGCGGTATTGTCGGTATCGCCGGTTTCATGCCGGTAAACCAGTCGATTTATGACGCGTTAACGGTGCTTCAGCACCGTGGGCAGGATGCTGCGGGTATCATCACCATTGATGCAAACAACTGCTTCCGTTTACGCAAGGCGAATGGCCTGGTAAACGATGTGTTTGAAGCCCGCCATATGCAGCGTCTGCAAGGTAATATGGGGATCGGTCACGTTCGTTATCCTACCGCTGGCAGTTCCAGCGCCTCTGAGGCACAGCCTTTCTACGTCAACTCACCGTATGGCATCACCCTTGCCCATAACGGCAACCTGACCAACGCGCATGAGCTGCGTAAAAAGCTGTTCGAAGAGAAACGTCGCCACATTAACACCACCTCTGATTCTGAAATCCTGCTCAACGTGTTCGCCAGCGAGCTGGATAACTTCCGTCACTATCCGCTGGAAGCGGACAACATTTTTGCCGCGATTGCCGCGACCAACCGTCAGATCCGCGGCGCGTACGCCTGCGTGGCGATGATCATCGGTCACGGCATGGTGGCCTTCCGCGATCCAAACGGCATTCGTCCGCTGGTACTCGGCAAGCGCGACCTCGGCGATGGCCGTACCGAATATATGGTTGCCTCGGAGAGCGTGGCGCTGGATACCCTGGGCTTCGAATTCCTGCGCGACGTTGCGCCGGGCGAAGCGGTGTATATCACCGAGAAGGGCCAGCTGTTTACCCGCCAGTGTGCCGACAACCCGGTCAGCAACCCGTGCCTGTTTGAATACGTTTACTTTGCCCGTCCGGACTCCTTCATCGACAAGATTTCCGTCTACAGCGCGCGCGTCAACATGGGCACCAAGCTTGGCGAGAAGATTGCCCGCGAGTGGGACGATCTCGACATCGACGTGGTGATTCCTATCCCGGAAACCTCCTGCGATATCGCGCTGGAGATCGCCCGCATTCTGGATAAGCCATACCGTCAGGGATTCGTGAAGAACCGCTACGTTGGCCGCACCTTTATCATGCCGGGGCAGCATCTGCGCCGTAAGTCCGTGCGCCGCAAGCTGAACGCTAACCGCGCGGAATTCCGCGACAAGAATGTTCTGCTGGTGGATGACTCCATCGTTCGCGGTACCACCTCTGAGCAGATTATCGAGATGGCACGCGAAGCGGGTGCGAAGAAAGTCTACCTGGCCTCTGCTGCGCCGGAGATTCGCTTCCCGAACGTGTACGGTATTGATATGCCAACCGCCAACGAGCTGATCGCTCATGGCCGTGAAGTGGATGAAATTCGCCAGATCATCGGCGCTGACGGCCTGATTTTCCAGGATCTGAACGATCTCATCGACGCGGTGCGTGCCGAGAATCCGGAAATTCAGCAGTTTGAATGCTCCGTGTTCAACGGCATTTACGTGACCAAAGACGTTGACCAGCAGTACCTAGACTATCTTGATTCGCTGCGCAACGACGATGCCAAAGCCGTTCAGCTGCAAAACGATCTCGAAAGCTTAGAGATGCACAACGAAGGTTGATGTTCCGGCAGGTGAGGGCGTATGCCCTCACTTGCAACTCCCCGCAAAATCCTGCACAGTCTGCCCTGAAATCAGTAAGGGCGAAAATCATGAAACGACTCATAGTTGGGCTCAGCGGTGCCAGCGGTGCGATTTACGGCGTACGTTTGCTACAGGTTCTGCGTAACGTGGCGGACGTCGAAACCCATCTGGTGATGAGCCAGGCGGCGCGGCAGACCCTCTCTCTGGAAACCGATCTCTCCCTGCGTGATGTTCAGGCGCTTGCGGATGTCGTTCACGATGCCCGTGATATCGCCGCCAGCATCTCCTCAGGCTCGTTTAAAACCGCCGGCATGGTGATCCTGCCCTGTTCAATCAAAACGCTCTCCGGCATTGTGAACAGCTATACCGACACCCTGGTGACGCGTGCGGCGGATGTGGTGCTGAAGGAGCGGCGTCCTCTGGTCCTGTGCGTGCGGGAAACGCCGCTGCACCTGGGCCATCTGCGCTTAATGACGCAGGCTGCTGAGCTGGGTGCTGTCATCATGCCGCCGGTGCCCGCGTTCTACCATCGTCCGCAAACGCTGGACGACATTATCAACCAGACCGTTAACCGCGTACTCGATCAGTTCGACATCGACCTGCCCGAGGATCTCTTCACCCGCTGGCAGGGTGCCTGAATCTGTGCACAAAGCAGGTGCATGAAAAGACACGTTGCCCTGTTTCAGGGCAATTATGCAACGGCGATCATATCCTCGACATTTAATTCGTTTTTTCCCTTTTTCTCTCTCCGGTTCGTTCGGCAGACCTGCTATCTTTCACCATTAAGGCAGTATCGCAACGTTTTATTAACATATTTAACGTCGAAGTTTTAACCAGACGGCAATGTGGCATAAGACCTGCAAGATGAAGCCTGCAACACAACACACAACACAATACATAATAAAATCACGGTACTTGAGGGTAAATGTATGAAGAAGACGGTTCTGGCTCTGTCTTTGCTGGTGGGGTTAAGTGCGGCAGCAGGTAGCTACGCAGCGCTTCCACAGACGGTTCGTATCGGTACAGACGCAACCTACGCGCCATTCTCTTCCAAGGATGCGAAAGGCGATTTCGTGGGGTTTGATATCGATCTGGGTAATGAAATGTGCAAACGCATTGCGGTGAAATGCACATGGGTGGGCAGCGACTTTGACGCGTTAATCCCGTCGCTGAAAGCCAAGAAAATCGACGCCATTATCTCTTCTCTTTCCATCACTGAAAAACGCCAGCAGGAGATTGCCTTCTCTGACAAGCTCTACGCCGCGGATTCTCGCCTGATTGCGCCTAAAGGCTCCCCGATTAAGCCCACCATCGACTCGCTGAAGGGCAAGCATGTCGGCGTGCTTCAGGGCTCGACGCAGGAAGGCTATGCCAATGCTAACTGGCGTGAGAAGGGCGTAGACGTGGTGGCTTACCAGAACCAGGATCTGATTTACTCTGACCTGGCGGCAGGCCGTCTGGATGCGGCATTCCAGGATGAAGTCGCCGCGAGCGAAGGCTTCCTGAAGCAGCCTGCGGGTAAAGACTACGCGTTTGCAGGCCCGTCGGTGAAAGATAAAAAGTACTTTGGCGATGGCACCGGGATTGGCCTGCGTAAGGATGATACCGAGCTGAAAGCCGCCTTCGACAAAGCCTTTGCAGAGCTGCGTAAAGACGGTACGTACGACAAACTGGCGAAGAAATACTTCGACTTCAACGTATACGGTGAATAACACCTGGCGGTGACGCACCGGAAAGGTGCGTTACGGGAGCGGTTGACCCAATACGGTGCATTTGATGCACTGTATTGGATCGCTGTGTGCATACTTACGCATTAATAATGCAAAAATTCCCGCTGGAAAGGCATTAATCTTTGCCTGACTGAGGGGATTAATGGCACATTAGCACCACCCCGTCGTCGTAAAAATCCCGTATGAAGACAGTTTGTTGAGGACAAATATGAAAAAACTCGTGTTGTCATTATCACTGGTACTGGCCTTTTCCAGCGCCACCGCGGCATTCGCAGCTATTCCGCAGAAAATTCGAATTGGTACCGACCCTACCTATGCGCCGTTCGAATCGAAGAATTCAAAGGGTGAACTGGTCGGTTTTGACATCGATCTGGCCAATGAGCTGTGCAAACGCATCAAAGCACAGTGTACCTACGTTGAGAACCCGCTGGATGCGCTGATCCCGTCCCTGAAAGCGAAAAAAATCGACGTAATCATGTCCTCCCTCTCCATCACTGAAAAACGCCAGCAGGAGATTGCCTTCACCGACAAACTCTACGCGGCCGATTCACGTCTGGTGGTGGCGAAATCGTCTGATATTCAGCCTACGCTGGAATCGCTGAAGGGCAAACGCGTGGGCGTGCTGCAGGGCACCACTCAGGAAACCTACGGCAACGAGCACTGGGCACCGAAGGGGATTGAAATTGTCTCCTATCAGGGCCAGGAAAATATCTACGCTGACCTGACGGCAGGCCGTATTGATGCCGCATTCCAGGATGAAGTCGCGGCTAGCGAAGGCTTCCTGAAAACGCCGGTAGGTAAAGATTACAAGTTTGGCGGCCCGTCTATTAAGGACGTTAAGCTGTTTGGTGTGGGCACCGGTATGGGCCTGCGCAAAGAAGACAACGAACTGCGTGAGGCGCTGAACAAGGCGTTCGCTGAAATGCGCGCAGACGGCACGTACGACAAGCTGGCGAAAAAGTACTTTGATTTTAATGTTTACGGCGGCTAATCGCCCCGTCATATAACGTGCGGCCCCTCCCACGGCGGGAGGGGAAAAGACACGGTTCCACCACTCACGATACGACAGGGCTCGCGGTATGCTGTACGGATTTTCTGGCGTTATTTTACAGGGCGCGCTTGTCACCCTTGAGCTGGCTATCAGCTCCGTGGTGCTGGCGGTGCTGATAGGTCTGGCAGGCGCAGGGGCGAAGCTTTCAGCTAACAAACCGCTGGCGCTAATCTTTGAAGGCTACACCACGCTCATTCGCGGCGTTCCCGATCTGGTGCTGATGCTGCTGATCTTTTACGGTCTGCAGATTGCGCTTAACGGCATAACTGACGCGATGGGCATGGGACAAATTGATATCGACCCGATGGTGGCCGGTATTATTACCCTCGGTTTTATCTACGGCGCCTACTTCACTGAAACCTTCCGCGGTGCTTACATGGCCGTGCCGAAAGGTCACATTGAGGCGGCAACCGCATTTGGTTTTACCTCATCACAAACGTTTCGTCGGATTATGTTCCCGGCCATGATGCGCTACGCGCTGCCGGGCATCGGGAACAACTGGCAGGTTATCCTCAAAGCAACAGCGCTGGTCTCGCTGCTCGGTCTGGAAGACGTCGTGAAAGCGACTCAGCTGGCGGGTAAGAGCACCTGGGAGCCGTTCTATTTTGCGGTGGTCTGTGGCGTGATTTATCTGGTCTTTACGACCGTCTCCAATGGTGTGCTGCTTCTGCTGGAGCGTCGCTACTCCGTGGGTGTGAAGAGGGCTGACCTGTGATTGAGATTATTCAGGAATACTGGAAATCGCTGCTGTGGACAGATGGCTACCGCTTTACCGGCGTGGCGATCACGCTCTGGCTGCTGATCTCCTCCGTGGTAATGGGCGGTATTCTGGCGGTGTTTCTCGCCATTGGCCGCGTCTCGAACAATAAATTAATCCAGTTCCCGATCTGGCTGTTCACCTACGTCTTTCGCGGTACGCCGCTGTACGTGCAGCTGCTGGTGTTCTACTCGGGAATGTATACGCTTGAGATCGTAAAAGGCACTGAGATGCTGAATGCGTTCTTCCGCAGCGGTCTGAACTGTACGGTGCTGGCGTTGACGCTTAACACCTGCGCCTACACCACGGAGATTTTTGCGGGGGCGATTCGTTCTGTTCCTTACGGTGAAATTGAAGCTGCCCGGGCCTACGGCTTCTCGTCGGTGAAACTCTACCGCTGCATCATTCTGCCATCGGCCCTGCGTATCGCGTTACCGGCCTACAGTAACGAAGTGATTTTGATGCTGCACTCGACTGCGCTCGCCTTTACCGCGACGGTGCCGGACCTGCTCAAAATCGCGCGCGATATTAACTCCGCAACCTATCAGCCGTTTACCGCGTTTGGCATTGCGGCGGTGCTCTATTTAATTATCTCTTATGTTCTGATTAGCCTGTTCCGTAAGGCTGAAAAACGCTGGTTGCAGCATATAAAACCTTCTTCGACGCACTGAGAAAGATGATGGCTGAGAACAAATTAAACGTAATTGATTTGCACAAACGCTACGGCGAACATGAAGTGCTGAAAGGGGTGTCGCTGCAGGCGAATGCGGGCGACGTGATCAGTATCATCGGCTCATCTGGCTCGGGAAAAAGTACCTTCCTGCGCTGCATCAACTTCCTCGAAAAGCCGAGTGAAGGCTCAATTGTGGTGAGCGGGCAGAATATCAACCTGGTGCGTGACAAAGACGGTCAGCTGAAGGTGGCAGACAAGAACCAGCTGCGCCTGCTGCGTACGCGCCTGACGATGGTATTCCAGCACTTTAACCTCTGGAGCCACATGACGGTGCTGGAGAACGTGATGGAAGCACCGGTTCAGGTGCTGGGCCTGAGCAAGCATGAAGCCCGCGAGCGCGCGGTGAAATACCTGGCGAAAGTGGGCATTGACGAACGCCAGCAGATGAAATACCCGGTGCATCTCTCCGGCGGTCAGCAGCAGCGTGTCTCTATCGCCCGCGCGCTGGCGATGGAGCCCGAGGTGCTGCTGTTCGACGAACCGACCTCCGCGCTGGACCCTGAACTCGTTGGCGAAGTGCTGCGCATCATGCAGAAGCTGGCCGAAGAGGGCAAAACGATGGTGGTCGTGACGCACGAGATGGGCTTCGCCCGTAACGTCTCGAACCACGTGATTTTCCTGCATCAGGGGAAAATTGAAGAGCAGGGCCACCCGGACGAGGTGCTGGCAAACCCGCAAAGCCCGCGTTTGCAGCAGTTCCTTAAAGGCTCTCTGAAGTAAGAGGGCATCAGACCGCAGTGCAGCCCAATCGCCCGGTGGCGCTTCGCTTACCGGGCCTACAAAACCGTAGGCCGGGCAAACGCAGTGCCGCCCGGCATTCAGGCCGCACTACACTCCAGCCGGTACACCCAGTCGTCATAGCGCACGCCGTCAATCTCATACGCCTTTTCCAGCACCTGCATACGCACAAACCCGGCTTTCTCCAGCACCCGTATCGACCCGCCGTTGTCCGCCAGTACGTACGCATTAATCGCCTTCACGCCGGTCTGGTTAAAGGCGTAATCATACACCGCGCGCAGCGCTTCGCTGGCGATACCTTTCCCCTGCGCGGCAGGCACAACCGTATAGCCGATGTCGGCCTCTTCACGATTCTCAGCGCTGATTTGCAGGCCGATATCGCCCAGCGGCGTATCATCATCCCGGGCGCGAATGACAAACACATGAGCAGCAGCGAGTCGCGCGGCAAACACGCGTCGGGTCTCTTTTTCCGGGGCGATGGCGGCCATATAGCGCATGATGCGGCGATCTTCACGCAGCGAGCGGAAGAAGGCCCAGTCAGTGGGTTCAAAAGGGGTGAGGTAAAGCCGGGGAGTGGTGATGGTTGCCATTGTTACGCCATTTCTTCGGAACATGGCCTGTCACTGTACCATATTCACCGCACCACATCCCCCAGCGCCTCTTCTAATTCATACCAGCGGAACGCAAACCCGGCCGCTTCCAGCCGTTTTGGCAGCGCTCTCTGTCCGCCCAGTACCAGAACAGACGCTTCACCCATCAGCAGCCGAATCGCCGTCGCAGGCACACGCAATATCGCCGGGCGGTGCAGGGCATGTCCCAGCGCGTGGGCAAACTGTTCATTTCGCACCGGATACGGCGCAACCATGTTAAACGGCCCGCGCAGATCGTTATTCAGCAGCCAGAGAATCCCGTTGACCATATCGTCGATATGGATCCACGCCATATACTGACGGCCGTTACCGATCGGGCCGCCAAGGCCGAGTCGGAATGGCGGGAGCATCTTCGCCAGAATGCCGCCTTTCGGCGCGAGGACGACACCGGTCCGCAGCAGGCAAACGCGGGTCCGATCGCTCTGCGCCGCGCAGGCGATACGCTCCCACTGGGCGCAGAGCTTATGGGTGAACTCGTTATGGGGAGGCTCTTCCTCGGTCACCACCACCTCGCCAAGATCGCCGTAATAGCCCACTGCGGAACCCGAAATCAGCACGGAAGGCGGCGTATGGCTGTTGCGGATCAGCTCGACCAGTTTTTCGGTAATGTTCCACCGGCTGCTGCATAACAGCTGTTTTTGCTCTTCCGTCCAGCGCTTATCGGCGATGGGTTCTCCCGCGAGGTTAATAACGGCGTCGAAACCGTCCAGATTTTGCTGCTCGGCCAGATTTTTCCAGATATCAACACCTGCCCCCAGCACCTGACGCGCTTTTTCCGGGCTGCGCGAGACCACGGTGATGTCGTGGTGCAAGGCCTGCAGACGCGCAATGAGGTGACGACCAATCAGGCCAGTACCGCCGGTCAGCAAAATCTTCATACAACCTCCAGGTTTACGCCTGGCGTTTCCAGCTTAACGTCATAGAGACGGAGTCGGCGTAACGCAGGGCGTGAAGTTTATCGATCTCAACTTCAGCATAAGTGACCCAGTGATGTTCGCGTGCGATATCGAGCACATCCTGAGTTAATTTTTCCAGCAGAGAGAAACGGTTATTCTCCACAAACTGGATAATGTTCTTGGTGATTGTGCGGTAGTTCAGCGCGTCATTGATGTCTTCGCTGGCGCGCGCTTTGTCTGCGGGGTAGTGAATCACCACGTTAATAACAATATCCTGACGGTTGGCGATCTCTTCCTCTTTGATACCGATGAAGGTACGCAGGCGTAAATTTTTTATACGAATAATGGCGTCTGGCTGTGACATTGCAGGTCTTCTCCGTGTCAGTATTTCCTGCCCATAATACATGAGAGCCTCACAGGCACCCAGCCTCATACCGGGTTAAATTTGCTGGATTTTTTGCATCGCTCGCTCGGTCGCCGGGCGGGTCCGGATGCGCTCAAACCAGTTGTTCACCGCTGGGTAAGCGGCCAGGTCAATTCGGTGTTTTTCATGCGTATTCACCCACGGCCAGCAGGCGATGTCGGCAATACTGTAATGATCGCCCCCGAGCCACGGCGTTTTCTCCAGCCGACGGTTCAGAACGTCATAGAGCCGCTGCGTCTCAACCTGATAGCGTTCTATCGCGTAAGGAATGGGTTGCGGGGCGTAAGCGGTAAAATGATGATTTTGTCCCAGCATGGGGCCCAGCCCGCTTGCCTGCCAGAAAAGCCATTGCAGCGTATGGTGGCGCTCGCGCAGTTCGCCGCTCAGCAGCTTGCCGGTTTTCTCCGCCAGGTAGAGCAAAATTTCACCGGATTCAAACAGGCTCAACGGTCTGCCCCCGTCCGCCGGCTGGTTATCAATGATGGCCGGGATTTTATTATTCGGCGAGATAGCCAGAAAGAGAGGGCTGAACTGCTCGCCTTTGCTGATATCCACGCGAATGATTCTGTAATCCAGCTCGGCTTCTTCAAGAAAGAGGGTGATCTTATGGCCGTTTGGGGTAGGGGCATAATAAAGGTCGATCATTCTCAACTCCTGTCCATGCGAATAGTGGTGCCATGACAAATGAGTATAGGTGGTTGTTGTAAATCGTGAGTTTTCAGCAAGTGACAGCGAGGCAAAGAGATTATATGTTGAGTAAAAACCGATCAGCCTATGAGGATGTTATGAACCAGCCCGTCATTACGTTGTGGTCCGATGCGAACTTCTTTTCTCCCTATGTCATGAGCGTTTACGTTGCGCTGGCCGAAAAAGGACTCGCTTTTACCCTGAAGACCGTTGATCTCGACGGCGGTGAACATCTCAAGCCGCAGTGGCAGGGTTACGACCTGACCCGTCGCGTGCCGGTGCTGGAGATTGATGGATTTGCCCTGAGCGAATCGTCAGCGATCGATGAGTATCTGGAAGATCGGTTCGCCCCGCCGGAGTGGGAGCGTATCTATCCTCACGATCTGCAAAAGCGCGCCCGGGCGCGGCAGATCCAGGCGTGGCTGCGCAGCGATCTGGTGCCGATTCGCGTCGAACGCTCCACGGATGTCGTGTTTGCCGGGGTGAAAAAGCCCGCCCTCAGCGCAGAAGGCCAGGAAAGCGCGCAGAAGCTGATTGAAACCGCCTCCTTACTGCTCGCCCATGGCAACCCAAACCTGTTCGGCGAGTGGTGCATTGCGGATGCCGATCTGGCGTTGATGCTAAACCGCCTGATCCTCAACGGTGACGAGGTGCCGCAGCTGCTGGTGGATTATGCCGCGTTCCAGTGGCAGCGTGCCTCCGTGCAGCGCTATGTGGCACTCTCGGCCAAGCGCGCGGGCTGATAAGCCCTGACGCTTCAGGTATGATGGGGGCAGTCTGTTTTCCCGAGGAGTGACTGATGAAACTGATGTTTGCGTCGGATATCCATGGATCGCTGCCCGCGACCGAGCGTGTCCTTTCTCTGTTTGAGCAAAGTGGTGCGAAGTGGCTGATTATTCTGGGTGACGTGTTGAATCACGGCCCACGCAACGCGCTGCCGGAAGGCTATGACCCTGCGCAGGTCGCGGAAAAACTCAACCCGTATGCCTCGCGCATCATCGCCGTTCGCGGCAACTGTGATAGCGAAGTGGACCAGATGCTGCTGCATTTTCCCATTACCGCGCCGTGGCAGCAGGTGCTGCTCGAACATCACCGTCTGTTTCTGACCCACGGGCATCTTTTCAGCCCGGATAATCTCCCGGCCCTCGCGGCTGGCGATGTCCTGGTTTACGGTCATACTCATATTCCGGTTGCGGAAAAACGCGGTGAGATTTATCACTTTAATCCGGGCTCGGTCAGCATCCCAAAAGGCGGGTATCCTGCAAGCTACGGCATGCTGGAAGGAAATACCCTGAGCGTTATCGCACTTAATGATCAGCAAGTTATTGCGCAGGTAGCGATTAATCCGTAAGTTACACCTCAACTGCAAACGCGCCGAAAGAGCGCTTAGAAAAGAAGGTTTCCCGATGGTGGAGCAGAGTCATTTGGCAAGTACAGAGTGGGTTGACATTGTCAACGAAGAGAATGAAGTGATCGCGCAGGCCAGCCGCGAGCAAATGCGTGCGGAGCGCCTGCGTCACCGTGCGACATATATCGTTGTGCATGACGGTATGGGTAAAATTCTGGTTCAGCGCCGCACGGACACCAAAGATTTTCTCCCGGGTATGCTGGATGCCACTGCAGGCGGCGTCGTCCAGGCGGATGAAGTGCTGCTGGATTCTGCGCGTCGTGAAGCGGAAGAGGAGTTAGGCATCGCCGGCGTGCCGTTTGCCGAGCACGGTCAGTTCTATTTCGAAGACGAGAACTGCCGCGTCTGGGGCGGGCTGTTTAGCTGCGTCTCCCACGGCCCGTTCGCCCTGCAGGAAGAAGAAGTGAGTGAAGTCAGCTGGATGACGCCGGAAGAGATCACCGCGCGCTGCGACGAGTTCACGCCGGATTCGTTAAAAGCGCTGGCGCTGTGGATGACCCGCAACGCCAAAAACGAATCGACCAAATCAGAAAAAGAGGAAGAGGCTGAGTAAGCGTCAGCAGCTCTCTCTCAGACACAGGCTGGACGCGATGGGCTTTTGATCGCGCCAGTCTCCGCCATTCAGGCGCTCCAGTAGCGCTTTCCCGGCTTCGATGCCAATCTTACGATGCGGCACCGCCATGGTCGTCAGCGGCGGCTGACAGACGCGGCTCACGTCGCTATCGCCAAACCCTACCACTGCCAGATCGTCCGGCACTTTGATTCGCCTGCGCTGGCACTCGTACAGCGCGCCGCAGGCCAGCTCGTCAGAGACGCACACCAGCGCATCCAGCTCAGGCCATGCCAGCAGGAATTCGGGCAGCTGCGCCGCGCCGGTCGAGAAGCTCGGCGGCATCGCCGCGTTAATGACCCGGTTAGGCGACATATGGTGGCGAAGCATGGCTTTATACCAGCCCTGCAGATGCTGCTGGAAAATCCACTGCTCCTGGTTGGCGCACAGCAGGCCAATGTTTTGATAGCCGCGCTTAATGACCATCTCCGTGAGCTCAAACATGGCCGCCACGTTATCAATCCCGATGTTCATGTCAATCGGATCGGCGCGCATGGCGCCCATCTCCATCACCGGAATCGAGGCGTTTTTCAGCCAGTGGCGAACGGTGTCGGTATGTTCAACGCTGAGCAAAATCGCTGCGGCGATATTTGACGCCAGCAGCGTCTCCAGCAACTTCTCCTCCTGCTCAAGACGATGCTGGGATTCTGCCAGCATGATCTGATATCCGGCAGGCTGCAGGACCTGCTGAAGCCCGGCGAACATCTCCGAGCAGCCGGCTTCGGAGAGGTTGGGCACCACCATGGCTATCGTCCATGACGACGCCGAGGCAAGGGCACTGGCGGCAAGATTAGGCATATAACCCAGCTCCTGCACGGCAGCTTCAATTTTTTCTCGTAGTTTATCGGAAACCTGTTCGGGCGTGCGAAGCGCACGGGACACGGTCATCGTGCCCACACCGGCAAGCTGTGCGACATCGGCGAGTGTCACTTTACCAGTACTGCGCCGTTTTCGGGTTAGAGACATACACCTTCCTGCTGACCAGACGCGTTCTTTTTTTCCTTCGTTTCACGTGACAGGCAGTATACGCCTTAAATCCCTTTTTTTGCTGTGATTTAGCAACGTGATTGCAATTTGATAGCGCTATCACATTTCTGCATGTTAACGATTGGTAGCGCTATCTTTGTGATCGCGATCGCAGTCAATCCGCGATGCGTTGAATAAAGTTTGCTCATCTTAAACGTGTGGCGGGAGTGAAAAGTGCTCAAAAAATGGATATATGATACAACCATCACGCTGCAGGAGAGCGTGGAAGACTGGCCGCAGGCGCTGAAGCTGTGCGCGAAGCCGCTGCTGGATTTGCAGGTGATTGAGCCTGACTACGTCACGGCCATCATCAAGCAGCACCACGCGTTAGGACCTTATTATGTGCTGGCACCAGGGCTGGCGATGCCGCATGCGCGGCCGGAGGAAGGCGCCAAAGGACTGGGGTTGTCGTTATTAAAACTAAAACAGGGCGTCTCGTTTGGTGCCGGTGAGTTTGACCCTGTCGATGTGATTATCATGCTCGCGGCACCGGACAAACATAGCCATATCGAAATGATATCCGCACTCGCAGAATTATTTTCCAGCGACGAGGAGATGGAGAAACTGCATCAGGCGAATACCCTGGAGGAAATTAAAACAATTATTAACCGCTTCTGATTTAATTCTGTAATCCGGTTTTTCACTACATTACGCGTCAGCGTGATGGGGCGTACTCTACTCAAAATAAGGGGACAACAATGAAAATCATGGCTATTTGCGGTTCTGGCCTGGGCAGCAGCTTTATGGTCGAAATGAATATTAAAAAGGTGCTCAAAAAGCTGGAGATCGAGGCTGAGGTTGAACACTCCGATCTCTCCTCGGCGACGCCGGGCGCGGCCGATCTGTTCGTGATGGCAAAAGACATTGCGGCCAGCGCCAGCGTGCCGGAGAGCCAGCTGGTGGTGATCAACAACATCATCGACATCAACGAACTTGAAGCGCAGCTGCGCGCCTGGTTCGAAAGACAATAACCCTGATAAGGCGAGGTGGATATGTTTATCCTTGAAACGCTGAATTTCGTTGTTGATATTTTAAAAGTCCCTTCGGTGCTGGTGGGCTTAATTGCGTTAATCGGTCTGGTTGCGCAAAAAAAAGCGTTTTCAGATGTGGTGAAAGGGACCATTAAAACTATTCTGGGCTTTATTGTACTGGGCGGCGGTGCCACCGTGCTGGTGGGATCATTAAATCCGTTAGGCGGCATGTTTGAACACGCCTTTACTATTCAGGGCATTATTCCAAACAATGAAGCCATTGTGTCCATTGCGCTCGAAAAATACGGTGCAGCGACCGCGCTGATTATGGCCTTCGGGATGGTGGCGAATATTATCGTCGCCCGCTTTACCCGCCTGAAGTATATCTTCCTGACAGGACACCATACGTTTTATATGGCGTGCATGATTGGCGTGATCCTGACGGTGGCGGGCTTTGACGGCGTAGGGCTGGTCTTTACCGGGTCGCTGATCCTCGGCCTGATCATGGCTTTCTTCCCGGCGATTGCGCAGCGCTACATGAAGCGCATTACCGGCAACGATGAGATTGCCTTCGGCCACTTCGGCACGCTGGGCTACGTGCTGTCCGGTTGGATTGGCAGCAAGGTTGGCAAAGGCTCCCGCTCAACCGAAGAGATGAACCTGCCGAAGAACCTGAGCTTCCTGCGCGACAGCTCAATCTCCATCTCCCTGACCATGATGATTATCTACCTGATCATGGCGGTGAGCGCCGGGCGTGAGTACGTCGAGGCGACCTTCAGCGCCGGTCAGAACTACCTGGTCTACGCCATCATCATGGCGATAACCTTTGCGGCAGGTGTGTTCATCATCCTGCAGGGCGTACGCCTGATTCTGGCGGAAATCGTCCCGGCCTTTACCGGCTTCTCGGAAAAACTGGTGCCGAACGCGCGTCCAGCGCTGGACTGCCCGGTGGTATATCCCTATGCACCTAACGCGGTGCTGATTGGCTTCCTGTTCAGCTTCCTCGGCGGGATTGTGGGGTTGTTCATCTGCGGTCAGTTTAGCTGGGTGCTGATCCTCCCGGGCGTGGTGCCGCACTTCTTTACTGGCGCAACCGCGGGCGTGTTCGGTAACGCCACCGGCGGACGTCGCGGGGCGATGATTGGCGCCTTTGCCAACGGCCTGCTGATTACCTTCCTGCCGGTCCTGCTGCTGCCGGTACTGGGCGCCATTGGCTTTGCCAACACCACCTTCTCTGACGCCGACTTCGGCGCGGTTGGGATTGTGCTCGGCAACCTGGCGCGCTTCCTGTCGCCGCTGGCCATCACCGGGCTGGTCGTGGCGCTGTTCGCGCTGCTGGTGGCGTACAACGTCTTCGCGAAAAACAAACCTGCGGGCGGTAACGCGCAGGAAAACACCGGAGCCAAATCATGAATGAGAAAGAGATAACCGAACTCGCGCGTCAGATCCGTCTTGAGACGCTGAAATCCCTGACGCAGCTGGGATTTGGCCACTACGGCGGTAGCATGTCGGTGGTTGAAACCCTGGCCGTGCTGTACGGCGCGGTGATGAAAATCGACCCGGCGGACCCGGACTGGCCGGAGCGAGACTACTTTGTGCTGTCAAAAGGCCATGCGGGCCCGGCGCTTTACAGCACCCTGGCGATCAAGGGCTACTTCCCGACAGAAGAGCTGAGCACGCTCAACCAAAACGGGACGCGCCTGCCCAGCCACCCGGACCGCCTGAAAACGCGCGGCGTAGATGCTACCACCGGTTCGCTGGGGCAGGGGATTTCCATCGCCGGCGGCATGGCGCTGTCGCACAGGCTGGCAGGGCGGCCGAATCGGGTCTTCTGCATCGTCGGCGACGGCGAGCTGAACGAAGGTCAGTGCTGGGAAGCGTTCCAGTTTATTGCCCACCATCGCCTGAACAACCTGACGGTGTTTGTCGACTGGAACAAACAGCAGCTCGACGGCGAGCTGGATGAGATCATCTGCGCGTTCGACCTCGAGGGCAAATTCCGCGCCTTTGGCTTTGACGTGGTGACGGTCAAGGGGGACGACATTCCGGCGCTGCTGGCGGTGACGTCGCGGGTCCCGGCTGCCGATGCGCGTCCGCTAGTCGTCATCCTCGATAGCATTAAGGGGCAGGGTGTGCCGTACCTGGAACAGCTCAGCAACTCGCACCACCTGCGATTGACCGCGGAGAGCAAAGCGGCCCTCAACGAGACGATTCGCCAACTGGAGGCTTCACATGATTAAGGTTGCACCGGCAGGACAGAAAGACGCCGTTGAGATGCGTAAAGTTTACGCGGGCTTCGTGGCAAAGCAGATTGAGGCCGGAAGCGACATCATTGCGCTTGAAGCCGACCTGATGAGCTCGATGGCGATGGACGGCGTGGCGCGCGATTATCCGCAGCACGTGATTAACTGCGGCATTATGGAAGCTAACGTCATCGGCACGGCAGCCGGGCTGTCGCTTACCGGCCGCAAGCCGTTCGTTCACACCTTCACCGCCTTTGCCAGCCGCCGCTGCTTTGACCAGCTGTTTATGTCCCTGGACTATCAGCGCAACAACGTGAAGGTGATTGCCTCAGACGCGGGCGTGACGGCCTGCCACAACGGCGGAACGCATATGTCGTTTGAGGATATGGGCATTGTGCGCGGGCTGGCGCATTCGGTGGTGCTGGAGGTGACCGACGCGGTGATGTTTGAGGACGTGCTGCGCCAGCTTATCGATCTCGACGGCTTCTACTGGGTGCGGACCATTCGTAAGCAGGCGCCGAGCGTGTATGCGCCGGGCTCCACCTTCACCATTGGAAAAGGTAACGTGCTGCGCGAGGGGAGCGATATTACGCTGATTGCCAACGGCATCATGGTTGCAGAAGCCCTTGAGGCGGCGCGGCAGCTTGAGCAGGAGGGCGTCAGCGCGGCGGTCATCGACATGTTTACCCTGAAGCCCATCGACCGGATGCTGGTGAAAAACTACGCCGAGAAAACCGGGCGCATCGTGACCTGTGAAAACCACAGCATTCACAACGGGCTGGGGTCGGCGGTAGCGGAAGTGCTGGTGGAAACCTGTCCGGTGCCGATGCGGCGGGTCGGGGTCAAGGAGCGTTACGGCCAGGTGGGAACGCAGGATTTCCTGCAGAAAGAGTATGGCCTGACGGCACATGACATTGTATCGGCGGCGAGAGAGCTGCTGTAAATAAAAAAGGCGACCAGTTAAGTGGTCGCCTTTTTGTTGCCCGGTGGCGCTAGCGCTTACCGGGCCTACGGTTTTGTAGGCCGGATAAGCGAAGGGTATGAACCGGAAACATGGGTAACACTTTAGACCGGATACATGGGTAACAGTTATAACTGGCATAGAAGAGGAGACTCGCTATGCCCTGGACTGAGACCCGACCTATGCAACGCCTTGATTTTATCCGTGCCTGCCATGCAGGTACGGACTCCTTCTCCGCTCTTTGCCGTCTTTTTGGTATCAGCCGCAAAACCGGCTACAAATGGCTTCAGCGTTTTGACCCTTCTGACCTGTCCTCTCTCTCTGACCGGTCGCGCGCACCATGCTCTCACTCCCGGACGGTTCCTGATGAGGTCGTCGGGCACCTGACTGCCCTGCGTCAGAAACACCCTGACTGGGGCCCGAAAAAACTGCGGATGTGGCTCCTCAATCATCACGTCGATTTTACCGTTCCTGCTGCCAGCACTGTCGGCGATATCCTCAAGCGCGAAGGCCTGGTACCTGACAGAAAGAGAAAGCGCAGAACGCCGGGGAATCGCCAGCCCCTGACCAGCATCAGTGAAAACAATCAGGTCTGGAGCGCTGATTTTAAAGGCAAGTTCAGGCTGCTGAGCAGAGAGTACTGTCATCCCTTTACCCTGACCGACAACCACAGCCGGTATCTGCTGAGCTGCCGTGGAACAGACCGTGAGAGCGAGCCCTTCGTCAGGCACTGTCTGACGGAGGCGTTCCTGGAGTACGGTCTGCCGGACGTTCTGAGAACCGATAATGGTCAGCCCTTCGCAGGGACGGGTATCGCCGGGTTAAGTCGCCTTGCCGTCTGGCTGATAAAGCTGGGCGTCAGACCGGAGCGTATCCGGCGGGGCCATCCCGAAGAGAACGGGCGGCACGAACGCATGCACCGTTCCCTGAAAAGTGCGCTGGCGCAGGGGAACACCTTCATGACGATGGAAGAACAACAGCGGTGGTTCAGTGACTACCGGGAAGAATTTAACTACGAAAGACCGCATGAAGCCCTGGCGGGTGCAACGCCCGGAACGGTGTGGCACCCCTCGAAGCGCCAGTGGGATGGCCGTGTTCCTGACTATGCCTATCCGTCAGGAGGAACGGTCTACAGGGTGAAATCGAGGGGGACACTCTATATGGGGAAAAAGGGGACGGTGTTCCTGAGTGAAGCGCTGACTGATGAGTACATCATGCTGGAAGAACAAGATGATGGCCTGGAGGCCATCATCTTCAACGGAATAACGCTTGCGTACTACGACCGAAAAACCCAGAGTGTGGTGCGGATAGACTAAAAGTGTTACCTATGTTCCCGGTCTGATCTGTCACCTATGTATCCGGTCATACAGAAGCGCCATCCGGCAATACATTACTGCTGCTGCGAAGACTGGATCGCTGTCAGCGCGATGGTGTAAACGATATCGTCTACCAGTGCGCCACGAGACAGGTCGTTCACAGGTTTGCGCATGCCCTGCAGCATTGGCCCGATGGAGATCAGGTCGGCAGAACGCTGTACCGCTTTGTAGGTGGTGTTACCGGTGTTCAGATCCGGGAAGATGAACACGGTAGCGCGACCTGCAACCGGAGAGTTCGGCGCTTTGGATTTTGCAACGTCAGCCATGACTGCGGCATCGTACTGCAGCGGGCCGTCGATCATCAGATCAGGGCGTTTTTCCTGCGCAATACGGGTCGCTTCACGCACTTTCTCTACGTCGCTACCTGCACCAGATGTGCCGGTGGAGTAGGAGAGCATCGCCACGCGCGGCTCGATACCGAAAGCGGTCGCGGAGTCTGCGGACTGGATAGCGATCTCAGCCAGCTGCTCTGCGGTTGGATCCGGGTTGATCGCGCAGTCGCCGTAAACGTAAACCTGTTCAGGCAGCAGCATGAAGAACACGGAAGACACCAGAGAGCTGCCTGGCGCGGTTTTGATCAGCTGCAGCGGTGGACGGATGGTGTTCGCCGTGGTGTGAACCGCACCGGAAACCAGGCCGTCAACTTCGTCCTGCTCCAGCATCAGCGTGCCCAGCACCACGTTGTCTTCCAGCTGCTCACGCGCAACGGCTTCGGTCATGCCCTTGCTCTTACGCAGCTCAACCAGACGGGCAACGTAGCTTTCGCGAACCACTTCCGGGTCAACGATTTCGATGCCAGCGCCCAGCTCAACGCCCTGAGAGGCCGCTACGCGGTTGATCTCATCCGGGTTACCCAGCAGCACACAGGTCGCGATGCCGCGCTCTGCACAGATAGCCGCCGCTTTAACGGTACGTGGTTCGTCGCCTTCTGGCAGAACAACGCGTTTGCCCGCTTTACGCGCCAGCTCGGTCAGCTGGTAACGGAAGGCTGGCGGAGACAGACGGCGGCTGCGCTCGGAGGTCGCGGTCAGGGATTCGATCCAGTCTGCGTTGATGTAGCCCGCAACGTATTCCTGAACTTTCTCGATACGCTCGTGGTCATCAACCGGCACTTCCAGGTTGAAGCTCTGCAGGCTCAGGGAGGTCTGCCAGGTGTTGGTGTTCACCATGAAGACCGGCAGGCCGGTAGCGAACGCGCGTTCGCACAGCTTGCTGACGCGTGGGTCCATCTCGTAGGCACCGGTCAGCAGGATCGCACCGATTTCCACGCCGTTCATTGCGGCCAGGCAGGCTGCAACCAGCACGTCAGGACGGTCTGCGGAGGTCACCAGCAGGGAACCTGCGCGGAAGTGTTCCAGCATGTGCGGAATGCTACGCGCACAGAAGGTCACGGACTTCACGCGACGGGTGTTAATGTCGCCTTCGTTAATCACGGTCGCGTTCAGGTGACGCGCCATGTCGATTGCACGGGTGGCAATCAGATCGAAGCTCCATGGCACCGCGCCCAGAACCGGAAGCGGGCTGGATTCCTGCAGCTTAGCCGGGTCAACTTTGATGACTTTCGCTTTGGACGAGTCGTCGAAGATCTCGGACAGGTCAGGGCGAGTACGGCCCTGCTCATCCACTGGCGCGTTCAGCTTGTTGACGATCACGCCGGTGATGTTGGTATTTTTCGCGCCGCCGAAGCTGCTGCGCGTCAGTTCGATACGCTCGTTCAGCTGTTCCGGGGTGTCAGTGCCCTGAGACATCACGAAAACGATCTCTGCGTTCAGGGTTTTCGCGATTTCGAAGTTCAGAGACTGGGCAAACTGGTGTTTGCGGGTTGGAACCAGACCTTCAACCAGCACCACTTCCGCGTCTTGCGCGTTAGCATGGTAGTTGGCGATGATCTCTTCCATCAGCACGTCTTTCTGGTTGCTGGAGAGCAGAGACTCAACGTGGCTCATCTTCAGCGGTTCAGCCGCCGGCAGATTGGAGTTCTTGCGAACGATGGTGGTGGTCTGGTCTGGTGCATCGCCACCGGCACGTGGCTGGGCGATTGGCTTAAAGACGCTCAGACGAACGCCTTTGCGTTCCATAGCACGGATAACGCCAAGGCTGACGCTGGTCAGGCCGACGCTGGTTCCGGTAGGGATCAGCATAATAGTACGGGACACGGTTTATCCTCTTTCGTTACCGCCCAAATCGGGCGGGTTACAAAACAGCACCGCCAGCATTGCTGGCGGTGTGGAATCAGGCAGTCAGGCGGTGCGCGTCTTGCGCGATAACCAGTTCTTCGTTAGTTGGGATAACGAGAGCAGGGCGGGTGCCTTCTTTGTTGATGAAGCCAGACTTGCCGAAGCGGGCAGCCAGGTTACGCTCGTGATCAACGTCGAAGCCCAGAACGCCCAGTTTGCCCAGGGACAGTTCACGAACCATTGCCGCGTTCTCACCGATACCACCGGTGAAGATAACCGCGTCCAGACGGCCTTCCATCAGCGCAGTGTAAGAGCCGATGTATTTCGCCAGACGGTGGCAGTAAACGTCCATTGCACGTTTAGCGTCTTCTTTCTCTGCGTAGTTGTCTTCAACGTAACGGCAGTCGCTGGTGACTTCGGTCAGACCCAGCAGGCCAGACTCTTTGGTCAGCATTTTGTTGATCTGGTCAACGCTCATGCCCAGGGTGTCGTGCAGGTGGAAGATGATCGCCGGGTCGATGTCACCGGAACGGGTACCCATCACCAGACCTTCCAGCGGGGTCAGACCCATGGACGTATCAACACATTTACCGTTGCGGATAGCAGAAACAGAACCACCGTTGCCCAGGTGGCAGGTGATGATGTTCAGTTCTTCAACCGGCTTGTTCAGCACTTTTGCCGCTTCCTGAGTCACATAGAAGTGGCTGGTGCCGTGCGCGCCGTAGCGACGTACGCCGTGCTCTTTGTACAGGCTGTATGGCAGGGCATAGAGGTAAGACTCTTCCGGCATGGTCTGATGGAACGCGGTGTCGAATACGGCCACGTTTTTGTCTTTCAGATTCGGGAAGGATTTCAGCGCTTCAGCGATACCGATCAGGTGAGCCGGGTTGTGCAGCGGTGCGAAAGAGGCTGAGTCTTTGATGCCCTGGATCACAGAGTCGTCGATCACCACGGAGCTGGTGTATTTTTCGCCGCCGTGGACGATACGGTGACCAATCGCAGTCAGCTGAGCAGACAGTTCTGGTTTTTGTGCCAGAATAGTGTTAACGATAAAGTTCAGCGCTTCACTGTGAGCGGCGCCTGCACCTAAAGCCGCTTCTTGTTTGCTGCCGTCCATCTTCCACTTGATACGTGCTTCAGGCAGATGGAAACATTCGGCCAAACCAGAGAGGTATTCGTCACCGTTGAGCGCATCGATGATGGCGAATTTCAGTGAGGAGCTACCGCAGTTCAGAACCAGTACTAACTTACTCGACATGGAAGTACCTATTATTGATACGTGGCTAAAAAAACGTCAGTGAGTCTAACAGCGTAACGCATGATGACCCGGACATTTATGATTAACATCATGCCAAACGAACATTGTGGCATGATGTAAGAAATAACTATGATTTTATGCCATTTTGCACAATTTTCAGCCAATGGCATAATATGCAATAATTTGACGAGCTAATGATTCTCGTCTAAGGCCCTATCAGGCTGGCACAGGATACCCGATACGGGGTAGTGATGACAAAATATTTTGAACGTTGTCATAGCTTGTTGTGGTTTTGCACGAAAATTTTAATTTTTATATGTGAAGTTGAGGTACAGCCATGTCGACACCAGAGAACCCGTCCGTTAATTTCTTTAGCCTGTTTCGTCGGGGACAGCATTACGCAAAGACGTGGCCGATGGAAAAGCGCCTTGCGCCGATGTTTATTGAGAATCGCACCATCCGCGCCACGCGCTATGCGATTCGCTTTATGCCGCCTGTCGCTATCTTTACGCTGTGCTGGCAGATTGCGTTGGGTGGACAGCTTGGTCCTGCCGTTGCCACGGCGCTCTTCGCATTAAGCCTGCCAATGCAGGGCCTGTGGTGGTTAGGTAAACGGTCCATCACGCCACTTCCCCCTTCTATTTTACACTGGTTTTATGAAGTGCGCGGTAAACTGGAAGAGGCCGGGCAGGCGCTCGCCCCGGTGGAAGGCAAGCCGGATTACCAGGCGCTGGCGGACACGTTAAAGCGTGCATTTAAGCAACTGGATAAAACATTCCTCGATGACTTGTGATTGATCATCGAAACGACCAAGAAAAGAGGGCACAGTAACAATCAGTTACCGTGTCTTTTTTTTAAGTGCAATGCGCTACAGGAGTCGAAAGATGGAAATGACCCATGCCCAACGTCTGATTTTGTCTAACCAGTACAAGATGATGACTATGCTTGATCCCGATAACGCTGCGCGCTACAGCCGCCTGCAAACCATCGTCGAACGCGGCTTTGGTCTACAAATGCGCGAACTGGACCGCGAGTTTGGCGAGCTGAAAGAAGAAACCTGTCGCATCGTGATCGACATTATGGAGATGTATCACGCCCTGCATGTGTCCTGGACGAATCTCAAAGATCAGCAGTCCATTGACGAGCGCCGCGTGACCTTCTTAGGTTTTGATGCCGCAACGGAAGCGCGTTATCTGAGCTATGTGCGCTTCATGGTGAATACGGAAGGACGTTATACCCACTTTGACGCGGGCACCCACGGCTTCAACGCGCAGACCCCGATGTGGGATAAATATCAGCGTATGCTGAGCGCGTGGCACGCCTGCCCGCGTCAGTACCATTTAAGCAGCAACGAAATTCAACAAATCATTAATGCCTGACGGAGGTGCGTGTGCAGTGTAGAGGTTTTCTGTTTGATCTGGACGGTACGCTGGTGGACTCGCTGCCGGTTGTGGAACGTTCCTGGTGCCATTGGGCTGACAGACATGGCATCGACCATCAGGACGTGCTGAATTTTATCCATGGCAAACAGGCCATCACCTCGCTACGGCACTTCCTGGCCGGACGCTCTGAGGACGACATTCAGGCGGAGTTCAAGTACCTGGAACACATTGAAGCCACCGATACGGACGGCATCACCGCGTTACCGGGCGCGCGCGAACTGCTTGAGCATCTGAACGAGGCGCAGATCCCGTGGGCTATCGTCACCTCCGGTTCCGTGCCGGTGGCCCACGCCCGGCACAAGGCTGCAGGGTTGCCAACGCCGGACGTGTTTATCACGGCGGAGCGCGTGAAGCGAGGTAAACCGGAGCCTGACGCATTTTTACTGGGCGCTGAACTGCTGGGCCTTGACCCCGCAGAGTGCGTGGTGGTCGAAGATGCGGCGGCTGGCGTACTGGCCGGGCTGAACGCAGGAAGCCACGTCATCGCCGTTAACGTTCCGGCGGAATCTCCCCGCCTGGACGAGGCAGACCTGGTGCTGGATTCACTGACGGCACTGTCTGTTTCAAAAGCCTCTGACGGAGTTGTAACCGTCTCGCTAAAAATGTAATCCCATGATATGGCCCCACATTGCTGGGGCTTTTTTATGGCAAAATTTCTCATCTTCCACTGACAAGGATAGGTTGTGAACGGTGAACTGATTTGGGTCCTGAGCCTGCTTTTAATCGCCATCATTCTTTTTGCCACGGGCAAGGTACGCATGGACGCCGTCGCCCTGTTTGTCATCGTCGCGTTTGTGCTGAGCGGAACGCTGACGCTGCCGGAAGCGTTCTCCGGATTTAGCGATCCCAACGTTATCCTGATTGCCGCCCTGTTTATCATCGGGGATGGTCTGGTGCGCACCGGCGTAGCGACCATCATGGGGGCGTGGCTGGTAAAAGTGGCGGGCAGCAGCGAAACCAAGATGCTGATCTACCTGATGGTGACCGTCGCCGGGCTGGGGGCGTTTATGAGCTCCACGGGCGTGGTCGCTATCTTTATCCCGGTGGTGCTGAGCGTCTCCATGCGGATGCAGAGCTCGCCGTCGCGCCTGATGATGCCCCTGAGCTTTGCCGGGCTTATCAGCGGCATGATGACCCTGGTGGCAACGCCGCCGAATCTGGTGGTCAACAGCGAACTGATCCGGGAAGGATTTGAGGGCTTTAGCTTTTTCAGCGTCACCCCGCTTGGGCTGGTCATTCTGGTCATGGGCGTGGTCTACATGCTGCTGACCCGTTTTGCCCTGAAAGGTGAAAAACAGGACAAAAATAAAGAAGGATGGAAGCGACGCACCTTCCGCGATCTGATTAAGGAGTACCGCCTTACCGGGCGCGCGCGCCGTCTGGCGATCCGGCCCGGCTCGCCGATGGTGGGGCAGCGGCTTGATGACCTGAAGCTGCGTGAGCGCTATGGCGCGAATGTGATCGGCGTAGAGCGCTGGCGACGCTTTCGCCGGGTGATCGTCAACGTCAACGGGGTGTCGGAATTCCGCGCGCGTGACGTCCTGCTGATTGATATGTCCACCGCGGATGTGGACCTGCGCGAGTTCTGCAGCGAACAGCTGCTGGAACCGATGGTGCTGCGCGGGGAGTATTTCTCCGATCAGGCGCTGGATGTCGGCATGGCCGAGGTGTCGCTGATCCCGGAGTCGGAACTGCTGGGTAAAACCGTGCGGGAGATGGGGTTCCGCACCCGCTATGGTCTGAACGTCGTGGGGCTGAAGCGCGATGGCGTAGCGATGGAAGGGGCGGTGGTGGATGAGCCGATCCTGCTGGGCGATATTTTTCTCGTCGTCGGTAACTGGAAGCTGATTAGCCAGCTCGGGCAAAAAGGGCGTGATTTTGTGGTGCTCAACATGCCCGTTGAGGAGAGCGACGCCTCCCCGGCCCACAGCCAGGCGCCCCATGCGATTTTTTGCCTGGTATTGATGGTGGCGCTGATGGTGACCGATGAGATCCCCAATCCGGTCGCCGCAATCATCGCCTGCCTGTTGATGGGTAAATTCCGCTGCATTGACGCCGAAAGCGCCTATAAAGCCATTCACTGGCCGAGCATCATTCTCATTGTCGGGATGATGCCTTTTGCCCTGGCGCTGCAAAAAACCGGCGGGGTAGATCTGATCGTTAAAGGCTTAATGGACGTGGGCGGCGGGTATGGGCCATACATGATGATGGTCTGCCTGTTTATCATGTGCGCCACCATCGGCCTGTTTATCTCGAACACCGCGACGGCGGTACTGATGGCACCTATCGCCCTGGCGATGGCGAAGTCCATGGGCGTATCGCCGTATCCGTTTGCGATGATGGTGGCGATGGCCGCTTCCGCGGCGTTTATGACGCCGGTCTCTTCACCGGTAAACACGCTGGTGCTGGGGCCGGGGAACTACCGGTTCAGCGATTTCGTGAAGCTGGGCGTGCCGTTCACCGTGCTGGTGATGGTGGTGTGCGTGGTATTGATACCGGTCCTGTTTCCGTTCTGAGCATTTTGCCGGGTGGCGGCTGCGCCTTACCCGGCCAACAAGCCAGCAGGCCCTGCAAGCGCAGCGCCGCTGGGCGTAAATCAGAGTGGCGAATCCTGGCTGATCTCATCCAGCGATAAATGGAAGCTCGGTACAAACACCTGCATAAAGTAATCCATCTCTTCGCTGCGGCGGGATTCCAGCGTTTTTTCCAGGCGCGTTTTCGCCAGCAAGAATTCGTTATTCCCTGCGGACAGCTCTTCGAGACACTTCAGATAGGCACACAGCGCGTCGGCCTGTTTAACCAGCGACTTTTCATCTTCCGTGTACTGATGCTCGTTGATAAGCGGCTCGAAAATATCACGAAGCTCTTCGGGCACCATCTCAATCAGCTTCTGCTGGGCAATTTTCTCAATGGCCTTATATTCCTGCGCAATTTGCGAGTTGAAATATTTCACCGGCGTAGGCAGATCGCCGGTCAGCACTTCTGACGCATCGTGGTACATCGCCAGTAGGGCGATGCGCTCTGGATTAACCTGACCGTTGAATTTGCGATTTTTAATCGCGGCCAGCGCGTGAGCGACCATCGCAACCTGCAGACTGTGCTCTGACACATTTTCCGTACGGACATTGCGCATCAGCGGCCAGCGGTTGATGAGTTTCAGGCGGGAGAGGTGGGCAAAGAAATGACTCTGACTCATAGGTTACCTTTTGTCTTCACTGCGACAGGCGTTCATTGTGCGGGGAGGGGAGGCAAGATGCAAATTTGCGGATTTTGTAGGCCGGGTAAGCGAAGCGCCACCCGGCAGAAAGGCAACGTTACTGATGGTATCCGGAGAGGAAGCGCCCGAAGCGGCTGATGGCCATTTCCAGGTCATCTTCGCGCGGCAGCGTCACGATACGCACGTGATCCGGCCACGGCCAGTTAAACGCCGTGCCCTGAACCAGCAGCACTTTTTCCTGCAGCAGGAAATCAAGCACCATTTTCTGGTCGTCGTGAATATTGAAGCGCTTCGCGTCAATTTTCGGGAACATATAGAGCGCCCCGTTCGGCTTCACGCAGGAGACGCCCGGGATATCGTTAATCAGTTCCCACGCGCGGTTACGCTGTTCGTACAGGCGACCACCGGGCACGATAAACTCGCTAATGCTCTGATAGCCGCCGAGCGCGGTCTGGATCGCGTGCTGTGCCGGAACGTTGGCGCATAAACGCATGGAGGCCAGCATCTCCAGCCCTTCAATATAGCCTTTGGCGTGTTTTTTAGGACCGTTTAACACCATCCAGCCCTGGCGGAAACCGGCCACGCGGTAGGTTTTGGACAGGCCGTTAAAGGTGACGGTCAGCAGGTCCGGGGCCAGCGCGGCGATGGAGTGGTGCTGCGCCGCGTCGTAGAGGATCTTGTCGTAAATTTCGTCTGCAAAGATGATCAGGTTGTGCTGGCGGGCCAGCTCGACGATCTCCATCAGCAGCTCTTTTGAGTAGACCGCGCCCGTCGGGTTGTTGGGGTTAATAATGACGATACCGCGCGTGCGGGGCGTAATTTTTGCGCGAATATCGTCCAGGTCCGGGAACCAGTCAGAGGATTCGTCGCACAGATAATGCACTGCTTTACCGCTGGACAGTGATACGGCAGCCGTCCACAGCGGATAGTCCGGCGCGGGTACAAGCATTTCATCCCCGCTGTTCAGCAGGGCCTGCATTGCCTGCACAATCAGTTCGGAGACGCCGTTGCCGATATAGATATCTTCAACGGTAACATCACGCATACCGCGTGCCTGGTAGTGCTGCATAATGGCTTTACGTGCGGAGTAAAGTCCTTTTGAATCGCAATAGCCTTGTGCAGTCGGAAGGTTGCGGATCACATCAACCAGAATTTCATCCGGCGCTTCAAAACCAAATGGCGCAGGGTTACCAATGTTGAGTTTCAGAACCTTGTTGCCTTCTTCTTCAAGGCGTTTTGCCTCTTTCAGAACCGGGCCGCGGATGTCATAACAGACGTTATCTAGCTTGCTGGATTTTTCGATAGGGGACATGAACCTTTAACCTTTTCGCTATTATTGCCGCTCCCTGCCGTGGAAGTCAGCACGGAATAATGTACTCCCCCCTCGCTTCGTTTTGAAGGGTGTGCAGGAGAAGATTTTGTGCCCGGAGCAAATTATTGATGAATCTTTTTCGCTGCGCGTGCGCTTTTTCACTGTCTTAAAGTTGCGCGCTTAGCGAGAGGTTAGGTTAAATGTGCTATCCATTTGCCAAAATACTGTATAATGTGCTGTTAAAAATAAGTGGTAAGCTGGACAGAGGTGGCAATCACCCTGAGTGACTTTTCGTAAAACCTGAATGCTTGATACCTGTTTCTGTAATAGCATACTGTGGATAAAAGTTACTCATGTGAAATTAATGTTAAGTGCCATTAATGAATAGTCTTAATCTAAATTAAAATTTATTTATTATTAACCTATAAAATGCAACTTTAGTTAATTTTAATAAAATTAGTTTAGAAGCTTAACATTCTTCTTTAATCCTTAATATTGCAATAAGACTTATAAATAAAGTGGATTTGGGTTAAGATGTCTTCAAGGAAAGCAGAGGAAAGATGCACGTTTTTTGTATATCTGACACTGGTTTTCTGAATTAATTGATTGTTATTGTTAGAGTTATCTCTGGCTGGAATGTGTCGCACATCTCCTGCTACGTTGACAGCGCTGCGATACAGATGGCAGAAAAGGTGTTATACCTTTAATGTAATTTACATAAACCTGCGAACATCTAAATATCCTGAACGTTTAAGAGAATAAAAATAACGTCATGAAACGTGCTTTCTGACTGTTGATATAAAGCAGCACAATAACTATCTGTCAGGCAGTCTGCCGGGCCGGGATGCGAGGGAAAATCTTCAGAGGGAATTGCCTAACTGTACACACACAGCTTCAACCCGGGCAGCTCCGCACGAGCAACCTGAAAGTGAATAGATATGATAAATGCAAATCGTCCGATAATGAATCTCGACCTCGATCTGCTGAGAACGTTTGTTGCGGTCGCCGATCTCAACACTTTTGCAGCAGCTGCTGCCGCCGTTTGCCGAACTCAGTCCGCCGTCAGCCAGCAAATGCAGCGGCTGGAGCAACTGGTTGGTAAAGAGCTATTTGCCCGTCACGGGCGTAATAAGCTCTTAACGGAACACGGTATTCAGCTTCTGGGTTATGCCAGGAAAATTCTTCGCTTTAATGATGAAGCATGTATGTCATTAATGTTTAGCAACCTTCAGGGCGTGCTAACGTTAGGTGCATCTGATGAGTCGGCGGATACTATATTGCCGTTTCTTCTCAATCGCATCAGTTCGGTTTATCCGAAGCTTGCGCTGGACGTTAGCGTAAAGCGTAATGCTTTTATGGTTGAGATGTTAAATGAGAATAAAGTCGACCTGGTGGTCACCACGCATCGTCCCGGGCAGTTTGATTGCCTGACGCTGCGTACATCACCTACGCACTGGTATTGCGCGGCCGAATACGTGCTGCAAAAAGGCGAGCCGGTGCCGCTGGTGTTACTGGATGACCCGAGCCCGTTCCGCGATATGGTGCTGACGGCGCTGAATGAGGCCAATATTCCGTGGCGTCTGGCGTATGTGGCGTCCACGCTGCCAGCGGTGCGTGCCGCCGTGAAAGCCGGTCTGGGTGTCACCGCCCGCCCGGTAGAAATGATGAGCCCCGATCTGCGCGTTCTGGGAAAATCTGATGGCCTGCCTGCGCTGCCGGATACGGAATATCTGCTCTGCCACAATTCGTCCAGCCATAACGAGCTGGCAAAGGTGGTGTTCGAGGCGATGGAAAACTACCATAACCCGTGGCAGTTCGAGCGCGTTACCTCCGAAGGGGGGGATGATTCCCTGATCGTTGAAGGGGATTTTGAGTGATCGCCAGCTCAAAATTCTGGTAACAAAATGTAAGTGTAAAAAAAAGCCACTCGTGTGATTTTCACATGCAGTGGCTTTTTTTTAGCAATAATACCCGCGTATGCCGCGTGGATTTCCGGGATACCCTCTATTTATCAATAAGCTAAATGCTTTTGATTAAAACTCATCCGTTTTCCGTTCTAACTTCATCCATATCCCCCCTATGTTAAAAAAACAGGAAATATGTTGCCGTTTTCCAGGTTGAATTAACAAAAGCGTGTCGCAGATCAAGAAAATACTCCTATTTGGGGGGAGGAATCGTTGGCAAATCCTGTCAAAATAGGAGGGTTATTTTTTTTACTTCCGAAACGGACACGATTCAACAACATACATTTGACGGAAAGTCATGTACCCACCAGGGTTAAAGGGCACCAAATGTTAATGAGAATCGCTCGATGTAATTTAATGTGAAGAAACCTTTGTTAAAGTTGACAATAGGTTATAGAAAGGAGTAAAAAACCCCATCATTTTGCTGTCTACGTCTCATTTCTGACAGTTAGTGTAAGGTTATTTGTTCCTCCCCATGAATCGATGTGATGCCCATCTGCCAGCAAGAGCAGTGTCGTTGGTATCACTTTTGATGAGTAAGCAATGAGTATGTCAACATCCACAGAAGTCATCGCTCATCACTGGGCATTCGCAATCTTTCTTATTGTAGCCATTGGCCTGTGCTGCCTGATGTTAGTCGGCGGCTGGTTCCTGGGCGGTCGCGCCCGTGCAAGGCACAAAAACACACCTTTCGAATCAGGTATTGATTCAGTAGGTACCGCTCGCTTACGCCTGTCTGCCAAGTTTTACCTGGTAGCCATGTTCTTCGTCATCTTCGACGTGGAAGCGCTTTACCTCTTCGCATGGTCTACCTCCATTCGCGAAAGTGGTTGGGTGGGCTTTGTCGAGGCCGCAATTTTCATTTTAGTGCTACTGGCCGGTCTGGTTTATCTGGTGCGTATTGGCGCGCTTGACTGGACGCCTGCGCGTTCACGTCGTGAACACATCAACCCGGAAAACAGTATCTCTAATCGTCAGCAGTAACAGCGAGGCAATAAGATGGATTATACGCTCACCCGCATAGATCCTAACGGTGAGAATGACCGTTACCCCCTGCAAAAACAGGAGATCGTAACCGACCCCCTGGAGCAAGAAGTCAATAAAAGCGTGTACATGGGCAAACTCGAACATGCCATGCACGATATGGTCAACTGGGGTCGTAAGAACTCCATCTGGCCTTACAACTTTGGCCTTTCTTGCTGCTACGTTGAAATGGTGACGTCATTCACTGCGGTGCATGACGTTGCGCGTTTTGGGGCAGAGGTACTGCGTGCTTCCCCACGTCAGGCTGACCTGATGGTGGTGGCCGGTACCTGCTTTACCAAGATGGCACCTGTTATTCAGCGTCTTTATGACCAGATGCTGGAGCCAAAATGGGTTATCTCCATGGGCGCATGTGCTAACTCTGGCGGTATGTACGACATCTATTCCGTCGTACAGGGCGTAGATAAATTTATCCCAGTGGATGTGTACATCCCGGGTTGTCCGCCTCGTCCGGAAGCCTACATGCAGGCGCTGATGCTGCTGCAGGAGTCCATCGGTAAAGAACGTCGCCCACTGTCGTGGGTCGTTGGCGATCAGGGTGTGTATCGCGCGAACATGCAGTCTGAGCGCGAGCGTAAACGTGGTGAACGTATTGCCGTCACCAATCTGCGTACGCCTGACGAAATTTAATTTGCGCCTGTAGGCCTGGTGAACACCTTCGCATATCACTACTCAAATAGCGCGAAGCCAGGCTCAACAGTCACCACGGACCATTTGCAATGGTGAACAATATGACCGACTTAACCGCGCAAGAAGCCGCCTGGCAGACCCGGGATCATCTGGATGACCCAGTCATTGGCGAACTGCGCAACCGTTTTGGGCCGGATGCCTTTACTGTTCAGGCTACCCGCACCGGGGTACCCGTTGTTTGGGTGAAGCGTGAACAATTGCTGGAAGTTGTCGATTTCCTCAAGAAATTGCCAAAACCATACGTCATGCTGTTTGACTTACACGGCATGGACGAACGTCTCAGAACGCACCGCCAGGGGCTCCCTGCTGCGGATTTTTCCGTTTTCTACCACCTGATCTCAATAGACCGTAATACGGATATCATGCTCAAGGTGGCATTGTCTGAAAACGACATGCATCTGCCGACGATCACCAAACTTTTCCCGAACGCCAACTGGTACGAGCGTGAGACATGGGAAATGTTCGGCATGACCTTCGACGGCCACCCACACCTGACGCGCATCATGATGCCGCAGACCTGGACCGGCCACCCGCTGCGTAAAGACTACCCGGCACGTGCTACCGAATTCGATCCGTTTGAGCTGACCAAAGCCAAGCAGGATCTGGAGATGGAGGCGCTGACCTTCAAACCGGAAGACTGGGGCATGAAGCGCGGTACCGACAACGAGGACTTCATGTTCCTCAACCTCGGTCCAAACCACCCGTCTGCGCACGGTGCTTTCCGTATTATCCTTCAGCTTGATGGCGAAGAGATTGTCGACTGCGTGCCAGACATCGGCTACCACCACCGTGGTGCTGAGAAGATGGGCGAGCGTCAGTCCTGGCACAGCTACATTCCGTATACTGACCGTATCGAGTACCTCGGCGGCTGCGTCAACGAAATGCCATACGTGCTGGCCGTTGAGAAACTGGCAGGCATTACCGTGCCGGATCGCGTTAACGTGATTCGCGTCATGCTGTCAGAACTGTTCCGTATCAACAGCCACCTGCTGTACATCTCCACGTTCATTCAGGACGTCGGCGCGATGACCCCGGTCTTCTTCGCCTTTACCGATCGTCAGAAAATCTACGATCTGGTAGAAGCCATTACCGGTTTCCGTATGCACCCGGCCTGGTTCCGTATCGGCGGTGTGGCACACGATCTGCCGCGCGGCTGGGACCGTCTGCTGCGTGAATTCCTCGACTGGATGCCGAAACGTCTGGCTTCCTACGAGAAAGCCGCGCTGCGCAACACCATCCTGAAAGGGCGTTCCCAGGGCGTTGCTGCCTACGGCGCGAAAGAAGCGCTGGAGTGGGGGACAACAGGTGCTGGCCTGCGCGCGACCGGTATTGATTTCGACGTGCGTAAAGCCCGTCCTTACTCTGGCTACGAGAACTTCGACTTTGAAGTCCCGGTGGGCGGCGGCGTTTCCGACTGCTACACCCGCGTGATGCTGAAAGTGGAAGAGCTGCGCCAGAGTCTGCGCATCCTTGAGCAGTGCCTCAACAACATGCCGGAAGGCCCGTTCAAGGCGGATCACCCGCTGACCACGCCGCCACCGAAAGAGCGCACGCTGCAACATATCGAAACCCTGATCACCCACTTCCTGCAGGTTTCCTGGGGTCCGGTCATGCCGGCGCAAGAATCCTTCCAGATGATTGAAGCGACCAAGGGTATTAACAGTTACTACCTGACCAGTGACGGCAGCACCATGAGCTACCGTACCCGCGTGCGTACGCCGAGCTTTGCGCACCTGCAGCAGATCCCGTCCGCCATCCGCGGCAGTCTGGTCTCCGACCTGATTGTGTATCTGGGTAGTATCGATTTTGTTATGTCAGATGTGGACCGCTAATTATGCACGAGAATCAACAACCACAAACCGAGGCTTTTGAGCTGAGTGAAGCAGAACGTGCCGCCATTGAGCACGAGATGCACCACTACGAAGACCCGCGTGCGGCGTCCATTGAAGCGCTGAAAATCGTACAGAAACAGCGTGGTTGGGTGCCGGACGGGGCGATCTATGCGATCGCGAAAGTGCTGGGTATTCCGGCAAGCGACGTAGAAGGCGTAGCCACGTTCTATAGCCAGATCTTCCGTCAGCCGGTAGGCCGCCATGTGATCCGCTACTGTGACAGCGTGGTCTGCCACATCACCGGTTACCAGGGCATTCAGGCTGCGATTGAGAAGAAGCTCAATATCAAGCCGGGCCAGACCACGTTCGATGGGCGCTTTACTCTGCTGCCAACCTGCTGCCTGGGTAACTGCGACAAGGGGCCGACCATGATGATTGATGAGGACACTCACAGCCATCTGACGCCGGAAGCGATTCCTGACCTGCTGGAGCAGTACAAATGAAAACTGTAATTCGTACTGCTGAGACGCATCCACTGACCTGGCGTCTGCGTGATGACAAACAGCCGGTATGGCTCGACGAATATCAGAGCAAAAACGGCTATGCCGGTGCGCGTAAAGCCCTTGGCGGCATGGCGCCGGACGACATCGTTAACGCGGTAAAAGAGTCGGGCCTGAAAGGCCGCGGCGGCGCGGGCTTCTCCACCGGTCTGAAGTGGAGCCTGATGCCAAAAGACGAATCCATGAACATCCGTTACCTGCTGTGTAACGCCGATGAAATGGAGCCGGGTACCTATAAAGACCGTCTGCTGATGGAGCAGCTGCCGCACCTGCTGGTGGAAGGCATGCTGATTTCCGCGTTTGCGCTGAAAGCGTACCGTGGCTACATCTTCCTGCGCGGTGAGTACATCGAAGCGGCAGAAAACCTGCGTCGCGCGATTGCCGAAGCCACCGAAGCAGGCCTGCTGGGCAAAAACATTCTGGGCACCGGGTTTGACTTCGAACTGTTCGTGCACACCGGTGCCGGGCGTTACATCTGCGGTGAAGAGACCGCGCTGATTAACTCCCTGGAAGGCCGCCGTGCGAACCCGCGTTCCAAGCCACCGTTCCCGGCAAGCTCCGGCGTGTGGGGTAAACCGACCTGCGTCAACAACGTCGAGACCCTGTGCAACGTTCCGGCTATCCTCGCGAACGGCGTGGAGTGGTATCAGGGCATCTCCTCAAGCAAAGATGCCGGTACCAAGCTGATGGGCTTCTCCGGTCGCGTGAAAAATCCTGGCGTCTGGGAACTGCCGTTCGGTACCACCGCGCGCGAAATTCTTGAAGACTACGCCGGCGGCATGCGCGATGGCCTGAAATTCAAAGCCTGGCAGCCGGGTGGGGCAGGGACTGACTTCCTGACCGAAGCCCACCTTGACCTGCCGATGGAATTCGAAAGCATTGGTAAAGCAGGTAGCCGTCTGGGTACGGCGCTGGCGATGGCCGTCGACCACGAGATCGGTATGGTCTCGCTGGTGCGTAACCTGGAAGAGTTCTTCGCCCGTGAGTCCTGCGGCTGGTGCACACCGTGCCGTGATGGTCTGCCGTGGAGCGTGAAGATCCTGCGTGCAATCGAACGTGGCGAAGGCCAGCCTGGCGATATCGAAACGCTTGAGCAACTGTGTCGATTCTTAGGCCCGGGTAAAACCTTCTGTGCCCACGCACCGGGTGCCGTCGAACCTCTGCAGAGCGCGATCAAATATTTCCGCGACGAGTTCGAAGCAGGCATCAAGCAGCCGTTCAGCAATACCCATGCGATTAATGGGATTCAGCCGAACCTGCTTAAAGCGCGCTGGTAACGACAAGAATTTTGATTAACGCTCGGTTTCGACCGAGCCAACTGGAAGCATGCTAATGGCTACGATTCATGTAGACGGCAAAGAATACGAAGTCAACGGGGCGGACAACCTGCTGGAAGCTTGTCTGTCTCTTGGCCTCGATATTCCGTACTTTTGCTGGCATCCGGCGCTGGGCAGCGTCGGTGCTTGCCGCCAGTGTGCGGTGAAGCAATATCAAAACGCGGAAGACACGCGTGGTCGCCTGGTGATGTCCTGTATGACGCCAGCCACCGAAGGCACCTTTATTTCGATTGATGACGAAGAAGCCAAACAGTTCCGTGAAAGCGTTGTGGAATGGTTGATGACCAACCACCCGCACGACTGCCCGGTCTGTGAAGAGGGCGGTAACTGCCACCTTCAGGATATGACCGTGATGACCGGTCACAGCTTCCGTCGCTATCGCTTTACCAAGCGTACTCACCGTAACCAGGACCTGGGGCCGTTCATCTCTCACGAAATGAACCGCTGCATCGCCTGCTACCGCTGCGTGCGTTACTACAAAGATTACGCAGACGGTCAGGATCTGGGCGTGTATGGCGCACATGACAACGTCTACTTCGGTCGTCCGGAAGACGGTACGCTTGAGAGCGAATTCTCCGGTAACCTGGTGGAAATCTGTCCGACCGGCGTATTCACCGATAAAACCCACTCCGAGCGTTACAACCGTAAGTGGGACATGCAGTTTGCGCCAAGCATCTGCCAGCAGTGTTCGCTGGGCTGTAACACCAGCCCGGGTGAGCGCTACGGCGAACTGCGTCGTATCGAAAACCGTTACAACGGTACCGTAAACCATTACTTCCTGTGCGACCGCGGTCGTTTCGGCTATGGCTATGTGAACCTGAAAGACCGTCCGCGTCAGCCGGTTCAGCGCCGTGGCGACGACTTCATCACCCTGAACGCTGAACAGGCGATGCAGGGTGCGGCAGATATTCTGCGTCAGTCGAAGAAAGTGATCGGTATCGGTTCCCCGCGCGCCAGCATCGAAAGCAACTTCGCGCTGCGTGAGCTGGTGGGGGCGGAAAACTTCTATACCGGCATCGCCCAGGGCGAGCAGGAACGTCTGCAGCTGGTACTGAAAGTGCTGCGTGAAGGCGGTATCCATACCCCTGCGCTGCGCGAAATTGAATCCTATGATGCGGTTCTGGTGCTGGGTGAAGACCTGACGCAGACCGGCGCACGCGCGGCTCTGGCGGTTCGTCAGGCGGTGAAGGGGAAAGCACGTGAAATGGCAGCGGCGCAGAAAGTGGCTGACTGGCAGATTGCGGCAATCCTGAACATCGGCCAGCGCGCGAAGCATCCTCTGTTTGTGACCAACGTCGACAATACCCGTCTGGACGATATCGCGGCGTGGACCTACTGCGCACCGGTTGAAGATCAGGCGCGTCTTGGCTTTGCCATTGCCCACGCGCTGGACAACAACTCACCGGCCGTTGAGCTGGATCGCGACCTGCAAAACAAGGTTGACGTGATTGTTCAGGCCCTGGCCGGTGCGAAGAAACCGCTGATTATTTCCGGTACCAATGCCGGTAGCGCAGAGATCATTCAGGCAGCAGCCAACGTGGCTAAAGCTCTGAAAGGCCGCGGTGCTGACGTTGGCGTGACCATGATTGCCCGTGCGGTGAACAGCATCGGTCTGGGCATGATTGGCGGCGGCTCGCTGGAAGCTGCGTTAAGCGAACTGGAGTCCGGTGCCGCTGACGCCGTGGTGGTGCTGGAAAACGACCTGCATCGTCATGCTTCTGCCGCTCGCGTAGACGCCGCGCTCTCCAAAGCCCCGCTGGTGATGGTCATTGACCATCAGCGCACCGCGATTATGGATAAAGCGCACCTGGTGCTCTCTGCGGCAAGCTTCGCAGAAAGCGACGGTACGGTTATCAACAACGAAGGCCGCGCACAGCGTTTCTTCCAGGTTTATGACCCGGCGTACTACGACAGCAACACCGTGATGCTGGAAAGCTGGCGCTGGCTGCATTCCCTGCACAGCACCGTGCAGAGCCGTGAAGTGGACTGGACGCAGCTCGACCACGTTATCGACGCGGTGGTGGAAAAACTGCCTCAGCTGGCAGGCATTAAAGATGCCGCGCCTGAAGCGAGCTTCCGCATTCGCGGCCAGAAACTGGCGCGTGAACCGCACCGTTACAGCGGCCGTACCGCGATGCGCGCCAATATCAGCGTGCACGAACCGCGCCAGCCGCAGGATAAAGACACCATGTTCGCCTTCTCCATGGAAGGGAACAACCAGCCGTCTGCGCCGCGTTCGCAAATCCCGTTCGCATGGGCACCGGGCTGGAACTCCCCGCAGGCATGGAACAAGTTCCAGGCTGAAGTGGGCGGCTCCCTGCGCCACGGCGATCCGGGCGTGCGTCTGATTGAAGCTTCCGAAACCGGTCTGGACTTCTTCACCACCGTACCGGCGAGCTTCCAGCCGCAGGACGGTAGCTGGCGTATTGCCCCGTACTACCACCTGTTCGGTAGCGACGAGCTGTCCCAGCGTTCACCGGTCTTCCAGACCCGCATGCCGCAGCCGTACATCAAGCTCAACCCGGCGGACGCCGCGAAGCTTGGCGTTAACGCGGGCGCGAACATTGCCTTTAGCTATGACGGCCAGACCATCAGCCTGCCGCTGATTATTTCTGAAAGCCTGACAGCAGGGCAGGTCGGTCTGCCGATGGGTATGCCTGGCATCGCGCCGGTTCTGGCGGGTGCGCGTCTTGATAATCTGCAGGAGGCAAAAGCATGAGTTGGTTAACGCCGGATCTTATCGACATCCTGCTGAGCATTCTGAAAGCGATTGTTATCCTGCTGGTGGTGGTCACCTGCGGCGCGTTCATGAGCTTTGGTGAACGTCGTCTGCTCGGTCTGTTCCAGAACCGTTACGGACCGAACCGCGTGGGCTGGGGTGGTTCACTCCAGCTGGTCGCGGACATGATCAAGATGTTCTTTAAAGAGGACTGGATCCCGCGCTTCTCCGATCGCGTGATCTTTACTCTGGCACCGATGATCGCCTTCACCTCGCTGCTGCTGGCGTTTGCTATCGTTCCGGTCAGCCCGACCTGGGTGGTCGCTGACCTGAACATCGGCATTCTGTTCTTCCTGATGATGGCAGGCCTCGCGGTTTACGCGGTCCTGTTCGCAGGCTGGTCCAGTAACAACAAATACTCGCTGCTGGGTGCGATGCGTGCGTCTGCGCAGACCCTGAGCTACGAAGTGTTCCTGGGGCTCTCCCTGATGGGCGTGGTGGCGCAGGCCGGTTCATTTAACATGACCGACATCGTCAACAACCAGGCCGACATCTGGAACGTGATTCCGCAGTTCTTTGGGTTTATTACCTTTGCTATCGCGGGTGTGGCGGTGTGTCACCGTCACCCGTTTGACCAGCCAGAAGCCGAACAGGAACTGGCCGACGGTTACCACATCGAATATTCCGGTATGAAATTCGGTCTGTTCTTCGTGGGCGAGTACATCGGTATCGTCACCATTTCCGCGTTGATGGTAACGCTGTTCTTCGGTGGCTGGCATGGCCCGTTCTTACCGCCGTTCATCTGGTTCGCGCTGAAAACCGCGTTCTTCATGATGATGTTCATTTTGATTCGCGCAGCGTTACCGCGTCCGCGTTATGACCAGGTAATGTCCTTCGGCTGGAAAGTGTGCCTGCCGCTGACGCTCGTCAACTTGTTGGTAACGGCCGCTGTCATTCTCTGGCAGCAGCCATAAGGGGCTATAGACCATGACCTTAAAAGAATTACTGGTAGGCTTCGGGACCCAGGTACGCAGTATCTGGATGATCGGCCTGCACGCGTTTGCCAAACGCGAAACCCGGATGTACCCGGAAGAGCCGGTATATCTGCCGCCGCGCTACCGTGGTCGTATCGTGCTGACGCGCGACCCGGACGGTTCCGAGCGCTGCGTTGCCTGTAACCTGTGTGCGGTTGCGTGTCCGGTTGGCTGTATCTCTCTGCAGAAAGCCGAGACGGTAGACGGCCGCTGGTACCCTGAGTTCTTCCGCATCAACTTCTCACGCTGCATTTTCTGCGGTCTGTGTGAAGAAGCGTGCCCAACCACGGCGATTCAGCTGACTCCAGACTTCGAGCTGGGTGAGTACAAGCGTCAGGACCTGGTGTACGAGAAAGAGGATCTGCTGATTTCCGGTCCGGGCAAATACCCGGAATATAACTTCTACCGGATGGCGGGTATGGCAATCGACGGCAAAGATAAGGGCGAAGCAGAGAACGAAGCCAAGCCTATCGACGTCAAGAGCCTGTTACCGTAAGGAGAGGGCAATGGAATTCGCTTTTTATATCTGTGGCCTTATCGCCATCCTGGCTACGCTGCGAGTGATCACGCACACCAATCCGGTGCATGCGCTGCTGTACTTAATCATCTCGCTGCTGGCCATTTCCGGGGTGTTCTTCGCACTGGGCGCGCACTTCGCCGGTGCGCTGGAAATCATCGTCTACGCCGGGGCCATCATGGTGCTATTCGTGTTCGTCGTGATGATGCTGAACCTGGGCGGCTCTGAAATCGAGCAGGAACGTCAGTGGTTAAAACCGCAGGTGTGGATCGGCCCGGCAATTTTGTCGGCCATCATGCTGGTGGTGATCGTGTACGCCATTCTGGGTGTTAATGATCAGGGCATCGACGGCACGCCGATCGGCGCTAAAGAGGTCGGTATTACGCTCTTTGGCCCATACGTTCTGGCGGTTGAACTGGCCTCCATGCTGCTGCTGGCAGGTCTGGTTGTGGCCTTCCACGTTGGCCGCGAAGAGCGTGCTGGCGAGGTGCTGAGCAACCGCACTGACGACCGCGCGAAAAGAAAAACGGAGGAGCGCGCATGATCCCCTTAACACATGGACTGATCCTCGCTGCGATTTTATTCGTTCTGGGTCTGACTGGTCTGGTTATCCGCCGCAATCTGCTGTTTATGCTGATCGGGCTGGAAATCATGATTAACGCCTCCGCGCTGGCCTTCGTTGTCGCCGGAAGCTACTGGGGCCAGACCGATGGTCAGGTGATGTACATTCTCGCCATCAGCCTTGCGGCTGCCGAAGCGAGTATTGGCCTGGCGCTGTTGCTGCAGCTCCATCGTCGCCGCCAGAATCTGAACATCGATTCAGTAAGTGAGTTGCGTGGATGAACATGCTTGCCTTAACCATTATTTTTCCGCTGATTGGCTTCGTGCTGCTGGCGTTTTCTCGCGGCCGCTGGTCTGAGAATCTGTCTGCAACCGTCGGCATGGGCTCTGTTGGCCTGGCTGCGCTGGTGACAGCGTATGCGGGTATCGACTTCTTTAACAACGGGCGTCAGCCTTTCAGCGTGCCGCTGTGGACCTGGATGTCGGTCGGTGATTTCAACATCGGTTTTAACCTTGTGCTGGATGGTCTCTCGCTGACCATGCTCTCCGTGGTGACCGGCGTGGGCTTCCTGATCCACATGTTCGCCTCCTGGTATATGCGCGGTGAAGAGGGTTACTCCCGCTTCTTCGCCTACACCAACCTGTTTATCGCCAGCATGGTCGTTCTGGTGCTGGCCGATAACCTGCTGCTGATGTATCTGGGCTGGGAAGGCGTGGGCCTGTGCTCTTACCTGCTGATCGGTTTCTACTATACCGATCCGAAGAATGGCGCAGCGGCCATGAAAGCGTTCGTCGTGACCCGCGTGGGTGACGTCTTCCTCGCGTTCGCGCTGTTCATTCTTTATAACGAACTGGGCACGCTGAATTTCCGCGAAATGGTGGAACTGGCGCCAGCGCACTTCGCCGCAGGCAACAACATGCTGTGGTGGGCAACGCTGATGCTGCTGGGTGGTGCCGTGGGTAAATCCGCGCAGCTGCCATTGCAGACATGGCTGGCAGACGCGATGGCGGGTCCAACCCCTGTCTCCGCGCTGATCCACGCTGCGACCATGGTCACCGCCGGTGTGTACCTGATTGCGCGTACCCATGGCCTGTTCCTGATGACCCCGGAAATTCTGCATCTGGTGGGTATCGTCGGTGCGGTCACACTGGTACTGGCAGGCTTTGCCGCGCTGGTTCAGACCGACATCAAACGCGTTCTTGCTTATTCCACCATGAGCCAGATTGGCTACATGTTCCTGGCGCTGGGCGTTCAGGCGTGGGACGCGGCCATTTTCCACCTGATGACGCACGCGTTCTTTAAAGCGCTGCTGTTCCTCTCATCCGGTTCGGTGATTCTGGCCTGCCATCACGAGCAGAACATCTTCAAAATGGGCGGACTGCGTAAGTCCATCCCGCTGGTCTATGTCTGCTTCCTGGTGGGCGGCGCGGCGCTGGCGGCACTGCCGTTGATCACCGCGGGCTTCTTCAGTAAGGACGAAATCCTTGCGGGTGCCATGGCGAATGGTCATATCAATCTGATGGTTGCGGGTCTGGTCGGCGCGTTCATGACCTCCCTGTATACCTTCCGTATGATTTTCATCGTATTCCACGGTAAAGAACAAATTCACGCTCACGCAGGGAAGGGGATTACCCATCACCTGCCGCTGATTGTGCTGCTGGTACTGTCCACCTTCGTTGGCGCGATGATTGTGCCTCCGCTGCAGGGCGTGCTGCCAGACACCACCGAGCTTGAGCACGGTCGCGTTCTGACGCTTGAAATCACCTCCGGTGTGGTCGCTATCGCGGGCATCCTGATCGCGGCATGGCTGTGGCTGGGCAAACGTACGCTGGTCACTGCCGTTGCCAACAGTGCGCCGGGCCGTCTGCTGGGCACCTGGTGGTACAACGCGTGGGGCTTCGACTGGCTGTACGACATGATCTTCGTTAAGCCGTTCCTTGGCATCGCGTGGCTGCTGAAGCGCGACCCGCTGAACAGCCTGATGAACATCCCGGCGATCCTTTCCCGCTTTGCAGGCAAAGGCCTGCTGTACAGCGAGAACGGTTACCTGCGCTGGTATGTGGCGTCCATGAGCATCGGTGCGGTTGTCGTGCTGGCGCTGCTGATGGTGTTGCGTTGATCGTTAAGTGAATTTTATTCGAATTCGTTGAAAATCAGGCCCCTGCTGGGGGCCTTAAAAAGGAATGTAAATCGCCATGTTACTACCCTGGCTAATATTAATTCCCTTCATCGGCGGCTTCCTGTGCTGGCAGACTGAACGCTTTGGCGTGAAGATGCCGCGCTGGATCGCGCTGATCACCATGGGATTGACGCTCGCGCTTGGCCTGCAACTGTGGTTGCAGGGCGGTTACTCACTGACCCAGTCTGCGGGCATTCCGCAGTGGCAGTCTGAGTTCATCCTGCCGTGGATCCCACGTTTCGGCATTACGATCCACCTGGCGATTGACGGTCTCTCACTGCTGATGGTGGTGTTGACCGGCCTGCTCGGCGTTCTGGCGGTACTCTGCTCCTGGCGTGAAATCGAAAAATACCAGGGCTTCTTCCACCTGAACCTGATGTGGATCCTGGGCGGCGTAATCGGCGTGTTCCTTGCCATCGACATGTTCCTGTTCTTCTTCTTCTGGGAGATGATGCTGGTGCCGATGTACTTCCTGATCGCGCTGTGGGGCCACAAGGCGTCCGACGGTAAAACGCGTATCACGGCGGCAACCAAGTTCTTCATCTATACCCAGGCGAGTGGTCTGGTGATGTTGATTGCCATTCTGGCGCTGGTGTTTGTTCACCACAACGCGACCGGTACCTGGACGTTCAACTACGAAGACCTGCTGAAGACCCCAATGTCGCACGGCGTAGAATACCTGCTGATGCTGGGCTTCTTCATCGCCTTCGCGGTGAAAATGCCGGTGGTTCCGCTGCACGGCTGGCTGCCAGACGCGCACTCTCAGGCGCCAACGGCGGGTTCCGTTGACCTGGCGGGCATCTTGCTGAAAACCGCGGCCTACGGTCTGCTGCGCTTTGCACTGCCGCTGTTCCCGAACGCCTCCGCAGAGTTCGCACCGATTGCCATGTGGCTGGGTGTGATCGGTATCTTCTACGGTGCCTGGATGGCCTTCACCCAGTACGACATCAAGCGTCTGATTGCCTACACCTCCGTTTCCCACATGGGCTTCGTGCTGATTGCTATCTACACCGGCAGCCAGCTGGCGTACCAGGGTGCGGTGATCCAGATGATTGCGCACGGTCTGTCCGCAGCCGGTCTCTTCATCTTGTGCGGCCAGCTGTACGAACGTCTGCACACCCGCGACATGCGTATGATGGGCGGTCTGTGGAGCAAAATTAAGTGGCTGCCAGCGCTCTCCATGTTCTTCGCGGTGGCGACTCTGGGGATGCCGGGCACCGGTAACTTCGTCGGCGAATTTATGATTCTGTTCGGCAGCTTCAAAGTGGTACCGGTGATTACCGTGATCTCCACCTTTGGTCTGGTGTTCGCTTCCGTCTACTCGCTGGCGATGCTGCACCGCGCTTACTTCGGTAAAGCGAAGAGCGAAATTGCTGCACAAGAACTGCCGGGGATGTCGCTGCGTGAGCTGTTCATCATCCTGCTGCTGGTCGTACTGCTGGTGCTGCTGGGCTTCTTCCCGCAGCCGATTCTGGATACCTCGCACAGCGCGATGGGCAATATCCAGCAGTGGTTTGTTAATTCTGTTTCTACTACAAGGCCGTAATTCGCCATGACAATAACTCCACAACAACTGATCGCGCTGCTACCGCTGCTGATCGTCGGATTGACGGTGGTGGTTGTGATGCTCTCCATTGCGTGGCGACGCAATCACTTCCTGAATGCCACGCTGTCGGTCATCGGCCTGAACGCCGCGTTAGTCTCACTCTGGTTTGTTGGCCAGGGTGGGGCGATGGACGTCACCCCGCTGATGCGCGTTGACGGTTACGCCATGCTGTACACCGGTCTGGTGCTGCTGGCGAGCCTGGCAACCTGTACCTTTGCTTACCCGTGGCTCGAAGGCTACAACGACAACAAAGAAGAGTTTTACCTGCTGGTTCTGATTGCCGCGCTGGGCGGCATTCTGCTGGCGAATGCTAACCACCTGGCCGCGCTGTTCCTCGGCATTGAGCTGATCTCTCTGCCGCTGTTCGGTCTGATTGGTTACGCCTTCCGCCAGAAGCGCTCGCTGGAAGCAAGCATCAAGTACACCATCCTGTCTGCGGCGGCGTCCTCGTTCCTGCTGTTTGGTATTGCGCTGGTGTACGCACAGTCCGGTAACCTCTCCTTTATGGCGCTCGGCAAGAGCCTCGGTGACGGCATGCTGCATGAGCCGCTGCTGCTGGCGGGTCTGGGCATGATGATTGTTGGCCTTGGCTTCAAACTCTCTCTGGTGCCGTTCCACCTGTGGACGCCAGACGTCTACCAGGGGGCACCGGCTCCGGTGTCGACCTTCCTGGCGACGGCGAGCAAAATCGCCATCTTCGGGGTGGTCATGCGTCTCTTCCTGTACGCGCCGGTGGGTGACAGCGAAGCGGTTCGCGTGGTGCTGGGCATCATCGCGTTCGTCTCCATCATCTTCGGTAACCTGATGGCGCTGAGCCAGACCAACATTAAGCGTCTGCTGGGCTACTCGTCTATCTCTCATCTGGGCTACCTGATGGTGGCGCTGATTGCGCTGCAGAGCGGTGAGATGTCGATGGAAGCCGTGGGCGTCTATCTGGCCGGCTACCTGTTCAGCAGCCTCGGCGCCTTCGGCGTGGTGAGCCTGATGTCCAGCCCGTACCGTGGTCCGGATGCCGATTCACTGTTCTCTTATCGTGGTCTGTTCTGGCACCGTCCGATCCTGTCCGCCGTAATGACCGTGATGATGCTCTCTCTGGCCGGTATTCCGATGACGCTTGGCTTTATCGGTAAGTTCTACGTGCTGGCCGTCGGTGTGCAGGCGCACCTGTGGTGGCTGACCGCGGGCGTGGTGATCGGCTCCGCGATTGGTCTGTACTACTACCTGCGCGTGGCCGTGAGCCTGTACCTGAGCGCACCTCAGCAGCTCAATCGTGATGCTCCAGGCAACTGGCAGTACAGCGCTGGTGGTATCGTGGTACTCATCTCCGCGCTGCTGGTGCTGATCTTCGGTATCTATCCGCAACCGCTGATTGATATCGTGCAGCGCGCGATGCCGCTGATGTAAAAACAAAAAACCCGCCTCGGCGGGTTTTTTATTGCCCAGCGTCGCTACGCTTGCAGGGCCTACGGGTTTTGTAGGTCGGGTAAGCGTAGCGCCACCCGACTAAGCCAGCTGTTTACGGCTAATCAACGGCCCGTCAATCTTCTTCATCGAGCGGTCCAGCACTTCCTCAATCACCGACGACAGCTCGTTCAGCTCAAACTTCGCGACGTAGCCATCCGCCTTCACCTTACGAATATGGTCTTCGTTGGCGTTGCCGGAAAGGGAAGAGTGGATCACCACCGGAATATCTTTCAGAACCGGGTCGGTTTTGATTTTGCGCGTCAGCGTAAAACCGTCCATCTCCGGCATTTCGAGGTCGGTCAGCACCAGCGCGATCTTATCGGTGATCGGCACGCCCTCAGCCTGCGCCTGTGCGGCCAGCACGCCAATTTTTTCCCACGCGTCTTTGCCGGTGATGTGCAGCTGCGCTGGGATCTCCATCGCCTGCAGACCTTTCTCCAGCATCGAACGCGCCACTTTGGAATCTTCCGCCACAATCGCGACCGCGCCCGGCTTAATATGGAATTTGGTGGTCTTCAGATTGGTGGCGTGCAGGTCGTGATTGGCCGGAGTGATGTCATACAGGATCTGCTCAACGTCCAGCACCATCGCCAGATCGTTGGTATCGCTCTTCTCGTCAAGACACGCAATGCTGGTGATGTAGCGACCGCTGACGGCGGTTTCCGCCGCGTGCACCTGCTTCCAGTCCAGACGCATGATGTTCTCAACCGACTCCACGGCAAACGCCTGAACGCTGCGCGCATATTCGGTGATCAGCAGGATGTTCAGCCCGGTGGTGGGCTTACAGCCCGCCACGGCGGCCAGGTCAATCACCGGGATCACCTGATCGCGGATATTCACCATTCCCATCAGCGGTGATTTCATCCCGGCGGGTTTCGTGAACTCCGGCATCGGCACAATTTCACGCAGCTTAAAGACGTTAATGCCAAACAGCTCAGATTTATTTTCGTTAAGAGAGGTGCCAAGACGGAACAGCAACAGTTCAAAACGGTTCGACAGGGTCAGATTCGCCCTGTCATCAATATCTTTCTGGAAATTATCCATTCTACCCTCGAGAGAAATGCTGACCTTTTAATCGTTATCGGCATCCTGAGGGAAAAATGAAGGACTAAACGCTGACCTGAGCGAAATCTTCGGCCAGCTCACATTCCGGGAACAGCGCGAGGCACTCTGCCAGCAGCTTTTCACAGCCCCGCGCGTCGTAGCGCGAGCTGACGTGGGTGATGATGAGCCTCCCGACGCCCGCGTCACGGGCTAGCTGCGCCGCCTGACGCGTGGAGCTATGGCCCCGGCCGTTGGCTTTCTCTTCCATCGCCGTTTCAAGCGTCGCTTCATGCACCATCACGTCCACGCCCTGGGCAAGCGTGAGCGCCGCCCGGCACGGGGCCGTGTCGCCAAAGATCGCCAGCTTCTTGCCGGGCTGCGGTGCGGCGAGATAATCCTGCCCATTGATGACGCGCCCGTCCTCCAGCGTGACGGTCTCGCCGTGCTTCAGGCGCTGGAACAGCGGCCCGGGTTTTACGCCATCGGCCATTAGCGCGGCGGCATCCAGCGCGCCGGGTTTGTCATGCGCTTCAACACGGTAGCCATAGCATTCCACAGGATGATTGAGCGGCTGAACGCTTACCTTATAATCGCCGTCATCGAAAACCAGGCCTTCGCTAATCTCAACCACCTCCAGCGGATAATCGGTCCACGACCCGCTCAGGCGCAGCGTGGTTTCAACAAATTCACGAATACCCGCAGGCCCATAAATCGTCAGCGGGTTGGCGTTACCGGCCATCGAGCGGCTGCACAGCAGGCCGGGAAGGCCAAACAGATGATCGCCATGCAGATGGGTGATAAAAATTTTATCCAGCTTGCCGGGGTGATAAGCGGTGTGTAGCAGCTGATGCTGCGTCCCTTCACCGCAGTCAAACAGCCACAGCCCGCCGCGGGTGGGATGCTTAAGATCCAGCAGAATTGCCGTCACGTTTCGTGAGCGGGTTGGCACGCCAGCGGACGTACCCAGAAAAATCAGTTCCATAACGCAATCAGCCCTTTGCCGAACGGGGAGGGGTTTAGTATAACGTGATGAACCCCAGGAAGGAGAAAGAGATGATCCAGTGGCAAGATTTACACCATAGTGACCTCACCGTTCATTCACTTTACGCCCTGCTGAAACTGCGCTGCGAAGTGTTTGTGGTTGAACAGACCTGCCCGTATCAGGACATCGACGGCGACGATCTCGTCGGCGAGAACCGCCATATCCTTGGCTGGCGGGATAACGAGCTGGTGGCGTATGCGAGGATTCTGAAAAGCGAGGACGAATTCGAGCCTGTCGTGATTGGTCGGGTCATCATCAGCGGCAAAGCGCGCGGTGAAAAACTGGGCTATCAGCTGATGAAGAAAACGCTGGAGGCATGCCAGAAACAGTGGCCGAACAAGGCGTTATACCTGGGCGCACAGGCGCACCTGCAGTCCTTCTACGGCCACTTTGGTTTCGTGCCGGTCACCGAGGTGTACGATGAAGACGGCATTCCCCACATCGGCATGGCGCGGGAAGCGAAGCAGGCGTAATGGCGAGTCGTTGGCTATAGTTAGCGAACTGGTGTACTAACATGGAGAAAAATATGTCATTTCAATCCTGGGATACCCGTATCGACGACGACCTGGCCTTACTGAGCGAAACGCTGGAAGAGGTGTTACGTTCCTCGGGCGACCCTGCCGATCAGAAATATATTGAGCTAAAAGCCCGTGCCGAACAGGCGCTGCATGAAGTGAAAAACCGTGTCAGCCATGCGTCTGATACCTACTACTACCGCGCCAAAAAAGCGGTGTACCGTGCCGATGATTACGTGCATGAAAAACCGTGGCAGGGTATTGGAGTAGGTGCTGCCGTAGGCCTGGTACTGGGGCTGTTGTTGGCCCGTCGTTAAGCCGCTTAACCACTCCCTACACGTGGGTACTGCTATTTATGGTCAGTACCCCGTATAATATGAGGTTTTAACAGGGAGAGGTTCGCGTGAATTCGATTTTCCTCGCGCTGGAGCAATTGCGTACCCAGCTTTCGCAAGCGTTACCCGCAACGCCCGGCATACGTCATTTCGACGTCTCTTTCCCGTTAAACGATGCCTTCGACCCTCTCGCCTGGCTTGGGGCGCAGCAGTGCTATCCGCAGTTTTACTGGCAGCAGCGTAACGGCGATGAAGAGCTGGCCGCGCTGGGGGCGGTTATCACCTTTTCCTCTCTGGCGTTAGCCACGCAGTTTTTACGCGAGCAAAACGCGGCAGGTGATACCCGCATCTGCGGCCTGAACGCCTTTAATCCGGAGCAGGGCAGCCTCTTTTTACCGCGACTGCTCTGGCGACGTACCGCCGGCACCGCTACGCTGCGCCTGCAGCTGTGGAGCGATTATTCACTTCAGGAAGATGCCCATGCCGCGCGGGATTTTTTACAGCAGCTCCAGCCAGCCAGGCCTATCCGTCCGCTGGCCGTTCAGGTTGAGCACGAAAACCATCAGCCTCAACGGGCCGAATGGCTGAGACTTGTCCGCAGGGCGACCGAAACCATCGCGCGCGGTGATTTTGAAAAGGTTGTCCTTGCGAGGGCCACCGATCTTCAGTTTACACAGCGCATTAACCCCGTCGCGCTGATGGCGGCCAGCCGCGCCCTCAATTTACATTGCTATCACTTCTGCATGGTATTCGACGCCAGCAACGCGTTTCTCGGCTCGACGCCCGAGCGTCTCTGGCGGCGACGCGGCACGCTGCTGCGCACCGAAGCGCTGGCGGGCACCGTCGCCAGCCATACCGATGATAAAAAGGCGCAGCGTCTGGGCGAGTGGCTGCTGAACGACGATAAAAACCAGCGCGAAAATATGCTGGTTGTGGAGGATATCTGCCAGCGTCTTCAGCACTACACGCGGACGCTTGAGGTACTGCCCCCCCAGGTGGTGCGCCTGCGTAAAGTGCAGCATTTGCGCCGCTGTATCTGGACCGAGCTCAAACAGGCCGACGACGAGCAGTGCCTGCATATGCTACAGCCGACGGCGGCCGTTGCCGGTTTGCCCCGACAGCCTGCGCGCGAGTTTATTCAGAAGGTTGAGCCCTTTAACCGCGAGTGGTACGCCGGTTCGGCCGGGTATTTATCGCCTGACCAGAGTGAGTTCTGCGTGGCGTTGCGTTCAGCCCGCGTCCATGAGGACTCGCTGCGGCTCTACGCCGGGGCCGGCATTGTCAGCGGATCTGACCCGGAGCAGGAGTGGCAGGAGATTGAAAACAAAGCGGCCGGATTGCGCTCTCTGCTCCTAAGGGATTAATACTGATTCGCGCAATCCCGATTCACATCAAAATTCCAATTTTTTCTATTATTTATACTGTGTCGCATTCTTGATACCGGACAATCTCATGTCAGTAAGTTCTTTTAACCGACGCTGGGCGGCGGTGATCCTTGAAGCCCTGACGCGCCATGGCGTCAGGCACGTGTGTATTGCACCGGGTTCTCGCTCAACGCCGCTGACGCTGGCGGCCGCCGAAAACCGGGCGTTGATTCACCACACCCACTTTGATGAGCGCGGCCTCGGTCATCTCGCGCTGGGTCTGGCGAAAGCCAGCAAAGAACCCGTGGCGGTGATCGTCACTTCCGGTACTGCCGTGGCGAACCTCTATCCGGCTCTGATTGAAGCCGGGTTAACCGGTGAAAAGCTGATTCTGCTGACGGCCGATCGTCCCCCTGAGCTTATCGACTGCGGCGCCAATCAGGCCATCCGTCAGCCGGGGCTCTTTTCTTCGCATCCTTCGCAGACGATTTCGCTGCCGCGTCCCACCCAGGATATTCCGGCGAGCTGGCTGGTCTCCACCGTCGATCACGCCATGGAGACGCTGCGCGGCGGGGCGCTGCATATCAACTGCCCGTTTGCCGAGCCGCTGTACGGCGAGCTGGACGACACGGGTCTTGACTGGCAGCAGTCTCTCGGTGACTGGTGGGGGAGTGAGAAACCGTGGCTGCGCGAGCAGACGCACCTTGAGAGCGCGAAACAGCGCGACTGGTTCTTCTGGCGGCAGAAGCGCGGCGTGGTTATCGCCGGGCGCATGAGCCCTGCCGAAGGCAAGCTGGTCGCCGAATGGGCGCAAACCCTGGGCTGGCCGCTGATCGGCGACGTGCTTTCCCAGACCGGTCAGCCGCTGCCGTGCGCGGATCTCTGGCTGGGTAATGCCAAAGCGGTCACCGAGCTGTCGCAGGCGCAGATTGTGGTCCAGCTTGGATCGAGTTTAACCGGCAAGCGGTTACTGCAGTGGCAGGCCACCTGCACACCGGACGAATACTGGCTGGTGGACGCGCTGGAAGGGCGTCTTGATCCGGCGCACCACCGCGGTCGTCGTCTGGTCAGCCGTATCGACGCCTGGCTGGCGCTCCATCCGGCTGAAAAACGCAAACCCTGGGCGGCTACCCTCCCGGACCTGTCGCGCCAGGCGTGGGAATTGACCCATGCGCGCTGTGAAGCGTTCAGCGAGGCCGGGCTGGCGCACCGTATTCGCCAGTACCTGCCCGAGCAGGGGCAGCTGTTTGTCGGCAACAGCCTGGTCGTGCGGCTGATTGACGCCTTTTCGCAGCTGCCCGCGGGCTACCCGGTGTACAGCAACCGTGGTGCCAGCGGCATCGACGGGCTGATCTCTACGGCGGCGGGCGTGCAGCGCGCCAGCGCAAAATCGACGCTGGCCATCGTGGGGGATCTCTCCGCGCTCTACGACCTCAACGCGCTGGCGCTGCTGCGTCAGGCGTCTGCCCCGTTCGTGCTGATTGTGGTTAACAACAACGGCGGGCAGATTTTCTCCCTGCTGCCCACGCCGCAGAGCGAGCGCGAGCGCTTCTATCTGATGCCGCAGAACGTGCAGTTCGAACACGCCGCGGCGATGTTCAGCCTGAAATATCATCGCCCGGAAAGCTGGGAACAGCTGGATGCGGCGCTAAGCTCCGCCTGGAAGCAGCCCGGCGCGACGCTGATTGAGCTGGTAGTTAACGAGGCTGACGGTGCGCAGGCCCTGCAAAGCCTGCTGGCGCAGGTGAGCCAGCTGTGATCCTCTCGGGCGTGCAGCAGGCTGGAAAACCAGGCTATCCCTGGCTGGTCTTTTTGCACGGTTTTTCCGGCGATTGCCGCGAGTGGCAGGGTGTTGGTGAGCGGCTTTGCGATTACCCCAGGCTGTATCTGGATCTGCCGGGACACGGCGGATCCCGGAATCTGGGCGTGACGGGCTTCGACGAGATGAGCGCGTTGCTTACCCGAACTCTGATTAGTTACAACATACTGAAATTCTGGCTCGTCGGGTACTCCCTCGGCGGCCGCATTGCGATGTTCCATGCCTGCCAGCAGCCGAAGGGGCTGCTGGGCGTGACGGTAGAAGGCGGCCATCCGGGCCTGCAGGATGCCGATGCGCGACAGGCGCGGCTGGCATCCGACCATCGCTGGGCGACGCGTTTTCGCAGCGAACCGCTGGAAAAGGTGTTCGCTGACTGGTACCAACAGCCCGTGTTTGCCTCCCTGACGGACGCCCAGCGCGACGCGCTGATTACCCTGCGCAGCCAGAACAACGGCGCGGCGCTGGCGATGATGCTCGAGGCGACGTCGCTGGCCGTGCAGCCCGACCTGCGTACCGCGTTAAGCGCACGTGATTTCACTTTTGATTATCTCTATGGCGAACGTGATGAGAAGTTTGCGGCCCTTGCTGCGGAGCTGAACGCCGTCTGCCATGCAATTCCCAACGCCGGACACAACGCCCACCGGGAAAACCCCGACGCGGTTGCCGCGAGTCTGGCTCAGATACTGCGTCTTCGAATAAAGGACACTCTATGATCTATCCTGATGAACACATGCTTTACGCCCCGGTTGAATGGCAGGACTGCTCCGAAGGCTACACCGACATTCGTTACCACAAATCCACCGACGGTATTGCCAAAATCACCATCAACCGCCCGCAGGTGCGTAACGCCTTCCGTCCGCTGACCGTGAAAGAGATGATTCAGGCCCTGGCGGATGCGCGCTATGACGACAACATCGGCGTGATTGTCCTGACCGGCGAAGGCGAGAAAGCGTTCTGCTCCGGTGGCGATCAGAAAGTGCGCGGCGACTACGGCGGATACCAGGACGATGCGGGTACGCACCACCTGAACGTCCTCGATTTCCAGCGTCAGATCCGCACCTGTCCAAAACCGGTGGTGGCGATGGTGGCGGGCTACTCCATCGGTGGCGGCCACGTGCTGCACATGATGTGCGACCTGACCATTGCCGCTGAAAACGCCATCTTCGGCCAGACCGGCCCGAAAGTGGGATCTTTCGACGGCGGCTGGGGTGCCTCCTACATGGCGCGCATCGTCGGGCAGAAAAAAGCCCGTGAAATCTGGTTCCTGTGCCGTCAGTACAACGCGCAGGAAGCGCTGGATATGGGCCTGGTGAATACCGTGGTGCCGCTTGCCGATCTCGAAAAAGAGACCGTGCGCTGGTGTCGCGAAATGCTGCAAAACAGCCCGATGGCGCTGCGCTGCCTGAAAGCGGCACTCAACGCCGACTGCGACGGTCAGGCGGGTCTGCAGGAGCTGGCGGGCAACGCCACCATGCTGTTCTACATGACCGAAGAGGGTCAGGAAGGGCGCAACGCGTTTAACGAAAAACGCCAGCCGGACTTCAGCAAATACAAACGGAATCCGTAATGCGTCGCGCGCAGGTTTACCGCTGGCAGATACCGATGGACGCGGGCGTGGTGCTGCGTGAACGGCGGTTAAAAACCCGTGACGGCTTCTTCGTGCATCTGCAGCAGGGCGAGCGGGAAGGCTGGGGCGAGATTTCGCCTCTGCCGGGCTTTAGCCTCGAGTCGCTGGATGACGCACGGGTGGCCTTGCTGGCGTGGACGGACGCGTGGCGCGAGGGGGCGGATCCGGCGCTGCCGGACGTCCCTTCCGCGGCCTTTGGTATCAGCTGCGCGCTGGCGGAGCTGGACGGCAGCTTGCCAGAAGCCGGGAATTACCGCGCGGCACCGCTCTGTACAGGGGATCCGGACGAGCTCTTCGCGCTGCTCTCTGCTATGCCGGGCGAGAAGGTCGCGAAAATCAAAGTCGGGCTTTATGAAGCGGTGCGTGACGGCATGGTCGCCAACCTGCTGCTGGAGGCGATCCCCGATCTGCATCTGCGTCTGGACGCCAACCGCGCCTGGACGCCGCTTAAGGCGCAGCAGTTTGCAAAGTACGTCAATCCGGCGTACCGCAGCCGCATTGCCTTCCTCGAAGAGCCGTGCAAAACCCGCGAGGATTCGCGCGCGTTCGCTCGCGAAACGGGGATTGCCATCGCCTGGGATGAAAGCCTGCGCGAGGCCGATTTTGAATTCGCTGCAGAGCCCGGCGTCAGCGCGGTGGTGATTAAACCGACGCTGACCGGCAGCCTGGCGAAAGTGCGCGAGCAGGTCGCGGCGGCGCACGCCTTAGGGCTGACGGCGGTCATCAGCTCGTCGATTGAGTCCAGCCTTGGGCTAACCCAGCTGGCGCGCATTGCCGCCTGGTTAACGCCTGACACGGTCCCCGGCCTCGACACGCTGAACCTGATGCAGGCTCAGCTTCTTCGCCCGTGGCCGGACAGCGCGCTGCCGTGCCTCGACGTCGCGGCGCTGGAGCCGTTGCGATGAGTTTTACCGACTGGCCGTGGCGGCACTGGCGTGCGCAATTTGCCGATAAACTGGCTCTGAGGCTGAACGACGAGGTGCTCAGCTGGCAACAGCTGTGCGCGCGCATCGACAGCCTTGCGGCGGGCTTTCACCGTCAGGGCGTGGAGGAGGGCGACGGCGTGCTGCTGCTGGCCCATAACCACCCGCTCACCCTGCTGGCGTGGCTGGCGCTACTCCAGTGCGGGGCGCGTATTCTTCCCGTTAATCCGCAGCTGCCGCGCCCGCTGCTGGACGTGCTGCTCCCGCAGATGACGCTGCGCTTTGCACTGGTGCTGGACGGCAGCTACGACGGCCTTCCTGCCCTGAGCATGCGCGAGACCGCCGATGCGTATTGCGCTGCGTGGCAACCGGCGCGGCTGGCCTCCATGACGCTGACCTCAGGCTCCACCGGACTGCCGAAAGCGGCGGTCCATACCTGCGAGGCCCATCTTGCCAGCGCGCGCGGCGTGTTGTCGCTGATGCCCTACGGTGAAGATGACGACTGGCTGCTTTCGCTGCCGCTGTTTCACGTTTCCGGCCAGGGGATTTTATGGCGCTGGCTGCAGGCCGGCGCGCGGTTAACCGTGCGCGAGAAACAGCCTCTGGAGCAGGCGCTGTGCGGCTGCACCCACGCCTCGCTGGTGCCAACCCAGCTCTGGCGTCTGCTTAATGCCCACCAGCCTGTCGCACTGAAAGCGGTGCTGCTGGGCGGGGCGGCCATCCCTGTGGAATTGACCGAACAGGCGCGAGAGCAGCATATACGCACCTTCTGCGGCTACGGTCTGACCGAGTTTGCCTCAACCGTCTGTGCGAAAGAGGCGGACGGCGAGCCGGACGTGGGCCGTGCGCTGCCTGGCAGAGAGGTGCAGGTCGTTAACGGTGAAGTCTGGATCAGAGCGCAAAGCATGGCCTCAGGCTACTGGCGGGATGGCGAACTGATTCCGCTGACCAACGCGCAGGGATGGTTCGCCACCCGCGATCGCGGCGAATGGCATGACGGCCGTCTGACGATCCTCGGCCGCATGGATAACCTCTTTTTTAGCGGCGGAGAAGGGATCCAGCCGGAATCGCTCGAGCGCGTTATCGCCACGCACCCGCAGGTTAACCAGGTGTTTATCGTTCCGCTGGACGACGCTGAGTTCGGGCAACGTCCGGTGGCGGTGGTGGAGTGCGAGCCGGGAACGGATATCACCACTTTACCCGACTGGGTCAGGGACAAGGTGGCGCGTTTTGAGCAACCCGTCCGCTGGCTGCTTTTGCCGACCGAACTCAAAAATGGCGGCATTAAAGTTTCGCGCCGCGCGCTGCAGGAGTGGGTGAACGCAACGCTGAAGGGATAATAGCCGTTTCAAATAGTTACAATCTACTGGCCTGCCGCACGCAGAGTGCTTGATCCCCGGAAGACCCAGGTTAAAATCTCGCGGTTTTGGGACTTCTCTATAAAAATTGTGCGGGATCACGACAATGAAAAAAGTGGCATTACTGGGCTTCGGCCTGATGGTTGTATCTGCGGCGGCGAACGCCATTAGCATTAACGGCTCGGCGGGTCAGGATTATACCCACCTGGGCTTTGGTATGGGTACCGAGACATCCGGTCTGGCGATGACCGGCGGCTGGACGCATAACGATGACGACGGCGACGCGGCAAGCCTCGGCCTGGGCCTCAACATTCCTCTGGGCCCGTTCCTGGCGACCGTCGGCGGTAAAGGTATCTATACCAACCCAAATGACGGTGACGAAGGATATGCGGCGGCAGTGGGCGGCGGCCTGCAGTGGAAAATTGGCGACAGCTTCGGCCTGTTTGGCGAGTACTACTACTCTCCGGACTCCCTCTCAAGCGGTATCGACAGCTATGAGGAAGCCAACGCCGGCGCGCGCTGGACCATCATGCGTCCAATCACCATCGAAGCAGGCTATCGCTATCTGAACCTGGCCGGTAAAGACGGCAACCGCGACAACGCGCTGGCCGACGGTCCGTACGTGGGCGTTAGCGCAGGCTTCTAATCTCTCCGGCGCGGCATGCTGTCGCGCCAGTTTCTCCTCTTCTCCACCCCGCGTTTGCGCTATAGTGTTTTGACCAAATAAGCGGGAGAACACAATGATTAACGTGGAGATGTTATCCACCGGCGACGAAGTGCTGCATGGACAAATTATTGATACCAATGCTGCCTGGCTGGCCGATCTTTTCTTTGAGCAAGGATTACCGTTAACGCGCCGCAATACGGTGGGCGACAATCTTGAGTCACTGGTCGCTGTTCTGCGCGAGCGCAGTGAACAGTGCGACGTGCTGATTGTGAACGGCGGGCTCGGCCCCACCAGTGACGATCTCAGTGCCCTGGCCGCCGCGACCGCAAAAGGCGAAGGGCTGGTGCTGCATGAGGCGTGGCTCTCGCAGATGGCGCGTTTTTTCTCCGAACGTGGCCGCGTCATGGCCCCCAGCAACCGCAAACAGGCTGAAATTCCCGCCAGTGCTGAACTGGTCGATAACCCGGTCGGTACCGCGTGCGGGTTTGCCATGCAGCTGAACCGCTGCCTGATGTTCTTCACGCCGGGCGTACCCTCAGAATTTAAAGTGATGGTCGAGCAGCAGATCCTGCCGCGCCTTCGCGATCGTTTTACCCTGCCTGAACCGCCGCTGTGCCTGCGTCTGACCACGTTTGGCCGCTCGGAAAGCGATCTGGCCCAGAGCCTCGATCACCTTCCGCTGCCGCCGGGCGTGTCTATGGGCTATCGCTCCTCCATGCCGATCATTGAGCTCAAGCTGACCGGACCGGCCGAGCAGAAAGAGGCGATGCTGGCCCTGTGGCCCGAGGTGCAGCGCGTCGCGGGTGAAAGCCTGATCTTCGAAGGCACGGAAGGGCTACCGGCGCAGATTGCGAAGCATCTGCAGTCGCGTCAGCTGAGCGTGACCTTAAGCGAGCAGTTCACCGGTGGCCTGTTGGCGCTGCAGCTGTCGCGCGTCAACGCGCCGCTGCTGGCCAGCGAAGTGGTGCCGTTCCAGCAGGAGACTCTCGCGCAAACCGCCCGCTGGGCGTCCGAGAGAAGGGTGAAGCATTTTGCCGGTCTGGCGCTGTTTGTCGGCGGGTTGGATGAGGAATACCTCAACTTCGCGCTGGCGACGCCCGAGGGCACCCATGCCCTGCGGGTAAAAATGAGCATTACCCGCCACAGCCTGGCGGTGCGTCAGGAGGTGTGCGCCATGATGGCGCTGAACATGCTGCGCCGCTGGCTGAATGGCAAAGAGGTGGCCAGCGAGCACGGCTGGATTAACGTGGTTGAGTCGCTGTTCGTGGAGTAACGCCTGTGCCGGGGCCTTTCGCCCCGGCCATGTTCACCCGAGCGCCTTTGCCAGCAGCGTAATCGGATGCTCGCAGCGCTTGCTGGTGGACATCTCAATCTGCCACTTGCAGGTTTCGCAGTCCGTCACCACGATATCCGCGCCGCTCTCCTCAATCTGACGGAACAGCGGAGCGCCGATCGCCTGCGACGTTTCGTAGTTTTCACGCTTAAAGCCGTAGGTTCCCGCAATCCCGCAGCAGCGTGAATCCAGCACCGTCAGCTCCAGCCCCGGAATTAACCGCAGCAGCTCAAGCGTATAGAGTGACCAGCCCATTTTCTCCATATGACACGGCGTGTGGTACACCACTTTCAGGGGTAATTTCCCCAGCGGCAACGTCTGTCCGCTGTCCAGCTTGCGCCACAGGAAGCGCGTCGCCAGCTCGATGTGCTCGCGCAGGCCGGTGTTGTCCACGTCCAGAAGATGCGGATACTCGTCGCGCAGGGTGAAGGTACAGGTGGATGAGGTCGCCAATACCGGTATGCCTTTCTCGACAATCGCCTCGCGCAGGGAGGTGACATTGCTTTGAGCCTGCCTGCGCGCTTTATCGGTAAACCCGTTGGCAATCAGCGGCACGCCGCAGCACTTTTCTTTATTCAGTAGCTGAACGCCCGTTCCCATGGCGTTCAGCACTTTCAGCAGATCTTTACCCAGCTGCGGGTGGTTGTAATTCACATAGCAGCCGTGGAAAAAAGCCACCTGCTCGGCGTACTGCGCCTGCTCCGCCGCCACGGATTTATACCAGCGGCGGAAGGTGCCGTGAGAATATTTCGGCAGGCTGCGGTGATGGTCTATCTTCAGCGTGGCATCCAGCAGCTGGCGCACCGGCTTGAGAGCGGTCGCGGCATTCACCAGCGGGGCAAACGGCGTCGAGACGCTGCCCATCAGATCGGTGTGGCTCAGAATCGCGTCCCGCAGCGACGGCTTTTGCGTGCTGTAGCGCGCCCGGGCGCGCTGGATAATATCGCCGATTTTCACATCCGACGGGCAGGCGACTTCGCAGCGTTTGCAGTTGATGCAGTATTTCAGCGCTTCATCGTACAGCTTGCCGTCCTTCAGGCGCAGACGCTCGCCGTCCGGCCCGGCCTGTTTAGGCCCGGGATAGCGTGGGTTCACGCCGCTGACCGGGCAGACGGTGGTACACACCGTGCATTTGATGCAGCTTTCAAAACGGGTATCGTTCATTGTTCAGCCTCCGTGCGCTGGCTAATCTGCTCTGCCACATACAGCGCCGTGACGGCGCAGACTCCGCCACCGCATCCCTGGGTAATGGGATCGTACCCGCCCAGCAGCGAGCCGATGGCAAAGAGATTACTGACGGGCTTACCGGCAAGCTGCGGATGCAGGTGGTTATCGACAATCACGCCGAACTGCTGCCAGGGCTGCGGCGAGAAGAAATCACTCTGATACCAGTCCGCGCGGGAGGCTCGCTGGCGAACATCCAGCCCCATAATGGCTTCCCGGATGCCCTCCCGGCTGCTCAGCAGCCCGTTGCTGAAGAAGCTGCCGCTTGCCAGCACCGTATAGCGTGCGCGAAGCGGAATATCGTCGTGGTTGCGCGTCCAGATTTCGCTCACCGCGCCGTCTGTCAGGGTGATTTTTTTCACTTCATCACCCGCCATCCAGACGCCACCCTGCGCAACAAACTGGCGCTGGAGCTGGGTATGCAGGCGAATACCCGGTACGGAAGGCGGCAGCGTTGGCAGCAGGCCGAGCGTGCTGGGCAGACGGTCTGAGAGCCAGCGCCAGAGTCGGTTGTCGTTCAGGCCAAAGCACGCGGGCATCAATAGCGCATCGCATCCTGCCGCAAGCGGGCTGAGCGCCTCATACAGCAGCGGCCATTTGTCCTCGTTATCCAGAAAACGGGCGATATTCACCGCGCGAAATTCGCTCGGGTTATCGCGCAGGACATCAAGCTCAGGCAGCTCTATCTCTGCCGTTTCGGCGTTAACGCCCTGGCGACAAAGTGACGCCGCCGCGAGATGGGGCTGAAAATCCAGAAAGCCGCTAATCCCTACCACCCGCACGCGTCCCGCGTGAATGGGGGCAACGGGCACTTCCTCCGGGCTGAGCCAGGCGGAACGCAGGGTGCCTAGCGGCGTAACGCGCTGGTGATTGAACCTGGCGCTGCCCTGCAGACGCGCGCCGCACTCCGCCAGCAGCGCTTCGGTTTCCAGCGCAAAGCGGTCAATATGCTGTGCACCAACCAGGTGATACGGGTGCTCCGGCGGCAGCTTATCGCGGTACGCTTCGTCCACCAGATCCAGCGAGCCCGACGAGAAGTGCAGGGCGCTCTGCCCCCGGGTGATAATGGCGCAGCGCAGCCCCTGCTTCGTGAGCTTAATGCCGCAGAGCAGGCCCGCCAGCCCGCCGCCGACAATCACGGTATCAAATTTCATCGTGTTGCTCCTTCTCCAGACCGCAAAGCCCCTGGTAGACCCAGCGGGTAAATTCACTTTCACGCAGGGCATCGCCCCAGGCGACAGGCTGAATGCCTTTCCAGCGCTCGTTTAAAAACGCGCTGAGCTGATCGAGCGACTGGGTGGCGGTGGTGGTATGAAAACGCTGCAACAGCCCCGCAGCTCGGCAGGCGCACAGTTCGCCCTGACAGGTCCCCATTCCGACGCGGGTGCGGCGGCGGAGATCGAGCAGGCTGTTGACCGTCAGGTTCTCCACCGCGTACTGCACTTCACCGGCCGTCACGGCTTCGCACTCGCACACCAGGCTGCGGCTCAATCTTCCTTCACCAAGCCACGGTGGCGTTCTGTCGCCGTGGCGGTATACCGCGGACCCGCGCAGCGGCGCGGGCAGGGAGATGATTTTCTGCAGCGTTTTTTCGGTGGACTGCCGCGATCCCGGCAGCGGCTGTTCTGCCGTGACGCACGGCTCGGTATTTCCGAGCTTGCGGCAGACGGCATCGGTCGCCCACTCGGCCATCAGGCGGTAGGTCATCAGCTTGCCGCCGGTGATGGTGATAAACCCGTCCATGCCGTCGCGCGCGGCGTGATCGAGCAGCACGATGCCCCGGCTGACGTTCCGTCCGCTCGGGTCGTTGTCGCTGGCGACCAGCGGACGCACGCCCGCGTAGGCGCGCAGAATGCGCGTCTGGGCCATTACCGGGGCCAGTTTTTCCCCTTCCCGCAGCAGGATATCCACCTCTTCAGCGGTGACGCGGTTGTAATCAATCTCGCTGTAGTCCACGTGCGTTGAAGTCGTCCCGATTAACGAAATGGTATCGCCCGGGACGAGGATATCGGCGTCAGACGGCTTGCGGCAGCGGTTAATCACGTGGTTGTTGATGCGGTGGTCGAGGATCAGCAGCGAGCCTTTCGCCGGGAACATGCGTACCGACAGGTCCGCATATTCCGCAATCCGCTGGCCCCAGATCCCCGCCGCGTTAACCACTACGGCGGCATACAGCTCGCCGTGCTCGTTGTACTGCGTATCAAACACCCGCACCCCACAGATGCGATGACCTTCGCGAATAAGCCCGGTCACTTCATGTCCGGTCAGAATGCGTGCGCCATGCTCACGGGCGTCCAGCATGTTGGCGGCGGTCAGGCGGAACGGATCGACGGTACCGTCAGGGACTTTCACCGCGCCGATAAGCGCCGGGTTAACCGACGGTTCCAGCCGCCGCGCCAGCGCCGGATCCATGGCCTCCGCCTGAATGCCCGCGGCAGTGCAGGCGGTAATAAAGGTGTCCTGAAAGGCGAGGTCATCTTCGGGAAGGGTAATAAAGAGGCCGTCGGTCGGCTCAATGCAGTGGCGTGCGATACGCTTGAGGATCTGGTTTTCAGCAATACATTCGCGCGCGGATTCCGCGTCGGTGACCGCATACCGGGCACCGCTGTGCAGCAGGCCGTGGTTCCGTCCGGTTGCGCCCGTGGCGATATCATGGCGTTCCAGAAGCGTAACGCTTAAGCCGCGAAGGGCGCAATCGCGCGCGATCCCGGCGCCGGTTGCGCCACCACCAATGATTATCACATCACTATAACGAGGATCGTGACTGGTCATTGTTTACCCTCTATGTTCGTTTTTTATCATTTAGCCATAGTAATTTTGTGGTTTGTTTGATTTCGAACATAAACGCGCGGAATTCGAAAGTGAAACGTGATTTCATGCGCTTTTTTGCGCATTCTGTCATATTTCTGTAACAATCTGTGCGTTGATTCACAGTAACAATCACCGTGATTTCTTAACATCCCCGCCTCTGGAATTCAGGTGCGAGCCACCTGCTCATTCATTTCAAGGCCACGGAGGCTGTTATGCTCAGTATCTTCAAACCTGCGCCCCACAGGGCGCGTCTGCCAGAGGCAGAAATAGATCCGCTCTATCGCCGTCTGCGTTGGCAAATCTTCCTGGGGATCTTCTTCGGGTACGCGGCGTACTACCTTGTACGTAAAAACTTCGCGCTCGCCATGCCGTATCTGGTAGAGCAGGGCTTCTCCCGCGGCGATCTGGGGTTCGCGCTGTCGGGGATATCCATCGCCTACGGTTTTTCCAAATTCATCATGGGTTCCGTGTCGGATCGCTCGAATCCGCGCGTGTTCCTGCCTGCCGGTCTGATCCTGGCGGCAGCGGTGATGCTGTTTATGGGCTTTGTGCCATGGGCAACCTCCAGCATTGCCATCATGTTCGTGCTGCTGTTCCTCTGCGGCTGGTTCCAGGGAATGGGGTGGCCGCCGTGCGGACGCACCATGGTGCACTGGTGGTCGCAGAAAGAGCGCGGCGGCATCGTGTCGGTGTGGAACTGCGCCCATAACGTGGGCGGCGGTATTCCGCCGCTGCTGTTCCTGCTGGGGATGGCCTGGTTCAACGACTGGCATGCGGCGCTCTACATGCCTGCCTTTGGTGCCATTCTGGTGGCGATTATTGCTTTCGCCCTGATGCGCGATACGCCGCAGTCCTGCGGCCTGCCGCCGATTGAAGAGTACAAAAATGACTATCCGGATGATTACAGCGAGAAGCACGAAGAAGAGCTGACCGCGAAGCAAATCTTCATGAAGTACGTCCTGCCGAACAAGCTGCTGTGGTACATCGCGGTCGCCAACGTGTTCGTTTATCTCCTGCGCTACGGCATCCTCGACTGGTCTCCGACCTACCTGAAAGAGGTGAAGCACTTCGCGCTGGATAAATCCTCCTGGGCGTACTTCCTGTATGAATACGCCGGTATCCCGGGCACCCTGATTTGCGGCTGGATGTCGGACAAGGTGTTTAAGGGCAACCGCGGTGCGACGGGCGTCTTCTTTATGACCCTGGTGACCATCGCGACGGTAGTGTACTGGCTCAACCCGCCGGGAAATCCGGGTGTGGATATGGCCTGTATGATCGTCATCGGCTTCCTGATTTACGGTCCGGTGATGCTGATCGGTCTGCACGCCCTGGAACTGGCGCCGAAGAAAGCGGCGGGAACGGCGGCGGGCTTTACCGGCCTGTTCGGCTACCTCGGCGGTTCGGTCGCGGCGAGCGCCATCGTGGGCTATACCGTTGACTTCTTCGGCTGGGACGGCGGCTTTATGGTGATGATCGGCGGAAGCGTGCTGGCGGTACTGCTGCTGGTTGTTGTGATGATCGGTGAAAAACGTCACCACGCGGAAGTGCTGGCGCGTCGTCAATAAGGAGCTTTGCGATGAAATTAACTCAGTTAGCAACCGGCCTGCTGCTGGCGGGCCTGATGACAGGCTCCGCGCTGGCGGCGGATAAAATCGTTATTGCCCACCGCGGTGCGAGCGGCTATCTGCCAGAGCATACGCTGCCGGCAAAAGCGATGGCCTATGCGCAGGGGGCGGATTACCTGGAGCAGGATCTGGTGATGACGAAGGACGACCAGCTGGTCGTCCTGCACGACCATTATCTTGACCGCGTGACGGACGTGGCAGAGCGTTTCCCGGATCGCGCCCGCAAAGATGGCCGCTTCTACGCCATTGACTTCACGCTGGCGGAGATCCGCTCCCTGAAGTTCACCGAAGGCTTCGAGATTGAAAACGGCAAGAAGGTGCAGGTCTATCCGGGACGTTTCCCGATGGGCAAATCTGACTTCCGGATCCATACCTTCCAGGAAGAGATTGAGTTTGTTCAGGGACTAAACCACTCCACCGGTAAAAACATCGGCATCTACCCGGAAATCAAAGCCCCATGGTTCCACCATCAGGAAGGGAAAGACATTGCCGCGAAGACGCTGGAGGTGCTCAAACAGTACGGCTACACCAGCAAGCAGGACAAAGTCTACCTGCAGTGTTTTGACGCCGCCGAGCTGAAGCGCATCAAAACCGAGCTGGAGCCGAAGATGGGGATGGATCTCAATCTGGTGCAGCTGATCGCCTATACCGACTGGAATGAAACCCAGGAGAAGCAGCCGGACGGCAAGTGGGTGAACTACAGCTACGACTGGATGTTTAAGCCGGGCGCGATGAAGCAGATTGCGCAGTACGCCGACGGCATCGGGCCGGATTACCACATGCTGGTAGCGGAAGGCTCAACGCCGGGCCACGTGAAGCTGACGGCGATGGTGAAAGAGGCGCATGCCAGCAAGATGCAGGTGCATCCGTACACCGTGCGTGCAGACCAGTTGCCGCCGTATGCCACGGATGTGAATCAGCTTTATGAGGTGTTATATAACCAGGCGGGCGTGGACGGACTGTTTACGGATTTCCCGGATAAAGCGGTGAGCTTCCTGAAGGATTAACGCTGAAATTGCCGGGTGGCTGCTGCGCCTTACCCGGCCTACGAACTGCGGTTTTGTAGGTCGGGTAAGCGAAGCGCCACCCGACACCATCACATCTCGATCTCGATATCGCCTTTTGCCCGGCAGCAGCAGGGCAAAATTTCCCCTTCGTTGATAAAGGCCAGCGGTTCGGTCAGCCAGTCCACCTGGCCGGCCACCAGACGGCAGCGGCAAGAGCCGCAGTAGCCGGAACGACACTGGTACTCTACTTCGACCTGATGTGCCTCAAGCGCCACCAGCAGAGAAGGGTGCTCTTCCCGACACAGTACCTCAGTGCCGGAAAGACTTAACGTGACGCGTGGCATCAGAGCTGGAAGTCGCTCAGGTCGTCGGTGTTGACTTCAGAATCAATTTGACCGACCAGATAAGAACTCACTTCCACTTCCTGCGGCGCAACCTGCACGTTATCGGACACCAGCCAGGTGTTGATCCACGGGATAGGGTTAGAGCGCGTCTGGAACGGCAGGTCGAGACCGACCGCCTGCATGCGGATGTTGGTGATGTACTCAACGTACTGGCACAGGATGTCTTTGTTCAGGCCAATCATGGAGCCGTCGCGGAACAGGTAGTCTGCCCACTCTTTCTCCTGCTGAGCCGCCAGCACGAACAGGTCGTAGCACTCCTGCTTGCACTCTTCGGCGATTTCCGCCATTTCCGGATCGTCCGTGCCGCTGCGCAGCAGGTTCAGCATGTGCTGGGTACCGGTGAGGTGCAGGGCTTCATCGCGGGCAATAAGACGGATGATTTTGGCGTTGCCTTCCATCAGCTTGCGCTCGGCAAAGGCGAAGGAGCAGGCGAAGCTGACGTAGAAGCGGATCGCTTCCAGCGCGTTAACGCTCATCAGGCACAGGTACAGCTGTTTTTTCAGCGCGCGCAGGTTCACGGTGATGGTTTTACCGTTCACATGGTGAGTGCCTTCGCCCAGCAGGTGCCAGTAGCTGGTCATCTCGATCAGCTCGTCGTAGTAATGGGCAATGCCTTCCGCGCGCTTCTGGATCTGCTCGTTGGTGACGATATCGTCAAACACCACTGCCGGATCGTTCACGATGTTGCGGATGATGTGGGTGTAAGAGCGGGAGTGGATCGTCTCGGAGAACGCCCAGGTTTCCACCCAGGTTTCCAGCTCAGGAATCGAGATCAGCGGCAGCAGTGCCACGTTCGGGCTACGGCCCTGGATGGAGTCCAGCAGCGTCTGGTACTTCAGGTTGCTGATGAAGATATGTTTTTCGTGATCCGGCAGAGACTGGTAGTCAATACGGTCGCGGGAGACGTCCACTTCTTCCGGACGCCAGAAGAAGGAGAGTTGCTTTTCAATCAGCTTTTCGAAGATGTCATATTTTTGCTGATCGTAGCGTGCCACGTTGACCGGCTGGCCGAAGAACATCGGCTCTTTGAGCTGGTCGTTTTTCGTCTGTGAAAAGGTGGTATATGCCATGAGTGTGTCCTAAAAACGTAGGCCGGGTAATCGTAGCGCCACCCGGCATTTACATTAGATCTTACATGCGCCGCTTTCGCAGCCATCGTCCTGAATTGACGGAACCAGGTCATCCTGCGCGTCTTCCGCACCGTCACGGGTGTTGTGATAGTACAGCGTTTTCACGCCAAACTTGTAGGCGGTAAGCAGGTCTTTCAGCAATTGCTGCATCGGAACCTTGCCGGACGGGAAGCGCGTCGGGTCATAGTTGGTATTGGCAGAGATCGACTGGTCGATAAACTTCTGCATGATACCCACCAGCTGCAGGTAGCCGTCGTTGTTTGGCATTTCCCACAGCAGCTCGTAGTTGTCACCCAGCGTCTCGTAATCCGGTACCACCTGACGCAGCACGCCGTCTTTCGAGGCTTTGATGCTGACGTGGCCGCGCGGCGGCTCAATACCGTTGGTGGCGTTAGAGATCTGCGAAGAGGTCTCGGACGGCATCAGGGCAGAGAGCGTGGAGTTACGCAGGCCGTGAGTCTTGATGGACTCGCGCAGGCCTTCCCAGTCGAGGTGCAGCGGCTCGCTGACAATCGCATCCAGGTCTTTCTTGTAAGTGTCGATTGGCAGAATGCCTTTCGCGTAGGTGGTTTCGTTGAACCACGGGCACGCGCCTTGCTCTTTCGCCAGCTCGTTGGACGCTTTCATCAGGTAGTACTGAATCGCTTCGAACGTCTGGTGCGTCAGGTTGTTGGCGCTGCCGTCGGAGTAACGCTTGCCGTTTTTCGCCAGCCAGTAGGCGAAGTTGATCACGCCGATACCCAGGGTACGACGCCCCATCGCACCGCGTTTCGCGGCCGGGATTGGGTAATCCTGGTAGTCCAGCAGGGCGTCGAGCGCACGAACCGCCAGCACGGCCAGCTCTTCCAGCTCGTCCAGGCTCTTGATGGCACCCAGGTTGAACGCGGACAGCGTACACAGCGCAATTTCACCGTTTTCGTCGTTCACGTCTTCCAGCGGTTTGGTCGGCAGGGCGATCTCCAGGCACAGGTTAGACTGGCGCACTGGTGCAACCACCGGATCAAACGGGCTGTGGGTGTTGCAGTGGTCAACGTTCTGGATGTAGATACGGCCGGTAGAGGCACGTTCCTGCATCATCAGGGAGAACAGGTCCACCGCCTTCACGCGCTGCTTGCGGATGCTGTCGTCCTTTTCGTATTTGGTGTACAGACGCTCGAATTCGTCCTGATCGGCGAAGAACGCGTCATACAGGCCCGGGACGTCGGACGGGCTGAACAGGGTGATCTCTTCGCCCTTCAGCAGACGGGTGTACATCAGCTTGTTGATCTGCACGCCGTAGTCCATGTGACGCACGCGGTTGCCTTCAACACCACGGTTGTTTTTCAGGACCAGCAGGCTTTCCACTTCCAGGTGCCACATAGGGTAGAACAGGGTCGCAGCACCGCCGCGCACGCCGCCCTGAGAGCAGGATTTTACTGCCGTCTGGAAGTGCTTATAGAACGGGATACAGCCGGTGTGGAACGCTTCACCGCCGCGAATCGGGCTGCCCAGCGCACGAATGCGGCCGGCGTTGATGCCGATACCGGCGCGCTGGGAAACGTATTTCACAATGGCGCTGGACGTGGCGTTGATGGAGTCCAGGCTATCACCGCACTCGATCAGTACGCAGGAGCTGAACTGACGGGTTGGGGTGCGCACGCCAGACATGATTGGCGTCGGCAGTGAAATCTTGAACGTCGATACCGCATCGTAGAAACGCTTCACGTAATCCAGACGGGTGTCACGCGGATAGTTAGAGAACAGGCAGGCGGCCACCAGAATATAGAGGAACTGGGCGCTTTCGTAGATCTCACCGGTTACACGGTTCTGAACCAGGTATTTGCCTTCGAGCTGCTTCACCGCCGCGTAGGAGAAGTTCATGTCGCGCCAGTGATCGATAAACCCGTTCATCTGCTCGAACTCTTCTTCCGTATAGTCTTCCAGCAGATGCGTGTCGTATTTGCCCAGCTCAACCATTTTCACCACGTGATCGTAAAGCTTCGGCGGCTCAAACTGGCCGTAGGCTTTTTTACGCAGGTGGAAAATCGCCAGACGTGCAGCGAGGTACTGATAATCCGGTGCTTCGCGGGAGATGAGGTCCGCCGCCGCTTTAATGATCGTTTCGTGGATATCAGACGTTTTGATGCCGTCGTAGAACTGGATGTGTGAACGCAGTTCAACCTGGGAGATAGATACGTTGTTCAGTCCTTCTGCTGCCCAGTCGAGAACTCGATGGATTTTGTCCAGATTGATACGCTCGGTAGTACCGTCGCGCTTTGTCACCAGCAGACTCTGATTCATGTGGGGTTTACCTGTCCGTGAAATAAAAAAATATCCCCCGCTTATCCACAGAACCGTCTTGTGACTAACTCTGTGGATAAATACTACATATAGGGGGTTTGCGATAAGAAAAACGCTATATGGTGAGTATTCTAGTAAGGATTCTTTTCAGTACAAGGGTTGATTTTGACGTTAAATTGAGGTTGTGAAAGGGTAAAAAAGGCTAAGTCCTCGTGCTGTAAGGCCTGGAAGACATGTCAATAATTAAGAAAAAAAATTCAAAATTTGATCGAGTGCTGATTTCTTCAACGGGCGGTCAGAATTGCGCAACATGATGTCGCGCAATCTTTATAAGAATAACGAATGACGTTAGTCGTTTTTGGCGGTTGTATGCAACATATAGTTAACATCAACGCCCGGTGCGAGTTTGAATTTATTGGTCAGCGGATTGTAGTGCAGACCGGTGATGTGCTGCTCCTTGAGCCACGTCTGGTCGACCCAGCCTAACAGTTCGGCAGGCTTGATGAATTTCTTCACGTCATGCGTGCCTTTCGGCACCATGCGCAGCACATACTCCGCGCCAACGACGGCCATCAGCCAGGCTTTACCGTTGCGGTTGATGGTCGAGAAGAAGACCTGTCCACCCGGTTTCACCAGTTTTGCACAGGCGTGCACCACGGACTGCGGATCGGGAACGTGCTCCAGCATCTCCATGCAGGTCACCACATCGTACTGATGGGCATGTTTTGCCGCGTGTTCTTCCACGGTTTCCTGCACGTAGTCCACCTGTATGCCAGACTCCAGCGCATGAAGACGAGCAACCTGCAGCGGTTCAAAGCCCATATCCAGGCCCGTGACGTTCGCCCCTTCGCGCGCCATGCTTTCCGCCAGGATACCGCCACCGCAGCCGACATCGAGCACTTTTTTACCGAACAGACCGCCGGAGCGCTCCGCGATATAGCCCAGACGCAGCGGGTTAATACGGTGCAGCGGTTTGAACTCGCCTTCGAGATCCCACCAGCGGGACGCCACCGCTTCAAATTTGGCAATCTCTTCGTGGTCAACGTTGTGAGCCACCGGGGATTTTTCGGCATTCATGGGCGCTTTTACTCCTTATTTAGCAAGACGAATGAGTATATCAGGCAATCCCTGTGAATAAAGCGTATAGGTTTACCTCAATCACCTCGGCTGTGTTATAATTTGCGACCTTTGAATCCGGGATACAGTAGAGGGATAGCGGTTAGATGAGCGACCTTGCGAGAGAAATTACACCGGTTAACATCGAGGAAGAGCTGAAGAGCTCCTATCTGGACTATGCGATGTCGGTCATTGTTGGCCGTGCGCTGCCGGACGTCCGCGATGGCCTTAAGCCGGTACACCGTCGCGTACTATACGCCATGAACGTATTGGGCAATGACTGGAATAAAGCCTATAAAAAATCTGCCCGCGTCGTCGGTGACGTCATCGGTAAATATCACCCGCATGGTGATATCGCCGTTTATGACACCATCGTTCGTATGGCGCAGCCATTCTCCTTGCGCTACATGCTGGTAGATGGTCAGGGTAACTTTGGTTCAGTCGACGGCGACTCCGCTGCGGCGATGCGTTATACGGAAATCCGTATGTCGAAAATCGCTCATGAGCTGATGGCCGACCTGGAAAAAGAGACCGTTGATTTCGTCGATAACTACGACGGCACCGAGCGCATCCCAGATGTGATGCCCACCAAGATCCCGAACCTGTTAGTGAACGGTTCGTCCGGTATCGCGGTCGGTATGGCAACCAACATTCCGCCGCACAATATCACCGAGGTGATCAACGGCTGTCTGGCTTATATCGACGATGAAGACATCAGCATTGAAGGGCTGATGGCACACATCCCGGGCCCGGACTTCCCGACGGCGGCGATCATCAACGGTCGTCGCGGCATTGAAGAAGCGTACCGTACCGGCCGCGGCAAGATTTACATCCGTGCCCGCGCTGAAGTAGAAGCGGACGCCAAAACCGGCCGTGAAACCATTATTGTTCACGAGATCCCGTATCAGGTGAACAAAGCGCGTCTGATTGAAAAAATCGCCGAGCTGGTAAAAGAAAAACGCGTTGAAGGCATCAGCGCGCTGCGTGACGAGTCTGATAAAGACGGTATGCGCATCGTGATTGAGATCAAACGCGACGCGGTGGGTGAGGTTGTCCTGAATAACCTGTACTCCCAGACGCAGCTTCAGGTCTCCTTCGGTATCAACATGGTTGCGCTGCACCATGGTCAGCCGAAGATCATGAACCTGAAAGAGATCCTGAGCGCGTTCGTCCGTCACCGCCGTGAAGTGGTGACCCGTCGTACCATCTTCGAACTGCGCAAAGCGCGCGACCGTGCGCACATCCTTGAAGCGCTGGCGGTTGCGCTGGCCAACATCGACCCGATCATCGAGCTGATCCGTCGTGCGCCAACCCCGGCGGAAGCGAAAACCGCGCTGGTTTCCCGTCCGTGGGATCTGGGCAACGTCGCCGCGATGCTGGAACGTGCGGGCGATGACGCGGCGCGTCCTGAATGGCTGGAACCTGAGTTCGGCGTGCGTGACGGTCAATACTACCTGACTGAACAGCAGGCCCAGGCGATTCTGGATCTGCGTCTGCAGAAACTGACCGGCCTTGAGCATGAAAAACTGCTCGACGAATACAAAGAGTTGCTGGAACAGATTGCTGAGCTGCTGCATATCCTGGGCAGCGCAGAGCGCCTGATGGAAGTGATCCGCGAAGAGCTGGAGCTGGTCCGCGATCAGTTCGGCGACGAGCGCCGCACCGAAATCACCGCCAACAGTGCGGACATCAACATCGAAGACCTGATCAACCAGGAAGACGTTGTGGTGACCCTGTCTCACCAGGGCTACGTGAAGTATCAGCCGTTAACGGACTACGAAGCACAGCGTCGTGGCGGTAAAGGTAAATCTGCAGCACGTATTAAAGAAGAAGACTTTATTGACCGCCTGCTGGTGGCGAACACCCATGACACGATCCTCTGCTTCTCCAGCCGCGGTCGTCTGTACTGGATGAAAGTCTATCAGCTGCCGGAAGCAAGCCGTGGCGCACGTGGTCGTCCAATCGTTAACCTGCTGCCGCTGGAAGCGAACGAACGTATCACCGCCATTCTGCCGGTACGCGAGTACGAAGAGGGCGTGAACGTCTTTATGGCGACCGCCAGCGGTACCGTGAAGAAAACCGCGCTGACCGAATTCAGCCGTCCGCGTTCTGCCGGTATTATCGCCGTGAACCTGAACGAAGGCGACGAGCTGATTGGCGTGGATCTGACCTCGGGCTCCGATGAAGTCATGCTCTTCTCTGCGGCCGGTAAAGTGGTGCGCTTCAAAGAAGACGCCGTCCGTGCAATGGGCCGTACCGCGACGGGCGTACGTGGTATCAAACTGGCTGGCGAAGACAGCGTTGTTTCTCTGATTATTCCGCGCGGTGAAGGGGCTATCCTGACCGTCACGCAGAATGGTTACGGTAAACGTACGGCGGAAGGGGAATACCCAACCAAGTCTCGCGGCACGCAGGGCGTAATCTCCATCAAGGTGACCGAGCGCAACGGTTCCGTTGTCGGCGCGGTGCAGGTAGACGATGCCGACCAGATCATGATGATCACCGATGCGGGTACGCTGGTGCGTACCCGCGTGTCTGAGATCAGCGTGGTGGGTCGTAACACCCAGGGCGTGATCCTCATCCGTACAGCGGAAGATGAAAACGTGGTGGGTCTGCAGCGCGTTGCCGAGCCGGTGGATGACGAAGAGCTCGACTCCATCGACGGTAGCGTCGCGGAAGGCGATGAGGACATCGCGCCAGAAGCCGACACCGACGATGACGTAGCGGATGACGCTGACGAGTAATGTCTCCTGATGTAAAAAAGGGCCGGATTCCGGCCCTTTTCTTTTGCAGAAGCAGATAAGTCAACGTTGCGACCTGGCGCGTTTACCGCTACCTTAACCACATTCTTTTGACCCCGACGGCGGAGCCTCGCCCCCTTGAAATACCTCGTCTCCTTTCGTACTACGCTGAAAGTCTCTCGCTATCTGTTTAGAGCGCTGGCGCTCCTGCTTTGGCTGCTGGTGGCCTTGTTCTCGGTGTTTTACATCGTTAATGCGCTGCATCAGAAAGAAGCGGAGATCCGCCAGGAGTTTAACTTAAGCTCCGACCAGGCCCAGCGCTACATTCAGCGAACGTCTGACGTCATGAAGGAGCTGAAGTATATTGCCGAGAATCGTCTGACGGCGGAAAACGGTATTCTTGCGCTCCGCGGGCGTAACGACAAAACCGAAGTTCCGGACTTCCAGCCGCTGTTCCCGGATTCCGATTGCTCCACCATGAGCAATACCTGGCGCGGGTCGCTGGAATCGCTAGCCTGGTTTATGCGCTACTGGCGCGACAACTTCTCCGCCGCCTATGACCTGAACCGCGTCTTCCTGATTGGCAGCGAAAATCTCTGCATGGCTGACTTTGGCCTGCGCGACGTGCCCGTTGAGCGTGACAATGCGTTGAAAAGCCTGCATGAACGTATTGTGAAATACCGCAATGCACCACAGGACGAGCGCGGGAATAACATCTTCTGGGTGAGCCAGGGCCCGCGCCCCGGTGTGGGCTATTTCTATGCCCTGACGCCGGTTTATCTCGGTAATCGCCTGCAGGCGCTGATGGGGATTGAGCAGACCATCCGCATGGAAAACTTCTTCACCCCTGGCAGCCTGCCCATGGGGGTGACCATTCTGGATGAAAACGGCCATCAGCTGATCTCGCTTGCCGGGCCCGATAACCGGCTGAACGTCGAACCGCACTGGATGCAGGAGCGGTCGTGGTTTGGCTATACCTCGGGCTTCCGCGAGCTGGTGCTGAAGAAGAGCCTGCCGCCTTCGTCGCTGAGTATCGTCTATTCGCTGCCGGTGGATATGGTACTTGAGCGGATACGCATTCTTATCATGAATGCGATTCTGCTCAACCTGCTGGCGGGGGGCGCGCTGTTTACGCTGGCGCGCATGTATGAGCGGAAAATCTTTATTCCCGCCGAAAGCGACGCCCAGCGCCTGGAGGAACACGAGCAGTTTAACCGCAAGATTGTTGCCTCGGCGCCGGTGGGGATCTGTATCCTGCGTACCCAGGACGGGACCAACATCCTGAGTAACGAACTGGCGCATAACTACCTGAACATGCTGACGCACGAAGACCGGCAGAGGCTGACGCAGATTATCTGCGGTCAGCAGGTTAACTTCGTTGACGTGCTCACCAGTACGCACACCAACCTGCAGATCAGCTTTGTCCATTCCCGCTATCGCAATGAAAACGTGGCGATTTGCGTGCTGGTGGATGTCTCCGCGCGCGTGAAGATGGAAGAGTCGTTGCAGGAGATGGCGCAGGCGGCGGAGCAGGCCAGCCAGTCAAAATCCATGTTCCTTGCGACCGTCAGCCACGAGCTGCGTACGCCGCTGTACGGGATTATCGGTAACCTCGACCTGCTGCAGACTAAAGAGCTGCCGAAAGGCGTCGACCGGCTGGTGACGGCGATGAACAACTCCTCCAGCCTGCTGCTGAAAATCATCAGCGATATTCTCGACTTCTCTAAAATTGAGTCCGAGCAGCTGAAAATCGAGCCGCGCGAGTTTTCACCGCGCGAGGTGATGAACCACATTAGCGCCAACTATCTGCCGCTGGTGGTGCGTAAACAGCTGGGGCTCTACTGCTTTATTGAACCGGACGTGCCGCTGACGCTGCACGGCGATCCGATGCGCCTGCAGCAGGTCATCTCTAACCTGCTCAGCAACGCCATCAAATTTACCGATACCGGCTGTATTGTGCTGCACGTCTGCCGGGCAGGGGATTACCTGAGCATTCGCGTGCGCGACACGGGGGTTGGCATCCCGGCGAAGGAGGTGGTTCGCCTGTTCGATCCGTTCTTCCAGGTCGGTACCGGCGTGCAGCGTAACTTCCAGGGCACCGGACTGGGGCTGGCGATTTGTGAGAAGCTCGTCAGCATGATGGACGGCGATATCTCCGTGGATACCGAGCCCGGCATGGGCAGCCAGTTCACCATCCGCATTCCGCTCTATTCGGCGCAATATCCGGCAAAAGCCACGGTAGACGGGCTGAGCGATAAGCGCTGCTGGCTGGCGGTGCATAACGCCTCGCTGAATGACTATCTGACGGCGCTGCTGACCCACTGCGGCGTGAGGGTGTGCCGCTATGAAGGTCAAACACCGGACGTTGACGATGTGCTGATCGCCGACGAGATGCAGGAGCAGCCGTGGCAGGGGAGAGGGTCGGTGCTCTTCTGCCGTCGCCACATCGGCATTCCCGTCGAGCGCGCGCCTGGGGAGTGGGTACACAGTGTTGCGACGCCGCACGAGCTGTTGAGCCTGCTGGCTCGCATTTACAAAGTGGAGCTGGAAGAGCGCGACGGCGCGGGCGGATTGCCGTCACCGGAGTCTCTGGCGTCGGTGAATGACGATATGATGATTCTGGTGGTGGATGACCATCCGATTAACCGCCGCCTGCTGGCTGACCAGCTTGGATCGCTGGGCTACCAGTGCAAAACCGCCAATGACGGCGTGGATGCGCTGAACGTGCTGAGTAAGAATCATATTGATATCGTGCTGAGCGACGTCAACATGCCTAACATGGACGGCTACCGTCTGACGCAGCGCATCCGGCAGCTTGGCCTGACGCTGCCGGTGGTGGGCGTAACGGCGAACGCGCTGGCGGAAGAGAAGCAGCGCTGTCTGGAGTCAGGCATGGACAGCTGTCTGTCGAAACCGGTGACGCTGGACGTGCTGAAGCAGACATTGTCGATTTACGCAGAGCGCGTGAGAAAAACGAGAATATAAAAAAGGCCCGGAAGGGCCTTTTCTGCGGGGTCTGTAGGCCGGGTAAGCGTGAGCGCCACCCGGCATAGACAGCGGAGATCAATCTTTGTCAGTTGCACTCAGCGTGACGGAGGAGAGATAGTTCAGCAGAGCAATATCGTTGTCCACACCCAGCTTCATCATCGCTGATTTCTTCTGGCTGCTGATGGTTTTAATACTGCGGTTCAGCTTCTTGGCAATCTCGGTCACCAGGAAACCTTCTGCGAACAGGCGCAGAACTTCACTCTCTTTCGGCGACAGACGTTTGTCACCGTAGCCACCCGCGCTGATTTTTTCCAGCAGACGAGAAACGCTTTCAGGCGTGAACTTCTTGCCTTTCTGCAGCGCCGCAAGCGCTTTAGGCAGATCGGTCGGTGCGCCCTGTTTCAGCACAATCCCTTCGATATCCAGATCCAGTACCGCGCTCAGGATCGCCGGGTTGTTGTTCATGGTCAGAACAATGATCGAGATATCCGGGAAGTGACGTTTAATATATTTGATGAGCGTGATCCCATCACCGTATTTGTCTCCGGGCATGGAGAGATCGGTAATGAGCACGTGTGCATCAAGCTTTGGGAGGTTATTGATCAGTGCTGTAGAGTCTTCAAATTCACCGACTACATTCACCCACTCGATCTGTTCAAGTGATTTGCGAATACCGAACAGTACAATCGGATGGTCATCGGCAATAATTACGTTCATATTGTTCATGTATAAGGCTACCTTGCTACAGCAAGCTTTTGACGTAGGCGTCAATGTCGCTGATGTATTTTTCAATGCCAGAGGCATCTTTCTCACGAATTAGATGTTCCAGCGTTTCACATAACTGCTTGCCGGGAACCAGATTAAGCATGGCAAACACCCCTTTAAGCCGGTGTGCTGTCTGTGCCAGCGCTGCAAAATCATTCGCAGCGGACTCAGTATACAACCGCTTAACATCATCTGGTACTGTATCAACAAAGAGTGAATAGTATCCGCTGGCGTGAAGCTCGGCATTTTCATTACCGCCAAGCGGGGATTCCGCTATCTCTTCCTGCGCCAGCTGCTCTTCTATTAGTTGTAGTACAGCTTCCTGCATCGCATTGCTTATATTAAAGTTGACGCGCAGCTGGCCAGGGCCGATTTTCCGCACGCCTGACTCATCATCGCTTAAAAGCAAGCCGGAGGCAGTAAGATTAGACGGATTATCAGTTAAAAACAGATCAAATTCTTGACTTGCAAGTCTTTCATCCGGCGTGATGCAGGCCGCTCCCCAGTTTTCTAACTGACGAACGACAATATTGCGGATCTCGTTCGAGGTCACATCGACCATCACCACGACATCATCCAGCAGACGTTCTTCATCTTCTTCCTGCGGGTTGGCCGCCATTTTCACGTGCAGAGAATAGCGGGTGCCGAGGGATTCACGGGCTTTGATATTCAGATGGCCGCCGAGCTTGCGCGCCAGCTGATCGCACAGCCAGAAGGTGAGGGCATTGGCCTTGCCGTAGCGATCGCTTTGCGTGTCGTTCAGGAACGGGAAGTGGAGATTATCAATTTCACTCGTGGTGACGCCTTCCCCGGTGTCGAGGATGCGGAACGTCAGGCGGTCTTCTGCCGATTCCTCCGTACTGACTTCGAGGGTGATCTTGCCGATCTGCGTGGTCGTCACCGCGTACTGAATAATCATCAACAGTATGCGGCGCAGCGCTTCACGATCGCCGTGGCGCTCGTCATTTGCCGGAAGATTGTTATTGATCAGCAGCTGCAACCCTTTACGCTTAATCACGGGCAGGACTTCCGGAACCACTTCATCGATCAGGTCCTGAATAGAGAAGAGGGTGGGTGTTCCTTTCCAGAAATCATTCTCCAGCATGTTCGCCAGCTGGATCTCGTCAACCATTCTGACCAGCGAGTCGGCCTGACAGGCAAGCTGGTGGCTTTCTGACGTATTTAACGCCGCCGCCTGGGTCGCCAGCGTTTTTAACGGCTGCTTGAAGGCATCGCCAATGTTCTGCATAAATGCGGCGCGCCCCTGCTGGTTTTTCTCATACAGTCTTTGTGCCTGCTTGAGCTTTTTATTCACCAGCACCTCGCGATCCTGATCGCGAATGATGAAAATTTGCGTGCGGGAGGCGACCTGGCTGCGGAACTGACGGATCTCGTACAGCTCATTGTTGATGGTGGCCTGGATCACCCCCTGGTGCTGATCCGCCATGGTGGTGATGTTCTGCAGGTTAAGATGCGGCAGCAGATGGTCGGCAATTTTATTGCTCATTACCGTACGATTCGCTTCCTGATCGTGAACTAAGACCCCAAGCGGCAGCACGGAAATAATCTCTTCATTTAGCGCACGTAACACGCGCAGTTCATTGCTGGTGCCTGCCGGGACCGCAGAGGCGTCGCTCTGACGCCCCGGCTGGAAACGGAAGGTGCTGTAGCCAAACAGCGCCAGCGCCAGCAGACCGATATTCAGCAGCAGAGGCAGCAGGATATTTTGCAGGGTATCGAGCAGCAGCGTGCCAAACGGCACCTGCCACACCAGACGCATACCGGTCGAGTTCAGGGATGAGGCGATTTCGATTTTTGAGCCGTTAAAGGAGATCGAGACGCTCTCTGCGGCCTCTTTGTCAGAAGCCGCACGCATGTTCTGGGTGCTGTTGTCGGGCTCCAGACGGAAGCTGTCGAGCGGCATGTCCGGCGGGATTAAATCGTTAATCGGTAAATCGAAGGCCACAACCGTCGCCAGATGTCCTGGCTGGTTGAAGGTGGTGCGCAGAGTAAAATAATGACCGTTTTGCCAGGCCAGACGACGCAGGGAAGAGAAGCTCTCACGTTCATCAAGGGCATTCGCCTGCTGCAGCATCTCTGCCCGGCGGGAGTCGACGATGCTGCCCACGGTAGTCTCTTTAAACCCGGAAGAGAGATCTTTTAACGGCAGGGTTGAGATCAGGATCATGCTGTTGTCCTGACCGTTCAGATAGTACATCGACCACGGCACCGTTTCGGCCCCCCAGAGAGTATCCAGATAGGTCGAAATACGCTGTGTCATCTCGAGCGTTGCGCTGTCGTGAGAGCCAAAAATGAGCGCCTCAGTCTTACGCTGCGGTTTTTCGAGGTAATAGACATCCTGCTTAAGCCGCGTCTCCTGAAGTCCATCTCCGGATGAGGAGGCCGGGGCGGCCGCAATATTGTCGTAAATCTGCCAGGTGGCGTAGCGCCAGGTATCGATGCGCTTATGCACGGCGTGGGTGATATCGACGACCTGATAGCTCTTATCCTTCAGCCAGGCGTTAACCGCGCTTTGTACCATCACCCCCATGGTCACTAACAGCACAACGATCAAAAGAAGAAAGAAACGGGTGATGCTCCCGGGGAGGAGGGAGAATTTGCTCGGGGCGGTGGTTTCAGTCTGACTCATTGATATCTTTAACCCGTCATGGTCATGCTCTGTGGCGATAGGGCAGTATAAAGGGTAATAACTGAATTTCCAGCGCCACCGTCCGGGAACAGGCGACTTTTTCAACGGACAATACCGGCGGCGGGTGGCGCGGTAAACATGTACAAACTCGTCCTGCGCGTACAAATAAAAAGTGCGCCTGGCCAGCAAATAGCACGAATTAACAAGAAATTAAGTTTTACATCAAGTGTGTGTTAGCGAACGATCGCCGGGGAGAATTTAGTTAATAGTCGTTACAATTTCGGTGCGGTAGCACAAAAAATGAGGCGTTGCGTAAAGAAAGGTAAAAAAAAACCGAATGCGAAGCATCCGGCTCAATTAGGGATAAACAGACATTCAAAACTGAATGACGGTAATAAATAAAGTTAATGATGATAGCGAGAGATATTTTAGAGATTAGCCGCGATCTTGTTTTGTCATTCAGTGCTGTAACGATTTTTATTATAACTTATTGATTACTATGTGTATGATTTTTCTTTTGATTATAAGTGCTAAATTTATAAGCTATTTGTGCTTTGTAAAAGTTCCTTGATATTTACATTTTGAAACATCTTGATGGACAAATGAAACATCTTCAAAGTTTTCGTATCATATTCGCATTGGATTATTCTGTAATTTTGCGGAGAATGAAATTGCCGACTGGTTAATGAGGGTTAACCAGTAAGCAGTGGCAATTATAAGGCATATAACAGAGGGTTAATAAAATGAAAGTTAAAGTACTGTCCCTCCTGGTACCAGCACTCCTGGTGGCAGGCGCAGCAAATGCGGCCGAAATTTATAACAAAGATGGCAACAAATTAGATCTGTACGGCAAAGTCGATGGTCTGCATTATTTCTCTGACGACAAGGGTAACGACGGCGACAAGACCTACATGCGTCTTGGCTTCAAAGGTGAAACTCAGGTTAACGATCAGCTGACCGGTTATGGCCAGTGGGAATACCAGATTCAGGGTAACAAAGACGAAGGCGACAACCAGTCCTGGACTCGTGTGGCCTTTGCAGGTCTGAAGTTCGCGGAAGCAGGTTCATTCGATTACGGTCGTAACTACGGCGTGATTTACGACGTGACCTCCTGGACCGACGTTCTGCCTGAATTCGGTGGAGACACCTATGGTGCCGACAACTTCCTCCAGTCTCGTGCTAACGGCGTGGCAACCTACCGTAACCAGGACTTCTTTGGTCTGGTTGATGGCCTGAACTTTGCTCTGCAGTATCAGGGCAAAAACGGCAGCGTAAGCGGTGAAAACACCGACGGTCGCAGCCTGCTGAACCAGAACGGCGATGGCTACGGTGCATCCGTGACCTATAACCTGGGCGAAGGTTTCAGCGTGGGTGGTGCGATGTCCTCCTCCAAACGTACCGCCGATCAGAACGCACTGGGCGTATACGGTAAAGGGGATCACGCAGAAGTCTATTCTGGTGGCCTGAAGTACGATGCCAACAACATCTATCTGGCAGCACAGTACTCTCAGACCTACAACGCAACCCGTTTTGGTACCTCTAACGGCAGCAACCCAACTACCGCTTACGGCTTTGCTAACAAAGCGCAGAACTTCGAAGTGGTTGCTCAGTACCAGTTCGACTTCGGCCTGCGTCCATCCGTGGCTTACCTGCAGTCTAAAGGCAAAGACATCGAAAACTTCGGCGATCAGGATCTGCTGAAATATGTTGATGTGGGTGCGACTTACTACTTCAACAAAAACATGTCCACCTACGTGGATTACAAAATCAACCTGGTTGATGAAAATGAATTCACCCGTCAGGCGGGTATCGGTACTGACGATATCGTCGCGCTGGGCCTGGTTTACCAGTTCTAATCGCGCCATCGTGTGACGTAAGGGGCCTGATGGCCCCTTTTTTGTGCCTTTCTGATTCTCACAACTCACCCGTTTTGGTGTACTCTTGCCGCCCTGGCATGAGGATAATAATGAATGGACATGACTTTTTTACGCGCCAGCTTTCTGGCTATGCTTTTTTTCCTGACCGCGTGTAACGATCCCGCGCCCGTGGCGAAAACCGACGCACCTGCCGCGACGGTGCTCGAAGGCAAAACGATGGGCACCTTCTGGCGCGTCAGCGTGATGAACCTCGATAAAACGCGCACGGATGAGCTTCGCGGCAAAATCCAGGCACAGCTGGACGCCGACGATCAGCTGCTGTCGACCTATAAAAATGACTCGGCGCTGATGCGCTTTAACCTCTCAACCAGCACCTCTCTGTGGCCGGTGAGCGAGGCGATGGCCGATATCGTGACCGAGGCAATGCGCGTAGGTTATAAAACCAACGGGGCGATGGATGTCACCGTCGGTCCTCTGGTGAACCTCTGGGGATTTGGCCCGAATAAACAGCCGGTGAAGACGCCCGAACAGGCGGCCATTGATGACGCCCGCGCCCGGACCGGGCTACAGCATCTGACCGTCATCAACCAGTACGGGCAGCAGTACCTGCAAAAAGATATCCCCGATCTGTTTGTCGATCTGTCGACGGTCGGGGAAGGCTACGCGGCGGATCATCTTGCTGCACTGATGGCGCAGGAGGGGATTTCCCGTTATCTGGTCTCCGTGGGCGGCGCGTTGGTCAGTCGGGGCATGAACGCCAGCGATAAACCGTGGCGCGTGGCGATTCAAAAACCGACGGATCGGCAAAATGCCGTGCAGGCGATAGTGGATATCAACGGACATGGCATCAGCACTTCCGGAAGCTATCGCAACTATTATGAGCTTGACGGGAAGCGTATTTCGCACGTGATTGATCCGCAGACCGGCCGCCCCATCACGCATAACCTGGTCTCGGTGACGGTCATTGCCCCCACCGCGCTCGAAGCGGATGCCTGGGATACCGGATTAATGGTTCTTGGCCCTGAGAAAGCCAAAGAGGTGGTCCGTCAGGAAGGGCTGGCGGTTTATATGATCACCAAAGAGGGCGACGGGTTTAAAACCTGGAGCTCGCCGCAGTTCAACAGTTTCCTGGTCAGCGACAAAAATTAAAAAGCAAGGTTGCGGGTTTTTTATCGGTGGCGCTCAGGCACGCTCTATGTATGCTTATACGAGGAGCCGATCATGAAAAACCCAACCTTCACTACCGATGAGGATCGCTGGCAGGCCGTGCTGGCCCGCGATCCGATCGCTGACGATCAGTTTGTCTTCGCCGTGCAGACGACCGGTATTTTCTGCCGTCCGTCATGCCGCGCCCGCCACGCGCTGCGTAAAAATGTCCGCTTTTATCCCGATGCCCGGCACGCCGCTCAGGCGGGCTTTCGTCCGTGCAAGCGCTGCATGCCGGACAAGCGCGATCCGCAGGCGCAAAAGCTGGCAAAAGTGGAACACGCCTGCCGGCTTCTGGAGCAGGATCCTGCGCTAACTCTGGAGAGGCTGGCGGAGCAGGTTGCCATGAGTCCTTTCCATTTCCACCGCCTGTTTAAATCCGTGACCGGCATGACGCCAAAAGCCTGGCAGCAGGCGGCGAGGGGTCAGCGTCTGCGCACCGCGCTTGCGCAGGGAGACAAAATTACCGATGCCGTGCTGGCAGCGGGATTTCCCGACAGCAGCAGCTATTATCGTAAAGCCAACGATGCGTTGGGCATGACGGCGAAGCAGTACCGTAAAGGAGAGGTGGCCGTTCGGTATGCCATCGATGACTGTTCGTTAGGACGCTGTCTGGTCGCCGAAAGCGAGCGGGGGATCTGCGCGATTCTGCTGGGTGACACCGATGCTGAATTAACCGCAGAGCTTGCCACGCAATTTCCAAAAGCGACGCACGCGCCGCGGGACGACGCCTTCGTACAGCGGATCCACCAGGTCATTGCCAGTATTGATAACCGCGACGTACCGCTTGCGCTGCCGCTGGATATTCGCGGTACCGCGTTCCAGCAGCGCGTCTGGCAGGCCCTTCGCGCAATTCCCTGCGGTGAAACGGCAAGTTACCAACAGGTGGCGCAGGCGATTGGTCAGCCCAGTGCGGTACGCGCCGTCGCCGGAGCCTGTGCGGCCAACACGCTGGCGATTGTGATCCCCTGTCATCGCGTGGTTCGCAACGACGGCGCGCTGTCGGGCTATCGCTGGGGGGCGGCGCGAAAAGCGCTATTGCTAAAACGTGAGGCGAAACGCCGGGAGGGATAATGCTCGATCTTTTTGCGGATGCTGAACCCTGGCAGGAGCCGCTTGCGCCGGGGGCAGCGATCCTGCGTCGCTTTGCTCTCTCCCGTGCGGAGGCGTTGCTTGCCGGTATTGAAGAGGTCACAGCGGCTTCACCGTTTCGCCATATGGTGACGCCGGGCGGCTACACCATGTCGGTGGCCATGACCAACTGCGGCGAACTGGGCTGGGCGACAAACGAACGTGGGTATGTGTATGCTCCGAACGATCCCACGACAGGTCGGCCGTGGCCTCCCATGCCTGCGGTTTTCCAGGCACTTTGTCACGAGGCTGCCGTGGCGGCGGATTATCCTGACTTCCGTCCTGACGCCTGTCTGATCAACCGCTACGCTGTCGGTGCGAAGCTCTCGCTGCATCAGGACAAGGATGAGCCCGATCTGCGCGCGCCTATCGTTTCGGTATCGTTAGGCCTGCCCGCCGTCTTTCAGTTTGGGGGATTACGCCGCAACGATCCGCTCAAACGTATCATGCTGGAACATGGCGATGTGGTGGTGTGGGGCAGGGAATCGCGGCTTTACTATCACGGCATTCAGCCGCTGAAACCCGGCGTTCACCCCCTCACGGGCGAGTACCGCTTTAATCTGACCTTCCGTCAGGCGGGGTACAGTAAACTAAAATAAGAATTATTCTTGATGTCCGCGCAGGGCAGTTTACACTGCTGGCTGATTTTTATTGTCCGGATTGCCTGCATGCAACTACTTCTCCTCGTCTGGCGTCAGTACCGCTGGCCCTTCGTCGCCGTCATGGCGTTAAGCCTGGCCAGCGCCGCGCTGGGTATTGGCCTGATCGCGTTTATTAACGTGCGGTTGATTGAAATGGTCGACACTTCGCTCTCCGTATTGCCGGAGTTTCTCGGCCTGCTGCTTCTGTTGATGGCGGTTACGCTCGGTTCCCAGCTGGCGCTGACCGCGCTCGGGCACCATTTCGTTTTTCGTTTGCGCAGCGAGTTTATCAAGCGCATCCTGGACACTCAGGTCGAGCGCGTCGAGCAGCTCGGCAGCGCCTCCCTGCTGGCGGGGCTGACCAGCGACGTTCGCGCCATTACTATCGCGTTCGTTCGTCTGCCGGAGCTGGTGCAGGGGATCATTCTGACCTTCGGCTCGGCGGCCTATCTCGCCTGGCTCTCCAGCAAAATGCTGGCGGTGACTGCGCTGTGGATTGCCATCACCATCTGGGGCGGTTTTGTGCTGGTGTCCCGCGTTTATAAACACATGGCGGTCCTGCGCGAAACCGAAGATAAGCTCTATAACGATTACCAGACGGTACTGGAAGGTCGCAAAGAGCTCACCCTGAACCGCGAGCGCGCCGAGTATATCTTTAACCATCTCTATATTCCGGACGCGCGCGAATACCGGCATCACATCATTCGCGCCGATACCTTCCACCTGAGCGCGGTGAACTGGTCAAACATTATGATGCTGGGCGCCATTGGCCTGGTGTTCTGGATGGCGAACAGCCTGGGCTGGGCGGATACCAACGTCGCGGCAACCTACTCACTGACGCTGCTGTTTTTGCGCACGCCGCTGCTCTCGGCGGTCGGCGCATTGCCCACCTTGCTGAGTGCGCAGGTGGCCTTTAATAAACTCAAAAAATTCGATCTCGCGCCGTTTAAGGCCGAATTCCCGCGCCCGCAGGCCTTCCCGAACTGGCAGACGCTCGAGCTGCGTAACGTCACGTTCCGTTATCAGGACAGCGCCTTCTCCGTGGGGCCGCTCAATCTGACGATCCGTCGCGGCGAGCTGCTGTTCCTGATTGGCGGCAACGGCAGCGGTAAATCGACGCTGGCGATGCTGCTCACTGGCCTTTACCAGCCTCAGTCGGGCGAGATTTTACTGGATGGCAGAGCGCTGAGCGCGGAGAAGCCCGAGGATTACCGCAAGCTTTTCTCAGCGGTGTTCACCGACGTCTGGCTGTTTGATCGGCTGCTGGGGCCGGAAGGGCAGCAGGCCAATCCTGCGCTGGTGGAAAAATGGCTGGCGCACCTGCAGATGTCGCACAAGCTGGAACTTCAGGACGGCAAGATCCTTAACCTCAAACTCTCCAAAGGGCAGAAAAAACGCGTGGCGCTGCTGCTGGCGCTGGCGGAAGAGCGTGACATCATTCTGCTCGACGAGTGGGCGGCGGATCAGGACCCGCACTTCCGCCGCGAGTTTTATCAGGTGCTGCTGCCGCTGATGCAGGAGATGGGCAAAACCATTTTCGCCATCAGCCACGACGATCATTACTTTATTCACGCTGACCGCTTGCTGGAGATGCGCGACGGCAGGCTGAGCGAGCTGACCGGTGAAGCGCGCGATGCGGCCTCGCGTGACGCGGTGGCGCGCACGGCCTGATGCCCGTGTGCCGGGTGGCGGCTTCGCCTTACCCGGCCTGGGATTTTGTAGGCCCGTGCAAGCGTAGCGCCGCCGGGCACGATGATTTGCACGATATGCCGCTTTTTTCTCCTTCCCGGCCCGTTGTTTATTCTTATTTACATATCCTCGCGCTATGCTTAATACCAACTTATTTCATGGATTTATGATTGATGTCGGTATTAAAGAAAAACAGCGCCAGGCAGCGTGACCAGGAACGTGCGCGACTGATCTGGCTTCTCACGACCGATAAAGCGGTCACGTCTACGCTATTAGGCAAACTGACCCTGGCTGAGCAATATGATGTCGGCACGTTAGCCGACGATATTGCTGAGGTAGGTGCGCTGGTTGCTCATCTCCCGCCGCCGGATCTGGCGGACACCCTGGAAGCGCTTCCCTCGGAAGAGCGTCACGCCCTGTGGCGGCTGGTGCAGGATCACGAGCGCGGACAGGTGCTGCTTGAGGCCTCGGAAAACGTCTGGGACGACCTGATCGACGAGATGAGCGATCGGGACATCCTCGACGCCCTGCAAACGCTGGATATCGACGAACAGATTTACCTGGTTCAACACCTGCCGCGAAACCTGACCGGCCGCCTGCTGGCGTCACTGCCTGCCGATGAACGCGCGCGCGTGCGTCAGGTGATGCATTACGAGAAAAACAGCGTCGGCGCGATTATGGAGTTCGGCGTTATCACGGTGCGCCCGGACGTGACGCTCGGCACCGTGCAGCGCTATTTGCGCCGCCTGGGCAAAATGCCGGATAACACCGATAAGCTGTTTGTCACCTCCCGGGATAAAACCCTCCTCGGCGAACTGGAGCTGAAAACCATCCTGCTCAACAGCACCCAGCGGAAGGTGAGCGAGGTGATGGAAAACGAGCCGATGGTCTTCTCCCCGGAGGACGATGCGGAAAAAGCGGCGCGTACCTTCGAACGTGATGACCTGGTGAGTGCCGCCGTCGTGGACTCCGTCGGCAAACTGATGGGGCGTCTGACCATCGACGAGATCCTTGACGTCGTTTATGAAGAAACCGATAACGATCTGCGTGCGCTGGGGGGGATCAGCGCGGAAGATGACGTCCATGCTTCCGTCGGCAAGGCGGTGAAAACGCGCTGGGCGTGGCTGGCCATTAACCTCTGTACCGCGTTCATCGCCTCCCGCGTGATTGACGGCTTTGAACACACCATTTCGCAGCTGGTGGCGCTGGCCTCGCTGATGCCGATTGTGGCCGGGATTGGCGGCAACACCGGAAACCAGACCATTACCATGATCGTCCGCGCGCTGGCGCTGGAAAATATTCAGCCCGGCAACTTCGCCTTTCTGATCTTCAGAGAGATGGGCGTGGCGCTGATCAACGGCCTGGTGTGGGGCGGCATTATGGGCGGCATCACCTGGTGGCTGTATGACGATATGGCGCTAGGCGGTGTGATGATGCTGGCGATGGTGCTGAATCTGCTCGTGGCATCGATGATGGGCGTTATTATCCCGTTGACCATGACCAAACTGGGGCGCGACCCCGCGGTGGGGTCGAGCGTGATGATCACCGCCATCACCGATACCGGCGGTTTCTTTATTTTTCTTGGGCTGGCGACGATTTTTCTGCTTTAAGCCGACGCTTAATGCGGGCGGGAAGCAGCACCATGACGATAATCCCGCCCAGCACGCCAATCGCCAGATTGCCGGTTGATACCGTGGCGGCAACGGTCACCAGCATGACGACCGTTTCTGCAATCGGGGCCGTTTTCAGCCTGGCCGGCTGAAGGCTGTGCCAGCTGAAGGTTTTAACGGCGACGATGGCCATAATGCCCGCCAGCACCGCCATCGGGATGTTGGCCATCACGTCGCTGAGCGCCGTCACCAGGATCAGCAGCACGATGCCCGCAGCGAAGGTTGAAATGCGGCTTCGGCCTTTCCCCATCTCCACGTTAACGATGGTTTGTCCGATCATCGCGCAGCCCGCAATACCACCGTAAAATCCGGCCAGGATATTGCCGACGCCTAATCCAATGCTTTCGCGGCGTTTACTTGACGGCGTCGCGGTCAGCTCATCCACCAGCTTTGCGGTCAGCAGAGATTCCAGCAGGCCGACAAACGCGATGCTCAACGCGCACGGCCAGATTATGCTCAGCGTCTGTAAATTGAGGGGGACCAGAAGTTCGCTAAGACCCGGCAAGCCGCCGCTCATGGCGCCTTCATCGCCCACGGTCGGCAGGTTTTGCCCGGTTGAAACGGTAAACAAGGTTAACAGCACAATCGCAATCAGCGGGGAAGGGATGCTTTTGATATAGCGCGGCACCCACAGCACGATCAGCACCGTCAGCACGAACAGGCCTACAATCAGCGGGCTTCGGCTCCAGAAATGCGGAACCTGAGCTAAGAAGATCAAAATGCCGAGGGCGTTAACAAACCCGGTCATGACCGACTGGGGAATAAAGCGCATCAGCCTTGCCATGCCCAGCACGCCAAACAGAATCTGAATTACGCCAGCCATGAGCACGGCGGGAAGAATGTACTGTACGCCGTGCTGATGCACCATGGGCCCAATAACCAGCGCCACGGAACCGGCCGCGGCCGTGACCATCGCCGGGCGACCGCCCAGTACAGACAGGGCAAGACACAGCACCACGGAAGCGATCAGGCTGACCTTCGGGTCAACGCCCGCCACAACGGAAAATGAGATGACCTCGGGGATCAGCGCCAGGGCGGTAATCACGCCAGCCAGCGTTTCACGCGTCAGCTGCTTAGGGGAACGCAGCACGCTGGCGACACGGTTTTCGGGAGAGACAGCAGAATGGGGTAGGGACATAACGTTTCGCTGGTTAGGGCAGGCTTCCGTGCGCGCGATCACAAAACGCAACATACTAGCCAGTTAAACCGCGCTTTACCAGACGCTTCGATAATTCCTCACAAACAATCCATCATTAAATTTCACAATTACAATAATTTCGTAACCTTTAAACAATATTTAAAAGTTGTTACCGTGCCCCCGCAGCTTGTTTCACCTGCAATTTCCACGCATCAAGCACTTTTACACGAAGGCATAAATTATGAAAAAAATGACTGCCATGCTCTTTTCTCTGGTCGTGGGGCTTAACACCGTCTCCATGGCGGCGAAAGCTGACGCACCAAAAGAGCAGGAAACGGACGTCCTTTTAATCGGTGGCGGTATCATGAGCGCCACGCTGGGAACCTATCTGCAAGAACTGCAGCCGGACTGGTCAATGACCATGGTCGAGCGCCTTGATGGCGTGGCGCAGGAGAGTTCGAACGGCTGGAACAACGCCGGTACCGGCCATTCGGCACTCATGGAACTGAACTATACGCCGCAGAAAAAGGACGGTTCCATTAGTATCGAGAAGGCGGTAGAGATCAACGAGGCGTTCCAGGTATCTCGCCAGTTCTGGTCTCACCAGGTCAACAGCGGCGTATTGCACGACCCGCACTCTTTCATCAACACCGTACCGCACATGAGCTTTGTGTGGGGCGAGCAGAACGTCAACTTCCTGCGCGCGCGCTACGCCGCACTGCAGCAGAGCACGCTGTTCCGCGGGATGAAATACTCTGAAGACCACGCGCAGATTAAAGAGTGGGCTCCGCTGGTCATGGAAGGTCGTGACCCGAACCAGAAAGTGGCGGCGACCCGTACCGAAATTGGTACCGACGTCAACTACGGTGAAATTACCCGTCAGCTGGTGACGTCACTGAAGAAAAAAGAGAACTTCAACCTGCAGCTCAGCACCGAAGTGCGCGGTTTCAAGCGCAACGCGGATAACAGCTGGAGCGTGACCGTTGCCGATCTGAAAAACAACGAAGCCGAGCACGTCATCAAGGCGAAGTTTGTCTTTATCGGTGCGGGCGGTGCCGCGCTGAAACTGCTGCAGGAGTCCGGCATTCCGGAGGCGGACGACTACGCGGGCTTCCCGGTGGGCGGTCAGTTCCTGGTGTCCGATAACCCGGAAGTGGTGAATCGTCATCTGGCAAAAGTGTACGGTCAGGCTTCCGTGGGCGCGCCGCCAATGTCTGTTCCGCACATCGATACCCGCATGCTTGACGGCAAACGCGTGGTGCTGTTTGGCCCGTTCGCGACCTTCTCCACTAAATTCCTGAAAAACGGCTCCCTGTGGGATCTGCTGAGCGCAACCACCACCTCTAACGTCAAGCCGATGATGGATGTGGGGCTGGATAACTTCGATCTGGTGAAATACCTGATTAGCCAGGTGATGCTCTCTGACGACGACCGTTTCGAAGCGCTGAAAGAGTACTATCCTGAGGCGAAGAAAGAAGACTGGCGTCTGTGGCAGGCGGGTCAGCGCGTGCAGATCATCAAGCGCGATCCGAAAGAGGGTGGCGTGCTGCGTCTGGGCACCGAAGTGGTGAGCGATAAGGACGGCACCATCGCCGCGCTGCTGGGTGCGTCACCGGGTGCGTCTACCGCTGCGCCAATCATGCTGCACCTGATGGAAAAAGTGTTTAAAGATAAAGTCGCCAGTCCGGAATGGCAGGCGAAGCTGAAGACCATTATTCCATCCTACGGCACGAAGCTGAACGGTAACGTGAGCGCGACGGAGCAGGAGCTGGAATACACCAGCCGCGTACTGCAGCTGCAGTACATCAAACCGCAGGCTGCGGATGCTGCGCCAAAAGCGGAGCTGAAGCCTCAGCCGGAAAACAAACCGGTTGCGGATATCGCGCTGTAAGGTAAAAAAGCCGGGTGGCGCTGACGCCTACCCGGCCTATGGTCGGTGTTGTTTTGTAGGTCGGGTAAGGCGAAGCCGCCACCCGACTTAATTTCAACGTACGACAGCCTGCTCAATCTTCTCTTCAGCCTTCCACACGCGATACTTCACTTCCACATTTTCAGGCGTATAAACCACGATCGGCAACTTGCTGTTGTAGCGCAGCAGGCTGTTGTCGCCCAGATAGGCGGTCACAAATTTCTTCTCTTTCTTGCCATCCGGGCAGGCCATCATGGTGGAGACTGGAGAGGTGACTTTATCAAAGACGTAGTAGTCGTAACCCCAGCCTTCCAGCGTTTTGCTTTCCAGCTGACCACCCAGACGATGCTGGTTGCAGTCCACTTCCAGCGTCTTGCCAATTAACAGCTCCACTTTGTAGTTCGCTTCATCCTGCTGAACCGGAAGCTGAATCACCTGACGCGTCATCCCTTTATCCGCTTTCGGATACGGGGCGACTTTTTCCAGCGGCTGCGCTTTAGGTGTTTCGCTGGCGAAAGCGCTGGTGCTGACACACGCGGCTGCGATGAGTGCGATGGCAAATTTAGGTGCGTTTTTCATTGTCATTCCTTTATGTCAAAACGATCTTGCACAGGTTAACATAGCGACCGTGAATGATTGGTGTTATTTACTTACATTTTCAATATATACAGCGTAATAAACCAGCTATTTGTTATTTATGCAGTTGTTTGTACTGGCGTGGAGTCTGACAGGCGTTTGTGTTATTTTAGACTCTATATAATGTTATTCATCTGTAAAAGGGAAGAGAGATGGTTCGTGCAAAACTGAAAACGCCTGAAGGCCGCAAGTTCCTCCTGGCGCTGCTGGTCGTGTTTATGATTGCTGCCGCGTGCGTGGGGCGTGCCACGATTGTTGGCGTCATCGAACAGTACAACATTCCTCTCTCTGCCTGGACAACCAGCATGTACGTCCTGCAGTCGGCGATGATCTTTGTCTACAGTCTGGTATTCACCGTTCTGCTGGCTATACCGCTGGGTATTTTTTTCCTGGGCGGACGTGAGAAGCACTAAGCACCGATTTGCGATAACTGAGCCATCCTGCGGGGTGGCTTTTTTTATGCCTGATAATTTTTATTCGCCTTTCCAGGATATTCTGTTGAGAGCACCTTTGTTTACAGAAAGCAGGAGAGGCTTAATGCAATCCCGGTTTGCCACGCTCCGCCAGATCCCAAAAGGTGTCTGGGTGGTCGGTGGAGTAAGTATGTTGATGGATATCTCTTCGGAGATCATTCACAGCCTGCTGCCATTGTTTATGGTCACGACGCTGGGCGCCAGCGTCATTTTCATTGGTTTGATTGAAGGCCTGGCTGAGGCCACTGCGCTGTTTATCAAGGTGTTTTCCGGCGCCATCAGTGACTATCTGGGCAAGCGTAAAGGGCTGGCGGTTCTGGGCTACGGTCTTGGCGCGTTGAGTAAACCGTTGTTCGCTATCGCCTCTTCTTCCGGCATGATTCTGGGAGCACGCTTAATCGACCGGGTCGGGAAGGGGATCCGGGGAGCGCCGCGCGATGCGCTGGTTGCTGACGTTACGCCGCCGGAACTTCGCGGCGCGGCCTTTGGGCTGCGTCAGTCGATGGACACCATCGGCGCATTTCTCGGGCCGCTGCTGGCCGTAGGATTGATGCTGCTGTGGAACGATGATTTCCGCACGATTTTCTGGATCGCGGTGATACCCGGCGTGCTCGCCGTGGCGCTGCTTTTCTTCGGCCTGCATGAGCCGAAAACGCCCGTCGAACATAAACGCACGAACCCCATCAAAAAAGAGAACCTCAGGCGTCTCGGGAAAGGCTGCTGGTGGGTGATTGGTCTGGGGGCCATCTTCACGCTCGCACGCTTCAGTGAAGCCTTTCTTGTCCTGCGCGCACAGCAGTCGGGGGTGCCGCTGGCGCTGATCCCGCTGGTGATGGTGGCCATGAATCTGCTCTATTTCCTCTCTGCCTATCCGTTTGGCAAGTTATCGGACCGGATGAGCCACACCCGGCTACTGCAGTGGGGTCTGGTGATGCTGATTGGAGCAGATATTGTGCTGGCGCTGAGCACCCACTGGGCTGGAATGCTTCTGGGCGTTGCGCTTTGGGGAGTGCATATGGGGATGACGCAGGGGCTGCTGGCGGCAATGATCGCAAAAACGGCGCCTGCGGATCTGCGCGGTACCGCCTACGGCATTTTTAGTCTGGTCAGCGGCGTGGGATTGTTAGTCGCCAGCCTGGGGGCAGGAGCCATCTGGGAAACGTTTGGGGCGGAATATACGTTTTATGCCGGGGCGGTGATTTGTCTGGTAACGCTTGTGTACCTGCGCAAAACGCCGGACGAGGCGAAATAAAAAACCAGCCATAAGAGGCTGGTTTTCAATGTGTTTTTGGTCGGCACGAGAGGATTTGAACCTCCGACCCCCGACACCCCATGACGGTGCGCTACCAGGCTGCGCTACGTGCCGACGCATAGAAAGAATACTACTCGATTCCGTTTTGAATGCAAGGAAATCCGTCGCTAACTGGTTTATTATTAATCAGTTAGCGACAAAACGCTTCTCATCCGTCAGGACCTGCAGCAGCAGGCTCAGCTGCGGTTTCTGGTCTTTTAGCCGCTCACCCTGCAGGTTATACGTCTGATAATTCCCGTTGCTGTTCAGCACCAGCGTCAGCTTCGGCGTGGTCACCACCAGCGTATTATTCCCTGCTGCCGTAACCCAGTTATGGCGGCGCGCGGCGCTGAAGAGATCCTGGCCCTGCGAATACTCGTTTGCTGGCGTGCTGACGTGCAGCAGGCGTTGCATCAGGGTGGTCATCACATCTTTATGCTCGGTAAGCATAGTGATGCGCTGCGCCGGGGTGCCCGGCCAGTGGATGACCAGCGGAACCTGCAGGTTAGGGCGTGACCAGCTCATGCTCTTCGTCTCGTCACCTAACGGGACGCCATGGCCTGCCGTCACGATCACCACGGTGTTGTCCAGCTTGCCGGACTCACGTAGCGCGTCAAGCACGCGGGCAATCTGCGCATCAACATCACCCGCCGCGCGGCCGTAGCGGCGCGCGAAATCACTCTTGTTGCTGTTAGCAAGCGTTGTGCCGTTAAAGGCAACCCATGAGAACCAGCGGTTATCTTCCTGGGCATAGCGCTGCAGCCAGTTTATCCATTGGCTGGCGGTCTGCGCATCGGACTGATTCTGTGCCGCCGGCAGTGAGAAATCAGACAGCAGCGCCTGGCGGTAGAGCGGGCTGTTAAAGCCATCGGATGAGAACAACCCTAACTGATAGCCCTGCTGATTCAGCCCGGTGATCAGCGCCGCAGGCGTGCGGGTAGAGAGTACGCCGTCCATGTATCCGGCTGAAATGCCATAGAAGAGGCCAAAGATGCCCGCGTCGGTTGTGTTACCGGAGCTCATGTGCTGAGTAAACGTGACGTTTTGACTCGCGAAATTGGCCAGGGCTGGCATCTGCTTCTCATAACGGGAATAGTTCAGGCCGTCGACGGTGATGAGCAGGACGTTTTGCCCGCGGCCCATATCGCGATAGCGCAGGTCGCTCAGCGGATACTGCACGCTGACGGCTTCTGGGTTACCCTGCTCGATAAGGCGGCGCTGGTACTCCTGCGCATCAAGCAGGCCATGTTTCTCGAGGAAGCGACGGGCCGTCATCGGGTACGAGAGCGGCAGGTTCGCGCGCTGCATGGTAATAGGACGATAGAAGTTCGCATCCGCCCAGATATACATGATGTGCGAACTGATAAAGGAGACGAAGAAGAGCGCGGCGACGGGCTTCGCGTAGTGGCGTCGGCGGGTCAGGCTACGCAGTTTTTGCCAGCTCCAGGTGGCAAACAGCATCTCAATCAACAGGATCACCGGGACGCTGATAAACATCAGCTGCCAGTCGCGGGCCGTTTCGTTCTGGTCGGGGTTAATCACCAGCTCCCAGACGATGGGGTTGAGATGCAGGTGGAAGCGGGTGAACACTTCACTGTCGATAAGCAGCAGCGTCATTCCCACCGTCGCAAGGATGGCGGACAAGAATCGCATCAGACGCTGCGACATGACGATAAACGTCAGGGGGAACAGGATCAGCAGATAGGTGGCGAAAACCAAAAAGCTAAAGTGACCGACAACGCTTATCCAGGAGTAGATACGCCCGGTGAGCGTTGTTGGCCAGTCTGCGACAAACAGATAACGACAGCCAATGACCGTCGCCAGCAGAATGTTGAACAGGGCAAACCAGTGCCCCCAGCTGACCATCTGGGAGACTTTTTCACGGTAGCGCTGACGATTCGTCACCATAAACTGTTGTTCGTATCCCTTAATGGGCCGGGTCGTTGCTGACGGACGACTGTAAAGCCTGGGCGAAAGATTTTGCGATCGCCTGACGCTGAGCCGGAGCAACGCTGGTGTTAATCAGGTTGGTGACCATATTTCCCAAAACCATCAGGGAGAGATCGGTCGGCGTTTTATGTTTTTCCAGTACGTTGACCAGCTCACTGAGCAGTTGTTCAACGTGTTCATCACTGTAGCGGGAATGTTGTGGCATAAATCAAAATCAGTTTGTTGATGAAAGGGCAACATATTACCGTAGCAACAGCTTTTTTTCCCCTTTTTTATCTGTTGTTGCACACATGTCCTGGTGGTGGTTGAATACCGCCCGGTCTAAAAGGAGAGTTTATCATGAGTCTGGAAATCAACCAGATTGCCCTGCACCAGCTTATCAAGCGCGATGAGCAAACCCTTGAAGTGGTGCTGCGCGATTCGTTACTGGAACCCACGGCGACCGTTGTGGAGATGATGGCAGAGCTGCATCGCGTCTACAGCGCCAAAAATAAAGCCTATGGGCTGTTCAGCGAAGAGAGTGAACTGGCCGATAGCCTGCGCCTGCAGCGCCAGGGTGAAGAGGATTTCCTGGCGTTTAGCCGTGCGGCAACCGGGCGTCTGCGCGATGAGCTGGCGAAATATCCGTTCGCCGACGGCGGGATCGTGCTGTTCTGCCACTACCGCTATCTGGCGGTCGAGTACCTGCTGGTTACCGTGCTGAATAACTTAAGCAGCATGCGCGTGAACGAGCAGCTGGATATCAGCTCGACGCACTATCTGGACATTAACCATGCGGATATCGTGGCGCGTATTGATTTGACCGAGTGGGAAACCAACCCGGAGTCGACCCGCTACCTGACTTTCCTGAAGGGACGCGTGGGCCGCAAAGTGGCGGATTTCTTCATGGACTTCCTCGGTGCCAGTGAAGGGCTTAACGCCAAAGCGCAGAACAAAGGGCTGCTCCAGGCGGTTGACGATTTCACAGCCGAAGCGCAGCTTGATAAATCTGAGCGCCAGACGGTGCGCCAGCAGGTTTACAGCTACTGCAACGAACAGCTGCAGGCTGGGGAAGAGATTGAGCTGGAGTCGCTGTCAAAAGAGCTGGCGGGCGTCAGCGAAGTCAGCTTCCAGGAATTTACCGCAGAGAAGGGCTATGAGCTTGAAGAGAGCTTCCCGGCGGATCGCAGCACGCTGCGTCAGTTAACCAAGTTTGCCGGCAGCGGCGGCGGGTTAACCATCAACTTTGATGCGATGCTGCTGGGGGAACGTATCTTCTGGGATCCGGCCACCGATACGCTGACCATTAAAGGTACGCCGCCGAATCTGCGCGATCAGCTTCAGCGCCGCACCTCGGGCGGTAAATAGCAGGCACAAAAAACCCCGCAGAAGCGGGGTTTTTTTCGACAGGTTTGCGATTACGCGCGAACGAAGTCGATGTGAGTCAGTTTTGGCTTGAACGCGTGACGCTGAACAGCCTGAACTTTCACTTTTTCTTCTTTACCGCCAACAACGATGGTCAGAACTTCGCTGTAGAATTCAGCTTTGGTCTGCAGGTTCCACAGTTTGTCGTGATCCAGTTCGATTGCAACTGGAGCAGCTTCGCCACCGTAAACGATAGCCGGGAACTTGTTAGCGGTACGCAGGCGGCGGCTCGCACCCTTACCCTGCACGTTACGTACTTCTGCTTCGATAGTGAACATTGATTTCTCTCTGTATTTAAAACCCTACTACAGGCGACCCAGCAGCAGGTGAGTGTTCTGCCTCACGGATGTGAAGCGGGCGGCATTTTATACTCAAATGCCCCTCACATCAATGAAAAGTCCCGCTAACCGCGCAATTCGTTGGCGCGACGGAAGCGACCTTCGTAGTCAAAGAGCTTCTCGCGCACCTGCCAGTACTGGCCTTTCTTACGGGCGACGACAAAATCCGGATAGCGCAACAACACCTGCTGGCGCACGATATCGGCCACGGTGATCCAGCGCAGGGGCACGCCCGGGGTGCGGGTGTGCGGGCGAATAAACAGCTGTTCGAAGGCCGTTCGCTGGGCAGGCGTCTGGACCCGGAAGCGCTCGCTGACGTCCGCCCCGTCCTCGTCGTAATAGGTGATTTTCAGCCATTCGCCTTTTTCATCGGCGCCGGGCTGCAGCGCCATGCCGGAACAGCGCAGCACCAGCGCATCTTTCAGCTTTAGCGCCGCTTTCAGCATGTCGTCCGGGTCAACCAGCACCGTGTCGCACTCCCGACAGCGGCGAGCGGCAATGTCATTTTCGGCGTTGCACTGCGGGCAGTTTTTGAAGCGGAAACGAAAATCGCACTGCTCGCGATGCCCTTCATCATCCTCAAACCAGCCCTGACAGCGGCGGCCAAAATGTTCGATCAGCGTGCCGTCGGCGGTGGTTTTGCCCCAGAAGGTGTTGGCAAACCCGCAGGCAGAGCAAAAGACCTGCACGGGCACGTTGTCGCTTTTTCCTTTTGGCGCGCCGACCTCAGGCGTATAGAGATCGTGCGGGTTACCGGCATAATCCAGAATCAGGCAGTCGGTTTTCCCCGGCGCCAGACGCAGACCGCGGCCAACAATTTGCTGATACAGACTGACCGATTCGGTCGGGCGCAAGATAGCGATCAGGTCGACGTGCGGGGCGTCAAAGCCGGTGGTCAACACCGACACGTTAACCAGATAGCGGAACCGCTGGGCTTTAAAGGCCTCAATCAGGCGGTCGCGCTCGGGGCCGGGCGTCTCGCCGGTGATGAGCGCCGCGTCGCCGGAGGGCAGTAACCCGGTGATTTCGCGCGCGTGCTCAACGGTGGCGGCAAAGATCATCACCCCTTTGCGCGTCGCGGCGAACTCCTCAATCTGGCTGATGATATGCGGCGTAATGCGCTTTTGCTTTTTCAGCTCCTGGTTAAGATCCGCTTCGCTGAATAACCCGTTGCTCTGCGCCTGCAGGCGGCTGAAATCGTACTGCACCACCGGCATATCCAGCCGTTCAGGTGGCGTCAGGTAGCCATGTTTAATCATGTAGCGCAGCGGAAGCTCGTAGATGCAGTCGCTAAACAGGGCCTTGTCATCGCCGCGCACCATGCCGTGATAATGGTAACGATAGATCCAGCCTTTACCCAGACGAAACGGGGTCGCCGTCAGGCCCAGCAGGCGCAGGTGAGGGTTCACGTCTTTCAGGTGCGTCAGGATTTGCTGATACTGGCTGTCGTCGTCATCGCTGATGCGGTGACACTCGTCGACAATCAGCAGCGAAAATTCGCTGCGAAACAGATCCAGATTGCGGGCCACCGACTGCACGCTGCCAAACACCACCTTGCCGTGGCTCTCTTTACGCTTTAGACCGGCGGCGAAAATGTCGGCTTCCAGTCCAAGTGCACAATACTTGGCATGGTTTTGCGCGACGAGCTCTTTAACGTGCGCCAGCACCAGCACGCGGCCACGGGCCAGACGCGCCAGTTCGGCAATGACCAGGCTTTTGCCTGCACCGGTCGGGAGCACAATCGCCGCCGGCTCGCGATGTTTACGGAACCAGGCGAGGGTGGCGTCAACGGCTTCCTGCTGATAGGGACGAAGTGTAAAAGTCATGGGGTCTCGGTTTTGTTATTCCGCACATATACCCGTCATACTTCAAGTTGCCTGTGCGTTGGCTGCACTCGTTCACCCCGGTCACTTACTTATGTAAGCTCCCGGGGATTCACTCCTTTGCCGCCTTCATGCAACTCGAATTATTTAGGGTATAGATAGTATGCCACGAAACTTTTTCCCTTGAGTGGCGCAACCAGACCATTATACTGAACCGTTCCAGACTGCTTCTATTTTCGGACCTGTTGTCCGACTTCCTGCACCATTAAGGCTAAAAAGATTTCATGCGACTTGATAAGTTTATCGCTCAGCAACTCGGCGTAAGCCGCGCTATTGCCGGGCGCGAAATTCGCGCCAGCCGCGTTACCGTGGATGGCGACATTGTGAGAGACAGCGCGTTCAAACTGCAACCTGACCATCAGGTGGAGTATGACGGCAATCCGCTGACCCAGCAGCACGGTCCTCGCTACTTCATGCTCAATAAGCCGGAAGGCTACGTCTGCTCAACGGACGATCCGGATCACCCGACGGTGCTCTATTTCCTCGACGAACCGGTGGCGCACAAGCTGCATGCCGCAGGCCGCCTCGATATCGACACCACCGGTCTGGTGCTGATGACCGACGACGGTCAGTGGTCGCACCGCATCACCTCTCCACGCCACCACTGCGAGAAAACCTATCTCGTGACGCTGGAGTCACCGGTGTCGGATGACACGGCAGAGCACTTCGCGAAAGGCGTGCAGCTGCATAATGAAAAAGATCTGACTAAACCGGCGGTGCTTGAAGTCATCACCCCGACGGTGGTCCGTCTGACCATCAGCGAAGGGCGCTACCATCAGGTGAAACGTATGTTTGCCGCGGTGGGGAACCACGTTGTAGGCCTGCATCGCGAACGGATTGGTGCGATTGAACTCGATCCCGACCTTGCGCCAGGCGAATACCGTCCGTTAACGGAAGAAGAGATCGCCAGCGTCGGTCTGCCTTCGCACTAATTTCAGGAGAACTCTGTGACCACCAGGCCACACTCGTCGTTCAAAATCGTCTTCATTCTTGGCCTGCTGGCCATGCTGATGCCGCTGTCTATTGATATGTACCTGCCCGCGCTGCCGGTCATTTCCGCGCAGTTTGGCGTCCCGGCGGGCAGCGCGCAGATGACGCTCAGCACCTATATTCTCGGCTTTGCCCTCGGCCAGCTGTTTTATGGCCCGATGGCGGACAGCCTTGGACGCAAGCCCGTCATTCTGGGCGGGACGCTGGTCTTTGCGGCCGCAGCGGTTGCCTGCGCGCTGGCCCAGACCATCGATCATCTGATCATCATGCGCTTCTTCCACGGTCTGGCGGCGGCAGCGGCAAGCGTGGTGATTAACGCCCTGATGCGCGATATCTACCCGAAGGAAGAGTTCTCCCGCATGATGTCGTTTGTCATGCTGGTGACGACGATTGCGCCGCTGGTGGCCCCAATGGCGGGTGGTGCGGTGCTGGTGTGGTTCAGCTGGCATGTGATTTTCTGGATCCTGGCCCTGGCCGCGCTGCTGGCCTCGGCAATGATCTTCTTCTTTATAGATGAAACGCTTCCCGTCGAGCGCCGCCAGAAGTTTCACATCCGTACCACCATCGGCAACTTTGCCTCGCTGTTTCGCCACAAGCGCGTGCTCAGCTATATGCTGGCAAGCGGGTTCAGCTTCGCCGGAATGTTCTCCTTCCTGAGCGCCGGGCCGTTTGTCTACATCGAGCTTAACCACGTGTCGCCGCAGCACTTCGGCTATTACTTTGCGATTAATATCGTCTTCCTGTTCATCATGACCATCATCAACAGCCGCTTTGTCCGGCGGGTGGGGGCGCTGAACATGTTTCGCGCGGGGCTGTGGATCCAGTTTGTGATGGCGATCTGGCTGGTGGTGAGCGCGTTTCTGGGCGTGGGCTTCTGGGCGCTGGTGGTCGGCGTAGCGGCCTTTGTCGGCTGCGTGTCGATGGTGTCGTCCAATGCGATGGCGGTGATTCTGGATGAGTTCCCGCACATGGCGGGGACCGCCTCTTCCCTGGCGGGGACGTTCCGCTTCGGCATCGGCGCTATCGTTGGCGCGTTGCTTTCGATGGCCACCTTTACGACGGCATGGCCCATGCTGTGGGCGATGGCGTTTTGCGCAACCAGCTCGATACTCTTCTATCTTTACGCCAGTCGACCGCGAAAAGCGGCCCACTAAAACACAGAGAAGGCCCGGCAGGGCCTTTTTTGTTGATGCATATCAACCAAACCCCCGTTCGTTTATGCCGTGTTTGTTTATTTTATGTAAAATCTATTTGTGTAAAAAGTCACATCATTGTATTCAAAAAGGTTGAGTTAGATCGCAGAAACGGGTACATATAGCGCCGACGCGAGCCTGAATACCGATAAAAAAGTGCTGAATAGTGCAGGCTGGCGATGATGTGTTACTATAAATGTAAATAAATTGTGAAGTAAATTTTGCTTCCGGGGAACGAACGTGAATACATTACAACTTTCTATTGTCCATCGCTTGCCCCAGAGCTATCGCTGGTCGGCGGGTTTTGCTGGTTCGAAAGTTGAACCGATTCCGCAAAACGTCGCGGGCTGTGAAAACTGCCTGGTGGCGCTCAAGCTGCTGAGCCCGAGCGATGAAAATGCATGGCGGGTGATGGAGCGTCTCAGTCAGGCCCTGACGGATATCGAAGTGGACAGCTCCGTGCTGGAATGCGAAGGGGAGCCGTGCCTGTTTGTGAAAAGCCAGGACGAGTTTGCTGCCACCTGCCGCCTGAAAAATTTTGGCGTTGCTATTGCAGAGCCTTTCTCCGGCCAGTATCCATTCTGAGCGCTAGTCTGACGACAACAGCTGGCGCGTGTAGCGCTGCGATGGCGCGCTAAATACGCGCTGGCACTCTCCCTGCTCGACCACCTCTCCCTGTCGCAACACAATCACCTGATGGCATAACGCCCGCACCACCTGCAAATCATGGCTGATAAAGATATAGGCCAGCCGGTGCTTTTCCTGTAGCCCTTTAAGCAGCGCCAGGATCTGCGCCTGTACGGTCCTATCCAGAGACGACGTCGGTTCATCCAGAATAATCAGCTCTGGTTTCAGGATCAGCGCGCGGGCAATGGCGATACGCTGGCGCTGCCCGCCGGAAAATTCCGCAGGATAGCGGTGGCGCGTCTCGGGATCTAAACCCACTTCAACCATTACCCGCATGACCTCCTGCTCGCGCTGCTGCGCGCTCAGGCCGGGCTGATGGACGCGCAGGCCCTCTTCGACAATCTGTAACACGCTGAGCCGCGGGTTAAGCGAGGAGTTGGGATCCTGAAAGACCACCTGCATGCGAGGACGTACGGGCAGCATCTGCCGCCGGTTCCAGCGGTGCAGCGGCATGCCGTCAAACAGGATTTCGCCCTGGGAGGCAATTAAGCGCAGCAGCGCCAGACCGGTGGTGCTTTTACCCGAGCCGGATTCGCCCACCAGCCCGAGGGATTCGCCCGGGCGCAGCGAGAAGCGGAGGTTTTTCAGCACCGGGTTGCGATCGACAATGCGGCGCAGAATACCTTTGCGGATCGGGAACGAGACGGACAGATCCTCAACGCGCAGCAGCGGCGTGCTGTCAGCGTCGAGGGGAACCGGGTCGCCGGAGGGTTCGCTGTCGAGCAGGCGCTGCGTATAGGGGTGTTGCGGCGCGCTCAACAGCGTGGACGCCGCATTCTGTTCAACACAGCGGCCGTTTTGCATCACCGCGACGCTGTCGGCCAGCTTTCTCACAATGCTCAGGTTGTGCGTGATAAACAGCAGGCTCATGTTCAGCTCGTCACGCAGGTCCCGCAGCAGCGTCAGTATTTGCGCCTGTACCGTCACGTCCAGCGCCGTTGTGGGTTCGTCGGCAATCAACAGCTCGGGGCGCGTCAGCAGCGCCATGGCGATCATCACGCGCTGGCGTTCGCCGCCGGAGAGCTGATGCGGAAAATCATTCAGCCGTTTGGCCGCATTGCGTATGCCTGTGCGTTCAAGACAATCCAGAATTTCTCCCCGCGCGGCCTCTTTGCGCATCCCACGGTGCAGGGAGAGCACTTCATAGAGCTGTTTTTCCAGGCTGTGCAGAGGGTTAAGCGACACCATCGGCTCCTGGAAGATCATCGCGATTTTGTTGCCGCGAATGCCGCGCAGGGTCTGTTCGTCGGCGTGCAGCAGCGAACGGCCGTGAAAAAGGATATCCCCTTGCGGGTAGCTTACCGGCGGAGAAGGCAGCAGCCGCAGGATGGAGAGCGCCGAAACGCTCTTGCCTGAACCCGACTCACCCACCAGGGCCAGCGTTTCACCGCGCTGGATCTGCAGCGTCAGGTCGCTGACCACGGTGCGCGTCTCGTCCTGCTTTGAAAAAGCAATCGACAGGTTATCAATACGGAGCAGAGGCTGGGTCATTTTAAACCGCCTTGTTAGGATCAAAGGCATCGCGCACGGCTTCGCCAATAAAAATCAGCAGCGACAGCAGCACGGCCACGGAAAGAAAGGCGGCGATGCCTAACCACGGCGCCTGCAGGTTGTTCTTGCCCTGCAGCAGCAGTTCGCCGAGCGACGGGGAACCCAACGGTAGCCCGAAACCGAGAAAATCCAGTGAGGTGAGGGTGGTGATGGAGCTGCACAGAATAAACGGCAGGAAGGTGAGCGTTGCCACCACGGCGTTGGGCAGCATATGGCGGAAGATGATCCCGCGGTCGCTCACGCCAAGCGCCTGCGCGGCGCGAATATAGTCGAAATTACGGGTGCGCAGAAACTCGGCCCTGACCACACCGACCAGCGCCATCCAGCCGAACAGGACGGTAATGCCTAATAGCCACCAGAAGTTGGGCTGTACGACGCTGGAAAGCAGGATGATCAGAAACAGCGTCGGCATGCCTGACCAGACTTCAATAATCCGCTGACACCACAGGTCAATCTTCCCGCCGTAGTAACCCTGAACGGCGCCCGCCACGACGCCCATCACGCTTGAGAAGAGCGTCAGCATCAGTCCAAAGAGAAGCGAGATTCGCGTGCCGTACAGGATGCGTGCCAGCACGTCGCCGCCGTTAGCATCCGTTCCCAGCCAGTTTTGCGCGGAGGGCGGGGAAGGGAAGGGGGTCGTGGTGGCGAAGTTAATGCTGTTTGCGCCAAAACGCACCGGCGCCCAGAGCGCCCAGCCGTGCTGCTCAATCTGCTGGCGAAGCCATGGATCCTGGTACTCCGCCGGCGTCGCAAACGGGCCGCCAAAGTCGCTTTCGCTGTAATTGGCGATGACCGGCACGTACCAGCGGTCGTTAAAATGCACCAGCAGCGGTTTATCGTTAGCGATCAGTTCTGAAAACAGGCTTAAGACAAACAGCACGGCAAAAATCCACAGCGACCAGTAGCCGCGGCGGTTGTGGCGAAAGCGGGCCCAGCGGGCCTGGTTGACGGGGCTTAAACGCGGCATCATCGGCCCTCAAAATCGATTCGGGGATCGACCAGCGTATAGCTGATATCGCTGATGATATTCAGCAGCAGGCCAATCAGGGTGAAAATATAGAGCGTGCCGAACATTACCGGATAATCACGCGACACGGTGGCCTCATAGCCCAGCAGGCCCAGACCGTTAAGCGAGAACATCACCTCTATCAGCAGCGAGCCGGTAAAAAACATACTGATGAACGTGGCCGGAAATCCGGCGATCACCAGCAGCATGGCGTTGCGGAACACGTGCTTCCACATGATCTGCTTCTCGCTCACGCCTTTAGCGCGGGCCGTGACGACGTACTGTTTACGAATTTCATCGAGAAAGGCGTTTTTGGTCAACATGGTCAGGGCCGCAAACCCGCCAATGACCGTGGCCAGAACCGGCAGCGTGATATGCCAGAGGTAGTCGGTGATTTTCTGGTACCACGGCAGGGAGCTGAAATCGGCGGAGACGAGCCCCCGCAGCGGGAAGAGATCAAAATAACTGCCCCCGGCAAAAAAGACGATCAGCAGAACGGCGAACAGAAACGCCGGGATGGCATAGCCGATAATGATGAACGTGCTGCTCCAGATATCGAACCGGCTGCCGTTGTACACCGCTTTGCGGATCCCAAGCGGTATAGAGACCAGATAGATGATCAGCGTACCCCACAGCCCGAGCGTGATCGAAACCGGCAGGCTTTGCTTGATCAGCGTCAGCACTGACGCACTGCGGAACAGGCTATCGCCAAAATCAAAGCGGATGTAATCCCAGAGCATTTTGAAATAGCGCTCGTGAATCGGTTTATCAAAGCCGTAGCGGTGGGTGATCTCGGCGATCACTTCCGGATCCAGCCCGCGTCCCCCGCGGTAATGGCTTTCGCTGATATTCCCTACGCCAGTTCGCGCATGGCTGGCGCCCATCCCTTCACCGCCGCCGCCCGGCATGCCGCCGCTGTTGCCAAATTCAATGGCGGCAATGGCCTGATCGACCGGCCCACCGGGAGCGATTTGCACGATAAAAAAGTTAATCGTGATAATGGCCCACAGGGTGGGGATGACCAGCAGCAGACGGCGGAGAAGATAGGCACCCATGATAATTCCTTATCGCCGCTCAGCGGGAAGTCTGGCGGCTTTGTTAACGTCATACCACCAGGTGTCAAAGCCCAGAGAATAGACCGGGCGCACGGCAGGCACGGAGAACTTATCCCAGCGCGCAAGGCGATCTTCGCCCATATACCACATCGGCAGCATGTAGTAGTTCCAGGTTAAGACCCTGTCGAGGGCGCGCCCGAGCGGCACGAGCTTGTCTTTTTCCCCCTGCGCCGCCACGATTTTCGCAATGAGCGCATCAATCGCCGGGCTTTTTACCCCCGGCGCATTGTACGAGGAGTCGATGTAGCTGGAGGCCCAGGAGATTTGCAGGTCCGAGCTAGGCCACGGCTGCGCGGGCCACAGGCGCTGCATCATGTCGTAATCACGGCTGCGCATGCGGCTGGTGATCTGCGCGTTATCGACCTGGCGAATGTTCATGGTCACGCCCAGCCGCTCAAGGTTGTGCTTAAACGGCAGCACCCACTGGTCGTTGCCCCCGGACGAGAGCAGCAGCTCAAAGCTGAGTGGCTTGCCCGTTTTGGCATCCACACGTTTTTGGTTCTTCAGGTGCCAGCCTGCGTCATCCAGCAGCTTGCTGGCTTTGAGCAGGTTGTCGCGGTCGTAACCGTCACCGTTTGAAGCAGGCGGCTGAAACACCGTTGTAAACACCTCTGGCGGTACCTCTGCTTTAAGGGGGGCCAGCAGTACCAGCTCGTCGGCTTTCGGATAATCGCGCGCGGCGTATTCGGTATTCTGAAAATAGCTGTTGGCGCGGCTATAAGCCCCGTAAAACAGCGCTTTGTTCATCCACTCAAAATCAAAGGCCAGGGAGATGGCTTCCCGCACCCGGCGGTCATTAAATACCGGACGCTGAATATTAAACGCCAGCCAGCGGGTGTCCTGGGCAGATTCATTTTTGTGTTCGTCTTTGACGATATAGCCTTTGGCGAAATTTTTGCCGATATAGCGGGTCGCCCAGTTTTTGGCGCTGCTCTCGACGCGCAAATCGAATGCCCCGGCTTTAAACGCTTCAAACGCCACGTTATCGTCGAGGTAGTAATCATAGCGAAGGGTGTCGAAGTTCCAGCGCCCGCGGTTGACCGGCAGATTGGCCGCCCAGTAGTCTTTGACGCGGGAATAGACGACATATTGCCCCATGCGCCAGTCGGTAATGCGGTAGGGGCCGCCAGCCAGTGGAGGCGTTGAAAGCGGGTCGCTCAGCTTATGATTTTTCCAGAACGATTCCGGCATCACCGGCAGCGAGAACAGGCTGAGCATATTCTCTTTGTTCGGTTCGCTCAGCTCAATGCGCACAGTGAGCGGCGCGATGGCTCTGACCGACGCGCCTTTATATACGATGCGGAACTGGGGGACGCCTTCGGTCATGAATTTATGGAAGGTGAACGCAACGTCGCTGGCCTTCACCGGTGTGCCATCGTGAAAACGTGCCCGCGGGTTCAGCGAGATTTCCGCCCAGGCGAAGTTATCGGCGTAACGCACGTTCTCGGCAATCAGCGGATAGTAGCTGCCGGGCTCGTCATCGGAGGTGACAAAGAGCGTATCGTAAAGCGATTCCGTTCGCGCGGCCGCCACGCCGCGCAGGGCGTAGCGGTTGAAGTTGTCGAAGGTTCCCGTGGCGGAAAGCGTGACCTTACCGCCTTTTGGCGCGGCTGGGTTGACGTAATCGAAGTGCGTAAAATTGACCGCGTATTTCGGCTCGCCAATCACCGCGAAGGCGATATTCTCTTTGATGGTTTGCGCCTGGCTGGACAGGCTCGTGAATGCCAACATCAGCAACATAAAGCGCATAAGCATCTCGCGGCAGCTCCCTCTCTACAGACCGGCTCGGTTAAGCTGAATAATAAGTGACGTCACGGGCAATGTGAAATTAATCGCCTTCGGGCGAAATATCAGGCCGCCATTCGCGGAACTGCGCCAGCGGCATCGGGCGGCTAATCCAGTATCCCTGCAGGAAGTTAACGCCGTGTTCGCGCAGCCAGGCCGCCTGTTCCGGCGTCTCTACCCCTTCGGCGACGGTCGACATATTCAGTCGTCTTGCCAGCGTCAGAACAGCATCCAGCACCGGCGACGTCACGGTCTCGGTACCGATCGCATTAACAAAACCACGGTCGATTTTGAGGTAGTCCATGGTGAAATGCTCAAGGTAAATCAGCGCGCTGTGGCCGGTACCAAAATCATCAATGGCGATTTCAAACCCTTCGTTATGCAGCCATTCGAAAAGGGTGTTGGCCTCCCGATGGTTGAGCATATCGCGCTCGGTAATTTCCAGCACGATCTGGAAGTAATCCGGCGGCAGCAGGGCTTTAAAGGTGCGCATATCGTCCTTGAAGCTTTCCGCATGCAGATGCCCCGGTGCAATGTTAATACCCACCTTTGCGCCCGGAGGTAACAGCGTTTGTAAAACGGGAGCATCGTGAATGATAAGGTCAAAGAGATGCAGCGTCAGCGGGACAATCAGCTTCTGTGCTTCGGCAAAATTGATAAACGCGTCCGGCGGAATTTCCCCCATTGTCGGGTGTTTCCAGCGCATCAGGACTTCAAGCCCGGTCATCCTGAGCGATTTGGCATCGACGACGGGCTGATAAACCACATAAAACTGACCGCGCTTGATAGCGCTTAAAATTTCTTTACCCGGGTTGAGCCGAATGCTGAGGATGTAGTAGTTAAGCGATCCGGCACAAATACCGCATACCAGCCCGAAGAACAGCGCGTAGAGAATTTCATCGCTGGTCCATGCGTCCGCATACAGGTTGATGGTCAGGGGGAGGTCTTTCAGCGTCGCCGTGCGGACCGGGATGTCATGCAAGTCGCGGGTATGAACCAGCGTGCTGGACCGCGTCGACAAGGCGTTATCGCCGATAATGATAGCGATACCCGCGAACTCGTCCTGGCGCTCAGTATAAAGCAGGTAAGGCGTCAGATTAATATTCACAGAAGTGAACACCCCGCCGTCCTTCACTAATGGGTTGCGGTACCAGATCGCAATCGCAGGTTCATCAGGCAGCATGGGGGTACCCGGAAGCAACGCCATATCGATCTGTTTATTGATGTTCAGCTCAGGTATGAGCGTCTCCATCGGGGCATTCATCGGGCCTGTTGCCGAGGAGCAGAATGCCATCTTGTCCCGGACCAGCAGGAAGGCGCGAACGTTAATGCTGAAGGCCGCGCGTGAGGTGAGTTCCTGGTTGACGTCCTGGCACGTGTTCAGCGTGAGAGGCTGGAGGACATTGACCGCTTTTTTTAGGTCTTCGAAATAGCTCCCCATGTAGGCGCTCACATCATTCACCAGGGTGTCGAATTTGACTTCCCGCTTGTGGTAACTCCACGAAAATTGCAGGGAACCCAGGAGCAGGGCGGTGATGAGACCCGTGATAATACTGAGGATCAGTATTTTACGATTACTGGAGAAGTAGCGGGTGAGCATAGACGTCGTGATTCCTGAAAAGCCGCTTGATGTATTCAGTGTAACGGGCAAAAAAAAACACTGCCGAAGCAGTGCTTTTTTTCATCATATCGCCAGCCAAGGGATAACCAACGATACAATAGTTATATTAACTGCGGGTCAGTACGCGGCGCGCTTCGTTATAACGCTTCTTCCAGTACGGTTCGTTCATGCTGGAAATGGTCACACCGCTACTGGTGGAGGCATGTACGAACTGGTCATTACCAATGTAGATGCCAACATGTCGACCTGTAGAACCGGCACGGAACAGAACTAAATCACCGGTGCGCAGTTTGGTACGTGAAATCGACTTGCCCATCTCCTGCTGTTCATAGGTTGAACGCGGAAGATCTAACCCAAATTGCTCGCGGAACGTACGCTGTACAAAACCGGAACAATCAATACCTGTTTTCGTGCTGCCGCCAAGACGATAACGCACGCCTTTCCAGTCAGCATACTGGTCCATAATGCGGGACTTCACGTCCAGATTACGTACCATATTTTCAAATTCATCCTGAGAGGCTTGCAGTGAAGAGGAATCTTCCATTCCCACAACACGCGTCTCAGGATGCATATTCTTCGCGGTGTTCGATGTACTACATGCAGATAACAGTACCGCGACTGCTATCGCCGGGATCCCCCGCAAGATATATCTCAGAAACGGTTGAGATTTGACCATTTTGTTTATTTTCCCTTGAAGTCCTTAACGACAAATATCGTTATAAAAATGCCAAACGTGACGAGACTAATTATCTGTTCACATCGAGACAATTCTTTCTGGTCACATTTGTGGCATAGCGCACAAAATTATTCACCATCGAAATAATTATCCCTATGGGGCAAAACGAGTTCGAGATTAACCGATTGCCAGGGGTATTGCGAGTAAAAAAAGCCTTTTTTTTATAAGAAAATGTGATACAGAAAGTAAAAATCCGTAATTGCTTAAAATGCGGTCAGATCCGACGCGTGATCGCGCAATTGCTTCATTTTTATCATGAATGTGATGACAAGAATATGACAGAGGGAAAAGATCGTGGCGGGAAGGCTATCGGGGATCATGTCGATCCCTGATAGCTCACGTTAATTTAGGTTAGTTATTTGTTTAATTGTTGTTGCGCTCTACCGGGAAGATAGCGATCGAACAACGCTATTATCCTGTCGCTCAGCGGGGTCATTAAACACCACGGCAGCGCAATCAGCGCAACGGAGAGCGAACCGACAGCAATATCGGTGAACCAGTGAGCGCCAATCATTACGCGCGGGAAGGCAAAAACCACAAAAATAATCAGGGCTATGGCAAACGCTTTTCGGCCGAAATAGCGAAGCATGACTGCGGAAAAAATGAGCAGCATCATGCCGTGATCGCCGGGGAAACTGTCCTTCGACGCATCTTTTGTTGGAATATGCAGCAGCTCACTGACGCGATAAATATCGGTGAAAAAGAGCGTAGGGCTGGAACGCTTAACCGGAATAATCGCGGTAGCCAGCTGATTAATGACGACAGCAAACAGCAGCATTACCAGACCGATAATCAGAATACGCCGACGTCCCGCTTTATCCTCTTTCAGCCAGAAAGAGAGCATCAGGCAGCCCATGGCCAGCAGCGAGAAGCCGTCGAAGGCGCGGTTGTTGGTGATGGCCACCAGCCACAGGAATGCGTCGCTCTTCACCAGCGCCTGGTTGAAGAAGTGAAAGATGCCAGAATCCAGGGGGAACCAGAAACCATGATTCGCCGGGATATACCAGGAGAAGAAAAGCGCCAGACCGGCGACATTAAGCAGTAATATCAGGGGAAATCGAGTTGTCATAACGTTCTGCATAGAGTGAAAACTGGGGCAACGTTAGCCGCCCGAACTTAAACGAATCCTCAACAGGCTGGACTGGAGGGCATTCCAGTCGGCGTTAACCGCACTAATTAACTCTATTCGGCTGTCAGGCGGCGCCACGTTCTGCGTTTCAATGAAGAAATCGTCGCCCTGGCGGTTGATCCGCACCAGTCCGTCCGGCGTGCGCATGATCCCTTTCACGCGATCGACGGGCGCAAGGCGGGCCCACTCCAGAATCCCGATAGTATCGAAAACGGTCTCAGCATCGAAAATCCATCCGCAGGCTTGGTATCCCTGGCCGCTGTTCAGGTTACGACGCCAGCGCTGGTGCTCCGGCAGGCTCAGGGCTGCCAGACCCTGCTTAACCGGATGGCTGTGCGCATGATCCGCGCTGGCAGGCAGCTCGGTGAGGTTCAGACGAGGCAGGTCAAGCAGGGTGCTATCAATATTCCCCTGGGTGGTCTGCACCAGCGTGCGATTGCCGCCAAAATGTTGCCACCACGCCTCCAGCGCGGCCTGGCTTTCAGGCGTGGCGCGATCTTCCTTGTTGGCGACGATAACGTCCGCCGAGGCGAGCTGATCGCGGAAGTTCTCGTTGGCCACCGCCTTGTCATCCAGAAGCTGACGCGGATCGAGCAGGCACAGTGTGGCGCGCAGATCGATCCACGGCTCGTAAACCGGGGCGGTCAGTAAATCGAGGATCTGCTTCGGGTGGCCCAGCCCGGTGGGCTCAATCAGCAGGCGGTCGGGTTTGCCCTGACGCAGCAGGGTATTGAGCCCCACCTGCATCGGCAGGCCATTGACGCAGCACATGCATCCGCCGGGGATCTCTTTAATCATCGCGCCGCTGGATGACAGTAACGCGCCGTCAATGCCCACCTCGCCAAATTCATTGACCAGCACGGCCCACTTCTCGGCCGGATCTTTATTCGCCAGCAGGTGGAGAATTGAGGTGGTTTTACCGCTGCCGAGAAAACCGGTGATGAGGTTGGTTTTGGTCACGTGCGCTCCGGATGAGAATGATGATGCGATAACACTGTTCTCTATCCTGGCGAAAAACGTGACCTGTGAGAAGGGGAAGGGCGAACGGAGGCTTTATCCGTTCGCGTTAAGCGCAACAATCGTTAAATATTTAACGTTTCGATAACAGCCTGACGTGCGCCGTGACGGGTGATGCGCTGATAGGCCTGGCTAACAGCCTCAACAAAAACACGATTGTGCGCGAGATCGTGACCAAACACTTCGCTCAGCCCCAGCAGCGCGGGGACGCGGTCGATGTCGCTGCTGGCGTTGACGATCGTGCGGATTTTATCGCTGAGGGGATCGCGAACGTCAATCGCGTTGCCGCGCTCGTCGGTGCCGCTGACGTAGCGTATCCAGCCGGCCACGCCCAGGGCCAGCAGCGACCACGGCGTGTTTCGCTCAAGATGAACGCGGATCCCGTCCAGCATTCTTTGCGGAAGCTTCTGGCTACCGTCCATCGCGATTTGCCAGGTCCGATGCTGGAGGGCCGGGTTGGCAAAGCGTTCGATTAGGCTATCGGCATACGCGGTGAGGTCGACATCCTTAATCCGTAAGGTGGGGGCCTGCTCGTTCAGCATCAGCCGACGGGCGGCTTCCCGGAACGCTGTGTCCTCCATGCATTCATTAATATGCGCGTAGCCGGCAAGATACCCGAGATACGCCAGGAAAGAGTGGCTGCCGTTGAGCATGCGTAATTTCATCTGCTCCCACGGCAGAACATCCTGCACCATCTGGACACCCGCCACTTCCCACTCGGGACGGCCGGCGACAAAATTATCTTCTATTACCCACTGAATGAACGGCTCGCATCTGATGGCGCACGGATCTTCCACGCCGAGCGCGTCGGTGATTTCCGCCAGCGAGGCCTCCGTCGCGGCGGGAACAATCCTGTCGACCATCGTTCCGGGGAAGCTTACGTGGCTATCGATCCATTCAGATAACCCTGCGGAACGTTTTTGCGCCATGCCCAGCACGGCGTTTTTCACCACGTGCCCGTTGTCCGGGATATTGTCGCAGGAGAGCACGGTAAAGGCGGGCAGGCCGCGCTCGCGGCGGCGGTGGAGGGCTTCGACCAGGATCCCAGGGGCGGAATGTGGCTCTGAGGGGTTTTCAAGGTCGTGGACGATCCGGGGGTTATTCAGGTCGAGCTTCCCGGTCGCGGGATCGATGCAATAGCCTTTCTCTGTGATGGTGAGCGAGACAATCGCGACCTGAGGCTCGCAAAATTTCTCAATAATGGCGGGCAGGGAGTCCAGCTTTGCGTTCAGGCATTCATGGACGGCACCGACGATAATGGCCTCATTTCCTTCAGCCCCTTTTTCCAGCACGGTGAACAGATGATCCTGCGCGCGCAGCTGGCTCATCAGCACGTCGCCGCTGAAGAGGCTAATCTCACAAATCCCCCAGTCGCCGCCTTTTTCATTCAGCACCCGATTTGTTAACAAGGCCTGGTGCGCACGGTGAAACGCGCCAAAGCCAAAGTGGACGATGCGGGAGCGCAGTTGCTGACGATCGTAGCGCGGTTGCTTAACCCGGGCAGGAAGGGGGGTGGAGGCAATTGTCTTCATGAGATACACCTGATTAACTATTAATTAACAATGTCAGTGTAAAGTTATATGACAGCAAATAAAATTGGTGAGCCGTAAATATCCCCGTTATGTGAGTTTGATCAATCAATGTGTGGCGGTGTATTGACCCTTAGCGGTAAGCATGTATGGTAGTCGTCATTGTAGTAACGCATATTGGTATAACAACTTAAGAGGGTGAGGCAATGGAACAAACCTGGCGTTGGTACGGGCCGAACGATCCGGTTTCTCTTGATGATGTGCGTCAGGCTGGCGCAACGGGTGTCGTCACGGCGCTGCATCATATTCCTAACGGTCAGGTCTGGCCGGTAGAGGAAATACAGACGCGTCAGGCGCTGCTGGCGGAGAAGGGATTAACCTGGTCTGTGGTGGAAAGCATTCCGGTTCACGAAGACATCAAAACCCATTCCGGCGAGTATCAGACCTGGATTGCCAACTATCAGCAGAGCATCCGTAACCTCGCGGTCTGCGGTATTGATACCGTTTGCTACAACTTCATGCCCATTCTGGACTGGACGCGTACAGACCTCGAATATCAAATGCCGGACGGCTCAAAAGCGCTGCGCTTCGATCAGATTGCCTTTGCGGCATTCGAACTGAACATTCTGAAACGCCCTGGCGCAGAAGCGGATTACACCGCTGAAGAGCAGCAGCAGGCGCTCCAATGGTTCAATGCCGCCAGCGACGCGGATATCGAAAAGCTGACCCGTAATATTATTGCGGGCCTGCCGGGTGCCGAAGAGGGGTATACGCTGGATCAGTTCCGCGCCCGCCTGGCGGAATACGGCGATATTGATAAGCACCAGCTGCGTGAAAACATGGCGTATTTCCTGCGCGCAATTGTGCCGGTCGCGGAAGAGGTGGGGGTTCGCCTGGCGGTACATCCGGACGATCCCCCGCGTCCTATCCTCGGCCTGCCGCGTATCGTGTCTACGATTGAAGATATGCAGTGGCTGAAAGAGACGGTCGACAGCATCCACAACGGCTTTACCATGTGTACCGGCTCCTACGGCGTGCGGGCCGATAACGATCTGGTGCGGATGATTGAAACCTTCGGCGATCGCATTCACTTTACGCATCTGCGTGCGACCTGCCGTGAAGAGAACCCAAAAACCTTCCACGAGGCGGCGCACCTGGGCGGCGATGTGAATATGGTCGCGGTGGTGGACGCTATTCTGGCGGAAGAGGCGCGTCGCAAGCAGGCTGGCGATGTGCGTCCTATCCCGTTCCGTCCGGATCACGGACACCAGATGCTGGACGATCTGCGTAAGAAAACCAACCCGGGCTATTCGGCGATTGGCCGTCTTAAAGGGATGGCGGAAGTGCGCGGCGTTGAGCTGGCGCTGAAGATGACGAAGTATCCGGAGCTGCTGTAACCGGAATCGCCGGGTGGCAGCTTCGCCTTACCCAGCCTACAAAAACACAAAAACCGGCTTCTGGGCCGGTTTTTTCGTAGGTCGGGTAAGCGTAGCGCCACCCGACAAACGCCGCAATCAGTCAGCGCGACCCATATAGCGTTTTTCTTCGATATGGATGCGGATTTTCTCGCCAGCAGAAAGGTATTCCGGCACCTGCACAACCAGGCCGGTGGTCAGGGTAGCCGGTTTGTTGCGGGCACTGGCGGATGCGCCTTTGATGCCTGGTGCGGTTTCAACGATTTCCAGATCGACGGTCTGAGGCAGTTCCAGCGCCAGCAGCACCCCGTCCCAGGTCAGAACCTGCATATCAGGCATACCGCCTTCCGGGATGAACAGCAGCTCTTCTTCAATCTGGTCTTTGGTGAAGATATACGGGGTGTAATCTTCTTTGTCCATGAACACATATTCGTTGCCGTCGATGTAGGAGAAATCAACATAGCGACGGGTCAGGGTCACGGTATCGACGATATCGTCACCTTTAAAGCGCTCTTCCACCTTCAGGCCGGTACGCACATCGGCGAAACGCATTTTGTACAGCGTAGCTGCACCACGGGCGCTTGGTGCCTGAATATCGATATCTTTCACAATCAGCAATTTGCCGTTGTAATTCAGTACCATACCTTTCTTAATTTCGTTCGCTCTTGGCATTGCAGTAATCCTGTTTACGGGAGGTAAAAAATATCGCGCCAAATTACTCGCGCGCGGCCTTTCAGGCAAGAGGAATTCGTGGCTTTTGCTATCAATACACAAAAGGTGTTACTGTGCGCGCGATGCCCGACCGTACGGGCATTCGCCAGCGGAAGAGAGCATTTATGGATTGTCGTCCCGATTGTGGCGCGTGTTGTACTGCACCGTCCATTTCAAGCCCCATTCCGGGAATGCCCGAGGGCAAACCTGCCAATACCCGCTGCGTTCAGCTCTCGGAAACGAACCTGTGCATGATCTTTGGCTCACCGTTGCGCCCGAAGGTCTGCTCCGGGCTTCAGCCCACGGTTGAAATGTGCGGCAGCACGCGAGAGCAGGCGATAACGTACCTTCTTGAGCTGGAAGCGCTCACCGCGCCTTAAACGTCTTTAATCCTCGCCAGGCAGCCCATCGTCAGCGTACACATCACCAGCGCAATCCAGAACACCGTGTGATAGTTCCAGATTTCGGCCACGACACCGGCCATTGAACCGGCAATAATCCAGCCCACGCGGGTGGTATTAGTATAAAGGGTGGTGGCAGAGCCTGCCTGGCCCGGCATCAGATCCTGGAAATAAAGCATGCCTATCCCGGCGAGAATACCAATATAGATAGCGTTCAGCAGCTGTAACGCCAGCAACAGCCCCGGCGTATGTACCGTCAGCATACCGATATAAAACAGCAGACCGGCGACGGCGGCGATGCGCATTAAAAAACGTTTCCCGAAGCGCTTTGCGTAATAGCCTGCGATCAGCATGGTCGGGATCTCAAGCCCGGCTGCGGTGCCCATCATGATGCCCGCCAGCTTCTCCGGCAGGTGCAGTTCATTAATGATAAACAGCGGCATATTGATGATATAGAGGCTATTGGTGCCCCACATCAGCGTGCAGATCGCGAACAGGAGCAGGGCATCGCGGCGGTTACGGCGCGGCGCTTCCAGCACGCCCGTTGCCACCTTGGGCTCTTTGCGCATGGACGGCAGGAAGAACCACACCAGCGCGCCGCACGCCACAAACGCGACTGCCGCGCTCAGGTACATCACCGTAAAGCCAAAACCCATCGCCAGCGCGTAGGCCAGCGGCGGGCCAATCACCCACGCCAGCGACACCTGTGCACGCAGGACAGAGCTGAACATCACCGCTTCACGTCCGGTATGGTCGGCGTGTTCGCGGGCAAGCGCAAACAGCTGTGGGTTAGCCGTCGAGCCAAAGCTGCTCAGGAATACCCCGACGAAAAGCAGAATGAAGTAGTTGCGGTTCCAGGCAAAAAGAACGCAGGCCATGACCCCCAGCAGGCAGCAGAAAACGATCAGGCTTTTACGATCGCCTTTTCTGTCGGATCGCCCCGCCAGAAACTGACTGACCAGGATGCCGATGATGGCGCTTCCGGTAAAAAAGAAGCCAACCAGCGCCGGACGAACATGAACCTCATTGGTCAGAAATAAGCTCAGCGTCGGCGTCTGTAACGCACCGGCAATACCCGTGAAAAAGGCAACAATCAGGAAGGCCGCTGAGGTCAAGTCAAAGGGCTTTGGCGAGGCAGCCGCAGGGGTGTTATGCATGTTTTATAATTAGCGAGTAGCAGAGAGGGGCGGAGTGTACGCCGTCAGCTAAAAAATAAACAGTGGGTGCGGTCAATGATGCCACGAAAAATCAAAATGGCATTTCAACTTGCCTCTCACGCTGCTGACCTTAGCTGAAACTGACTTGCTGAACTTCAGCAAAATTCAGCTCAATGAAGAAGAAATGTGCTGTATCTCTAAATTCTGATATCAGAAAGACGAGTTTACTTGCAAGGTACAGCAGAAAGCGCAAGACTTTTTGAAACGTTTCAGCGCTATCTTGTTTTAACAAACGGAGCAGGCTAGCGCATTTTTTCTCATTAAAGCTGAAACGATTCAAGTTCAGCAGGAGTGGAGAACCATGTTCCAGTTATCTGTTCAGGATATCCACCCGGGCGCTCAGGCCGGGGATAAAGAAGAGGCTATTCGCCAGGTTGCCGCTGCGCTTGTGCAGGCGGGTAACGTCGCGGACGGCTATGTCAACGGCATGCTGGCCCGCGAGCAGCAGACTTCAACCTTCCTCGGCAATGGCATTGCCATTCCGCACGGTACCACCGACACCCGCGATCAGGTGCTGAAAACCGGCGTTAAGGTGTATCAGTTCCCGCAGGGCGTGCTCTGGGGCGACGGTCAGGTGGCCTATGTGGCCATCGGTATCGCGGCCAGCAGCGATGAACATTTAGGTCTGTTGCGTCAGCTGACGCATGTCCTGAGCGATGACGCGGTGGCTGAACAGCTTAAATCCGCCACCACCGCGGAAGAGCTGCGCGCCTTGCTGATGGGCGAAAAACAGAGTGAAGCGCTGAAACTGGATAATGAAACGCTGACGCTGGATGTGGTTGCTTCCGATCTGGTGACGCTGCAGGCGCTGAACGCGGGTCGTCTGAAAGAAGCCGGCGCGGCGGATGCCACCTTTGTGACGCGCGTGATTAACGATAAGCCGTTGAATCTGGGTCAGGGCATCTGGCTGAACGACAGTGCTGAAGGCAACCTGCGCAGTGCGATTGCCGTGAGCCGTGCTGCCTCGGCGTTTGAGGTAGAAGGCGAGCGCGCAGCCATGCTGGTGACCGTCGCGATGGCTGATGAACAGCCGGTTTCCGTGCTGAAGCGTCTTGGCGATCTGCTGCTGAACAACAAAGCTGAAAAACTGCTGAACGCTGATGCGTCCACCGTGCTGGCACTGCTGACCAGTGATGATGCGCTGACGGATGACGTGCTAACCGCGGAGTTCGTGGTGCGTAACGAGCACGGCCTGCATGCCCGTCCGGGCACCATGCTGGTGAATACCATTAAACAATTCGAGAGTGAGATTACCGTGGCGAATCTTGACGGCACGGGCAAACCGGCCAACGGCCGTAGTCTGATGAAAGTGGTCGCGCTGGGCGTGAAGAAAGGCCACCGTCTGCGTTTCACCGCGCAGGGTGCCGATGCTGAACAGGCGCTGAAAGCGATTGGCGATGCCATCGCGGCGGGTCTGGGGGAGGGCGCATAATGAGCAGACGTGTTGCGACTATTACGCTGAACCCGGCTTATGACCTGGTGGGGTTTTGCCCGGAAATTGAGCGCGGCGAAGTTAACCTCGTGCGTACCACCGGCCTGCATGCTGCGGGCAAAGGGATTAACGTCGCGAAAGTGCTCAAGGATCTCGGTATCGATGTCACCGTGGGCGGATTCCTCGGTAAAGACAACCAGGATGGTTTCCAGCAGCTGTTCAGCGAGCTGGGCATTGCCAACCGTTTCCAGGTTGTTCAGGGCCGTACCCGTATCAACGTTAAGCTGACGGAGAAAGACGGTGAAGTGACTGATCTGAACTTCTCTGGCTTCGAAGTGACGCCGTCAGACTGGGAACGCTTTGTCAACGACTCGCTGACCTGGCTGGGCCAGTTCGACATGGTGTGCGTCAGCGGCAGCCTGCCGTCCGGCGTTAGCCCGGAAGCGTTTACCGACTGGATGACGCGCCTGCGCAGCCAGTGCCCATGCATTATTTTTGACAGCAGCCGTGACGCGCTGGTCGCGGGCCTGAAAGCCTCGCCGTGGCTGGTGAAGCCTAATCGCCGCGAGCTGGAGATCTGGGCGGGCCGTAAGCTGCCAGAATTAAAAGATGTGATTGACGCTGCCCATGCGCTGCGCGAGCAGGGTATCGCTCACGTGGTGATCTCGCTTGGTGCAGAAGGCGCGTTGTGGGTTAACGCGTCTGGCGAATGGATCGCCAAACCGCCGTCAATGGAGGTTGTGAGTACCGTTGGCGCAGGGGATTCCATGGTTGGCGGACTGATTTATGGTCTGCTGATGCGGGAATCCAGTGAACATACCTTACGTCTTGCCACTGCCGTTGCTGCCCTGGCCGTCAGCCAGAGCAATGTCGGTATTACCGATCGTACCCAGTTAGCCGCGATGATGGCGCGCGTTGACTTAAAACCTTTTAACTAACAGCAGGAGAGGAATAATGAAAACGCTGCTGATCATTGACTCCGGTCTCGGACAGGCACGCGCCTATATGGCGAAGACCTTGTTGGGCGCGGCGGCACAAAAAGCACACCTGGACATCATTGATAACCCAGGCGATGCCGAACTGGCGATTGTCCTGGGCGATAAAATTCCCGCTGACAGCGCGCTGAACGGCAAAAAAGTGTGGCTGGGCGATATTAATCGCGCGGTGGCACATCCGGAACTGTTCCTGAGCGAAGCGAAAGGTCACGCGTCTGTCTACAGCGCGCCTGTCGCGACGGCACCGGCTGCGGCCACGGGCCCGAAACGCATTGTGGCGGTGACGGCCTGCCCGACGGGGGTGGCTCACACCTTTATGGCGGCTGAAGCCATTGAAACCGAAGCGAAAAAACGCGGCTGGTGGGTAAAAGTTGAAACGCGCGGCTCCGTCGGTGCCGGCAATGCCATCACCCCAGAGGAAGTGGCTGAGGCCGATCTGGTGATTGTGGCGGCGGATATCGAAGTGGACCTGGCGAAATTTGCCGGTAAGCCAATGTACCGCACCTCCACCGGCCTGGCGCTGAAAAAGACCGCGCAGGAGTTTGATAAAGCGCTGGTGGAAGCGAAGCCGTACCAGGCAACCGGCGCGCGCCAGACCGCGACGGAAGGGAAGAAAGAGTCCGCAGGCGCCTATCGCCACCTGCTGACCGGCGTGTCTTACATGCTGCCGATGGTGGTCGCGGGCGGTCTGTGTATCGCGCTCTCGTTCGCGTTTGGTATCACCGCGTTTAAAGAACAAGGTACCCTGGCGGCTGCGCTGATGCAGATCGGCGGCGGCTCAGCCTTCGCCCTGATGGTGCCGGTACTGGCGGGCTTTATTGCCTTCTCCATCGCTGACCGCCCGGGTCTGACCCCGGGTCTTATCGGCGGTATGCTGGCCGTGAGCACCGGTTCTGGCTTTATCGGCGGTATCATCGCGGGCTTCCTCGCCGGTTACGTCGCGAAGCTGATTAGCTCGAAGCTGAAGCTGCCGCAGAGTATGGAAGCGCTGAAGCCGATCCTGATCATCCCGCTGATTTCCAGCCTGGTGGTCGGCCTGGCGATGATTTACCTGATTGGTAAGCCGGTTGCAGGCATCCTGGCGGGTCTGACCCACTGGCTACAGACCATGGGCACCGCGAACGCGGTTCTGCTGGGTGCAATCCTCGGCGGCATGATGTGTACCGACATGGGTGGTCCGGTGAACAAAGCGGCGTACGCCTTTGGTGTGGGCCTGCTGAGTACTCAGACCTACGCGCCAATGGCGGCGATCATGGCGGCAGGCATGGTGCCTCCGCTGGCGCTCGGCCTGGCGACGATTATTGCCCGTCGTAAGTTCGATAAAGCGCAGCAGGAAGGCGGTAAAGCGGCGCTGGTTCTGGGTCTGTGCTTCATCACCGAAGGCGCGATTCCGTTCGCGGCGCGTGACCCAATGCGTGTGCTGCCGTGCTGTATCGCAGGTGGTGCCGTGACGGGGGCGATCTCCATGGCGATTGGCGCAAAACTGATGGCACCACACGGCGGTCTGTTCGTGCTGCTGATCCCTGGCGCCATCACCCCGGTACTGGGCTACCTGCTGGCTATTGTTGCCGGTACGCTGGTGGCGGGCCTCTCTTACGCGGTGCTGAAACGTCCGGAAGCGGAAGTTGTGGCGAAAGCAGCGTAAGCGGTAAGCAATAAAAAAGCCGGGTGCTGATGCAACCCGGCTTTTTTTATGCCGCCTGTTCAGCGGTTTGCTGTGCCTTCAGCCAGGCAATCTCTTCTGCCCAGATGTCCGGATTAATGGTTTCCAGCACCATCGGAATACCGTCGAAGCGGGCGTCCTGCATAATAAAGCGAAACGCATCGTGGCCGATGTTGCCTTCGCCCAGGCTGTGGTGGCGGTCAACGCGGCTGCCAAAGGCGCTTTTCGCATCGTTTAAGTGCATTCCACGCAGGTATTTAAAGCCCACAATGCGCTCGAACTCATCAAACGTGTTTTTTGTTGCCTCGGTGGTGCGCAGGTCATAACCGGCGGCAAACGCGTGGCAGGTATCAATGCACACGCCGACGCGGGATTTGTCCTCCACGCCGTCGATAATCGCCGCCAGATGTTCGAACTTAAAGCCGAGGTTGCTGCCCTGACCAGCGGTGTTCTCAATCACCGCCGTCACGCCTTTGGTTTTATCCAGCGTGATGTTGATGGACTCCGCAATGCGCGCCAGGCAGGCATCTTCGTCGATCTGCATCAGATGGCTGCCCGGATGGAAGTTCAGCAGCGTCAGCCCCAGCTGTTCGCAGCGCTGCACTTCATCCAGAAACGCCTCGCGGGATTTTTCCAGCGCTTCCTGAACCGGGTGACCGAGGTTGATCAGGTAGCTGTCGTGGGGGAGGATCTGGCCGGGCCCGTAGCGGTATTTCTCACAGGCGGCTTTGAAATCATCAATCACCTCAGCGGTGAGCGGTGCGGCGCGCCACTGGCGCTGATTTTTGGTGAACAGGGCGAAAGCGGTCGCCTCAATTTCGGCGGCACGAATGGCGGCATTCGCAAGGCCACCTGCAGCGCTAACGTGCGCTCCAACATATTTCATAAAGGGACTCCTGTTAACCCGAAATGCCTATGATAGCGGGTTAACAGGAGAAGGATGTAGTGGTTTATGCCATCAGGCTATGGACCGCGAGGTTAATTGCGCCACCGCCGACAATCAGCCAGATGAAGAGCACCAGCGCCATCAGCAGCGGTTTCGCACCGGCTTTTTTCAGCGCGCTGACGTGCGTGGTCACCCCCAGCGCCGCCATGGCCATCGCCAGCAGTACGGTATCCAGCGTCACCAGCATATCCACCACCGCTTTCGGCAGCAGGTGGAAGGAGTTAAAGATAGCGACCACGATGAACAGGATCGCAAACCACGGAATGGTGATTTTGCTCTTCTCGCTGCCGCCCGCCGGAGCCAGCTGTTTAACCCGTGCGGCCAGGAAAATCAGGAACGGCGCCAGCATCATCACGCGCAGCATTTTGGCAATCACCGCCGCGTTTTCGGCGTCCGGGTTAATGGCGTGTCCTGCTGCGACCACCTGGGCCACTTCGTGCATGGTCGAGCCGATATAGATGCCGTAGGTTTCCGGGCTAAACCAGTGGGCGACCAGCGGATACATGGCCGGGTAGAGGAAAATCGCCAGCGTACCGAAGATCACCACCGTCGCGACGGCAACCGTTACCTTGCTGGCTTCGGCTTTCACGACCGGCTCCGTTGCCAGCACCGCCGCTGCGCCACAGATACTGCTCCCGGCACCGATCAGCCAGCTGGTTTGCCTGTCCAGGCCAAACACTTTCTGACCGATAAAGCAGGCCAGTAAAAAGGTGCTGGTCAGGGTCAGAACGTCGATGGCGATCCCGCTCGCACCCACATCCGCAATCTGCGAAAAGGTGAGACGAAAGCCATAAAGAATGATCCCAAGACGCAGCAGATGCTGCTTGGCAAAGATTACGCCGCCGTCGCAGGATTTCCAGATATGTGGATAAACGGTGTTACCCACGACCATGCCGAGCAAAATGGCGAGCGTCAGCGCGCTGAAACCTGCGCCTGCGATGGCCGGGATGCTGCCGCCCCATAGCGCGACGGCGGTCACTGCGGCGCTGAGCGCAAGACCCGGCACGAAGTGCCACACTGTACGATGATGTTGTAAGGTGATTTCTGACATAACCTTCTCCTTTGTCTGGCTAAAGGTTACGGCGGTCTGGCTTAAAAATAAAATTGATTATATACTTATAATCAATCTATATAAGTGGTAAGCAACCATGCACATTACTTTGCGTCAGCTGGAAGTGTTTGCCGAGGTGCTGAAAAGCGGCTCGACGACCCAGGCGTCACAAATGCTGGCGCTCTCTCAGTCTGCGGTCAGCGCGGCGTTGACCGATCTTGAAGGACAGCTGGGCGTTCAGCTTTTTGACAGGGTAGGGAAGCGTCTGGTGGTCAACGAACACGGTCGTCTTCTTTATCCACGCGCGCTGGCGCTGCTGGAGCAGGCTATCGAAATCGAACAGCTGTTCCGCGAAGATAACGGCGCGATCCGCGTCTACGCCAGCAGCACCATCGGGAACTACATTCTCCCGGAGGTGATCGCCCGCTACCGCCGGGATTTTCCCACCCTGCCGCTGGAGATGAGCGTGGGCAATAGCCAGGACGTCATCAACGCGGTGATCGACTTCCGCGTGGATATCGGCCTCATCGAAGGACCCTGCCACAACGTCGATATCATTGCCGAGCCCTGGCTGGAAGACGAGCTGGTGGTGTTTGCATCCCCGGCCTCGTCGTTATTGCAGGGCGAGGTGACGCTGGAGCGGCTGGCGCAGGCGCAGTGGATCCTGCGCGAGCAGGGCTCCGGCACGCGTGAAATTGTCGATTACCTGCTGCTGTCCCATCTGCCGCATTTCCAGCTGGGGATGGAATTGGGGAACTCAGAGGCGATTAAGCACGCGGTGCGCCACGGGCTGGGTATCAGCTGTCTTTCCCGGCGCGTTATTGCCGAACAGCTGGAAACCGGATCGCTGGTGGAGATTCCCGTTCCGCTTCCGAAACTGGTGCGCACGCTGTGGTGCATTCATCATCGCCAGAAACACCTTTCCAGCTCCCTGCAGCGTTTTCTGCGCTATTGCGAAATCTGACATCGTCCCTCACCCCAAAGGGAAGAGGGAAAAATTATGCTTTACTTATAATCCTGGCCGCGTCATGAAGCTCTCTTATAACTGAGTATTTCTGCCGGAAGGAACGCGGATCGTCTGCTACAATCGCGCCTCATTTATTAAATGGACAGCATTTTCATATGGTTTCAGAAATTAAAACCACAGAAGCGCCCACGCTACGTCGTGAACTCAAGGCGCGTCACCTGACGATGATCGCCATTGGCGGCTCCATCGGTACAGGTCTTTTCGTTGCCTCTGGCGCAACGATTTCGGCAGCCGGCCCGGGTGGGGCACTTTTCTCTTATATCCTGATTGGCCTGATGGTGTACTTCCTGATGACCAGTCTCGGCGAACTGGCCGCGTACATGCCGGTATCCGGTTCGTTCTCGACCTACGGTCAAAAATACGTTGAAGAAGGCTTCGGCTTCGCGCTGGGCTGGAACTACTGGTACAACTGGGCGGTCACCATCGCCGTTGACCTTGTCGCCGCACAGCTGGTGATGAACTGGTGGTTCCCGGATACGCCGGGCTGGATCTGGAGCGCCCTGTTCCTGGCCGTCATCTTCCTGCTGAACTACATCTCCGTGCGCGGTTTCGGCGAAGCGGAATACTGGTTCTCTTTGATCAAAGTGGCAACCGTCATCATCTTTATCGTCGTCGGTGTGGCGATGATCGTTGGTATTTTCAAAGGCGCTGAACCTGCGGGCTGGAGTAACTGGACAATAGGCGATGCGCCGTTTGCCGGTGGACTGTCGGCAATGATTGGCGTGGCAATGATTGTCGGCTTCTCCTTCCAGGGAACCGAGCTGATTGGCATTGCTGCCGGTGAGTCAGAGAACCCGGAGAAGAATATTCCGCGCGCGGTTCGTCAGGTCTTCTGGCGTATCCTGCTGTTCTATGTGTTCGCGATCCTGATTATCAGCCTGATCATTCCGTACACCGATCCAAGCCTGCTGCGTAATGATGTCAAAGACATTAGCGTCAGCCCGTTCACGCTGGTCTTCCAGCATGCCGGCCTGCTTTCAGCCGCAGCAGTGATGAACGCCGTTATCCTGACCGCCGTACTTTCTGCCGGTAATTCCGGAATGTACGCGTCCACACGTATGCTCTACACGCTGGCATGTGACGGTAAAGCGCCGCGTATCTTCGCGAAACTGTCCCGTGGCGGCGTACCGCGCAACGCACTGTACGCCACAACGGTGATTGCCGGCCTGTGCTTCCTGACCTCTATGTTTGGCAACCAGACGGTGTACCTGTGGCTGCTTAACACCTCCGGGATGACGGGCTTTATTGCCTGGCTGGGGATTGCCATTAGCCACTATCGTTTCCGCCGTGGCTACGTCAAACAGGGTTATGACGTTAACCAGCTGCCGTATCGCTCAGGGTTCTTCCCGCTGGGTCCCATTTTCGCCTTCATTCTGTGCCTGATTATTACGCTGGGACAGAACTATGAAGCGTTCCTGGCGGACACCATTGACTGGGGCGCCGTCACGGCAACCTACATTGGTATTCCGCTGTTCCTCGTCATCTGGTTTGGCTACAAGCTGACGAAAGGAACACACTTCGTTCGCTACAGTGAAATGGAATTCCCGGAACGATTTAAACAATAATCGCACTTCCTCTCTCTTTAGCCCGCTCGTTTGAGCGGGCTTTTTTATTTCCGCCCCCTGTCACAAAGATATATTTCTTAACAATTTAATTGATAATAATTATCGTTTGCTTTATCGTTATCAAAAATAAGCGTGTCACCGACCCACCGGAGATGTGGGCGGCAAGGAAGACGCTGTGAGCAATGATGATTTGATTGAGTTGTATTTACCTCATGGAGATATGGAATGTTTAGGTTGAATCCCTTCGTCAGGGGAGGACTTTGTGCGTCCGCAATGTCCCTGGCCCTGCCTGTTATCGCAGCGGAATCCGGCGACACAATGGTTGTCACGGCTTCCGCGACCGAGCAAAACCTGAAAGACGCACCGGCAAGCATCAGCGTGATTACCCAGGAAGATTTGCAGCGCAAACCCGTTCAGAACCTGAAAGATGTGTTACGGGATGTGCCGGGCGTGCAGCTCACGAGCGAAGGGGACAACCGTAAAGGGGTAAGTATTCGCGGGCTGGACAGCAGCTACACGCTGATCCTGATCGACGGCAAGCGCGTCAATTCCCGTAACGCAGTGTTCCGCCATAATGATTTCGACCTCAACTGGGTGCCGGTTGACGCCATCGAACGAATCGAAGTCGTGCGCGGGCCGATGTCCTCGCTTTATGGCTCCGATGCGCTGGGCGGCGTAGTGAACATTATCACCAAAAAAATCGGCCAGAAATGGACGGGCACCCTGAGCGCTGATTCCACAATTCAGGAACATCGCGATCGTGGTGATACGTACGACGGCCAGTTCTATACCAGCGGTCCGCTGGTGGACGGCCTGCTAGGGCTGAAAGCCTACGGTAGCCTCGCGAAGCGTGAGAAAGACGGTCAGCAGAAGTCCTCTACCACGGCGAGCGGTGAAACTCCGCGCATTGAAGGCTTCACCAGCCGCGATGCGAATGTGGAGTTCGCCTGGACGCCGTCTGAAAATCACGACTTTACGGCGGGCTACGGTTTCGACCGTCAGGATCGTGACTCGGATTCACTCGACAAAAACCGCCTTGAACGTCAGAACTACTCTCTCAGCCACAACGGCCGCTGGGGCGTCGGCAACAGCGAGCTGAAGGTTTACGGCGAGAAGGTGGATAACAAAAACCCGGGCAACAGCAATCCGATCACCTCCGAGAGCAACGCGGTAGACGGGAAATACGTGCTGCCGCTGGGCGACATCAACCAGCTGATGACCTTCGGCGGCGAATGGCGTCACGATAAGCTGAAGGATCCGGTCAACCTGACGGGCGGCTCCAGCAGCAGTACGTCGACAAGCCAGTATGCCCTGTTCCTGGAGGACGAGTGGCGTATTTTTGAACCTCTGGCGCTGACCACCGGCATCCGTATGGACGACCATGATACCTACGGCGACCACTGGAGCCCGCGCGCCTATCTGGTCTACAACGCGACCGATACCGTCACGGTGAAAGGGGGCTGGGCGACCGCGTTTAAAGCGCCGTCACTGCTGCAGCTGAGCCCGGACTGGGTCACCGGCTCGTGCCGCGGTGCCTGTGAGATTGTCGGTAACCCGGATCTGAAGCCGGAAACCAGCGAGAGCTTCGAATTCGGCCTGTACTACAGCGGGGAAGAGGGCTGGTTAGAGGGCGTGCAGGCCAGCGTGACCACCTTCCAGAATAACGTCGATGACCGCATCAGCATCAGCCGTACGGCCAATGCGAAGCAGGCGCAGAGCTACCCTAACTACGTTGGCCTGAATGCGGACGGTGAGCCGATATTCCGCTACTACAACGTCAACAAGGCGCGCATCCGCGGGGTGGAGACCGAGCTGAAATTCCCGCTGGCGGACGACTGGAAAGTGACGCTGAACTACACCTACAACGACGGTCGTGATATCAGCAACGGCGGCAACAAGCCGTTGTCCGATCTGCCGTTCCACACGGCCAACGGGACCGTTGACTGGAAGGCGACGCAGGACTGGTCGTTCTATGTTCAGGGCAACTACACCGGTGAGAAACGCGCGCTGACCAGCAGCGACCCAACGCCGGGTGGCTATGTTATCTGGAATACCGGCGCCGCATGGCAGGCAACCAAAAGCGTGAAGCTGCGCGCGGGCGTGCAGAACCTGCTGGACAAAGATCTGAGCCGCGACGATTACAGCTACACGGAAGATGGCCGTCGCTACTTTGTCGGCGTGGATTATAAGTTCTGATGTAGCCATGTGCCGGGTGGCGGCTGCGCCTTACCCGGCCTACATAAGGGCACAGGCCCGTAGGCCCGGTAAGCGAAGCGCCACCGGGCAAAACAGGCGGTGCTTATGCAAATAAATGCTCCGCATGGAAGCGGAGATGATCCTCAATAAAGGACGCGATGAAGTAATAGCTGTGATCGTATCCCGGCTGAATGCGCAGCGTCAGCGGCCAGTCTTTCTGGCGTGCCGCTTCTGCCAGCACCGCAGGCTGCAGCTGTCCGGCGAGGAACTGGTCCGCATCACCCTGATCGATAAGGGTAGGAATGGCTTCTTCAGCTTTGCTGGCCAGCATCAGCGCGCAGCTGTCCCATGCCTGCCATTTTTCAGCATCCTCACCCAGATAGTGTGTGAAGGCTTTCTGCCCCCACGGCACCTGCGTTGGGTTCACAATTGGCGCAAATGCCGACACGCTGACGTATTTCCCCGGATTTTTCAGCGCCATGATGAGCGCCCCGTGTCCGCCCATCGAGTGGCCGCTGATCGCGCAGCGCTCGCCAACCGCAAACTGCGACTGCACCAGCGCAGGAAGTTCATCGCGAAGGTAATCATACATGCGGTAGTGGCGCGCCCAGGGCTGCTCGGTCGCATTGAGATAAAATCCGGCGCCTTTGCCCAGGTCGTATCCGGCATCGTCGGCCACATCGTCGCCACGCGGGCTGGTGTCTGGCATCACCAGCGCAATGCCCAGCTCGGCGGCAATACGCTGCGCGCCCGCTTTGGTGGTGAAGTTTTCGTCGTTACAGGTCAGGCCGGAAAGCCAGAACAAAACCGGCGGGTTTTCCGTCGGCGGCAGGAAAATGCTGAACGTCATTGCACAGTTCAGAGAGGTGGAGTCGTGCCGCCAGCGCTGCTGTCGACCTTCAAAACAACGGTGCTCTTCGAGCAGTTCCATGCAGGGCTCCTTAATGAGAATGCGTATTCATAAAACCCATAATACAGCCTTTTCATTGACCTGTGAGTAACTTTCACTTTCGCCAGGCGGCGAGATGCTGCATCATAAATTTACTTTTCTTTAACAATTGGAGCGGTCATGGCGCTGCGTATTGCGCTCAGTGGGTTTGTCGTTCTGGTGGTGGCGATGGGGATAGGGCGCTTTGCCTTTACGCCTCAGGTACCGCTGATGATTGCTGCCGGACAGCTTACGCTGACCAGCGCGGGTCTGGTGGCGGCGATGAATTATCTGGGCTATCTGGTGGGTGCGTGGGATGCGATGCGTGCGCACCGCTTCGTTGAAACGCGCCTCTGGCTGGGCATCACCGGCGCGGTGGCGCTGACGCTGCTCTCCGCGGCAGCGGATAACGCCGTCGTGCACGGCCTGCTGCGCTTCGTGATTGGCTGCATGAGCGGCTGGTCGATGGTACTCATTGCCGCCTGGACCAACGAACGGCTGGGGCAGCTGGGTAAACCGGGCCTGAGCGCTGCGGTGTTTGCCGGACCGGGGGCGGGCATTGCCCTGAGCGGGCTGCTCGCCGTCTATATTCAGGCGAAGTCCCTGTCGGCCGGGGCGGCATGGCAAATCTACGGCGTGCTGGCGCTGGTGCTGATTGCCCTGGTGGCGCGCTACCTGCCGCGATCCGGGCAGCTCCATCGACCCGGCACCGCGCCGGAGCCGCTGGTGCTGACGGCGGATTTAACGCGTCTGGTCTGGAGCTACAGCCTGGCCGGGTTTGGCTATATCCTCCCGGCGACCTTCCTGTCGCAAATGGCGGCCGTGCGTTTTCCCGGCAGCCTGTTTGCCCAGTTTGTCTGGCCGATTTTTGGTCTCGCCGCCGTGGTGGGGATTGCGCTCAGTATTCTGTTACGCCATACCTCAACGGCTAACCGCAGGCTGGCGATCGTACTGTGGTTACAGGGCGCAGGCGTGCTGGCGGCCTGGCTGCTGCCGGGGATTGGCGGGTTGCTGACGGGCGGGCTGCTGGTGGGCGGCGGCTTTTTGTGTGCCGTGCAGCTCTCTCTTTTATACGGCCGCGAGCTGGCGCCAAACCACACGCGCTATACGGCAGGCCTGCTCACCACCGGGTATGCGATTGGGCAGTTGATTGGTCCGGTCACCTCGGCGTTATCAACCTGGCTCACCCACCGGCTGGAGCCCGCGCTGGGGCTGGCGGGCATTGCGCTGTTCGTTGGAGGAGCGCTTGTCTGGAATCGTCACGCTGAAAGGCAACAGCAATCGCAATAATTATCGTCGTGAATACTGGATTATGTGCGCCGCCTCACGCACAATGAACGCATACTTTTGCCACAACGAGGGCAAAAGACGCCACACCTGCAGGAGAACAAAATGTCATCACTCAGTAAAGAAGCTGCCCTAGTCCACGAAGCCCTGGTTGCGCGCGGTCTTGAAACGCCACTGCGTCCGCCCGTACAGGACTTGGACAATGAAACCCGCAAGCGTCTGATTGCCGGTCATATGACCGACATCATGGAGCTGCTGAATCTCGATCTGAGTGACGACAGTCTGATGGAGACGCCGCACCGCATCGCGAAAATGTACGTCGACGAAATTTTCTCCGGCCTGGATTACGCCAACTTCCCGAAAATCACCGTCATTGAAAACAAGATGAAAGTGGATGAGATGGTGACGGTCCGCGATATCACGCTGACCAGCACCTGCGAACACCATTTCGTGACCATCGACGGTAAAGCGACCGTGGCGTATATCCCCAAAGATACGGTGATTGGCCTGTCGAAGATCAACCGCATCGTGCAGTTCTTCGCTCAGCGTCCGCAGGTGCAGGAGCGCCTGACCCAGCAGATCCTGACCGCGCTGCAAACGCTGCTGGGCACTAATAACGTGGCCGTCTCTATCGACGCGGTTCACTACTGCGTGAAAGCGCGCGGCGTGCGCGATGCCACCAGTGCGACCACCACAACCTCGCTGGGCGGTCTGTTTAAATCGAGCCAGAATACCCGCCAGGAGTTCCTGCGCGCCGTACGTCACCACAACTAAGTCTGACAGGGCAGGGACCATGGAGCGAAACGTCACGCTCGATTTTGTTCGCGGCGTCGCCATTCTCGGTATCCTGCTGCTTAATATCACCGCCTTCGGTTTGCCGAAGGCGGCGTATCTCAATCCCGCGTGGTATGGCGACATCACCCGCAGTGATGCCTGGACCTGGGCAATCCTCGATCTCTTTGCGCAGGTCAAATTCCTTACGCTCTTCGCCCTGCTGTTTGGCGCAGGCCTGCAGCTTCTCCTCAAACGCGGCACGCGCTGGATCCAGTCGCGCCTGACGCTGCTGGTTATCCTCGGTTTTATCCATGGCCTGTTCTTCTGGGACGGCGATATTCTTCTCGCGTATGGGTTAGTCGGGCTCATCTGCTGGCGCCTCATTCGCGATGCGCACAGCGTTAAAAACCTGTTCAACACCGGCGTGATGCTCTATGTCATGGGGCTTGGGGTACTGCTGCTGCTGGGGATGATCTCCGGGGAGACGACGAATCGTGCCTGGATCCCGGATGCCGCTAACCTGCAGTACGAACAGTTCTGGAAGCTGAAGGGCGGTACGGAAGCGATAAGCAACCGCGCGGATATGCTGGGGGATAACCTCCTCGCGCTGGGCGCGCAATACGGCTGGCAGCTGGCGGGCATGATGCTGATGGGCGCGTCACTGATGCGCACCGGCTGGCTGAAAGGGGAATTCAGCCTGCGTCACTATCGTCGCACAGGCACCGGTCTGGTGCTGCTCGGCGTGCTGATTAACCTCCCGGCGGTGATAGCGCAGTGGCATATCCACTGGGATTACCGCTGGTGCGCGTTCCTGCTCCAGGTGCCGCGTGAACTGAGCGCACCGTTCCAGACCATCGGCTACGCGGCGCTGATCTACGGCTTCTGGCCCTCGCTTTCTCGTCTGTGGATGGTCAGCGCTATCGCCTGCGTGGGACGCATGGCGTTAAGCAATTACCTCCTGCAAACGCTGATCTGCACCACGCTTTTCTATCGCTTTGGCCTGTTTATGAAATTCGACCGCCTTACGCTGCTGGCGTTTGTTATTCCGGTCTGGGCAGTAAACCTGGCGTTTTCTGTTCTCTGGCTACGCTATTTCCGCCAGGGACCGCTGGAGTGGGTATGGCGTCAGTTAACCGCACGTGCTTCAGGGATATCATTGAAAAATACATCCAGATAACGATCTGGATCACAATCATTAACAAAACGGATGTAAGCGTTTTCATGACTGTGAGCTTCTTCACGTAGTCCCCTTTCTCTCGCTGCCAAAATAGCCACCTTGCTAAACACAGGGGGTGTCTGTGAGTTGCTGCAATCCTTTGAAGGATGGTGAATATGATCACCATTCGTGACGTCGCCCGTCAGGCGGGCGTTTCTGTGGCTACCGTCTCACGCGTGCTGAACAATAGCGCGCTGGTCAGCCCTGAAACCCGAGAAACCGTAATGAAAGCCGTGACCCAGCTCGGGTACCGGCCAAATGCCAATGCCCAGGCGCTTGCGACGCAGGTCAGCGACACCATCGGCGTGGTGGTGATGGATGTCTCGGATGCCTTTTTCGGCGCACTGGTGAAAGCGGTCGATATGGTCGCCCAGCAGCATGAGAAATATGTCCTGATCGGCAATAGCTATCATGAGGCGGAAAAAGAACGTCATGCCATTGAAGTGCTGATCCGCCAGCGCTGTAACGCCTTGATTGTCCACTCAAAAGCCTTGAACGATGAAGAGCTAACCGGATTGATGGAGCAGATCCCGGGCATGGTGCTGATCAACCGCATCGTCCCCGGCTATGCCCACCGCTGCGTCGGGCTGGATAACGTCAGCGGCGCCATGATGGCCACGAAAATGCTCATTAACAACGGGCATCAGCGGATCGGTTATCTGGCCTCCAGCCACGCGATTGAAGATGACGAACTGCGGCGCGAGGGGTGGCAAAACGCCCTGAAAGAGCATGGCATTACGCCATCCGAGGGCTGGGTGGGAACCGGCACGCCGGATATGCAGGGCGGTGAAGCGGCGATGGTAGAGCTGCTGGGCCGCAATCTGCAGCTGTCTGCGGTGTTTGCCTATAACGACAGCATGGCGGCAGGCGCCCTGACGGCGCTGAAGGATAACGGCATTGCGGTGCCACAGCATTTGTCACTCATTGGTTTCGATGATATCCCGATTGCTCGTTACACCGACCCGCAGCTGACAACGGTGCGCTACCCGATTGCCTCTATGGCGAAACTGGCGACTGAGCTGGCGTTACAGGGGGCAGCAGGCATGCTGGATCCGGGGGCAACACACTGTTTCATGCCGACTTTAGTGCGCCGCCACTCCGTCGCGGCCCGGCAAATTGTGGTTCCGATCACTAACTGATTACATGTGGTGATGTAACCGTTTTCAATCTGTGAGTAAATTCACAGTATCTTAACAAGGCGCTGACTATGATGTCAGCGTTTTAGGGGCTGAAACGCTATGTAACAGTAATTATTCACTTTCACTATAGCCAATGTGCCGCAAACAACGAATAAAACGCATTTCTGGAGCGTTACCGAACACGGAAGAGAGAAATTTTATAAGTGAACCTCGGCTGTCAGTAACGTTTTATTAACATCTGCCCGCCGCTCGTTATTCACAAGAACTACCCTGCATAAAAAAAACCGGAGATACCATGAATAAGAAGGTGTTGACCCTGTCTGCTGTAATGGCAAGCATGCTTTTTGGTGCAGCAGCGCACGCTGCGGATACCCGTATTGGTGTGACCATCTATAAATACGACGACAACTTCATGTCTGTTGTGCGTAAAGCGATTGAGAAAGATGCGAAAGCAGCGCCAGACGTTCAGCTGCTGATGAACGACTCCCAGAATGACCAGTCCAAACAGAACGACCAGATCGACGTTCTGCTGGCGAAAGGCGTGAAAGCCCTGGCCATCAACCTGGTTGACCCGGCTGCAGCAGGCACGGTTATTGAAAAAGCGCGCGGCCAGAACGTGCCGATCGTCTTCTTCAACAAAGAACCTTCCCGTAAGGCGCTGGATAGCTACGACAAAGCGTATTACGTCGGTACCGACTCCAAAGAGTCCGGTATTATTCAGGGCGATCTGATCGCGAAACACTGGGCGGCGAACCCGAACTGGGACCTGAACAAAGACGGTCAGATTCAGTTCGTGCTGCTGAAAGGCGAACCTGGCCACCCGGATGCTGAAGCGCGTACCACCTACGTTATCAAAGAGCTGAACGACAAGGGCCTGAAAACCCAGCAGCTGGCGTTAGATACCGCGATGTGGGATACCGCTCAGGCGAAAGATAAGATGGACGCGTGGCTGTCCGGCCCTAACGCCAACAAAATCGAAGTGGTTATCGCCAACAACGATGCGATGGCAATGGGTGCGGTAGAAGCGCTGAAAGCACACAACAAATCCTCTATCCCGGTATTCGGCGTAGATGCGCTGCCAGAAGCGCTGGCGCTGGTTAAATCCGGTGCGATGGCCGGTACCGTGCTGAACGATGCCAACAACCAGGCGAAAGCCACCTTCGATCTGGCGAAAAACCTGGCCGATGGCAAAGGTGCGGCAGATGGCACCAACTGGAAAATTGACAACAAAATCGTTCGCGTACCTTACGTGGGCGTAGACCAGTCCAACCTGGCTGAGTTTATCGGTAAATAAAAGAGTTAACTTGTCTTCACTGGGCGCAACGAGTTGCGCCCTTTTATAACGCGATATGCGAGGCCAACAAGGTATAATTATGGTCAGCACAACAACTCAGTCATCCGGTGAATACCTGTTGGAAATGAGCGGTATCAACAAGTCATTTCCCGGCGTTAAGGCACTCGATAATGTTAATTTAAAAGTGCGTCCTCACTCTATTCATGCCTTAATGGGGGAGAACGGTGCGGGTAAATCAACATTATTAAAATGTCTTTTTGGGATCTATCAAAAAGATTCTGGCAGCATTCTTTTTCAGGGGAAAGAGATCGATTTCCATTCAGCGAAAGAAGCACTGGAAAACGGTATCTCGATGGTTCACCAGGAATTAAACCTGGTGCTGCAGCGTTCAGTCATGGATAACATGTGGTTGGGGCGTTATCCCACCAAAGGTGTCTTTGTCGATCAGGATAAAATGTATCGCGACACCAAGGCAATTTTCGACGAGCTGGATATTGATATCGATCCGCGCGCCCGCGTGGGAACATTATCCGTCTCCCAGATGCAGATGATCGAAATTGCCAAAGCGTTCTCCTATGATGCGAAAATTGTCATCATGGACGAACCGACATCCTCATTAACGGAAAAAGAGGTTAACCACCTTTTTACCATTATTCGTAAGCTCAAAGATCGCGGCTGCGGCATTGTGTACATCTCCCACAAAATGGAAGAGATCTTCCAGCTGTGCGATGAGATCACTATCCTGCGCGACGGCCAGTGGATCGCCACGCAGCCGCTGGAAGGGCTGGACATGGACAAGATCATCGCCATGATGGTCGGCCGTTCCCTGAACCAGCGCTTCCCGGATAAAGAGAACAAGCCGGGCGAAGTGATCCTGGAAGTGCGCAACCTGACCTCGTTACGTCAGCCGTCTATCCGCGATGTCTCCTTCGACCTGCACAAGGGTGAAATCCTGGGGATTGCCGGCCTGGTGGGGGCAAAGCGTACCGATATCGTGGAAACCCTGTTTGGCATTCGTGAGAAAGCCGAAGGCACCATTACGCTGCACGGTAAGAAAATCAATAACCACAACGCCAACGAAGCCATTAATAATGGTTTTGCGCTGGTGACGGAAGAGCGTCGTTCGACCGGTATTTATGCTTATCTGGATATTAACTTTAACTCGTTAATTTCTAACATTCGCAATTACAAAAACAAAGTCGGGCTGCTGGATAATTCCCGCATGAAAAGCGATACCCAGTGGGTGATTGACTCCATGCGCGTGAAAACGCCAGGCCACCGCACCCAGATTGGTTCGCTGTCAGGCGGTAACCAGCAGAAAGTGATTATTGGCCGTTGGTTATTAACGCAGCCCGAAATCCTGATGCTGGATGAGCCGACCCGCGGTATTGACGTCGGCGCGAAGTTTGAAATTTATCAGCTGATTGCCGAGCTGGCGAAAAAGAATAAAGGGATCATTATTATTTCTTCCGAAATGCCGGAACTGTTAGGGATCACGGACCGTATTCTGGTTATGAGCAATGGTCTCGTCGCCGGTATTGTTGACACCAAAACGACAACGCAAAACGAAATTTTGCGTCTTGCGTCTTTGCACCTTTAAGATCAGGGGCTCCTCATGAGTGCGTTAAATAAAAAAAGTTTTCTCACTTACCTGAAAGAAGGCGGTATTTACGTTGTTCTTTTAGTCTTGCTGGCAATCATCATTTTCCAGGACCCTACGTTCTTAAGCCTGCTGAACCTGAGTAACATTCTGACCCAGTCCTCCGTGCGTATTATTATTGCGCTGGGCGTGGCGGGTCTGATCGTGACCCAGGGGACGGACCTTTCTGCCGGTCGTCAGGTGGGTCTGGCGGCGGTTATCGCGGCAACCCTGCTGCAGTCGATGGAAAACGCCAACAAGGTCTTCCCGGAAATGGCCACCATGCCGATTTTCGTGGTGATCCTGATTGTCTGCGCCATTGGTGCGGTGATTGGTCTGATCAACGGTATTATCATCGCCTACCTGAACGTGACGCCATTCATCACCACCCTGGGCACGATGATCATCGTTTACGGTATCAACTCCCTGTACTACGACTTCGTCGGTGCTTCGCCCATCTCGGGCTTTGACAGCGGCTTCTCGACCTTTACGCAAGGGTTTATCGCGCTGGGCAGCTTCCGCCTGTCGTATATCACCTTCTATGCGCTGATTGCGGTCGCCTTTGTCTGGATCCTGTGGAACAAAACGCGCTTTGGCAAAAACATCTTCGCTATCGGCGGTAACCCGGAAGCGGCGAAAGTGTCCGGCGTAAACGTCGCCCTGAACCTGCTTATCATCTATGCACTGTCCGGCGTGTTCTACGCCTTCGGCGGGATGCTGGAAGCGGGCCGCATCGGCTCTGCAACGAACAACCTTGGCTTCATGTACGAACTGGATGCGATCGCAGCCTGCGTGGTGGGCGGCGTCTCCTTCAGCGGCGGCGTGGGTACCGTACTCGGCGTGGTGACCGGTGTGATCATCTTCACCGTCATCAACTACGGGCTGACCTACATCGGCGTGAACCCGTACTGGCAGTACATCATCAAGGGCGCCATCATTATCTTCGCGGTTGCGCTGGATTCACTGAAGTACGCCCGTAAAAAGTAATCTTTACTCGCCATACCCGGCCCGCTCACCGAGCGGGCTTTTTTATGCCCTATGCCAGATGGGACTCCTCCTGCGTCACAATCCGCTCAAACCAGTCGAGTTCAGAAAGCTTGCAGGCGACCCACTGTTCGGAAAAGGCGTCGCCCAGGCTGTCGGTGAGATACTGACAGCGGGCAAAGACCTCAATCGCCTCCTGCTGGAACAGCGGCAGTTCGGGTTGGTCGTGCTCAGGGAGATCCCCCTCGTCGATATGTTCCAGCCCGTACAGCATGCCTGTCAGGATAGTGGCTATGACCAGATACGGATTCGCATCGGCCCCGGCCAGCCGGTACTCGATACGACGGTTGCTCTCATCCGAGCAGGGAATACGCAAGGCGGCGGAGCGGGTGTTATAGCCCCAGGAGTTAAAGACGGGTTCCGTCAGGTTTTTACGCAGGCGACGAAACGCGTTGACCCCCGGCGCAAGAATGGCGACGGAGGCGGGCATCAGCGCCAGCTGGCCCGCGATGCACAAGCGCATCATGCTGCTCAGCGCGTTCACCGGCGAGGCAAAAACGTTTTCGCCACGGCTATCGTTCAGGCTGAAATGGATGTGCAAACCGCTGCCGGAAAGCTCGCTGAACGGCTTAGCCATAAAGTTGGCCTGAAGACCGTGCTTTTCAGCGACATAGCGGGTCAGGCGGCGCAGGGCCAGCACGTTATCACAAACCTCTACGACGCGCTGGCTGTGCTTCAGGTTTAATTCGTACTGTCCGGACTCGGCTTCCGCTACCACCCCTGACAGCGGTATGCGCTGAAGGTGCGCCAGCTGTTCCAGCTCGTCAAACAGCGCCGCATGCGCCGACGAGGTATCCATGTGAAAACAGCCCTGATTTTGCGGATCGCGTTCGCCCTGTCCCGTCAGGTAAAACTCGATTTCCGGGGCAATCACCGGGAAAAGGCCGTGCTGGTGGAAGCGGGCCACGACGTTCTGCAGTATCGCGCGCGGCTCAAGCGGGCAGGGGTTACCGTCGCTGTCTTTCATCGTCAGCAGGATCTGCGCGGTGTGCTCCGGATCCTGCGGACAGGGGCGCAGAGAACCGGCGACCGGGACGCACAGCCGGTCGGGTTCATCATAAAGCGGGGCGGCGATGTTTCCCTTCTGGTCCATTGAGTAGACGGAAAGCGGAAAATAACAGCCTTTTTCCAGGCTCAGCATGCTCTCCACCGAGAGGCGCTTGCCGCGCATCGTGCCGTTGATATCGTTCAGGTAAACGTCAACATGTTTCGTTTGCGGGTAACGTTCCAGATAATCGGCCACTTCCACGGCAACGTTGTGCTGCAGGGCGTCAATTTTTTCATCCAGCCAGAGGCCAGAATTAAGTGCGCCAGGGAGTGATAAGCCGGGAAAGTTAAAGTACGGGCGGAGACTTTTGAGGAAAAACGCATTCATTATCGAGTTCATAGTCATTCTTCAATGAAGCCGTAGCGGCAGTGAACTCAGCTTAAAAGAGCCGACGTAAAGGGGAGATAAAAAGCGTCAGGCCCGGCGTAAAGAAAGTATAAAGGCGGCTCTGTTATTTCTCTTTTTTCTGCATATCCAGCAGCTGCTCGGGCGTGACGGCCGGATAACCCTGCGCGTCTTCCGGCACTTCGTGCATCGCCGGAATCGGCACCAGCGGGCCTAAAAAGCGCGGTTCGCGCTTAAAGATATACAGATCGGCCAGGGCACCAAAGCGGGCGCCGAACTCGCGGACGCGCACGCTCAGCATATCTTTTGGCGACGGCACCGCGTAGCACTGCGCCTGAATGCCCATGTGCAGGGCGATAAACAGCGCGCGCTCGCAGTGGAAGCGCTGGGTGATGATGATGAAGTCGTTGGTGTCGAAGACCTTGCGCGTGCGGACTATGGAGTCCAGGGTGCGGAAGCCCGCGTAGTCGAGCACGATATCGGCAGGATCCACGCCCGCGGCAATCAGGTCCTTACGCATCGTCACCGGCTCGTTATAGCTTTGCAGGGCGTTATCGCCGCTCAGCAGCAGGTAGTTCACCTTGCCGCTGTTGTAGGCGTTCAGCGCGCCCTGAATGCGGTAACGGTAATACTGGTTGATGACGCCGGTGCGGTAATACTTGGCGGTGCCGAGCACCACCCCAACCTGACGATAGGGCAGGTCCTGCAGGTCGTCAAAGATATAGGGGGCGGTTTTCCAGCTCATCCAGCGGTCGAGGCCGAGCACGATCAACAGCAGTATGCCGACCAGGACAGACAGGCTGTAAAAAACGCGCTTCAACATGCAGATGGCTCGTACCGAAGGTGAAATTTAACTCAGGCTACTTTACCCGCCTGGTTAGCGCAAGAAACAGCGACTCAACTGAGGGGTTTTTCAACAAACTGGCGGGCATTTCTGCCCGCCGGAAGGGTTACGCCAGCAGCACGCGGTCAATCGTTGTACAGCCCAGCGCTTTAAGCGTTGCGGCAGTGGCATCCCACTGAATCAGCGGCGCATCAGCAATTTCTGCCAGAATAGCGCGCTGAATGTCAGGATAATCATAGCCGTTCAGGCTCAGCAGGTTGAGTGCGCCCTGCAGCGGCGGCAGCGTTGGGTTAAACGCGGCGTTTTCCGCATAGCTGCCGGTGAAGATTCGGCCATCGCGACACTGCAGCGCCACGCCGCTCGGGGACGTGCTGTACGGCGTGTGGCTCTTGTTGGCGGCGGTAATCGCCGCCTGGCTCAGGTCATCGCCGGACAGGGCGAAACCGTGGTCCTGCTCGTCCATCAGCAGGGTTTTGATCTCCAGATCTTTCGGGCCAAACGCGTCAGGCAGGTAATCCGCCAGCGTGTGCGGCGCGCGGCCCGGCAGGTTGATGCGCAGCTGCAGCCCGCTGTTCAACTCGTTCATAAACTGACGGCAGTGGCCGCAGGGGGTGTAGTTCACGGTAATGGCGCTCAGCGCTTTTTCACCGCGCAGCCAGGCGTGGCTGATGGCGCTCTGCTCGGCGTGAACGGTTTGCTGCATGGTTGCGCCCAGGAACTCCATATTGCCGCCGAAGTACCAGGTGCCGCTGACGCCGCGCGCAATGGCCCCGACGTTGAAGTGGGAGAGATCGGCCCGCGCGCAGGCGGCAGCCAGAGGAAGCAGTGCGAAAGCCAGCGCGTCTTCGTCCAGTCCCGTTGCCTGTTTCAGCATCGTGACCTGCTCCGGGGTCAGCAGGGCGGGGAAGTGCGCATCTGCCAGAACGGGAGTAAGGGCTGACTGCAAATTCTCTGCAAGCTGGGCGAAAGCAGCTTGAAAACGTGGGTGCATGGCGTTTGCCTCATAAAGGTTAATGGATCGGTAGTTTACGGAGCCGTCAGGGCTTTATATGTGATCCACTTCTCATTATGTATGCAACTTATGAAATCAAAATGAAATTTGCGCGACGCATCGCAAATTTTAGCCCATCACTGCCAGAATCAGCGGGAAAATGAACGGGGCCAGCAGGGAGGTAATAATCCCGCAGATCACCAGCGCCAGGGAGCTAAACGCCCCTTCCTGATAATCCAGCTCCGCGCAGCGGGCAGTGCCCAGCGCGTGCGAGGCGGTGCCCATCGAGAGCCCCCGTGCCGCTTTAGTATGAATACGCATCGCGTTCAGCAGGGTGTGGCCAAACACCGCGCCGAGAATACCGACGAAAATGACGCACATCGCGCTGATGGCCGGAATGCCGCCGAGGCTGCCCCCAACCGCCATCGCGATAGGCGTGGTCACCGATTTAGGCAGGATTGACGCCGCAATCTGTGGGGAAGCGCCCATCAGCAGCGCCACCGACGTGCCGGTGATCATCGCCACCAGGCTACCCACAAAACAGATGGTAATGATGGATTTCCAGCGGGCGCGGATCTGGTGCAGCTGCTCATATAAAGGAAACGCCAGCGCCACGACGGCGGGCTGCAGCAGGTCGTTTAAGATTTTGCTGCCGGCAAAGTAGCGTTCGTAAGGAATGCCGGTGAGCAGCAGGAACGGAATTATCACCACCATCGCCACCAGCAGGGGGTTCAGCAAGGGCATTTTGAAACGCGCGGCAAGCTTACGTGCGGCGAAAAAGACTGCAAGGGTGAGCGGCAGGGACCACCAGATATTGTCCATCATTTTTTTGTTTTCTCCCCAATCACGTTACGTTCGCCATGCACCAGATGTGAACTCCAGCTCACCACCAGGAAAACCACCAGCGTACTCACCGCGCAGGAAACAACAATCGGGCCGAACTGGGCTTTGAGCAAATCAAAATACTGCATGACCCCGACGCCGATAGGCACGAAAAGCAGCGCCATATAGCGAATGAGGACGAAGCAGCCGGGATTGACCCACTTTGCAGGCAGGATTTGCAGCGCCAGCAACACGAAGAGGATCAGCATGCCGATAATGCTGCCGGGAATGGTGATGGGCAGCAGCGACGCGATGAAAATCCCGGCATACAGGCAGGCGTAAATCAGGACGAATGCGCGCAGATATTGCCAGATAATGTTCAATGATTTGCTCATGGTGATAGTCCTTGCTGAAACGCATTCATCATACAATTAAACCTAAAAATGTGCCACGGATCACATCATGAATTTTGAGCATACCAGACATTCCGGAATGGAACGTCCGGTATCACCTTACTGGTGCAGGCTACAGTTTAGAGGAAAGGGGTTGCGCTGGCGAAGTAACGCGCCAGAGAAGGCATCAGCGTCAGGCGGTCAGCTTATCGAGAAAAGAAAACAGCACCTCGTTCATTTCGCGATAATCATGCGAACGGAGTTTTTCCGCCGTTTCGACAAAACGGAATTCACCCGCGCGGCGAAGGTCATTCTGCGAATGCTCAATCAGCAACTCTACCACCTCCGGCGTTAGCTCCATATGGCACTGGAAACCGTAAACCCGTTCGCTGTATTGCACGATCTGGCGGGGACAGCCCTCGCTGTAAGCCAGAACCTTAGCCTGCGGCGTCAACCCAGGCATGTCGTTATGCCAGTGACCGACGTTCAGCACGCTGCCAAAGTCTTCAAACAGCGGGTTCGCCTTGCCTGCATCTGTGAGCCTGACGGGAAATTTGCCGATCTCTTTTTCCGGGCTGTGGCAAAACGCGGCGCCCAGCGCTTCGCCGATAAGCTGTGAGCCCAGACAAACGCCTATCACCGTTTTACCTGCCTCTATCGCGCGGCTGATGAGTGCCTTTTCCGCCTGCGCATCAAACCAGGGGCATTCCTCACGCGTGGTGGCGGGGGATTGCGGGCCTCCCATGATGATAAGCAGGTCTGTGTGCCCCAGTTCCTCAGGTAATGAATCGCCCTGATACACTCTGGTGTAGCTCAGACTGCAGCCGCGACTTTTCCCCCAGATTTCATAGGCGCCTGGCGCCTCGAAATGTTCATGAATAATAAAATGGATGTGCATTGCGTCTCTCTCCGGTTACGTGTACAAGCAGCATCATAAGAGGAAGGAGGGAATATGAAATGCCAACCGTTATCGATAAAACGCCAATTCACGACGATGCTATCGGATGGTCAAGAGGGGCAATACGCTATACGCGCGGCGAAGTCGATCCGCCTCACCAGCATTCGCAGGGACAACTTTTGTTTGCCATCAAAGGAGTCATGCTGGTCGAAACCGGCAGCCAACGCTGGGTCATACCGCCGCAGCGCGCGCTGTGGATCCCTCCCTTTCAGGAGCATACCTACAGCGTGTTATCCGCAACGGAGCTTCGCGCGGTCTGGTTTAGCCCGGCACTGATTTCGCAATGCGAACCTTTTAAGCGGAAAGACGAGGTTCACGTAATTATGGCCACAGCGTTGTTCAAAGAGCTGATTGCCGGGCTGTTCAGCGCGGAATACCGGCCGGCAAGCCAGCGCAGCATGGCCGTTTTGCTGCTCGACATCCTCAGCGAGACGCAGCAGATTTCTGCCGAACTGCCGATGCCCGTGGATGAGCGCTTACATCGCGTGGCCTGTGACCTCATTGCCAACAATCTCTGGGATCTCTCTCTGGAAAGGCTGGCGGAACGGGCCGCGATGTCTGAACGCACATTTTCACGTGCGTTTATCAACGATACCGGCTTTAGCTTCCGGGCCTGGCGACAGCGCGCAAGGATTTGTGCCTCGCTGGATCTCCTCGCCAACGGATACCCGGTTAAGCAGGTGGCCTGGATGCTGGGGTTTTCCGGCCCAGCGGCATTTGCGGCGGCGTTTCGCACCATTGTTGGGGCAACGCCGAGTGACTTTCTGCCTGAACAGAAGCGCTTCCCAGCGATATAGAGAGCGGCTACTATAGCGCGTCTTTTTTCACAGGAACTGCTATGCGTGTTTTACTGGCCCCAATGGAAGGCGTGCTCGACTCCCTCGTGCGCGAGCTTCTGACCGAGGTGAACGACTACGATCTCTGCGTGACGGAGTTTTTGCGCGTGGTGGATATGCTGTTGCCGGTAAAATCCTTCTTCCGGCTTTGCCCCGAGCTGCACAACCAGAGCCGAACCTCTTCCGGCACGCTGGTGCGGATTCAGCTGCTCGGCCAGTACCCGGAATGGCTGGCGGAAAACGCCGCCCGCGCGGTTGAGCTGGGCTCTTACGGGGTGGATCTCAACTGCGGCTGTCCGTCTAAGCTGGTGAACGGCAGCGGCGGCGGGGCGACGTTGCTGAAAGATCCTGAGCTGATTTACCGCGGCGCGAAAGCCATGCGCGAGGCCGTGCCCGCGCATTTGCCGGTGACGGTAAAGGTGCGCCTGGGGTGGGACAGCGATGCCCGACAGTTCGAGATCGCCGATGCGGTGCAGCAGGCCGGGGCCACCGAGCTGGTGGTGCATGGCCGCACTAAAGAAGATGGCTACAAAGCCGATCGCATAAACTGGCAGGCGATCGGTGAGATCCGCAAACGCCTCTCCATTCCGGTGATCGCCAACGGCGAAATCTGGGACTACGAGAGCGCGCAGGCCTGTCTGCAGGCCACCGGCTGCGATGCGGTAATGATCGGCCGCGGCGCGCTGAATGTGCCTAACCTCAGCCGGGTGGTGAAATATAACGAACCGCGTATGCCGTGGGCAGATGTCGTCACGCTGCTGCAAAAATACAGCCGTCTGGAAAAGCAGGGCGATACCGGTTTGTATCACGTCGCGCGTATTAAGCAGTGGCTGAGTTATTTACGCAAAGAGTACGAGGAAGCGCTGGAGTTATTTCAGGAGATTCGTACTTTACAGACGTCGGCTGATATTGCGCGGGTGATACAGTCCAAATAATAAGCGTTAAATTGCTCACACTTTTTTAAAACAGAAAACAGTTCAGGTTTTCAACGTGGCGCGACGGTGTTAAGGTGCCACTGTTTTCAACGCAGGATTGTGACTGGTTAACAGGCAAAACCTAAGCGTTCCACAGCATTTTCGCTGTGGGGCGCTTAGGTTTTTTTTTGCCTGTCATTTACGCAGGAGAGATATTTGGCTTAGCGCTTTTTACTGATTTTAAAAAAAATGAAATATCGACAGGAAATAGAAAAATTTCCTGCGGCCGGTTACGCACTCAATACTCAATCACAGGTTGTTATCATGGCATATAAAAATAAACTCTATGCGTTCGCCTTATTGGCGATATCCCCGCTGTCGATGGCGCAAGACTGGAACGGTACGGTATTAGGGTTTGAAGCTCCGCCGGAGCCTGTGCTGGGCGAAATGCTCGGCATACGTAAAATCCTTAACGATAACGGTTTTACCTATAACCTCGGATACCTGAATGAAATTGGCTGGAACGGCGGTGGCGGATATAACCACGACTCCCACGTGGCCTATATTGACCAGTTCGCGCTGACCTTCAACCAGGACCTGGAGCGCTGGACCGGTATCCCGGACGCGCGTATCGAGGGGAACATCGTCAACCGCAACCACAATGACGATCTCACCACCAAACGCGTGCAGGACCCGCGCGTCAACTTCAACGATCTGACCCAGGAGAGCTGGGGCGGGCAGTCGATTACCCGTCTGGGCTGGCTGACCTTTGCCCGCAGCTTTGACGACCGGCGTCTGACCTGGCGCATCGGGATGATGAACAAGGTGCAAACCTTCGATCAAATTATCCCCTGTGATTTTCAGCTGCTGTCCCAGTGCGGCGGAAAGTCAGCCAACTCGCTGACCTGGAACAACTGGAACGTCCACACCTGGGGCACCACGCTTGCGTATAAATTAACGCCGACGCTGACCTTAAAAGGCGGCGTGATGGAGCAGAATCCGCAGGCCGCCAGCCGCAGCCATGCCTGGAGCTGGTCGACGAAGGGCAGCAAAGGGGTCTTACTGCCGGTTGAAATCGAAGCGCGTCCGCTGATTAACGGCCTGCCGGGCGCGTACAACCTGGGCGTGGTGTTTACCAACGCGCCGCAAACCGATCTCTATCGCGGCAAATCCGGCGGGGCGGGCGCGACGGACCCGGACGGATTCGATACCCACAACCGGACCTGGTTCATGTACGCCGGGCTGAACCAGCAGCTTACGCAGCATCAGGATGACCCGAATCGCGGGTTGAGCACCTCGTTCAGCATGAGCCTTGCGGATCAGCGCACTAACTACATGCATCAGGTTTATGCCGCCTCGCTGCGCTACCGCGGGCTGTTTGATGCGCGACCGGAAGACTGGATTGGCTTTGGCTTAACCTGGATTGATATGAGCAGCCAGTACGCCCGCAACCAGCGTTACCTGAACAGCCTGAGCGGCGTGAGCGACTACAACAATCCGGCCTGGCACCCGGTGCCGGGCCATTCCCTGAACGGCGAGTTTTACTACCGCTTTCGTCCGGTGTCATGGCTTGAACTGCAGCCGGGCATTCAGTACTGGCACCATCCCGGCGGGGTCAGTCGCACCCAGGATGCCTGGGTCACCGAGCTGAAAACGGTGGTGACCTTCTGATATCACGGTAGCAAGTTCGATCCGCGTCACGTTTCTGACGCGTGACGCATTGAGGCTACGAATGAAACTGTTAGAGTGCCAGAACTGGATTGTTACTGCTTAGGCAGGCAAAACCTGATTTTCTGGCATCTGCCGGAGGTCAGGTTTTTTTGTTTCTGGGGTTCAGATGAAAATCGCCAAGATACTCAATAATAACGTGGTGGTTGTTCAGGATGAGCGCGGGCGCGAACAGGTGGTGATGGGCCGTGGGCTGGCCTTTCAGAAGCGCGTCGGTGAAGCGCTGGATACCGCGCGGGTTGAAAAGGTGTTTGCGTTACAAAGCGATGAACTGGTGCGTCGGCTCGGCGAGCTGCTGAGTCAGATTCCGCTGGAGGTGATGACCACCTGCGACCGCATCATCGGGCTGGCGGCGCAGCGGCTGGGCAAGCTGCAGGAGAGCTTGTATATCACCCTCACCGATCACTGCTACTTTGCGATTGAGCGGCAGAAGAACGGGTTGGCCATCAAAAACGTGCTGCTGTGGGATATTAAACGGCTGTATCCGAAGGAGTTCGAACTAGGGCAGGAGGCGCGGGCCATTATCGCCAGACGCCTTAACGTCGAACTGGAGGAAGATGAGGCCGGGTTTATCGCGCTGCATCTGGTTACCGCGCAGCTGAACAGCGAAATGCCGGAGGTGATGCACGTGACGCGGGTGATGCAGGAGATCCTCCAGCTGGTGAAGTATCAGCTGCAGCTTGAGTATGACGAAGAGTCGCTCAGCTATCAGCGTTTTGTCACCCACCTGAAGTTTTTTGCCCAGCGGATGCTCACCCGCACCGTGGTGGAAGATGACGATGTCTCGCTGCATACGGCAGTCAAAGACAACTACGCGAAGGCGTGGAAATGCGCCGAGAAAATTGCGCAGCACCTGAACAAAAGCTATCAGCGTGAGCTGACAACCGAAGAAATTATGTTCCTCGCCATTCATATCGAGCGGGTGAGAAAAGAGGGGCGTTAAGCCTCAAAACAGGATTGTTACTGCATCACGCAGGCAAAACCTGAGCGCGGCCTTCGTCAGAAGGTCGTTCTCGGGTTTTTTTATTTTTGTACTCAGTCAACAGGTGCCTGCGGGCATCGGATGTAAGGAAATCGAGATGGAATACCAGGCGTTAGCGAAGGATATTCTCGGCCACGTTGGCGGAAAAGAGAACATCGTCAGTCTTGTGCACTGCGCGACCCGGCTTCGCTTCAAACTGAAAGAGAATCAACGGGCGGATGCGGAAGGGCTCAAGAAAAATCCGGGCGTGATCATGGTGGTCGAAAGCGGCGGCCAGTTTCAGGTGGTGATTGGCAACCACGTTCACGATGTCTGGCAGGCTGTCCGCAATGAAGCAGGCCTGACCGACGACGCCCCTGTCGTGGAAGAGAAGGGCGAAAAGGGGAACCTGCTGGGCCGCCTGATTGACATTGTCTCCGGGATCTTTACCCCATTTATCGGCATTCTGGCCGCGTCCGGTATTTTGAAGGGGCTGCTGGCGCTGGCCGTGGTCTGCGGCTGGCTCACGACCGAGAGCGGCACGTATAAAATCTGGTTTGCCGCCAGCGATGCGCTGTTTTTCTTCTTCCCGCTGGTGCTGGGCTATACCGCCGGGAAAAAGTTCGGCGGCAACCCGTTTATTACCATGGTGATCGGCGGGGCGCTCACCCATCCGGTGATGATTGCGGCATTTAACGCCAGCCAGCAGCCGGGGGCGGTATCGGAAGCCTTTTTGGGCATCCCCGTCACGTGGTTCAACTACAGCTCGTCGGTGATCCCGATTATTCTCGCCGCGTGGTTCAGCTGCTGGCTGGAAAAACAGAGCACCAGGCTGCTGCCTTCCTCGATGAAAAACTTCTTCGCGCCGCTGATCTGTCTGGCCGTGACCGTGCCGCTGACTTTCCTCGTTATCGGGCCGCTGGCGACTTGGCTGAGCCAGATGCTGGCGAACGGCTATCAGACTATTTACGTTCTGGCACCGTGGCTGGCGGGCGCGGCGATGGGCGCGCTGTGGCAGGTCTGCGTTATTTTTGGCCTGCACTGGGGGCTGGTGCCGCTGATGATCAACAACCTGGCGGTGCTGGGGCATGACTCCATGCTGCCCATGCTTTTGCCTGCGGTGTTTGGCCAGGTGGGGGCGGCGCTGGGCATTTTTCTGCGTACCCGCGATGCGCGTCAGAAAATGCTGGCCGGTTCATCCGTGACGGCAGGTATTTTTGGTATCACCGAACCCGCAGTGTATGGCGTAAACCTGCCGCTGCGCCGTCCGTTTATCTTTGGCTGCGTGGCTGGCGCTATCGGTGGGGCGATTGTCGGCTTCAGCGACACCCACGTTTACTCCTTCGGCTTCGCCAATATCTTTACCATCGCTCAGATGATTCCGCCGGGCGGCGTGGACGCCACGCTGTGGGGAGGCATTATCGGCACGGTGGTGGCGCTGGTGCTGAGCTGCGGCCTGACGCTGCTCGCCGGTATGCCAGGAAACACCGCGCCAGAAGGTGTGGTCTCCGCGGGCGAAAACGATGTGCTATCGCCGATGACCGGTACCGTTCTTGCTCTCGACCAGGTGCCGGATACCACGTTTGCCAGCGGCCTGCTGGGCAGCGGCGCCGCGATTATTCCCTCCGATAACAAAGTGGTTGCCCCGTTTGCCGGTGTGGTGGCTTCGCTGTTCCAGACCAAACACGCCATCGGCCTGCTCAGTAACAGCGGGATTGAAGTGTTGATCCACGTGGGTATCGACACCGTGAAGCTCGACGGCAGGCCGTTTACCGCCCATGTGAAGGTCGGTGACAAGGTGCAGCCCGGCGATCTGCTGCTGGAGTTTGACCGACAGGCGATTATCGATGCCGGATACGACCTGGCGACCCCGATTATTATCAGTAACAGCGACGAGTATCGCGAGGTGGCGACCGTGGCGGCAACGTCCGTCAATGCCGGTGCGCCGTTACTCAGCGTCAGTCATCAATAACAGGAGAACGTGATGAAAACTTTCCCGGACGATTTTTTATGGGGTGGCGCGGTTGCCGCGAATCAGGTAGAGGGTGCGTATCTGGAAGAGGGGAAAGGGCTGTCCACCTCTGACGTTCAGCCGCAGGGTGTCTTCGGCCCGGTAGTTGAGCGCGTCCCTGGGGACAGCGGCATCAAGGATGTCGCCATCGACTTCTATCATCGCTACCCGGAAGACATCAAGCTGTTCGCCGAGATGGGCTTTAGCTGCCTGCGCGTCTCCATTGCCTGGACCCGCATTTTTCCGAACGGTGACGAGCAGCAGCCGAACGAGGCGGGGCTGGCGTTTTACGACCGGTTGTTTGACGAGCTGGCCGCGCACAACATCACGCCGCTGGTGACGCTGTCGCACTATGAAATGCCGTGGGGGCTGGTGAAGCAGTACGGCGGGTGGGGCAGCCGTCAGACTATCGGCTTCTTTGAGCGCTATGCCCGTACCGTGTTTGCGCGCTACAAAGAGAAGGTCAAGCTGTGGCTGACCTTCAACGAGATCAATATGTCTCTGCACGCGCCGATGACCGGCGTCGGTCTGCCGGAAACCAGCAGCAAAGGGGAGGTGTACCAGGCGATCCACCACCAGCTGGTGGCCAGCGCGCTGGCGGTGAAGGCCTGCCATGAGATTATCCCGGATGCCAGAATCGGCAACATGCTGCTGGGCGGCCTGGTGTATCCGCTGACCTGCAAGCCGGAAGATGTTCTGGAGACGCTGCAGGAAAACCGCGCCTGGCAATTCTTTGGCGACGTGCAGTGCCGCGGCGCCTACCCGGGGTATATGCAGCGTTTCTTCCGCGACAACGGTATTCAGCTTGAGGTCACGGACGCCGACCGCGAGGCGCTGAAATCTACCGTCGATTTTATCTCCTTCAGCTACTACATGACGGGCTGCGTCACCGCGGATGACGCCCTCAACCAGCAGGCGCGCGGCAATATCCTGAGCATGGTGCCAAACCCGCATCTGGCCAGTTCCGAATGGGGCTGGCAGATTGACCCCATCGGCCTGCGTACTCTGCTAAACGTGCTCTGGGATCGCTATCAGAAGCCGCTGTTTATCGTGGAAAATGGCCTCGGGGCGAAGGATAAACCGGACGCAGACGGCACGGTGCAGGATGACTACCGCATCAGCTATCTCAACGATCACCTGGTGCAGGTGCGGGAAGCGATCGAAGACGGCGTTGAGGTGATGGGCTACACCAGCTGGGGGCCCATCGACCTGGTGAGCGCATCAAAAGCTGAACTTTCTAAGCGCTACGGCTTTATTTACGTCGATCGCGATGACAGCGGGAAAGGCACGCTGGCGCGCAGCCGTAAGAAAAGTTTCTACTGGTATAAAGAGGTTATTGCGACAAAAGGCGCTTCGCTGAAAGTTTAATAAAGCGATCAACCTGACAGGGGATGTTCACCCTGTCGGGTTGATTATTTTTCATTTGCATAATTCAATTTAAATAATAATTTTGGTGAATACTTTTCCGTATATTTAAATCTATGACAATTTACGCATTGCCACGCATTACTAAAAAAATAAAGAGAATCAAGCGTAATTTGCGCCTTTATTTTTTGAGTTTATGGCGTCATGAAACGTTCTCTTATTTTATCTCTGAGTGCTCCCTTCGTTTTTATTCTGGCTGCCTGTGCGCCTGAACATGCCACGGTATCTCCCATTAAAACGCAAACCACGGCGGCGTCGGTGAATACGGTTCTGAATCATCAGGACTGGCCGAAAAATGAGTGGTGGAAAGCATATAACGATCCGGAACTTAACGGGCTTATTGCAAAAGCATTAAGCGATGCGCCGGATATGCAGATTGCCCGTCAGCGCATTACGCTTGCGGAAGCCCAGGCCAAAGCGGCTATGGCTGCCGACGGTCCGCAGATTGATTTTTCAGCGGATGCCGAACGTCAGAAAATGTCCGCCGAGGGGCTGATGGGGCCCTTTGCCATTACCGACCCGGCGGCAGGGACAACCGGGCCGTGGTACACCAACGGCACCTTTGGCCTGACGGCAGGCTGGGATCTCGATCTGTGGGGAAAAAATCGCGCGCAGGTCGAAGCCCGGATTGGCAAAGTGAATGCGCAAAAAGCGGAGCTGGAGCAGACCCGTCAGCTGCTGGCCAGCAGCGTGGCGCGGCTCTACTGGGAGTGGCAAACGCAGGCCGGCGTGGGGGAGGTCCTCGCGCAGATTAAACATGAGCAGGACAATATTATCGGTGCCGATCGCGAGCTGTATCAGCACGGGATCACCTCCTCCGTGGAGGGCGTTGAAACGGATATCAACGCCAGCAAAACCGAAGAGCAGCTGGCCGAAGTCAACGGGAAAATGAAAGCCATTGAGGCGCGTCTGGTTGCGCTGACGAACGCCTCCTCCGTGAAGCTGACGCGGCACGCCCTGCCGACGGTGGAAGCCTCGCTACCGTCGATGCTCGGCTATGAACTGCTGGCACGCCGTCCGGATCTGCAGGAGGCGCACTGGTATATCGAAGCCTCCATGAGCGAAGTGGAGGCCGCCAGAGCGGCGTTTTATCCTGACGTGAACCTGATGGCGTTCTTACAGCAGGATGCCCTCCATCTGAGCGATCTGTTCCGTTCGTCCGCGCAGCAGATGGGCGTGACCGCCGGGCTGACGCTGCCGATTTTCGACAGCGGCAGGCTTAACGCCGGGCTGGATATCGCTCAGGCGCAGAACAACCTTTCAGTAGCCAACTACAACAAAGCGGTGGTAGAGGCCGTCAATCAGGTGGCACACACGGCCAGTGAAGTCGAAACGCTCATGGCGAAAAACAGCCACCAGCAGCAGGTTGAAAAAGATGCGGCACGGGTTGTAGCGCTGGCGCAGGCGCGTTTCAGCGCGGGGATCGTTGCGGGCTCCTGGGTCAGTGAAGCCAGAATACCGGCCCTCAAAGAGCACCTCGAAGGACTGCTGCTGAAGGGGCAGTATGTAGACGCCACGCTGCAGCTGACCTCCGCGCTGGGCGGTGGCTATCATCATGGCTAAAAAAGGTCATTAACTATACTTACCTCTTTGCAGTTTTTCAGGAGGTGAGTATGACCAGAGTAGCGATTGTGACCGCATCGGATTCCGGGATCGGTAAAACCACGGCCCTGATGCTGGCAGAGCGCGGGTTTGATATTGGCGTCACCTGGCACTCGGATGAGAAAGGGGCGCTGGAAACCTGCCGTGAAGTCGAAGCGCAGGGGCAGCGCGCGGAGGCTGTCCATCTTGATCTAAGCACGCTGCCGGAAGGCGCTGAGGCAATAGAGACGCTGATTGCGCGCTTTGGCCGGCTGGACGTGCTGGTCAATAATGCAGGGGCGATGACCAAAGCGCCGTTCCTCGAGATGCCGTTTGACGACTGGCGGAATATTTTCACCGTCGACGTGGACGGGGCGTTTCTCTGTTCACAGATAGCCGCAAGGCAGATGGTGAAGCAGGGGGAAGGGGGACGGATTGTGAACATCACCTCGGTGCATGAACACACGCCTCTGCCGCAAGCGAGTGCCTACACGGCGGCTAAACACGCGCTCGGCGGGTTAACCAAATCCATGGCGATGGAGCTGGTGAAGCACAACATTCTGGTGAACGCCGTCGCGCCGGGTGCGATTGCCACGCCGATGAACGACATGGACGACAGCGAAGTGAAGGAAGGCTCCATGCCGGAAATCCCGCTGGCAAGGCCGGGCCACACGAAAGAGATTGCCAGCCTGGTGGCGTGGCTGTGTGACAGCGACGCCAGCTATACAACAGGGCAATCGTTTATCGTCGACGGGGGCTTTATGCTGGCGAACCCGCAGTTTAAGCCGGAGGGATAGATTCCCCTCTCCCTGTGAGAGAGGGTATTTTTAGTTCCCTCTCCCTGTGGGAGAGGGTTAGTGTGAGGGCATCAGGCCGCATTCACTCCTCATCCCGCGTCTTTTCACGGTGCTTCAGCCACAGTCGCACCGCAATCACCGCCACAACCACCAGAATCAACCACGCCCAGTGCTTCAGGTGCTGGTCGAGATTATGCAGCCAGGGCGCAATCACTTCGCCCCCTACATAGCCGAGCGTCGTAAAGATCAGCGCCCAGGCAATCGCGCCCACAATATTGAGCGGCAGAAAAATTTTGGGCGGCAGATGGCTGGCGCCAATCAGTATCGGCCCGATAATGCGAAAGCCATACATAAAGCGCGTGCCAATAACGAACAGGTAGGGATGACGTTGAATGAGCCGCTGAGCGCGGCGGATTTTCTTCTGATGCTTTGCGAAACGCTTGAGCAGCGTGGGCCCAAAGCGCAGCCCCAGAAAGTAGAGCAGCTGATCGCCTATCATCCCGCCCAGCGCGACCGCGGCAACAACCAGCGGGAACTTCAGTAACCCCTGATGCGCGGCGACGCCCCCTAACAGCGTGATGGTTTCACCTTCTGCCACGCTGCCGATGACCAGCGCGGCATAGCCATATTGCTCAATGAGTGCGTTAATATCCATTACGTAACGGTTTTCTCCCTCTGCGTGCCTCGTTTAATCATATACCCCTTGAATCAACGGCGGGGAAATCAACGGAAATTTCCCACTGTACATAAAATAATCTAAAGCCTGCATTATACTTAAGGTATCGCTGACGGGCCGACAACAAGGGGGCGCTATGAACCATGTCTGGGGACTTTTCTCCCATCCCGATCGTGAAATGCATGTCATTAAAAGTGAGAACGAAACGGTCTCGCATCATTACACGCACCACGTGCTGCTGATGGCCGCGGTGCCGGTAATATGCGCTTTTATCGGAACGACACAAATCGGCTGGAACTTCGGTGACGGCACCGTGGTTCAGCTTTCCTGGTTTACGGGACTCTATCTTGCCATCATCTTTTATGGCCTGATGCTGGCGGGGGTGGCGGTCATGGGGCGCGTCATTCACTGGATGGCGCGTAACTATCCGCAGCGTCCATCGCTGGCGCACTGTATGGTCTTTGCCGGGTATGTCGCGACCCCGCTGTTCTTAAGCGGTATTGTTGCGCTTTATCCACTGGTCTGGCTGTGCGCGCTGATCGGTACCATTGCCCTCTTTTACACCGGTTATCTGCTGTATCTGGGGGTTCCTACCTTCCTGAATATCAATAAAGAAGAGGGGCTGAGCTTCTCGAGCTCAACGCTCGCCATCGGGGTGCTGGTGCTGGAGGCATTACTGGCGCTGACGGTGATTCTTTGGGGTTATGGATACCGTCTCTTCTGAGTTCACTGCATTGCTGGCGTAAATGCCAGCAATGCAGCATCCGTTCACGATTATCCTCTGGCGACAACGCCCGCTGACGGCTATGATGCCGAGGCCAGCCTGTGTTTATCCAACAACCCAGGCGGTGTACGTCATAACGTGCGTGAATAATTATCAGAAGTCTCACCATGCTGAAATTCCGAGTCTCTTTACTTAGCCTGGCGCTGTTGCTGGGTGCGTCCGCAGTCGTACCGGCCGTCGCCAAAACGCCCGCGGTGACCACCGCTGCTGCTCAGCCGCAAATTGCGTCCGGCAGCGCGATGATTGTCGATCTCAACACCAATAAGGTGATTTACGCCAGCCATCCGGACCTGGTGCGACCGATCGCCTCAATTACCAAATTAATGACCGCGATGGTGGTGCTTGATGCCCATCTGCCGCTGGACGAAAAACTGAAAGTGGATATTAGCCACACGCCGGAGATGAAAGGGATCTACTCCCGCGTGCGGCTGAACAGTGAGATCAGCCGTAAAAATATGCTGCTGCTGGCGCTAATGTCGTCTGAAAACCGCGCGGCGGCGAGCCTGGCGCACCACTATCCGGGCGGCTACGACGCGTTTATCCGCGCGATGAACGCGAAAGCCAAAGCGCTGGGGATGAACAATACGCACTATGTTGAACCGACGGGTCTGTCGATCAACAACGTCTCCACGGCGCGCGATCTGACGAAACTGCTGATTGCCAGCAAACAGTACCCGCTGATTGGTCAGCTCAGTACCACCCGTGAAGAGATGGCGACCTTTGCGAACCCGGCCTATACGCTGCCGTTCCGCAATACTAACCATCTGGTATACCGGGATAACTGGAATATTCAGCTAACGAAAACCGGCTTTACCAACGCGGCCGGACACTGTCTGGTGATGCGCACCGTATTTAACGGTAAGCCGGTGGCGCTGGTAGTGATGGATGCCTTCGGCAAATACACGCACTTCGCCGACGCGAGCCGCCTGCGGACCTGGATTGAAACAGGAAAAGTGCAGCCTGTCCCGGCCGCGGCATTGACGTATAAAAAGCAAAAAGCGGAGCAGATGGCGACGGCGCAGAACGACTGAGCCGTCTGTCAGCGCCGGGTGGCGGCTTTGCCTTACCCGGCCTACAAACACTAAAAACGGTAACCCAGGTTACCGTTTTGCGTTTATTCCGGCAGCGTCCAGTCACCATCGTTGAGCGGGCGCTGCATAATCACCGTATCCCGCCAGTCGCCTTTCTTGTAGCCTACGCTGCGCAGCTGACCGACAATCACGAAGCCATGTTTTTTATGCAGGCGTAACGAGCCGGCATTGTTATTGCCATCTCCTACCACGGCAATCATCTGCCGCCACGGCCCTTGCTCGCAGCGTGCGATCAGCGCATCCATCAGTGCCGTGCCAAAACCGCGCCCGGTGATGCTGGCATCCACGTAAATCGACTCTTCCAGGGTATAGCGGTAGGCGTGTCGCGGTCGGTAAGGGGTGGCATAGCAGTAGCCCACCACAATGCCGCGGTACAGCGCGATAAGCCACGGTAAACCGTTCTCCGCCACGCTTTTCATGCGATGACGCATTTCGTCAATAGTCGGGGGGACTTCTTCAAATGACGCGCGCCCGTGAAGCACATGCCAGGCATAGATCGCGGCAATGGCATGCACATCATCGGGACGGGCGTCGCGCACTTCCAGCTCGGTCTCGGATAAAACATCAATAGCCGACATGATGTGCCTGCTCCTCGTTATCGAAGGCCGGAGAAACGTTTCTCCGGCGATAAGCCGTTACTCTATTACGATTAAGGAGCGCTTAACAATCTCTCAAATTTGGCTGTAGGAATTAATCAGACGTTTGCGTTATGTGCTGCTCCGCGTCTGCGCTCTCTTTCCAGTATTTCTTCCGCGTTGTTTTACCGATGCCGGGATTCATGCTGTTTGTAGGGTCATTCTCGCGATAAAACTGCTTAAGTGCGTCAGGGGCTTTATAAAGATGTCCGACGTTGTGTTCCGCAGGATATTGTGCGCCGCGTTCACGCAGAAGGGCGAGCATCTGCTCCTTCAGTTCATGTGCATCGACCCCTTTCTTGACGATGTAATCCTGATGGAAGACATAGCACATAAAGTGGCCGTAATAGAGCTTGTGCACCAGCTTGCTGTCGATTTCCGGCGGCAGGTGTTCAAACCACTCGGTGTCGTTACGCCGCAGGGCGATATCGAGCGCCAGAATATCTTCCACCTCTTCGGAATGTACCGCCTGATATCGGATGGCGGCCCCTGCGGCGGCAAAGCGGTGCAGGAACGCTTTGCTGCCCTCTTCAGGCGTACAGGCAAAGAAATCCCCTTCGGCGGTTTTAAAGAATTCGGTCAGCCAGCTCTGCGCTTCGGCAATTCCGTCTCCGGCCATTTTCAGCAGCAGGTGATGTTCGTACCTGTCGCGCCAGGTTTTCATCCTCTCCGGCAGATGCGCCGGGAAAACGTTGCCCAGCTTCTGCATAAAGCGGTCGGTGAAGTGGGGTTTGAACAGCGACACTTTCTCCAGCATCGCGTCGGTACGGCCCTTCATGGTGAAGAAGAACGGCATTTTGTCGGTGCCGAGCTTGTCGATCATCAGGAACGTGTCTTTGCCGTAGCGCTCGGCGATGTCGTAAATGTCCCGGTGCATGTATTCGCCCGCCACCGGCAGATGGGTGAATTCGCCCAGAATATGACGGCGGATCTCCGTCAGAACCTCAGGCTGGTTGGTGCCGATGTAGAATACCTGCTGCTTTTTCTCGGCCGGGAAGGTGTCCAGACGTACCGCAAAAACGGCCAGCTTGCCCGCGCAGCCGGAGGATTCAAACAGGCGATCCGGGTCGGCGTTGTAGCGCGCCGGCGTATCGGCATTGATATCCCGCACGCGGGTCACGTAGTCATGATCGTGCGCATGGCGACCGTCGTGCTGAACGTCTTCATCCTTCACGCGATCGTCGTCGAGCTTGCTGAGGATCTGTTCTGGCGTGACGCCGAGATCGATTCCCAGGTGGTTCACCAGCGTCAGCTTGCCGTTTTCGTCAATACGGGCAAACAGGGACATCTCGGTATAGGCGGGGCCGCGCTGCACCAGCGAGCCACCGGAGTTATTGCAGATCCCACCGACCACCGAGGCGCCAATGCAGGAGGAGCCGATCACCGAGTGCGGTTCGCGGCCCAGCGGCTTAAGCGCTTTCTCGAGGGAGTAGAGCGTCGTGCCGGGGAACGCGAGCACCTGCTCGCCCTTGTCCAGCAGGTGCAGCTTGTCGAGGCGCAGGGTGCTGATAATCACGATGTCACGATCGTAATCGTTGCCGTTCGGCGTGGAGCCTTCGGTCAGGCCGGTGTTGGCCGCCTGCATTAAAATAATCTTGTCGGCGGCGACGCAGGCGCTCAGAACGCGCCACAGCTCCAGCAGCGTGCCGGGGAAAACCACCGCCAGCGCCTCGCCCTGACCGGAGCGGAAGCCCTTGCGGTAGCGGGCGGTTTTAGCCGGGTCGGTAAGCAGGTGAGAGGAGCCAACCAGGCGCGACAGTTCGTTAATAAAGGTTTTGTTATCGTCAGTTCGAACAGAAGACATCTTCCACTCCTTGTGGTGGGGCAAATTTCTCGCTGTAAAGCATAGCGCGATTAACTGTTAAGCGGTCGAGTATTCACGAGAAAAATCAGAGAATAACCCTGCAACGATCGGAGGGTTTGTGGCACACTGCGCTTTTCGCACGGTATGGCCGAGATCGTCCGGCGGTTATTGATGAGAGAGTAAAACGACATGAAATGGCTATGTTCTGTAGGTGTCGCCGTCAGCCTGGCGCTGCAACCTGCGCTGGCAGAGGATTTGTTTGGCAATCACCCGCTCACGCCTGAAGCGCGGGACGCGTTTGTCACGGAATTGCTCAAGAAAATGACGGTCGATGAGAAAATCGGCCAGCTGCGTCTGATCAGCGTCGGCCCGGATAACCCGAAAGAGGCCATCCGCGAGATGATCAAAGACGGGCAGGTAGGCGCCATCTTTAATACCGTCACCCGCCAGGATATCCGCAAGATGCAGGACCAGGTGATGGATCTCAGCCGCCTGAAAATTCCCCTGTTCTTTGCCTACGACGTGGTGCACGGCCAGCGTACCGTCTTCCCCATCAGCCTCGGCTTAGCGTCTTCCTTTAACCTCGACGCGGTGAAAACCGTCGGGCGCGTGTCGGCTTATGAAGCGGCGGACGATGGCCTGAACATGACATGGGCGCCCATGGTGGACGTCTCGCGCGATCCGCGCTGGGGCCGCGGCTCGGAAGGCTTTGGTGAAGATACGTATTTAACCTCCACGATGGGTAAAACCATGGTGGAAGCGATGCAGGGCAAAAGCCCGGCGGACCGCTACTCGGTAATGACCAGCGTCAAGCACTTTGCGGCCTACGGCGCGGTGGAGGGCGGTAAAGAGTACAACACCGTCGACATGAGCCCGCAGCGCCTGTTCAACGACTACATGCCGCCGTACAAGGCAGGGCTGGATGCGGGCAGCGGCGCGGTGATGGTGGCGCTGAACTCGCTGAACGGCACGCCTGCAACCTCTGATTCCTGGCTGCTGAAAGACGTGCTGCGCGACCAGTGGGGCTTTAAGGGCATCACCGTTTCCGACCACGGTGCGATTAAAGAGCTGATCAAACACGGTACCGCCTCCGATCCGGAAGATGCGGTGCGCGTGGCGCTCAAGTCCGGCATCAACATGAGCATGAGCGACGAGTATTACAGCAAGTATCTGCCGGGGCTGGTGAAGAGCGGCAAGGTGACGATGGCGGAGCTGGACGATGCCACCCGTCACGTGCTGAACGTGAAATACGACATGGGGCTGTTTAACGATCCGTACAGCCACCTGGGTCCGAAAGACTCCGACCCGGCAGATACCAATGCCGAAAGCCGCCTGCACCGCAAAGAGGCGCGTGACGTCGCGCGCGAAAGCCTGGTGCTGCTGAAGAACCGCCTCGACACGCTGCCGCTGAAAAAATCCGGCACCATTGCCGTGGTGGGTCCGCTGGCCGACAGCAAGCGCGACGTCATGGGGAGCTGGTCTGCGGCGGGCGTGGCTGACCAGTCCGTGACCGTGCTGACCGGTATCAAAAGTGCCGTCGGTGAAAACGCCAAAGTGGTTTACGCCAAAGGGGCGAACGTCACCAACGATAAAGACATCGTGACCTTCCTCAACCAGTACGAGGAAGCGGTGAAGGTCGATCCGCGCACGCCGAAGGAGATGATTGACGAAGCGGTGAACGCCGCGAAGCAGTCTGACGTCGTTGTTGCGGTCGTGGGGGAAGCGCAGGGTATGGCGCACGAAGCCTCCAGCCGTACCGATATCACCATTCCACAGAGCCAGCGCGATCTGATTGCCGCCCTGAAAGCCACCGGCAAGCCGCTGGTGCTGGTGCTGATGAACGGTCGTCCGCTGGCGCTGGTGAAAGAGGACCAGCAGGCTGACGCCATCCTGGAAACCTGGTTCGCCGGTACCGAAGGCGGTAACGCCATCGCCGACGTGCTGTTTGGCGATTACAACCCGTCCGGCAAGCTGCCGATGTCCTTCCCGCGCTCCGTCGGGCAGATCCCGGTTTACTACAGCCACCTGAATACCGGTCGCCCGTACAACGCCGACAAGCCGAACAAGTACACCTCTCGCTACTTCGACGAAGCTAACGGCCCGCTCTATCCGTTTGGTTACGGCCTGAGCTACACCACCTTCAAGGTCTCCGACGTGAAAATGTCGGCGCCGACCCTGAAGCGTGACGGCAAGGTCACCGCCAGCGTTGAGGTGACCAACACCGGCAAGCGCGAAGGGGCTACGGTGATCCAGATGTACGTGCAGGATGTCACCGCGTCGATGAGCCGTCCGGTGAAACAGCTGCGCGGCTTCGAGAAGGTCACGCTGAAGCCGGGGGAAACCAAAACCATCAGCTTCCCGATCGACGTGGATGCGCTGAAGTTCTGGAACCAGCAGATGAAATACGATGCGGAACCGGGCAAATTTAACGTCTTTATCGGCGTGGACTCCGCCCGCGTGAATAAAGGCGAGTTCGAGCTGCTGTAACCTTTCCCTCCTTTGCCTCCCCCCGTCCTGCGGGGGAGGCGTCTTACCTTATGCTAAAAAGGCATTTTGACGGTTAATTCCGCCGTTTTAAGCTACGCTTTTCTCTCAAGCCTCTGAAAAAGGCAGCAAAAAAATGAGGATAGCGGAATGACGATTGCAAAGGGGATGTTGGGATCTGCGGTGTTACTGGCGGCGCTGAGCCTGCCGTTACAGGCGGCGGAGCCGGTTAAAGTGGGTTCGAAGATCGATACCGAGGGCGCGCTGCTCGGTAATATTATCTTGCAGGTGCTGGAAAGCCACGGCGTGAAAACGGTCAATAAAGTCCAGCTCGGCACCACGCCCGTCGTGCGCGGCGCGATTACCTCCGGCGAGCTGGATATCTACCCGGAATACACCGGCAACGGCGCATTCTTCTTCAAAGATGAAAACGATCCGGCATGGAAAAACGCCAAAGCCGGGTATGAGAAAGTCAAAAAACTCGACGCGGAACAGAACAAACTGGTTTGGCTGACCCCGGCGCCGGCCAACAATACCTGGACTATCGCCGTGCGCAAGGACGTGGCGGAGAAAGGGAAGCTGACTACCCTGGCGGATCTCAGCCGCTACCTGAAAGAGAAGGGCGACTTTAAGCTTGCGGCGTCGGCGGAGTTCATCGAGCGTCCTGACGCGCTGCCCGCGTTTGAAAAAGCCTACGACTTCAAGCTCGACCAGGCTCAGCTGCTCTCGCTGGCGGGTGGGGATACCGCGGTGACCATCAAAGCGGCGGCACAGCAAACTTCCGGCGTTAACGCGGCCATGGCCTACGGTACCGACGGCCCGGTGGCGGCGCTTGGCCTGCAGACCCTGACCGATCCAAAAGGTGTACAGCCAATTTACGCGCCGACCCCGGTGGTGCGTGAGGCGGTGCTGAAAGCGTACCCGGACATTGCAGAATGGCTCAAACCGGTCTTCGAAAAGCTGGATGAAAAAACGCTGCAGCAGCTGAATGCCAGCATTGCCGTCGAGGGGCTGGATGCCAAAAAAGTGGCCGCCGACTTCCTGAAACAACAAGAGCTTGTGAAGTAACGGGAAAAGGCTGTGCCAATAAAATGTCATAACCGCGTCCTGCTGCTGCTGGCCTGCGTGGCCATCGCGGCGGTCGCGTTACCGTTTGTTAACGTTGCCCCAAACCGCCTGATGTCGGGTGAGGGCAAAGCGCTCTGGCAGGTCTGGTCGTTTACGCCGGGGTGGCTGGCGGCGGCGCTGGGCGCGTGGGTGATCCTGTCGCTCTGGCAGGGACGCCCGGCCCAGTGGCTGACGCTGCTTCTCTCTGAAGGGCTGTTTATTCTCCTGTTCTGGAGCGCCGGGCTGGCGGCGACGCATATGGCCTCGGCGGAAAGTCCGCTGGCGAGAACCACTATCGGCAGCGGCCTGTGGCTGTGGCTGGCGCTCTGCCTGCTGGCCTGCAGCGATGCGATTCGTCGACTCATCCCCAGCGCCGTCTGGCGATGGGTGCTCAATGCGCAGATATGGTGTATTCCTTTACTCCTGCTGTTCAGCGGTGAGCTGAACAACCTCTCGCTGTTAAAAGAGTACGCCAACCGTCAGGAGGTGTTTGATGATGCCCTCGCGCAGCACCTGACGATCCTCTTCGGTACGCTCTTTCCGGCACTTCTGGTTGGGATCCCCCTTGGTATGTGGTGCTATCGCCATCCTTCACGCCAGGGCGGGGTTTTTACCGTGCTCAATGTTATCCAGACCATTCCTTCCGTCGCGCTGTTTGGCCTGCTGATTGCGCCGCTGGCCGGGCTGGTGAAGTCGTTTCCGGCGCTGGGAATGCTGGGAATAGCCGGAACGGGATTAACGCCCGCGCTTATCGCGCTGGTGCTGTATGCCCTGCTGCCGCTGGTACGCGGCGTGGTCGCGGGCTTAGGTCAGGTCGCACCTGACGTGCTGGAAAGCGCCCATGCGATGGGAATGAGCGCGCGGCAGTGTTTCTGGAAAATTCAGCTGCCGCTGGCGCTGCCCCTGCTGTTGCGCAGCCTGCGGGTGGTGGCAGTCCAGACCGTCGGCATGGCGGTGATTGCGGCGCTGATTGGCGCGGGCGGCTTTGGCGCGCTGGTCTTCCAGGGGCTGCTGAGCAGTGCCCTGGATCTGGTGTTATTGGGCGTGGTGCCCACGATTGCGCTGGCGGTTGTCGTCGACGCACTGTTTGCCTTATGGCTCGCGCTGCTCGGGAGAAGAGCCAATGATTGAATTTCATGATGTCAGTAAAATCTTTGCCGGTCGCCCGGCGGCGAGCCACCTGAACCTGAACTTTGCCGAGGGGCGTTTTCCGTGCTGATAGGCACCTCGGGGTCGGGCAAGTCCACCACCCTGAAGATGATCAACCGGCTGGTGGAGCATGACAGCGGGCTGATCCGCTTTGCCGGGGAAGAGATCCGCAGCCTGCCGGTGCTGGAGCTGCGCCGTCGGATGGGCTATGCCATTCAGTCCATCGGCCTGTTTCCGCACTGGACGGTGGCGCAGAACATCGCCACCGTGCTGCAGCTGGAAAAATGGTCGCGGACGAAAATCGCCGAACGCGTTGATGAATTGATGTCTCTGCTGGGGCTAGAGCCCGCGCTGCGCGACCGCTATCCGCACCAGCTTTCCGGCGGGCAGCAGCAGCGCGTGGGCGTGGCGCGCGCGCTGGCGGCCAACCCGCAGGTGCTGCTGATGGATGAACCCTTCGGCGCGCTGGATCCGGTCACGCGCGGGGCGCTGCAGGCGGAGATGACCCGCATTCACCGCATTCTCGGACGCACGATCGTGCTCGTGACGCACGATATTGATGAAGCCCTGCGCCTGGCTGACCATCTGGTGCTGATGGATCATGGCGAAGTGGTGCAGCAGGGCTCGCCGCTTGAGCTGTTAACCTGGCCGAAGAACGACTTTGTGCGCGAGTTTTTTGGCCGCAGCGAATTGGGCGTCAGGCTGCTCTCCCTGCGAACGGTGAGCGACTATATGCGTCGGGAGGCGGCGCCGGTGAGCGGCGAACCGCTGCAGGCGCAGATGAGCCTGCGGGATGCGCTCTCCGCGTTTGTCGCGCGCCAGTGCGAAGTATTGCCCGTTTCGGATGCCCGGGGCGCGCCGTGCGGCACCTTACACTTTCGCGATCTGCTGGCCGGGGAGGTGACGCGTGAAGGCACTGCGTGATCCGCTTCTCTGGCTGGTAGCGCTCTTTGTCGGCTTACTGTTTCTGATGCCCCACAGCGCGGCGCTGTTTAACAGTCTCTTTCCCGGGCTGCCGCGGCCGGTGTATCAGCAGGAGAGCTTCATTAATCTCGCCCTGGCGCATCTCTGGCTGGTGGCGCTCTCAAGCGCCATCGCGGTTGTGCTGGGCGTGGGGGCGGGCATCGCGGTCACGCGGCCCGCGGGCCGGGAGTTTCGCCCGCTGGTGGAGACGATTGCGGCCATCGGACAGACGTTTCCCCCGGTGGCGGTGCTGGCGATAGCGGTGCCGGTGATGGGCTTTGGCCAACAGCCTGCCATCATTGCGCTGATTCTGTACGGCGTATTGCCGGTGCTGCAGGGCACGCTGGCGGGCCTCGCGGCGGTACCTGCGTCCGTGCTGAGCGTGGCGGAAGGGATGGGGATGAGTCGCGGTCAGCGGCTGCGCAAGGTTGAACTGCCGCTAGCGGCACCGGTTATCATTGCCGGGATCCGCACGTCGGTCATCATTAACATCGGGACGGCGACCATTGCGTCGACGGTCGGCGCTAATACGCTGGGCACGCCGATTATTATCGGCTTAAGCGGGTTTAATACGGCGTATATTGTGCAGGGAGCGCTGCTGGTTGCGCTGGCGGCAATCGTCGTCGATCGCGCTTTTGAGCGGCTGGCGCTGTACCTCAGCCGACACCGCCGCGAACAATAAACGAGTACCCTGCCAGCATCACGCCGCCGATACCGCTTACGGCCATCAGGACAAAAAGGGTAATAATGGCCAGTTTGGTTGCCTTCATCATCTGCTCCTGTTGTTAACGGAACAATTATACGGTGAAGCGCAGCTGTTAATGAACCATTAAATGCCGTTATGGCTCATCCGGACCAAGGGAATAGACCGGGTAACCATTTTCACGCCATTCCGTCAGCAGCTGTTGCTGCGAGGCGGACGGCACTTCGCCACACCAGACCAGCAGGGTCTGGCCGTCGAAAAACTCAGGTCTGAGCTGCGCCAGCGAGTGCGCCAGAACATCCACGCGCCAGCCCTTCTGGGTGGCAATCCACGCTTCCAGCCACAGGCGGGTGGTATCGTGTACGTTCCAGCCGACAACCAGTGCATCTTTTCCGGCTTTGTTCTTCGCTGAGGCAAGGCAGACGGCAATGTAGTTGATCAGCACGCCGTCGAGCATGCTGAGCAGCGCCTGCAGGGTGGACTGCTGGCACTGCAGGCGTCGCCGGAGCGGAATGAAAAGATGGGAGATCAACGTCTGCGCCGGATAATCGCGACCCTGCTCTTTTATCCATCCACGCAGGCGCTGCAGGTTGCCCGCCTGCAGGAGCCGCAGCAGGGTTTCCTGTTGTTCGCGCCAGAGATGTTGCGTATCCGGGTCGTCGTGGCTCAGCAGGGACTTCACTTTCCCAACCTGCACGCCGTTGTCGATCCAGCTTTTGATTTCGCGAATGCGGTCGATATCGTCATCATTAAAAAGGCGATGCCCACCGTCGGTCCTCTGCGGTTTGAGTAATCCATACCGTCGCTGCCACGCCCGTAGGGTAACGGGATTGATATCACAAAGGAGTGCCACTTCACCGATCGTGTAAAGCGCCATATTCGCCCCCTGGCTTACGCGTCCCCAGCTTAACTGTAGACCCACTTTGCCGAACCAGGAAGAATTGATTGTTTTTTGCACAAAGAATGCGAAGCGTATGCGATATTCTGAAAAAGGTGTGATAACGGGCACGATTTTGCGCTTTTTTGGGATGCTTCAAAGAAAGTTGAGCCGCATCCGTGTATGTTACGCGTTTTTTAGCGTGTGCGGTTTTGAGTATGTACGAGTTTAACCTGGTGCTGCTGTTGCTTCAGCAGATGTGCGTGTTTCTGGTCATTGCCTGGCTGATGAGCAAAACGCGCCTGTTTATCCCGCTGATGCAGGTCACCGTCCGTCTGCCGCACAAATTTCTCTGCTACGTCGTATTTTCCATATTCTGCATTATGGGGACCTGGTTTGGTCTTCATATCGAAGACTCTATTGCCAATACGCGCGCTATCGGCGCGGTGATGGGCGGGCTGCTCGGCGGTCCCGTCGTCGGGGGGCTTGTTGGCTTAACCGGGGGGCTGCATCGCTATTCCATGGGCGGGATGACGGCGCTGAGCTGTATGATCTCCACGATCGTTGAAGGGCTTCTCGGCGGTCTGGTGCACAGCTATATGATTAAGCGCGGTCGCCCGGACAAGGTATTTAGTCCGCTGACCGCCGGTGCCATTACCTTTGTGGCCGAAATGGCGCAGATGGCGATCATTCTGCTGATTGCCCGTCCGTTTGAGGATGCGCTGCACCTGGTCAGCAGCATTGCCGCTCCGATGATGGTGACCAATACCGTGGGCGCGGCGCTGTTTATGCGCATTCTGCTCGACAAGCGCGCCATGTTTGAGAAGTACACCTCGGCCTTTTCCGCCACGGCGCTGAAGGTTGCCGCCTCGACGGAAGGGATCCTGCGCCAGGGGTTCAACGAAGAGAACAGCATGAAGGTGGCCCAGGTGCTCTACAAGGAGCTGGATATCGGCGCGGTGGCGATAACCGATCGGGAAAAGCTGCTGGCCTTTACCGGTACGGGCGACGATCACCATCTGCCGGGCAAGCCGATCTCCTCAGCCTATACGCTGCGCGCCATCGAAACCGGCGAGGTGGTGTATGCCGACGGTAACGAAGTGCCTTACCGCTGTTCGCTGCATCCCCAGTGCAAGCTGGGCTCCACGCTGGTGATTCCGCTGCGCGGCGAGAATCAGCGGGTGATGGGCACCATCAAGCTGTATGAGGCGAAAAACCGTCTGTTCAGCTCCATCAACCGCACGCTGGGGGAGGGGATCGCCCAGCTGCTGTCCGCGCAAATCCTCGCCGGGCAGTATGAGCGGCAGAAAGCCCTGCTGACGCAGTCGGAGATTAAGCTGCTACATGCGCAGGTCAATCCGCATTTCCTGTTCAACGCCCTCAATACGCTTAAAGCGGTGATCCGCCGCGACAGCGATCAGGCCGCGCAGCTGGTGCAGTTTCTGTCGACCTTTTTCCGCAAGAACCTGAAGCGGCCGTCGGAGATCGTGACCCTCGCCGATGAGATTGAGCACGTGAATGCCTATCTGCAGATTGAGCAGGCGCGTTTCCAGTCGCGTCTGCAGGTGTCGCTCTCCGTGCCGGACGAGCTGGCGTATCAGCATCTTCCGGCCTTTACCCTGCAGCCGATTGTCGAAAACGCCATTAAGCACGGTACATCACAGCTGCTGGGAAGGGGGGAGATAACCATTGCCGCCAGCCGATTCAACCATCACCTGGTGCTGGATATTGAAGATAATGCCGGGCTTTATCAGCCTTCCGCCTCCGGCGGATTAGGGATGAGCCTGGTGGATAAACGCCTGCGCGCCCATTTTGGCGATGACTGTGGCATTACCGTCGCCTGCGAGCCCGACCGATTTACCCGTATTACCCTACGACTGCCGCTGGAGGAAAACGCATGTTAAAAGTGCTGATTGTGGATGACGAGCCGCTGGCACGGGAAAACCTGCGCGTTCTGCTGCAGGAGCAGCCGGATATTGAGATTGTGGGGGAGTGCGCCAACGCCATTGAGGCTATCGGCGCGGTGCACAAGCTGCGCCCGGACGTGCTGTTCCTTGATATTCAGATGCCCCGCATCAGCGGGCTGGAGATGGTCGGCATGCTTGACCCGGACCATCGTCCCTACATCGTGTTTCTGACGGCGTTCGACGAATATGCCGTTAAGGCCTTTGAGGAGCATGCGTTTGATTATTTACTCAAGCCGATTGAAGAGAAGCGTCTGGATAAAACGCTCAACCGTTTACGCCAGGAGCGCACCGTGCAGGACGTCACGCTGCTGGCGGAGAACCAGCAGCCGCTGAAGTTTATCCCCTGCACCGGGCACAGCCGGATCTATCTCCTGCAGATGGATGATGTGGCCTTTGTCAGCAGCCGCCTGAGCGGGGTATTTGTTACCAGCGCTGAAGGGAACGAAGGGTTTACCGAGCTGACCCTGCGCACGCTGGAGAGCCGCACGCCGCTGATTCGCTGTCACCGCCAGTACCTGGTGAATATGGCGCATCTGAAGGAGATCCGCCTGGAAGATAACGGCCAGGCCGAGCTGGTTCTGCGCGCCGGGCAAACCGTCCCGGTCAGCCGCCGCTACCTGAAGAGTTTGAAAGAGGCGATTGGGCTGTAAAGCTGGTACACTGCGCGCCATTGCATCATCGACATTCGAAGGCACTATGCTAAGTAACGATATTCTTCGTAGCCTGCGCTACACCCTGAAAGTGAACAATAACGACATGGTGCGCATTCTTGCGCTGTCCGACATGGAATCCACGTCTGCGAGTTTTGACACGTGGATGACCAAAGAAGACGAAGAGGGGTTTGTCCGCTGTCCTGATATCATTCTGTCGGGCTTCCTGAACGGCCTGATTTACGATAAGCGCGGCAAAGATCCGGCCGCGCCAGAGCTGGCGCTGGAGCGTCGGGTGAACAACAACACGGTGCTGAAAAAGCTGCGTATCGCGTTCTCGCTGAAAACGGACGATATCGTGGCGATCATGACCGAGCAAAAATTCCGCGTATCCGTGCCGGAAGTGACCGCCATGATGCGCGCACCGGATCATAAAAACTACCGCGAGTGCGGCGACCAGTTCCTGCGTAATTTCCTGCGCGGGCTGACCCACCGGGTGCATCACCCGAAGGCGTGATGTTTAGCCGGGTGGCGGCTTCGCCTTACCCGGCCTACAAAACCCGTAGGCCCGTGCAGGCGTAGCGCCGCTGGGTAAAAAAAAGCCGGAGATAATCTCCGGCTTTTTTGTTATTTCACCTGCTGGCCAGGCTTCGCGCCTTCGTCAGGGCTTAACAGGAAGATATCTTTCCCGCCAGGTCCTGCGGCCATCACCATCCCCTCAGAGATGCCGAAGCGCATTTTGCGCGGCGCCAGGTTGGCGACCATCACGGTCTGACGGCCGATCAGCACCTGCGGGTCCGGATAGGCAGAACGGATGCCGGAGAAGACGTTGCGCTTCTCGCCGCCCAGATCCAGCGTCAGGCGCAGCAGCTTGTCAGAGCCGTCCACAAACTCCGCGTTCTCGATCAGCGCCACGCGCAGGTCGACTTTGGCGAAATCATCGAAGGTAATGGTTTCCTGAATCGGATCGTCCGCCAGCGGGCCGGTGACCGGTGCCGCAGCTGCCTTCACCTCTTCTTTAGAGGCTTCCACCAGGGCGTCAACCTGCTTCATCTCGATGCGGTTGTACAGCGCCTTGAAGGTGTTCACCTTGTGGCCGAGCAGCGGCTGCTGGATTGCATCCCAGGTCAGTTCGGTGTTCAGGAACGCTTCAGCACGGGCAGCCAGCTGCGGCAGAACCGGCTTCAGCCAGGTCATCAGCACGCGGAACATGTTCAGACCCATGGTGCAGATCGCCTGCAGGTCGGCGTCACGGCCTTCCTGTTTCGCGACCACCCACGGGGCCTGCTCGTCCACATAGCGGTTGGCAACGTCGGCCAGCGCCATGATTTCACGAATCGCTTTACCGAATTCACGGCTTTCCCAGGCTTCGCCAACCGCAGCGGCGGCATCGGTGAAGGTTTTATACAGCACCGGATCGGCCAGTTCGGCAGAAAGCACGCCGTCAAAGCGCTTGGCGATAAAGCCCGCGTTACGGGACGCCAGGTTCACCACCTTGTTCACGATGTCCGCGTTCACGCGCTGCACGAAATCTTCCAGGTTCAGGTCGATATCGTCGATGCGGGAAGAGAGCTTCGCGGTGTAGTAGTAGCGCAGGCTGTCCGCGTCGAAGTGGTTCAGCCAGGTGCTGGCCTTGATGAACGTCCCGCGGGACTTGGACATCTTGGCGCCGTTCACCGTCACGTAGCCGTGAACAAACAGGTTGGTTGGCTTGCGGAAGTTACTGCCTTCCAGCATGGCCGGCCAGAACAGGCTGTGGAAGTAAACGATGTCTTTACCGATGAAGTGGTACAGCTCGGCAGTGGAGTCTTTCTTCCAGTATTCGTCGAAGCTGACGGTGTCGCCACGCTTGTCGCACAGGTTCTTGAAGGAGCCCATGTAGCCGATTGGCGCGTCCAGCCAGACGTAGAAGTATTTGCCCGGCGCGTTCGGGATTTCGAAGCCAAAGTACGGCGCATCGCGGGAGATATCCCACTGCTGCAGGCCGGATTCGAACCACTCCTGCATCTTGTTCGCCACCTGCTCCTGCAGCGCGCCGCTGCGGGTCCACGCCTGCAGCATTTCGCTGAAGGACGGCAGGTCAAAGAAGAAGTGCTCGGAGTCACGCATCACAGGCGTGGCGCCGGAAACCACGGATTTCGGCTCGATAAGCTCGGTTGGGCTGTAGGTCGCGCCGCACACTTCGCAGTTATCGCCGTACTGGTCCGGGGATTTACATTTCGGACAGGTGCCTTTGACGAAGCGGTCCGGCAGGAACATGCCTTTTTCCGGATCGTACAGCTGAGAGATGGTGCGGTTTTTGATAAAACCGTTCTCTTTCAGACGGGTGTAGATCAGCTCCGACAGCTCGCGGTTTTCGTCGCTGTGCGTGGAGTGATAGTTGTCATAGCTGATGTCAAAGCCAGCAAAATCGGTCTGATGCTCCTGACTCATTTCGGCAATCATCTGCTCCGGGGAGATCCCCAGCTGCTGCGCTTTCAGCATGATCGGCGTGCCGTGGGCATCGTCCGCACAGATGAAGTTAACCTCGTGGCCGCGCATTCGCTGGTAACGGACCCAGACATCAGCCTGGATATGCTCCAGCATGTGGCCGAGGTGGATTGAGCCGTTGGCGTACGGCAGTGCGCACGTTACCAGAATTTTCTTCGCGACTTGAGTCATAGTAGGCATTACTTCTTTTAACTGTGAAAAGGGTTTTTGATATTACCAAAAGGGGCATTATTAAGTAAGCACAAACCACGGCCTTTCAGGTAAACTTGTTCATCTAAGGTCTTATTCACAAGAACAAAGGAGTCGGGATGAGTTCTCAATCCCAGGCCAAATCACCGGAAGCCTTACGAGCAATGGTCGCCGGGACGCTGGCTAACTTTCAGCATCCAACCCTGAAGCACAATCTCACTACGCTGAAAGCGTTACACCACGTTGCCTGGCTGGACGACACGCTGCACGTTGAGCTGCAGATGCCGTTCGTCTGGACCAGCGCCTTTGACGCGCTGAAAGAGCAGACCAGCGCCGAGCTGCTGCGCATTACCGGCGCGAAGGCGATCGACTGGAAGCTGAGCCACAGCATCGCCACGCTGAAGCGCGTGAAAAACCAGCCTGGCGTCAACGGCGTGAAAAACATCATTGCCGTCAGCTCGGGCAAGGGCGGGGTGGGGAAATCCTCTACCGCCGTAAACCTGGCGCTGGCGCTGGCAGCGGAAGGGGCAAAGGTCGGTATTCTGGATGCCGATATCTACGGCCCGTCTATTCCAAACATGCTGGGCGCGGAAAACCAGCGTCCAACCTCGCCCGATGGGACCCACATGGCGCCGATCATGGCGCACGGTCTGGCGACCAACTCCATCGGTTACCTGGTGACTGACGATAACGCCATGGTCTGGCGCGGCCCGATGGCCAGCAAAGCGCTGCTGCAGATGCTGCAGGAGACGATGTGGCCGGATCTGGATTATCTGGTGCTGGACATGCCGCCGGGGACCGGTGACATCCAGCTCACGCTGGCGCAGAACATTCCGGTGACGGGTGCCGTTGTGGTGACCACGCCGCAGGATATCGCGCTGATCGACGCCAAAAAAGGCATCGTGATGTTCGAGAAGGTGGAAGTGCCGGTGCTCGGTATCGTGGAGAACATGAGCATGCACATCTGCAGCAACTGCGGTCACCACGAACCTATCTTCGGTACGGGTGGGGCAGAAAAACTGGCTGCGAAGTATCACACCCAACTGCTGGGACAGATGCCGCTGCACATTACCCTGCGTGAAGATCTGGACAGCGGAAAGCCGACGGTCGTCAGCCGTCCGGACAGCGAATTTGCAGAGATTTATCGTCAGCTGGCGGGTCGCGTTGCGGCGCAGCTTTACTGGCAGGGCGAAGTCATCCCGGGCGAAATCGCGTTCCGCGCGGTGTAATACCTCTTCGCTTAGTGCCGGGTGGCAGCTTCGCCTTACCCGGCCTACGAAATACGGTTTTGTAGGTCAGGTAAGCGAAGCGCCACCTGACTTTACCCAAGCCGATAGTGCATCAAATAATACTCTCCCTCCGGAGAATCCCCCGTCGCCTCAATGTGCCAGCCGTGCCGCTGGTAAAACGCGACAGCCCGCGCATTCTTCACCAGACACTTAAGCGAACCTGTACTGGTAAACGTCTTCTGCACCTGTTCCAGAAGCATTTTCCCGACGCCGTGGCTTTGATACTGCGGGTCAACAAAGAGGTTGTGCAGAAAATTATCGTTCGCCCAGACGGAGGCAAAGCCCAGGCGATGGCCGTTCTGCGTGGCAACCCAAATCACTTCGTCACGGGTGGCCGCGTCAAAGTCTTCCAGCTGCCAGTCTGAACTGTCCAGCCATGGCCAGGCCTCACGCCGGGCGTGGAGAAAGAGCGTGCGCAGGAAAGGACGATCGCTTTCCTGCCAGGGGCGGATCAGAATGGTCTTAGCGGTGATAGAAAATATCTCCGTTATAGGCTTTGTAGATTTTGCCGTCCGCATCGCCGATCAGCACGTAGTTCTCGCCCATGTAGGTCCAGTGGGTTCCGGCATCCGGAGCCGGCAGGTTACGCAGCTGGTACTGTTTGATGGTGTACTCCGGCGTTTGATACTGCGCCGGCGCCGTGTCGCCAATCTTGAATTTCGTGAAGTCAGCGATGAACTCTTGTTCTTCATAGGCCTTGATGCCGGAGGGTGCAGCGGCCGTTTGCGGGGCAGAGAATGCGGATCCCGCCAGAGACAGTAATACACCCAGAAGCAGCAGTTTACGCTTAGCCATTTTTTCTCCAGTGATATCGTTACAGATACTTTTCGTCTGCGGGACGTCGAAAGCGAAGCAGACACTCCATTTTAAGTATCAACGCAGGGTATGTTTGAAAAAAAATGTAACAAAAGTGGACGGTTTTGTGTAGCCCAATTGCGTGATGTTTATCAGTGTCGGGAATATTGTTGATGCATTATATTTTTAATATTTATCATTTCATTAATTAATTCTGAAAATAACTTTCCATATCAAAGTTAGAAAGCGAGGCGAATGCTTTCTCTCTGAAGAGCATTTAATATTGCCTCCGGATGAAGCGTGCTGACATCCGTTTTTTTAACCAGGTCGAGTATAGGATCTGTTTTTTAAAGCGCGGGTGAGGTGTGTTTTATAAGGGCAGGAAGTTCATCTCTCATAAGCATAATTGATTACATTTCATGGGGTTGGATTGGGTCTTTTTACAGGCTTAACGATAAACGCAACGTTAAAAAGAAATATTTATATTAATGAAAAGTACAACTGCATTTTCGCTGTTATTTCTCAGTATTAGTCAGTTAACAGGGTGTGTTTTTTCACCTGGTCAGAACTTAAGTGTGTCAGGTAAGAAAGTTATTTCGGCGGAAGAGGCAAATTATCAGCTTGATAAGCGCGTGGAAATTTTTCCGCTGACCCCGGAGTGGATTGAAAAACTGCGCCCGCCCGTGTCGAAATCTCAGGCAAATCCTAATCTGGACAAGCAGATCAAAAACTGGGAATACCGTATTGGCGCAGGCGACATCCTGACGGTCACCGTCTGGGATCATCCTGAATTAACAACGCCCGCAGGACAATATCGTAGCGCGAGCGATACAGGCAACTGGGTCAACGCTGACGGTACGCTCTTTTATCCCTATGTCGGTAAACTGCGGGTGGCAGGAAAAACGGTTTCACAGGTACGTGAAGAGATTACGGCTCGACTGGATAGCGTCATTGAGAGTCCGCAGGTGGACGTCAGCGTAGCCTCCTTCCGTTCACAAAAAGCCTACGTCACCGGAGAGGTGGAAAAATCGGGTCAACAGCCGATAACCAATATTCCGCTGACGGTGATGGATGCGATTAACGCCGCGGGTGGGCTCTCGGCGGATGCCGACTGGCGTAACGTCGTGCTCACACACAATGGACAGGACGCCCACCTCTCACTCTATGCCCTGATGCAGCATGGCGATTTGACCCAAAATAAGCTGCTTTATCCTGGCGATATCCTGTTTGTTCCCCGGAACGACGCGCTGAAAGTGTTCGTAATGGGCGAGGTGGTGAAACAGAGCACTCTTAAGATGGATCGTAGCGGCATGACGTTGGCCGAGGCCCTGGGCAATGCCGGGGGGCTTAACCAAAATATGGCCGATGCAACCGGCATTTTTGTTATTCGCCAGGTATCGAAAAAAGGTGACACCGACAAAATCGCCAATATCTATCAGCTGAATGCGGAAGATGCTTCAGCCATGGTGCTGGGTACGGAATTCCAGCTTGAGCCGTATGACATTGTCTACGTCACCACGGCACCGCTATCGCGCTGGAATCGCGTGATCTCCCAACTGGTGCCCACCATCAGCGGCGTACATGACCTGACCGAAACCGTTCGTAACATCCGATCGTGGCCGTAGTCATGTTCCATTCGATCTTAGTGGTCTGCACCGGCAATATTTGCCGCTCACCCATTGGTGAGCGGCTATTGCGTCAGCTATTACCCGGCAGGCAGGTCACCTCTGCAGGTATTTTCGGACTTGAAGGACGCCCGGCGGATGCGAGTGCGCAGGCTGTGGCCTTGCGTCACGGCCTTTCGCTGGAGGGGCACGTTGCCCGCAGGGTGACGTGCAGTCTGTTGCAACAGTCCGACTTGATTCTGGTGATGGAGCCGGAACACTTTCGTTTTATTGCCACAATGGCCCCGGAGAACCGGGGAAAATCGCTGCTATTTGGACAATGGCTGGAAACCCAGGACATTCCCGACCCGTATCGCAAAAGCCGTGAAGCCTTTGAATATGTTTTCGGGCAATTGGGGAAAGCCAGTCAGGAATGGGCTCGTCGTTTGAGTTAACAAGGAATGAAGCCGTAATGTCGTCTTCTAAATCAGACAAATATAGTGCTGCGACACCGCAGAATAACGAAATGGATCTCATTCAGTTGCTTGCTGAGATGTTCGATCACCGGGTAATGATCGCGTGTGTTACGCTTCTGTTCACGGTATGTGCGGGGATCTACGCCTTCAGCGTCACGCCGGTTTATCAGGCTGATGCCCTGGTGCAGGTCGAAGCGAAGCAGGGCAACGCGCTGCTCAAGAACCTGACCTCGCTCAGATCCGATCTCTCACCCGATGTCGCTCCAGAACTTTTACTCCTTAAATCACGGATGGTCCTCGGACAGACCGTTGATCGGTTAGGGCTGACCTACGAGGTTAATAGGCGCTTGTTCCCCGTCATTGGGGCTTTCTGGGAGCACGTTCACGGGCGCAACCCCGCTGAAATCACGATTGGCTCGCTGAATATTCCGTCTGTGGAGGGGGATCCACAAACGCTTTTACTCACTGTTCTCGAGCAAGGGCGATATCGTCTTGAGGGACAAACGCTTGAGGCAGAAGGCATTGTTGGAAAAGCGCTGCTTAAAGAGGGCGTCTCTCTTCTGGTGACCTCCCTCAATGCGGCACCGGGAACCCAGTTTACCCTCAACATCGTTACCAGGCTTGAGGCGATCAACGCCATTCAGAGCAGACTGACGGTTGTGGAGTCGTCGAAACAGAGTGGAATGATCGCCTTAACGTTAACGGGTGACGATCCCGGCAAGACCGCTACGGTACTTAATACGATTGCCGAAAATTTTCTCAGCCAGAACATTGCGCGCCAGGAAGCTAAAGATTCCCGTAGCCTCACGTTCTTACAGGATCAGTTACCTAAAATCAGTCGCGAACTGGATGAAGCCGAGGCGCGACTGAATGCTTATCGAGAGCAAAGCGATTCGGTCGATTTATCTCTTGAGGCAAAGTCGGTTCTTGATCAGGTGGTTAACGTGGAAAATCAGCTTAACGAGCTGACGTTTCGCGAGGCAGAGGTCTCTCAGCTGTTCAAAAAGGACCATCCAACCTACCGTGCTTTACTGGAGAAAAAACAAACGCTTGAGCGGGAACGCGCGCGCCTGTATAGCCGCGTCTCCTCCATGCCATCCACGCAGCAGGAAATATTACGCCTGAGTCGTGATGTTGAATCCGGGCGCGCCGTATACATGCAGTTACTGACGCGTCAGCAAGAGCTGAGCATCTCGCGCTCCAGCGCTATCGGGAATGTGCGGATCATAGACCCGGCGGTGACGCAGCCGGCCCCTGTCAAACCGCGCAAAGCCCTCATCATTCTGTTTGGTATGATGATAGGGCTGCTCCTCTCTGCCGGAACGGTTTTAGTGCGTTCCGCCTTCAAGCGGGGCATTACCTCGTCAGAACAACTTGAAGAATTCGGGATGCCGCTGCTGGTAACGCTTCCGCGCTCGGTATGGTTATGGAAAAAAACGCACCTGCGCAGGAGAAACCTGTTTACTTCCCACTGGAAGCACAGGATATCCAACGTGCCTTTCCTGCCCATTGACCGTCCGGCTGATACGTTTGTCGAGGCGATGCGTGGGCTGCGCACCAGTTTGCATTTTACCATGATGGATACCGCAAACCGGGTTGTCGTGGTGTCTGGCCCCACGCAGGACTGCGGAAAGACGTTGGTCAGTACTTCACTGGCGTCGATTGTGGCACAGGCCGGACAGCGGGTGCTGTTTGTTGATGCGGATATGCGCAAAGGGTATGTCCACAATGTGTTCAGGCTGAACAATCATCGGGGGTTGTCCTGCGTGCTCGACGGAACCGTTGGGTGGCAGGAGGCGGTTCAACGCTTTGAGAAAGGCGGTTTTGATGTACTGACCTGCGGACCTCAACCTACGCATCCCGTTGACCTGCTCATGAGTGAACGCTTCCAGGATGTGATGGCGCAGATTGAAAAGCGGTATGACATCGTGATTATCGACACTCCACCTGTGCTTGCCGTGACGGATGCTTTGCTGATCGCCAGAGCAGCAGCCACAACGCTGCTGGTCGCCCGCTTTGGTAAAACCAGCGTGAAAGAGATCGAGACCAGCCTTAAGCGTATGGTACGGATGAACGTAAAGGTAAATGGCGTGATCCTCAATGACATTGTGAAATCGGCGGCGCTCTATTACAACTCGGGGTATAGCGCTTACGACTATGGCTATACCCGGGAGTAACCCTGGCGCGACATTTCTTTACAGCGTGATGGTGTATTGCCCGTTAAGATGACCTTCGTTAAAACACGAGGTCACAATGGATAACCGCAAAATCAATCGACTGCGCCGCTGGGCGCGGGAAGGAGTCATACTCGTTCTGCTGACGCTGGCCGTGGCGTGGGGAGTTGATCAATACCGAAAACCGACACTCCCCGCCAGTTTTAGTGCAACGCCGATGACGAGCATCGACGGAAAAATGCATGATATTGCGGCGCTCAGCCAGGAGCGTCCGCTGCTGATCTACGTCTGGGCGACCTGGTGCAGCATTTGCCGTTACACCACGCCTGCGGTTAATCAGCTGGCAGAAGAGGGCGGGAACGTGGTGAGTATCGCCATGCGCTCTGGTGATAACGCAAAGCTTGCACGCTGGGTTGACAAGAAACAGCTTAAAATGCCGGTGATAAACGATGAAAACGGTGCGCTGTCGCAGGCGTGGCAGGTGAGCGTGACGCCGACGTTAGTCATTGTATCGAAGGGGAACGTGGTCAGTACCACAACGGGCTGGACGAGCTACTGGGGATTAAAAATCAGGATGTGGTGGGCGGGCTTATAAGAATAACCCCTCTCCCGGCGGGAGAGGGGTTTTGTATTACTTAGCCAGAACTTCCTGCGCGGTGCGCTCAACCAGAGACAGCAGGGTTTTGATATCTTCCAGCGTCACGGTTGGGTTCAGCAGCGTCAGCTTCAGGCAGGTCACGCCGTTATGCTCGGTCACGCCGACGTTTGCACGGCCGGATTCCAGCAGCGCATCACCAATTTTCTGGTTCAGCAGGGCGATACCGGCATCATCTGCCTGCACCTCGCCACGGAAGCGGAACAGCACGCTTGCCAGCTGCGGCTGCATAACCAGTTCCAGCGCAGGCTGCGCTTTCACGTACGCCGCAACCTGCTGTGCCAGGGTCACGCCGTGATCGATGATCGCCGCGTATTGCTCCTGACCCAGCGCTTCCAGGCTCATCCATAGCTTCAGCGCGTCGAAACGACGGGTGGTCTGCAGAGATTTGGAGACCAGGTTCGGCACGCCGGCTTCTTCGTCGAACTCAGAGTTCAGGTAAGCCGCCTGATAGCGCATCAGCTCATAGTGGCGCGCTTCTTTCAGCAGGAAGGCGCCGCAGCTGATGGTCTGGAAGAACTGCTTGTGGAAGTCCAGGGTGACGGAATCCACCAGCTCAATGCCGTCCAGGTAGTGACGATACTGCTCAGACATCAGCAGCGCGCCGCCCCAGGCCGCATCAACGTGTACCCAGATGTTCTGCTTCGCCGCCAGTTCAGCAATGGCGCGCAGCGGATCGATAGCACCGGCATCGGTGGTACCTGCCGTTGCGACGATCGCCAGAATCTGCTCGCCGTTCGCATTGCACTGTTCGATTTTCGCCGCCAGATCGGTCAGATCCATGCGGGAGAATTCGTCCGTTTTCACCTGCACCACGGACTGGTAGCCCAGACCCATCAGCGCCATGTTTTTCTGCACGGAGAAGTGCGCGTTTTCAGAGCACAGTACGCGGATCTTACGCAGATCGCCCACCAGACCGTTCTGCTGAACGGAGTGACCCTGACGCGCAAAGAACGCATCGCGCGCCAGCATCAGGCCCATCAGGTTGCTCTGGGTTCCGCCGCTGGTGAAGACACCGGCGTCGCCAGCCTGATAACCCACGCGGGTACGCAGCCACTCGATCAGTTTGATCTCGATGATGGTTGCGGACGGGCTTTGATCCCAGGAGTCCATACTCTGGTTAGTAGCGTTGATTAGCACTTCCGCCGCCTGGCTTACGACCAGGCTTGGGCAGTGCAGGTGCGCCACACACTGCGGGTGATGAACGGACAGGCTGTCTTTCAGGAAGAACTCCACGGCGCGTTCAATCGCCGCTTCGTTGCCCAGCCCTTTCGGGTTGAAATCCAGCTTAATACGGTCGCGCAGTTCCGCGACCGTTTTGCCCTGGTACATCTCAGGCTGTTTCAGCCACTGCATCACAGCCTGAGTGCTTTGTTCAATCGCCTGCTGGTAAGCTTCAATGCTCTGCGCAGAGGAGAACAAAATTGGGTTTGAATCAGACATCGTAATCAATAACTCCGGTTACGCCGGGCGAACGCCCGCAGCAAGCAGTGCCTGCTCAAATTTATCCAGGAAGATCTTCAGCTCTTCATCGCTGATCAGCAGAGAAGGCAGCAGACGCAGAACGATACCGTTACGACCACCGCGCTCCAGAATCAGACCGGCTTCGAAGCACTTCTTCTGAATCAGTGCAGACAGCTCGCCGTCGCCCGGGAAGCAGCCCATGTGGTCAGCGGCTTCGTGCGGCTTAACGATCTCAATACCGATCATCATGCCCAGGCCGCGAACGTGACCGATAACCGGATAACGTTTCGCCATCTCTTTCAGCTGGCCTTTCAGCCATTCGCCCTGTGCCGCCACTTTGCCTGCGATGTTCTGGTCTTTCAGGATTTTCAGCGTCGTCAGACCGGTTGCCATCGCCAGCTGGTTGCCGCGGAAGGTACCGGTGTGGTGACCTGGCGCCCATGCGTCGAACTGCTTTTTGATACCGAGTACGGCCAGCGGCAGACCGCCACCGACTGCTTTAGACATCACGATGATGTCTGGCTCGATGCCCGCGTGTTCGAAGGCGAAGAATTTACCGGTACGGGCAAAGCCAGCCTGAACTTCGTCGAGGATCAGCAGAATGCCGTGTTCCTGAGTCACTTTACGGATGCGCTGCAGCCACTCAGCCGGAGCCGGGTTCACGCCGCCTTCGCCCTGAACCGCTTCCAGGATCACCGCAGCAGGTTTACGCACGCCGCTTTCAACGTCGTTGATCAGGTTATCGAAGTAGTAAGTCAGCGCTTTCACGCCCGCTTCACCACCGATACCCAGCGGGCAGCGGTATTCGTGCGGGTAAGGCATGAACTGCACTTCTGGCATCATACCGTCTACCGCTTCTTTCGGTGACAGGTTGCCGGTCACGGACAGTGCGCCGTGGGTCATGCCGTGGTAACCACCAGAGAAGCTGATGATACCGCTACGGCCGGTCACTTTTTTCGCCAGCTTCAGCGCTGCTTCAACGGCGTCAGCACCGGATGGACCGGTGAACTGCAGGCAGTACTCTTTGCCCTGACCAGGCAGCAGAGAGAGCAGGTATTCGGAAAACGCGTCTTTCAGAGGCGTAGTCAGATCCAGAGTATGTAACGGCAAGCCGCTGGTAATGACATTTTGGATGCTTTTCAGCACATCAGGATGGTTATGGCCAAGCGCAAGGGTCCCTGCACCTGCTAAACAGTCAAGGTATTCTTTATTATCTGCATCGGTGATCCACACGCCTTCTGCTTTAGTGATGGCTAAAGGCAGTTTGCGCGGATAACTCCTGACGTTAGATTCAAACTCGGCCTGACGGGCCAGATAGGTTTCGTTGCTTTTGTGGGCATCTACGGTGTCAATACGGACTTTATCCGTCATCATATCACTCCTACAACCGCCGCTTCGTTATGAGCCACGATTGAATAAAAAGTTAAAAAACAGAAGGGGCCTGAAAAAAACGCCGCCAATATAGAGCCTTTTGCCACGGGGCTCAATGGTTAATTTGTTTACTGTTTTGTGACACGTGTGTATAGCGAGGAAATATCCCCTTTTTTAAAATGAAAATTGTATTTTATGCCAAATAAAAACAGCTAGTTACAGGCTATTTGCCCGGTGTGTAAAGTCGCAGAAAAGAGTGTGACAAATCGTGCCATTGAACGGCATAAAAGGAGGGAAGCTTTCCCTGTTTATCCGGCAGGTGCAGAAAACGGTGCTCACGTTGCCTGTGCAACGGAATCACGCAGTAAAAATGGACTTTCTACGCGCGTGGTTTCCTGATGTTCTTCACCGTTAATAATATGCAGGGCGCTCAGGCGACCAATTTCATAGTGCGGCAGTTGTACCGTCGTGAGAGGAGGAAGGAACAACTCCCCAATGCCCACCATATTGTCATAGCCGATCACCGCGACGTCGTCCGGTATACGAAGCCCTTGTCCCAGTAGCGTTTGGTACACCATAAACGCGATACGATCGTTACCGCAGATAACGGCGTCGAACCTGGGAATGCCATTCTGCATGTGCGCCAGCAACACGGCCGGAATGTCGCGATAGTGCTCATCGCCGAGTCCCATATAGCAGTGCTCCAGGCTGTCCGGATCGAGCCCCGCTTCACGGCATGCACGCTCTAGCCCCTGACGACGGCGGGTTGTGGCCAGATGCCCCTCAGGTAAATGCAGGCAGAGAGGGCATCGATAACCCTCCGCGAGTAACGCCCGCACGGCGGTATATTGCCCCTGCTCATCATCGGGAATATAGCTGGCGACCTTTTCGCCGTCGCTTTCGCAGTTGGCCAGCACGCAGGGAAGGGTGAGGAGTTTGGCCGGGAGAGGAACCTGACGTAACCCCATGGTGGTGTAGATAATTCCGTCGGGCCGATGAGAGAGGAGAAGGTCGACAATGGCGTCCGGATTGTCATCGGTAAACATATTCATCACGAAGCTGTTCCAGCCGTGCATTCTGGCCGTTTCTTCAATAGACAACGTGATCTCCACCGAGAACGGCGTCGTCACCGTATCGAGCGCCAGTACCCCTATGGTTTTAGGCGAGGCATGCGCGCCGCGTATTTTCTTGGCGGACAGATCGGGCACGTAGCTGGTCTGCTCGATAGCCAGCTGAACGCGCGCCAGCGTTTCCGGCTTAAGGCGCTCCGGGCTGTTCAGCGCGCGGGAGACCGTCATCAGCGATACGTTAGCCAGCTTTGCGACGTCCTTCAGGGAAGCCATTGTCTTACTCCGTGAATGCTCTGCGTGAAAGGGTATACAACTAAGTCGCTGATGTAAAAGAAAGGCTGATGCCCAGGCCGGGTCATGTTTACCTCAGTGATGAATATTTGATCGCGATCTCATTCTCTTAATGTTAACGTTAACTTTCGTGATTAACATCTTAAATTTCAGCCAAACAGCATGAGAAAGCGTAAATGTTAACGTTACCATTGCGTCATTACTCCAACATGAGAATGTCATGATGAAAACGCATCACTCTCACAGCTACCCTTTATTAAGCGCATTACTGTTTTTCTTTTTTGTCACGTGGTCATCTTCCGGCTCGTTGCTCTCTATATGGCTTCACCAGGAGGTGGGGTTAAAGGCAGGGGATACGGGGGTCATCTATGCCGTGCTGTCTGTCTCCGCGCTGTGCGCGCAAATCTGCTACGGCTTCATGCAGGACAAACTCGGCCTGCGAAAAAACCTGCTCTGGTTTCTGACCAGCCTGCTCATTCTTTCCGGTCCGGCCTTCCTGCTGTTTGGTTATCTGCTGCAGATTAACGTGTTACTCGGCAGTATTTTCGGCGGGATTTATATCGGGCTGACGTTTAACGGCGGGATTGGTGTACTGGAATCCTATACCGAGCGCGTGGCCCGCCAGAGTCAGTTTGAGTTTGGCAAGGCGAGGATGTGGGGATCCCTTGGCTGGGCGGTGGCAACCTTTTTTGCCGGTCTGCTGTTCAACATCAATCCGAAGCTGAACTTCGCGGTGGCGAGCTGCGCCGGGCTGGTGTTTTTTGTGTTGCTGGCGCGCCTAAGAGTCTCTTCCGCGCCGCACGCCATGCAGGAGGCGGTATCCGGTGGTAAGGTCACGCTGGAGGATGCCTTACGCCTGTTGACGCTGCCGCGCTTCTGGGCGCTGGTGTTTTTCGTTATTGGCACCTGTATTTACGGCGTTTACGACCAGCAGTTCCCGGTCTATTTCTCCTCACAGTTCCCGACGCTGCAGGAAGGAAACGCCATGTACGGCTATCTCAACTCCTTCCAGGTTTTCCTGGAGGCGGCGGGCATGTTCTGCGCCCCGTGGCTGGTGAATCGCCTCGGTGCGAAAAACGGCCTGATTTTCGCCGGAATGGTGATGGCGATGCGTATGGTGGCATCGGGTCTGGTTGAGGGACCGGTATTGATCTCCATTACCAAGCTATTGCACGCGGTTGAACTACCCGTTTTGCTGGTCTCCATCTTTAAATACAACAGCCTGCATTTTGATAAACGGCTCTCTTCCACCCTCTATCTTGTGGGCTTTGCCTGTACAAGCTCGGTGATTGCCTCGGTTCTGTCACCGCTCGCAGGCTACAGCTATGAGAAATACGGCTTTGCCCAGTCCTATCTCATCATGGGGCTACTGGTCTTCAGCACCACGTTTATCTCCATCTTCCTGTTGCGCTCGGGCAAGTCCTCATCTGACCCGCTCATGCCGCAACCTTCCACCATCTGATCGAAAGAGTAGAGAAATGACCTATTCCATTACGAAAGCAGAACAGGAACTGCAGTCCAGGCGCGAAAGGCTTAACCTGCGCTGGTACCCCCGTTACCACCTCGCCGCGCGCGCTGGCTGGATGAACGACCCGAACGGCCTGGTCTGGTTTGACGGCTGGTATCACGCCTTTTATCAGCACCATCCGTATTCGACCCAGTGGGGGCCAATGCACTGGGGCCATGCGCGCAGCAAAGATTTAGTCCGCTGGGAGCACCTCCCGGTTGCGCTGGCCCCGGAAGGGCCAGACGATAAGGACGGCTGTTTTTCCGGCTCAGCGGTGGTGGATGGCGACACGCTGGCGCTGATTTACACCGGCCACAAATTCCACGGCGATCCTGGCGATGAGGCTAATCTCTACCAGGTTCAGTGCCTGGCAACCAGCCGTGACGGCATCCAGTTTGTGCGGCACGGGACAGTCATTGATACACCGCCCGGGCTGCATCACTTCCGCGATCCGAAGGTATGGCGTGAAGGGGCGTGGTGGTACATGGTCGTTGGCGCGCGCGAGGGGGATACGGGCCAGGTGCGTGTGTACCGGTCTGCCGATCTGCGCGAGTGGCAGGACAGGGGCGTGCTCGCGGTGGCTGAAAAAGAGCTGGGTTATATGTGGGAATGCCCGGACTTTTTCACTCTCAATGGTAAACGCGTGCTGATGTTTTCGCCTCAGGGACTGGCGGCAGACGGATTTAAACATCGCAATCTCTTCCAGAGTGGCTATCTGGTAGGCGAATGGCAGCCTGGTCAGCCTTTTGTGCGTGAAGGTGAATTTGTGGAGATGGACTACGGGCATGATTTCTATGCGCCGCAAAGTTTCCTGACGCCGGATGGCAGACGCCTCGTTATCGGCTGGCTGGACATGTGGGAATCCCCGCAGCCGGAACAGGAGGATGGCTGGGCAGGTATGCTCTCCTTACCTCGCGAGCTGACGCTGAGTGCCGATAACCATCTGCAAATGCAGCCAGCCAGAGAAGTTGAAAGCCTGCGCGGGGCGTGGTTCCCCTGGCCGATAAGTACGCTTAATAACCAGCAGATGACGCTGGTGGAACACTGCGATGCGATGGAGGTCATTCTGCAATGGGATTGCGCCAACAGCAGCGCGGAGCAGTACGGCATTCGTCTTGGCGACGGGTTACGCCTTTATGTTGATGCGCAGATGCAGCGCCTGGTGCTGGAGCGAGACTATCCGCAGTATGGCCTGTGCGGGACCCGAAGCGTCGCGCTTAACCTGAGCAACGCGCTTAATCTTCGTTTGTTCTTTGATAGCTCCTCCGTGGAAGTGTTTGTTAACGAGGGTGAGGCGTGCCTCAGCAGCCGTATATATCCTGATGCCGACTGCCGCGAGCTGGCGTTATTTGCCTGGACGGGAGGCGCGTCGCTTATTCATGGCGGGGCGTGGCAGTTGGAGTAAATCTATTAACGAGCTAAAACAAAGCCCCATACAAATGGGGCTACGTAAATCTTATCAGATGGTAGCGTCCTGCAAAGGTCACATTTTTGATAATTGTGCGTTTACAACTCTCTCTTTTTCGACAACCAGCTGCATAATATAGCTACCCTTGTGCCATGAACCTTTATTTGGCTTCCAGCCTTTCGAAAGCAGATATTCAGCAGCATCAGAGACAGGCTTATTCATAACGTGATCCGCATCACCTGATAACTTTTTTAAATCACCGCTTACTTTGGCTGGCTTGCTATCACAATGACCCGCAGCATCCATAACCTGAGTGCAGCCTTCAGGAAGGCGCCTGTGCGCTGACTGTGCAAGTTGAGCAGCATTCTCTAAAGCCTGTTTTTCAGCCGCAGCGTTAATGGCTGTGGTGCGGTTTTGCTCTGCAATATAACAAGCATCTTTACTCACTCCTTTGCTTTGACAATCAGCCATCCGTTGAGCTGGTGAGGAACACGCAGCAAGAGATAATATAGCCGCTACCATCATTAACTTTTTCATTATTGCCTCAGTAATTACAATTATAAATATAGGTGCCTAACATCAAGCCGATCCATATCCCTAATAAAATAAAAGTGAGATACAAAACAGCGGAAATAAAAATGTACTTTGTCATTTTTGTGCTAGCAGCAATGTATTGAGTTATAGCCAGCTAATTAAACTCAATGGTGAGTTTTTTAGCTGATTGGCGGTTTGCTGGCATTTTAATTTAATATTGTTAAATCACCATCCGTAAGATGCGGACGCCGCAACAATTTCATCACCGTTGGATGTACCTGATGTCGAGAGGGTAGCTGACCTGCCCCCACGATTAGATACAACACTCAGTTAGTAACGTCGGAATCTTCATTCTCAGAATGACCCTTTCTCCAGCCCGCTGCAAATTCAGACGGTGTCTGATAATTCAGCGTGGAGTGCGGGCGGCATTCGTTATAATCCTGCCGCCAGTCATTAATAATTTTCCTGGCATGAACGATATCGCTGAACCAGTGCTCATTCAAACATTCATCGCGAAATCGTCCGTTAAAGCTCTCAATAAATCCGTTCTGCGTTGGCTTGCCCGGCTGGATTAAGCGCAACTCAACACCATGCTCAAAGGCCCATTGATCCAGTGCACGGCAAGTGAACTCCGGCCCCTGGTCAGTTCTTATCGTCGCCGGATAGCCTCGAAACAGTGCAATGCTGTCCAGAATACGCGTGACCTGAACGCCTGAAATCCCAAAGGCAACAGTGACCGTCAGGCATTCCTTTGTGAAATCATCGACGCAGGTAAGACACTTGATCCTGCGACCGGTGGAAAGTGCGTCCATGACGAAATCCATCGACCAGGTCAGATTGGGCGCCGCCGGACGGAGCAGCGGCAGACGTTCTGTTGCCAGCCCTTTACGACGTCTTCTGCGTTTTACGCCCAGGCCACTGAGGTGATAAAGCCGGTACACGCGCTTATGATTAACATGAAGCCCTTCACGGCGCAGCAACTGCCAAATACGACGGTAGCCAAAACGCCTGCGCTCCAGTGCCAGCTCAGTGATGCGCCCTGATAAATGCGCATCAGCAGCCGGACGGTGAGCCTCATAGCGGCAGGTCGACAGGGATAAACCTGTAAGCCTGCAGGCACGACGTTGCGACAGACCGGTCGCATCACACATCAACATCACGGCTTCCCGCTTCTGGTCTGTCGTCAGTACTTTCGCCCAAGAGCCACCTGAAGCGCCTCTTTATCCAGCATGGCTTCGGCAAGCAGCTTCTTGAGTCTGGTGTTCTCTTCCTCAAGCGACTTCAGGCGCTTAACTTCAGGCACCTCCATACCGCCATACTTCTTACGCCAGGTGTAAAACGTGGCATCGGAAATGGCATGCTTGCGGCAGAGTTCACGGGCGGGTACCCCAGCTTCGGCTTCGCGGAGAATACTGATGATCTGTTCGTCGGAAAAACGCTTCTTCATGGGGATGTCCTCATGTGGCTTATGAAGACATTACTAACATCGGGGTGTACTAATCAACGGGGAGCAGGTCACTTCCAATACTTGGGGCGCATGGTCACTGTTTACCCTACATACATCATTATTGACGGCATCAAGATCAGCCGTTCCCGTCTGTCCTTTGCATTCCAATTGGAATTGGCAAAAGCAATCCGACTGCATGAAGAAAACTAATGCAGAAAATAGATTTCATTTAAATCATCACGACTGAATAATTTCCTTAAGCCGCCTTATGGGCGGTTTTTTTGTGCCTGCCATTTATCTGTGGGACACAACGTGAGACACAAACTGGGACACAAAGGATTTTTTAGGGTTGAGTCTTTGGCTTCCCGCTGGCATGATCCAGAACAGGGATTAACGGGACGTTAATCGCAAGCTTTTGATTTTGTTTTATTTGACTCGGGGTGCCCTTCTTAAATGAAGGCTGAGAAATACCCGTATTACCTGATCTGGATAATGCCAGCGTAGGGAAGTCAGATGCCTTCCCGGTCATCGCTTCTTCACGCAAGGCAGGAGCGAACCCATGCAGCCTGACCTGCTCGATTTACACGTTTTACACCACTTCCGAACCCGTTCTCCGCTGACCCATTGTATGACCAATGACGTCGTACAAACCTTTACGGCCAACGTTTTGCTGGCGCTTGGCGCATCTCCGGCGATGGTGATCGAGGCCGAAGAGGCCGAGCAGTTTGCCGCGATAGCCGATGCGCTGCTGGTTAACGTTGGCACGCTGACCGCGCTGCGCGCCCAGTCGATGCGTCGTGCTATTGAAAGTGCGGTAGCGGCAGGCAAACCCTGGACGCTGGACCCGGTTGCCGTGGGCGCCCTGGCGTTCCGCACTCGGTTTTGCCATCAAATCCTTGCCCTGAAACCGGCCGCCATTCGCGGCAATGCTTCCGAAATCCTTGCCCTCGCGGGGATGAGCGCGGGCGGGCGCGGCGTCGATACGACCGATACCGCCGCCAGCGCGGTGCCTGCTGCCCAGGCGCTGGCCCGGCAGATCAATACGATTGTTGTGGTCACCGGCGAGGTGGACTACATCACGGACGGGCAACGTACCCGAGCGGTAACCGGCGGTGACCCGCTGATGACGCGCGTGGTGGGAACTGGGTGCGCGCTCTCTGCCGTTGTGGCGGCGAGCTGCTCGCTGCCGGGTGACCGGCTGGATAACATCGCCGCCGCCTGCGGATGGATGAAGCGGGCCGGAACGGTGGCCGTTGCGCACTCGCGCGGCCCCGGCAGTTTTGCCAGCGCGTTCCTCGACGCGCTCTACACGCTGGAGGAGCAGGCATGAAGCGGATTAACGCCCTGACCATTGCCGGCACCGATCCCAGCGGCGGCGCGGGTATCCAGGCAGACCTGAAAACCTTCTCGGCGCTGGGCGCGTACGGCTGCTCGGTCATCACCGCGCTGGTGGCGCAAAACACGTGCGGCGTGCAGTCGGTCTACCGCATCGAGCCAGATTTTGTTGCCGCGCAGCTGGATTCGGTGTTCAGCGACGTGCGTATTGATACCACCAAGATCGGCATGCTGGCCGAAACGGACATTGTGGAAGCGGTGGCCGAACGGCTTAAGCGCTATCAGGTGCAAAACGTGGTGCTGGATACCGTCATGCTGGCAAAAAGCGGCGATCCGCTGCTCTCCGCCTCCGCCGTCGAGACGCTGCGCAATAAGCTGCTGCCGCAGGTAGCGCTCATCACGCCCAATCTTCCGGAAGCCGCCGCGCTGCTGGGCGCGCCGCACGCGCAAACTGAACGGGAAATGAAAGCGCAGGGCAATGCGCTGCTGGCGATGGGCTGCGGGGCGGTGCTGATGAAGGGCGGGCATCTTGATGATCCGGAAAGTCCGGACTGGCTCTTCACCCGCGACGGCGAAGTACGCTTTACCGCGCCGCGCGTGCAGACCAAAAATACCCACGGCACGGGTTGTACGCTCTCGGCCGCGCTGGCGGCGCTGCGTCCACGTCATGAAAGCTGGGCCGATACGGTTAGCGAAGCAAAAGCCTGGCTCTCGGCGGCACTGGCAAAAGCCGATACTCTGGAAGTCGGTCACGGTATTGGGCCGGTACACCATTTTCATGCATGGTGGTAAGCCAGTATACTGGCAGAATACATCACGCCTGAGAAAACAGAGATGGAACAAGCGCATACCCGGTTAATCGCTCAACTGAATGAACGGATCGCCGCGCCCGATAACACGCCGCTGTACCTGAAGTTTGCCGAAACGGTAAAAAACGCGGTGCGCAGCGGGGTGCTGGAGCACGGGAATATTTTGCCCGGCGAGCGCGATCTGAGCCAGTTGACCGGGGTGTCGCGCATTACCGTGCGTAAAGCGATGCAGGCGCTGGAAGAAGAGGGCGTGGTGACGCGCGCCCGTGGCTATGGCACGCAAATCAACAATATCTTCGAATATTCGCTTAAAGAGGCGCGCGGTTTTTCCCAGCAGGTGGTGCTGCGCGGCAAGAAGCCGAATACGCTCTGGGTCAACAAGCGGGTGGTGAAGTGTCCGGAAGAGGTGGCCAACCACCTGTCGATCTCCCCGGACAGCGAGGTCTTTTTGCTCAAGCGCATTCGCTATGTCGATGACGATGCGGTGTCGATTGAAGAGTCCTGGGTCCCCGTCGGGTTAATTCCCGACCCGGATGCGATTGGCATTTCGCTCTATGACTACTTCCGCAGTCAGAATATCTTCCCGCAGCGCACCCGCTCAAGGGTGAGCGCACGCATGCCCGACAGCGAGTTTCAGGCGCACATTAAGATGGACGAAAAAATACCGGTGCTGGTGATCAAGCAGGTCGCACTTGACCAGCAGCACCGGCCGATTGAGTACAGCATCAGCTACTGTCGCAGCGATCTATACGTCTTTGTGTGCGAGGAGTAGTGCCTCGCGCGTCGGGGCGCAATCGCCGCCGCGGTGGCTGACCACCCATGACGCCACGGCATTCCCCAGCAGAACGGCATCTGCCAGTGACCATCCCGCAGCCAGCCCGGCCAGCGTGCCGCCCGCGTGGCTGTCGCCTGCACCAATGGTATCCACAACCGTAGCCGGAAACGCCGGAACAACGCCCGAGGCGTCACCGTCATAACACGTAGCGCCGTCTTTATCATGGCGCACAATCAGCGCGGCGCCGAAGCGCTGCTGCCACACTTCACCCAGGTTTTCAGCCTCCACACCCAGTCTTTCAGCCGCGAGCCCCGCTTCCTGACGATTGAGCGACACGATTGGCCTGCAGGCCATGATTCTCTCCATCAGCGCATCAGGAACATCCGCGATGCGTGGGCCGAAATCGATAAAGGCCGTCACGTCACGTAACCCTTCCAGCCAGCCTGTCAGCAGTTCGCCGCACGGCGAGGCCAGCTGGTAGCCGGAGAGATAAACCAGGCTGTTTTGCGGAACGTGAAGCGCATCCAGCCAGCGCTGCTGCCACTGGTTTTCCACGCCGCTAAAGGACATAAAGGTGCGCTCGCCGTCAGGCTCCACCAGCGCCAGACACCAGCCGTTGTCGCCGGTTTCAGCCTCTACGGCGCTGTGCAGATCCTGCTTCGCCATGGCGTTGCGGATAATATCCGCCCACACGCCATGGCCGACGGGAAGGGCATTTTGCGCGGCGATCCCGAGGCGTTTCAGGGCGATGGCAATGTTCAGCGCGCAGCCGCCAATATTTACGCCCTGCTGCTTAAGTTCGATATCGCACCCGCGCCAGGGTAGGGCGTAGGCGTCGGCGATGACGTCAATCACCGCGGCGCCCAGCACCGTCACCGGGCGCGTGGCGTGCAGGTTTTCGAGACGTTGGGCAAATGCCTTCATACGCCCTCCCTTTGCTCCCTGAAGTGCAGCAGTTTTTCGCAATAATGGCCGAAGTTGAGCTGGTTGACGGCGTCGAGTTCGGCTTTGAGCGCCGGATCAATCGCCTGCACGCCGTGGAGCGCGCCGCAGATGGCCGTCGCCATGGCGCCAATAGTGTCCGTATCACCGCCCAGATTGGCGCATAAGATGGCGCAGCGGTTCGGGTCGGTTCCTGCCAGTTCCACCATCGCAATGGCCGCCGGAACGGACTCAATGGTGCTGGTTCCCGCGCCAATCAGCTGATAAACCTGCTCGCTGGCGGACTCAATACCGTTGGCTTCCCGTACGGTCTTAAGCGCCAGCTCAATACGCGCCGCCAGCGACGCGCTGAAGGTGGTGGTTTTCATCTCCTGCGCATAGCGGGCGATCCCCGGTAGGGCATCAACGATGTTCTGCCAGCTTTCGCCGTCGATGGCGCGGGAAACCGCCCAGGCCATCACCGCCGCGCCGGCAATCGCGAGGTCCGATTTATGGGTCGGGCTGGAGGCCTGCGCCACCTGTTCAACAAAGTGTTCCAGCCGCGTCGCCGGAAGGAGACAGCCCAGCGGGGAGGCGCGCATCGCCGCCCCGTTGGTCACGCCGTTGTTTTCCAGCTCGCTGACCGGCTTCCCGTCACGAATCGCATTCAGTGCGATTTTGGAAGTGGGGCCAAGCACGTTCTTGTTGAACGCGTCGAAATCGAGCGCCCAGTTAAGGATATGCTTGCCGATAACGTCTGCGTTAATCTCCCCGTCGCACTCGATGATCGCATCGGCCAGGCACAGCGCCATTGAGGTATCGTCTGTAAACTCTGCCTGCCTGAAATAGCAGGCCGCGTTATTTTCTGCCGGGCCGGGTAAAAAGCGGTCGATCCAGCCGAAGTGCGCCTTGACGCGCTTTCTCGGCCACAGCTCCGACGGCATGCCCATCGCATCCCCTAACGCCTGCCCGTAAAGGGCACCGAGAATACGTTCTTGTTTCATTTAACTTCCCCTTGTGTCAGCGCGGCATCGCCATCAACCACCGCAATTGCAGCGATCTCTTTGTCCGATTCGCGGAAAAACAGCATAAACAGCACGGCAATCACGGCAATCATGATTGCGCCAAATGTCCACATTCCGGCCCAGTTGAAGGTCAGCCCATTCACCGGCTCTTTGTAGGCGAACATTTTTTCCATCATCACGCCGCCCAGGCGGTAACCCAGCAGGCTACCAAAGCCCTGACAGCAGAGCGTAATCAGGCCCTGCGCGGCGGTGCGCATATGCACCGGCGCTTTTTTATCCACGTAGATATACGCGGTGACGTAGTAGAAGTCGTAGCTCACGCCGTGCAGCAGAATGCCGAGGAACAGCAGGGCGTAGGTGAAGTATTGTTCCGCACCGCCGTAAACGAAGAACCCGTAGCGGATGGCGGCGGTAATCAGACCCAGCAGCAAGACCTTCTTAATACCAAAGCGTTTGGTAAAGAACGGCAGCGCCAGCATAAAGAAGATTTCAGAGAACTGGCCGAGCGTCATCCAGCCGGTGGCGTTTTTCATTCCCACTTCAGTGAGATAGCCGTTGGCGAAAATGTAGTAGAAGGCCAGCGGCATGGCGAACAGGAACGAGCAGAAGAAGAACACGAGGAAGTTTCTGTCGCGCAGCAGGATCAGCGCGTCCAGCCCCAGCATCACTTTGAAGTCCAGCTTGCCAGTGCTCTTCGGCGGCGTGTTCGGCAGGAAGAGGGCAAAGACGCCGAGCAGCGCGGAGCTGGCGGCTGTCATCAGCAGGGGAATATTGGTATCGGAGATATCGCTATAGCCCAGCATCTGCGGCAGGAATCCGCACGCCAGCCCGGAGGCGATCCAGCCGATCGTACCCATCACGCGGATGCGCGGAAAATCGGCCTCGACGTCGTCCACGTTCGCGAAGGCAATGCTGTTGGTCAGCGCGATGGTGGGCATGTAGGTCAGGGAGTAAACCAGCAGCAGCGGGAAGAAGGTGCTGAACTGGGTTTGCTGTGCCGCGAAGTACATCAGAATCGCGCCGGCAAACATCAGCACCGCCAGTACTTTCTGCGCGGCGAAGAAGCGGTCCGTCAGCACCGCCAGTACTTTCTGCGCGGCGAAGAAGCGGTCCGTCAGCGAGCCGACCAGAATTGGGGAGAGGATAGCGGCAATGGCGGTACAGGCATAAGACCAGCCGATTTCCCCGGCGGTAAAACCGCTTTTGCTCAGCCACAGCCACAGCGGCACAAACCACGCGCCCCAGATAAACCATTCAACAAACATCATGAATGACAGTTGGACTTTCGTTTTCATTTTTGAATCCTGCATGTCAGAGAGGGTACGCCTTTAACATACTATTCAATAATACCTTTTAAATACCTTTGTGGCGATTGTTTGATCAATGTAACAGTTTTGTTATACACGAATCGAGCCAGCAGATTGTGCTGAAAAAAATTGCAAAGGGTGGAAAATCTGTTAAGTCGGTACCAGGCTTAGTCTGCCCATAAAAGATGGGACTGGATAAACGCACACCGACATGACGTCGAACTTACGGGAGTATCACATGACTGATATTGCGCAGTTGCTTGGCAAAGACGCCGACAGCCTTTTACAGCATCGTTGTATGACCATTCCAGCCGACCAGCTTTACCTGCCTGGTCATGACTACGTTGACCGCGTGATGGTCGATAACAACCGTCCGCCTGCCGTGCTAAGAAATATGCAGACGCTCTATAACACCGGGCGGCTCGGCGGCACCGGATATCTCTCTATTCTGCCGGTAGACCAGGGCGTTGAGCACTCGGCGGGCGCCTCCTTCGCGGCGAATCCGCTCTATTTCGATCCCAAGAACATTGTTGAGCTGGCGATTGAAGCGGGCTGTAACTGCGTGGCGTCCACCTACGGCGTGCTGGCCTCCGTCTCGCGTCGCTATGCCCACCGCATTCCGTTCCTCGTGAAGCTGAACCACAATGAAACCCTGAGCTACCCCACCGAATATGACCAGACGCTCTATGCCAGCGTCGAGCAGGCGTTCAATATGGGGGCGGTTGCCGTTGGGGCGACCATCTATTTCGGCTCAGAACAGTCTCGTCGTCAAATTGAAGAGATCTCTGCGGCGTTTGAGCGCGCGCACGAGCTGGGTATGGTGACCGTGCTGTGGGCGTACCTGCGCAACTCGGCGTTCAAAAAAGATGGCGTGGATTACCACGTGTCGGCCGATCTTACCGGCCAGGCGAACCATCTGGCGGCGACCATCGGCGCGGATATCGTGAAGCAGAAAATGGCCGAGAATAACGGCGGCTATAAGGCGGTGAACTTCGGTTATACCGATGACCGTGTCTACAGCAAACTGACCAGCGATAACCCGATCGACCTGGTGCGCTACCAGCTGGCGAACTGCTACATGGGCCGCGCAGGGCTGATTAACTCCGGTGGCGCGGCGGGCGGCGATACTGACCTGTCAGACGCGGTGCGTACGGCGGTGATCAACAAACGCGCGGGCGGCATGGGGCTGATCCTTGGCCGTAAGGCGTTTAAGAAATCGATGGCTGACGGCGTGAAGCTGATCAATGCAGTACAGGACGTTTATCTGGACAGCAAAGTCACGATTGCCTGACCTGGGGGCTAAGCGTAGGCCGGGTAAGGCGTAGCCGCCACCCGGCAATACCATCAGCGCAAAAGCACACAGTCTGGCGGCAACCGACACTGCAGCGCGCCGGGCAACACCTCAATGCGGAACTGCGTCCCGCTGAGCGGTTCCCCGTCGAGGTTAAAGGTCATACCGTGCGGGGCATTTACCTCAAACCATGCGGATTTCCCGTCAATGATATTCGGACTCTCTTCCGGCTGCGTCAGCGTGGTAAACAGCGCGGGCAGCAGGCCGTCACCCGTGAAAATCCGCAGCTGTAGCTGACCGTCATTGATCAGCGCCTCCGGGCACAGCTGCTGCCCGCCGCCGGCCTGACGACCATTACCGATGCCAATCACCAGCGCGTCGCCCTGCCACTGGAAATCTTCGCCGCGAATTTCGCAGCGGTCAGGCTTGAGGGTATCCATGCGCATCAGACCGTGGATCAGATACGACACGCCGCCCAGCGCAGCCTTGAGTTTTTCCGGCGTTTCGCTGGTGATGCGCGTGCCGAACCCGCCGGTGGCCATATTGATAAAGCAGGTTTTGTCATTCACCTGCGCAATATCTACCGCGGTCGCTTTACCGAGGATCGCCAGCTGAAGCGCTTTCTCTAACGCCTCGGGGATCCCGGCGCTGGTGGCAAAATCATTGGCGGTGCCGAGCGGTAAAATACCCATCACCGGGCGGTCTGCCGGGGGCAGGTCGATCAGCGCTGATGCGATCTCATTGATGGTGCCATCGCCGCCGCCGGAAATGATGGTCTCAATGCCAAGCCCGAGGGCTTCATTGATATAACGTGCCGCGTCGCCTTTTTCCCATGTTACTCTGACGTGGATGCGCGCGCCGTCGTCACGCAAACCCTGAATGGCCTGACGCAGCAGATCGTTGCCCGCACTTTTGCCGTTGAGAATCAATAAACTGTCTGGATAGGTTGCCATCCTCGCTGCTCCCTTTTTTAGCGTTAGTAAGAGTGTATAGCAGAGAGGAAAAAAGCGGGTAAGAACAGGATGAAAGGAACAAAACAGGCACAAAAGCGCGTTACACTTCAGCGATGAGATTAATGTAATCACAGGAAAGTGATGATGAATAAAATTTTGGTAAGCGCGTGCCTGATGGGCTTCAGGGTCCGTTATAACGGAAGTGAAAAAGCGCGAATGAACGAGCAACTCGCTCGCTGGCAACAGGAACAACGTCTGGTTATCCACTGCCCAGAGCTTGCAGCCGGGTTGCCTGTGCCTCGTCCACCGGCAGAGATTATGTCTGCTGATGGGAAAAACGTGATGCTCGGGCAAGCCAGAATTATGGAAAATACCGGGCAGGATGTGACCGAACATTATCAGCTTGCAGCCTGGCTCGCGCTACGCGCTGCTCAGGCGTCGGGGTGTAGCGCTGCATTGTTAACCGATGGCAGCCCAACGTGCGGCAGTGAGTTTATTTATGACGGATCGTTTCGCGGTATACAGAAAGCGGGGATGGGGGTTGCTGCGTCGTTGCTCGCTGAGAATGGGATCGCCGTGTTCTCAGAGAAGCAAATCGACGAACTCATTGCCTGGGTTGAGGAGAGAGAAGGCAAAAAATAAGCCCGCGTAAGGGAGATTACGCAGGCTAAGGAGGTGGTTCCTGGTACAGCTAGCATTTATGGGTTATGTTTTTCAGCGGGGGGATAATACCCGTATTGAACGAAGCGGTATGTGATCCGATTCTAAGAATTATCCCAGCGCGAAAAAATTTCCCTGATTGACTATTTGCCGTGTGGGTTTCGGGTGCTTTCACCGTTGAAGTTACGCATCAGCAGTGCGAACTTCAGCTCCACCTCTTCCGGAACCGGCAGCCAGACGGTGTGCCCGTCGCCTGGCGCGACCTCAATCGCTTCGCCTTTGCCGTTTTCCAGATGCTCCAGCGTGAAGTTCATGTTGCCCTGCGGGGTCATCAGCTCCAGGCTGTCGCCTTTGGTGAATTTGTTTTTCACCGCCACGGCCGCCAGCGCGCCTTTGCGCTCGCCGGTGAAGTCACCGACAAACTGCTGGCGCTCGGAAACGGAGTAGCCGTGCTCGTAGTTCTGGTAGTCGTCGTGGGTATGACGGCGCAGGAAACCTTCGGTATAGCCGCGGTGCGCCAGGCCTTCCAGCGTTTCCAGCAGGCTGGTATCGAACGGTTTACCGGCGGCCGCATCGTCGATGGCTTTGCGGTACACCTGTGCGGTACGCGCGCAGTAGTAATAGGATTTGGTGCGCCCTTCAATCTTCAGGGAGTGCACGCCCATCTGGGTCAGGCGCTCAACGTGGGCGATGGCGCGCAGATCTTTCGAGTTCATGATGTAGGTGCCGTGCTCGTCTTCAAAGGCGGTCATGTACTCGCCCGGACGCTTGGCTTCTTCAATCATAAACACGCTGTCGGTTGGCGCGCCGATGCCCAGCGTAGGCTCGACGTTAGTCACCGGGATCGGCTCATGCTTGTGGACGATGTTGCCGATGTCGTCCTCTTTGCCTTCCTGGACGTTATATTCCCAGCGGCAGGCGTTGGTGCAGGTGCCCTGGTTCGGGTCGCGCTTGTTGATATAGCCGGAGAGCAGGCAGCGGCCGGAGTAGGCCATGCACAGCGCGCCGTGAACGAAGATTTCGATTTCCATATCCGGCACCTGGGTGCGGATCTCTTCGATCTCTTCCAGCGAAAGCTCGCGGGACAGGATGACGCGGGTCAGCCCCATCTGCTTCCAGAACTTCACCGTCGCCCAGTTGACGGCGTTAGCCTGTACGGAGAGGTGGATATCCATCTCCGGGAAGTTCTCCCGAACCAGCATGATTAAACCCGGGTCCGACATGATCAGCGCGTCCGGCCCCATATCCACCACCGGCTTCAGGTCACGGATGAACGTTTTCAGCTTGGCGTTGTGCGGCGCGATGTTGACTACCACGTAGAATTTTTTACCCAGAGCGTGCGCCTCGTTGATGCCGAGCTGCAGGTTCTCGTGGTTGAATTCGTTGTTACGCACGCGCAGCGAGTAGCGCGGCTGGCCCGCATACACGGCGTCGGCGCCATAGGCGAAAGCGTAACGCATATTTTGCAGCGTTCCCGCCGGGGAAAGGAGTTCCGGTTTAAACATGTTTGTTCTCGTTCTGATGACAGGTCAGATCCGCGTGCACCTGGTGCAGCGGTAAGGGGAGATCCCCCACATTAAGGGCGGGCATTGTAGCGCTGCGGTGCAGGGAGGTAAAGTTATTGTGCCGGGTGGCGGTTTCGCCTTACCCGGCCTGGATTGACCAGCGGCTCACTAGGCAATCCTGCACGCATCCGCTTCCCAGCGATACCCCACGCCATACACCGCGCGAATAAACGACTGTTCGGCGTCCAGCGACTCCAGCTTGCGGCGCAGGTTTTTGATGTGGCTGTCGATGGTGCGGTCGGTCACCACGCGGTAATCGTCGTACAGGTGGTTCAGCAACTGTTCACGGGAGAAGACTTTTCCCGGCTCGTGGGAGAGGGTTTTCAGCAGGCGGAACTCAGCAGGCGTCAGGTCCAGCAGCTTGCCGCGCCAGCTCGCCTGGAAGCGGCTTTCATCCACAATCAGCGGGCTTTCGGCGTCCAGCACCTGAAGCTCGCGCTGCGGCCTGCAGCGGCGCAGAATGGTTTTCACGCGGGCGACCACTTCACGCGGGCTGTAGGGTTTGCAGATATAATCGTCAGCGCCGATTTCGAGCCCCAGCAGGCGGTCAATCTCTTCAATTTTGGCGGTGACCATGACGATCGGTACGTCGGAGAAGCGGCGAATTTCCCGGCACAGGGTCAGGCCATCAACGCCAGGCAGCATTAAATCCAGCAGGATCAGATCCGGCGGAGTCTGGCGCACGTAGGGCAGCACCTGGTCGCCGTGGCCGATCAGAGACGGGGCATAGCTGGCCGCGCGTAAATAGTCGATCAGCAGCTGTCCCAGCTTGGGTTCGTCTTCGACGATCAAAATGCGCGGCGTGTTTTCGTCAATCGGTAACTCGGTCATACTTCTCTCGATAAATCCCGTTCCAGAGGTAACTCTACTGTAATGCTAACCCCGCCAAAAGGCGAATGGGCGGCGCGGATCGTGCCATTATGCGCCTCGACGATGTTAACGCAAATCGCCAGCCCCAGGCCGGAGCCGCCGCTGGCGCGGTTGCGGGAGCCTTCGGTACGGTAAAAGCGCTCGAACAGTTTTTCCAGCTGCGCGTCCTGCACGCCGGGGGCGGAATCCGCGAAGGTGAGGGCGAAGCGCCCGTTGTCCTGCCTGCCGGAGATATGCAGCCCGCCACCGCTGTCGGTGTAGCGCAGGCTGTTTTCCAGCAGGTTGTTGAACAGCTGCATCAGCCGATCTTTGTCGCCAAACACCACCGCGCTGTCCGGCAGGGAGAGGTCGATTTTCAGGTTGCGGCTGGCAAAGCGTTCACGGAAGGCGCCGCTCGCCACTTCCAACACGTTAATGACGTCTACGGGCGCCTTCTGGTAGGCCAGCGCGCCTTCGTCGGACATGGAGAGCTGGTGGAGATCGTCCACCAGCTTGGTGAGCGTGCCCACCTCCGCCTGCAGGGAAGCCACCGATTCCGGCGTAAACTGGCGCACGCCGTCCTGAATGGCCTCCAGTTCGCCGCGCAGCACCGCCAGCGGGGTGCGCAGCTCGTGAGAAATATCGGCCATAAAGTCGCGGCGCATCTGCTGGTTCTTCTCCAGGGTGCTGGCGAGCTGGTTAAAGTCCTGCGCCAGCTTGCCCAGTTCGTCCTGGCTGCGGGTATCGACGCGGGTGGTGAAATCCCCGGCGGCCAGCTTGTGCGTGCCCTCCACCAGGCGTTTCACCGGGGCGAGCAGACCGCGCGCCAGCGGGAAGGTGGCGAGCGCGGCGAGCAGCGTGGAGAGGGCGACAATCAGCCAGCTGGTCCGGCGCTGCTGGCGGTCAAAGTTGATGTCGGTGTTGCGCGTCAGGCGCTCCACCGGCGAGGCGATAACCCAGCCGACGGTCGCGTTATTCACTTTAATCGCCCGACGGGTGCCGTCCGGCGGTATCGGCGCGCGCGGGCCAACCAGGGGGCGCATGTCCTGGTCGATCACCCAGAACTGGGTGCGCCAGCCGTGCGGCGGCATGCCCGGGCCCGGACGGTCATCACCGGTATCGTGCTCCAGCGAGCGCAGGATCTGGAAAATAAAGCGGTCGTTATTGCGCAGAAAACGCCAGTTGCCGTGCTGGGCGTACTGTTCACTCAGCGCATCGCTTAAGCCCTGCAAACGCTGCTCATTGCCATGCTTGATGTAATCAATAAAGCCGCGCTCAAAGCTGACCCGCACCGCCCAGTGCATGGTGATCAGCAGGACAATACAGGTGGCAAAAATCGCCAGAAAGAGCTTGCCGGTAATACCCGGACGCCAGAATTTCATGAGCCACTCCTTTTGCCGCGCCTAATCACGACGTTCTTGCTGGTATCATCCGGCACGCGGGCGAAGATGAACGCGGGCAGGGCGATGATGACCGCCATGCTGAGGTAGGTATACATAAAGACCTGATGCGCCACCGGCGTGTCGACGCTGAGATGGTGCTGGCCGTACATGCCGAGCAGCAACCCCGCGATCGTCACGCCCACGCTCATGGAGAGCTGCATAATCATCGACAGCAGGCTGTTGCCGCTGCTCGCCAGATCGTCCGGCAGGTCCTTCAGCGTCAGGGTATTCATCGACGAGAAGCGCATGGAGTTGATGACCCCCTGGCAGAACAGCACCAGCGGCAGGACGTAGTACCAGCCCATCAGCGCCACGGCCATAAACAGCAGGCTGACCAGCGCCAGCCCCAGCGTGGCTGCCACCAGCACGTGACGGTAGCCAAAGCGGTTCACCACCTGCACCACCATCCGCTTCATCCCCATGCTGCCGAGCACCATTGGGATCATCATCAGGCCCGCGTGGAATGGCGAAAAGCCCATGCCAATTTGCAGAAAAACGGGCGTCATAAACGGCAGCATGCCGCTGCCGACGCGTCCGGCAAAGCTGCCGAACAGCCCGAGACGGTAGGTTGGGTTTTTAAACAAGTTCAGGCTGAACAGCGCCTGGTCATTGCCGCGAGCATGCCACAAATACCCTGCAATGGTGGAAATGCCGATAACCACCAGCAACCCGAGCATCAGGGTGGAAATCCCCAGCCCCTTTTGCCCGTCGAGTGCCAGGGTAAGCGTGGCCATGCCTGCCGCCAGCAGAATAAAGCCGAAGAAATCAAAGCGCCGGGTCTGCATTTTGTAGTTCGGCATCAGCGTCAGGGTGGCCATCGCGCCGATGATGCCTACCGGGAGATTGATTAAGAAGATCCAGTGCCAGGAGGCGTACTCCACCAGCATACCGCCCAGCGCAGGCCCAAGCAGCGGCCCCACCTGACCGGGCAGGGTGACAAAGGTCATCGCCGCCATGTACTGCTCGCGCGGCACAATCTTCATCACCGTTAGTCGCCCGACGGGCACCATCATCGCCCCGCCGATGCCCTGCAGCACGCGCGCCATGACCAGCTGGTCGAGGGTGTTGGCCTGCGCGCAAAATAGCGAGCCGGAGGTAAACAGCACGATGGCGGTAAAGAAGATATTCCGCACGCCGACCTTATCGGCCAGCCAGCCGCTGGCGGGCAGCATCACGGCAACCGTCAGCACGTAGGAGACAATCACCATGTGCATATGCAGCGGGCTCTCCCCGAGGCTTTTCGCCATGGAGGGGAGGGCGGTGTTGACGATGGTCGTATCCAGCGACTGCATAAAGAAGCCGAAGGCGACTATCCATAATTGCCAGCGAACGTTGCTGGGAAGCTCTGTCATTTATCCTGTCACCGTAGTTCTGTTTTTACGCGAAAAGCGCAGCCGCAGGCGGTCGAAGAACAGATAGACCACCGGCGTGGTGTACAGCGTCAGCAGCTGGCTCATCACCAGGCCGCCGACAATGGTGATCCCCAGCGGCTGGCGCAGTTCGGAACCGTCGCCGCCCGAGATCACCAGCGGCAGCGCGCCAAACAGCGCCGCCAGGGTGGTCATCATGATCGGACGAAAGCGCAGCAGGCAGGCCTGGAAGATGGCCTCTTCCGGCGAGAGGTTGCCGTTGCGCTGGGCGTCCAGCGCGAAGTCCACCATCATGATGGCGTTTTTCTTCACGATGCCGATCAGCAGCATGATCCCGATGAGCGCGATAAGGCTGAACGGCGCGCCGAACAGCTCCAGGGCCAGCAGTGCCCCCACGCCCGCCGACGGCAGCGTCGAAAGGATGGTCAGCGGGTGCACGTAGCTTTCATACAGCACGCCCAGCACAATATAGACCGTAGCGATGGCGGCCAGAATTAAAATCACCTGCGAGTTCATCGTCTCCTGGAATACCTGCGCGGTCCCGGCAAAGCTGCCGCGCACGGTGGACGGTACGCCAAGCTGCGTCATCGCGCGGTTGATTGCGTCGCTGGCCTCGGAAAGTGACGAACCGGCGGGCAGGTTAAAGGAGATGGTCGACGCCGCCGACAGCCCCTGGTGGTTCACCGACAGCGGCGCGTTGGCGGGCTGCCAGCTGGCAAAGTACGAGAGCGGAATCGCCTTGCCGTCGTTGTTAATCACAAACATTTTGTCCAGGGCGCTGATGTCCTGGGTGTAGCGCGGGTCAACCTCCATCACCACCTTGTACTGGTTCATCGGCTGGTAGATGGTGGAGATCTCGCGCTGGCCGAAGGCGTTGTTCAGCAGGCTGTTGGCGGCTTCTACGTTGATGCCCAGCCGCGACATGGTTTCACGGTCGTAGGTCAGGGCCATCTCGGCGCCGTTGTCCTGCTGATCGGAGTTTACGTCCGCCAGTTGGGGCAGGGCGGCCAGCGCCTTGCGGATCTTCGGCTCCCACTCGCGCAGGGCGGCTAAGTCGTCCGAGAGCAACGTGTACTGATAGCTGGCGTTCGCCTGTCGCCCGCCGACGCGGATATCCTGAACGGCCATCAAAAACAGGTTGGCTCCGGGCTCTTTGGCGAGCTTCACCCGCAGGCGGTCAATCACCTGCTGGGCGGTTTCGTTGCGCTCGCCGCGCGGTTTCAGGGTAATAAACATCATCCCGCTGTTGACGCGCGACCCGCCGGTAAAGCCAGTGACGTTATCCACGGCTTTGTCTTCCCGAATGATCTTCATAAAGTCCTGCAGCTTGCCGCGCATCGCCTGGAAGGAAATGCTCTGGTCCGCCTGAATGCCGCCCATCAGCACGCCGGTATCCTGCTCCGGGAAGAAAGTTTTCGGGATGGTAATATACAGCCACACGTTGAGCACGATGGTGCCGATCAGCACCAGGCCGACCAGCCTTGTGTGGTTCAGCACCCACTTCAGCGATTTGCCGTAGCCCTCCTGCATCGCCATCAGCACGCGGCCAAAGCCTTTGCGGCGCGGCTGCGAGTGCGGCTTGCTGCGCTTGAGCATCCAGCCGCACATCATTGGCGTCAGCGTCAGCGAGATAATCAGCGAGATGCCGATAGCCACCGAAAGGGTGACGGCAAATTCGCGCAGCAGCCTGCCCGGCAGCCCGCCCATCAGCAGCAGCGGCAGAAAGACCGCCACCAGCGACAGGCTCATGGAGAGCACCGTAAAGCCCACCTCGCGCGTGCCCTGCAGCGCGGCCTGCAGCGGTTTCACGCCCGCTTCCAGATGGCGGGAAATGTTTTCCAGCACCACGATGGCGTCATCCACCACGAAGCCGGTGGCAATCGTCAGGGCCATCAGCGACAGGTTGTTGAGGCTAAACCCGCACAGGTACATGGCGGCAAAGGTGCCGATCAGCGAGACCGGCACGGCCACCGCCGGGATCAGCGTCGCGCGGCCGGATCGCAGGAACAGGAAGACCACCAGGATCACCAGCGCGACGGAGATCACCAGCGTTTGCTCCACCTCTTCCAGCGAGGCGCGAATCGTCGGGGAGCGATCCTGAGCAATTTGCAGATCGATTGCTGCCGGGATGGTCTCCTGCAGCTCCGGGAGACGGGCGCGAATGCTGTTCACCGTCTCAATAATGTTGGCCTCCGGCAGCTTGCGGATCATCAGCAGAATCGCCGGCTTGGCGTTGGTCATCCCGGCGTTGCGTACGTCCTGCACCGAGTCGGTAACGCTGGCCACGTCGCTTAAGCGCACCGCCGCGCCGTTGTTATAGTGGATGATGAGCGGCTGATATTCCGCCGCGGTTTTCAGCTCGTCGTTGGTGTGGATCTGCCAGCGGTGGCTGTTGTCCTCAATCGCCCCCTGCGGTTTGCGCACGTTGGCGTTGCTGATGGCGGAGCGCACGTCATCCAGCGACACGCCCTGGTTAAACAGCGCCTGCGGGTTTAACCCCACGCGTACCGCGGGCAGGGAACTCCCGCCGACGCTCACGTCCCCGACGCCGTTAATTTGTGAGATGGTCTGCGCCAGCTGGGTAGACGCAAAATCGTACAGCTGCCCCTGCGAATACGTATCCGAGGTCAGCGTCAGGATCATGATCGGCGCGTCGGACGGGTTGGCCTTGCGGTAGGTCGGACGGCTCGGCATCCCGCTCGGCAGCAGGCTCTGTGCGGCATTGATGGCCGCCTGCACGTCGCGCGCCGCGCCGTTGATATCCCGGTCGAAGCTGAACTCCAGAATAATGCGCGTGCTGCCCAGCGAGCTGCTGGAGGTCATCTCGTTGACCCCCGCAATTCGCCCGAGCGAACGCTCCAGCGGCGTGGCAACGGACGAGGCCATGGTTTCCGGCGAGGCGCCCGGCAGCGAGGCGCTGACCATGATCACCGGGAAATCCACCTGCGGCAGGGGGGCCACCGGCAGCAGCCGGAAGCCCAGCACGCCGCAGAGGGTAATGGCGAGCGAGATTAAAATCGTCGCCACCGGGCGATAAATGAAGAGGGCGAAAAACTTCACTTATGCCTCCTCTTCACGTTTCGGGAAGCGGCTTTTGGTCCACAGCGCCAGGCGGTCAAACAGCAGGTAGATCACCGGCGTGGTGAACAGCGTCAGCACCTGGCTCACCAGCAGACCGCCGACCATGCCGATACCCAGCGGACGGCGCAGCTCCGCGCCGACGCCCGTGCTGAGCATCAGCGGCAGCGCGCCCAGCAGGGCGGCCAGCGTGGTCATCAGGATGGGGCGAAAACGCAGCAGGCAGGCCTGGAAAATCGCATCGCGCGGCGACATGCCCTGCTCGCGCTCGGCGGCCAGGGCGAAGTCGATCATCATGATGGCGTTTTTCTTCACGATCCCGATGAGCAGGATGATACCGATGATGGCAATCACGTCCAGCTCGCTGCCCGCCAGCATTAATGCCAGCAGTGCCCCCACGCCCGCCGTCGGCAGGGTAGAAAGGATGGTGATCGGGTGGATAAAGCTCTCGTACAGCACGCCGAGCACGATGTACATCGCCACGACCGCCGCCACGATCAGCCAGATGGTGTTGCCCAGCGCGGCCTGGAACGCCAGGGTGCTGCCCTGGAACTGGGTCTGAATATCAGCCGGGAAGCTTACCGCTTTTTCCGCCGCCTGAATGGCCTCCACCGCTTCGCCCAGAGAGTAATTGTCCGGCACGTTAAAGGAGATGGTGGTGGACGGGAACTGATCCAGATGGTTAATCGACAGCGGGGTATAGCGTTCTTCCACCGTGGCGATAGCGCTCAGCGGCACAATGCCGCCGTCTTTGCTGGTCAGGCGCACCGAGTCCAGCCCCGCCAGGCCGGGCGTGTTGTCGGTGTTGTGCTCCAGCACCACGCGGTACTGGTTCGCCTGGGTGTAGATGGTGGAGATCAGACGCTGACCGAAGGCGTTGTACAGGGCGTTATCCACGTCCGCCATGGTGATGCCCAGACGGCTGGCGGCGTCGCGGTTGACGTTCACATACGCGGCCAGCCCTTTGTCCTGCCAGTCGCTGCTGACGTCGGCGAGCTGCGGCAGGGTTTTGAGTTTATCCACCAGCTGCGGCACCCAGGTGCTGAGCGCGTCCAGCGAGGTGGCCTGCAGCGTGAACTGGTACTGCGTGCGGCTGACCTGGGTATCGATGGTCAAATCCTGAATCGGCTGCAGGTAAAGCTCAACGCCCGGCACGCGGGCGACGGCGTTTTGCAGCCGCTCAATGACGGCGTTGACGCGATCGTCGCGCTCATCCAGCGGCTTGAGGTTGATCTGCAGACGCGCGCTGTTGAGCGACGGATTGGTGCCGTCCACGCCGACGTAAGCGGTCAGGCTCTCTACCGCCGGATCCTTCATGATGATGTCAGATACCTGCTGCTGGCGCTGCGCCATATTGGCAAAAGAGACCGACTGTGGGGCCTGAAGCGTGCCCTGAATAATGCCGTTGTCCTGGATGGGGAAGAAGCCTTTCGGAATGAAAATCCACAGCATCACGCTGAGCGCCAGCGTGCCGAGCGCCACGCCGAGCGTGGCCCACGGGTGGTTGAGGACTTTCGCCAGCACGCGACCGTAGGCGGCAATAATGCGCTCGAACATGCGCTCGGAGGCGCGCGAGAAGCGGTTTTGCTTGCGCAGGGACTCATGGCTCAGCATGCGGGCGCACATCATCGGCGTCAGGGTCAGCGACACCACGGCGGAGATCAGAATGGCAACCGCCAGCGTCACGGCAAATTCGCGGAACAGCCGCCCGACAATATCGCCCATAAACAGCAGCGGGATCAGCACCGCAATCAGCGAGAAGGTCAGCGAGATAATGGTAAAGCCGATTTCACCTGCGCCTTTCAGCGCGGCGGCCAGCGGTTTCTCACCTTTCTCGATATAGCGCGAGATGTTCTCGATGACGACGATGGCATCATCCACCACGAACCCGGTGGCGATGGTGAGCGCCATCAGCGTCAGGTTGTTGATCGAAAAATCGAGGAACACCATCACCGCAAAGGTGCCGACCAGCGAGAGCGGTACGGCGACGGCGGGAATAATGGTCGCCGGGACGTTACGCAGGAACAGGTAAATGATCATCACCACCAGCGCAATCGCCAGCATCAGCTCGAACTGGGTGTCGGTGACCGACGCGCGAATGTTGGTGGTACGGTCGGAAAGCACCTTCACGCTGACCGACTTCGGCAGGCTTTCGATCAGCTGCGGCAGCATGGTGCGGATGCTGTCGGCGGTTTCGATGATGTTTGCGCCCGGCTGGCGCTGCACGTTCATCACGATCGCCTGCTGCCTGTTGGCCCAGGCCCCCAGCCAGCTGTTTTCCGCGCCTTGTTCTACGGTCGCCACGTCGCCCAGACGCACCGGCGCGCCGTTCTGGTAGGCGATAATCAGCTGACGATATTCGTCGGCGGACTGCATCTGGTCGTTCGCCGAGAGCGTCACGGCGCGGGTTGGGCCGTCCAGCGAGCCCTTCGCCGAGTTGACGTTGGCATTGCTGATGGCGCTGCGGATGGTTTCGCTGGTGAGCCCCAGCGCGGCGATGGCCTGCGCGTTAAGCTTGACGCGCACCGCCGGGCGCTGTCCGCCCGCCAGGGTGACGAGGCCGACGCCGGAGACCTGAGAAATTTTCTGCGCCACGCGCGTTTCGACCATGTCTTCGACCTGGGTCATTGGCATGGCGGAGGAGGTGACGGCCAGCGTCATGATCGGCGGATCGGCCGGGTTCACTTTGCTGTAGACCGGCGGGTTAGGCAGGTCTGACGGCAGCAGGTTTGTGGCGGCGTTGATGGCGGCCTGCACCTCCTGCTCGGCGACGTCCAGCGACAGCGTCAGCTGGAACTGCAGCGTCACCACGGATGCCCCGCCGGAGCTCTGGGAGGACATCTGTTTTAGCCCCGACATCTGGCCGAACTGGCGCTCCAGCGGGGCGGTGATGGCGGACGTCACGACATCCGGGCTGGCGCCGGGATAGAGCGTCACCACCTGAATGGTGGGATAGTCCACCTCCGGCAGCGCCGAGACCGGCAGGAAGCGATAGCCGATAATCCCGGCGAGCAGGATCGCCACCATCAGCAGCGTGGTGGCGACAGGACGGAGGATAAACAGGCGTGACGGCCCACCTGTGGAGCCCGGCGGCAGCACCTGCATCAGGAGGTCGCTCCCTGTTTCGCCGGTTCCACCACTTCCACTTTGGCCCCTTCGGTCAGACGGTCAATGCCGTCGGTGACCACGCGGTCGCCTGCGGAAAGCCCGGCGCTGATGACCACCGTCTGGCTGTCCTGAATCCCGGTTTTCACCAGATGCTTGCTGACCTTATTGTCGCTGTTAAGCACCCAGACGAAGTTACCTTCGTTACCCATCTGCAGCGCAGCGGTGGGGATCACCACCGCGTTTTCTTCGGTCGCCACCAGCATGCGCGCATTGACGAACTGGTTCGGGAAGAGGGCATCGTCCTGGTTATTAAAGCGCGCCTTCAGCTTGATGGTGCCGGTGGTGGTGTCGATCTGGTTATCCAGACTGAGCAGAGACCCTTCACTCAGCTTCTGCTTGTTGGTGCGGTCCCAGGCTTCCACCACCAGGCCTTTACCGGCTTTTTGCGCCTGCGTGACGGTCGCGATATCGCTTTCCGGCAGGGTAAAGACTAAATCAATCGGGTGGGTCTGGGTGATCACCACGATGCCCGTGGTGTCGCCGCTGGAGATTTGGTTGCCAATATCGACCTGCTTCAGGCCGACGCGTCCGTCAATCGGCGCGGTGATGCGGCTCCAGTCCAGCTGCAGCTGGGCGCTGGCCACGGCGGCTTCGTCCGCTTTGATCGTGCCCTGCGTTTCACTGACCAGCGACTGCTGGGTATCCAGCTCCTGACGGGACACCAGGTTTGTTTTCACCAGCTGCTGGTAGCGGGCTAAATCGCGCCGGGCGTTGGCGAGGGTCGCGTTGTCTTTCGCGAGCTGTCCCTGCGCCTGGGCAAGGGCGACCTTAAACTGGCTCGGGTCGATTTCCGCCAGCAGATCGCCCGCTTTGACCTGCTGACCTTCCTGGAAGTGGATCGCGATGAGCTGGCCGTCGACGCGGCTGCGCACCGTGGCGGTGTTGGCAGCGGTGATGGTCCCGAGACCGGTGAGATAGCGAGGAACGGCTCTATTCACCGCCGTCGCCGCCTGAACCGGCGCCAGCGCGCCACCGCGCATGCCGTGACGACCTCCACCCGTGGGGCGCTGGGTCTGGCTGGTGGCGCCGGCCGGTGCGGCGGTGTTCGCGGATTGACTGTGCCAGTACCAGGCGGCGGCAAGGGCCACCACAATGATGCCAGCGGCGATTGCCCAGCGGGATTTGTTACTGCCTTTCATCGTTATACGTTCTCATCCTGAATACTTCGGGGAATGATACTAGTTTAGTCAGGCAACACAGCGGAAAAATGGAGGAAATATGGAAGACTGTCGGGAATTGTCTGAGTGTTGCCGGGTGACGCTTCGCTTACCCGGCCTACAAGGTAAATGCGAACGGCAACGGATGTTGCCGTTTTTGGTGTTTTGTGGGAGAGGGCACCAGACCGCACTACAACAACACACGTTTTGTAGGCCGGGTAGGCGAAGCCGCCACCCGGCACAACCGCACTAGCTAAACATCACCTGCGCCCAGCGCGCCAGCCCTGCGGTAACGGAGCCAAAGTCATCGCCGCCCGCGATAGGTATTCCCGGCAGCTGTTCGGCCAGCGCTTTCTTGATCAGCGGTGAACGAGCGCTACCGCCGGTCAGGTAAATCACGTCCGGCTTCTCTTTGCCGTTCTCCAGCGCGAGCTGCACCTGTTCCAGAATGCGCTGCAGCGGCTGGGCAAGCGCCGTCTCCAGCCCGTCCTGCGAAATGGCAGTGGCCAGTTCGTCACTGATAAACGGCAGGGAGACCGCATGTTCAGCGCGGTCGGACAGGGCGATTTTGCTCTCTTCCGCCGTACGCACCACGCGGTAGCTCAGACGCTGACGCCACACTTTATAGAGCAGGGCGACCTTTTCGCCGTCCTGGGCATCGCGCACCAGATCGTTAAGGAAGCGGCCGTTGGCGGTGCTGTAAAAATCGCTCTGCGCCGGCACGTCGTTGATGGCTATCGCGTTCCACCACGGCAGGATCGGCAGGGCGATGCCTTTTTCGGTTTGCTCCCCCATGCCGAGCAGCGGCATCAGGCTCTTGAAGGCCAGGGCGATATCCAGATCGTTACCGCCCACGCGGCAGCCGCTGTGCCCGAGCAGGCTGTTTTCACGATCGCGACGGCGATGCCACTGCGGCCCCATCAGCAGCAGCGAGCAGTCCGTCGTGCCCCCGCCGATGTCCACGACCAGCACGCGCTTCTCTTCCGTCAGCGTGGCTTCGAAGTCCAGCCCTGCGGCAACCGGTTCATACTGGAATACCACGTCGCGGAAGCCGGCGCGGTGCGCCGCGCGCTCCAGGATCCCCTGCGCCTGCTGGTTGGCCTCGTCGCCACCCAACCCCTGGAAGTTGATCGGGCGGCCAATCACCGCCTGGGTAATCGCATCGGAGACCTGCGTCTGCGCCTGCTGGCGAATATGCAGCATCATCGCGCACACCAGGTCTTCGAACAGCGCGACCTGCTGCGGCTTCAGGCCGCTGGCGCCGAGGAAGGATTTTGGCGACTTAACGAAGTAGACCTCTTCGGGGTCTTCAATGTAGTGCCCGAGCGAGGCGAGGCCGAACTGCACGCTGGAGGGCGTAACGTCGATGTCCTCCTCGCGGTTAAAGCTGACCGCCCGGCGCAGCAGCGCCTGGGTCTCCGCCGCCGTGGCCGGAACCTGATGGTGGCGGAACAGCCACTCGCTCACCGCTTCACGCGTCGGTGCGCAGAGCATAGACGGCAGCAGCGTGCTCTCTTTTTCCATCTTCAGGAGCCGTGGCTGCCCGTCTTGCATAATCGCAACCGAGCAGTTTGCCGTACCGTAGTCAAATCCAATAAACACGATGAATCCCCATGCCGGTGAGAAGGGGCGAGACTTTAACGAAATGTCTGCATGGCGACAACAGGAATATGAAAGCAAGGCAAAACAGGGTCTTTACGTTTATGCTGATAACACTAAAAAAGGAGCAACGATGTATACCCTCACCTGGCTTCCCCCTTATGACTGGCAGTGGATGTTTGGTTTTCTTGGCGCGCGCGCGGTAACGGGCATTGAAACCGTCACCAACGATTACTATGAGCGCAGTTTTGCCTGCGAGGGGCATCAGGGGATTTTCCGCGTGACGCCGGATCTCGCAACACATACGCTGACCGTGACGCTCAGCCCGGGGTTAATTCCGGTTGCGCAGGCGTGTCTTGAACGCATCGAACGCCTGTTCGATCTCCGCTGTAACCCGCAGCAAATAGCAGAAACGCTGGGCGAACTCGGTGCTGCAAGGCCAGGCTTGCGTTTACCGGGGGCGATGGATGCGTACGAGCAGGGCGTCCGGGCGATCCTCGGGCAGCTGGTGAGCGTGGCGATGGCGGCGAAGCTGGCGTCACGCGTGGTGGCGCTCTGTGGCGAACCGGTGGCGGATTGTCCGGGCTATCTCTGCTTCCCCACGCCCCAGGCGCTGGCGGCAGCGGACCCGCTGGCGCTGAAGGCGTTGGGTATGCCGCTAAAGCGCGCGGAGTCGCTGATTCATCTGGCGCAGTCGGTTATCGACGGAACGTTTCCGCTTTCCCCGCCCGCGAATACAGAAGAGGGGATGAAGGCGTTACAGCAGCGGCCGGGGATAGGGCGCTGGACGGCAAATTATCTGGCCCTGCGCGGCTGGCAGGCGAAAGATGTGTTTCTGCCGGATGATTACCTGATTAAACAGCGCTTCGCCGGAATGACGCCCGCGCAAATTCGTCGTTATGCCGAACGCTGGAAGCCGTGGCGCTCCTACGCGCTGCTGCACATCTGGTATACCGACGGCTGGGCACCGTCAGTTGATGGCGAAATAGCTGGTGTTGAGCAGAAGATCTAATGGCTGCGGCTCGGCGATGGTGTCACCAAAGATAAAATCGATGCCGATGCCGGAGAGCGTATCCATCATGATGGGCTGGTTACAGGGGCCCGCGATAGTTTTCATTCCCACACGCTGGGCGTGGCCCTGAACAATGGTCACCATCATCTCATCCATCAGATTGCCATACACGTTGGTTACCACCTCTGCATCCAGCATCAGATAGTCGGCCATATTCGCGGTCAGGTGGGTAAAGACGTTCATGTCGCGTCCCACCTGGCTGAAGATCACGCGGCAGCCCGCCTGGCGAAGCTTTTGCAGACCCCTATGCAGGTTTTTATCGGGGTTGCACACCACATCGGCAGAGATAACCAGATGCAGCAGACGGCCCGGCATCGGGCTTTTATCCAGCAGATCGAGCAGTTCATCGACCAGCGTCACGCTGGCTAAACCGGCCTCCGAGAGCGGCAGCGCCACGCCCATGCCTTTACTGGCGATCTGGGTGGCATAGGTGCGGAAAAACTCGCTAAAGATCCGTCTGTCGAGGGCGTGCAGAAGCTCAGGCTCCGCCAGACCCGAGCGGAAGGCATGCTCTTCCTGAACTTCGCCCTGGCTGGTCCACAGGCGTAACGACAGCAGCCAGAAATTACTGCTCTCCGGGATGCGCGGGGAGGCGACGCTGCGGGCAATCATCATCAGATGATTGTCTTTAATCATGTGCCACTGTTCATCAAGCGACATCATGCTGCGCGTGTGATGATCCCGCTCCTGCTGGGGTTCATACACCGTCACCATGCCGCGCCCGCTGTTTTTTGAGGCGTAACAGGCAATGTCCGCCTGCGACATGATCTCCGACGCCTGGTGGTTATTTTCATCAATCAGCGTGATGCCGGCGCTGGCGCCGATCCGGTGCAGGCGGCCTTCCCACATAAAGTGATAGTCGTTGATGGCATGAATCAGGCGACCGGCGATATAGCGCGCGCTTTCCAGGTTGCAGTCCGGTAACAGTAACCCGAACTCGTCCCCGCCCAGACGCGCCAGCACGTCGCTGGAGCGGAGCATGGTCAACATCAGGGAAGCCAGTTCCCGCAGCAGGGCATCACCCGCGGCGTGGCCAGCCGTGTCGTTGACGGCTTTGAAGCGATCGAGGTCGATAAACACCAGGGCATGGCGCTGGCGCGTTTCGCGAACGGTCTGCAAGAGCCGTTTGAGATGGTTTTCGAAGCTGACCCGGTTTGCCAGATGGGTCAGGGCATCGTGGGAGGCGCTGTAGCTTAGCTGGCGCAGCATTTTGCGCGACTCGGTGACGTCCTGAATGACGATCACCGAGCCAATATTCTGTCCATCCAGCGTGCTGAGCGGCGTAATGCTGTAGTGGATATCATAATTGCCGCCAGTACGGCAGTTCAGCACCACATCCTGATCGATATCGGAACGGGACATATCGCCGCTGTGAATATTCTCCATCAGCGGCCCTTTTTCACCGAAGGTAATGTGTAACACCTTCAGGATCGGCTGGCCGATAGCCTCGGTCTGCAGCCAGCCGCTCATTTTCTCCGCGACCGGGTTCATAAAGGTGACGTTCATGTTGATATCGGTGCACAGCACCGCTTCACCGATGGAGTCGAGGGTAATGTGCAGACGCTCTTTTTCCTGGAAGAGGGCCTCGTTAAGCTGCTTAACCTCGGTCATGTCCATGTTGATGCCGAGCAGCCGTTCAACTTCCCCCTGCTTATTGAGCACCCGGTTCGCCAGGGAGCGAATATGACGCACGCCTTCCTTCACGCGGATGCGGAATTCCAGCTTAAACGGCAGACGGGAAATCAGGGAGTCCCGCAGCACCTGCTCAGCGTGGACGCGATCCTCCGGCAGCATCGTGTCGTGCCAGAGCTGCCAGGTGGGCTTGATGTGCGGCGGTATTTCATAAAGCTCAAACATCCGCTTATCCCAGCTGATAATGTCGGGTTCCAGATCCCACTCCCAGATGCCGATGCCCCCGGCTTCGTTAGCCAGCGTAATGCGCTCCATCAGGCGCTTATTGACCCACTCGGTCTGCTTCAGATCGTTAATGTCTTCAATCTGGGCAATAAAATAGAGCGGCGAGCCGTCGGCATGACGCACCACGGAGACGGCAAGAAGCGCCCAGACCACTTCCCCGTCGCGGGTGTAATAGCGCTTTTCGAGGGAGTAGGTATTGATCTCGCCGTTGACCAGCTGTTCGAGCTGCTCGAGGTCGGTATTCAGATCTTCTGGCCAGGTGAGCTGCTGGAAGGTCAGTGACTGAAGCTCCGTCTGGCTGTAGCCGAGGAAATTGCACAGCGCCTTGTTAGCCTGAAGCCATTTGCCTTCAATGCTGACCAGCGCCATACCGATGGCGGAATATTCCATCGCGTTACGAAAGCGCTCTTCGCTTTCGGTGATATGTTTGCGTTCGGCGCGGAAGGCGTACATCACCATGGTCATGACGTTAGCGGGCAGGAGCAGCATCAGGAACGGCAGCCAGGGAGCGTTCAGCATCGGCCCGGCGTGCTGGGTGGTCAGCGCCAGAGGATTGCGGGCAATCATCAGCGACACCACCATCACGGTGACCAGAAACACCATGAACGCTTCCATCCGCGGCAGGCGCACGGCGCTCCACATCAGCAGAACGATCACGCAGGTGAAGGGCCACGGCAGCCAGGTGATGGCTGCCCAACTGAGGGCTAACGTCACGGCCAGCGTGGTCAGCGTTTCCAGCAGCAATCGCGGGTCACGGTGGCGCAGCAGATAATGCGGCTTAAATAACAGCCCCAGTGGCACCAGCGCCAGTGCGCCAATGGCTTCTGACAACACCCAGACGAAGAAATTACGCAGGGGCTCAGAGCCGGGTGCCAGCAGAGACACCAGAATGCCGCCCATCAGTGGCGGCACCAGCGCGCTGCCGATGGCCACGCGGATCCAGTCGTTCAGATTCTGCAGCGGGTTGTACCACGGGAGCCATTTACGCAGGAACAGCGCGCCGATAACGGCCTCAATGACGTTGACTGCAGGGTAGATGAGGCTGACCGACCCCCAGGAGAACAGCATCCATGAGGCCAGAATATTGCCGAACGAACAGGCCAGGGCAATGCCCGGCCACATTTTTCCGGCATGGCGGTAAAACGCCACCATAATAATGGCGGTGGGAAACCAGAGCGGGGCCAGCAGGGTGCCGAAGCGGGTGAGCTCCAGCGAAAATAAGGTAAAGATAAAGGTGACCAGGCCCAGACAGACAAGTCGTAATAAAGGATGTGGGGTGGTCACCAAAACCCGCTGGTATTGTTTATTCATTACCGCTTTATCCAGAGACGCCATGCCGTCAGGGAAGAAGATGTCCGAACGCGTGAATTTGATAATTTGGTTTATGCTAGTACAAACAATTTACAATTCATATGGTGACCGCTCAGAATTTGACAACACAGACTTATTAAATACTTACTCGGTGAAAAAAAACGGGTAAGCGGCGAAAAAATGCGCATTTAAATTTCATTCAGGGAATAACTCGTCACTTTTCGGTCAGTCTCGCAGAACCTGAGTATTCGACTGGTATCACGCCCGCGAAATCCCTATAATTGCCGCGTTTGACGCTCCGGCGTCGTCCTTCCTTTACATCCAGGTTAATCAGGTCGCTAAATTTATGACTGATAAGTCTCATCAGTGCGTCATTATAGGCATCGCCGGCGCATCGGCTTCAGGTAAAAGTCTAATTGCCAGTACGCTTTATCGCGAACTGCGTGAACAAGTAGGTGATGAGCATATCGGCGTCATTCCCGAAGACAGCTATTACAAAGATCAATCCCATCTGTCGATGGAAGAGCGCGTTAAAACGAACTATGACCACCCAAATGCGATGGATCACAGCCTGCTGTTCCAGCATTTAGAAGCGCTTAAGAGCGGCCAGGCGATCGAACTGCCCGTTTACAGTTACGTAGAACATACCCGCACCCAGGAAACGATCCGCATCGAGCCGAAAAAGGTCATTATCCTTGAAGGCATCCTGCTGCTGACCGACGCCCGCCTGCGTGAATCCATGAACTTCTCGATTTTCGTCGATACCCCGCTGGATATTTGCCTGATGCGCCGCATCAAGCGTGACGTTAATGAACGCGGCCGCTCAATGGACTCCGTGATGGCGCAATACCAGAAAACGGTCCGCCCGATGTTCCTGCAGTTTATTGAGCCCTCCAAACAATACGCCGATATCATCGTGCCGCGCGGGGGTAAAAACCGCATCGCGATCGATATCTTAAAAGCGAAAATCAGCCAGTTTTTTGAATAAGCCGCGTGAATTGTGTACCGTTCAGAGATAACCTGGTTTTACCCTGAGCGCTTACCGGCTCAGGGTACGATGCATGAAAGGAGAAAAAGGCATGCGTCTTTGTGATCGCGATATTGAAGCCTGGCTGGATGAAGGCCGTTTGTCTATTACCCCACGTCCACCTGTTGAGCGTATCAATGGGGTGACCGTCGATGTCCGGTTGGGGAATAAATTCCGCACCTTTAGCGGCCATACCGCACCGTTCATTGACCTCAGCGGACCGAAGGACGAAGTCAGCGCCGCGCTCGATCGCGTGATGAGTGACGAAATCGTAATCGAAGATGGCGAAGCCTTTTATCTGCATCCGGGTGAACTGGCGCTGGCGGTAACGTTTGAATCCGTCACCCTGCCTGCGGACCTCGTCGGCTGGCTTGACGGCCGTTCTTCGCTGGCGCGACTGGGACTGATGGTACACGTGACCGCGCACCGTATCGATCCAGGCTGGTCGGGCCGTATTGTGCTGGAATTCTTCAATGCCGGTAAATTGCCGCTGGCGCTTCGTCCGGGGATGATGATCGGCGCGTTAAGTTTTGAACCGCTGTCAGGCCCGGCAGACAGGCCGTATAACCGCCGTCAGGACGCAAAATATCGCGACCAGCAGGGTGCGGTTGCCAGCCGTATTGATAAAGACTGATCGTTAGTCCATTGAGGATGCCATGAGAAGAGTTCTGACAACGCTGATGATTTTGCTGGTGGTGCTGGTGGCTGGCCTTTCGGCGTTGGTTCTGCTGGTTAACCCTAACGACTTCCGCGCGTACATGGTGCGGCAGGTTGAGGCACGCAGTGGTTATCAACTGAAGCTGGACGGGCCGCTGCGCTGGCACGTCTGGCCGCAGCTCAGCATTCTCTCTGGCCGCATGTCGCTCACGGCGCCGGGGGCGTCCCAGCCGCTGGTGTCCGCAGACAACATGCGACTTGATGTGGCGCTGATCCCGCTCATTTCCCATCAGCTGCAGGTGAATCAGGTGATGCTGAAAGGCGCGGTGATTCAGCTCACCCCGCAAACTGAAGCTGTCCGTGATGCCAACGCGCCGGTGGCACCGCGTGAAAATACCCTGCCTGATGAACCGTCTGATACTGGCTGGTCCTTTGATATTGGCAAACTGAAAGTGGCCGATAGCGTGCTGGTTTTCCAGCATGAGCACGAAGAGCTGGTCACCGTTCGCAACATTAATCTGCAGATGGAACAGGATGAGCACCATCTTGCATCGGTGGAATTCAGCGGGCGCGTGAACCGCGATCAGCGGGATTTGACGCTGTCGTTGAAGGCTAAAGTGAATGCGTCAGACTATCCGCATCAGCTCACGGCGAACATCCAGCAGCTCAACTGGCAGCTGACGGGGGCCAATCTGCCCACCCAGGGGATCGCCGGTCAGGGGACGCTGCAGGCCGTGTGGCGTGAGGAACAAAAACAGCTGGAGCTGGATAATCTCAACCTGCAGGCAAACGACAGTAGCCTGAAGGGGCAGGCGAGCGTCACCTTTGCAGAGAAGCCGAAGTGGGTGCTGAATCTGCAATTTGACAAACTCAACCTGGAAAACCTGTTGCCACCTCTGCCAGCCAGCGCCACGGACAGCGAGGCGACGCAGACGGGGCAAAGCCAGGCACCGGTATCACGTCCGGTTATTTCGTCGAATCTCGATCAACCTGACTATAACGCTCTGCGCGGATTCACGGCGGATATTCTGCTGAAAGCCACCAGCCTGCGCTGGCGCGGCATGGACTTTACCGACGTGAGCAGCCAGATGTTTAACCATAACGGTTTGCTGGTGATCTCCGAACTGAGCGGCAAGATGGGCGCAGGACACCTCTCACTGCCCGGCACGCTGGATGTCCGTAAAGACGTTGCCAGCGCCGAATTCCAGCCGCGTCTCGATAACGTTGAGATAGGGACCATCCTGACCGCGTTTAACTACCCGATCTCTCTGACGGGGCAGTTGACCCTCGCGGGTGATTTCTCCGGCACGAAAATTGATGCCGATGCTTTCCGCCGCGAGTGGCAGGGGCAGGCGCATCTTGATCTGAAAAACTCCCGTATGGAAGGGCTTAACTTCCAGCAGCTGGTACAGCAGGCGGTGGAGCGCAGCAGCGATGTGAAAGCCCAGGAGAGCTACGACAGTGCCACGCGCCTCGACAGCTTCACCACGGACCTGACGCTGAACAACGGACAACTCTCTCTCGACGGAATGCAGGGTACCTCTTCACTCTTATCCTTAACGGGCGAGGGTAAGCTGGATCTGGTCAAAGAGACGGCGGACACGCGCTTTAACGTGCGGGTACTTTCCGGCTGGCAGGGGGAAAGCAAGCTCATCGACTTCCTGAAAGAGACGCCGGTCCCATTGAGCGTATACGGCAAATGGCAGGCCCTGAATTACAGTCTGCAGGTGGATCAGATCCTGCGTAAGCATCTGCAGGATGAAGCGAAACGTCGACTCAGCGGCTGGGCGGATCGTAATAAAGATTCACAGGACGGCAAGGATGTGAAGAAGCTGCTGGATAAGCTGTGATGCCTGTTGCGCCGGGGGGCGGCTTCGCCTTACCCGGCCTACAAAAACCGAACACCGCAGGCCGGGTGAGCGAAACGCCACCCGGCTTTTTTACACCTCAAAATCCAGTTCTTCCTCTTCCCGCAGCGGTATTAGCTGAACCTTCTGCACGCGATGGTTTTCAATCTGGAGCGTTTTAAGCCGATAGTCGCCGACCTGAACCTCTTCCCCCGGCTGTGGGATACGCTGCAAATACTCCATCAGCAGACCGGCAATGGTGTGGTATTCCCGTTTATCATCCAGCGGCAGCGGCACATACTGCACCAGGTCTTCCAGCGGCATATGGCCGTTAGCCGTCCACGAGCCGTCGGCGTTTTTCTGAATGTCGTGGCGGGCGTCAATCTCATCCACCTCGTTTGGCAGATTACCGGCAATGGTTTCCATCACGTCGCTGAGCGTGACCAGCCCTTCCACCGAACCAAACTCATCCACCACAAAGGCAAAGTGGGTGCGCGCGTTACGGAATTGCTCAAGGGCGGAAAGCAACGGCAGCCCCTCCGGGAAGACCAGCGGCTGGCGAACCAGGGCGCGGAGATTGAGCGGCTCACCGTGGAGCTGCTGCTGGAGCAGATCAATGACGTGTACCACGCCCAATAGCTCCTCTTCCGCTTCCCCGCCGGTCACCACCACGCGGGTGTGCTGGTTTTTATCCAGCAGGGCGCGAATGTGCGCTTCCGGGGCCGTCAGGTCAATATGCTCAATGTCATGCCGCGACGTCATAATGCTGCTGACCGTACGCTGGTTCAGATTGAGCACTCGCTCAATCATCCGTCGTTCCTGCGGGTCAAAGATCTGCCCGTCGCTGTGGTCGGCCAGCATGGCGGAGGATTCGGCGTCCAGCTCCGCATCCTCTTTCTTGCCGCTTAACAGACGCATGACCGTGTCGGCTGTGCGCTGACGCAGAGTCTGATTGGCGGAAAGGAAGCGACGGCGGTTGAATATCGCCAGCTGGTTAAGCGCTTCAATCATGACGGAGAACCCGATGGCGGCATACAGGTAGCCTTTCGGAATATGGAAGCCAAAACCGTCGGCCACCAGGCTGAAGCCAATCATCAGCAGGAAGCTCAGGCAAAGGATAACGATGGTCGGGTGACTGTTCACGAAGCGGGTCAGTGCCTTGCTGGCCATGACCATCAGCGTGATGGCAATAATGACCGCGGCCATCATCACCGCAAGGTGGTCCACCATCCCGACGGCGGTGATCACCGAGTCCAGGGAGAAGACCGCATCCAGCACCACGATTTGCGCGACCACCGGCCAGAATTTTGCTCCGCGGCGCTGGGTCGGGTTCTCGCTGTCTTTGCCTTCCAGCCGCTCGTTGAGCTCCACGGTGGCTTTGAACAGCAGGAATAGCCCGCCGAAAAGCATGATCAGATCGCGGGCACTAAAGCTCAGACCGTGAATGGAGAACAGAGGCTGAGTGAGCGTGACCAGCCAGGAAATAGAGGCCAGCAGCAGTAAGCGCATCACCATCGCCAGCAGCAGCCCCGTTACGCGCGCGCGATCGCGCTGGGAAGGGGGCAGTTTTTCAGCGAGGATGGCGATAAAAACCAGATTATCAATCCCGAGCACCAGCTCGATGACAACCAGCGTAACCAGCCCGGCCCAGATTGAGGGATCGGCAATCCATTCCATAGTAGTAGCAATACCTTCTGTAATATGACTAATGACACAATTCGATCATGGATAAAGCTGTGGGAAAATGCAATGTCAGTATGAGATTTCTCTCAATAATCATTAAATTAAAACTGGCGGGTATAATAGTTTTAATTTATCCAGAAAATCTGTATTTATCCGAAATAACAAAATTAAGAAATATCGCATTAAAAGATGGTCAATCATAACGCTGTCAACATAAAGAAATTCTTAAAAATAAAGTGCATTTCTAAATAAATTCTTAAAAATTGACGTTCGGAACCCGTTTTCTTGCCTGTTTTGGGATTAACTGTTACAAGATTATTAGCCTAAAAAAGGATATCTCCCGTTACGGATTGATGTTTTTTTTGGGCGATTAACGAAATAGTGCCTGCGTATTTTGAATGCTTCATTTATTTCACCAGCAAAAAATTCTTGAGGTTTTTTGCCTGTAATTCATTGTGTTATAGCGTATTGGTAGCTGGAAGCCAAGGGCGGTAGCGTGCCTGAATGTGTGTGGGTGGGCCATGATTACGTTGTCAACAGTGACTGGCCAAATAGCGTTTTTTTTAGGAATGATGCCACTTATATTTTTATTTAATTAGCTACATTCTTAATGCATTTTAGATTCACACGTATTTAAATTGCACAGGATAATTACTCTGCCAAAGTGATAAATAATCAATGATGAACTCCAAAATGAAATTGATGCCATTATTGGTGTCTGTGACCTTGATGAGCGGTTGCACGGTCTTTCCCGGAAGCAATATGTCTACAATGGGCAAGGATGTGATCAAGCAACAGGATGCCGATTTTGATCTCGACAAAATGGTGAATGTTTATCCACTTACGCCTCGTCTGGTCGAACAATTACGCCCACGTCCAAACGTTGCCCAGCCAAATATGTCACTGGACCAGGAAATTGCTTCCTACCAGTATCGCGTAGGGCCTGGAGACGTCATTAACGTGACCGTCTGGGATCACCCCGAACTGACCACGCCAGCGGGCCAGTACCGTAGCTCAAGCGACACCGGTAACTGGGTGCAGTCAGATGGCACCATGTTCTATCCCTACATTGGTAAAGTCCATGTAGCAGGGAAAACGCTTGCCGAGATCCGCAGTGATATTACCGGCCGCTTAGCGCAGTACATCGCCGATCCGCAGGTGGACGTTAATATCGCCGCATTCCGCTCGCAAAAAGCCTATATCTCCGGCCAGGTGAACAAATCTGGTCAGCAGGCCATCACCAACGTTCCTCTGACCGTGCTGGACGCCATTAACGCCGCAGGCGGGTTAACCGACGGCGCCGACTGGCGCAACGTGGTACTGACCCACAACGGGAAAGAGCAGCGCATTTCGCTGCAGGCGCTGATGCAAAACGGCGATCTGACCCAGAACCGCCTGCTTTATCCGGGCGACATCCTCTATGTACCACGCAATGACGATCTTAAAGTCTTCGTGATGGGTGAAGTGAAGAAACAGAGCACCCTCAAGATGGACTTCAGCGGTATGACGCTGACCGAAGCGCTGGGCAATGCTGAGGGTATCGATCTGACGACCTCTAACGCGACCGGTATCTTTGTGATCCGTCCGCTGAAAGGTGAGGGCAGCGCGAAAGGCAAGATTGCCAACATCTACCAGCTGGATATGTCCGATGCGACCTCTCTGGTGATGGCGACGGAGTTCCGTCTCCAGCCATACGACGTGGTGTATGTCACTACCGCACCGGTTGCCCGCTGGAACCGTCTGATCAACCAGTTGCTGCCAACCATCAGTGGCGTTCGCTACATGACGGATACGGCGCGCGACATTCATACCTGGTAATCCGCGATGTTTAACAAAATTCTGGTGGTATGCGTGGGGAACATTTGCCGTTCCCCTACGGCTGAACGGTTGTTGAAACACTACCAGCCCGAACTGACCGTTGATTCGGCAGGGCTGGGTGCACTGGTCGGTAAAGGTGCCGATGAGCGCGCAATGAGCGTGGCGCGGGACCATCACCTCTCTCTCGACGGGCATGTTGCCCGCCAGGTCACTGGTCGCATGTGCCGTGAGTATGACCTGATTCTGGCGATGGAAAAACGCCATATTCAAGCGCTGTGCGATATCGCTCCGGAGATGCGCGGTAAGGTGATGCTGTTTGGACACTGGGACAATGAGCGTGAAATTCCCGATCCATATCGCAAAAGCCATGAGGCTTTCGAGGCGGTTTACACCTTACTTGACCAGTCTGCCCAACAGTGGGCGCAGGCACTGAAAGCTCAGCAGGGATAACAATGACAGAAAAAACAAAACCTTCTGCCGCCCCGACTTCGGGCAGTGATGAAATTGATATTGGGCGCCTGGTTGGCACGGTTATCGAGGCAAAGTGGTGGGTGCTGGGCATTACCGCCGTGTTTGCCGCGGCGGCCGTCGTCTATACGCTGTTCGCCACCCCTATCTACAGCGCCGATGCGCTGGTGCAGATCGAGCAGAATACCGGTAACTCGCTGGTGCAGGACATTGGCTCCGCGCTGGCGAACAAGCCGCCGGCCTCTGACGCTGAAATCCAGCTCATCCAGTCACGTCTGGTGCTGGGTAAAACGGTTCACGACCTTGGGCTCGATATCTCCGTCACCAAAAATACCTTCCCAATCTTTGGGGCGGGCTGGGATCGGCTGATGGGCAGAAGCAACGACACGGTGAAGGTCACTGACTTCGTGCTGCCAAAAGGGGCAGCCGATCAGACCTTTACCCTGACGGTGCTTGGCCCGAAACAGTATCAGTTGACCAGCGACGCGGGCTTTAGCGCGCGCGGTGAAGTCGGACAGATGCTGAGCAAAGACGGCGTCAGCATGATGGTCAGTGCGATCAACGCCCAGGAGGGCGGGGAGTTTACCGTCACCAAATTCTCCACGCTGGGGATGATCAACAACCTGCAAAACAACCTGACCGTTACCGAAAACGGTAAGGACACCGGCGTGCTGAGCATGACCTTTACCGGGGAAGATAAGGATCAGATCCGCGACATCCTGAACAGCATTACCCGCAACTACCTTGAGCAGAACGTTGAGCGTAAGTCGGCTGAAGCGGCGAAAAGCCTGGCGTTCCTGTCGAAACAGCTCCCGGAAGTGCGCGCCCGCCTGGATGATGCCGAGAACAAGCTGAACGCCTACCGCCAGGATAAAGACTCTGTCGACCTGCCGCTGGAGGCGAAATCGGTCCTCGATTCGATGGTCAACATTGACGCTCAGCTCAACGAGCTGACCTTCAAAGAGGCGGAGATCTCCAAGCTTTACACCAAACGTCACCCGGCTTACCGCACGCTGCTGGAGAAACGCCGCACGCTGGAAGAGGAGAAGGCGAAGCTCAATGACCGTGTGACCGCGATGCCGAAAACGCAGCAGGAGATCGTGCGTCTGACCCGCGACGTGGAGTCAGGACAGCAGGTTTACATGCAGCTGCTGAACAAGCAGCAGGAGCTGAAAATCACCGAGGCAAGCACCGTGGGTGACGTGCGCATCGTCGACCCGGCGATTACCCAGCCAGGTGTGCTGAAGCCGAAGAAAGCGCTGATCATTCTCGGCAGCATTATTCTCGGCCTGATGCTCTCCATCGTTGGCGTGCTGCTGCGTTCGCTGTTCAACCGCGGTATCGAAAGCCCGCAGGTGCTGGAAGAGAACGGTATCAACGTCTATGCCAGCATTCCGCTGTCTGAGTGGCAAAAATCCCGTGACAGCGTGAAAACCATCAAAGGCGTTAAGCGTTACAAACAGAGCCAGCTGCTGGCGGTGGGTAACCCAACCGACCTGGCGATTGAAGCGATACGCAGCCTGCGTACCAGTCTGCACTTCGCCATGATGCAGGCTAAAAACAACGTCCTGATGCTGACCGGTGTTAGCCCGTCAATCGGTAAAACCTTCGTCTGCGCCAACCTGGCGGCTGTCGTTAGCCAGACCAACAAGCGCGTGCTGCTGATCGACTGCGATATGCGTAAGGGCTACACCCACGAGCTGCTGGGCACCAACAACGTCAACGGTCTGTCGGAGATCCTGCTTGGCAAAGGTGACATCAGCCAGAGCGCAAAACCGACTACCGTGCCGAAATTTGACCTGATCCCACGTGGGCAGGTGCCGCCTAACCCGTCCGAGCTGCTGATGAGCGAACGCTTTACCGAGCTGGTGGAGTGGGCGAGCAAAAACTACGACCTGGTGCTGATCGATACGCCGCCGATTCTGGCCGTGACCGACGCTGCCGTTGTGGGTCGCCATGCGGGTACGACGCTGATGGTGGCGCGTTACGCGGTGAACACCCTGAAAGAGGTGGAAACCAGCCTGAGCCGCTTCGAGCAGAACGGGATTGAGGTGAAAGGGGTGATCCTGAACTCCATCTTCCGCCGTGCGACCGGGTACCAGGATTACGGGTATTACGAGTACGAATATAAGTCTGACAGCAAATAACAATCCCCCTCACCCTAACCCTCTCCCGAGGGGAGAGGGGCGGGGTGAGGGATCAGGGGAAGATCATGACCACACAACGCCCTTTAGTTTCAATCTATATGCCGACATGGAATCGTCAGCAGCTGGCGATCCGCGCAATCAAGTCGGTGTTACGTCAGGATTACGATAACTGGGAGCTGATCATCGTTGATGACTGCTCTTCCTCGTATGAACAGCTGCAAAAATTCGTGACTGACCTCAACGACCCGCGGGTGGTCTATACCCACAACGAGATTAACTCTGGCGCCTGTGCTGTACGTAATCAGGCGATTATGCAGGCCAAAGGGCAGTATCTGACCGGCATCGACGACGATGACGAATGGACGCCGAACCGCCTGTCTATTTTCCTGTCGCATAAAGAGCAGCTGGTCACGCACGCGTTCCTGTATGCCAACGACTATGTCTGTCAGGGCGAGGTGTACTCGCAGCCTGCCAGCCTGCCGCTCTATCCGAAATCACCGTACTCTCGACGCCTGTTCTACAAGCGCAACATCATTGGTAACCAGGTCTTCACCTGGGCGTGGCGCTTCAAGGAGTGCCTGTTCGATACCGAACTGAAGGCCGCGCAGGATTACGACATCTTCCTGCGGATGGTGGTGGAGTATGGCGAGCCGTGGAAAGTGGAAGAGGCCACACAGATCCTGCACATCAACCACGGGGAGATGCAGATCACCTCGTCGCCGAAGAAGTTCTCGGGCTACTTCCATTTTTACCGCAAGCACAAGGACAAGTTTGACCGTGCCAGCCGTAAATATCAGCTCTTTACCCTCTATCAGATCCGCAATAAGCGCATGAACTGGCGCACGCTGCTGACGCTGTTGTCCATACGTAACGGCAAGCGCCTGGCTGATGGACTTCGGGGGAAATAATGTTTCTGGAAGATTGCCGCGCTAACAGCTGGAGCCTGCGCCCTTGCTGCATGGTTCTGGCGTACCGCATCGCGCATTTTTGCTCGGTGTGGCGTAAGAAAAATATCCTGAACAACATCTGGGCGGCCCCCGTGCTGGTGCTGTACCGCATCATTACCGAATGCTTTTTTGGCTATGAAATTCAGGCCGCTGCCACCATTGGCCGTCGCTTTACCATCCATCACGGCTATGCGGTGGTGATCAACAAGTTCGTGGTCGCCGGGGATGATTTCACCATCCGCCATGGGGTGACCATTGGCAACCGTGGGCCAGACAGCCTGGCCTGCCCGGTCATTGGCAATAACGTCGAGCTGGGCGCGAACGTGGTGATCATTGGCGACATTACGATTGGTAACAACGTCACGATTGGTGCGGGCAGCGTGGTGCTGGACACCATTCCGGATAACGCGCTGGTGGTGGGAGAAAAAGCCCGCGTGAAGGTGATTAAATGAATATTCTGCAATTTAACGTACGCCTCGCAGAAGGCGGAGCGGCAGGGGTGGCGCTGGATCTGCACCAGCGCGCGTTGCAAAAAGGACTTCAGTCTCGTTTTATTTATGGCTATGGCAAGGGCGGCAAGAAAAGCGTCAGTCACGATAACTTCCCGCAGGTGCATAAGCACACGCCGCGCCTGACCTCGATTGCCAACATTGCGTTGTTCCGTCTGTTTAACCGCGATCTGTTTGGCAACCTGAATACGCTTTATCGCACGGTGACCCGCACTACCGGCCCGGTTGTGCTGCATTTTCACGTGCTGCACAGCTACTGGCTCAATCTGGAAGAGGTGGTGGCGTTTTGCCAGAAGGTGCAGGCCCACAAGCCCGACACCCGCTTCGTCTGGACGCTGCACGATCACTGGAGCGTAACCGGCCGTTGCGCGTTTACCGACGGCTGCGAAGGCTGGAAAAACAACTGCCAGAAATGCCCGACGCTGAGTAACTATCCGCCGGTGAAGGTGGATCGCGCGCACAAGCTGGTGGCCGGAAAGCGTCAGCTTTTCCGCGACATGCTCTCGCTCGGCTGTACGTTTATCTCCCCGAGCCAGCACGTGGCCGATGCCTTCAACAGTCTGTATGGGGCAGGGCGCTGCCAGATTATTAACAACGGCATCGACGTGGCGACGGAAGCCATTCTCGCCGACCTGACGCCGGTGGCGCAAACCACGGGCAAACCGAAAATCGCTATCGTTGCGCATGACCTGCGTTACGACGGGAAAACCAACCAGCAGCTGGTGCGCGACATGATGGCGCTGGGTGACAAAATTGAGCTTCACACCTTCGGCAAATTTTCACCGTTTGAAGGGACTAACGTGGTCAACCACGGGTTTGAAACCGATAAGCGCAAGCTGATGAGCGCGCTGAATGAAATGGATGCGCTGGTGTTCAGCTCCCGCGTGGATAACTACCCGCTGATCCTCTGTGAAGCGCTCTCCATCGGCGTGCCGGTGATTGCCACCCACAGCGATGCGGCACGTGAGGTGCTGGAAAAATCCGGCGGGAAAACTTTTGCGGAGCAGGAGGTTCTGCCGCTGGTGCAATTGCCGAAGGCGCAGATCGCTCAGGCCGTTTTTGGCACCGACCTGGAATCGTTCCGCAACCGCAGCCGCAAGGCCTACAGTGGACAACAGATGCTGGAGGAGTATGTCTCGTTCTATCAGAATCTGTAGTTATCTGCTGCTGCCGCTGATTTACCTGCTGGTCAACGTTAAGATTGCCCAGCTCGGCGAAAGCTTCCCGATAACCATCGTCACCTTCTTGCCCGTTCTGCTTCTGCTGTATGTCGATAAAATCAACCTGAAGAAGCTGATGATTGCCTTAGGGTTGGGTACGGGCCTGACGCTGTTTAACTATATCTTCGGCCAGTCGCTGGATGCCAGTAAATACGTCACCTCGACCATGCTGTTTGTTTATATTGTCATTATTATCGGCATGGTCTGGAGTATTCGCTTTAAAACGATTTCTCCGCACAATTATCGGAAAATCCTCAGGTTCTTTTATATTGCCGTTGCGTTAATTGTTATGCTTGCTGCTATGGAGATGGCGCAAATTATTCTTACCGGCGGCAGCAGCCTGATGGAGATAATTTCGAAATATCTCATTTACAGCAACAGCTATGTATTGAACTTCATCAAGTTCGGCGGGAAGCGTACCACGGCACTCTATTTTGAACCGGCGTTTTTCGCTTTGGCGTTAATCTCAATTTGGCTCAGCATCAAACAGTTTGGTATCAAAACGCCTAAGACCGATGCTATGATTCTTGCAGGAATCGTTCTGTCTGGATCGTTCTCAGGGGTAATGACATTTATCCTGTTTTACCTGCTGGAATGGGCGTTTCAGTACCTGAACAAAGATGCGATTAAGAAAAAACTGCCGCTGGCGATTATCTCCCTGACGGTATTTATGGTGGGCGTGATATTTGCTTTCCCCTACATCTCAGAACGTCTGGGTGATTTGGGAACGGAAGGATCCTCGTCCTATTATCGCATCATTGGACCACTGGTGATGGTGGGTTATTCCTTAACCCATATTGATGGTGTAGTAAGATTCGGCTCACTTTACGAATATGTTGCATCATTCGGAATCTTTAACGGTGCGGATGTCGGTAAAACCATAGACAATGGTCTGTATCTGTTAATTATTTATTTTTCGTGGTTCGCCGTACTGTTGACGCTGTGGTATCTGTTTAAAGTTTTCAAAATGATGATTAACGCGTTTGGTGATAACCAGAACTTTCGCGTGCAACTTTATCTGTTTACGCCGGTGTCGCTGTTTTTTACCGGGTCAATATTTAGCCCGGAATATGCTTTCTTGATTGTCTGTCCGTTTATTCTGCGCAAAGCGCTTAATATTACGCACGTATGACGAAATGAGGTGATTTATGTTTCTTAGCGTCATTACTGTCGCTTTTCGTAATTACGAAGGGGTGGTAAAAACCTGGCGCTCGCTGCGCAACCTGGCGCGCGATCCAAGCCTCACCTTTGAGTGGATTGTGGTCGACGGCGGCTCGAACGATGGCACGGCAGAGTTTCTGGAAAAACTCAACGGTGAGTTCAACTTACGCTACATCAGCGAGAAAGATAAAGGCATCTACGATGCAATGAACAAAGGCATTAACATGGCGCAAGGCCGTTATGCCATCTTCCTGAATTCAGGTGATATCTTCCATGACGACGTGGCGCTGTTTGCCCGCCAGCTGGCGCGCCAGAAAGAGGACGCCATGTATATTGGCGATGCGCTGCTTGATTTTGGCGACGGACATAAAGTGTGCCGCAGCGCGAAGCCGGGCTGGTATATCTACCACAGCTTACCGGCCAGCCATCAGGCCATTTTCTTCCCGGTAAAAGGTCTGAAAAAACAGCCTTACGATTTGCAGTATAAAGTGTCATCCGATTATGCACTGGCCGCCAGTCTGTATAAGTCAGGTTACCCGTTCCGCCGAATTAAAGGGCTGGTATCTGAGTTTTCAATGGGGGGTGTGTCAACCTCGAATAATCTGGAGTTGTGCCAGGATGCCAAAAACGTGCAGCGTAAAATATTACGCGTGCCGGGATTCTGGGCGGAATTATCTTATTTTTTACGCGTGCGCACCACGAGTAAAACGAAAGCCTTATATAACAAAGCCTGAATATAAGGAAACGTAATGCAGGATCTGAACGGTTTCTCCGTACCGAAAGGTTTTCGGGGGGCGGGCGGTATTAAAGTGCAGCTATGGTGGGCCGTTCAGGCCACCTTATTTGCCTGGTCACCGCAAATACTGTACCGCTGGCGAGCATTTTTATTGCGTCTGTTTGGCGCAAAAATAGGAAAAAACGTAGTCATTCGTCCTTCGGTGAAAATTACCTATCCCTGGAAATTAACGCTTGGGGATTACGCCTGGGTAGGGGATGACGCGGTGTTATATACCCTGGGCGAGATTACGATTGGCGCGAATTCGGTGGTTTCACAGAAATGTTATTTGTGCACCGGCAGCCACGACTTTATGAGTCAGCATTTTGATATTACCGCTTCGCCTATTGTGATCGGTGAAAAATGCTGGCTGGCAACGGATGTTTTTGTTGCACCGGGTGTTTCTGTTGGCGATGGCACGGTAGTCGGTGCCCGCAGCAGCGTTTTTAAATCGCTACCGGCAAATAAAATTTGTCGTGGCAACCCCGCAGTGGTGATACGCGAACGCGTTGAAACTGATTAAATTCATAAGTAGAGGAATATAAACATGTCTAAAGTCGCTCTCATCACCGGCGTTACCGGGCAGGATGGTTCTTACCTGGCAGAGTTACTGCTGGAAAAAGGTTATGAAGTACACGGTATTAAACGTCGTGCGTCTTCATTTAACACCGAACGTGTCGATCATATTTATCAGGATCCTCACGCGGCGAACCCGAAATTCCACCTGCACTACGGCGACCTGACCGATACCTCCAACCTGACCCGTATCCTGCAGGAAGTGCAGCCGGATGAAGTGTACAACCTGGGCGCGATGAGCCACGTTGCGGTCTCCTTCGAGTCTCCGGAATACACCGCTGACGTGGACGCCATGGGTACCCTGCGTCTGCTGGAGGCGATCCGCTTCCTGGGTCTTGAGAAGAAAACCCGTTTCTACCAGGCATCCACCTCTGAGCTGTACGGCCTGGTGCAGGAAATCCCACAGAAAGAGACCACGCCGTTTTACCCACGTTCTCCGTATGCGGTAGCGAAACTGTACGCCTACTGGATCACCGTGAACTACCGTGAATCCTACGGCATGTACGCCTGTAATGGCATTCTGTTCAACCACGAATCTCCACGTCGAGGCGAAACCTTCGTGACCCGCAAAATCACCCGCGCTATCGCCAACATTGCGCAGGGTCTGGAATCGTGCCTGCACCTTGGCAACATGGATTCCCTGCGTGACTGGGGCCATGCCAAAGACTACGTGAAAATGCAGTGGATGATGCTGCAGCAGGAACAGCCAGAAGACTTCGTGATTGCGACCGGCGTGCAGTACTCCGTTCGTCAGTTCGTTGAAATGGCTGCCGCTCAATTGGGCATCAAGCTGCGCTTCGAAGGCACCGGCGTGGAAGAGAAGGGCATCGTGGTTTCCGTGACCGGCCATGACGCACCGGGCGTGAAGCCAGGCGACGTGATTGTGCAGGTTGACCCACGCTACTTCCGTCCTGCTGAAGTGGAAACCCTGCTGGGCGACCCAACCAAAGCGCACGAGAAGCTGGGCTGGAAACCAGAAACCACTCTGCAGGAGATGGTTTCCGAGATGGTAGCCAAAGATCTTGAAGCAGCGAAAAAACACTCCCTGCTCAAATCTCATGGCTACGAGGTTGCCATCGCGCTGGAGTCCTGAGAATGACAAAACAACGTATTTTTGTCGCCGGTCATCGCGGAATGGTGGGTTCCGCGATTGTTCGCCAGCTCGAACAGCGCGGTGACGTCGAAGTGGTTGTCCGCACGCGCGACGAGCTGAACCTGCTCGACAGCCGTGCGGTACAGGACTTCTTTGCGAACGAACGTATTGACCAGGTGTATCTGGCGGCGGCGAAGGTGGGCGGCATTGTTGCCAACAACACCTACCCGGCGGATTTCATCTACGAAAACATGATGATTGAGAGCAACATCATTCACGCGGCGCATCTGCACAACGTGAACAAGCTGCTGTTCCTCGGCTCATCCTGTATTTACCCGAAAATGGCAAAACAGCCGATCGCTGAAAGCGAGTTGCTGCAGGGCACGCTTGAAGCCACCAACGAGCCGTACGCGATTGCCAAAATTGCCGGGATCAAGCTGTGCGAGTCCTACAACCGTCAGTACAACCGCGACTATCGCTCGGTAATGCCGACCAACCTGTACGGACCGCACGATAACTTCCACCCGAGCAATTCGCACGTGATCCCGGCGCTGCTGCGCCGCTTCCACGAGGCGACCGCCGAGAACGCGCCGGATGTGGTGGTGTGGGGCAGCGGTACGCCGATGCGCGAATTCCTGCACGTGGACGACATGGCTGCGGCCAGCATTCACGTGATGGAGCTGGATCGCGAGGTGTGGCAGGAGAACACCGAGCCGATGCTGTCGCACATCAACGTGGGCACCGGCGAGGACTGCACCATTCGCGAGCTGGCGCAGACCATCGCGCAGGTGGTGGGCTACAAAGGCCGCGTGGTGTTTGACGCCACGAAACCGGACGGCACGCCGCGCAAACTGCTGGACGTGACCCGTCTGCATCAGCTGGGCTGGTATCACGAGGTGTCACTGGAGCAGGGGCTGGCCAGCACCTATCAGTGGTTCCTGGAAAACCAGCACCGCTTCCGGGGGTAACGATGTTTTTAAGTCAGGAAGATTTTGCCACGGTAGTGCGTTCCACTCCGCTCATCTCAATTGATTTGATCGTGGAGAACGAACGCGGCGAGTTCTTGCTGGGGAAACGAACCAACCGTCCTGCACAGGGCTTCTGGTTCGTGCCCGGCGGGCGCGTGCAAAAGGATGAGACGCTGACCGATGCGTTTGAGCGTCTCACTCTGGCGGAACTGGGCCTGCAGTTGCCGATGGCAGCGGGCCAGTTTTACGGGGTCTGGCAGCACTTCTATGACGATAACTTTTCGGGCACCGGGTTCTCCACGCACTACATCGTGCTGGGGTTCCGCCTGAAGGTGAGTGAGGCAGACCTGCGTCTGCCTGATTCTCAGCATGACGACTACCGCTGGCAGACGCCAGAGGCGCTGCTGGCGAGCGACAATGTGCATGACAACAGCCGTGCCTATTTCCTCGCTGAACGTCAGTCCGGGGTGCCGGGCTTATGAAGATCCTCGTATACGGAATCAACTACTCGCCGGAATTAACCGGTATCGGGAAATACACCGGCGAGATGGTCGAGTGGATGGCGAGCCAGGGACATGACGTGCGGGTCATTACCGCGCCGCCGTACTACCCGGAGTGGAAAGTAGGGGAGCGCTACTCCAGCTGGCGCTACCGTCGCGAAGAGGGTGCAGCGACCGTCTGGCGCTGCCCGCTGTATGTGCCTAAGCAGCCCTCGACGCTGAAGCGCTTGATTCATCTCGGCAGCTTTGCCCTGAGCAGCTTCTTCCCGCTGATGGCGCAGCGTCGCTGGAAGCCGGATCGCATTATCGGCGTGGTGCCGACGCTGTTTTGCACGCCGGGCATGCGCCTGCTGGGCAAACTCTCCGGCGCGCGCACCCTGCTGCACATTCAGGATTATGAAGTGGACGCCATGCTGGGCCTGGGGATGGCAGGTAAAAGCAAAGGCGGCAAGGTGGCGAAGCTCGCCAGCGCGTTTGAGCGCAGTGGCTTACACAACGTGGACTACGTCTCAACGATCTCGCGCTCCATGATGAACAAAGCGCAGGAGAAAGGCGTCCCGGCGGAGAAGGTGATCTTCTTCCCGAACTGGTCCGAAGTGGCGCGCTTTCGCGACGTGACTGAGCAAGACGCTCAGGCGCTGCGCGCGCAGCTCGGTTTGCCTGAAGATCAAAAAATCATTCTTTACTCAGGCAATATCGGCGAAAAGCAGGGGCTGGAGAGCGTGATCGAGGCGGCTCAACTGCTGAACGAACATCCATGGATTTTTGTGATTGTCGGGCAGGGCGGTGGAAAAGCGCGGCTGGAAAAAATGGTAAGCGTTCGCGGCCTGACCAACGTGAAATTCTTCCCGCTTCAGTCTTACGAGGCATTGCCTGCGCTGCTGAAGATGGGCGACTGCCATCTGGTGGTGCAAAAGCGCGGCGCGGCGGATGCGGTGCTGCCGTCCAAGCTGACCAACATTCTGGCCGTGGGCGGTAACGCGGTGATTACGGCCGAAGCCGAAACTGAATTAGGCCAGCTGTGTGACAGCTATCCAGGGATTGCGGTGTGCGTAGAGCCGGAATCGGTTCCGGCGCTGGTCACCGGCATTGAACAGGCACTTGCCATGCCAAAAGTGAACACGGTGGCACGTGAATATGCCGAACGCACGCTCGAGAAAGAGAACGTGCTGAGCCAATTTATTGCAGATATACGGGGATAAATCATGAGTCAAACCACTTTGTATCCGGTTGTGATGGCTGGTGGCTCTGGTAGCCGGTTGTGGCCGCTGTCCCGCGTGCTCTATCCAAAACAGTTCCTCTGCCTGAAAGGGGATCTCACCATGCTGCAGACGACGGTAAACCGTCTCCACGGCGTGGAGTGTGAAAGCCCGGTGGTGATCTGTAACGAACAGCACCGCTTTATTGTTGCCGAGCAGCTGCGCCAGCTGAATAAACTCACAGAAAATATCATCCTGGAGCCTGCCGGACGCAATACCGCACCGGCTATCGCCCTGGCGGCGCTGGCGGCAAAACGCAGTAGCCCGGACTGTGACCCGCTGATGCTGGTGCTGGCGGCAGACCACGTGATCCAGCAGGAAGAGGCCTTCCGCGACGCGGTGCGTGCGGCCATTCCTTACGCTGAGCGCGGCAAGCTGGTGACCTTCGGCATCGTGCCGGATCTGCCGGAAACCGGCTACGGCTACATCCGTCGCGGCAACGTGACGCCGGGTGAAGGCGACAGCGTGGCGTTTGACGTGGCGCAGTTCGTTGAAAAACCGAATCTGGAAACCGCGCAGGCGTATGTCGCCAGCGGGGAATATTACTGGAACAGCGGGATGTTCCTGTTCCGCGCCGGACGCTATCTGGAAGAGCTGCGCAAATATCGCCCGGATATTCTGAGCGCCTGCGAGAAAGCGATGGCGGTGGTGGATCCGGATCTCGACTTCATCCGCGTGGATGAAGAGGCCTTCCTCGCCTGTCCGGAAGAGTCCATTGACTATGCGGTAATGGAACGCACGGCTGACGCCGTCGTGGTACCGATGGATGCGGGCTGGAGCGATGTTGGATCCTGGTCCTCCCTGTGGGAGATCAGCGCCCATACCCCGGAGGGTAACGTCCATCACGGCGATGTCATTAGCCACAAAACGGAAAACAGCTACGTCTACGCCGAGTCCGGCCTGGTCACCACGGTTGGGGTAAAAGATCTTGTTGTGGTCCAGACCAAAGACGCCGTGCTGATTGCCGACCGTAACGCCGTGCAGGACGTTAAAAAAGTGGTGGAGAAGATCAAGGCGGATGGCCGTCACGAGCACCACATTCATCGCGAAGTCTACCGTCCGTGGGGCAAATATGACTCCATTGACGCCGGTGACCGCTATCAGGTGAAACGCATCACCGTGAAGCCAGGCGAGGGGCTGTCGGTGCAGATGCACCATCACCGCGCCGAGCACTGGGTGGTGGTCGCGGGTACCGCCAAAGTCACCATCGACGGTGAAGTGAAACTGCTGGGCGAAAACGAGTCCATCTATATTCCGCTGGGGGCGACGCACTGTCTGGAGAACCCGGGGAAAATTCCTCTCGACTTAATTGAGGTGCGCTCCGGCTCGTATCTGGAAGAGGACGATATCGTGCGCTTCCAGGACCGCTACGGGCGAGTGTAGCTCTCTGCATCATGCCCGGTGGCGCTGTGCTTACCGGGCCTACGAATGACAAAAAAATTAATTTGGCCATTTAGTGGTCAGGACCGACTGTTGCCTGAAAAAGGGGTCATCATGGATAAATTAACCTGTTTTAAAGCCTACGATATTCGCGGCAAGCTGGGCGAAGAGCTGAATGAAGACATTGCGTGGCGCATTGGCCGCGCGTACGGCGAATACTTAAAACCGCAGACCATCGTGCTGGGCGGCGACGTGCGTCTGACCAGTGAATCCCTCAAGCTGGCGCTGGCGAAAGGGCTGCAGGACGCGGGCGTAGACGTGCTGGACATCGGCCTGTCCGGAACCGAAGAGATTTACTTTGCCACCTTCCACCTGGGCGTGGACGGCGGTATTGAAGTGACGGCCAGCCACAATCCGATGGATTACAACGGCATGAAGCTGGTGCGCAAGGGCGCCCGTCCTATCAGCGGCGACACCGGCCTGCGCGACGTGCAGCGTCTGGCGGAAGCCAACGATTTCCCGCCGGTGAACGAGGCGAAGCGCGGCAGTTACAAAAAAATCAACCTGCAGAAAGAGTACATCGACCACCTGCTGGGCTACATCAACGTGGCAAACCTGAAGCCGCTGAAGCTGGTGATTAACTCCGGCAACGGTGCGGCTGGCCCGGTGGTCGATGCCCTTGAAGCGCGCTTTAAAGCGCTGAACGTGCCGGTGACCTTCGTCAAAGTGCACAACACCCCGGACGGCAACTTCCCGAACGGCATTCCTAACCCGCTGCTGCCGGAGTGCCGCGACGACACCCGCAACGCGGTGATTGAACACGGCGCGGACATGGGTATCGCCTTTGACGGCGATTTTGACCGCTGCTTCCTGTTCGACGAGAAAGGGCAGTTCATCGAGGGCTACTACATTGTCGGCCTGCTGGCGGAAGCGTTCCTCGAGAAAAAACCTGGCGCGAAGATCATTCATGACCCGCGCCTCTCCTGGAACACCGTCGACGTGGTTTCTGCCGCAGGCGGCACGCCGGTGATGTCCAAAACCGGTCACGCCTTCATCAAAGAGCGCATGCGCGAAGAAGACGCCATCTACGGCGGCGAGATGAGCGCCCACCACTACTTCCGTGACTTTGCCTACTGCGACAGCGGGATGATCCCGTGGCTGCTGGTGACTGAACTGCTGTGCCTGAAGGGGAAAACCCTGGGCGAGCTGGTGCGCGACCGTATGGCGGCGTTCCCGGCGAGCGGAGAGATCAACAGCAAGCTGGCACAGCCTGCCGAGGCGATTGCCCGCGTGGAGCAGCACTTTGCCATCCACGCGCTGGAAATTGACCGTACCGACGGTATCAGCATGGCGTTCCCGCAGTGGCGCTTTAACCTGCGCTCGTCCAATACCGAGCCGGTGGTGCGCCTGAACGTGGAGTCCCGCGCTGACACCGCGCTGATGGAAGCCCGAACGAAGGACATTCTGGCGCTGTTGAATCAGTAATAACTGCCCCTCCCGGTGGGAGGGGAAACCGAATACAGGAACAACGATGACGAATCTAAAAAAACGCGAACGAGCGAGAACGAATGCATCGTTAATCTCTATGGTGCAGCGTTTTTCTGATATCACCATCATGGTCGGTGGATTGTGGGCGGTGTGTCGGATCAGCGGGCTGCCGTTCTTATATATGCATCTGCTGATGGCCCTGATTGCGCTGGTCGTGTTTCAAATGATCGGCGGTATGACCGATTTCTACCGCTCGTGGCGCGGCGTCAAAATGACCACTGAACTGATGCTGCTGCTGCAGAACTGGACCCTGAGCCTGATCTTCAGCGCAGGCCTGGTGGCATTTAGCCATGATTTTGATAATCGCCTCGTGACCTATCTGAGCTGGTATCTGTTGACCAGCGTCGGCATGGTGGTGTGCCGTTCCCTGATCCGCTTTGGCGCGGGTTGGCTGCGCAACCGGGGCTATAACCGTCGCTTCGTGGCGGTGGCAGGCGATCTGCCGGTTGGGAAAGTGCTGCTCGACAGCTTCCGCAAAGAGCCGTGGTTAGGCTTTGAAGTGGTCGGGATTTATCACGACGCAAAGCCTGGCGGCGTGCCTGCCGACTGGGCGGGCAACTACGATCAGCTGATTGACGATGCCAAAGCCGGCAAAATTCACAACGTCTACATCGCCATGCAGATGAAAGACGAATCCCGCATTAAGCAGCTGATGCGCGAGCTGGCGGATACCACCTGTTCAGTGATCCTGATCCCGGATGTGTTTACCTTCAACATTCTTCACTCCCGTATTGAAGAGGTGAACGGGGTGCCGGTCGTACCGCTGTACGACACGCCGCTGTCCGGTATTAACCGCGTGCTGAAGCGTCTGGAAGATATCGTGCTCTCTTCGCTGATTTTGCTGCTCATCTCCCCGGTGCTGTGCTGCATTGCCCTCGCGGTGAAGCTGAGCTCGCCAGGACCGGTTATCTTCCGTCAGACCCGCTACGGCATGGACGGTAAGCCGATTATGGTGTGGAAATTCCGCTCCATGAAGGTGATGGAGAACGACAAGGTGGTGACCCAGGCCACGCAGAACGATCCGCGCGTCACCCGCGTGGGGAACTTCCTGCGCCGCACCTCGCTGGACGAGCTGCCGCAGTTTATCAACGTCTTTACCGGCGGGATGTCGATTGTTGGCCCGCGTCCGCACGCGGTGGCGCATAACGAGCAGTACCGCTCGCTGATTGAAGGCTACATGCTGCGCCATAAGGTGAAGCCGGGCATCACCGGCTGGGCGCAAATCAACGGCTGGCGCGGCGAAACCGACACGCTGGAAAAAATGGAAAAACGCATCGAGTTCGATCTGGAGTACATCCGCGAGTGGAGCCTCTGGTTCGATATCAAGATTGTTTTTCTGACCATTTTCAAAGGTTTCGTGAACAAAGCGGCGTACTAAGATGAGCTTACGTGAAAAAACCATCAGCGGCGCCAAGTGGTCAGCGATGGCGACCATCGTCATCATTGGCCTCGGTCTGGTGCAGATGACGGTGCTGGCGCGCATTATCGATAATCACCAGTTCGGCCTGCTGACCGTCTCGCTGGTGATCATTGCGCTGGCCGATACGCTGTCTGACTTTGGTATCGCCAACTCGATTATCCAGCGCAAAGAGATCAGCCATCTTGAGCTGACCACGCTTTACTGGCTGAACGTGGGGCTGGGGATTTTCGTGTTTGTGCTGGTGTTCCTGCTGAGCGATACCATCGCCAGCGTGCTGCACAACCCGGATCTCGCCCCGCTGATGCGTACGCTGTCGTTTGCGTTCGTGGTGATCCCCCACGGGCAGCAGTTCCGCGCGCTGATGCAGAAAGAGCTGGAGTTCAACAAGATCGGCATGATCGAGACCAGCGCCGTGCTGGCGGGCTTTACCTTTACCGTCGTGAGCGCCCATTTCTGGCCGCTGGCGATGACCGCCATCCTCGGTTACCTGGTGAACTCTGCCGTGCGTACGCTGCTGTTCGGCTACTTTGGGCGTAAAATTTACCGCCCGGGACTGCATTTCTCTCTTGCGTCCGTCTCGTCCAACCTGCGCTTTGGCGCGTGGCTGACGGCGGACAGCATTATCAACTACGTGAACACTAACCTCTCGACGCTGGTGCTGGCACGTATTCTCGGCGCGAGCGTGGCGGGGGGCTACAACCTGGCCTACAACGTCGCGGTGGTGCCGCCGATGAAGCTGAACCCAATAATCACCCGCGTGCTGTTCCCGGCGTTTGCCAAGATTCAGGACGACACCGAAAAGCTGTGCGTCAACTTCTACAAGCTGCTTTCGGTGGTGGGGATCATCAACTTCCCGGTGCTGCTGGGGTTGATGGTGGTGTCCAGCAACGTCGTACCGCTGGTGTTTGGCGAGAAGTGGAACGGCATCATCCCGATCCTGCAGCTGCTGTGCGTGGTGGGGCTGCTGCGCTCCGTGGGAAACCCGATTGGGTCCCTGCTGATGGCAAAAGCGCGCGTGGACATCAGCTTTAAGTTCAACGTATTCAAAACCTTCCTGTTTATTCCGGCAATTATCGTCGGCGGGCACATGGCGGGCGCTATTGGCGTGACGCTGGGCTTCCTGCTGGTGCAGATCGTCAATACCGTCCTGAGCTACTTCATCATGATTAAACCGGTGCTGGGCTCCAGCTACCGTCAGTACATCCTGAGCCTGTGGCTGCCGTTCTATCTCTCATTGCCGACCCTGGCGGTGAGCTACGGCCTGGGCATTATCCTCAGCGGGCATCTGCCGCTGGCCGCGCTGCTGGCGGTGCAGGTTGCCGCGGGGGCGCTGGCCTTCGTCGTGATGATCGTGCTGTCGCGCAATGCGCTGGTCGTTGAGATGAAGCGCCAGTTTTGCCGTAACGAAAAAATGAAAACGCTGCTTCGCGCAGGCTAGTTATTTAAGAGGCCATTATGAAATTATTAATTCTTGGCAACCATACCTGCGGCAACCGTGGCGACAGCGCCATCCTGCGCGGTTTACTGGATGCAATTAACACCCTTAAGCCTGAGACCGAAGTGGACGTGATGAGCCGTTATCCTGTCAGCTCATCCTGGTTACTGAACCGCCCGGTGATGGGCGATCCGCTTTACAGCCAGATGAAACAGCATAACAACGCCGCGGGCGTGATGGGCCGCGTGAAGAAAGTACTGCGTCGTCGCTACCAGCATCAGGTGCTGCTTTCCCGGGTGACCGATACCGGCAAGCTGCGCAACATCGCCATCGCTCAGGGCTTTACCGACTTTGTTCGTCTGCTGTCCGGCTATGACGCCATTATCCAGGTCGGCGGTTCGTTCTTCGTCGATCTCTACGGCGTGCCGCAGTTTGAGCATGCGCTTTGTACGTTCATGGCGAAAAAGCCGCTATTTATGATTGGCCACAGCGTGGGGCCTTTCCAGGATCCGCAGTTTAACCAGCTGGCGAACTATGTGTTTGGCCACTGCGATGCCCTGATCCTGCGTGAGTCGGTCAGCCTTGACATGATGAAGCGCAGCGAGATTGATACGTCAAAAGTTGAGCACGGCGTGGACACCGCCTGGCTGGTGGATCACCAGGACGACAGCTTCCAGCCGAGCTACGCGGTGCAGCACTGGCTCGACGTGACGGCGAAACAGAAAACCGTCGCGATCACCCTGCGCGAGCTGGCGCCATTCGATAAACGTTTAGGCACGACGCAGGCGGCGTATGAGCAAGCATTCGCCGACGTGGTGAACCGCGTGCTGGACAGCGGCTATCAGGTGCTGGCGCTGTCCACCTGTACCGGTATTGACAGCTACAACAAAGATGACCGCATGGTGGCGTTGAACCTGCGCAACCTGGTCAATGACCCGTCACGCTATCACGTGGTGATGGACGAGCTGAACGACCTGGAGATGGGCAAGCTGCTCTCCGCCTGCGACCTGACGGTGGGCACCCGACTGCACTCGGCCATTATCTCCATGAACTTTGGCACGCCAGCCATCGCCATTAACTACGAGCACAAGTCCGCGGGCATTATGCAGCAGCTCGGTATGCCGGAAATGGCGGTGGATATCCGTCATCTGCTGGACGGATCGCTCGGTGCGATGGTCGGGGACACGCTCGGCCAGCTGCCTGCGATCAATGAACGTCTGGCGGTGGCGGTGAAAGCCGAGCGCGAGAAGGGCATTGGGATGGTGAAATCGGTACTTGACCGCGTGCGGGAGGGGAAATGAAGGTTGGTTTCTTCTTACTGAAATTTCCGCTGTCGTCCGAAACGTTTGTTCTGAACCAAATCACCGCGTTTATCGATATGGGATATGACGTGGAGATTATCGCCCTGCAAAAGGGCGATACCCAAAACACCCATGCGGCGTATACCCAGTATGGGCTGGAGGCAAAAACCCGCTGGCTGCAGGACGAGCCGTCCGGGAAGCTGAGCAAGCTGCGCCACCGTGCCAGCCAGACCTTACGTGGGATCCATCGCGCGTCGACGTGGCGGGCGTTGAATGTTTCCCGCTATGGGTCGGAATCACGCAATTTAATTCTCTCGGCCATCTGCGGGCAAACGGCGCAGCCGTATCGTGCTGACGTGTTTATCGCACACTTTGGCCCGGCAGGCGTGACCGCCGCGAAGTTACGCGAACTGGGCGTGATTGACGGTAAAATTGCGACCATTTTCCACGGTATCGACATCTCCAGCCGTGAAGTGCTGAACCATTATACGCCGGAGTACCAGCAGCTTTTCCGCCGCGGCGACATGATGCTGCCCATCAGCGAACTGTGGGCCGGACGCCTGAAAAGCATGGGCTGCCCGGGAGAGAAAATTGCCGTGTCGCGCATGGGCGTGGATTTAACGCGCTTTACCCGCCGTCCGGTGAAGGTGCCGGGCAAGCCGCTGCAGATCATCTCCGTCGCGCGTCTGACCGAGAAGAAAGGCCTGCATGTGGCGATTGAAGCCTGCCGCCAGCTGAAAGCGCGCGGGGTGGATTTCCACTACCGCATTCTCGGGATTGGGCCGTGGGAGCGTCGTCTGCGCACGCTGATCGAACAGTATCAGCTGGAAGATGTCGTAGAGATGCCGGGCTTCAAGCCGAGCCACGAGGTCAAGGCGATGCTCGATGAGGCAGATGTGTTCCTGCTGCCTTCCGTAACGGGAGCCGATGGCGATATGGAGGGCATTCCGGTGGCGCTGATGGAGGCGATGGCCGTCGGGATACCTGTGGTCTCGACCATTCACAGCGGGATCCCGGAGCTGATTAAGTCTGACCATTCCGGCTGGCTGGTGCCGGAGAATAACGCCATGGCGCTCGCCGATCGCTTAGCTGCCTTCAGCGATATCGACCAGCAGGCGCTGGAGCCCGTGCTCCATAATGCCCGACAAAAAGTTGAAGCCGATTTTAACCAGCAGGTGATTAACCGTCAGTTAGCCAGCCTGCTGCAAACGTTGTAACGCCGAGGATGTATGCTGAAAAAGATTACCCGACGCACCTTTGTCTCGTCTCTGTCCGTTCTGGCGGCTACGCCGCTGCTGTCGTCCCGCATTGCGCGGGCGGCGAGCGGAAGAACGGTCTCTGTTAATCAGTACAATAACAACGACTGGATCGCGGCCTTTAAGCAGGCGTTTAATGACGGGGACACGGTCGTTGTCCCTGCCGGGCTGACCTGTGAAAACATCAACACGGGTATTTTCATTCCCGACGGTAAAACGCTGCTGATTCGCGGGGCGTTAACCGGCAATGGCCGCGGCCGCTTTGTTCTGCAGGAAGGCAGCAAAGTGATAGGGGAAGGCGAGGGACGGACAGAGAATATCACTCTCGATGTACGTGGCTCCGACTGCGTCATCAAAGGGCTGGCCATGAGCGGTTTTGGTCCTGTGACGCAAATCTACATCGGCGGTAAGAAACCGAGCGTGATGCGCAATCTGGTGATTGATAACATCAGCGTGAGTCAGGCCAATTACGCCATCCTGCGCCAGGGTTTCCACAACCAGGTGGACGGCGCCCGCATCACCAACAGCAAATTTAGCCATCTGCAGGGCGATGCGATCGAATGGAACGTTGCCATCAACGATCGCAATATCCTGATCTCCGACCATGTCATCGACAACATCAACTGCACTAACGGCAAGATCAACTGGGGCATCGGCATTGGCCTTGCCGGGAGCACCTACGACAACGACTACCCGGAAAAGCAAACCGTTAAGAACTTCGTGGTGGCCAACATCACCGGCAGCAACTGTCGCCAGCTGGTGCACGTGGAAAACGGGAAACACTTTGTTATCCGCAATATTAAGGCCAAAAATATCACCCCAGACTTCAGTAAAAAGGCGGGAATAGACAACGCCACGGTGGCGGTTTATGGCTGTGATAATTTCATTATTGATAATGTCGACATGGTCAACAGCGCGGGAATGTTAATCGGCTATGGGGTCATAAAAGGCGATTATTTGTCCATCCCGCAGAACTTCAAGCTCAATAATATTCATCTCGATAACCGCCAGCTCGCCTATAAATTGCGCGGAATACAGATTTCATCCGGTAATGCGACGTCGTTTGTGGCGATTACCAATGTGGAAATGCAGCGCGCAACGCTGGAACTGCACAACAAGCCGCAGCATCTTTTCTTACGTAATATCAATGTGATGCAGGAAGCCGCCGTGGGTCCTGCCCTGAAGATCAACTTCGATCTGCGCAAGGATGTACGAGGTAAATTTATGGCGAAAGACGAGACGCTGCTTTCGCTGGCGAACATCAAAGCTGTGAACGAGAAGGGGCAAAGCTCGGTGGATATTGACCGGGTCGACCAGCAGGTGGTGAATGTGGAAAGGCTGAACTTTGCGCTGCCGCACAGATAATCGACAATAATCTGTTTTAAGACGATTCCTGGCACATAAGCGCGATCGAATCAGATTACAACTACAGAAATATGTGATGCTAAGGCGTAACATTGCTTCAGGATTACGGCAAATCATGCTGGCGAAAACAGGTTTAAGAGCTATAATTCGTCAACCATTTTAAGGTGGAAGAAATAATGATTAATTTGAAAGCAGTCATTCCGGTAGCAGGCTTGGGCATGCATATGCTGCCCGCCACAAAAGCCATTCCTAAAGAGATGCTGCCGATCGTCGATAAGCCAATGATTCAGTACATTGTCGACGAGATAGTTGCTGCAGGGATCAAAGAAATCGTCCTGGTTACGCACTCGTCCAAGAATGCGGTAGAAAACCACTTCGACACCTCTTACGAACTCGAAGCGTTGCTTGAGCAGCGCGTTAAGCGTCAGCTGCTGGCGGAAGTGCAGTCTATTTGTCCGCCGGGCGTGACCATCATGAACGTGCGTCAGGCGCAGCCGCTGGGTCTGGGTCACTCTATTCTGTGTGCCCGTCCGGTGGTGGGTGATAACCCGTTCATCGTTGTGCTGCCGGATATCATTATTGATAACGCGTCTGCCGATCCGCTGCGATACAACCTGGCGGCAATGGTGGCACGTTTCAACGAAACGGGCCGTAGCCAGGTGCTGGCGAAGCGCATGAAAGGCGATCTCTCCGAGTACTCCGTAATTCAGACCAAAGAAGCGCTGGAAACGGAAGGGCAGGTGAGCCGCATCGTTGAGTTCATCGAAAAACCGGATCAGCCGCAGACGCTGGATTCGGACCTGATGGCAGTGGGGCGTTATGTTCTGAATGCCGATATCTGGGCGGAACTGGAAAAAACCGAGCCAGGCGCTTGGGATCGTATCCAGCTCACCGATGCGATTGCCGAGCTGGCGAAGAAGCAGTCTGTCGATGCGATGCTGATGACCGGTGAGAGCTATGACTGCGGTAAGAAAATGGGTTATATGCAGGCGTTCGTGAACTATGGACTGCGCAACCTGAAGGAAGGGGCGAAGTTCCGAAAGAGAATTGAGAAACTTCTGGAACAGTAAGTCAAATCCTTAACAAATGAACCGGGTAGCAACGAGTACAAGGGGGCTGTTCCAGCTTCTGTAATTACTCTTGCTACCTTTTTTATTGTAATAGAATCAATGCCTAAGGCACTTTTTGCTGAGTGTAGACACGATGGTTTAGTCTGAGATTTTCCCTTGTCTTCAAACCTATTTAAGTGGAGAATATCAGATTAGCATTCTGTGCCTATTTGATAACAACAGGCACTGGTTCTCATTGCATAGTAGCTAACATTTTTATTGTTTTCAGTGCACTGGTAGCTGGAGAGCCAGGGGCGGTAGCGTGTTTTAAATTTGGCGCGTTGCAAGGTAACCACTCAAAAATAATGTTCGCGATTTAACATGGCGATGCAATACGGAATAGTCTCGTGAAAATACTTGTTACTGGTGGTGCAGGTTTTATTGGATCTGCAGTAGTTCGTCATATTATTAATAACACTCAGGATTCTGTCGTTAACGTAGATAAATTAACCTACGCAGGGAACCTGGAATCTCTGTCAGAAATCGAAAATGATCCCCGTTATGCCTTTGAGCGGGCTGACATCTGTGACGGCAGTGCTATGTCGCGCATTTTCGCTGAGCATCAGCCTGATGTTGTAATGCATCTTGCCGCCGAGAGCCATGTAGACCGTTCAATCACAGGCCCTGCAGCCTTTATCGAAACCAACATTATCGGTACCTATGTATTGCTGGAGGCTTCGCGTCAGTATTGGTCTCAACTGGACGAAGGCCGCAAATCGGCGTTTCGTTTCCATCACATCTCCACCGATGAAGTGTATGGCGACTTGCCGCATCCCGATGAAGTACCTGCCGGTAGCGATCTTCCGCTGTTCACCGAGACCACGCCATATTCGCCAAGCAGTCCTTACTCCTCTTCTAAAGCATCCAGCGATCATTTAGTGCGCGCGTGGCGTCGTACCTACGGTCTTCCAACGCTGGTGACGAACTGTTCGAATAACTACGGTCCATACCACTTCCCGGAAAAACTGATTCCGCTTATTATCCTGAACGCTCTGGCAGGTAAACCGCTTCCTGTGTACGGGAACGGTGAGCAGATTCGCGACTGGCTGTTTGTCGAAGATCATGCACGCGCGTTATACAAAGTGGTAACTGAAGGTACTGTGGGCGAAACCTACAATATCGGTGGTCACAATGAGCGTAAAAATATTGAAGTCGTGAAGACAATTTGCACCATTCTGGATGAAATTATTGCCGATAAGCCTGCAGGCATTACTCACTTCGCCGATCTTATTACCTATGTAACCGACCGTCCGGGACACGACCTGCGCTACGCCATTGATGCCAGCAAAATTAAAAACGATCTGGGATGGGTGCCTCAGGAAACCTTCGAGTCAGGTATCCGTAAAACGGTTGAGTGGTATTTGAGCAACGAAAGCTGGTGGAAGCGGGTAATGGATGGCTCCTATGCGGGCGAACGTCTGGGACTGGCGGAATAATAAAGGAAAATATGATGAAAGGTATTGTACTTGCTGGTGGTTCCGGAACCCGTCTCTATCCGATTACGCAAGGTGTATCTAAACAGTTGCTTCCTGTTTATGATAAGCCAATGATTTTCTACCCAATTTCTGTACTGATGCTGGCAGGTATCCGTGAGATTTTGGTCATTACTACCCCGGAAGATATGCCTTCGTTCAAACGCCTGTTAGGCGATGGCTCGCAATTTGGGATTAGCTTATCTTACGCGGTTCAGCCATCCCCGGATGGCCTGGCGCAGGCATTTATTATTGGTGAAGAGTTTATCAATAATGAACCTTGTGCTCTGGTGCTGGGTGATAATATTTACTTTGGTCAGAGCTTCGGTAAGAAACTGGAAGCGGCTTCACAAATGACCAGCGGAGCAATGGTCTTTGGTTATCAGGTGCAGGATCCTGAGCGGTTTGGCGTGGTTGAATTCGATGAGAACTACAAAGCGCTGTCCATCGAAGAGAAACCGTTAAAACCAAAATCAAACTGGGCGGTGACCGGTCTCTATTTCTACGATAAGCATGTAGTCGAAATGGCCAAACAGGTTAAACCTTCCGCCCGTGGTGAACTTGAAATTACGACCCTTAACCAGATGTATCTCGAGCAGGGGAAATTGCAGGTTGAATTGCTGGGGCGTGGTTTTGCATGGCTGGATACGGGTACTCACGACAGCCTGGTCGAGGCTTCCCAATTTATTCATACCATTGAAAAACGTCAGGGGATGAAAGTGGCTTGCCTTGAGGAAATTTCTTATCGTAATGGATGGATGAGCAAGGACCAGGTTGAGGAACAAGCTAAGAAGCTTGCTAAAACTGAATATGGCCGTTATCTCAAAGTATTAATTAGCGAATAAATAATATTTGGCTCCCTGCTGTTAAAGTTATCGTTTAATTTACTCAGGGAGATATATTATTTGGCAATTTCGATATGTTATATCAATAGATATATTGATATTAGAATTGAAAGAAATACATATGAAACCTGCCAAAATTGAATTCACTAAGGAAAGAAAACATCTGCAGGGATTGTGTCTAAACGCAACAATCAAGTGTTATAAATAATTTCTTATGAAGGGGCAGTTTCGTGAAAGTCATTGATACAATTATACACGACGTGAAAATTATTGAGCCAAGAGTTTTTGGGGATGAACGTGGTTTTTTCCTGGAAACCTTTGAGAAGAAACGTTACCAAGAAATGCTCAATATAGATCTCGACTTCGTGCAGGATAATCATTCACGTTCAACTAAAGATGTCCTTCGTGGTCTACATTTTCAAAAAAATAATCCACAGGGTAAATTAGTTCGTGTTGTAAGTGGTGCAGTATTTGATGTTGCTGTTGATATTCGCCCGGATTCAAAAACTTATGGCCGATGGGTTGGCGTTGAACTCTCAGCCGAGAATAAAAATCAACTTTGGATCCCACCTGGACTCGCGCATGGTTTTTGCGTTCTCACGGATACCGCCGACTTTGAATATAAGTGTACTGATTATTATTATCCGGAACATGAAGGATGTTTGCTTTGGAATGATGAAGAGGTCGGTATTGAATGGCCCGTGACCAATCCAAAACTTTCTGAAAAGGATAAAAAAGGTCTTACTTTGGCGAATCTTTATAAATGAGAGTACTGCTAACCGGAGCGCAAGGTCAGTTAGGACAAAGTCTTAGCAGACGTATCCCGCAAGACTGGATTTTACTAGCGGCAGATAAAATATTTCTCGATATTGCTAACGAACGCAATGTTTATAATGTCATTTCTGATTTTAAGCCTGATGTCGTAATAAATACTGCTGCTTTCACTTCCGTTGATGATGCTGAAACTAATGTTGATTTTTCTGAAAACGTGAATAATTTAGGCGCTAAATATGTCGCTCAGGCATCATCAAAGTATGGTGCTAAACTTATCCATGTTTCCACAGATTATGTTTTCGATGGTAACAGCAGTGAACCGTATACCGAGAAAGACCCCGTAAAATCACTTAACGTATACGGCAGTACAAAACACAAGGGGGAACTGGAGGTTCTTAAAAATCATGCTGGTGCTATTATAATAAGAACATCTTGGGTATATAGTGAATATGGGAAGAATTTTTTAAAAACCATATTTAATTTGGTTGAGAAAAATAAAGATATTAAAGTTGTATACGATCAGGTTGGCGCGCCTACATATGCGCCGGATATTGCAAATTTAATTATTGATATAATCAAAGAAGGAACACTCCAACCTGGTCTCTATCATTACAGCGGTGATACTGTAATGAGTTGGTATGATTTTGCCAATAAAATCGCTGCAGCTATAACATTTTCACAATCTAAAGTTGAACCAATTAGTACTGCAGAATATAAAGCCATCGCCAGGAGACCCAAATATAGTGTTTTAAATTGCGATAAAATTGAAAAGTTTGGTTACAAACGTTCCTGTTTTTCACAAGGCTTTGAACAAAGTGTTCGTGCTCTAATTGATGAAAGTAAAAAATTATGAATTCGTTTATTAATGAGATAGTTGAGTATCGACAAGTTTTAAGACAACTAATTCATCAACAGATTACTATGAGGTACAGAAGGACTTTCTTTGGATTTCTCTGGACCTTACTGAATCCATTACTAAATATGGCGATTATCGCAGTGGTATTTTCGCTGGTAATGAAGTTTCAGGTTAATGAATACGCTATATTTTTATTTGCCGCGATGATACCCTGGTCAGTTTTTTCTAACTCTCTTAACCAGGGGGGGGGAGCATTACTGGCGAATGAATCTTTGTTTAAAAAAATATATCTACCAAAACAATTGTTTGTAATATCCGTAGTTATCTCAACATTGGTGGATTCATTGCTTAGCACTGCTTGCTTGTTTATTATAGCTTTGATCTTGGGTGCTAAAATATCGTCTGCTCTATTTTTCCTGCCCGTTGCATTTCTGCTTTTGGTTATGTTTTCCCTTGGTGTCACGTTTATACTTTCAATTGTGACTGTTTATTATAGGGACGTACAATATCTTATTGGGGTTGTATTACAAGCATTATATTTTGCCACACCAATCATTTATCCGATAACTGCTATACCAGAAAAGTTCCATGTGATATTTACATGGAATCCACTTGTATATTATATTGACCTCTTCCGTTCGCCAATTTATTCAGGAACCTTACCTGAAACTCAATCGCTAATAATATGCTCTGTTTGTTCGTTGCTGAGTATTGTCTTCGGTATCATCTATTTTAGACGCAATGACGCAAAAGTTATATTTAGGTTGTAAATATGAATTCTGAAATAGTTCTTAAAAATGTTGGATTGCAGTTTGCACTGCATCACAATAAAAATTCAAGTTTAAAAGAGTTGTTCGCTGATTTATTCTCCGGAACTCATCAGAAAAAAAATGATACCTTTTTAGCTCTAAATAATATAAATTTGGAAATTAACCACGGTGATAGATTAGGCATTATTGGACACAATGGAGCAGGTAAGAGCTCTTTATTGAAGATTTTGTGCAAAATTTATACGCCAACGAGTGGTACGATTGATATAAAAGGTAAAGTAGCACCACTACTTGAGATCGGTGCAGGTTTTAATCCGGAGTTGAGTGGTAGAGAAAATATTTACCTCAATGGAACGATTCTTGGTTATAATTTAAAAAGATTGAAAGAAATTGAGCCAGACATCATTAACTTCTCTGAGCTTGAACAATTTATTGACACGCCGGTAAAATATTATTCGACTGGTATGTATATGAAGCTGGCGTTCTCAATCGCTACCGCGACTCAGCCTGATATTCTAATTCTTGATGAACTTTTCGCTGGCGGTGATGCCGATTTTATCAAAAAAGCACAGGCAAGAATGAAAGCGATGATAGAAGATTCCAATATTATGGTGTTTGTTTCTCACCAAATGGATCTTTTGCTTGAACTTTGCAATCGAGTTATTTGGGTTGACCATGGTAATATCATTGCTGATGGCAAGCCTGATGAAATTATTAATCAATATTTGAAAAAATGAGTGGTAATGTTTAATGCGCAGGATTGCCTTTTATCTTTTTTATGACGAATTTGGTGAAGTTGATGATTATATCCCAACCAAGCTAACTGCATTAAAGGAATTTGTCGAAGATATTGTTGTTGTTTCGAATTCGAAAATGACCGTCGCAGGAAGGGCAAAGCTTGAAAAGATTGGGGCTACTGTTTTCTGCCGAGAAAATGTGGGCTTCGATGTTTGGGGTTACAAAGAAGGAATGGAAACTATTGGCTATGATGAATTAGCCAGTAAATACGATGAGGTTATTTTACTCAATTACACCTTCTTTGCCCCTATTTTCCCGTTTTCCGAACTTTTCAATGAAATGGATAGCAGGGCGTGTGATTTCTGGGGGATTAGCGAACATAACGAAATGGTTCCAAATCCGTTTACAGGAACTGGAGTCTTGCCTCGTCATATACAATCTCATTTTATTGCAATTCGCAAGAAAATGTTAAACTCCATTGAGTTTAAAAAATATTGGCAAGATATGCCAATGATTAATAGTTATACTGATTCTGTTTTAAGTCATGAATCACGCTTTACGTCTCATTTCCAGGCAATGGGCTTCACATCATCTGTTTATATAAGCAATGATAACTACCCATCAGATTACCCAACATTCATTGATGTTAAGCGAACTATTGAAAATAGATGTCCAATTCTTAAACGTCGTTTATTTTTCCATGATCCAATGTGGCTTGACATTAACTGTGTAGATCTACGCGGAGCAGTGGAGACCATCGAGAAGACAAGTGATTACGATATTGGTCTTATCAATCAAAATATTAATCGCACAGTAAAACCACGCATTCTTTACACAAATCTGGAACAGTTAAGGATCTTGCCTGATAATTATCCTTCTCCAGAGTATAACAACGTAGAGAATCCGGAACCAAAAATTGCTGTTCTTGCTCATGTATTTTATTCAGATATGTGGGAAGAAATTTATTCTTATATAAAAAATATTCCTTATAAATATGATTTGTATATTTCAACCTCAAGCGAAAAAGATGCATCCATACTAAGAGAAAAAACGAAAGGTATCGGGCAGTATGTTGAGATTCGTGTCGTTGAGGAAAACAGAGGACGTGATATGTCCTCATTATTTATCACATTTAAGGACATTGGTACCAGTGATAAATATGATTATATCTGTCGCTTACACTCGAAAAAATCCCCGCAGAATGGATTTGCACGTGCTGATTCGTTTAAAAAACATCTCTATGAGAACCTTCTCGGGTCACCAGAATATATCACCAACGTTATTGGTTTGATGAACAAGCGTAATGATATAGGAGTAATTTGTCCACCGCTTGTTCACATCGGTTTCCCTACAATGGGTCATGCCTGGTTTGCAAACTATTGGCCAACAAGTGAATTATGTAAGAAGCTTGGCGTTGTTGTTCCATTGGATGATGACACTCCTGTTGCAGTATATGGGACGATGTTCTGGTTTAGGCCCGCTGCTTTACGTCCTTTATTTGAACATAACTGGAAATGGACAGATTTTAATGCTGAGCCAGCGCATGTCGATGGTAGTTTATCACATGTTCTTGAGCGCATTATTAGTTATGTAGCAAAAAATGAAGGATTTAGTGTTTATAGTGTAATGACACCTACTCAAGCAGAAAAGAATTATGCTAAGTTAGAATTTAAGCATCAGAAAATTATGTCTGCCCTGCCTAATGGTGACGTTTACTGGCAATATTCAAGCTTGCTTAGGTTGTTTACCGAAACTAAATCGGGTAAACCGGATTTCCTTGCTGTATTAAGCGGATGTTCAAGACTGCTGTTTAGTTCGTTCAGACGTACGGTTTGGGATAAATATCCTCGTATGGCTAAAACGCTATATGGTCCATATCGTTTAACGAAAAAAGCCTATAAACTTGTAAAATTTAAGAAGAATAACTGATTATGAAAATTGCTGTTACTGGTGCTGGTGGTTACATAGGTAAACATGTCGTGAAAGCATTGACTTCAATGCATCACGATGTTGTCGCAATAACATATCCCGGTTCAAGAAATACGATTACATCGGAAGTTATTGAAATGGATATTTTAGATGCGAGTGATGACAAAATCATTGAAGTTTTCTCTGACTTTGATGCTGTGCTTCATCTAGCCTGGAGTGCTGGTTTTAACCATCACGACCAGGGTCATATCGCTAATGTTATGAACCACTATCGATTTTTAAAAGCCTTGATTAGCGCTGGTGTACAAAATATTTCAGTGGCCGGAACCATGCATGAAATAGGTTATCATGTTGGGGAGATTACTGAAAAGACGGCTTGTAATCCTAGTAACCCTTATGGAATCGCGAAAAATTTCTTACGTCAGATCTGCACTTATGAAATGGAAAAGGCCGGAATTTCATTAAAATGGCTGCGTATGTATTACATAACTGGTGATGACAGAAACAGTAATTCAATTTTCTCAAAAATAATGGCTGCAGAAGATGCCGGTAAAGAAACTTTCCCACTTAATAGTGGAGAAATGCTGTATGATTTTATCGACGTTGAATGCCTTGCAAAACAAATCGCGACAGCGACTATCCAGACAGAGGTTGCTGGAGTGATTAACTGCAGTAGCGGCAAACCGAAAAGTTTACGTACAGCAGTAGAAGAGTTTATAGAACAGCATAGACTCAAAATTAAACCAGTTTATAATGTATTCCCAGCTCGTGCCTATGACTCTCCAGCTATCTGGGGTAATAGTAATAAAATTGAGCAAATCATGGCAAATGGTTGCACTGATGACAAGCAGGGATAATTCTCAGCCACACAAGGTTATAGCAATTGTTGTAACCTTTAATCCTGTAACAACCAATCTATCGTCACTGGTCTCTCAGTTAGAGACACAATCCTATCGAACTATTATCGTCGACAATGGTAGTGAAAATATTGAGGATATTTCCAGGCTACAGGCTTCCTGCTCTAACGTTGAGCTTTTGTCCCTTTCTGATAATATTGGTATTGCCGCTGCTCAAAACAAAGGTATCCGCCATGCTCTAACTCTTGGCGGAGATTTTACATTATTCTTTGATCAAGATAGCAGTATAGCTGAAGATTTTGTCAGCAAAATGGTCGAAGATTTTGTATCTCTTAAGCAGAGTTACAAAATTGCTGCTCTCGGACCAACACTGCAGGATAGCCGCTATAAAAAAATATATCCTGTAATTAGAATGTCCAGGCATGGCTTACGCACTAAAATCATTCCCGATATAACATCATCTAAACCTGTTGAAGTGTCATGTATTATTGCCTCAGGATGTCTTGTCGATAATAAGGTTTTATTGTTAGACAACCTTATGGACGATTCACTTTTCATTGATTATGTTGATACTGAATGGTGTTTAAGAGTTATTAGCCATGGTTTTAAAATCTTTATTACTCCAAATGTCATTATGCAGCATGAAATAGGTGATGCTCATATTGAAATGTTGGGGTTTGTTATTCCTGTTCACTCTGCATGGCGTCGTTATTATCGAGTCAGGAATGGTGTTTTTATGTTGAAAATGCCTCACATTCCAAAGCTATTAGCTATTCGGGAAATTGTTTTTTCTTTTGTGCATCAAATGATTTTACTTTTTAAAAGTAAAAACATTGAATACCTGAAGGTATATTTCCGTGCAATGTCAGATGCAGTCAGAAAATTATTATGATACACATAATAGTAGTAAGTCATTTTCATGATGATTATATCAAGTCATTAATTAATAAAATTAATGAATCTGAGTTTGATGCGAGCTCTCTATTTAGAATATACATAAAAGATAATGTAAATAGCCTGGGGTTGCGAGAGTTTTGCGCGAGCGAAAAGATTTGTTATATTCCATCTCTTGAGCGTTCGGGGTTTTCACGCAATAACAATCATGCTGTTGCAAAGATAATTGAAGATTATTGCGTTGACGTTCAGGAAGATTATTTCTTATTTCTCAATCCAGACGTATTGGTCGATGCTGACACGCTTAAACAATTAAGTGGAATACTTGCATGCCAAAAATATGATCTCTTTACAGCTGATCTCTACAAAGATCAGAATTTGACTGTACGAGATCCCTCAGTCAGACATTTTCCCAAATTAGTTAACTTCTTTACTTCGTATTTTCTTGGTTATAATAAAAGTATAATAGATCGCTCTGATATTAACACTCATCAGGTTGTTGACTGGTGCGCCGGTTCTTTTTTAGGGATGAAATGCTCGGTTTTTAATCAAATCAATGGGTTCGATGAGCAATTTTTTATGTACTGTGAAGATATTGACATTTGCATCAGAGCAAAAAATGCAGGTTATAAATTAGTCTACCTTCCTGAATTAAAAGTAGTACATTTTAGTCAAAATGATAATAGAACATTGTTTAGCAAACATTTTCTATGGCATCTGAAAAGCGTTATGTACATGTTTCGTAAACATGTTTTAAAAGTTTGCTGAAATTGAAGGCGATCGGAGAACGTGTAAATTGCAATTAATTCAGATGGTAATTCAGTATGCCCCGCTGCGTAACATTTTTTGGTCTGAAATGTTTTCCGAAATGTGCACTTAAGGTTAAACAGATGGGACAAGAAGTTTACATGGCTACTGTTCATCGCAATAAATTTTAAGTTAACATGTTTACACTTTGTATCGCCGGGAAGAATCCGCTGGCGTATCCACACCTGACAGGAGTACGTAATGTCCAAACAACAAATCGGTGTTGTCGGTATGGCTGTTATGGGGCGCAATCTGGCGCTCAACATCGAAAGCCGTGGCTATACCGTTTCCGTTTTCAACCGTTCCCGTGATAAGACCGAAGAAGTGATTGCCGAGAACCCAGGCAAGAAACTGGTTCCTTTCTATACGGTGAAAGAGTTCGTTGAGTCTCTGGAAACGCCTCGTCGTATCCTGTTAATGGTGAAAGCAGGTGCAGGTACCGATGCTGCTATCGACTCCCTGAAGCCTTACCTCGAAAAAGGCGACATCATCATTGATGGCGGTAACACCTTCTTCCAGGACACCATTCGTCGTAATCGTGAACTGTCTGCTGAAGGCTTCAACTTCATCGGCACCGGTGTTTCCGGTGGTGAAGAGGGCGCGCTGAAAGGCCCATCTATCATGCCTGGCGGCCAGAAAGATGCATACGAACTGGTTGCACCTATCCTGACCAAAATCGCAGCCGTGGCTGAAGATGGTGAGCCTTGCGTAACCTATATCGGTGCGGACGGTGCAGGTCACTATGTGAAAATGGTGCACAACGGCATCGAATACGGCGATATGCAGCTGATCGCGGAAGCATACTCTCTGCTGAAAGGCGGCCTGAACCTCACCAATGAAGAGCTGGCGGAAACCTTCACCGAGTGGAACAAAGGCGAGCTGAACAGCTACCTGATCGACATCACCAAAGATATCTTCACGAAGAAAGATGAAGAGGGTAAATACCTGGTTGATGTGATTCTGGATGAAGCAGCGAACAAAGGCACCGGCAAATGGACCAGCCAGAGTTCTCTGGATCTGGGCGAACCGCTGTCTCTGATCACCGAATCTGTCTTCGCGCGTTACATCTCTTCTCTGAAAGAGCAGCGCGTTGCGGCATCTAAAGTGTTGTCAGGCCCGCAGGCTAAACCAGCAGGTGATAAAGCGGAGTTCGTTGAGAAAGTGCGTCGTGCACTGTACCTGGGGAAAATCGTTTCTTACGCGCAAGGCTTCTCTCAGCTGCGTGCGGCATCAGACGAGAATAACTGGGATCTGAACTATGGTGAAATCGCGAAGATCTTCCGCGCGGGCTGCATCATTCGTGCGCAGTTCCTGCAGAAAATCACCGATGCCTATGCTGAAAACGCCGGTATCGCCAACCTGCTGCTGGCACCGTACTTTAAGAAAATTGCGGACGAATACCAGCAGGCGCTGCGTGACGTGGTTGCCTACGCTGTGCAGAACGGTATCCCGGTTCCGACCTTCTCTGCTGCAGTAGCCTACTACGACAGCTACCGTGCGGCCGTACTGCCTGCTAACCTGATTCAGGCACAGCGTGACTACTTCGGCGCACATACTTACAAGCGTACTGATAAAGAAGGTGTGTTCCACACGGAATGGCTGGATTAATCTGATTTAACCTCAGGTTGTATGCAAGCCCGGAGATATTCTCCGGGTTTTTTTTACATCAAAATAATCACCAAATGTTCGAAGTAGTCTGAATGTTGTCTCGAGACGTGCTAATCCTCTGGCTTCGCCTTGACAGTCCCACAAGGCAGGAGGTAAAAAGCCCAACAGTCATTGGTTATCATGATGGTCCTCGGGTCATCTTATCAGTTCACTTACAGAAGTTACTCGCAAATGAAAATAACTATTTCCGGTACAGGTTATGTAGGTCTCTCCAACGGTATTCTTATTGCTCAGAATCACGAAGTGGTCGCGCTAGATATCGTTCAGGCCAAAGTGGACATGCTCAATAAGAAGCAGTCCCCGATTGTAGATAAAGAGATTGAAGAGTATCTGGCAACGAAGCCGTTAAACTTCCGCGCAACGACTGACAAGCGTGATGCTTACGTGGGGGCAGAATATGTGATTATCGCCACCCCTACAGATTACGATCCCAAAACCAACTATTTTAATACCTCAAGCGTTGAGTCGGTCATCCGTGATGTCATTGAGTTCAATCCAGATGCGGTCATGATCATTAAATCCACCATTCCGGTTGGTTTTACCCAGTCGGTTAAAGAGAAGTACGGTATCGATAACGTTATTTTCTCGCCAGAATTCTTGCGTGAAGGTCGCGCACTTTACGATAACCTGCATCCATCACGAATCGTGATTGGCGAACGCTCTGAGCGTGCAGAGCGCTTTGCGGCACTGTTGCAGGAGGGGGCGACGAAAAAAGATATTCCGACGCTCTTTACCGACTCAACAGAAGCGGAAGCCATCAAGCTCTTTGCCAACACCTATCTGGCAATGCGTGTTGCTTACTTCAATGAACTGGACAGCTATGCTGAGAGCCTTGGACTTAACAGTCGTCAGATCATCGAAGGTGTTTGCCTCGATCCACGAATTGGTAACCATTATAACAATCCCTCTTTTGGCTACGGCGGTTACTGTCTGCCTAAAGATACTAAGCAGCTACTGGCAAACTATCACTCCGTTCCAAACAATATTATCTCGGCGATTGTGGACGCCAACCGCACACGTAAAGATTTCGTGGCGGACTCCATTCTTTCCCGTCAGCCAAAAGTGGTGGGCGTCTATCGTCTGATTATGAAAAGTGGATCCGACAACTTCCGCGCTTCATCCATTCAGGGGATCATGAAGCGTATCAAGGCCAAGGGTGTACAGGTCATTATTTATGAACCTGTCATGCAGGAGGACGAGTTCTTCCATTCGCGCGTTGTGCGGGATCTGGATGCATTCAAGCAAGAAGCCGATGTAATCATTTCTAACCGCATGGCTGAAGAACTGGCGGATGTTGCAGATAAAGTCTACACGCGCGATTTATTTGGTAGCGACTGATTGAACATTCTGGCACCCCAACCTATGGTGGTGCCAGTTTGAGCTGTCTATTTATAATTATGCGCATCGTTCCTACCTAAGTGATTTCTCATATCGAATGTCCATTGAATTGCTGATATTTATTCAATAGTATTACATTCGCTATCTATATTTCTGTTTTTGAAATGACCACTGGAATATGATAAATGAACAATAATAATGTAACATCTTCAAATATGCGTCTATTTGCGCCAGATTTCATAAGAGTGATATCTTTTTTTATGATCGTATTGTTCCATTATAATGTGGAAATATATTATAACTACCCCGGTTTTTTAAAGCTCGGTGAATTGTCCTATTTCGGACAGACAATGGGTGATGTTGGTATTTCTATGTTTATCATTATTTCCGGGTTGTCTTTGGTTATCAGCACCAAAGACAATAATGACTATGTTCTTTTTCTGAAAAAAAGAGTGCTTGCAATATTCCCATCGTTTTGGATAAGTTATTTAATTGTTGCCGCACTTATGCTAACTATCAAAGGCAGTTTTGTTGGAGATGGGCATTATTGGAAATTCATTCTCTCAATAATTGGTCTTGATGGCTTTTTTCTTTATCGGATGCAGAACTATTATCTGGTGGGGGAATGGTATACAGGTTATATGATTATCACATATCTATTCTTTCCTGTGCTGTATGAAGCTATCAAGAAAACGCCAGTAATGGCATGGGGAGTCGTGTCAGCTATATTTTTTGCTGTTGGACTTAACTATCAAAAACTGTTCTCTGTTTATATTAATTGTAATCCTCTTATGCGGTTGCCAGATTTTTTATTTGGCATGAGCTATGCTTATTTTATTTTAAAGAACAAAAAAAATCGTCTCTATGCAATGTTAGCAGGAATGTTAGCCTTAGCTATTGCAGTTCCTGCTCGTGAAAGCATAATGCCGCAACTGTACATGTTAATTTTTGGTGTTTCTTTATTTTCAATAGCTGTTTATTTGATTGAGTTTTTGGGAAGTATAGACTGGCTCAGAATCATTACCAGTTATTTTGCAAAACATGCATTCGTTGCATTTTTATTTCATCATCAGATTCTCTATTTTGCCATGAGTAAAATTGGCGGGCGTATTTCTTCAGAGCTTGAGTCTTTGTGTGTGTTTTTATTTATACTTTTCTCAAGTGTTGTTATGGCAATATTGACGGAGCCCTTAGTCAGGATCTTAACTAAAAAAATGAGAGCTATCTTGTTACCTTCTGTTTCGACTTCCAGTCGGTAATTATACTCATGAAGACGCATCCGGGGAAACGGATGCGTCTTCTACGTTGTTTATTAGAATTTTGATAGTAAGTTGTCTTATTTTTAAATACCCAGAAATAAAAATACTGCAACCGCGACAAAGCTATCAGGAATGACTTCTGATATATAATTAAAACATGCTGATGCTGGCTGTGTTATATTATTAACCCAAAATGAAAAAATCCACCTTTAAAAAGGTGGATAGAGGGGGGGTTTAAATATTATGCCTGTGTATAGTTTTAAAGCTTATAAAAAGCCCGATACCAGTCCACAAAATTCTTCACGCCTTCCTTCACCGACGTCTGCGGCTTAAAGCCAATGACGTCATACAGCGCCGTGGTATCCGCGCTCGTTTCCAGCACGTCACCAGGTTGAACAGGCATCATATTTTTCTCTGCTTCTTTGCCTAACGCCTCTTCCAGCGCGGTGATGTAATCCATCAGCTCCACGGGCGCACTGTTGCCAATGTTGTAAACGCGATACGGGGCAGAGCTGGTCGCCGGGGACCCTGTTTCAACGGTCCAGTTCGCATCGGCCTGAGGGATAACGTCCTGCAGACGGATTATGGCTTCGGCAATATCATCGATATAGGTAAAATCGCGCTTCATCTTGCCGTAGTTGTAAACGTCGATGCTTTTACCTTCGATCATCGCCTTGGTAAATTTGAACAGCGCCATATCAGGTCGGCCCCATGGCCCATACACGGTGAAAAAGCGCAGGCCGGTTGTCGGCAGATTGTACAAATGAGAGTAGGTGTGCGACATCAGTTCGTTGGATTTTTTCGTCGCGGCATACAAGGAAACCGGGTGATCAACCGAGTCATCGGTGGAGAACGGCATCTTCCGGTTCAGGCCGTAAACAGAGCTGGAAGAAGCATACAGTAAATGCTGCACCTTATTGTGTCGGCAGCCTTCCAGTACGTTGAGATGGCCAATAAGGTTTGATTGCGCGTAAGCGTGCGGATTTTCAAGAGAGTAACGTACGCCAGCCTGCGCGGCGAGGTGGATCACGCGGTCAAATTTCTCAGTAGCAAACAGCGAGGCCATCCCTTCGCGATCCGCCAGATCCAGCTTATGGAAAGTGAAATTGTCGGACGTAAGCAGATCCAGTCGTGCTTGCTTCAGATTGACATCGTAATAGTCATTAAGGTTATCAATTCCTACAACCTGATGTCCTGCCTGCAACAGGCGCTCGCTGACGTGGAAACCGATAAAGCCGGCAGCGCCGGTGACCAGAAATTTCATCTTCAACCTCAATGTTAAATGAGTAACTCTTAACGCATAAATCGTGCGTTACACTATCGGCTGATGATACCCGCTCGCGGAAGGAATGATAACTGCTTTATTACAGGAAAAGGGGAGGCGAGTGCTCCCCCGGTAGGGTGTTTATTTATGTCTTTTACGTAAATTCTCAATCACCGCCGTCAAATCCAGCGCCTGATCCTGCAGCAGCACCAGCAGGTGATACATCAAGTCAGACGCTTCGTTCGTCAGCTCCTCGCGGTCATGCACGGTCGCGGCCAGCGCTGTCTCAACGCCTTCTTCACCCACCTTCTGTGCAATACGCTTGGTTCCGCTGGCGTACAGCTTCGCGGTATAAGAACTCTCCGGATCCGCCGTTTTACGCTCCGCCAGCAGCTGCTCCAGTTGGTACAGGAACAGCCACTGGTGACTCGCCTCTCCAAAGCAGCTGCTGGTGCCCTTATGGCAGGTCGGACCGATGGGGTTTGCCAGTACCAGCAGGGTGTCGTTATCGCAGTCCGGCGTAATGCTTACTACATTCAGGAAATGGCCCGAGGTTTCGCCTTTGGTCCACAGGCGCTCTTTCGTGCGGGAGTAAAACGTCACTTTGCCACTGTCGATCGTTTTCGCCAGCGCGTCCTGGTTCATATAGCCCAGCATCAGCACTTCGCCTGAGACGGCATGCTGGACAACCACCGGCAGTAATCCGTCCGTTTTTTTCCAGTCCAGCTGCGCCTGTTGTTGCTCTGTTAACATACCCTGATCTCCACGCCCTGGTCGGCCAGGTACGTTTTTAACTCACCAATATTAATAATCTGTTTGTGGAACACGGAAGCGGCCAGCGCGCCGTCCACGTTCGCATCGCGGAAGGCTTCGAGGAAATGTTCCATGGTGCCCGCGCCGCCGGAGGCAATCAGCGGAACGTGGCAGACCTCACGAACTTTTTTCAGCTGTTCGAGGTCATACCCGTTACGCACGCCGTCCTGGTTCATCATGTTGAGGACAATCTCGCCCGCGCCACGCTTCTGCACTTCCTGCACCCAGTCGAGCGTTTCCCACTGCGTCACGCGCGTGCGGCTTTCATCCCCCGTGTACTGGTTGACGTGATACTTGCCCGTTGCGGCGTCATACCAGGTGTCGATCCCAACCACAATACACTGCACGCCAAAACGATCGGCGAGGCGGGTAATGAGCTCCGGGTCGGCCAGGGCAGGGGAGTTGATGGAAATCTTGTCGGCACCAAACGAGAGAATTTTGGCGGCGTCGTCGGCGGATTTAATCCCACCCGCCACGCAGAACGGAATATCGATCACTTCCGCCACGCGCGCCACCCAGCTTTTGTCCACCACGCGTCCATCGCTGGAGGCGGTAATATCGTAGAACACCAACTCGTCTGCGCCTTCATCGGCATAGCGTTTTGCCAGCGGAACGATGTCGCCAATGATCTCGTGGTTGCGGAACTGCACGCCTTTCACGACCTGGCCGTCACGCACGTCCAGGCAAGGGATTATCCGTTTTGCCAGCATTGAATCGCCTCCGTCACCGTAAATTTACCTTCCAGCAGGGCCCGGCCCACAATCACGCCCTTCACGCCGGTTCCGCGCAGCGCAGCGATATCGGCTAAGTCACCGATGCCGCCAGATGACTGGAACGCCACCTGTGGATAACGGGCGCAAACTTCTTCATATAAAGAAACGTTGGAACCCGCCAGCGTGCCGTCACGGGAGATATCCGTGCACAGCACGTGCTTAAGGCCAACGGGCAGATACATCTCGACCAGCGCCTCCAGCGTCACGCCGGAGTTTTCCTGCCAGCCGCTGACCGCCACCTGCTTATTACCCTGTTCGTCAATGCGCACGTCCAGCGCCAGTACCAGCGCGTCGGCGCCAAAGCGGCGCAACCAGCCCTTAACCGTCTCAGGATCTTTGACGGCGGTTGAACCGACCACCACGCGCGCCACGCCCGCATCCAGCAGCGCGGCAACGTCATCTTCCGTACGCACGCCGCCGCCAACCTGTACCGGCACATCAATACCGGCAACCAGATTTTTAAGCAGAGGGATCTGGCGTTTTGCCGGGTCTTTCGCGCCCGTTAAATCCACCAGATGCAGCACCTGTGCACCCTGAGCGGCATAATCCTGCAGACGTGGCAGCGGGTCGTTTCCGTAGTCTCGCTGCTGTCCGTAATCGCCCTGATGAAGACGGACAACCGTGCCGTCAATTAAATCTAACGCGGGAATAATCATCACATCTCCAGGAAGTTTTTCAGCAGTTGCGCGCCCGCGGCGCCCGAGCGCTCCGGTGAAACTGTACGCCGAAGAAATTGTCTTTCTGTACGGCCGCGGTAAACGCCTCGCCGTAAGTGCACTGGGCGATGGTATTGACGTTCACCGGCATGGCGTAGCTGTGCACAAAGTAAAAGTACGCGCCGTCTTCAATGCCGCGAAATAGCCGGTCGCCCGCTTTGGCGTACACGCGGTTCCAGCCCATATGCGGCAGAGGCAGACCGTGGTCGGTCATCTTCGGCACGTCTTCGTCGATAATGCCCAGCAGGTCAACGCCGTTGCTCTCTTCGCTTCGACGGCCCAGGATCTGCATACCCAGGCAAATGCCCAGCACCGGTTGGGTACAGGCTTTGATCAGATCGACCAGCTCGCGCTCGCGAATCTGATCCATCGCCGCCTGCGCAGTGCCCACGCCCGGCAGAAATAACTTGTCGGCACGCAGCACCACGTCCGGGTCACGGCTGACCACCGGTTCGTAGCCGTGGCGGGTGATGGCCGACTTTACGGAGTTCAGGTTGGCGCATCCGGTATCCAGAATCACCACGTTCATTACAGCACTCCTTTTGATGAGGGCAGGGCGTCGCCTTCCACGCGAATTGCCTGGCGCAGCGTGCGGCCGAAGGCCTTGAAGAGACTCTCCACGCGGTGGTGGTCGTTCTTGCCTTTGGTCTTGAGGTGCAGCGTCAGGCCCATGGTGTAGGACAATGAACGGAAGAAGTGCTCCACCATTTCGGTGCTCAGATCGCCCACGCGCTGGTAATTGAAGTCTGCTTTGTATTCCAGGTGCGGACGACCGGAGATATCCATCGCGCAGCGCGCCAGACACTCGTCCATCGGCAGGACAAAGCCAAAACGGTTGATACCGCGTTTATCACCGAGCGCCAGCTTAAGGGCTTCACCCAGCGCCAGGCCGGTATCTTCCACGGTGTGGTGATCGTCAATATAGAGGTCGCCTTTTACCGCGATCTCCATGCGGAAACCGCCGTGGGTGGCAATCTGGTCCAGCATGTGGTCGAAGAAACCCACGCCGGTGTGGATCTTGCTGCCGCCTTCGCGGTCCAGCCAGACCTTCACATCAATTTGCGTCTCTTTGGTGTTGCGTTCAACGTGCGAGTAGCGGTCACGTTTTGTCAGCTGTTCGCCAATCATCGCCCAGTTAAGGTTGTTGCGGTCGTAGCGCAGCCCCGCGATGCCCATGTTCTCCGCCAGCGTAATATCGGTGATGCGATCGCCGATGACATAGCTGTTGGTCTTATCCAGCACATCCTCCGCCAGATAGCGCTCGACCAGCTTCACCTTTGGCTTCCGGCAGTCGCACTCGTCGGCTGGCATGTGCGGGCAAATCAGCACTTCATCGAACACCACGCCCTGCGAGGTCAGCACCTGCATCATCAGATTATGCGGGCCGTCAAAGTCTGCCTGCGGGAAGCTGTCGGTACCCAGACCGTCCTGGTTGGTGATCATCACCAGCTTGTACCCGGCTTTTTGCAGCTTAAGCAGCACCGGGATCACGTCAGGTTCAAACGCCAGCTTGTCGAATCGGTCGACCTGAAAATCAGCTGGTGGCTCCGAAATAAGGGTGCCGTCACGATCGATGAAAAGGATCTTCTGGGTCATACTTTCTCCGCTTTCAGGGCGTCAATCACGCGCTGGCTCTCTGCACGGGTGCCGACGGTAATGCGCAGGCATCCGCTCAGAGAAGGTTGTTTATTCTGGTCTCGTAAGATAATGCCCTGATCCCATAAAGATTTAAATACGGCACTGGAAGCGGTAAAGCGCACCAGGATGTAGTTGGTTTCCGAGTCGAACACCTGCTCCACGCACGGGATATCCTTCAGGGCGGTCACCAGGTACTGACGTTCCTCCAGGATTTGCGCCACGCGCTCGCGCATCGCGTTAATCCCCTGAGGCGTCAGCGCCTGTGCCGCAATATCGGCAACCGGCGTCGAGAGGGGGTACGGGGCGATCACCTTCAGCAGCAGGTCGATGACCTCTTTATTTGCCAGCGTGAATCCGCAGCGCAGACCCGCGAGAGCAAAGGCTTTTGACAGCGTACGCAGTACCACCAGGTGCGGGTACTCTTCCAGCCAGCCAGCCAGCGTCGCCTGCGGGCAGAACTCGATGTAGGCTTCGTCCGCGACCACCAGGGCTTTTCCGCGCGTCATCTCCAGTAGGGTACGGATATCCTGCGGGTTAATAATCTGCCCGGTCGGGTTGTTCGGGCTGCAAACAAACACCACTTTTACGCCTTCGAGATTGTCGGCAATCCCCTGCAGATCCAGCTGCCAGTTCTCCAGTGAGAGCACGTTGCGGCACGCCACCCCGAAGGTTTCCGCGCTGACGCTGTACATGCCGTAGGTCGGCTGGCAGTACATCACCGCGTCTTTGCCCGGCTCGCAGAAGGCGCGGATCAGCAGTTCAATGCCCTCATCTGCGCCGCGACTGACCAGCACCTGCTCTGGCTTCACGCCAGCGTACTGCGCGTAGTTCTCAATAACCGCCTTCGGCTGACACTCCGGATAGCGGTTCAGCGTTTGCTGCGACAGCTCAAACTGCACCGCCGTGGGATATTCGTTGGCGTTCAGCCAGACATCCCCTTTACCGCCCAGACGACGCGCAGACTGATAGGGCGTCAGGCGACGGACATTTTCGCGGGCTAATTCTTCAATGTTCATGCTTGCTCCTTCAGGGCTGCAACGCGCAGCGTAACGGCGTTTTTGTGAGCGGTCAGGCGCTCGGCGGCGGCCAGGGTTTCAATGGTGGACGCCAGCGAGGCAAACCCTTCACGGGAGAGCTCCTGCACGGTCATGCGTTTCTGGAAATCCGCCAGCCCCAGGCTGGAACAGGTTGAGGTATAGCCATACGTTGGCAGCACGTGGTTGGTGCCGGAGGCGTAATCGCCCGCGGATTCCGGTGACCAGTCGCCGAGGAACACCGAGCCCGCGCTGGTAATGCTGTCGACCAGATCGCGCGCATTTCGGGTCTGAATAATCAGGTGCTCCGGACCGTACTGGTTAGAAATGGTAATGCACTGCTCGAGATCGCGCGCTACAATCAGTCGGCTGGCCGCTAACGCCTGGCGTGCTGTGTCGGCGCGGGGCAGGTCGGCAAGCTGACGCTCCACGGCTTCACCCACGCGTTTCGCCATATCGGCATCCGGCGTCAGCAGGATGACCTGCGAGTCCGGGCCGTGTTCCGCCTGAGAAAGCAGGTCGGACGCGACGAAATCCGGCGTGGCGCCGCTGTCGGCAATCACCAGCACCTCAGACGGGCCGGCAGGCATATCGATGGCCGCGCCGTCCAGACGCTGGCTGACCTGACGCTTAGCCTCGGTCACATACGCATTGCCCGGGCCAAAGATTTTGTCGACCTTGGGAATGGATTCCGTGCCGAATGCCAGGGCGGATATCGCCTGCGCGCCGCCCACTTTATAGACCGCCTGCACGCCGCACAGCTTCGCCGCGTAAAGGATCTCGTCGGCAATCGGGGGCGGTGAGCACAGCACCACTTTCTGACACCCGGCAATGCGTGCGGGAGTCGCCAGCATTAGCACGGTGGAGAAAAGCGGGGCAGAGCCGCCGGGAATATAGAGGCCGACGGACGCAACCGGGCGCGTGACCTGCTGGCAACGCACGCCGGGCAGGGTTTCGACATCCACGGTCTGCAGCTTTTGCGCGGTGTGGAAGGTATCAATGTTTTTCACCGCGACGGCCATCGCCTGCTTGATGTCATCCCCCAGGCGATTGCTGGCATCGATGATTTCCTGCTCGGTAACCTCTAATGCGCCGACGTCCGTCTTATCAAACTTCGCGCTGTATTCACGCAACGCGTCATCGCCGCGGGCTTTGACGTTATCCAGGATCTCCGCCACGGTGCGCGAGATGCTTTCAGAGGCGGAAATCGCCGGGCGCATCAGCAGCTCGCGCTGCTGTGCGTCGCTACAGGTATTCCAGTCGATGATTGTGTTAAAGCTCATGGCCATTACTCCATCATCTTCTCAATCGGCAGCACCAGGATGGAGCTTGCGCCCAGCGCCTTCAGTTTTTCCATGGTTTCCCAGAACAGGGTTTCGCTGCTCACCATGTGCATCGCCACGCGCTGCTGATCGCCTGCCAGCGGCAGGATGGTTGGGCGCTCGGCGCCCGGCAGCAGGGCAATCACTTCATCCAGACGCTCGGTTGGGGCATGCATCATGATGTATTTGGATTCACGCGCCTGAATCACGCCCTGAATACGGGTCAGCAGCTTGTCGATCAGCTGCTGCTTAGCGTCGGCCATCTCTCCGTCACGCTGGATCAGGCACGCTTTGGAGCGGTAGATCACCTCCACTTCGCGCAGACCGTTCGCTTCCAGCGTCGCGCCGGTAGAGACCAGGTCACAGATGGCGTCCGCCAGACCCGCACGCGGCGCCACTTCAACAGAACCGTTCAGCAGACAGGATTTAAACTGCACGCCTTTCTGATCCAGATAGCGCTTTAACAGGTGAGGGTAGGAAGTGGCGATACGTTTGCCGTTCAGCGCGGCCGGGCCGTCCCACGCTTCATCAACCGGCGTTGCCAGCGACAGGCGGCAGCCGCCGAAGTCCAGACGACGCAGGGTGAAGTAACGCGGGTCTTCGCCCTGCGCGCGGCGGGTCAGCAGCTCTTCTTCCAGCACGTTTTCACCGATGATGCCGAGGTCAACGACGCCATCCATGACCAGGCCGGGAATATCGTCATCACGCACGCGCAGAATGTCGATGGGCATGTTTTCAGCCAGAGCAATCAGGCGCTGGGTGTGCAGGTTAATTTTAATCCCGCAGCGGGCCAGCAGTTCGCGTGAATCGTCACTTAAACGGCCTGATTTTTGAATAGCTATGCGTAAACGTGAGTTATCTAACATTCTTTATTCCTCGTTAACCTGTTTTAACCTGTCTGAATTCGGTCCAAAAAAAAGCCCCCGGAAGAAGATCTTCCGGGGGCTTTTTCATGCGTTCATGCACCACTGGAAGATCCAAACGTCTTCCAGCACACATCGCCTGAAAGACTAGTCAGGATGATGGTGATGGTGTTTAAATTGAACGCGTGTCATATAAATTCTCGATGAATGCTTATTCATTTGATGTCTTTTAACCTAAACCAGTTGTGCGACATATTGCAAGGGCTTTTTTTGATCATTAATTCATTTCATATTGATGCTATGAATTGTGTGTTCTGCCGGGCTGGCGTAGCCTTATGAAAGACGAGTGAGAGTCAGGAGAATTCGCATGAAAAAGGTCGCGATTGTCGGTTTAGGATGGCTGGGAATGCCGCTGGCGATGTCATTAGCCGCGAAAGGCTGGCAGGTGACCGGGAGCAAGACCACCCGAGATGGGGTCGAAGCGGCGCGCATGTGCGGTATTGAGGGCGTTGAACTGCGTCTGGAGCCGGAACTGGTGTGTGATGCGGACGATCTGGACACGCTGATGAACGTCGATGCGCTGGTGATTACGCTACCCGCGCGGCGCAGCGGCCCGGGTGAATCATTTTATCTGCAGGCGATGCAGGAGATAGTCGACAGCGCGCTGGCGCATCACGTACCGCGCATTGTTTTCACCAGCTCGACGTCGGTCTATGGCGATGCTGAAGGCGTAGTGAAAGAGACCTCCGAGCGCCGTCCCGTTACCGCGAGCGGTCAGGTCCTGAAAGAGCTGGAAGACTGGCTACACAATCTTCCCGGCACGCAGGTCGATATCGTTCGTCTGGCGGGGCTGGTGGGCCCTGGCCGCCATCCGGGACGCTTCTTTGCCGGAAAGACTGCGCCAGACGGCCAGCATGGCGTGAATCTTGTCCATCTTGAGGATGTTATTGGCGCAATTGAGCTACTCTTACAGGCTCCGAAAGGCGGACACATCTATAATATATGTGCACCGACTCATCCGGCGCGCAGCACCTTTTACCCGCTGATGGCACGTCAGCTGGGCCTGGCTCCGCCGGTCTTTGGTGAGGCAAAAGATGGCAGTAAAGGCAAAATTGTTGATGGCAATCGCATTTGTCATGAGCTGGGGTTTGAGTATCAGTATCCCGATCCGCTGGTGATGCCCATGGAATAAGTCCCGCAGCGGAGACGATCGCACACCAGAAGGGGGCGAGCATGAAACCGCTGCTGGATGTTCTTATTATTCTGGATGCACTGGAAAAAGAGGGGAGCTTTGCGGCAGCCTCGGCGAAGCTCTACAAAACCCCATCTGCCTTGAGCTATACCGTTCAAAAACTGGAAAGCGATCTCAATATTCAGATCCTCGATCGCTCCGGGCACCGCGCACGCTTTACCCGCACCGGACAGATGCTGCTGGAAAAAGGCCGCGAAGTCCTCCATACCGTTCGTGAACTCGAAAAACAGGCCGTCAAACTGCATCAGGGATGGGAAAACGAGCTGGTGATTGGGGTGGATGACACCTTTCCGTTTTCTCTCCTGACGCCGCTGATTGAAATGTTTTACCAACATCACAGCGTCACCCGGCTTATTTTCATCAACGGCGTGCTGGGCGGTTCCTGGGATGCCTTAACCCAGGGCAGGGCGGACATTTTTGTCGGTGCATTGCATGAGCCTCCCCAACTCAGTGAATTTGGTTTTGCCCGCCTTGGCGTGCTGGAGCAGGTATTTGCCGTGGCGCCTCATCATCCGCTGGCTCAGGAGCCCGAGCCGCTTAACCGCCGCGTGATTAAAGGCTACCGCGCGATTGTAGTGGGTGACAGCTCTCGCCCGGAATGTGCGGTCTCCTCGCAACTGCTTGATGAGCAGGAAGCGATTACCGTTTTCGACTTTAAAACCAAGCTTGAGCTGCAAATTAGCGGTCTTGGCTGCGGCTATTTACCCCGCTATCTGGCGCAGCGCTTTATTGACAGCGGTGCGCTTGTTGAAAAACAGGTACTTGCTCAAAACAGCCATGAATCGGTGTGGGTGGGCTGGAATGAACAGACCGCCGGGCTGGCGAGTGCCTGGTGGCGGGACGAAATTTTAGCAAATAGTGCTATCGCTGCTGTATATGCTCAGGGCAGCGTCGAGAAATCAGCCAGTTAGAAAAAAGAAAATTACCCGGTGCGTTGCAAAGTATTGCCTTTTGTATCCGATGTGGGGCAAAATGCCGCCGCTGCAACCAAATGAATAATCGACGATATAAAAGGCGTCGGTTATTTTTTTTTGCATGTACGAAACGAAACTAAAAACCAAGAGGCCGGGCTTCGTACCGGATAGATATTTACTAAAATCCGACAGTTGTTGTCGCTGAGGAAGAAAGAAATGGGGCAATTTTTCGCTTACGTGGCGGTTATCACCGTAAAGGAGAATAACTATGTCGCATAACGCAACTCCAAACACCTCTCGCGTGGAATTACGTAAAACGCTTACGTTGATTCCGGTTGTTATGATGGGCCTGGCCTATATGCAACCGATGACGCTGTTTGATACATTCGGTATCGTATCAGGCCTCACAGACGGTCATGTGCCAACGGCATATGGCTTCGCGCTGATTGCGATCCTCTTTACCGCGCTGAGCTACGGTAAACTGGTGCGTCGCTACCCGTCTGCGGGTTCCGCCTACACGTATGCCCAGAAATCCATCAGCCCGACGGTTGGCTTTATGGTGGGCTGGTCTTCGCTGCTCGACTATCTGTTCGCGCCGATGATCAACATTCTGCTGGCAAAAATCTATTTTGAAGCGCTGGTGCCGTCGATTCCCTCGTGGATGTTCGTCGTGGCGCTGGTCGCCTTTATGACGGCCTTTAACCTGCGCAGCATCAAGTCTGTCGCCAACTTTAACTCCGTTATCGTTGTGCTTCAGGTTGTCCTGATTGCGGTTATTCTTGGCATGGTGATTTACGGCGTATTCCACGGCGAAGGCGCGGGCACCCTGGCGAGCAGCAAGCCGTTCTGGTCTGGTGATGCGCATGTGATCCCGATGATTACCGGGGCAACCATTCTGTGCTTCTCCTTTACCGGTTTTGACGGGATCAGCAACCTGTCTGAAGAAACCAAAGATGCAGAGCGCGTGATTCCTCGTGCCATCTTCCTGACGGCGCTGATTGGCGGTCTGATCTTTATTTTCTCGACCTATTTCCTGCAGCTCTACTTCCCGGATATCTCTCGCTTCAAGGATCCGGATGCGTCTCAGCCGGAAATTATGCTGTACGTGGCGGGTAAAGCGTTCCAGGTCGGCGCGCTGATCTTCTCCACCATCACCGTACTGGCGTCCGGTATGGCCGCGCATGCAGGCGTTGCGCGTCTGATGTACGTAATGGGCCGCGATGGCGTATTCCCGAAAAGCTTCTTCGGCTACGTGCATCCAACCTGGCGTACCCCGGCGATGAACATTATCCTGGTCGGTGCGATCGCGCTTCTGGCGATTAACTTTGACCTGGTGATGGCAACGGCGCTGATTAACTTCGGTGCGCTGGTGGCGTTCACCTTTGTTAACCTGTCGGTTATCTCTCAGTTCTGGATCCGTGAAAAGCGTAACAAGACGCTGAAAGATCACTTCCAGTATCTGTTCCTGCCGATGTGCGGTGCCCTGACCGTGGGCGCGCTGTGGGTTAACCTGGAAGAGAGCTCAATGGTGCTTGGCCTGATTTGGGCGGGTATCGGTCTGGTTTACCTGGCCTGCGTCACGAAGAGCTTCCGTAACCCGGTTCCGCAGTACGAAGACGTCGCGTAAGACTGTGTCGGGTGGCGGCTATGCCTTACCCGACCTCCATAACCCATAGGCCCGCGTAAGCGCCGCGCCAACGGGCAAAAAAAAGCCGGAGACATCGCCTCCGGCTTTTTTATACCTATCGATCAAACTATCTCTTGCGCGTACTGGAACAGGGATTTCAGCAGCGCCTGTTTTTCAGCATTCCCTTCATACTGGCCGTAGAGCATCTCCAGCTCCTGTGCATAGCTGTGCAGGTACTCTGGCGTAAACACGTTGCGACGATGCTGCAGCCAGCGTTCCTGCTCGGCTTCATCCAGCGTGCCGGGGTAATTACGCGCGCGGTAGTTAAACATCAGCTTTTCGATGCGCTTATCGGCGAAGGTGATATCCAGCGCCGGTAAGTTACGCGGCTCTGTTTGCAGAACGATATTCATGGCCGCGCGATCGGCATCGCTGAAGAAACCGTTATAGAGTTGGGCGTCGACGTTTTCAGACGGCACGAACGGCTCGGCTTCAGCAAAAATGGCCACGACTTTCTCGCGCACCTGCGGATTTTCACGCAGCACTTTGAGATTATCGAGGCAGTGCTGGCGGTTAATGCCCAGCCTGTCAGCATCTTCCGGGCGCAGCGTATTCGCCTGCGCCAGGACCGGACATTTATTGATATGCACCAGTTTGACCGGCACCGCCGGCAGATCGCCGAGCTCGTTTTTCGGGGTATAAAGCCGTTCGCGCAGGGTATCGCTGTCGAGTTCGAGCAGCGGTGAAATATCGCCCGCCAGGTCCACCATGATGACCGCATTACGGTTGTCCGGATGCCAGGCCAGCGGCGCAACCCAGCTGGTATTGCCGCGCCAGGCGCCAAACATGCCGGAAATATGCACCAGGGGTTTCATCTGCGGTACGTCGATAAGGGTCATAAGCTTCTGCTTGCTGCGATGGCTCAGCAGATACTCAAACAGCCGGGGCTGTGCGCTTTTCACCAGCTTTGCCATGGCAATGGTGGCATAGACGTCCGCCATCGCGTCGTGGGCATTGCTGTGCTCGATACCGTTGGCGCGCGTCAGGTGTTCCAGCCGGAAGCTTGTCAGACCTTCCTCATTTTCCGGCCAGTGAATGCCCTCAGGACGCAGGGCGTAGCAGGCGCGCATGATGTCGAGTAAATCCCAGCGTGAATTGCGGTTCTGCCAGCTCCAGGCGTAGGGATCGTAGAAGTTGCGATAGAAGATGTTGCGCGTCACTTCGTCATCGAAGCGGATGTTGTTGTAACCGACCACGCAGGTATTGGGAACGGTAAACAGGTCGTGGATGCGTCGGGCGAATTCTGCCTCGTTAACGCCTTTTTCACGCGCTTCCTGCGGGGTGATCCCGGTGACCATCACCGCGCCGGGCTGCGGCAGGTAATCATCCGCCGGCTTGCAGTAAAAGACCTCTGGCTCGCCGATGATGTTGAATTCGTCGTCGGTACGGATGGCGGCAAACTGCGCCGGTCGGTCCAGCGCCGGATGCGTGCCAAAGGTTTCGTAGTCGTGGAACAAAAAAGTCGGGCGAGCGGCAGAGTCAGACACCAGTAATACCATCCTGTTAAAAAATGACGTCACTATGGTAAACGATCGTGCGGGTCAGACCGAATAAAAAGCACCGCCGCGTCGCAAATTTGCGCGCCAGCTTCAGAGAAAAATCTGCGTTCTGTCACATTTTTTTGCAATTAAGCCAGGTAACGACATCAGAACTCCCGTAAAAAGGTCATCGATTTTTAATGACCTGAGGATATACCGTTGAAACGCCGTCTGTTTATTGCTGTTTCTTTACTCGCTTCGAGTGTCTCATCTGCTTTTGCGGCCGAACCTCTGGATTTTTCGCCGCAGCCTCCGGCCATTCAGGCTGGCTCCTGGGTGCTGATGGATTACACGACTGGTCAGATTTTAACGGCGGGCAACGAACATCAACAACGTAATCCGGCGAGCCTGACCAAGCTGATGACGGGTTATGTGGTGGATCGGGCCATTGATAGCCACCGCATTACCCCGGATGACATCGTCACCGTAGGGCGCGATGCGTGGGCAAAAGGGAACCCGGTGTTTGACGGTTCATCGCTGATGTTCCTGAAGGAGGGCGATCGCGTCACCGTGCGCGATCTGAGCCGCGGCCTGATTGTCGATTCCGGCAACGACGCCTGCGTGGCGCTGGCCGATCACGTGGCGGGCGGGCAGCCGCAGTTCGTGAAGATGATGAACGACTATGTGCAGAAGCTGAACCTGCGTGATACCCACTTCGAAACCGTCCACGGGCTGGACGCGCCGGGCCAGCATAGCTCGGCGTATGACCTGGCCGTTCTCTCCCGGGCCATTATCCACGGTGAGCCCGAGTTTTATCATATGTACAGCGAAAAGAGTCTGACCTGGAACGGGATCACCCAGCAGAACCGTAACGGCCTGCTGTGGGATAAGACCATGAACGTAGACGGGCTGAAAACGGGGCATACCTCGGGGGCCGGCTTTAACCTGATTGCGTCCGCCGTTGACGGTCAGCGTCGTTTGATAGCCGTTGTAATGGGAGCGGACAGCCCGAAAGGGCGTGAGGACCAGGCCCGAAAACTGCTGCACTGGGGGCAGCAGAATTTCGATACGGTGCAGATCCTGCATAACGGAAAAAAAGTGGGAACGGAGCGCATCTGGTACGGCGACAAGGAGCAGGTAAAACTGGGCACCGACCAGGACTTCTGGCTGGCCTTGCCGAAAGCGGAGGTGCCCAATATCAAAGCCAAATACGTGCTGGATAAAAAAGAGCTGGAAGCGCCGATTGCCGCGCATCAGCGTGTCGGGGAGATCCAGCTTTACGATCGCGACAAGGTGGTAGCCCACTGGCCGCTGGTAACGCTGGAAGCCGTTGATAAAGGCGGCCTGTTCTCTCGTCTGAGCGATTATCTGCATCACACGCTTTAACCGCCGATGAGCAGACTGGCAGGGTTGCGAGTCTGCTCACATAATAAACACTCCTCGTTTGCTGATAATGATAATCCAGTTTTATAGTGTATAAATATACAGTGATAAGCGGAGGCAGCATGGACTACAGCATTACGCAGCAACAGAAACGTAAGATTGCCGGTTTTCATTTGGTCGGTCCGTGGGAACACACGGTAAAACAGGGCTTTGAACAGCTGGTCATGTGGGTCGACGGGCGTCACATTGAGCCGCTGGAGTGGGTGGCGGTCTACTACGATAACCCGGATGAAGTCCCGGCCGAAAAACTGCGCTGCGATACGGCCGTTACCGTACCGGACGATTTTGTGATCCCGGAAAACAGCGAAGGCGTCATGATGACGGAAATCGCGGGCGGTGATTATGCCGTGGCGACGGCGCGTGTGGAAAACTACGACTTTGCCACGCCGTGGTATCAGTTCTTCAATTCCCTGCTGCAGGACAATAAGTATCAGATGGCGCTCAAACCCTGCTTCGAGCGCTACCTGAATGATGGCAACGCGGACGGCTACTGGGATATTGAAATGTATATCGCGGTAGAGCACAAACCGGTTTAGGCCTGCTGAATAAAGGGTTTTTCAGCCGGGACCGTTCCGCCCGGCTGAAAACACAGTACAATTGTGATTTGCCGTGTAGCTGGAGAGCGGGTGTGCGTCCCGACAAATCATTAACCCCTTTTGAAATTCGGTTGTATAAACACTACCGTGTGGTGCACGGGTGTCGCATCGCGCTGGCATTCGTATTGACGTTTGTACTGGTCCGCTTGCTGGAGGTTCCGGAAGGGACGTGGCCGCTGATCACGCTGGTGGTGGTGATGGGGCCCATCTCGTTTTGGGGCAACGTTGTCCCGCGCGCCTTCGAGCGTATTGGCGGGACCGTGTTAGGTTCGGCCCTGGGGCTAATCGCCCTGAAGCTGGAGCTTATCTCGTTCCCGGTCATGCTGATATGGTGCGGTGCCGCCATGTTCCTGTGCGGCTGGCTGGCGTTGGGCAAGCGTCCTTATCAGGCGCTGCTGATTGGTATCACGCTTGCGGTGGTGGTCGGCGCACCCGCCGGCGATATGACCACGGCGCTGTGGCGAAGCGGGGATGTCATTCTGGGTTCACTGCTCGCCATGCTGTTTACCGGCATCTGGCCGCAGCGGGCTTTTCTGCACTGGCGTATCCAGATGGCCAACTATGTCACCGCGTTTAACCGCGTCTATCAGGCCGGTTTTTCCCCTAATCTGGTTGAACGCCCCCGGCTGGAAAAGCATCTGCAAACCATCCTCAACGACGTGGTCAAAATGCGCGGCCTGATCACGCCCGCCAGCAAAGAGACCCATATTCAGAAAGCGATTTTCGAAGCCATCCAGACGGTAAGCCGCAACCTGGTCTGCATGCTTGAACTGCAAATCAACGCGCACTGGGCCTCTCGCCCGAGCCATCTGTTGATGCTTAACGCGCAGACCCTCAAAGAGACCCAGCAGATGACGCAGCAAACGCTGTTGACCATCGCTCATGCGCTCTACGAAGGTAACCCGCAGCCGATACTGGCAAACAGCGAGCGGCTGAATGAGATCGTTGCGGAGCTGAAGCAGTTAATCAATGAGCGGCAGGGCGATAACGTGGCGGAAACGCCCATTCATGGCTATGTCTGGCTGAGTATGGAACTGGCGCGACAGCTTGAGCTGCTATCGCATCTGATTTGTCGAGCGCTGCGCAAATAAAACGCGGATGTGACGCCTGCTGCTTCGATTCAGCAGCAATTGGGGTTATGATAGGTTTAAACGATATACTCATTGTCATTCGCAGCCGCTGTCAGTAAGGTTATTGTTACAACGGTTGCTTTAACGAATCCGAATCTCACATTATCAGGGGTGTAAAAATGGAAACTACCAAGCCTTCGTTCCAGGATGTTCTGGAATTCGTCCGCCTGTTCCGCCGCAAAAACAAGCTGCAGCGTGAAATCCAGGACGTTGAGAAGAAGATCCGTGACAACCAGAAACGTGTTCTGCTGCTCGACAACCTGAGCGACTATATCAAGCCAGGCATGAGCGTTGAAGCTATTCAGGGCATCATCGCCAGCATGAAGAGCGACTATGAAGACCGTGTTGATGATTACATCATCAAAAATGCTGAACTGTCCAAAGAGCGTCGCGACATCTCTAAGAAGCTGAAAGTGATGGGCGAAATCAAAAACGGCGAAGCAAAAAGCGAGTAATCGCAGCGAATCGTGAAAAAGGCTCTCTGGTGACAGAGAGCCTTTTTTTATGACTCAGAATGTGGCTGTAGCTGATAAATCCAGGCTTGAACCTGCTTGCTTTCAGTGGTGGTCACCGTGACCTCAACCCGGTCATAGCCGTCTTCAAACTCATCCAGCATTTGCCAGTGTGCGGAAAGGTTATCAGAGATAAACAGATAGCCTTCGACGCGCGGTCCATCGGAGTGGAGGACAATCCCGGGAAAGTCCGCCGCCGCACCCCAGCCGCGCTCGTAGAACGTACCGGAGACGAAACCGGCCAGCCATTCACCGCCGATGTTTTCAAGGATATGCGCATTAGAATGGCCCGGGCGCAGCGTGCCGTAGACAAACAGAGCGTTCATTTTCCCTCATCCGCAAAGCAAAAAGCCTGCTTTAAAAGCAGGCTTTTTAAATTTGGCTCCTCTGACTGGACTCGAACCAGTGACATACGGATTAACAGTCCGCCGTTCTACCGACTGAACTACAGAGGAATCGTTGTGGAGGCTTATCTTAGCGGCGAAAAAACTTTTGTCAAACCTGATCTTAGGGAAAATCGACTGATTGCTGATTCTGTCGTCAGTTTGTTGTAATTCCACACATCTTTTTTCAGGAAAATACTTTGCAGGATTAGCATTTCTCCCCCATCATTTGAAATGGAGTTTCAACTTTTCTCGCTAAGGTCCATTTTGAACGTCACTGCCTCCTTACGCCAGGCGATCGCGCGCACGCCATGGTATGCAAAACGTAAAAGCTATCGTGTCCTGTTCTGGCGTGAAATCACCCCTCTTGCTGTGCCTATCTTCCTGGAAAATACCTGCGTTCTGCTGATGGGGGTACTGAGCACCTTCCTGGTGAGCTGGCTGGGGAAAGAGGCGATGGCGGGGGTCGGGCTGGCGGACAGCTTTAACATGGTGGTGATGTCATTTTTTGCTGCCATCGATCTCGGGACGACGGTGGTGGTGGCTTTTAGCCTCGGCAAGCTCGATCCCAAACGTGCGCGCGAGGCAGCCCGCCAGTCGCTGATGATCATGACTGTCTTTTCGATTGTTCTGGCGGCGGTGATTCACTATTTCGGTAAAGAGATTATCGATTTTGTCGCCGGGGAAGCCACGAACGAGGTTAAAGACCTGGCGCTGACCTATCTGGAGATGACCGTCATCAGCTATCCGGCGGCGGCTATCGCCCTGATTGGCAGCGGCGCGCTGCGCGGGGCAGGTAACACCAAAATTCCGCTCCTGATCAACGGCGGAATGAATATCCTGAATATCATCATCAGCAGCGTGCTGATCTACGGCGTGTTCTCGTGGGACGGGCTGGGGTTCGTCGGCGCCGGACTGGGGCTAACCATTTCACGCTATATCGGTGCAGCAGCGATTATCGGCGTGCTGATGACGGGGATCACCCCCTCGCTGCGCCTCACGCTGAAGAGCTATTTCCGCCCCTTTAACTTCGCCATTATCTGGGAAGTGATGGGGATCGGCATTCCCGCCAGTATTGAGTCGGTGCTGTTTAACGGCGGGAAGCTGCTGACGCAGATGTTTGTCGCCGGGATGGGCACCGACGTGATCGCCGGTAACTTCATCGCCTTTTCTATCGCCTCGCTGATTAACCTGCCGGGTAACGCGCTGGGTTCGGCCTCGACTATCATTACCGGGAAACGGCTCGGGAAAGGACAGATTGGCCAGGCTGAGCGGCAGCTGCGCCACGTTTTCTGGCTGTCGACCATTGGACTGACCGTGATTGCCTGGGGAACGGCGCCGTTTGCCGGGCTGATGGCCTCGTTCTATACCCACGAAGAGGACGTTAAAGAGGTCGTTAAAATCCTCATCTGGCTCAATGCGGCCTTTATGCCCATCTGGGCGGCCTCATGGGTACTGCCAGCCGGGCTAAAGGGCGCGCGTGACGCCCGCTTTGCGATGTGGGTGTCGATGCTCGGCATGTGGGGATGTCGCGTTGTGGCGGGGTATACGCTCGGGGTGATGCTCGGATGGGGCGTGGTTGGCGTCTGGCTGGGTATGTTCCTGGACTGGGCCGTACGGGGCGCGCTGTTCTACTGGCGCATGGTCAGCGGGCGCTGGCTGTGGAAATACCCGCGGAAAAATGCCTGACAATTGCGCGAAGTGGAGAATAAATCGGCAAACGATCGGAAATATGCATTCTGCCTTTGACATCATGGGGGAGCATCGATAATATGCGCCCCGTTCACACGATTCCTCTGTAGTTCAGTCGGTAGAACGGCGGACTGTTAATCCGTATGTCACTGGTTCGAGTCCAGTCAGAGGAGCCAAATTTGAAAAGCCTGCTTTTAAAGCAGGCTTTTTGCTTTTCTGCGTCGGGTAAAATTGTCGGGTGGCGGCTTCGCCTTACCCGACCGACAAAAACCTCGAATCGTAGGCCGGGTAAGGCGAAGCCGCCACCCGGCAAAAGCCGCACTATCCGTTCACACGAACCGGTGCCGTCGCCTCTTCCAGCCACGAACGCGCATCGCTGTTCACCAGTGGTGACAGCGCCTCACGCACCTGCTGGTGATACGCATCCAGCCACGCTTTTTCCTGTTCGCTCAACAGATCCAGCTCGACCTGGCTTAAATCAATCGGGATCAGCGTCAGCGAGGCAAATTTACAGAATCCCGGACGGCTCTCCACAATCTCCACCTGGTTTTCAATACGAATCCCGTGGCTATCGCCCAGATAGTAGCCAGGTTCAATCGTCATGATATTGCCCGCCACCAGCGGCCACGGGTTGACCTTTTTGGCAATGCGATGCGGGTTCTCATGGATCAGAAGCTGATGCCCCACGCCATGCCCTGTGCCGTGATCGTAATCCAGCCCCATCTCCCACAGCGGACGACGCGCGAAGGCATCCAGCTGATGCCCCTGAGTGCCAGAGGGGAACTGCAGGGTAATGAGCGACAGAAAGCCTCTCAGCACGGCGGTGTAGTGCAGGCGCTGCTGCGGGTCGACCTTACCCCATGCCAGCGTGCGCGTGGCGTCGGTGGTGCCATTAACGTACTGACCGCCGGAATCGTTCAGGTAAAAATGATCATGGCCGATGGGCTTGTTGCTGGCCTCGCTCGAATGATAGTGGCACATCGCCGCATTGCTCGAAGAGGCGGAGATGGTCGCAAAGCTTTGCTCGATAAACCCGGGCTGCTGTTTACGGAACGCGAGCTGCTGCGCCTGCACTTCCAGCTCGGTGAGCGGATTTCCTGCCGCCTTGCGCAGCGGCACTTCGCGGCTCAGCCAGGCCAGGAAGTTGACCCAGGCGGCACCGTCTTGGTGATGGCACGCGCGATACCCAGCCAGCTCGATCGGGTTTTTGGTGGCCTTCATCAGGGTGATGGGATCGGTTCGCCAGACAATCTCTCCCCGTGGTTCAATGGCAAAGCGCAGGGCGACCGGAGCGGAATCGGCATCAACCATCACCCGTTTGCCTGCAGCAATCTGCTGACAGCGTTCGATGAAGGCGTCCTGCGGCGCAATGGTAAACGCATTGCGCACCTCTTCAGGCAGGGCGCCGAGCTTGTTGTCGTTTACAAACCACTCAACGTGGCCGTCACGACTCAGCAGGGCAAATGAGAGCGGTACCGGACTGGTTGGGATATCTGAGCCCCTTACGTTGAGCAGCCATGCAATGTTATCCGGCAGCGTAACGGCCAGATAATCAGCATTGTTCGCGGCCAGCACGGCGGCAACGCGCTGACGTTTGTCCTCGCTGCTTTCACCGCTTACTTCAACCGGCATTTCACGAATAAGCCCCGCCGGTGCGGCAGGGCGATCGGTCCATAAGGCGTCAAACGGCGAAGCCTTCAGCGGTACCAGCCTGCACGGCGTGGCGGACAGTTGCTCAAACTCCGTATTGGTCATCAGCAGTGCGTCAAAACCGATGCGCATGCCAGCCTCCACGTTTTCTGCCAGCCATTCAGCCAGCGGCTCGTTGTGCAGGTGGTGAATTTCAATCTCGTCCAGATTCACCTGAACGCGGGCCTGCACCTGATAGCGCCCGTCGACGAACAGCAGCGCTTTATCCTTCAGTACCAGCGCGACGCCGGCAGAACCGTCAAAGCCCGTCAGCCAGGCCAGCTTTTCGTCACAGGGCGCGCAGTATTCGCTCTGCCACGCATCCGCACGCGGGACGATCATCCCGTCGAGATGGCAGGCCTCAAGCCAGTGGCGCAGGGCAGAGAGCGGAGATGTGCTGGACATGGTTATTCCTTATCGTTATTAGCGGAACGGCGGCTCGTTGAAAGTGCGCAGCTTGCGGGAATGCAGTCTGTCACCTTCCGCCCGAAGCAGGTCGATGGCGCGAATGCCAATTTGCAGATGCTCTGAGATGGCCCCTTCATAGAAACGGTTGGCCTGGCCCGGCAGCTTAATTTCGCCGTGCAGCGGCTTATCTGAGACGCACAGCAGCGTGCCGTACGGGACGCGGAAGCGATAGCCCTGTGCGGCGATGGTGGCGCTCTCCATATCAATGGCCACCGCGCGGCTCAGGTTGAACCGCAGCGCGGAGGCTGAGTAACGCAGCTCCCAGTTGCGGTCATCCGTCGTGACGACCGTACCGGTGCGCAGGCGCTGCTTAACTTCTTCACCCGGCATGCCGCTGACCTCTTTGGTGGCGTCATACAGCGCGCGCTGCACTTCGGCGATGCTCGGGATTGGGATATCCGGCGGCAGCACCGCATCAAGCACATGGTCATCGCGCAGATAGGCGTGGGCGAGCACGTAGTCGCCAATCAGCTGGCTTTCACGCAGGCCGCCGCAGTGACCAATCATCAGCCACACGTCAGGGCGCAGTACCGCCAGATGGTCGCAGATGGTTTTGGCGTTCGAGGGGCCGACGCCGATGTTGATCAGGGTGATCCCCTGACCGTCGGCGGTGATCAGGTGCCAGGCCGGCATCTGATGCTTTTTCCATGCCAGATCGGAGATGGCCTGCTCGGGGGCTTCGGTCTCTGCGGTGATCCAGATCCCGCCCGCGCAGGAGAGCGCAATATACGGGCTTTCCGGGTCGAGGATCTGGCTGCAGCCCCAGCGGACAAACTCGTCGACGTAGCGGGTGTAGTTGGTAAAGAGCACGAACGGCTGAAAATGTTCAGCGGGCGTACCGGTGTAGTGGCGCAGTCGCGCCAGGGAGAAATCGACCCGGCGGGCGTCAAAGTGCGACAGAGGAGAAAATTCTGCCGGGTGATAAATCCCGTCGGCGGTCTCATCGCCAATCTGCGACAGTTCCGTCGTCGGGAAGTGGCGGGTCAGCCCCGCGCTCATGGAGCGGTCAAGGGTTAACGCCGAACCGTCAATTACGTACGGATAGGGGATCTCATGCTGCGAGGGCTCCACGGCAATGCGCGCGCCGTAATCCTGGTACAACAGCGTAAGTTGTTCTTCAAGATACGGGCGGAACAGGGCCGGGCGGGTCACGGTGGTGCTGTAGCAGCCGGAGTGGGTAAAACGGGCGTAGGCGCGGGTTTTTGGCGTCGTGCTGGCGCTGCCGTCCCAGGTCACAGAGATCGATGGATAAACAAAAAGGCCCTCGTTTCTGGCCTTTTGGTCGGGAAGTTTCCCTGTTTCGATATATTCGCTGATGGCGCTGCGCAGCGCATTGACGGACTGTTCATACAGCGCGTCGAGTTTTTCCAGCGCCTGAGCCGGGGTCAGGCTGGAGCCCTTATTATTCATCTCTGTCTCCTTGTTCCACAGGTGTGCGACTCTACCCGATAGTATGTCACACGCCTGTGAAACAAAAGGGCGATCAGGTGTGGCGGGGCTCTTTCATCACCAGGGCCGTCGCAGCAGAGAGCAGGCAACCGGCCAGCAGATAAATCGCCACGCTGTGCCAGTTTCCGCCGGAGAAGGTCACCAGCGCGGCGGCAATAAATGGCGTAAACCCGCCGCCGACCACGCTTGCAACCTGGTAACCCACGCCCGCGCCGCTGTAGCGATAGCTGGCGCCGAACAGTTCGGTAAACATCGGCTGCTGGACGCAGACCACCATGTCGTGAGCGACGTTGGCGAGCATGATGGCGAAGAAGACAATCCAGAAGATCGACTGCGCCTCCAGCGCCATAAAGAATGGCCAGGCGCTGAGGGTTCCCACCAGCGCCCCGGTGATATAGACGCGACGGCGGCCAAAGCGGTCCGCCAGCCAGGCGAAGCAGGGATGGTCAGGCAGCTGATCCCGCCAACCACCAGGCCGATATTCAGGAACAGTTCACGCGGCAGGCCGAGATTCTGCGTCGAGTAGTTCAGGGCAAACGCGGTGACGATATACATCGTCAGCAGTTCACACAGGCGCAGGGCAATAATTTTCAGAAAAGCGCCAGGATGCCGGACGAGTGCCTCCATGACCGGCAGCCTTTTTTTGACGGCCGGTTTTTCCTGCTGCTTTGCGAACTCTGCCGACTCCTCCATGCCGTTACGGATCCACAGCGCGGCGATGACCAGCACGATGCTGAAGATGAACGGAATGCGCCAGCCCCAGCTCAGGAACTGCTCGTCGGTGGTGAGCTGGCTGATCAAGGAGACCAGCCCGGTAGAAAGGAGCAGACCCACGCCGTATCCGACCTGCACGCCGCTGCTGTAAAACGCTTTCTTATTTTTGGGCGCGCTCTCAACGGATAGCAGCGCCGCGCCGCCCCATTCACCGCCCACGGCGAAGCCCTGAATCGCCCGTAATGTCACCAGCAATACCGGTGCCCACCAGCCAATCGCGGAAAACGACGGGAGAATGCCAATCAGCGCCGTGGCGATCCCCATCATCCAGACGGTAAGCATCAGCATGCGCTTGCGGCCGAGGCGGTCGCCAAAGTGGCCGAAGATCACCCCGCCCAGCGGGCGAAACAGAAAACCGACGCCGAAGGTGGCAAACGCGGCGAGGGTGCCCATCGCGGGGCTGACCTGCGGAAAAAACTCGCGGTTAAACACCAGCGCGGCGGTAATGCCGTAGAGCAGAAAATCATACCAGTCGACGACGGCACCCGCGAAGCTGCCGAGTGCGGCGCGGCGGGCACGATTGAGCGAAGGTGTCTCCTCGTTGGGATGTGTGGAGGTGAGAGTGGAGTCCATAGTTGTCCTGTCTGCACTTATTTTTAATTATTGGTATAAGAAAAGGTCACTCACATAGCGGCCGTCATATAAACGGAACCTATGAGACTACCGCGACAGGGGGTCTGTGCAAACTGATTTTATTTCCTGATGGGTAATGCAAAACGGCTACGCTATGCTTACTAAAGAGCGAAGCGACTGAGGAAGGGAATATGTGTCGTAAAAAGGCGTTGGGCTGTCTTGCTGCGTTACTTATCAGCCAGAGCGTGCAGGCGGTGAGCTATCCTTTACCGCCGGCGGGCAGTCGCCTGGTGGGGAGCTCGCAGGTCATTACCGTGCCGGATCATAATACGTTACCGCTTGAGGCGTTTGCCGCGCAGTACGGGCAGGGGTTGAGCAATATGCTGGAAGCGAACCCGGGCGTGGATCCTTTTTTGCCCAAATCCGGCACCCGGCTGGTCATTCCCCAGCAGCTGATTTTGCCCGACACCGTTCGCGAGGGGATTGTCGTTAACGTGGCGGAAATGCGTCTCTACTATTACCCGCCGGGCAGCAATACCGTTGAAGTGCTGCCCATCGGCATCGGTCAGGCCGGGCGCGAAACCCCGCGTAACTGGGTAACGGCGGTTGAACGTAAGCAGGTGGGACCCACCTGGTCTCCGACGCCCAATACGCGCCGTGCCTATGCGGCAGAGGGAAAAACGCTGCCTGCCTTCGTGCCCGCCGGGCCGGATAACCCGATGGGGCTGTATGCGATCTATATCGGCAGGCTGTATGCCATACACGGTACCAACTCGAATTTTGGCATCGGGCTGCGGGTGAGCCAGGGCTGTATTCGTCTGCGGAATAACGACATCAAATATCTGTTCGATAATGTTCCCGTCGGCACCCGCGTACAGCTTATCGATCGGCCCGTTAAAGTCACCACGGAACCGGACGGCAGCCGCTGGGTGGAGGTTCACGAGCCGTTATCGCGTAACCGTGCGGAATTTGAATCGACCCGGAAAGTGCCGCTGCCGATATCGGCCGCGCTGCGGACAGAGTTGATCAACGAGGGTGCAGGTGCTGAGCTGGAACGGCGGTCAGGGATGCCGGTGAAGCTCGGCAATTGAGGACATTTTCGCCGGGTGGCGGCGTTGCCTTACCCGGCCTACGATTCGAGGTTTTTGTCGGTCGGGTAAGGCGCAGCCGCCACCCGAAATTTTACCCGACGCAGAAAAGCAAAAAGCCTGCTTTAAAAGCAGGCTTTTCAAATTTGGCTCCTCTGACTGGACTCGAACCAGTGACATACGGATTAACAGTCCGCCGTTCTACCGACTGAACTACAGAGGAATCGTGTGAACGGGGCGCATATTATCGACCTGCGTTCACCTTGTCAAAGGGTGGATCGCCGCCTTTTGATCGTTTGCTGACAAAATCGGCAAAGTGCTGTTTTTGCCAGCGGAATGCACCGCTTTGGTGCGGATATACCTCTAATGGGGCAGATCATAAACTGCTGTTTCGGTAATAAAACCCCCCTCCATGATTAGGTTTCCTTATTTTCAGGCGCTTAGCGCCCAATTCAGACCGTCTGGTAAAAGTGGCATTCATATTGCAAAACCTGTTCAACAACGACAGCCGGTTCCGGCACAGCATTTCGAACAGGGGGCAAAATGAACTTAAGACGACTGAAATACTTCGTAAAAATCGTCGATATCGGCAGCCTGACTCAAGCAGCAGAAGTGCTGCATATCGCGCAGCCTGCGCTGAGCCAGCAGGTGGCTACTCTGGAAGGCGAGATGGATCAGCAGCTGTTGATCCGCACCAAACGCGGCGTCACGCCAACGGAAGCCGGAAAAATTCTCTATACCCATGCGCGCACGATTCTGCGCCAGTGCGAGCAGGCACAGCTGGCGGTGAATAACGTGGGTCAGACCCTGAGCGGACACGTTTCTATTGGCCTGGCGCCGGGAACGGCCGCGTCCTCTATTACCATGCCGCTGCTGCAGGCCGTTCGCGCTGAGCTGCCTGAAGTGCTGGTGTACCTGCACGAAAACAGCGGGTCCGTACTGAATGACAAACTGCTCAACGGCCAGCTGGACATGGCGGTCCTTTACGATCGCTCCCCGGTGGCCGGGATCACCAGCCAGCCGCTGCTGAAAGAAGATCTCTACCTCGTGGGCACCCGCGACTGTCCGGGCCAGAGTGTCGACCTTACCGCCGTGGCAGAGATGAACCTCTATCTGCCGCGCGACTACAGCGCCGTGCGCGTGCGCGTGGACGAAGCGTTCTCCCTGCGCCGCCTGACGGCCAAAATCATCGGCGAAATTGACTCGATCTCCACGCTGACCGCAGCCATTGCCAGCGGCATGGGCGTCACCGTGCTGCCGGAATCCGCCGCGCGTTCGCTGTGCAGCGCGGCGAACGGCTGGATGGCGCGGATCACCACGCCTTCCATGAGCCTGCCGCTCTCGCTGAACATGTCTGCACGCGGTTCGCTGTCGCCGCAGGCGCAGGCGGTAAAAGAGATTCTGATGTCGCTGGTCAGCAAGCCATCGCTTGAGAACCGTGAACTCCAGCTCGTGAGCTGATATTCCATAAAAGCATAAGATGCTGGTTTTTATTATTTGTTCTGCAGCTCGGCTGACTCTAACAATAGAGCTATGTCAGATGCGCCGGAGTGAATCGTGAATTTCCAGCAACTTAAAATTATCCGTGAGGCGGCCAGGCGGGACTACAACCTGACCGAGGTCGCCAATATGCTTTATACCTCTCAGTCAGGCGTCAGCCGCCATATCCGCGAGCTGGAAGAGGAGCTGGGCATAGAGATCTTTATCCGTCGCGGCAAGCGGCTGCTCGGCATGACGGAGCCGGGTAAAGCATTGCTCACCATCGCTGAGCGGATCCTCAACGAGGCCAGCAACGTGCGTCGCCTGGCGGATCTCTTCACCAATGATGCCTCCGGCGTGCTCACCATTGCCACCACCCATACCCAGGCGCGCTACAGCCTGCCGCCGGTGATTAAGGCGTTCCGCGAACTTTTTCCGGAGGTGCGTCTTGAGCTTATCCAGGGCACGCCGCAGGAAATTGAAGTGCTGCTGCAAAACGGTGGGGCGGATATCGGTATCGCCAGCGAACGCCTGAGCAACGACCCGCTGCTGGTGGCGTTCCCCTGGTTCCGCTGGTATCACAGCTTACTGCTCCCGGTCGATCACCCGCTGAATCAGGTCTCTCCCCTGACGCTGGAAGACGTTGCGAAATGGCCGCTCATTACTTATCGCCAGGGGATCACGGGACGCTCGCGTATAGATGAAGCCTTCAATCGTAAAGGGTTAACGCCCGACATCGTGCTGAGCGCGCAGGACTCTGACGTCATCAAAACCTACGTCGAGCTGGGTCTGGGTATTGGCCTGGTGGCGGAACAGTCCAGCGGAGAACGCGAGGACGGGAACCTGGTGCGTCTTGACACGCGTCATCTGTTTGACGCCAACACCGTATGGCTTGGCCTGAAGCGCGGACAGCTGCAGCGTAACTATGTGTGGCGCTTTATCGAGCTCTGCAATGCCGGGCTGTCGGTGGATGAGATTAAACGCCAGGTGATGGAGCCGGAAGAAGTGGCGATTGATTATCAGATTTAGGTGCGGGTTTGCCCGGTGGCGAGTGCTTACCGGGCTCTGGATTTAATTGAACGGATATTTTTTGAAGGCCGACTGCGATTCGAATGATTCGGCAAACGCCTGGATCGTTCTAAAATCCGCTGCGTTAACGACCTGCGGGATCATCGACTGAATAAAAGTCCAGACAACCGTGCTCGTGACGGCAACCTGATCGGGAACGGCGGTGGCGGGACGCCCCTTCAGTAAGGTATTCCATTCCCTGCAGGCCGCCAGCAACTGGATTGTAATGCGTTCGACCCATGAAACGTGCTGCTTTTCCACCGGGCGCAGGTTGTGTTCATACACATTTTGCACCGCTTTTTCAGCGGCGGCGAGAATAAAGCCCAGCGTCTGAAGATCGTTTGCCTGCGCATCCGGCGCGACGGGCAGGAGTCTGTATGACCGGATACATAGGTGACAGATCAGACCGGGAACATAGGTAACACTTTTAGTCTATCCGCACCACACTCTGGGTTTTTCGGTCGTAGTACGCAAGCGTTATTCCGTTGAAGATGATGGCCTCCAGGCCATCATCTTGTTCTTCCAGCATGATGTACTCATCAGTCAGCGCTTCACTCAGGAACACCGTCCCCTTTTTCCCCATATAGAGTGTCCCCCTCGATTTCACCCTGTAGACCGTTCCTCCTGACGGATAGGCATAGTCAGGAACACGGCCATCCCACTGGCGCTTCGAGGGGTGCCACACCGTTCCGGGCGTTGCACCCGCCAGGGCTTCATGCGGTCTTTCGTAGTTAAATTCTTCCCGGTAGTCACTGAACCACCGCTGTTGTTCTTCCATCGTCATGAAGGTGTTCCCCTGCGCCAGCGCACTTTTCAGGGAACGGTGCATGCGTTCGTGCCGCCCGTTCTCTTCGGGATGGCCCCGCCGGATACGCTCCGGTCTGACGCCCAGCTTTATCAGCCAGACGGCAAGGCGACTTAACCCGGCGATACCCGTCCCTGCGAAGGGCTGACCATTATCGGTTCTCAGAACGTCCGGCAGACCGTACTCCAGGAACGCCTCCGTCAGACAGTGCCTGACGAAGGGCTCGCTCTCACGGTCTGTTCCACGGCAGCTCAGCAGATACCGGCTGTGGTTGTCGGTCAGGGTAAAGGGATGACAGTACTCTCTGCTCAGCAGCCTGAACTTGCCTTTAAAATCAGCGCTCCAGACCTGATTGTTTTCACTGATGCTGGTCAGGGGCTGGCGATTCCCCGGCGTTCTGCGCTTTCTCTTTCTGTCAGGTACCAGGCCTTCGCGCTTGAGGATATCGCCGACAGTGCTGGCAGCAGGAACGGTAAAATCGACGTGATGATTGAGGAGCCACATCCGCAGTTTTTTCGGGCCCCAGTCAGGGTGTTTCTGACGCAGGGCAGTCAGGTGCCCGACGACCTCATCAGGAACCGTCCGGGAGTGAGAGCATGGTGCGCGCGACCGGTCAGAGAGAGAGGACAGGTCAGAAGGGTCAAAACGCTGAAGCCATTTGTAGCCGGTTTTGCGGCTGATACCAAAAAGACGGCAAAGAGCGGAGAAGGAGTCCGTACCTGCATGGCAGGCACGGATAAAATCAAGGCGTTGCATAGGTCGGGTCTCAGTCCAGGGCATAGCGAGTCTCCTCTTCTATGCCAGTTATAACTGTTACCCATGTATCCGGTCTAAAGTGTTACCCATGTTTCCGGTTCATACCAGTCTCCGCTCGGGGTCGGCCTGAGCCTCAAAATAATTCAGAATCAGCGAGGAATCCATCAGACGTATTCCGTTATCCAGAACCAGCGTCGGGGCTTTTACCGCGGGGTTGATCCGGGAGAATGCGTCGAAGGTGCTAAAGACTGACAGCGGCTGGCTTTCAAACTCAACGCCATAAAGCTCAAGGGAGATCGCCACGCGCCGTACATAAGGTGAATCCATCATGCCAACAAGCTTAATCATCTTTCCCGTTTTCCTGTCTCTGTGAAAGAACGCGTCATTGAAAAGGATGACCCGACATTACAATACAATTTGCATGGCGAATATCTTCAGTATCTTACCGTAAGGGTTAGTATTACTGACATATGGTCAGGTTGCCGCTGTATATCCAGCGCAGATAAGGAAGTACTTTCATGTCGGATTTTCCACCCATTGCCAGTTTGCGAAGCTTTGAAGCCGTCGCCCGTCTTGGCAGCGTGACGCTGGCGGCGAAAGAACTCCACGTTACCCATTCCGCTATCAGCCAGCAGATCAAAACGCTGGAGGAGATGGTGGGCGTAAAGCTGTTTATCCGTCAGGGGCGAGGAGTGCAGATCAACGAAGAAGGGCGGCTCTATGCCTTACAGGTACGCGAGGCGTTGAACCACATCGCGGATGCCACCCGGCTCGTACAGGTGAAGCCGAGAAAGCAGGAGCTGACGCTGGCGATGGTGCCGTCATTTGGATGCCACTGGCTTTTGCCGCGCCTGGAACGCTTTCGGACGAAGTATCCGCTTATCACCCTGCGGATCCAGGCCAGTCTGACGGTCACCAGCCTGCAGCAGGAAGGGATAGATATCGCGATACGGATGGGGCAGGGAAACTGGGAAGGGAGTGAAAGCCATTACCTTTTTTCCGATGAGCTTATTGTGGTGGCCGCACCTGGCTATAACGGGGGCGTGCTGCCCGCTACGCCGTCTGACATTGCAAAGAGTCATATTATTTTCTCCATGGAGTCGTGGAAAACGTGGTGCGTGAATGCGGGGCTGGAGAAAGAGATCGTGCCTGGCGGTTTATGTATTAACGACTCCAATATCATTATCGAAGCCGTTAGGTTCGGGAAAGGCATCGCGCTGGAGCGCCGCTCTCTGGTCCAGGATGCCATCACCCGAGGTGAACTGGTCCAGCTAACCTCCATCACTGCGCCATATCCCTGGCCTTACTGGCTGGTGACAGCGCAGCCAAAGGAGGAGAAGCCGGAGGTGGGGCTTTTTGTGGCGTGGCTGTATGAGGAGGTGGCGGCCTGGCGGCGAGCGGTGAGTGCTGTGGAAAGTAACCAACCCTAATGAGCGAATCAGGGTCTGGGAGGGAGTGACTTATTATTGGAATTAGGGACATGCTGCTGCATCAATTCAACGATCCAATCAATAAAAACGCGCAGTCTGGCGTTGACGTGGCGGTTAGGCGGAAATGCCAGGTACAGGGGCATTGGCTTAATACGCCAATGTTCGAATAGCCGAATCAAGGAACCACAAGCCTGATGCGCTTCTGCCATATAGACCGGCAGCGCAATCACGCCTAACCCGGCTAACCCAGCTTCGAGGTAAGCATTGCCATCATCCACGGCAAGGACATAGCTGCCCGTGATGTCAATATGTTCACTCTCACTGCGCAGTACCAGAGGATCAATCTTACCGGTGCGCGAGGACAAGAACCCTACAATGCGATGGTCGGTGTTTTCCAGCTCTCGCGGGTGCGCCGGGGCGCCGAGGCGTTCCACATAGCTCGGTGCGACGTAAACGCCGATGTGCAAATCGCCGACATGGCGTGCGATCAGGGACTGGTCGTTGATTTCGCCACCGCGCAGGACGCAATCCACGTTGTCGCCGATCAGATCCACCACCCGGTCGCTCACGCCCATATCGAACTGGATATCCGGGTAGCGTGCATGGAAAGCCGGTAGCGCCGGCACCAGGATGAGGCGGGCCAGCGGACTGGGCACATCAACCCGTAGCCGTCCCCTGGGCGTCATCGTCGCGCTGGACAGGCTGTTTTCAGCATCTTCCATGTCCGCCAGCAGGCGGATGACGCGTTCGTAGTAGACCGCGCCATCGGGGGTCACACCGAGCCTGCGGGTGGTGCGATGGAGCAATTTGACGCGCAGGCGCGCTTCCAGCTGCTGAATGAGCTGCGTCACCGTGGTTTTGCTCATATGAAGCGTTTGGGCAGCCTTTGTGAAACTACCTGCCTCCACCACGCGAGCAAAGGCGCGCATCGCGTCGAAACGATCCATTCCTTATCCTCTCTTTTCACCGATTGTTTGGATATTACAAACAATGATGGACAAAGTCGCTTGTTTATCCGCCCGAATCTGCACCTGTAAAGTGTCTTTATGTTCAACGGGCTGATTTTGCCCTATTACAAAGGTACAAACATGACAGCACGCGAAGCAGTTTTCCCCTCCGGTCGGCAGGCGCTCTATGAGCGCAATCGCTATTCACCGGCCATCAAATCCAACGGTTTCTTGTTCGTTTCGGGGCAGGTGGGTAGTCGCGAGGATGGTTCGCCTGAACCCGATCTGAAAGCGCAGGTCAGGCTGGCCTTCGATAATCTTAATGCTGTCCTCGCGGCTGCGGGCTGCACGTTCGCTGACGTGGTTGACGTGACCCTCTTTGTCGTCGATCCCGAGTCAAACCTCGACGCTATCTGGAGTATCCTGCCAGAATATTGGGGGGACGCGCCTTATCCTACCTTGACCGGGATCGGCGTGACGTGGCTGTACGGATTTAAGTTTGAGATTAAGGTGATTGCCAGGCTGGATGCGATTCAGAGTTAACTTCAGAGATGCAGTCCCGTAGGTCGGGTAAGGCGAAGCCGCCACCCGACAATTTTACCCGACGCAGAAAAGCAAAAAGCCTGCTTCAAAAGCAGGCTTTTCAAATTTGGCTCCTCTGACTGGACTCGAACCAGTGACATACGGATTAACAGTCCGCCGTTCTACCGACTGAACTACAGAGGAATCGTGTGAACGAGGCGCATAGTAGCGACCTCAGTTCGCCTTGTCAAAGGGTGAAATCGCGCTTTTTGTTCGTTTGCCGACAATTTCAGCAAATCGCTGATTTTATAGTAAATTTGCTTCGAAATTACACAGCAAAATGCGCCGCCCGCAGGCGGCGCTGAGGATTAGAACAGAACGGAGTAGTTCAGACCAAACGTCCGTCCGCGGCCTTTATAGGTGTACAGGCCCGGTGCACCGTAGGTTGGGCTATACAGCCCCGGCGCGCGCTGGCCCCAGGCGGTGGTGTAGTCTTTGTCCAGCAGGTTCTCCACGCTGAAGCTGACTTTACCCACCGGCAGGGCGTAGCTGCCCAGGAAGTCGACCGTGTTATAGCCATCGATCTTCTTGCCGTCGGCGTCAGAGACGTCAAAGGTCTGCGTGCTCTGCACGCGCAGGGTCCAGTCGCCCGGCGCCCAGTTGACCCACGCGCTGGCTTTCGACGGGCTGGCGCTGTCTACCGTCAGCTTCTCCCATTTCCCGTTTTCGCGGGTTTCCGACTTAATGGCGTTAAAGTTCGCGCCCGTGCTCCAGTCGCTGTCGGTGAAGAAATAGTCCACCTGACCTTCTACCCCGTAGATACGACGCTTGTCGTCTTCCAGGTTGATGGTCATGTCCGTCTTGTTGATGGTGATGGTTTTATCAGAGAGCGAGTAATACGCCGCAACCTGGGTGCGCAGGTTATCCCCGGTGTAGCGCCAGCCCAGCTCATAAGCGTTGACCTTGATACCGTCCAGCTTCGAGTCGTTGACGTTGACGCTGTTCAGCAGGCGATAGTGACCGTTGCTGAGCTGATAGGTACCGGAGCCGTAGTACTTCGCCAGGTCCGGGATTTCGAAGCCCTGGGAGAAGTTAAACCACACCTGCTGCTGTTCGGTCAGGCGACCGAGGATCCCGGCGTTAAACAGGAAGTTGTTATAATCGGTTTTCCCACCCGGCACCGCGTCGGCGGAGGTGGCTTTCCCGGTAGCGATGGCCTGCTGCTGGGTGTAACCGACAAAGTCGTCCACCTTGTTCTCGGTGTACTGGTAGCGCACGCCGCCGCTCAGGGTGATTGCGTCAATGTCATAGCTGGCCTGCAGGAACGGGGCGAGGTTGGTGATGCTATAACCCGGGTAGCGGCCCACGTTGTAGGCGTTATCCAGCTCCATGCCGCCGCTCGCCGCAGCTTTTTTCAGGTTGAAGAACTGCTGGTTGGCGTCGAAGGTTTCGTGGTCGGCATCCATACCCCAGGTCAGCGTCAAATCGTCCACCGGCTTGCTGTTCAGCGTCAGCTTGCCGCCGTAGAAATCGGTTTTCTGCTGCGACGCGCCGATGCTGGTGACCACGCCTTTGGTCAGGGTCGGGAACGGATAGTAGGTCAGGCTCTCGTCGCGATAGTAAATCTGCGCGACCAGATCCTGGCCCCAGAAGTCGGTATTGGAGTACTGCAGGTTGATCAGATGGCGCTCGGTACCCGGCACGCGGTCAGAATCGAGGTTACCTTTGTTGTAGGCGGTCGCATCCCCCGTTACCGCCGAGAAGTTCTTTCCGAGATACAGCCCATGCTTGCCGTCGGACTCGCTCTTGTAGTACTGGGTCGTCAGCTGCAGCTGTTGATGATCGTCAATATTGAGGGTGCCTGTGCCCATCACGTCGATACGGTCAGAATACTGTAAGCCGGTCTGGGTGTTATCAATGATCACCTCGTCGCCGTTGCCGTCATACCAGCCGCCGTAGCGCTGATACGACACCGACAGACGACCGGACGCGTTATCGTTGCCGCCGCTGACCGCTGCCGACACGTTCTCATCGTGGTCGTTGTGGCTGTTGAACCCGCTTTTAGCCCCGGTCTGGAACTCGACTTCGGTCTCAGGCTGGCCTTTTTTGGTGACGATGTTCACCAGACCGCCGGTACTGCCGCCGCCGTAGAGTGACGTGGCGCCGGAGATAACCTCGATACGGTCAATGTTGAACGGATCGATAGAGTCCAGCTGGCGGCTGTCGCTGCGGGACGAGTTCAGGCGCACGCCGTCCACCATTACCATCATGGAGCGACCGCGCAGGTTCATGCCGTAGTTGGTACGCCCCTGGCTGCTGACGTCCATGCCCGGAATCAGCTGCGCCAGCACTTCTTTAATCTCTTTCCCGCCCTGAACCTGCTGCTCAATTTCAGCCCGCTCGATGACCCAGGTGGTCTGCGCCATCTCCGCCACGCTGCGGTGCGCGCGGCTGGCGGAGACAACGATATTTTCTTCCTTTTGTTCTTCCGCCCACGCAGAGGTAGAAAGCATTGCAAGCAAGCAAGGATTTAAAACCCAAAGATGAGAACGTTTCATTGTTATGTTGACCCTGATTGTGTGTGTCAGTACTCGGTGGTTTTTGCTAATGATTTAAAAACCTGGCTGTTCTCCGGGCTGGTGGTGCTTCGCCAGTGGATAACGCCGGGGGTGGTAGCCAGCTCAAACGGCTCGTCGGCGTGCGCGCGATTCAGAATTCGCGCCGCGCGCCAGGCCATCAGGCTGAGCTGGGGTTCGGCAATGCCGAGACGGTGCATCCCGGCATTCACGGCAAACAGGCGGTTACTCTGCGGGCCGTCCCATTCGAGGGTGAAATCGTTGTTGATGCAGAAGGCTTCGTCCGTATCCAGATGCAGGCGGTGAGACAGCGGCGCCAGGAACGCAGGCTGCACGGCGCGATAGCCGGTGGCGAAGATCACAACGTCACTCTCCAGCTGCTCACGGCCGCCGTCGAGATGGTGCTGTATGCTCAGACGCTGTCCGTTTTCCAGGCGCGTCAGGGACGTCACCGAGCGGGACGGCATCAGGTGCGCCCAGGGTTTTTCACGCAGCACTTCAAAGCGGTGGTACATGGCGCGGTAAATCGCCAGCAGGGACTCGGTGGTGATCCCGTCGGAGGTCATCTTCTGCTCGTGCAGCATCTGACGACGCGCCTCTTCACCGAGCGTGGAGAAGCTGTCCACGTACTCCGGCGTGAAATACTCGTTAGCAAAGGCGGCTTCATCCAGCGCGTTGTAGTTGTTGCGGCGCGAGACCCAGTTCAGGCTCAGCGGCTGGCCCCATTCGCCGCGGAAAATATTCAGGAACAGGTCGGCACCGCTCTGGCCGCCGCCGACGACGGTAACGCGCTTGCCCGCGAGATCCGGCGTGCGCAGCATCATCTCGCTGGCATGGAAACAGCTATCGTCCTGCGTCGTGACGCAGTCCGGCAGGTTGATCTGCTTACCGATCCCCACGCAGACGTGGCGCGCCAGGAAGCGATCGCGTTGGGTCACTACCTCAAACAGGCCGCTTTTCTCATCAAAGCTCACCTGCTGTACCTGCTGGCTGAAGGCGAGGTTGGTGAGGTTGTCCGCCGCCCAGCACAGGTAGTCGGCAAACTCTTCCCGTGAAACGGTGCGCTGCTCGGTGGTCAGGAAGCGGTAGAACTTTTTACGCTGCACCAGGTAGTTCAGGAAGCTGTGGCGGTTGGTCGGCTCGACGGCACTGACCAGATCCTTCAGGAAGCTGGTCTGCATGTGGCAGTCCGGCACCATCATCCCCGGGTGCCAGGAAAAGTGCGGTTTGCGCTCAAGAAACAGCGAGCTAAAGCCGTCCAGCCCTTCTGCGAGGGCGGCGATGCTAAGGTTAAACGGGCCGATACCAATGCCGATGAAATCATAGGTTTTCATTGCGCGGACTCCCGGGAGGCCAGAAAAAGAGGGTTATCAAGGTCGGTGACGTAGTTCGGCAGCATGCGGCTGCCGCCGTCGTGTTCGGAGAAGGTCAGTTTGACCGGGTTGAGGATCACGCGAATAATTTGCGGCTTAAACAGATCGAATTTCGCAAAGCGCTCCGCAAGCTCCGGATGCGCGGCCATGTAGCGGTGCAGCACCCGGCGAGGATCTGATAGAAACGCGTTTCGCTGACGCCGCTTTGCAGCGTGAGGCGTGAAATAAAGCGCAGCACCGTCACGAAGTTGCCGGTTTGCAAGTCGTGGATGATGTAATCCGCGCTCAGGCGCGCCGTCACCGCTTTTACCTGCTCCGGCAGGCTTTCCGCCTGCGGGAAATTTTCATCCACCAGGCGCATATCGCCCTGGAAATCCTTCAGCAGGATGCGCTGCGGGACGTAGTCCTTCATCACCAGCGTCACGTTCTGGCCGTGGGCAATCAGCGCCACGCCGTAGCGGCAGAGCAGGTGATAGAACGGGATCACCGTTGCCTCAAACAGCTTTTCCAGCCACGCGTCGGCGCTTAGCCCGGAACGGCTGATCCACGCGTCAATCAGCGGGCGTCCGGCGTTATCGGTTTCCATCAGCGCCGCCAGCAGCACCGCCTGTTCGCCCTCCTGCAAATAGCAGGACGGGTTCTCGCGCCAGATCACCCCAGCATCTCCTGATAGCGATACGGCGCTTTCGGCAGCGCCGCATAGCCCGGATGCGACAGATATCCGGCGGCGGGTTCGCCAAGCACCTGTGCGCCAGAGCGGGCAAGCGTAGCGTCGGCGACAAACTGCTGCTGCAGCCAGCGCGAGGCCAGCGGCCCGGCGGCAATGTATTTGCCCGGAATACCGCGATAGCAGGAGGTGTTGTAGATCGTCAGCGGAAGCTTGATGTCAAACGGCGCGCGACGGCTGGCGTTGGTGAGCGTGCGCAGGGACTGCTGCGCCAGGTACTCATCGCCAAACTCGCCCAGCTCAACCATCTGACCGCGTGCCAGGTGAGGCAGGAAATGAATGGCAATCTTCTGCTGCCACTGCCACGGATGCAGCGGCACCGGCAGCCAGCTCTCGTCGAGGCCCAGCGCCTGCCAGCGGGCGTCAAAGCGGGCGCGCTCGGCGTTGTCCATGGCGCTCGCCAGCAGGGCGCTGATATCGCAATCGGCGTCGCTGCTCCAGACCAGATGCTCTCGCTGAACGGCAACCCAGTGCAGACGAAAACGTCCGTGGTACTCCGGTGCGTACTGGCGCAGCGCGTCCAGCCCCCAGCCGCGGCGACCTTTGTTGAAAATAAACTTCGGGTGACCGCGCATCAGGCACTGTAATTCGTCCGGATCGAGGTGGATCAGCGCGTCCGCATCCAGCGCGTCACGCGCCTGCAGCAGCTGCATGTCGCCGCGCAGCGTGGCGTAGAGGTCCTCCATGTGCTCTGCCGTTTGCGCGTCGCTCATCTCCAGCACCGTCGCCAGCTGCAGCAGCGCGCTTTCCGCTTCGACGGCATCGCCGCTGGCGGTGGTCAGGCTGTCCGGGTCGATATGCAGCCAGCCCCAGATCCCGCGCGTGGCGAAAAACTGCCAGGACGCGTTGCCCATGGCGATGCGCCAGCCGTCCGACGAAACCGGCTCGGCGCGCAGGGTGCGCTCGTATTCCAGCTCGGCGAGGATCTTCGCCACCATCTCGCGGTTCACTTTTTCCCAGAGCGCGTTCACAGGCCCACCTCGCTGAAGAAGCGGTGACGCTGGCTCATAATGAGGCGCGAGCGTTTATGCGGGAAGTCGAACTCTTTCACCGTGTCAAAACCGGCAGAGGAAAGGTGACGGAACAGGCGCTGGTTGTCGAAGCGCGGCTCGGCCACGATGCGCGCGGTGCGCGGTTCATCGAGATACAGGTAGTGGCTCAGGCCGCGCAGCCAGCTGCGGATGTACTGCGCGCCGCGCCAGTTCTCTTCCCCCACCAGCATGTGTAGCCCGCGGTCAAACGGCTGCCAGCGGTAGTGGCGGCCAATGCGGTCTTCCGGTGCCCAGTAGAGTTCAAAATAGCCAAACGGTTGATCGTCGAAGCAGCCAATAACCGGGTAGCAGTAGGTCGAGTCGAGCTGACGGCGCAGGTAGTTTTCCTGCTCGGCCTGCGGGCCCGCCATCTCCCAGAAGGCGTTCACGCGCGGGTTGTTCATCCAGCGGGTAAAACGCTCGCCGTCCAGCGCCACGTCGGCCACGCGGAAGCTGAGGGTACGCTTAATTTGCGGATCGTAACGGCGATACACCTCACCCTGCGGGCGGCGAGGGCGCAGCGGGAAGTACAGTTGACGGCTCTCGTCAAACTGCATTCCGCCGCTCGCCTGCGGGCGTTCGCCCTTCAGCCACAGCGGCAGCTGCCAGAAGGCGTCGCGGGCCAGATAATCACCGTGGGCCAGGCCAAACAGCGCCTGCGCCTGGGGTTCATCCTGCCAGTCCGCCCACGGCAACGTAATGCCGGTCAGCGCGGGGGCGGCCACAAACAGCTGATCCAGGGCTTCCACCAGCCAGCCGTCCGGGATCCCCTTCAGACGCTCCAGCACCGCGCTGCCGTCGAGACCCAACGCCAGCGGCAGGGCGCGATCCGTTGCGGTGCAGTGAAAGCCGTAGCCGGAATGGACGATATTCGCGATAGCCATCACGTCTTCTCCTTGTAGAACGGGTTGCTAAAGTCGAAATAGATCACAGCCGGATCGGCGATGGTGTTTTCATTGCGATCGTGCAGGTAGCAGAAGAAGTTGCCTTTGCAGTTCCAGGTCGGGCTGTCGAGCACGTAGTCGAGGCAGCGGGTCTGCTTCGCCGTGCGGCGCAGTTCTGCCAGCGCGTCGCGCACCCGGGACATCAGGCTCTCTTCGCTGTCAAAACCGGCGGCGGCAAGGGCGGCGGTGACGGCAAGGGTAGAGTTCAGCAGCAGGTAGTAAGGGAAGTAGCGCAGCAGCTGGCTCTCGCCAAAGCGGTTTTCCACCTCAGTTTCGCCCGCCTCTTTCAGCCACGCGTCGGCGCCTTCGGTCCACGCGCTGCCCTGGCAGTCGCGGTAGATCAGCCCGACCGGGAAATCCTGCTGCATCTCAACGAGGATATTTTGCTGGTGCGCCAGCAGGACCAGACCGTAGTCCGCCTCGGCGCTGAACAGCGGAAGCAATACGCGGTCGCAGTAGGCGTTCAGCCAGCAGCGGGCGGCCTGGGCGAGCGGGAGATCAAGACGCTGGCTCAGACGGCGCACCGCCGCGGCGAGCAGGCTGTCACCGCCGTCCGGCGCGGCCTGCGTCAGGCTCACCAGCACGTTGGTCTGGGTGTCTGGCGTATCGAACAGCAGATTGACGCGCAGGGCCATCAGGCTCTCTTCCTGAACGACACCGCTGTCATCGCGCAGTCCCGCCCAGCCGTCTTCCTGCATCACGCGCATGGTCGGGTAGCGTGCCTGTAAATCCTGCCAGCGTTCCGTTTTTGCCAGACGCGCCAGGCGCATGCCGCGCTTCACCTCTTTCACCGACAGCGTGCGCACGGAGTTGGTCAGGCGCACGCTGAGGGAGAACTTAATCATGTCGCTGTTGGTCTCGCTGTACAGCGAGCGGGAGGAGCTGGTGGGCAGCCACTGTGCGCCCGCTTCACCCAGGTCCTGCAACGAACCGTTTTCCACCAGACGCTGGCACCAGTCCTGCTCCAGCAGATAGTCGGCCTGCCACGGGTGCATCGGCAGCAGCCAGCGGGTGTCGGTAAAGTGGCCGAGCAGCACGGGCGCGCTCTGGGCCGCAAAGCGCAGCAGACGCTCACGCAGGGAGACGTTCAGGCTGTCGCCGGCAACGAGCGTGCTCTCAACGGCAAACCAGCGCAGCGGGAAGCGGGAGGCGAAATCAGGCAGGTAGCGACGCGCCTCGGCTTCGTTGAACGGCTCGTGGGACTTCGGTGCCGGGTGAAACGCATGGCCGACCAGTAGCGCCTGTTCCGCTTCGGCAAACGTCAGCGGCTTATCGCGCAGGGTTGCCCAGCAGTGGCGTAAATCAATCGCCTGCCAGGTGTGGGCATGGCTTTCGAGAACGCGCTGCTTAAAACGCGCCAGCGTATCGGCATCCAGCGAGCCTTTTACGGACGGTTTTTCAAGAATTAAATCAACCAGTTGAGGGAAAGTGACGGCGTCACCCCTGTCGCTGTTGCTCTGAATCCGCGTTGCCGGGAAACGGTACTGATGATGCTGGGTGGGTGAGAAATAGCGTACCGGCACCCGAAGCGCCTGGGTTTGGGAAAGCGGGATATGGATCTCATATAGCGCATCCGCATCGGTAGCGGGGAGATAGCGCCAGTCCTTCGTTTCACGCAACAGGGCGTTTAAAAAGCACTGGGCTGCAACGTCTGTACCGGCGGCGCGGAGCAGAGCACGCATAGATGTACCTCATTCCATGATTGATAATAATTCTCGTTATGATATTCATTCTGTTTACACTCGCAACCATTTTTGCAATATTTGTTTTCATAAACTTCATAATTTCCACACATTTATTGACACTATGTTCACATTCTCATGCGCGCTGACTCTGAAACCTTGACGGAAAACGTCACCTCAAAAGCTAACTGGCCCCTGGCGCTATCTGCGGGTTTACTGGGCATCGGGCAAAACGGCTTGCTGGTGATGCTCCCGCAGCTGGTCACCCTGACCGGGCTGTCGCTCTCGGTCTGGGCCGGGCTGTTGATGTTCGGATCGATGCTCTTTTTACCGGCCTCGCCCTGGTGGGGGCGTCAGAGCGAGCGGAAGGGGTGTAAGTCCGTCATGCTGGCCTCACTAAGCGGCTATCTGGCCAGTTTTGTTGTGATGGCGCTGGTGGTCTGGGCGATGGCGGCCGGAAGGCTGGATACGGTCTGGGGGCTGGCGGGGCTTATATTCTCGCGCCTGCTCTATGGACTGACGGTCTCGGGGCTGGTGCCTGCGGCCCAGACATGGGCGATTCAGCGGGCGGGACTGGAGAAAAGAATGGCGGCGCTGGCGACAATAAGCTCCGGCCTCAGCTGCGGGCGTTTGCTCGGCCCGCCGCTGGCGGCGCTGATGCTCAGCGTTAATCCGGTAGCACCGCTCTGGCTGATGGCGGTTGCGCCGCTTCTCGCTCTGCTGCTGGTGCTTCGCGAAGTCGCTGACCCGCCGCTGCCGCCGGTAGCCCATCAGGCAACCCGCCTGCAGGCCTCTATGCTGCCGTTCCTGCTGCTGGCGCTGCTGCTGGCGGCGCTGGTGAGCCTGATGCAGATTGGCCTGTCACCGCATCTTAGCCCGTTGCTGGACGGTAACGCCCGGGAGATCAGCCATCATGTCGCGTTTCTGCTGAGCCTGGCCGCGCTGGCCACGCTCGCGGCACAGTTTCTGGTGGTCCGCCCTCAGCATTTCAGCCCGGTGACATTGCTTTGCATCGCGGCGGTGCTGATGGTGGCCGGGCTTGGGCTGATGTCTGTCGCCGGTTTAGCGCTGTTCTACGTGGGGATTGTTATCACGTCACTCGGGGCGGCGATGGCCACGCCGGGCTACCAGCTGCTGCTGAACGATCGGCTGACCACGGGGAAAGGGGCGGGCGTCATCGCCACCAGCCACACGTTAGGCTACGGCGTCAGCGCGCTGATGGTGCCGGTCGTGACGCGCTTTTACGGGGAGCAGTCTTTAACGGTGGCCGCGTGGGGAATGGCATTGCTGTTTTTAGCCCTGAGCATAGGGGTATGGTCAACCGAGCGTACCCCTGCTGAAAAAGCTTAATGGACCTGGCGGGACGAATGCCCGCCGGACGCCTCATTCTGCCGCAGGCGCTGTAGCGGATCCTGCTGATAAAACTGGCAGAAACGTTGCCAGAGGGCCGGGAAACGGGGCGCGAAGAGCTCGGGCGCGCTGAAGAAGTACTCGGAGAGCACCGCAAAGCACTCAGCCGGGTCGGTTGCCGCATAGGCGTCAATGCTGGCCGCGCTTTCGCCGACCAGGTCTATTTCATCCTGGATGTTATCCATCGCCGCGTGCAGGTCGTGCTCCCAGCCCGCGACCTCGCGAAGCGGGATCCGCGGGACGCCGCTGGCGCGATCGCCGTTGCGGGTATCCAGCTTGTGCGCCACTTCATGGATAATCAGATTAAAACCGGAGGCGTCGAACGAGTCCTGAATATCGAGCCAGTTGAGGATAATCGGCCCTTGCTGCCAGCTTTGTCCTGACTGCACCACGCGCTGATTATGCACCAGCCCAATATCGTCCTGCCATTCGTCATCCACCACGAACGGCGCGGGATAGATAAGCACTTCGTGGAAACCGTCCAGCCACTCAATGCCGAGTTCAAGCACCGGCAGACAGAAAAGCAGCGCGATGCGGGCGTTTTTCAGGGGATCGAGTTCAAACCCCTGCAGCGGCACCAGGCGCTTTTGCTGTAAAAAACGATCCGCCAGCTGAACCAGTTTCGATTGTTCATCCGGGTTTAGATTAGCCAGAACAGGGATCGTCAGCGCGTCATCCCATGGCAGCGCCACATCCCGGCCAGCCTCATTCGTTTTCCAGGGCCACTTTATCATCGCTTTGCTCGCAAACTCGTCACTTGAACAAAAATGGGAAAGTCAGATTCGGTTAAGATGCCAGAATATCGCCTGCTGCGACAAATCCAGCCTGAATAAACTATCATTTCGTACGTAGCGGTGGGTAGCGGTTTGCGGGCATCACCTTCATTTTGTGAAGTCTGTCGTAGCCTTTATCCGCAGGTGGGGTGAATAAATCAGTACGGTATTGAAAAGATGAGCGATTTCAAAGGTAACAAGCAGGACCTGCCCAGTCGACTGTGCGTGCACTGCCAGCGGCCCATGACGTGGCGCAAGAAATGGGCGAAATGCTGGAATGAGGTTAAATACTGTTCTGAGCGCTGTCGCAGGAGCCACCGTTGACCGAGCTACGTCTGATCCTGGGCGATCAGCTTAATCCGCATCACAGCTGGTTTGATACCTGCAGTCCGAACATCATTTACGTGATGCTGGAACTCCAGGCAGAAACCGCCTATGTGCTTCATCACGCCCAGAAAGTTATCGCTATCTTCGCCGCCATGCGCGCGTTTTCCTCTGCGTTAAAGGAGAAGGGGCATCGGGTGAGGTATGTCCGGCTCTCTGATGACTCAAACCGCGGCGCGCTGGAAGACAATCTCAACGCGCTTGTCGCGCATTACGGCGCGGGCAGAGTGATATGGCAGGAGCCCGACGAATGGCGTCTTGATGCGCAGCTGCAGGCGTGGGCGAAGACGATCTCCGTTGAAACGGCCTGCGTCAGCAGCGAGCATTTTTTCACCGCACGGGAACAGGTCAGCGCGTTTTTTGCGTCGCGCAAAAGCTGGCGAATGGAATACTTTTACCGGGAGATGCGTCGTCAGCATGGCGTACTGTTGACGTCAGCAGGCGAGCCGGAAGGGGGGAAATGGAATTTCGATGCTGAAAACCGCAAGCGCTGGTCCGGCGAGCCTCCCGCGCCGGGGGACGCGCGTCCTTGCCACGATCGTTCCGCCTTATGGGCGGAGATCCAACGCTGCGGCGTAAAGACCTTCGGCGAACCGCAGGCCGACAATTTTCGCTGGCCGCTCAACCGTGCGGAAGCCAAAGCCAGGCTGGATGAATTTATCACGCACGTGCTCCCGCAGTTTGGAAACTGGCAGGACGCGATGCACACAGAGGAACCTTTTCTTTTCCATTCGTTAATTTCGTTTGCGCTGAATACAAAGATGCTTAATCCGCGGGAAGTGGTTGCCGCCGCCCAGCAGGCGTGGCGTTTGGGCCACGCGCCGCTGCCTGCCGTCGAAGGGTTTATCCGGCAAATTCTCGGCTGGCGGGAGTATGTGCGCGGGATCTACTGGTCGCAGATGCCCGGCTATCGGGAACTGAATGCCTTAGACCAGCACGCCCCGCTGCCGGACTGGTTCTGGACGGGCAAGACGCAGATGCGCTGCCTGGCGCATGCCGTTGGGCAGTCGCTCACCGAGGCTTACGCCCACCATATCCAGCGCCTGATGGTCATTGGAAACTTTAGCCTGCTCAGCGGCCTGTCGCCGCAGGCGGTTCATGAATGGTATCTGGGCGTCTATATTGACGCCTTTGAGTGGGTGGAACTGCCCAATACCCTCGGCATGAGCCAGTTTGGCGATGGCGGGTTGCTGGCCAGTAAACCCTACGTCTCAAGCGCGTCATATATTCATAAGATGAGTAATTACTGTCAGGGGTGCCGGTATCAGCACAACCAGCGTACCGGAGAGCAGGCCTGCCCCTTCAATGCCCTTTACTGGGACTTCTTTGCGCGCAATCAGGCGCGTCTCGGTAACAATCCCCGCCTGGGCATTGTCTTTAAACAGCTAGCGGACATGACGGAAGAGGATCGGCAGGCCATTGCAGACCGCGCCGGGTACGTCCGCCTGCATCTCAACGACCTCTGATCGGTATTTCAACGCCTGGCCGGTTGCGGCAGGTCAATAAGACGCTATTATTTTTGACTTTGTTGCGTATTCCCTGACAGGACATCCAGACGCCATGCCCGTGAATTTTGACCTTAACGATCTTTATGCTTTCAGAGCGTTAGTGGAATACGGTAACTTCCGTGTCGCCGCTGAATCTATCTGCTTATCCCAGTCGGCGCTGAGCCGCAGGATTGAAAAGCTGGAAGCCGCGCTGGGAAACAGGCTGTTCGATCGCACCACCCGCCGCGTGGCGCTGACGCTCTACGGACAAAACTTTGCCGAGCGCTCCGCGCAGCTGCTCGACAGCGTGGAGTCAATGCTGGCGGATGTCGATAAGGCCAGCGAAGAGCGGACGGGGCTGATCGCGGTTGCCGCGGTCCCTTCCGCAGCCTGTTACTTTATGCCCGACGTGATCCGGCGTTTTCAATCTCGGTATCCGCGCGTTCGCATCAAGCTCATCGACAGCAGCGCGGGGAATGTGATTGACGCCGTGGCCCGCAGCCAGGCGGATTTTGGTATCTGCTTTGCAGGAAATCTGCCGTCAGAAATCGAGTTTTTCCCGCTGGTGGAGGATGTCTACGTCGCGGCGTGCCGAAAGGATCACCCCGTGGCGCAGAAGAGTCACCTGACGTGGCAGGCGTTTTACCAGCAGGATTATATCTCCCTCGATAAAACGTCAGGTAACCGTAACCTGCTCGATCGGATGCTGGGGGATATAGTTCCCGGGCGCCCCAGCGTCTGCGAAACGCGTCACGTCACCACGATGCTCGGTATGGTAGAGGCGGGGATTGGCATCGCTGCCGTTCCCGCCATGTCAATGCCGACCTCTGAGCACACGCTGTTGACGCATCTGCCGCTGGTGGCGCCGGAAGTGAAACGCACCGTTGGGCTTATCCGGCGCCGGGGGCGCATCCAGTCTTACATTGCGGCTGAACTGGAAAAGCAGATCACCGAGCAGTATCGCCGGACGTAACGGGGATCATCCCCGTCTTCTCGATGACGGCGCGTGAGGGCGGTGAGGCGAGATAGGTCAACAGCGCTTTCCCCTCGTCAGGGTGTTCAGCGTGACGAGTGACCGCACCCGCGAAGCGCGTGATGTATTGCACATTGTCAGGGATTTTCCCGACAAAGGTGACGCCCTGAACCGGCAGAAGCTCGCTAACCTGCTGGAAACCGACGGCGTATTTTCCTTTAGCCACTTCCGACGCGACCGGAATGCGCTCGACCATTGTCGCTTTATCGGCGACCTCCTTTTCAATGCCCAGCTTTTTGAACAGCCCCTGGCTGACGTACCTGCCGCTGGCGCTGTCAGAGTAGGCGATGGAGCTGGCCTGCAGCAGCGTTTCACGCAGTTTCGCGTCGCTGCTGATGTCCGGTATATCCGCTCCTTTTTTTACCACCATGCCGACGGGAGAGTCCGCAAGTTCCGTTCGCGAACCCGGCCGGGTCTGGCTCGCCTTTTCGAGCTTCTCCAGCGCATCGCCCACCATAATCACCACGTCGGCCTTCTCGCCGCGCGCGAGCCGGTTTGGGATCGCCTGCGGCGTATTGCCCATTGAGGGGCCGGGGATGACCACAATTTTATCCCCGGTCTGGCGTTCATACTCCGGCGCCAGCTTTTCCAGGGCGGCTTTGAAGCCGCCGGAAATCATGACCTTCACGTCCTGCGCGCAGGCGCTCGCGCTCAGGAACATCAGCACCAGCGCGCTGGCGGTATAGCGAGACGTGCGTTTCATGCGGCCCCCTGTGACTTGACGGTATTTTGCAGCGACATCGCACGACGGCGGTAGAGGTAGAGCGTTGCCAGCAGGGCACATACCGCAGCGAAGCTCATCCAGTAGCCCGGCGAGGCTTTGTCACCGGTGTATTCAATCAGCGCGGTGGACATCACCGGGGTAAAGCCACCGAACACCGCCGTTGCCAGGCTGTAAGCCAGAGAGAACCCTGCTACGCGGACTTCAGCAGGCATAATTTCCGTCAGCGCCGGGATCATCGCGCCGTTATAGAGGCCGTAGAGGAAGGAGAGCCACAGCAGCACGCTCAGCATCATCGAGAAGCTGGGCGCGTTCGCCAGCAGCGTCAGGGCCGGGTAGCTGGTCGCCAGCGCCAGCAGGGTCATGGCAATCAGCACCGGCTTGCGGCCAAAACGGTCCGACAGGGCACCGCCCACCGGCAGCCAGATGAAGTTAGAGATCGCCACCAGCAGCGTGACCAGCAGGCTGTCTGACGCGCTCAGCATCAGCACCTTTTTACCAAAGGTGGGCGCATAAACGGTGATCAGATAAAAGGCCGTGGTGGTCATCGCCACCATCAGCATGCCCGCGACCACCACCTGCCAGTTCGCGAGCAGCGTTTTAAAGACCTGGCGCATCTCCAGATGATGGCGGCGCGCGCTGAACTCTTCCGTCTCCTCCAGCTTGCGGCGCAGGAAAAAGATAAACGGCACGATTAAACAGCCGAACAGGAACGGAATGCGCCAGCCCCATTCGCGAATGGCGCTCTCTTCCAGCACCGCGTTCAGCGCAAAGCCCATTGCGGCGGCGACCATAATGGCGACCTGCTGGCTACCGGACTGCCAGCTGGTGTAAAAGCCCTTGCGGCCCGGCGTGGCGATTTCCGCGAGATAGACCGACACGCCCCCAAGCTCCGCGCCGGCGGAAAAGCCCTGTAGCAGACGGCCCGTCAGCACCAGCAGCGGCGCCCAAAGCCCAATACTTTGATAAGACGGGATCAGCACGATCAGGAAGGTGCCTGCCGCCATAATGGAAAGCGTCACTATTAGCCCTTTGCGGCGGCCAACCTTGTCAATATAAGCCCCCAGCACAATGGCGCCGATTGGACGCATCAAAAAGCCCGCGCCGAAGACGGCGAAGGTCATCATCAGCGACGCAAATTCACTGCTCGCCGGGAAGAACGTGTGGGCGATGTAGGTGGCATAGAAGCCGAACAGAAAGAAATCGAATTGCTCAAGAAAGTTGCCGGACGTGACGCGAAGTATCGCGCCCGCCTTCGACCGTACGGTTGCAGGTGAGGTTGAGGAAAACATGGTTATCTCCAGTTTATTGTTGACGTTTTACGCGTCTGTTTCTGAAAACTGGATCAGGATGAGGAATTAGATAAGCGCAAATGCCGCATCGACTGATGCATTTCTTGCATGAATATAATCCGGCGAATAAATACAATTAATGGCAACAATAACTTAACAAAATGTTGGCTTTTTATTCACCATCATTCTGTAAGTCTCTGATATTGCGATTTTGTGATGTAGCGCAGAGGCGCGTTTCAGAATGAGCCGGGTAACCGCGTCGTTACCCGGCGGAGGCCATTTAGCGCAGCGCCCTGGCAATCGCGCTAAACATCAGAGAGGCTTCCAGCGGCTGGGCGCTGAAGGACGGTTCCGCCTGCGGCCAGGTAGACCACTGGACGATGACCAGATTTTCCTTCGGGTTCACCATAATCATCTGCCCGAAAATGCCCAGCGCCCAGAGTGAACCTTTCAGCGAATCCTGGGCCGTCGGCTCTACGCCCGTGGCGTTGGCGGGCACTTCGTTGTTCCACCACTGATAGCCGTAAAGCCCTTCGGGATGGGCGTCAGAGACCGAGCCTTTGGCCTTCGTCCAGTCTGACGACTGCCGAATCCAGTTTTCCGGCAGGATGGTCTTACCGTTCGGCAGCGTACCGTTGTTCAGGATAAATTGCCCGAAGCGTCCCCAGTCCTCCAGCGTGGCGTTAAAGCCGTGCGCGCCGACGTCGTGCTGGCCTTTGCTGTAGGCATGCCACACGCCGTCGCTCGCCATGCCGTAAGGCTGCCAGATGCTTTTCTCCAGATAGGCCGCAAGAGTCATGCCGGTGGCCCGCTCCAGCACGTCACCCAGCAGCCAGGCGCCGCCCGAAGAGTAAGACCAGCTCTCTCCGGCCGGGTGCGCCCTGCGCAGCCCCTTCACCAGCTTGCGCACGCAGTCATAGGTACCCGGCTTCGCCTCGCACTCGGTGAGCTGCGCGAAGTCGGATTTAGGGTTGGTGTAATCCTCGTTCCAGGCCACGCCGGAGGTATGGGTGATCAGCTGCTTAAGCGTCACGCCGTCCCACGCGGTGCCTTTCAGGTCGGGTTCATACCGCGTGACCAGGTCGTCGAGCGAGTGAATTTTTCCCTCTTTGAGGGCCACGCCCACCAGCGCCGATACCACCGATTTCCCAACCGAGCGCGAGGTCCAGAGCGTCGAGTCGGTATTGCCCTCTCCAAGATACTTCCAGACGATTTTGCCGTCCTTCAGCACCAGCATGCCGCTGACGTTCTGCCGCTGGAGGTAGTCCTTAAGGCCGTAGCGCCTGCCGTTGACCTGATAGTGTGCGTCCGTGAGCGGCTTGTCCGACATTTCCAGCGGCACAGCGTTACCGTGGTGGAAAACATCCCCGGTGTAGTTGCGGTAGTCATTGCGAAAGCCCACCACGCGATCGGCCTGACTCCAGGTAAGCATCTTATGGGTGTCAGGCAGCGTGGTGTCGAAGGGGGCAGGGCAGGCGCTGAGGTCGGTGCCTTTACAGGCCGCCACTGCCGCAGGGGAGAGCAGGGTGCTGAAGACAAGGCCCGCCAGCAGGGCATGGTTTACTTTTCTGTTTTTCATATCCGTCTCTTACAGGTTAAGAACGGCTTCAGTTTAAAAACCCTGGGGCTATAATAAAAAACGCGTAGTGGGGGAAAATCCCCCTAAAAAACAGAGGGAGCGTAGCGTGGCGGGACTGATTTACTCTTTTGCACAGCTCGAGGCTTTTACCGCCGTGGCCGAGAATGGGAGCCTCAGTAAAGCCGCGGTGGCGCTGAAGAAGGACCGCACGACGCTTCGCGATCTGGTTGATTTTCTTGAGGATGGGTTGGGCTACGCGCTGTTTATTCGCGACGGCCGCACCCTGCGGCTCACGCCCGAAGGGGAACAGCTTCAGCGCCAGGCGCACCTCCTGATGCGGCAGGTAAAAGCCTTTGAGGCGTTTGCCAGAGAGGTGCCGCACGGTGCCACGCAGGACCTGACGCTGGTCTACGATCCTTTTACGCCCAGAGCCTTTCTGCACGGGGTGATTGCTGAAATGGCGGTGCGAAAAATCCGCCTGAGCCTTATCTGCGCCTCGCGGGATGAATCGGAACGGCTGCTGGCGAATAACGACGCGGATCTGGCCATCTGCCAGGCGCGCAACCGCAGCGTGGGCAACGACATGGAGTGGCGTGCCCTGGGGGCCATCGAGATGGATTTTTATGCCGCCAGCGGGCTGTTTGCGGACAGTGCTTCCCCTCTGTCGCTGCTCGATCTCTCCCTGGTACCTCAGGTCATCATGCACCCCGCCTCGGACGAGCCGGTGGCGCGCCGCCTGCAGATTTCCGGGCATACCCTCTTTACCAATGAGCCGGAGATGCTGCGCGGTCTGCTGGAGCGCGGCTGCGGCTGGGGATTCTTACCGACGCATTTTCACGCCGGGCAGTGGCAAAACGTAAAAAGGCTGCACACCGAAGTGGGCAGCCAGGGGATTGGTCAGACGATGGTCACCATCTGGAAGCCGGGGAGCGACAAGCGCAGCACAATCGCTGAAACGCTGTCGCTCTTGCCGGACGTATGGAAGCAATCAGCGCTGTGAACAGCCTTTACACTGCGGGTTCTGGATCTGCTGGAAGAAATCGTTGCCTTTGTCATCCACCAGGATAAACGCCGGGAAGTTCTCGACCTCGATCTTCCAGATAGCTTCCATGCCCAGCTCAGGATACGCCACGCACTCAAGGCTCTTGATGCTGTTTTGCGCCAGCACCGCCGCCGGGCCGCCGATGCTGCCCAGGTAGAAGCCGCCGTGCTTATGGCAGGCGTCCGTCACCTGCTGGCTGCGGTTGCCTTTCGCCAGCATGATCATGCTCGCGCCGTGGGACTGCAGTAGGTCTACGTACGAATCCATGCGCCCTGCCGTGGTTGGGCCGAGGGAGCCAGACGCGTAGCCTTCCGGCGTTTTGGCCGGGCCCGCGTAGTAAATCGGATGATCTTTGACGTACTGCGGCAGTTCCTCACCGTTGTCGATTAGCTCTTTCAGCTTCGCGTGGGCGATGTCGCGCGCCACGATGATGGTCCCGTTCAGCGACAGGCGGGTAGAGACCGGGTGCGCGGAAAGCTGCGCCAGGATCTCATTCATCGGCTTGTTCAGATCGATGCTGACCACGTCGCCTTCACCCTGCTGGCGCAGTGATTCAGGAATGTACTGGCCCGGGTTGTGCTCCAGCTTCTCAATCCAGATCCCGTCGCGGTTGATTTTCGCTTTGATGTTGCGGTCCGCGGAGCAGGAGACCCCCATGCCGATAGGGCAGGAGGCGCCGTGGCGCGGCAGGCGGATCACGCGGATGTCGTGGGCAAAATATTTCCCGCCAAACTGCGCGCCGAGGCCGAGGTTCTGGGCTTCCTGGAGCAGCTCCTGTTCGAGCTGAACGTCGCGGAACGCCTGGCCGTGTTCGTTACCTTCCGTTGGCAGGGCGTCGTAGTAGCGCGTGGAGGCCAGCTTCACGGTTTTCAACGTCGCTTCCGCCGAGGTGCCGCCGATCACGAACGCGATATGGTACGGCGGGCAGGCCGCGGTACCGAGAGTGCGCATCTTCTCAACCAGATAGTTTTTCAGCTTCGCCGGGGTGATCAGCGCTTTGGTTTCCTGGTAGAGATAGGTTTTGTTGGCAGAACCGCCGCCTTTTGCCATGCACAGGAATTTGTACTCATCGCCGTCAACGCTGTAGAGGTCAATCTGCGCCGGCAGGTTGGTGCCGGTGTTCACCTCTTTATACATATCCAGCGCCGCGTTCTGGGAGTAGCGCAGGTTGTCTTCAATGTAGGTGTTGTACACCCCCTGACTCAGGGCCGCTTCGTCACCGCCGCCGGTCCAGACGCGCTGGCCTTTTTTACCCATGATGATCGCCGTGCCGGTATCCTGGCAGGTCGGCAGCACGCCTTTAGCGGCGATTTCAGAGTTACGCAGGAACTGCAGGGCAACGTACTTATCGTTCTGGCTCGCTTCCGGGTCGTTAAGAATGGCGGCGACCTGCTTCTGATGGGAAGGACGCAGCATAAATGCGGCGTCGTGGAACGCCTGCTGTGCCAGCAGCGTCAGCGCCTCTGGCTCGACTTTCAGGACTTCCTGACCGTCGAACTCGGCAACGGAAACGTGCTCTTTGGTCAGCAGATAGTATTCGGTGTCGTCGTGCGCCAGTGGGAAGGGGTTTTGATAAAAAAACGGTTTGTTTGACATAGCTTGCTCCAAAAAAATAAAACCGCCGGAGGAGAAGTCCGGCGGTCAGGAATCAGAACATCATGGACATCCACGGATAGCCAATCAGCAGCAGGGCCGCCAGGAAGATGGCACCGAAGATGGTGCCGAGGCGCCAGTAGTCTTTGGTTGGCAGGTAGCCGCTACCGTAGTAGATCGGGCTTGGGCCAGTACCGTACGGGGTGATGATCCCCATCACGCCCAGCGAGGTCACCATCAGCAGAACAAACACTTCCATATTCATGCCCGGAATGGTGGAGGCGATGGTCAGCATCGCTGGCAGCAGCGCCGTGGTGTGCGCGGTGGTGCTGGCAAACAGGTAGTGCAGCAGGTAGAACGCCAGCAGCAGGACGATGGTCGCTACGCCCGGAGAGATACCGCTCATCAGCAAACCGCCTTCTTTACCTAACCAGCTGATAAAGCCGGTAGAGGAGAGGCCGTCCGCCAGCGCAACCAGGGTGGCGAACCAGACGAAGGTGTTCCACGCGGCTTTGTTACCGGTGATATCGTTCCACTCCAGCACGCCGGTCCACAGCATCAGGCCGACGATGAGCAGGGCAGCCATAGCGGGTTCAATCCACGCGGCGGCGAAGATCCACATCAGCAGCGCACAGCACACGAACACCAGCAGCAGGATTTCATTGCGGGACAGTTTGCCCAGTTTTTCCAGCTCACGGGTCGCCCACAGCGGCACTTCGTTGTTCACCTTCACTTCTGGCGGGTAGAACCAGTAGGCCAGCAGCGGCATGGCCAGAATCAACAGGATACCCAGAGGCAGGAAGGCGAGGAACCAGGTGCCCCAGGAGATATCGATCCCAACCGTACTTTTCACCAGCGCCAGCGCCAGCAGGTTCGGCGCGAGGGCGGAGAGGAACATCGAACTGGTGATACAGGCCGCGGTGATCGCCACCCACATCAGGTACGAACCAATCTTACGCGCGCTTGGGTCGTTCGGTTTAGAACCGTACAGCGGCGGCAGGTTAGCGATGATCGGGTAGATGGTCCCGCCGCTGCGCGCGGTGTTGGACGGGGTGAACGGTGCCAGCAGCAGGTCAGCAAACGTAATCGCGTAACCGAGCGTCAGGCTGCGACGGCCGAGGTATTTCACCAGAATCAGCGCCAGACGGCGGCCGAAGCGGGTTTTGTCATAGCCTGCGGCGAACATAAAGGCACCGAAAATTAGCCAGACGGTAGAGTTACCAAACCCGCTCACCGCCCATTTAAAGGAGGCGCCCGCCAGCTTGAATTTCGGATCAGCCAGCTGTTCAGGGCTAAACAGCACCCACTGGCTGCACAGCGCAATGGCGACCACGCCGGTGAGACCGATCACCGCGCCCGGCAGCGGTTCGAAGATCAAACCGACGATCACGCCAACGAAGATAGCGAAATAGTGCCACGCGTAAGGAGGCAGGCCTTCCGGTACCGGAACAAACAGCAGCAGTACGGCGACGATGACGGGCAGTGCCATCATCAGCAGACGTTTTGCGTTTCCATTTGATGCCTGGTTCGCCACAGGGGGCGTTACAGCAGTTTTTGTATTCATAGTTTCACGTCTTAAGTTGTCAAAGATTCGGTCGTACTGAAAAACAAAATTACTTTCTTAAGTTTCTTTGCTTTTTTTAGTTATTAAAGGTGTGATTTTGTATTTTCAGTAATAGCAATTTAACGCTTTTATGGAGGCGCTAAATTAAAAATTGATGATGTTTTTATATTGCGCTTTTGGATGCCATAACTATTGATCGCGATCAAAAAAATAGAATTGCAGCGTTATTTTTATGCTTTTATTAATAACCACTCTGGTGTATGTGGGTATTCCCTTTTTTATTAGTTTATTTTATCATTTCTGTAACATTTTTATTTTCTGTGATTTTGTACGTGTTTGTTTTGTTTGGTGTTTTTGGTTTTTTGGGGAAGTGGTTTTACCAATCATTATTTAACGAATTTTAAATTATTGTGAATGGCTAAATGACATTCTCTAACACCAATGTGTTAATTGTGTTATTGCAGGGATTAAATAGTTTTTTAACTAACGTAATAACTTTAGAAACTAAAAAAATCATTATATTAATATCATGACATCGGCAAATAACGACGAACTAAAAAATTAATCCGATAACGAATTCTTAATTTTAAAAAGTTTGGAGTTTCAATTATGAGCACTAACGAACGTATTCTTAGCCCCTTCACATTACCGAATGGCACTGAACTGAAAAACCGTTTGTTAATGGCCCCTATGACCACCTGCACCGGCTATTACGACGGCACCGTCACCAGCGAACTGGTAGAGTACTATCGTGCCCGTTCCGGAAGCATCGGCACCATCATTGTGGAGTGCTGCTTCGTCGACGATCTCGGTCTCGCCTTCCCGGGCGCGATCGGGATTGATAATGACGAGAAAATTGCCGGGCTGGCGAAAATCGCGGAGGCGATCAAATCCAAAGGATCTAAAGCCCTGCTGCAGATCTACCACGGCGGCCGCATGGTCGACCCGAAACTGATCGGTGGCCGTACGCCGGTTGGTCCAAGCGCTGTTGCCGCGCCGCGTGAGGGCGCAGCAACGCCAGTGGCGCTGACTGGCGAAGAAGTGGAAGGCATGATCGGCAAGTTTGGTGAAGCGGTGCGCCGCGCCATCCAGGCCGGGTTCGACGGCGTGGAAATCCACGGGGCAAACACCTATCTGATTCAGCAGTTCTATTCGCCAAACTCTAACCAGCGCGATGACGAGTGGGGCGGCAGCCGCGACAACCGCGCGAAGTTCCCGCTGGCAGTACTGGATATCACCCACAAAATGGTGCGCCAGTACGCGGACGACGCCTTTATTATTGGCTACCGCTTCTCTCCTGAAGAGCTTGAAGTGCCGGGCATCCGCTTTGAAGACACCATGTACCTGCTGGAAAAACTGGCGGCTCGCGGCGTGGACTACCTCCACTTCTCCGTCGGCGCGACCCTGCGTCCTTCCATTGTTGACACCCAGGACCCGACGCCGCTGATCGAAAAATACTGCGCGATGCGTTCTGAAACGCTGGCTCAGGTACCGGTGATGGGCGTGGGCGGCGTGGTGAATGCCGCCGATGCCAATGAAGCGCTGGACCACGGTTACGACCTGATTGCCGTTGGCCGTGCCACCATCGCTTACCCGGACTGGACCGACCGCATCGCGGCCGGGGAAAACCTGGAGCTGTTTATGGACAGCACCCAGCGCGAGGCGCTGAACATTCCTGAGCCGCTGTGGCGCTTCTCGCTGGTGGAAGCGATGATCCGCGACATGAGCATGGGCGAATCGAAATTCAAACCGGGCATGTTCACCGAGAAGGTGCAGGACGACGCGAACGAGCTGGTGATTAACGTCAGTCTGGAAACTGACCGCATTGCAGACATCGAGCTGGCCTCTGGCCCGAGCGAAGACGTTGAGTTTGTCACCAGCTTTGAAGAGATCCGTACCCGCATTCTGGATGCCAACACCCCGCACGTGGATGCCATCACCGGCGCAACCAGCCAGAGCGAGGCGGTGAAGAAAGCGGTCTCTAAAGCGATGCTGAAATCCAGCAAAGCGCTGGCCGCGGAAGAGGGCGTTGACCCGAACGAAACCCGCAGCGTGGACGTGGTGGTTGTCGGCAGCGGCGGCGCCGGTCTGGCGGCGGCGATTCAGGCGCACGACGAAGGCGCGAGTGTGCTGATTGTTGAGAAAATGCCAACCATCGGTGGGAACACCATTAAAGCCTCTGCCGGGATGAACGCCGCAGAAACCCGCTTCCAGCGCGTGAAGGGCATTCAGGACAGCAAAGAGCTGTTCTACCAGGAAAGCCTGAAAGGTGGCGGCAACAAGAACAACCCGGAACTGCTGCACCGCTTCGTGGAGAACGCGCCGCAGGCGATTGAATGGCTGGCAACCCGCGGCATCATGCTGAACGATATCACCACCACCGGCGGGATGAGCATTGACCGTACCCACCGTCCAAAAGACGGCTCAGCGGTCGGCGGCTACCTGATCAGCGGCCTGGTGCGTAACGTCAACAAACGCAACATCGAGGTGATGCTGGATACCTCCGTCAGCGACATCCTCTTCGAAAACGGCGAAGTGACCGGCGTGCGCCTGACCACCGAAGAGAACGAAACCCTCACCGTGGCAGCGAAAAGCGTGATTGTCGCTACCGGCGGCTTCAGCGCTAACAGCCAGATGGTGGTGAAATACCGCCCTGACCTGGAAGGGTTCGTTACCACCAACCACAAAGGGGCGACCGGCGGCGGCATCGCGCTGCTGGAGCGTATCGGGGCAGGTACGGTTGATATGGGCGAGATCCAGATCCACCCAACCGTTGAGCAGAAAACCTCGTACCTGATTTCCGAATCCATCCGCGGCGGCGGGGCGATTCTGGTCAATCAGAAAGGGGAACGCTTCTACAACGAAATGTCGACCCGCGATAAAGTCTCGGCGTCAATCATCGCCCTGCCGGAGAAATACGCGTACATCGTCTTTGACGAGCATGTTCGCGCCAAAAACAAAGCCGCGGATGAGTACATCGCTAAAGGCTTCGTGACCAGCGCCAGCTCGCCAAAAGCGCTGGCGGAAGCGCTCGGCATGGATTACCACGCTTTCCTGGCGACCCTGGAACGTTACAACGGTTTCGTTGAAAAACAGCACGATGACGACTTTGGACGTACCACCGCGCTGCGTGCGCCAATCAATGAAGGGCCATTCTACGCCATTCAGATTGCACCGGGCGTGCACCACACCATGGGCGGCGTGACCATCAACACCGAAACCTGCGTGCTGGACAGCAACCACAACGTGCTGCCAGGTGCGTTTGCGGCCGGTGAAGTGGTCGGCGGGATCCACGGCGGCAACCGTATCGGCGGTAACGCAGTGGCAGATATCATCATTTTTGGTACCCTTGCAGGACATCAGGCGGCTCTGCGTTCGAAAAAGATGTAAGGCACCTGCTTCCCAGGCCGGATACGCACAGCGCTATCCGGCATTTTCCCCGGCGGCGCGGAGCTTGCCGGGGCTACTTCTGAGGACTCCTGCCATGCCTGATAGCCATCGCGTTTACAGCTACTCCGCCGTTCTGATGGGCTCGCCCATCCTCCTGAAGCTCTTCTCCCATGACGAAGCCCTCGCGTCCCGCGTGTTTCGCCTGATCAAACAGTATGAAGACCTGCTCACCGTCAACCGCGCGCACTCGCAGGTGATGGACATTAACCATGCGGCGGGCCAGCATCCGGTCACCGTCAGTCGGCCGGTGTTTGATCTGATCCGCTGTGCAAAAGCGGCAAGCTTGCTCAAGGACAGCGCCTTTAATCTGGCGATCGGTCCGCTGGTGAAGCGCTGGAAGATTGGCTTTCAGGGGGACAGCGTTCCGCCTGCCGATGAAATCGCGTCGCTGCTGGCGATTACCCGACCCGAGGATGTTCTCCTTGACGAGGCCAGCAGCAGCGTGTTTCTGACCAGAGCGGGGATGGAGATCGATCTGGGAGCGATTGCCAAAGGCTATATCGCCGACCGGGTGCGGGATTACCTGCATAAAGAGGGCGCGGAGCTGGGGCTGATTAACCTCGGCGGCAACATTCAGACGTTAGGCTCGCCGGAAGGGGGCTGGAGCGTCGGGCTGAAAAAACCGTTCGCCGGAGATGCGCTGATCGGCACGATGATCGTTGAGAACGTCTCCGTCGTCACGTCGGGAACCTACGAGCGCTATTTTGAACAAGACGGCAAACGCTATCACCACATCCTCGATCCGCGCACCGGTTACCCGCTCGATAACGAACTGGACAGCGTCACCATCATTTCGAAAGATTCCATCGACGGCGATATCTGGACCACGCTGATGTACGGCATGGGCGTGGAGAAGGGCTGTGCCGCGCTGCGTGCGCGCCCCGACATTGAGGCCATCTTTGTGACCAAAACAAAAGAAGTGGTGTTCTCTTCAGCACACCACTTCCGCTTTACCCTGCTGGATGATACCTACCGCGTTACTGACAGTATTGCTTGAGCAGGCCCGTTTGCTCCGGCTGGAGACGGTAGCGATACACCGGACGCCCGGTGGCGCCGTAGTGAATGCTGGTGAACAGAATATTGATTTGCGCCAGCCAGATCAGGTATTTGCGGCAGGACACGCGGGAAATATTGACCGCGTTTGCCAGATCGTCGGTGGAAAACTCCGTCTCCGGGTGAGCGTCAATCCACTGGCAAATCGTGCGCAGCGTTTGCGGCGTTAACCCTTTCGGCAGCTTTTTGCTGTCCGCCAGTTCCGGCGCCCCGCCGTGGATCAGCCGGTCGACGTCCGCCTGCTCGTAATACTGGTGCGACCCCATCAGGCTGTGCTTGGCCTTCCAGCCGTTCAGCGCCTCTTCAAAGCGCGGGAACTGGAACGGCTTTATCAGATAATCCACCACGCCGTAATGGATGGAGGTCTGGATCGTCGCGGCGTCGGCGGCCGAGGAGATCATGATCACGTCGATTGGGCGGCCGGATGCGCGAATCACGGGCAGCAGATCCAGCCCGTTATCCTGCTGCATATAGACATCCAGCAGCACCAGATCGACGGGCTGGCTGGGGTTATTAATGATGGCCTCGGCCTGGCTTAGCGTGGAGGCGACGCCGCAGCAGCTAAAGCCTTCAACACGGTTGACATACAGACGGTTGAGGTCGGCTACCATGGCGTCATCATCGACAATTAACACATTTATCACGCGATTTTCCTCTCGCTATCCCAGGGGATGTGAACAAAAAATTGGGTAAATACGCCGGGCTCAGACTCGACGGAGATATCGCCGCCAAGGTTCTGAATCTGCTGGCGAGCAAGGAACAGCCCAACGCCGCGGTTTTCACCTTTTGTTGAGAAGCCCTTTGTAAAAATAGACTCCAGCTGAGTGGGATCAATGCCGGGGCCATCGTCGCTGACTTCACAGCTGAGCCAGCCATTCTGATAATGCAGCAGCAGGCCGATCTCGCCCTCCTGCTGTCCTTCCATCGCGTCGAGCGCGTTTTCAATGAGGTTGCCCAGCGCGGTGATCAGCACCGCGACCTGCTCTTCACTTGCGGTATCCGGTATCTGGCTTTCATCCGCCAGCGTCAGGGTGACGCCCGCTTCTTTCGCCCGGTTGATTTTACCCAGCAGGAACCCGGCAACCACCGGGGATTTTACCTTGCTCTGTATCGTACCGATATCCGTCTGGTAATGATGTGCCGTCTGGAGAATGTACTCTTCCAGCTTGTCGTAGCGCTTAATATTCAGCAGGCCGAGTATCACATGCAGTTTATTCATAAACTCGTGGGTGTGAGCGCGCAGGGCATCAACGTAGTTAACCATGCCGTCCAGACGCTGCATCAGCTGGCTGACTTCCGTTTTATCACGGAAGGTGGTGATGGCGCCGATCACCCGATCCTGACTTTTCACGGGGACCATGTTGCACAGCAATAGCCGACCGTTGCAGCTGATCTCCTGATCCTGGCGTGCGACGCCCGTCTTCGAGACGTCACGCAGGCTGGCCAGCAGGGGCGCGCTGGTGTTTTCGGTCTGCTTGCCGGAGGGGAGAAGCAATATTTCTCTGGCGGTCTGATTAATCATCGTCACGCGGCCGTGTATATCAACGGCCAGAACACCCTCGCGAAGCGACTGCAGCATCGCCTGGCGCTGTTCGAACAGGGCGGAGATTTCGTAGGGTTCGAGCCCGAACAGAATGCGCTTCAGAACCCGCACCAGACCCCAAATCGCCATAGAACTCATAAAAATACTGAACAAAATGGTCCAGACGGCGTTGAGCCGCCCGCGAGCGATCTGCTCTTCAACCTTATTCAGGGAGATTCCGACGACCACCACGCCAATCTGCTCGTGCTGCGCGTCGTAGACGGGCGTAAAAACGCGCAGCGCTTCGGCGAGCGCGCCCCGGTTAACCGAAACGTTCTCTTTGCCTTCCAGCGCGGGGGTTAAATCGTCACCGATAAAATGCAGCCCGAGCAGCGCCTCATTCGGATGAGAGTAGCGGATCCCGCGCATATCAGTGACCACGGTGAACAGCAGATCGTTTCGCTTCGTCACCGCCTGGGCGATGGGCTGAATAATGTTCTCCTGCGGTGCCTGCATCAGGCCGCGCTGGATCTCGGGGCTGTCGGCGAGGGTGCGGGCAATGCCGAGCGCGGTGTCTTTGACATCATCGCGCGTTGCGCGGGTGATCTGCACCGAATAGAGCGCAAAAACCACCAGCAGAACTGAACCGATAATCGCGCACACCATCAGCGTGACCAGCGTATTGAGTTTCATGGGGCGCTTGCGCGTCAAAAGGAAAGGCTGCAAATCGCTCATCAACACTCCGCGATGATTAAGTAAGAGGGTAATTATCGCCGATGACGCGCTTTTCTTAAAGCCATGTAAAAGCGTGGATTTGGTCCTCTTTTCGTGACCCTCCTCGCAGGTCATCTATATAAAACACTTTATAGTGTGTGGGTACTCATAATAAGGAGGCTGTTTATGAGCATTATGCTTACCGGTTCGGTCAAGGAAAGACGGCACGCCAGCACGATGAATATCGATAGATTGTCCACGCTGGACATGCTGAAAGTCATTCACCAGGATGATGCACTCATTTCTGCTGCTATCACCCCTTGTTTACAGACGATTGCCCGTGCGGTGGATAACGCTGCCGCGACCCTCAATCACGGTGGTCGCCTGGTCATTGTCGGGGCGGGGCCGTCTGGCCGTGTCGCGCAACAGGTTGCCGATGACTATGCGCCGGGCAAAACCCCTGTGATGGCCGTAACGGCACAAGAGGGGGAAGGGAGCTACGAGCGCGGCGTTTCCGACCTGCAGGCCATTAAATTTGGTGAACACGATATGATGCTGGCCGTGACCGTCAGCGGAAAAACGCCGTGGGTCTGGGGAGCGATGCGGCATGCATGGTCGCTGGGTTCGCCGGTCGCCGTGATTACCGGTGATGCGCAAAGTGAAGCCGCGCAGCTGGCGAGTATGGTTATAGCCCCCGAACTGGGTGCCGATGTGGTGGCCGGCTATCTCAACACCAAAGCGGGGATCGCGCAAAAAATGATCCTCTCGATGATCGCTACCGGGCTGGCCGTTCGAACCGGGCGCGTATACAGCAACCTGCGGGTGGATCTTGAGGCAAGCAACACCAAATGGGCCGAACGTCAAATCGCCATTGTAATGGAAGCGGGGGGATGCTCCCGGGCGGAGGCAAAAGCGGCGCTGGAGAGCTGTAACCATCACTGTAAAACAGCGGTATTGATGGTGCTGACAGGGCTGGATGCGTGGAAAGCTCATGAGCTGCTGGCGCAGAATAACGGGTTTATCCGCGTGGCGCTGCAGGAAGCGCCGTAATATGTACCGTTAAGAAATAAAAAAGGCCGCAGATGCGGCCTTTGATATTTTAGAGGTTAGAACTGGTAGGTCATACCCACACCAACGATGTCGTCGGTGGAAATACCGTATGCGTCATACAGCGCTTCATCGTTGTCCAGCATGTTGATTTTATAATCAACATAAGTGGAGAAGTTTTTGTTGAAGCTGTAGGTCATGCCCAGGTCGATGTAGTTAACCAGATCCTGATTGAATCCTTTACCGTCCAGATCTTTACCTTTTGAGTAAACCCATGCCAGGGAAGGACGCAGACCGAAGTCGAACTGGTACTGTGCAACCGCTTCAAAGTTCTGAGTCTGGTTGGCGATACCAACGTTGCCGATTGGCGTCATGTTGCGGGTCTCCGCATACATCATCGCCAGGTAAACGCTGTTTGCGTCGTATTTCGCGCCAACGGTCCAGGCTTCAGCTTTTTCGCCACCCGCAAAACCGATGCTTTCTGCGGCTTTGCCGTAGGCAACCTGATCGTTGGTACGGTCAGAAGAAGAGTACGCCGCACCCAGGCTCAGGCCGGACAGATCGCCAGAGAAGTCATAGGAGGTGGACATACCGAAGCCGTCGCCGTTCTGGAAGCGTACGTCTTTATGACCGTTTTTAGTGCCTTCCTGATCTTCGTTAGCGTTAGCACCTTCGTTAGCACCCTGATACTGCAGCGCAAAGTTCAGGCCATCAACCAGACCAAAGAAATCATTATTACGATAGGTCGCAACACCGTTGGTACGGCCAACCATAAAGTTATCAGTCCAGGTGTAGGAATCACCGCCAAATACAGGCAGCATATCGGTCCACGCTTCAACGTCGTACACGACGCCGTAATTACGGCCATAATCAAATGAACCGTATTCGCCAAATTTCAGGCCAGCGTATGCCAGACGGTTAAAGGATTTATCACCCGCGCCTTCGGTATCGTTAGCGTAGGTTTTATATTCCCACTGGCCGTAACCGGTCAGGTCGTTAGTGATCTGGGTTTCGCCTTTGAAACCAATCTGTACATAGGTTTCATCGCCATCGTCGCCAGGGTTGTCAGAGAAGGTATGACGCGCGTCGACCTTGCCGTACAGGTCAACTTTGTTGCCGTCTTTGTTGTACATTTCAGCCGCATTTGCTGCGCCTGCCATTAATAATGCGGGTACAAGAATTGCCAGAACTTTTCTTTTCATTATATATTCCCTTTAAAGATAATTTATATGAATATATGTAATTACCCTCCGTAATTACAGGGTTGATACTATTCCAGGAGATGTGATTTAGTTTCAAAAATAAATGTAATAAAATTCTATGAAATATTTCAAATTATTTCTATAAATCTCTTTATTTTCCCTGTGAATTAATTAATTGAATTTATATGGTGTAATTATTATTAAATATTTCGCATTTCTATTTTTAAATTTATTTAATTTGGCTATGTTATAATTCATCCTCTTTTTAACAACAGGACATGACGATGGAACTGGCCCGGTGGCAGCATGGCTTTGAGCGCTGGCTCAAGGAAAATCATCAGAACGACGATACCGCACATGATATTTCGCATTTTCGACGGGTCTGGATGACGGCGCAAAAAATCATGGTTCACCACACGGTCGAACCGCGGGTGATTCTGGCCGCATGCTATTTTCACGATATTGTCAGCCTGCCGAAAAATCATCCCGAACGCAGTCAGTCGTCAAGGCTCGCCGCGCGTAAGACGAGCGACATTCTGCGCCGCGACTTTCCGGACTTTCCGCCAGAGCATATTGCCGCCGTCGCGCACGCGATTGAGGCGCACAGCTTTAGCGCCGAAATCGCGCCGCAGAGTATGGAAGCCAAAATAGTGCAGGACGCTGACCGGCTGGAAGCGTTAGGTGCTATCGGCCTGGCGCGCGTTTTTGCCGTCTCGGGCGCGCTGGGCGTGCCGCTATTTGACGCGGACGATCCCTTTGCCGATGCGCGCTCTCTCGACGATAGGGCATTTGCCCTCGACCATTTTCAGACCAAGCTGCTGCGTTTGCCTGATACAATGCAGACGGAAATGGGCCGCGAACTGGCACGTCACAATGCCGATTTCCTGATCCAGTTTATGGCGAAACTCAGCGCCGAATTACACGGCGACTGCCTCGGGCTGGATAGCCAGGTGCTGAGCCGCTTCCGTCGCAGTTTGCGCAACTGAACTGTGGTAATCTGTTCCCAGTCTTTACTCTCCGGTTAAAAGAATGCAGGAAAATCGAGCAGTGAAAGAGCCCGCGCCCGCGCAGGCTGAGAAATCAACGGCAACGGTGCAGGCCTTACTGCGCCAGCTGTTGGATATCTATGATGCTAAAACGCTGGCCAGTCTGCTGGTGGCGCACGGCGAAAGCCACTGGAGCCCGGCGATCCTTAAACGTCTGCTGACCAGCGAGCGAGCAGGGCGTCGCCTGAGTGAAGGCGAGTTTCGTTATCTGCAAAACCTGCTTCCGCGACCTTCTGCCGCGCACCCGAACTATGCCTTCCGGTTTATCGATCTGTTTGCCGGTATCGGTGGTATTCGGCACGGTTTTGAAGCTATCGGCGGACAGTGCGTATTTACCAGCGAGTGGAACAAGCACGCCGTGCGGACCTATAAGGCCAACTGGTACTGCGACCCGCACGAGCATCATTTCAACGCCGATATTCGCGATGTCACCCTGAGCCATAAAAGCGGCGTGAGCGATGAGCAGGCCGCCGAGCATATTCGTCAGACGATCCCCGCGCATGACGTGCTGCTGGCCGGCTTCCCGTGCCAGCCTTTTTCGCTGGCCGGCGTCTCCAAGAAGAATGCCCTCGGACGCGCCCACGGTTTCGCCTGCGATACGCAGGGAACGCTGTTTTTTGACGTGGCGCGCATTATTGACGCCCGTCGTCCAGCCATTTTCGTACTGGAAAACGTCAAAAACTTAAAAAGCCACGACGGCGGGAAAACCTTCCGCATTATCATGCAAACGCTGGATGAGCTGGGTTATGACGTGGCCGATTCAGAGGACATGGGCGCGGACGATCCTAAAATCATTGATGGGAAACATTTCCTGCCCCAGCATCGCGAACGTATCGTGCTGGTGGGCTTCCGCCGCGATCTCAATCTGAAGGGGGATTTCACCCTGCGGGATATTCCTTCTCTGTATCCCGAGCGCCGTCCTACCGTGGCCGACCTGCTGGAACCGGCCGTCGACGCGAAATTTATCCTGACCCCGGTGCTGTGGAAATACCTCTACCGCTATGCCAAGAAGCATCAGGCGAAAGGCAACGGCTTCGGTTTTGGGATGGTCAACCCGAACGATCCGCACAGCGTCACCCGCACGCTGTCTGCTCGCTACTATAAAGACGGTGCGGAAATCCTGATCGACAGAGGCTGGGACAAAGCGCTGGGTGAAAAAGATTTCGACGATCCGCACAATCAGCGTCATCGCCCACGGCGCTTAACGCCGCGGGAATGCGCCCGGTTGATGGGCTTTGAAACGCCGCAAGGCTACGGTTTCCGCATTCCGGTTTCAGACACCCAGGCGTACCGCCAGTTTGGTAACTCGGTCGTCGTTCCCGCGTTTGCGGCTGTCGCAAAACTGCTGGCTCCGCGCATCAGACAGGCGGTGGCGCTACGCCAGAGTGAGGCCGTCAATGACGGACGTTCACGATAAGGCCACGCGCAGTAAAAACATGCGTGCCATCGGCACGCGTGACACCGCCATTGAAAAGCGCCTGGCCGCGCTGCTGACGCAGGCGGGCTTTGACTTTCGCGTGCAGGATCCCGCCCTGGCGGGGCGTCCCGATTTCGTCCTCGACGCCTGGCAGTGCATCATCTTTACTCACGGCTGCTTCTGGCACCATCACGACTGCTACCTGTTTAAAGTCCCCGCGACGCGCACCGATTTCTGGCTGGATAAGATTGGCAAGAACGTCGAGCGTGACAAACGGGATCTCTCAATGCTTATTGCGCAGGGCTGGCGGGTGCTGATCGTCTGGGAGTGTGCGCTGAGAGGCAGACTAAAGCTGAACGATACCGATCTGCGCGAACGGCTGGAAGAGTGGATCTGCGGCGGCGGTCAGACCGCGCAGATCGACACGCAGGGTATTCACCTGCTTACGGTTTCTCCACCTCACAAGGCGTGACTACCGGTTTTGCCGGCAGCAAATATTTGCCCAGCGTGACCAGCACGACGGCAAACACGATGATCCCTAAAGCAATCCATTCCACAGGCGAGAGCGTTTCTCCTCCCAGTCCTGTCCCGAGCAGCACGGCCACGACCGGGTTAACGTAGGCGTAGCTGGTGGCGACCGCAGGGGAGACGTTGCGGATCAGGAACATATAGGCGTTAATGGCGATGATAGAGCCAAACAGCGCCAGGTAGCCCACCGCGAGAAAGCCCGACAGGTCCGGCAGCGCGGTCAGCTTTTCTCCCGTCAGGGTGGAGGCCAGAAGCAGGACAATCCCCGCGGCGAGCATCTCAATCGCACCGGCCATCATGCCGGTCGGCAGTTCGATACGCGACCCGTAGACGGAGCCGAACGCCCAGCTCATCGAGCCGATCAGGATTATCACCGCGCCCCACGGATTCCCGCTCAGGTTGCCGCCGATGTTGAGCAGAACAATGCCGGCCAGCCCAATCCCAATCCCCAGCCATTCCAGCTTGCGGGTGCGGATGCCGAAAAGACGGCTGAAGCAGAGGGTAAACAGCGGTACGGTGGCAACGACCACGGCGGCGATCCCGGACGGGACGTTCTGGTGCTCGGCAATCGTCACAAACCCGTTCCCCACTGCCAGCAGCAGCAGACCGATCAGGGCGGCATTCAGCATCGGGCGCAGCGGGGAAGCTTATGCCCGCGCAGCATCAGGAAGGCCAGCAGCAGGATACCCGCCGAAAGGAAGCGGATGCCCGCCATCATCAGCGGCGGCCAGCTTTCCACGCCGATGCGAATGACAAAGTAGGTTGAGCCCCAGATGATGTACAGCGAAAAGAGTGCCCCGATGAGCGGTAGCAATTGCCGGAAACGCATAATCCCTCACGTCGAAATAAAAAGGTCGCTGATAGTAAACGCGAAAACTATCGCGCTGGCGAGCCCTTTAATTGTGTAGCTGATGTGAATTTTTTGTTGACGTAAGGTGCCTGTTTCCGGGTTTGCGCTTTTGCTCCATACTATTCACTTAATTACCAAAAAATGAAGGATTAAGATTTTGGCAGGAAGTAGCTTATTAACATTGCTGGATGATATAGCCACCCTACTGGACGACATTTCAGTGATGGGGAAACTGGCGGCGAAGAAAACCGCAGGCGTGCTGGGCGATGATTTATCGCTTAACGCGCAGCAGGTGAGTGGGGTGAGGGCAAACCGTGAACTGCCGGTGGTGTGGGGCGTGGCGAAAGGCTCCTTCCTGAATAAGGTGATCCTGGTGCCGCTGGCGCTGCTGATCAGCGCCTTTATCCCCTGGGCCATCACGCCGTTACTGATGATCGGTGGGGCATTTCTCTGCTTCGAGGGCGTGGAGAAAGTGCTGCATTCCTTTAGCGCGCGCAAGCAGAGCGATACGCCGGAGGTGCGCCAGCAGCGTCTTGAAGCGCTGGCCGCGCAGGATCCAAAAACCTTCGAGCGCGATAAGGTCAAAGGCGCCATTCGTACCGACTTTATTCTGTCTGCAGAAATCGTCGCGATTACGCTGGGGATTGTCTCTGACGCGCCGCTCCTGAATCAGGTCCTGATTCTCTCCGGCATCGCGATTCTGGTCACCGTGGGCGTGTACGGTCTGGTGGGACTGATCGTCAAGCTGGACGATATTGGCTACTGGCTGGAAGAAAAGTCGAGCGCGGTGGCAAGAGGCATCGGCAAAAGCCTGCTGGTGCTGGCGCCCTGGCTGATGAAGAGCTTGTCGGTGGTGGGAACGCTGGCGATGTTCCTCGTAGGCGGCGGAATTGTGGTTCACGGCATTGCGCCGCTGCACCATGCCATCGAACATTTCTCCTCCACGCAGGGGGCCGTTATCGCGGCGATTCTGCCCACGCTGCTGAACCTGGTGCTGGGCTTTATCATTGGCGCTATCGTCGTTGCGGCGGTGAAGCTGGTTGAGAAAATTCGCGGCACGTCGCACTAATTGTTACCGTCGGCAGGATGCAAAAAGACCATTCCTCGTCTAAATTGAAACAGTTTCACCCTGATACAGGAGGCAGGTATGGTCTTTTTGGTCAGTGATGAAGTTAAGCCTAAAAAGGGCGGCCCACGTATGATCGTCACCGGGTATTCCAGCGGAATGGTGGAATGCCGGTGGCACGATGGCTATAGCATCAAGCGGGAAGCATTCCGTGAAGATGAGCTTCAGCCGGGGGACGGGCAGCACCAGCGGGACAAGGCTTAATCACATAACGCCCGGCTTTGCCGGGCGTTTTTATCTCAGGTTTCGGGTATAGAGCAGTAATCAGGGAGTGTGTGTGCAGCGCGATACCTTTGTTGTAAGACAAACTTTTTTGCAATGGCTGCATAAGCGTAGCAATCCGGGGCGGATTGTTAATCTCTGTTTTCTGATCGTTCTGGTGTTTTCCACGCTCCTGACCTGGCGTGAGGTGGTGGTGCTGGAAGAGGCGTACATCTCCAGCCAGCGCAATCATCTGGATACGGTGGCCAGTTCGCTGGACAGGCAGTTACAGAACAGCGTCGACAGGATGCTGTTATTTCGCCAGGGCATGCATGATGCAATCGAGACGCCGCTGGCCTTTGATGTCCTACAGGATGCGGTGTCACGCTTTAACACCGTCCGCATGCTCCCCACCTGGCAGCTCGCCGTTGATAAAAAGCGCACCCTTCCCATCAACGGGGTCTCGGATGCGTTCGTGGATAAAACCACGCTTCTGAACCGGGACGCTGAGCGCATCAGTCATGAAATTTCTGCCGCGCTCGAAGTGGGGTATCTGCTCAGGCTGGCGTCATCGAGAGCGCAAACGGAAGCGCGGGTGAACTACGTCTCCCGCGCCGGATTTTTCCTTTCCACGGATACGCCGGATCGGGCGGGTGATATTACCGCCCGCTATTATAATCTGGTCACGCAGTCCTGGTTTACCCAGCAGTCAGAGCGTAACAACCGCGCCCGCGCCGTGCGCTGGTTTATCTCCACGCCTTCATCCTGGACCGGGGATGAACGCACGATCACCGCCAGCGTCCCCATCTATTTCGATCATTACTGGTACGGCGTCGTGGCGATGGATTTTACATTAGACACGATGCAGCGTTTGCTGACCGACGCGACGGAAGACCGGACGGAGGGGGAGTATCAGCTGTACGATACCCGGCTTAATATGATTGCCACCTCGGCCCACGCGGGAAGTCCGGTTAACCAGTTTGACGAACGCGAAACGGCGCAGATTGCCCAGGCGATTGAACATGATACCGGCGGCGGTATCCGCCTTGGGAGCCGGTTTATCACCTGGGAGCGGCTCGATCATTTCGATGGCGTCGTCCTGCGGATCCACACCCTGCACGAAGGGGTGCAGGACGACTTCGGCAGTATCAGCATTGTGCTGGCGCTGCTGTGGGCGCTCTTTACCGCCATGCTGTTGATCTCGTGGCTGGTGATCCGTCGGATGGTGAGTAACATGTATACGCTTCAGCACTCGCTCCAGTGGCAGGCCTGGCACGATCCGCTGACCCGTTTGAATAATCGCGGCGCGCTGTTCGACCGCGCAAAATTGCTGGCGGAAACCTGTCGTCAGCAGTCGCTGCCGTTCTCGGTGATTCAGATCGATCTCGACTATTTTAAAAACATCAACGACCGTTTCGGCCATCAGGCCGGTGATAAGGTGCTTTCCCATACGGCAGGCGTGATTGCCAGCGCGTTACGCAAGAATGACGTGGCCGGACGCGTCGGTGGCGAAGAGTTTTGTGTTGTCCTTCCCGGTCTTGGTCTGGAGGAGGCGAGAGGCGTCGCCGAACGCATTCGTTGCCGAATCAACAGTAAGGAGATCCTGGTGAAGAAGAGCACAACCCTGCGCATCAGCGCGTCACTGGGCGTCAGCAGCGCGGATGAAACGGGCAATTACGATTTTGAACAGCTGCAGTCCGTGGCGGACGCCCGGCTGTATCAGGCCAAGCAGAGCGGGCGTAACCGGGTCGTGTGGCGGGATCAGGACAGGAAATGATCCAGCCCCTCCTGCCAGCCCGCAGGCCCGGGCTGTTGGGTGTGATAGACCCGCGCGGGGTTATCGTCCCGTAGCGTGATGCCCTGGCGGTTAATCCCCTTGATCACCACCGCGAAGTCCATGCTGTCGAGCAGCGGCGCATCGTTGGGACCGTCGCCGAGCCCCAGCGTGGTGGGTTCAATGTCTTCCTGCTCGCGATACCGTTCAATCAGCCAGTTAACCGCCACGTCTTTACCGCAGCGGGCGTCCAGAATATGCCAGAAGCGCGCCCCCTGCAGGCATTGCAGGCCGCTGTGCGCCAGTTCCTCTTCAAACTGAAGCAAGTTCTCGTCGGTATCGCGCCAGATCAGCGTGACGGAGGCTTCGTGCTTGCGGGCAAGCGTCGAACGGTAGCGCGTCAGTCCGGTCCACTCGCTAATAACGTGCTCATCCACATCGTCAAAGGTGGTGAATTTAAAGCCTGTCTGCAGGCGAATCTGCTCGATCCGCGGACGAATATCCCGGTGCGTCATCCCTCTAATCTGACGCTGGATAGTGTCCCAGCGCACGTCAGGCTGAATCACCGCGCCGTTCTCGGCAATAAACGGCAGGCCTTCCAGCCCCAGATCCTGCTGAATATCCAGCATCTCTGCCGCGGTTTTGCTGCTGCAGAGAATGATCGGAATCTGGTTATCCTGCAGCCTGTCCAGCCAGGGCATGGCGGGTTGCCAGTCATAGGTATGAATATCCAGCAACGAGCCATCCAGGTCGGAAAAAATCAGCAAGGTATCCCGCAGTGAAGGCATAGTGACTCCCGGTGACGGATGCGTTTCTCTCTAAGAAAATTCCTAAAAAATATCCGAATTGTTAACCGGAGAAATGAGAGTATTCCCTGGCAAACCCGCATTCGGCGTATGTTATTGCTCATAACCAAAAGCATTATGTTAAAAATATTATATTCACCCTAAGAATATATGCTTGTCAGACAAATTCGTTGGGGATAGTGTGGCATGTACATCAGATTTCCTGGTGTAACGAATTTTCAAGTGCTTCTTGCATAAGCAAGTTTTGATCCCGGTCATCCCCATGACCGGGATTTTTTTCGCCCTAACGATTGGCTTCCGACACGCTAAAGTCGTGAATATCGAGCTCGAAGGCCTCGGCCAGCTCGCGATAGGTGTGATAATCCCTTCCGTTGACAATGACGCGGTCCGAATTGTCGTCCGAGCGGCGGACTTCTGACTCGCTGATCTCATTGATGGCGGCCAGCAGGGCATCGACATCCACCTCGACTTCGCGCTTGATGGTATCGCTGTACTCTTTATCGGTCTTCATTGCGGGACTCCTCTTTCAACCTGCAAACGTGTCCAGGGTTAAGTATAGCCTGTGCATAAAAACGCCATTCACGCCGGGCGGCGATGTGCGTTTTTGCGTTTTGTTCTACACTGGCTCAAAACCAGAGGAGGAATGTATGAAGGTCAACGATCGGGTAACCGTTAAAACGGACGGTGGGCCGCGCCGCCCGGGTGTGGTGCTGGCAATTGAAGAGTTTAGCGAAGGTACAATGTACCTGGTATCACTGGAAGACTACCCGCTCGGCATTTGGTTTTTTAACGAACTGGGGCATCCGGACGGGATTTTTGTAGAGAAAGCAGACTAGCACGGCGTCGGGTAGCACATTGCGTGCCCGACACCCGCTGTAAAAGCAAAAATCTCTGGCCAGGCCAGAGATCAAAGGTAGGGTGCACAGGGTCTTTTCTTAAGCGACTAACGCATGTTGACGAAAATCCCGTTCGTCACATTATCGGTCAGGCGTACCACGTGGTAGATCACTTGCTTATTATGCGTTTTAATTTTCCGTTTAATATTTCCTTTGTGTGATGAAACGGTTTTCGCTTTAATATTCATCTGGTCGGAGATCTGAATAGTTCCTTGTCCCGCCATCCACATTCGCAGCATACTTGATTCAGTCCTGCTTAATGATAGGGTAGGTAAGTTAACCGCTCCTACATTTTTAACTTCTTTATTCAAATAATCACCCAAAATGTCATCCAGCGACTCGGGTTTAATCGATTTAGAACTGATCAATAAATTTTTACGGACCAACAAATACTCATCGAAATGGATATTCGCGATCGCCATAAAAACAATAAACAGGGTTTTTGGATGCTGATTAATGATTTGCTTAATGTGCTGACTGTTGGCTGGATCGTGAATGAAACAGTCCTCATTAATAAACACCACGCCTGGTTTTAGTTCGTCACAAGCGGCTGCGAGTTCGTCAACGGTGTGTGCATCGTTGATGTCTCTCTTTCTTACCCCTCTGCTTGCCAGGTACCCGGTTAACCCTAGCCGGGTGTAGCTGCATAAATCCATAATGATCGTTGACATGGCATACCCTCACTCAATGCGTAACGATAATTCACCATCTGCCTGAGAGCTCAAAACAGCCATACGGGATGGAAAAAAATAATAAACCTGTGAGCATGACAAAGACTTTCAGGCGGACTCACTATCCCGTAAAGTTACGTATAATTTGCCAGGAATCTTCTTAAAGTAAAGTAAATATTAAGTATTGTGAGGTGGTTAGAAACAATTAAACCGCGTCAGATATATCCTGGAAGATGTTTTTCGCGTTTTATTTTAGGAATATCCTCAGAAAGACAGTAACAACAGTGCGGGCTATTATTTACGTGGCAGTTCGCTGACAATATCCGCTAACAGGTTGAATATCTCGCCGAATAAATGTTCACAGAAGGGAGCGATAAGTGGCATCAGTAATGACATTAATAAAATTCCGACCGTCAGCGTCAGCGGAAAACCAATGACAAACACCGAAAGCTGCGGTGCCATTCGGTTGAGTAAACCTAACGCCAGGTTGACGGTCAGCAGCAGGGTGATGATCGGCAGCGCCAGCATCAGCCCGTTGAGGAAGATCAGCCCCGCCGCGCGGGTGAGCGCCAGAAACGCATTGCTGTTCACCGGATTTTCGCCAATCGGCAGCGTATGGAACGTGTCCACCAGCATGGAGATAAGCCACAGATGGCCGTTGAACGACAGGAACAGCAGCATGGCGAGCAGATCGATAATGCGCGCCAACACGGGCATGTTGAGATGACTGCCAGGATCAACAAACGTGGCGAACGATAGCCCCATCTGCAGGCCAATCAGTTCCCCCGCGGTACGCACCGCGGCAAAGGCAAGCTGCATGGTAAAGCCAACGGCGACGCCAATCATCACCTGCTGCAGGGCCACCCATACCGCATTCGCCGAGAAGATCGGAATATCCACCGGCGGAAGAGACGGGGCGACGATAATGGAGATGATGATGCCCAGCCCCACTTTGACACGCTTAGGGATCGATTTCTCGCTGAGAATGGGGGCGGTAGAGATCAGCGCCATGATGCGCAGCATCGGCCAAAAATAGACGCCGAGCCACTGAACCCACTGGTCGCTGGTGAAGTGCAGCATCGTCAGGTCAGCCGATGATGTACGGCAGGTTGGTAAACAGGTTGCGCATATAGTCCAGCAGCAGGTTCAGCATCCACGGCCCGGCCACGATAATCGCCACGAACACGGCGATAATTTTCGGGATGAATGACAGCGTCATTTCGTTAATCTGCGTGGCGGCCTGGAGAATACTGATAATCAGACCGGTAACCAGCGCGACAAGCAGCAGCGGCGCGGCAACGGCAATCGCGATTTTCATCGCCTCCGTGCCCATCATCATGACCGATTCGGGTGTCATTGCCGTTCCTTAACTGTAGAAACTCTGCGCCAGCGAGCTGACCAGCAGCTGCCAGCCGTCGACCAGCACAAAGAGCATGATCTTAAAGGGCAGGGCGATGGTCGCGGGCGGCACCATCATCATCCCGAGCGCCATCAGGACGCTGGCGATCACCAGGTCAATAATCAGGAACGGAATAAAGATGGTAAAGCCAATCTGGAATGCGGTTTTCAGCTCGCTGGTCACATACGCGGGCAGCAGAATACGCATGGGTACCGCTTCCGGTCCCTGCAGCTCGCCGGTGTTGGACAGGCGGGCAAAGAGGGCCAGGTCGGCTTCACGCGTCTGACGCAGCATAAATTCCCGCAGCGGCTGCGCGCCTTTATCCAGCGCTTCCTGCATGGAGATTTTATCTTCGCTGAACGGCTGGTAGGCGTCGGTGTAAATCTTATCGATCACCGGCGACATAATGAAAAAGGTCAAAAACAGCGCCAGCCCGAGCAGAACCTGGTTTGGCGGAGCGGAAGGGGTGCCGAGCGCGTTTCGCAGCAGACCAAAAACGATGATGATGCGGGTGAAGCTGGTCATCATCAGCAGGATGGCCGGAATAAACGTCAGCGAGGTGATGAACACCAGCGTCTGAACCGGAAGCGACCAGCTTTGGCCGCCGCCCGCGAGCGGGGTAGAAACCAGACCGGGCAGTTGCGCATAGACCGCGGGAGCAAACAGGCCAACGCCCGCAAGCGTCAGGGATAACAAACGGCGCATCAGGATCTCCCGGAACGCTTAAGCAAACTCTTCATCACGGACTGGAAATCCGCAGGGGCCTCTGCACGCTCGTCCACCACAGCAGGGGCGGGCGGCAGTTTATGTAACACGCTGATGTTTGACGCCGTGACGCCCAGGACCAGGCGCGCATCGTCCACCTCGACGATGACCACGCGTTCACGCGGCCCCAGCGTGGTGCTGGCGCTGACCTTCAGCCCGCGGGCACCGGCGGTTTTCCCCGCCAGGCCAAAGCGCTTCGCCAGCCAGGCGGCGATAAGAATAAAGGCAATAATACCGAACAACGCCCCGCTCACCTGGAGCAGAGGCGAGCCGGGAACGGCAGAAGGTTGCGATACTGTTGCCTGGGTTTTCATGCTTAACGGCTCAGACGACGCATACGTTCAGACGGGGTAATGATGTCGGTGATGCGTACGCCGTATTTATCGGCCACCACCACCACTTCACCCTGAGCAATCAGATAGCCGTTGATCAGGATATCCAGCGGCTCGCCGGCCAGGCCGTCAAGCGCCACCACGGAGCCCTGCGTCAGGCGCAGCAGCTCTTTAATGGTCATGCGGGTGCGTCCCAGCTCAACGGTCAGCTTAACCGGGATATCCATAATCAGGTCGATATCCTGCAGCGTGCCGCTGACGTCACCGCCGCCAAGCTGCTGGAATACGGCATCCGCTGCGCTTTTGGCCGGGGTCGCTTTTTGCTCGTTTAACGCGTCAGCCCACAGATCGTCCAGTGCTCCGCTGTTTTCATCGGACGGATTGTTCATGTCACTCATTTGGGCTGTTCCTCATTCAGCGAATTCAAAATCGGGTTGATCAAGTGCTCAACGCGTAACGCATACTGACCGTTAATCGTGCCGTACTGGCTTGTCAGCACGGGGACACCATCCACATGGGCAATAATGCGGTCGGGTTTTTCTATCGGCAAAACATCACCGGGTTGTAATTTCAGGATCTGAGATAACCGCAGCGGGATATCGGCGAAGCTCGCCACCAGCTCAAGCTGCGAATGCTGGACCTGGCGGACCAGGTTTTCACGCCAGTTCTGGTCTTCGTTGCGGGAGTTCTCCAGCGGCGGGTTAACCAGCAGCTCGCGCAGCGGTTCGATCATGCTGAACGGCAGGCAGATGTTGAACTCGCCGGTCAGGTTACCGATCTCCACGTGGAACGGCGTGTTCACGACGATATCGTTCGGGGAGGTGGTGATGTTGGTAAATTTCACCTGCATCTCAGAACGGACGTACTCCACTTCCAGCGGGTTAATCGCTTTCCACGCGTCGCTGTAAGACTCCAGCGCCAGCTTCAGCATGCGGTTAATGACGCGCTGTTCGGTGTGGGTGAATTCGCGACCTTCTACTTTGGTCGGGAAACGCCCGTCGCCGCCGAACAGGTTATCCACCGCGATGAACACCAGGCTTGGCGAAAACACCACCAGACCGGTGCCGCGCAGCGGCTTCAGATGAATCAGGTTAAGGTTGGTTGGCACCGGCAGGTTGCGGGCAAACTCGTGATACGGCTGAATGCGGATCGCACCGACCGTAATATCCGGGCTACGACGCAGCAGGTTAAACAGCCCCATACGGAACTGACGTGCAAAACGTTCGTTAATGATCTCCAGCGCCTGCAGACGTTCACGTACCACGCGACGCTGTGTATTCGGGTCATAGGGACGAATATCGCTATCGCCGCCAATACCCGGTTGCGGATCATCACTTTTATCGCTGTCGCCGTTGAGCAGCGCATCGATTTCTGCCTGAGAAAGAATACTGTCGCCCATGTCGTTACCGCAGAATGAAGGCTGTATACAGAACGTCAGTGACTTCCTGCTTAGGTTGGCCGTTTACCAGCGGGGTCGCCAGCGTTTGTTTAATGGCGTCGACCAGCTTTTGCTTACCCACATCGGTGGCCAGCGCCGAAGCGTCCTGACGAGAGAACAGCAGCAGAAGGCGGCTACGCACCTCCGGAAGATAATCATTCAGACGCGCGCGCGTGGCTTCATCCTTCAGGCGCAGCGTAATACCGACATACAGCACACGATCCGCGTCACCGAGGTTCACGGTGAAGGTGTCCAGAGGGAAAAATACCGGCGCCGGCGGTGGTGCAGGTTCGGCTTTGGCCGCAGCGGTCGAAGGTTCTTGCTGCATACGCCAGTAACTATAGCCCGCGGTAGCGCAGGCGGCGAGCGTGATCAACACCAGCAGCGGGATCCAGATGGAACGCTTACTTTTTTTGGTGATAGCGGAGTCAGTCATCTGATACGAGCTTCCTGTTTCGGTACAGCTTAATAAGGTGATTATCCCGTGTCCTGCTGTCGTCAAAGCGTGGAAAAGACGGGGATAATCACGCTACCTCTGGCGTTTAGGCGAAGATGTCTACGGCACCGTTACCGCGCGCGGCGGATTGCAGAGCGGCAGGGACAGGCAGTAACTCATCGCTCTCGTCATTAAAGCCGCCGGTGTTGCCGGAACGCGAAGCCTGGTGCTGCTGCTGGGATGAGGACTGCTGCTGCCCGGCAAAGCTCTCGCTGCTGACGCTGCTTTGCGCAAGCTGAATGCCGTTCTCCGCCAGTGAGGTTCGCAGGACCGGCAGCGCGGCTTCCAGCGCCGCACGGACATGGCTGTGCGCAGAAACCATCTGCAGCTGCGCCTGGTTATCATCCAGCTTAAGCGAAATTTGCACCTGACCCAGATCTTCCGGGTGCAGACGCAGCTCGGCCGTCTGCTGGCCCTGTTTAGTGAACAGGGTGATGTGCTGGCTCAGGGACTGCTGCCATTCATGCGTACCCAGAGGCTGGCTTAACACCGGCGCGGTGGCGACGGTGGCGGCTGTCTGACTGGTCGCATGGCTGGACATAATCGGTGCCAGGGTCGCCGTCGGTGAGGCTGAGGAGGAGGAACTGGCAAGCTCCTGCTTCTCTGCCGTTGCGGCCACGGCCGGCGTGGCCGGCGCGTTACCCGACAGGGCCGGGTCGCTGTTTTTCGCCTGGCTCTGATAAGGCGCAGCACTCTGGGCTTTATCATGGCTTCCCGGAAGCGCGTTCAGGGACGGCTGGCCCGCGCCGTTTTGCGTCAGCGCCGCTGAACTCAGCGTTGCGGTGGCGGGCACACCGTCACTGCCTGCCGCACGTGAGGTGCTGGTCTGCTGGTGCGGCAGCATGGCCATCAGCGCGCTTAACCCGGCCAGTTCCTCTTCGCTCAGCTCGCTTTTGCCGTCATCTTTGCTGTTGACCGCATTAAGCGTTTTCAGGGCATCACCCTTTGACAGCGGCACCAGCCCGGATACCAGCGTATCAAGCGACGTAACGGGCGACGTTTCATCGCCATTCAGCGCAGTTTGACGCGAGAGCAGGTCGGCAATTTTTGCCTGCAGGGTGGTATCCCCTTTGGCGTCCTGAGCAACGTGGGACAGCTTGCTGCCGGCGGCTTTCAGGTCAGCCAGCGTCAGGGGCGCATCGTTGCCCTTGCCCGTCGCGTCCGACAGGGCGCCCGCGAGCAGCGCGAGAAAGTCCTGTGCACCGTCGGTGCCTTTTCCTGTCTGCGTACCGCCTGACAGGTCGCTGTCGCTCATCAGCAGTTGTTGCAGTGTGATCATTCCGGTTTCCTCATTGATGCGCGCTGGGCAAACTCATCCATTTTTTTCTGATCCAGGCGGTTTTCCGCCAGGGTCGTTGCCGCAATCTGTCGGTCCTGTAAGGTCTGCCAGGCCTGCAGTCGCTGCTTCTTCTCGCGCCAGAAATTCAGCGCGGTATCGACTTTCTGGGTCCACTGGTGAAGCTGCTGGCGATGCTGATCTATCGCCTTCTCCAGCGTCTGGATAAACTGCTGATAGTTAATCCAGCGCTGGCTTCCAATGCCCTGTGTCATATCGGTATTGAGGTTGGTGCGATATTCATGCTGATAGTCGATTAACATCTTCAACTGTTCTTCAGCCTGCTGGCACCCGCGTCGCATTGCGCCAAGCTGCAATGCGGCATCATCAACTTCTTTTTCAGCCAGATCTTTCAGCGTTGATAACGCGCTGTTTTGCGCCATGACCTTCGCCCTCCACCTGTGTTACACCTGCGGGAAAATCAGCTCCAGAGCCTGAATTGAATCTTCCCAGTCGGCACGTTCAAAAATGCCTTGTTGCAAAAATGCCTCCAGCTGCGGCCACAGGGTAATCGCTTTGTCGAGCATCGGGTCGCTGCCTTTGGCATACGCCCCCACGCTGACCAGATCGCGGTTGCGCTGGAAGCTGGAGAGGAGTTGTTTAAAGTTACGCACGCGGGCGTAGTGTTTCTCGGTTATCAGCGCCGTCATCGCGCGGCTGATAGAGGCTTCAATATCTATCGCCGGATAGTGTCCGGCTTCGGCCAGACGACGAGACAGCACGATATGACCGTCAAGGATCGCGCGCGCGGAGTCGGCAATCGGATCCTGCTGGTCATCGCCTTCGGTCAGCACCGTATAGAACGCAGTGATGGAGCCGCCGCCGCTGATGCCGTTCCCCGCACGTTCCACCAGGGCAGGGAGTTTGGCGAAGACCGAAGGCGGGTAGCCTTTGGTCGCCGGTGGCTCACCGATAGCCAACGCGATTTCACGCTGCGCCATCGCGTAGCGGGTCAGCGAATCCATAATCAGCAGCACGTGCTTGCCGCGGTCACGAAAATCTTCGGCGATGCGGGTGGCATAGGCTGCCCCCTGCATACGCAGTAACGGCGACACGTCCGCCGGTGCGGCAATGACCACCGAGCGGGCACGGCCTTCCGCGCCCAGAATGTTTTCAATAAAGTCTTTTACTTCACGACCGCGCTCGCCGATCAGGCCCACGACGATCACATCGGCCTGCGTATAGCGCGCCATCATGCCGAGCAGGACGGATTTACCCACGCCTGACCCGGCGAAGAGGCCCATACGTTGCCCGCGTCCCACGGTCAGCAGGGCGTTGATCGGGCGCACGCCGGTGTCGAGCACATGCTCGATAGGGGTTCGCTGCAGGGGGTTAAACGGCTGGGTAATTAATGCGCCGGTTTCGGTGGTGTCCGGGGAGGGCAGCCCGTCGAGCGGCTTCCCGCTGCCGTCCAGCACGCGACCCAGCAGGGCAGGACCAAGCGGCAGCTGTTTCCCGCTTTGCAGCCCATCGCCGGACGTGTTTTTGGCATACACGCGCGCGCCGGGCAGAATACCTTCCACCTCTTCAAGCGGCATCAGGAACAGGCGCTGGCCGTTGAACCCGACCACTTCGCTTTCTACTTCACGCGTTTCCAGACCGTCCTGACGCTCAATCACGCAGGTCGCGCCCAGCGGAAGCTGCAGGCCGGTGGCCTCCAGGACCAGACCGGTGGCGCGCGTCAGCCGCCCATAACGACGAACAGAGGGCAGTTGCGCCATCTTCGTCTCAAAGTTGTCGAGCGTGGTGAGCCAGCGGGTGAGGCGTGCGGTCATCAGACGACTCCCGGTGCCGCCAGGCGACACAGTTCCTGCCAGCGGGTGGCGACGCTGGCATCCAGATCGCCTTCATCGGCTGAGACTTTGCAGCCGCCGTGATGTAAAGACGGATCGCCGCGAAGACGCCAGCCGTGCAGGTTTAGCGTCGCGCCCAGGCTCTCTTCCACGCGCTGCAGGTCGTCCGGGTGGACGCGCAGCTGCGGCTTCCCGCTGAACAGCGGCTCCTGCTGCAGCAGACCCTGAATTTGTTTGATTAGCGCGGTGTTATCCACCACGGGCGTCTGGCCGATCACCTGACGCGCGGCTTCCAGCGCCATCTGCATCAGTCGCGAGGCAATCACGCTGTCCAGCGCGTCCAGCGTGTGCTGAAACTCGCTGACCAGCTGCTGCATGCGGGCATGGATCGGCGCCTGCTGCTGGCGCGCCTGATCGATACCGTGCTCTAACCCTTTCGCCAGGCCTTCCTGATACCCCAGCTCGTGGCCTTTCTGCCGGCCTTCGTTCAGACCGGCATTGTAGCCCTGCTCGTGCGCCTGCATTTGCAGCTGAGCCAGCATTTGCGCCTGCTGCTCCTCTTCGCTCAGCTTGGGCTGCTCGACGTCCGGGTCAAGCGACTCGGTCGGGATCGCGGCTGGCGTGAACTCGGAGAGGGGAGGGGCCAGATCGTCCGGCGTCCAGCGCTTCCACGGCAGCTCATTAGACATAGGTGTCGTCTCCGCTGCCAATCACCATCTCGCCGGTTTCCGCCAGACGACGAACAATAAGCAGAATGGCTTTCTGTTCGTTTTCCACCTGAGACAGACGAACCGGACCACGGTTGGCAAGGTCGTCGCGCAGGATATCGGCCGCACGCTGAGACATGTTGCGCAGGAACTTCTCGCGCAGCGGCTGCTCGGCGCCTTTGAGGGCGATAAGCAGCGACTCGGAATCCACTTCCTGGAGCAGGCGCTGGATGCTGCGGTCGTCCACTTCGACGAGGTTTTCGAACAGGAACATCTCGTCGATGATTTTCTGTGCCAGCTCGCCGTCGAATTCGCGAACCGCCGTAATGACGGCCTCTTCCTGCTGCGTTTTCATCAGGTTGATGATTTCCGCCGCCGTTCTCACGCCGCCCATTTTGCTGCGCTTGAGGTTCTGACCGTCGAGCAGGTTGTTCAGCACCTCGGTCAGCTCCGCCAGCGCGGCAGGCTGGACGCCGCCGAAGGTGGCGATACGCAGCATCACATCGTGACGCAGGCGCTCTTCGAACAGCGCCAGAATATCGGCCGCCTGACCGCGTTTGAGGTGAACAAGGATGGTAGCGATAATCTGCGGGTGCTCGTCGCGAATAAGGTCGGCGGCACTCTGCGGTTCCATAAAGTTGAGCGTTTCGATACCGCTGGCGGTATCGCGCGTTTCCAGAATGTCTTCCAGCAGGCTGGCGGCACGCTCTTCGCCCAGCGCCTTGACCAGCACGGAACGCAGGTAGTCGTTGGCGTTGACGTTCAGCGCGGCAAACTGTTCGGCTTCCTGCTCAAACTCCGACAGCACTTCGGTCAGCTGCTTGTTGGAGATTTGACGCACGTTGGCCATCGCCGCACTGAGAATTTGCACTTCCCGCTGGGAGAGGTGTTTAAACACCTCCGCCGCGCGATCTTCGCCAATGGTCATCAGCAGGATGACGCTTTTATCGGTGCCCGTAAGCGTATTACTCATGTTCGTTACCCATCCACTGACGGATGACCAGCGCCACGACGCGCGGATCGTTATCTGACATTTCGCGAATGCGCTGGCTCATCACCTCGGCACCCATGCGCTGGTTAGCGCGGCGCTGCTGCATCTGTTCATCTTTGCTGAGGCGCACTTCAACCGCTTCTTCCGTTTCCTGACGCGCATTCATCTGCTCGCGAGCCGCTTTTTCAGCTTCAGCACGGCGCTGGAGCTGTGGACGAACGCCCTTGCGCCACAGCAGCCACGCGACAATCAGCACCAGCAGCCAGCGTCCTGCGGACATCAGCTGGTCGATAAACGCCTGCTGTTGCCAGAACGGCAGTTCACCGCCGGTCTCTTCCACCGAGTTGAACGGTGAGTTCACCACGTTGAGGGTATCGCCGCGCTTCTCGGAGTAACCCATCGCTTCACGGGTCAGGTTTTCAATCTGCTTCATCTGCTCGGCGGTCAACGGCAACGGTTTGCCATCCGCCAGCGTTTTGTAGTTCACCACTACCGCAACGGAGAGACGCTGAATATCGCCCACGTTCAGTTTAGTGTGGCGAATCGTCCTATCCACTTCGTAGTTCGTGGTTTCGTTACGGCTGCTGTTTCGTGGACCGCTGTTCGTCGCCGTTGAGGTGGTCTGCTGGTTATTCTGCTGGCCGTTCTGCTGATTGGCCGGCGGCGTAGAGATCGGCGCCGCGTTAGCCGGGGCAGGCTGGTTAGACAGCGCGCCCGGCACGCCGCCCGGGTTTGCGCCGCCAATCTGCTCGCTGGTGTTGATCTGGCGCGAACGCATAACCGCCTGCGCCGCATCGCCGTTCGGGCTGTACTGCTCTTCGGTTTGTTCTTTATTCGAGAAGTCGATCTGCGCGGTGACCTGCGCGTGCACGTTGCTGTTGCCCACCACCGGACCCAGGATCGCTTCGATACGGCGCTGGAGACGGCTTTCCACATCGGCGGCATATTTCAGCTGCGCGTCATTCAGATCGCGACCGGCGGTATTGGATTGCGTCAGCAGGTGACCGCTCTGGTCAACCAGCGTCACGTTACCCGGCGGCAGACCGGCCACGGCGCTGGAGACGAGATGCGTCACCGCGCTGATTTGCCCTTCGTCCAGCGCGCGGCCTGGCTCAAGGTTCACGGTCACGGAAGCCGAAGGTGATTTCTGTTCGCGGACAAATAAGGAAGGTTTTGGCATCGCCAGGTGCACGCGGGCACTCTTCACCGGGCCTAATGTTTCAATGGTGCGGGCCAGCTCACCTTCCAGCGCACGCTGGTAGTTCACCTGCTCGCTGAACTGGCTGATACCGAATTTTTCCTGATCCAGCAGCTCAAAGCCTACCGCGCCGCCCTTCGGCAGCCCCTGCTGGGCCAGACGCAGACGCAGTTCGTGCACCTTATCTGCCGGGACCTCCAGCGCACCGCCATTATCGGCAAAGCGATAAGGGATGTTCATCTGGGTCAGCTGGGTGACGATGGCGCCGCCATCCTGATCGGAAAGGTTACTGTAGAGCGTCCGGTAATCAGGGCTTTTCGCCCACAGGACCATCGCTACAAGGATCGCAATTGCGGCAGCGCCTGCCACGATCAACGGGATTTTAGGATTCGCGCGAAGGCGGTTCATCCACTCGAGTGATTTATTCTGCGGCGCTGTCGATGCTGTTGCACTCATTGCGCACCTCTTAAATCCTGGTGGTTTACGTTATTCGTGTAGAGAAACAAAACTGACTCCCGGGTCGGCAAACACGACAAATGTTCCATATTGATGGCCCTGCCATTATTTGATGATTCGTGATTTTCTATGCGTCAAATAACCTGGTTTTTTCATGCTATTTACCGCCATTATCTTATTGACAAGCTGTTAGTCTTGACCGCGTAAAAAACCATCCAGGGGAGAGTCATGGCTATACAGGGCATTGAAGGGGTAATCAGTCAGCTGCAGGCAACGGCGATGACGGCCCGTAATCAGAATGTGGCAGATCAGCAGCCGAGCATCAGCTTTGCAGGGCAACTGCATGCCGCTCTTGACCGTATCAGTGATACCCAGACCGCAGCGCGCACGCAGGCAGAGAAGTTCACCCTCGGCGAGCCGGGCGTGGCGCTGAATGATGTGATGACCGATTTGCAAAAAGCCTCGGTTTCCCTGCAGATGGGGATCCAGGTGCGTAACAAGCTGGTGTCGGCTTATCAGGAAGTGATGGGCATGCAAGTTTAGGTTATATAACCTAATGATATTTATAATTAATAACCATCCGATCCCACAGCGTGGGGCATGGATGGGGCAAACTCACTCAATTTCTGGTTGAGGATGAGTACCTGGTCCTGGTTATTTTCAGCCATCCAGGATCCGTACACCCGGTAAACCATTTGCGCGTCGGTGTGGCCCATTTGCTTCGCGATGAAGTTCGGGTTAGCACCGGCAGCCAACGACCAGCATGCATACGTGTGTCGGGACTGGTATGCTCTGCGATAGCGAATCCCGGCGCGTCGCATTGCCGCTTCCCACGACTGGTTAATCGACCCCACTGCGTAATGATGCCCGGCACGGCCATTACGTGATGCGATCTGCGGGTTGAAAACGAACGTGCACGGATGCACATCAGTACGGCCATACTCGCGCAGTTTCACCTCAACCTGATACTGCTTACCCAGGCGTGTTAATTCTGCCTGGCTCTTCAGCACGTCGATAGCTGGCTGAATAAGGTTGATGATGCGGTCCGTCCCGGCCTCCGTCTTCGGGAGGGTGAACTCCTTCGTTAACGTGTGGTTCCGGCGGATCATCATTGTGCCCGCTTTCAGGTCAATATCTTCCCAGGCCAGCGAAACGAGTTCGCCGTGGCGCACACCGGTGTAGACGGCCAGCGACCACATGTTTTTCAGCTGCTGGTGGGCGCAGGCATTAATCATCCTGACGAACTCCTCACGCGTCAGCGGGTCGGGCTCGCATCGAGAACGCTTAAGCATGGCGATCCCGGTAAACGGATTCACCCGGACATACCCGCTGTCGGCGGCAAACTTAAACATCCCGCCCATGATCTTCATGTAGTTGTTGACCGTTCTTACAGAGCGGCCTTTAACCGGCGTTTTCTGACCTGCCTTCAGGGTGTGATAACCGGTCAGCAATTCCTTTCTGATAAACAGCAGATCTTCCTGCGTTACCGCAGATACCAGCCTGTCCCCACCAATCCTGGGCACCATGTTGCGCGCTATAGACGCATAGCGTGACATCGCGTTGGTGCTGATCTCCATACGCTTCAGTTCAAGCCACTTGTTCGCCAGCTCCAGCACGGTGATTTCCTTGCTCTCCACTCCAAACCTTTTCAGGTTAGGCGAGTCTGGGAATTGCGCTGCATAGTTGAAGTTGCCGGTCTTAATCGAAAAGCACACCGACGCGCGCAGCTCGCCAGCGACCTTTCTGTTTTTTGGTGTATCCGGCACGCCGAGGCTTTCACGCACCCGGCTGCCTTTATAGATGAACCATATGCGGAGCGTCCCGCCGTGGTTCTCCACGCCTGTTGGGTATGCTGACTTAGCCATTATTCCCTCCTGACGTCCAAGAGCCCGCTAAGCATAAACGGATCCTCATTGGCGCGCACCTGGCTGTTTCTTTTTGAGGCTCTCAACCCATTGGTCGATCGCTTTATGGTTATACAAGCACTCGCTGTTTTCCTTAGGGACGCTATCCGGCGACATGTGCACGTACTCTCTGCCGCAGAGCCAGCTTTTTTTTCTGGCCCGCGCTATCGTTCCCGGGCGGAGCCCTGTCATTTTCACAAGCAGGTCTTCTGTCACCCACTCGCTGGGCACGATTTGAATAATTTCGCTCATGATCGCTCCTATGACATCGTTTTATAAAACTGCGGACCGTCTGGCGTGGCCGCGCGTAATTCGTTTTCCGGATGCACTGAATAATTTCGGTCGTCCCACCGCACCCAGAACTGTGGATGGTCACCGTCAGGATCCTGCAGGCTATCCACCACGCCATGAATGCCGCCTGTCTTCTTCTGGACTAATGCGCCCACATTAAAAGCAGCCATTGCACACCTTCCGGTTCGTGAAGAAATGAGATGAGAGCGCCCAGCGCCATAAGTGCAGCGATGAGCCAGGTCATGGGGTTTGATTGCATAGTGAACTCCCAAAAAGAATGCCCTCACAGTGGAGGGCAAAAGGGATGACGTGGCAGTGCTTTCGCACCCAATAGCCAGCTCATAACTGGCTATCAGTTTCGTCAGTCGTCATCATCGTAGTTGTACTGGTCATTCATGCCGTGCTGCTGCGGCGTGTCGCCTGGGTAGCGAACCTGAAAAGCAAACTTTCGCCATTTGAAATGCTCTTCTTCGGTCTGTTCACTCCAGCGCGGAGCAATGTCATCTGCTGACCATGCACCATCTTTCAGCAGGACTGTTCCACAGTTGCTGCCCATGTCTTCATCCGCATAACGGATATGAAACTCGAGGTGCGGGAATCTGCTGGCGAGTTCATGGTAAACAGGCTCTGGGCAACTCCATGCCGTCTCAAAACGAATCACCAGAGGGGCACCGCTTGCTGCATGACGTGCCAGCTTCTTTTTGAAAACGCGTTTATCGTATGCCCGCACGTGCGTTGGTCGATGCTGGTAGCCTCGCTTAACTCGTTCATGCGGCCTGTCGACCGGCATTTCTACACTGTAGGCATTCCACTTTGTTCCCCATTTGGCGCATGACCAGTCATACCAGGAATAAAACCCGTAACGGCGCTTATTTTCGATGCGCATCATTGCGTGTTGCTTAACCTTTTTTATGAATTGGTCCGTACTTCCGTGCTTTCGCATCATTTCTATTACTGCGGATGGGCTTTCAATTTCCTCGAATGCGAAGCGGCCCACGTGCTCGCCAGCGATAGCGCTGGCAAGTTTTTCCACCCAGGAACTTTCGTCAATCATCAGGCTCTTCGGCATGCGAGAAATATTGTTGAAATCAATATTCCCGCGCTTATTGGTTATTGATCGGATAAACGCGAGGCGCTGTTTATTAGTTCCGCCGATGACGCGGATTTCGTTTGTTACGTGGTTAGGCATTCTGTCTCCTCATGCCGCACGCTGGGCGCGCAGCGATTTAATGTGCTCGCTCGTCTCCAGTTCTACGATCCCGCCGCGCACTGCGTCGATGATGCGTTCAAGGTATTGATAATTGTGATTTGGCACTGCCGGCCATTTGGCATACCACGGATCATCACCAAGTAGTTCCAGCAACTTCTCACCGACTCGGCAATCGCAACAGTTAGCCTTCACATCCTCAGCACCCTCTGCCTCCTCCCACATTTCCCTGGCATCATCAGCATCGATTTCCTGCTGGCGCCGGAGCTTGATGATCTCACCTTTGACGAATTCAAGGTTGGCGTCGTTGTCATCATCCACCGTGCTTTGCAGTTGCGGGTCGAAATAGCCTATAAGGTACTCATTGCTGACGCGCTTAATGAAGTCCTGCACGGTATCACCGCCCATAGCAAACCAGGCACCGGTCCAGGCCTTACCGAAGCAGGTGATGGTGATGCGCCCCTTACCGGGCTCATAGTTTTCAATCATCACCCTTACCGGGTCGAGGCGTTCAACATCTGAAATGGTAAACGCCAGAACATCGCTTTTTTCAACCTTCACGAATCAACTCCGAAGCGGCGATTAAGCCGCCCTGTGTATACGACTAACTCCAGGAGGCTAACTCCCAGAGCTTCAATTTTCTTGTGATGCTTGTTGATGATGGGGGGAACCGTTTCGTTCCAGTTAGGCTTTGGCTTCTTGCGCATGGCCTGCTGGATTTCCTCGGTGCAGCGGCGGCAGGCGGCGCGGATGGCATTGTCTGTTTCAGGCGTCATGGTTAAACCCCCAAAGTGGCGACGATGTCCTTCGCAGTCTCACGTGTGCTGCCCTTGCTGGATATCGCCCGCCGGGCATCAACATGGTGAAGGATGAATCCGTGTTGCTCATAAAGTTCAAGCACTCGCGGCGCGGTTGAGTTACTGATGAGAACTTTCGCGCCTCGCTGGTGGGCTGCTACACAGCTTTCCGCAAGAGAAATCTGATCAGCCCATGAGAAACCGCCTGCAGCGTAATTTGTGAAACCTGCGGTACCAGGCAACGGCTCATACGGCGGGTCGCAGTAAACAACATCATCCTCACCGGCCAGCGCCAGAGTCCTTCGATATCCAGCATTCATAAAAACGCATTTATGCGACTTCTGCTTGAATGCCTTTATCTCAATTTCGGGAAAATATGGCGCTTCGTACTTGCCCCACCCAACGTTAAAGAAACCTTCACGGTTATAGCGAATCAAGCCGTTAAAGCAGTGTCTATTGAGGAAGAGAAAGGCTGCTGCACGCTCCGGCGCGCCCATGCGCTGGTTATTAAACTCATCCCGAAGCTCTTTGTACGCAACCTCACTGTTGGCGCGCTCAAACAGCATTCTGGCAAGCGAACATACTCTGATGTGGTCCACTTCAAGCATCTGATAGAGGTTAATCAGATCTGCATTGACGTCAGCAAGCAGGAAATATTCGTGCTTTTCGGAGTTGAGAAATACCGAACCGCCACCAACGAATGGCTCAACGAGGCGTTTACCGGCTGGTATAAGTCGGTCCAGATCCGGAAGCAGCGAATATTTCCCGCCAGCCCATTTCAGGAATGGGCGCTGCCAGTTTCGCGGAGTAGGTTCATCAATCGGCAGCGCTGCGGCGATGCGCTCACCTATCCAACGCATTACCGGCACCGCCATGCTGTTACCGATCGCCTTATAGCGCGGCGCATCATCAGCAGGTTTTCCCTCATATGGGATCAGCGTGTGCCCATCAGGGAATCCCTGAAGCCTTTCATATTCGAGTGGGGTGAGGGTTCTTACGCGATTATCGGCCATAACAACAAGCTCTCGACGGTCCTTATAATCTCTGGCCGAAAGCGTGCTGCTTACTCCGTCATCGATGTATGAGTCTGTTCTTCTGAAGCGATAGAGAGTGCAGTTATCAACTGTGCTGGAGCATCCTTTGCCCCCAACATTATTCGCCTCAGTCGACCCGCCGCCGACGTCTTGCTCAAAAAGTACCGCTGCGGGATCGAATCCTTTTCGAGCACTTGCGACAACGAACACACGGCGGCGTCGTTGGGCCACTCCGAAAAATTGAGCATCAAGGACGCGCCAGGCGATAACCCTTTCTGGTCCAGACACACAACCTGCGTGCGTCCATTTTCCCCCTGCTGGCTGCAGCTCACTGCTTTCTCCGGCAAGTCCTGCCAGAAAGCACCCGAAGGCATTGTCTTTGCTGCTGAGCACGCCGGGGACGTTTTCCCAGACGATGATTGCTTCTGGCTCACCGCGTTCGCGGCGCTTTGCGTCGATTGCATTGGCTAATTCCACGTAAGAGAGGGTTAACTGGCCGCGGTCATCAGACAGGCCTTCTCGTAAGCCGGCGATGCTGAATGCCTGGCAAGGCGTACCACCTACAAGAACATCAGGTGCTTCGACACCACCAGTGCGAACCGCATCGGCGATTTTGGTCATGTCGCCGAGGTTGGTTACTTCCGGCCAGTGATGGGCGAGGACTGCGGAAGGGAATGGTTCGATTTCAGAGAACCAGGCAGGTTTCCAGCCGAGAGGTTCCCACGCTTTACTGGCAGCTTCGATACCGCTGCACACGCTTCCGTATTTCATGCCGCCTCCTGCCTTTCCCGATATTCCTCAGCGAGCCGCTGCGCCTTTAATGGATTGCTGACCACTTCGCCCCATGGCATTAGCCAGCCTTCACCAATGAAGGGAAGGCACAGTGTGCCAACCCTGATGTCGTCGTGAGCGTGAGTCATAGAATGGACTCCATTTCGTCGATGTAGAGGCCCTGGGCAATCAGCCGGCTACGGCGTGCGGCACGAGCTATGCACTCCTGCCGTCGGCCTTCCTGCGATTGCTCTATGGCGCGCCGGGTGAATAGCCGCGATTTACCCTGTGGCGTTACGACCTTTGGCTTTGTTACCAGGTCGAATGACCGGTCGCAGATTCCGTCCTTGTTGAGCCATTTCCCCGACTCAACAATCTGCGCTATCTGTCCGGAGCCTCGGGTAATGCCGTTGGCGACCCGGTTGAACTCGATGAGCGTTACGCCGAACTTCTCGGCGATTTCACTACCGGTTACCGGGCGGCCGCGCGTCTGAATCATCCAGATAACGCGCTCACGTAGTCCAGAGAATTGCCCGGTTCGCCCGGGCCTGCGGTAGAAGGGTGTGCGTTTCATTCGAGCTCCAGAATGCGGCGCTTAGTGTCCGCAACAAGTTCGAGGAAGTCTTTTCGGCGCGCGCGAAGCCGGGCTATTTCTGTTTCACATTCAGCAGCTGTAAGGCGATAGACAATGAGCTGTTTACCGTCCGGGAAATCAGAGCAGTAGCTGATGAAGTCCACCCAATCCCTGCCAGAGCAATCAAGGTGTCCGACCAGTTGCCATCTGTATGCCGGATCGAAGGAGCCGCGGGTGAGGGTGGAGTAGTGAGTGGAGGCAATGACAGACTTAATTTCAACTAGCCCATCCTGGCCAACGAGTCCGTCGGGGCTGTCACCGTACGTTTCGTGATCAAAGAACCCGCCGTTGTCCACGTCGACGAAGTTCATCTCTTCGTACAGCATGCGGGCAATTGGCTCCTGTTCGTGCCCGCGCTCCATGTGTTCGTTTGAGAAGCCAAACTCAGACTTGCACCCCTTAATCTGCTCCAGAGCCAACTGAAGCGCATAACGCCTGGCAGGTTCGCCAAAAGCCTTCCCATCGTTAGCCATGATCAGGCCGAAGTTTGACGCGGTGGCCTTACCCAGGCGAAGAGCATCCCACTCTTCACCATTTTGCTCGACGTCGTGCCAGATCATGATGAACACTCCTGCTCAAGCTGGCGGCGATGTTCTGGAGAAATGTCCATTCTCGCCAGCACTGCATCAAGGTTGCCATCGCGTTTGAAGGCTGCCTTGGCGTTATTCCAAGCCTGCGTTTTTTCCGGCGAAAGCACCGGCTTTGTGACTCGCGCCGGGCTTAAGCGGAGACCTTCAACCGATTCCTTTCCGAACCGGACATTCTTATCGACGTAGACCGTGACCTTCACGCCAACCCAATCTTCAAGGAATGGCGATCCAGTAATGCTTTTCAGCATCTTGCTGTTGGTGGCATTCAGAATCATCGGCTTGAGCTTTTCGCCGGGGCGCAGCTCGCGCTCTTCAAAATAAGCGGTGTTAAAAACGTCTTTGGATTTTTTTGTTTTGTCGTTTTCTAACGTTGCCCGGGCGATCGTCAGCACCGTTGGCTCAACGATATCGGCGCTGCTCAGGTAAGGGGAGTCAAAAGCTTTTCGGTAGTGAGTTTTAGTTTCAGACATTTCATGCATCCTTAAAACGGGCAGCCGGTACGGTGTTCCCAGTCGTATTCCGCCTGGGCGTAAGCAACTGCCGAAATGAAATCGTTGTAGGCCTCGCCAGCTTTATCGCTGCGAAGTCCTTCGTATGGGCTGGAGTCAATCGGGACCGTGAAGTGGAAGAGGCCGGACGGCTCTTTCGGCATCATGTCGATGATTTCCCGGGCCCGGTCACCGATCCACTTCTCTTTCTCGTCGGTGAGCTGCTGTTCAGCCCGGCGTCGATCTTCGATTCGGTCGTAAGTGAGGTATGCGTTCATGGTTGCCTCAATATTTGATGTGCGCGTCCTGCACTTTGCCGCCAGCGATCGCCAGCAGTGCTTTCTGCGCGAATTCTTCTGGGATGCCCTGATTAATCAGGTCGGCGATGACGCGACGGTTGACGGTGCGGCGGTGCTCTTTGTCTGCGGCTCGGCGCGCTTCTTCTTCAGCTTTGCGCTGCTCTTCGGCAAGACGGGCTTTCTCTTTCGCTTCAGCTTCACGCTTGATGCGATCCGCTTCTTCCTGTGCTTTCCGTTTTTCTTCTGCGATGGCGTCCTGCTTCTCACGTTCTGCACGGTCAGCGTCTTCTTTGCGTTTACGCTCTGCGGCATCAGCGCGTGCTTTCTCTTCAGCTTCGCGACGCGCTGCAGCATCAAGTTCCGCTTTATGTCTCTCTTCGGCTTCGCGCTTGGCTTTCTCAGCCGCTTCCTGCTTCAGTCGCTCGTCACGTTCACGCTGAGCCTGTTCCGCTAGGCGGCGCTGCTCTTCGCGGTCACGGTCAAACTTGTCATTCATCAGCAGAGCCATTTCGTGGTCTGCTTCGAATTTGGCCGCCAACTCCTGATCGAACTTGATGTTCATTTCCAGCGCTTCGGCGTGTAGCGCGTTCATGGCTTCTTCAGCCTTGATGCGCTCCTGCTCGGCTTCCCATTCGGTGAGTGGTCGGCGGGTCGCATCACGCAGCTCGTCACAGGCATCAACGAAACGCTTAATTTCGGCCTCAGCAGGGCGCACAGCCTCTTTAAGGCGCTTCAGGTACTCGCGGCCCGGCTTTTCGATTGCCGTCTTGCTGCGGGACACCTGCGCTGCCAGAGAGGCGACACGGTCACGGCCTTTCTTCGTGGACAGGTCCGGTACTTCGTTTACTGCCTGGCGTATCTGTTCGAGATAAGCGTCAAGGCCGCCCGCTACGTAAAGCACTGGCGCCTGCTCCGGCTTGATTTCGATGACAGTTAAGTCCGTTACTTCGCTCATGGTTTCTCCTGAAATTTGGATGTGCAGATGCCGCCCGCAGAAAGCCAGGCCGATCGGTTGAATAGGTGGTTAGTGCTGGATAGGGTTGCCGTGACCGTCCAGAAGGACGTCAATCACGCAGTCACTGAGGCGGATAATTTCTGCATCGGTGTGCAGGTAAACCCATTTGCGCTCCTGAATGACTGCTGAGACGCGGTAGGTTCGGCCTTCATGCATTGCCATCATGCCAGGAGTGACGCACTGACGAATGAGCGGGGTGGTGCCGTAGTGGTTGATCATACCTTCACCTCAACCTGTTTCAGGAGGCCAGCGATATGCATCTGCCAGCGGTTCAGCGTCAACTTGTCGCGCGGTGCCGATAGCGACGTCAGTTGCCACTCGTTATCGTTGAGCTTTTTGGCGGTGTACAGCTTTCCGTTGTGGGTGACTGTCATCATTGCAGGACAACCTTATGCCCATGCTGGACAAGCTCACCCGCTTCCATGCCCACATTCAGCCAGAAGCTTAATGCCAGAAGAACGTCATCTTCGTTTTGGCAGTGGCAGGCATTAACAAATTCCTGAACCGTCTTAACTGCGAGTTTTGCCATTTCTGGCTCAGTCAGGCGTGATATTGGCTGTTCTTTTCTCATAAACCCTCTTGGCCTTATCGCGGCGAACGGAACGGTTAAACAAGACTTCTGCGCATTTCATCACTGTTTCAATGGGCGGTGGATGGCCGCCGGTTGTCATAACGAAACAGGCTCTTTGAACCCGTTTGGGTATGAAAAAAGCCGCTGGTTAGGCGGCTTGTTTTGATTGTTTGGCTCTCATCTTTTTCATCACTCGGCGGTGATTTCGGGAAGATTGGTTTCTCAATCCTTCCCAAATGTTGTCTAACTGCCACTGCTTTAGGCCTTTATCATTCATCGTCTAATCCTCTGTCGTTACCCGCTGATGCGGGAGAAATGCTTTGGTCGGTGTGGTGGCTGGAGTCGAACCAGCTTCCATCGGTGCGCTGCCGATTGGGTTACGCGCGCCTTGCGGATTTCATCGCGAATTTTTTCCGCAAGCCTATTCCCTAGCTCGCCGTTGAGCTTCACCACACCCCAAAACATTCCAGTTAGTGCCGGGGTATTTATCCGCGCCCGGCGCGCGCCCTCTCGCTATTCCCCAACAGCAAGAAATCGCTTACTCTTTAATCTCCCCAACAGTAGAAAGGATATATTCATGCAAACCATGCGGACCGTGTGCCCTGACTGCGGAAGTGAGATGTTCAACCAGCCCGATGATTTTGACTTTGAGACAAATTTCACCGGCGTCAGTTGTGCTGACTGTGGTCGAGAAATCACTAAGGACGATGTTGTCAATCAGGCCACGGACACGGTCAAAAAACAGCTCGACGACATGCTCAGGAATTCCCTCAAAGGAACTGGCTGGAAGTTCAACTAATTTCAAAAGCTCCCCGAACTGAGTAAGAACCTCACTGGCGTCTACGTTAAGCAGTAGTGGCGCCGTTTTTTTATCTGCCATACACACCCCTCTGTTTGTTTACCGTCAGCCCCTCGCAAAGAGCTGCTGGTAAAGATTCCCCGATGTTCGGGAACTGAGCAGCAAACCATTCCGGTGCGGCAAGGTGGCGTTAACCACCCCAGCGATCGCCCCTCTGAATTCTGCCAATATGTGATTTGCTGACGTTGAACATATCGGCAATCTGTTTTTGCGTTTTCTTTCCCTTAAGCCGTTTTATTTCATCAACGTCAGAACTACTTAATTTCGCTCTTGGGTTTAACTCGCCGTGACGGTGACAACTTCTACCCTTAAGTGCCATATCACTCATATTGTCCTGATGGGTGCCAATTCGTAGGTGAGAAGGATTGATACACTTTGGGTTGTCACACTCGTGCATAACAATTAAGCCGCGAATGTCATCCAATGTGAGTCCGTTTGCCTCGCAATAAGCCTTCCTGTGAAGCTTTATTGATACCGTTTTACCGTTAACCTTAGTCGTGGTAATTCCGTATTTTCTGTTCTGTTTGTGTTCGACACATGCACTTAACATATCGACCTCTTTTGATAAAAATCATTAGGTTAAGTATTCGTGTGTAGTCAGCGCCAACTCTCTGCCAGTGTTGCCCGTTCTCACGCCGTTCTCGCTCTCGCGCGGGGATACTCTCTCACCGACCGGATCGCACCCGGTGATACAGCACGTTTACGTGTAGGGGTCTTAACAGGTCATTGACGCTGTAAATCTGCATGTTGTTAAAAAGCAGGCGACTTGCTGTCCGCCGCTGGCTAACTTCGCTCAGCTGTCGATGTTTCGTTTCGATGGACTGATAATGTACCAATAGTTCATTCGTGTAAAGTACCAAAAGTACATTTTATTTGAATGGAAAGTTCATATGCGATTATCTTTATGAACTTTAAGGAGAAATATTTTTGAGTTTTTTATTGATTGCGGCGAGGTGGGGTGGGGGTGGTTTTATTTATTAGAGGTTCGTCACATCAACAAGCCTTGTGTGACCATTGAAAGTTGCGAAAAGTCCGCCGTCTGGCTCAACTACTGAAAGTTCAGCATATTGAAGGAAGTCTGTTTTGATAACTGACATCAAGACCTCTCCGGTATCAATGTTTATGACCTCAAGCCGGTGCGCGTAAAAATCATCTTTGTTTTTGCTACCGGCAAACGATAGGGCGATGTAGCGCCCAAACTCAGATATGGCCGAACTGATGAGGTGAGTGGAAGTTTCTATCTTGAATAACTCTTTCCCGGTGTTATCCATGACTATGGCTGCAGCCATGTTGTTGTCTTTGCCGGTATGGACAGAAAATAAAAATCGCCCGTTAACAGCTATGCATTGAGGCTTAGGAGAAAGCTGCCCGCCGAGCTTAACCATAAACATGAATTTTTCATTCTTCAAAACCGCCAGAGTGTCATCTCTGAGATTGCTTTCATCACGTTTGAAAGCACCCATCTGCCAACTTTTATCGTGGCTTAATTTGCAGGTGATGATGTGGTCGCCAAGCTCGTATAAGGCGCTTCTATCACTCAGATCTGTAACCTTAATTGCTTCCATGCTTAACTTCCTCAGCTATGAAATCTGTATGCCCTTGACTGGCTTACCAGCACTTTCGCGCAGATGCGGAGAGAAGAAAAATCACCATCTTCGATGTACCAGGTTTCATATTTTTTATTGTCTGAAATCACAGCTAATTTTTTGTGCTGCTTTTGAAGTCGCTTTATGTAGAGATCATTATCCAGAACGAAAATGTATATGCCGTCACCGTCAAAGCAGTCGATGCTGACATCGACAAAGATCTGGTCTCTCGGCTCGAATGTGCCAGACATCGAATCGCCATTAACGGCAATCATTTTTATGTGGTCAGCCGGGCGCCCACCAAAGACGGCGCGTGCCTCCTCGGTTGAATATTCAATGGATCTGATGGTTTCAATGAATTCATCTCGCACGAGAACTCCCTGCCCAGCACTAGCCTGAATGTCAAAAACGTCCACACGGAAAGAATCGTCCCTCATCGCCATATGCCCTTCAGATATGCCATCTGCTGCACTATCGCCTAATAGATAAGACGAGGATGTGCCAATTATAGCCGCCAGTTCCTGCAGCTTCCCACGTCTTGGAATAGCTTCCCCATTGAACCACTTGCTTACTGCTTTTGGCGTTAGCTTCATTCGCTTGGCAATTTCAGCCTGACGTCCATGAGCAGGTAAACCAGCTTTATCACAGGCCAGCGCTAGCCGTTGGGAAAACTCTGTACGCGCTTTTTCTTCTTGAACCATAGGTTCAATCATAATATCACTTGCGTGAACTATCAGTTCCGACATAATATGTACTTACAGTTCAATTTGAGGGTTAAAAAATGCAACCTAAAAACCTTGGCGACATCATCAAGCAGATCCGTGTTCCGGTGGTGGCGAAGGCATGCGGTAGAACTCCACGAGCAATTTATAAGTGGATTAACAGTGGATCACTTCCACGAACCGACTACACCGGCGAAACGGGGTATGCATCAAAAATCGCAGCTGCTTCTGGCGGTCAGTTCACAGAGCGCCAGATCCTTGAAATCAGTAAACCAAAAGCCGCCTGACCGGCGGCCATAACCAATTACATCAGAGGAAGTATCGCAAATGGAAACCTTAACGACACGCAACAAAGCGGAGGCACGACGAATTGAGAGTTGGGTGCAGCGTCAAATCGCTGATCTGGGTACCGCCCGGATAGCCGAAGTAGCTGGCATCAACAAATCCACAGTCAGCCGGTGGCGCGAGAACCTAGTACCGAACATGTCGCTGCTGCTGGCCATCCTGATTTCTAACCGGGATGGAGTGAAGGGAGATTTTGAAGCATGAACGCAGAAAGGGCGAAAGCCGCGGTGCTGTAACACCAACGGCTTTCAGGTGGAATTAACTGGATCAATTCACAGGAGCAATTATGGCAAACACTGCCGAAGTAATCAATTTCCCTGTGCCTGACGTGGCACCTAAGGAGCCGCGCGTGGCAGATCTTGATGATGGCTATACGCGCATCGCCAATGAACTTCTGGAGGCTGTCATGCTGGCTGGATTGTCTCAGCATCAGCTGCTGGTCTTCATGGCAGTAATGCGCAAAACATACGGTTTCAACAAAAAGGCAGACTGGGTCAGCAATGATCAGTTATCTGCCCTGACCGGCATCCTCCCGCACAAATGCTCTGCGGCTAAAAGTGCGTTAGTTAAGCGTGGGGTATTTACCCAAATCGGGCGAACTGTGGGGATTAACAAAGCGGTAAGCGAATGGGTGAAATTACCCAAATCAGGTAACGAAAATAAAGTTTACCTGAAAGAGGTAAATTTACCCGAATCAGGTAAGAAAAGTTTACCCGAATCAGGTAAGAAAAGTTTACCCGAATCAGGTAAGAAAAGTTTACCCGAATCAGGTAACGACACTTACCCAAATCAGGTAAACACAAAAGACAAACATACAAAAGACAATAAAGACAATATTAATAAACCCCCTAAATCCCCCAAACCGGCTTCGTTCGATCCGGCTGGTGTTGAGCTTCCTGAATGGCTGTCAGTTTCAGTCTGGAAGTCATGGGTTGAGTACCGTCGTGACCTGAAGAAACCGATCAAGTCTCAGCAGACGGTTACCCAGGCCATCAACCTGCTCGAGCGTTGCAAGTGCAGCGGATATCAGCCTGAAGAAATCATCAACCAGAGCATTGCTAACGGCTGGCAGGGATTGTTTGAGCCTAAGGGCGCCAAGCAGCCTTCCCGTGCTCCGTCTCGCGTATCTGAGAACTTCGCTGGCAAAGACTACGGCCAGACTGAAATCCCATCATGGGCGAGGGACTAAGTATGGAACTGCTCGAAAAAATCGACGCTATCGAAAAAATGCTGGAAGTTCTCGGCAGGCCGCCAGAGCAACTCCCTAACTGCGAGATCGTCTGTGAAACGGTGCTTTGCGAGAAACACGGCGAATACGAACAGCGTAAACGAGTCCTTGCCAGCAGCCTCATCAAGTTGCCGTCACCGCCGACTCGTTGTCCGGGCTGCCTGCGCGATGAGTTGACCTTCCTGTATGACGAGAAAAAGCGTTGGGAAGACCGCACGCGCCAGCAGAACATCGATCGCCTGCTGCGCCAGCTCGAAATCCCTGAGCGCTTTGTGACGTGCACGCTGGAAAACTATCAGCCGGTTGGCAAGGAGTCAGAACGTGCGCTGCGGGTTTGCCAGGCGTATGCCGCGAAGTGGCCTGAGCGCCTGAAGCAGGGTGGCGGCCTGGTGATGTGCGGCAAGCCGGGAACCGGTAAAAACCACCTTGCCCTGGCGATCGCCCGTGATGTCATCGAGAAACACCAGAGCCCGGTAATTTTTACCACCGCGCTGAAAATTGCCCGTGAGTTCAAATCAACGTGGTCGAAAACAGCGACGCGCTGCGAGAACGACGTGATTTCGCACTTCACAACCCCGGACCTGTTGATCATCGATGAGGTAGGCGTCCAGTTCGGCAGCGAAGCCGAGAAGCTGATCATGTTCGAAATCATCAACACCCGGTACGAGCGGATGAAGCCGACCATCCTGATCAGCAACCAGACCAAAGAAGAACTGGCGGCGTTCATCGGCGAGCGCGTTCTTGATCGCATGAGCGATGGCGGCGGGTGCACGCTGTCATTCACCTGGGATTCTTACCGTTCCAAGGGGGCAGCGTGAAAGCATGCAGCGATGACTATGTCGTTATCAACCAGTATTCGAAAGGGAATGCAGCCTGGATAGAGCGCGTTGATACCGATGAAAAGCGAAAAGCACTTTACAAATCGAGTTGGGAAATAGCCGTAATCTCGCTCGCAATCGTTCGTGAATATGGGATCCGGAGGGTAGGCAATGACCATAACAATCCGTGAGCAGGTGCTGGCAGCCCTGCGCAACAACCCAGGTTTGAACAACGCCAAGCTGGCAGGGCTTATCGGCATGGACACCAGAAAGATATCCGGGACGGTGAGCACGCTGCTGGCCGACGGGCTGATCAGCTGCGAAGGCAAATACGGCCAGCGCCTGTACAGCCTGACCAGTTACGGCATGCGCTTCGCCCCTGACACGATACCGGGCATGAAGCAGGGCAAGTCGAAGTTAATTCAGCGGACGGACACCAACGTGATCTGCCAGGAGTGCCGCAACAGCGCGGCTATGAAGCGAGTATTGATGGTTTGGGGGAGGGTAGGGGTATGAAAATTTTAAAACTGAGTCAGCAGGCAACAGTTTCTCGTCCGGTCGATTCGATTATCGGTTGGGAAGAGAAAACAATCTACGAGCCAGTTTTTGTTGTGGCTGAGCATATTGAGTCGTTTTTGTTTGCTGGTGTAAGCCACATCAAAATGACCTCGGGCGAAAAGATAGTTGTACGAGAAACACCTGAAGAAATTCTCGCGCTGCTTGGCGTCGATGTTCAAACGGATAGCCTGAAAACATGGGGTGAAATTGCGCAGAAGGAGGCCGCCAAATGAGCAACATCGACAAACGCGCATTACGGGAATCAGCGGAGAAGGCCAGCACAGATAACCATACCCAGGATGAATGGTTCCACTATCTGCGCAGCTCAACTCCAGCCACCGTGCTGTCGCTTCTGGATGAGCTGGAAGCCAAAGACAGGCGTAATGCGGAGCTGGAAGACCTTCTTGAAGCTGAAATTAAGCCATGGATGCAACGGTACGATAGTGCAAATAACCGAAGAGAGGCCGCAGAAAAGCGGATTGCTGAGCTGGAGGCGCGGGAGGTGAAATTGCCCAATCCTCACGCTCACCTCATCTGGATTCAGGCAGGCCATGCCCCTGATGACTATTGGGATGATGTTGCCGTTTCTCATAGCGAAAATGATAAGTGCTGCGATGGTTCAAATCGCTACCCGGTTTATGCTCTGTGGGAAATTAAAGAGGCACTATCTGCTATTGGCATCAACATCGCCGCAGCCGGTAAAGGAGATTGAAATGAAAAACCAAAATTACGATCAGCGTAAAGATTTGCATCTGTGGTTCGGTCTTTCATATGCCGCGTTTCTGGTAATGCCTCGCGTAGCAATGATGCAAATGCCGAAGGAATGGCAAGAGAGTATGGCTGAACTGCTAAACCAATACGACGAAACCATTGATACATCTGCGTTTGGGGTGAAAGGTTGCCGAGTTCAAGCCCTAAATAGTGAGGGTAAGTTAATGAAGATGCCTGATGAGTTACTTAACTACCGCCATCCTCAACCCGAAGTTGTGGCGCAGTTAATGCTCAAGCATGAGGACTAACCCATGAGAACTATTACCAAAGAATGGCTGGAGAGTCAGATTTCTGCAATCAAGGCGGTTGGCATCACTGATAGCAATACGCTGCAGGCGTTCGAAATCGCGCTGGCATCACTCGAAGCGGATCCTGTTGGTTTCATCGACGCTGAATACGCTGAGCTCCTAAAGTCAGGACATATCGAATCATGCTCTGCGTATGCCGAGCCGGGAGAGGGGTGCATTACGTTATACACCGCCCCTCCATCTCCAGCCAATTCCGAGCCCGTAGCGTGGATGTGGGAGCGTGACGGTAAGCGAGATGTTGACATGGATAATCCAGATGAAGAAATCAATCTCATTGGGGCAAAAAAAGCGATGGATGCAGGCTGGAAGTGTAATCCTCTCTACACCGCCCCGCCAGCGCCGGTGTCTGTGCCTGACTTGAAAGAGCTTGAAGCGGTTCTCAACTGGATTTTGATGCTTCCATGCCCAACTCCAAAGGCAACGTATTTCGCGAAGAAGTTGGCAGTGGTGATCGACACATGCCGCAACGCCATGCTTCAGGGTGCCGACAACGAACTTCAGCGCAAAGCCGAAATCCACGACGCTCTCTGCGAAAAGTACAACGTCGAATCCCTGACTGATTTCGTCGACTGGCAAAGGAATCACATTGCTGAACTTGAAGCAGCACCACCGGCTCCGGTTGGTCCTGGCGAGACTGCAGTAATGCCGGATTATCCAGGGTACACGATGACGCAGCGCGAGTGTTATCAGGCTGGAAAGAAGGCTGGGATGGATGAGGCTGGCAACTCTCCGGCGATTCCGGATGGTTGGGTGGCTTGCAGTGAGCGGATGCCTCCTTTAAAGACTGGTGTAATCGTTGGTAAGTGGATTGGTCGCTCGTGGGCTACTAAGTGGGCAACTTATATCCCATCGCATCCTGAAGCTAACTCACACGGCTTCATAATGCCTGGAGGCTCTTGGGAACCAACTCACTGGATGCCAATTCCAGCAGCGCCGCAGCAGGAGGCGTGATGGTTACCGGTGGATATACGCTCGACTTAACATGCGACTGCTTGGACTGCCAACAATACATGGGAAATCCAGATTATCGTACTGAGGCGCAGGGATATAAGCAGTTTGTTGGTAGCAACTCAACGATGTGTTTTAGGGCAGCGAAAAAAAGAGGCTGGAAATTTAACGCCAACAAAACTCACTGCTTAGCACCTGGTCATGCATACCGTAAAGATGGTGGCAGCGATGCCTAACCCATTCGACGCATAACTAAACGTCAAGCAACGTTTGATTATTCATTATCACCCAGCCATAATTAAGTCATCGGAGCCTGAACAACTCCGGTGACTTCTGCGCATTTAAGGGGACTTAAATGCGACCACAATCTGAACTCCTCACCTTGTCACAGATGCAGAAATGCACCTGCGATTTTCTGCATTCTGCGGTTTCCGTCAAGGAGGCCGTATGATTATCCCCAAAGACGGCATCAAGCTACACCGTGGAAACCTTGGTGCTATCACTCAGCATCTGAAGCCTCTCCTCGAAAGTGGCAAGTGCTTCCGCCTGCAACTCAAAGACTGGCACGAGAAGAGAAGCCTTTCTCAAAATAGCTTGAGCCATGTCTGGTACGAGGAAATCAGCGATTACCTGATCAAGTCTGGGCGCACTGACGCCACGCCTGCATGGGTAAAGCGCAACCTCAAAAAGACCTATCTCGGTTATGAAGAGGTTGAATACACCGACTTCGTGACCGGAATTAAGACGATTGAATTAGAACTGCGCCACACGTCCGATCTGGACACTGGCGACATGCATCATTTCATGTGCCAGGTGGAAGGTTGGTGCGCTCAGTTTGGCCTGGTGCTAACCATACCTCAAAGCAGCGAATTTCAGGTGCTGCGCGATAAGCAGGAGGCCTGATGTCTACTCCACTTTCCCGCGTCATCACAAACGAAATCTTCCGCGTTCCGGCGCGCCGCAAATGCAAGCCAGCGGCTAAGCCGTCCGACATCCCAACTCTGAAAGACTACACCGCCCGCCTGGTGGATCAGAAATGGCTGCGTCTCGCAGCGAGGAGAAAATCAGCATGAGCATGTATCAACGAATTAATGGCGCTGACTGGCGCAATATCTTCGTCGTCGGCGATCTGCATGGGTGCTACACGCTGCTGATGAATGAGCTCGAAAAGGTTTCGTTCGACCCTGCGCGTGATTTGCTGATCTCGGTTGGTGACCTTGTTGACCGCGGCGCGGAAAACGTCGAGTGCCTGGATCTGATTACTATGTCGTGGTTCAGGGCAGTGCGCGGTAACCATGAGCAGATGATGGTTGATGGGCTTTCAGAGCATGGAAACGTCAATCACTGGCTGGTAAACGGTGGCGGTTGGTTCTTCAATCTCGACTATGACAAAGAGGTGCTGGCTAAGGCTCTGGTTCACAAGGCAGCTGAGTTACCACTCATCATCGAGCTGGTTACCTCCGATCGGAAAATCGTAATTTGCCACGCTGACTACCCGCATAACGAATATGCGTTCGACAAGCCGGTCCCGAAAGACATGGTCATCTGGAATCGTGAGCGGGTTAGCGACGCTCAGGGCGGCATTGTCTCGCCGATAGCCGGTGCTGATCTGTTTATCTTCGGCCACACCCCTGCGCGCCATCCCCTGAAGTATGCCAACCAGATGTACATCGACACAGGAGCGGTGTTTTGCGGAAACCTCACGCTGGTTCAGGTGCAAGGTGGTGACCATGAGTAAAACCTACCGCAGCAAGAAGTGGCTCGCCGCAGTCGGCCAGATTGAGCAATGCGTCCTTTGCGGAGCGTGGGGCGTACAGGTAGCACACCGCAATGAAGGTAAGGGAATTGGCATGAAGACAGACGACTGCGCCACCGCCGCTATCTGTGTCACCTGCCATTCAGAGATTGATAACGGGAAGGGGCTTAGCCGTGACGAGCGCCGCCAGTTAATGGATCGCGCCATCGTCCTGACCATTATTCAGATTGCCCGTCGTGGCTTGGTGGTGCCTGCATGAAAATCTACGACATCACACCAATCGGCAAGCCTCGCATGACCCGCGCGGATAAGTGGAAGCAGCGTCCACCTGTAATGCGTTACCGCGCTTTTTGCGATGAGGTCCGCCTGCGCAAGTTGACCATGCCTGAATCCGGATCACATGTGACATTCGTCCTACCAATGCCACCAAGCTGGAGTAAGAAGAAACGAGCGGAGTTCGCCGGGAAGCCCCACCAGGCCAAGCCAGACTGCGACAACATGCTGAAAGCCCTGATGGATGCGCTTTATGAGGATGATGCTCACATCTGGGATTGCCGCATCACAAAGGTCTGGGGAGAGAAGGGGCAGATCATTATTGGGGAGTGCGCGCCGTGACCAGAGACGAGATAACCCGATACCAGGCAGAAAGCGTTAAGCGCGCCAGCATGCCGCCAGTAGCAAAGCACAGCCAGACCAAAACCAACCAGCCACAGAAGGAAGCCGCATAATGAAACTGGAATTAACCAACGACCAGCATCAATGGGTAGACCAGTGGCTCCAGTTGTGGGGCGCATGGTGCCAGACCGGCAAGATTGATAAAGCGATGATCAACATGATTGCCAGATTCATGGCTACCGTCGAGCCCCAGCAAGCATCACGGCCGGTATGTAGTGATGATGACGGGATGCTCATTGATGCTGTCATTCGCCACTACCTGAAGAATGTGGATGAAAATGCCTGGCGGGTTATCTTCGCCTACTACGTCTGCAACTCCAGCGAGATCCGAATTGCATCATGGCAGCATGCAGTAAGTAAGCCTCGCCTTATGAAGACGCGTGGCGGCAATCAGTACAAACACCCAAGCATCTCGACAATCCGTAGAGAGGTGAAGCAAATCATCAATGCTTCATTGTTCTGTTTATACCAACCGCTTCAAAATGCGTTTAACGATCGCGAAAATGTGAGGAAAATTGCAAATAAATCACACAACGTGCTTGCAATTTAATGAACAAATGAGCAAACTAATTCGTATATGTTGCCATTGTTGTGTGTGACATGAATGAATACCAAGCCTCGCCATCGTGCGGGGCTTTTTCATTTCAGGGTCAGAAGCACAGCGGTTGTGCGTTCGGCTGTTAACCGAATGGTCGAAGGTTCGAATCCTTCCTGTCCCGCCAAATTCGCCGGTCTAGTTCAGTGGCAGAACGGCAGCCTTGTAAGCTGCGCGTCAGAGGTTCGATTCCTTTGCCCGGCACCAGAACCAACTACCTGGGACCCTTAGGCCGAAGAGCCGACATTGCCACACCCTCACATTGCCAGCCTGTCGCTGGCTTTTTTATTTTCAGGCTCCGGGAACCATCATCGACACGCCTACTTGTTAAATCGTCCCGAGGGCCTGATCCCTTTTCAAACACACAGCACCCGCTAACTACGCGAGGTGAGAGCATGTATCGCATGGAAAAAATAACCACTGGTGCTGCCTATGGCGCTTCAGCCGGGAGCATCCTCAACGGCATGCTTAATGCCTACAGCCCCGAGCAGTGGAACGCTATCGGCGTGCTGGTGGGTATCATCATTGCCGTACTGACGTATCTGACAAATCTCTATTTTAAGATCCGCGAAGACAACCGCCGCAGCAGGAGCCGAGATGAACCCGACACTCAGGAATAAGCTAGTGGGTGCCATTGTTGGCGGATCCGGAGCAATCACCATTGCTGCAGTAATGCTGGGCAATGCGGATGGGCTGGAAGGGCGGCGCTATTACGCCTATCAGGATGTCGTCGGTGTCTGGACTGTTTGCGATGGGCACACCGGTGCCGACATTCGCCGCGGTCACCGCTACACCGACAAAGAGTGCGACAACCTCCTGAAGGCGGATCTGCGAAAAGTGGCAAATTCCATCGACCCGCTGATCAAGGTTCGCATTCCTGAGCCTACGCGTGCCGCGCTTTATTCTTTCGCCTATAACGTTGGATCTGGTGCTTTTGCCAGCTCAACGCTGCTGAAGAAGTTGAACGCCGGTGATGTGCCGGGGGCATGCAAAGAACTACAGCGCTGGACATATTCCGGTGGCAAGCAGTGGAAGGGGCTTATCACCCGGCGCGAGATTGAGCGTGAAGTTTGCGAGTGGGGCCAGAAATGAGCCGATTAACCGCAATCATCTGCGCTGTCGTTATCTGCCTGCTCGTTTCCATGGCTTGGGCGATTAACCACTACCGCGATAACGCCATCACCTACAAAGACCAGCGCGACAAAGCGACGGTAAGGGCAGACACATCGGAGGCGATCACCAGCAACGTGATCACCACGATGAACATCATCCGTGACATCTCACAGGCTACCCAGAATGCAAAGAACGAACTGGCCAAAAAAGGCGAGACGCGCATTGTATACATCAGGCAGGCGCTTGAAGGCGATCCGTGCGCTAACCAGCTTGTTCCTGCTGCCGCTGCTGACAGCCTGCGGGAACACGAAAACAGTTTACGTTCCGGCCCCAGTGGTGCCGATAAGCGCTGACCTGACAGCAGACACGCCGATCCCCGGAATGGTGGTTCCGTTCACGTGGCAGGCAAGTCTGGAGTTAAACGCTCAGCTCTATACGGCGCTGGGGCAGTGCAATCTGGATAAGGCGGCAATTCGCAAAATCGAATCCTCCCGACAAGGACAGATTGCTCAACCCCAATAAGGCGGTGGTCACAATCTTGCTGACGGGTAAGCCGTAAGTGGCTAAGCACTTCTGAGAAGCAGGGCAACAGCTGCGAAACGTGGAGAACGAAATGGCTACCGTCTACCGAATCACAATCACCAAAAAATCCAAAGAGTCCTTCGCCGGGCTCATGACCAGAAGCCAGCCAGAAATCGTCAATGGTTTTGTCGCGCTGGCAATGGATGACGGCAAATGGCGCTACTTCAGCCAGGACAGCATTGAGGACTTCCTGTTTGAGCCTGTAGAGCAGCCAGCAGAACAAGCAACGGAGTAGCTCATGAGCAAAACAGTCACGTTCACATCAAAAGTATCTCTCCGTCCATACATGAAGCCGATCCTGATGCTGTCAGCCTTACTTCGCTGGGACTGGTTGACTAACAAGTGCTTCAAAATCGAAACCGTAACCAGCGATACGGTGCAGCTTTAAATGGAGTAACGAATGAGCAAACCGGACTGGGAGGCCATCGAGACGGCGTACCGGGCCGGAGTGATGTCCCTCCGAGAAATAGCATCACAACACGGTATAAGCGAAGGCGCTATCCGTAAGCGTGCCAAGCGTGACGACTGGTCGCGCGACCTGAATGCGAAGATTCAGCAGAGGGCTGACGATCTGGTACGCAAACAGGAGGTACGCAAACAGGTACGCAACGAAAGCACTTTGACCGAACGCGTACTGATAGAGGCGACTGCCGAGGTGATTGCCACGGTACGCATGGAGCACCGGGGAGACATCCGCCGGGCTCGTGAACTGACAAACATGCTATTCGATGAGCTGGCCGGTGAGTGTGGCGATGTGGCTGCGCTTGAGATGCTCGGTGACCTGATGCGCCGTGAGGATGATAAAGGTCAGGATAAGCTCAACGATCTTTACCGCAAAATAATCAGCCTACCTTCCCGCGTTAAATCCATGAAAGACCTTAGCGACAGCCTGAAGACACTGATCGGCCTCGAACGTGAGGCGTACAGCATCGAGAATAAGGCTGAAACGAAAGAGGTTACGCATAACGTCATGCTGGTACCAACCAGTGACAGCGTGGATGACTGGGAAGCGGCAGCGCAGAAACAACAGGGCGGGGTGCTCGGTGGATGAATTACAAAGCTGTATGGAAGCCACTGCCTGGATCACAGTCTCTGGCTCTGAGTTGCCCGTGCAACGAAATCCTGTTCGAAGGCACTCGCGGCCCGGGAAAGACCGCTGCGCAGTTAGCCAGATTCCGGCGTAATGTCGGCGTGGGCTATGGCTCGTTCTGGCGAGGCGTTATCTTCGACACCGAATATAAAAACCTTGCCGACATCATCACTCAGTCGAAGCGCATGTTTCGCCTGTTTAACGATGGAGCGCGATATCTGTCATCTGCGAGCGAATTGCGATGGGTGTGGCCTACTGGCGAGGAGCTGCTCTTCCGCTTCGGCAAAGAGGCAGACGACTACTGGGATTTCCACGGTCAGGAATTCCCGTTTATCGGCTTTAACGAGCTGACGAAACAGCAGTCTCCAGAGTTCTACGAAATGATGTTCTCCTGCCGCCGCTCATCGTTCAGGCCGGAAAACTACCCGCTGGAGAATGGCAAGTTACTGAGGCCGATCCCGCTGGAGACGTTCAGCACGACCAACCCGTTTGGCATCGGACATACCTGGGTGAAGAAACGCTTCATTGAGCCAGCGCCGCGCGGAACCGTGCAGCGTGACCGGCAAATGGTGTTTAACCCTCAGACAGAACGAGAAGAGGAAATCACGCTGACCCGCGTGGCAATCCACGGATCGTTCAAAGAGAACCCGTACCTCGACCCGCAGTACATCGCTACCCTGATCGCTATTAAAGACCCTAACCGACGCAAAGCGTGGGTAGAGGGCTCCTGGGATGTGACCAGTGGCGGGCGATTCGACCACCTGTGGAATGAATCGCTGCACGTCATTAAGCCGTTCCGCATACCGGATAGTTGGACAGTTGACCGCTCCCATGACTGGGGTGAGTCGAAGCCGTTCTCTAACCTCTGGTGGGCGCAGGCTGATGGTACTGCCGCCGAGCTGCCAGATGGTCGACAGTTCTGCCCGCCGGCAGGTTCGATAATCCTGATCGGCGAGTGGTACGGCTGCCCGCCTGACGAGCTGAACAAAGGCCTGAATATGTCATCCACCAACGTCGCTAAAGGCGTGGCGTGGATTGACAGGCGGCTGGTGGGCGAAGAAGCCGACGAGCCGGAAGAGATTCAAATCGACGGTGTCACGCAGGGCCAGCTTCACATTATGCCGGGCATCTGTAGCGAAGTGATCCCCGGACCAGCTGACGGGGCGATATTCAACACCGGAGATAACGAGTTATCGATCGCTCAGAAGATGGAAGCGCAGGGCGTTACCTGGTTGCCAGCTGATAAGAAGCCTGGCTCCCGTATCAACGGCGCATCTCTTTTTGCGGATATGCTCGAAGCGGTGGTTGAAGGCGTGAAGCTGGAATCAGGTATGCCTGAGAAGCCAGCATTCTACGTTTTTGACTATTGCCGTGGCTGGATAAGCCGAATTCCGGTGCTCGTTCGTGACGATAAAAACCCCGATGACGTCGACACCCAGCAAGAAGACCACGACTGGGATGGAACACGCTATCGCGTACTGCATTCACCACAAAAAATCACCGGCATGTTGGTGCGATCGCGCTGACGGAGGACATCGTGACCGAAAGCGAAATGAAACAACAGCGCGCCAGTAACTCCAGTGTTGAGAGGGAGCGGAATAAAAACCTCTCAATGCTGTTTAACGGCACCAGTAATACCAAACGCCAGCGGCTCTATCAGGAGTTCGGTTACCCACTGCACCTCACTTTTGATGACTTCTACCGGGCGTACCGGAGAAATGCGGTGGCTGGTGCCGCCGTGACGCGCATGCTCGACGGCTGCTGGGAAGACTACCCTGATGTTTACGAAGGCGACCAGACAAAGGACGCATCGAAGCAAACGGCGTGGGATAAGCGTGTCAACAAGCTACTGAAACGCTGCTGGGAGCAGATTAAAGGCGCAGACCGCCGTAACCTGGTAGGGCGCTACTCTGCGATCCTTCTTCAGATTAAAGACAGCAAGAAGTGGTCCGAACCTGTTGACACCACCATTGTGGGAAGGCTTCAGGAAAAGGCACTCGTTAAGCTGGTTCCTGCATGGGAAGCGCAAATCGACCCGGTTAACTGGGACGATAATCCGGACAGTGAAACGTTCGGCGAAGTGACGATGTACTCGTTCACCGAATTGCCGGTTGACGGAAACTTCGACGCCCGCCCGGGCAGAATCATCAACGTCCACCCGGATCGCGTAATCATCCTGGCCGAGGGCTCAGATGATGGCGTTATGACGTCGGGCAAGTCGCTGCTTGAGGCTGGTTTCAACAAGCTGCTTGATATCGAGAAGGTTAGCGGTGGCGCGTCTGAGGGCTTCCTGAAGAACGCCAGTCGCCAGCTCAACTACTCGTTCAGTGAGAAGACGAACTTCTCAGCACTTGCCAAAGCCCTTGGGGTTGCTGAGGGGCAGCTTGCTGAAGCGCTTGATCAGCAGGTCCGTCGCCTTAACGACAGCACCGACAGCGCCAGCTTTATGCAGGCAGGTACCGCCGAGGTGTTGAGTGTGGCAGCAGCTGACCCAGAGCCGACCTGGCGTACCGCGCTGAGCGAGTTCTGCGCGACCGTTCCTATCCCTGTGAAAGAGCTCGTTGGGATGCAGACTGGTGAGCGCGCCAGCACTGAGGACGCCAAAGGTTGGGGGCGCACCAGGATGAGCCGCCGGAAAGGCTTCCTGACCGACGTTATCACCGATGTGGTTTCGCGATTCTGGACGCTTGGCATTATTCCACCGGCTAAGAATGAAGAAATCACCGTGGGATGGTCAGATCTGCTGGCTCCGAGCCAGGCAGAGAAGATTGCCAACATGGACAAGCTAGCCGATGTGGCCGTGAAGTCGACAAACGCGTTTGGACGCTCAGCTATCAGCGAAAACGAAATACGCGCTGCTGGCGAACTGCAACCACTGCCTGAGCTTGATGATGAGGTTCCGCCTGATGGCAACAAACCAAAGCCTGATCCTCTGGCCGACCCTCAGTCAGAAGCCGAAAAGTCCGGTAATACCACGGTCGAAAGTTGACCCCACAATGTCGCGCAAGTCCGTAAGCAGGATGGAGCGCGACATTGAGGATCGGTATTACGCGATAAAGGTGGAGCTGAAAGCCCTCTTCGACCAGCGCCTTATCGGGCGAGAGCGAGAGGCTAACAGCCATAACTGGAGCTTCCTCTGCCACGATAACGGCGCGGATATTCGGCTCTACCAGGTCAACGCCGGCAAGTTCATCTACGACATGTCGGCGCAGGAACTGGCTGATCTGCTAGAGGCGGTGCAGGCTATTCTCGATGACCATCTGCTGGAGGGGGGCGAGCAAAACCTATGGGCGATGGATTACGTCGTTGCAGAAGCGCAGCGCGGCACGCTGGAGGCCTTCAACAACCTCTCGCAGCAGTCGCAGGTGTACGCCAGTCAGACAACGCTACAGCAACTGTTAAGCAGCCCCGGTTATCAAAACCAGATCGCCTCTGCCAGGCTGACAACTTTCAGTGACTGGAAGGCGATCAGCGATGCCGCCAGGGCAGACCTGACAAGCATCATCACCGACGCGGTTGCGCGCGGGGTTAATCCGAGAGAAACGGCCAGCGTCATAAGCAAGCGCCTCGATGTCAGCATGTCGAATGCCAAGACCATAGCTCAGACCGAGCAGGTCGGCGCGCTGCGGCAGGCGCAATGGAACGAAACGGATTGGGCTGCCGACAGGCTGGGGCTGAATACTGGCCTGCTGTGGCTGTCAGCGCTCAAGCCTACGACGCGAACCTGGCACGCCAGCCGCCACGGCAAGGTCTACACCACGGAAGAGGTGCGGGACTTCTACGCTGAGAACGGCAACCGGTACAACTGCTACTGCAGCCAGATTCCGGTGTTGCTCAACGACGACGGCAGCATCTTCAATGAGGGGCTGGCGGATAAGCTTGCAAAAGAGAGAAAAGACTGGGGTAAATAATCAATAAAGTTCATGTTATTTTTGCCGTTATTAATTAACGACTCCTTAATTAAATGGAAAATGACATGCAATCAAAATTTAAAGATATTCGCTTTGATAGAGTGCAGCCAGTCACTAAAGCTAAGCACCGAACGCACATAGCTTTTATGACGATTAACGGTGACACCGAATCAGCATTAATTTCCGAATTAAAGAAACGATACCCCAAGGATGGTATAGAACTAGTAAGCTATAAAAAATAATAACAAGGTCGCCACGGCGGCCTTTTTTTATTGCCTGAAATCCACCAATGAGGACGCTATGTGGCAATTATCCTATGACCTTAACTTCCCAATCCGTGGCTGGGTTTATTCAAAACCTTTAGAAGTGCGCTGGGATAATGGAAGCGTTGAGAATGTGCGTTTATGCCATTTCTTCCCAGTAAAGCCAACTAAGAAGCAACTCCGCCAGGTTCGCAAAAACAAAATCCATTAAGAGGACGCAACGTGAAGCTATCCAGCATCCACGTTGTGGTACAATTGACGTGCGGCTAGACCGGCCAGTCGAAGAGGGTGAACGTAGACACCCCTGCCGCACCCATCATCTACGAAGCCTGCTACGAGGTTTATATGAATAAACAAGAATCATTGATTGATCGCTTCCGTGAAAGTCTCTATTACGATGAATCGTCGCCAAGCTTTCTTAGGTGGCGACACGACAAAATAAACGGCAACGGAAGAGTATTTTCACGGGCAGGAGATTGCGCTGGTTCGCTTAAAAATTCCGGTTACTGGGAAGTTAACTTCGAAGGTCGACTTCGAATGGTGCATAGGGTGATTTTTGCTCTTCACCATGGTGTTTTACCGAGTCAAGTCGATCATAAAGACAGAAACAGAAGCAATAACAACATAGCCAATCTTAGACCTGCCGGCACATCTCAAAACAGGTGGAATGCATCTGTCAGGTCAGACAACACGAGCGGAATTAAAGGCGTTAGCCTGCATAAGCAAAGTGGTAAATGGCGAGCCCAGATATACAAAGACGGCAAGGCTATCCACCTCGGTACATTCCTGACGATGGAGGAGGCAGAGTCGGCTGTCGTGACAGCAAGAAAAACTCTCCATGGTGAGTACAGTTGCAACGGATAGTGAAAAATAGAATTAAATCCTTGAAACCCGCTTAGGCGGGTTTTTTGTTGCCATAACAAAATCAGGAGAGGAGATGAAGCTCTCAAGTATTCACGTAAAAAGCCTCGCCATCAACGCCTCCAACATCTCAACGACCACCATCAACGGCCAGGAACACTACGTCATTCGTGGTGCGGTCCCGATCGTCGATGACATCGTGATGAATGGTGGCCTGTACCCGGCGGAGGAGATTAACAACAGCTACCAGACGATGGAGCGCAAGTTAATGCCGATCGGCCACCCGATGGTGAACGGCAAATACGTCAGCGCCAACGACCCGCAGGCGGTCAACGATTACTACGCCGGGGCATGGGCTCAAAACGTCAGCAAGGCCAACGACAAGGTCGTGATGGACGTTTACGTCAATAAGGCTGTGGCAGACACCAAGCCTGACGGTAAGCGCCTTATTCAGCGCCTGGACGACATGATTTCCGGCAATAACGCCGACCCGATTCATGTCTCTACGGGTCTGCTGCTGAACAAAGAGCAAAAGGCAGGTGAATCGAAACAGAAGAAATACTCCTGGGTCGCTCACAACATGCAGTTCGACCACATCGCGATCCTGCTCGACGAGCCCGGTGCCGGCACGCCGGATGAAGGTGTCGGCATGTTCGTCAACTCTGACGGGCAAGAGGCTGATGTTGAATCGACGAACCTCATCGATGCCGCCAACAGCATGAAAGACGGCTGGTGGAACAAAACCAAGTTTTATTTGAGCAACGCCTCGAATTACTCATTTGATGAAATCTGCGCGGCGCTGCGAAACAAAATGAGCGAGGGTAAGCCTGAAACATATTACTTCTGGCCGGAAGCCGTCTGGCCTGATCGCTTCATTTACGAGGAAAACGGCAAATACCTCCAGCAAAAGTACCTCATTGACGACGATGGCAAGGCTGAACTCGTCGGTGATCCAGTAGAAGTCGTGCGCAAACCAACTGAGTACGAAGTCAAAACCAACGGAGAAACAAACCCGATGAAAGAGAAGATGATCGCCGCGCTCAATGCCGCAGGCGTTAAAACCGAGGGGCTGACCGACGATCAGGTCTGGGATGCCTACAACCAGCAGATGCAGAAGAAAGAGGGGGGCGGCGACCAGGGCCAGGCTCAGATCAACTCTGACGCTATTACTGCCGCAGTGAATCTGGCACTGAAGCCGCTTACCGATGAAATCAGCACGCTGAAATCTCAATTGCAGGCGAACGCAGAAAGCGACCTGAAAACCAAGCGCGATGCGGTTAAAGCGAAATTCTCGTTCATGACTGAAGCAGCGATCAACTCGCTTTCCGGTGAAGCGCTGAACGACATGTACTCACAGTGCCAGACCAGCACTCCGCTGAACCCATCATTCCAACTGGTCAATTCTGAAAATGACCAGTGGAAAGACTACGACCTTAACGCAGGTATGGAAGAGGGGACTAAATAATGGTCGCTAACGTCATCTATCGTGGCCCGGTCGAGCGTGAGCCGGAAACCATCAACCTGCCTGTGGCTTCGGCGCTTAATCCCGGCGTGGCAGTGAAGGTTGCATCAGGCAAGTTGGCAGCCTCCGCTGATACCACCGGCCGCTGGTTCATCCTCGGCAACCGTCGTTTCATCGGTCAGGCAATCACCACCGCATACGCAGCCAATGAAACCGGCGTGGCGTACCGCGTTGAAGGTGAGCAGGAATACAACGTTCGCCTGGCTGCTGCGGCCTATACGGTGGGTCAGGAGCTGACTATCGGTACCGGCGGCGTATTCAAAGCGGCCGCAACCGGCAACCAGGTCGTCGCTACGTTCGACGAAAAAGCAGGGCGCACTCTGGCGGCGGAAGGTTTCGCCGACGTGGTGATCCTCTCCACTCCGTACGCCAAGGCATAAGGAAAACAAGAATGTTAAAGTTTACTCCACAACAGCAGGGACTGATCATCAACGCGCGCCGTCGCTGGGACATGATGCAGCGCAATATGGCTGCACAGCATGGCTTTGCAGTCAACGAAGCTGGCGGTCAGTTCATTGCGTTTGATGATCTCGTCGGTAACGCCTCTGTGCTGCCGAAAGATGTCTGGGGCGAATGGGACCGCTCTGCGATTACCGTTCAGCGCGACGTGCTGTCAGTGTTTAACGACCTGGCCGCCAGCGTTTCCCGCCCGATGGCACTCGGTAAGATCGTTCACTACTTCATGACTCTGTCAGATTCCGGTGATGTAAACATCAGCCTGGATGGCCGCGGCAAGGCGAAGGGCGATCAGCCTGTCATGGATTACGAAGGCACGCCGCTGCCTATCATCGACAGTGAGCTGACTTTCGGCTGGCGCCAGATGCTGGCAGCGCAGACTGAAGGCTACTCTCTGGACAGCGACGCCATCTCCAACCATCAGCGTAAAGTGGCTGAGAAGCTGGAAGACATGGTGCTTAACGGCGATCCAAACATCAACGTCGGGGGCGCGACCATTTACGGCCTGCGCACTGCGCCAAACCGCGCAACCGGCACGCATGGTCTTGACCTGAACGGCGCAACCGGCGCTCAGTGGGTCGGGGCCATCTCCGCGCTGATTGGGCTGCTGCAGTCCAAGAATTTCTACGGCCCGGTAACCATCTACGTGAACTACAAAGACTGGTTCTACGCGTCTGTGAACGACTACGCGGCAAACTATCCGAAGACCATCCTGTCCCGCATCATGGAAATCCCCGGTGTTGCGGCGCTGGTTCCGGCTTCGAAGGTACCGCAAAACGAACTGCTGGGTGTAGTTAAGCGTCCTGACGTTGTGCAGATCCTCAACGGCATGCCGATGACCATGCGCCCGAAAGCTCGCCAGAATCCGGAAGACGATTATGTCTTCTCCGTGCTGGCTGCTGCGGCGCCGCAGTTCAAACACGACGCGAATGGCCAGGCCGGTTACGCCCAGCTGACCAAAGCATAATTCATGGGGCTCAGGCCCCATCTTTTTTACGGAGGCCGTATGGCTGGTAAAGAACAAAAATGGTTGCTCACCCACGACAGCCACGAACTGAAAAAGGGTGAAGTCTACAAAGGCGAGACTCTCCCGCTGTGGCTGGCAGGTAAAGCTATCCCGGTAAGCGACCAGGTCCTGGAAGTGGCGACACCTGCCGACGTGCAAAAGCTGCAGGCTGACCTCGACGAGGCCAATGGCAAAGTTGAGTCGCTGACCGCTGACAACGCAAAGCTGCAGGCTGACCTCGACGAGGCTCAGAAACAAATCGACGAGCTGAAGAAAAAGGCGAAATAACCATGGCTGACCCAATCACAGCGGCAGACGTGCAGGCGTTCCTCGGTGAATTGGGTTACTCAGGCGAGGATAAAATATGGCTGTATTGCAGATAACGGCGGCGCAGGTAAAACAGCAGTTGTCTGCGCTCGGCTATACCACCGTCCCTGACTTCATGATCGACGCCTACCTGTGCAAGATGGCGAAGATCGAACCCTGTCTGATTGCGGCCGGTTACGACGATTGCGATCTGGTGCTGATTCAGGTCTACGCTGTCACGCTGATGGCCCTGACGGCCTATACGCAGCGGATTAAGTCGCAGGGCGCTCCGTCCGGTGCCTCTCGCTCGTTTGACTACAGCGACAGCGTACTCAACATGCGTGACGCTCTGCTGGAGCTGGATACGTCTGGCTGCACGTCAGATTTACCAATCGATGTCGGGCAGAAAGTTGGGTTGTTCCTCGTTGTTGGTGGGTGCTGAAAGCGGTAAAATGAGTAAGCGGCTAGACCGGCCAGTCGAAAAGGAGGAACACAGACCTCCCTGCCGCACCACATCATCTGTGAAGCCTACTGTGAGGTTTACATGAATTCATCAAAACAAATTGATGTCAATTTTCTCCGTGAATGCTTCTCCTATGACGCCGACACGGGGAATATATATTGGAAGTCCCGCCCAAGCAGTCATTTCAAAAATGAGTCATCCCGTCAAAACTGGAATAATCGGCACGCGGGTAAAAAGGCTGGTGCTGTTGATGCGAAAGGGTATCGAGTTATTAAGCTTCTAGGAACGCCACATAAGGCCCATAGAATAATTTGGGCATTATCGCGCGGCCAGTACCCTGAAGGTTTCATCGATCACATCAACGGAATCACTGATGACAATCGGCTTGGCAACCTCCGCGTAGTAGATTTTGTCACCAATGCGCAAAACTCGAAAACCGCAAAAAACAACACAAGCGGCTCTCAAGGTGTTTGGCTGGACAAAGAAACTGGTAAGTGGAGAGCTTCCATTGTCCACTTAGGTCAAAGAGTCAGCCTTGGGTCGCATTTGACGCGCGAAGATGCCAATGAGGCGAGGAAGAGGGCTGAGCGAGATTATTGTTACCATCCAAATCACGGCAGAATGTAAGCCGTCGCATTAGCAATCAGGCCACCTCAGGGTGGCTTTTTTATTGGGCGCAATTCATGAACTGGAAATCCGTCAAGCATGGCCTACCGCGTTCATTCACCCGCGTCTGGGTGATGACCGACACCGGGCGGGAGACTACCGGCTACGTTAAATCGGACGGCGAGTGGTTCATTAACTGCCCGCGCATCCGGGCGACTGGCGCGAAAGTGCTGCGCTGGAAGGAGGGCTGATGTCATCGGTAGCGAACTGGTCATACACAGCCACGGCGACCATCTGGCGCAAGCTGGAAGGTAATGACGAATACGGTGACCCGCTGGGCTATGCCGAACCTGAGCAAATCCTCTGTGATTACGAGGGCGGGCTCAGTAAGAAGTTAGCCAGCCTGGGCGCTGAAATCGTCGTCAAGAACACCGTTTGGACAGAGTTCGCGCTGGCGGCCGCTGGTGATTATCTGCTGATTGGCGTTTCGACCGAGGCTGACCCGGTTGTGGCGGGCGCTGACGAGGTGCGGCAGGTTATCCGTTATGCCGATACGTTCGAGCGCCTGACGGATGATTACGCCATCCTGACCGGAGTGTAGCCATGGGTATCAAAGTGAAGGGCATCAGCCAGGCGAAGAAGCATCTGAACGATGTCATCAACGACGTTAAGGGACGAAAGGTAATCCGCGCGCTGCAGTCGGCGATGATTCTCATCGGTGCGCGGGCGGCCTATTACACCCCGATCGACACCTCCACGCTGATTAATAGCCAATTTCGGGAGATCGACGCTGGCGGAGTATTCATTACCGGGCGCATCGGCTACTCAGCGAACTATGCCGCGTATGTTCATGAGGCGTCAGGTAAGCTGAAAGGCCAGCCGCGCGCACACTTCGGCGTGACCAGCAACCGATCTGAGTTCGGTCCGCAGAAACCGAAAGAGTTCGGCGGCGGCACCGGAAAGGGCAACTACTGGGATCCGCATGGTGAACCGCAATTCCTGACCAAAGGCGCGAATGACGAGCGCGATAACGTTGACGCGGTGATGCGCAAGGAGCTTTCGCTATGACACCCATGATGTACGAGCGGGTGCGCAACATGTTCGGCGACGCCGGGCTAACTAACGGATTCACGGTGCAGCAGCTGATGTACGACGACCCGGGAGACTTGTCGAAGGCGATCATGGTGTTCAGGCCTAACGGCGGGTCGAATATTCGGACTGACCTCGGCTCTGAGTATCACGTCCTGGTTGATGTCGTAGGCGCGAAGGACAAGCGCAAAGACGCTCTTAGCGCCGTGCAGCGCATCGTCGATTATGTCCAGGCTAACCCCATGGCTGACGAGTGTGTCGGCTACATCCAGAACATGGGCGCAATTCCAGCGCCAGTGCTCACAGAAGAAGGGCGAATAGTCTTCCGACTCCAATTCGCCTGCACTTACGGCGAATAGCCATCCCAACCAAATAACCCGCTCCGGCGGGTTTTCTTTTATACGTCAAAGAGGAGTTTCACATGGCTAATTGCCAGAACTCGAACGAGCGCCTGTTCGGCGGTGCGGTCGTGCTGGAAGTCGCCGATGGCTGCCCGGATGTCAAACCACTTGAGTCTGAGTGGAAGTCTCTGGCTGCAGGAACGTCTAAAGGCTTCGACTTCAACCCTAACACGGTTACCTCTGATGCGGATGACGGCGGCGGTTATGTCGAAACCATCATCACCAACAGTGATCTCACCTTCAGCTTTGAAGGTGAAGTGCGCAAAAAAGATAAGCTGGATCAGTACGGTGTCGGCAAGTTCATCAAGTATTTCTCAGGTGAGCTGAAGGCCAAGCGTCAGACAGGTATCTGGGTGCGAATGGAATATGGCCCCGTCGAATTTATCGGCTACATGAACATCACTGCACTGAGCTCTGACGGTGGTACCAACGATATCGTCACGTTCTCTACTGAGTTCAAAGTCGGTGATGCCAGCACCATCGAGGTGAACGAGATCAGCGATGTAGCAGTGACTGGCGTGACGGTAACCCCGACAACCAGCACTGGCGCTGCGGGCGGAACCAGCACCTTCACGGTGAACATCGCTCCAACCGGCGCTACCAACAAAGACTTCACTGTAGCGACTACCGACGCGACCAAAGCAACTGCCACCGCCTCCGGCAACACCGTTACCGTGACGCGTGTTGCCACCGGCAGCGCGCAGATCATCATCAACACCGAAGACGGCAACTTTGTGGCCGTGCATACGGTTACCGTTACCTAACGGACATTCCAAAGGGCGGCGTGCTGCCCTTGATAATGACCGTTTACTGGAAGGCTTATGACCGCTTTAACCGATATTGGCGAACTCTCGATCAGCGACAGCCGCGAAGGTGGTAAAGATTACCTGCTGCGGCCTTCATTCGAGGCTATGACGAGGATCGGCACTCCGGAAGAGATTGTGCAGGCGTACGCCACCATACACGGCAATGATGTCGCTCAGCTGATTGAGGTGTGCGCAGGCGCGCTGGGACGATTTCCTGAATGGCTGGCCCCATCATTCAACCGCGCCGCTGAGAAGCTGTTATCAACGTGCATGCTGGTGCTGCAGGCGTGCTGCGATGACGATCTGACGCCAATGATTGGCGAGTGGAAGGGTTGGCGACACTGCGTTGTATATCGACCCGGCCAGATGCCGAAGAACGACATCATCGTGCTGGCGCAGCATCTCATGCAGCACGGTGTCGTCGGCAAAGCTAAGGTCCGCCAACTGCAGCGCCACGAGACAGGCGAACGCACCACAGAGTTTAAAGCCTTCGACTATATCAGCGCGGCACGTAGTCACTTCGGCATGAACCGCGACGAAGCCTCTCAGTTAACGATGACCGAATTCCAGATGCTGCTGGCGGCGAAATACCCTGACCAGAAAGGCTTCACTCGCGAAGAGTACGACAGTATCGCCGACGAATACCTTGCTAAACAGGCCGCACGCAGGGCAAAAGCAAAGCAATAACCGGAGAATGACATGGCAGGTGAGAAGAACGCCGGTAGCATCGTTTATGAAATCAGCGCCGACGTTGAGCCGCTGCTGCAGGGCGGGAAACAGGCCATTGATGCTCTGGATAAACTGGATGCTGCAGCCCAGCAGTCCGGCAAGGGAATGGATAACCTCGACCAGAGTACGTCTCAAACTGGATCCGCGTTTACTGAACTGGCCGGTTATGCCAACTCCATGGACAACCAGCTGCGCAAGCTGAACACCAACGTGAGCGGCATAGCCCGCGCTATGGAAGAGGCCCGCAGCGGTACCGGCGGTGCGAGCAACGAATTCAGCCGTGCAGAATCAATCATCGAGGCGCTGGGTAACCAGTTGGCGGTGCTGGACGAAGCGCAAGAAAATGGCGCGCGTAGTGCCGCAGTTCTGGCTGCGCAGTTGCGTGCCGGGTCGAAAGCGACAGACGAAGAAAAGCAGAAGATCGGCGAGCTTACTGGTCGCCTGTATGACATGAAGACTGGCGTTGAAAATGGCGCAAAAGGCACTGGCAGCTGGAAGTCCAGTATGCAGCAGGCAGGGTACCAGGTTCAGGACTTCATTATCCAGGTGCAGGGTGGACAATCCGCTCTGGTGGCTTTCGCGCAGCAGGGGTCACAGCTTGCTGGTGCGTTCGGCCCTGGTGGTGCGATTGTCGGTTCAATCATTGCGCTGAGCTCGGTTCTTGCTGGTGTTCTTATCACCTCGCTTAATGGCGGTAAAAACGCCATGGAAGCTCTGAAAGATGCAGCTGAAGCGATGGATAAGGTCATTACCGTCTCTCAGAATGGTGTGGCCGCCCTGTCAGATAAGTACGCCAACCTGGCAAGAACCAACGCAGAGGCAGCAACCATCCTGAGAAATCAGGCAATGATTGAGTACAACGCTGCTATAGCGAAGATCCCTAAATCAATTAACGATGCCTCCAGCTCCATTGTTGGCTTTACCGACAAGCTGAGAACCTCTTTCGTTGGTGGCATTGCGTCGATTGATGAATTCAACAAAAACCTTTCGACAGTCGGTGTAACAGCTGACACCTACTCTGCAGCAATGGAGCAGGCAAGGAACGCCGGGGCGAAATTCACCGTTAACGCTAACGCGATCCAGAACACTGTTACCACACTTGCGGATAAATTTGGTATATCGGAGCAGCGAGCATTCGAGTTAAGCAAGCAGCTTTCTGATGTAGCCAATAATCCATCACCTCAGGCACTTCAAAAGCTCGTTCTTGAACTTCAGAACACAGAAAGTTCGACAAAGTCGGGAACGGAAGCTGTTATTGCATTTTTGAGACCGCTGACGGAGTTGGTTGCTGTTGCTGGACAGGCCGCAATCAGCACGGCCAGCATGAGAAAGGAGATCGATAACCTTACCGCTGGCCAGAAGAACCTGATCAAGCAATCCGAGCGAAACCTTGCCCTTTCGAAACTGCAAGGTGAGGCCCGCGCGAGGCTGCAGGCGCAATACGCTGCCGAAGATGCCGGGTTTGCGAAAGATGATCCGCACACCAAGCAGATGGAAGATGACGCTGCTGCTACGTATAAAAATACGCAGGCGCAGAAGACACTTAAAACAGAGCAGAGTAAGGGCGCTTCACAGGCGGAGAGAAACGCAAAGGTTCTGGAGGAATATCGGCAAAAGGCAAACCTCTCAGCTGACTCGACTGCGGATCTCTCTCGGGAACAGGCCATTCTTGCCGCTCGACAGAAGCTTACCAATCCGACACCTCAACAGATCGCTCAGGTAGAGCGTGATGCGGCGGCTGCGTGGGATAAGGCTGCAGCTCTAAAAGCACAGAATGCAGTGCCCACTCTCAAGGAGAGTGCCAATTACGCAGCGCAGAAGAAAGCTCTTGAGAGTTTGAAGGGTCAGAAGGATGCTAACGGTCAGCTAATCCTATCTCAAGAGCAATACAACCAGGCATCTGAAAAGCTTGAGCAAGACCATCAGGTCGCGCTTGCCAAAATCAGAGCTCAACAGGTTGTAACCCCGCAGCAGTCAGCTCAAGGTGAGGTAGATCCGGTTCAGAGGCTTGCTAACCAGCACGCTCAGGAGTTGGCGTTAATCCAGCAGTTTGAAACGCAAAAGGGCCAGATTACTCAGCGTGGTCTCGAACTGATGAATGCTGCCAATACTGAATATGAGCAGGCGCGAATCGCTGCCCAGTGGGAGATTTTCCGAAACCAGAGCATGGGTAATGAGTTGCTGGCCGCCAGCTTTGACTCTCTCGCAGGGAATGCATCCAACGCCTTAACCGGCATCATCACCGGGAGCATGTCGGCGCAGGAGGCTATGCAATCTCTCGCCAGCAACGCCCTGAATAGCCTGATTAACGGCTTCGTTCAGATGGGCGTTGAGTGGGTGAAATCTGCCGTCATGGGTGCTGCTGCACAAACCTCTGCGATTGCAACCACTACTGCGGCGCAAACGGCCAGCCTTGCCACTACTACCGCCGCCAGCACAGCTTCAGCCGCCACAACTACTGCTGCATGGACGCCAGCAGCGCTTGTAGCCTCTATCGGCTCATTCGGCGGTGCTGTGGCGATAGGTCTTGGGGCCCTGGTGGCCGCCATGGCTGTTGGAAAGGGACTGTCTGGGAAGCGCAAGAATGGCGGACCGGTATCTGCAGGATCAATGTACCAGGTCGGAGAGGGCGGTATGCCGGAGATTTACCGGGCGAGTACCGGTAAGCAGTACATGATTCCAGGGGATAATGGACGGGTCATCAGCAATAAGGATATGTCTTCAGCTGGACCTGGAAGCGGTGGCGTCGTGGTTAACGTGAATAACTACACCGGCGCTGACGTTCAGGCCAGGACAAGGAATGATAATGGAAATCAGGTGGTCGATCTTTTCATTCAGGACGTAGAGACTGGCGGGCCCATGTCATCAACGCTGGAATCAACATACGGACTTTCACGCCAGGCAAACGGAGACTACTAATGGCAGATGTAAAATACCCGCCATTCCTGCCGCTTCCTCAGCGTGCAAACATGAACATGACACAGGATACCAGCTTCAGGCAAAGCAATCCTGCAGTTGGTCCTGCGGTATTCACCCCGTTAACCACTGACCTGAAAACAACCTGGAATCTTAACTGGATTTTCACCCTTGCTGAAGCCGAGCGTTTCAAGTCATGGCTCCGGTCGCCAACATATTGTAATCGTGGGCAGGTATGGTTCGACATCCCTGTTGATTTGGGCGATACCCAGGGCGTGCAGGTACAGGAGGTTCACTTCATCACAATGCCGGTGCAGACCAGCAAGAATGGAAACACTGTCACTTGGACGGCGGACATCATCTGTAATTTCATGAATGATATTACTGAAGACTACGACGACTGGATTGTTGGAGCCCAGCCAGGCGCGGGTTACTGGTATGACTTAATCGTTACGGAGATCCTTCCAGATGCCAACACTCCGTGAATGGAAAGAGCGCAGGCCGGCGTCAGACCTTAAGCAAACTGTTGTCTTTTCACATTCTGCATTCGGTACTGACAGGCTGGTAAATAACCTGTTCGAACCCGCCACATTTAACGGTCAGGTATACCAGCCAACCCGGTTCGATTTCTCCGAACCTGCACAGGATGGAACAACCACGCTCAATGCAACGATTACTTTCGCTTCGCTATCTCAGGACATAAAGCAACGATTAAAATTGTGGCGCGGCCCAGCCCGCATGGAGCCGATCCTTTTCCGCTACGACATCTGGGAAAACATAGGCGACACAGCACCCCTTAAGACGTATTCAATGTATGTACGTGATGTGGCAGCCGCCGCTGAAAACGTCTCTGTCACGGTGGGAATGACAAACCCCCTTACCGTGGCCACAAGCATTATCTATACCGTCGAACTGTATCCCGGTCTGAGTAATATCTGATGAATAAACTTGAATTTATCCGGAAGGTTAATTCACTTCCGTGGGCTGAGCGTGCGTGTAGTTTTGATGCTGTGGACTGCTGGGGATTAGTCGTTCTTTACTTTCGCCATGTATCAGGAATCGAAATACATCAGACGCCGGATTACGAGGCTGGTGAAGATTTCATCACATGCTACGAAGGCGATCGAATTTTCTGGAGAGCTGGTTCTCGTGAGGAGGGGAACATTGCTGTGTTCTATCGAGGAGAGTTGCCAGATCATGTCGGTATCGTGATCGGGAGTAATCGCTGTCTACATTCCCGCGGGAAAGGTGAGGGCGTTCGGATTGACCCTCTTCCTGTACTTGAAAGAGCATTCACGAAAACGGAGTTCCTGCAGTATGGCGACATTTGAAATCCAGCGTCTACCAGGCGCTCAAAAACAACGCGGGCTAATTGAGCCTGGTCAGCGTATGGTTGACTGGCTGAATGGTCAGAAGCTGCATAATTCGGTAATCGTGAAGCTCAACGGCAAAGAGTTAGGTGACGATTTTGATATTAGTTACCGATTCAAGGCAGATGATCACCTTTCAGTGTTTGACCAGCCTCAGAACATGGGTGGCATTAAAGACCTGATTAAGCTTTCTGCACCATGGGAAGCACTCAATCCTATTAAGCTGACCAAGAAGGCCATGGCAGCGCTGCAGAAGACACTTGTAGGAGACATTAAGAAAACCCCATCAGTCGCAACTGGCGAGTCTCCAAACAACGATTTAACCGGACAGACAAACGTTGCCAGGCTGTATAAGGGGCGCCCTAATATTTACGGGCAAGTGCGCTCTTACCCAGACCTTATCCAGGAATCACTTTTCGAGTACATCGATAACAAGAAATTCGTTACTGAATTCATGGAAGTTGGCTATGGACGCTATGACATCTCATCTGTCAGATACTCTGAGTCATCTTTCACTGCAATGGCTGGCGCCAGTTATCAGATTTACCAACCTGGACAGTTGATCGGCACGATTAACGAAGGATATGCGTTTGATGATGTCGACGGGCAAGAACTTCCCGGTCTGAATGAAGATACCGGCGCTATCAAACAGCAGGCCACGACAAACAGCATCGTCCAGGGCACGTATGCCGGTGGGCAGATTTCAGTAAAAATCGTCAAAAACTCCGCATTCGATTATTTCTTCGATGCAGTAAAGCCTCTGTCAGTAACATTCGTAATCAACGTCACCTACGCCACTGCATCAGGTTCAGTTACGAAAAATATTACCGTTACTGGCCAACTCATTAGTGCCACCCTGACCAATGATGGCGCGGTGATAAACCCTGTTCAGTGGTATACGTTTGTCTTTAGCGATCTGGGTGGCAATGACATCATCGAGACGCCAGCAAACGCCACTATTAACACGACATACTTCCAGATTACAGAATATGAAGGGACTATCGTCGGCCCGTTCTTCTCTGCTGTTGAATCAACTTACCTCTGGTTCCATCTGTCCGGGAACATCGGGGGAGGGAAAAATAACCCGGTTATCATAACCTGGTGGAAAGTCGACGACGACAACAACATCGTACCGGGTACACAGGAGACAATGCGGGTAATTATCAGTAATACCAGCAGCAGTCAGGATTATGTCTACTACACGTTTAAAGTCACGCCAGCGGCAGGCAAGGCTCGTTATGCATTCACGTTGAAGCGTGACAATAACTCAAACTCCAGTTCAGCACTGTATGTCCTGGCTGCTCACGCAATTAACGTCAGGACGAATGTTGTCTATCCCGATGACACGCTGGTTAAGCTGACCGTGCAGGAAACTGAGTTCGCTTCAGGAAGCAAAGACAGGAAATACAACCTTCTTGCCCAGCGCCAGGTCATCTCATACAACCGAACTACTGGTGCAGTTGACTCCACGCTGCGGTCATCGCGTTCGTTTGCCGATGCTGTTCTGCATGAGTGGGTTGTTGTCGCTAAACAGGACGTGAATCGCCTGGACCTTCCAACGCTATATGCCATCGCTGACAGCATTTCAGATCCGCAGCTAAGTTTCTTCGATTACACCTTCTCAGACTCGAAACAGTCTCTCGGTGAGCGTATTCAGGTCATCTGTAACGCTGCTCGCGTAGACATCAACTGGATCGGCGACATGCTGACGTTCTGGCGTGACGAGAAGGTGGACGTGCCGGCCGCTGTTTTTGGACGCAGCAACATGTTCTGGGATGGGTTCAAAATTGGCTATTCCATGAGCCTGCCAAACGGATATGACGGCATCACTCTGGATTATGTCGATCCACGCACGAATAAGAAGGCATATATCTACCTGCAGGTTAGTAGCTCCGGAATTAGCGAGGTAACTACTCAGACCGAAAATTCCATGACTGTAAGCTTGTCTGGCTGTCGTAATATTATTCAAGCGCGCAATCGAGCATGGCTGGAAGCCAACAGGCTGGTTCAGTCACGCATGAGCATGACGGTAAAAGTTTTCGAAACGACACAGGTTGTACGTGGCGCGGTGGTGCAGTGCCCAGATATGTACGACAACGACCAACAGACAGGATATCTTACCGGACGCTCCGGAGATGTTTTTTCCACCTCTGAACGGCTGGAGTTTTCCGGCGATATGTGGGTCGTTATGACTGACAGTCTCGGCAACTTCCATGGGCGTTACCGTGCTTATGCAGTCAATGGCAATCAAAAAGCATTCACAGCTGCTGCTGAAGCATTCGACCTGAATATCTACGATGGGAGGACTGTACAAACACCATCGCGGTATTTCATGTCCAGCAGTGAAGAACTCAATTCCACACTCTGGCGCGTGGAGTCATCGAAACCAAACGGGGATGATACGCAAACGCTTTCTCTCGTTGAATATACCGACTACATCTACATGAACGACTAACCAGCATATTAACAACCGGCTTCGGGTATATCCCGAGGCGTCTTCACGTCTAAAAGAGAGAAAAATGGCCGATTCATACGCAAACATCCCGGTTCCAACGCCGACGCAAAACCCTGTACCAAGCTCTGATATTCGTGATCATGTATTCGGTGGCGCGAAAATTGACGAGTTTGTCACCTCTATGGGTTGGACTTATACCGACAGATTCGGTGTACAGCATTACACCATAGAGGGACTTCGCTGGCTTGCGCAGCAAGCGATAGCGGGATTCGGTTATATCACGATCGACAGCTTCGAAGATGGCAACACGCTTACTCTTCCTAACCAAGTTCTGCGCCTGGAGGCTACTGGTGAATATTACCGATGGGATGGCCTGCTTCCAAAGAATGTACCGGCATCATCCACTCCAGAATCAACGGGCGGTATTGGTCCTGGTGCCTGGCTGAGCGTTGGGTATGCTGCACTGAAGCAACAATTAGCCAGCGCTGCAGATGGAATGGGTGACAACTTAGTAACAGTTAAGCAACCATTCACAGGCTCAAAAGCGACAACGGTTCACCAAAAAATGCGAGAAATCATTGCGATCAATGATGGCTCGTCTTCCGGTGCTGAGCCTGATGGCGTCACTGATTGCTCATCTGCATTGTTAGGGCTTGTAGCCACTGTAAACCCTGTTGTGCGTCTGCCCTTCATCCCAGGTACGGCAAATGTTTACTACTTTTCAACCTTTGATCCTGATGCATTGCAGGGCGTGACATTCGATGTGGACAGAGGCGTGAAGTTATCCGTGCCAAACGACTGGTTGGCAGGAAAGGCTTCAGCATTAAACATAAAGTTTTCAAGAGCAACACAGTTCATCTTCCGCAGCCTTAAAACTGAATATACGGTTTCTCCGGGAAACAATGAGCCCTACGTATCAAAGACTACGTTCTTAGAAGAACCAAGCTTTGACGTTTCATCTGTTACCAATATCAACGTACTGACAGACACCACCCCAGTTAAGGTAGCTTGGCCCACCGGTGACGTATGGACATCTGACTCTTATATTGCGAGCGCTGCGGACTATGGACAGCTTGCGGTTGGCTCTGGAGATGATGGTTTTCATATTGGTGCTATCAGTATTTCCCCGGGCGACGAAATCAGCACCACGATGTATATAACAAACACACCGCAATTATGTGCAATTGTGAGACATACCGGAGGTTACTCTGGCGTGTACGCATCTTCTGCACAGTCTGGAGCCACAATATTTGCATTCGAAAAAAGGCAGGGATTGACAGGAACCTCATCTGCTGTGCCTTTCCCAATGCTGACAGACCACGCATCCTATAGCCCGGTAAATTGTGAGTGGAAAATTCGCATCAATAGCTTCTCTAGCTTTGATGTCATGCTTAATGGCTTCGTTGTTACAACTATAACAACCAATGGATATATCATTGACGCTGGTTTTGGAGGTTATTTCAATTCCTGGACATCAAACCCAGCTGTCAGATTCATTAACCCTGTAAAAATAAAAAATAATAGCTATAGCAGAAACTCGTTTATGGCCATAAAAGTCTTTGGTGACTCAATATCCGCCAACCGAGTTGATTGTTGGCCTCACTACCTTAAAAGAGAGCTTGAATTTGCGGAAGGGGTGAGAGCATGGAGCATTATAAACAAAGCTGTACCTGGCGACACATCTGCCGGCCAGTTGTCGATCATGCAAACTGATGGGGTTGCAGACGCCAATATTGTTGTCATTGCTGTTGGCACCAACGACGCTCAAGGGATGATTGATATAGACCAATATAAGTCAAACCTTGCTGCAATGGTCAACATCTGCCAATCCGCTGGCAAGCCAGTCATACTTGTTAAGTTTGGATTGTGGTATCCGCAGGCTCTAGCAGGCGCAGGTGTAGGGCAAAACACAGGGAACTATCAGTTCGCAGCAAGGTATCGATCTGTCGTTTCGCGTGTGGCAGCAGAGAAAGGCGTGAAGCTTGTAGAGCTCACAGATTGCGAGGGGCCATTAACCGCTTACTATGTAAATCCATCGCTTGCGGTAAATATGGTTGGTAAAGGCGACGGCGTAGTCCATGACAACATTCATCCGACAAGCATGGCAACCATGCTGATCGCGAGGAAAATCGCCCGCGCAATCATGGGTTTTTTTGTAGTAAACAGAGGAAAGAATTCAAGCGGAATGTCGCCAATTGTCAGCGTAAACAACTGGCTAATTAATACTACTGACCGACCTGTCCGCATGGATGTTTCAAAGTCTGGCTCTGTAAGCCTGTCGGGGATTATATTCAAGTCAACCGGCAGCGTTGCTGCAGGAACCCAGATAGCGCAGATACCAAAAAACATGGCGCCGCCGTTTGAGATGCAGTTCCCTGTTTACTCTGATACGACTGGAGTGAGCTTACAGGTACTCCCCACAGGAGAAATAAAGGTATATGGCGCAACAACATCAACAAACTTCGTTGGCGTGTCTGGTTTGACTTGGGTTATCAAGCAATGATATGAAAAAGGCCGCTACAGCGGCCTTTTCTATTACGCAACCTTTTCATCAACAGGCAGCTGTATAGTTTTAGGTTTTAAAATTCCATTGATGAATTTAATTGAAGGCTTTTCAATTAAAACATAGCTCGTGTAACCAACAGCTATTCCGCATAATGCCCAAATCGCAAGACTTAATGCGTGAGGTAGTTGCTGTAAAAGCCCTGAGTGCTCGAACCATGCTAGCATAGTCTGGAACGTAAGTTGATGCCATAGATATAAGGAGAAGGAAATATTACCAAGGAAAAGAAGTGGTTTGCCAAAGTTAAATCTTTTTTCCCTCTCAGAAACTACTGCACCATAAATCATCATGGCTGAAGGCAAGGTAAGGGTAAGCGTTCTGTTCCATGGATCCCAGTTTGCAAGATTTATGTTTACACAGCACATAACAGCAAAAAGAATTCCACCGGCAATAAGAATTTCTTTACCAAATCTTGTTTCAAATTTTGTGCAGATAAAAGCAACGACGCAACCAGAGCAGAACTGCAAAATTTGTGGGCTAAGCGGGACATATCCAGCCAAATTTTTATTATAAGTATTTGAAACAGCTATCAATACAATCTCAATAAAGATCCAGATAAACAAACAATGCCAAAACTTTTTCCCTGACAATACCAATATGGCGAGAACTACATAGAAAAACATCTCATATACCAGCGTCCACGCCACCATCACTTTATAATTATATGTATATGTGAGCGTAAGCAGAGAGAGTTCTGATGCTTTTGGCAGCCAGTCAGGCGCTAGCCATACATACGGAAGGAGTAAAGATGCAAAGGCAAATACTATCCAGTAAGCTGGGTAGATTCTAAATATCCTCTTAAGCATAAAAGTTAAAGATGAGCTTTTAGTGTTAGCTGAACCTGCGGATTTTGCAGCAGCAAGCGTGACAACGAAACCTGATATGACAAAGAATATGTCTACGCCACCGGGACCAAAAACATAAACTCCTTTCTCAAGCCAACCCGGAGCCATTCCTGGTTTTGTGCTTAAAAGATGAACTATAAAAACAATAAGAGATGCTATGCCTCGCATTGCTTGGATGTTATTAAAGAACATTAATGATCCTTCCGTGAAATTTTGCTAACAATCATATTAATTGTTTTTTTTGTATCAGGCATATATTCATACTCAGCCTGAAGCCAGATACCTAGATATACAATATCTAAAATAACTCCTGTCATAGAAAATCCAGGCTGCCTAAATGCCGACACAAAAACCACGACGGCTCCTATTCTCAATAACGTAAGTACAAAAAGTTTATTAAACATTCGTCTAAACCAAGCATAACGTAAAAAATATAAGATTATTCTCATCTTAGCATGAACGCGACAGCCTGCATAAGCTTAATGGTACTTTTGCCATTAAAACTTGATGCATTTCAAGAATTGATATACTGTATATGCATGGGTCTTCCCCGATCATGGTGGGAAGGCTCAGAACGCCATATTCAGCTTTCCGTAGTGGAACATCACCCCCAGTTTAAAGCGCTCCCGGTTTCGGTATCCCCTGGCTTTTATCCTCAGCAGCCTGATCTTGCTGTTAAGTGCCTCCGCATTTCCGTTTGAGACACTGTGTCGCATCGCATTCAGGATCCCGTACAGCCTTTTTCCTATCGTTTTCGCGGCATTTTTCATCATGGGAACGTCACTGTTAGCCGCCAGCGCCAACCATCTCTGCCAGTCACTCCGTCTTTCCTCGCTCCATGGCCTGTTCCAGATATCCTTTGCCAGCTCTTTCAGCGCCCAGCACTGGCTCGTCAGCTTCATCTGTGCACGCAGCCACATCAGCTTTTCCTGCCGGGATTCGGTCATCCACTTATCGCTGTACTGCCACAGGAAGCGGGTTCCTTTTGCCTGGTGTCGGCTTTCAACAGGGAGGTGCGGATGTTCATTCTGACGGGTTTTATCAACTACCTCGCCCAGTTGCTTCGCCACATGGAAGCGGTCAAAGGCGATTTTCTCAACCGCACTGGGTAAGTGGATACGCGCTGCTCTTATATAGCCCGCGTTCATGTCCATTGAGAGCGTTTTGATAGCCAGCAACTGCCCATCAGTGAGCGTGCGAAGATAGCCGGCAAGACTCTCTGTGCCGCGATCATCCGTTAAGGCCAGCGCCCGACCATCGCGATCGGAGATCACCGTTATGTAACGATGTCCTTTTTTAAAGGCGACCTCATCCACATTCATATGACGGGCGGATAATGGCTTTTTTATCCGGGCAAGACCTCGCTTAACTGCCCGGGTCATAATGCCGTCAACCGCATTCCAACTGAGCTTAAGTTGCTTCCTGACAGCATCAACGGTGCTGATTTTCAGCCATGAGAGAACGAACGATTCGAATAGCAACGTATACCGACTTCCGGGGCCAGCCCACGGAACAGGCAACGTCAGGCAGCCATGCTCCGGACACATAATTCGTGGAACATCGGCTTCAACAATAGTGGTGAACTGGCAGGTATCAAGATGGCGCCATTTACGATGACGGTGATCGTGAACAGAACAGGATTTACCGCAGGTCGGACAGGCTAGCCGGGTGTTTTCAGCGATCTCAATAGTGACAGTAACAGAACCGGCATTTTCATCGAGAGAAAGGGACTTTACCTGCCACGGATCGGACAGGTTGAGAATATGAGCGTAGAGGGACTTTTCGTCCATGGCGGTGACCTCTGGCGATTAAATACACCATTATCATGCCTTCAGCCACCACAACAAGGGAAGACCCATATGCATACAGTGTTTATGTGAGGTGCATCATGGGATTCCCGAGTCCTGCAGCGGACTATGTTGAAGAACGCATATCACTTGACAAGCGTCTTATCGCTCATCCATCGGCCACATACATGATGATAGCTGGTGCAACATACCTGAGAGCTGGGATCATGAAGGGCGCTATGCTTATCGTCGACTCGTCGCTGACGCCGAAGGATGGTTCTCTGCTTGTCTGTGCTGTTGATGGTGAGTTCAGGATCATGCGCTACAGAACGCTGCCGCATCCTTGTCTGGAAAACCCTGAAAATGGAAGGAGGGAGCCATTACCCTCGAAGGATGAGGTATCGGATACTTCACGGCCGGTGTTTGGTGTGATCACCTACAGCATCAACGATGCTCGCTCTGGCGAGTTCGACGACTGCCCGGTGATGTGATGGGGCATATATGGGGCATGAAACAGCACTCGCTCTAAGTCGAACTTAGACGACTGATGTTTTCGACTGGCCTAACCATCTGTTATGTAGTGCGCTCTTGGACGGTCTTTGTCGATTTTAAAAATTATGGGTTCATATGATGGGGATGCAGGTCTAGGTTTTCTAACCTGATGCTATTAATAGTTGATTAACAACCTTACCCCCGATGCGGGGCATGAGCGGGACAAATCCGCTTACGTTTTGGTTCTGGAAAGGTGCTTTACCTGTTCATTTTCCGCCTTCCAGAACCGAACTCTCTGATTCATATCACGCGAAATGTTGCGTCTTCATGATGCAGACATAGGTTTTAACAGGACTGCCCTGATAAAATGTAACTTCTTTATTTTACAGGGATAGAAAAGTGAACAGAGTATTTCTGGTTTTTTCTGCAATTTTCCTGGCAGGTTGTTCTGCCAAATACAGCACAAATAATATTCAGGAGCGTACAGAGGACCTGATAAAAGATGTCCCGGTTGTGATATCCCAGCCAACTGATGGCGTTTATGAGACACACACCTATTCAGGTTCTGGCAAAGCAACGGCAGATGCAGCAAAAGCAGCATTTTTACGGCATTCCGATAATGTTATTGTTTTTGCTGACTGCGATGATGTTGCATGTCTTAAAACTAACCATTCAATCAATCGCGGGTATTATGTGGTACCGCAGATACTGCATTGGGAAGATCGCGCAACTGAGTGGTCTGGAATACCTGACAAGATTGAAGTAAAAATCACAGTTTATAATGCTGAATCCAATAATCGGGTTGCATCAACCATTATCAATGGCAAAAGCAAGTGGGCTACCTTCGGTGGCGATCACCCGCAGGATCTGTTGCCGGAGCCGATAAACACCTTCGTCTCAAGCCTCTATTAATTATCTATCAGACCTCTTGCAAAAATCCCGTACAACCGCGTTTTTGTCTGCACGTTGTAGAACGGGGCATTAGAAGAATGCTTGATAGTTATAGTTTCAGACCTGTCGATCTTCGCTGGCAGCCGCAGCGCTTTAATGCCACAATATTTTTTTCTTCGAATGCAGGAAAGATGATGAAAAAAATAGCAATTGCTGGCGCGCTGCTGGCACTGACCGGGTGCGTTCAAGTCGATAATTATAAAGAGGTGATCAAGCATCCTGTCCCGGCGCATCTGGCGGGATACTGGCAGTCAAAGGGGCCGCAGAGCAAAATGGTCAGCCCTGAAGCGATTGCCACGCTGGTGGTGACGGAAGAGGGCGATACGCTGGACTGCCGTCAGTGGCAGCGCGTGATTGCCGTGCCGGGTAAAATCATGCTGCGTTCAGACAGTTATTACAACGTGACGCGCAAGCTGGATATCTATCCGCTGGAGCGCGATGGCTCGACGCTTGAGTACGACGGGCTGGAGCTGCAGAAGGTCGATCGCCCAACGGTTGAGTGTGCCGATTACCTGAGCAAGCATCCGCTGGAGAGTAAACTACCTTAGCCGTTTGTTGCCGGGTGGCGCTGACGCTTACCCGGCCTACAAAAGTGCCTTCCCGTAGGCCGGGTAAGGCGAAGCCGCCACCCGGCATGGTTTCTACAGCGCATCCTCAATTACCCACACGCTCACGCTTCCGCCTTTGCAGGTAAAAGTCCCTTCGCCATCCGCCGCCGTGGTGACCGTTTCTTCGCGATTGCCGAGAAAATCCCGCCACGTTTTGTTGCCGTAGTTTTCCCCCAGGCAAATTACCTTCTCGCCGTCGTCCCCGTTTGACATCACCACCACGCAGCCAGGATCGTCTTCCGTGCCGCTGCGGCTGAAGGCGATGCAGTTAGGATGGTCAAAAAAGAGCGTCTGCACGCCGTGGGCAAAACGCTGGCGCGCGAGGATCAGCTCGTGGAGCTGCTCAATCACAGGCATATCAATATGGTACGTTTCACCGTCTCCACCCGTATCGTCATAGCTGGCGCCAAAGAGGTCCGGATAAAAGACGCTCGGCACGCCATTTTCCCGCAGCAGGATCAGCGCATACGCCAGCGGTTTAAACCAGGCTTCGACCGGGGCTTCCAGCGCCTGCAAAGGCTGGGTGTCATGGTTTGCGACGAGGGTGACCGCATGAAACGGATCGGCTTCCACCAGCGTGCCGGTAAAGATTTGGCTCATGTCGTAATCCCGGCCCTGACGTGACGCCTCGTGGAATTTCATCTGCAGGGGGGCATCAAACAGCATGGTTTTGCCTTCGACCTGGTCGATATAGGCCTGAAGTTTATCCACCTCATGGGACCAGTATTCCGCCACGATAAAAAGCGGCTGGTCGGCGACCTCCTGGACGTGCTCAATCCACTCTTTGTAAAACCAGGCGGGAATATGCTTGACGGCGTCCAGACGAAAACCGTCGCAGCGCGTCTGTTCCATGACCCAGCGGGCCCAGTATTTGATCTCCTCGGTGACGGCGTGATTGCGAAAGTCGATATTTTCGCCCATCAGATAATCGAAGTTACCCATCTCATCATCAACCTGATCGTTCCAGCCTTCGCCGGTGTAGTCGTTGACGATTTTAAAAATGCCGTCTTCATCGGGGTTTTCAATGTGGTCGACGCCGCTGAAGCATTTGTAGTCCCAGATAAACTGAGAATATTGCCCGGCGCGGGCAGGGAAGGTATAGCGGGTCCAGGCTTCACACTCGATGACCTCGTCATCGATTTGCGTGCGATCCTGCTCGTTCACGCGCTGAACGCGGACAAGCTCTTTCTCATCTGCCCCCATTTTGTGGTTCACCACCACGTCCAGCAGCACGGCAATGTCGTTGCGCTTGAGGGCGTCGATGGCTTCCAGCAGCTGCGCTTTGTCACCGTATTTCGTGGCGATACTGCCTTTCTGGTCAAACTCGCCCAGATCGAACAGGTCATAGGAGTCATAGCCGACAGAATACCCGCCTGACGCGCCTTTATAGGCGGGCGGGAGCCAGATCATGTTAATGCTGATTTCGTTAAGATTGGGGGCTAACGCCGTGACCTCTCGCCACAATTCACCGCCAGCAGGGTAGTACCAGTGAAAACATTGTAACAGGGTGGGGTTTTTCATCATCCTTGCTCCAGAAGCCATTGGCAGACTTCTGGAGTATGGTTGATGAATCGCTAATGTGTATTATTGATTCATCTCTCCGGGAAATAAAATGTTGCCAGAAAGCCTACCGTAGGTGACGTTTACGTTTTTTTGCTTGTTGGTTTGCGCAATAAGGCCGCTCAGCTCACTCATCCTTTCCTGTAGCAACTCTTTAAGAATGATTTCATTCTGAAGCACCTGATTCAGTATCACCATTGCCTGGTCCTGAACAGACTTACTGTTGGGCGGAAAAGGCGTCGTGCTGATCTCTTCTACCAGCGAAACGTATGCCACCTCCTGGTCAATTAGCTCATCCCATTTCCCGGATTGAGCAAGGCCTAGCATGGTATTGCTAAGCGCATTAAGGGCATGCCACTTTTTTAGGGATAAGCTGAAGTCGTTCATTACAGTTAATCCTGCTTGGGAGAATAACCCGGGCCGATTTGCTTCCAGGCGTCGGAAATATTGAGCAGCAGAGCCTCGACTTCGGTAATGGCCTCGATGTCATTGCGCAGGTTGGCATGTAACAAACGGCGTACCATATAGTCGTAAAGTGCAGAAAGATTGCGGGGGAGTTCTCCTCCCACATCCATATTTAAACCAGCCTTAAGGCCATTTTCGATAATATTAATGGCCTTAGACAGGGCCTCTCCTTTTGCCGGGATGTCCCCTTGCTCAAGGAAAAGGCGCGCCCTAATAAGCGCGCTATGGATACCGTCGAACAACATGACAACCAACTGGTGCGGGCTGGCACTCAAGACAGCAGATTCAAGACCTACCTGCTGATAGGCTTGTACACCAGATTTGCTATACATATCGGTTCCTTTCTTACTTACTGCTGAACTGTTGGGTCAAATAAGTGGCCGTACCATTGAATTTAGTGACCAGCTTATCCAAATCGTTAAATTGCTTTTTATAACGCGCCATCGTGGCTTCAATGGTCAACTCCATCGCGTCGTAACGTTTGCCGATGGATTTGAGCGTGGCGTTAATACCGTCCTTCGCATTCTGAATCACACCTTCTTTACCGATAGAGGTGCTCAGCATATCGGTCAAGGTGTTATTCATCTGTGTGGCGAAACCGGTTTTTTTTCCGTCACCCACAAAATAGGCCTGAACGCCAGCCGGATCGTCGGTGAGAATCTTGGTTAATTTTTTATCATCAATTTTTAGGTTGCCAATCGCGCCGTCTGCGCCTTTGACCGGGTCCTGGGTGATGCCAAGTTGAGCCATAATGGCATAGGAGCCACTCTGTACATTGGTCAATAAAGCACGAAGATCGGATTGTACTCCACGGATAGTACTGTCACCCATTAACACGCCGTTGTTCGAGGACTGGGCGGTTGCACCCACTGCTGGCGGCTCGTATTTGGTCAGCGCAGCAATGGTAGACTGCAGAGAGTTATAGGCATTGACCCATTCCGTAATGGCTTTTTTGTTATCGTCGGTTGAGCGGGCTATCGTCAGCGTTTCATCTGCTGTGCTCGGGGCTTTCAGGGTTAATGTTACGCCAGGCAGCGCGTCAGTGATGGTATTGCTCTGGCGAACTATTTGAATACCGTTCACGTTAATGACGGCATTTTGCGACTTAACCTGCACATTTAGCGCGGCGCTTCCGATAACCGCGTTTAGCGTATCGTCTCCCGCCACCGTCACCGTCATATCGGAATCGGTACCCGTGGTTTTTGAGGTCAGCATCAGACGGTAGTCGCCGTTATCGGCTTTCACCACGCTTGCTGATACGTTGCCGTTGGCCGCATTGATAGCTTTCGCTATTCCGTTCAGTGAAGTATCGCCATCGGCGAGCGTTACCGTCAGCGGTTTGCTGTCGGCTCCTGCCTGGGTGATGGTAATGGTTCGGCTATTGGAGCCCGTTGTCCCGCCTAACTGCTTTGTATTGCTGTCAATGGTGCCGGGAGCTGTCGTCAGAACCTGGCCTTTCGCGATCTTACTGACATTAATAGTAACGTCGCCAACGTTAGCGCTGGAGGTACTGATAGCGGAGAATGCTGTGTTGGTGCTTGAAACGGACGTAGAGTTCCAGGTATCCGTCTTTGCCAGCTTTGCTGCTGCGGTTTGCAGGGTAGTCAGGGCGCTTTGTAATTTTCCGTAACCGGTGATTTGCGCGTCGTAAGTGGTCTTTTGTTTGGCAATCGCTGTTAATTTAGTCTCTTCTGCTGCCTGCAGCTTATCGTACAGATCCGACAGGCCGGGCACGCCCACCCCGAGATTACTGATAGTCGCCATGTAATGTTCCTTTTCAATGGATGTTTCAGTCGTTTATCGGCCCATCTTGCAAAAAGTTTACGGCGAGTTTTAAAAAATAATCGCGTAATAAGCGTTCATTTTCTCGCTTTTAACGTCTGACATGACGTTATTGAGGAGGGTAAAAAAGAAGTAATTGGCCTTATAATTTTACAACTCTTGGGTATTCTTTGTGCCATTTCGCTAAATAAATATATATAAAACAAAGTGTTAATTTTTTTCTTCGATATTTTCTAAAGTCTGCTGCAAGGGCGTCGATAACCTTGTTGACGGTGAGAGACGCCGTGAGTGTTAGGCACCGACCCTAGAAACCATTTTTGAAGGAATTAAAATTATGGCAGTTATCAATACTAACCTGTTGTCCCTGACCACTCAGAACAACCTGAACAAATCTCAGTCTTCTCTGGGCACCGCTATCGAGCGTCTGTCTTCCGGTCTGCGTATCAACAGCTCTAAAGATGACGCTGCTGGTCAGGCAATTGCAAACCGTATGAACTCTCAGATCAAAGGGATGACTCAGGCTGCACGTAACGCTAACGACGGTATCTCTCTGGTTCAGACCGCTGAAGGTAACCTGAACGAGATCAACTCCAACTTACAGCGTATCCGTGAGCTGGCTGTTCAGGCTGCGAACGACACTAACGGTACTACTGACTACACCTCAATCAGCACTGAAATCACTCAGCGCCTGGGTGAAATCGATCGTATCGCTGGCGCTGCTAACTTCAACGGCAAAAAACTGCTGGACGGTAGCCAGACAGCTTCCCTGAACATCCAGGTTGGCGCAGGTACTGGCGCAACTGATAGCATCGCTATCACCACTGGCGCACTGATCAACGCAAAAGCAACCAGCCTCGACTCTGGACTGACCGGTACTATCACTGATAACAGCACTGCAAAAGCGTTCATCACTGCTGCAGACAACGCTATCTCCAAAATTGATACCGCGCGTTCAAACATGGGTGCGATTCAGAACCGTTTCGAATCTACCATCAACAACCTGAACAACTCTATCACTAACCTGTCTGCTGCTCAGTCCCGTATCCAGGACGCTGACTACGCAACTGAAGTTTCTAACATGTCTCGCGCGCAGATCCTGCAGCAGGCTGGTACTTCTGTGCTGTCTCAGGCAAACCAGGTTCCGCAGGCTATGCTGTCCCTGCTGCGTTAATAGACGCCAAATATTTAAAAAAGGTTGCTGGAAACAGCAGCCTTTTTTTTCACTTTTTATCCTGAAATAAACCCACCTTTAATCTTCAAAATAAGGCTGCATTTAGCAGCGTTTTCCTGCCATCACCCGCCGTAACGCAGTGCTATTCTGCCTAAAATGTCCTTTTCCGGTCGTCTGACGACGGTTTATCGATGAGTTATAAGATGAGTGAATTCGCACGTAGCCGGGCCATGCGTCAGTTTTATCGGAATGTCTTTACCCGATTCATTGATCTCCCCGAAGCAGATGTTATGCCCGCTAACATCGTGGCGGAAATCTTCAGCTTTAAGAGCGCCAATATTACCACCCTCGAACCCATGATACGTGCGGTTGAAACGGGGCTGGATGCTGAAAAAGATGCGGCATTAAAAGACATGCTATGTGCTATCGTGCTGGCAAACACCGCACTGGATGAGTCCATTATTGGCGAAAAACAGACTCTTTCTGCAGAGATGAATACCCAACTGACAGAATATGTTGTGTCGGCGTTAAAAGCCGATGACAACATTCACTATCTTGTCGCCGCCATTCAGCTTCTGTTCCGCGTCAATGAAATCAGCTCAGCGTTATTTTTAATTAACAACAACCTTTCGCTGGTCAGCAATTCGGCACCTGTGCTGAAAATCCTGCTGTTAATCTGTTTAATGGAAAATGATTTCAACCAGGCGATGGTTGTTATCCAGGCTCTGACGGCAGACGCTGCATTAATCGGCGAAGACCCTATAGCCCTGTTGATGATAACTTGTGGCATCTACAGGCTGGGGGGCATACCCGATTCGTACATCGATTTTAGATCGCTTAACGTGAGCGAGCATACGGTGGAAAATCAATCCTATGATTATTGGATAGCAAAAAGCACAGCTGCCAAAACAACGGTGCTTGTAACGTGCGACAACGAGGATTATTTCGAGCACGCTGTGCCGATGCTCTATTCACTCTATGAGATCAATCGCGACGTCCTTGATGTGCACGTGCATCTAATTAACGGCAATGATGATGTTAAACATAGCCTGATGACCCTTAGCGAACAGCTACCTGAGCTCAACCTCTCTGCCAGCCATGAACAAATAACCCGTAATGAAGGCATGTCAGTAGTCCGTGCTGCACGTCGCATCGTTTTCCTGCACCACGCACTCCAGGTTTTTAACACTCCCATTATTGCCATTAACCCTAATGTGCTGGTGCGTAAGCCGTGGTGTGAGCCAGAAACGGCGCTGTTGCTCCTGCAAACCGAATCCTCACCTTTCTGGGAAGAGGTTTTTGCCGGTTTTATTTACGCAAAACCCGGGGGCGTAGCGCAACGGTATTTCGACCGCGTTGTGCCGTTCATCCATACCAACCTCGCCAGGGGCAATCATGCGCCTGGTCTGGAGCAAGTCGCACTCTTTTCATGTCTGGACACGCTTTCACCAGAAGACCGTCTGGCGATCGCGCGTGTCGAGCGTAGCGGAATACTCGATAGCCAGGCGGGTGATGAGGCGTTCTGTTGGGTGGCAAGGAACACAGCAGGCCCATACCAGGAATATAAATCGTCGCTTATTCGCACGTATCAACGCTGAAACATTTGCCCTGTGACCGTAAGAAGAGAATCTGGAAAAAACGTGACGACACAGTATCCCTATTATCGGATCAGCCCCGTGACCATTCATGCCGCTGCGGTGCTTAATCACCTGACCACGCCACTGCCTGCCTTTGCCCGTGTAATGGAGATTGGCTGTGGTTCAGCGACGCGTCTGATTATGCATGCGTGGGCGTATCCCGAGAGTATCGCTCTGGGTATCGATATTGATGAAGAGGCGATCGTGAAGGGGCAGAAGTTTGCTGCCGAACTGGGATGTCATAACGTTGAACTGTTTGCTGCAGGATTAGGGGATTTGCTCGCCGCGGATCCTGGCGAGTTAGATTACATCATTATTCATCAGACCTTTGCTTTTCTTGGAAAAAGCGAACGGGAAGCGTTGCTGACATGGTGTCAGGCGCATTTATCTGCCAACGGCGTTATCGCCATTAAGTGGTCGGTACTGCCTGGTAGCATACCGCGCATAACGTTGGGTGAAGCGTTGCGTCTCCATCTTGATCGCGCAGAAGAGGGCAGCGATCTGCTGGCGTCAGCCCGCGCCATGCTGAGCTTTATGTTGCTCACGCTGGAAGAGGGGGCGCTGAAAAATGAAGCCCTTCTCGCTGAAGAAATGGACGATAATACACTGATTCTGGCCTACTTAAGCCCTTCTGACGGGGCGTGTACCCTCGGACATTTTAACGTACAGGCTGAACAAATTGGGCTGCACTACCTGGGGGAAGTGCTGCCACAATTGGAACTCGGAAACTACTTTAATCCGACAATCGAACAGCTTCTGGGGGCCGTCAGCAATGGCGCAAGCCGAACCATGTCGCAGCAGTATCTTGACTATGCCGTTCAACGAGACGAACGCTTTACGTTGTTCTGTCACGCAAATCTCACCTCTCCTCCGGTTAACCCTGATCTTGAACAGCTCAAAAATCTGCATTGGGCAGGAAGCTTTGTGCCGGTAGAGCTGGATTCTGCAAAAGCGCCTAACGCATTTAGAAATAATAACGGCCAGATTATTCGTAGTGATAATGCCATTATTATCAGAATTATGGAGCTGCTGGGGAATGCCTGGCCTATGTCTTTAAGTTTTGAACAGCTCGTGCTCAATTGCCGCGCACCCGAAACTGATAAGGATTACAACGAGACGGTGTGGGAGGCGTTAAAGACGCTGTTTATGACCTGTGCAGAAGGTCTTTTCTGGAGTGGCTCTGCTGGGGCATACAACACAGCACAAAACGATGAATTAGCTCTGGTAGGTTTACTACCTTCGGAATGTCCTGAACAAAATTTAAGCATGATGAATCTCTGGGGAGAGTGGGTTGCATTGACCCCCGCCGAGTGGAATTATCTGCGTTATGATATGGGTAATGCCAGTCAAACGAGTTGGGAACATTACTCCTCATTAAAAATAAAAGGCTTGTTGACAGGATCTCCCGAGGCCTGGAAAAAGCAGCTGCAGGTATTTCTACGTGCTGGCATGCTCGACGTACTAAAATCACAGCTTTCTCTGTTGTTATTATTGAGTGTCGATCGAGAACAGGGTGGTATATTTCTGAAAGGTAATGCCGAACCCGAATTAGCCGACCCGGACGTGGACGACATCTACGAGCGCGCAAATAGCCTTATCCAAAAAGGCCGTTCTGAAGAGGCTCGCGAGTATACTCGTGGATTAATGAAAAAAAATCCAGACAATATTCACGTCCTTCGCTGCTTTTCAAAAACTTGCGTGCTGACCTCCGCCTGGGATGACGCGCTGGAATCGCTTTGTAAACTGATGGGCTATTATTTCTCGAGTCTTGATATTTATTATGATCTTGCCACTGTGTTGCAGCGTAAACGCGAATTCTATGGCTCGCGACAGATTATTCGTACTTTGCTACGTTTGAATAAAAAAAATATCGATTACTGGCTTAGCCTTGCTTCGCTACATCATGCCTATGGTGATATGGCCTTAGCTGAAAAATGCTGCAGAGAAATTATGCGTTTTCAGCATCCGGGGGCAAGTTCTCTTGGACTCACCGGCATTGTACTTAGTGATAACCATAAAATGGCTGAAGCGCGCTATTTTATGGAAAAAGCCGTTGAGCTGAGTAATTACAATTTCGGTTACTTCAGTAACTTACTGTTTGTCATGAGCCATGATGCTACGGTATCCCCTGAAGAATTGCTGAGAAAACATCTTGAGTTTGGTTATCGGGTTGAAGAATGGGCGAAAGGGTGCGAGTTTAAACCCGTATTAAAAAATACTAAAGAGCCAGACAGAAAGCTCAAAATAGGGTTCGTTTCAGGAGATTTACGCCAACATCCCGTAGCTAATTTTTTACTGCCGACCTGGAACGCACTGGATCGTGAAAAATTTGATCTAGTGGCATATAGTACTCTTTTCATGAATGAAGACAGTGTTTATCGGCATTTTCGTGATACCGCGACGTTATGGCGTCAGGTTGATGCCCTCAGTGATATAGAACTGGCCAATGTCATTGCCGAAGATGAAATTGATATACTCTTCGATTTATCCGGGCATACGGCGTATAATCGTCTACCGGCATTTGCGCTGCGCCCAGCTCCAATCCAATTAACCTGGATAGGTTATCCTGGAACGACTGGCATCAGTCAAATGGACTATATTTTATTGCCGACGACCCTGATTAAGTCACAGGTTCTCAGAGAGCAGCTATCTGAAAAGATCATGTTTGTCGAGACGCGTAAGCACTTTGAGCCACATCCTCAAAGCCCGGAAATAAATGAACTGCCTGCGCTACGTAATGGGTATATCACCTTTGGTAGTTTCAACCGGGCTAAAAAGATTAATGACCATGTGCTTGGCGTATGGGCGAAAATCATGCTGGCCAATCCTGAATCAAAACTGCTGATGGGGTTTATGACGGATGCGGATATGATTGCTGCAATGACAAAGCGCATGCAGAAACTAGGAGTTTCCCAGGATAAACTGATTTTCAGAGGCTTAGTTGAACTGGATGACTATCTCGCTTATCATCATGAAATCGATATTTTACTGGATACTTTCCCTTATACCGGTGGGACAACGACTCATCATGGTGCATGGATGGGAGTGCCGACCCTTACTCTGAGTGGGCCAACAATCCCTTGCCTACAGGGTGTGGATATTATGGGGGGCTATCAACTTGAACAGTTTATTGCTGTTGATGAACAGGATTACATCAATAAAGCCGTTGCCTGGTGTGACAATATTGCTGAGCTTGCAATCATTCGCCAGGGAATGCGTGCCAGAATCCCGAGAGAAAATGATTCAGGTAATAAAATTGCTGTCAATTTAGAAAAAGCGCTTAGGGAAGCATGGCATATATATTGTCGTGGAGAACCACCCCACGAGTTGATTATTACAAGTCAGACCTTTAACGGATGATAATGAACCTGTTGACTAAATAATACGTTTCTAGTGAAAAGGCAGGTGGCAAATGCATGCTACCTGCCTTTTAGAACGCAAAAACTATTTCCAGTAATCGAGAAATCCATCTTTACCGAAAAGCCAGGTCGTTTGAAGCTCTTGGTTGATGCGTTCAATTATGGGCTTCACTTCCTTGTAAGGTTGTCGCAGGAAAACCCACGATTTGCTCTTAGGGCTATAGACGGAAGATCGATATCCCCACTGTTCCATCAAAATGCTCATACTTTTATTGGTATGCACACATGTGTGCACCGGGACGTCGATATAAAACCAGTTTGGATCTTCAGGTACTTTCTCAACAACGACGGTATGAATAAACAAACTGCCAGCATCATCGACCAAACGGTTGACGTTATCCAGATCGTTACGTGTTATCACGTGCTCAAACATGGCGGAGTTGACGACTAACGACCAGCTTTTTTCATCGGGATCGTCTATGTAGGTAAAGTCCGGGTTCTGGACATATTTATCGTAGCAAAAGGTGTTGCGCTTGAAATACTTCTGGATGAGATGGCTAAGCGTACCGTAGCCTGCCGCGTAATCAAGAATTCGGCTGTCGTCGATAATATTATTGCGCGCCAACAACTCAATCATCAGCGCCTGTTCAGCATAAGGAGGCTGATTGAAGCCCAGCGTTTCGCGCCCGCCATTTTCATTGTAATGGTGAAAATCAGTATTGAATTTTTCCCATTCCTCAAGGGAAAGTTCCTGATGGGTTTTTGAACTAAAAAAACCGCATTCAGGACATTGGTAATATTGTACTGGCATCAGTTTTTGCGTGAATTTTTCCGCTGAAGGTGCATGATACTTGGGTTTTTCGAAATAGAACTTCATTTCGCTGTTACAGATGAGGCATGTGATCGTCATGATGCTCCACGTTATAGAATTTGCTGCCAGTCAGCACAGGTGTGAATGAGAGTGAAAGATCGTCTTGATAAATGTCGCATATATTTTAGAGGATCAGGCGCAAAACAGATGCCTTTTTCTGTCCTTGTTTCCACGATGGCAGGGAATCTGCATGGAGTCAGTTCAAATAGACTGTAAAATGTCGGTTATTTTACCGATAAACTGGTGATGATGCTCGCTATGATGAATCACTTCTTCATTACATTCAGGTTTGCACATGGGCGATAAAATTTTCGTCACAAGTCCTTTAATGCCTCCTTTAGAGGAGTTCATGCCATATCTTCAAAAAATCTGGCAGAATCGAATTCTGACTAACGGCGGTGAATTTCATCAGGAACTGGAAGAAGCCCTGGCACGCTATCTGGGTGTCAAATACGTATGCCTTTTTGCAAATGGTACGCTTGCATTGCTGACCGCGCTTCAGGCGCTGCGTGTAACGGGAGAAGTGATCACTACGCCGTATTCATTCGTGGCGACATCGCACACGCTCTTATGGAATGGTTTAACCCCTGTATTTGTCGATATTGACCCGCACACATTTAATATCGATCCTGAACGCATTGAAGAATTAATCACGCCTCAAACCACAGCAATTATGCCAGTCCATTGCTATGGTATCCCTTGCAATGTAGATAAGATTCAGCAGATTGCTGATATTTATGGTTTAAAAGTTATCTACGATGCGGCCCATGCTTTTGGCGTTCGCCAGAGCGGGACCAGTATACTCAACCATGGCGATCTGTCGGTATTAAGCTTTCATGCGACCAAAGTGTTTAACACCTTTGAGGGCGGGGCTATAATTTGTCACGACAGCCGTACCAAGCAACGTATTGATTATCTGAAAAACTTTGGTTTCGCCGGTGAAACGCGTGTTGTCGCTCCGGGTATTAATGCCAAAATGAACGAGATGGAAGCGGCATTTGGTCTGCTTCAGTTGCAATATATTGATAATGCACTACTTGAAAGGGCATCGATTTCAAAGCGTTACAGTGAAGCGCTGAAGGATATTCCCGGCGTAACGTTCTTTGATGCGGCAGACCGATTTGAATGGAATCACTCCTATTATCCGATTCTTATTGACAGTAGTTTTCCGCTGAGTCGGGATGCGCTCTACGAGGCGTTGAAAACAGAGAATGTCTACTGCCGACGTTACTTCTATCCGCTCATTAGCTCGTTTGCGATGTACAGTCACCTGCCTTCAGCGGCGTCCGATAAATTGCCTGTCGCCAGTCGACTTGCCGAGCAGATACTTTGCCTACCCATTTATCCTGACCTGCAAATAGAGGAGCAAATGCGAGTTATCGATATCCTGCGACGCTACGCCACGATTCCTTTAATAAATCATCAGGTTGCATAATTTAAAAAGGCTTTGTATATCAAAGCCTTTTTCTATTAATGGGTGGGTAATCTGTGTGGAGGAATGGCGTAAAGCACTAATTCACATGCAAGCCTGGGATGATGAGCACGCAGATAAAAATGATAGCCAGGCTGTATCTGGTGAATAAATTGTGGAATGGTGATGAGATCGACTGGCTTGTGGTAAAGACTAATTGCCAGTATCGGATAATGTTTTTCTATCGTCGCCTGCGCACCTTTTAATGCCTCAAGTTCTGAGCCTTCAATATCCATCTTTATAAAAGTAACTTTCTCGCCAGCAACGATGTTATCAATACTTTTAAGCGAAATTTCATCGGCGTCAGGTGCATCAGTTATGGCAGAAGACAGGGCTTGGCCGGCATTAAAACGCAGCGTGGTGTTTGTATTCCATATTCCCGCATTGATGCAAACGCACTGGGGCAAATTAGCCGTATTTTGTTCCAGTAACGCGAACGTCGTTTTGTCCGGTTCAAATGCGAAAATTTTAGCCGCAGGGGCAACATTTTGCTGCTCAAGGGCATTTACAAAAGCGGCGATACTATCGCCATTATACGCCCCGCCATCGATAAAGATCTCTTCAGCACCGAAGCGTATCAACTCATGTGGGAAGTAATGTTCCGGGTGAAAGACACTTTGGTAGTAGATTGCGCGCGCGCTTATCCGCTGGTTCAGATACGCAATTAACGTGGTTTTCGACGCCTCGTCGGTAAGGTTTGCATAAAATTCATTAAGCTTGTCCTGGTGGGTTTCACACCACGCCGTAGTAAAGTGTTCACCCGCATTAATTCCCACAAAGGTGGGATCATAAAAGAGGATCACGCCGGCATTACGTTCAAGCTCTACGCGTAATGGCTCATCGATAAACTGCATAGCGATAATGTAGTTATATTGCGATTCCTGAGCCGTGAGGGACTCTAAACTGACAATGCGTTTGCCATTGAATTCATCCCCGGGTTTAAGCCACGCTTCACTTATCGCAACATAATCAACGGACATTCCCTGACGCTGCATAAAATCCCAGGTGATTTGCGAGACATAACCTGCACCACAAAGCACGATGGGGTGACCGTTTGTCTGCATCCTCGCCAGCGTATCGATGAAGTGATTGCGGGTTTCACTGAGCATATCAAGTATAGCTTTCAACATTTTCTCCAGCATTATGCGCAAGGTGAGGAAAAGAGGAGGGACGAGCAATAACACGCGTCAACATGGCGACCAAATCATATCCGTCCCATTGCAGAGAAAAATCAAGCGTCTGGCCAAGGGAGACAATACGGTCTACCCCTCTGAGACCTGAAGCAAGCCAATTATTCAGCTCATCAGACGAGACGCCAAAGGTGGCCATTGTCTGGCAACGTGAGTGACAAACCGGACTGATTTCATCAAGCGACCGCGCCACGTACTCCATGAAAAAACCACCATTGCCGCGCCAGTCGAGTGTCTCTTTTTCGAGGGCAGAGAGTTCCACGCGCACGACGATATTTTGTGCCCCGGACACTTTTCTCACGCCAGCAAAACGAGCACTAAGCAAGTACAATTGCGTCAGTTTATTCACTGCAGAGATGGGCTCAGGCGTATAACGAGCAGCGGCAAGCGCCTCAAAATTTTGCCAGAACAAGGCTCGCCCCTCCGGTTGATTTTCACCCAACCAGACGATAAGAGACGGAGAAGAACATGCATTCTGATCGTTTAAGAGCGTGTCATTGTAAAATGCCCGCGCAAGTTTTTCCTTTTCAGGATGCGCCAGATAAGCATCTGCGTTAATCACCGCGATGGAGTAACGGTCGGCGAAGGCAATGTCCAGAGCCCGGGGGGAAAGTGAAGATTGACGTAAATCAGCTATGGTCTTGTCGCCACCCCAGATAATGCGTGTGTCGCATATTGCCGATAGCGCATCATTGATGTGCCGTTGTCGATCATAACGCACAAGAATAATTCTTGGCCGCATCATTGGGTGGCTTTGGAGCGCACTATTAAATAACCGTACCACTATCGCCGTCTGGGGGTGAACGCGTCCGGGTAAACGGACAATATTGGAGTTACCGGTTAGTAGCCCAACAATAAGCGAATAGGCAAAATTCACAGCTACATTGCCCGGAGCAATATGAAATGCCACTCCACGTCCATAGCGGTGAGCAACTGAACGGTTTTCAGACTGCATACGAGCGATAGATGAGGGGCGACACCAGAAACCCAGGCCGATCACATCTGGCCAGTTTTTCGCTTCATTATCGGCTAACGTGAGGCGGGAAAAAGTGTCCAGAAACTCGATAATATCCGGGGCAAAAAGTGGTAGCGCTTTTTGCTCAGGCATACTGTGCAGGAGTGTTTCATCCCCCAGAATAAAGTCCAGACCGCTAAGATTGTGCTGCATACGTATCGCTACACCCCCGTAATTCGGCTTTCTTCAACCGTCCTAAAATACGCATGTATTTGCCTTTTCGTCCGCAATCACAGTCATCTTCACCCAGAATGACGCCTTCATCTTCGGTTAGCAAAGCGTGTCCGGGATAGGATTCGGGTAACAGGGATATTACCTGGATAATGCCTGAATGGCCGTTGGGGAGAACGGAAAAATCGTGCGGATCGCGGACAATGACATCCGAGAAAATCGACGTGTGCAGATGTCCATGCTCACATTGCATGTAAATACAGCCGGTCTGTTCGACCATGCCATAATAATCATGTACCGCCGGTAGGGCAAAAAGTTCATTTAAACTTTCAGCAAAGACCTCGGGTGTCACCGCTTCACTTTGCAGCTTCTTCCAGCCGCCGCCGTGAATTAACAGGGCATTACTGAGATCAATCTGATGAGAGCTTGTTTTTAATTCCTGATAGAAATGCTGCCAGACCATAAAGGTGAAACCGAACAGCAGGATCCGCTTACCTTGATGCTTCTCTAAAAAGGCTTCAATTACTGGCAAATTCAGCGTCATGCTCTCGTCTAATGCCCAGGCACGATCGCTACCAAATAACGAGAAGCCTAAAATCCCGGCGCCGCGGGCAGAGAATTGCTGCCGATCTTTTAACACTTCAGGAGAGTCAATAATCAGCATGGGCAAACGACCAGAGCCAGTAAATTGACTGACAATTTTTACCAGCGTTTTTTGCTGGTAGGATGCAGTTACCTTGTCCAGATAAATTCGCGAGACCTGCTGTCCGGTTGTGCCGGATGAGGTCATTGTCTTTACAATGTCACTATCCGGTACGCTTTGTAATTTCAGTGTCTTAAACAGAGAAACCGGAAGAAAAGGCAATGAGGTTACATCGCTAAGCGTAGCGGGGTCAAAGGATTGTGCATCCAGCATACGACGATAAGGTTCGCAATGCGCATAATGGTGCGCGGTGAGCTCGCGCAGCCTGGCCAGTTGGAGCGCGTGCTTTTCTTCCCGTGCAAGCGAGTAGGGCGCCTGCGCTAATATTGCTTCAAACGGAAGGGACATAATCTTTCAGCTTAGGATAAATCGTCTTACCCGCGGCGTTTTTGGGTATCTCATCCAGTGTGATAACGCGAAACGCGGAATGATGGAGCTGGCTTTTAGCCGCTGCATAGTGTTTTACTGCGCTTTCATAAGCGGCATCTGTAATGAAAATACAGACTAAATCATCGCGCCCATCGCATGCGCAGTTAAGATCCGGGAATGCTGTTTTCAGTAGCGTTTCCATCTCATCCATGCCGAGGCGGTTGCCAAAAATTTTAAGGAAACGCTTTTTACGGCCAACGATAGAGTAAAACCCGTCGGTATCTACGCGGGCAATATCGCCGGTGTGCAGAATACCTTGGAATGTATCTCCTAATGCCAGATCGCAACCACGCTCTGCGTAGCCAAGCGCCACATTCTCACCCTTATAGACCAACTCTCCGTCAACATCGGGGGTAGTGATAATGTCACCGTTTTCGTCAAGCAATATAAATTCGCCGCCGGGGATGGGAGTACCAATGGTGCTACTTTTGCGTTGCGCCAGTTCTGGGGCAAGCCAGGCCATGCGAGATGTTGCTTCAGCTGCGCCATACATCACCACAAAACGTTTTCCGTGTTGATCGGCATAATCAGTGAACTCTTTGACCAGCGCAGGAGCCAATTTTCCGCCAGCCTGGGTCAGCGTTCGCATATCAGGAAGATCCATGCGCATAAAACGCAATTTCTTGAGCATTTCCCAGGTGTAGGGCACTCCAGCAAGCGAGGTGGCACGTTCATCACGCACAAATGTCCAGAACTCACGCTGCATGACACTTGCGCTTGTCAGAAGCAACGTCGCGCCAGCTTTCAGATGGCTATTGACGATTGATAACCCATAAACGTAATTCAGCGGCAGGCTGGCCAGCCCGCGCTCTTTAGAGTCGATAGCAAGATAATTAGCAATGCTTGTGGCATTACTTTCCAGGTTGCGTTGACTTAATCGCACCAGTTTGCTACTTCCAGTGGATCCTGAGGTAGTCATCAATAGGGCAAGATCATCATGCAACTGGAATGGTGTAAGACCGGTAGCATTCAGGCGGAAAGTACCGTGCTCTTCGCGCCATAAATACGAGGGATGATAGGTGTCGATGAGTGACTTAACCATTGCGTCGTTAAGCTCGCTATCAAGCATCAGTGCAACTGCATTTTGCTTAAGGCAAGCCAGATAACCAATTATGGTGTCACACTGATTTTTGCAAAAAATAAAGACCAATGTACGAGGCGGAATAGTTTCAGCCAGCTTCTGAACGCGGTCTGTGAGTTCACCCCAGCGAAGAGTCTGTCCTCGATCGTCCACTAGAGCGAGATGGTCAGGTGAAACCTTATCAGTATGCCAGAACGCCATGATTTATAATGCACCTAATATCTGGGCTGTCAGTTGTGCTGCAGTGAGCCCACTTTGCTCAAGCATCCAAGAATAGTCTCCTGCGTGTGGATAACCCTGAGGAATACCAACGATGATCAGTTTCGGCCGACACTCTTCCCCGGCAAGAAATTCTGCAACTGCACTTCCCAAACCACCCGTCACGCTGTGCTCTTCTACCGTTACGAGCAGTTTTTTATCCAGATGCTGTTGAAGTGTCGCCACATCCAGAGGTTTGATTGTGTGCATGTCAATCACCGTAGCCTGCACGCCCCGGTCCGCGAGATGCCCGGCTGCGGTGAGCGAAGTGTGGACCATGCTGCCGGTGGCGATGATGGCAATATCCACACCCTCGCGCAACGTATTGGCTTTGCCTGGCACCAGTTCGAAGTCCTCTTTATAGACGATTGGCGCACGCATCCCACCCGTTAACCTCAGGTAGACCGGTCCTTTATGTTCAAAGGCGGCATGGGTCATTTTCACCGTGGTCGTACAGTCCGCAGGGGAGAAAATAGTGATGTTAGAAACGGATCGCAGCATCGCCAGTTCTTCAATGCCGTGATGAGTTGCGCCAAACATGCCTGTTGCTAATCCTGAAGCCAGACCGACCAGCTTAACGTTTTCCTGCATATAGCCCAGGTTTAAACGTACCTGTTCGGCTGCACGCAGGGTCAGGAAGTTGGGGAACGAAGTGACAAAGGGGATAAAGCCGCTGGCCGCAAGACCCGCAGCCACACCGACCATATTCTGCTCGGCAATTCCGGCGTTAAAAAAGCGTTCAGGCCAGGTGGTACTAAAGCGGTCAAGACCGGAGGACTTACACAGATCGCCGGAAAGCGCCACGATATTTTCGTGTTCGCGTGCCAGTTCCAACAGCGCCATGCCAAAGGTACCGCGTGAGCCGAGCATTGACCATGAACGGATGGTGGCGGGTTTAAACTCAAGCATGATGTTCCCCATTAAGTTCGACTAGCGCATCGTTGAGCTGTTGTGCAGAAATGCGATTGCGATGAAACTCTTTGTTATTCTCCATGAAGGACACGCCCTTACCCTTGATGGTATTGGCGATAATAACTTTGGGTTTGCCGTTGTGCGGCTGTGCAAAAGCGTTAACCAGCGCCCCCACATCGTGTCCGTCACAGACAATGGTTTCCCAGTGGCAAGCACGCCAGAGGGCTTCGAGATCCATGCGCATGACATCTTCAGTGTGTCCATCAGACTGTAAACCATTACGATCGACAATCAGCGTCAGGTTATCCACTTTATGATGTGCGGCCATGAACGCACATTCCCAAATGGCACCTTCATTGCATTCTCCATCCCCCACTAACGCATAAGTATGCCACGTTTCGCCCTTAAGACGGCGTCCCAATGCCAGCCCTGTAGCAAAGGAAAGTCCCTGAGCTAGACTACCTCCAGAGAAATCGATGCCGTATTCAGGATGCTTAGTGGGATGCACTTGCAGGACAGAGCCATTCAACTCGAAAGTGTTAAGCTGCTCAGGGGTCATGATGCCAAACTCACACAGAGTGGCATAAAGCCCCAACGCTGCATGACCTTTACTCAGAATAAAAACATCGCGATGTGAGCTGGTAATGTCGTTTGCCTCATACCGCATTACATTCCCGTAAAGAACGCTGAGGATATCCACCATCGAAAGAGCAGGCGAGATATGAACACCATCGCTTGGGGCGTGATGAGCCACGCGCACAATTTGTTTTCTAATACGACGAGAGGCGTTTTCTGTTTCTGAGTGCGTGTGTATCATTTCAAACCGCCATCAATACGAATCGTTTGGCCGGTAATGTAGGAAGAGAGATCGCTTGCGAGGAACAGTGCCGCCTCTGCAATTTCTGCCGGGATACCTGCGCGTCGCAGATCGGCACTATTTTTTGCTTCTTTTACGACGTGAGCGGGCATCGTCAGCAGCATATCCGTATCCGTAATGCCGGGTGCGATACAGTTGGCGCGAATACCTTTTTCACCCAACTCCGCCGCGATGGATTTTGTCATCGCAATGAGCGCTGCTTTTGATGCGCCGTAGGCAGATTTTCCCGGGTTCCCATCTTCTCCTGCAGTCGAGGCAATATTAACAATGCTGCCGCGCTGATTGCGAACCATGATTCTGACGATGTACTGGTTGAAAAGATAAACGGAAAAGAAGTTCACCTCGAACTGCTCACGAAGCTGCGCTTCACTGGTCATCTGAAACAAACCATTTAACGTGATGCCGGCGTTATTGATCACCGCATCCAGCGGACGCTTGTCGGACATGATGTTTTTTATGGCCAGTTTCATTGCGCCATAATCTGTCATATCGAAACTGACGGGCCAGATCGCAACCTGATGGCGGTCGGCTATGACAGCCATTTTCTCTATGAACGCATCATCGGCTTCCCGCGCATGGGCGTAAATGTTTGCACCATTGGCAGCAAATACCTCTACCATAGAGAGACCCATGCCACGGCGGCAGCCAGTAATTAAAACGGTTTTACCTTGCATCAACATTTCTGCTTTCCTCAACCCATTCCGCCATCGATGCGGATAACCTGCCCGGTGGTATAACTGGAGGCATCGGACGCCAACCACAGCAACGTATTTGCCACTTCTTCAGGCAAACCCGGGCGTTTTAATTCGCAACGCGCCATTTGTCGTGCCATAACTTCTTCTGAGAGCGCGGCTGTCATTGCTGTACGAATAACGCCTGGTGCGATAGCGTTAACACGCACGCCCTGTGGGCCGAGTTCAGCAGATAGTGTTTTCGTGGCTGCAATCCACGCTGCTTTTGCGCTGGCATAGGCAAGTTGACCCGGGTTTCCGTCAAGGGCAGAAATACTGGAAATATTGATAATGCTGCCCTTTTTCTGGCGAAGCATGATACGGGCGATATATTGCGTGAAAGCGATTTGCGAGAAGAAATTGATAGTAAATGTTTTTTGCAATTGTTCGAGCGTTACCATCTGAAAATTGGCATCAAAATTAGCACCAGCCACATTGACCAAAATATCAATCTTTTTTTTAGTCTTCTGAATCGTCATTGCGGCATGTTTTATTGCATCATTATCCTGCAGGTCGAAATACAGTGGAATTATTTCCGCTTGATATTTCTCTCTAATTTCTGTGATGAAATCATTAAAGGCTGGTTCGGGAACCTGGCAGCAAGCAAAAACTGTCGCACCCGAACGGGCGAACGTTTCCAGCGTAGCCTTACCGATACCTTGTAAGCATCCTGTGATCACAGCCGTTTTTTCATGAAGCATCATCACTTAGCCCTAAATTTCTACATCGTATTTTTTCAGGATCTCTTTGCCTTTTTCCCAGGATGCGAATTCAATAATGTCATCCGTGTCCATCATGATGTCAAATGCATCTTCAAGTGATGCAATCATGGTCATATGACCAACTGAGTCCCAGGATGGTGTATCCTGATATTTATAGTCAGACAAAATATCTTCTGAAACTTCAAAGGTTTCAGTGAAGATGCGGTTGTAAGTTTCCAGGTTTGACATCATTTTTCTCCAATATGCGAGTAAATTTCTTAATACTTAAAAATGTATTAGGTGCCCAGATTATGTCCAAAAGTACATGCTTTTTTGAGCGTCCAAAACTGGGTCTACTTAAATACTTTATTATCTATATTCGGACGAATCGCCCGCGCTGGATTACCCATCACAATCATTGTGGGTGCGATATCGTTAAAAACGGCGGCCCCCATACTGATAATAGTGTCATCACCAATGGCTGTGGCTTCACGGATAACGGCGTTCATACCAATAAAGACGCGTTCGCCGATCCTGCATTTACCAGCAAGATTGGCATAAGAAGAGATAATTGAGTCCTGCCCTATATGGCAATCATGTCCCAAACTAGCATTAGGCTGAAGATGCACATTGCGACTAATGACGGTGTCGCAAGAGATGAATGCACCATAGCTAATAACGCATCCTTCTCCGAGGGTACAGGATCGGCTCAGGCGCGCACTGGGATGGACAAGCGTGGCCAGCCGAAACCCGCCCTCAAAGGCCCTCTGTCCGAGGGTACGGCGCAGTGAAGGTTCGCCAACAGCAATAACTATTTCACATTCGTCGGGTATGAGAGCGTTTAGGGGAACAATGGGATAACTGTTTAATTGATCAAATTGGGGATTATCATCGACCAAACACAAAGCATCCCAGCGCGATTCCGTAGCGTTTATCTCTTGTGCGAGTTCGAGCACTTCTCTGCCAAGGCCACCTGCGCCATAAATTGCTAGTTTCATCTTATCCCCAACGCTCTAAAGGCTGACTGAGTCTCGCCGCAACCTTGCTTTCTTAACTGCCAGGATGCCTGAATTAATACTTTGGGCCTAATATAAACCATGAGCGAGACCTCTCAGGGAACGAATAGCCGTCATTTTTTCTCGTTAATTAGCGGATTGGAAAAAGCGGGTCTTTCTTCAATAAAATGTGTGTTGGCATTAGGGTTGTAACAGATATATTAAAGCAAGACGTAACGAAAGAGCCTTTTTATTGGGGGGGGAATCCCGCGTCAGCTACAATTGCTGCCAGGATTGATACTAAAAAATAACAACTTCAATATAAAACAAAGGGTTACTATCTGTTGGTGTCTTTATTACCCCAAATAACCCCCCATTTCACCCACTATTCTCCCGATTAAAACCCCTCCAGAATCGGATAATCATGCCGATAACTCAACTAACGCAGGGCTGTTTATCGTGAATTCACTCTATACCGCTGAAGGTGTAATGGATAAACACTCGCTGTGGCAGCGTTATGTCCCGCTGGTGCGTCACGAAGCATTGCGCCTCCAGGTGCGCTTGCCGGCGAGCGTGGAACTCGACGATCTGCTACAGGCGGGCGGTATCGGGTTATTGAATGCAGTTGACCGATACGACGCTCTGCAAGGAACGGCATTTACGACTTACGCAGTTCAGCGTATTCGTGGTGCGATGCTGGACGAGCTGCGCAGCCGTGACTGGGTACCGCGCAGTGTTCGCCGCAACGCACGCGAAGTGGCGCATGCGATGGGGCAGCTGGAACAGGAACTGGGACGCAACGCAACGGAAACCGAAGTGGCGGATCGTCTTGGCATTGCTGTTGAAGAGTATCGTCAGATGTTGCTCGATACCAATAATAGCCAACTCTTCTCTTATGACGAGTGGCGAGAAGAGCATGGCGATAGCATCGAGCTGGTGACGGATGAGCACCAGCAAGAAAACCCGTTACACCATTTAATGGAAGGGAATTTACGCCAGCGCGTCATGGAAGCTATTGAAGCTCTGCCTGAACGCGAACAGCTGGTATTGACCCTTTATTACCAGGAAGAGCTTAACCTCAAAGAGATTGGCGCTGTTCTGGAGGTGGGAGAGTCGCGGGTGAGCCAGCTGCACAGCCAGGCCATTAAACGCTTACGAACCAAGCTGGGTAAGTTATAGGTGATTGATTCACCTTAAAAATGCCGCACAACGTATTGACAACCAGGAGTTATCATGACGGTGCAGCAATCTAAAAGACGGCCTTTAAGCCGCTACCTGAAAGACTTTAAACACAGCCAGACGCATTGCGCCCACTGTAACAAGTTACTCGATCGTATCACGCTGGTTCGCCGCGGCGAAATCGTCAATAAGATCGCGATTTCGCGCCTCGACACGTTGATGGACGAAGCAGCATGGCTCGAAGAGCAAAAAGAGTGGGTGGCGCTTTGCCGTTTCTGTGGCGATCTCCATTGCAAAGAGCAAAGCGACTTCTTCGACATTATCGGCTTCAAGCAGTTCCTGTTTGAACAAACGGAGATGAGCCACGGCACCGTTCGCGAATACGTGGTTCGCCTGCGCCGCCTCGGGCAGCATCTGACCGTGAACAACATTTCCCGCGATCTGCTCAAAACCGGTTATCTCGACGAGAACCTGGAGCCGTGGCTGCCTGCGACCAGCACCAACAACTACCGGATTGCGCTGCGCAAGTACGCACAATATAAGGTACAAATGCCGGGTGCCATAAAGCAGAAAGCCCACGCCGGAACAACTTCTGATATATATTAAAAAAGAATAAGATGTAGCGCAGTCGCCTTTGACGTTGCAGGCGATTTCTCTACACTACGTAAAAATTCCACTATATCGGGGTATTTATGAAATTTGCACTTCTGGGTCGTCAGGCGCTGATGGGTGTTATGGCCGTTGCGCTGGTTGCGGGCATGAGCGTGAAAACGTTCGCCGCAGAAAACCTGCTGAATAAAGTAAAAGAGCGCGGTACGCTGCTGGTCGGGCTGGAAGGAACCTATCCTCCGTTCAGCTTCCAGGGCGATGACGGCAAGCTGACCGGTTTTGAAGTGGAGTTTGCTGAAGAGCTGGCGAAACACCTCGGCGTGAAAGCGTCCCTGAAACCGACCAAATGGGACGGTATGCTGGCGTCGCTGGATTCGAAACGCATTGACGTGGTCATCAACCAGGTCACCATCTCTGACGAGCGTAAGAAGAAGTATGACTTCTCCACCCCGTATACCGTGTCCGGTATTCAGGCGCTGGTGAAGAAAGGCAACGAAGGCACCATCAAAACGGCTGCGGACCTGAAAGGGAAGAAAGTCGGTGTCGGTCTGGGAACCAACTACGAAGAGTGGCTGCGCCAGAACGTTCAGGGCGTGGATATCCGCACCTATGATGATGACCCGACGAAATACCAGGATCTGCGCGTGGGCCGTACCGACGCCATTCTGGTTGATCGCCTGGCAGCACTGGATCTGGTGAAGAAAACCAACAACACCCTGGCGGTAGCGGGTGATGCGTTCTCTCGTCAGGAATCCGGCGTGGCCGTTCGTAAAGGTAACGAAGACCTGGTGAAAGCGATTGATTCCGCGATTGCTGACATGCAAAAAGACGGTAGCCTGAAGGCGCTTTCCGAGAAGTGGTTCGGGGCAGACGTCACGAAATAAGTTTCTGACGTAAAAAAAGGCGCTTTTAAAAGCGCCTTTTTTATTTCTTACGCGTCTGCGTGCATAATGAAAAATATCACATTTTGTCTGAGTTACCGGAGCATCCATGTCACTACAGAATTTAACGCGCTTTCCCCGCCTGGAGTTCATCGGCGCGCCGACGCCGCTGGAGTATCTCCCGCGATTTTCTGATTATTTAGGGCGCGATATTTTTATTAAGCGTGATGACGTGACGCCCATGGCGATGGGGGGCAACAAGCTGCGCAAGCTGGAGTTTCTGGCGGCGGACGCCCTGCGCGAAGGCGCGGATACGCTCATCACTGCCGGGGCCATCCAGTCCAACCACGTTCGCCAGACGGCGGCCGTGGCGGCGAAGCTTGGGCTTCACTGCGTGGCATTGCTGGAAAACCCGATTGGCACGCGGGCTGAAAACTATCTCACCAACGGTAACCGCCTGCTGTTAGACCTGTTTAACGTGCAGGTTGAGATGGTTGACGCGCTGACCGACCCGACCGTCCAGCTCGATGAGCTGGCGACGCGTCTGGAAGCGCAGGGTTTTCGCCCCTACGTTATTCCCGTCGGCGGTTCGAATGCGCTGGGCGCGCTGGGGTACGTGGAAAGTGCGCTGGAAATCGCGCAGCAGTGCGAGGGGGCGGTGAGTCTCTCCTCCGTCGTGGTCGCGTCCGGCAGTGCGGGCACCCATGCCGGGCTGGCGGTGGGGCTGGAGCAACTGCTTCCGGAGGTCGAACTGATTGGCGTGACGGTGTCCCGCAGCGTGGCGGATCAGAAGCCGAAAGTGGTTACGCTACAGCAGGCGGTTGCAGAGCAGCTGGAGCTGAAGGCCAAGGCCGATATTCTGCTCTGGGATGACTATTTTGCGCCGGGTTACGGCACGCCGAACGAAGAGGGAATGGAAGCGGTGAAACTGCTGGCGCGCCTCGAGGGCATACTGCTCGATCCGGTCTATACCGGCAAAGCGATGGCCGGACTGATCGACGGCATTGCGCAAAAACGCTTTAAGGATGAAGGGCCGATTTTATTTGTCCATACCGGCGGAGCGCCTGCGCTGTTTGCCTATCATCCTCATGTCTAAAAATCAGGTCGAAAAATAATAATGCAAGAAAGTATTCAACTGGTTATTGATTCTCTGCCGTATCTGCTGAAAGGTGCGGTATTTACGTTGCAGCTCAGTATCGGCGGGATGTTCTTTGGGCTGGTACTGGGGTTTATACTGGCCTTAATGCGCTTGTCGCCTGTCCTGCCGGTGCGCTGGCTGGCGCGCTTTTATATCTCCGTGTTTCGCGGCACGCCGCTTATTGCGCAGCTCTTTATGATCTACTACGGCTTACCGCAGTTCGGAATCGAGCTGGATCCGATCCCGGCGGCGATGATTGGCCTGTCGCTCAATACCGCGGCGTACACCTCCGAAACCCTGCGTGCGGCCATCTCCTCCATTGACAAAGGGCAGTGGGAAGCGGCGGCCAGTATCGGGATGACGCCCTGGCAGACGCTGCGCCGGGCCATTCTGCCGCAGGCGGCGCGCGTGGCGCTTCCGCCGCTCAGCAACAGCTTTATCAGCCTGGTGAAAGATACCTCCCTGGCGGCAACGATTCAGGTTCCGGAGCTTTTCCGTCAGGCACAGCTCATTACCTCCCGTACGCTTGAGGTCTTTACCATGTATCTGGCCGCCTCGCTGATTTACTGGGTGATGGCGACGGTGCTGTCTGCTCTGCAAAACTATTTCGAAAACCAGCTTAACCGCCAGGAGCGTGATCCAAAATGAGTGCAATTGACGTCAAAAACCTGGTGAAAAAATTCCACGGTCAAACGGTGCTCCACGGGATCGATCTGGAAGTCGAGCAGGGCGAAGTGGTGGCGATTATTGGACCGAGCGGTTCGGGAAAGACGACGCTGCTGCGCAGCATTAACCTGCTTGAACAGCCGGAAGGTGGTACCATCCGGGTCGGGGAGATCACGATTGATACCGGGAAATCCATCAGCCAACAGAAAGGGTTGATTCGCCGCCTGCGCCAGCATGTCGGCTTTGTTTTCCAGAACTTCAACCTTTTCCCGCATCGTACTGTGCTGGAGAACATCATCGAAGGGCCGGTGATCGTTAAAGGTGAGCCAAAAGAAGAAGCGACGGCGCGGGCTCGCGAACTGCTCGCCAAAGTAGGGCTGGCGGGGAAAGAGACCAGCTATCCGCGTCGCCTGTCGGGCGGGCAGCAGCAGCGCGTGGCGATTGCGCGCGCGCTGGCGATGCGCCCGGACGTGATCCTGTTTGATGAACCGACCTCTGCGCTCGATCCGGAACTGGTGGGCGAGGTGCTGAACACCATTCGCCAGCTGGCACAGGAGAAACGTACGATGGTGATCGTGACCCATGAAATGAGCTTTGCGCGCGATGTTGCTGACAGAGCCATCTTTATGGATCAGGGACGGATTGTGGAGCAGGGGCCAGCGAAAAGCCTGTTCGCTAACCCTCAACAGCCGCGAACCCGTCAATTCCTTGAAAAATTCCTTATGCAGTAGCATTTTTGCACGCATTTGCTCCAGAAAATGACTCTGGAGCAAATTATTCTCCCTCTGCGCGAGGGCTTCTGTTTTTTTATTCCATCCAGATCGGATAAACCTTATCGATAGTAAAGTTAATTGTGCTATTGCCGATATTTTGTGGCTAGAAAAAAGTTTTATGTGTTAGCTTATATTCACCATAATAATGATTATCTGTTCAGAGGCTTCATTTAGTAAGTATGAAGGATTTAGACTTTTTCACCTGGCGACGGGATTGCTCCCTCCGGTTTCAGGAATTGACCTGTGCCGCCGAGGTATATCAGGAGCTGGAGCGACAAACTCAGGCGCTGGAATTCGATTATTACGCGCTCTGCGTGCGCCATCCCGTGCCATTTACCCGCCCTAAGATCTCCCTGCAAACCACTTACCCAAAGTTGTGGATGGCGCAATATCAATCCGCGAACTATTTCGCGATTGATCCGGTTTTAAAACCGGAGAATTTCATTCAGGGCCATCTCCCCTGGACAGATGCATTATTCGCCGAGGCGCAGGAATTATGGCACAGCGCCCAGGATCACGGTTTACGCTCGGGAATAACGCAGTGCCTGATGCTGCCAAATCATGCGCTTGGTTTCCTGTCCGTGTCTCGTACGCGTGTACAGGAAGGGCCATTAGCCCATGAAGAAATAGAGCTGCGGTTGCAAATGCTGGTGCAAATGGCCTTAACCTCGCTGATGCGTTTTGACGATGAGATGGTCATGCCGCCGGAAATGAAATTCAGCAAGCGCGAGCGTGAAATTCTGAAATGGACTGCGGAAGGGAAGACGTCAGCGGAAATAGCTATCATTCTGTCGATCTCAGAGAATACCGTTAACTTCCATCAGAAGAATATGCAGAAGAAATTCAACGCGCCCAACAAGACGCAGATCGCGTGCTATGCGGCGGCAACGGGACTGATTTGACGCAGTAAAACGTTCTGCGTGACAGACGAGCGAACGGCTGAATGCACTGCATCCAGCCGTTTTTTGTTACTGACGGTACGCTTGCTTGATTTGCTTAACGGTGTTAGCAAATACCGCTGATTCAGCCTGGTCTTCCATCTCCGCGATTTGTTTTTCCATTTTAATGATCACACGACCGGCATCAGCCTGGCCCATCGCCTGCAGCATCAGCGTTAGCAGCGCTTTCAGGCAGTTTACTTCCTGTGCCAGTTCCTGGTTATTCTCCGCAGTGGCAAATTCAGGTGTGCTCATTTATTTTCCTCATTATTAAACGGCGCTAAAGCGCGACGACGAAAGTCAAGGCGGCGGAGTATACCACAAGCTGAAGCAAAAAATGCAGCGGTTGTTTTTCGTACTTTTACGCTGATGTTTAATTGCGTAAACAGATCGTACCGGTAAACTCAACCCGCTTAATGATTATTAATTGTTTAGGTCGGGTTCGCTTGCCGTTAATTATTGTTACAAAAAGTTGAACCCTGTTTTTGCGCAGGTTAAGCCAGTCCGTTTTTTGTAACTTTTTGAATACAGATGGTTAAAAAAAGCTGCAAGAGCCCTGAATGCACGGGCTCTCTTTCCACCGCCTGTACAGCCTAATTTCCAAAAACGAGAGCAAAATCGAATAGCCGGTTTTTTAACGTTTTAATCTTGTCAGGAAAACCGTTAATATAAACCAAATTATCACACAGTAGCGTTATCCCTATTCTGGAGACATTTCCTTTGATCAACGTCCTTCTTGTTGATGACCACGAACTGGTGCGCGCAGGGATACGACGCATTCTTGAAGATATTAAAGGTATTAAAGTTGCCGGTGAGGCATGCTGTGGCGAAGATGCGGTAAAATGGTGCCGTACCCACTCCGCCGATGTGGTGCTGATGGATATGAACATGCCCGGTATTGGTGGTCTTGAAGCAACACGCAAAATCGCGCGTACCTTTGTAGACACTAAAGTCATCATGCTGACGGTGCATACCGAAAATCCACTGCCCGCGAAAGTGATGCAGGCGGGCGCGGCGGGTTACCTGAGTAAAGGTGCTGCACCGCAGGAGGTTGTCAATGCTATCCGTTCTGTGTATGCCGGACAGCGTTATATTGCGTCCGACATCGCTCAGCAGATGGCGCTGAGTCAGATCGAGCCCGAGAAAACCGAATCACCCTTTGCCAGTTTGTCCGAGCGTGAATTGCAGATTATGCTGATGATCACCAAAGGTCAGAAGGTGAATGAGATCTCGGAACAGCTGAATCTCAGCCCGAAAACGGTAAACAGCTATCGTTATCGGATGTTCAGTAAACTGAACATTCATGGTGACGTCGAACTGACGCATCTGGCCATCCGACATGGTTTGTGTAATGCGGAGACGTTGTTAAGTCAGTGAGTGATGTGTTCGATTCAAAAGCATTTCTGAAAACCGTAACCAGCCAGCCTGGCGTCTATCGCATGTATGACGCTGGCGGTACGGTTATCTATGTGGGGAAGGCAAAAGATCTTAAAAAACGCCTTTCCAGCTATTTTCGCAGCAACCTGGCCTCCCGTAAGACCGAAGCGCTGGTCTCACTCATTCAGAATATTGATGTTACCGTCACGCACACGGAGACAGAAGCGCTGCTGCTTGAGCACAACTATATTAAGCTCTACCAGCCGCGCTATAACGTCCTGTTGCGTGATGATAAATCCTATCCGTTCATCTTTCTGAGCGGCGACACCCATCCGCGCCTCGCCATGCACCGTGGTGCAAAACATGCGAAGGGTGAATATTTCGGGCCGTTCCCCAACGGCTATGCCGTGCGAGAAACGCTGGCGCTGCTGCAAAAAATCTTCCCGATCCGCCAGTGTGAAAACAGCGTTTACCGTAACCGTTCGCGGCCATGCCTGCAGTACCAGATTGGGCGCTGCCTGGGGCCGTGCGTGGCCGGGCTGGTCAGTGAAGACGAGTATGCCCAGCAGGTGGAGTATGTGCGCCTGTTCTTAGCCGGCAAGGACGATCAGGTCTTAACCCAGCTGATTGCGCGGATGGAAAAAGCCAGCGCCGCACTCGAGTTCGAAGAGGCCGCGCGTATCCGCGATCAAATCCAGGCGGTGCGCAGAGTGACTGAGAAACAGTTTGTCTCAAATACCGGTGACGATCTCGACGTCATCGGCGTGGCCTTTGACGCCGGAATGGCCTGCGTGCACGTGCTGTTTATTCGCCAGGGCAAAGTGCTCGGCAGCCGCAGCTATTTCCCGAAAGTGCCTGGCGGTACCGAACTGGGCGAAGTGGTGGAAACCTTTGTCGGCCAGTTCTATCTGCAGGGGAGCCAGATGCGCACGCTGCCTTCTGAAATCCTGCTCGATTTTAATCTTGACGATAAAACCCTGCTGGCCGATTCGCTCTCTGAACTGGCGGGGCGCCGGGTCAATGTTCAAACCAAACCGCGCGGCGATCGCGCGCGTTATCTGAAGCTGGCGCGGACCAACGCGGCAACGGCGCTGAGCACCAAGCTGTCGCAGCAGTCGACGGTGCACCAGCGTTTAACGGCCCTGGCGGCGCTGCTGAAGCTGCCGGAAGTGAAGCGGATGGAGTGTTTCGACATCAGCCATACGATGGGGGAACAGACGGTCGCGTCCTGCGTGGTGTTTGATGCTAACGGCCCGCTGCGCGCCGAGTATCGCCGCTATAACATCACCGGCATCACGCCGGGCGATGACTATGCGGCGATGAATCAGGTGCTGCGTCGTCGCTATGGTAAAGCCATTGAAGAGAGCAAGATCCCCGATGTGATCCTGATTGACGGCGGGAAAGGGCAGCTCGGCCAGGCGAAAGCGGTATTTGAATCGCTTGATGTCAGCTGGGATAAAAACCATCCGCTGCTGCTGGGCGTCGCAAAAGGGGCCGATCGTAAGGCCGGTCTGGAGACACTGTTCTTCGAACCGGAAGGCGAGGGCTTCAGCCTGCCACCGGACTCCCCGGCGCTGCACGTTATCCAGCATATTCGCGATGAGTCGCACGATCACGCCATCAGCGGTCACCGCAAAAAACGGGCAAAGGTCAAAAACACGAGCACGCTTGAGACCATTGAGGGCGTGGGGCCAAAACGCCGCCAGATGCTGCTGAAATATATGGGCGGATTGCAAGGATTACTCAACGCCAGCATGGAGGAAATTGCAAAAGTGCCGGGTATTTCGCAAGGGCTGGCAGAAAAGATCTACTACTCGTTGAAACATTGAGGGCTCTGTAGCAACATAGAGCTAAATTTTACTGACAACAAATAGTTACCGTCACTATGCAATATAACATCCCTACGTTGCTCACTCTTTTTCGTGTCGTACTCATCCCGTTCTTTGTGCTGGCGTTTTACCTGCCGGTTGTCTGGGCACCCTTTGCCTGCGCATTGATCTTCCTTATTGCAGCGGTAACAGACTGGTTTGATGGCTACCTGGCGCGCCGCTGGAATCAAAGCACCCGTTTCGGTGCCTTCCTCGATCCGGTGGCGGATAAAGTGATGGTCGCGATTGCGATGGTGCTGGTGGCTGAGCACTATCATACCTGGTGGGTGACGCTGCCTGCGGCAACCATGATCGGCCGTGAGATTATTATCTCTGCGCTGCGCGAGTGGATGGCTGAACTGGGGAAACGCAGCAGCGTGGCGGTCTCGTGGATTGGTAAAGTGAAAACGACGGCGCAGATGGCGGCGCTGGTCTGGATGCTGTGGCGTCCGAACGCCTGGGTTGAGTGGGCTGGGATTGGCCTCCTGTGGGTGGCGGCAGTGCTGACGCTGTGGTCAATGCTGCAATATTTGAACGCTGCGCGCGGGGATTTGCTTGATCAGTGATCGTTTCGCCGTAATTTTCAGCAAACGATCCAGGGATGCAAAAAATAACGTTGACTCATAACGTCATATCAGTAGAATGCAACGCATCGAACGGCGGCACAGCAAGCCGGACGATAATGAAATCAAGTGGTTAGACATTTACTTGATGACATGCGGGAATAGCTCAGTTGGTAGAGCACGACCTTGCCAAGGTCGGGGTCGCGAGTTCGAGTCTCGTTTCCCGCTCCAGATTAAAGACATGCGCAACAGCGGGTGTCAGTTTGAAAAGTTTTACGGCGCGTTAGCAAAGCGGTTATGTAGCGGATTGCAAATCCGTCTAGTCCGGTTCGACTCCGGAACGCGCCTCCACTTTCTTCCCTGGCCGGATGGTGGAATCGGTAGACACAAGGGATTTAAAATCCCTCGGCGTTCGCGCTGTGTGGGTTCAAGTCCCACTCCGGCTACCATGGGAAACAAAGAATAATCAAAGCAATAAGCAGTGTCGTGAAACCACCGAAAGGTGGTTTTTTTGTGCCTCCAGTTTAGCGCGAAGTGAGCGTATCTCATCGTCATCACGATCGTGCTGTGCCCGGAAATTTGCTGCCATACCAGAACGTTAAGCCTAACTCTCTAATATCAAGCCCGGGAAGCAGGGCGATTTTCAGCTAACCTGCAACCAATCTTAAACAAACATTTCACTCACCAGACACAGGTTGCCGCTGCTGATAAGCTGGTTGGTATCCACCCTGGAGAGCGGAAGGTTATTGTCATGCAATATGAAGAACAGCAGCTTATCAACGGCCTTTTCGAGCGTCTTAAACAGGCCGGACAACAAAACAGCCAACGGGATGCAGATGCGGAGCGTCAGATCGCTGAATTTGTCAGACAGCAGCCTGCGGCCCCCTACTATATGGCGCAGTCGATTTTGATTCAGGAAGCGGCGCTGAAACGTCTGCAGGCCCGGGTTCAGGAGCTTGAAAGCGAATTAGCCGCGCAAAAAAGCAAACCCTCGACGGGCGGCAGCTTCCTCGGCGGCCTGTTTGGTGGCGGGAAAAGTAACCCGCAGCCTGACAACAGCTGGAATGCCCAGCCGCAACAGCCACCGGCGCAGGATTACTCTCGGGCGCCAGCGTCGGCTACTCGCGGTGGTGGTTTTATGGCTGGCGCGCTCCAGACAGCGGCTGGCGTGGCCGGTGGCATCGCGCTTGCTGAGATGCTTACCAGCATGTTCCATCAGTCGCGGCCGGAAGAGATCGTGAACATCATCGAAGAGCCGACAATGCCCGTCGGTGGTGAACCGTTTGTCAGTAATCAATACGGCGATGTTAATAACGTCTCTGGCACCCGTTTCCTCAACCAGAACGATCCGTTCGGCAGTAATAACGAGATCTGGCAGAACGACGATGTAGATGACGACTACAGCAATGACGACGACAGTTTTATTTAACGACATTATCGTGTCACCATCGAAATGAAGTTAACCCCGAAAGTTGGGTATCCAACTTTCGGGGTTTTGCTTTTCCGGGTCAAAAAAGCCTTCGAGGCTAAGCCTGAAGGCTCATAAATCACATTCTTTTTACTGCTTTTCTTACTAACAAACCTGTAAGAATTGCCGGAAGCAATCCAAACAAAGAGGCGATATCGACTAACGTATCCTCCAGTTCTTCTATCCCGTATGTCCCGAAATGGTCCATCACGGCATAAGCCCATTCGACAGGTATCAAAATAAAAAGCCAGCGCGTATATAAAAGAAAACTGATAAGACCGATTGCAAGGCTGAAGGTGATTTCAATAAAAGTCCTCATGTTACTGTTATTGTCCCGTAAGCTTTAAAGCTCGTGCAAGGTACCGGCATCATAGTTGTTTTCATAAGAGCTTCGTACAAGTAATCAAAGTCACTCAGATGAAGAAGGGTTATACAGCCTTCGCTTAACCCTCTTGGTCCTATCGGATGGAGGCGGAAATGGCCACGCCGGACACCTTGAACAAATACTTGATCATCTATCTGCCAGTCATCTTTGTATAAGGCAAACCATTTTGAGCGATCGGTGCCATAAATATTTTTCAGGGCAAAATCACTTAGTCCTCCGAGCCTGCCTCCGCTCTGTCGGTTCACGATGAAGTAACGTCCTGGCGGGATAGGTCCGATTTCTGGTTTGCTTGCCATAGTCGGATTGTTTCTGCCATAGAGCTGGCCTGAGAATGCCGGAAAGTTTCCTATACCCGGAACGGTAAGAATAGATGACGGTAAGCCATTCAATGCATAGCGAGCAATAATCATGCTGTAACCCGAATATTCCAGCCGTCAGTAAACTGGATATTCCCGTCGCAGTGCTTCCATGTGATTCTCTCATAACGCAGTTCTATCGCCTCAAGGTGATTGTGTTTTTCCATTGAGGGATTTTTTACGTTATGCATTACAGGCGTTATCCCTACGATTTTCACATTTTCTAAAAGCATGTTGAAATACTCAACTTCCTGCCCTGCATCGTTGATACGGTACCATTTGATTTCAGCTGACTTTAGGGTCTGGCCAGTTGCTACAGCCCGGTAAAGGTAAGGCGAGGATGAATCAAACTCTTTTTCGATTGTTAGTGGGGAGTGGACGCGGGTACCGGTTAGTTTCCCTGTATTGCCATCGGTTGGAATGTGTAAACCATGGCCAAACGATAAAACCTCAATGCTACCTTCACGGTGCTGAACATCTACAGAACCTGTAATATTCGCACCTCCGTCATCTTTGAGCCATAAATATGCGGGTATAGCCATTCTGAACGCTCCTTTTCAGTGAGTTTGACGTGATTGTCAAAGACTAATAAATCAACAAACTCAGGCCTTCTCAAGGCATTGCGTGCTATACTTTTCGTGAATATCTCATTGTTATTTATATGAAAATATTTCTAATGGTTCCTTAGGTATCAAATCACACCCCGCCCAAATACGCCTTCCTCACCTCCTGATTCCCCAGCAATTCCTCACCGCTGCCGCTCAGCCGGATCTGTCCGTTCACCATCACATACCCGCGGTCAGAGAGTTTCAACGCATGGTGCGCATTCTGCTCCACCAGAAAAATGGTCATACCGCTGCGGGCCAGCTCGCGCAGCGTCTGGAAGATCTGCTTCACCACAATCGGGGCTAAGCCCAGGCTGGGCTCATCCAGCAGCAGCAGCTTTGGACGGCTCATCAGCGCCCGGGCGATCGCCAGCATCTGCTGTTCTCCGCCGGACATGGTCATCGCGCGCTGTTTACGTCGCTCTTTAAGGCGAGGGAAAAGGTCGAACATGGTTTGCATATCTTCAGCCGCAAACTGATTGCCGATGGGAATGGCCCCCATCAGCAGGTTCTCTTCCACAGTCATATCCGGGAAGATACGTCTGCCTTCCGGTGCCTGCGCAATGCCGCCGGACGCAACGTAGTGGGTGGATTGATGGCTGATGTCTTCACCACAGAACAGGATCTGCCCGCTGCGGATACGGGGTTGACCAAAGATGGACATCAGCAATGTCGATTTACCCGCACCGTTTGCGCCAATCAGCGCCACGGTTTCCCCCTTATTCACCTCAAGAGAGACCTGCTTCAGCGCCTGAATGACGCCGTAAAACACATCCACCTCGCGAAAAGCCAGCAGCGGTTCGCTCATAGGGAGACCTCGCTTTCATCCGTGCCCAGGTAGGCTGCAATGACCTTTTCATCATGCTGGATCTGCTCGGGTTTCCCCCTGGCAATCACATCGCCGTGGTCGAGCACGATAATGTCGTCCGAAATGTCCATCACCATCCCCATATCATGCTCAATCAGCAATACCGTGATGTCATGATGATCCCGCAGAAAGCGAATAATGCCGCTCAGCTTGTGCGTTTCAACCGGGTTAAGCCCGGCGGCGGGTTCATCCAGACAGATCATTTCCGGCCCGGTACACATTGCCCGCGCGATTTCCAGTCGCCGCTGCTGGCCATATGACATCTCTCCCGCCAGGCGATTGGCGCACTCCACCAGATCCACCACTTCCAGCCAGTAGAAGGCTCTGTCCAGGGCGTCGCTTTCCGCCCGCCGGTAGGACGGCGTATTCAGGATCCCGGCGAGCAGATTACGGTTAACGCGCATATGCTGCGCGACCAGCAGGTTTTCCACGACCGACATCTCGCGAAAAAGACGGATATTTTGAAACGTGCGCGCCAGCCCGGCACGGTTGACCAGGTGGGTTCCGCCGAACATTTTGTAGAAAAGACGCTGCCCGAACTGCGCGGGGTTAATCCAGTCGCCGGGCTGGAATTTTTGCCCGAGGACCTTAATCACGTTGGTCGTTTTATGGCGGGTATTAAACAAAATGTTGCCGCCGGAGGCTCTGTAGAACCCCGTCAGGCAGTTAAACACGGTTGTTTTTCCCGCCCCGTTGGGGCCAATCAGGGCGGTAATGGAGCCGCGCTGCACCTCCAGGTTGACGTCGTTTAGCGCCTTAATCCCGCCAAAATGCATCATCAGATGCTCAACGCGTAATATCGTTTCGTTCATGGTGCGACGCCCTTACGCACGGCAAACCCGCTGCGGTTAATGCGGATCAAACCGCGTGGACGCCAGATCATCATCACCACCATGAGCATGCCAAACAGCAGGACGCGGTACTCGGCAAAGCTGCGCAGCAGTTCCGGCGTTACCGTGAGCACAAAGGCGGCCAGCACCACGCCTAGCGTAGAGCCCATCCCGCCCAGCACCACAATGGCGAGGATCAGCGCCGATTCAAAGAAGGTAAAGGAGGTCGGATTCACGAACCCCTGATAGGTGGCGAAGAACACCCCGGCAATGCCTGCGGTGGACGCGCCCAGCGTAAAGGCGGAAAGCTTAACCAGAACATGATTCAACCCCATTGAACGGCAGGCAATTTCGTCTTCGCGCAGGGCTTCCCACGCCCGACCAATCGGCATGCGCGTCAGGCGGTGCTTGATGTAAAGCACCAGCATCACCACCAGAAACAGCACCGCGTAGATAAAGATAAACTTCATGTTCGGGTTGTAGGTCAGGTGGAAAAATTCGTGGAAGGGCACGCCGCCTTCTTTCGCGCGTCGCCCAAATTCCAGACCGAAAAAGGTGGGGGGAGGGGCCGACACGCCGTTGGGGCCGCCGGTGAAGGTCAGCCAGTTGTTCAGTATCAGGCGAATAATCTCCCCGAAGCCGAGGGTGACGATGGCCAGATAGTCACCGTGCATGCGCAGTACCGGGAAGCCGAGCAGGGCGCCTGCGGCGGCGGCCATGATTGCCGCCAGCGGCAGCATGCTCCAGAAGCCTAAGCCGAGATACTGGTATCCCAGCGCCAGACCGTACGCCCCAATCGCATAGAACGCGACATACCCCAGATCCAGCAGACCGGCCAGGCCCACGACGATGTTCAGCCCCAGACCGAGAAGCACGTAGATCAGCCCGAGGATGGCGACGGTCAGCACATATTTAGTGGCGACAAACGGAAAGCAAATCGCAAGGGTAATCACCAGGGGAATGATCCAGCGCATGCGGCTTTTGTAATCCGGTGGCCGGACATAAACGCCCGCGCTGTCGGCCTCGAAGCGCGCCTGGAAGCGGGCCCCGGCAGCGGTACCTAAAAAAGCGCTCAACAGAAAACGCCCCGCCATGACAATGCCCACCATCCAGGCCAGGCGCTGCCCGGCGAAGGTAAAGCTGTACCCGTCCAGCACCACGCCTGCAATGGGGCCGAAGATAATCAGCGCAATCAGCCCGGAGAAAATCGCGTCCAGAATGCAGCGTTTAAGTGAAAAACCGTGTGACGTCATCATTGTCTCCCTCACACTTTGGCCACAATCGGGCGCCCGAGCAGCCCCTGAGGGCGGAAAATCAGGATCATCACCAGCAGGCCAAACGAGAAGACATCTTTATAGTCCGAGTTCACCATGCCCGAGAACTGCGCTTCCGCCACGCCCAGGATAAGGCCACCGAGCATGGCGCCGGGGAGGGAACCGATGCCGCCCAGTACCGCCGCCGTGAAAGCTTTAATGCCGATCACGAACCCGACGTAGAAATCAAAGGTGCCGTAATTCATGGTGATCAGCACCCCCGCCAGGCCCGCCATCGCCGCGCCGATGACGAAGACCAGCGAAATAATCCGGTCGGTGTTAATCCCCAGAATGGAGGCCATTTTGCGATCCTGCTGCACCGCACGGCACATCCGCCCCAGCCGGGTACGGTTGATTATCCAGGTGAGCACCAGCATGCCGGCAAACGAGGCCACCAGAATAAACACTTTGGTGTAGGTTATCTGCACGAACCCTTCGCCCAGATGCAGGCGAATCACGCCGTCCAGCATGGTCGGTACCCCTTGCTGGCGCGGGCCCTGGCTCAGCTGCGCGTAGTTTTGCAGGATAAGCGATATCCCGATGGCGGAGATCAGCGGTGCCAGGCGCGTGGAGTTGCGCAGCGGCTTATAGGCGATACGCTCGATGGTCCAGCCGTACACCCCGGTGACCACAATGGTGAACACCAGCGTGCCGAGGATCAGCAGCGGGAAGGACTGCAGGCCGAAGAACGAGAGCAGCGCCAGGCCAATGGCGCAGAGATAGGCGGAAATCATATACACTTCGCCGTGGGCGAAATTAATCATGCCGATAATGCCGTACACCATGGTGTAGCCGATGGCGATCAGGCCGTAGACGGAACCCAGCGTTAAGCCATTGATTAACTGTTGCAGGAAGAATGTACTCATTTTAGCGCGCTCGTTTTATAGGCTGCGCGAGCCGCGCAGCCTGATGTTTATTACGCGCCGACGGGCGAGCCCATCGACGTTGAGCGTGACTCCGTCCCGTTACTCCACTTCCTTATATTTTCCTTTGTCGTCCCACTGGTAAACCACGTAGTCAGAGACTTTCAGATCGCCTTTGCTGTCCCAGGCTTTTTTGCCCATCACCGTGTCGACGGAATTGGCCTTCAGCCACTCGCTGGCTTTGGCAGAGTCCTTGCCGCCGGTGGCCTTGAAGGCCGCGGCAATCGCCTGTACCGAGGCGTAGGAGTAGAGGGTGTAACCTTCCGGCTCGAATTTACCGGCGCGGAATTTCTCGATTACCGCTTTGCCGTCCGGGATCAGGCGCGGATCTTTACCGAAGGTCATGTAAATGCCATTGGTATATTGCGGGCCGCCCGCCGCGGTCACCATCTCTTCGTTGACGATACAGTCCCCGGAGAAGAATTTCGCCTGCACGCCCTGCTCACGCATCTGGCGAACCAGCGGGCCGGCTTCCGGATGACAGCCCCCGAAGAACACGACGTCCGGTTTTTGCGCGCCGATCTTAGTGACCAGCGCGTTAAAGTCTTTTTCACCGCGGGATAACCCCTCGTACATCACATCCTGAACCCCGCGTTTCGCCAGCGCCGCTTTGGTGGCGTCAGCCAGGCCCTGACCATAGGTGTCTTTATCGTGAATAATCACCACCCGTTTGGCTTTCAGCTTGTCGATGATGAAGTCGCTGGCCACCTGGCCCTGCTGGTCATCGCGGCCGCACATGCGGAACATGTCGTTCATGCCGCGTTCGGTAATCAGCGGGTTGGTTGAACCGGGGGTAATAGCGATGATCCCCGCATCGCTGTAAACCTCGGAGGCGGGCATGGTGGAAGAGGAACAGAAATGACCGACCACGGCGTTGACTTTATCCTGGTCGACTAAGCGGTTGGCCACCGCCACCGCCTGCTTAGGCTCGCAGGCGTCATCCCCCTGAACCAGTTTGATCTTCTCGCCGTTAATGCCGCCGGCGGCGTTAATGTCTTCAGCGGCCTGCGTTGCGCCGTGCCAGTACTGATCGCCATAGGTGGCATTAGGACCCGTGAACGGCCCGGCCACGCCAATCACGATATCTGCCCTGGCGGAAAACGCCGTCACCAGGCAACCGGCCAACACGAGAGAAAGCGGAGTTCTGATAAATTTCAGCGACATTATTATGTTCCTTAGCAAAGAGGTTTTTGCACCACGGCGTAAACCCGAACGCCCGACGGCGCAGCCAATCCGAAACACGAGCAAGAACAAAATGCACTAAACGAACAAGATACAGACGGCATCCTGCATATACGGCGAGGTTTCCTTGCGCAGCGTCGCGCGAAGAACATTAAGCAAAAACGTTGCCAGAATGGTTAACCCATTGACGGGCCTGTGACATGTTTGAGTATAGAGCGCCGCGTTATGCCGCCTTGCGGGAGAAGAAGAAATTACAGCGGAGATCACATATCGTTAACAATAAAGCCCATAAGTTGTGCAAAGGTCACGATTTGCACGTTTTTGCAGCAATAAAGACCTAAACTTCAGCCCGGAAAGGCGTGAGATATGTGTTAGGATCGTTTCCTTTTTATCAGGAGTGTCAGCGATGACTGAAGGCCCATTAAATGAAAGCGAAATGGCGTGGCTTGAAGAGACGTTAATCTCTTACGGTCATGACGATGCGTCCGTGCTTGACGTGTCTGAACTGGACGGCATGTTTACCGCGGTGCTTTCCGGTCCTGTTGTCGTTGAGCCAGATACCTGGCTGGTGGCGGTGTGGGGTGGCGAGAAATACATTCCGCGCTGGAAAAACGATCGCGAGATGAACCGTTTTATCGATCTTTGCTTTAAGCATATGAACGATATTGCCGAGCGCCTGAGCGAATATCCGGACCAGTTTGAACCGATGTTTGGCTATAACGACATTGACGGTGAGAGCTATACCGTGGTGGAAGAGTGGTGCTACGGCTACATGCGCGGCGTGGCGCTGACGGACTGGTCAGCCTTGCCGAACGAGCTGAAGGCCGATCTGGATGTGATTGCGCTGCACGGTAGCGAAGAGATCGGCGACCAGCTGGATGAATTGACCGAAGAAGAATATACCGCCAGCATTGAACGCATTCAGCCTGCGGCGCTGCGCTTGTATAACTACTGGGTGAACAATCCGCAGCAGCCGGAGGTGAAGAAGCCGATGGTGAACGGCACGAAGGTTGGGCGTAACGATCCGTGTCCTTGCGGCAGCGGGAAGAAGTTCAAGAGCTGCTGTTTGCACTGATAAAAAAAGGGGCTGATGACAGCCCCTTTTTTCATTAACCCACTTCCGGCAGCATTCCCGCCGCAATCAGTACCTGCACCAGAATAATCACCACGCCACAGCCAAACACAATGCACAGCAGCGGTTTTCCTCCCGCCACGCGGTAACCCTGTTGCGGATGCTGCTGGCGGCTCTTCCACGCCAGCAGGGAGGGGAGGAGCAGGGCAAGGACCGAGAGCGCCACCCCCGCATACCCCAGCGCCATCACAAACCCGCGTGGATAAAACAGCGCAAAGGCCAGCGGCGGCAGGAAGGTGATGGCCCCGGTCTGTAATCGTCCTGCGGCGGTATTGCGGCGCTGGAACAGGTCGGCCAGATAGTCAAACAGGCCAAGCGCCACGCCCAGAAACGAGGTTGCCAGCGCCAGGTCGGCAAAGAGGTGTACCGCCAGCTCCACGTGCGGGGAGGTGACGACCTCGCGCAGCGCCAGCAGAAAACCGTTCAGGCCTGCGTGCTGTGCCATCAGGCCAATAAAGGTTGAAGAGTCGATGCTGCCCAGGGTCACCAGCTGCCAGAAAATGTAGGCAATCAGCGGGATCGCGCTGCCGATAACAAAGACGCGGCGCAGCTTGCGAATATCGCCGTTCATATAGCTGACGATGCTCGGCACGCTGCCGTGGAAGCCAAACGAGGTGAAAATGACCGGGATGGCGGAAAGCGCCAGCCCTTTTTCCAGCGGCAGCGACAGCAGATTGACCTGATGAACATGCGGTGCCAGCAGGACCAGCATGACAATCAGGAACAGAATTTTGGCGCTGAACAGGAAACGGTTAAACAGATCCACCAGCGACGTTCCCACGCAGACCACGCCGCCGCCGATGAGCGCAAAGAAGATGGCGCCCGTCGCCGGGGTAATGTCAGACCCAAACCAGTCGTTAACGCTGGAAGCGATCAACTCCCCGGCCCCGCTGATGTAGGCGGCGGTCAGGGCGTACATCAGGAACATCATGCTGAAGCCGGTTATCCACTGGCCGTAGCGTCCCAGGTAGCGCGCCGCGAGGGAACCCAGACCGGTATCGGCGGGCACATGCTGGTAAACCTCAAGCAACAGCAGGGCGGTGTAGCACATCAGCGCCCAGAGCGTCCCCAGCAGCAGCAGGGTCATGCCAAATCCCACGCCCGCGGCTGCCAGAGGCATTGCCAGCATTCCTGCGCCAATCGTCGTTCCGGCGACGATAAAAATACTTCCCAGAGTTCTGTTTTTCACGCTTTCCTCTACAACGCTTCTTAACCGCGACAAAATCTGCGGCGCAGAGTAAGGGAAAAGCTGTAACTCGTCAAATCACCGTTACAATAAGTGTAATGAATGTTTTACACATTAATATTCCTCTGACCCTTTATAGGCTTCCGCCTACTACATGAGGGCAATGTTGCTGAGCAACATTTCGGCGTAACGTAAACAATAAATATAAATTATCAAATAAAGTGAGGGTTTTATGGCGGGGGAGAATCCTTTTACCGCGGCATGGAGCCGTGGAGGCAACCTGTTGTGCCATGGCCACTGGATAATCCACTGGCAGAACCAGCCCCTGATACTTCCGGAGTCCCGCCGCGAAAAAGATATGGGCACCTGGGGAATCTATTCGGTTATTGATCCTGAGGATGAGACCTTTGCACAAGGCTTACAGGAAGATGAGTGGATCATAGCGAATGTCGACTGGTTGACGGATATGTTTTTCGAGATGGGTATTGCGCTGGAGACGGCCAGCTACCGCTATTTTTACCAGGCCGTGAATCCTCACGACTGGCGCTGCACCAGCTGCGCTGGGTGTATGTAAATTAACGCGGTGCAGGGAACCCGCACCGCGTTGAAATTAATTCTGCGTATCCAGCGTGGAAAGTTCTTTATCAATAAAGTAAAGACCTTCGCCTGATTTCCCCACCAGAGATAATTTATCCAGCACGGATTTAAACAGCTTCTCTTCTTCATGCTGTTCGGCGACATACCACTGCAGGAAATTGAAGGTTGGATAATCCTGGCTGGTCATCGCGGCATGAACCAGTTCGTTAATTTTCTGGGTGATCAGCTGCTCGTGCTCGTAGGTGGCGCGGAACAGTTCATCGAGAGAATTATATTCAGCAAATGGTGATGCCACGGTTTCAATGCGCGGCAGGCTGCCGGTATCCGTCAGATAATCAAACAGACGCTGCATGTGGGTCATCTCTTCCTGCGCGTGACGACGCAGAAACGCGGCAGCGCCTTCGAAGCTGTGATAGCTGCACCAGGCGCTCATCTGCTGGTAGAGAAGGGATGAATACAGCTCAAGATTCATTTGTGCGTTGAGCTTGTCGAACATTTCAGTTTTCAGCATGGTGGCGCTCCGGGTTATTATTTCTGGTTCACAATGAGCGACACTATAATTTGTTATTTAATTATTTGCAAAAAGTAAAATATTTATTTTATTTATTTAAAATACGAATGGGAATAAAACGCATTGGCGATTTTATCATTTATTAATGAGAATTGTTTTTGTTCGTAATGAAATAAACTGCCAGCCTGCGCTGGCAGTCTGGATTAATACCACGGATTGTTTGACTTAGGGTTCACGGCATAACCCATACATTTATACTGGATAGTCACGCTCTCGTTCAGACACAACGAGCCGCTAATGAGGGTGCAGGTTTTAATGGGCTGACCATAGGCTGAGGCAGTGGCGTACCCCATGCTCTGACACGCTTTTGCCGCCGTACCGTTATTCACATACTCATCGGAATACGCATTTTGCAGCGCTGCCTGACCGTAGTTAAGGCGGACGATGCCGTTCGGCGCATCGAGGCTGCTGACTTCAGCCTGGCGGTTAATGCTGCACCCCGCGAGCAGGAGGAGTGTGCCGGCTACAATGACTCTTTTCATGGTTCGCTCTGAGTGGATGGAAATACGTTATCGTACCCGCAGATGCCCGCCGCAATGGCTGGAATAGCCGGACAATCTGCCCTCACTCTTCGCAACGGGTCGATGGTGAACGCGATCAGACCCCATTCTGATTAAATTGTGATTTCTATCACAAAAGCATTGATTTTTGTGATGATGGTCATATTATAGGCGCATTGACGATAAAGTTGTATAACAAGTTGATGGAGCATCACTGTGAAACTGCGCAAAATCCTGAAAAGTATGTGGGCCAATTACTGCCGCACGTTCAAAGACGTGCCGCCGGGCGCCATGTTCTGATAAAAAAAACCTGCTTCGGCAGGTTTTTTTATACCTGCAGACGTTGAAGGGAAGATGTCAGGGGGCGTGTTTTGATACTATGGCGGCCTTTAAATAAGGAGAAACCCCATGTCACAAAACCTGAGCGCCGATCAGGAACTGGTCTCTGACGTTGTCGCCTGCCAGCTGGTTATCAAACAAATCCTGGATGTTCTGGACGTGATTGCGCCGGTTGAAGTGCGCGAGAAGATGTCTACCCAGCTGAAAAACATCGATTTTGCCAGCCATCCTGCTGCCGCTGACCCGGTAACGCTTCGTGCGATCCAGAAAGCCATCGCGCTGATCGAGCTGCGATTCACGCCGCAGGGTGAGTCCCACTGACGCAGGGAAATGGGCGACGGCATGCGTCGCCCTTTGATGTTATCAGAAGAACGTCTGGATCAGCAGGTAGCTCGCGGCACACGCGCAGCTTACCCCAATCAGCCCTGGCAAAATAAAGCTGTGGTTGATGATAAATTTACCGATGCGGGTCGTGCCTGACCGGTCAAAGCCGATGCAGGCCAAATCGCTGGGATAGGTCGGCAGGACAAAATAGCCGTAGGACGCCGGGAAAAAGGCGATCAGCATTTTCGGGTCGATGCCCAACATCAACCCCATCGGCGCAACCGCCGTCAGCGCCGCCGCCTGGCTGTTCACCAGTTTTGACACCAGAAACAGCACAATCGCATATGTCCACGGGTGGCTTTTCACCACGCCTTCCAGGGCCAGCTTTAACTCGTCGAGATGCGCCTGGAAAAAGGTATCGCTCATCCACGCCACGCCGAATACCGAGAAGATCGCAACCATACCGGCCTTGAACACCGCGCCGTTGGAAATCGCGGAGGCATTGACCTTACAGGCCATCAGCATCACGGCACCCGCAATTAGCATCATCATCTGGATGACAAGGTTCATCGACAGCGCCGTCATTTTGCCTTTCAGTTCAAAGGCGGGGCGCAGCTCAGGGAAGGCCCCCAGCAGAACGACCACGGCAATGCCGGCAAAGAAAATCCACGTGGACCAGTAGGCCTGTTTTGGGAAATGCTGATTCATCAACGTCTCTGTTCCGCCGTAGATAAACTCGCGCTGCTTAGGATCTTTTAGCTTTTCCTGAAACTCCATGTCGTCCGCCAAATCTTTCCCGCGGCGTAAACTCCACAGTGCAGCAATAGCCACGCCGAAAAGTGAAGCAGGAACCGACACGGCGAGAATTTCCAGAATTCCCCACGCGTGGCCGAACCCATGCTGGGCTGCCAGGATGGACACCAGCGACACGACGGCAACGGAAACGGGGGAGGCCGTGATCGCCATCTGCGACGCGACCGACGCCACGGCCATAGGGCGCTCCGGGCGGATCCCTTTTTTCAGGGCGATATCCGCAATAATCGGGAACATGGTGTAGACCACATGGCCGGTGCCGCACAGAAAGGTCAGCATCCAGGTGGTAAACGGAGCGAGCAGGGTGATGTGCTGCGGGTGTTTGCGCAGCAGACGTTCCGCAAACTGCATCATGACGTTGAGACCGCCCGCCGTTTGCAGGGTAGCGGCACAGCCAATCACCGCGAGGATGGTCAACATGACGTCAACCGGGGGTTTACCCGGCTGCAGACCAAAGACGAAACATAAAATAAAAAGACCAATACCGCTGATTAACCCAAGCCCCATACCGCCGAAACGCGTACCCGTCAGCAGGCAGAGGAGAATGACAACAAACTCAATGGTGATCATGATGCTCCCTCGTCAATGATTATGTAATTAAATAAATCATCACACGTTGTGTGGTTAATCATTGGGAGCCAGATCTGATTTGTTAAATTTCAGCAAAAGCAGAAGGTTGGAGAGGGGAAGGGGACCTGCTCCCCGGGACGGAAGCAGGCCAGAAACTCAGTGGTGCTGCACCGCCACAATGTCGAGCAGGTGACGGTCGGTTTGCTCAGGACATAAGCCTGCCTGCTGCGCGTTATGCAGCTCATCCGCCAGCGTCTTCAGCAGCAGGCCATCCTGCTGCTGCTCTTTATCCATATCGCGTAAGAATCTCAGCGTCGTAATGTCCTGCTGCGCTTTGGCTTCATCGGCCAGTTTGTTGAGGGTGCTGCAGCGTTGTTCATACTCTTCAAGCGTTTTCTGAAACAGTTCTTCCAGACAAGAGTAGCTCTCGTTTATCCCATCAAGGGCTTTAACGACAGGGTTTGCCCCGGCAGCTTTCAGGAAGTTAAAAACGCGCATCATATGGGTGACGTTACTTTGTGCCTGAGAGCGAAAGAAGGTGGCAGAGCCCGTGAGGCTATTCTCAGCGCACCAGGCACTTAAGTGAAGGTGCAGGTTGGAGGCGTAGAACTCAAGGTTCATCTGCGCGTTAAGTTTTTGCATCATCGTTTGGGTAGCCATACTCATATCCTTATTGACGGTGGGACGTGATGTCCGTTGCTTAACCTGAGCACCAGGCAAGTACGAAGAAAAAGAGCAGAAATACGCTTTCTGCAGTAAACGAAGTCGACCGAAATTCACTTCCTGTGTTCGATATAAATAAGCATACCCTTGTCTTTGGTCTAAGAAAACTCTTAAATTGGCTGTGTTTACCATACATTACAAACTTTAATATAGTACAGAAATACAATTAGCTCGCCATAGATCGGTGTTTAGGTAATCCTCTGATAATCAACATTTTTTATCGAAGAGATATGCTGTTACTCTTTCGGGAATATTAAACCGGAATAATGCTCTGTAAAAAAATGAATCACGGATTAATTATTCCGTATATCAGGTGCATTAATAAAATTGCGCTAAATCAAATTCTGTGGAGTAAATAATTTTCAGTGCGTGTGGCATTTTTGATGAAAAACATACTGCACTTTTCTGACGTCCGGCGTTCTCGTGCCCGATCCGGGGCATCAGGGATATCTTAGCTAATCTTATGGATAATCCTGCTTACCCTCATTTCATTTGTCTGACAAATACTGCCTTTTTTATGTCATTTTTCGCTGAATTTATGTACGCAATTACTGTAATTCTGCGGTGTGATGGGGCTCTCTTATGGATGATTAATTTCCCGCTAAAACTATCACCAGCAATAACGCTTATAACGAGGTAAGCGCTAATGCCTTGTTTTAAGTCCGATTAAATAAGAAGCACGCACATATTCCCTACAGAAAAGAAAGCTAAAGCTGGAGTTTACCATGCACAAATTTACTAAAGCGTTGGCGGCCATCGGACTGGCTGCCGTTATGTCACAATCCGCTATTGCTGAGAATTTAAAACTCGGTTTTTTGGTAAAACAGCCCGAAGAGCCCTGGTTCCAGACGGAGTGGAAATTCGCCGATAAGGCCGGGAAAGATTTAGGTTTTGAAGTGATTAAAATCGCCGTGCCTGACGGTGAGAAAACCCTGAACGCCATCGACAGCCTGGCGGCCAGCGGTGCGAAAGGTTTCGTTATCTGTACGCCGGATCCAAAGCTGGGCTCGGCCATCGCGGCAAAAGCCCGCGGTTACGACATGAAGGTCATTGCCGTTGACGATCAGTTCGTGAACGCCAAAGGCAAGCCGATGGACAGCGTCCCGCTGGTAATGATGGCCGCGACAAAAATCGGCGAACGTCAGGGCCAGGAACTCTATAAAGAGATGCAAAAACGCGGCTGGGACGTCAAAGAGACCGCAGTGATGGCTATTACAGCGGATGAGCTGGACACGGCGCGTCGTCGTACAACCGGGTCAATGGACGCGCTGAAGGCGGCCGGTTTCCCGGAAAAACAAATCTACAAAGTCCCCACCAAATCTAACGATATCCCGGGCGCTTTCGACGCCGCCAACTCCATGCTGGTTCAGCATCCGGAGGTCAAACACTGGCTGGTGGTCGGCATGAACGACAACACCGTGCTGGGTGGGGTACGCGCGACGGAAGGCCAGGGCTTTAAAGCGCCTGACGTGATCGGGATTGGCATCAACGGCGTTGACGCCGTCAGCGAGCTGTCCAAAGCGCAGGCCACCGGCTTCTACGGCTCACTGCTGCCAAGCCCGGACGTTCACGGCTATAAATCCAGCGAGATGCTTTACAACTGGGTCACCAAAGGGGCTGAACCGCCGAAATTTACCGAAGTGACCGACGTGGTGCTCATCACCCGCGACAACTTCAAAGAGGAGCTGGCAAAAAAAGGACTGGGCGGGAAGTAATACGCGGTGATTGTGCCCCTCATCCTGCGTGAGGGGCCTGACGTACACACTACAGGAATCACGGAGACGTTATGCGACAGTCTGATCCGTATCTCTCTTTTCGCGGCATCGGGAAAACCTTCCCCGGTGTGAACGCGCTGACCGATATCAGCTTCGACTGCTATGCCGGCCAGGTTCACGCCCTGATGGGGGAAAACGGTGCGGGAAAATCCACGCTGTTGAAAATCCTCAGCGGCAACTACTCGCCAACAACCGGCACGCTGGCGATCCGCGGCGAAGAGGTCTCTTTTGCCGATACCACGGCGGCGCTCAATGCCGGGGTGGCCATTATCTATCAGGAGCTGCACCTCATCCCTGAGATGACCGTGGCGGAAAACATCTATTTAGGACAGCTCCCGCACAAAGGCGGCGTGGTGAATCGTTCGCTACTTAATTATGAAGCGGGGCTGCAGCTAAAACACCTGGGGCTGGACGTCGATCCCCAGACGCCGCTGAAATATCTCTCCATCGGCCAGTGGCAGATGGTTGAAATTGCCAAGGCACTGGCGCGTAACGCCAGAATAATTGCCTTCGATGAACCCACCAGTTCGCTCTCTAAGCGTGAAATCGAAAATCTGTTCCGCGTGATCCGCGAATTGCGTCAGGAAGGCCGGACGATTTTGTACGTTTCGCACCGCATGGAAGAGATTTTTGCTCTCAGCGATGCCATCACCGTGTTTAAAGATGGACGCTATGTGCGCACCTTTACCGACATGGCGCAGGTGAACCATGACCAGCTTGTTCAGGCGATGGTCGGACGCGATCTGGGTGATATCTATCACTGGCAGCCTCGCCAGTACGGCCCTGAGCGTCTGCGCCTCGATAGCGTAAAAGCGCCGGGCGTCAGAACGCCGATTTCGTTATCCGTACGCAGCGGTGAAATCGTCGGCCTGTTTGGTCTGGTAGGCGCGGGGCGTAGCGAATTGATGAAAGGGCTGTTCGGCGGTACCCGTATTACCGATGGGCAGGTCTCCATTGACGGCGAGCGGGTAGACATTCAGAAACCGGCTCACGCAATCGGGGCAGGGATGATGCTCTGTCCGGAAGACCGGAAAGCAGAGGGTATTATTCCGGTGCACTCGGTACGCGACAACATCAATATTTCCGCCCGCCGTAAGTTTATTCGCGCAGGTTGCCTGATAAACGATAGCTGGGAGTCGAGCAATGCCGACCACCATATTCGTTCACTGAATATCAAAACGCCGGGTCCGGAACAGCTGATCATGAATCTGTCAGGCGGAAACCAGCAGAAGGCCATTCTGGGCCGCTGGCTGTCGGAGGATATGAAGGTCATCTTGCTGGATGAGCCGACGCGCGGTATCGACGTGGGGGCAAAACACGAGATTTATAACGTGATCTATGAGCTGGCAAAACGCGGCGTGGCGGTGCTCTTCGCCTCCAGCGATCTGCCGGAGGTGCTGGGCGTGGCCGACCGCATTGTGGTGATGCGTGAAGGCGAAATTGCCGGCGAATTACTTCATGAACAGGCGAATGAACAACAGGCGTTGAACCTCGCCATGCCTAAAGTTAGCCAGGCCGTCGCCTGAGTAAGGAGTTAATGATGTCCTCTGTTACTACATCCGGAGTGCCGAAGTCGAAGTCGGCGTTGAGCGTTGGGCGTATCTGGGATCAGTACGGCATGCTGGTGGTGTTTGCCGCACTGTTCGTCGCCTGCGCGATCTTTGTCCCCAACTTTGCCACCTTCATTAATATGAAGGGGCTGGGTCTCGCCATCTCCATGTCCGGGATGGTGGCCTGCGGGATGCTGTTCTGTCTGGCCTCCGGCGATTTTGACCTGTCGGTGGCGTCGGTGATTGCCTGTGCAGGCGTTACGACGGCCGTGGTGATCAACATGACGGAGAGCCTGTGGATTGGCGTTTTTGCCGGTCTGTTACTCGGCGTCATCAGCGGCCTGGTGAACGGTTTTGTTATCGCGCGCCTGAAGATTAACGCCCTGATCACGACGCTTGCGACAATGCAAATTGTCCGCGGGCTGGCCTATATCATCTCCGACGGTAAAGCGGTGGGGATTGAAGACGAGCGTTTCTTTACGCTGGGTTACGCCAACTGGCTGGGTCTGCCTGCGCCTATCTGGCTGACCGTGGCCTGCCTGATCCTGTTCGGCTTCCTGCTTAACCGGACCACCTTTGGCCGTAATACGCTGGCGATTGGCGGTAACGAAGAGGCCGCCCGTCTGGCCGGGGTGCCGGTGGTGCGCACCAAGATTATTATCTTTGTGCTCTCGGGGCTGGTTTCTGCCGCGGCGGGGATTATTCTGGCGTCGCGTATGACCAGCGGCCAGCCAATGACCTCTATTGGTTATGAGCTGATCGTTATTTCGGCCTGCGTGTTAGGGGGCGTTTCCCTCAAGGGAGGCATCGGAAAAATCTCATATGTGGTGGCCGGTATCCTGATTTTGGGCACGGTAGAGAACGCCATGAACCTGCTGAATATTTCGCCGTTCTCGCAGTACGTGGTGCGTGGTCTGATCCTGCTGGCAGCGGTGATTTTCGACCGTTACAAGCAAAAAGCGAAGCGTACCGTGTAACCGTTTTGCACCTCTTTTATTGCTCAACTTATAACCATAGTTGACCCCTTCACCGCCCCGCCAGTAAAACTGGCGGGGCGGTTGTCAAATGGCGAGCGACGTCACACTGTCTATACTTACATGGCTATGAAAGAGGTAAAGGCGTTTACCTCTCGTCAACCGTAAGGAGGAAAAGGGTGGCTGACTTGTTAACCGCACCGCCTGTACTGCCCGGACATTATGCTTTCTTTTTTGATCTCGACGGCACGCTCGCCGGGATAAAACCGCACCCCGATCAGGTGTCTATTCCGGAGGCGGTGTTACAGGATTTGCATCAGCTCTCGCTCATGAATGAGGGAGCACTGGCATTGATATCAGGGCGCTCAATGGCCGAGCTGGATCTGCTCGCCAGTCCATACCACTTTCCGCTGGCCGGTGTACACGGAGCGGAGCGCCGCGACATCCATGATCAAACGCATATCGTTTCACTCCCCGACGCACTTACGCAAACGCTCCAGAAGCGGCTCTCTGCTGCGCTGGCCGACCTGCCTGGCACCGAGCTGGAAGCCAAAGGCATGGCCTTTGCCCTGCATTATCGCCAGGCACCGCAGCACGGAGATGCCGTGCTCGCGCTTGCTCAGACGGTTGCGGATGCGCATCCACAGCTGGCGCTGCAACCGGGTAAATGCGTGGTGGAGTTAAAACCAAAGGGGATTAATAAAGGCGCTGCCATCGCCGCATTTATGGCGGAGGCGCCATTTAAGGGCCGGACGCCTGTTTTCTTAGGGGATGACCTGACCGACGAGGCCGGGTTCCGTGTGGTTAATCAGGCCGGAGGGATCGCCGTTAAGGTAGGGCCTGGTGACACTGTCGCCGAATGGCGGCTGGCGGATGTCGCCAGCGTCTGGCAGTGGGTATCTGATATCGCTAACCAGCAACAACAACAAATAGCGCAAAACAAAGGGGGAAACCATTATGGGTCGCTTAGTCGTCGTCTCTAACCGAATCGCACCGCCTGATGATAAAAAAGCCAGTGCGGGTGGCCTGGCGGTAGGGGTGTTAGGTGCCTTGAAAGCCGCTGGTGGGCTGTGGTTTGGCTGGAGCGGAGAAATCAGTGAAGAAGAGAAACCGCTCAAAAAAGTGACGCGCGGGAACATCACGTGGGCGTCGTTTGCACTGAAAGAGAAAGACTACGACGAGTATTACTCGCAGTTCTCGAATGCCGTCCTGTGGCCGGCGTTTCACTATCGTCTTGACCTGGTCAAATTCCAGCGTGAATCCTTCGAAGGCTACGCGCGCGTGAATGCGCTGCTGGCGGATAAACTGCTGCCATTGATAGAGGAAGACGATATTTTATGGATCCACGATTATCACCTGCTGCCGTTCGCCAGAGAGCTGCGAAAGAGGGGAGTGAATAACCGGATTGGCTTCTTCCTGCACATCCCGTTCCCGACGCCGGAAATTTTTACCGCGCTCCCGCCGCATGAAGAGTTGCTGGAAGCGCTGTGTGACTACGATTTGCTGGGCTTCCAGACGGAAAATGACCGCCTGGCATTCCTTGACTCCGTGTCAGGGAAAGCGCGTCTGGTGACCAAAGGCGGGAAAACCCATACGGCGTGGGGAAAAACGTTCCACACCGAAGTGTATCCAATAGGGATTGAACCTGACGAAATCGCGGAGCAGGCCTCCGGCCCGCTGCCGCCGAAGCTGGCGCAGCTTAAGAATGAACTCAAGCACGTGAAAAATATCTTCTCGGTCGAGCGTCTTGATTATTCTAAAGGGCTGCCGGAACGCTTCCTGGCGTATGAAACGCTGCTGGATAAATATCCGGAGCATCACGGTAAAATCCGTTATACCCAGATTGCGCCGACGTCGCGCGGTGAGGTTCAGGCCTATCAGGATATTCGCCATCAGCTGGAGACAGAAGCCGGGCGCATTAATGGCCGTTACGGGCAGCTGGGCTGGACGCCGCTGTTTTATCTGAATCAGCACTTCGACCGCAAGATCCTGATGAAGGTCTTCCGCTATGCGGACGTTGGCCTGGTGACGCCGCTGCGCGACGGGATGAACCTGGTCGCGAAAGAGTATGTGGCAGCGCAGGACCCCGCCGATCCGGGTGTTCTGGTGCTATCCCAGTTTGCCGGGGCCGCAAATGAGCTTACCTCGGCGCTGATTGTGAACCCTTACGATCGCGATGACGTGGCGAATGCCCTGAACCGCGCGCTGACCATGCCGCTCACGGAACGTATTTCCCGCCATGCTGAAATGATGGAGACGATCCGGAAGAACGATATTAACCACTGGCAGGCGCGTTTTATTCAGGATCTCCGCGATATCGCCCCACAAAGCCATGAAGGCGATTTACAAAAAAAGATCGCAACTTTCCCTAAACTTGCCTGATATTTCCCTGGGGGGTTAACGCCCCCCAAGCGGCACTAATAACACGTCAACCTGACTTGATGCGACAATGGATTTCGCCGCGCAGGCCGCGCGCGATAAAAAGCTGTGGTTATGATTCCCGCATATCACTAAATCAATATTCTGTTTACGACACATGTCGAGAACATGGGCATTAAGTTCTCCTGTCGCAATTACAGTTTCATAGACAGGATAGTGTGCCTTTTCGACCAGCTCGCGCAGAAATTGCTGCGTTTCCTCCTGAAGTACCTCACGAATATCCTCCAGCATGGGGGCAGCCAGCTGATTATACATCTCGGGTTCGGCCGCAAGCGTGATGAGGCTGATGCGGGCATTGTGAGGTCTGGCAATGGAAACTGCCCGGGCGACGAGTTGATGGCTTTCTGGGGAAACGGCAACAGAAACAAGTAGATGGGAGTAACTCATGGCGCACTCCTTGGGTGTCTGACTGACAGCGTTTGATCACCTTTACCGCGATTTTCCGGGTTCTGCAAGGGCTGATTACGACATTAGTGTGAAGCTTATCATAATTATTCATTAATTATTCTTATAAGAAGAATAACTGAAAAATGCGCCTAAATGAAAAAAATTAACAACTTAACGTAAATCACACAATTTTATGCCTTGACTGTTGAATCGTTTTGATGCGTTACAAAATCATTTCGAATGATCACGCTCTGAAACATCTTTTTTGGGCTGCCTGCATAACTCTATGTTTTTTCACAGTAAGAAAAATGTTTCCCGGAGGGGTGAATGATGTAAATGTTTCCGCGCGACGCCCACCCGAGGAAAAGCACGTTGCATGCCAGTTCTGATCCCCCTTCTGCATGAGTATTCGTCAATTAAGAATACAAAACAGTGTCGATTGGTTAATAATTGAACAAATTACAAGTCATACTGATGGATTTATGGGTCATATTCACTTAAATTGTGTGACGTAGATCACATTTTTTTTAAATTTGAGGATGGCTGGATTGTATGTGTCAAAACTGACGAGTAGAGTTTGCGTCGAATTAGGAAAAATCTTAGTTATTTGTAAGAAATGATAAAACATGTAAGAGACGCATTCGCGTTTCCTCTCTTACGCGTTTCGATGAATACAAACCTAAATTCAACTATGCATTTAGCCTTTTCTTTTTTATACCGGGTGATTTCCCGGCGACATCACGGGGTGCGGTCTTTCCGCATAAAAATAATAGTTGGTTATTCGGGATGGGAACAATGCATACATCCGAGTTGCTAAAACATATCTATGACATCAATTTGTCGTATTTACTGCTCGCGCAGCGTTTGATTAGTCAGGACAAGGCGTCCGCGATGTTTCGTCTGGGTATTAACGAAGAGATGGCAACCATGCTGGGTGGTTTAACCCTCCCGCAGATGGTTAAACTGGCTGAAACGAATCAACTGGTTTGCCAGTTCCGTTTCGATGACTCTCAGACTATAACGCGTCTGACGCAGGAGTCCCGTGTAGACGATCTTCAACAGATCCATACCGGTATTCTTCTCTCTACTCGCTTGCTTAACGAAATCAGCCAGCCTGATGACGTAGCCCGTAAGAAAAGGGCCTAGCAATGAGCGAGAAAAGCATTGTTCAGGAAGCGCGTGACATACAGTTGGCCATGGAGCTGATTACGCTGGGTGCTCGTTTACAAATGCTGGAAAGCGAGACGCAGTTGAGCCGTGGTCGTCTCATCAAACTGTACAAAGAGTTACGTGGTAGTCCCCCGCCGAAAGGCATGCTGCCGTTTTCTACCGACTGGTTTATGACGTGGGAGCAGAATATTCACGCTTCCATGTTCTGTAATGCCTGGCAGTATCTTCTCAAAACCGGTTTGTGTAGCGGCGTTGACGCCGTGATCAAAGCCTACAAACTTTACCTTGAACAATGCCCACAGCAGGAAGAAGGTCCTCTGCTGGCGCTGACCCGCGCATGGACGCTGGTGCGTTTTGTTGAGAGCGGAATGCTTGAGCTGTCGCGCTGCAACTGCTGCAACGGCAATTTCATTACCCATGCTCACCAACCTGCAGGCAGCTTCGCCTGTAGTTTATGTCAGCCTCCTTCCCGAGCAGTAAAAAGACGTAAACTTTCCCGGGATGCTGCCGATATTATTCCACAACTGCTGGATGAACAGATCGAACAAGCTGTTTAACCCGAACGTGTGGGAAAGATTCCAGCAGCGGTAAGCGATTACCGCTGCTTTTTTTTACCCCGCGAACGGTCAACGCTGCGAGCTGGACGTCCTTGCCATAGTCACTAGCGGAAGGATGATGTCGTGCTTATCTTATTAGGTTACCTGGTAGTTCTCGGTACAGTTTTCGGCGGTTACATGATGACCGGCGGGCACCTTGGAGCACTCTATCAACCGGCTGAACTTATTATCATCGGCGGCGCAGGGGTAGGGGCTTTTATCGTTGGCAACAACGGTAAATCGATCAAGGGCACGCTGAAAGCAATTCCGTTGCTGTTCCGTCGCTCAAAATACACCAAAAGCATGTATATGGATCTGCTGGCACTGCTCTATCGCCTGATGGCGAAGTCGCGTCAGCAGGGCATGTTCTCGCTTGAGCGGGATATTGAAAACCCGAAAGAGAGCGAAATTTTTGCCAGCTATCCGCGCATTCTCGCTGATGCCATGATGCTGGATTTCATCGTCGACTATCTGCGACTGATCATCAGCGGCAACATGAATACCTTCGAAATCGAAGCGCTGATGGATGAAGAGATTGAAACCCATGAAAGCGAATCGGAAGTGCCGGCTAACAGCCTGGCGCTGGTCGGCGACTCGCTTCCGGCATTCGGTATCGTTGCTGCGGTCATGGGGGTGGTTCACGCCCTGGCCTCGGCAGACCGTCCGGCAGCGGAGCTCGGTGCGCTGATTGCCCATGCGATGGTGGGAACCTTCCTCGGTATTTTGCTGGCGTACGGCTTTATCTCTCCGCTGGCCAGCGTGCTGCGCCAGAAGAGCGCGGAAACCACCAAAATGATGCAGTGCGTGAAGATCACGCTGCTCTCTAACCTCAACGGTTATGCGCCACCGATCGCGGTTGAGTTTGGCCGTAAAACGCTTTACTCCAGCGAGCGTCCGTCGTTTATCGAGCTTGAAGAACACGTGCGTGCGGTGAAAAACCCAAACCAACAGACGACAACTGAGGACGCATGAAAAACCAGTCCCATCCGATCGTCATCGTAAAAAAACGCAAGCACAAGGGCGGTGGGCATGGTGCGCACGGCTCGTGGAAAATCGCGTACGCCGATTTTATGACCGCAATGATGGCGTTCTTTCTGGTGATGTGGCTGATCTCCATCTCCAGCCCAAAAGAACTGATCCAGATTGCCGAATATTTCCGCACGCCGCTGGCAACGGCGGTGGCCGGCGGGCCGCGTATCTCTAACAGCGAAAGCCCGATCCCGGGCGGCGGCGATGATTACACCCAGCAGAAGGGTGAGGTGAAAAAAGAGCCGAACATCGACGAGCTGAAACGAAAGATGGAACAGGCGCGCCTGAAAAAACTGCGTGGCGATCTCGATCAGCTGATTGAAGCGGATCCGAAGCTGCGCGCGCTGCGACCGCATCTGAAGATTGACCTGGTGCAGGAAGGGCTGCGTATCCAGATTATCGACAGCCAGAACCGCCCGATGTTTAAAACCGGGAGTGCGGAAGTCGAACCGTACATGCGCGATATTCTGCGTGCCATTGCACCGGTGCTGAACGGCATTCCTAACCGAATCAGCCTGTCAGGCCACACGGATGATTTCCCGTACGCCAGTGGGGAGAAGGGATACAGCAACTGGGAACTTTCTGCCGACCGTGCCAACGCCTCGCGCCGCGAGCTGGTGGCAGGTGGGCTTGATGATGGCAAGGTACTGCGCGTAGTCGGCATGGCCGCAACCATGCGCGTTTCCGACCGCGGGCCGGATGATGCCATCAACCGTCGTATCAGTCTTTTAGTGCTGAACCAGCAGGCGGAGCAGGCCATCCTGCATGAAAACGCCGAAAGTCAGAATGAGTCACTGGACGATTTAAAACAGCCTGGGGCCGTTCCTTCGGCTGCCGTTCCAACATCGCCACCAGCCAATCCGAGGTGATAGCGTGAGCATGGATATTAGCGATTTTTACCAGACATTCTTTGATGAAGCCGACGAATTGTTGGCCGATATGGAGCAACACTTGCTCGATTTGGTGCCCGAAGCACCGGATTCCGAGCAGCTCAATGCCATCTTCCGTGCGGCGCATTCCATTAAAGGCGGAGCCGGAACGTTTGGATTTACCATCCTGCAGGAAACGACCCATTTAATGGAAAACCTGCTTGATGAAGCACGACGCGGTGAGATGCAGCTCAATACCGACATTATCAACCTGTTTTTGGAAACCAAAGATATTATGCAGGAACAGCTCGACGCCTATAAAAGTTCGGCAGAGCCTGATGCCGCCAGCTTTGAATACATCTGCAATGCGCTGCGCCAGCTCGCGCTGGAAGCCAAAGGTGAGGTTGCCGCAGCCGTGGTTCCTGCCGCAAAACTGAGCGTTGTGGATACGGTTGCCGCGCAGGCGTCTGCCCCTGCCGACGCACCGGCGGGCAAACTGCGCGTGGTGCTGTCTCGCCTGAAAGAGAATGAAGTTAACCTGCTGGAAGAAGAGCTGGGTAACCTGGCGAAATTAAGCAACGTGGTTAAAGGCAAAGACAGCCTGGCCGCGACGCTTGATGACGGTATTGGCCAGGACGATATCGTGGCGGTGCTGTGCTTTGTGATTGAAGCCGATCAAATCGCCTTCGAAACCGAAACGGTCGCGGTTGATGCCCCTGCGGCTGTGGAAGAGGCGGCTGTTGTCGCTCAGGCTGCCGCACCGGCTGTGGCGCCTGCGGCTCCGGCGCTGAAGGCGGTGCCAAAAGAGGCTGCTGCACCGGGCCGTGGTGAAAAACCTGCCGCGCGCTCCAGCGAGTCGACCAGCATCCGTGTCGCCGTTGAGAAGGTTGATCAGCTGATTAACCTGGTGGGCGAACTGGTGATCACCCAGTCGATGCTGGCGCAACGTTCAAACGAACTCGACCCGGTCACCCACGGGGATTTGATTACCAGCATGGGCCAGCTGCAGCGTAACGCCCGCGATCTGCAGGAATCGGTCATGTCCATCCGTATGATGCCGATGGAATATGTCTTCAGCCGCTTCCCGCGTCTGGTTCGCGATCTCGCCAGCAAGCTGAACAAGCAGATTGAACTGACCCTGATGGGCAGCTCAACCGAACTGGATAAAAGCCTGATCGAGCGCATCATTGACCCGTTAACGCACCTGGTGCGTAACAGCCTCGACCACGGTATTGAACTGCCGGAAAACCGCATTGCCGCCGGGAAATCCCCGGTCGGGAATCTGATCCTGTCTGCGGAACATCAGGGCGGAAACATCTGCATTGAAGTGACCGATGACGGCGCAGGTCTGAACCGCGAGCGCATCCTGGCAAAAGCGATTTCGCAGGGAATGGCGGTCAATGAAAACATGACCGACGAAGAAGTGGGCATGCTGATCTTCGCACCGGGCTTCTCTACCGCAGAGCAGGTGACCGACGTCTCCGGGCGCGGCGTGGGCATGGACGTGGTGAAACGTAACATCCAGGAGATGGGCGGCCACGTTGAGATCCAGTCCAAACAGGGTTCCGGCACGACCATTCGCATCCTGCTGCCGCTGACGCTGGCGATCCTCGACGGCATGTCCGTCAAAGTGGCGGACGAAGTCTTTATCCTCCCGCTGAACGCCGTGATGGAATCCCTCCAGCCGCGTGAGGAAGATCTGCATCCGCTGGCGGGCGGGGAGCGCGTGCTCGAGGTTCGCGGTGAGTACCTGCCGCTGGTGGAATTGTGGAAAGTGTTCGAAGTGGACGGGGCGAAGACCGAGGCCACGCAGGGTATCGTGGTGATCCTGCAAAGCGCGGGCCGCCGCTACGCATTGCTGGTCGATCAGCTGATCGGTCAGCACCAGGTGGTGGTGAAGAACCTCGAAAGCAACTACCGCAAAGTGCCGGGTATTTCTGCCGCCACCATTCTGGGTGATGGTAGCGTGGCGCTGATCGTCGACGTGTCGGCGCTTCAGGGATTAAATCGTGAACAACGTGTGGCGTACACAGCCGCCTGATTAAGTAGAAGGTAATAACATGACCGGTATGAGTAATGTAACGAAACTGGCGGGCGAGCCATCAGGACAGGAATTTCTGGTATTCACTTTAGGCGATGAAGAGTACGGCATCGATATCCTGAAAGTGCAGGAAATCCGTGGTTACGACCAGGTTACCCGCATCGCTAACACGCCTGCGTTTATTAAAGGTGTCACTAACCTGCGTGGCGTCATTGTGCCCATCGTGGATCTGCGCGTGAAGTTCAGCCAGGGCGACGTTGACTACAACGACAACACCGTGGTGATCGTCCTGAATCTGGGGCAGCGCGTGGTGGGGATCGTGGTGGATGGCGTGTCTGACGTGCTTTCCCTGACCTCTGATCAGATTCGTCCTGCGCCAGAGTTTGCGGTCACGCTGTCGACCGAATACCTGACCGGTCTGGGCGCGCTCGGCGAGCGTATGCTGATTCTGGTGAACATTGAGAAGCTGCTGAACAGCGATGAGATGGCGCTGCTGGATATCGCCGCGAGTCACGTAGCCTAAAACAAAGCCGGGTGGCGCTGACGCTTACCCGGCCTACGTGTTCGAGCTATTTGTAGGCCGGGTAAGGCGAAGCCGTCACCCGGCTTTTTCATGCCATTACGCTTCCTGCTTTACCAGCTCAGCTTCAGCGTCCGCTTCCCGCGCACCTTCATTCTGCGACAGCATCGCGGTCGCAATACCATTACCCAACACGTTAATTGCGGAACGGCCCATATCCAGGAAGTGGTCGATCCCCATCAACAGCAGAATACCGGCCACCGGAATGTTAAAGCTTGGGATCGTCGCGGCCAGCACCACCAGCGAGGAGCGCGGTACGCCCGCAATCCCTTTTGAGGCCAGCATCAGGGTCAGCATCAGCACCGTCACCTCAGAGAAGCTCAGATGAATGTTGTACGCCTGCGCAATAAACATCGAGGCGAAAGAGCAGTACACCATCGACCCCACCAGATTGAAGGAGTAGCCAATCGGCAGTACGAAAGAGGCGATGTTGCGCGAGCAGCCAAAACGCTCCAGCTGCTCCAGCGTTTTAGGGTAGGCCGCTTCAGAACTGCTGGTGGTAAACGCCACCAGAACCGGATCTTTCAGCATGCTGACCAGGCGGAACACCTCTTTTTTCAGCACCATGTAACCCACGGCCAGCAGCACCATGCAGGTGAGAAGAATGGCAACATAGTAGCCGCCAATAAAGGAGGCATAGTTCAACAGAATGCCCAGGCCCTGCGTGGCGATGACGGAGGAGATTGCCGCGAAAATGGCCAGCGGCGCAACGTACATTACGTAGCCTGTGACCTTCAGCATAATATGAGAAACCACGTCCAGCGCGGCCACCAGCGGGGCGTTGAACTTCTGCCCCAGCGACGCGCCGCCAATGCCGAAGAACATTGAGAACACCACAATCTGCAGGATCTCATTGTTCGACATCGCCCCCGCGATGCTGGTCGGAATGGTGTGAGACAGGAACGCTTTCAGCGTCATGCCCCCAACGGCCAGACCGGTATCCACCGCCTCGGTCGGGACGGTCAGGTTCAGTCCGCTGCCCGGATGCTCCAGCGTGACGATAAACAGGCCGACCAGAATTGAGAGCACGGATGAGCTGATAAACCATACCATCGCTTTGCCGCCCACGCGGCCAATGGTGGAGGTTTCGCCCAGCTTCATAATGCCGACGGTGAGCGTACTGAAGACCAGCGGCGCAATGACCATTTTGATCAGTCGCAGGAAAATATCGGTCAGAAGGGTAATATTATCCGACCAGGCTTTGATGGCATCCGCAGATGCATATTCATGAATTGCTGCCCCTGAAAGAATACCCGCCAGCATGAATATCACGATGAAGAGTGTGAGTTTGTTTGCACTTGCCACGAAAAAAGACCCTCTATGCGCTTCAGATGTAGCCCGCACCGATACATATAAATTTTTTATTACGACGCGGGAAATTATTCGGCACATAAATTGACGCAAAGCGTAGGGGGATACAACTCCTTTTTAAGTTTTATTAATTTTGTTGTTATTGCTCTGACGATATATTGTGATCTGCATCACACTTTAATGGATATATTCTCTCCTGATAGCATGAAAATGCTGAAAAAAATAATTTAACTCTCTGTTATTTAAGGCAATAAGAAGTCAATAAGACAAAGTGCTTATGCGTTAAGGGGCAGGTGGTCGAAGCGATATCCGTAAACTAAATTCTCAATAACCCCCCTCAGAGGAACATTAAGCGGGGCTAACATCTTGAACGACAAAAATAAAACGTGGCAAGGGAACGGAGACGTCTTCTGGAGGGTGGTAAATGAAAAGAAAACTCCTTTTGATCTGCGCAGGCACCTTACTGACTGCGACAACGGCCCATCAGGCGCTGGCCGTCACCAGTAGCGGCACCATCGGCGCGACGCTGACGCTCACGAACGGTTGTCTGATAAACGGATCGCCCACGCAAAACGGCATTAACTTCGGGACACTGGATTTCGGCACCCATCCCGCAACGTTTTCCACTCTGACCACGCAGCTCACCGGCGCCAGCGGCGGAAACACCTTCACTATTCAGTGTACGACCGCCAGCTATACGGTGGCGATCACCGGCAACACCAACTCCACCGCACCCGGCACCGTTGTCGGCACCCCGGGAACCCCTGCGCGCTATCTGGTTAACACCGCCAACGCGGCACAGGGCGTGGCATACAGCCTGTACAGCGACAGCGGGTTTAACAGCGTGATTGCCAATAACACCGCGCTGCCGATCGCCTCTACGGCCGGAGGGGTGGACAGTTACACCCTCTACGGGCGTATTACCGGCGGCGGTAACAGCGTGACGGTCGTCCCGGGCACCTACACCGACACGATTAACGTCAGCGTCACCTATTAGTCCTGCACCGCCATGAAGGCAACTCTTACTGGTCTGCGCATATGCGCAGAGGGACACGTGCAGCCTTTTTTCGCGCTGATCGTCGGATTGCTGATGGCGCCCGCGGCGGAGGCGGTGACGTCACAGTCCTTTAAGGTGAGCGCGACGATTGTTCCGGGATGCGCGGTGGCCACCGGCAGCGGAGGGGTTCTCGGGACGCTGGATTTTGGCACCCATAACGGCGTCGAGAGCGCACCGGTAAGCACCAGCTTTGTGCCAAACGGGGCGTTGTCTATCGCCTGCACGCCGGGCGTGGCGCTGAGCATGAGCATTAATGGCGGACAGAATTATTCAACCGTTCGCCGCATGAAGCGCTCGAACGGCGCCGACGTGGTGGGATACCGGCTTTACAGCAGCAGCTCGCTGGCCGCGAACAGCGAAATTGGCGTCAACCAGGCGATACCGGTGACCTATAGCAACAGCAATAACATCGCGCTGCCGCTTTTTGGCGTGGCGCTACTGACCGGATTTAGCCCGGCAGGAACGTATTCCGATCAGCTCACCGTGACCTTGTCATGGTAATAAAGGGAGAGTGTTGATGAAGCCAGTTTTCAGACCTGTTTGTCTGGCGGGCGCGTTGGGAATGGCTGTGGCAATCGGTCAGGCGCAGGCGGCAGCCACCATTCTGCTCTGGCCGATCGACCCGTGGCTTGCGGCAGACGCCAACGCCACGGAGCTGTGGATCCAGAACCAGGGAAACAGCGCCACCACGATGCAGGTGCGTATTGTGCGCTGGAAGCAGGAGGACGGACACGAGCGCTACACCGCGCAGCAGGATGTGGTCGCCAGCCCGCCCATCGTCACGATTGGCACAGGCAGCAAGCAGCTTATCCGTCTTATTAAGCAGGCCCCCGTTCCCGCAGGCGTCGAACAAGCCTACCGCATTATCGTGGATGAAATTCCTCAGCCTGATGCTAAAGCAGAACCCGCCATCGGCCTCAAGTTGCAGATGCGTTACTCCATTCCGCTGTTTGTGTATGGCCAGGGGATCCCGACAATAAAAGAGGGGGCGCATCACGCGCTGGTGGAGACCCGGAACCTGAGCTGGCGGGTGACGCGAGCGGATGGGCAGCCGGTACTGGAGGTTCGGAATCGGGGGGATGTCCATGTCAGGCTGAGCCAGGTGGCGCTGGAGCAGGGAGGGCAGAAACGCACGGTCGCGGAGGGATTGCTGGGTTACGTACTTCCCGGCAGCACCCGCAGCTGGCCGATACCCGCAGGCGTTCGTCAGCCAGAGCGGATGAGCGCGCAGATTAATGCCAGGGAAGCACAATGGCAGTCGACGCCCGTCAACTGAAGCCGGCGATGATGATACTGCTTTGCGTCAGTTCCGCGACCTGGGCTGAGCCCGGCGATGACAGCCTTCCGCCGCCGCCCCAGGCACAGGCGATACATGATGAAGCGGTCTTCCAGCTTGCCCTCGTGCTCAACCACTACGATACCGGTCTGGTCGTGCCCGTGACGCAGCGCAAAGGCGCTTTCTTTATCTCCAGCGCTGACCTGCTGCGCGCGGGGCTGCCCCCGGAACATGTTCCTGCCGGAGAGGTGAATCTCTCATCGCTTTCTCAGGTTCGGGTGGAGTACGACAGCGCCGGGCAACGTCTGCTGCTGACCGTTCCCCGGGACTGGGTTGCATCCCGCGTGACGCCGTTCGGCGCGCAAACGGCGCAGGCCAAACCGCACTTCGGGCGCGGCGCGCTGCTCAATTACGATCTCTACACCAACCACACGGAGCATATCGGCGGACAGGCGTCCCTCTGGCATGAATTCCGCTATTTCAATGAGAACGGCTCGTTTTCCTCCACGGGCTATGCCCGGGAAAATTTCACCGGTAACGACGGTCAGCAGGAAGGGTATGTTCGCTATGACACGACCCTGCTGTTCACTAACGAGGATGACGTAATGAGCTGGAGCGTCGGGGACGTGATCAGCGATGCCCTGAGCTGGAGCTCCAGCGTGCGGATGGGAGGGATCAGCGTCGGGCGAGATTTCTCCCTGCGCCCTGACCTGGTGACGTGGCCGCTGCCCGAATTCGCGGGGGAAGCGGCGGTACCCACCTCGGTGGATCTCTTTATTAACGGGTATCGGTCCGGCTCAACCCAGCTTCAGCCGGGCCCCTTCACCCTGACCAATCTGCCCTATATCAACGGCGCCGGGGATGCGGTACTGGTCACGACGGATGCATTAGGGCGCCAGGTCAGCACCACGCTGCCGTTTTACGTCTCCAGCGACCTGCTCAAAAAAGGGCTGAGCGACGGCGCCGTGACGCTGGGCAGCCTGCGGCGTAATTACGGTATCAAGAATTTTGACTACGGCCCGGCGGCAGGCAGCGGTTCGTATCGCTACGGGGTGACGGACTGGCTGACCCTGGAAGGGCATGCGGAAGGGGCGCAGGAGCTGGCGCTGGGCGGGGCTGGGACGGTGATTAAACTCGGCCAGTTTGGCGTGGTGAATACCTCTTACTCGCAAAGCCGCATGCGCGGGGAGGCGGGCGGGCAAATCAACTGGGGTTACCAGTACAGCACCAGCGAGTTCAGCGTGGCCACCCAGCACACGCGTCGGGACCGCGGCTTTGGCAATCTGGCCCTGTACGACCAGCCTACGGTGTATGACGAGAACGATAAACCCATCGCCAGCTTCAGCCGCAATACGGACCAGTATTCTCTGACCTTCAACCTGGGACAGTACGGCAACATCGGCGCAGCCTGGATTGGCGTGGAGAGTTTTGACAGTCAAAAAACCGAGCTGCTTAATCTCTCATGGAGCCGTAATTTGTGGGGCGCGAGCAGTATTTACCTCGCCGGGAGCCGGGACCAGCGGCGGGGAGACTGGACGGTCGCGCTGTCGCTACAGGTGCCGCTGGGGGCACGCGACAGCGCCGCGTTCACCGTCGAAAACACCCCGGATGCGGGCAATACCCAGCGCATTAACTACAACCATTCCATGCCGTCTGACGGCGGCTTTAGCTGGAACATGGCCTGGGCCAACCAGTCAAAATCCAGTGACTATCAGCAGGGCACGCTGGGCTGGCGTAATAACAATATTGAACTGCAGGGCGGCGGCTACGGCGAAAGGGACATGATGACCTGGTGGGGCGAGGCGATGGGTGCGATTGTTCTGATGGACGGCGAGCTGTTCGCGGCGAATAAGATCAACGATGCGTTTGTGGTCATCAGTACCGACGGCCATCCGGACGTGCCCGTCAGCTATGAGAACCAGCCCGTTGGCAAAACGAATAACAACGGTTACCTGCTGGTCAGCGGGGTGTCGGCGTATTACCCGGCAAGCTACCGCATTGATACCCTGAACCTGCCGGCGGACACCCGTCTGAAAGAGACCGAGCGGCGAATTGCGATTCGGCGTCACAGCGGCTATCTGGTCGATTTCCCGATGGAGCAGGAGAGGGTGGCAAGCGTCATCCTCCACGATGCGCGCGGCCAGGCGCTGCCGGTGGGAAGCCAGGTCCGGCGTGCCTCGCGCAGCAATGCGGTGGTGGGGTATGACGGTATTGCCTGGCTGGAAAACCTTAGCGATGTGAATCCGCTGGAGGTGATCGCGCCTGACGGAAAACGCTGCAAGGTCACCCTGACCGTGGGAGCCAACCCGGAGCACAAGCTGCAAACCTACGGTCCGCTGGTGTGTCGGGAGGCGCCATGACGCGCCTGCTGTTTATGCTTCTGCTGCTGGTGGCCAGCGGCAGTTGGGCTGACTGTCGAGTCAGTACGGTCAACGCCGCGTTTGGGAGTGTAACCTCATTCGCGCTGAGTGGTTCTGGCGAAGTGGCAACCACCGGAACACTGGTCGTAGCCTGTGATGCGCTGGTGAACTTGCTGACCGGGGACACCATCACGCTGAATTTTGTCTCAGCTACCGTTTCGGCCAATGGTCGTGCGACCATGAAGCGCACCGACAACGCGGCCATCACCGATGTGATCCCGACGCGCCTGTGCGGGCAGTCGGGCTGCGCTAACAACAGCGAAGTGCAGACCAGTAAAACCTATACTTGGGACAGCAGTACCTTGTTAAATCTGATCGGCGGCAAACAATACAATATCCCTCTCTATTTCCGCACGGTACCGGGGCAAAATGTGACCGCGGGTCCTTATCAGGTGACGCTAAACTTCGATATCACCTATAGAGTCTGCTCGGTGGGCGTGCTCAACGCGTGTTTGTCGGGACTGCAAACCGGAACGAAAGGAACCAGCATCACGTTGGATATGACCGTCACCAACGACTGTAGCGCCATGACCACGCCGGACGTCAACTTCAACAGCGCGCCGCTGGTACAAAGTTTCCCCACCGTCTCACAGGCGATTGCCGTCACCTGTACCAAAGGCAGTACCTATACCATCGGCATTAACAACGGTGCTAACGCGCTGAATAACGTGCGCCGGATGGTAAGCGGCAGTAACTACCTCAGTTATGACATCTATAAAGAAGCCACGGGTAACCGCTGGGGCGGCAGCGGCAGCGAACGCTGGACCAGCGCGACGTCGTCGCAGGTCAGTACCGACGGTTTACTGCGTACCTACAACTACACCGCGAAAGTGCTGACTAATCAGGCCACGCCACCCGCCGGAACCTACACCGATACGCTGATTGTCGACGTGGCTTTCTAACCCCGCGCTTTTCCCTTTCTCAAATGTAAAGTTCCTGTTGGCTGTGCCGATAACACCGTTAATAAATCTATGAGAAGGTGTTGTATGTTGAACCGTATCCGCGTTGTCACAATGCTTATGATGGTGCTGGTCATTTTCGCACTACTTCAGCTTATCTCCGGCGGGCTTTTTTTCTCGTCATTAAAACAGAACCAGGACAGCTTTGCGGCCTCGAACGATCTCCGCCTGCAGCAGAGTGAACTCACCTCAACGTGGGATCTGATGCTGCAAACGCGTATCAACCTGAGCCGCTCGTCCGCGCGCATGATGATGGATCCCAACAATCAGCAGAGCAGCGCGAAAACCGATCTGCTGAATAATGCCCGGGCGACACTTGCGGATGCCGCAAAGCATTACGAGGCCTTTAAGAAAATCACCCCGCAGCCTGCGATGGAGCAGGTGAGCCAGAATATCGACGAAAAATACAACGCCTACCATGCCGGTCTGGCAGAGCTGATTCAGTTCCTGGAGAGCGGCAACATGGACGCCTATTTCGCGCAGCCGACGCAGGGGATGCAAAACGCCCTCGGCGCGGCGCTGGGGGAATATGCAAAGGTCAGTGGCGATCTGTATCACTCCGCGTTTGCTGAAAGCCAGAATGACTACCGCTTTGCGAAATGGCAGATGGCGGTGCTGGCGCTGGCGCTGGTCATTGTGCTGATCGCGGTCTGGTACGGCATTCGCCATATCCTGCTGAACCCTCTCGGTCGCGTCATCGCCCATATTCGTGACATTGCCGGCGGTGACCTGACCAAAACGTTGACCGTGTCCGGGCGCAATGAGATCACCGAGCTGGCAAACAGCGTTGACCATATGCAGCGTTCGCTTATCGATACCGTCGCCAACGTGCGTAGCGGCACGGATGCCATCTATACCGGCACCAGCGAAATTGCGATGGGCAATAACGACCTCTCATCGCGCACTGAACAGCAGGCGTCCGCCCTGGAAGAGACGGCGGCCAGCATGGAGCAGCTCACCGCGACCGTGAAGCAGAACGCCGATAACGCCCGCCAGGCGTCTCAGCTGGCGGAAAGCGCCTCCGAGACGGCGCAGCGCGGCGGTCGCGTGGTGGATGGCGTAGTGAAAACCATGCACGACATCGCCGAGAGCTCGAAGAAAATCGCCGACATCATCAGCGTCATCGACGGCATTGCCTTTCAGACCAACATTCTGGCGCTGAACGCCGCCGTGGAAGCGGCGCGCGCGGGCGAACAGGGACGCGGGTTTGCCGTGGTGGCCGGGGAAGTGCGCAACCTGGCCAGCCGCAGCGCCAACGCGGCAAAAGAGATCAAATCGCTGATTGAAGATTCCGTCTCCCGCGTCGATACCGGCTCCGTGCTGGTGGAAAGCGCCGGGGAGACCATGAATGACATCGTGAATGCCGTCACCCGCGTGACGGACATCATGGGTGAAATCGCCTCTGCGTCTGATGAGCAGAGTCGTGGTATCGACCAGGTTGCCCTGGCGGTATCGGAAATGGATCGCGTGACACAGCAAAACGCCGCCCTGGTGCAGGAGTCCGCTGCGGCGGCCGCTGCGCTGGAAGACCAGGCGAGCCGTCTGAAGATGGCCGTCTCGGCGTTTCGTCTCGCTTCACTCGCTGGAAACACGGTCACCCCGCAGGCGACGTACCGCGCGCCAGCCGCTGAAACGGCTGCAAACCGTACGCGTACCGCGGCGACCGGACAAGATGAAAACTGGGAAACATTTTGACTGACAATTAAACCGCGGCTGCTTGCCGCTTGATGGGAGCGTGGATGTTAAATCGTATTCGTATCTCGACCACACTGTTTTTGATTCTGATCCTTTGCGGTGTGTTGCAGGTTGGCAGTAACGGGTTGTCTTTTTGGGCGTTTCGCGATGGCTATCAGAATTTGCAGGACGTTGAGGCGAGTAATCAGCAGCGCTCCGCACTGGCACAAACCCGTGCCGTGCTGTTGCAGGCAAGCACTGCGCTGAACAAGGCGGGAACCTTAACCGCGCTAAGTTATCCGCCGGATGACATTAAGGCGCTGATGACCACCGCACGCGACAGTCTGAAACAGGCTGACGCACAGTTTAAGGCCTTTGCGGCACAGGCCACCGGCAGCGAGAAAGAGAAAGCGCTGAAGGCCGCCATGAAGACCCATTTTGAACAGTGGTACAGCGATCTGGACCATCAGGCGACGTGGCTTGAGAACAACCAGCTGTCGGACTTTATGACCGCGCCGGTTCAGGCCTCACAGGCGGCGTTTGACGGCAGCTTTGACGCATGGCAGCAGGATATCAATCAGTCTGTTCTGCGCGCCGGTGAAGCAAGCCGCACCAGCTATCACATGTCGGGCGTCATCTTCGGCGTGATGGTGATTCTGGCGGGCTTGCTGACCGGTGCCGCGCTGCTCTGGTCACGCAAAATGATTGTGCAGCCGCTGGCGATTATCAGCAGCCACTTCGACAGCATTGCGAAAGGCGACCTGGCGCGTCCGGTGGCGGTGTTCGGCAAAAACGAAATTTCGGCGATTTTTGCCAGCCTGAAGGCGATGCAGGGATCGCTGCGGGAAACGGTATCCGACGTGCGTCAGGGCAGTTATGCCATGCACACCGGGATCTCAGAGATTGCGGCGGGTAACAACGATCTCTCATCCCGCACCGAGCAGCAGGCGGCCTCGCTGGCGCAGACGGCAGCCAGCATGGAGCAGCTGACCGCGACGGTTAGCCAGAACGCCGATAACGCGCGTCAGGCGTCTGACCTGTCAAAACAGGCGGCGATGACGGCGAAGAAGGGCGGCGACCAGGCGTCCCACGTCGCCAGCACCATGCAGGAGATCGCCACCAGTTCACAGAAAATTGGTGACATCATCAGCGTGATTGACGGTATCGCATTCCAGACCAACATTCTGGCGCTGAATGCCGCAGTAGAAGCCGCGCGTGCCGGGGAGCAGGGGCGCGGATTTGCGGTGGTAGCGGGTGAGGTGCGTAACCTGGCGAGCCGCAGCGCCAACGCGGCGAAAGAAATTAAGGTGCTGATTGAAGAATCGGTGTCACGGGTTCAGCAAGGCTCTGTCCTGGTGGATACGGCGGCACAAACCATGCACGAAATCGTCACCTCCGTGACGCGGGTGAACGACATCATGGGCGAGATTGCCTCGGCGTCGGATGAACAGCGTCGCGGGATTGAGCAGGTTGCTCAGGCGGTCACCCAGATGGATCAGGTGACGCAACAGAACGCCTCGTTAGTTGAGGAAGCGGCAGCGGCAACCGATCAGCTGGCCAGCCAGGCGGATCGTCTGACCGGGCTGGTCGCGGTATTTAATGTGAAAGAGCACGTTGAAGCAGTAACAGAAGTCGGGCGGTCGCAGGCCGTGCCAGTTGTATCCTGAATGTAATTAAGAAGGCGCTATGACATCACCAATGCCCCCTGGGCAAACGTCATTATTGTTGCAGATGACACAGCGCCTCGCGCTGTCCGACGCGCATTTTCGTCGGATATGTCAGTTAATCTACCAGCGTGCGGGGATCGTGCTTGCGGATCATAAGCGGGACATGGTCTACAACCGTCTGGTGCGGCGCTTGCGTACGCTGGGGCTGGATGATTTTGGTCGCTATCTGAGCATGCTCGAGGCGAACCAGAACAGCGCCGAGTGGCAGGCTTTTATTAACTCGTTAACCACCAACCTGACGGCGTTTTTCCGGGAGGCTCACCACTTCCCGGTCCTGGCCGAGCATGCGCGCCGTCGCACCGGGGAGTATCGCGTCTGGAGTGCGGCCGCCTCGACGGGTGAAGAGCCGTACTCGCTGGCGATCACCCTTGCCGATACGCTGGGGATGGCGCCGGGACGCTGGAAGGTCTACGCCAGCGATATCGATACCGAAGTGCTGGAGAAGGCGCGTAACGGTGTTTATCGCCAGGATGAACTGAAAACGCTGTCGCCGCAGCAGCTGCAGCGTTATTTCATGCGCGGCACGGGCCCGCATGAAGGCCTGGTACGCGTACGCCAGGAGCTGGCGAACTGCGTCGAATTCGCGCCCGTTAACCTGCTGGATAAGCAGTACAACGTGCCGGGGCCGTTCGACGCCATTTTTTGCCGTAACGTCATGATCTATTTTGATAAAACGACGCAACAGGACATTTTGCGTCGGTTTGTTCCGTTGCTCAAGCCTGACGGTTTACTGTTTGCCGGGCACTCGGAAAACTTCAGCAACCTCGTGCGTGAGTTTAGCCTGCGTGGGCAAACGGTATATGCGCTGAGTAAGGAAAAAGCATGAGTAAAATCAGGGTATTGTCCGTCGATGATTCAGCGCTGATGCGTCAGATCATGACTGAAATTATCAATAGCCACAGCGACATGGAGATGGTGGCAACCGCCCCCGATCCGCTCGTAGCGCGGGATTTAATTAAAAAATATAACCCCGACGTGCTAACGCTGGATGTCGAGATGCCGCGCATGGATGGCATAGATTTCCTCGAAAAATTAATGCGGCTGCGGCCCATGCCGGTGGTGATGGTCTCCTCCCTGACCGGGAAAGGATCGGAAATCACCCTGCGCGCGCTGGAGCTGGGGGCGGTGGATTTTGTCACCAAGCCGCAGCTCGGCATTCGCGAGGGGATGCTGGCGTACAGCGAGATGATCGCCGAGAAGATCCGCACCGCGTCGCGGGCGAAGCTTGCCGCCCACACGCCGATGGCCGCGCCTGCGACCCTGAAGGCAGGTCCCTTACTCAGCTCGGAAAAACTGCTGGTCATTGGGGCGTCAACCGGAGGAACAGAGGCAATTCGTCATGTACTCCAGCCATTGCCGCTCTCAAGTCCGGGTATTCTGATCACGCAGCATATGCCGCCAGGCTTTACCCGTTCGTTCGCCGAACGCCTGAACAAGCTGTGCCAGATCAGCGTGAAAGAGGCGGAAGACGGCGAGCGCGTGCTGCCGGGACATGCCTATATCGCCCCTGGCGACAAGCATATGGAACTGGCGCGCAGCGGCGCTAACTATCAAATCAAAATTCATGACGGACCGCCGGTCAACCGGCACCGTCCGTCGGTGGATGTGCTGTTTCATTCGGTGGCGAAACATGCGGGGCGCAACGCCGTTGGGGTGATCCTGACGGGGATGGGCAACGACGGGGCCGCCGGAATGCTTGCAATGCACCAGGCTGGCGCCTGGACGATTGCGCAGAATGAAGCAAGTTGTGTGGTGTTCGGCATGCCGCGCGAGGCCATCAATATGGGTGGCGTGAGCGAAGTGGTCGATCTTAGCCAGGTAAGCCAGCAGATGCTGGCGAAAATCAGTGCCGGACAGGCAATACGTATTTGACTCAGGAGTATTATTTTATGGCGGATAAAGAGCTTAAGTTTTTGGTTGTGGATGACTTTTCCACCATGCGTCGCATTGTGCGCAACCTGCTGAAAGAGCTGGGCTTCAATAACGTTGAAGAAGCAGAAGACGGCGTGGATGCGCTGAACAAACTGCAGGCGGGCGGGTTTGGTTTTGTGATCTCCGACTGGAACATGCCAAACATGGACGGTCTGGAACTGCTGAAAACCATTCGTGCTGATGCGGGAATGGCGTCCATGCCGGTGCTGATGGTCACGGCAGAAGCGAAAAAAGAGAACATCATTGCCGCTGCACAGGCGGGCGCAAGCGGCTACGTGGTGAAGCCATTCACGGCGGCGACCCTGGAAGAGAAGCTCGGTAAGATCTTCGAGAAACTCGGCATGTGAGGTGTTGGTTATGATGCAACCTGCTATGAAACCCGTTGAAGAACACTCGCCGAGCGACATTATCGTCCGCATCGGCAGCCTGACGCGCATGTTGCGTGACAGCCTGCGTGAGCTGGGTCTGGATCAGGCAATTGCCGAAGCGGCGGAAGCGATTCCTGATGCACGCGATCGTCTGGACTACGTCGTGCAGATGACCGCTCAGGCCGCGGAACGTGCGCTGAACAGCGTTGAAGCGTCACAACCGCACCAGGATGCGATGGAAAAGGGTGCGAAAGCGCTGACCAAACGCTGGGACGAGTGGTTTGAGAACCCAATCGAGCTGGCGGATGCCCGCGAACTGGTGACCGACACCCGTCAGTTCCTGGGGGATGTGCCGGGTCACACCAGCTTCACCAATGCTCAACTGCTGGACATCATGATGGCGCAGGATTTCCAGGACCTGACCGGTCAGGTGATTAAGCGCATGATGGATGTGATCCAGGAGATTGAGCGCCAGCTGCTGATGGTGCTGCTGGAGAACATCCCGGAACCGGCAGCCCGTCCAAAACGCGAGAACGAAAGCCTGCTCAATGGTCCACAGCTCGACGCCAGCAAGGCGGGCGTGGTGGCAAGCCAGGATCAGGTGGACGACCTGCTGGACAGCCTCGGCTTCTGATGGTCCATTCCGCTTCAGGGGGTTAACGCCGCCTGGGGCGGTTTGCGACAAAATCACCGAAAAGAGCCCGAATAAACGGGCTTTTCCCGCCATTGGATTTCCGCTGCGCTGGCATGATACCCGTGACGTAATGGGCTGAGCGTGCACAGTGGCAGAAGAGAACGACGACAAAACGGAAGCCCCACACCCCACCGACTAGAAAAGGCGCGTGAGGAAGGGCAGATCCCCCGATCCCGAGAATTGACCTCCCTGCTGATCCTTATCGTAGGGGTGTGCATTATCTGGTGGGGCGGGGAGTCGCTCGCCCGCAAGCTGGCGGGCATGCTCTCAACCGGCTTACGTTTTGACCACAGTATGGTCAACGATCCGAATCTGATCCTCAGCCAGATTATTCAGCTGATTAAAGGGGCCATGGTTGCGCTGCTGCCCCTCATTACCGGGGTTGTGCTGGTCGCGCTGGTCTCGCCGGTGATGCTCGGCGGTCTGGTCTTCAGCGCCAAATCGCTGCAGCCGAAATTTTCCAAACTCAACCCGCTGCCGGGTATTGCGAAAATGTTCTCTGCCCAGACCGGGGCCGAATTGCTCAAAGCCATTCTCAAATCGGTGCTGATGGGCAGCTCCGCGGGGTTTTACCTCTGGTACCACTGGCCGGAAATGATGCGTCTTATCAGCGAATCGCCGCTCACCGCGATGAGCAACGCGCTGAATCTGGTCGGGCTCTGCGCGCTGCTGGTGGTGCTCAGCATTATCCCGATGGTGGGTTTTGACGTGATCTTCCAGCTCTATACCCACTTCAAGAAGCTGCGGATGTCGCGTCAGGATATCCGTGACGAATATAAGCAGATGGAAGGTGACCCGCACGTGAAGGGGCGCATCCGCCAGATGCAACGTGCCGCCGCCCGTCGCCGCATGATGGACGATGTGCCAAAGGCCGACGTCATCGTTACCAACCCGACACACTATTCCGTTGCGCTGCGCTATGACGAAAACAAAATGAGCGCGCCGAAAGTGGTGGCGAAAGGGGCGGGACTGATCGCGCTGCGTATCCGTGAAATTGGCACCGAACACCGCGTGCCGATCCTCGAAGCCCCTCCGCTGGCGCGTGCCTTGTACCGCCATGCGGATATTGGACAACAGATCCCCGGACAACTCTACGCCGCCGTGGCGGAAGTGCTGGCCTGGGTATGGCAGTTGAAGCGCTGGCGTCTGGCCGGCGGTCAACGGCCTGTGAAACCTGAGAACCTTCCGGTGCCTGCCGCGCTGGATTTTATGAACGAGAAGGACACTGATGGCTAATCTGGTGGCAATGTTGCGCCTGCCCGGCAACCTGAAATCGACCCAATGGCAGATCCTGGCCGGGCCGATTCTGATCCTGCTAATTCTGTCGATGATGGTACTGCCGCTCCCGGCGTTCATCCTCGACCTGCTTTTCACTTTCAATATCGCGCTGTCCATTATGGTGCTGCTGGTGGCGATGTTCACCCAGCGTACCCTGGAGTTCGCCGCGTTCCCGACCATTCTGCTGTTTACCACCCTGCTGCGACTGGCGCTGAACGTGGCGTCCACGCGTATCATCCTGATGGAAGGCCACACCGGGGCGGCAGCGGCAGGTAAAGTGGTGGAAGCGTTCGGCCACTTCCTGGTGGGCGGTAATTTCGCTATCGGTATCGTGGTGTTCGTCATCCTCGTGATCATCAACTTTATGGTCATCACCAAGGGTGCAGGGCGTATTGCGGAAGTGGGCGCGCGCTTTGTGCTGGACGGGATGCCGGGCAAGCAGATGGCGATCGACGCCGACCTGAACGCCGGGCTAATCGCCGAAGATGAAGCCAAAAAGCGCCGTGCGGAAGTGACGCAGGAGGCGGACTTCTACGGCTCCATGGACGGTGCGAGTAAGTTTGTGCGCGGTGACGCCATCGCGGGCATTCTGATCATGGTGATTAACGTGGTCGGCGGCCTGCTGGTGGGCGTATTGCAGCACGGGATGGACATGGGCCACGCGGCGGAAAGCTATACGCTGCTGACCATCGGTGACGGTCTGGTCGCGCAGATCCCGGCGCTGGTGATCTCCACTGCGGCGGGTGTCATCGTGACCCGCGTGAGCACCGATCAGGACGTTGGCGAGCAGATGGTGGGCCAGCTGTTCAGTAACCCGCGCGTGATGCTGCTGGCCGCGGCGGTGCTCGGGTTGCTCGGCCTGGTGCCGGGTATGCCAAACCTCGTCTTCCTGCTGTTTACGGCGGCGCTGCTGGGCCTTGCCTGGTGGATGCGTGGCCGTGAAACCAAACCGGCAGCGGAACCTGTTCCGGTCAAAATGCCGGAGAATAATCAGGCCGTCGAAGCGACCTGGAACGACGTTCAGCTGGAGGATTCTCTGGGAATGGAAGTCGGGTATCGCCTGATCCCGATGGTCGATTTCCAGCAGGACGGCGAGCTGCTCGGCCGTATCCGCAGTATCCGTAAAAAATTCGCCCAGGACATGGGCTTCCTGCCGCCGGTGGTACACATCCGCGACAATATGGACCTGCCGCCCGCGCGCTATCGCATCCTGATGAAAGGCGTTGAAATTGGCAGCGGTGATGCCTATCCGGGCCGCTGGCTGGCGATTAACCCCGGCACCGCCGCAGGCACGCTGCCGGGCGAGCAAACCATCGATCCGGCCTTTGGTCTGGCCGCGATCTGGATTGAAAGCGCGCTGAAAGAGCAGGCGCAGATCCAGGGTTATACGGTTGTGGAAGCCAGTACCGTGGTGGCAACCCACCTTAACCACCTGATTGGGCAATTCTCGGCAGAGCTGTTTGGCCGTCAGGAAGCGCAGCAGCTTCTGGACCGCGTCACGCAGGAGATGCCGAAGCTGACGGAAGATCTGGTTCCGGGGGTGCTGACCTTAACCACGCTGCACAAGGTGCTGCAAAACCTGCTCGACGAGAAGGTGCCGATCCGCGATATGCGCACCATTCTGGAAACGCTGGCAGAGCACGCGCCAATCCAGAGCGATCCGCACGAGCTGACGGCGGTGGTGCGCGTGGCGCTGGGACGCGCAATCACCCAGCAGTGGTTCCCGGGAACCGGAGAGGTGCAGGTTATTGGCCTCGATACGCCGCTTGAGCGTCTGCTGCTGCAGGCTCTGCAGGGCGGCGGCGGCCTGGAGCCGGGCCTGGCGGATCGCCTGCTGGCGCAAACCCAGGAGGCGCTGGCGCGTCAGGAGATGCTCGGCGCGCCGCCGGTGCTGCTGGTGAACCACGCGCTGCGTCCGCTGCTGTCCCGCTTCCTGCGCCGCAGCCTGAGCCAGCTGGTCGTGCTGTCGAATCTCGAGCTGTCGGATAACCGTCATATCCGCATGACCGCGACGATTGGAGGAAAATAATGCGTAAATGGCTTTGGATGCTGTTCTTCCCGCTGGTGGCACAGGCTGCCGGGGGAGGCGCCTGGCAGGCGAGCAGCATGGGGGTAACCCTCAGCAACCGCGGTGTTGCCATGTCATCTAACCCGCTGGCGCCTGCTGAAGAGGTTTCCGGTCTGATGGGTCTGGTGGTCTGGAACTACCGGCTGATTGGCCCAACGCCAGCGGGCCTGCGGGTGCGCCTCTGCTCTCAGACGCGCTGCACGGAAATTGACGGCGAAAATGGGACAACGCAGGCGTTCAACGGCGTGCCGGCTATTGAACCTTTGCGTTTCATCTGGGAAGTGCCGGGCGGGGGACGTTTGATCCCGGCGCTGAAGGTGCAGAGTAATTCTGTCATCGTGAACTACCGCTGACGGTTGAATTGTCGGGACTGCAAAAAAACAAAACCCGGCGATTGCCGGGTTTTTGGTATTACATACGTTCTACGGTTTCGATACCCAGGGTATCCAGACCCAGCTTCAGGGTCTTCGCCGTCAGCTGCGCCAGCTTCAGGCGGCTGTTGCGGACCGATTCATTCTCCGCAGAGAGAATAGGGCAGTGCTCGTAGAAGCCGGAGAACAGACCCGCCAGATCGTACAGGTAAGCACACATCACGTGCGGCGTGCCGTCACGCGCGACCACGGTCAGCGTCTCTTCGAACTGCAGCAGACGCGCCGCCAGCTGCGCTTCACGATCTTCCGTGATGGTCACGGTGGCATTCGCCAGCACGCTTTCGTCGATATTGGCTTTGCGGAAGACCGACAGCACGCGGGTGTAAGCGTACTGCATGTATGGCGCGGTGTTGCCTTCAAACGCCAGCATGTTATCCCAGTCGAAGATGTAGTCGGTGGTACGGTTCTTGGACAGGTCCGCGTATTTCACCGCGCCGATACCTACGGCGTTCGCCAGTTTTTCCAGCTCGTCGGCCGGCATGTCCGGATTCTTCTCAGCCACCAGACGACGGGCGCGTTCCAGCGCTTCGTCCAGCAGGTCGGAGAGCTTCACGGTCCCACCCGCGCGGGTTTTGAACGGCTTGCCGTCTTTACCCAGCATCATGCCGAACATGTGGTGTTCCAGCGGAACGCTGTCCGGTACGTAACCGGCTTTACGCACGATGGTCCACGCCTGCATCAGGTGCTGGTGCTGACGGGAGTCGATGTAGTACAGCACGCGGTCGGCGTGCAGCGTTTCATAACGGTATTTCGCACAGGCAATGTCGGTCGTGGTGTAGAGGTAGCCGCCATCCTTTTTCTGGATGATCACGCCCATCGGTTCGCCTTCCTTGTTTTTGTACTCATCAAGGAACACCACCGTTGCGCCTTCGCTCTCAACCGCCAGGTTTTTCGCTTTCAGGTCCGCCACAATGCCGGGCAGCATTGGGTTATACAGGCTTTCACCCATCACGTCGTCACGGGTCAGGGTGACGTTCAGACGGTTATAGGTCAGCTGGTTCTGAGACATGGTGATGTCAACCAGCTTGCGCCACATCTCGAGGAAGTATTGATCGCCGCCCTGCAGTTTTACCACGTAGCTGCGCGCGCGCTCGGCAAAGGCTTCATCTTCGTCATAGTGCTTTTTGGCTTCGCGATAAAACCCTTCCAGGTCCGCCAGCGCCATTTCGCCCGCGTTTTCCTGCTGCTGTTTTTCCAGGTAAGCAATCAGCATCCCGAACTGGGTACCCCAGTCGCCCACGTGGTTCGCGCGGATCACCTTGTGACCGAGGAACTCGAGCGTACGCACCGCGGCATCACCGATGATGGTGGAGCGCAGGTGGCCAACGTGCATCTCTTTCGCCACGTTCGGGGCAGAGTAGTCGATCACGACGGTCTGCGCTTCCGGCTGGGAAACACCCAGACGATCGGATTTCAGCGCCGCGTCAACGTGGCTTGCCAGGAAGGCAGGCTCAAGGAAGATGTTGATAAAGCCCGGGCCGGCGATTTCGGTTTTGCTGGCAATGCCAGCGAGATCCAGATGCGTCAGTACCTGCTCAGCGAGCTGTCGCGGCGGCATACCCAGTTTTTTAGCCACTGCCATCACGCCATTAGCCTGATAGTCGCCAAACTGTACTTTTGCTGACTGACGAACCTGCGGTTCGCAATCCGCAGGCGCGCCTGCGGCAATCAGTGCCTGACTGACTTTTTCGGAGAGAAGAGCCTGAATATTCACCTGGATACCTTACTTTTTTGATGCGGGCTCACAACCACCCGCGCCAGTTAGAGAATTTAGGGCGGGAGTATACTGCAAATGCCTTCTGCCGTCAGCATCGCGGGGCCTGAAGATTGCTCAGAATCCAGGCTAAGAAGGTGTGCATAAACATGCAGTCGTAAAAAGCCGGATTCTGCGGTTGGTCAAAACAGAGCAACAGAGTAAATTAGCGGCTTTGCGACACGAAAAGAGAGTGACTTATGGCGAACTGGCAATCCATCGACGAACTGCATGATATTTCCGCAGATTTACCGCGCTTCACCCAGGCGTTCACAGAACTTGCCACCCGTCTCGGCCTGGATATCGCGCCGCTCGAGGCCGATCACATCTCTTTGCGCTGCCATCAGAATGCTACCGCAGAGCGCTGGCGTCGCGGATTTGAACAGTGCGGCGAGTTACTGTCCGAGAATATCATTAACGGTCGCCCCATCTGCCTGTTCAGGCTGCGTGAGCCGGTGAACGTGGCCCACTGGCAATTCACCGTGGTTGAACTGCCGTGGCCGGGCGAGAAGCGCTATCCGCACGAAGGGTGGGAGCACATTGAAATTGTCCTGCCGGGTGAGCCGGAGACATTAAACGCGCGCGCGCTGGCCCTGTTAGCTGACGAAGGCTTAAGCCAGCCGGGGATTTTTGTGAAGACCAGTTCGCCCAAAGGCGAACGTGAGCGGTTACCCAACCCGACGCTGGCCGTCACGGACGGGCAGGTCACGGTGAAGTTTCATCCCTGGACCATTGAGCAGATCGTTGCCAGTGAGGCGCAAGAGATGTGAGTTCCCGCCGGGACTGAAAACAGACGGCGTGTCATGATGGTGCGTTTGGTGGAATTTAAGGAGGATTACATGGCGCTGCTGGAGATTTGCTGTTACAGCGTGGAGTGTGCCGTCACCGCGCAAAATTACGGGGCTGATCGCATTGAACTGTGTGCGGCACCCAAAGAGGGCGGGCTGACGCCTTCTTACGGCGTGCTGAAGGCTGCCCGTCAGGCCGTCACGATTCCCGTTCACCCGATTATTCGTCCACGCGGCGGTGATTTTTGTTACACGGCGGGCGAGTTCGGTGCCATGCTTGATGATATCGCCCTCGTGCGCGACCTGGGGTTCCCCGGGCTGGTCACCGGCCTGCTGGATGAAGACGGCAATATCGACCTCCCGCGCATGCGTCAGGTCATGAGCGCCGCGCAGGGGCTCGCCGTCACTTTTCATCGCGCATTTGATATGTGTAAAGATCCGCTTCAGGCCTTTGAAACGCTTGGAGAACTTGGCGTGGCGCGCATTCTGACATCGGGTCAACAGCCGTCGGCTGAAAAAGGACTGCAATTAATTACGGAACTAAAAGCACATTCCGGTGTTCCAATAATAATGGCGGGTGCGGGAGTCCGCGCCAGCAATCTGGAACAGTTTTTAAACGCCGGGGTAGAAGAGCTGCACAGCTCGGCAGGCAAATGGATGCCGTCACCCATGCGTTATCGCAATACAGGATTGTCAATGTCGACGGATGCTGAAGCGGATGAGTATTCACGCTACGGTGTCGAGGGAGAGTCGGTTGCGGAAATGAAGTCGCTGATTGAGCGCCATCACGTGTAGCAACGTACCGATTTTTACCGCGCATCATGTCGCCCAATATGATGCTTGCTTGTACCAGGCCCCTGCAAATTACACAGGGGCCTTTTTTTCTCCTGCGCCCGGTAGCGCTTCGCTTACCGGACCTGGAAAATCGGGAGTAGGCCGGGTAAGGCGCAGCCGCCACCCGGCTAACAGGCTACGGCTTCGTCGCAATCAACACCGCTCGCATCGGGGCCGGATAGCCTTCAATGGTTTTGCTGTGATCGGCCGGGTCGAGGAACTGCTCCAGCGATTCGGTGATCATCCACTCGGTCCGGCGCTGCTCTTCGATAGAGGTCACGCTGACATCGGCAATTCGCACATCCACAAATCCGCATTTCTCCAGCCAGTTCTTCAGCGCCAGCGCGGAAGGGATGAAGTAAACGTTGCGCATCTGCGCGTAGCGATCGCCCGGTACCAGAACGGCATGTTCATCGCCTTCGATCACCAGCGTTTCCAGCACCAGCTCGCCGCCGCTGACCAGCTGATCTTTCAGTTGCCACAGGTGCTCCAGTGGGGAACGGCGGTGATACAGCACGCCCATGGAGAACACGGTATCAAAGGCTTTCAGTGCAGGCAGCTGCTCAATACCCAGCGGCAGCAGGTGCGCGCGCTGGTCGTTACCCAGCAGCTTACGTACCGCTTCAAACTGACACAGGAACAGCTGCATCGGGTCGATACCAACCACCAGATGCGCGCCCGCGCCAATCATGCGCCACATGTGATAGCCGCTACCGCAGCCCACGTCCAGAATGGTGCGCCCGGTCAGGTCGGAAAGGTGCGGCAGAACGCGATCCCATTTCCAGTCTGAGCGCCATTCGGTATTGATGTTCACGCCGTACAGCGAGAACGGCCCTTTACGCCACGGCATCAGGTTGCGCATCAGCGTTTCGATACGGTTGATCTGCCCTGGCGGAAGCGGTTCTTCACTCTCTGCAGTGACGCTGTGCAGGAGATCCAGACGATGCGGGGTCAGTTCCGGCAGAAACTCCACCGCATTTGCCCACTGCTTTAACAGGCCGTGCTGCTGATCCCGCTGCCAGGCGGCAATCTGCGCAGGCAGCGTCTCCAGCCAGTGGGAGAGGTGATTTTTGGCAATCAGCTGATAGAAGTTGCTGAACTCGATCATGCGGGTTTCCCCGCTTTCAGCGCCACCAGAGACCCAAAGTTGAAGCACTGGAACCACAGTTCGCTATGCTCAAATCCGGCCTGACGCAGGCGCGCCTTATGGGTTTCTACGGAGTCCGTCAGCATCACGTTTTCGAGCATGCTGCGCTTCTGGCTGATCTCCAGCTCGCTGTAGCCGTTCGCCCGTTTGAAATCGTGGTGCATATTAAACAGCAGCTCGCCAACCTCGGCATCTTCGAAGCTGAATTTCTCCGAGAGCACCAGCGCGCCGCCAGGATTCAGCCCCTGATAGATTTTGTCCAGCAGCAGCTGGCGGTCTTCCGGCACCAGGAACTGCAGGGTGAAATTCAGCACCACCATCGAGGCGTTTTGGATCTCGATCTCACGGATATCGCCTTCCACCACATCAACCGGAACAGGGGCTTTGTAGGCGTCAATATGGCGACGGCAGCGTTCCACCATGGCCGGAGAGTTATCCACGGCAATGATTCGGCAGCCTTCGTGATGAACGTTACGACGTACCGACAGCGTTGCCGCGCCGAGCGAGCAGCCCAGGTCATAGACCTGCGTGCCGGGTTGAACGAAGCGCTCAGCCAGCATGCCGATCATAGAGATAATATTGGAATAACCGGGAACAGAGCGCTGGATCATATCCGGGAAGACTTCGGCTACCCGTTCATCGAAGGTCCAGTCGCCCAGGCTGGCGATAGGCGCGGAAAAAAGCGTGTCGCGATCTGACATAACGTAAAAATCCGGGAAAAATAAAGTGGCGTATTGTGCGCTAATGGAGGGAGAAAACCAACTCCCACGGCATATACCACAGGTTAGCCAGCACCATCAGCAAAAGCGAACACCAGGTTGCACTCATGCCGGAACGACGCCAGCGGATTAAGCGGTGGTGAAAGCCGTAATAATGCATCAGGCGGCCAGCGATAAGCAGCAGGCCACAGATGTGCACCATCCAGGTTTCTGCGCCATTCATCTCCATAAACAGCAGCAGGATGAGGGCCGCGGGGATGTATTCGACCGCATTGCCGTGAATGCGGATAGCGCTTTGCAGCTCGGAAAAGCCGCCGTCACCGTAAGAAACGCGGTAAAGCGTTCTGAGGCGCACAACGTCAAATGAAAACTTAATCAGCAGTAATGCACCTAACACCGCGTACAGCGCGCTGACCATACAAACTCCCTGTTTTTGGCAGATGGCACTTCCCTATGATAGGGGGTGATATCAGAAAAGAGAAGATTGTTGTGGGATAGAAGGGGCGCTGCCCACGGACGGCACCGCAGCCTGCAAGGCCTGCCACAGAGCATCGACCAGTTCGGGGGCCTGGGCAATATCCGGCGTGTGCAAAAAGAGATACGGCGTGGTGGTGTGTTCCCACGAGGCCAGTTTTTCCAGCCAGACGGCGAACATCGCCTGGTTTTGCAGCATGTTATCGCTGCCGATAAACCTGACCATTGGGTTCTGTGCGGTCACGATGGCGTGGACCGGCACTTTCGGTTTTTTACGCTGAGCTTCAACGATGGCCTCGTTATGCGGTATCGCGCTGTGCACCGGACGGCTATCGAGGATCACGCGGTTAACGGAACGCTCAAGCAGGCCGCGGTTGAGCGCTTTTTCCGCTTCGCCTTTCGCAAAGAAGTCCTGGTGTCGAACCTCCACGCCGTAGGTAAATTCCCGGGGCAGGGCATCCAGGAACTGCCAGAGCGCAGGCAGGTCGCGCGGAGCAAACGTGGCCGGAAGCTGCAGCCAGTACTGCCCGATGCGGTTTGCCAGAGGCGCCATCCGGCCAAAGAATTCGTCGGTCAACTCACCGCAGTTTCGCAGCGCGGCCTGGTGAGAAATGGTCGCCGGAAACTTGAAGCAGAAGCGGAAGTCGTCGGTTGTTTGCTCCCGCCAGCGCGCAACAATCTCCGCTTTGGGGAGCGCATACAGGGTGGTGTTACCCTCGACGCAGTTGAAGTGTCGGGCATACTCCTCAAGGCTGGTGATGCCCAGACGCACCCATTTCGGGTGCGACCACTGGGGCAAGCCCACATACATCATAACGCGCTAAGGATCTCGTCCGTGCTGCGCACGCGACCGATGCGCGGGAAGATGTGCGTCATGCTGCCCTGGTGCTGTTCCGCTGAGGCCGCGCTACACGCATCTTCGGCAATCACCAGATTAAAGCCCAGCTCCCACGCGTTGCGGGCAGTCGACTCCACGCCGATGTTGGTGGAAATGCCGCACAGGATGATCGTGTCAATGCCGCGACGGCGGAGCTGCAGCTCGAGATCGGTCCCGTAGAAGGCGCCCCACTGACGTTTGGTCACTTCGATGTCGCCGTCGCGTTTGCCGAGTGAGACCGGGTACGTCCACCAGTTTTCCGGCAGGGCGCGGGCGGGAGTTTGCGCATCAACGGGCTGTTTTAACGCTTCTGCGTAATCCGCAGACCAGCCGACGCGCACCATGACAACCGGGGCACCGCTGGCACGGCATTTTTCCGCCAGGCGGGCGGCGCGGCTGACCACATCGTCCGCGGTATGCGGGCCACCGGCGAAGGGCAAAATGCCTTCCTGTAAATCAATCACAATAAGCGCGGTTTTGCTGGCATCAAGGGTTAACATCGTTACTCCCGTTAAATGAATCACTTCCACACACCATACGACGCGATGGCCTGTTATTGGTCGCATAATTTTGTTAATTTTTGTGAGAATGCGCAATAAGAGTGCAGCAAACGACCGCCTGGCCGTGGTTCGCTCTTATCGTCCGGCGGAATTTCCAGTATAATAGCCGCCTTTTTTCATCCAGTTGTGACATACAGAAAGCTGCGACATAGTAGCCTGCATACCAGGCGACATTTAGCCTGCGGCTAATTAAGGGATATCTCATGCGTACAGAATATTGCGGGCAGCTGCGTCAGTCCCACGTCGGACAGCAGGTCACCCTGTGTGGTTGGGTCAATCGTCGTCGTGATCTTGGTAGCCTTATCTTCATCGATATGCGCGACCGCGAAGGTATCGTTCAGGTGTTCTTCGATCCGGATCGCGCAGATGCGTTGAAGCTGGCCTCTGAGCTGCGTAATGAGTTCTGCATTCAGGTCACCGGCACCGTGCGTGCGCGTGACGAGAAAAACGTTAACGCCGACATGGCGACGGGTGCCATTGAAGTGCTGGCGTCCGATCTGACGATCATCAACCGTGCTGAAGCGCTGCCGCTGGACTCCAACCACGTCAACACTGAAGAAGCGCGTCTGAAATACCGCTACCTGGATCTGCGTCGTCCGGAGATGGCCCAGCGCCTGAAAACCCGTGCGAAAATCACCAGCCTGGTGCGTCGCTTTATGGATGACCACGGTTTCCTCGATATCGAAACCCCGATGCTGACCAAAGCCACGCCGGAAGGCGCGCGCGATTACCTGGTGCCATCCCGCGTCCATAAAGGCAAATTCTACGCGCTGCCACAGTCTCCACAGCTGTTCAAACAGCTGCTGATGATGTCCGGCTTCGATCGCTACTATCAGATCGTGAAATGCTTCCGCGACGAAGACCTGCGTGCTGACCGCCAGCCTGAATTTACCCAGATCGATGTGGAAACCTCCTTCATGACCGCCGAGCAGGTGCGTGAAGTGATGGAAGCCCTGGTACGTAGCCTGTGGAATGACGTGAAAGGCGTTGAGCTGGGCGATTTCCCAATCATGACCTTCGCGGAAGCCGAGCGTCGCTACGGCTCTGACAAACCAGACCTGCGTAACCCGATGGAACTGGTGGACGTAGCTGATCTGGTTAAAAACGTGGAGTTCGCGGTCTTCGCGGGTCCGGCTAACGACGCCAAAGGCCGCGTAGCCGCGCTGCGTGTGCCGGGCGGAGCGGCTCTGAGCCGTAAGCAGATCGACGACTACGGCAACTTCATCAAGATCTACGGCGCGAAAGGTCTGGCCTATATTAAAGTGACCGAGCGTGCGAAAGGTCTGGAAGGTATCACCAGCCCGGTGGCGAAATTCCTGAACGCGGACATCGTGGAAGCGATCCTGGAGCGCACCGGCGCGCAGGACGGCGACATGATCTTCTTCGGTGCAGATAACAAGAAAGTCGTTGCGGATGCGATGGGCGCGCTGCGTCTGAAGCTCGGTAAAGACCTGAATCTGACCGACGAGAGCAAATGGGCGCCGCTGTGGGTTATCGACTTCCCAATGTTTGAAGACGACGGTGAAGGCGGCCTGACCGCGATGCACCACCCGTTCACCTCGCCGAAAGACATGACGGCAGCAGAGCTGAAAGCGGCACCGGAAGAGGCCGTCGCCAACGCCTACGATATGGTCATCAACGGCTACGAAGTGGGCGGTGGTTCCGTGCGTATTCACAGCGGTGAAATGCAGCAGACCGTGTTCGGCATCCTGGGCATCAACGAGCAGGAGCAGCGCGAGAAATTCGGCTTCCTGCTGGACGCGCTGAAATACGGTACGCCTCCGCACGCGGGTCTGGCCTTCGGTCTTGACCGTCTGACCATGCTGCTGACCGGCACCGATAACATCCGTGATGTTATCGCTTTCCCGAAAACCACTGCTGCAGCGTGTCTGATGACCGAAGCGCCAAGCTTTGCCAACCCGGCCGCACTGGCTGAGCTGGGCATTGAGGTGGTGAAGAAGGAAGAGAAAAACTGATATGACATATAAGCTCCCCGTTTCGGTCCTGGTGGTCATTTATGCAGAAGACACGAAGCGGGTGCTGATGTTGCAGCGGCGCGATGACCCTGAATTCTGGCAGTCGGTTACCGGCAGTCTGGAAGAGGGGGAAACCGCGCCGCAGGCCGCCGCGCGTGAAGTAAAGGAAGAGGTCGCCATTGACGTTGCCCGCGAGCAACTGACCCTGAAGGACTGTCAGCGCACGGTGGAGTTCGAAATTTTTAGCCATTTACGTCATCGCTACGCGCCGGGTACCGAGCGCAATACGGAATCGTGGTTCTGTCTCGCGCTCCCCCATGAACGGGAGATCGTGTTTACCGAACACCTGACCTACCGCTGGGTGAATGCGGCGGATGCCGCCGCACTGACCAAGTCGTGGAGCAACCGGCAGGCGATTGAAGAATTTGTAATTAACGCTGCCTGAAAAGGCGCGCTCTTTGAGGATATTTTTATGGCAGGTCATAGTAAGTGGGCCAACACCAAACACCGCAAAGCGGCACAGGATGCCAAGCGCGGTAAGATCTTTACCAAAATCATTCGCGAGCTGGTAACCGCAGCGCGTCTGGGCGGCGGCGATACGGCCTCTAACCCACGTCTGCGCGCGGCGGTGGATAAAGCGCTGTCTAACAACATGACGCGTGACACCCTGAACCGTGCAATCGCACGTGGCGTGGGCGGTGATGAAGACGCGAACATGGAAACCATCATTTATGAAGGTTACGGTCCTGGCGGTACGGCGGTGATGGTTGAATGCCTGTCCGACAACCGTAACCGTACCGTTGCGGAAGTGCGCCACGCGTTCACCAAAACCGGTGGCAACCTGGGCACTGACGGTTCTGTTGCTTACCTGTTCAGCAAAAAAGGCGTCATCTCCTTCGAGAAAGGCGACGAAGATGCGATCATGGAAGCGGCGCTGGAAGCCGGTGCGGAAGACGTAGTGACCTTCGACGACGGCGCTATCGACGTTTATACCGCCTGGGAAGAGATGGGTGCCGTGCGCGATGCGCTGGAAGCGGCGGGCCTGAAGGCGGACAACGCTGAAGTCTCCATGATCCCGTCCACCAAAGCGGATATGGATGCAGAAACGGCACCAAAACTGCTGCGTCTGATCGACATGCTCGAAGACTGCGACGACGTGCAGGAAGTGTATCACAACGGTGAAATCTCTGATGAGGTTGCAGCGACTCTCTGATGAGAGCGTGTAAACCCGTTACAGGAGACGCGTGATGTCGATTATTCTCGGGATTGACCCAGGCTCACGCGTCACCGGTTATGGCGTTATCCGTCAGGTGGGACGCCAGTTAACCTACCTGGGCAGTGGCTGTATTCGCACCAAAGTGGACGATCTGCCGTCACGCCTGAAGCTTATCTATGCAGGCGTAACGGAGATCATCACCCAGTTTCAGCCGGACTATTTCGCCATCGAGCAGGTCTTTATGGCGAAAAATGCCGATTCGGCGCTAAAGCTCGGTCAGGCGCGCGGGGTGGCCATTGTCGCTGCGGTGAACCAGGATTTGCCGGTATTCGAATACGCGGCAAGGCAGGTTAAGCAGACGGTGGTGGGCATCGGTAGCGCGGAGAAAAGTCAGGTGCAGCACATGGTGCGGACCCTGCTCAAGCTCCCTGCTAACCCGCAGGCCGACGCCGCCGATGCGCTGGCGATTGCGATTACCCACTGTCACGTCAGCCAGAACGCGATGCAAATGAGCGAATCGCGGCTCAATCTGGCGCGAGGCAGGTTACGATAATGACAAATCAGGCTGGATGTTTATCCAGCCTTTTTTTATTATGTCGGCAGTTAATTTCTTCCAGAACGCAGGAGCGTCACGTGATAGGCAGACTCAGAGGCATCATCATTGAAAAACAACCCCCGTTAGTGCTGCTGGAAGTGGGTGGCGTGGGCTATGAAGTCCATATGCCGATGACCTGCTTCTACGAGCTGCCGGACGCGGGCAAAGAGGCGATTGTCTTTACCCAGTTTGTGGTGCGTGAAGATGCTCAGCTGCTGTACGGCTTCAACAACAAACAGGAACGCACCCTGTTCCGCGAGCTGATTAAAACCAACGGCGTCGGGCCGAAGCTGGCGCTGGCGATCTTATCCGGCATGTCTGCACCACAGTTTGTGAATGCCGTTGAGCGTGAAGATCCTGCGGCGCTGATTAAGCTTCCTGGCATCGGTAAGAAAACGGCAGAACGCCTGATTGTCGAGATGAAAGACCGATTCAAAGGCCTGCATGGCGATCTCTTCACGCCGGCGGCCGATCTGGTACTGACCTCGCCAGGTGCGCCTGCGGCGGATGATGACGCGGAGCAGGAAGCGGTTGCCGCGCTGGTGGCGCTGGGCTATAAACCTCAGGAGGCCAGCCGCATGGTAAGTAAAATTGCCAAACCGGACGCCAGCAGTGAAACCCTGATTCGTGAAGCGCTGCGCGCTGCATTGTGAGGTAAAGGATGATTGAAGCAGACCGCCTGGTTTCGGCAGGCACTGTTCAGGCAGAGGATGTGGTGGATCGCGCGATTCGCCCAAAACTGCTTGATGAGTACATTGGCCAGCCGCAGGTTCGTTCCCAGATGGAGATTTTTATCCAGGCGGCAAAGCTGCGCGGCGATGCGCTCGATCACCTGCTGATTTTTGGCCCGCCGGGTTTAGGCAAAACCACGCTGGCGAATATCGTCGCTAATGAAATGGGCGTTAACCTGCGCACCACCTCAGGCCCGGTGCTGGAGAAGGCGGGCGATTTGGCGGCCATGCTGACCAACCTCGAACCGCATGACGTGCTGTTTATCGATGAGATCCACCGCCTGTCACCGGTGGTGGAAGAGGTGCTCTATCCGGCGATGGAAGATTATCAGCTGGATATCATGATTGGTGAAGGTCCGGCGGCACGCTCCATCAAAATCGATCTGCCGCCGTTTACCCTGATTGGCGCAACAACGCGAGCCGGGTCGTTGACCTCTCCACTGCGCGACCGCTTCGGTATCGTGCAGCGTCTGGAGTTTTACCAGGTGGCCGACCTTCAGCACATCGTTGGCCGCAGCGCCCGCTATATGGGGCTGGAGATGAGCGAAGAGGGGGCGTTTGAAGTGGCGAAGCGTTCCCGCGGTACGCCGCGTATTGCCAACCGCCTGCTGCGCCGCGTGCGTGACTTTGCTGAGGTGAAGCACAACGGTTCGATCTCCGCTGAGATCGCCGCGCAGGCGCTGGATATGCTGAACGTCGATGCCGAAGGTTTTGACTACATGGACCGCAAGCTGCTGCTGGCGGTGCTGGACAAGTTCTTTGGTGGCCCGGTCGGGCTGGATAACCTGGCGGCGGCAATCGGGGAAGAGCGTGAAACCATTGAGGACGTGCTTGAACCGTATCTGATCCAGCAGGGCTTCCTGCAGCGTACCCCGCGTGGGCGTATGGCCACGGTGCGGGCGTGGAATCATTTCGGCATTACGCCACCGGCAATGCCGTAAGCAGCGATAATTTATAGCCCCGGTAAGCGAAGCGCCACCGGGGACATACCCGCTACTGCGCGGTCTTCTTCATCATACTGAAGATAAACAGCACCGCCGCACTCAGCACCACGGACGGCCCCGCAGGCGTGTCATAGAACGCCGAGAAGGTTAGCCCACCCGTTACCGCAATCATCCCGATAATTACGGCGACACCGGCCATCTGCTCCGGCGTACGGGCAAAACGACGCGCCGTAGCCGCAGGGATGATCAGCAGCGACGTAATAATCAGCGCGCCGACAAACTTCATCGCCACGCCAATGGTTAACGCCGTTACCAGCATCAGCAGCAGCTTAACGCGCTGCAGCTTCACGCCATCGACGAACGCCAGATCGGGGCTGACGGTCATCGCCAGCAGGTTACGCCACTGCCAGAGCAGAATCCCGAGCACCACCACAACGCCAATGGCGATAGCGATGAGATCGTCAGGCGTGACGGCCAGCAGGTCACCGAAGAGGTAGGCCATCAGATCCACGCGGATATTGGACATCAGGCTGACCACCACCAGACCCAGCGACAGGGCGCTGTGCGCCATGATGCCAAGCAGCGTATCAATGGCGAGGTGAGGGCGTTTTTCCAGCCAGACCAGACCGGCCGCCAGCAGCAGCGTGACAACAATCACCGCGTAGAACGGGTTGACGTTCAGCAGCAGGCCAAAAGCCACGCCCAGCAGGGACGCGTGCGCCAGGGTATCGCCGAAGTAAGACATTCTGCGCCACACCACAAACGAGCCGAGCGGGCCCGCGGCGCAGGCAAGCATAATCCCGGCCAGCCAGCCGGGCAGTAACAGTTCAATCATGAGTGTCCATTTCCCCGACGCAGAACGATTCGTCCCTGCAAATCATGGCGATGATTATGATGATGGCGATAGATGCCGAGCTGTTCAGCGCCGCGAGGGCCGAACATGGAGATAAATTCCGGGTGCATGGAGACCACTTCAGGCGTGCCGGAGCAGCAGATATGGTGGTTAAGACACAGCACTTCGTCAGTCTTTGCCATCACCAGATGCAGGTCGTGGGATACCATCAGCACCGCGCAGTTCAGTTCCCGGCGCAGCTGGTCAATGAGGTCGTATAGCGCGACCTGGCCGTTGACGTCGACCCCCTGCGTCGGCTCATCCAGTACCAGCAGCTGCGGGCTGCTGAGCAACGCGCGGGCAAGTAAAACGCGCTGCGTTTCTCCACCGGACAGTTTTTGCAGCGGCGCATCGACAAGATGGCCCGCCTGCACGCGCTTCAGCGCCGGGAGAATATCGGCTTTACGCGTGCCGGGGCGCAGGCGCAGGAAACGGCTCACCGTCAGCGGCAGCGTGGCGTCGAGGTGCAGTTTTTGCGGCACATAGCCGATACGCAATTTTTCCTCACGCTTGATCACGCCTTCATCGGGTGCGACCAGACCCAGCACCACGCGAACCAGGGTGGATTTGCCTGCGCCATTGGGGCCGAGCAGCGTCAGAATTTTGCCGGGCTTCAGATCGAGCGACACGTCAGAGAGGACGCGGCGCTGGCCAAATGAGACCGAAATATTTTCAAGAGAAACCAATGTCGTCATGTCATTTTAAGCTTGAAGAAGTCAACGAATGTTATAATATCACATTCCACGCATTCACTACGATGATTAGTCGCATTATGTTACATAAAAATACGCTTCTTTTCGCAGCATTATCCGCTGCCCTTTGGGGCACAACCGCACAAGATGTTAACGCTGCGGTTGTCGCTTCACTTAAACCACTCGGGTTTATCGCGTCAGCCATTGCTGACGGGGTAACAGAAACTCAGGTTCTGCTCCCGGATGGTGCATCCGAGCATGACTACTCCCTGCGCCCTTCAGACGTAAAACGCTTACAAAACGCGGACTTAGTTGTCTGGATTGGTCCGGAAATGGAAGCGTTTATGCAGAAGTCAGCAAAACAGGTGGCGGGCGAAAAACAGGTCGCGATTGCCGCCCTCCCAGGCGTGAAACCGTTACTCATGAAAGGGACGGATGACGACGGCGATGAACATGACCATCATACTGCCGACGCTGAAAAAGGTGATGGAGATCACCATCACGGCGAGTACAACATGCATCTTTGGTTATCCCCAGAGATAGCGCGGCTTTCAGCGGTTGCAATCCATGACAAATTAGTGGAACTTATGCCGCAAAGTCGAGCCAAACTAGACGCCAACCTGAAAGATTTTGAGGCACAATTAGCCGCAACCGATAAGCAGGTAGGTAATGAGCTCGCACCGTTGAAAGGAAAAGGGTATTTCGTTTTTCATGACGCCTACGGCTATTACGAAAAACACTACGGTTTGACCCCGCTGGGGCACTTTACCGTCAACCCTGAAATTCAACCTGGTGCGCAGCGTTTACATGAAATCAGAACACAGCTGGTTGAGCAAAAAGCGACATGCGTTTTTGCTGAGCCACAGTTCAGGCCAGCGGTCGTAGAAGCCGTGGCCAGGGGGACATCCGTGCGCATGGGGACCCTTGACCCGCTAGGAACGAATATCCAGTTGAGCAAAGCGAGCTATTCGCAGTTCCTCAGCCAACTGGCGAACCAGTATGCGAGCTGCCTGAAAGGAGATTAACGAGGAAGTGAATACGTGCAACAGATAGCCCGCTCTGTCGCCCTGGCATTTAACAATCTGCCTCGACCCCACCGCGTCATGCTGGGGTCGCTTACAGTACTCACCTTAGCGGTCGCCGTCTGGCGGCCCTATGTTTACCACCCGAGTTCTGCCCCTATCATCAAAACCATCGAGCTTGAAAAGAGCGAAATCCGCTCTTTGCTGCCTGAAGCCAGTGAGCCTATCGACCAGTCGGCTCAGGAAGATGAAGCCATTCCACAGGATGAACTGGACGATAAAACCGAGAACGAAGCGGGTATCCACGAATATGTAGTTTCTACCGGGGACACGCTGAGCAGCGTGCTGAACCAGTACGGCATCGACATGGGCAATATCAGCCAGCTGGCGGCGGCAGATAAAGATCTTCGCAACCTGAAAATTGGGCAACAGCTCTCCTGGACGTTAACGGCCGATGGTGATCTCCAGCGTCTGACCTGGGAAATGTCCCGCCGTGAAACCCGCACCTACGATCGCACGGCAACCGGTTTCAAAATGACCAGCGAAATGCAGAAGGGCGACTGGGTCAACAGCGTTCTCAAAGGCACCGTGGGCGCAAGCTTTGTCTCCAGCGCGCGCGACGCAGGGTTGACCAGCGCTGAAATCAGTTCGGTGATCAAAGCCATGCAGTGGCAGATGGATTTCCGCAAGCTGAAAAAAGGCGATGAGTTTTCCGTCCTGATGTCCCGCGAAATGCTGGACGGCAAGCGCGAGCAAAGCCAGCTGCTGGGCGTGCGTCTGCGCTCCGAGGGCAAAGATTACTACGCGATCCGTGCCGAAGACGGTAAGTTCTACGACCGCACCGGTACGGGACTTGCGAAAGGCTTCCTGCGCTTCCCGACGGCGAAACAGTTCCGCGTCTCCTCCAACTTTAACCCGCGTCGTCTGAACCCGGTCACCGGACGCGTCGCACCGCACCGTGGCGTTGACTTTGCTATGCCGCAGGGCACACCGGTACTCGCGGTTGGGGATGGCGAAGTGGTGGTGGCCAAACGTAGCGGCGCAGCCGGATATTATGTTGCGGTACGACATGGTCGCACGTATACGACCCGCTATATGCACCTGCGTAAGCTGCTGGTTAAACCAGGACAGAAGGTGAAGCGGGGTGACCGCATTGCGATCTCCGGTAATACCGGTCGCTCTACCGGCCCGCACCTGCACTACGAAGTGTGGATCAACCAGCAGGCCGTGAACCCGCTGACGGCGAAACTGCCGCGCACCGAAGGCCTGACGGGTAAAGATCGTACGGATTACCTGGCGCAGGTGAAAGAGGTGTTGCCGCAGCTGAGCTTAGACTAAGCCCTCTGTTTTTGTTAAAAAAGCCGGCGCACCCTGACGCCGGCTTTTTCTTTTGTGCGCGGACGACTGCCTCGCTACACTATCTGAATTAATTTTGCGTCATCAGACCCTGGATCCAGCATGGAAACCCAAAAAAACAATATTGAATACATTCCTGAGTTTGAAAAATCCTTCCGCCATCCGCGCAACTGGGGCGCCTGGCTCGGTGTCTACGCCTTTGCGGGGATAGCGTTGCTGCCGGCTTCCGTCCGCGATCCTGTCCTGGGTAAAATTGGCCGTCTTGCCGGGCGCTTAGGCAAGAGTGCCCGCCGTCGCGCGCAGATCAATCTCTATTACTGTTTTCCTGAAAAGAGCGACGCCGAGCGCGAGGCAATCATTGATGAGATGTATACCACCGCACCGCAGGCCATGGCGATGATGGCGGAGCTGGCGCTGAAAGGGCCGGAGAAAATTGTCGATCGCGTTGACTGGAAAGGGCTGGATATCATTGAGGAGATGCGCCGCAATGACGAGAAAGTCATTTTCCTTGTCCCACACGGCTGGGGCGTTGATATTCCGGCGATGCTGATGGCCTCTCAGGGCCAGAAGATGGCGGCAATGTTCCATAACCAGGGCAATAAAATCTTCGACTTTGTCTGGAATACGGTGCGTCGTCGTTTTGGCGGACGCCTGCATGCGCGCAACGATGGCATTAAGCCGTTCATTCAGTCGGTACGCCAGGGGTACTGGGGCTACTATCTGCCGGATCAGGACCACGGCCCCGAGCACAGCGAGTTTGTCGATTTCTTTGCGACCTATAAAGCGACGCTCCCTGCGATTGGCCGCCTGATGAAAGTGTGTCGTGCCCGCGTGATTCCGCTATTCCCGGTCTATGACGGCAAAACGCATCGCCTGAGCATTGAGGTTCGTCCGCCGATGGACGATCTGCTGACCGCTGACGACCACACCATTGCCCGTCGGATGAACGAAGAGGTGGAGATCCTGGTAGGGCCGCATGCCGAGCAGTACACGTGGATCCTGAAGCTGCTTAAAACGCGTAAGCCGGGTGAAAAAGAGCCGTATAAACGCAAAGAGCTTTATCCAACGAAATAAAAAAAGCCCTCTCCATCTGGAGAGGGCTTTTTAACAGAGACGTTATTACTCGACGGTCATAACGCGCGTGGTGTTGGTTGAGCCGATGGTGCTCATCACATCGCCCTGGGTCACAATGACGATATCACCAGAGACCAGATAGCCTTTATCGCGCAGCAGGTTTACGGCATCGTGCGCCGCGGCCACGCCGTCATTGGTGCTGTCGAAGTGTACCGGCGTCACGCCGCGGTACAGCGCCGTCAGGTTCAGCGTACGTTCGTGACGGGACATGGCGAAGATCGGCAGACCCGAGCTGATACGAGAGGTCATTAGCGCGGTGCGGCCAGATTCGGTCATGGTGATGATCGCGGTAACGCCCTTCAGATGGTTTGCCGCATACATTGCAGACATCGCAATCGCTTCTTCAACGTTGTCGAACTGCACGTCCAGACGGTGTTTAGAGACGTTGATGCTTGGGATCTTTTCAGCACCCAGGCAAACACGTGCCATGGCGGCCACGGTTTCAGCCGGATACTGGCCCGCAGCGGTTTCCGCAGAGAGCATTACCGCATCGGTACCGTCCAGCACGGCGTTGGCCACGTCCATCACTTCTGCACGGGTTGGCATCGGGTTGGTGATCATCGATTCCATCATCTGAGTGGCGGTAATCACCGCGCGGTTCAGCTGACGTGCGCGACGAATCAGGGCTTTCTGAATACCCACCAGCTCAGGGTCGCCGATTTCCACACCCAGGTCGCCACGCGCAACCATCACCACGTCAGAGGCAAGGATCACGTCGTCCATAGCATCCTGATCGCAAACGGCTTCCGCACGCTCAACTTTGGCGACGATTTTGGCATCGCAGCCTGCATCACGCGCCAGACGACGCGCATAGTTCAGATCTTCGCCGCAGCGCGGGAAGGAGACGGCCAGGTAGTCAACACCGATCAGCGCAGCAGTCACAATATCCGCTTTATCTTTATCAGTAAGCGCTTCCGCAGAGAGGCCGCCGCCCAGCTTGTTGATGCCTTTATTGTTGGAGAGTGGGCCGCCGACGGTGACTTCGGTGAACACTTTCATGCCCTGAACTTCCAGCACTTTCAGCTGCACGCGACCGTCGTCAAGCAGCAGGATATCGCCAGGTACGACGTCAGCCGGGAGGCCTTTATAGTCGATACCGACTTTCTCTTTATCGCCTTCGCCTTTGCCCAGGTTGGCATCCAGCAGGAATTTGTCGCCGATATTGAGGAAAACTTTACCCTCTTTAAAGGTCGAAACACGGATTTTAGGACCCTGCAAATCGCCGAGGATCGCAACGTGACGGCCCAGTTTAGCTGCGATTTCACGCACTTTATCGGCACGTAATTTATGGTCTTCTGGCGTACCGTGAGAGAAGTTCATACGCACCACGTTGGCGCCAGCGGCGATAATTTTCTCGAGATTATTATCGCGATCGGTGGCCGGGCCTAAGGTGGTTACGATCTTGGTTCTGCGAAGCCTTCTGGACATGTAATACTCCGTTGACTGAAACAACTTTGGTGTTGCGTGAACATTGAATCGGCCTTCATCTGCTGCAAGGCAGTGGAGAGGGGACCGAATGCCGTAAATCGTTACTTCGTCATTATTCGTGACGTCTTCGTTATCAACTATCGAACATCGCTCTTTATAAGCAATTCTTTATCAAAACGCGATTCCTTCAGCGCTTCCTTGACCCGCTTCAAGTTATCCCGGAATTTTGCCCCCCGGCGTAAGGTAAAACCGGTCGCCAGCACGTCAATCACGGTGAGCTGGGCCAGTCGGGAGACCATTGGCATATAAATGTCGGTGTCTTCCGGCACGTCGAGAGTGATCGCCAGCGTCGCCTCACGGGCCAGCGGTGTGCCCGCCGTGGTCAGCGCAATCACCATGGCATCGTTTTCACGGGCCAGCTGCGCCAGTTCTACCTGACTCTTAGTGCGGCCAGTATGCGAAATCAGTACCACGACGTCATCTTCACTGCAATTCATACAGCTCATGCGTTGCAGGACAATGTCATCGGAATAAATCACCGGGACGTTAAAGCGGAAAAATTTGTTCATGGCGTCATGCGCGACGGCCGCCGACGACCCGAGCCCAAAGAAGGCAATTCGCTTGGCCTGGGTGAGTAAATCCACTGCGCGATTCACGGAACTCATGTCCAGAGACTGACGGACGTGGTCAAGCGAAGCCATGGCCGACTCAAAAATTTTCGCGGTATAGGCATCAACGCTGTCGTCTTCATCCACATTACGATTAACATAAGGGGTGCCGTTAGCCAGACTTTGTGCCAGATGCAGTTTAAAATCAGGAAAGCCGCGCGTTTCCAGGCTGCGGCAGAAGCGATTGACCGTGGGTTCGCTAACACCCGCTTCCTGTGCCAGAGCGGCGATGCTTGAATGAATCGCCTGAGCGGGAGAGGCGAGAATGACCTCGGCCACTTTTCGCTCGGATTTGCTAAGGTGTTCCAGTTGAAACTGGATTTTTTCCAGCATGTTCATGTTAACAGGACGCTCATGGGTGTAAACGATTTCATTAATTGATGAAATCGTGATTCGATTTAGCCGATATTACCCCTGTGGCTTCCATTAAGGGTAACAATCGACGAGATAATGTTGTTGTTTTTTTTCATTACTTGATCGATGTCGGGTTTTGCTATGACCCTGTTGCGCAAAGAAACGACGGTTGTTGCGTCATTAAGCCGTCGAAATCATCCGAAGGGTGAAAAATCGCGGTATCGCACGCGACGATAAGCGCTAATGGTTTCGGGAATGACGTAAAAGCAGTACAGTGCATTGTAATAAAATTACAACGATACCTGGCAGAAGCACCAGGTGATCCAACTGAGGAGAATGACATGGCGGTAACGCAAACAGCCCAGGCATGTGACCTGGTCATTTTCGGCGCGAAAGGCGATCTTGCACGCCGAAAATTGCTGCCTTCCCTGTATCAACTGGAGAAAGCGGGCCAAATTCATCCGGATACCCGTATCCTGGGTGTTGGGCGCGCCGACTGGGACAAGGACGCTTATACCAAAGTCGTCCGCGAGGCGCTCGAAACTTTCATGAAGGAAAAAATTGATGAAAGTTTGTGGGATACCCTGAGCGGTCGTCTCGATTTCTGCAACCTTGACGTGAATGACGTCAGCGCGTTCGCTCGCTTGGGCGCGATGCTGGATCAGAAAAACCGTGTCACCATTAACTATTTCGCCATGCCGCCAAGCACCTTCGGCGCCATCTGCAAGGGCCTGGGCGAAGCCAAACTGAACGCCAAACCGGCGCGCGTCGTGATGGAGAAGCCGCTGGGTACGTCCCTGGCAACCTCTCGTGAAATCAACGACCAGGTGGGCGAGTTCTTTGAAGAGTGCCAGGTCTACCGTATCGACCACTATCTCGGTAAAGAGACGGTGCTGAACCTGCTGGCGCTGCGTTTTGCTAACTCCCTGTTTGTAAATAACTGGGACAACCGCACTATCGACCACGTGGAAATCACCGTGGCGGAAGAGGTGGGGATTGAAGGTCGCTGGGGTTACTTTGACCAGGCCGGTCAGATGCGCGACATGATCCAGAACCACCTGCTGCAGATTTTGTGCATGATTGCCATGTCTCCTCCGTCTGATCTGACGGCGGACAGCATCCGTGACGCCAAAGTGAAAGTGCTGAAGTCGCTGCGCCGCATCGACCGCTCCAACGTGCGCGAGAAGACCGTTCGCGGCCAGTACACCGCCGGGTTTGCGCAAGGTAAAAAAGTGCCTGGCTACCTGGAAGAAGAGGGCGCGAACAAGTCCAGCAACACCGAGACGTTCGTGGCCATCCGCGTGGACATCGACGACTGGCGCTGGGCGGGGGTTCCGTTCTACCTGCGCACCGGTAAGCGTCTGCCTGCGAAATGTTCCGAAGTGGTAGTCTACTTTAAGAACCCGGAACTGAACCTGTTCAAAGAGTCCTGGCAGGAGCTGCCGCAGAACAAGCTGACCATTCGTCTGCAGCCGGACGAGGGCGTGGATATCCAGATCCTGAACAAAGTGCCGGGCCTGGATCATAAACACAACCTGCAGACCACCAAGCTGGATCTGAGCTACTCCGAAACCTTTAACCAGACGCACCTGGCCGATGCGTACGAGCGTCTGCTGCTGGAAACCATGCGCGGTATCCAGGCGCTGTTCGTGCGTCGCGATGAGGTGGAAGAGGCGTGGAAATGGGTCGACTCCATCACCGAAGCCTGGGCTGCCGATCAGGATGCGCCAAAACCGTATCAGGCGGGCACATGGGGACCTGTCGCGTCGGTGGCAATGATCACCCGTGATGGCCGCTCCTGGAACGAGTTTGAGTAAGATAATCCGCTAGCCCGAAAGTGTTATTTTACCGGTAACATGAACTAACACAGCTCGTGGCACAATTTTCAACTTTTAAGCTCCGCGTGGATTCACCCGCGGAGCTTTTTTTATTACACTGCCGGAAGTGATTTTGCCCCTGAGCTCCGGACAGCAAGCGTTTCAGCGTTGTTAACAACTGCCAGCGACTTTGTAAACTCCCGAGCCCGGACAGATAAATGAGAGGAGCTTTTATGAATCCGACATTGTTACGCGTAACACAGCGCATTATTGAGCGCTCGAAAGAGACCCGTTCGGCCTACCTCGCCCGGATTGAACAGGCGAAGAGCAACACCGTTCACCGTTCCCAGCTGGCCTGCGGTAACCTGGCGCACGGCTTCGCCGCCTGCCAGCCTGACGATAAAGCGTCGCTGAAAAGCATGTTGCGTAACAATATCGCCATCATTACCGCTTATAACGATATGCTTTCCGCGCACCAGCCCTATGAGGTCTACCCGGATATCATCCGTAAAGCGCTGCACAGCGTGAATGCGGTCGGCCAGGTGGCGGGTGGGGTACCCGCCATGTGCGACGGCGTGACGCAGGGTCAGGACGGTATGGAACTCTCCCTGCTGAGCCGTGAAGTCATTGCCATGTCCGCGGCGGTGGGCCTGTCACACAACATGTTTGATGGCGCGCTCTATCTCGGCGTGTGCGACAAGATTGTTCCGGGCCTGGTGATGGCCGCGCTGTCGTTTGGTCATCTGCCTGCGATCTTCGTGCCGTCGGGCCCAATGGCAAGCGGCCTGCCGAACAAAGAAAAAGTGCGCATTCGCCAGCTGTACGCGGAAGGAAAAGCAGATCGTCAGGCGCTGCTGGAAGCGGAAGCTGCATCCTACCACGCGCCGGGCACCTGTACGTTCTACGGTACCGCGAACACGAACCAGATGGTGGTGGAGTTTATGGGGATGCAGCTTCCGGGCTCGTCCTTTATCCAGCCGGATGCACCGCTGCGCAAGGCGCTGACCGAGGCCGCGGCCCGTCAGGTCACGCGTCTGACCGGAAACGGCAACGAATGGATGCCGATGGGCAAAATGGTCGACGAAAAAGTTATCGTCAACGGGATTGTTGCGCTGCTGGCCACCGGCGGTTCGACCAACCACACCATGCACCTGGTGGCCATGGCGCGTGCGGCGGGCATTCTGATTAACTGGGATGACTTCTCCGAGATCTCTTCCGTGGTGCCGTTGATGGCGCGCCTGTATCCAAACGGTCCGGCGGACATCAACCACTTCCAGGCCGCAGGCGGCGTACCGCTGCTCATGCGCGAGCTGCTGAAGGGCGGTCTGCTGCATGAAGATGTTAACACCGTAGCGGGCTTTGGCCTGCAGCGCTACACCCAGGAGCCATGGCTGAACAACGGCGAGCTGGACTGGCGCGAAGGGGCGACCGCATCTCTTGATGCGCAGGTTATCGCCACCATCGACAAACCGTTCTCACCTCACGGTGGCACAAAGGTGCTGAGCGGTAACCTCGGTCGCGCGGTAATGAAGACCTCTGCCGTACCGGAAGAGAACCAGATTATCGAAGCGCCAGCGGTGGTATTTGAAAGCCAGCACGACGTATTACCTGCCTTTGACGCCGGTCTGCTCGACAAAGACTGCGTGGTAGTGGTGCGTCATCAGGGGCCTAAAGCCAACGGGATGCCAGAATTACATAAACTTATGCCACCACTTGGTGTATTATTGGACCGCCGTTTCAAAATTGCACTGGTGACCGATGGACGCCTCTCTGGCGCCTCAGGTAAAGTGCCATCAGCTATCCACGTGACGCCGGAAGCGTACGACGGCGGCCTGCTGGCGAAAGTGCGTGACGGTGACATGATCCGCGTTAACGGTCAGACAGGCGAGTTAACCCTGCTGGTGGATGACGCCGAGCTGGCGGCACGTCAGCCCCATATTCCTGACCTGAGCGCGTCGCGCGTGGGAACAGGACGCGAAATGTTTGGCGCACTGCGTGAGAACCTCTCCGGTGCTGAGCAGGGCGCAACCTGTATTACGTTTTAAGACGACTTGATTTTAACGATCTGGCGAGAGAAGACTCTGATGAAAAACTGGAAAACAAGTGCAGAAGCAATCCTGACCACTGGCCCTGTCGTGCCGGTTATCGTGGTAAACAAGCTGGAGCACGCTGTACCGATGGCGAAAGCGCTGGTTGCGGGCGGCGTTCGCGTTCTGGAAGTGACCCTGCGTACCGCCTGCGCGATGGATGCCATTCGCGCGATTGCTAAAGAAGTGCCGGACGCCATTATCGGTGCGGGTACCGTAACGAACGCAAAACAGCTGGCTGAAGTAACCGAAGCGGGCGCACAGTTTGCCATCAGCCCGGGCCTGACCGAGTCGCTGCTGAAAGCCGCCACCGAAGGTACCATTCCGCTGATCCCGGGCATCAGCACCGTTTCTGAACTGATGCTGGGCATGGACTACGGTCTGAAAGAGTTTAAATTCTTCCCGGCGGAAGCGAACGGGGGCACCAAAGCGCTGCAGGCCATTGCCGGTCCATTCTCTCAGGTACGCTTCTGCCCGACGGGCGGTATCTCTCCTGCCAACTACCGTGACTACCTGGCGCTGAAAAGCGTGCTGTGCATCGGTGGCTCATGGCTGGTTCCGGCGGATGCGCTGGAAGCGGGCGACTGGGATCGCATCACCAAACTGGCTCGCGAAGCGGTAGAAGGCGCGAAGCAGTAAGTCATTCGCCGCATGAAAAACGGGCCTTTCGGCCCGTTTTTTTATCCCGTTACCTTAACGCTTGCTGCGGCCGCTTTCGCTCTCGCCACGGCGTCGTCAACGTTATCTCCGGTGGCTAACGCCACGCCAAGACGACGGGTACCGTCGATCTCCGGCTTACCGAACAAACGGACCTGCAACCCGGCACCCACCGCCGCGTCGACGTTATCAAACGTAACGTTCTGGCTGGTTAACTGCGGCAGGATCACCGCCGAGGCTGCCGGGCCGTACTGACGGATACCGCCGACGGGCAGGCCGAGGAAGGCGCGCACGTGCAGGGCGAACTCGGAGAGATCCTGCGAAATCAGCGTGACCATGCCGGTGTCATGCGGGCGAGGGGAGACTTCGCTGAAGGTCACCTCATCGCCGCACACAAACAGCTCCACGCCAAACAGGCCATAGCCGCCCAGCGCCAGGACGGTTTTACGGGCGATCGCCTGCGCACGCTCAAGCGCCAGGGCGCTCATCTGCTGCGGCTGCCAGGATTCGCGGTAATCGCCATCTTCCTGGCGGTGGCCAATCGGGTCGCAGAAATGGACGCCGTCAACGGCGCTGACGGTCAGCAGGGTGATCTCGAAATCAAACTTCACCACCCCTTCAACGATCACGCGACCGGCGCCTGCGCGGCCACCCTGTTGGGCGTACTCCCACGCCTTGTCCAGCGTGCTGCTGTCGCGGATAAAGCTCTGTCCTTTACCGGAGGAGCTCATCACCGGCTTAACGATGCTCGGGTACCCAATCTCCTCAACGGCCTGCAGGAATGCGGCCTTATCGCCAGCAAAACGATAGCTCGACGTGGGCAACCCGAGCTCTTCTGCCGCCAGACGACGAATGCCTTCGCGGTTCATGGTCAGCTTTGCGGCTTTCGCGCAGGGCACCACGCGCTGGCCTTCCTGCTCAAGCGCAATCAGCGTGTCGGTGGCGATGGCTTCAATTTCCGGTACAACGAAATCAGGCTTCTCGCGTGAAATCAGCTCACGAAGGGCATCGCCGTCCAGCATGTTAATCACATAAGAACGATGGGCGACGTGCATGGCGGGTGCATCGGCGTAGCGGTCTACGGCAATGACTTCCACGCCTAAACGCTGGCACTCAATGGCGACCTCTTTTCCCAGCTCGCCCGATCCCAACAGCATCACTCGCGTCGCCGCAGGTCGCAGCGCGGTTCCTAAACGAATCATAACAATCCCCCTGAAAAAGTTGCGGGCAGTATAAACGAAAACGTTTGCGTCTGTCTTGTGCACGGCCAGGTGAGGGGAGAAGAAATTTGCGCTTCTTTAGCCCGCCCAGACATTTCCTGACGCCTGCTCGCTTACGCTGTGGAACATGTTCACCGTTAAGTGAGGGAAACCATGTCTGGCTGGCTAAATCAATTGCAATCACTGTTAGGGCAGAAAACGTCGTCTTCCGGCGAGCGGGATCTCAGCAAACTGCTGGTGCCCGGGGCGCTCGGCGGGCTGGCAGGCCTGCTGGTCGCGAATAAATCCTCGCGCAAGCTGCTGGCAAAGTATGGGACAGGCGCGCTGCTGGCCGGTGGGGGCGCCATTGCGGGCACCGTCCTGTGGAATAAATACAAGGACAGGGTCCGGACCGCGCACAGTGATGAACCGCACTACGGCGAGCACACCTCGCCGCTGGATCTGCGTACCGAAAGGCTCATTCTTGCGCTGGTTTTTGCCGCGAAAAGTGACGGACATATCGACGATAAGGAACGGCTGGCGATCGAACAGCAGCTGCGCGAAGCCGGCGTCGAAGAGAAGGGCAGAGCGCTGGTGGCGCAGGCCATCGAACAGCCCCTTGATCCGCAGCGTCTGGCGCAAAGCGTGAAAAATGAGGAAGAGGCGCTTGAACTCTATTTCCTCAGCTGTGCCGCCATCGATATCGATCACTTTATGGAGCGGAGCTACCTGAATGCGCTTGGCGACGCGCTGAAGATCCCGCAGGACGTGCGTGAGGGCATTGAGCGGGATATTCGGGAACAAAAACAGGCGTTACAGGGATAGTTCTCGCCGTTGCGACCCTGTTTCGCTTGCATCATGCGTGGGTTTTGCCAACCTTATAGGGTGTAAAACGAAAAAGAATGACGACATGCCACCGAAAGCCCGACGTATACCTTATGCGATCACCACGCATGGCGATACGCGTATAGACAACTATTACTGGCTACGGGACGATTCGCGCTCCCGGCCAGAGGTGCTCGACTACCTGCACGAGGAAAACGACTATGGCCGCAAGGTCATGTCCAGCCAGCAGACGCTTCAGGACCAGCTGCTGAATGAAATGGTGCAGCGTATTCCCCAGCGCGATATCTCCGCGCCCTGGACCAAAAATGGCTATCGCTATCGCCATATTTATGAGCCCGGCAACGAGTATCCCATCTACCAGCGTCAGTCGGTCCTGAGCGCCGAATGGGATGCGTGGGATATTCTGCTGGATGCCAATCAGCGCGCGGCCCACAGCGAGTTTTATACTCTGGGCGGCATGTCCATTTCGCCGGATAACGCGGTGATGGCGCTGGCGGAGGATTATCTCTCCCGTCGCCAGTACGGCCTGCGTTTTCGCAACCTGGACACCGGCAACTGGTATCCGGAAATGCTGGAAAACGTCTCCCCGGATTTTGTCTGGGCGAATGATTCCGAGACGGTGTACTACGTCAAAAAGCACGCCTCTACGCTGCTGCCCTATCAGGTATGGCGGCATACCATCGGAACGGACTCCGCAGACGACGAGCTGGTCTATGAAGAGAAAGACGAAACGTTTTATGTCAGCCTGCATAAAACCTCTTCGCGCCACTATGTCATTATCTTCCTGGCCAGCGCCACGACGTCGGAAGTCCTGCTGCTGGATGCCGAACTGCCCGACGCCCAGCCGCTCTGTTTCCTGCCGCGCCGAAAGGATCATGAATACAGCCTGGATCACTTCCAGCACAGCTTTTATCTGCGCTCGAATCGCGAGGGTAAAAACTTTGGCCTCTATAAAACCAAAGTGCGCGATGAGCGCAAGTGGGAGGTGCTTATCCCCGCGCGGGATCAGGTGATGCTGGAAGGGTTTACCCTGTTCACCGACTGGCTGGTGGTGGAGGAGCGCCAGCGCGGGCTGACCAGCATCCGGCAAATCAACCGCAAAACGCGGGAAGTGGTGGGGATCGCGTTCGACGACCCGGCCTATGTGACGTGGATTGGGTTCAATCCCGAACCCGAATCATCGCGGCTGCGCTACGGCTACTCATCCATGACCACACCGGACACCCTGTTTGAGCTGGACATGGATACCGGGCAGCGTCAGGTGATAAAGCAGACCGAGGTTAAAGGGTTTGAGTCCGAAAACTACCGCAGCGAGCACCTGTGGGTCACCGCCCGGGATGGCGTCGAGGTCCCCGTCTCGCTTGTCTATCACAAAGCCCATTTCCAGAAAGGCAAAAACCCGATCCTGGTGTACGGCTACGGCTCCTACGGCTCCAGCATGGATGCTGATTTCAGCAGCAGCCGTTTAAGCCTGCTCGACCGCGGCTTTGTTTTCGCCATCGCCCATATTCGCGGCGGCGGTGAGCTGGGGCAGCACTGGTATGAGGACGGGAAATTCCTGAAAAAGAAAAACACCTTCAATGACTACCTCGACGTCTGCGATGCGCTGATTGATCAGGGCTATGGCGATCCGAAACTCTGCTTTGGCATGGGCGGCAGCGCGGGCGGCATGCTGATGGGAGCGGTTATCAACCAGCGTCCCGAACGCTTTAAGGGGATTGTCGCGCAGGTGCCGTTTGTCGATGTGGTGACGACCATGCTCGATGAATCCATTCCGCTGACGACCGGGGAGTTTGAAGAGTGGGGGAATCCGCAGGATGAGATTTACTACCGCTATATGAAAACGTACAGCCCTTACGATAACGTCGAGGCGAAAGCCTATCCCCACATGCTGGTCACCACCGGTCTGCATGATTCTCAGGTGCAGTACTGGGAGCCGGCAAAATGGGTGGCGAAACTGCGGGAGCTGAAAACCGACGACAACCTGCTGCTGCTGTGTACCGACATGGATTCCGGACACGGCGGGAAATCGGGACGATTTAAATCGTATGAAGGGGTGGCGCTGGAGTATGCCTTCCTGATTGGCCTGGCGCAGGAGACGCTGCCAGGCCGTGCAGAGCGTTAAGCTTCGCCCAGATAGTGCTTTAGCGTCAGGCGCAGTTCCGGGCTCATTTTGTCAAGGTTGTTATACAGCCAGCGCAAATAGCCCGGGTCTTTATCCGCAATATCCGACACCGCTCTGCCCCGGTATTTACCAAAGGTAAACGTGGTCAGAAGCGCGGGACGGCCGGTGATGGTCGCCATATCATCCGGCGTCCAGCCCGAGGTGTTCATAATATCGATGAGTAGCGCTGCGGTGATATAGCAGTCGTACAGGGCGCGGTGATGATGAAGCCCCTCAGGCGTGCGGACGCTGAGCTTACGGGACTTGTACAGCGCCATGTTACTGTACTTGATCCCCGGCCAGAGGCGACGCGCCAGCTTCATGGTACAAATCCACTCCCCGGGCATCTCCGGCAGCACGCGGCGGTCAAAGCTGGCGTTATGCGCGACGTACCACGGGCTACCGTAATAGTGGGGAATAACGTCTTCGATCCACGGTTTATCGGCCACCATCGATTCGGTAATGCGATGGATAGCCATCGCCTGAGGGCTGATGGGGCGATCGGGACGCACCAGATGGCTCATTGGGTTGACGATTTTTCCGTCAATCACGTCGACAGAGGCCACTTCCACTATTCCGCCCTGAAGATCGCAAGTTTCGGTATCGATGACGCGCAGCATTGAACACTCCTGAGCTTAAAACGCCTAGCCTAAAGGAATGATATCGCCTTGCCAACCCTCTCCGCCGAGCGTGCCGGTCAACAGCAGCTCGCCCTTATCCGCGCGAACGATCAGCTGGCCTTTTTCATCCCATAGCGCGCTACCGCCGCAGGCGTTCGCCATCAGCACCGCTATGGCATATTTATGCGCGAAGCGCTGCAGGGTACTGATGGACTGCCGCCAGCGGTGATCCTCCACTGACTGACAGCTGGTAAACAGCGACGCTCTGGGATCGAGATTGGGGGAATCGGCATGCGCATCAATAATGCTGAGCTGTTTCTCTCTCGGCACCAGGCTGGCTCCGCCACCTTGCGGGTAGCGAAGGATGCGTTGACGAGCGGGGGTGAAGAGCGCGAGACCTTTCTGGCGCTGACCATCCCGCTCCACGGGGAGCCCGGCAATCACGGTTATCCGGTAACGATGCGCCGCGTCGAGCAGCGGTTCCAGCTGGGCGTCGCCGGGTGGGAGAGGTAACGTCGTCGTACCCGAGCCTGTTAATGACAGTTCAGGAAACACCAGCAGATCGCACCCCTGACGTGCTGCTTCGGCGATGAAGCGCAGGTGGTGCGTGATATGGTCATCGACACTCTGATGCTGCCCGCTATACTGGGCCGCCGCTATATTCCAATGTGACATCGTGACTTCCTTATACACTGAGTCGCAGGGATTTAAGAATACACCTAAATTTATCAGGGTTTTCTTATCCTGCCAGATTCAGCGTAAGGAAGTGTAACGGCTCGTTAAGCTTATTTAACTTTAGGTTCGTACGGTAAACGGGAGAGGTTGACCGAGGCGAGACGGTGGGCGATGAGTCTTTCGCGAAACCAGTCGCGCAGATGGGCGGGCTGTTCCCGTTCAACGACTTCAGCCACGACAGGCATGTTGTAACGCTCTTTAAACGCGACGCCAGCGGCAGCGAGATCGACATTCACTTTATCCATCTCGTCCTGTGGAAGGGCGGCCAGATTGATCTTCATTACCTTCTCCTTTTTATGCGGCGGCAACGTTACCGCGATTGCACGACGATGACAAGCGGAGGCAGGATGATCCTCGACTCGTTTATTATACAGCGTTATTCTTTAGCATACAGACATAACAAAAAGGAATGATTGCGATGGGTTTCTCCGCTTCCCGCGCGGTATGCGCACTGGTTTTTCTGGCCTCTACAATGATGACCCCCTCCGTGCTGGCGCATGCGCACCTTAAGCAGCCGATCCCGGCAGCGGACAGCGTGGTGAGCGCTCCGCAGGCACTGACGCTGAATTTTTCAGAAGGCATCGAACCGGAATTTAGCGGTGTGGTGGTGACGGATGCGCAAAAGCAGGTCATCAAAACGGGAACCGCCACGCGCGACGAAAAGAACAAGGCGCAGCTCACCGTTCCGCTGGACCAGACGCTGACGCCAGGGACGTACCAGGTAGACTGGCATGTCGTCTCGGTAGACGGTCATAAAACCAAAGGTAGCTATCAATTTAGCGTGAAATAGCATGCTGGCGCTGTGTTATATCGGGTTGCGCTTTATCCATTTCGGGGCGCTGATGCTGATTTTTGGCAACGCGCTTTACAGCGTCTGGTTTGCGCCTTCCTCTCTCCAGCGGCTGATGTCCCGACGTTTCCAGCTGCAGCAGAAAGTGGCGGCTTTTATGAGCCTGGCGGCTGCACTCCTGATGTTTATGCTTCAGGGCGGGCAGATGGGTAACGGTTGGGGCGATGTATTTGCCCCACAGGTCTGGTCCGGCGTAATGAGGACACAGTTTGGCGGCGTCTGGCTGTGGCAAATGATTCTCGCTGCGATGACGGTCGCTGCAGCATGGCTCGCGCCGCTGAAGGGTTCGCGGCTGCTGCTGCTCGCCATGGGGCAGCTTATCCTGCTGGCGGGGGTAGGGCACGCGGCGATGAACGACGGTCCGATGGGGGCGCTGCAGCGCCTTAATCACGCTTTTCACCTGATCTGTGCTGCTACCTGGCTTGGCGGATTACTGCCCCTGCTGTTCTGCATGCGTCTGGCGAAAGGGCGCTGGCAGAATGCCGCCATCTATACCATGATGCGCTTCTCGCGCGTGGGCCATTATGCGGTCGCGGGCGTGCTGCTCAGCGGAGCGATCAATGCGCTCATGATACTGGGCGTCCATATTCCCTGGCAGGCTGACTACGTGCAGTTTTTGTTGTTCAAATGTGCGCTGGTGGCGTTGATGGTGGTAATTGCGCTGGCAAATCGGTATTTTCTGGTGCCACGGTTTCGTCCGGAGACCGGGCGAGCACAACAGATTTTTATCAGGATGACACAGGCAGAAGTGGTGCTGGGGGCGCTGGTACTGGCAACGGTCAGTCTGTTCGCCACCTGGGAACCCTTCTGACAAGGTTAAATATCATATGAAAAAGACAGTACTTTCTCTCATATTGCTGGCCTGCACGGGGAGCGCGTTTGCCGCACCGCAGGTTATCACCGTCAGCCGTTTTGAAGTGGGTAAGGATAAATGGGCGTTCAACCGCGAAGAGGTGATGCTGACCTGCCGTCCGGGCCATGCGCTGTATGCCATCAACCCGAGCACGCTGGTGCAATACCCGTTAAATGAAACCGCCGAGCAGCAGGTGGCCAGCGGAAAGAGCAGCGGCCAGCCGATTAGCATCATTCAGATCGATGACCCGGCGAATCCGGGACAGAAAATGAGCCTGGCCCCGTTTATCGAGCGCGCCGACAAGCTCTGCTAACGTTCAGGTTTCCAATAAAAAACCGCAGATGCTTGCGAAAGCACTGCGGTTTTTCACATTTTATGATGCTCTGGCGCTTTTTTTCCGACCGCTTTAGCTGTGGACTGGAAAACCTGGCGTCGTCATCTATTCTTAAAAGGCAAGGCGACTTAGCCTGCATTAATGCCAACTTTTAGCGCACGGCTCTCTCCCAAGAGCCATTTCCCTGGACCGAATACAGGAATCGTATTCGGTCTCTTTTTATCTGCATGAAAGTAAAAGACTAATCCTTTCGTTGTCTCACTTCTGCAGCGCACGTCCTGTACGTCTGGTTAAAACATAACACACTACGGCATGCTGTAGTCCAGCCCTTTTTGCCTGTTTTGTTAAATTTTCGTGTGCAATTCAAGAAAGCGCGTGCGGGGTCTAAAAGTGCGATTTAACCGACGCCTCAATTTCATCAAGCAGCTCAAAGCGACGGCGGTATTCAGCGCGTTTTTTACTGGCAATCTCTTCAAGCGATTTACGCGCCATCTGTAGCGGCAGCTGCCAGCAGAAGGCTGAGAGCTTTTTACCGTCCAGAGAGGCCCAAAATTCATCATAGCTGGCGTGGAAATGGCGGCCTTTGCTGAGGCGATAGCGCAGCGCACGGAATACGTGGCCCTCATCGCTGACGGCAAAAATCGCCCGGACGGAGGACTGTGCAGCCAGCTGGAAAAGCACCTCCATCAACACGCGCTTAGGGAACAAACCGTGGCAGGCGCGGGTGGCCTGTTTAATCACGTCACGCGTTACGCTGCGGCGGGGGCCCTGAAGCCCACCGATGACCATGACCTGTTGCCCATTGCTGCGCGCGACGCTAAAGGTCAGGCTGGCCAGCAGCGTATCCTCGTTGTCGCGAAGCCAAAGCGTGCTTTCGCCTTCACGCTCGGCTTTCCCCGCAGAGGACGCATTAACCGTATAGATAACTCCGTCTTTTGCATGGAACTGCGCAACGGGCTTCTCCTGTGGGCTGGTCAGTGCCAGGGCGAGGCCGCTCTCTTTCAGGCTATCAATCCAGTAATAATGGCTAACGATCGCGTCGGCGCGATCGTTAGCCGTCAAACCGCGCATCAGGTACTGCCGGTGGGTTTTGCTCGGCAATGTAATTTGAGAGGCCAGAAGTCTGTCGAAATCGTCGCGACCAGAAAGCGCCTCCAGCATGCGATGGGTAGAAGACCAGAACACCAGCGAACGTAACAGGAACTTCAGGCGATATTCGCGCTTGCGCCAGATCGGCCCCGGCACGCGTTTGCCGTTCACCAGCTCAGAAATAATATTTGTGCGATGCGGATAGAAAACATCGTTATGCAGGTGCGTATTAGACACGTGAAGACCCCTCTTTTTTTATACCCTTATTCTAAAGAGCCAGGAAAAAGGGATTAATAGCGCGAGGATCTTTATTTCTGTTTGGTTTACCGTTTGTTTCATTTCGTGAGGACCACGCCCGGCTGTTGCCCTTTCTGTGGCGGCTATACTGTTAACAGGAGGGGCTATGTATCAGCGAATTGAAGGTGGAATGTGGCGTCACGTCTGGGTGGTCAGCGATATACATGGCTGTTATCAGCGGCTTATGGATGAGCTTAAACGCCGTCATTTTAATCCGTATGAGGATTTGCTTATTTCCGTTGGGGATATGATCGATCGCGGTCCGGACAGCGTTAAATCATTACAGCTTATCAATGAAAAATGGTTTCGTGCCGTCCGGGGCAACCATGAGCAAATGGCGCTCGACAGTCTGGATAATAACGATTTTTCACTCTGGACAATGAATGGCGGAATATGGTTCAGGCAACTTGAACGGGACCAGCAACAGCTTGCGCTATCGTTGCTCGAGGCCTGTCACGATTTACCGCATATCATCGAGATAACCTGTGCGAACGGTCTGAACGTGATTGCCCATGCGGATTATCCGGCAGCGGAATACCGCTGGCAAAAACCGGTGAGCGCCCAGCGCGTTTTATGGGATCGCGATCGGTTGACGGGGTTTATGGTGGGTAAAGGGCAGGGCATCAGCGGTGCGGATCATTTCTGGTTCGGACATACGCCCGTCGACAGAAGGTATGATTTTGACAATCTCCACTACATTGATACGGGCGCCGTATTTGACGGTTACTTTACGCTGGCGCAGCTGCAGTAATAAATAACCCGCCTTCGGGCGGGTTCTCTTTAGGTCAGGCAAGACGCATGACCCAGGCATCGGTTTTACTATCGTAATGCTCACGGTAAAGGACAGAATGTTCGCCATCAAGTATTGCCGGGACGCTGGTGTCTGCATCCCATGCATCGAGCTGCATGCACAAATCCGGGTCGGATTTGCAGGGAATACTTAACGTTCGATCGCCTTGCGCTTCGCCGCGCAGTTCTGCGTCGTCGATCTCAAAAGCGCCAATACGCACGCTGGTTTTCGTCATAGTGCTCTCCGGGTCGGTTGTCAAAATCTGGTATGACCAGTACGGCCACCCATTTTTGATCGTAGACAAGGAGAGCAAAATCGCCAGTAAAAAAATGCGCTTTTTTCAGGCCGTGCGATCGTTACCGGTAAACAGTCGTCCATCCCGGACCAGCTCGCGCGGATAGCTGTTTTTCAGTCGTGAACCGACTTTTTTTGCCAGCCCGAGCGGGTATCCCTGATACGTCACGATCACTTCATCGCCTGATGGCGTGCTGTCAGGATAGACATCGCGACCACGGTACCACTCTTCGGCTTCCTGATGCGTCAGGGCAAAGGCATTCTCATGCCCGGCAAGGGCGATGACGGCCTCATGCTGCCAGCGATAGCCTTTATTATGCACTTCCGCCAGGCGGATCCCGATTCGGGAAAAACGGACCTTTCCGATGAGCGGTTCGATCTCAGCCGGGAACAGCCATACCTCTTTATCACGCATCCAGAGGTGCAGGCTCTCATCCCAGACCAGGCCAATTTTTTCGGCGGCGGCGACAAGCTGTGCTGCATCGCGACCTTTGAGGGGGGCAAACGGGAAGTTGCCGACCTTGAATTTGGGGGTGGGCAGGGGAGCAACCGCCTGCGTTTTACGCAGACGTGCCACAAAGAAGCCTTCGCAGTCGTAAATCTGCGGGAATACGTGGAGGAAACCCTCCGGCGTAATCGCCTCCTGTGCCGAGGCGAACAGATCGTTAAGCGGCAGGAATTCGACCGCATCCGGGTATTGCGCTTTCAGCCACAGGCAGACGTCTTCGTTTTCATCGCGGTTTAAGGTGCACGTTGAATAGACCAGCGTGCCGCCTGGGCGAAGGGCATGGAATGCGCTCTCGATCAGCTCCCGCTGCGTGGCGGCGATCTCAATGTTGCTTTCCACGGACCAGTTCTTTAACGCATCGGGATCTTTACGCACCACCCCTTCGCCGGAGCAGGGGGCGTCCAGCAGAATGGCGTCGAAGGCTTCCGGCAGGGCAGCGCCAAACACGCGGCCGTCGAAGTGCGTCAGGGCAACGTTATGAATACCGCAGCGGCTGATGTTGGCATGCAATACCTTCACGCGGCTGGCGGAAAACTCGTTGGCGAGGATCGCGCCCCGGTTACCCATACGGGCGGCAATCTGCGTGGTTTTTGAGCCAGGCGCCGCGGCCACATCCATTACGCGTTCAGGCGAATTGCCATCGGCGAACAGGGCTGCCACCGGCAGCATCGAGCTGGCTTCCTGGATATAGAACAGGCCGCTCAGATGTTCAGCGGTGCTTCCCAGCGGCACGGCGTCTTCGTCATCGCGCTCGATCCAGAACCCCTCAGCGCACCACGGTACCGGCGTAAGCAGCCAGCTGTAGGGCGCGACCAGCGCCAGAAAATCCTCGACGCTGATTTTCAGCGTGTTGACGCGAATACTGCGGCGTAACGGACGCTGGCAGGCGGCGATAAAATCGTCTAACGACAGGTGAGAAGGAAGCGCCTCGCGCATCTGCGCCAGGAATTGTTCAGGAAGAAATACGGAGTTTTGAGCCACGGGCACACCACAGGGAAAAGTTCAGGTGCGCAGTGTAACATAAAGGCTCCGGTGCGTTGACACCGGAGCCTTGCAGATTAACGCGGCAGGGCGGTTCCCCATTCGCGCCACTCTTTCGGTTCGCTTTCGAGCAGCAGGAAATGTTTACCCGGCTGCGCTTTCGGCGCCAGCGGCGTCCCCGGCGGTGTGGCAAACGCAATACCACCGCGAATGAACTGGTTGAAGGTCCCGGTTTTCACCACGCCTCCCGTCAGGCCGAAGTCCAGCGAGTAGCCGGATGCCAGCCAGAACACCGAGTTATTACGCACCAGGTGCTGGTAGCGTTCGCTGATGCGTAGCGCCACCATCACGCGGTCGGAGAGCGTCCCGAGCGTCAGGCCCGTGACCGTACCGACCTCAATGCCGCGGAACAGGACCGGCGTGCCGATGCTCAGCGAGCCGGCTTCCGGCACTTCCACCACGATGCTCAGGCCACCAAGGTAGCGCGAGTCGGTGATCGTGGCTTCCTGCAGCTCGAAATCACGACGGGCATTGCCCTGGCTGGGCTCAACGTTGATGTACGGCTGCAAAATGGTGTCAAGATGCTCAACGCCTGCGGCCGAGATCTGCGGTGTCACCACCGAGAAGCGCGAACCCGCGCGCGCAAAGGTCTGCACATATTCCGGGTAGAGCACGGCGGTAGCTTGCACCTCGTTGCGTGAGGTGATCAGCGTCAGCTTCTGGATCTGCCCGATATCAATGCCCAGGTAGCGGATGGGCATGCCTTCCGCCAGCTTACCGGCATCAAACGCGTGCAGGGTAATTTGCCCGCCCACGGCGCGTGCGGCGGTCTCGGACGGGAAGAGAATTCGCTTATCGCCTTTACGCAGGTTCGCGCCCGCTCCGCTGAGGTTATCGAAGCTAATCGCCCCGCGTAGCGCGCGTGACAGCGGATAGGCCTGTACGGTCAGTCCGTTACCGTTCAGCTGCACTTTCGCGCCACCTTCGGCCCAGAAGACGCTGTTCGGCGTCAGCAGCTTACGGTACTCCGGCTTGATGTGCAGTTCGATATCAAAGGCGTCGGCACGCGGGCGAACGGTGATCACTTCCCCGACTTCAAACTTGCGATACAGCACCACGGAGCCCGCCTGAACGTCCGGCAGGGTCTCGGCGCTTAATGTCAGCGTGGTGGTAGGCAGATCGCTCAGGCTGTTTTCAATCGCTTTCTCCAGGTTGGCATACAGCGGGTAGCTCTCGCGCACGGGGCCTTTATTCCCCGGCAAAATGCGGATGCCGCCATTCACCCATTCGCTGGCGCTGGCGCCGAGAAACTCCACGCCATCCAGACCTACCTTCACGTCGACGCGACTGTTCACCACGAATTTACTGTCGCCATGTACCAGGTCTCTGTATTGCGGGTCGATGGCAACGGAGAATTGCACCCCATCCGCGGAGAGCTTGCGCTCCAGCACCTGTCCCACCTGCACGCCGTGTAAAATCAACGGCTGACCGGCTTCAATCCCATAGCTTTCTGGCGCATTGAGCGTAACCGTCACGACGCCCGGCTTTTGCAGCAGGGCTTTATCCGCCGGGGCAATCACGAAGCTATTGCTGGGCTGACCTTCCCCGGGGATCAGCTCAAAGGTATTGCCGGTCAGCAGCGTGCTGAGGCTGGCATCGTTAAGAGAGAGCTTTGGACTGCGCATTTCGATGCGTGTTTTCTCACGCAGGAGATCGACCACGCTCGGATCGACCGTCATTTCGCCGGTGACCGATCCGCCCGGGTTGAGCGTCATTTTGGTGAGCTGGCCGACCTGCAGACCCTGATACATCAGCGGCGTTGAACCCGCTTTTAGTCCTTTAGCATCGGGAAGGGCGAGTTTGACGATCACGCCGCGCTGGCTGTGCGCCAGATCGGCGTATAATCCGAACGTGTCATCAGCGGTGGCAGGGCTTGAGTTTTCCGGGGAGTCAAAGGCGATGGCGCCGTTCACCAGTGCGGCCAGACTCTCCAGCTTCACTTTTGCACCGCTCAGGCTGAGGTCAGCATCCACGCCGGACACGTTCCAGAAGCGGCTGCCCTTTTTCACCAGATTGGTGAAGCGGCGCTCGATCAGCACATCAATCGTGACGCCCTGTTTATTCGGGTTAATCGCGTAGTCATACACGCGGCCAACCGGGATCTTACGAAAATAGACCAGGGAGCCGCTGTTCAGGGAACCGAGGTCCGGCGCCTGGAGATGAATCATCAAATCGCCGTTATTGAGGCGGTATTTGGGCTGCGTATCCAGAGCAACAAAGTGATCCTGCGGCTCACCTTTGCCGGGCATCATGCCGATATAGTTACCGCCGACGAGCGCATCCAGACCGGAAACACCGGCCAGAGAGGCTTTTGGCGTCACCAGCCAGAACTGCGTTTCGCTGCGCAGGGCATCCTGCATGTCAGATTTAATGCTGACCCGCACCTGAATCTTGTTCAGCCCTTTTCCAAGGGAGATATCCTGAACCGTACCCACTTCAACCCCCTGGAAGCGAACGGGGGTTCGCCCGGCGACGATGCCGTCGGCGGTCTGGAAATCAATGGTGACGGTACTGCCGCGATCCTCATAGCTTGTCCAGATAAGCCAGCCTGCAATCATCAGGGCGATGACGGGCAGCAACCAGAATGGCGAAATGCGGCGTTTTGTTTTAATTCTCGCTTCAGTCGGCGAAGCGGGGGTTTCCTGACTCATGTGCATCCCAAAGTAAGCGGCTATCCAGCCATTCCACAGCAAGAATAGTCAATATCACCGCAGAGCCGAAATAAAAAGCCGCGGGTCCCATTGTAAAAGCAAGTAACTGATCGCGATTGATGAGCGACATCATCAGCGAAATCACGAACAGATCTAACATTGACCAGCGGCCAATCCAGGTGACGAATCGCAGAAGCAAAATGCGGGTCCGTAAACCTTGTTCACACTTTAAATGAATGCTGATGAGCAGGGTAATCATCACCACCACTTTGGTAAAGGGAACCAGGATACTGGCAATAAAGACGATTGCCGCCACCCCGACATTGCTGTGCGCAAGGGAGATAATCCCGGAGAGGATAGTATCCTCCTGACGTCCACCATTCACGTAAATGATGGAAATCGGCAGCATATTGGCGGGGATCAGAAACACCAGGGAGGCGATCAGCGCCGCCCAGCATTTTTGCAGGCTGTTATTGCGCCGCAGTCTCAACGGAATGTGGCACCGCGGGCAGCGTCCGCGCGTGTCGGGTAACCCGGTATAGTGGCAACCCAGACAGACGCGCAGATTTTCATCGGGACGCGTGGCGGGGCGCTGAGGGTAGAATCGCTCCCAGAGCTGCTCAACGTTCAGGTGGATCAGCGTCAGGATGCTCAGCAATACCAGACAGATGAAGGCAAAGAGTCCGACGCCGGGCTGCAAAAAGGCGTAGTCCTGCACCTTTATTGACGCAACCCCCACGCCTACCAGATAAATATCCAGCATCACCCACTCTTTGAGCTTGTCCAGCATCAGCAGCACCGGGCGAAGGTTCATGCCAAGAATGTTGCCAAACCAGAGATAGGCAATGGCGGCAACCAGCACCAGGGGTGCGCCGACGGTGCAGAACAGCACCATCGCGGCGGTGATGGGATCGCCCTGACGGGTCATCTGCCAGATACCCTGCAGCACGTTGGCGTCAATGCGCACGCCGAGCAGGTAGAGTTTTAGCAGCGGCTCACTCCAGGCGAAGGGCATCAGCAGCAGCATGGTAACGGCCATGGCGGCGAGGCGGGTCAACGACCAGTCGCGGCCATCGCGAATTTTGGCGTCACAGCGGGGACAGAAGGCACTTTGGTGCGATTTCATCTTCGGCAACATAAAAAGCGTATCGCACTGGGGGCAACGCTGATAATGTGCACGAGGCAAAGCTTCGCTTACCGTATGGACAGTTATCTTTCTCGTCGGCGTAATTTTGGTTGTTTTTAAGGCCATCAGCTGCGCACAAATAAGTATTGTTGAAAGTTATAATAACTCATGAACGGATTCATCTTGAGCATGAGCGCATTTAATGCTTATTTTAATAGGCTATGCGGTAATTTTGTAAGACAACTAAGTGATTGAATAATGAACAAAACAGAATTCTACGCGGATCTGAACCGCGATTTTAAGGCATTGATGGCGGGTGAGACCAGCTTCTTAGCCACTCTGGCAAATACTAGCGCATTGCTGTTTGAACGTCTCTCTGACGTGAACTGGGCGGGCTTTTACCTTCTGGAAGGTGAAACGCTGGTGCTCGGTCCGTTCCAGGGCAAACTAGCCTGCGTGCGTATTCCGGTAGGGCGTGGCGTATGCGGCACGGCGGTGGCCGAGAATCAGGTCCAGCGTGTGGAAGACGTTCATGCGTTTGACGGACACATTGCCTGTGATGCCGCCAGTAATTCTGAAATCGTTCTGCCGCTGGTGGTCAAAAATCAGATTATTGGCGTTCTGGACATCGACAGTACGGTCTTCAGTCGCTTTACAACCGAGGACGAACAGGGGCTGCGCGAGCTGGTGGCGAATCTGGAAAACGTACTCGCAGCAACCGATTATCAAAAATTCTTTGCGAGCGTCGCAGGATAATCAACGGATAACGTAGCATTTACTGATAGCGTCATTATAATGACGCCTGTTCATGCCTGCGCTTGTTGGCAACGTCCGTTGTAATCAGGAAATTTCATGGAAAATCAACCTAAGTTGAATAGCAGTAAAGAAGTTATCGCATTTCTGGCCGAGCGTTTCCCGCAGTGCTTCAGCGCGGAAGGCGAAGCTCGTCCCCTGAAAGTCGGTATTTTTCAGGATCTGGTGGCGCGTGTTGAAGGGGAAATGAACCTCAGCAAAACTCAGCTGCGTTCCGCCTTACGTCTTTATACTTCGAGCTGGCGTTACCTGTACGGTATCAAACCTGGCGCGACCCGCGTGGATCTCGACGGCAACCCTTGCGGTGAGCTGGACGAGCAGCACGTTGAGCACGCGCGCAAGCAGCTGGAAGAAGCCAAAGCACGCGTTCAGGCACAACGTGCAGAACAGCAAGCGAAAAAACGCGAAGCCGCCGCGGCAAACGGCCAGGAAGAAGCGCCTCGTCGTGAGCGTAAACCACGCCCTGCGCCGCGTCGTCACGATAATAACGATCGCAAACCGCGTGCAGACAAACCAGCAGCAAAAGCCCCGCGTGCGCCTCGTGAAGAGCCGCGCCATACGCCGGTTTCTGACATCAACGCCCTGAGCGTGGGTCAGGCACTGAAGGTAAAAGCGGGTAACAATGCTATGGACGCCACCGTACTGGAAATCACCAAAGATGGCGTTCGTGTACAGCTGACTTCTGGTATGTCAATGATTGTACGCGCAGAACACTTGTTGTTCTGAAACGGAGGCCAAGCCTGGCATGAACACTTTTTTTAAGCTCACCGCGCTGGCGGGCCTGTTTGCTATAACAGGTCACGCCTTTGCAGTGGACGATATCACGCGTGTTGATCAAATTCCGGTACTCAAGGAAGAGACGCAGCACGCGACGGTGAGCGAGCGCGTGACCTCACGTTTCACCCGTTCGCACTATCGTCAGTTCGATCTCGATCAGGCCTTTTCGGCCAAAATCTTTGACCGCTATCTGAACTTGCTGGATTACAGCCATAACGTTTTGCTCGCCAGCGATGTCGAGCAGTTCGCTAAGCGGAAATCCGAGGTGGGTGACGAGTTGCGTTCAGGCAAGCTGGATCTCTTCTACGATCTCTACAACCTGTCGCAAAAGCGCCGCTTCGAACGCTATCAGTACGCGCTGAAAGTGCTGGAACGTCCGATGGACTTCACCGGCAACGACACCTTCAATCTGGACCGCAGCAAAGCGCCCTGGCCAAAAGATGAAGCCGAGCTGAATGCGCTGTGGGACGGCAAAGTGAAATACGACGAGCTGAGCCTTAAGCTCACCGGCAAAGACGAAAAAGAGATCCGTGACACGCTGACGCGTCGTTACAAATTTGCCATTCGTCGCCTGGCACAGACCAACAGTGAGGATGTTTTCTCACTGGCCATGACGGCCTTTGCGCACGAAATCGATCCGCACACCAACTATCTCTCACCTCGCAACACCGAGCAGTTTAATACCGAAATGAGCCTGTCTCTGGAAGGTATCGGCGCGGTGCTGCAGATGGACGATGATTATACGGTGATCAATTCGATGGTCGCGGGTGGCCCGGCATCCAAAAGCAAAGCCATTAGCGTAGGCGATCGCATTGTGGGTGTGGGACAAACCGGCCAGAACATGGTCGATGTGATCGGCTGGCGTCTTGATGACGTGGTTGCGCTGATCAAAGGTCCGAAGGGCAGCAAGGTTCGTCTGGAAATTCTGCCAGCCGGAAAAGGCACCAAAACCCGTATCGTTACCCTGACCCGTGAGCGTATCCGTCTGGAAGATCGCGCGGTGAAAATGTCGGTGAAAACCGTGGGTAAAGAGAAGGTGGGCGTCCTGGATATTCCTGGCTTCTACGTCGGGTTGACTGACGATGTGAAAGTTCAGCTGCAGAAACTTGAAAAGCAGAACGTCAGCAGCATCATCATCGACCTGCGCAGTAACGGCGGCGGGGCGCTGACGGAAGCGGTTTCACTCTCTGGCCTGTTCATCCCATCTGGCCCGGTGGTGCAGGTGCGCGATAACAACGGTAAAGTGCGCGAAGATGCGGACAATGACGGTGTGGTCTACTACAAAGGCCCGCTGGTGGTTCTGGTTGACCGCTTCAGTGCATCTGCATCTGAGATCTTCGCCGCTGCCATGCAGGACTACGGCCGCGCGCTGATCGTCGGTGAGCCAACCTTCGGTAAAGGCACCGTTCAGCAGTACCGCTCTCTGAATCGGATTTACGATCAAATGCTGCGTCCGGAATGGCCTGCACTGGGCTCGGTTCAGTACACCATTCAGAAATTCTACCGCGTAAACGGCGGCAGTACGCAGCGTAAGGGTGTCACGCCGGACATCATCATGCCGACAGGCACCCAGGAGACGGAAACTGGCGAGAAGTTTGAAGATAACGCGTTGCCGTGGGACAGCATCAATGCCGCGACCTACGTGAAAGCGGGTGATATGACGCAATTTGGCCCTGAGCTGCTGAAGGCGCATAACGACCGCATCGCGAAAGATCCGGAGTTCCAGTACATCCTGAAGGATATTGCCCGATTCAATGCCCTGAAAGATAAGCGGAATATCGTTTCTCTGAACTACGCTCAGCGTGAAAAAGAGAACAACGAAGACGATGCAACCCGCCTGGCGCGTATCAACGATCGCTTCAAGCGTGAAGGTAAACCTCTGCTCAAGAAACTGGACGATCTGCCAAAAGATTACCAGGAGCCGGATCCGTATCTCGACGAGACGGTGCATATCGCGCTCGACCTGGCGAATCAGGAAAAAGAGAAACCTGCCGTACAGCCCGCTCCGGCAAAATAACCTCCCAACAGGCACAAGACATTGTGCCTGTTTCTTTTTGTTCTTCATCCTTCCGTCAGCCAGATTTTCAATTGTGTAAAGTTGTGTCTTTCTGGTGACTTACGCCCGCCGGATGCTTGAAAATAGCCGCAATACCCATACGATGTGGGTAATCGCATAGTGCGTTTTGTTAAACTGAGGTAAAAAGAAAATTATGATGCGAATCGCGCTCTTCCTGCTCACCAACCTGGCGGTGATGGTGGTTTTCGGGCTCGTGCTAAGCCTGACAGGAATTCAGTCGAGCAGCGTTCAGGGTCTGTTGATTATGGCGCTGCTGTTTGGTTTTGGTGGCTCGTTCATCTCCCTGCTGATGTCGAAGTGGATGGCATTGAAATCGGTAGGGGGTGAGGTTATTGAACAGCCGCGTAACGATATGGAACAGTGGCTGATGAATACGGTGGCTCAGCAGTCCCGTCAGGCCGGGATCGCCATGCCGCAGGTGGCCATTTACCATGCTCCGGACATCAACGCGTTCGCCACGGGTGCCCGCCGCGATGCGTCACTGGTCGCTGTTAGCACCGGACTGCTGCAGAACATGAGCCGTGACGAAGCCGAAGCGGTTATCGCCCACGAAATCAGCCATATCGCAAACGGTGATATGGTGACCATGACCCTCATTCAGGGCGTGGTAAACACCTTCGTGATCTTTATCTCCCGTATTCTGGCGCAGATTGCCGCTGGCTTCATGGGCGGCAACCGTGACGAAGGCGAAGAGAGCAACGGCAACCCGCTGATCTATTTTGCCGTGTCGATGGTGCTGGAACTGGTATTCGGTATTCTGGCGAGCATCATCACGATGTGGTTCTCCCGCCACCGTGAATTCCACGCGGATGCCGGTTCTGCGAAGCTGGTTGGTCGCGAGAAGATGATTGCCGCGCTGCAGCGTCTGAAAACCTCCTACGAGCCGCAGGAAGCGAACAGCATGATGGCCTTCTGCATTAACGGTAAATCCAAATCGCTGAGCGAGCTGTTTATGTCTCACCCGCCGCTGGATAAACGTATTGAAGCGCTGCGCAGTGGGGAATACCTGAAGTAACGCAACAAAACACAATAAGCCGGGCAGGAGAACACTCCGCCCGGCTTTTTTTATGCCTGAACCCTGGGCTGGGTCACCCGCAGGCCGCTGACGATAGCCGCGAGGGTGGCAAGTACACCGGCGGTGAGGAGGGCAACATGGTTGCCGTTCTGGCCTGCGAGGTTAAACATCAGGGCTACCAGCGCCGCACCGATGCTTTGCCCAAGGAGACGCGCGGTTCCCAACATGCCGCTGGCCCCTCCGCTGCGATGTCGCGGCGCTGAGGTGATAATGGTGTGGTTATTGGGGGACTGGAACAGCCCAAACCCCGCGCCGCAGAGGATCATGCGCCAGATAATGTCCAGATCGGAAGGCGACGAGGGCAGCAATGCCAGTGCGAAAAGGCCTGTCGCCATCACCGCCAGCCCCAGCGCCCCGAGTAAACCGGCATGAACGCGTTCAATTAAGTAACCTGCCAGCGGGGCCATCACCATGGTCGCCAGCGGCCAGGGGGTGAGCAGCAGTCCGGTCTCCACTTCTGACCGGCCTACCACGCTCTGCAGAAAGAAGGGCAGAGAAACCAGAGCCAGCATCTGGGCGCAAAACGAGCAGACGGACGTGCAAATGGAGAGTGAAAAGAGAGGAATACGCAGCAGATCAACGGGCAGCAAAGGCGCGGGGAGGGTGAGCTGGCGGCGAACAAAGAAGAAGCCGATCGCCAGCAGGGCGATGAGCTCAGCGCCGGTAAGCATCAGCGATTGTCCCTGCGCAAAGCCGCTCAGCGCCGTAATCAGCAGGCCGAAGGTCAGGGCATTCATCACCGCGCTCGCCACGTCGAAGCGCGGCATGCTGCTTTTGGGGCCGTTAGCGGGAAGAAAGCGCAGGGCAAAGAAGATGGCGACGATACCCAGCGGCACGTTAATGGCGAACAGCCATTGCCATGACGCGACGGAAAGGATCGCCGCCGCAATGGTTGGCCCGGCGGCTGAAGAGACGGCCACAATAAACGAGTTTATACCCATCCCGCGCCCCAGATGGCGCTGGGGATAAATCAAGCGGATCAGCGCCGTGTTTACGCTCATCAACGCCGCGCCGCCAAAACCCTGGGCGATGCGCGCCAGCGTCAGGGTATGCAGTGAATCTGAAAGGGCGCAGAACAGGGAGGTAAACGTGAAAACCACCAGGCCACACTGATACACCCGGCGGTAACCGAACATATCGCCCAGGAAAGAGAACGAGAGCAGTGAAACCACAATCGCAATCTGGTAGGCGTTAACAATCCAAATCGAACTGGCGGGTGAGGCATGCAGGTCGCTGGCGATGGTTGGCAGGGCAACGTTCGCAATCGCGCCGTCAAGGACGGCCATGGAGATACCGATAATGATGGTCGCTATTGCGCCATACCGCTGGGGTAATGGCAGGCCATCGGAAAGATTCTTGTCCATCAGGAGTAAAAAGCTCAGCGTGAAATTATTCTCAGGGTAACTATTTTAGCATTGTTACAGCCGCGATATGTCGCAGATTTGTAACGAAGTAAACGCGGATTGATTGCAGCTGACATGACGGGAACTTATAATAAAAACCAGTTCTGATTTTTATAAAACACTCGCTATGAGGTGGTAAATGGCTATTGCGGATTTGGATAAACAACCAGATTCTGTTTCTTCCGTGCTGAAGGTGTTTGGCATCTTACAGGCGCTTGGAGAAGAGCGTGAAATAGGTATTACAGAGCTGTCACAGCGCGTGATGATGTCAAAAAGCACCGTTTATCGCTTTTTGCAAACCATGAAGTCATTGGGTTACGTTGCGCAGGAAGGCGAATCTGAAAAATATTCTCTGACGCTGAAGCTGTTTGAATTAGGTGCGCGTGCGCTACAAAATGTTGACCTGATCCGCAGCGCGGACATTCAGATGCGTGAAATCTCTCGCCTGACCAAAGAGACCATTCATCTCGGTGCGCTGGATGAAGACAGCATCGTTTACATCCATAAAATCGACTCCATGTACAATCTGCGCATGTATTCGCGCATTGGGCGCCGCAACCCGCTCTACAGTACCGCGATTGGTAAGGTTCTGCTGGCGTGGCGCGATCGCGAGGAAGTGGAGCAGATCCTCGAAGGCGTGGAATACAAGCGCAGCACGGAACGAACCATTACCAGTACGGAAGCGCTGCTGACGGTGCTCGACCGCGTGCGCGAGCAAGGATATGGCGAAGATAACGAAGAGCAGGAAGAGGGGCTGCGCTGTATCGGCGTCCCGGTATTTGACCGCTTTGGGGTGGTGATTGCGGGCTTAAGCATCTCTTTCCCAACCTTACGCTTCTCCGAAGAGCGTCTGCATGAGTATGTGACTATTCTGCACACTGCCGCACGTAAAATTTCTGAACAGATGGGCTATCACGACTACCCGTTTTAATCCCTGCTGAAATGAAAAAACGCCGCATCTGATGCGGCGTTTTTTATGCCTCATGAACCTGGCTGATTAGCCGTTATCAATCACGACGGATGTTTTACGCAGTACAGGACATTGGGTTAAGCCAATGATCCCGCTGTCAGTATGCAGATACTGGGCGGTGCTCATTCCTTGTGCGGTTAGGTATTTACACTGAATGCCTAACCCTGCTGCGTTTTCGGTGCTCCCCACAAGCACACCATAGCCCGTTAACAGGAGGCCAATCCAGACAAGGGCCAGTGCAATAATTGTTCGAATGATGAATCGCATTATTACCTCTTTTATCGTTGTTATCGTAATGCTAGCGTAACGTGTTTACGCAATGAAACAAGTGCAGCATTCTTAAAAACCGCGATGGAGGCGCAGTTAGCCCTTGTTTAAGATAAGCGTGATAATCTCGTTACATCAGGTCCTTAGACGGAGTGTGGAGTGAAAAAAATACGCTGGGTAATTCTGATTATCGTACTGATAGCGTGCGTGGTGTTATGGACGCAGACGATCAATGTGATGTGCGATCAGGATGTACAGTTTTTTAGCGGCGTTTGCGCAATCAACAAATTTATTCCGTGGTAATACACATTTTTTCTCAACGTGATTTCCTTCCTTCACGCCAGTGGTAAAATAGACGTTTTTATTGAGGTGGTGAAATGGGTGAGTTACTGAATTCAGGGCTGCTGAATATGGCATCCCTGATGATTTCTTTGGTGGTTCTGCTTGTGGGGCTGGTCATCTGGTTTTTCGTGAATCGGGCCAGTTCGCGTACAAATGAGCAGATCGAACTGCTGGAAGCGCTGCTCGATCAGCAAAAACGCCAGAATGCATTGCTACGCCGTCTTTGCGAGGCTAACGAACCGGAAGAGAAAGACGCGCCGAAAGACGCGGTCGCTGAAGATAACAAAGACGAAGACGACTTTATCCGCCTGGTGGCTGAGCGTTAATCTTTTTTGTCCTGGGAGGTGGCTGTGGTCTGGAAAAATCCCTGGTATGACCCCTCCCTGAAACATCATACCCCGAACGGTTTTCGTAATACCCTTCCTGTCGGACATCAACCCGGTGACCTTGACCGTTGGCGTAAAGCGCGCAAAGAGGCCGGTTTACCGAAGCCGCCCGCGCTGGGTTATGACGATTTCATCCGCCAGTGGTGGCAACCGGTTGAGCTTACGCAACCTCAAGAAGATGGGGTATGGTGGCTCGGACACGCGAGCGTGTTGCTGCAGCTGGACGGCAATATCATCCTTACCGATCCGGTGTTTTCTCGACGCGCTTCTCCGCTGCCTTTCCTGGGACCCCGGCGCAAAACGCCTCCCGTACTGTCTGTCGAGCAACTTCATCAGCTTGATGCGGTTGTTATCTCCCATAATCATTACGATCATCTTGATGACGCAACCATTCGCAGAATCCTCAAGCGCTTTCCCGACGTCTGTTGTTTCGTTCCGTTGGGCCTGGCCGACTGGTTTCGTCGCCGGGGAGCAAAACGCGTGGTCGAACTCGACTGGTGGCAGAGTTTCACCTGGCAGGGGATGACGCTGACCGCCGTGCCGACACAGCACTGGAGCATGCGCACGCCATGGAACCTCAATCGTTCCTTATGGTGCGGCTGGGTGATGGAAGGACGGCATCACCGTTTCTGGTTCAGCGGTGATACCGGCTATTCGCCTGAGCTGTTGTTGATTCCTGAACGCCTGGGCCAAATAGATACCGCCGCGTTGCCGATTGGTGCCTATGCCCCACGATGGTTCATGGCTGTTCATCATATGGATCCGCAATCAGCGGTGGCATTGTGGCAGCAGTTGGGTTGCCCTCTGGCGTTTCCCATTCACTGGGGCGTGTTTGAACTGGCAGATGAAGCTTTAGATGAACCTGTGCAGGAGTTAACTGACGCGCTCGATAATTTAGCACCAGTTAATCTTTCTTTCAGGATACTGAAAATTGGTGAATATTTATCCTTCTAAACGAAGCGATAAATTGTTGCATATATTCTTGATGTAAACGCGCCTGGGAATGTTTTATTTTTATCGAAACGTTTTGCTTGCCTTCTTTTGATGCAGAGTCATAAAAATTTCATTATTTTGGTGCATAACGCTGTTTATTCGCTGGTGCATTTTAATACAGATGGAAGCGGGTTTTTAACAGTGTTTTTTCTCTGAAACAATTTGGTCGCGTTACAATGATTTAAGCATAACTTTTCACAAATTGTTCTAACTCAATCAGGACGAAAGATTTCTTTTCCTGGTTGCTGGACGGTTCGTAATGAATGAGCTATGTTAAAAAAGTCTTAGATTACAGCGGTTGTGCAAGCAATGCTGGGTCTTTGTTACGCAGCAGGGCTGTCTGTACGCGATGCGCATAATTGTGCAAAACCTGACAGGCACTGTTCGAATTTGTGCGGCGGATCGAGACATGTTTAAAAATGGCTTGCCATATTAAACATAGTGTGTGATAACACGTTTTGGGTCAAACGAGGTACAGTTCTGTTTATGTGTGGCATTTTCAGTAAAGAAGTCCTGAGTAAACACGTTGTCGTTGAATACCGCTTCTCTGCCGAACCTTATATTAGTGCCTCATGCAGTAATGTCTCAGTTTTATCTCAGTTAATGCCTGCGGGCTAAGAAAACACTCTAAGGAATTTTGCAAAATGGCAAAGATTAAAGGTCAAGTTAAGTGGTTCAACGAGTCTAAAGGTTTTGGTTTCATTACTCCTGCTGACGGCAGCAAAGACGTGTTCGTACACTTCTCTGCAATCCAGGGTAACGGCTTCAAAACTCTGGCTGAAGGCCAGAACGTTGAGTTCGAAATTCAGGACGGCCAGAAAGGCCCAGCTGCAGTTAACGTAACTGCTATCTGATCGAACCGCTGCTGACTGAAGTGCCCGGCACTTCACTCTCAGACATAAAGCCTCGCCTGTCGCGGGGCTTTTTTATGTCCCTTATCTTTCAAAATATTACCATCCACGGTCTTGTTAGTAACTTGTTGCAAAGCTGCGAGGTTAGTAGCACTGTTTTGCCACCCTAAACCCATCTTTTCCCGTTAAATCAGTGCGTTGTTTTACAGTCCTGGGGTTCAGGTGAAGAAGAAATCGATAGCGACCGTCGGAAATTTCACGCCGGCGCGTTTTGTGCTGCTCTGTTTAGCTATTTTTTGTAGTCTGGCTTTTCTGCTGGGCCGCGTTGCCTGGCTGCAAATCATTAAGCCTGACAATCTGGTGAAGCAGGAAGATATGCGATCCCTCCGCCAGCTGGCGATTGATGCGCCGCGCGGCATGATAATGGATCGCGAGGGTCGCCCTCTGGCGGTGAGCGTGCCTGTCCAGGCCGTCTGGGCCGATCCTAAGACGGTGCTGGCAAAAGGGGGCGTCAGCCTTGATGAGCGCTGGCAGGCGCTGGCCAGCGCGCTGCATCTCTCCCTCGGCACGCTCTCGGCACGCATCAACGCCAACCCGCAGGGTCGTTTTATTTACCTTGCCCGCCAGGTCGATCCGGCACAGGCAAAGTGGATCGATAAACTGAATCTGCCCGGCATCAATTTACGCGACGAGTCCCGCCGTTTTTATCCTGCTGGCCATGTGGCAGCGAACCTGATTGGTTTCACCAATATTGACGGGCAGGGCATTGAAGGTGTGGAAAAGAGCTTCAACGCCCAACTCACCGGCAAGCCGGGCGTGCGTCAGGTGAGGGAAGATCGCTACGGGCGCGTGGTTGAAAACCTGACAGAAATTGCGCCCTCACCGGCGCATAACATTCAGTTAAGTATTGACGAGCGGCTGCAAACCATCACCGAAGATGCGCTCGACAATGCTGTGGCCTGGAACAAGGCCGAGTCGGGGGCATCGGTATTAATTAATATCCCAACCGGGGAAATACTCGCGATGGCGAGCTATCCGGATTTCAATCCCAATAATCGGGAAGGCGCGACGATAAATGATTTCCGCAACCGCGCGATCAGCGATACGTTCGAACCCGGTTCGACCGTCAAGCCGCTGGTGCTGATGACGGCCCTGCAGCAGGGCCTGGTCCAGCCGGACAGCGTGATTGACACCCATCCGTATACCCTTGACGGGCATCGCATTCGCGACGTGGGCTATTACCCTGAGCTGACGATGACTGGGATCCTGCAAAAATCGAGCGACACCGGCGTTTCCCGGCTTTCTCTGGCGATGCCCGTTCAGCACCTTATTGATACCTATCGAAACTTTGGTTTTGGCACCAATACGGGGCTTGGCTTAACGGGGGAAAGTTCAGGGCTGTTGCCACAGCGTAAATACTGGAGCCAGCTCGATCGCGCGACCTTTGCCTTCGGCTACGGGCTGATGGTCACGCCGCTCCAGCTGGCCCACGTCTACGCCACGATTGGCGGGTTCGGGCTTGAGCGTCCTCTCTCCATCACCCGCATCGATCCCCCCGTTATCGGGCACCGCGTCATGCCGGAAGAGATTGCGCACGAAGTGGAGCACATGATGGAGAGCGTTGCGCTGCCGGGCGGCGGTGGCGTCAAGGCTGCCGTGCGTGATTACCGGGTGGCGGTGAAAACCGGCACGGCGAAGAAAATTGACGATAGCGGGAAGTATGTCGATAAATACGTCGCCTACACTGCGGGCGTTGCGCCTGCCAGCAATCCGCGTTTTGCTCTGGTGGTGGTGATTAACGATCCGCAAAACGGGGCCTACTACGGCGGTGCCGTCTCCGCGCCTGTCTTCAGCGAGATTATGGGTAACGTGCTGCGTCTGGAGAATATCAAACCTGACGGATTACCAGCGGGGTCCGATCACCTTATCCTCATGCGCTAACCGGGCGTTTATAACAGGGGCGAATAGCGGTACACTTCGCCCTTTGATTATGCTCCGGAGTTGCCATGTCCTTCAGCTGTCCCCTTTGCCACGCCCCCCTGACGTACTCAGATAAACGTTATACCTGTCCGCAGGGGCATCAGTTTGACCGGGCAAAAGAAGGCTACGTGAATCTTCTGCCTGTGCAGCATAAGCGCTCGCGCGATCCTGGCGACAGTGCAGAGATGATGCGGGCGCGCCGCGCGTTTCTCGATGCCGGGCACTATCTGCCGCTGCGGGAGACCGTCGCGCAGAGGCTGAATGACATTCTGCCTGCTTCCGCCACCGCCATGCTCGATATCGGCTGTGGGGAAGGGTACTACACCGCACGGTTTGCGGAGGTTGCTCGAGAGAAGGGCGCACAGACATTCGGTCTGGACGTGTCGAAAGTGGCCATTCGCGCGGCGGCAAAACGTTATACCGACGTGACGTTCTGCGTGGCGTCCAGCCACCGGCTGCCGTTTGACGATGCCAGCATGGACGCGGTTATCCGCATCTACGCGCCGTGTAAGGCGGAGGAGCTGGCGCGCGTCGTGAAACCGGGCGGATGGGTGGTCACCGTGACGCCTGGCCCGCGTCATCTGATGGAGCTGAAAGGGCTGATCTACGACGAAGTGCGTCTCCATGCCCCTCATTCTGAACAGCTGGCCGGTTTTACCCTGAAGCAGGCGGAATCGGTGGCGTACGAAATGACGCTGAAAGGGGAAGAGGCCGTCGCGTTATTGCAGATGACGCCGTTCGCGTGGCGGGCAAAACCTGAGGTATGGGAAACGTTAGCGGCACACTCAACATTTCGCTGCCAGACGGACTTCAGCATCCACGTCTGGCAGCGCGAAGATTAACCGGCAAAGTGTGCCCAGAGGATCTGGGCACCAATGCCAATCAGCACAATCCCCCCGAGGATCTCGGCGCGTTTACCCAGCAGCGGGCCGATAAACCGTCCGACCATCATGCCCAGCGTGGACATAATCAGGGTTGCACAGCCAATAGCCAGCGCGGTGGCGATAATATTGACCTGCAAAAATGCCAGACCGACGCCGACGGCCATCGCATCAAGGCTGGTGGCAATGGCCGTGGTGACCAGCAGCCAGAAGCCGTGGCGGTGCTGCGGCTCCTCGTTTTCATCATCGCCGCCGCGAAAACCTTCAATGACCATTCGGCCACCGAGAAACACCAGCAGGACGAAGGCAATCCAGTGGTTCCACTCCAGCACGAACTGGCTGGCGAGCATGCCAAGTCCCCAGCCGAGAAGCGGGGTCAGCGTTTCGATAGCGCCAAAAATCAGGCCGGTACGCAGAGCTTCTGAGAATTTAGGTTTGTGGAGCGTGGCGCCTTTTCCGATGGAAGCAGCGAATGCGTCCATGGACATGCCAAAAGCGAGAAGGATCGTAGCGGAGATATTCATAACAGCGTCCAGACCGGGGATATCCATATGACACATCACTGCCCCCAGTAAACAGCAGTTGATGTATCTATGGTCTCGCCTGATCGCAACGCACATAAGACATGCGGTAAGCGATCCGTACGTGCCACGTTTTTCAACGAGTATGTTGACACGTACATTTCCTGCGAACAGGAAATCGGCTACTCCCCAACGACGGGCGCAACCTTAACATATTTTGAGAATATAAAACAACAATGAAAAGGCATTATTTAAATCGTTTATTGATAACGATTTTCATTTGTCTTTAATCGTGAAAATATCGTTAACAAATAGCGTTCAAATTAGCGGTGGGGATATAGCTTTGGCTATATTTCTTGCGCAAAATAAACACAAGTTATAGCCATTGCTATATAGCTAAGTCATTGAGTTTTAACAAGTAACTTGTATATCTTTTCCAGGTCATCAATATTCTTCACCCGAATAAGCAGGCGGCGTTGTTCTAATTGCATCACCAGTACGCCGTCCTCGGATAAATTCATCTCTTTAATACGGTTATATTCTATCCATACATTGGCGAAGAAGAATCCGTGGGATTTAAAAATGATTTTCGGCGTGCGGATCCAGAACAGATAAATCGCCATTAATGCCAGCGCACATAATAACCATGTGGTTAATAATGCACCATGGCTGGTGACGTTATTGTAAATAAGAATGGCGATGAGGCCCACGAAGATAAAGGCATCCACGCGCCCGCGTCGTAGCAGGGGAAGGGAGAGCAGCGTCTCGCCGTGACGGCGCGGCATGATGAACTCGTCATAGATCGCATAAGCCAGAAGGGCAATAATAAATAAAACCAGTACGATGTCCGTGGCAGTCATTCATCCTCCAGATAAAAAAAACCGGGGGCAAGCCCCCGGCCTATAGCATTGATACTTACAGACCCAGCAGGCCGACGGCGTAACCCGCGATACCGATGACGAAGAAGCCAACGATAATCCACAGCGGGTTCACTTTCTTACGCAGCAGCCACATACAGGCGAAGGTCAACAGCAGCGGGACCAGGCCCGGCATCAGCTGGTCCAGAATCGTCTGCACGGTGGTGACGCGAGTCTGACCATCCTGTCCGGTGATGGTCGATACCACCAGCGGGATGTTCACGTGCGTCCACTTGTTAACCAGTGCCCCCATGACAAACAGGCCGAGGATTGACGCCCCCTCAGTCAGTTTCTGCAGGAAGCCGCCGCCCATGTCCTTAACGATGTCCACCCCTTTACGGTAGCCGTAGGCCACGCCGTAGTAACGGGTCAGCAGACGCACGGCGTTGAACAGGATGAAGAACAGCAGAGGGCCAAGCAGGCTGCCGCTCATCGCGATACCGGCACCCAGCGCCGCGAAGACCGGACGCACGGTACCCCAGAAGATCGGGTCACCGACACCGGCCAGCGGGCCCATCAGGCCGACTTTGATACCGTTGATGGCACCATCGTCAATCTCTGCACCGTTCGCACGCTGCTCTTCCATCGCCAGCGTTACGCCCAGAACGGGCGCCGCAACGTAAGGATGGGTATTGAAGAATTCCAGGTGACGCTTGATGGCCTGACGGCGCGCTTCGTTATTTTCCGGATACAGGCGTTTGATTGCCGGTACCATGGAGAAGCAGAAACCCAGCGCCTGCATACGTTCGAAGTTCCATGAACCCTGAAACAGGTTAGAACGGATGAACACGCCACGAATATCACCCGGAGTGAGTTTTTTCTCGGTGGTAGTTTTTGTCATATCAACCATGTCGCTCACCTGTTAGTCCAGTTCGTTATCGAGATCGTTGTTACCAGCAGCCTGCGCTGGGGCACCCGCGACGCGGTTATATTTCGGGCTGAGCTGGATGTAGAGAATCGCCATTACCGCACCAATCACACCCAGTGCAACCAGGTTGAAGTTGGTGAATGCCGCGGTCACGAAGCCGAGGTAGAAGAACGGCATCAGGTAGCCTGCGCGCATCATGTTGATGACCATCGCATAACCAACGACCACGATCATGCCGCCCGCGATGTTCAGACCGCCGGTGACCACTTCAGGAATGGCGTTCAGCATGCTCTGGACTTCACTGGTACCGACGGAGATCGCAACGATAACCGCCGGGATCGCGATACGCATCGCCTGCAGGAACAGGGAAGAAACGTGGATCCACGACAGTGCCGTGAGATTGCCGTTTTCGGCGGCCTTATCCGCTGCGTGCTGGAAGGCTACGGTGATAGTACGAACAATGATGGTCAGAACCTGGCCTGCGGCTGCCAGCGGGATCGCCAGGGCGATACCTGCACCAATACTCTGGTGACCGGCAATAACCAGAACGGTCGAAATGATAGAGGCCAGCGCGGCATCAGGCGCAACTGCCGCACCGATGTTCATCCAGCCCAGGGCGATCATTTCAAGGGTACCACCGATGATGATACCGGTTTTCATGTCACCCAGAACGGCCCCAATCAGCGTACAGGCCACCAGAGGGCGGTGGAACTGAAATTCATCAAGTACGGATTCCATACCCGCAATACATGCGACGACGAACACCAGTACAATCTGAAGAGTGGTAATCTCCATTGCACTTCTCCTATTACATAAACTTTATGTGAGAACCGGCGCGGGCTTATTTCCCAACTTTGCCGATCAAATCCATCATTTTCAGTTTTTGATCCGTGGAAACCTTACGGGCTTCCAGCTCAATACCGCGCGCATTCAGCTTGTTAAATGCCTCGATATCTTTCGCATCAACTGAAATGGCGTTGTTGACCTGCGTTTTGCCCTGACGGAAGGCCATACCACCAATGTTAACGGAGGTGATTTTCACGCCGCCTTCAACAATGCGCTCAACGTCTGTCGGGTTAGTGAACAGGAGCATTACGCGTTCGCCCGCATATTTCGGGTTGTTGTAAACGCGGATCATCTTGGCGACATCCACGACGTGCGCGGTAACGCCAGGCGGAGCAACCTGTGTCAGAAGGGTTTTACGAACGGTGTCGGCGGCCACTTCGTCGCTGACCACGATAATACGTTGAACGTTGGTCTCTTTGGTCCAGCGCGTGGCAACCTGACCGTGGATGAGGCGGTCATCAATACGCGCAAGGCCAATCACCATGTAATCATTCGGACCCATGGGTTTTGCCGGCGCTGCCGCTTTCGGTGCCGCTGCGGTCGCAGGGGCAGGTTTTTCCACCGGCTGTGCTTTCAGGGCTTTCACCCCTTCACGGCCCGTTTCAACGGCCAGGGCCACCAGCTCGTCGAAAGACGGATTGTCGTCGCGCGCCATGAAGGTTTCCACCAGCATGGGGATATTGACCCCGGCGACAACTTCATAGTGCTCTTTATCGACGACAATGCGGCTGGCAGCATTGAACGGGCTGCCGCCCCATGTATCAACGAGAAACAGCACGCCCTTGCTGGTATCCAGCTTCGCGAGTTGAGCGTTGTACTTCTCAATCAGCGTCTCGGCGTTTTCACCGGGAACGAAATCGATCCAGCCGACGTTTTCCTGCTCGCCCAACAGCATCTCTGCCGTTTTGAGTAGCTGCTCAGCAGCCCAACCATGTGTGCCTATGACAATAGCAATGGTCACTTGCTACCTCCTTTTATTATCATTAATACGCCTGCCGGGCAGTCGTACTGAGAATCGTATTGGCGAAACGAATCGATTCAGATAAGGGTTAGAGTTCAAAAACTAAGACTTCCGCGAATTATTTTAGATAGTGAAAAAATAATTTATGTGATGAAGATCCGTAATTTAGCCACGCGCGACAGATTTATCTTAAGGGTACAGCCACTGTGTTACAGATCTTTGCAAAGGAACGTAAATCTTTGCTAAAAATGCATTGTGTCTGATATGTTTAGCCTCCGTTTAATTGTTCAGGAGTATAGGGCTACAGCCCACTATATGGACCGTCACCGACGTCAGTCATCTTTCAGGCCATTTCGCGCCTTTTTCACCGGCGATCCTCGCCACGTATCGACTCTGTCTGCCTCTGTTTTGCCCACGTTGAGTGGGGCACCGTTTCGTCATTCCTTTAGCAGGAGCTTGTCATGGAATTCTTAATGGACCCGTCAATCTGGGTGGGATTGCTCACGCTGGTCGTGCTGGAGATCGTTCTCGGCATTGATAACCTGGTGTTTATCGCCATCCTTGCGGATAAGCTGCCGCCAAAACAGCGTGATAAAGCGCGTCTGATTGGTCTCTCGCTGGCGCTGGTCATGCGACTGGGTCTGCTCTCCGTTATCTCGTGGATGGTCACGCTGACCAAACCGTTGTTCTCCGTCATGGATTACACCTTCTCCGGCCGTGATTTGATCATGCTGATCGGGGGGATATTCCTGCTCTTCAAAGCGACGACAGAGCTCCATGAGCGGCTGGAAAACCGGCAGCACGATGATGGTCACGGTAAAGGGTATGCCAGCTTCTGGGTAGTGGTGCTGCAGATCGTGGTGCTGGATGCGGTCTTCTCGCTGGATGCGGTGATCACGGCGGTCGGCATGGTGAACCACCTGCCGGTCATGATGGCGGCGGTGGTTATTGCGATGGCGGTCATGCTGCTGGCGTCGAAACCGCTGACGCGTTTCGTGAACCAGCATCCGACGGTGGTGGTGCTGTGTCTGAGCTTCCTGCTGATGATTGGTCTGAGCCTGGTGGCGGAAGGCTTTGGCTTCCATATTCCGAAAGGCTACCTGTACGCTGCGATTGGCTTCTCGATCCTGATCGAGCTGTTCAACCAGATTGCGCGTCGTAACTTTATTAAGCAGCAGTCAAATCAGCCGCTGCGCGCCCGTACCGCGGATGCCATTCTTCGCCTGATGGGCGGTCGTCGTCAGGTGAACGTTCAGTCTGATTCCGAAAACCACAACCCGGTTCCGGTGCCGGAAGGGGCGTTTGTGGAACAGGAACGCTACATGATTAACGGCGTGCTCTCTCTGGCCTCCCGTTCGCTGCGCGGCATCATGACGCCGCGCGGGGAGATCAGCTGGGTCGATGCTAACCTGAGCGTGGATGAAATTCGCCAGCAGCTGCTCTCTTCACCGCACAGCCTGTTCCCGGTGTGTCGCGGCGAGCTGGATGAGATCATCGGCGTGGTCAGGGCAAAAGAGATGCTGGTCGCTCTGGAAGAAGGCGTTAACGTCGAAGCCGTTGCTGCCGCATCGCCTGCGATTGTGGTGCCGGAAACGCTGGATCCGATCAACCTGCTCGGTGTGCTGCGCCGCGCGCGCGGTAGCTTTGTTATCGTCACCAACGAGTTTGGCGTGGTGCAGGGGCTGGTGACGCCGCTGGACGTGCTGGAAGCGATTGCCGGTGAATTCCCGGATGAAGACGAAACGCCGGAAATTGTTGCCGACGGCGAAGGCTGGCTGGTTAAAGGTACGACCGACCTGCACGCGCTCTCGCACACGCTGGGGCTGGAAAACGTGGTCAACGATGAAGAAGACATCGCGACCGTTGCCGGTCTGGTTATCGCCGTGAACGGGCAGATCCCGCGCGTTGGCGATGTGATTGAGCTGCCGCCGCTGCACATTACCATTGTCGAAGCCAACGACTATCGCGTTGATATGGTCCGCATTGTTAAAGAACAATCTGCCCACGATGAAGATGAGTAAGTCTGCTTAACGCAGCGGCATTAAGGGCACGATGTGCCCGTTATGACGCGCTGGCGGGGGAGCACTTCCCGCCAGCCAGTCTGGAAAGTCCCGCAGCGGCATCGGCCGCGCATAGAAAAATCCCTGCAGCACAGGTACGCCGTGACGGCGTAAATAGCGCGCCTGCTCCTCTGTCTCAACCCCTTCCGCCACCAGTTCGATATTCAGCCGCTGGCCCAGCGCAATAATCATATCCGTCACCGTTGAATTCACGGCATCGGTGCCGATGGCGGTCGTAAAAGACTGGTCAATCTTCAGGACGTCCGGATGCAGCTTTTCAAGCCAGGAGAGGGAGCTGTTCCCGGTGCCGAAATCGTCGATAGCAAGCTTCACGCCTTTGCGATGCAGTTCGCGCACGATGCGATAATCCGCGTCCAGCAGCGCATCCCGTTCCGTGAGTTCAATTACCAGCTGTTGGCGCGGACAGGCGCTGAACCAGAGACGGTTCAGATCCTGTATCAATACTGCGTGGCGGAAATGGCTGGCGGCAACGTTAATGCCGATGTGAAAACCGGGGCTGGACGGGAAGTAGCCTATCTGACGCACCGTTTCGGCGATGACGTAGCGGGTCAGGGGGACAATCTGGTTATGTTCTTCTGCCAGAGGGATAAACACCTCCGGGGTGATCCAACCCTGACGGGGGTTATTCCAGCGCAGCAGGATCTCCACGCCAGTGCACGCCTGGGTGCGGGCATTCACCAGCGGCTGGCAGAAAAGCTCAAATTCCCGCGCCGCAATGCCCATATCGATCTCCCACGTAAAGCTCATCCGGTTTGCCGTCGCCAGCCAGGCGAGATAGCCCAGCAGCAGGCTGAGCATAAGCCCCAGCGGCAGCTGGGCGGGCAGGCTTTTTAAGGCTAACTCTCCGGGGCCAGGTCCGCCGACCGTAATCGTGAAAGGATTTTGGGTTGAAGACTGCTGGAAAAGGGCGCTCTCCTCATCAAACGTCAGGCTGTCGGTGACGCGTTGACCGTAGCGTAAAAAGCGATTGCCGACTGTCAGCACCACGTCATTGATGAGCGGACGCTGGGGCTCAAGGATCATTCTGGCGATCAGGTCGATATTGATAATCTCGACGACGCCATCTTCACCGTCCTGAGAGACGGGATACCACTGGATCAAAACAGGGCTGCCCTTAAGCAGCCACTGGTCGGTCGATAAAATCAGCTTCGCCGTGCTGGCAGGGAGCTCCTGAAGGACGTCACGCACAGGCTCGCTGCGGCTGCCGAAAATACTCGAACAGTACAGTATACCGTCTTCGATCAGGGCAATGGAGCGTACCGTCTGCAAAATGGCTGCCTGCTGCCGCAGCGCCAGTTGCACCTGCAGGCAGGGCTGCCCCACCAGCGGCTGCAGCACGTTGCGGTGGTTTTCCAGGGAAAGCAGAACGTTATCAAGGGCGCGAACGGTATGGCTGGTAAAATCGAGGATCCGCTGTTGGTTAACGTTGCGCTGGGAAATAAAGCGAATGCCTAGCGTCAGGATGAGCGTGAGGAGCGCAACCGTCACGCAGACGAGAACGCGTTTTCGGCGATAGTTTTTAATGATCGTTTGTGCAGTTTGCATGAACGGTCGCCTGATAAGCCACCAGCCACAAAAGCCGGACGCAACAGTGAAAGTGTAGTGGGGAAAGCAGAAGGAGACGAGGAAGAAGAGGGAAATTCGCCCATCCGTTGCAGATGGGCGAAAGGCAGTATTAGTCGCACTGCACCTTAATGGCCAGGCCACCACGGGACGTCTCGCGGTATTTCGCGTTCATGTCTTTGCCCGTTTCGTACATGGTTTCAATCACCTTATCCAGCGATACGCGAGGTTCGCTGGTACGGCGCATCGCCATACGAGAGGCGTTGATGGCTTTCACCGAGGCAATCGCGTTACGCTCAATGCACGGCACCTGCACCTGGCCCGCGACCGGATCGCAGGTCAGACCGAGGTTATGTTCCATACCGATTTCAGCCGCCACGCAGACCTGCTCAGGGCTTGCACCCAACAGCTCTGCCAGACCCGCCGCCGCCATGGAGCAGGCCACGCCGACTTCACCCTGACAGCCCACTTCCGCACCGGAGATGGAGGCATTCATCTTGTACAGCGCGCCGATGGCACCTGCCGCCAGGAAATAACGGATATAGATGTCCGGCGTCACGGGCTCAATAAAGTGGTCGTAATACGCCAGCACCGCAGGAACAATGCCGCACGCGCCGTTGGTTGGCGCCGTCACGACGCGGCCCCCGGCGGCGTTCTCTTCGTTAACCGCAAGCGCAAACATATTCACCCAGTCGACCACGTTCATCGGGTCGTTGGAGAATTTGTCCGTGGTTACCAGCATACGGCGCAGAGCAGAGGCACGACGCGGCACGCGCAGTGGGCCCGGCAGAACGCCTTCGGTGTTCATCCCGCGATCGATACAGGCGCGCATGGTTTGCCAGACGTTGGCAAAATAGTCTTCAATCTCTTGTTTGCTGTGCAGGGCCAGTTCGTTCTGCATCACCATGCCGGAGAGGGAAAGACCGGTCTGTTTGCAGTAGCCCAGCATCTCGGTCGCCGATTTGAACGGGTACGGCACGCTGACGTCGCCGACGCTGTCTTTGCCAAAATGCTCTTCATCCACGATGAAACCACCGCCGATGGAGTAGTACGTTTTGCTGTAGATCTCTTTTTCACCGCTATAAGCGTGAATGGTCATGCCGTTTTCATGCAGCGGCAGGTTGTCGCTGCGAAAACGCATGCCGTCATCCTGCGGGAAATCGACTTCCTGCTGGCCGTTTGCCAGCAGCAGGCGGCCGCGTGTTTCCACGTCGCGGATGAATGCCGGAATGGCATCAATATCAACGGTATCCGGCATATTGCCTGCCAGACCCATAATAATGGCGATATCGGTGTGGTGGCCTTTACCCGTTAATGACAGCGAGCCGTAAACATCCACGGCGACACGGGTAACGCTTTCCAGTAATCCTTTTTCGACCAGATCATCGACGAACTGTTTACCGGCCTTCATCGGGCCAACAGTATGGGAAGACGAAGGGCCAATTCCCACTTTGAACATGTCGAATATACTAATCACTTTCACACTCCTGACAGGGTTACCGGGGTTCCAGTAACGATGTTATAACTGCGCATAGTGTAAGAGGGAACACCGACCTCGGCTTAACTATTCACATGAATTAAACTAATGGTTAACGATGGGTTTTGCTAATAGCGCGACGCAGATCGCAAACCTGGCAGAAGAGGGCGGAATGTAAAGTATAGTCAAGGTTTCAGGCCGATCTGCAGCGCCAGTTCACGAATGATGCCCGCCGTCATGCCCCAGACAAAATAATGCTGATACCAGGACAACCAGACCCGATGGTCATGCCCACGACGCTGAATATCCAGCGGGTGGTAACGACTCAGTCGAAGGGCTTCATCCAGCGGCATTTCAAACACCGCAGAGACTTCATCAACGCTGGCGTGATACTGCAGACCCGGCGGGATAATGCCCACCACCGGCGTGACCTGGAAACCGGTAACGCTGTCGACGGGCGGCAGCACGCCGATGATCTCAACGGCCTCCGGCGGAATGGCCACCTCTTCCTGCGCTTCGCGCAGCGCGGCGGCAATCAGCGAGGCGTCGGAGCTGTCTACCGCGCCCCCCGGAAAAGCGACCTGACCGGCATGCTTACGTAAATGGGCGGAACGCTGGGTGAGCAGCAGGCCCGGCTTCGCGCGACGCACGACCGGGATCAGCACGGCCGCCTGACGCTGATTCAGCGCTTCGCGATTGACCTGCGGTCTTAGTAGCTGAAAACGCGATAAAAAGTCATCCAGCGTCAGGTTCTCTTTTTCCACCCGTGATTACTCCAGTAGTTTCAGGATACGGTTAACTTTATCAAAGGTTTCCTGATATTCCGCCTCGACCTCACTATCGGCAACAATGCCGCCCCCGGCCGAACAGTAAAGGTTTCCGTTGCAGGCGGTCAGCGTGCGGATGGTAATGCTGGTATCCAGCGTGCCGCACAGGCTGATATAGCCGATACTGCCGCACCAGGCATTGCGGCGGTGGGGCTCCAGTTCATCGATGATCTCCATTGCCCGCACCTTCGGCGCGCCGGTGATGGAGCCGCCCGGGAACGCGGCGCGCAGCAGGTCGCAGGCCGTGCGCGAGTCAGGCAGCCGCGCGGTAATGGTGCTGACCAGATGATGCACCGCCGGGAAAGGCTCAACGACAAACAGTTCCGGCACGCGGACGCTGCCCGGCACGGCCACCCGGCCAATGTCGTTACGCATCAGATCGACAATCATCAGGTTTTCAGCGCGGTCTTTCGGCGAGGCGGCCAGCTTTTCCGCCTGCCGACGGTCGGCGTCGGGATCGGCAAGACGCGGCAAGGTGCCTTTAATCGGACGGGTTTGAATGGTCCCCTCCGCCAGATGAATAAAGCGCTCGGGCGACAGGCTGAGGATCGCCCCCTGGTCCAGACGAACAAATGCGCTGAACGGCGCCTTGTTGCTGGCATTAAGACGGGTAAACGCCTGCCACTCATCTCCACGATAGGTCGCCTGGAAGCGCTGGGCGAGGTTAACCTGGTAGCAGTCGCCGCTTTGCAGATACGCCTGAACGCGCGAGAATTTTTCGCCATACTCCGCGGCGCTCATGTTGGAGCGCCAGCCGGAGGTCAGTGTGAACGTCTCTGCGGGTGCAGCCTGTTGCGCCTCAAGCCAGGCCAGACGCGCCTGCACGTCACGATGGCTCAGCAGGGAAACCGTTTTTTTCTGGTGATCGACAATTAACGCCCAGTCATACAGCCCCACGGCCATGTCGGGCAGGGGAATATCGACCTGCGCATGCTTGGGCAGCGTTTCGAAACGGCGGCCCAGGTCGTAACCAAACAGGCCCAGCGCGCCTCCCTGAAAAGGGAGGTCCGGGTTCGGGGTGGCAGACAAGCCCAGCGCGTTAATGGCCTGCTGAAGCTGCACCAGCGGATCGTCTGTTAACGACAGGTCATCGGTTGTCAGCGTCTTCAGCGGATCGGCCACCAGAATATCGAAGCGGCTATAGGGATGGTCCGCATGGCCGGAGTGCAACAGCATCGCAAACGGAAGATGGCTCAGGCGGGCAAACCAGTATTCAGCGGCGTCTGTCCGCCAGGGCAGGGTAATAACAGTGGGGAAGCGCATGTTCATGTGTGGCATACTACCGGGCAGCGTGAAATAATTAGCGCGAATAATTTAGCAGGAGTTGACGATGTTTGCAGGTTTACCTTCTCTGAGCCATGAACAGCAGCAGAAAGCGGTTGAGCGAATTCAGGAGCTGATGTCCCAGGGGATGAGCAGCGGACAGGCGATTTCCCAGGTGGCGGAAGAACTGCGCGCCACGCATACCGGCGAGCGGATCGTGGCGCGTTTTGAGGATGAAGATGAAGAGTGATCGGGCTTAAACCGCCGCGATAATCTTAATCTCAACCTTGTATTCCGGCTTCATCAGCGTGGCCTGTACGGTGCAGCGTACAGGCGCGTGACCCGCCACCACCCACGCATCCCAGGCTTTGTTCATTGCCGCGAAGTCATCTTTGTTCGCCAGGAAAATCGTCGCATCCAGAATGCGGGATTTGTCGCTGCCCTGTTTTTCCAGCACCGCGTCGATCTGCGCGAGGGTATTGGCCGTCTGCTCGAACGCATCCGCGTCAAGGTTCGCCGGGACGCCGGTGTAGTAGAGCGTCTGGTTGTGGATCACCACATCAGACCAGCGGGCTTCGGCATCAATGCGCACAATTGTCATAAACGTTTCCTCGTTATTTTTCGTCGTCAGGTGGCAAGACTGCCATATTGTTCTCGTGTCGTCACTATTTGGGGTGGCACAGGAGAGGATGGGCTGACATAATCCCTGTGCAAAAATACAGTGAGAGAGCACCGTGGCAGACGATTTTTCCCCTGAAGGTCAATTAGCGCAGGCTATCCCCGGCTTCAAACCCCGTGAGCCTCAGCGACAGATGGCGCACGCCGTTGCACGCGCCATCGATAAGGCTCAGCCGCTGGTGGTCGAAGCGGGTACCGGCACGGGTAAAACCTATGCTTACCTTGCGCCGGCGCTGCGGGCGAAAAAAAGGTGATTATCTCCACCGGTTCGAAAGCCCTGCAAGACCAGCTCTACAGCCGCGATTTGCCCACGGTGGCAAAGGCGCTGAAATACAAAGGCCGTCTGGCCCTGCTGAAGGGGCGCTCCAACTATCTCTGCCTGGAACGCCTTGAGCAGCAGGCGCTGGCGGGCGGCGACCTGCCGGTGCAAACCCTGAGCGACGTCATTATCCTTCGCGCCTGGGCGAACCAGACCGAAGAGGGCGATATCAGCACCTGCGCGAGCGTGCCGGAAGACTCTCCCGCCTGGCCGCTGGTGACCAGCACCAACGACAACTGCCTCGGCAGCGACTGCCCGCTGTATAAAGACTGCTTCGTGGTGAAAGCGCGCAAAACGGCGATGGATGCGGATGTGGTGGTGGTGAACCACCATCTGTACCTCGCGGATATGGTCGTCAAGGACAGCGGCTTTGGTGAGCTGATCCCGGAAGCGGACGTGATGATCTTCGACGAAGCCCACCAGCTGCCGGATATCGCCAGCCAGTATTTCGGCCAGTCGCTCTCCAGCCGCCAGCTGCAGGATCTGGCGAAAGATTTCACCATTGCGTACCGGACCGAACTCAAAGATACCCAGCAGCTGCAGAAGTGCGCCGATCGTCTGGCGCAGAGCGCGCAGGATTTTCGTTTACAGCTCGGCGAGCCGGGCTATCGTGGTAACCTGCGCGAGCTGCTGGCGGACAAAAACATCCAGCGCGCGCTGCTGCTGCTCGATGATGCGCTTGAGCTCTGCTACGACGTGGCGAAACTGTCGCTCGGCCGTTCCGCGCTGCTGGACGCGGCCTTCGAACGCGCCACGCTCTATCGCGGGCGGCTCAAACGGCTGAAAGAGATTAACCAGCCGGGTTACAGCTACTGGTACGAGTGCACTTCGCGCCACTTTACCCTGGCGCTCACGCCGCTGACGGTGGCGGATAAATTTAAAGAGGTGATGGCGCAAAAGCCGGGCAGCTGGATCTTCACGTCGGCAACCCTGTCGGTGAATGACGACCTGCGCCACTTCACCGAGCGCCTCGGCATCGAGCAGGCGGAATCGCTGCTTCTGCCCAGCCCGTTCAATTACGAAAAGCAGGCGCTGCTCTGCGTGCCGCGCAATCTGCCGCTTCCCAACCAGCCGGGTGCGGCCCGGCTGTTGGCGGCGATGCTGAAGCCGATGATCGAGGCCAATAACGGCCGCTGCTTTATGCTCTGCACCTCCCACGCCATGATGCGCGACCTCGCCGAGCAGTTCCGCGCCACCATGACGCTACCGGTGCTGCTGCAGGGCGAAACCAGCAAAGGCCAGCTGCTGCAGCAGTTCGTCAGCGCCGGTAACGCCCTGCTGGTCGCAACCAGCAGCTTCTGGGAAGGGGTGGACGTGCGCGGCGACACGCTTTCGCTGGTGATCATTGATAAGCTGCCGTTTACCTCCCCGGACGATCCGCTGCTGAAGGCACGGATGGAAGACTGCCGCCTGCGCGGCGGCGATCCGTTTGACGAGGTTCAGCTGCCGGATGCGGTCATTACGCTTAAGCAAGGGGTAGGGCGCTTAATCCGTGACGTCACCGATCGCGGCGTGCTGGTCATCTGCGATAACCGGCTGGTGATGCGTCCTTACGGGGCAACCTTCCTTGCAAGCCTGCCGCCCGCACCGCGGACGCGGGACATAAAACGCGCAGTGCGTTTCCTGGCAAACCCAACGGCGGAGTAATTTACCCCGGAGTGTGCTAAGATGCGCGCCATTTTGTGACTGACCCTTGCGAGAGCGCGACGACTGATGCGAATTCTGGCTATTGATACCGCGACAGAGGCTTGCTCTGTTGCTCTGTTGAACAACGGTGCTGTTTCTGCCCATTTCGAAGAGTGCCCACGGGAACACACCCAACGCATTCTCCCCCTGGTAAAAGCCATTTTAACCCAGGGCAACACCTCCTTAACCGACCTCGACGCGCTGGCCTTTGGCCGCGGCCCCGGCAGCTTTACGGGCGTACGCATCGGGATTGGCATTGCGCAAGGGCTGGCGCTGGGCGCCGAACTGCCGATGATCGGCGTCTCTACCCTCGCCACCATGGCACAGGGCGCATGGCGCATGACCGGGGCAACGCGCGTCCTGGCAGCGATTGATGCCCGCATGGGCGAAGTCTACTGGGCCGAATACACCCGCGACGAGCAGGGCGTGTGGCACGGTGAAGAGACGGAAGCCGTGCTTAAGCCGGAAGCGGTGACGGAACGGCTGAAGCAGCTGTCCGGCGAGTGGGCGACCGTCGGTACGGGCTGGCCAGCGTGGCCTGAGATGGCGAACGGCACCGGGCTGACGCTGGTGGACGGCAACATGCTTCTGCCGGCTGCGGAAGATATGCTTCCGATTGCCAGCCAGCTGCTCGCAGCAGGCAAAACCGTGGCCGTTGAACACGCGGAACCGGTTTATTTGCGAAACACCGTCGCGTGGAAGAAACTTCCGGGCCGCGAGTGAATCTCAGTAACAGGAACTGAGAAAAAGGAGTCGCATCATGGCGGTTCAGACTAAAGTAGTACGCCTTATTATGGCAGGCGCGGTTGCCATAGCACTGAGCGGATGCGTTTCCGTTCCTGATGCGATTAAGGGCAGCAGCCCGACGCCACAGCAGGATCTGGTTCGGGTGATGAATGCTCCTGAGCTGTACGTCGGCCAGGAAGCGCGCTTCGGCGGTAAGGTCATCGATGTACAAAACCAGCAGGGGAAAACCCGTCTGGAGATCGCGACCGTTCCGCTGGACAGCGGCGCGCGGCCTGTGCTGGGCGAGGCCTCCCGCGGGCGCATCTATGCGGACGTCAGCGGGTTCCTCGATCCGGTTGATTTTCGCGGACAGCTGGTGACCGTCGTCGGGCCGATTACCGGCGCCGTACAGGGCAAAATCGGCAGCACGCCGTATAAATTTATGACCATGCAGGTCAACGGCTACAAGCGCTGGCGGCTGGCACAGCAGGTGATCATGCCGCCTCAGCCGATCGATCCGTGGATGTGGGGTCCACATCCTTATCGTTACGGCTACCCGGGCTGGGGCTGGTATAACCCGGGACCTGCACAGGTACAGACGATCGTTACTGAGTAACTTACTGTTATTGCTAGAAAAGAGACAGCGGCTCAGCCGCTGTCTCTGTTTTTTTACGGATAAAACGAAAAAAAAGAGTGACGCGCTTCGCAACCTTAAATCTGAACAATTAATAAACTGGTACGCTGAGTTAATATAATGTTAACAAACTGTTTATTATCGGGGTTGTGATGACGACGAACACTCATTTCAGAGGTGATGCATTGAAGAAGGTTTGGCTTAACCGTTATCCTGCAGACGTTCCTGCTGAGATCAATCCTGACCGTTATCAATCCCTGGTGGAATTATTTGAACACTCGGTAAGGCGCTACGCGGACCAGCCCGCATTTGTGAATATGGGCGAGGTGATGACGTTCCGTAAGCTGGAGGAGCGCAGCCGGGCGTTTGCGGCGTACCTGCAGGAAGGGCTGGGGCTGCAAAAAGGGGATCGCGTCGCGCTGATGATGCCGAACCTGCTGCAATACCCGGTGGCGCTGTTCGGTATCCTGCGTGCCGGGATGATTGTCGTCAACGTTAACCCGCTGTACACCCCGCGCGAGCTGGAGCATCAGCTTAACGACAGCGGCGCGGTTGCGATTGTCATTGTGTCCAACTTTGCCCATACGCTGGAAAAAGTGGTCGACAAAACCCTGGTGAAACACGTCATCCTGACGCGCATGGGGGATCAACTCTCCACCGCCAAAGGCACGCTGGTTAACTTTATCGTCAAATACGTCAAACGTCTGGTGCCAAAATATCACCTGCCGGACGCTATCTCCTTCCGCAGGGCGCTGCATGCGGGCTATCGTATGCAGTACGTTAAGCCGGAAGTGGTCTCAGAAGATCTCGCGTTCCTGCAGTATACCGGCGGTACCACCGGCGTGGCGAAAGGCGCAATGCTGACCCACCGCAACATGCTGGCGAACCTTGAGCAGGTCAATGCAACCTACGGGCCGCTGCTGCATCCCGGCAAAGAGCTGGTCATTACGGCGCTGCCGCTGTACCACATTTTCGCACTGACCATGAACTGCCTGCTGTTTATTGAGCTGGGCGGTCAAAACGTGCTGATTACCAACCCGCGTGATATACCGGGGCTGGTGAAAGAGCTGGCAAAATACCCGTTCACCGCCATGACCGGGGTAAATACCCTGTTTAACGCGCTGCTTAATAACAAAGAGTTCCAGCAGCTGGACTTCTCCACGCTCCATCTCTCTGCGGGCGGCGGCATGCCGGTTCAGCAGGCGGTGGCCGAGCGCTGGGTGAAGCTTACCGGCCAGTATCTGCTGGAGGGCTATGGCCTGACGGAGTGCGCGCCGCTGGTCAGCGTTAACCCGCATGACATCGACTACCACAGCGGAAGCATTGGACTGCCCGTTCCTTCTACTGAAGCGAAACTGGTCGATGATAACGATAATGAAGTCGCGCCGGGTGAGCCGGGTGAGCTTTGCGTCAAAGGTCCACAGGTCATGCTGGGCTACTGGCAGCGTCCCGATGCGACCGACGAAATCATCAAAGACGGCTGGCTGCATACCGGTGACATCGCGGTGATGGATGACGAGGGCTTCCTGCGCATTGTCGATCGCAAGAAAGATATGATCCTGGTCTCCGGCTTCAACGTCTATCCGAATGAGATCGAAGACGTGGTCATGCAGCACAGCGGCGTACTCGAAGTGGCAGCGGTCGGCGTGCCTTCCGGCAGCAGCGGTGAAGCGGTGAAGATATTTGTGGTCAAGAAAGATCCTTCTCTCACCGAGGAAGCGCTGATAACGTTTTGTCGTCGTCAGCTGACGGGCTATAAAGTGCCGAAGCTGGTGGAATTCCGCGACGAGCTGCCGAAATCCAACGTCGGGAAGATATTACGACGAGAATTACGTGACGAAGCCCGTGCCAAAGTAGACAATAAGGCCTGAGCTTCACGTTAATCGTCCAGACGCCGGTTAAGCCGGCGTTTTTTATGGGCGCAAACAAAAGAGAATCCGATTTGAATTACCAGATGATCACGACCAACGACGAGCTGGCTTCGCTGTGCGAAGTGACGCGCGACTTTCCTGCCATTGCCCTGGATACCGAGTTTGTCCGTACCCGGACGTACTATCCGCAGCTGGGGTTGATTCAGATGTACGACGGTAAACACGTGTCGCTGATCGACCCTCTCGGCATTACCGACTGGACGCCGATGCGCGATCTGCTGCTCGATACCGCCGTCACGAAATACCTGCACGCAGGCAGTGAAGATCTGGAAGTCTTTCTGAACACCTTTGGCATCATGCCTCAGCCGCTGATTGATACGCAGATCCTTGCGGCGTTCAGCGGGCGACCGCTCTCCTGGGGCTTTGCCGCCATGGTGGAGGAGTATACGGGCCTGACGCTGGATAAAAGCGAATCCCGTACCGACTGGCTGGCGCGTCCGCTTACCGAGCGCCAGCTGGAGTATGCGGCGGCTGACGTGTTTTACCTGCTGCCGATCGCCGGACAGCTGATGAAAGAAGCCGAGGCATCCGGCTGGCTGTCCGCCGCGCTGGACGAGTGCCGTATGACCCAGCTGCGTCGTCAGGAAGTGGTGGATCCGAAAGAGGCCTGGCGCGACATCAGCAACGCCTGGCAGCTGCGTACGCGTCAGCTGGCGTGCCTGCAGCTGCTGGCAGACTGGCGCTTGCGTAAAGCGCGCGAGCGCGATCTGGCCGTTAACTTTGTGGTTCGCGAAGAGCATCTCTGGGCGGTTGCGCGCTATATGCCGGGCAGCCTCGGCGAGCTGGACAGCATTGGACTTTCGGGCAGCGAAATCCGTTTCCACGGCAAAACCCTGCTGGCGCTGGTCGCAAAAGCGCAGGCGTTGCCGGAAGAGGCGCTGCCGGAACCGCTGCTGAACCTGATGGATATGCCGGGCTATCGCAAAGCGTTTAAGGACATCAAAGCGCTGGTGCAGGCGGTGGCTACGGAAAGCAAGCTGAGCGCGGAGCTGCTCGCTTCACGCCGTCAGATTAACCAGCTGCTTAACTGGCACTGGAAGCTGAAGCCGCAGAATGGCATGCCGGAAATGATGGCGGGATGGCGCGGGGAATTGATGGCCGATCGCCTGAATACGCTGCTGGAAGGTTATCCGCGATAAAAATATGCCGGGTGATAAACCCGGCATATTTCCCCGGTGGCGCTGCGCTTACCGGGGCGACGAAATCACAAACCTACGGACGCGACTCTTCCGCTTCCGGGAGCGTCACGTTCAGCTCCAGAATCGAAATATCCCCGTCTTTTTGTTCCAGCTGCACCGTCACCATCTCCGGGTCAATCTGCACGTACTTACAGATCACTTCCAGGATGTCCTTGCGCAGCTGCGGCAGGTAGTGAGGCTCGGCGTCGCTACGACGACGCTCCGCAACGATAATTTGCAGACGTTCTTTTGCGATGTTGGCGGTGTTCTTTTTCCGCGAGAGAAAAAAGTCCAGTAATGCCATAACTTATCCTCCGAACAGGCGTTTGAGGAAACCTTTCTTCTCTTCTTCTATGAAGCGGAAAGGACGTTCTTCTCCCAGCAGACGGTCAACGGTATCGGCGTAAGCTTTACCTGCATCTGCCATTGTATCAAGGATCACTGGCTCGCCCTGGTTAGAGGCGCGTAACACGGACTGATCTTCCGGGATAACGCCCACCAGCTTAATGCGCAGGATCTCCAGCACGTCTTCCATGCTCAGCATGTCACCTTTGTTCACGCGGCCCGGGTTGTAGCGGGTGAGCAGCAGGTGTTCTTTAATCGGGTCTTCGCCATTTTCCGCACGACGGGATTTAGAGGCGAGGATCCCGAGAATGCGGTCTGAGTCACGCACGGATGAAACTTCAGGGTTGGTGGTGATGATTGCTTCATCAGCGAAGTAGAGCGCCATCAGGGCACCGGTTTCGATACCGGCAGGGGAGTCACAGACGATGAAGTCGAACTCCATTTTTTTCAGCTCGTCGAGCACCTTTTCTACCCCTTCACGGGTCAGGGCGTCTTTGTCACGCGTCTGAGAAGCCGGGAGAATGTAGAGGTTCTCGGTGCGCTTGTCTTTAATCAGCGCCTGGTTCAGCGTGGCATCGCCCTGAATGACGTTCACAAAGTCATACACGACGCGACGCTCACATCCCATGATGAGGTCGAGGTTACGCAGGCCGATATCGAAGTCGATAACGACGGTTTTCTTTCCCTTCTGGGCCAAACCAGTAGCGATGGCCGCGCTGGAGGTGGTCTTGCCAACGCCTCCTTTACCCGAAGTAACAACAATAATGCGTGCCATAGAAATTCCTTGTTAAAAAGGGATCAATTCAACGGTTGAACGGTCAACGCGTCGTCTGCCAGAAGCAGGCGAGCCGCTTTGCCATAAAATTCGGCTGGGATCTTGTCGCTCAGCCAATATTCACCTGCGATGGACACCAGTTCCGCCGTCAGGTGAGTACAAAATATTTGCGCGTCCCGATCGCCACTTGCACCTGCGAGCGCACGTCCACGCATCATACCGTAAACGTGAATATTGCCATCTGCAATCAGCTCAGCGCCAGCACTGACGTGGCTTGTAACAATCAGATCACAGTTTGGTGCATAAATGCGCTGACCGGAACGAACCGGCACATCAATCATTCGCGTTTTTGTGATGTTTGTAACGTTTTGCGCCGCAGGAGGGGGCGTTTCGACGGCAACGGGTGCCGCACGCGGGGCTTTTTCTTTGCCTTCATTCAGAAGCGGCAGCCCCGCACGGTCAATTTCCGCTTTCAGTTCAGTATCTTTGCAGCCGCTGATGCCGACAATACGCAGTCCGGTCGAGGAGACGGCCTGCTGGAGACGTTTCCAGTTAACCGGCGCTTCAAGACCGCTGACGTTGATAACAACAGGGGCGTGCTTCAGGAAGGCGGGAGCCTGGGCGATTTTGTCTTCTAACGCCTGACGAATAACCTCGGGTTTTGCATCATGCAAATGTACCACTGATAAGGTGAAGCTACTGCCTTTAAGCTCGATGGGCGTGTTTGACATCCTGGCCTTACTCAATTTGCTATTAACCGCAACCACTCGCTGCGATATTCCGAAGAGTATCAGGCATGTTATAGTCAGGAGTATATTGAGGCAAGCAACCACCCATTAATTCAGAGTAAAAACATGTTTTGTGTGATCTACAGAAGTACAACCCGTGACCAGACCTATCTTTATGTCGAAAAGAAAGACGATTTTTCACGCGTGCCTGAAGAATTAATGAAGAGCTTTGGCCGACCGCAGATGGCGATGCTGCTGCCGCTTGATGGTCGCAAGAAACTGGTGAATGCCGATCTGGAGAAAGTGAAAACGGCATTAGCCGAGCAGGGCTATTATTTACAGCTTCCGCCGCCACCCGAGAATTTATTAAAACAGCATCTTGAGGCGAACGGTAAAAAATAGTCTCAACTGTTTTTGAGCACAACACATCAACCGTTTAGGGGTCGACCATGTATCAACATCATAACTGGCAAGGTGCATTACTGGATTATCCCGTCAGCAAAGTGGTTTGCGTGGGCAGCAACTATGCAAAACATATTCAGGAGATGGGCAGTGCGACGCCAGAAGAGCCGGTTCTGTTCATTAAGCCTGAAACGGCGCTTTGCGATATTCGCCAGCCGCTGGCCCTGCCGCAGGGGCTCGGCTCGGTGCACCACGAAGTGGAACTCGCCGTGCTGATCGGCGAAACGCTGCGTCAGGCCTCCGAAGAGCATGTGCAAAAAGCGATCGCCGGATACGGCGTGGCGCTGGATCTGACGCTACGCGACGTGCAGGGCAAAATGAAGAAAGCGGGGCAGCCGTGGGAAAAAGCCAAAGGGTTTGATAATTCCTGCCCGATTTCGGCGTTTGTGCCGGTGAGCGAATTTACCGGCGATCCGCAGGATACGCCGCTCAGCCTGAAGGTTAACGGTGAAATCCGCCAGCAGGGCACCACGGCAGACATGATCCATAAGATTGTGCCGCTGATCGCCTACATGAGCCGCTTCTTTACCCTCAAGCCGGGTGATGTGATCCTGACTGGCACGCCGGAAGGCGTTGGTCCGCTCGCGAGCGGTGATGAACTTGAAGTTGGTTTTAACGGCCTGTCGCTGAAAACCCGCGTGCTGTAACCTCCTCTTGCCGCCTGAAAAGGGCGGCAAAACTTGCAACGACGTGCCAGACTCGTTATAAGGTGCGCTTTCTTTTGACGTGTGGACATCCTGATGAACGACATCCCTTTCTGGCAAAGCAAAACTCTCGACGACATGACCGACGCGGAATGGGAATCCTTATGCGACGGCTGTGGTCAGTGCTGCCTGCACAAGCTGATGGATGAAGACACGGACGAAATCTACTTCACCAACGTGGCCTGCAAGCAGCTGAACATCAAAACCTGCCAGTGCCGCAACTACGAGCGCCGCTTCGAGTTCGAGCCAGACTGCATTAAATTAACCCGTGAGAATCTGCCCACCTTTGAATGGCTGCCGCATACCTGCGCGTATCGCCTGCTGGCGGAGGGGAAAGGTCTGCCTGACTGGCACCCCCTGCTGACCGGTTCAAAAGCGGCGATGCACGGCGAACGTATCTCCGTGCGCCACATTGCGGTGAAAGAGTCCGAGGTGCGGGACTGGGAAGATCACATCATGAACCACCCGACCCGTTGAGATTAAAAAACCCGCCGAAGCGGGTTTTTTATTGTGCGCTGTTGTGCCGGGTGGCGCTGCGCTTACCCGACCTACAAAACCGTAGGCCCGCGCAAGCGAAGCGCCGCCGGGCGAATTAGCGTCCGAACAAATCGCGCTTCTTCGGTTTGAACGGCTGAGCGATCAACACCAGCAGCGCCACGACGAAGTAGGCGGCAAAAATGCCTACCAGCCACTGCGGCATCTCCAGCGTCAGGAATTCCCACTGGCGAACGGAGCAGTCACCGGAGGCAACGAACACCTGCGGCAGCCATTTGTCCAGCGGCAGCCAGCTCGGGAAGCGGGCGGCAAAATCGCAGGTCATAAACGGTGACGGATGCAGCTGCATCATCGTGTGCTGCCAGGAGAGTTCAATGCCTTTCCAGGCGCTGTAGAGCCAGATTGCGATCCCGGCATAGCGAAGCGGCGACTTCGGCGCAATCGCGCCGACCAGGCCAGCCCCCATAATGCCGAACAGCGCGCAGCGTTCGTAAATACAGAGCACGCAAGGTTTGAGTCCCATTACGTGCTGGAACCACAGCGCGACCATTTCCAGCGCAAAGGCGGTCAGGGCCATTAACAACCATGCTCCGCGACCGCGGGAGCACTGGTTTAAAAATCTCAACATAATCATTTCCCTGGAACATGCTTAGAAAGCGCAGTGTAAACGAATTCGTTTTTCGCGCCACCTGTACCTGGCGAAATAAAACGTAATTGGATGTTTATCGTGCGAAAAGGCAAACGGGCAGCGAACTGCCCGAGTTGCAGCGTTTACTGCGCCGCAAGTATACCCGCTTGTATCAACCATTGCGTACAGGGAATAAGGGTAATTTTGACGCAAAGCAATCCCACGATCGTAAGCACCAGCGTATAGGGCAGGGCCATCCAGACCATTCTTCCATAAGAAAGACGTATGAGTGGCGCAAGAGCGGAGGTCAGCAGGAACAGGAAGGCGGCCTGGCCATTGGGTGTCGCCACCGACGGCAGGTTGGTACCGGTGTTGATCGCCACGGCCAGCAGTTCAAACTGTCCGGCGCTGATCACGCCTTGCTCCATCGCGGTCTTAGCCTCGTTAATGTAAACCGTCCCGACAAAGACGTTATCTGAGATCGATGAGAGCAGGCCGTTAAACAGGTAAAACAGCGACAGCTGAGCATCCGGCGATGCCCGTAAGACAAAGGCAATAATCGGCGCGAACAGGTGCTGGTCGATTATCACCGCCACGACCGCAAAGAACACCGCCAGCAGGGCGGTAAACGGCAGCGCTTCGGTGAAGGCTTTGCCGATGGCATGCTCATCCGTCACGCCGGTAAAGGTCGTGGCGAGAATAATCACGGACAGACCAATCAGCCCCACTTCAGCCAGATGGAACGCCAGCGCGGCGATAAGCCAGACGCCGATGATCCCCTGTGCAATCAGGCGCAGCGTCTCCTGGCGCGTCCGCTGGCGTCGGCTCTGCAGATCGAATTTATGCAGTTCCTGACGTACCGGCTCCGGGAGTTGTGCCCCGTAACCAAAGAGGCGAAACTTCTCCACCAGCAAACAGGTCGCCAGACCGCAGATCAGCACCGGCACGCTCACCGGGGCCATTCTCAGGAAGAAATCACCGAAGTGCCAGCCCGCCGCTTTCGCAATGATCAGGTTTTGCGGCTCGCCCACCATCGTCATCACGCCCCCCAGGGCGGTACCCACCCCGGCATGCATCATCAGGCTGCGCAGGAAGGCGCGAAACTGCTCCAGTACCTCGCGGTTATGCGCATCGACATGGCTGTCATCCTGCAGATCCTCACCCGGACGAGAGGAGGCCACGCGGTGATAAATACCGTAAAACCCCACCGCGACGCTTATCACCACCGCGACGACCGTCAGCGCGTCCAGGAAGGCTGACAGGAAGGCCGCCGCAAGGCAAAACGCCAGCGAGAGAACCATTTTCGACGGAATGCTGAGCAGCAGGCGCGTAAAGATAAACAGCAGCAGCTGTTTCATAAAGTAGATGCCCGCCACCATAAACATCAGCAGCAGAAGCACTTCAAGATTTGAAGCCAGCTCTGCTTTGACATGCTCGGCTGAGGTCATGCCAATCACTACCGCTTCAAACGCCAGCAATCCGCCCGGCAACAGGGGATAGCATTTCAGCGCCATCGCCAGGGTGAAGATAAACTCCGCGACCAGCAGCCACCCGGCAACGAACGGGTTCACGTAAAAGAGGAGAGGGTTAACGACCAGGAACACCAGCAGTATCAGTTTGTACCAGTCAGGAGACTGGCCTAAAAAATTGCGCCACAGAGCGCGCCCAAAAGAAATTTCCACGACAGACGTCCTTCCCCGTCAAGTAAGACAAAACATCAGTATACGCAAAATTCACGGTCCAGACGCGGATAAGACTGCATTGTAAATTTCATAAAAATGAAACGGCGATCCCTCTTTTCTCTCTTTGCCGCGCTACCTGCCACTGCACGCCTCTGGTATGATGAGTCCAATTTGCTAAAGCTGTGTAATGGAAATCTCACTATGGTCATTAAGGCGCAGAGCCCGGCGGGTTTCGCGGAAGAGTACATCATTGAAAGCATCTGGAATAATCGTTTCCCTGCGGGGTCCATTCTTCCGGCTGAACGCGAACTCTCTGAACTGATTGGCGTCACTCGCACCACGCTGCGTGAAGTGCTTCAGCGACTGGCGCGCGATGGCTGGTTGACGATCCAGCACGGCAAGCCAACAAAAGTGAACAACTTCTGGGAAACCTCCGGGCTGAACATTCTTGAAACGCTGGCGCGTCTCGATCATGAAAGCGTGCCGCAGCTCATTGATAATCTGCTCTCCGTTCGCACCAACATCGCGACGATCTTTATTCGTACGGCTTTCCGCCAGCATCCGGAAGATGCGCTTGCGGTGCTGGCCAGTGCCAACGAGGTGGAAGATCATGCCGACGCGTTTGCCACCCTCGATTACAACGTCTTCCGTGGCCTGGCGTTTGCCTCCGGCAACCCGGTGTACGGTCTGATCCTCAACGGTATGAAGGGACTCTACACCCGCATTGGCCGTCACTACTTTGCCAATCCCGAAGCCCGCAGCCTGGCGCTGGGCTTTTACCATAAGCTGAGCAAGCTGTGCTCCGAAGGTCTGCACGATCAGGTGTATGAGACAGTGCGCCGCTACGGTCACGATTCCGGTGAAATCTGGCACCGTATGCAGAAAACGCTGCCGGGTGATTTGGCGATTCAGAGCCGCTGAAATAAAAAACCTCTCGTGTGAGAGGTTTTTTTTCGCCCGGTGGCGCTTCGCTTACCGGGCCTACAAAACCCGTAGGCCGGGTAAGGCGTAGCCGCCACCCGGCAAAAAACTACAGCGTATTCAACCGCGCCGGGCAGCGTTCAAGCAGCTCGACGCTCCCGTCTTCATTCTGCTGCTCCAGCTGAACATCAAAGCCCCACAGGCGATGCACGTGCTTCAGCACCTCTTTACGCCCTTTATCCAGCGGCGCGCGATTGTGCGGGATATAGCGCAGCGTCAGGGAGCGGTCACCGCGCAAATCCACATTCCACACCTGAATGTTGGGTTCAAGATTGCTCAGGTTGTACTGGGAAGAGAGGCGAGAGCGGATCTCACGGTAACCCTCCTCGTTGTGGATTGCGGAGATCTCCAGATAGTTGTTGCGGTCGTCGTCCAGCACGGTGAAGAAGCGGAAATCACGCATGATCTTCGGCGACATAAACTGGCTGATGAAGCTCTCATCCTTAAAGTCGCGCATCGCAAAGTGCAGCGTTTCCAGCCAGTCAGATCCGGCGATATCCGGGAACCAGTACTTGTCTTCTTCCGTCGGCGACTGACAGATACGCTTAATGTCCTGGAACATGGCGAAGCCAAGGGCATACGGGTTAATCCCGCTGTACCACGGGCTGTTATAGGGCGGCTGGAACACCACGTTGGTATGGCTGTGGAGGAACTCCATCATGAACCGCTCGGTGACTTTCCCCTCGTCGTACAGGTGGTTGAGGATGGTGTAGTGCCAGAAGGTCGCCCAGCCTTCGTTCATCACCTGCGTCTGTTTTTGCGGGTAGAAATACTGGCTCACCTTGCGCACGATGCGCAGGATCTCACGCTGCCACGGCTCCAGCAGCGGGGCGTTCTTCTCCATAAAATAGAGCAGGTTTTCCTGTGGCTCGGACGGATAGCGACGCGCTTCGGCGATCGTTTTTTCCTCCTCACGCTTCGGCAGGGTGCGCCACAGCATGTTCACCTGGCTCTGGAGATACTCTTCGCGGCTTTTCTGCCGTGCTTTCTCCTCCTGCAGGGAGATTTTCTGCGGACGTTTATAGCGGTCTACGCCGTAGTTCATCAGCGCGTGGCAGGAGTCGAGCAGTTTTTCCACTTCGTCCACGCCGTAGCGCTCTTCGCAGTCGGTAATGTATTTACGGGCGAAGATCAGGTAATCGACGATGGAGCTGGCATCCGTCCAGCTGCGGAACAGATAGTTATTCTTGAAAAAGGAGTTGTGCCCGTAGCAGGCGTGCGCCATCACCAGCGCCTGCATGGTAATGGTGTTCTCTTCCATTAAATAGGCGATACACGGATTGGAGTTGATGACGATTTCATACGCCAGACCCTGCTGGCCGTGCTTATACAGCCGCTCCGTTTCAATAAATTTCTTACCAAACGACCAGTGCGGATAGTTGATCGGCATCCCGACGCTGGAGTAGGCGTCCATCATCTGTTCGGACGTAATGACTTCAATCTGATGGGGGTAGGTATCCAGGCGATACAGTTTTGCGACCCGGTCGATCTCGGCGAGGTAAACATCCAGCAGCTCGAAGGTCCAGTCGGGTCCATCGCTCAGACGTGTGTTGTCCTTGTTCAGGGAATCAATAGTAGCCATTAGCGCGCCCTCGTTGTGGGTGCTCTCTCTGTCTGGAGAGCCTCCTTTCAAGCATAGATCAACGTGTTAAAAAGCGTGCTGAGGCAGAAATTTTTTCTTTGCGATTTCGCGTTTTTGATACGGCAAAAAAAGGGCGTCTCTCAGCATTTTATGCTGGTTAAAAATAACGCGCAGCAGGAGATCCCAAATTAGCACTATCCCCTGATGCTGGGGGATGTGTGAGGTAAGTCACCATAAAAAAGTCGTATGTTGAATAATATTTTCAACTAGGTTATCAATCTGTAATTAGAAGATTGTTCTTTTGCACATAATGGAGTGGCTATGCGTGTTGTCATACTGGGAAGTGGTGTCGTTGGGGTAACCAGCGCCTGGTATTTAAGTCAGGCGGGACATGACGTCACCGTTATCGATCGTGAGTCAGGCCCCGCGCTGGAAACCAGCGCGGCGAACGCCGGGCAAATCTCTCCGGGCTATGCGGCACCGTGGGCAGCGCCGGGCGTTCCGCTGAAAGCGATTAAATGGATGTTCCAGCGCCACGCGCCGCTGGCCATCAGCCTTGACGGCACGCAGTTCCAGCTGAAGTGGATGTGGCAGATGCTGCGCAACTGCGACACACGCCACTACATGGAGAACAAAGGGCGCATGGTGCGCCTGGCGGAATACAGCCGCGACTGTCTGAAAGCGCTGCGCGCCTCAACCGGGATTGAGTACGAAGGCCGTCAGGGCGGAACGCTCCAGCTGTTCCGCACCGAACAACAGTATGAAAACGCCACCCGCGATATCGCCGTGCTGGAAGATGCTGGCGTACCGTATCAGCTGCTGGAAGCCAGCCAGCTTGGTCAGGTTGAACCTGCGCTGGCGGAAGTGGCGCATAAGCTGACGGGCGGCCTGCGCCTGCCGAATGACGAAACCGGCGACTGCCAGCTCTTTACGCAGCGTCTGGCGCAGATGTGCGAGCAGGCGGGGGTGAAATTCCGGTACAACACCGCTGTCGACAAGCTGCTGTCGGAAGGGGAAAAAATTTACGGCGTGAAGTGTGGCGAAGAGGTGATCAAAGCGGATGCCTACGTCATGGCGTTTGGTTCGTACTCCACCGCCATGCTGAAAGGCATTCTCGACATTCCGGTCTACCCGCTAAAAGGCTACTCGCTGACCATTCCGGTAAAAGAGGAGAGCGGCGCACCGGTTTCTACCATTCTGGATGAAACCTATAAAATCGCCATTACCCGCTTCGATAACCGCATCCGCGTAGGCGGCATGGCGGAGATTGTCGGCTTCAACACCGAACTGCTGAAACCGCGTCGTGAAACGCTGGAGATGGTGGTGGGGGACCTCTTCCCGCGCGGTGGCTTTGTCGAGCAGGCGACCTTCTGGACCGGCCTGCGTCCGATGACGCCGGACGGCACGCCGATTGTCGGGCGCACGCCGTTCAAAAACCTGTGGACCAATACCGGACACGGTACGCTTGGCTGGACGATGGCCTGCGGCTCCGGGCAGCTGCTGAGCGACCTGATTTCCGGACGCACGCCGGCCATTCCGTTTGACGATCTCAGTGTCGCGCGCTATCAATCGGGGTTTACGCCGTCGCGTCCACAGCACCTGCACGGCGCACATAACTAAGGAGTTGTCATGTCCCGTCCTGTTCTCGCTCAGCTGAACCTGCAGGCCCTGAAGGATAACCTGCAGATTGTTCGTCGGGCAGCACCTGGCGCACGCGTGTGGTCGGTGGTGAAAGCGAATGCCTACGGCCACGGCATTGACCGTATCTGGAGCGCGCTGAGCGCCACCGATGGCTTTGCGTTACTCAATCTTGAAGAGGCCATTCTGCTGCGCGAGCGCGGCTGGAAAGGGCCCATACTGCTGCTGGAGGGCTTCTTCCACGCCGACGATCTGCCGCTGCTGGATAAGTACCGGCTGACCACCAGCGTTCATAGCAACTGGCAGATCAAAGCGATTCAGGATGCGAAGCTCCACGCGCCGCTGGATATCTATCTCAAGGTCAACAGCGGCATGAACCGCCTGGGCTTCCAGCCTGAGCGGGTGCATACGGTCTGGCAGCAGCTGCGCGCCCTGAAGAACGTGGGTGAAATGACGCTGATGGCACACTTTGCCGACGCGGAAAAACCGGACGGTATCGCCGATGCCATGGTCCGCATCGAGCAGGCGGCAGAAGGGCTGGACTGCCCGCGCTCGCTGTCCAACTCGGCGGCCACGCTGTGGCATCCCGAGGCGCATTACAACTGGGTGCGTCCGGGGATCGTTCTGTACGGCGCGTCGCCCTCGGGGCAGTGGCAGGATATCGCCAACAGCGGCCTGAAGCCGGTTATGACCCTGCGCAGTGAAATCATTGGCGTGCAGACCCTGAAAGCTGGCGACACGGTGGGCTACGGTAGCCGCTATCGGGCAAAGGGCGAGCAGCGGATTGGTATCGTGGCGGGCGGCTATGCCGACGGCTACCCGCGCATTGCACCGACCGGTACGCCTGTGTGGGTCGATGGGGTCCGCACGGGAACGGTAGGCACCGTTTCTATGGATATGCTGGCCGTTGACCTGACGCCCTGCCCGCAGGCGGGTATCGGTTCGCCGGTCGAGCTGTGGGGTAACGAAATCAAAATTGATGACGTGGCTGCCGCGGCGGGCACGGTAGGGTATGAACTGATGTGTGCCCTGGCACCGAGGGTGCCGGTTGTGACGGTGTAACGTATGTTCGCCGGGTGGCGCTAACGCTTACCCGGCCTACGTTCGAGGGTTTTGTAGGCCGGGTAAGGCGAAGCCCCCACCCGGCAAAAAAACCGCTACTCCGCTTCCTCTTCCATCGGCCTCAAACCGACTTTCCTTACCGCGTTATCTTCTTTCTCTGCTACCGTCCAGATCATCCCGGCAAACTCTACCTGATCGCCCACGACCGGGGCAGCGCCAAGCCGCTGCTGGATGATTTCGCCCAGCGTTTGCTGGCTATCTCCGTCTTCAGCACCTTCATCCAGGCCGTAAATCAGCGCCACATCGGCAAACCTGGCGCTGGCTTCCAGAATAAAATCGCCGAAGAAACGCTGGTCCAGCGCCACCGGCGGCGACTGGCTGAACAGCTTGCCCAGCGCGGGCAGGTCACGCTCGCGGCCAATCACGCAAAGAATATCCCCTTCGCGCAGGCGGGTGCTGCCGGTAGGGTGCAACAGGACATTGTCGCGGAACAGGGCGGCAATGCGCGTTTCGGCCGGCATGTGCAAATCGCGCAGCGAAGCGCCCACGCACCATTTGTCGGCGCTCAGCTGATAGACGAACTGCTCCCACGGGTTTTCCGGATGAATGTCGAGCCCCACCCGCGACACCGGCCAGCCCACGGGAGGGACCACGACTTTGGCTTTTTTCGCCGCCCACCCGAGGGACGTTCCCTGGAACAGCAGCGAAATCAGCACCACGAAGAAAGCCACGTTAAAGAACAGCCGGGCGTTATCCAGACCGGCCATCATCGGAAAGACCGCAAGAATAATCGGAACCGCGCCGCGCAGACCCACCCAGCTGATAAAGACGCGCTCGCGCAGGTTGAAGCCGCGAAACGGCAGCAGGCCAGCAAATACCGACAGCGGACGGGCGAAGAAGATCATCCACGCAGACAACAGCAGCGCCGGAACGGCGATGGGCAGCAGGTCCGATGGGGTAACCAGAAGACCGAGCACCAGGAACATGCCGATCTGCGCCAGCCATGCCAGGCCGTCGAAGTTCTGCAAAATGGCATGGCGGTTGCGAATAGGGCGGTTGCCCATCAGGAACCCGCAGAGGTAGACGGCGAGAATGCCGCTGCCGTCCAGCGCCGTGGTAACGGCAAAAATGAGAATGCCGCCGCTCAAGGCCAGCAGCGGGTAAAGCCCCGCGGGCAGCGAGATGCGGTTGATCATCTGCTGTAAGAGGTATCCCCCCGCCAGGCCAATAACAATCCCCAGCCCGAACTGCTGCAGGATATGCCACGCAAACATCCAGCTGAGCCCCGTCTCGTGCTGCTGGATCATCTCAATCAGCGTGATGGTGAGAAACACCGCCATCGGGTCGTTGCTGCCGGATTCAATCTCAAGCGTGGAGCCAACGCGTTCGTTAAGCCCTTTACCGCCGAGCAGGGAAAACACCGCAGCCGCATCGGTTGAGCCCACGATAGCGCCTATCAGCAACCCTTCCATGATATTCAGATGGAAAAGCCACGCGGCCATCATTCCGGTGAGGCCGGAGGTAATCAACACGCCGACCGTGGCGAGCGACAGCGCGGGCCCTAAGGCCACGCGGAAGGAGCTCGCCTGGGTGCGCATCCCGCCGTCCAGCAGGATCACCGCCAGCGCCAGGTTACTCACCATGTAGGCGAAAGGGTAGTTATCGAATGGGATACCGCCAATGCCATCAATGCCGGCCAGCATGCCGATGGCGAGGAAAATAACAAGAATAGGTATGCCGAGACGCGATGAAAATGAACTTAATAAAATACTGCTGGTTACAAGGACCGAACCCAGAATGAAAAGGCTGATTATCGCTGCGGCATCCAATGTTCTCTTACTCCCACCTCAATGTTAACGCTGTTACTAAAACCCTAACATATTAACGACGGCAACAGCGTTTTATTAAGGGGGTATAACGGCTTTTTTATGCCTTTATGACAGGATGGCCGCTGATGGTCAGCCGGGAGCCGGAATCATTATGGAGCAGGGAGGCGTGCGCCCCCAGCGCCAGGGTCACGGTGCGCTGCTCATGACCGAAGTCCAGACCGGCGATCACCGGAATATCCAGCCGCGAGCGAATGAACTCAACCATGGTTTCCAGGGAGTAACCCGCGTCATAGTCATTCGGGGCAGCGCCGCTGAAGCTGCCCAGCACAATCGCGGACTGGCGCTCAAGAATACCGGCATGATAGAGCTGCAACAGCATGCGCTCGACGCGGAACGGATGTTCGTTGATATCTTCCAGCACTAGAATGCCGTCCTCGATTTGCGGCATCCACGGCGTACCGATGAGCGAAACCAGCATCGCCAGGTTGCCGCCCCAGAGCTGACCTTCGCATTCCCAGTGCGGTCCATTCCCCTGCCACTCCACGCTGTAGGTGGGATTACGCAGCGCGCGCCAGAAATGTTCCACGGTGAAGGCTTCCAGCTCCGGCGCGCCGAAGTTACCGGCCAGCATCGGGCCGCTGAAGGTGATGACGTTATGCAGCGCCAGCAGCCCAAGCTGGATGACGGTGAAATCGCTGTGGCCGCATATCAGCAGCGGATCCTGCTGCTGACGCTCCGCCAGGCCCTGCCAGTCAATGCTCTCCAGCAGCCGGCTCGCGCCATATCCGCCGCGCACCGCCAGCACTATCCGGTTTTCACCCTTCAGGTTCACCAGGCTGTTGATATCATTCAGCCGCTGCGCTTCGGTACCGGCAAAACGCTGCTGGCGGCGGGGGATAATCGTCTGATTTTCTACCTGGTGGCCCGATTCCAGCAAACGCTGAACGCCCCGCTGCGCCGCGTCCTGGTTAATGCAGTAGCCCGACGGCGCGATGAGATGAATCTGAGACATGGCAATTCCTTGCTGAATGAGAAACTAATTGTCTATATCATGCCGCGTATACGCCGCCTGCTTCAAGGGGCGGCGCACCGCGATGACCGGCTATAAGGATAGATGACGTGAAATTGAGATGGTTTGCTTTTTTGATTGTGTTGCTCGCTGGCTGTAGTTCAAAACATGATTATCAAAACCCGCCCTGGAATCCGGAAGTGCCGGTGAAGCGGGCGATGCAGTGGATGCCGATCAGTGAACAAGCCGGGAAAGCCTGGGGCGTCAGTCCGCGCCTCATCACGGCGATCATTGCGGTGGAATCCGGCGGTAACCCCACGCTTGTCAGCAAGTCGAACGCGGTGGGGCTGATGCAGCTTAAAGCGTCAACGGCGGGGAGAGAGGTATACCGCTACATGGGCTGGAGCGGCCAGCCGTCGACCAGCGAGCTGAAGAACCCGGAACGCAACATTTCAATGGGCACGGCCTATCTGAGCATCATGGAGCATGGCGTGCTGAAGGGGATTCAGGATCCGGAGGTCATGCAGTACGCGCTGGTGGTGTCTTACGTTAACGGCGCCGGCGCGTTGCTGAGAACCTTCTCCTCTGACCGCAAAGAGGCGATAGAAGAGATTAACGGCATGGACAAAGACGAATTCTTTGAGCATGTGGTGAAAAATCACCCGGCACCACAGGCGCCTCGTTATATCTGGAAAGTGCAGAAAGCGATGGATGCCATGTAATGCCGCAGACGGGCGGCGGTCACGCTGCCCGATGTTTTTTACAGAACTTTATTTGCGCGTTCGCGCGCCTCCCGCTCCAGGGAGTAGATAATGCGCTGCAGTTCGCGCTCTGCGCCAGGACCGACGTTGAGGAAACGGAAGCTCAGACGCGGCGTGGTGATCGTTTCATTTTTGCTGTCCACGACGGTGCGTTCGCTGATGGCAATCAGCTGTGCATCGAAATAAAAGCGCCCCCAGCCCCCCATATCCAGCTCGATTTGCGTGAACCGCATGCCCTCTACCAGTCCGTCAGGCTTCGGCGTATCCATCAGCGCGCCCATACCGCCCAGCGACAGATCGAAGAGACGGAAGCGAATCTCTTTTTTGTCCGGCATTTTGGCTTTGCAGAAGTAGGCAGGGTGAAGCGGGGCGCTGATGCGGAAATATTCACGACGCTGGACAAACCAAAGATTAGTGGGAAGCGGGGTCACAAAGGCCGGCAGCCCCTGGTATTCGCTCAGTTCCAGTCGCGACAGGACAAACTCCACTTTGGCGCCCTGCGTTTCGGCCATCACGGCGATATTCTCCGCCTTCAGCGCCGCGCGGTTTTCATACTCCTGGCTGCCTAAATCAATCACCAGCCGCTCCTGTGAGGCGTCAAGGATCTTACTGATGAACTGATTATTCGACCAGCTGATGCGCAGCGGCACTTCACCTTTTTGCAGGTCGCGTAATACCCCTAATACAGCCAGCGGATTTTGCTTGAGGAACTGCTCACTGTAATGACTCACGCCGGATGGCTCCTTGATAGATGACAGACTGTCTTAGCGTTATCGGCAATCTGCAATGAAACTTAATACAAACCGGTGAGTTTTTTTTGCCTGTTCAGGCAAAGATAAGTCGGTGACAAGAAAATGATTTTCCGGCGATGACCTATACTTAAGTTAGCTGTGCAGAAGGTTTTCTGCACATGCGTTAAACCTGCAAGAGGGCATCGCTATGGGTATCATCGCCTGGATTATCTTTGGTCTTATTGCTGGCGCTATCGCGAAATTGATCATGCCGGGAAACGATGGCGGCGGCTTTATTTTGACCTGTGTACTCGGGGTCGTTGGTGCGGTTGTGGGCGGCTGGCTGGCGACGATGTTTGGCTTCGGAGGCAACATAAGTGGTTTTGACCTGCACAGTTTTCTGGTCGCTGTCGTGGGCGCCATTGTGGTGCTGGGCATATTCAGGTTACTGCGACGAGCATAAGATAACGTAAACGGCTCTCTGCGGAGGGCCGTTTTTTTACCTGAGTATTGATTTGTTAATGTAAATGATAATAATTGTCGTTCCGTATTGCATCTGACAACAAGACGACATTATGACTCCCTCACGTTTTATGCTTTGCGCCCTGGCAGGCGCCATCACGCTCGCACTGCACGCTCCGGCATTCGCCGAAGAATCCACTATCGTCGTCACGGGCGCAGAGCAGGGCAGCGCGCTGCCGGCCTGGACGAACAGCGCCACGAAATCGGCCGTAGCTGAAAGTAAAACGCCGCAGGTCATCACGACCCTCTCTGCGCCGGAAATTGACAAGCGCCATGCGAATTCCGTGAATGAAATCCTCCGCTATGCGCCGGGCGTTTCAACCGAAGTGCGGGGAAATACCTCCTACATGAGCGAATATAAAATTCGTGGCTTTACCGTCGACCAGGAGTTCTACAACGGGCTGCAGTTACCCTATAACGTCACCGGCAATACCAAAGCGCGCATCGATCCGCTGTTGATTGACAGCGTTGATATCCTGAAAGGCCCCTCATCGGTTCTCTACGGCGGCGGCTCGCCGGGCGGGCTGGTGAATATCCAGAGTAAAAAGCCGCAGCGGGAAGCGCGAACCGAATTCGGTTTTAACACCGGCAACCGCAACCTGAAAGAGGGCTATCTCGACTCAACCGGGCAGATTGCCAACAGCGACTGGAACTACCGCCTGCTGGGGAAAGCGACGGAAAATGACGATCAGCCGCACACCACCCGGTATGAAAACTACCTGGTTGCCCCGTCCGTCACCTGGCAACCCGACAGCAAAACCCGCCTCACCCTGGATGCGCTGGCGCAGAACTCCCCGAGCCTGACGCCGTCTAACCCGCTTCCGATCGCCTACCTGCGCTCGACATACGCGGGCAAGCGCGATTACGCCGGTGATGAGTGGAGCGGGTTTAAGCAGCGTCAGTGGATGCTGGGCTACAGCTTTGAGCATGAGTTTGACAGCGGCTGGGGCTTTAACCAGAAGGCGCGCTATTTCGACGTCGACACGCACCAGCGCAGCGTCTATGCAACGGGCACGGGAAGCGAGGTTTATCAGCTCAACCGTTTTGCCTACACCACCGATGAAGATCTGCAGAGCTTCAACATCGATAACCAGGTGACCAAAACCGTGGCGCTCGGTGACTGGCAACACCATCTGCTGGCCGGGTTTGACTATCAGAAGCTGAACTCCCATTTCCACTACCGTTACGCGTCGACCACGCCGGGCATGGATATGCGCAATCCTGACTATTCGCAAATCAGCGAAAGCGCATTAGGGCTGTATACCGCTCAGAAAAACCGTCTGAGCTATCAGCAGAACGGCTATTACCTGCAGGATCAGGTGGAGTTTGGCGGGTTAAATCTGCTGGCCAGCCTGCGTTACGATGATTATCGCTCCGTCACCACCAATTATCTGCAAAACGGTGATAAGGACTGGGTCTCTCAGGATCGCGTCACCAAACGTCTGGGCGCGCTTTACGCCTTTGATAACGGGATTTCGCCGTTTATCAGCTATTCCGAAGGTTTTGCGCCGGTGTCGCCGCAGGGCACGCTCGTGGCGAAAGACGTCAAACCGACCACCAGCAAGCAGGTGGAGGGCGGCGTGAAATATCTGCTGGCCGACTACGCCACTACCTTTACCGCCTCGGTGTTCAACATCCGTCAGAAAAATGTCGTCACCTCCGATCCGGGCTTCCTGAACTATCGTCAGACCGGGGAAGTGGAATCCAAAGGGGCGGAACTGTCTGCCATCAGCCGCCCGACGGACAACCTGACGCTGATTGCCAACTACGCCTACACCCACGCGATCAATACGGAAGATGACAAGTACAAAGGTAAACGTCCAACGCAGGTGCCGGAGAATGCCTTCAACCTTTGGGGGGATTACACCTTTGAAAACACGCCGCTGAAAGGGCTGATGCTGGGCGCGGGCGCACGCTACACCGGGCCAATGGAAATCTCACCGGCTAACGATGCGGGTAAACTGGGCGGCAGCACGCAGTACGATATGTCGGCATCCTACCGGATGGGCGAAATTCTGCCTTCGCTGGCCGGGCTAACGCTTAAAGCCAGCGCGCAGAACATCACCAACAAAGAGACGCTGACCTGCTACGACGCGACCAACTGCTGGATTGGGCGCGACAGAACGTATCAGCTTGGGGCAAGTTACAGTTTCTGAACAAGGCCCTGTGAGGGCAAAAAGTAGGCCGGGTAAGGCGTAGCCGCCACCCGGCAATACTCCCTTACTGCGCCGAGGCTTTCACCGGCGCCACCTCATCATTCGCCGCAGGCCGATTCTCCGGCACGCTGTCGCACGGTTTCTCTTTCGGGCAGACCCGGTCCAGCATCTTCAGGGTCACGCCGTTGCTCCAGCCGAAGCCGTCCTGCAGCGGATACTCGCCGCCGCCGCCCGTACCGGTGGTCGACACGTCATACTTCTCGACCAGTTTCTTTTCCCGGTCATAGGTATGCTGAACGTTTTTCAGGAAGCGCCAGGTCACATCCATTGAGACCTTCTCTTGCCCGTAATTCTGTAACCCTTCCGCGGCCACCCATTGCAGCGGAGCCCAGCCGTTTGGCGCATCCCACTGCTGGCCGCTGTTGACGGTGGTGGTCGCTATCCCGCCCGGCTTCAACAGACGAGAGGAGGTTGCCGCGGCGACTTTTTCGGCACGATCCTGCGCCGCCGCCTTGACGTAAAGCGGGAACAGGGCCGCCGCCGTGAGCTGATTGCGTACCTTCTTGCTCTTCAGGTCGTAATCGGCGTACCAGCCCTCTTTATCATTCCACAGGTGGCTCTCGATGGCTTTCTGGCGCGCGGTGGCCAGCGTCTCATACTTGCTTGCGCTGGCGGCATCGCCGCTCTCCTGGCTTGCCCGGGCCAGCAGTTTTTCCATCTTGAACATCAGGGCGTTCAGGTCCACGGGCACAATGCTGGTGGTCCGGATGGTGCCGAGTTTTTGCGGATCGTCCATCCAGCGGGAGCTAAAGTCCCATCCCGAGGCCGCGGCGGAACGCAAATCACGGTAGATCTCGGTTGCCGGTCGGTTAGGGTTACTTTTCGCGGTATTCACATCGTCAAGCCAGGACTCCGGGCGCGGCGTATCGCGGTCGTCCCAGTAGCGGTTGAGGACAGCGCCGTCATCCAGCTTCACCACGCGTTTGTTGGCCTGGCCCGGTTGAAGGGCGTCGACGCCGTCCATCCAGTAGGCATACTCTTTCTCCATCTGCGGACGATACTTCTTCAGCGCGTCGCTGTCATGGGTCGCCAGCAGTTCAACCATCAGTGAGAAAAACGGCGGCTGGGAGCGGCTCAGGTAATAGCTGCGGTTGCCGTTGGGAATGTGGCCGAAGGTGTCGATCTCATACGCAAAGTTATCCACCATGTCGCTGATTTTGTCCCAATGATCGCTCTCTGCCAGTCCCAGCATGGTGAAATAGCTGTCCCAGTAGTAGACCTCGCGGAAACGTCCGCCGGGCACAACGTAGGGCTTCGGTAACGGGAGAAGGGAATCCCATTTGTTGCTGGCTTTATCGGTAGTGCGCGTCAGTACGGGCCAGAGATCGTCAATGTGCTCACGTAAACTTTGTCCAGCAGGCGGAACGTATTTTTCCCCTTCCGCAGGGAGCGTAAAGTTCATCTCGACAAAGTGGCGTAAGTCAAAGCTGGACTGCGTGTGCTGCATGCGGTAGTCCGCCAGAATCATCAGCGGGTCGCTTTTGGGGACGGCATCCGCAAAGGTTTTCTGATCGGGAAACAGTTTGGCGCTCTGCACGTCGTTAAACAGAGGGCCAAGTAAAATATCGGGTGAGGTTGTCTGGGTTGCGGGGTTATCGTCGGCATAGCCCAGTGTCGTTAGGCCGAGCAGCGCGCCGCCTAACGCAAGGGGCAAAAACGCGGGGCGTAGTGTACGAGGTCTTATCATCAGTTCGTCTCCTGTCTTCACTAAACAGCGTGACCGCTGTTGTCAATCACCTGAAAACCTTAGACGAATATTGCCCGCTTCGCGTTAAATATTGCCGCGCTTTCAGACCTCTTCCGCGGTCTGGCTGGCTTCCCGCAGCGTGCCCGGCGCATGGCCAATGATGCGCTTAAACGCCCGGCTAAATGCCGCCAGAGAGCCATATCCCAGCCGCAGCGCGACCGTTTCAATGGGCTGGTTTTCATGACGAATATACTGAATGGCCAGCCGCATTCTCAGCTCGCTGAGATATTTTGCCGGGGTCGTTCCCGTCGCCGCGAGAAACCGTTCCGCGAAAACGGAGCGGGAAGTCCCGGCTTCTTTTGCCAGATCCGCCACGCTCCAGTTCAGGCCTGGCTGCTGGTGCATGGCGTAAATGGCCCGGCTCAGGCGCGGGTCGCGCAACACCTGCACCCAGCCGGTGGCTTTGCCACAGCCGCCTTCAACCCAGCCCCGCACAATTAACGCCGCCACCACGTCGGCCAGCCGCGCAAGGATCCCGGCATACCCGGCCTGACGCGCCGCGGATTCCCGCTCCATCGCCGCCAGCAGCGGATGAATTTCCGGCCAGGTGGACATCAGCCGGCTAACCATCATCACTTCCGGCATCGCCTTGATCAGCGGCTGCATCCCGCCCAGCTCAAAATCCATGCACCCGCTAAAAATAAGGGTGTTCTCGCTCTCAGGGCAGGGCTCGCAGGTAATGGCGCAGACCGAGCTGCAGATAGGCTCGCTCGGGAAGGCGTTGACCGGGGTAAGGGTGGCCTGCTCGTCAGAGAGCAAAGCGTGGGAATTCCCGCCGGGAATAAAGAGGGCGTCGCCGCCGCTCAGTTCGAACGTTGCGCCGCTCTCCATGCGCAGCAGGGCGCTACCGTGGCTCACAAAATGGAACTGTGCCCGGCCGGGAGCCTGATGAAACGCGACGCCAAAGGGCGCACTGGCTTCAATCCGCCGGTATTTCACGCCTGACAGGCGCATGCCCCGTAAAAGTTCGCTGATCAAATCGGGTGACTGTACGGTCATGGCGCAACTCCGGACGAATAATCAATAAGTGGAGATTATATGTCATAGATCGTCCAGGGTGAACCTTCTATTCTTTTGCGACAGTAGTCACATTTTTATAACGGGAGATCAACAGATGAGTTCATGTGTCGCGGCGAGCGAGGCGGTAGCGCCTGCAAAACCCGCCTGGCGGGCCGTCTATTCACTGGGGCTGGGGGTATTTGGTTTGATTACGGCAGAATTTCTGCCCGCCAGCTTGTTAACACCCATGGCCGCGAGCCTGGGCGTGACCGAGGGGATGGCCGGACAGGCTGTCACCGCCACCGCGCTGGTGGCGCTGGTCACCGGGTTGTTGATCACCCCGGCGACCAGGCGTATCGACCGCCGCTGGGTACTGATGTTTTTCTCGGTGCTGCAAATTATCTCCAGCCTGCTGGTGGCCTTTGCGCCCAACCTGCACGTCCTGCTCATGGGGCGTCTGCTGCTGGGGATAGCCATCGGGGGATTCTGGGCCATGTCGACGGCGACAACGATGCGTCTGGTTCCGGCAGATAAAGTGCCAAAAGCGCTGGCGGTGATCTTCTCCAGCGTGTCGATTGCCACGGTAGTCGCGGCCCGCTGGGCAGCTATCTGGGCAGCCTGATCGGCTGGCGCAACGTCTTTGTGCTCTGCATTCTGCCGAGCATGCTGGCGCTGCTGTGGCAGCTGTGGGTGCTTCCGTCCATGAAGCCGGAGAGCAGCGGTAGCCTGAGTACGCTGTTCCGCGTGCTGCGCCGTCCGGGGATGATCGGCGGCATGCTGGCGACCATCCTGATCTTCAGCGGCCATTTCGCCTTCTTTACCTACCTGCGTCCGTTCCTGGAGACGGTAGGACAGGCGAGCGTGGAAACCATTTCATTGATCCTGCTGGGCTTTGGTATCGCCAACTTTGTGGGCACCTCCGTGGCCGGACATCTGCTGGCACGCAATCTGCGCCTGACGCTGGCGCTGGTGCCGTTTGCGATGGGCGTTCTCGCGCTCATGATGGTCGCCTTTGGTCATCTGGCGATGCTGGACGGGCTGCTGGTCGCGCTGTGGGGCTTTGCATTTGACCTGGTTCCGGTGGGCTGGTCAACCTGGCTTGCGACCACCGTTCCGGATGAAGCCGAAAGTGCAGGGGGGCTGCTGGTGGCCTCAATCCAGCTGGCGATAAGCGCCGGTGCGGCCGGAGGTGGGGCGGTATTTGATCTTAACGGTGCCAGCGGCGTGTTCGCGGGCAGCGGTTTGCTGCTGGTGACGGCGATGGTGATTGTGTTTATGGGTGTGAAAGTGAAAGCGGAGTGATTTTTTAGCCGGGTGAGCGTTCGTGCCACCCGGCCTCAGGTTTACAGCCCTTTCTTATCCATCAATACCGCCAGATCCACCAGGCGGTTAGAGAAGCCCCATTCGTTGTCATACCACGCCAGGATCTTCACCATATTCCCGCCAATCACCAGCGTGGAAAGCCCGTCGATAATCGAGGATCGCGGGTCACCCTGGTAATCGCTGGAGACCAGCGGTTCATCGCTATACCCCAGAATGCCTTTCAGAGGCCCGCTGGCGGCCGCGTTGCGGAACGCGTCATTCACCTCTTCGGCGGTCACGTTGCGGCTCAGCGTCACGGTTAAATCGACAATCGACACCACCGGCACCGGCACGCGCAGGGAGTACCCGGTCAGCTTGCCGTCCAGGGAGGGGATCACTTTCCCCAGCGCTTTCGCCGCGCCGCTGGAGTAGGGCACAATCGACAGCGCCGCCGCGCGGGCGCCGCGCAGATCTTTCTCTGGCTGATCGTGCAGCGCCTGGCTGTTGGTGTAGGCGTGCGTCGTGTTCATCAGGCCATGCTCAATTCCGAACTGCTGATGCAGCACCTGAGCGGCCGGTGCCAGACCGTTCGTGGTGCAGCTCCCGTTGCTCACCACCGCGTGCCGGGCGGGATCGTACTGGTCATGGTTGACGCCCATCACAATCGTCAGGTCGTCGTTCTTCCCGGGGGCGGAAATGATGACGCGCTTAGCGCCGCCGTGGGTGATATGCACCGCCGCTTTCTCCCGCTCGGTGAAGAAGCCGGTGGCCTCAATCACCACGTCTACCCCGGCATCACGCCACGGGATATTCGCCGGGTCGCGTTCGCTAAATACCACGATCCGCTGGCCGTCTACCTGCAACGCACCGTCACCCGCTTCAACGGGCGCGGGCAGTTTGCCCAGAAGGGAATCATGCTTCAGCAGATGGGCGAGAGTTTTACTGTCCGTCAGATCGTTAATCGCCACAATCTGCAGATCCGGGTTGCCCAGCGCCGCGCGCAGGACATTACGTCCGATACGGCCGAAACCGTTAATACCGACCTTAACCATGGTGCACTCCTTATCTCTGTTGTCTGGAGTCACTGTAGGCGTCGGGCCGGCTGGCGTAAATGACAAAAAAGGATCAGATTACGCCATCTTGCGGCAGTGAAAGCGCTGGCGGTATTCGCCGGGCGTGAGGTGAAGCTGTTTCTCAAAGATGCGGCGTAAATTAATGCTGGTGCCAAATCCGCTTTGCTCCGCAACGCGCTCAAGGGGATCGCGGGTTTGCTCAAGCAGCTGGCGGGCGGCGGCCAGTCGCGCTTCGGTCACGTAGCGGGCAGGCGAGACCCCGGCCTCGCGGGTAAACACGCGGGTGAAGTTACGCGGGCTCATCGCCGCTTTCTCGGCCAGGTTCTCCACGCACAGATCGGCGGTGAGGTTCTGCAGGATCCAGCTTTGCACTTCGCCTATCGGCCCTGCGGTGCCCGGCTGCTGCAGGCTGTAGCGGCTGAACTGCAGCTGTCCGCCGGGACGTCGCAGGTACATCACCATATCCTGCGCCACGTCGCGGGCGAGGGTAAATCCGTAGTCGTCCTCCACCAGCGCCAGGGTCAGGTCGAATCCGGAACTCACGCCGCCGGAGGTCCAGATGGGGCCATCCTGAATGTACAGCGGGCCGCCTTCGACCTGGATTGACGGGTACTGGGCTTGCAGGGTCTCCAGCAGCCGCCAGTGGGTGGTGGCGCGCCGACCGTCCAGCAAGCCGGTCTGGGCCAACAGCATCGCGCCGCCGCAGATAGAGGCTACCCGCCGGGCGTGCGGCGCTGCGAGGTGCAGCCAGTCCACAACGGCTATGCTCTCCTGCTCGTTCATACCGCGTCCGGTGATGATAATGGTGTCCAGCGGTTCGCGCGGATCCAGCTCCGGCAGGCGATAGTCCGCCAGCAGATTCAGGCCGGACTGGCCGTGGATCACCTGGTGAGGCTGCGTGGTGGCGATGATAATCCGGTAGCGGGGATGCGCCAGCCCTTCCGGATGCAGCTGGTTGGCCTGCATCAGAATGTCGGCGATACCGGCGGCTTCAAACAGCATGCCGCCGTCGGGAACGATAATCAGGATCTTCTTCATGTCCTGAAAAGTACCTTTAATACAGAATAAGTCAAGCGTGCCCTCACTTCACGTTTCTGGCAAAGCAAAGCGATTTAAGTTGTTTGTGATTTCAGGCGTAATCCCCGATCGTCAGGGCTCTGTCTCTGGCGAAACGGCGTCTGAAGGAATGGGTAAACGAAGCTCCCTCTATTTACATCCGCAACAACGCAATCAAATTCACCGCCTCGCGTCGGGTTTCTTATGGCGAAGCGAACTGCCCACCTGGCTGGTAATGTTCACGATTTATGCGGGCTGGTTTGCCACGCTGGCGTTCTGGCAAACGCTCGGCCTGCTGCCCGCCACGCTGCTGCTGATCGGGTTTACCGCCTGGTATATGTCCCTACAGCATGAGCTTATCCACGGGCATCCCACCCGTTTTGCCTGGCTTAACCAGCTGTTCGGCACGCTCCCGCTGGCGGTCTGGTATCCGTATGGCCTCTACCGGGATTCCCATCTGGCCCACCATCGGTACGATAGCCTGACCCATCCGGTGGATGACCCGGAGTCGTACTATTTTACCGAGGCGAGCTGGGCGCGCTTTTCCCCCTGGCAGAAGCGCCTGATCCGGGCCCGAAATACCTTTGCCGGGCGGCTTCTGCTGGCGCCGCTGCTGGATATCGTCCAGACGCTGGGCAGCGCCGGGGCGGCGTTTCGTCATCTTCACCTGCGGGCGATGACGATGTGGCTGGTTCACATCACGCTGCTGGTGGCGCTTTTCGCCTGGATGACGCACGTCGGTTTTTCCCCCGTCTGGTTCGTGCTGGCGGTCAGCTATCCGGCGCTGGCGCTGACCAAGGTGCGATCGTTTTTCGAACATCGCGCGGCGGACGATCCGCTGGCGCGCTCCGTCATTAACGAGGCCGGGCTGTTCTGGCGGATACTGTTTTTAAATCTCAACTACCATTCAGTACACCATGATTTACCGGGCGTGCCGTGGTACGGGCTGAAGGCGATCTACCAGCAAAACCGGGAGGCGTACCGGGAGCGAAACCGCGGTTTTCTCGTCAGGGGCTACGGTGAATGGCTGCGCCAGTTCTGGGCCAGGCCCGTCGACGTCACCGTTCACCCCGGAAAACAACAGGAGGAGGGATATGAGTAACCTGCTGGCGTTTCCCATGTATGCGGTGGATCGCGCCGACACCCGCGCGCTCTGGCTGGCGGTAAAGGGGCTGCTTGCCGCTCGCGGTGTGCCCGTCGATGATGTCCCCGACGGACCGGAGTCCGATCTGCTCACCCACTGGCAACAGCCCGGGCTTATCCTCAGCCAGGCCTGCGGTTATCCGCTCGTCACGCTGCTTCCGGACGTGCAGGTCGTCGGCTGTTTTCACTACGCGGCCCCGGGCTGCGAAGGGAGCCACTACCGCAGCTTTCTGGTGGTGCGCGAGGAGGATCGGCACCTCACGCTGGCGGATTTTCGCGGCCGACGGGCGGTCTGTAACACTGCGGACTCGCAGTCCGGCTACAATGCGCTGCGAAAAAAAGTGGCGTCTCTGGTGGCTCAGGAGCCGTTTTTCGCGCAAACGTTCTTTAGCGGCAGCCATCGCCAGTCGCTGATTGATGTCAAACGCGGGGCAGGGGATATCGCGGCCATCGACTGTGTCACCTGGGCACTGCTGCAGCGTCACGAACCGGAAAGCCTGACGGGTCTGGCGGTCATTGACCGTACCCCGCTGACGCCGGGGCTGCCGCTCATTACCTCGCCCCGCACCTCGCCTGAGACCCTGAACGCCCTTCGCGATGCGCTCCACGCGCTGGTGAGTTCGCCGGAGCACCGGGCCGTTTGCGACGCGGTGCTGATCCGCGGTTTTAGCGTGGTGACGCGTCAGGCCTACGCCTCATTGCTGGCGTGATAGATCTCCTGCGCGTCGGTAAAACAGCGCAGCGCCAGCGAGGAGACGGGTTTCTGTCGGCGCATAATCAGGCCGACAGGAGCCTCAATGTTGGCGTCGGCGATGGGGACAATCCTGAAATGACCGTTCAGATCTTCCAGCCCGTTGTTCAGCGGCATCACGGCGCAGCATACGCCGCTTTGCACCGCCTGAATGATCTGGAACGTGGAGTCGCTCTCGAAAACGGACCTCGGTTCAATGCCAGCAGACTTAAAGCTGGCCTCCATATGCGCCCGGTAATGCATCCCTTTGGTCAGGAACCCCAGCGGAAAATCCGTCAGATTGCGCCAGGTCAATGTCTCCTGGCCGAGCTGGAAATGGCGGACGTCGTGCAGCAGGCCCATCTTCGTTTTGGGAAGCTGGATAATATCGAACAGGCTGGCGTCGATGCTGTTGAGATAGCAAATCCCCAGCTCAAGCTGATTGCGGCTGACGCCGTCGGCAATCTGCGCGGAGGACATGGAATAGAGGCTGTAGGTCAGCTCCGGGTATTTTTCCGTCAGCAGGCGAATAAAGATCATCGGATCCACGCTCGCCAGCGGCACCATCCCCAGACGAAGTTCGCCCACCACCTGACCTTTGCACAGCGCGGCTTCCGCCTGTAGCCCGTCATGTGCAGCCAGCAGCGCGCGGGCCCACGCGAGGATGCGTTCACCCTCCGGCGTAAACCCTTCAAAGCGCTGCCCGCGCACAATCAGTACCAGCCCGAGCTCCTCTTCCAGGCTGCGGATGCGCATGGAAAGAGTCGGCTGGGTGATGTTGCACTGCGAGGCCGCCTTGCCAAAATGGCGGGTCTCGTCGAGCGCGATTAAATATTTTAACTGTTTAATATCCATCTTTTTCTCTGCGCGATCGGCTTACAGCATGCGGATCTCTTTTGAGCGCAGGGTGATGCGAACCGGAACGGATTTATACGACGGCGTACCGCTGTCCTTATCCAGATAATCAAGCGGTACCAGCACGTTGGCCTCCGGATAATAGGCCCCGACGGTCCCCGGCGCGATGTTGTACGCCACCACGGTAATGTCTTCCAGACGCTGTCCGTTGCCGGGCAGGGCGGTTTCGATATCCACGCGGTCGCCGTGTTCCAGCCCTGACTGCGCCATATCCTCTTCGTTCATAAACAGCACGTCGCGGCGGCCAAACACGCCGCGGTAGCGGTCGTCCAGCGCGTAAATGGTGGTGTTGTACTGGTCGTGGCTGCGCAGCGTGATCAGGCGCAGGACGTGCTCACCTTCACCGCTGGCGTTCTCGTGTACGCCGACGAAGACCGAGAACATCGCTTTTCCCGTCGCCGTTGGCCAGAGACGTTGCGTTGGCGGCAGCGGCATACGGAAGCCGCCGGGAACGCGGATCCGCGCGTTGTAGTTCTCAAACCCCGGAATGGTCTGCTCGATCAGATCGCGGATACGATCGTAATCCTCAACCAGCGTCATCCAGTCCACGCGGGTATCCGGCAGGGTGGCTTTCGCCATGCCCGCGACGATAGCGGGTTCTGACCGAAGCAACGGGGAGGCGGGTTTTAGCTTGCCGGATGAGGCATGGACCATCGACATCGAGTCTTCAACGGTAATGGACTGGCGGCCGGTGGCCTGAACATCCAGCTCGGTACGGCCAAGACATGGGAAAATAAAGGTCTCTTTGCCCACCAGCAGATGGGTACGGTTGAGCTTGGTGCCGACGTGGACGCTCAAATCCAGGGATCCCATCGCCGGAAAGCCGCGTTCATGATCGGGCATCGCCACCGCAAAATTACCGCCGAGGCAGATGAGCGCCTTCGCGCGGCCGTCGATCATCGCCTGGGTGGCCTGCACCGCGTCATGGCCGTGGTGAGACGGTGGCTCAAAGCCGAAAACCTCCTTCAGACGGTTCAGGAAGGCCGGCGTGGGTTTCTCGCTAATCCCGACGGTACGGTTCCCCTGCACGTTTGAGTGGCCGCGCAGCGGGCATATTCCCGCGCCGGGCTTGCCGATATTCCCGCGCATCAGCAGCAGGTCCGCAATCAGGCGGACGTTGGCCGTCCCTTTATTATGCTGGGTAATGCCCATCCCGTAAGTAATGATGGTGGCATTCGATTTCGCATAGGCCTCGGCCACCTTTTTGAGCGCCGCCTGGCTGAGACCCGACTCGCGTTCGATCTCGTCCCAGCGGGTTTGCGCGATATCGGCGGCAAAGTCCTCAAAGCCCTGAGTATGTTCGACAATAAACGCGCGATCGAGCACGTCACCGCGTGCGGCCTCCATTTCCAGCAGGTGTTTGGCAATCCCTTTCAGCGCGGCGGCATCACCTCCGGCCTTCACCTGGAAATAGGTCGAAGCGATATCCGTGGAGCCGTAGGTCGCCATTTCAATCACGCTTTGCGGGTCCGCAAAACGTTCCAGCGCGCGCTCGCGCAGCGGGTTAAAGACGATAATCGGCACGTTGCGACGGGCCAGCTCATGGAGGGTCCCCATCATTCGCGGATGGTTCGTACCGGGGTTATGGCCGATGGAGATCACCAGCTCCGTCTTGTCGAAATCGTCCAGCGAGACGGTCCCTTTCCCGATGCCAATCGAACGGGGCAAACCGACGCTGGTGGCCTCGTGACACATATTTGAGCAGTCGGGGAAGTTGTTGGTGCCGTATTCGCGGGCGAACAGCTGGAACAGATACGCCGCTTCGTTAGAGGCGCGTCCGGAGGTATAGAACTCGACCTGGTCCGGTTCGAGCCCGCGCAGTACTTCGCCGATGCGTTGAAACGCCTCGTCCCAGTCGACGGGGCGGAAGGTGTCGCTCGCACGGTCATAGCGCAGGGGATGCGTCAGCCGCCCGTAGCCTTCCAGCTCAAAGTCCGATTTTGCCAGCAGCGAGGAGACGCTGTTTTCCGCCAGAAACGCGGGGGTGACGCGTTTGCTGGTCGCTTCCCAGGTCACCGCTTTGGCGCCGTTCTCGCAGAACTGGAACGTCGATTTGTGTTCTTTATCAGGCCACGCGCAGCCCGGGCAGTCAAAGCCGTCAGGCTGGTTGGTGCGCAGCAGCGTCGCCGGGGCGTCAAAGGTATCCATTTGGGTGCGTACCGCAATGGCCGTCGCTTTCAATGCGCCCCAGCCGCCGGCAGGGCCGTCATAGTGTCTGATGCCTGGCACCGAGCGTCTTTTCTTGTTCATACCCACTCCTGATTTGTTCGATCACACAACGCCTGAGCCAATAAATCACTGACGAGAGCAATAGGTGAAAGCAATGACGACCGGATGGCAACGCACATACGGAACGGGAAAATGCCTTAACGCAAACTCTTTTTATTACAGTAATTTATCTGGACTGGTGTTTAAATATTTAAAGAAATTATAACGAATATTGATCATTTTAATAATAAATCTTATCTATCGTCCGGTAGGCGAGATAGATGGCAGTGAGCAGGAAAGTATGTAGCGCCAGTAAAATATCGAATGAAGCTGTTGCGCTGGAGATATCGCCACGATTCGCGGCTGGCGGGCTGCCGGAGGCATTTTTCATTTGAGGAAATGACAGGAAGGTTTACTCAGGCTTAATGAATAATAGATATAAGGTATACCTGGCAGTGGAATTATTACGGCCTAAATATACGCTTTTTTTGTGGCATGAAATTAACATTTTTCTGCATAAGTGAAATATTCTCACCCAGGCGATGAAGCGTCTTCAATATTAAAGATACCCTGTTAGTGCAACAAATAATTCATCAGGGATATATTCCTTTGACATCAAAAAAACGCGAATTCTACTAATTATGGTAGTGGCGATAATAGCGTGATTGCGTTAATGAAAGTGGTTCTCTTTTGTGTTTTTTAATAGATAAAACATGATGTTATGTAGTTTTGTGGTGGGGGAATAAGAAAGGGTGGGCCATATCGTTTTTTATCATAGGATTAATCCTATAATTTTCCGACTGCTTCATTTACCAACAGTTACGCGGCGGTAAATATTGAATTGATACGAAGCTCATGTAAACTTGTTTACCGTTTGTCAAAATATGTCAGGAAGACACTGGGCCTTATTCTGAAAGGCTCGTGCGGTAGCTATGCCCTTAAAGTAGTAACGCCCTGAAAATATCCTGGCTATTTTAACAATAGCACTTAAGTCAAACTTCATCCCCTTATCTCCATCATCGAAATATCGCTACGGAAAAGCATATGAAAATGCGCGTACTGTTTTCACTTCTGTTTGTAATGGCGGTGGCGGGCTGTAAAGCACCGCAGAAACCTGTGATTAACGACGATACGATCGAGACCAGCCAGGTCAACGGCGTCACCTTAACCCACCGTCACGCTGTGACGCCGCCGACGGAGTTCACGCCGGTTAACGAGCCGTATCGTGCCATGTATCCGGCCTCTCTGATGAGCCGTCCTGACTTCGGCGGTAAAGTTATCCGCACTCTTGATACCGGAAAAACGTACGTGGTGCTGGGTCAGGTTGAACACTACTGGATGGCGCTTGCCGATGAAGGTAACGAGCAGCTGATTGGTTACGTTCCGATGCGCGCCGTTATCAAGGCCGACCAGTACGATGCCGCCGTGCGTAAACAGGCCATTCGCCATAAGACGCGTAAAAAAGCGACCTGTGTCGATGTCGACGGCAACAGCAAAGCCTGCAAAGACAGCGCTAACGGTACCTGGATCCTGAACTAAACGGCTTTCATGAGCGCATTTTTATGAATAATAAAAATTTTCATAGGCTGTGGTTATTCTTTTACGCGATGATTTTCGCGCTGATCGGTGGTTGTTCGTCGTCTTCACACAGCGACCCCTCCCGCTACAATCTGCAGTTTCAGGCTCATCCACAAATCAATGAATCTGCGCCGCTTAAGGTTCGGGTGCTGTTGCTGAAATCCGATGCGGATTTCATGTCCAGCGACTTCTACTCCCTGCAGAACAACGCGTCAGCCACGCTTGGCGCGAATCTGCTGAACAGCGATGTGTTCTTCCTGATGCCGGGACAGCTGTCAAAAACTCTCAGCGGGCAAAGCTCGCCGGAGGCTCGCTACATCGGCGTGATGGCGGAGTACCAGGTGCTGGATGGCAAAAAATGGCGCGTTTCACTCCCTCTGCCCGTGCCTGGCGAAAATCATATCTACCAGTTCTGGAAATGGTCCGCCGATGAACTTCAGGCCAACGTTTTTCTCGACGTGAACGGCATTCGGGTCATCAGCCAGTAACGCGCTTCTAAACAGGAAACACATCATCATGACGAAAGCAGAAAAGGTCGTCTGGACCGAAGGCATGTTCCTGCGTCCACACCATTTTCAGCGGACTGAAAGCTATCTGCTCAACCATGTTCGTGAATGGGGCGCGCTGCAGCGATCGTATCTCTGGGGCTTTCTCGACGTTGAACTGGATGAAGCGATGCTTCGTCAGGGATGCATTGCCCTGAGCTACTGCAGTGGGCTGCTGCCGGACGGCACCTTTTTCCAGGTGCGCAACGGGCGCAACGGTCCTGTACCGCTGAAAATTCCTGACAATCTCACCAACGAAAAGGTGGTGCTCGCACTGCCGGTTCGTCGTGGCGAGAGAGAAGAGGTGATTTTCAGCGAAGAGCCAGCCTCGCTGGCGCGCTTTATCGCGTTCGAGCAGGAGGTGGAGGACGATAACGCCATGTCGGTGGGGGATGCTACCGTCCAGTTTGGCCGCCTGCGTCTGACCCTGATGCTCGAAAAAGACCTCACGGCGGAGTGGACCGCCATCGGCGTGGCGTTTGTGACTGAGAAGCGTAACGACAACCACGTGCGGCTCGACAACAGCTACATCCCGCCGATGCTCAATGCCAATAACAGCCCGCAGATCTACAGCATGATCAACGATCTGCACGGCTTACTGGTGCAGCGCAGCCAGCAGATTGGCGGCCGTTTGCGCCAGCCCGGCCGCTTTAACACCTCTGAAATGATCGAGTTTACGCTGCTGTCGCTGGTTAACCGTCATCTGGGCGAGGTGTCTCATTTAAAAACCCTCCCGCTGCTGCACCCGGAAACCCTCTGGCGCAGCTGGCTGCCGTTTGCCACCGAGCTCGCCACCTGGACGTCGCAGCGTACCGCCGAAAGCGTGCAGCCGATTTACGATCATGACGATCTGGCGAACTGCTTCAGCAAGCTGATGCTGATGCTGCGTCAGGGGCTGTCGCTGGTGATGGAAGACCACGCTATCCAGCTGCCGCTTAACGAGCGCTCTCACGGCCTCAACATCGCCACGGTGCCTGAAACCAGCATGGTGCGTGAGTTCGGCTTCGTGCTGGCGGTCAAAGCCAACGTGCCGGGCGAACACCTGCAAACCCATTTCCCGGCGCAGATGAAGGTCGCACCGGTGTCGAAAATCCGCGATCTGGTTCAGCTTCAGCTGCCGGGCATTATGCTGCGCGCCATGCCGGTTGCACCGCCGCAGATCCCGTGGCATGCCGGCTACAGCTACTTTGAACTCGAAAAGGGCAGCGAGCTGTGGCACGAGATGGATAAGTCCGGCGCATTCGCCCTGCACCTTGCGGGGGAGTTCCCGGGGCTGGATATGGAGTTTTGGGCCATCCGTAGCCCGACAGAATAATAAAGCGAGCGCTTAATATGCAGGAACGACAGGATACCGGCAGCGATGCCGCGTTCACCGGGGCCAGTAGCAACAATCAGCTGGTGGCGGCCGCCAATCCGCTGCTCAATGCGATTCCGCAGATCCGTCATTCGGTATCGCACGACGATCAGGTGGCGTTACGCCAGCGCCTGATCGATGAAATTCGCCGTTTCGAAGTCCGCTGTCAGCAGGCGGGGCTGCCCTACGAAGTGATCGTCGGGGCACGCTACTGCCTCTGTACGGCGCTTGATGAAGCCGCCGCGCTCACCCCCTGGGGCAGCAGCGGGGTCTGGTCGAGCAACGGCCTGCTGGTGACGTTCCATAACGAAACCTGGGGCGGCGAGAAGTTCTTCCAGCTGCTGGCGCGCCTGTCGCAAAATCCGCGCGAGCACATTCTGCTGCTGGAGATGATCAACTACTGCCTGCTGCTCGGCTTCGAAGGACGCTATCGGGTGCTGGACAATGGCCGCACCCAGCTTGAGACCATCAAGCAGCGGCTGTGGCAGATGATCCGCGGCGTGCGCGGCAGCTATCCGGCGCCGCTTTCTCCCCATCCGGAAGATCGCCCGGTGCTGCGCAAGCTCTGGCGGCCGATGGTTCCTCTCTGGGCCTGCGTGGCGCTGGCCGGGTTTATCGCCTGTCTGTTTTATATCGTGCTCAACTGGCGTCTTGGCGACAGCACCAACCCGGTGCTGGCGAAGATTTACCAGTCCCAGCTTCCGGAAACCACTATTCAGCAACCGGCGCGTCAGCTTCCGGCAGTGCTGAACCTGCGCGGCTTCCTGAAACCGGAGATCGAGGCTGGCCTCGTCGCGGTGAAAGACGAAGCGGATCGCAGCGTGGTTATCCTGAAAGGCGACGGGCTGTTTGCCTCTGCCTCGACCGTCGTGCGCGACCGCTATGAACCGGTCATCCACCGCATCGCGCAGGCAATGAATAACGTGAGCGGCAAAATTCTGGTGGTGGGCTACAGCGACAACGTGCCGATCCGCAGCGCGCGCTTTGCCTCTAACTATGAACTCTCTCTGGAACGCGCCCGCTCGGTACAGAAAATGCTGCAGGGAAGCCTCTCACAGCCTGGCCGCGTGAAAGCGGAAGGGCGGGGAGAGATTAACCCGGTGGCGCCGAACACGACGCCTGAAAACCGCGCCCGTAACCGCCGTGTGGAAATTACTCTGCTGGTGTCGCCTGAAAATACCCAGGCCGAGCTGAACGGATTGCCGCAAGGAAACTAAGGAATGCTGACGACTCTTCTTTCCATACTGACTAACCGCATTCTGTGGAGCTTCCTCGGCGTCACGGCGCTGGCGGCGGTGATCTGGATGATTGGCCCGCTGTTGTCCATCGTGGACACCCGGCCGCTTGAATCTGAACAGAACCGCATCATCAGTATCGCCGTGGTCTATCTGCTGTGGGCGCAGGGCCACATTCTGCCGCGTCTTTATAACGCCTGGCTGAACCGCAAGCTGATGGACAAGCTCAATGAGAACACCACCAGCCCGGAAGCGGCGGATCCGCAGAAGCGACTGAACAACGAGGAGCAGATCCTCGCCAGCCGTTTTGATGAAGCCGCGCAGATGCTGAAAAAAGCGCACTTCAGCAAGGCGGGGCAGGGCGCTCAGTGGACGCAGCGCTTCAGCACGCAATACCTCTATCAGCTGCCGTGGTACGTCATTATCGGCGCGCCGGGTTCCGGTAAAACCACGGCGCTGGTCAACTCCGGGCTGCAGTTCCCGCTGGCCGACCGCTTCGGTAAGACCGCCCTGCGCGGCATTGGCGGCACGCGTAACTGCGACTGGTGGTTTACCAACGAGGCCGTGCTGCTGGACACCGCGGGTCGCTATACCACCCAGGAGAGCGAGCAGGTGCAGGACGCCGGGGAATGGCTGCAGTTCATGGGGTTACTGCGCAAGTATCGCCGCCGCCAGCCGATCAACGGTGTGATCGTCACCATCAGCATTTCTGACCTGCTCACCCAGTCAGCCGAGGCGTCTCGCCAGCAGGCGGTGAACCTGCGTCAGCGTCTGTCCGAGCTGCATGAACAGCTGGGGATTCGCTTCCCGGTCTACGTGATGGTGACCAAGGCCGACCTGCTCAAAGGCTTCCGCGCCTGGTTTGCCGACTACGATAAAGCGCAGCGCGACCAGATTTGGGGCTTCACGCTGCCGTGGGAACAAACCAAACACGCCGATTACGACCTGATGGGCAACTTCCAGCAGGAGTTTTCTCTGCTGCAGCAGCGCCTCGACGCCGGGCTGCCGGAAACCATGCTCAAAGAGCATGACGCGAAGACCCGCGCCGAAGCGTATCTTTTCCCGCAGGAGTTCGCCGCGCTGCGTCCGCTGCTGGCGGATTACCTCAGCACGGTCTTCGCCCGCTCGAACTTCGAAACCGAGTTCTCTCCGCGCGGGATCTACTTCGCCAGCGGGACGCAGGAAGGCATGCCGTTCGACCGCGTGATGGGCGAACTGAACCGCGCGCTGTCGCTGCCGGAAGGGGCAGAGAGCGATAACTGGGATTCGGTCAGCAAAGAATCGCCAATCCCGGGCGCAAAAGGCCAGAGTTTCTTCATCAAGAACCTGCTGCAAAACGTCATCTTCCAGGAAGCCGGGATCGCCGGAGAAAACCGCTGGTGGGAGCTGCGCAACCGGGCCGTGATCTGGTCTGGCTATGCGGCGCTGCTGGCCCTGCTGGTGATCCTGGGTGGACTGTGGCTCACCAGCTATGCCAAAAACAAGGCCTACCTGGAAGAAGTGGATGCGAAGGTTCCGCTGCTCGACCAGCAGAGCAAGGCCTTACAGAACCAGACCCAGCGTGACCTGTTCGAACTGCTGCCGCTGCTGAATAGCCTGGTGGATCTGCCGAAAAGCGACGCGTTTGACGTGAACGATCCGCCGGTCTCCCGCCGTATGGGGCTTTATCGCGGGGATGACGTCAGCGACGCCTCTCAGTCCCTGTATCAGAAAGCGCTGGATCAGATGCTGCTCCCTGCCGTCGCCATGCACATCACCACCTGGCTTCGCAACGACAACGGCAGCGATGTGGAATACAGCTACGAAGCGCTGAAAGCCTATCAGATGCTCTATCAGCCGAAGCACTACGACGGCAAATTCCTGCATTCGTGGGTAATGCTCAACCTGCAGCGTAACCTGCCGCAGAACGTCACGAAGGCGCAGCTGCAGCAGCTTGAATGGCACCTGACGCAGCTGCTGGAGCCGAAAATTCAGGCCTCGCCGTACGCGCAGGACGAGTCCCTGGTGGCGCGCGAAAGAGCGATGATCGGCCAGCAGCCGCTTTCAACCCGCGTCTACGGCCGCCTGAAGCGCCTGCTGGAACATGACGACAACCTGAAGCCGGTCTCCCTTTCCGACCTGGGCGGACCGCAGAGCGAGCTGGTATTTTCCCGCAAAAGCGGCAAGCCGGTGAGCGAAGGCGTTCCGGGTCTGTATACGCCGGACGGCTACTGGAAAAGCTTTAACGGCCAGATTGACAGCGTTACCACCGCCCTGCACGAGGACGACGCCTGGGTGCTGGGGGCCGCCACGGCGCAGGAAGATAAACAGCAGATCGATAACGCCGTGCGCCAGCTCTATATGCGCGACTTTATCGCTAACTGGGATCGCTTTCTCGCTGACATTCAGCTGAATAACAGCGCCGACCTTTCCCAGCGCATCAACACCGCGCGCCTGCTTTCCGGCGCCAACTCGCCGCTGCGCCGCCTGGTGCAGAACCTGAGCCAGGTCCTGACGCTCTCCCGCGATACGCCAGCGCCGGAAGATGCGGGTAAAGCGCAGGCGCAAAGCAGCCGCGCCACCCGCACGCTGGAAGCGCTGTTCAGCAATAATGACAACGCGCCAACGCAGGCCGCCGCGGTTACCCAGGCGCCGGAGCAGCTGGTGACCGACCATTACGCGCCGATGATTGAGCTGGCTCAGCCGCTGGAGAAGGGCGGGAAGACCATCGTGTTTGACGATTTTCTCAAGCAGGTGGATGAGCTGTATCGCTACCTGACCGCCGTGCAGGATGCTGCCAACAGCGGCATGCCGGCGCCGGGCGGGGAGGCGATCAGCCGCCTGCAGGCCAGCGCCGGTCGTCTGCCGGGCGGGCTGCAAACCATGTTCAGCAACATGGCGGTAGGCGCCAGCAGCGATACCCAGCGTCGTGACCTGGAAAACGTTCGTAAGCGCATTAACGTTGAAGTGGGTGGTTTCTGCCGTCAGGCAATTGCCGGTCGCTACCCGCTGGTGCGCAGCGCCAGCACCGAGGTGACGCCGGACGATCTCGCGCGCATGTTTGCGCCGGGGACCGGGCTGATGGATACCTTCTTTCGCGATAACCTGACCAGCAAAGTGGACACCACCCAGGCCAACTGGCGCTTTATGCCGGGCATTGACGGGAAAACGCTGCCGGGAAGTGAAGGGCTGCTGAGACCGTTCCAGCAGGCCCAGTCGATTCGCGACGCCTTCTTTGCTAACGGCGCAACCACGCCGTCTTTCAAGGTGACGGTTCGCACCGTGCGAATGGATAACACCATTCTGAACCTGACCCTGGACGTTGACGGTCAGCTGCTGCGCTACAGCCACGGGCCGCAGGCGGTGCAGATCATGAACTGGCCGGGGCCGGGCGGCACCAACCAGGTCCGCATGCAGCTGGGTCTGGCGAACGGCAGCACGGCGACGCTGGTGACCAACGGTTCCTGGGCGCTGAACCGCTTTTTCGATAAAGCGACCACCAGCCCGGGCACGGGTAGCCTGAGCCGTCAGGCCACCTTCAACGTCGACGGACATCAGGTCACGCTGGAGTTTGCGCCGAACAGCATTCGTAACCCGTTCCAGCTTCCTCGTTTCTCATGCCCATAACCGCAAGGACAGCCGTATGACGAATACCCCTGCGATGAACCGCTACAGCTGGTATGGCAAGTTACCCAGCGCCGGAGATTTTTTGCAGCGCCGCTTTCCTGACACCTTACAGCGCCAGTGGTCGCACTGGTTCCAGGTCGGTCTGCTGGCCTGGCAGCAGGAAGAGCAGCGCAGCGGCGAGCGCCCGTTTCAGAAAGCACCCGTCTGGAATTTTGTGGTACCGCCCATGCTGGGCAGCCAGATGATCCAGATGGGCTGTCTGCTGCCCGGGCGCGACAGCGTCGGCCGACAATACCCGGTTTGCATTCAGCTGAGCTTCGCCCCGTCAGAGTGGTCGACCAGCCTGCTCAGCCAGGCCGAAAGCTGGTATCAGCAGATTGGACGCCTGGGGCTGCACGCGGTGCGCAACAGTTTTTCCGCCTCGCAGCTCGACGAGATGCTGATGTCCATTCCGGCGCCGCAGCCGGTCGAGCCGCAAAAGCGCTCCGACATCCTGGATGTGATTGGCTACGACGAGGACGGCCAGAGCACGCTGGGCTGGCCTCAGGCGGCAGAGTGCTTTGACCCGCTGCGTCAGACCAGCTACTGGTGGACCAACCGCTGCGACGGATACCCGCTCTACACCCACGTGCACAGCGGTAACTTTACCGGGCAGCTTTTCACCCTGCTGTTCGATCCGGCAGGGGGCGCCCGTCCGGGCCGTCACGGTCTCTATCCGCCTATGTTTGAATAAGCAGGGATCTCATGAATATCGAAGAATTTCTCGCGCCCATAAGCCCTGACAACCCCTGCGGCGAAAACCTGGAGTACGACGCTGACTTCCAGGCGATGAACCAGGCAAGCCTTGGGAAAGCGGAACAGCAGTTTGGCGACACCATCATCCCGGCGGAGCCTGCTGACTGGAACACGGTCGAAAAATACGCCACCAGCCTGCTGACCCGCACCAAAGATCTTCGCGTCCTGCTGGCGTTAACCCATGCCTGGACCCGCCATCGCGGGCTGGCAGGCTACGCGGACGGATTACTGCTGGTGCAGGAGGCGATCGCCCGCTACTGGGAGCCGCTCTATCCGCTGCTGGAAGAGTATGGCGAAACCGACCCGTTCTACCGCATCAACGCTCTCGCCGGGCTGAGTGATAAATCCGACCTGACGGTCGCGGTACGCAACGCCTCGCTGCTGCGTTCAAACGGCGATGAAATTTCGCTGCGGGATGCCCAGGCGCTGCTGGACGGCAGTAAAACCGAATGCCCGGACTATCCCGGCGGGCGCCCGCGGCTGATTGACGAGCTGGCTCGCGGCGACCAGCCGGGGACCGCCGCGGTCATCGTCATTAACGAACGTCTGCTGGCCATTCGCGAGCTGCTCATCGGGCATCTCGGTGAAAGCGGCGTACCTGAGATGGAGCAGCTGCTGAAAACCGTGGGGCTGGTGGCCAGCGCCTGTCAGGTGACCGACATCAGCAAGCTGCTGCCGAACCGTGATGCGCAGGCTGAACCCCAGGCTGAGCAGCAGCCGACGGCTACGCAGCCCGTTCAGCCGGTGACCGACTGGCGCAGCGTGCAGGTCACCAGCCGCGCCGACGCCCAGCTGATGCTGGAAAAAGCGAAGCAGTATTTTGCGCAGTACGAACCGAGCCACCCCGCACCGCTGATGATTGAACGGGTGCAGCGGCTGTCAGAACTTAACTTTATGGACATTATTCGCGACCTGGCGCCAGACGGCGTTAACCAACTGGAAAACATCTTTGGGCGCCGCGAATAGCGCGTCCAGGCATTATGACGTCAGGCATGGAGCCTGGCGTTTCACCTTCACCGCGCATCTTTGATGGAGAACATCATGGCAATGAGTAACAGTGGGCAGAAATTCATCGCACGTAACCGTGCCCCCCGCGTGCAGATCGAGTATGACGTAGAGATCTACGGTGCAGAACGTAAAATTCAGCTGCCGTTTGTGATGGGCGTTATGGCCGATCTGGTCGGCAAACCGGTGGAAAACCTGCCGGCCGTCGACGAGCGTAAATTCCTCGAAATTGACATCGACAACTTTGACGAACGCATGAAGGCGCTGAAGCCGCGTGTGGCGTTCCAGGTGGATAACACCCTGACCGGCGAAGGTAAGCTCAACGTGGATCTGACCTTCGACAGCATGGACGACTTCCTGCCGGACGCGGTGGCCCGCAAGGTTGAGCCGCTGAACAAGCTGCTGGAAGCGCGTACCCAGCTCTCCAACCTGCTGACCTATATGGACGGTAAAAACGGTGCGGAAGAGCTGATCGCAAAAATTCTGCAGGATCCGACGCTGCTCAAATCCCTGAGCCAGTTGCCGAAAAATGACGAAAGTGCGAAAGGTAGCGAGGAATAATCGATGAGCAACCAGACTCAACAACACGAGCAGCAGGCGGGTCAGGCGTTCAGCCAGGATGAATTCAGCGCGCTGCTGAACAAAGAGTTCCGCCCGAAAACCGACCAGGCGCGTTCCGCCGTCGAAAGCGCGGTCAAAACCCTGGCGCAGCAGGCGCTGGAAAATACCGTCACCTTCTCGAACGATACCTACCGCACCATTCAGAACCTGATTGCGGGTATCGATGAGCAGCTGTCGCAGCAGGTGAACCAGATCATTCACCACGAAGAGTTTCAGAAGCTGGAGAGCGCCTGGCGCGGTCTGAGCTACCTGGTGAACAACACTGAAACCGACGAGATGCTGAAGATCCGCTTTATGAGCATCTCCAAGCAGGAGCTGGGCCGCACCCTGAAGCGCTACAAGGGCGTGGGCTGGGACCAGAGCCCGATCTTCAAGAAAATTTACGAGCAGGAGTACGGTCAGTTCGGCGGCGAGCCGTTTGGCTGCATCGTCGGCGACTACTACTTCGACCACAGCCCGCAGGACGTTGAGCTGCTGGGCGAAATGGCGCGCATCGGTTCTGCGGCACACTGTCCGTTTATTACCGGTACCGCACCGGGCGTGATGCAGATGGAGTCCTGGCAGGAGCTGGCCAACCCGCGCGACCTGACCAAGATCTTCCAGAACACCGAATACGCCGCCTGGCGTTCACTGCGTGAATCCGAAGATGCCCGCTATCTGGGCCTGGTGATGCCGCGCTTCCTGTCGCGCCTGCCGTACGGCATTCGCACCAACCCGGTGGACAGCTTTGACTTTGAAGAGCAGACCGACGGCGCGAACCACAACAGCTACTCCTGGGCGAACGCGGCCTATGCGATGGCAGCCAACATCAACCGCTCCTTCAAAGAGTACGGCTGGTGCACCTCGATTCGCGGCGTGGAGTCCGGCGGGGCGGTGGAAAACCTGCCGTGCCACACCTTCCCGAGCGATGACGGCGGCGTGGACATGAAGTGCCCGACCGAGATCGCTATCAGCGATCGTCGTGAAGCCGAGCTGGCGAAAAACGGCTTTATGCCGCTGGTTCACCGCAAAAACTCCGACTTTGCTGCCTTCATCGGCGCGCAGTCCCTGCAAAAACCGGCCGAGTACCACGACCCGGATGCCACCGCCAACGCGCGTCTGGCCTCTCGCCTGCCGTACCTGTTCGCCTGCTGCCGTTTTGCCCACTACCTGAAGTGCATCGTGCGCGACAAAATCGGCTCCTTCCGCGAGCGCGAAGAGATGGAGCGCTGGCTGAACGACTGGGTCATGAACTACGTCGACGGTGACCCGGCGAACTCCTCCCAGGAGACCAAGTCCCGCAAACCGCTGGCGGCTGCGGAAGTGCAGGTGCAGGAGATTGAGGACAACCCGGGCTACTACGCCGCGAAGTTCTTCCTGCGTCCGCACTACCAGCTGGAAGGTCTGACCGTTTCTCTGCGTCTGGTATCTAAACTGCCGTCGCTGAAGACGAAAGACGCGTGATGATGAGTGCCGGCCCTGGAGGGCCGGCAAAGTAAACTACATTGGCAAAATTCATCTAGAAAGCCATCGACATTCATGAACCTCAGGAGGAATCAACTTTGGGAACGAGTTCACCAAAAGAAATTGCAGATGGCATGCTGAAAATTTTTGATACGCGTAAACAAAGTGGCCCAGAAATTTTCGCTCGCAGCGCGGTCGATGGTTTTATGTCAATTCCAGAAGACTTATGGATGTTAACAAAAGATTTTCTGGATACAGACCATCGGTGGCGAAATGAAACAGATAAAATTAGATTGTTAACTTTAATAAAAAAAGGGCTTACATCAGAAGATGTGCGTCGGTTAATCAATACAGTGGTCAAACGATATCTGTCTGGTTTATCTGAAGAACAATCTAAGGAACTCCTCCTAAAAGTCGGTGGGTCGCAAGTAGGTGGTATAGCCTTTAAAATGGTTTTCGTAAATGAATTAATTACGCTATTCGTTTCAAAAATTGTGCCGCGATTTCTTGTTTCTGCAGGGCTTACTGGTGTATTAAGTGTGGGGGCTTCAATTTCTCGCTCAGTTTATGCCTCATACGATCTATTAAAATTAAACAAAAATGTTTACTATGAGTTGCGTAGTGCGGGCGATTTAGATTTGTTATATTTTCTCGTTGAAGATAATGTTAAGCCATTTATTGAAGCTATAAATTTCCAACAGAGTCATGGTGCCATAGATAAAGAGATTTTTAGTCAGTTTTTAGCAGGAGCTACTCGTGTTTGAAAGAGCATCAAAGTACGTTATAGTCTATCTCATGCTTATTGTTTCATTTATGCTTTTTTTCTCAACTCTTGGCTATTATATTTTTGTTTTTGATTGGTCGGTAACCATCTTGGAAATAACGATAAATGCCGCTCTATTAATCATTCTCTTAGTTGCATCTATCGCTATTTACTATTTTGCGGAAAAATTAAAATCAAGGCTTTAATTTGCGCAAAAATCTTAGCGAGAAGTAAAATGCTAAAAGTATGACCAGCAGGAAAAGTAATTTTCCAAAAAGTAAACCTGCAGAAGTTGTAGTGGCTTTTTCTAATGAAAATACATACCAGGCGGACTGAAAAAGATCTACAGTTGTGAAAATTGCGATAATTAAAAATACAATGGTAAGTATTAATAACAATATTTTCTTCATGTTATGTTGCCTTTGATGAATGATAGACGATTGAAAATATTCTAGATGATACAGTGAATGATTGTCTAGCGCTTAGTTACCATGAAGTGTAACTAACAAAATTTAGGGTGGTTGCAATTGCAGGCACTCTGAAGAGTCTGTACGAAGTACGAATTCGTCAGGCTAGAGGCAGAGGTAAAATATGGACGGTTTTATTCAGCCCCATGCTTTCCTGTTTGCCATATAAGTGCTTTTTCGAAAGCAATAATTTTCATCCACGAAGAGTAGATATTATGGCTATTGATATGTTTCTGAAGGTCGAGGGTGTTACGGGCGAATCTAAAGATTCTAACCACACCGGCTGGACTGATATTACCTCCTTCTCCTGGGGCGCTTCCCAGCCTGGTAATATGAGCGTTGGCGGTGGCGGCGGTGCCGGTAAAGTTAACTTTAACGATCTGCACGTTAATGCCTTGATCGACAAATCCACTACAGCAATCCTGAAACACTGCGCCAGCGGTAAACACCTGACTAAGGTTGAGCTGTCCGTGTGTAAAGCGGGCGGCCAGCAGGTGGAATATTCCCGCATTACGCTGGAAGATGTGCTGGTGACCTCTGTTCAGTACACCGGTGCTGACAACGGCGACACCGTTGGTGTGACCTACGCATTCCAGGCTGCGAAAGTGAAACAGCAGTACTGGGAGCAGACCACTTCTGGTGGTAAAGGTGCTGAAAGTAGCGCTGGCTGGAACATCAAAGAGAACAAAGAAGCGTAATTGCGCATGTGGCCGGGGAATTTTCCCCGGTCTTTATCAGCGTCAAGAACCCTTGGTATCGGCGGGCATGGTTATAAAAAAGTTATTCGGTGTGTTTGCAGTCACGTTAATGGCGAACGCCTGTGTGTCTCATCCTGCACAATATCAGCCACTTTCGGTTACGCTAAAGAACAACGAGCCCTGCTTTGCTATACCTGCTAACTCTGGGGTAGACGCGCCTGTCACCAGTCATTCACCCACCATAATGAAACGCGCGGGAAATGAATGGAAGGCGATATCGCCGCCGTCAACGTTTAGCCCTGAGGTGACGTTAACGACCCAACAATGTCATCAGTGGACGGGGATTACGTGGCAAGCGGGAGAATATGATATTGCTCTGAAAGTGTCAGGGAAAAACGGTTCTATTCGTTATGCGGCTCGTTTCATTTTAGAAGAAGGTCCCTCAGGCCAGTTTAAGTTATTCCTACCAACGCAACTTTCTGGAGCCTGAAATGAAACGTTTATTGCTGCTTGTATTGGTTTTAAATGCCTCCGTTGCTTGTTCCCAAACACTTCCTGATGTGAGTGCTTTTTCTCAGCAACAAATCTTTGAAAACTGGGTGCAAAATCGATGCATCAGTAAGATTGCGGACAGTAAAAGTCTCAAAGATGATGCAGAGGCCAGTGCGGCCGCATGGCTGGAAGCAAGCAATCTCCCTGCTGAGAATTTTGAAAAAGCTGACAAGGTGATTGTTTCTTTACTGAAAGAGAAAGTAGGTGGTACCGAACCGGGTCAATATCAGGTTTTAAAGTGCAGCTTAATCGCCAACAGCGACGCGATTCGTCCGCTCAAAACCGCAAAATAGAACCAATGGAATCGCCCCCAAACGCCGCCGTTCTCGCTCCGAGAGCGGCAGCGTTTGAGCGCTAATCATACCAGCAGGAATACGCCATGCGATTCACGATTATTTCTACGAAACCCGGTCATCAGCCGCCGCAAAGCAGCTGTGATTTTTACGCCCCGGGCGGCACCATTGGGCGCGGTACGGATAACAATCTGGTATTGCCGGACAATGACCGCACCATCTCTCGTCTGCAGGCCATTGTTCACGTTGACGCTCAGGGCGAATGCCGCGTCACCAACCGCGGCAGCGTTACCCGCGTGGTATTAAATGACATTCCGCTGGAGCGAGGACGTCAGGTTGAACTGCAGGATGGCGACATTCTCGGCATTGATGACTACCGCATTGAAGTGACCGAGCTTATCCACGATACGCAGCCGGTAAGCCGCATGGCGGCCAGCCTGCACCAGCAGGCGCGTCCGACCGTGGCTCCTGCGCCTGCGCAGCAGCCGAAACCGGCGAGTGCCGCACCCCGTGGGAAAGCCGAGCCGACCGCCGTGCCAACGGAGATCTGGGATAGCCTGATGCAGGAGTTTTCCATCTCCGACAGCATCTCCAGCAACCGTACAAAACCGCAGCCTGCGGCATCGCACGATCCGTTCTCCCAGCCTGCGGCCCCGGAGCGTAACGCCGAAGATCCGCTGGCGATGTTCAACGACAGCGATCCCACGCTCGAACGTAAGCATGTCGATCCGGACTCGCTGTTCAGCGACGAAGCGCTGTTTAAAAAAGAGAGCATTTTTGACGACGTTACGCCTTCCACGCTGGTGCCACCGGTTGAGACCCAGCCAGCCCCGAACGAAGAGGGGACGGATGAGCTCGATCCGCTGGCCCTGTTTGGCGGTAAGTCCAGCGCGCCAGCCGCGCGTAATGACGACCCGCTCGGGCTGATGGGCGGCGCGCCGTTAACCCATCCGGATGACGTGATTAACGAGAAGCCAGCCCCCGTGCCGGAACCTGAGCAGGAAGAGGACGCGCTGGCCGATTCTCCGCTGTTCGCCCCTGAGCCGCAGGAAGAACCGCGTGCTGAAGAGGAACCCGCGCGACCGGATTACGCTGGCTTCACCATGCCGACGCCACAGGCCGTTGCGCGCAGCAGCGCTCAGGCACCGAAGGGCCGCCTGCGCATCGATCCGGTCAATAACGCCGCCGCCCCAACCGCCACGGCAAACAGCGGTGAGAAGGGCGAAGTGCTGCAGGGCGAGCTGCTGGAGGCGCTGCTGGAGGGGATGGGGCTCAGCGAAATGCAGCCCGTCCCGCAGTTTGACCGTGAAAATATGCGTCAGCTGGGGCAGATCCTCGGCATGTTCTCCCAGGGGACCGTGGCGCTGCTCTCCTCGCGCTCCATTCTCAAGCGCGGCGTAAAAGCCGACATGACCATGGTGCTGGACGATGCCAACAACCCGTTCAAGCTGTTGCCGACCGGCAAAACCGTGTTAATCCAGATGTTCGGCACCCCGATGCCGGGCTTTATGCCGCCGACCAAATCCGTGCGCGACGCGCTGATCGACCTGCAGGCGCACCAGCTGGGCATGATCTCCGGCATCCGCGCCATTATTGCCGCGATGCTGCAGTCCTTTAACCCGGAACAGCTGGAAGAGCAGGCGAAGCAGAACGGCATGACCTCGCGTCTGGCGCTGCCGGGCAGCCGCAAAGCCGCCCTGTGGGACTACTTTGTTCGCAGCTATGGCGAGACGGCGGGCGAGATTGAGGACGACTTCCACACCCTGTTCGGCGAGGCCTTCCTTCATGCGTATGACATGGAGGTCAATCAGTACAAAGACTCACAGAGCGGATCGGAAGACAAATGAATATCGCAACGGCTTCTCTCTCCCGCCAGGGGACGCGCGCCAGCAACCAGGATCAGACGGGAGAAACCATTGGGGAACGTTCAGCCTGCTTTGTCGTCTGCGACGGCATCGCGGGGCTGCCGGGCGGCGAAGTGGCCGCCGCGCTGGCCCGCAACAGCATTATCTCCCGCTTTGATGGCGACAAACATCTTAATGCGCAGCATATTCGCGACTACGTGCAGACGGCGAATCGCACTATTCTCAGCGAACAGCAGGCCGTTCAGGACTATCGCCGGATGGGCACGACGCTGGTTAGCCTGTTCATTGACCGTGATTACGGGCTGGCCTACTGGGCCCATGCCGGAGACAGCCGCCTGTACCTGTTCCGCCGGGGATGGCTGTGGCATGTGACCACCGACCACAGCCTGGTGCAGCAGATGAAAGATGCCGGGCACCAGACCGACAACCTGAACAGCAATCTGCTCTATCTGGCGCTGGGAATTGAAAACGGCGGGCCGGAAGCGAGCTACAGCGACGTGGTGCAGGTTGAAGACGGCGATGCCTTTTTACTCTGCACCGACGGGTTCTGGCACGGCGTCAGCGAAGAGCAAATGAAGCAGTCGCTGCATATGGTGAATACGCCGCAGGAGTGGCTGACCTTAATGAACCAAATCATTCAAAAGAATGGCGAACAGGAGGGGAATGCCCAGGATAACTATACTGCCCTGGCGGTATGGATGGGCAACCCTCAGGACACCACTTTGCTGCACACCCTCTCTGACGCAGCACAATTTCTTCCCTGCGGAACTGATTAGACACACAAGGAACGATATGAAACTTTGGCTATCGGGTTTGGCACTTCTGGCGGCGACCTCCACCGCGCAGGCTGAAAATTTCCGCATCGTGCAGTCTCCTGCGCAGAAGCTGGATATCTGGATCGACAACATCAAAGACAACACGCCGCAGAGCTGGTGTAAGCCTGAGGTGGCGCTGCGCATTGTGGCGAACGGCAAGAAAGACGTCTCCGTGCTGGAGAACTTTGTGCCGCGTCTTGGCGCACTGCTGGAACACCAGTGCAGCAAAGTCAATAAACTCAGCTGGACGCTCAACGATCCGGCGGGTACCACGCTGGCGCAGGGCACGGCTGGCAAAGCGCAGGACTGGGCGCTGGTGGTGAAACAGGAGCAGGCCGCGCCTGCTGCGACCGTCACCGCCACCCCAGCCAGCGGCGCGTTACTGCCGCCCGATCAGAACGTGGCTTCCCGTACCGTTGCCGCCGACCGTACGCCGTGGCAGGAGTTTACCCTGCAGGACGGCTGCCACCTGCGCACCTTCTGGGAAGGGGGCGCCTCTGCACCGGCGCTCTTCATTCCGGATTCTGACACCACCCGCTGCGGCAACGGCAGCTGGCTGAGCGGACACACCGTTGTGTCGCAGTCCCGCAACGGCGGGCAGAAAGAGATGGCGGTAACGTACATTCATGGCTTCCCGGTAACCGGGCTGAATCAAAGCGCCGACCCGGAAAACGCGCTGATCACCTCCGTCAACAAAGAGCGCATGGTATTCAGCACCCCAAACAGCGACCAGAGCTGGATGATCCTGCCTTACGACAGCACCCTGAACAGCTGGAAGAGCAACGGCACCGTCGCGGTGGAGATCTCCCGTGAAACCGCCAGCGACGATGCAAAACTGCAGGCGCGTATCGCGGCGGTGAAAAAAACCTGGAGCGCCTGGGTGGCACCCGGCACCCCGCTGAATATCGTTCTGATTGACACCCTGCGTCCTCAGCTGCGCGATCCGGCCGTCGGCGCATGGCGCGCGGCAAATTAAGGAATGGCAATGAATACGCTCTATCAACACCTGGCGGGTGAGTCGCTTAACGATGCGCTCGCGCGTCTGGAAGCAGAAATCAAAGCCCGTCCGGCGGATGCCGACCTCCGCGCCGCGTTCGTGCAGTTTTTAACCCTGAGCGGCAACTGGACGCGTGCCCTGACCCAGCTGAAAAGCTGGCTGGCGCTGAAGCCGCAGGCGAAACCCACCGTCACGCTGCTGGAGCAGTCCATTCAGGGCGAGCTGCAGCGAGCGCAGGTGATGGCGGGACAGGCGCGTCCGGCCATGCCTGAAACCCAGTGGCCGTGGCTAACCACCCTTGCGGCGGCGCTGAGCGAGGAGGGCGAGCGCGCGCAGGCGCTGCGTCTGGAAGCCCTTGAGCAGGCGCAGGCAAATCCTGGTAGTGTCACCCTTGAAAACGAGGAGACGCAGGCCTTTGACTGGCTGATGGACGGCGATGCCCGTCTCGGCCCGGTGTGCGAAACCATCGTCAACGGCCGCTATTTCTGGCTGCCGTTTAACGCTATCGCGGAGATCCGTTTCCAGGCGCCTGCCAGCGTGACCGATCTGGTCTGGCGTCACGCGCTGGTGCGCCTGACGGACGGGACGGAGCAGGTGTGCCAGATCCCGGCGCGTTACCCGTTTGCGGCCGATGCCTCTGACGCGGTCAAACTGGGGCGGACCACCGACTGGCACCCGCTCGATACTGACGGCACGCTGTATGAAGGCCAGGGCCAGAAGGCCTGGCTGAGCGAGCAAAGCGAAAGCCCGCTGCTGTCCTTAAGCCTCGTGACGTTTGCGACGGATGGAGCCGATGAGTAATCCCGCTGGCGAAGGCGATCTGCTGCGCAGCGGCTGGCAAGCCCGCAGCAGGCAGGAGAAGGTGGGGGCGCGCGACAAAATGCAGCCCTCGCTGCTCGATCGCCTCACTGATAACGACCCGGAAAAAAAGCGTGAGTCGGCCAACAGCAATTTGATCACCCACGCCGCCCTGCGCCGCAATGTGCTGCGCGATTTGCAGTGGCTGTTTAATACCATCAACCACGATGCCTCCGGCGATTTAAGCGCGCTACCGCACGTGAGCCGCTCGGTGGTTAACTTCGGCGTCGCGCCCCTGGCCGGGAAAAGAATGTCGGACATCGAATGGCACGACATTCAGCGCAAGCTCACCGAGGCCATCATCAATTTTGAACCACGCATTTTGCCGCAGGGGCTGCAGGTCCGCTGCGTGTCGGATACCTCCTCGCTGGATCTGCACAACGTGCTCTCCATCGAGATCAAAGGGCGTTTATGGTGCGTGCCGTACCCGCTGGAGTTTCTTTTTCGCACCGATGTCGATCTGGAAAACGGCCATTTTGAACTGAAAGATGCGGGGTAATCATGGAAAGTAAACTGCTCGAATACTACAACCGTGAGCTGGCCTACCTGCGCGAAATGGGGGCCGAGTTTGCCGAACGCTACCCGAAAGTCGCCGGACGGCTGGGCATGCGCGGCATCGACGTGGCGGACCCGTATACCGAACGTCTGATGGAAGGGTTCGCCTTCCTGACCTCCCGCGTGCAGATGAAAATGGACGCGGAGTTTCCGCGCTTCTCCCAGCGTCTGCTGGAGATGATTGCGCCAAACTATCTTGCGCCCACGCCGTCGATGGCGATTGCGGAGATTCAGCCCGACAGCAGCCGGGGCGACCTGAGCAAGGGCTTCATGGTGCCGCGCGGCACCATGATGGACAGCCTGGCGCTGAAAAAAACCGGCGTGACCTGCAGCTATACCACGGCGCATGAGGTCAACCTGCTGCCGCTGAAAATCGACAAGGTCGAGCTGGGCGGAGTTCCCGCCGATTTGCCGCTCGCACAGCTGGGTCTGAGCCAGCGGGGGATCGGCAGCGCCCTGCGGATCCGCATCGCCTGCGACGGCCCGCAACATCTCGGTCACCTGGACTTCGACCGTCTGGAATTTTTCCTCGCCGGTCCGGATATCGAGGCGCTGAAGCTGCTGGAACTGGTGATGGAGCACCACGCCGGGATCGTCTGTCAGACGGTCAGCCCGCAGCCGCAGCGGCAGCTGCTGGCGACGGACGCGCTGCGCCAGGAGGGATTTGAGCCTGACCAGGCGCTGCTGCCGGACGATCTGCGTAACTTTGACGGCTATCGCCTGCTGCAGGAGTATTTCGCGTTTCCGGCCCGTTTCCGCTTCATTAGCCTCAGCGGCCTGAGCACGCTCATCCAGCGCTGTGAAGGTGAAAAAGCCTTCGACATCTTCATCCTGCTGGATAAGTCGGATGAACAGCTGGAGCGCGTGGTCGATGCCAGCCATCTGGCGCTGCACTGCACTCCCGTCATCAACCTGTTCCCGAAAGTTGCGGCGCGGCAGAAGCTAAATGACGGTCAGCATGAATACCATCTGGTGGTCGATAACATCCGTCCGCTGGATTATGAAATCTACGCGGTGAAAAAAATCTATGGCAGCGCGGACGGCCAGCGTGATGACCAGACGTTTCGCCCGTTCTGGAGCACCTGGAGCGGCGATGCGGGCAACTACGGGGCCTATTTTTCCCTGCGACGCGAGCAGCGCGTGCTGTCCGAGCACGCCCTGCGCTACGGCACCCGTACCGGCTATATCGGCTCGGAGGTCTTTGTCTCGCTGGTGGATCAACAGCACGCACCCTGGCAGGAAAACCTGCGCTATATCTCTGCCGAGGTGCTCTGCACCAGCCGCGACCTGCCGCTGATGCTGCAGCAGGAGCTCGGGCAGTTCATTATGGCGGACTCCATGCCGGTGAAATCCCTCACCCTGCGTAAAGGCCCGACGCCACCGCGTCCGGCGCTGGCAGAAGGGTTCAGCACCTGGCGGCTTATCAGCCAGTTGCAGATGAATTACCTCAGCCTGATGGACAGCGACAATGAGGAGGGGGCTGCCGCGCTGCGCCAGCTGTTAGGGCTGTACGCCAACCTGGCCGAAACGCCCGTGGCGCGTCAGGTGGAAGGCGTTCGTCACTGCGTGCTGGAGCCGGTTCACCGCCGCGTGCCTGAACCCGGCCCGGTGGTGTTCGCCCGCGGGATCGGCATTACCCTGACGGTGGATGAGCGAGCCTTTTCGGGGGCCAGTCCGTGGCTCTTCGGCAGCGTGATGGAGCGTCTTTTTGCCCGCCTGGTCTCCATCAACAGCTTCACTGAGTTCACCCTGAAGAGTCAGCAGCGCGGCGAGATTGGCTACTGGGCGCCGCGCATGGGTAAAAGGGCGCTGATATGAGTGACGCTGCCACTGCACCGCTGCGCGTGCATCGCCTGACGAAGCTGCCGGACGCGTTCTGGCACGGCGTCCGTGAGACGCCCTGGCGCTACGATCTGTTTCAGCTGTTAAGGCGCATTGATGCCCAGGGCGGCGAGCGCTACCCGCTGGGCCGCGCGCCGCTGCCAAAATTTGAACCGCTGCGCATTGGCCAGCAGCCGTCGATGAGTTTTGCTCCGTCGACGCTGGCCAGGGTGCGTCAGCGGGAAGAGAGCGGGCTGCATGAGGTGTCTATCCTCAGCTTCGGCCTGTTTGGCCCGAACGGCCCGCTGCCTGTCCACATGACCGAGTACGCCCGCGAGCGTATTTATCATCATCAGGACACCAGCCTGAGCGCGTTTGCCGATCTGTTCCACCATCGTCTGGCGCTGCTGTTTTACCGCGCCTGGGCGGATGCGCAGCCCACCGTCTCGCTGGACCGCGCCGATAACAAGCGCTTTGAGGGCTACCTGGCGTCGCTGATTGGTATGGGCCAGCCGGGTCAAATGGAAAACGGCAGCCTGAGCGCACACGCGCGCTTTACCCACGCCGGGCACTTGACCCGTCACGGGCGGGATCCGGAGGGGCTGGAGAAGATCCTGCGCAGCTATTTTAGGGCGCCGGTCAAACTGGTCAGCAACGTGCCGCAGTGGATGCCGCTCTCCACGCGCGAGCAGGCGCAGCTTGGGGAAGGACGCCGCATGCCGCGCCTGGGTGAGTCCGCGTTTCTCGGCGTTGCCGTCCGCGACGTGCAGCATAAGTTTCGCATCGAGATTGGCCCGCTGAGCGCGGAGGAGTACAACCGCTTTCTGCCGGGTGAAGCGTGGGTCACCGAGCTGCGCGACTGGGTGCGTCAGTACGCTGGAGTGGAGTTTGAATGGGAAACGCGGGTGATCCTGCGCAAAGACGCGGTGCAGGGCGCCACGCTCGGCAGTCATGGGCGATTAGGCTATAACACCTGGCTGGGCCTTCAGCCGCAGCCTGTCCCGCGCGGCGATCTGGTGTATCGCGCAGAGCGGTAATCCTTCCGTATACCGAATCATTGTTAATGGAAACTAACATGTCAGAAATTAGCCGTGCCGTGCTTTTCGGCAAACTGGATACGCTGTTATTTACCTCTCTGGAAAGCGCCACTGCGTTCTGCAAGCTGCGCGGCAACCCCTATGTTGAGCTGGTGCACTGGCTGCATCAGCTGATGCAGCAGCAGGATGGCGATCTGCAGCAGGTCATCCGCCACTTTGCCCTCGACGAGCAGCAGCTGACGCGCGATATCGTTGCCGCGCTGGATGTGCTTCCGCGCGGGGCGAGTTCCGTTTCCGATCTCTCCGAGCATATCGACAGCGCCGTGGAGCGCGCCTGGGTCTTCGGCTCGCTGAAGTTTGGCGTCAGCCGCATTCGCGGCGGCCATTTGCTGATCGGCATGCTGAAAACCTGGAACCTGGCCAACGTGCTGAAAGCATTTCGGCGCAGTTCACCCGCCTTAACGTCGAGGTATTGATTGAGCAGTTCGATACCATCTGCGCCAACAGCAAAGAGACGCAGCAGGCCGCTGCCGCCGTCGACGCACCGGCGGGTGCAGTACCGGCTGCTCAGGGACGCTGGCCCAGTACGGTCAGGACCTGACCGCCCGCGCCCGCGAAGGGAAGATTGACCCGGTCGTCGGGCGCGACGAGGAGATCCGCCAGATGGTCGATATCCTGATGCGCCGTCGTCAGAACAACCCGCTGCTGACCGGGGAAGCCGGAGTCGGGAAAACGGCGGTGGTGGAAGGGCTGGCGCTGCGTATCGCCGACGGCGACGTGCCGGAGCCGCTGCAGAACATTCAGCTGTGGCTGCTGGATATCGGTATGCTGCAGGCCGGTGCAGGCATGAAAGGCGAGTTTGAAGCCCGTCTGCAGGCGCTCATTAACGAAGTCCAGTCCAGCGCCACGCCGATCATTTTGTTTATCGATGAGATCCACACCCTGATTGGCGCAGGCGGCCAGCAGGGGACCGGCGATGCGGCGAACCTGCTGAAGCCAGCCCTGGCGCGCGGCCAGCTGCGCACCATCGGCGCCACCACCTGGGCAGAATACAAAAAGTACATTGAGAAAGACCCGGCGCTGACCCGTCGTTTCCAGACGGTGCAGGTTCACGAGCCGGACGAAGCGAAAGCCATTCTGATGCTGCGCAGCACCGTGTCGCCGCTGGAGACGCACCACCAGGTGTTGCTGCTCGACGAAGCGGTCAGCGCGGCGGTGAAGCTGTCCCACCGCTACATCCCGGCGCGTCAGCTGCCGGACAAAGCCGTTGCGCTGCTCGATACCGCCTGCGCCCGCGTCGCGGTCAGCCAGAGCGCGCCGCCTGCGCAGCTGGAAGACTGCCTGCGCCACCTTGCCGCGCTGGACGTGGAAATTGAGATCGCAGAACGCGAAGCGCGCGTGGGGGCCGGTGATGCCGAGCGCGTCACGGCATTACGCGCCGAACGCGACGCGTATGAGACAAAACGCGAAGCCCTGGCCCGGCGCTGGGAAGAAGAGCGCAGCCTGGTGCAGGAGATTATCCGCCTGCGCGCCGCGCTGTTCGCGGCGGGCGAAGAAGATACCGCCGAGCTGCGCGGCCAGCTGGCGGAGCAGCAGCAGGCGCTGAACGCCTTACAGGGAGACGAGCCGCTGCTGTTTGCCGCGGTGGATGAAAACGTGGTCGCCGCGGTCGTCTCTGACTGGACCGGGATCCCGCTGGGCCGGATGGTGAAAAACGAGATCGACGCGGTACTCAACCTTGCCGACACGCTGAACCAGCGCGTTATCGGCCAGCGTCACGGTCTGGACCTGATTGCCCGCCGCGTGAAAACCTCCCGGGCGAAGCTGGACGACCCGAACAAGCCGGTGGGCGTCTTTATGCTGTGCGGTCCGTCCGGCGTCGGTAAAACCGAAACCGCGCTGGCGCTCGCCGAATCCCTGTACGGCGGCGAGCAGAACGTCATCACAATCAACATGAGCGAGTTCCAGGAAGCGCACACCGTCTCCACCTTAAAAGGTGCGCCTCCGGGGTACGTAGGGTATGGTGAAGGCGGGGTATTAACCGAGGCCGTCCGCCGCCGTCCATACAGCGTCGTGCTGCTGGACGAAATTGAGAAAGCGCACCCGGACGTCCACGAGATCTTCTTCCAGGTCTTCGACAAAGGCTGGATGGAAGACGGCGAGGGGCGCCACATTGATTTCCGCAACACCATTATTATTCTGACCTCCAACGTCGGCACCGAGCTGATTAGCGCCATGTGCGCCGATCCGGACCTCATGCCGGAGCCTGAGGCCTTAAGCGGCGCGCTGCGCCAGCCGCTGCTGGAGGTGTTCCCACCGGCGCTGCTGGGCCGTCTGCTGGTGGTGCCGTACTACCCGCTCAGCGACGAGATGCTGGGGCAGATTGTTCGCCTGCAGCTTAAGCGTATTCAGCGTCGTCTGGAGGAGAATCACAGCATTATTTCTGAGTTTGACGACAGCGTGGTGGAACAGATTGTTCAGCGCTGCACCGAGGTGGAGTCCGGCGGCCGCATGGTGGATGCTATTCTGACCAACACCCTGCTGCCTCAGATGAGCCAGATCTTACTTACCGCCAGCCGCAGCGACGAACAGTACCGACGTCTGCACGTCACCTGCGAGCAGGGCGAGTTTCACTGTCAGTTTGCCGCGTAATAATCATCAAGAGAACTGTAAAAGATGACGGATAATGATAACAATCGGACTGTCCCAAACGCGCTCCCGGTCGGGTACCGCTTCAACGAGTTTGAAATCAAAGAGGTGATCGGCGGCGGCGGTTTTGGCATTGTCTATCGCGCGTGGGATCACCAGCTCGAACGCACTATCGCTATCAAAGAATTTATGCCTTCCTCGCTCGCCGTACGCGGCGACGACATGACCCTGGTGCTGCGCAGCGAGCGCTTTGGCAAAGCGTTTTCCGCAGGCCTGAACAGCTTTATCCAGGAAGCCCGTCTGCTGGCGCGCTTTAACCACCCGAACCTGCTGCACGTTCTGCGCTTCTGGGTACAAAACGACACGGCCTACATGGGGACGCTGTTTTACAGCGGCACCACGCTTTCGCGCCTGCGCGAGGAAAAGCCGGAGCTGATCAACGAAGCCTGGATCCGCCGCACGCTGCCGATGCTGTTCGGTGCAATCAAGACCATCCACGACGAAGGCTACCTGCACCGCGACATCTCTCTGGATAACATCCAAATCCAGGATAATGGCCTGCCGGTGCTGCTTGATTTCGGCTCCGCGCGCCGCACCATCGGTAACCTTTCCGATGAAACGGAAACCATGCTGCGCCCGGGCTTTGCGCCGATCGAGCAATACACCGACGACAACGAAAGCGAGCAGGGCCCGTGGACGGACATTTACGCCCTCGGCGCCGTGCTGCGTACCCTGATTGTGGGTTCTCCGCCGCCGGTCAGCGTGGTGCGCTCGATTCAGGATACCTGCAAACCGCTGGTGGAAATCATGCCGCAGGGCTATTCCATTCCGCTGCTGCAGGCCATTGACCGCGCGCTGGCGCTGCACATGGAAGACCGTCCGCAGTCCATCGACGAGTTCGCCGCGCTGATAGAGATGCCGGTCGCGGGTATCAACGATGTGCTGACGGCGAAAAAGCCCGGCACCATGCTGGTACCGGTGGAGGAAGAACAGCCGGCGTCGCTGCTCGACTGGCGTCGCTACAGGATCCCGGGCATGGTTGCCGCAGGCGTGCTGGTCGGCGTTGTCGCTGGCGCGATGCTGTTTAGCGGCGGCAAAGATGCGCCAGAGCAGGCTGCGCAGGCACCGGCAGAGACGCGTCCAACCGAAACCGCCGCGAACGCCCCAGACGTGAAGCCAGAAACGGCGAAGGTGAGCGAACCGGCGACGGCACAGCAGACGCCACCGCCTGCCGCGAGCCCTGTTGCGTTGGTCTATATCCGCATCCTCGACGGCGAAACGCTGAAAGTGAACGGCGAGCCAAAAGCGCTGCGCCCGGGAACCAACGGCTATGCATCGCTCAAGCTGCCGGCCGGTGAGGCGAAGATTGAACTGCAGGGCAACGGAAGAACGCGTGGTCAGACGCTGGATATTACCAAGCCGGGCACCTGGCTGGTGAATCCGTAGGAATATAAACAGGGGAGACTATGGAAGTGTGCGATCTTCGAAGTCTTAGGCTTCATTCAAAGGAGTACGAGAAGATTGTCTCTCCTGTTTGTGCGTTTTGAATTTATTCCAAACCCGGAGGGTTGAGTTGAAGCCAATATGTGCTCCCCCATTTTTTTAAATAACAATAACGGGCGTACACAAAACAACCTCGCTCATTTAAATAGCCATCTATGGTATTTCTGGGGAAGTATGGATCTTCTCGCAATATTGCTTTATTGCGTGAATTCAGTTCGCCAGCACAGAATTCCATTCATTTCTGACGCAAAAGCGTTTAGTGATTCGTTGCATTATTATGCAGGTGATGGTTTCAGCATTTTGGTCATGCTTTTTTTTGTGCTTGACTTACTTTTATTACTCTCTTTGTGTACTTCGGCCTTTTTATTCTTCAAGCGAAAGATCGGAGCGGTTAAACTTGCACTCGCTCAGGAATTATTTCGCTTGATTTCATTCAGATGTTCGGTCTCATTGTTCCCTCTTTTAGTAAGTATGTTTGATTTTTCAAACATCTGGTTGAATGTAGGTTTATTTGTCACATCAGAGTCACTGAAAATCTACTCTCTTGTTTTTTGGATGATCAAGAGGGAAAAGCCCCTTTCTTGAATGACGCTTTATCACAGATGCAGAACCTCTTATCTGCATCGCATAAGCTAGATGGAATAAAGATTATGCTCAACCGAATTACCGTTCAGCTCCCGGTGGAGGGGCTTCTGTTCTGGAAACTGACGGGCCGCGAGGCGATGTCCGAGTCGTTCGCGCTGACGCTGACCGTGCTCGGCACGGACGCGCGCATTGACCGCAGTAAGCTGCTGGGCCAGCCGGTCACGGTGACCATCCCGACGCAGAGCCTGCTGACGCCCCGCTATATAAACGGCAAGATTACCCGGGTGGCGGTCAGCGCCGTTGAGCTGACGGGGACCCGCTATGCGGTGTACCAGCTTACGGTGGAGCCGGACCTGTGGCCGATGAAGCGCGACCGCAACCTGCGTATCTTCCAGGGCCAGACGGTGCCGCAGATTGTGAAAACCCTGCTGGGTGAGCATCAGGTCAACGTTGAGGACAAACTCACCGGCAGCTACCGGGTGTGGGACTACTGCGTGCAGTATCAGGAGTCGAGCCTGGACTTCATTAGCCGTCTGATGGAGCTGGAGGGGATTGCGTATCACTTCCGCCATGAGGCGGACAAGCACACCCTGGTGCTGACCGATGCCGCCACGCAGTACCAGCCGTTCAGCGGCTATGAGGTTATTCCTTACCACCAGACGCCGTCCGGCGGCAGTACGGACGAAGAGGGCATCAGCCAGTGGGCGCTGGAGGACAGCGTGACGCCGGGGATATACAGCCTCGACGACTATGACTTCCGCAAGCCGAACGCGTGGCTGTTCCAGGCCCAGCAGAACCCGGCGTCGCCGACGCCGGGCAGCATTGACGTGTACGACTGGCCGGGGCGCTTTGTGGACAAGGGGCACGGGGAGTTCTATGCCCGTATCCGTCAGGAGCGCTGGCAGGTTGAGCACCAGCAGATTCAGGCCACCGCCACGGCGGCGGGGATTGCGCCCGGGCACACCTTCACCTTAACCAACGCGCCGTTCTTCAGCGACAACGGAGAGTATCTGGTCACTGCCGCGGGTTACCACCTCGAAGAGAACCGCTATGCCAGCGGCGAGGGGGAGACCATTCACCGGACCGATTTCACGGTCATTCCCGCGTCGGTGGCCTACCGTCCGGCGCAGACCACGGCGTGGCCGCGCACCTACGGCCCGCAGACGGCGAAAGTGGTGGGGCCGAAGGGCGAGAGTATCTGGACGGACAAATACGGTCGCGTGAAGGTGAAGTTCCACTGGGACCGTCTGGCGAAGGGCGATGACACCAGCTCCTGCTGGGTGCGCGTGTCGAGCGCGTGGGCGGGCCAGGGCTACGGCGGGGTGCAGATCCCGCGCGTCGGCGATGAGGTGGTGGTGGACTTTATCAACGGCGACCCGGATCGGCCGATTATTACCGGGCGCGTGTACAACGACGCGAGCATGCCGCCGTGGGCGCTGCCGGCTGCGGCGACGCAGATGGGCTTTTATAGCCGCAGCAAAGATGGCCATAAAGACAATGCCAATATTCTCCGTTTTGAAGATAAAGCCGGGCACGAGCAGATCTGGATCCATGCAGAAAAAAATATGGATACGGATATTGAAAATTCTGAAACTCATGATGTCGGTGTCGATCGTAGAAAAACCATCGGACAGGATGAGAATATTACGATTAAGCGGAACCTGAAATCAGATGTAGGTAATAATGAAACGCATAATATTGGTAACAAGCACGTTATAAACGTTGGGAAAGATCAAACCGTCTTGACCATGGATAAAGAAGGTAACGCGCTGCTGGAATCTGTGACCACGATTAAACTCAAAGTTAAAGACAACTATATTCTGATCGCCCCGGATACCATTGAGATTCACGTAGGCCAGGGCAACCTCAAAGCAGAGGCTGTGGAACAAGCCATCTTCAAAGGTGATGAGCTTACAAAACTAGGTGATGGGATCAATACCGAGCTCAAGGCAAATGATACGGTGAGTATAACGGGAACTAACCTTACCGATATTAAGGGCGCGATTGTAAAAGTTAACAGTTAATCTGCGTACAGAGAACGCTATTATGGGAAAACCAGCCGCCAGAGCGCGCATTGATTCCAGCGCACATACTGGCCCAATTCAAAGCGGAAGTCCCAACGTAATTATTGGCGGATTTCCGGCAGCACGAAAAGGCGACCCGCTTTCATGCTCCCAACATGGTCAGGGAAGTATTCTCAGTGGTTCAACAACGGTATTTGTGAACGGTTTGCCTCTCGCCAGGGAAGGTGACAAGACGGGTTGCAATACCTCAGCGACCCCTGCGGTCGCATCCACTCAACCCGCACCTCCGCAATACTGGGGCGGAACGGCGGCGAAGGATGCGGGTAAAGATGGTGCTATACATGGTGATGTTTACGACGCCCGTGTGCTTGGCGCCTATGCAAGCCTTGAAGATAAATCCGGCTTTGGAAAACCCGATACGGCTTCAGCCGGATTCGCACTTGCCGATATCACGGTCGGGAATACAAAAAGTCAGGATAAATATAAAGGCGAGGTACGTACTAAAGTAGGGGTGGCGACTGCCAGCGGCACGTTAGTGACCGATCGAGCTGATTACGGGGCGATTAATCTCAATGCAAACGCCACCGCGATACAATATGGCGCCTCGGGAAGCATTGGAAAAGAAGGGCAACAATACGGCGGCGTCGGTGGGGATGTATACCTGGCAACCGCTGAAGCGAAGGCCGTCAGTGAACTATATGACGGAAATAAAGGGCGTTATGGTTTTAATGTTGAACTTGGCGCAGAAGCCGCGGCGGTCAAAGGAGAGGCGACGGCTAAAGCCGATTTTTATGGCGTAGTCGTTGCCGATGGCAAACTTTCAGGGAGTGCAGGGAGCGCTGGCGCTTCTGCAGGCGTGGGAACCTGGATTGATAGCACTGATTATTCATTTAACCTTAAAGTGTCCGGTGAGCTTGCAGCGGCGCTCGGTCTGGGAGGGGATGCCAGTATCAAATTTGCTCTCAAACCGATCCTTGACTGGATTTATGACGATGATGAAAGTAAGCCGTCCCCAGCGGCGGGCAGTGGCGATGGTACGATTAAGACTGGCTGTGTTACAGTCCTGATAGGAGATTAAAATGTGTAAATGGGGAACGTTGTGATGCATTGGTTTTTCTTTATAGTCTTTATGATTTGGACGCTAGCGCTTATCTGGAATGGAAAAGATTTATTTAACAAAAAGCAGTGGCTCCTTGCGGGGTTAATGTTCGTTCTGGTGTTAGTGGCTACGGTCGTCATTGGCTTTACGTTGAAATGGCTTGCTCAGTCAATGTCATTATTTTCCGTCGCAACGGCCAAGCATTATTCGATCATCTTATCCATGTCTTTCCTGTGTGTTTGGGGATTAAAGATCACAGTAGTGCTGCTCTGCACGTTATTTTCCGGGATTATGGGGGGGCACAAAAGATACAACGCGGAAAATTATGAAAAATTATCGTCTATGACACGTGCCGTGGCGCCTGGCTTACTTATCTTTGCTAAAAGCTTAATTACCCTCGGAAGCTTCCTTATGTTTTCGGGTTTATGGCTTAAGTAAGCGCGACGAGTGAGGTTGCATTATGGTTGCTGAAAAACAATATTTTTTTCCTCTTGAGATGAAGGATCAGGAAAAAGAGATTCGGGAAAATTTCTGGAAATGTCTCTATACCTCTGCAGAAAAAGAGATGCTTCATTACTGGCTATTGTTACCCCAGAATGTTAAGCCAGCAGAGTTAAAGCCGATCACGTTTCAGGAGGTTGGGCTGACGAATATCGGACGATACATTGCCGATGACACCGGCCCCTATATTGAAGTCTGGGCTGCATATGAACACTGTCAGTGGGAAATGAATGCGTCAGACTGGCTTATCAATAAGCTCGATTTAATGGGTGAGAAAGTACTGAGCCAAAGGATAATTACGCATCCTTCAGGAAGCGGGAAGTTTGCGGATATCCTGTCCATTAAAACGATGCCATCGGGTGATGAGGTCGTTTCACGATATACGGTGCAGAAGGATTATAATCCCGTAAATGGTGGGGGAAATTACTTCCTTTTGAAAACGGCTTGTGCGTCAAAAGATTACAACACGATTGCCGATACTATTTTCCTGATTGCTATCAACTGGGATTTACTGCATCGCAGCAATTTGATGCTTTCAGAACTGTTGAAAACAGTCAGTCTTAGCAACAAAAATGACAGTGGATTTAAAATTCCGGATTCATGGCTGGTGAATACGCTGGATGATAATCGTCTGGTAATTGAACACACAGTAGGTAACGTCAACCATGGAGTGATTAATTTCTGTCTTTTCCGTCAGGCTGATTATCCCGCTGCGCAGGCTATTTTCGATGAAGCAACTGCGCGCTTTAACCGCCACGATAGTGCGGTCTCTCTTACCACATCGGACATTGCCAGCATCCCAAATGATATCAATCCCACGTTTACAGGCGATCTTTATAGCTGTACGGGAGAGGTAGTCAGTGCTGCTGAGAATATCAGGGCTTATTACGATATGCGTATCTTTAAAATGAATGATTTGTGGTGTTACGTTGAGGTGGTTGGGCCTCATCGTAATCATCAGGATTATTATTACGAAGCCAATAAACGATGCATGGAAATCATTCTTTCTACGTTTCGCATAGAAAAACGATGAGCTGACAAAGTTAATTCATGGCCATCTAAATAAAACCACAGAAATGTGGTTTTATTTTTTGTTTCACAGAAACAATATTATAACCGCCCTCGTTCTGAGGATTAGTTAACTTCAGGCACTGAGATCAGTTCATCGTGGAATAAAAAATCATGCTCAGCTGAACTATCGTTCAGCTCGCGGGAGTGGATATTCTGTTCTGAAAACTGACATCCCGCTATGTTAACGGCAAGATTATCCACGTGGCGAACGGTGCCGTTGAGAGAACGGGCACGCACTATGCTGTGTAACAGGTAGAAGTGGAGCATCCGCAGGTTCAGGCCACCGCCAGGGCAGTATTTGAGGTGAGTCATGAGTAAAGAAAATTACACCGCGCTGGATTATATCAATGATGCTATTGATGCAATTAATCATCGATTAGAAGAAAATCCAACATTTTCTTTATATGTTATGGCGAAGAATCAGTTGGACTATATTAAGTCTATTCTAATGGGGTCTGAGAAAGATAAAAGTAAATTGCACAAATTAAATCTTGGAGTGCTTGCGTCAAAAGAATTTGATACAACCGATGCAGAACTTGCTCAGCATTTGTCCAATGTTAATTATATAGCTTCGCAAATGGGAAAAGGATTGAAGTTTATTCTCCCTCATGAGCAAGACGTTGAGTATTTGAAAAGGCAAAAACGGTATCGCAAGTGGTAAACAACGTTTGATTAAAGGGTGCGGGATGATAGATCTTTACAGCGAAGACTCAGTAATTAATCATTATGCCGATCGTTATCGTAACTACATGCCAGTTAATGTTCGTAAGGTAATAAGAAGCAGTATTGATGATTCAAATTCCTCTCATGTATGGGATGAAGTATTACCTTTAATCACAAATGAAGATGTTTCACGCGATAAAGCACTTGGGGCGTTAGTGGGTTTGGCTGTTGGAGATGCGGTTGGCACTACTCTTGAATTTAAACGCAGAGACAGTGAACATGTGGCGGATATGATTGGTGGGGGACCTTTTCAATTAAAACCTGGTGAATGGACAGATGATACGTCCATGGCATTATGTCTGGCAGAGACTTATCTTTCAGAAAACAGAATGCACACCGATGTGCTTAGAAAATATCTCCTGAAATGGTATCTCAATGGGGAGAACAGCAGTAATGGTCGTTGTTTTGATATAGGTAAAACGACGCGATTCGCACTTGAACAATATATGCGTGTCGGACCTTCCTGGTATGGTAATACAGAGAAACACACTGCTGGTAATGCTGGGGTTATTCGTCAAGCACCGGTGTCTATCTTTCGTCGAAAATCGCTGCGTGCGATTTACTTCGAATCCCAGGCTCAGAGTCGAGCAACGCATGGCGCGGTTGAATCAATTAACGCATGCCAATTTCTCGGATTGGTATTGCACTATTTAATTAACGGTTATCAAAAAAAAGAAGCTTTTTCCCCTCATGTTTTCCCACTGTGCTCGCGTGTAATGATCATAAATGCGGGTGAGTATAAGCAAAAAACTCGCGATCAGATTCGTTCAAGTGGTTACGTTATCGATACGCTTGAGGCCGCGATGTGGTCCGTATGGAATACTGACAACTTCCGGGATGCAATTCTGCTGGCCGCCAATCTTGCCGATGATGCTGACAGTGTTGCGGCGACGGCGGGACAATTAGCGGGAGCATTATATGGTTACTCCGGTATCCCGCAGGAGTGGAAAGATAAACTCGTGCAACACGAACGTATCGCCACAATGGCAGGTGAGTTATTCGATAGAGCACCTGAGGATAATTTTTTATAGTTAGAATTAATATGGGGAAGCGAGGCGATAAAACAACTAGTACTAAGGTGTCGTATTTCAAGTTAACTGAATCTACTGCAATGAATGAAATGACAACCTTTGGTTATGTTGATAAAGCATTAACTTTAGCACAAAAGAGATATGCAGACGTCACGAATCGTCATTCTCACGCCCCGATTTTACAAATGTACGACTCTATTGTACAACAATTAATATTTCTACGGGACTTAATCGAAGGCAAGGAAAAGGATAAAGCAAAATTATGGAAAATGACTTTCGGTATGTATGCAGCGAAGGAGTTTGATAATTCTGATGAGTTGTTTTTTGAAAGATTGTCGGATGCCTGGTTTATTGTGGATCAAATACGTCGAGGGTTAAAGGTTAGGCTACCGCACGAGGTTGACGCCAATTACATAATAAAGCAACAAAACCTAAAGATGAAATATCCTGATGAATTTTAGGTTGCGATATAGAATGTAACTATATTTTAGGTGATGGATGATAGATTTACATGCTAATTTGAATGCCCTGATAAAATATGTGGATAAATATCGCGAATACTTACCGATTAGTAATCCTTCCGTCCAGCGTAGGCTTCAGTATACTTATGATAATAAACACTTAGAATCATCCTTAAATAGTGATGTACAAAAACAATGGGACTTAACACCTTCATGTAATATCTCAGTAGCGGAATCACGGGATCGTGCTGTCGGTGCGCTTATTGGTCTTGCTGTTGGAGATGCCGTAGGTACAACGCTCGAATTTTTACCTCGCGACAAAGCACACGTCAAAGGTATGACAGGTGGTGGCCCGTTTCGACTTCGCGCAGGCGAATGGACAGATGATACATCCATGGCACTTTGTCTTGCGGAAACCCTTCTTGAGAAGGGTGATGCTGATACTATATGCTTCAGGAATAAGCTTCTGGGCTGGTATCAGCATGGTTATAACAGTTCAAATGGCATCTGTTTTGATATAGGTAATACAACTCGATTTGCTTTAGAGCAATATTTAACTGTTGGTCCTGGGTGGAGCGGTAATACTGCGCCAGAAACTGCAGGTAATGCATCCATTATCAGACAAGCACCTGTCTCAATTTTTTTTAGAAAATCATTAAACAAAGCGTTTTATGAAGCTAAAAAACAAAGTATCGCAACACACGGTGCCGCGGAAGCAATAAATAGCACTCAGTATTTAAGTTATTTGCTTGTGCATATGATTAATGGTAGCAACAAAGATTTTATTTTTTCTCCGCATGTCATGCCGCTTCAGCCACGTGTAATGATCATTAACGCGGGTGAGTATAAGCAAAAAACTCGCGATCAGATTCGTTCAAGTGGTTATGTTATCGATACGCTTGAGGCCGCGATGTGGTCCGTATGGAATACTGATAATTTCCGGGATGCAATTCTGCTGGCCGCCAATCTTGCCGATGACGCTGACAGCGTTGCGGCAACGGCGGGACAAATAGCGGGAGCATTATATGGTTATTCCGCTATTCCGCAGGAGTGGAAAAATAAACTCGTACAACATGAACGTATCGCCAAAATGGCTGGTGAATTGTTCGATAGAGCCCCTGAAGACACTTTCTTGTAACTGTTTATCTCGATGAAAATTCAGGAAAAGTGGTTTTTTTGGCATGAGAAGTCAATCTTACAGCTACTCATTATCAAACCAGCAGCGTTTACGCTTTGCGTATTGAAATGAGTTAACTTCTGGCACTGAGATTAGTCCATAGTGGAATAAAGATTATGCTCAACCGAATTACCGTTCAGCTCCCGGTGGAGGGGCTTCTGTTCTGGAAACTGACGGGCCGCGAGGCGATGTCCGAGTCGTTCGCGCTGACGCTGACCGTGCTCGGCACGGACGCGCGCATTGACCGCAGTAAGCTGCTGGGCCAGCCGGTCACGGTGACCATCCCGACGCAGAGCCTGCTGACGTCCCGCTATATTAACGGCAAGATTACCCGCGTGGCGGTCAGCGCCGTTGAGCTGACGGGGACCCGCTATGCGGTGTACCAGCTTACGGTGGAGCCGGACCTGTGGCCAATGAAGCGCGACCGTAACCTGCGTATTTTCCAGGGCCAGACGGTGCCGCAGATTGTGAAAACCCTGCTGGGTGAGCATCAGGTCAACGTTGAGGATAAACTCACCGGCAGCTACCGGGTGTGGGACTACTGCGTGCAGTATCAGGAGTCGAGCCTGGACTTCATCAGCCGTCTGATGGAGCTGGAGGGGATTGCGTATCACTTCCGCCATGAGGCGGACAAGCACACCCTGGTGCTCACCGACGCCGCCACGCAGTACCAGCCGTTCAGCGGCTATGAGGTTATTCCTTACCACCAGACGCCGTCCGGCGGCAGTACGGATGAAGAGGGCATCAGCCAGTGGGCGCTGGAGGACAGCGTGACGCCGGGGATTTACAGCCTCGACGACTATGACTTCCGCAAGCCGAACGCGTGGTTGTTCCAGGCCCAGCAGAACCCGGCGTCGCCGACGCCGGGCAGCATTGACGTGTACGACTGGCCGGGGCGCTTTGTGGACAAGGGGCACGGGGAGTTCTATGCCCGTATCCGTCAGGAGCGCTGGCAGGTTGAGCACCAGCAGATTCAGGCCACCGCCACGGCGGCGGGGATTGCGCCCGGGCACACCTTCACCTTAACCAACGCGCCGTTCTTCAGCGACAACGGAGAGTATCTGGTCACTGCCGCGGGTTACCACCTCGAAGAGAACCGCTATGCCAGCGGCGAGGGGGAGACCATTCACCGGACCGATTTTACGGTCATCCCGTCGGCGGTGGCCTACCGTCCGGCGCAGACCACGGCGTGGCCGCGCACCTACGGCCCGCAGACGGCGAAAGTGGTGGGGCCGAAGGGCGAGAGTATCTGGACGGACAAATACGGTCGCGTGAAGGTGAAGTTCCACTGGGACCGTCTGGCGAAAGGCGATGACACCAGCTCCTGCTGGGTGCGCGTGTCGAGCGCGTGGGCGGGCCAGGGCTACGGCGGGGTGCAGATCCCGCGCGTGGGCGATGAGGTGGTGGTGGACTTTATCAACGGCGACCCGGACCGGCCGATTATTACCGGGCGCGTGTACAACGACGCGAGCATGCCGCCGTGGGCGCTGCCGGCTGCGGCGACGCAGATGGGCTTTATGAGCCGCACAAAAGACGGTTCCGTGGACAATGCCAACGCCCTGCGGTTTGAGGATAAAGCGGGTGCAGAGCAGGTGTGGATCCAGGCCGAGCGTAACATGGACACCAGCGTTAAAAATGATGAAACGCACAGCGTCGGCGGAGCGCGCAGCCATTACGTGAAGAAAAATGAACTGCATCGCGTGGAAGCGAATCAGACCCAGGCCGTGAAAGGTGGCACCGAGATCCTGACGGGGAAAGGTAAGCTGGATGCGGCGGTGGAGCAGTATGTTATCGCTTCCGGGACGAAGCTGCGGTTGGTCTCTGGTGAGAGCGCCATTGAACTCAACGCGAACGGCAAGATTAACCTGATCGGCAAAGAGTTTAACTTCTTTGTCGAGGGGGATGGGTATATCACCACGGGCGGTAAGCTGCATCTGAACACGTCGGGAACCAAGCCGGGCACGACGGCGCCGGGATCGGGGCATAAAGGGGATATTGATGCGGCGGTGCAGGCGAAATTTACGCCAAAAGATGAGTAAGGCCGGTGCGGTACTTATCGCATTATTAACGACGGGAATGGCTGAAGGAGACGCTCAGAAAAAGGATCTTTGGATGTTCATTTCCGGGATGAGCGCATCGCTTAAGACGTTATCCGTTACAACCCTTAGTAATGCGCCGTTATCGTTTAAGATGACCAGGCAAAATGAATATATCAATTTCTACAATGCCGACGATATCAAACTCGCTGATGGGACGAACATAACCGCAATTGAGTTACGTTTAAGCAAAGATAACGACGGCATGGCGCCTTTACTGAATTTTTCACCCTCCTCAGGTCAATGCATAACGCTTGATACCGTTAAAAAGCGCTATCCGCAGTTGAGGTTAACTGATTATCCGCGCGGCCGTTCGGAGAACGAAGTGACCAGCTATACAGCCCGAAAAGATATGAATGGACAAAAGGTGAGCTTCAGTTTCACCGTGAAAAATCCTCACTGTCTGGGTTCAGTCGTCATTAGCGCAGACTAAGAAATACTGCACTCATGTCCTGGCGGTTTCTTCTGGATGATAATTGCAATACACATTCAATAAATGACGATTAACGTGAAAAAACACACGCCGACATTTCTTTTTTCTGCCCTGATGTTTACCTGTCTCGGCAGCAATGTGGTTTTGGCTCAGGTGATGCCTCCCGTTCTGACAAAACGGGATTTTTCTGTGCAGATCAAAGACCAGCCTGTCGCATTGGGCGACCGATGGTCTCCTGATAGTGCCGGTAAAATTGATGTGCCGTGGGAAGGCAACTTTGTCGGTGAGGTTCCTTTTGACGGAACGAACTATAAATTCTACCAGCATCAAAGGGCTGGGTTAGAAATATTCAGTTCCAATCTCTGGTGGGATAAAGCTGAACGAAGCGTTGATGATTATATCGTGTCGCAGATTACGCTGACTGCCGAAGACTTCGCAACGCCGCGGGGTGTCCATGTGGGTTCAACAACCAGAGAGCTGAACAACGCATACGGCAATGGCCTTGTTGAAAATGATTCAGGGACCCAGTGGGTTTCCTATGCGTTGGGTAAAAAAGTACTCTCTTTTGAGATGAAGGGCGGCAACGTTGTGAAAATAACAATGAATTACGATAATGGTTCTTCAGAGTAAATTATGTCCAATAAATTTTTAGCATCCGCATTGTGCGCGGCTTTATTGGCTGGCGTCGTTGAAACCTCTACGGCACTTGAATTATCGCAATACAATAAGCTCGATACGGTAAGTCGCATCGTTAATGATAGCGAAGTGACAGACATTCTCAGGAAAACGCTGGGAAATCATTACCAGGCCTTTATTGATAACTTTGATGTCTTTGGCGAACCGCATACCACTCCAGGTGGAGGATTGTTTGTTGAGGGCTGGCTAAAGGATCTCTACCAGGAAAATGCCTCAGCGCTGGTTATCAATCCTGACGGCAGAATCTTCGCGGCCTGGGTGGTTCCAGAATCAAACGTTATCCATTACCAGTCCTCTGATAATAGTCAGCCGATTAATGCCGATATTCAGCAATGGGCCGCCAGGTTCAATACGATGCAGTTTGCAGCGAACAGCCAATCGAGACCTGCGTTTGACGGGGTTTGGGCAGGCGGGGTTGGCAACGACTCGACGTTAACCCTGCAGTTAGCTGAATCAGGCAACCGTATCACCGGGTCTTATTGCTATATCTCCCAGAGAGGAAACCGCATCGACTGCCCGGAAGATGATGAGCGAAATCTTAGCGGTACGATCGCGGGAAACCGTGTGAACGTTGAGTTCAACTCATCGTTTGGCGGCGCAGGCGGACGGGCTGTTCTGGAAATAAAGGGGAGTGAGATGGAATGGCGTTTAGTTACTCCTCCTCAAAAAGGAAATTATTATGCTCCGCAGCGTTATACGTTACGTAAAGCCGCTTCGGTTCAAAACGCTGAAACCAGAAAACTGGACACCGAAAGGTTCGCTATTTCTCTTATAAATAAGTGCGGTCATTTTGATAGCGAATGTGATCAGATGGTCTATCTCGGCGTGCGCAAAAGCGATAACAGTACGATCTCCTTAAGGGGAAAAACGTTGCACGACTCCGCAGGTAAAATAATCGGCTCAACCTACAAGAATGGCGAGATCTCTTATACCGTGACGTATGCACCCGTGAAATTGGTTGTCAGCAAAGGCAGCCATGTTTTAGTCGAACAATCAGGTCAATGGCGTAAATAATAAAACAGCCAGCCAAAGGGCCAACATGGATTGGCCTTTTTGTTTCTCTCAATATTAATCATCCCGAGTTCACTTATGAAATACACCCTCCAGGAAGGTTCATTTTCCCTTTTTCCTGCTGCCTGGCAGGATAACAGCATGAACATTATTCGCGATGACGAAAGCGGGCTGTCCGTGGTGGTCAGCCGCGGCGTGATTCCCGATGGCAGCGACTACGAACAAGAGTTTCACCGCCAGTGGGATGTGTTGCGTCCTCAGATGGGTGAGATCGCCCAGAGCGAATTCCGGAACGTAAACGCCGGGCCTGACGGAAAAATTAGCGGGCTGGAAGTTGAGACCACCTTTGACCGTAACGGACAGCGCCTGTGGCAAAAACAGCTGGCCGTGCAGACGCCGGGCAAACCGATATTGATGATTTTTACCCTCTCGGCATTAAGAGCCTTTACCGAAGAGGACGAGGTGCGCTGGAGCGCGCTTAAGCAGAGTCTGACGCTAAACGACAACCGGAATGTGTAAGGCATGAGCGATAACAACGCGGCCCGTAAGGGCGACGAGATTATTCACTCCAGCATTTTTGCTGATATCACCAGCATTGTGGCGGAAGGTGCCGCCTATGCGGTGATCGGTGCGGCAGTGGGGCTGGCGGCTACGGCCGCCGCGCCACTCCTCGGTGCCGGAGCCGCCGCAGCGGGCGTGGCGGCGATTGGGTCCAGCTGTCTGTTAAGCGGGATTATCGGTGGCGTGCTGGCGAACGTGGCGGGGATCACCGACGATATCAGCAACGTCGCGGAAGGGTTAGGCAATGCGCTTTTCCCGCCGTCGCCTGCGGGTAAAATTACCACCGGTTCGAACAACGTACTGACCAACGCAATCCCTGCCGCGCGCGCGGCAGGCACGCTCACGCCCGCCGATACACCGTCCCCTGAGCCGCAGTCGCCGGGCAGCTTTGCCGATTACGCGGGCATGCTGCTTTCCGCCGCCGGACAGTTTGGCAGCGAAATGTGGCAGCCGAGCGTTGCCTCAGCCGCCGCGGGAACCTCGCCGCTGGAAGAGGACAAGGTGGCGTGTGAAAAGCACTCCGGGCCACAGTATCTGGCGGAAGGCTCCAAAAGCGTCTTTATCAACGGGCAGCCCGCGGTGCGTGCGAAAGATCGCACCACCTGCGAAGGCACCGTTTCCGACGACGTCTCCCCGAACGTGATCATCGGCGGGGACACGCTCACGGTCCGCGATATTAAAAGCGGTAAAACGCCGGGTCTGGCGCTGGGGATGATTGCGCTCTCCCTGCTGCGCGGGCGTCCGGGCAAGATCCTCAAAAACATGCCCTGCGCGCTGGCCGCGGCCGGCGGCGGGATGCTGGCGGATATGGCGGTCAACGCCGTGTTTGGCTCCTCGCATCCGGTCCATGCCGCCACCGGCGTGAAGGTGCTGAACGACGACGACGAGCTCGACTTCTCGCTGCCGGGGCGCTTCCCGCTTCGCTGGCAGCGCAGCTACAACAGCCTGACCACCCGCGAAGGGCTGTTCGGCCTGGGCTGGGCAACGACCTTTGACAGCTATCTCTCGCTGGAAGATAACAATGCCACCTGGTTCGACGAAACCGGGCGCGAGCTGAGCTTTGAACTGCCGCCTGTCGACCGCGCGTTTTACAGCATCAGCGAAGGCATCATTATCCGCCGCAATGAGAACGGCGACGTGGCGATTGCCGACGATGACGGCGCGGTGTGGCGTCTGTATAAACCGACCCGCGCGAATCCCTCCATCCTGCGTCTGGCCTCCCTCAGCGACGAATACGACAACGCGTTGCTGACGGAGTGGGACGAGCACGGCAGGCTGGTTGGTATCCATGATGAGCCGCGGGCCATCGACGTCACCCTGCGCTATGAAGATGAGCGCTTCCCGCTGCGCGTGACCGCAGCCAGCCATTTCGACGGCAACCAAACCTGGCCGCTGATGCAGTGGGGCTACGATGCGCGCGGCCAGTTGGCGAGCGCGACGGACGCCTCCGGCGTGGTGACGCGTGAATACCGTTACAACGACCACGGCCTGATGGTCTGGCACCGGATGCCGGGCGGGCTGGAGAGCGAATACCGCTGGCAAAAATTCGACCACTGGCGCGTGGTGGAAAACCGCACCAGCACCGGCGACGGCTGCCGCTTTAGCTACGATTTGGCCGCCGGGCTGACGACCGTCGAGCACTACGATGGTCAGACGCGCCGCCACTACTGGAACGCGCAGAATCTGATTGTCCGCTACGTTGACGAGCGCGGTGAAAACTGGCGCTACGAGTGGGATGATAACGAGCTTCTGACGCGTCGCATCGATCCGCTCGGCAACGCCGTCACCTTCGTCTACGACGAGATGGGCAACCGGGTGGAGGAGACCGATGCCGACGGCAATACACGCACCACCACCTGGCTGGAGCACCGCGCGCTTCCCGCGGCCATTATCGAAGCCGACGGCAGCGCCACCCGGTTCTGGTACGACGAACATCACGGGCTGAAGCGCGTGGTGGACCCGATGGGGCAGACAACGCAGCTGCGCCGGGACGCGTTCGGCCAGGTCGTGGAAGAGGTCGATGCCGCAGGCAACAGCCGCTACCAGGAGTACAACGAGGCCGGGCAGATTGTCCGTTCGACGGACTGTTCCGGGCGTATTACCCGCTATCGCTATCATCCGCTGGGCTGGCTGGTGGCTGAGACTGGCGCCGACGGTGAAGAGACGCGCTACCGCTACGACGCCGCAGGGCGTCCGGTGCAGCTCGATCGCCCGGAAGGCTGGACGGAATCGCTCAAATGGAACGAACGTGGCCTGCCGGTGAAGCATGCGGGTGCTGACGGGAAAGAAAGTGAGTTCAGATACGACGAGGCGGGGCGCTTAACCGCCACCCGTAATACGCAGGGTGAAGAAGTGCGACGCCGCTGGGACAGCCGCGGGCGTCTGATTGCCCTGGAAAACGAGAACGGCGAAGCGTATCAGTTCCGCTGGGGGCCAGACTCGCTGCTGCTGGAAGAGGTGGGGCTCGATGGCGTAGCCTCGCAGTATCGCTATGATGCCTGCGGGCGCACGATTGCGCGCACCTTTGCCGCCGGTCATCCGGAGGCTATTACCCACGCCTTCGCCTGGAGCGCGAGCGGCCAGCTGGTCGCCCGCACCACGCCGGAAGGGCAGACCCGCTACCATTACACGCCGTCCGGGCTATTAAGCCGGATTGGTCTGCATCCTGCGCTTTCAGCCGACGCGTGGACCACCGAGGCAGAGCAGGAGCTCGCCTTTGAGTATGACGCGCTCGGTCGCGTGACGCGCGAAGCGGGCGAGCACGGTGAGCTGGCGTGGGAGTATGACGCGCTGGGCAACCGCACCTCCGTCACGCTGCCCGATGGTCGCGAGCTGAAGCAGTTCTACTACGGCAGCGGGCATTTGCTCAGCATTGCTCTCGATAAGCTGTCGGTCTCCGATTTTACTCGCGACGAACTCCACCGTGAGACCAGCCGCACCCAGGGGCTGTTGACCACCCGCAGCGAGTACGACCGCCTCGGCCGACTGCACCGCCGGGACGTCTTTACCGGCAATGCGCAACGCCCGTCGCCGCGCCGCTGGTCCCGCCGCTGGGATTACGACTACCGCAATAATCTGGTGCGCGAAGAGCGGGACGATAACCCGTTCAGCTGGTACCGCTGGCAGTACGACAGCGCCGGGCGCCTGCTCGTTCAGGACGGCACGCTGCCGGGTCAGGAGCAGTGGCGCTGGGATGCAGCCGGTAACCCGCTCTACGGATCTGCTGAGAAGGTTACACACAACCGCCTGACGCAGCTGAACGGCATTCGCTGGCGTTATGACATCCACGGCCGCACCGTTGAAAAGGATAACGGCCAGACCCGCTGGCACTACCGCTACGACGGCGAACATCGCCTGACGGAAGTCATCAGCCAGCCGCGGGATCGCAACAAACCGCAGACGCAGGTCAGCTTCCGCTACGATCCGCTCGGTCGCCGCATCAGCAAAACGCGCCGCCAGATGCTGGGCGGACAGCCAACCGGCAAGCCGGTCACCACCCGGTTTGTCTGGGAAGGGTTCCGCCTGCTGCAGGAGGTGCACGGGGATGTGCCGCTGACCTACGTTTACAGCGATCAGGACAGTTACGACCCGCTGGCGCGTATTGACGGCGTTGATGCCCCGGAGATTTTCTGGTTCCACTGCCAGCCCAACGGCACGCCGGAGCGGATGACGGATATCGAAGGGCAGGTACGCTGGGAAGGTGTGAACGGCGCCTGGGGCAAGCTGCTGCGGGAAAGCGAGACGCAGATATCAGGATATTCTCAGAACCTGCGCATGCAGGGGCAATACCTGGACCGTGAGACAGGGCTGCACTACAATCTGTTCCGGTATTATGACCCGGACTGCGGAAGGTTTACGCAGCAGGACCCGATAGGGCTGGCGGGGGGAATAAACCTTTACCAGTATGCGCCGAATGCGCTGGGGTGGGTGGATCCGTGGGGGCTATCTAATAGCGGTATATTAGATAAAGCTATGGCTGGTAAAGTTGGTGATAGACTTTCTGCTCACCATGTTATACCCGTTGAGGTGTGGAAAGAGAACCAATCATTCTTCAATAATATTGGTATCGGAAAAGACATGAACTCTGCATTTAATGGTATTCATGTTCCAGGTAGTGCATCAGCGATGAAACAAGATGCAGGGAAAGGTATGGATGTTTTCCATAGTAGTAATCATCATAACTATAGTGACATTGTCCGTCAGCGCATTGCTCGTGTTGAGCAACGATATAATTCTGGAAGATTGGATGCTAAAGGGGCGAGGATAGCTATAAGGCGGATCCAGATTGATATGAAGAATAAAATTTGGATGGGACATGTTCCCACAACAAAATGCAGGAGAATGAATTAATGTCCTATTATGTGATCATGAATGACTTTGAATCATCACTCATGCCAAGAAATTTACAGGGCATGGTTGATGAAAGATTACAGATCAATGAAAACTGGGAAATAGAAGGCTCTGCATTTTCCTTCCCTTATCGAATAACAGACGATGCATGCCCAGACCGTATTTATTTGTTGTGCAATAAAAATGTTGGGGCTTTGAAATTTGACTATTATAAAAAAGACTTTGGACACTTGATGGGTAAGTCTTTATTTTCAATTTTTGAAAATTATAAGCACAATGTTTTTTTGGCCGAGATATAACACCAGTTTCGATTGGGAATGGTCAAGTTCTTCGGGATGATTTTAAATATGTATATTTTCCAGGCGGCGATGTTATAGATGAGGATAAATCTATTCTCGAAGAGGATAAGTTCGGAGATATCATACCTTTTAAAATTGAATTCAATGATGATGCGCTTGAATATGATATACTTTCGTTGAACGACACATTGTTAGGTGGTTTTATTATTGTTAAACAAGAGGTCAAGGAAGTTATAGAAAGTAAAGGATTCCGGGGGGTGAAACTTGTTCCACTGGAAAATGCTTTAGACGTTTTCTGTGAAGATTATTTCTACGAAATAGACTCAAATCGTAAAAGAAAGGGCAATAAACTACCTTAATATTGAAGGGTGTCGTGCCATTATTGATTCTTTGTTTTTCTTTTTTAATGGCGCGAAGAAGTTCTTTGGATTATGGGTACATTTTTCAACTATGGGTCATAGTAATTTTAAGAGTAGCCAATAATGTTAACTCTTAAAGAGGAATAATGCATATAAAAAATACTATCCAAGACTTTGTTAACAAATTCAAAATGAATGATTTAAATATGGGAGAGATAGTATATACAGACGATGAGAATGAAATTTCTTTTCCTGTAAATTTAAATGGTGAAATTCGATTTTTTATAGCCATTTGATTTTAAATGACCACCCAACATTTGATGGTGCCTTCTTTATACAGATTGTTGAGTCCCAAGAGCTAAAAGAAATGTTATCAGGCTGGAGAGTTCAAAATGATACGGCTTGGCACGATGATTATGTAATCTTTGCTGAAAGAAATGGAGATGTTCTTTTTTGTGATACCAAAAATATAACCTCTCCAGTTTATGGTAGTATCCAAAAAAGAAATTTCATCATTTCCAGTTCCTTAGCTGACTTTTTGGATTCTTTTTGTTCTGCCATTGAGATAGAACAAAGTAAATATGATGGTGATGTTACAGCTGATGATTTTAATTTTAGAGAGGACTTTCTGAAAGATATCGATTTAATGCTAAAAAACAAGCTAAAGGATGTTGAGGCAGAAGGCTTTAAGCAATTCTTTTTTGACTAGGTTAATAATAAAAACTAACACTTTTAGAACCCTCCTTGCTTCTGACAACATTTTTCGCTTAAATCCACTTTTATATAGGCAAGGAGGTCTCTTTTCGATTGATAATGAATAAAAATATGAAAAACGGTTTCGATAAATTTGATGAAAAAGTTACATCTCTTGTACAAAAAGGAAACGAGTTTCACGGCAACCAAAAATACGCCGAGGCTTTAGAGCAATACCAAAAAGCCTGGCAAGCTCTTCCTGGACCAAAGCTCGAATCTGAATTTGCCAACTGGATCTCTGCCTGCATGTACGGCGCATATTTTGATCTCGCGGATTACGCTGAGGCAAAGAAATGGGGAGAGACGACATTACGGACACGTGGATCGGATATAGACACTGCACCCTTAATCGATCTCGGCATGGTCTGTTATGAGTTGAATCAATTCGAGGAAGCGTATAAATATTTTAACGATGCTTATAACTACGGCAAAGAGCGTGCGTTTCAGGATAGACCTAAAAAATATCTAGAGTTCTATCTGCGCAAGAGGGGATAAGTTCGTTACGCTATAAAAAAATCCACGCCAAAGCGTGGATTTTTTTTCATTCAAAACCAATCAAACGTTAAACAGGAAGTTCATCACGTCGCCATCTTTAACGATGTAATCTTTCCCTTCCGCACGCATCTTGCCTGCTTCTTTCGCGCCTTGCTCACCCTTGTAGGTGATGAAGTCTTCAAACGCGATAGTCTGCGCACGAATAAAGCCTTTCTCGAAGTCGGTGTGGATCTTACCGGCCGCCTGAGGCGCAGTCGCACCCACAGGAATCGTCCACGCACGCACTTCCTTCACGCCAGCGGTGAAGTAGGTCTGCAGGTTCAGCAGCTCATAGCCTGCGCGGATCACGCGGTTCAGGCCCGGCTCTTCCAGACCCAGCTCGGCCATGAACTCTTCACGGTCGGCATCGTCCAGCTCGGCGATATCGGATTCAACGGCCGCGCACACGGCAACAACCACAGAACCTTCTGCCGCCGCGATTTCACGCACTTTGTCGAGGTACGGGTTGTTCTCGAAACCGTCTTCGTTAACGTTGGCGATGTACATGGTTGGCTTCAGGGTCAGGAAGCTCAGGTATTTGATCGCCGCCTTGTCTTCGTCAGTCAGGTTTTTCAGCGCGCGCAGCATGCCGGCGTTTTCCAGCTGTGGCAGACATTTTTCCAGCGCAGCCAGTTCCGCTTTCGCGTCCTTGTCACCGCCTTTGGCTTTCTTCTGCACGCGGTGAATTGCACGTTCGCAGGTGTCGAGGTCAGAGAGCGCCAGCTCGGTGTTGATGACGTCGATGTCGTCAGCCGGATCCACTTTGTTGTTGACGTGGATGATGTTGTCGTTCTCGAAGCAGCGCACAACGTGGCCGATCGCTTCGGTTTCACGAATGTTGGTCAGGAACTGGTTACCCAGACCTTCACCTTTGGATGCGCCTTTTACCAGGCCCGCGATGTCCACGAATTCCATGGTGGTTGGCAGAATGCGCTGCGGCTTCACGATTTCCGCGAGCTGGTCCAGACGCGGATCAGGCATTGGCACAACGCCGGTGTTCGGTTCGATGGTACAGAACGGGAAGTTCGCCGCTTCGATACCCGCTTTGGTAAGCGCGTTAAACAGGGTGGATTTGCCCACGTTTGGCAGACCGACGATACCGCATTTGAATCCCATTTCTAAATCACCTTAATATCTTGATAATCAATCCGTTAAGGATAACCGATTGATGAAAAGTAAATAACTACGCCTATTATACACGTAACCCGCATGACGCGCGGTAAAAAAGCCGTATTGGGCGGATTATTGCGCTTTGAAAGCGTGTAAGCGGTTTGTCGCTTTGGTTAAGCCGTCTTTCAGCCAGATTTCCGTGCAGCGCGCCGCTTCGTCTACCGCCTCGTCAATCAGTTTCTGTTCGGAAACCGGGGGCTTACCGAGCACGAAACCGACAACTTTGTTTTTATCGCCCGGATGGCCGATTCCCACGCGCAAACGGTGGAAATTCGGGTTATTGCCCAGCTTGCTGATGATGTCTTTAAGACCGTTGTGACCACCGTGCCCGCCGCCCAGCTTGAATTTTGCCACGCCAGGGGGAAGATCCAGCTCATCGTGGGCGACCAGAATTTCATCCGGATTAATGCGATAAAACGTTGCCATCGCCGCCACGGCTTTACCACTCAGATTCATAAACGTGGTGGGGACCAGCAGGCGAACATCCGCGCCAGCAAGGTTGATACGTGAGGTATACCCGAAGAATTTAGGTTCTTCACGCAGGGGAGCACGTAACCGCTCGGCCAGCAGATCGACGTACCATGCCCCGGCATTGTGGCGGGTAGCCGCATATTCTGCGCCCGGGTTGGCGAGGCCGACAATCAGTTTAATCGTCACGATTCAATTCCTAATGGGTTCCAGATCTGGCGCGTAGTTTACTGTCTGGCGCGCCGCTTGACAAAATTCTGCGATCGTCTCAGCGAAATACGAATAATTACTTACCTGAACAATTAGAATTTCAAGCTGTTCAACGTGTTATTTGTAAACTTTTGTCTGGGCGTTATCTGTAATTGTGATCATTCACGCAACTCATAAAAGGAGCGTTGTCTATACTTTACACACAAGGATTAGGGGCTTTTCCCCTGACAACCCAAAGTTCCGGAGGTGACACATGAAACGCAAAAACGCTTCGCTACTCGGTAACGTGCTGATGGGTTTGGGGCTGTTTGTGATGGTCGTCGGCGTAGGTTATTCCATATTAAACCAGCTGCCGCAGCTTGATCTTCCGCAATACTTCGCGCATGGCGCGGTACTGAGCATCTTCCTCGGTGCGGTATTGTGGCTCGCCGGCGCGCGCGTGAGCGGACATGAGGAAGTCTGCGATAAATACTGGTGGGTGCGCCACTACGACAAACGCTGCCGTCGAGATCAGCATAAGCACAGCTAGTGCCATGACGAAAGAATACCGAAACGACTCCCTGGGAGTCGTTTTTTTTTGCATCAAGGGTTGACCCTCACGTAACGTAAGGCGCCAGAGTGGCGGCACTGGCAAAGAAAAGGAGCAGTTATGTTGATTCAGGTGGGGGAACTGGCGAAACGGGCCGGTATCACCGTACGCACATTGCATCACTATGAGCAAACAGGAGTGTTGCTGCCTTCTGCCAGAAGCGCGGCAGGTTACCGGCTTTACAACCTGGCGGATGTCCAGCGTCTGCACATGATCCAGGCGCTGGCAAAAGCGGGGCTGGAACTTGCTGAAATCAGGGATTTTCTTGAACAGGAGTCGCTGTCGTTAACCGAGTTACTCGATGCGCAAATCACGCTGCTGGATAAACAGCTGCGCAGCATACATACGCTGCGCGACCGGCTGGTCGAACTGCGTAACGGGCTTCTCGACGATGCGACGCCGGACCTGGAATCCTGGCTACAGACTCTGGAGTTGATGAATATGTACGATCGCTGGTTTAGCAAAGAAGAGTTACAGCAGCTGCCGTTTGCGGTGCAGAAGGACGCGCTGTCGGCTATCTGGTCAGGGCTGGTGGCAGAGGCCAACGCGCTGCTGGAGCACCATATACCCGTTACGGACGAGAGGGCGAAGGACCTGGCGACGCGCTGGATGGAGCGCCTGGAGCAGGACACGGCGGGCAAACCGGAGTTTCTTACCCGGCTGAACGAGATGCACAGCGTAGAGCCACAGATGCAGGTGCAGACCGGCATCACGCCGGAGATGACGGATTACATTACGCGCGCGTTTGCGGAATCCAAGCTCAGCATATGGGAGAAGTACCTTACTCCCGAAGAGATGGCCTTTACGCGGAAGCACTACTTTGATCGCATGATGGAGTGGCCGCCGCTGGTGGCGAAGCTGCATCAGGCGCAGCGGGAAAATCTCGACCCCGCCTCTGACGATGCCCAAAAGCTTGCCGAAAACTGGCTGGCGCTGTTCCAGTCGTACGCGGGCACCAACCCGGAGACCCAGCAAAAGTTTCGCACGGCCATGCAGCAGGAGCCGCATCTGATGAAGGGAACCTGGATGACGCCTGCCGTGCTTGCATGGCTCCAGCAGGCGATCGGGGTGATGATGCAGAGACGTTTCTCTGCATCAGGCGGCTCACAGATCCGCTAACGCGGCTTCACGGTTAGGATAAAAGGCAAGGCGGCCAGGGATCGGCTGCACGCCCGCACGCGCCATGGTGCGCAGGGGCTGGAATTCGAGGTTACTCACCCGCAGCTCACAGCCTTCAGGCAGACGTTTCACAAAGCGCTGGAAGGCGTCCAGGCCGCCAGCATCCAGCACCGGTACGGCATCCCATTTTAGCACCACAACCCGTTTACCCGCGATGCGAGACTCCAGATCGCTGAACAGACCTTCCGCCGCGGCGAAGAACAGCGGGCCAATCACGCGCAGAACCAGCACATCGTCAGGCACCTCCACGTTAACCGGGGAGAGGCGCGTCATTTGCGCAATACGGCGCATAAACAGCAGGGAAGCCAGCACGATTCCGACGCTGATGGCGATAACCATATCGAACAGCACGGTCAGCGACATGCAGATCAGCATCACGATGATGTCGTCTTTCGGCGCCCGACGCAGCAGGTTTACCACCTTGTGCGCCTCACTCATGTTCCAGGCCACCATCAGCAGCAGGGCGGCCATGGCGGAAAGCGGTAGCCAGGAGAGCAGTGGGGCGAGGATCAGCAGGGCGAGGATCACCAGCAGGGAGTGGATAACTGCCGAAACGGGTGACGTTGCACCCGCGCGCACGTTGGCCGCAGAACGGGCGATGGCTGCCGTGGCGGTAATACCACCAAAGAACGGTGCGATGAGGTTCCCTAACCCCTGACCAACCAGCTCGCTGTTGGCTTTGTGCTTGGTGCCGGTCATCCCGTCCAGAACGACGGCGCAGAGCAGGGATTCAATCGCCCCCAGCATCGCCATCGAGAACGCGGCGGGAAGCAGGGCGCGCAGGGAATCCCAGCTTAAGGTAAAGCTGGATCCGGGCATATCCCACGGCAGCACCAGCTGCGGCAGCAGCTGCGGAATGCCGCTCCCCTGCGAACCGTCCGCCAGAACATAGTGGAACTGCGAGCCGATAGTGGCGACATGGCCGCCGAACATATTGACGACAGCCATCACCGCGCAGCCCAGCAGCAGCGCGGGAAGATGGCCGGGCAGACGGATACCCAGACGAGGCCAGACGATCAGTGTTCCGAGCGTCACAATCCCGATGGCGGCGTCGCCCAGGTTGGCCGTCGGAAGCGCCATAAACAGCGCACCCACTTTCTGTAAATAGTGCTCCGGAACATGGGGCATTTGCAGGCCGAGGAAATCCTTGATCTGCATGGTTCCGATGGTGATCCCAATCCCCGAGGTGAACCCCAGCGTGACGGAAAGGGGGATGTACTCAATCAGCCGCCCAAAGCGGGCCAGACCAAACAGAATCAAAAAGACGCCGGACATCAGGGTGGCGACCAGCAGGCCAGCCAGACCAAACTGCTGCGAAACGGGGTAGAGGATCACCACAAAGGCGGCGGTCGGGCCGGAGACGCTGAAGCGTGAGCCGCCGGTCAGAGCGATGACGATCCCGGCCACGGCCGAGGTGTACAGGCCGTACTGCGGCGCAACGCCGCTGCCAATCGCCAGCGCCATCGCCAGCGGGATGGCAATAATGCCGACGGTGATCCCGGCAATCAGGTCACGGATAAAACGTGACGAGGTGTACTTCTCTTTCCAGCAGGCGTCGATGAGGGCGCGAAAGGGCAGAACATGTGAGGAGGTTACGTTTTTCACAATTATCTATCATCCGTATGCGCATCATCTGTCATGTGAATGGCAGGTGAAGGAGGCATTAATCATACAAATAAAACCCAGAGACAAAAAAACCCGCCGCAGCGGGTTTTTCGGCCGTGTTCGATTAGTGTTCGAACATTGCAGAGATGGATTCTTCGTTGCTGATACGACGAATCGCTTCGGCCAGCATCCCGGACAGGGTCAGGGTACGCACGTTTGGCAGTGCCTTGATCTCGTCGCTCAGTGGGATGGTATCGCATACTACAACTTCGTCAATGACGGAGTTGCGCAGGTTGTTTACGGCATTGCCGGAGAAGATCGGGTGGGTCGCGTAAGCGAATACGCGCTTGGCACCACGCTCTTTCAGCGCTTCAGCCGCTTTACACAGCGTACCGCCGGTATCGATCATATCGTCAACCAGCACGCAGTCGCGGCCAGCCACGTCACCGATGATGTGCATCACCTGAGAAACGTTAGCGCGCGGACGACGTTTGTCGATGATCGCCATGTCGGTATCGTTCAGCAGCTTAGCGATAGCACGGGCACGTACCACGCCGCCGATGTCCGGAGAAACCACGATTGGGTTATCCAGGTTCAGCTGCAGCATGTCTTCCAGCAGGATTGGGCTGCCGAATACGTTATCAACCGGGACGTCGAAGAATCCCTGGATCTGCTCTGCGTGCAGGTCAACGGTCAGTACGCGGTCAACGCCAACGCTGGACAGGAAGTCAGCGACAACTTTCGCGGTAATTGGCACACGCGCGGAACGGACGCGACGGTCCTGGCGGGCATAGCCGAAGTAAGGGATTACAGCAGTGATACGGCCTGCGGAAGCGCGACGCAGGGCGTCGACCATAACAACCAGTTCCATCAGGTTGTCGTTCGTTGGAGCACAGGTGGACTGGATGATGAAAATATCACCACCGCGTACATTTTCGTTAATTTGTACGCTGACTTCGCCGTCGCTAAAGCGACCTACAGCGGCGTCGCCGAGGGAAGTGTACAGGCGGTTGGCAATACGTTGTGCTAGTTCCGGGGTGGCGTTACCAGCAAAAAGCTTCATATCAGGCACGAGAAGAACCTCAGGCATGCGTCCAGTGGTGGATAGCGTTCGCCGTAAACTGTGCGGGCCAGGCAAAGGCTATCCAGGCGGTGTATTAAAGAGCGCGATGCAACGTCTGGAACAGGGTGACGTTGTCACCGAAACTCAGTCTGCGCCAGAATGGCCTGCTGTAGGGGGGAAATGTTCATCCCACGCGCTACAAAACCATGCAGCCAAACCGGCGCTTGCTCAAGCACCTGACGAGCGGCGGATTCGGTGTCAAATTCAGCAAAGACACAGGCCCCTGTACCAGTCAGGCGCGACGGCGCGTATTCTAACAGCCAGGAAAGCACCGCATCAACCTCGCGAAAACGTTTTCTTGCGATATCCTCGCAATCGTTGCTGAATTCACAATTTAATAACGTTTCTATTGACCGAATCGGGGTATTTCTTTTCAGGTCAGGATCTTTAAAGATGACCGGGGTCGGAATGCTCACGCCGGGGTGAGCAACTAGATACCATTTTTCCGGCGGGTTGACCGGGGAGAGGATTTCACCCACGCCCTCAGCAAAGGCCGCATGACCGCGAACAAACACTGGGACATCCGCACCCAGCCTCAAGCCTAAGGCGGCCAGTTCGTCCTGCGACAGCCCGCAGCCCCAAAGGTGGTTCAGTGCAACCAGCACGGTAGCGGCGTTGGATGAGCCTCCGCCCAGGCCGCCGCCCATCGGCAGACGTTTCTCGATACGGATGTCCGCACCGCTTCCCGCAGGCAGACGACCCGATTCCGCAGCGGCGTTCATCAGCAGACGCGCGGCGCGCACAATCAGGTTGTCCTCATGCGCCACGCCGTCGACCGGCGTCAGGAGGCAAATCTGCCCGTCCTGGCGCAGTTCGATAGAAATTGTGTCGCCATAGTCAATAAACTGAAACAGCGTCTGCAGGGTGTGATAGCCGTCAGCGCGCTGGCCGGTAATGTATAAAAACAGATTCAGTTTTGCCGGAGAGGGCCAGTGGGTCATCATTTAACGATCCAGTTGTCCATTTTGAGCTTGATGCGCTGGCTGCCCTGGGTCAGTTCCATGTTGGATGGCAGCGACGGTTTACTCTTGATGTCATAGGCGCTGTACACCACTTTCCAGGTTTTGCCGTTCTGGGTGTAGTTCACCTGGCTCAGACGATACTGATCGTCAAGCGTGTAGTCGGTGGCGTCACCCGGCAGGCCAAGGATCCACTGGCGCAGGCTGTTCAGCGGGATAGGCATTCCGGTCAGCTTGCCAATCATCTCTTCGGCATCGGTTGCGGTGTAGTGCTGGCCTTTGTTATCGGTGATCTGCGCTTCGCCCGGTTTCGCGATAAGCTCCAGCTCGGTGCTGCCCAGCGGGTTCAGCAGCAGCAGGCGATAGTTGTCCTGCCCCGTTTGCTGCCAGAAGAAGCGGGCATAAACCTTTTGTTCGTCAGAGAGATAAGCGAAGGCGCCCCGCGTCTGGTACTGCTTCAAATTAAGGACGTCCTGCTGGTGCTGACGCCACTGCGGTGAATCAGGGCTTTTGCCCGGGCCTTTTGGTTGGGTGACGGTACACGCGGTCAGAACCAGTGCCGCCAGGGGCAGCAGGCGAATCAGTCGGGTCATAATGAGGACAAATCCTTGAGATACGTTGCAGTTATAACTGTTAATGCTAGCGTCGAAGGGGGCTACCGTCTACGTTCAAATTATCTCAAAGCGTTGTGTAACCTATTACTCCGAAAGGGGGCTGTCTCTTTTATTGATCTCGCGCATCCTGTATGATGCGTTCTGCTAACCTTATTAACGCTGGTACTACTCCCGCTCAACATGACCCTATTAGCACTCGGTATCAACCACAAAACAGCCCCGGTTTCGCTGCGAGAACGCGTAACGTTTTCGCCAGATACGCTCGACCTGGCGCTGGATAGCCTGCTTGCACAGCCGATGGTGCAGGGTGGCGTGGTGCTCTCGACGTGCAACCGTACCGAGCTCTACCTAAGCGTGGAAGAGCAGGACAACCTGCACGAAGCGCTGATCCGCTGGCTATGCGACTACCACAATCTCAATGAAGACGAGCTGCGCAACAGCCTGTACTGGCATCAGGACAATGATGCCGTCAGCCATCTGATGCGCGTGGCCAGCGGGCTGGATTCGCTGGTTCTGGGCGAGCCGCAAATTCTGGGTCAGGTGAAAAAAGCCTTTGCGGATTCGCAAAAAGGGCATCTGAAGGCCAGCGAGCTGGAGCGTATGTTCCAGAAGTCCTTCTCCGTGGCGAAGCGTGTGCGAACCGAAACCGACATTGGTGCCAGTGCGGTTTCTGTTGCTTTCGCGGCCTGCACCCTTGCACGCCAAATCTTTGAATCCCTTTCTACCGTCACCGTGATGCTGGTGGGCGCGGGCGAAACCATCGAACTTGTGGCGCGCCATCTGCGCGAGCATAAAGTGAAAAAGATGATTATCGCTAACCGCACCCGCGAACGCGCGCAGGTGCTGGCGGATGAAGTGGGGGCAGAGGTGGTTGCCCTGAGCGACATCGATGAACGCCTGAAAGAGGCGGACATTATTATCAGTTCGACCGCCAGCCCGCTGCCGATTATCGGCAAAGGGATGGTGGAGCGCGCGCTGAAGTCCCGCCGTAATCAGCCGATGCTGCTGGTGGATATTGCCGTCCCGCGCGATGTGGAGCCAGAAGTCGGCAAGCTGGCTAACGCCTATCTTTACAGCGTAGATGACCTGCAAAGCATCATTTCGCACAACCTCGCGCAGCGTAAAGCGGCGGCAGTGCAGGCGGAAACCATTGTCGAGCAGGAAACCAGTGAGTTTATGGCCTGGCTGCGCGCGCAAAGCGTCAGCGAGACCATCCGCGAGTACCGCGGGCAGGCGGAGCAGGTGCGTGATGACCTGACTGCCAAAGCGTTAGCGGCCCTGGAGCAGGGCGGCGACGCGCAGGCGATTATGCAGGATCTGGCGTGGAAACTGACCAACCGCCTGATCCATGCCCCAACCAAATCTCTTCAGCAGGCTGCCCGTGACGGGGATGATGAACGCCTGACTATTCTGCGCAACAGCCTCGGGCTGGAATAGCGCCCTATACCCATTTTCTAAGACAAGGTGCACTTACGCCTATGAAGCCTTCTATCGTCGCTAAACTGGAAGCTCTGCACGAGCGCCATGAAGAAGTCCAGGCGCTGCTCGGGGATGCCGGGACCATTGCGGACCAGGAACGTTTTCGCGCACTTTCACGTGAATACGCGCAGTTAAGTGATGTTTCTAAATGCTTTACCGACTGGCGACAGGTTCAGGAAGATATCGAAACCGCGCAGATGATGCTCGACGATCCTGAAATGCGCGAGATGGCGCAGGAAGAGTTGCAGGATGCGAAAGCGCGTTCTGAGGAGATGGAGCAGCAGCTTCAGGTGCTGTTGCTGCCAAAAGATCCGGACGACGAACGCAACGCGTTCGTGGAAGTCCGCGCCGGGACCGGCGGGGACGAAGCGGCGCTGTTTGCCGGGGATCTGTTCCGCATGTACAGCCGCTACGCCGAGTCGCGTCGCTGGCGCGTGGAGATCATGAGCGCCAACGAAGGCGAACACGGTGGCTACAAAGAGGTTATCGCCAAGATCAGCGGCGACGGCGTGTATGGTCGTCTCAAGTTTGAATCCGGCGGTCACCGCGTGCAGCGCGTACCGGCCACCGAATCTCAGGGCCGAATCCACACCTCCGCCTGTACGGTGGCGGTGATGCCGGAGCTGCCGGAAGCTGAACTGCCGGACATCAACCCTGCTGACCTGCGTATTGATACCTTCCGCTCCTCCGGGGCGGGTGGTCAGCACGTTAACACCACCGACTCCGCTATCCGTATTACCCACCTGCCGACCGGCATCGTGGTGGAGTGTCAGGACGAGCGTTCCCAGCACAAAAACAAAGCCAAAGCGCTCTCCGTGCTGGGCGCACGTATCCACGCGGCCGAAATGGCGAAACGCCAGCAGGCGGAAGCGTCTACGCGTCGTAACCTGCTGGGCAGCGGCGATCGCAGCGACCGTAACCGCACCTACAACTTCCCGCAGGGGCGCGTGACTGACCACCGCATCAACCTGACGCTGTACCGTCTGGACGAAGTAATGGAAGGCAAGCTGGATATGCTGATTGAGCCTATCGTGCAGGAATACCAGGCCGACCAGCTGGCGGCACTGTCCGAGCAGGAATAATGGATTTTCAGCGCTGGTTACGTGAGGCTGCCGGTGAGCTTTCCGAAAGCGAAAGCCCGAAACGCGATGCCGAAATTTTGCTTGAGCATGTGACGGGTAAAGCCCGCACGTACCTGCTGGCCTTCGGCGAAACCGAACTGACTGCTGAACAGGAAGCCCGGCTCGCCGCGCTGCTTGCCCGACGTAAAACCGGCGAGCCGGTGGCGCACCTGGTCGGCGAGCGCGAGTTCTGGTCGTTACCGCTTTACGTCTCGGCGGCGACGCTGATCCCGCGCCCCGACACCGAGTGTCTGGTTGAACAGGCGCTGGCGCGCTTACCCGCATCGTCCTGCCGCATTCTCGATCTCGGAACGGGGACCGGGGCCATCGCCCTGGCGCTCGCTACTGAACGGCCCGACTGCGCGGTCACGGCGGTGGATGTGATGCCCGACGCGGTGGCGCTGGCGCAGCGTAACGTGGAACGTCTTGGACTGACCAACGTGACGGTGCTGCAAAGCAGCTGGTTCAGCGCGCTGGAGAAGCAGACGTTCGGAGTGATTGTCAGTAACCCGCCCTATATTGACGAGCGTGACCCGCACCTTGCGCAGGGGGATGTGCGCTTCGAACCGCTGACGGCGCTGGTCGCCGCCAGGGAGGGTTTAGCCGACCTTGATCACATTGTGACAACGTCACGACAACATTTGCTTTCCGGCGGCTGGCTGCTGGTGGAGCATGGCTGGACGCAGGGGGAAGCCGTGCGGGCGCTCTTTACCGAGGCGGGCTACGCCGCCGTCAAAACCTGCCGCGACTACGGCGGCAACGAACGCCTGACGCTGGGGCAGTGGTTATGAGCGCAGGTACTGATAAAGGCGTAAGGCTGACTGAAAGGCGGTTTGGCGTTATCATCTACATCGTTTTGAGTTTTATCTCGCCCGGGCGTCGCTGTACGCTCGGTCGTTACTGGGGTAAGTCATGAAGTCCTTAGCCGATTTCGAATTTAATAAAGTGCCGCTTTGCGATGGCATGATCCTGATTTCTGAGATGATCCGCGACGATTTTACGTCGCAGTACGTCTACGATGAGCTGGAGAATCTGGTCTGCCTGGCGCGTGAAGAGATCAATCAGGCGCGCCCGCAGGACTGGCAATTAGAGAAGCTGCTTGAGCTTTTCTACGGCGAATGGGGTTTCTGCGACACGCGGGGCGTGTATCGCCTGTCTGACGCATTATGGCTGGACCAGGTCTTAAAAAATCGTCAGGGGAGCGCCGTTGCGCTGGGTTCTATTTTGCTTTGGGTTGCGCATCGCCTGGATATTCCACTGGTGCCGGTCATTTTTCCGACGCAGATGATCCTGCGTGCGGAGTGGCTGGACGGTGAGATGTGGCTCATTAATCCCTTCAACGGCGATACGCTGGATGAACATACGCTGGACGTGTGGCTGAAAGGCAATATCAGCCCGGTGGCTGAGCTCTTCAACGAAGATCTCGACGAGGCGGATAACGCAGAAGTGATCCGCAAGCTGCTGGATACGCTGAAGTCTGCGTTAATGGAAGAGCGTCAGATGGAGCTGGCCCTGCGCGCCAGCGAAGTGCTGCTGCAGTTTAATCCGGAAGACCCGTACGAAATTCGCGACCGTGGGTTGATCTATGCCCAGCTCGATTGTGAGCACGTGGCGCTGAACGATCTGAGCTATTTCGTCGAGCAGTGTCCGGAAGATCCTATTAGCGAAATGATTCGTGCGCAGATCAACGCGATCTCGCACAAGCAAATTACACTGCATTAATCTTAATTCCGATTCACACCTGAATAAGGCGATCCTATGAAACAAAAAGTGGTTAGCATTGGTGATATCAAGGTAGCAAACGACCTGCCGTTCGTGCTGTTTGGCGGCATGAACGTGCTGGAATCCCGCGACCTCGCCATGCGTATCTGCGAGCACTACGTGACCGTGACCCAGAAGCTGGGCATCCCGTACGTGTTTAAAGCCTCTTTTGACAAAGCCAACCGCTCCTCCATCAACTCTTACCGTGGCCCGGGCCTGGAAGAAGGGATGAAGATTTTCCAGGAGCTGAAGCAGACCTTTGGCGTGAAAGTGATCACCGACGTGCATGAAGCCGCTCAGGCGCAGCCGGTGGCAGACGTGGTTGATGTGATTCAGCTCCCGGCGTTCCTGGCTCGCCAGACCGACCTGGTTGCCGCGATGGCGAAAACCGGTGCCGTGATCAACGTGAAAAAACCACAGTTCGTGAGCCCGGGTCAGATGGGCAACATCGTCGATAAGTTTATCGAAGGTGGCAACGACAAGGTTATCCTGTGCGACCGTGGTTCCAACTTCGGTTATGACAATCTGGTTGTGGATATGCTGGGCTTCAGCGTGATGAAAAACGTCTCTAATCAGTCTCCGGTGATTTTCGACGTGACCCACGCGCTGCAGTGCCGCGACCCGTTTGGCGCTGCGTCCGGCGGCCGTCGTGCTCAGGTGACCGAACTGGCGCGCGCCGGTATGGCAACCGGCCTGGCGGGCCTGTTCATTGAAGCGCACCCGGATCCGGATAACGCAAAATGCGACGGCCCATCTGCGCTGCCGCTGGATAAGCTGGAGCCGTTCCTGAAACAGATCAAAGCAATTGACGATCTGGTCAAGAGCTTCGATGAGCTGGATACCAGCAAATAATAAAAAAACCCGCTTCGGCGGGTTTTTTTATGGGGCATATTGCCGGGTGGCGCTTTGCTTACCCGGCCTACAAAACCCGTAGGTCCTGCAAGCGAAGCGCCGCTGGGCAAAAAGGCTACGCAAAAATTGTCATCAAGTAAGCCACAAACAGCGCCATATGCGCCGCCCCGTTCAGCACGTTGGTGCGTCCGGTTGAGAACGAAATCTGGCACAGCAGCAACGAGGCTACCATCACAATCATCTCTGGCGCGCCCAGCGCGAACTGCAGTTCGTTACCGGTCATAAAGGCAATCAGCGTCACCACCGGCACGGTGAGTGAAATGGTCGCCAGCACGGAGCCGAAGAACAGGTTCATGGCGCGCTGCACCTGATTGTTTAAGACGGCTTTCAGTGCCCCCAGCCCTTCCGGGGACAGGATCAGCAGCGCCACCAGGAAACCGGTAAACGCTACCGGCGCGTTCAGTTCGGTTAACAGCGTTTCCAGCGGATTGGCGTTCATCTTGGTGACGGCAATCACCGCAATCAGATGCACGATCAGCCAAACCGTATGCCACGCGCTGCTGTGGGCCGACGGCTTACCGTGGTGCGGGTCATCGTCGTCGCTGTCGTCTTCATGCTCATACACAAACAGGCTCTGGTGCGTTTTGGTCTGAATCAACAGGAACACGCCGTACATGGCTGCGGAAATCAGCGCAACCAGCAGCGCCTGACCGGTGGAGAAGTTGGCACCCGGCAGCGCCATCGGGAAGACCAGCACGATAATCGCCAGCGGGAAGAGGGCAATCAGATACTGTTTTATGCCGAACAGGTTCATATACTGGGTCGCGAATTTACGCCCGCCCAACAGCAGAGAGAAGCCCACCAGGCCGCCCGTCACAATCATAATGATCGAGTAGAGCGTGTCGCGCATCAGCGTCGGCGCGGCATCGCCGGTCGCCATAAGCGCGGAAATCAGGCTGACTTCGAGAATAACAACGGAAAGGCTGAGAATTAACGATCCGTAGGGTTCGCCCAGACGGTGGGCCAGTACGTCCGCATGGCGAACGACGCTAAAGGCGCTGGTTAAGATACCGACCAGGGCAAGAATATTGATACCAACCACCACTGGCAGTGACTGACTGCTTCCCCAGAAGAGCAGCACAGCCAGTGCCAGAACCGGGAAAATGAGAGACGTCTCCTTGTGGCGGGTCTTTACCGCCTCGTGTGTTGCTGTCATGTGCTTCTCCATCAATGCAGGTGCTTGTAATTATAGATAGATTTTTGAGGTCATTAAATTAACAGATCTCTGTTAAATGCCCTTTATTTTTTACTTAATTTTACCTTTTTTAATAATTATCACGCCTGATTCCTGTAATTCACCATATTCTCCTAATATTTGTTAAATAACAATAAGTTAATGTTTTCGATCATTCATAAATGAAGTGTGGGTGGCACGCTGCCATATCGTCGTCCACACTTATCTCTTTAACCAAAAGAGAGGTGAGTGATGCCTTATAAAACGAAACGCGAATTACCCGATAATGTGCAAAACGTGCTGCCCGCTCACGCGCAGGATATCTACAAAGAGGCGTTTAACAGTGCCTGGGAACAGTACAAAGATAAAGACGATCGCCGGGATGATGCCAGCCGTGAAGAGACGGCACACAAAGTCGCCTGGGCCGCCGTAAAACATGAATATGAAAAAGGAGACGACGATAAATGGCATAAAAAGAAATAGCCCTGAAATAATTCGCTGCCTTCATTTTGACTTTTCAGGCGGTTGAACTGCCGTTGTATTGCAACTGGTCCGCTAATTGCTTATCGTTATTCAACTGCTGGCAAAATGACCAGCACCTAAGGCCGGGAAGGCGAATTACAGATGTCGCAAGGAAGCATGCAGTGGCGGAGGTGGAAAGTGTTAACGCGTGATTTCTTAATGAAGGCAGATTGTAAGACGGCATTTGGTGCTATTGAGGAATCGCTTCTCTGGTCAGCTGAACAACGTGCGGCGTCGCTCGCTGCCACGCTTGCCTGCCGCCCGGATGATGGCCCGGTATGGATTTTTGGCTATGGTTCACTGATGTGGAACCCGGCGCTCGAATTTGTCGAATCGGCAACGGGCACGTTGCCCGGCTGGCACCGCGCATTTTGCCTGCGCCTGACGGCCGGACGCGGCAGCGCGTGCCAGCCCGGGCGTATGCTTGCACTGAAAGAGGGCGGACGCACCACGGGCGTGGCGTATCGCCTCCCGGATGCCACGCTGGAAGAGGAGCTTACGCTGCTCTGGAAGCGTGAGATGATCACCGGCTGCTACATGCCGAGCTGGTGTAAGCTGGAGCTGGACGACGGACGCACCGTCAATGCGCTGGTGTTTATTATGGACCCGCGCCATCCGCTGTATGAAGCGGACACCCGCACGCAGGTGATTGCCCCGTTAATTGCCGCCGCCAGCGGGCCGCTGGGTACCAACGCGCAGTATCTTTTCTCTCTCGATCAGGAGCTGACCCGCCTCGGCATGAAGGACGATTGTCTGAATGAGCTGGTGGTGAAGGTGAAGGCGCTGCTGGAAGGAAACCCGCTCAACGGCACGCTGCGACCGGGTTTTGCCTGATAATACGCCCGGCTGGCCGGGCGCGTAATTTAAGCTGCTACGTAACTGACAGAATGCTCCAGCGACTGGCTGTGGCTGTCGATCAGCACATCCCAGGTGCCGGTATACGGCACGGTAAGCCAGGCGTTATCATCCTGCACGGTGAGAATATCCGCCTGGGATTGTTTTTGTGCTTTCGCACTCATCAGATGAATACGGCAGCGCTCTGAGCAACGCACCACTACCGTATCCCCGCCAAACAGTTTCAAACTTGTTTTTACCAGTGCCATTTTTTACCCCGTAGTCTTAAACAACGCTCTCCCTGCTGCCATATCCGAGCGTGATGTTGTTCACAATTCACTCATGGCATAACACCAAAGGGGAGGGGGAGGGATGCTGATTTTGATCAAAAAATGGCATAACGATTAAACAAAAATGACAAAATTCCTCAAAATTTCAGCTGACGCGCGTTTTACCCGCTAAACGCGCGCCAGTGGAAAATTAAATGCGGAAATGGCCGGCGGTTTCAGCAAGGTCGCCCGCCTGGCTCTGCAGGGCGCCCGCGGCAGCGGCGGATTGCACGACCAGCTCGGCGTTCTGCTGGACCATGCGGTCGAGATGGGTCACCGCGTGGTTAATCTCGTGAATGCCTTTCATCTGCTCGCTGGTGGCGATGGAGATTTCGCGCATGATGCCGGAGACGCTGCCGATGCTGGAGCGGATCTCGTCCATGCTTTCCCCGGCCAGATGCACGTAGCGGGAGCCGGTGGCCACGCTGTCGGTGGTGGAATCAATCAGCGATTTGATCTCTTTCGCCGCCTGGGCGCTACGGCTCGCCAGGTTACGCACTTCGCCCGCCACCACGGCAAACCCGCGCCCCTGCTCGCCGGCACGGGCCGCCTCGACGGAGGCGTTCAGCGCCAGAATGTTGGTCTGGAACGCGATGCCGTCAATCACGCTGGTGATATCGCCAATTTTAGCCGACGCGACTTCGATGGACTGCATGGTGCTGATCGCCTGGGATACCACCTCGCCGCCGCGCGCAGCGGCCGCGGAGGCCTTGCTCGCCTGGTCATTTGCTTCCGCCGCCGATTCGTTCGACTGCGTCACGGAGGCGGTGATCTGCTCTACGGCGCTGGCCGTCTCGCGCAGGCTGGATGCTGCCTGCTCGGTACGTCCGGAGAGATCCTGGTTACCCGCCGCAATCTCCTGAGCGGCGTTTTTCACCGACTCGCTGGCATCACGGAGCTGCACCATCACCACCGACAGCTTATCGCTGAAGGCGTTAAAGGCCTGGGCAATCTGCGCCACCTCGTCCTCACCGCTGTCAGGCAGACGCTGCGACAGGTCGTTAGTCCCGTTGGCAATGTTGTGCATCGCGTCGCGAATGTCCGACAGGCGCTTCAGCAGACGGGCAATCAGGAGGTGAACAATGGCCGCGCTCAGCAGCGCCAGGATCACCAGCGAAATCGCCGAGGCCTTAAGCAGGGAACGCATGCCGGAGGTGGCGTCACCGCTGTCGAGGGCGACGACCAGCAGCCAGTTTGTGCCCGGCACGGCTGTCGCCACGAAGGTTTTTTCGACGTCGTTCAGCGTACCGTCGACAAGGTTACCGCTTTTCAGCGCAGCAAAATCGATGCCTTTGATGGTCTCAGCAAACGGTTTAAGCGTCAGAGCCGGATCGTTAGCCGCAATCACGCTGCCGTCACTGTTCAGAAGCAAGCCGCTGCTGGACGGAGTTGGATGGATCCCGCGCACGTTCGCCACCACGCTGTCCATGGCCACATCGCCCGCCACCACCGCTTTCAGGGCGCCATTCTCTTTCACCGGCACGGCGAAGGTCACCACCAGTTTACCGGTACCTGCATCAACGTAAGGCGCGGTGACGACCGGGCCGTCCGCGCTGACCACCTGCTGATACCACGGGCGAATGGTCGGGTCATAATCCGCAGGTACGCCCGCGGGCTCAGAGAATTTCGCCGTTTTGCTGGCGTAGCCGACATAAACGTTGGTGAATCCACCCGCCTGCGCAAGCTGTTTAAACACCGGAACCGGGTCGTCACTCAGCGCAACGGTCTGGGCAGAGGCGATAACCGTCATCTTGCTTTTTACCCAGTCGGCAATCGCCATGTTATGGCTGGCGCTGGTGCTGGTCAGAATATCGCGCTGGGACTGCTGGTTATCCTGGCGTGTGACCTGGAAGTTAATAACGGTGTTGAGGAGAAGGGCGACGACCAGACAGCCTGCCGTCGCCGCGATGATGCGTGCACGAATCGATCTGAACATAAGTGAAATACCTGCTGTGTTGTTTCCATGCCTATCGGCAACCCCGCAGGTAAACTTGATGCTGAAACCGCGTCCATAAGAAAATAATATTTTTACGGGTTTATTATTAAAAAGTTAATACTTTATCAGCGGACAACGTCCACTCGGCCAGTTCAACCAGCGTACCAATTTCTACGCCATTAATCAGCGGCAGTCCGGTCATGCCGCGCCCGTCGGTGCAGGTTTTGCACAGCTTCACCGGCACGTTTTGTGCGGTCAGGATCTCCAGCATCTGCTGAATGTTATAGCCTTCGGCCGGCTTTTGTCCCTTCAGCCCGGCGGTGACGGCGTCCGACATTAAAAAGAGGCGTAACGCCAGATCGCTCTCTTTTTCACGTAGCGCGATCGCCAGGCGCAGGCTGTTGAAAAGGGATTCGCTGCCGTAGGCCGCACCGTTGGCGACGATCACAATCTTCTGCATGTTGACTCCTGTTCTTATAAAGGCACGAATATTGCTTAATTCCCCGGAGTTTCGCTGTCCGGGAGAGTAAGCATGACATTAATGGCAGGCATTTCGCCAGGCGCTGCCGAATGGCTCACGCGCGCAAAAATGATGCGCCAGGAGCAGTTCAGCAAGCTGGCACAGCTGGGCGTGCTTGTGCACGGCATTAGCCAACTGGTGCACATGTTACAGTGCGAGCGCGGGGCGTCCAACGTCTGGCTCTGCTCACAGGGCAAGCTGTACGCTCCCGAATGCAAAGCCAGCCGGGCGCTGGTGGATGAAAACCTCTCAGCCCTTTACGCCATTCTTGAAACACAGTCGCCGATTCCGGGAAGTGCCGTCTGTGAACGCATCGGCGGCGCGCTCGTGAGCCTGGAGACGCTTCCCGCGCTGCGTGACGGTGTGATTCAGCAGACGGTAACGGCACCCCAGGCGATGGAACACTACTCCCGCATGCTTCGCCATCTGCTCAGTATCGTGCCGCAGCTTAATGACAGCATTGACGATCCGCAAATCGCAGGACGTTTTGTCGCGCTCTATAGCCTGATGCAGGGCAAAGAGCTGGCGGGACAGGAGCGTGCGCTGGGGGCGATTGGCTTCACGCAGGGTTTTTTCGATGATGTGACTCGTCAGAGGCTGGTTGACCGCATTGACGGGCAGCAGGCCTGCTTTGAGATCTTTCTCTCACACAGCGCCGCTGACGTTCAGACCACCTTTTCAATGCACTGTCAGCCCGATCGTGAAACGGAGCAGCTCCGGCGCGTGGCCTGTACCCGCCAGCCCGCCGCCGATAACGGCCTTACCGCGCTGGCCTGGTTTGCTCTGCAAACCGCGCGCCTTGAGCATCTGCGCACGCTGGAGGAGACGATCATCGCCGATCTGATGGTCGCGGTGGACGAATGCATTCACCGTGACGATGAGTACGCGCTCCCCGGCGATGAACAGGATGACCCGCCGATCCGCTATCCGGAAAAACCGTTGCTTACCCTGGTTCGCCAGCAGGCGCGCGAGATAGAGCAGCTCTCACGTCAGCTTGCGTCGCTGCGCGATACGCTTGAAGAGCGCAAAATCATTGATAAAGCGAAGAGCGTGCTGATGACCCACCAGAATATGAGTGAGGAACAGGCCTGGACGGCGCTGCGCAAAATGGCGATGGACAAGAACCAAAGGATGGTGGATATCGCCCGCGCGCTGCTCATGGTTAAGAATGTATGGCAGGTAACACCAAAGGAGTAGCTGCACGGTCAGTGGGCATTTTATGCCTGTTTGCGGTGCGTAAAGGCGAGGGAATAACGGTAAGCGCCGCAAGAAACAGTGTGTTAAAACCTGGCATTCACTTTGCATTATCAGATTAACCATTTTTGACGATGCGCCAACGGCGGTGCATCCGTCTTCGGGATAAAGGCGTCCACTGGTGCTTCGGCACCGTGGGCGCTTTTTTTTGGTTTTTTTTCAGGAGTGGTCATGGCGGATTTGTCGAGACGGCGTTTTTTGCAGGCCAGCATGCTGGCGAGTGGTGCAATACTGTTGCCGGGTGTCATGCAGGCCGCATGGGCGGCAGGCTCGGATAAACCGGAGCAGGAAACAGTGCGCATCGGGTTTATCCCGCTGACCGACTGTGCCCCGGTGGTTATCGCGGCGCTGAAAGGGTTTGATAAAAAATACGGTATTACCATCGTGCCCACCAAAGAGGCGAGCTGGGCGGCGGTGCGCGACAAGCTGGTGGCGGGCGAACTCGATGCCGCGCACATTCTCTACGGCCTGCTGTACGGACTGGAGCTGGGCATCGCCGGCAAGCCACAGCAGATGGCTAACCTGATGACCCTCAACCAGAACGGCCAGGCGATTACGCTCTCCAGCGATCTGGCAGAGAAGGGCGTTCATGACCTTGACGGGCTGAAAAAGCGGATTGGGCAGCAGGCGCCTGGCACCTATACCTTCGCGCACACCTTCCCGACCGGGACGCACGCCATGTGGCTCTACTACTGGCTGGCCAGCGCGGGCATTCACCCCTTTGACGACGTGCGCACGGTGGTGGTGCCGCCGCCGCAGATGGTGATGAACATGCGCATTGGCAACATGGTCGGCTTTTGCGTCGGCGAGCCGTGGAACGCGCGTGCCATCAACGACCGCATCGGTTTTACCGCCGCCACGTCGCAGTCTGTCTGGGCCGACCATCCGGAAAAAATCCTCGGGACGCGTCGCGACTGGGTGGAGAAAAACCCGCACACCGCCCGGGCGCTGGTGAGCGCCGTGCTGGAGGCGGCGCGCTGGATTGAGGCCTCTCCGGAAAACAAACGCGAAACCGCGCAGATCCTCTCCCGCCGGGCGTGGCTCAACTGCAAAGAGCAGTATCTCACCGGACGCATGCTCGGCGAGTACGACAACGGCCTGGGCCAGCGCTGGCAGGACGCGCACCCGATCCGCTTCTTCAACGAGGGGGCCGTCAGCTATCCGTATCACTCCGACGGCATGTGGTTCTTAACCCAGTTCCGCCGCTGGGGCTTGCTCAAAGCCGCCCCGGACTACGCGGGCATCGCACAACGCATTAACCAGACGGCGGTCTGGCAGGATGCCGCCACGGCGGTGGGGGGCATTACCACACCGACTTCACCACTACGCAGCAGCACATTGATGGACGGCACCGTCTGGAACGGTACCGACCCGGAAGGATACGCCAGCCGTTTCGCCATTCACCGTAAAGGGGCCTGATTATGCAGCATCTACAAAAGACAAAATCACACGAGACGCCGGAGAGTGGAGAGGTGATTGTCCTGCCTCCGGTGCAGGTTCGCCGCCGTACGCCGACGTTTGCGCGTCGGATTAACGCGATCCTTCAGCGCATCATTCCGGCTTTTCTGGGGCTGGGACTGCTGGTGGTGCTCTGGCAGCTGGCGGCGATTAACAGCAAAGGTTTCCCGACGCCGCTCAGCACGCTCGATTCCGCTATTACCCTGTTTGCCGATCCGTTTTATCGCGACGGGCCAAACGACATGGGCATCGGCTGGAACGTGCTCGCCTCATTACAGCGCGTGGCGGTGGGCTTTGGCCTGGCCGCGTTCGCCGGGATCCCGCTCGGTTTCCTGATTGGCCGCTTCACCTTTTTTTCGCGCATGTTCGGCCCGCTGATCGCGCTGTTACGCCCGGTTAGCCCGCTGGCCTGGCTGCCCATCGGCCTGCTGCTGTTCCAGAAAGCGGAGCCCGCGTCGAGCTGGACCATTTTTATCTGCTCCATCTGGCCGATGGTGATCAACACCGCCGAAGGCGTGCGGCGTATTCCGCAGGACTACCTCAACGTGGCCCGGGTGCTGCAGCTTTCCGAGTGGACCATCATGCGCCGCATTCTCTTCCCGGCGGTGTTGCCCGCGGTGCTGACCGGGGTGCGCCTCTCCATCGGCATCGCCTGGCTGGTGATTGTCGCCGCCGAGATGCTGACCGGCGGTTTAGGGATCGGTTTCTGGATCTGGAACGAGTGGAACAACCTCAACGTCGAAAACATTCTCATCGCCATCGTCATCATTGGCGTGGTCGGGCTGCTGCTGGAGCAGGGGCTGATGCTGATCGCCCGTCGCTTTAGCTGGCAGGAAAAATAAGGAGCGAACATGAAACCATTAATCCAGGTCCAGGCCGTGAGCCAGCGTTTTTCCACCGCCAGCGGCGAATTTCTGGCGCTGCAGAACGTCTCCTTTGATATCCATGAGGGCGAAACCGTCAGCCTGATTGGGCACTCCGGCTGCGGTAAATCGACGCTGCTTAACCTTATCGCTGGGATCACGCTGCCGACGGAAGGCGGGTTGATTTGCGACAACCGCGAAATTGCCGGGCCGGGTCCGGAGCGCGCGGTGGTATTCCAGAACCATTCGCTGCTGCCGTGGCTCACCTGCTTCGACAACGTGGCCCTGGCGGTAGATCACGTGTTTCGCCACAGCATGAGCAAGGCGGAGCGCCGGGAGTGGATTGAGCACAACCTCGACCGCGTGCAGATGGGGCACGCCCTGCACAAGCGCCCGGGGGAGATCTCCGGCGGCATGAAGCAGCGCGTCGGGATTGCCCGCGCGCTGGCGATGAAGCCGAAAGTCCTGCTGATGGATGAACCCTTCGGCGCGCTGGATGCGCTGACGCGCGCCCATCTGCAGGACTCGGTGATGCAGATCCAGCAGGCGCTGAACACCACCATCGTGCTGATTACCCACGACGTGGACGAGGCGGTGCTGCTCTCCGATCGCGTGCTGATGATGACCAACGGCCCGGCGGCGACCGTCGGGGAGATCCTGCACGTTGACCTGCCGCGCCCGCGTAACCGGGTGCAGCTGGCTGACGACAGCCGCTATCACCACATGCGCCAGCAGATCCTGCATTTCCTCTATGAAAAGCAGCCGAAAGCGGCGTAGCGAGGGGGCTTTGATGCGACTGGTCATTATCGGGAATGGCATGGCGGCCACGCGGCTGATTGCCTCGCTCACCGGGCGTGCTGCCGATCGTTTCGCCATTACCGTCATCGGTGACGAGCCGGAGCATGCCTATAACCGCATCCAACTTTCGCCGGTGCTGGGCGGTGAAAAAACGGCGGCGGGCATCTGTCTTCAGAATGACGACTGGTATCAGGAACGGGGCGTGACGGTGCTGCGGGGCGAAAAGGCGCTCGCCGTGAATGTGGACACGCGGGAAGTGCAAACCACCGCCCGCCCGCTGGGCTGGGATGCGCTGGTGTTTGCCACCGGATCAACGCCCTTTGTTCCGCCGATCCCCGGCTGCGATGCGCCGCATGTCTTCACGTTCCGTACCCTTGAGGATATCCGGGCCATTCGGGCGATCGCCGGTCCGGCGGTAGTGCTGGGCGGCGGCGTGCTCGGGGTTGAGACGGCGGCAGCGCTGGCGCGCTCAGGGGACAACGTCACCCTTGTTCATCGCGGTCCGTGGCTGATGGAGCAGCAGCTGGATGAGAAGGCGGGCGTGCTGCTGGAAGAGGCGCTGGCGGCGCGGGGCGTGCGCTGTGAGCTCGCCTCTGGCATCGCGGCGATTGACGGGAATAGCGTGACGCTGCTGAACGGACGCAGCGTCGCTGCGGCGCGCGTGGTGTTGGCGACGGGCGTGCAGCCCAACGTCGTGCTGGCGCAGGCCAGCGGCATTCGCTGCGCGCGCGGCATCGTGGTGGATCACCAGATGCAAACCTCCGCGCCGGACGTCTACGCCATTGGCGAATGCTGTGAAATTGACGGCAAGACGTTTGGCCTGGTCGCCCCCTGTCTGGCGCAGGCGGATATCCTCGCCGCCCGGCTGGCCGGAGATGTTACCGCGCCGTTTGCCCTGACCGACAACGGCATGCGCCTCAAGGTGACCGGCGTGGAGCTGTTCAGCCTCGGTCGCGCGGCAGAGCAGGAGGGCGATGTGGTATGGAGCGCATGGGATCCGCTGACCCGTCACTATCGTCGCTTACTGATCCATCAGGGGGCGCTGGCTGGCGTGCTGCTGATGGGGGACTGCCGCAGCGCGGCAACATTTACCGATTTACTGGCAACGGCTGCGCCCGCGCACGCGGACTGGCTGTTCGATCGTTTCACTACGCAACCGCAGGTTGCAGGACAGAACGCTATGACAAAACCTACTCTGGTGGTGGTTGGGCACGGTATGGTCGGCCATCATTTTCTCGAAGACTGCGTTAACCGCAATCTGCATCAGCAGTATCAGATCGTTGTCTTTGGCGAGGAGCGCTATGCCGCCTATGACCGCGTGCATCTGTCGGAATATTTTGGCGGCCGCAGCGCGGCGTCGCTTTCGCTGGTGGAGGGGGATTTCTTTGCCGACAACGGCATTGAGCTGCGCCTGTCGCAGCAGATTGTCGCTATCGATCGCGACGCGCGCGTGGTGCGTACCGCCAGCGGGCATGAGACCCACTGGGACAAGCTGGTGCTGGCGACCGGCTCATACCCGTTCGTGCCGCCCGTGCCGGGAAACGATCTGCCGGGCTGTTTTGTTTATCGCACGCTTGACGATCTGGACAAGATTGCGGCGCATGCGGCGGGCTCACGCCGCGGTGTCGTGATTGGCGGCGGGCTGCTGGGGCTGGAGGCGGCGAATGCCCTGAAGCAGCTCGGGCTGGAAACTCACGTGGTGGAGTTTGCGCCCAATCTGATGGCGGTCCAGCTCGACAACGACGGCGCGGCGATGCTGCGCAAGAAAATCGAGGCGCTTGGCGTCGGTGTGCATACCAGTAAAGCAACGACAGAGATCGCCGCCGCGGACGGCGGGCTGGTGCTGCGCTTTGCCGATGGCGAACAGCTTGAAACAGACATGGTGGTCTTTTCTGCCGGCATTCGTCCCCAGGACGCGCTGGCGCGCAGCAGCGGGCTGGCTATCGGCGAACGCGGCGGGATCGGCATTGACGACCGCTGTCAGACCTCCGATCCGGACGTGCTGGCCATTGGTGAATGCGCCCTGTGGGAAGGGAAAATCTTCGGGCTGGTTGCGCCCGGCTACCAGATGGCGAGGGTGGCCGCCGCCGCGCTGGCGGGAGAGGAGAAAACCTTCGCCGGCGCGGATATGAGCACCAAACTCAAGCTGCTGGGCGTGGACGTGGCCTCGTTCGGCGATGCTCACGGCCGCACGCCAGGGGCGCTGAGCTACCAGTGGACGCACGGCCCGCAGCAAATCTACAAGAAAATCGTGGTCAGCCACGACGGCAAAACGCTGCTCGGCGGCGTGCTGGTGGGTGATGCCAGCGAATACGCCACGCTGGTACAGATGATGCTCAACGGGATAGCCCTGCCAAAAGAGCCGGAAACGCTGATATTACCCGCGTCGTCAGGCAGTGCGCCAAAAGCGCTCGGCGTGGCAGCGCTGCCGGAAAGCGCACAAATCTGTTCGTGTCATAACGTCAGCAAAGGCGATATCTGTCAGGCGGTAAGTGCGGGCGCAACGGATATCGGCGCGATTAAGCAGTGCACCAAAGCGGCGACCGGCTGCGGAGGATGTAGCGCACTGGTGAAGCAGGTGATGGAGTTCCAGCTGGCGGCGCAGGGCGTGGAGGTGAAAAAGGACATCTGCGAACACTTCCCGTACTCGCGTCAGGAGATTTACCACCTCGTGCGCGTCAACCATATCCGCACCTTTGACCAGCTCATTAGTCGCTACGGTCAGGGACACGGGTGCGAAATTTGTAAGCCACTGGTGGGGTCAGTGCTCGCCTCCTGCTGGAACGAGTATCTGCTGAAACCGGCACACCTGCCGCTGCAGGACACCAACGACCGCTACTTCGCCAATATCCAGAAGGACGGTACTTACTCCATCGTGCCGCGCATGCCTGCGGGGGAAGTGACCGCAGACGGGCTGATCGCCATCGGCCAGATTGCGAAACGCTACAGCCTTTACAGCAAAATCACCGGCGGCCAGCGTATCGACCTGTTTGGCGCCACGCTCGAACAACTGCCGGAGATCTGGCAGGCGCTGGTGGAAGCCGGATTTGAAACCGGGCACGCCTACGGCAAATCCCTGCGCACGGTGAAATCCTGCGTCGGGTCGACCTGGTGTCGCTACGGCGTGCAGGACTCCACCGGCCTCGCGGTCAGGCTCGAGCACCGCTACAAAGGCCTGCGCGCACCGCACAAAATCAAAATGGCGGTCTCAGGGTGTACCCGCGAATGCGCCGAGGCGCAGAGTAAAGACGTGGGGGTGATTGCCACCGATAAGGGGTGGAACCTCTACCTGTGCGGCAACGGCGGCATGAAGCCGCGACATGCGGATCTCTTCGCCAGCGATCTTGATGATGACACGCTGATCCGCACCGTAGACCGTTTCCTGATGTTCTACATCCGCACGGCGGATCGCCTGCAGCGCACCAGCACCTGGATGGACAACCTGGAAGGCGGTCTCGACTACCTGCGGGAGGTCATCCTCAACGACAGCCTGGGCATCGCCCACGAGCTGGAGCAGGAGATGGCCCAGGTGGTGGAAACCTACCAGTGCGAATGGCAAACCACGCTTAACGATCCGAACCGTCTGGCGCTGTTCCGCACGGCGGTGAACGTCGCGCCGTCTGATGAAAGCAAGCGCTGGCAGGAAATCTGCGGCATCGACGATATCCCCGAGCAGGCGGGAATCGGCGCGCGGCTTGGGCGTAAGCCGATCGCGCTGTTCCGCTTTGGCAAAACCGTTTACGCCCTCGACGATCGGGAGCCTGGCAGCAGCGCGAACGTGCTTTCCCGCGGCATTCTTGGCGATGCGGCGGGGGAGCCGGTGGTAATTTCCCCGCTCTACAAGCAGCGTATCCGCCTGCGCGACGGCTGTCAGGTGGAGAACGGCGAACCCGCGGTGCGCGCCTGGCCGGTCAAAATTGAGAACGGCAAGGTGTGGGTCGGTAATGATGCCCTGGTAATGCGTGCGGAGGCCTCATGACGGAAACCCGGACAACGTGTCCCTACTGCGGGGTCGGCTGCGGCGTGGTCGCCCGCGTGGACGGTGAAACGGTCAGCGTTCGGGGGGATGAAACCCACCCTGCGAACTTTGGCCGCTTGTGCGTGAAAGGATCGGCCCTGGGGGAAACAATGGGGTTACAGGGGCGATTGCTGCGCCCCGTTGTTGACGGTGCTGAGGTGGCCTGGGCGCAGGCGCTGGGAGCCGCAGGCGAGCGCCTCCAGGACATTATCGACAAATGGGGGCCGCAGGCGGTGGCGTTTTACGCGTCCGGGCAATTGCTTACCGAGGATTATTACGCCGCCAATAAGCTGATGAAAGGGTTTATCGGCGCGGCGAACATTGATACCAACTCCCGGCTCTGCATGTCATCGGCGGTCGTTGGCTACAAGCGCGCCTTTGGTGAAGACGTCGTGCCGTGCAGCTACGAGGATGTGGAAAACAGCGATCTGGTGGTGCTGGTGGGCTCAAACGCGGCCTGGACGCATCCGGTGCTCTATCAGCGCCTGGTACAGGCAAAGCACAACAATCCGGAGATGAAAGTGGTGGTCATCGATCCGCGCAGAACCGCATCCTGTGATATTGCTGACCTGCATCTGGCGCTCACTCCCGGCAGCGACGCCGGGCTGTTCGTCGGTCTGCTTAATGTCATTCAGGGAACGGACGCGTGGCCGATATCCCGCGTGGCGGCGTTTTGCGGCCTCTCGCCGCAGGATATTGGTACGTTTTACGACTGGTTTGTGACGGCGCCCCGGGCCATCACGCTCTACACCATGGGAATCAACCAGTCCTCCAGCGGCAGCGACAAATGCAGCGCCATCATTAACGTGCACCTTGCCAGCGGAAAATTTAACCGTCCGGGCTGCGGCCCGTTTTCGCTGACCGGACAGCCAAACGCGATGGGCGGAAGAGAGGTGGGCGGGCTGGCAAACCAGCTGGCGGCGCACATGAACTTTGAGCCGGACGATCTCTCGCGGGTGGCGCGTTTCTGGGGAACGGAACGGCTGGCGCAGACGCCGGGCTTGATGGCGGTGGAGCTGTTTGACGCCATTGCCCGCGGCGAGGTGAAGGCAGTGTGGATCATGGGCACTAACCCCGCCGTGTCGCTGCCGGACAGCCACGCGGTGTGTCAGGCGCTGGGGCGCTGCCCGCTGGTCATTGTCTCTGAGGTGATGAATGATACCGACACCAGCCGGTTTGCCCATATTCGCTTTCCGGCGCTGGCATGGGGAGAGAAGGACGGCACGGTAACCAATTCCGAGCGACGCATTTCGCGCCAGCGCGCGTTCCTGCCCGCGCCCGGTGAGGCAAAGCCGGACTGGTGGATCGTCGCGCAGGTGGCGAAACGGCTGGGGCACGGTGACGCCTTTGCCTGGCTGCATCCCCACGAGATTTTTTGCGAGCATGCGGCGCTGACGGCCTTTGAAAATGACGGCGCGCGGGCGTTAAACCTTCACGGCCTGGCTACGTTAACCCGTGAGGAGTGGGAGCGGCTTGAGCCCTGGCAGTGGCCTGGGGGGGATTTCCCGTGCCGAAACATTGTTCCCGTTGACCCACAGTCGCACGGTGCAACGGTCAGCGCGTTGTACCCGCTGATTCTCAACTCGGGGCGCATTCGCGATCAGTGGCATACCATGACGCGAACAGGATATGTGGCCAGACTGATGCAGCATATCGCCGAACCCTTTGTTGAGGTTTGCCCCGCAGACGCCATTCGGTTTTCCCTGTGCGACGGCCAGCTGGCGCGCATCAGTTCGCCGCGCGGCGTCATGGTAGCAAGAGTGCGCATCAGCGACGCCCAGCGTGAAGGGAACGCTTTTGCCCGATGCACTGGAACGCTGAGTTTGCCCGCCAGGGGAAGGTGAATGCGCTGGTGGAAGGGCGCTGCGATCCGGTTTCGGGCCAGCCGGAGAGTAAACAAACCGCCGTCAGAATCCAGCCCTGGCAGCCCGTCTGGCTGGGAGAACTCTATGCCCGCGAAGGGCTGGAAATGCCCTCTTCGGTTTACTGGTGGCGTAAAGCTTCACGCCTGACGGTGGCGTGCGATAAACCGCTGCTGTCGTGGGTAATGGAATACGCCAGCGGCCGGGGCTGGCAGCTGCAGGTTGCGCAGACCGGTGAACGCAGCAGCGTGCTGGCCTGGCATGAAGGCCAGCTTATGCTGGGTTTCTGGGAAGGTACCGCGTTACCGGCGCTGGCGCATACGGTGATTGAAGCCGCTTTTCATTCACCCCCCGTGCTGCCCGCAGAACGCCACGCCCTGTTGAACGGGCAGAGCGTCGGGAAGGCGATGGATCCGGGACGCATTATCTGCAGCTGTTTCAGCGTCGGGGAAGAGGCGATAAGGGAGGCGATTGCCGGAGGGTGTGATTCCGTCACCGCGCTGGGGGCGAAGCTGCGCTGTGGTACGAACTGTGGTTCCTGCGTGCCGGAGCTGAAAGGGCTGTTTCAGGATAATCCTGAAATGTCCGCCAGAACTGCATTTCAGGGCTTATCGCGTTAACATAATAAGAGTTTATTCATAAACACAGGTTCTTATTGACGACGTTGATGGCTGTATCGTCCCGCATTCGTTTGCTGTTTTTACTCCCCCTTCTTACGGTCGGAGCCGTTCACGGTGCGCCGAATTCCTTTATGCATCAGGCGCAGCACCCCTTTGATAATAATGGGGATAGTCTGCCCGATCTCGGCCTGGCGGCGCCAACGGGCGAAGGGGAGAAACACCTCGCCGAAATGGCGAAAGCCTTCGGTGAAGCCAGCATGACCGACAACGGGCTGACGACCGGCGAGCAGGCGCGTCAGTTTGCCTTTGGTCAGGTGCGCGACGCGGTAAGCGGGGAAGTGAACCAGCAGATTGAGTCCTGGCTGTCGCCCTGGGGAAACGCCAGCGTGAACGTGCTGGTGGATAATGACGGCAAATTTAACGGCAGCAGCGGGAGCTGGTTCATCCCGTGGAATGATACTAACCGTTACCTCAGCTGGAGCCAGCTTGGCCTGACGCAGCAGACGGATGGCCTGGTCAGTAACGCCGGAATCGGTCAGCGCTGGGTCGCCGGGAAATGGCTGCTGGGCTACAACACCTTTTACGATAATCTTCTGGATGAAAACCTGCAGCGTGCCGGGCTGGGAGCGGAAGCGTGGGGGGAAAATCTGCGCCTCTCAGCGAACTACTATCAGCCCTTTGCCGGATGGCGCGCGCGATCTGACGTTCAGGAGCAGCGCATGGCGCGCGGATATGACGTGACCGCTAAAGCCTGGTTGCCGTGGTTTCATCACCTGAACACCAGCGTTAGCGTTGAGCAGTACTTTGGCGATAACGTTGACCTGTTCAACAGTGGAACCGGTTACCACAACCCGGTTGCGGTCAATCTGGGGCTTAACTATACCCCCGTTCCGCTGGTCACGTTGACCGCCGGGCACAAGCAGGGCGAAAGCGGCGAGAGCCAGAATAACCTTGGGCTGAAGCTCAACTACCGCTTTGGCGTGCCGCTGGCTAAGCAGCTTTCCGCCGATGAGGTCGCCGCGACGCGATCCCTGCGCGGCAGCCGCTACGATTCACCGGAGCGCACTAGCCTGCCGGTGATGGAGTTCCGCCAGCGTAAAACGCTGTCCGTCTGGCTGGCCACGCCGCCGTGGGATCTGAAAGGGGGCGAGACCGTTATGCTGAAGCTGCAGGTTCGCAGCACGCACGGCATCCGTCAGATCCACTGGCAGGGGGATACGCAGGCATTGAGCCTGACGTCGCCGGCCAAAAGTAACAGCGCAGACGGCTGGAGCGTGATTATACCTGCCTGGAATGAACAGGAAGGTGCGACAAACCGCTGGCACCTCTCGGCGGTGGTAGAAGATGAGAAAGGCCAGCGCGTCTCGTCCAATGAGATCACGCTTGCTGTGGTGCAGCCGCTGGTCGCATTGCCTGATGACGACCCGCGCTGGAAGCTGCTGCCGGAGGAGTAATCCTTAGAAAATGCGTTCCTGATGCACCCACACGGCGGCTTCAACGCGAGATTTTAACTTCATTTTCTTCAGCATATGCTTCACGTGCACTTTGACCGTGCTTTCGGTGATGTCCAGGCGGCGAGCGATCATCTTGTTCGGCAGGCCCTGGGCAATCAGCTTGAGAATGTCGCGCTCGCGCGGCGTGAGCTGGCTGACGTCACGGTCAGAGGTGGCGCGGTTAGCGCGCAGGCTGGCGGCCAGCACCGGCGTTAAGGCTTCGCTCAATACCATCTCGCCCGCCGCCGCCTGCTGCAGCGCCTTAAGCAGATCTTCCGGCTCCATGTCTTTCAGCAGATAGCCATCCGCCCCGCGCTTCAGCGCCGTGACCACATCCTCTTCATGGTTCGACACGCTAAAGACGACGATGCGTCCGGAAAGCGATTTTTCCCGCAGCTTGTCGAGGGTCTCCAGTCCGTTCATGCCCGGCATATTCAGATCGAGCAGGATCAGATCGGGATCGAGGGATTCGGCAAGCTCAATGCCCTGTTCGCCGTTGCTGGCTTCGCCCACCACGGTGATATCGGGCGCCATGCTGACCAGCTGTTTCACGCCAGTACGCAGCATCGGATGGTCGTCGATCAACAGGATGGATGCCGGTTCCTGATTAGTCATGGGTATCTCCTTGAGCAGTTGTAAGCGGTTTCTCGGGAATAAAGGTGACGACAACTTCCGTGCCGCCCGTCTCTCTCCGGCGAACCTGGCAATCACCGCGCAGGCTTTGGGCGCGGTCTCGCATAATGATTAAACCATAGTGGTTAGTGCGTTCGGCATTTTCCGGCACGCCGCGGCCGTTATCGTGAACCGTCAGTTTCACCTGATTGTCGTGCTGGCTGACGGTGACCGTGACCGCCGTTGCTTCAGCGTGTTTAAGCACGTTGCTCAGCGCTTCGCGGGCGATCTGCAGTAAATGTATGGCCTGATGGGAGGGGACAAAGCGCGGCGGCAGCTGGTAATCCAGCTTCACCGGGAACCCCAGCCGGGCGCTAAATTCGTGACAGCTGGATTCCAGCGCCGGGCGCAGGCCCGGCTCGGTCAGCTGCAGACGGAAGGTGGTCAGCAGCTCGCGCAGCTGCACCCAGGAGGTGTTCAGCTCGTTGCGGATCTGGCTGAGCAGCTGCTTGTTGCTGTCGGGCATCTCCGCATCCTGCATCTGCAGGCAGCTCACCTGCATTTTCATACAGGAAAGCGACTGGGCGATGGAGTCGTGCAGCTCGCGGGCGATGGTCGCGCGCTCTTCCATGACGATCAACTGCTGCTGTTTTTCCTGATGCCTGTCGAGCGCCAGCGTGGCCGTCAGCTGTTCAACCAGCGTATCCACCAGCTGCTGCTGGTCGTGGCTCAGGTGGCGTCCGGTTGGCAGGGTGGCCAGTAGAATGCCGTACTGAGTGTGGCTATCCGTCAGGCGCCACTTCAGGGTCGTGCCGCCGGAGGTCAGCGGCGGCAGGCCGCGAGGGCAAAGATGACAGCCTTTGTCATCGCAGGACATATCGGACTGACAGGTAAATTCCTGGTGGTTCTCTTCGTCTTCCACATCGTAGACCCGCAGCTCCAGATCGCGCAGCAGGGTCAGCGTTTGCAGGCCGTTCAGCACCGGAGAGAGGCGCTCACATAGCGGCACCTGCATGTGCAAGCGACGGTTGGCCTGCCAGAGGAAAGAGAGGATCTCGTTTTTCTGCTCCAGCCCGGCCGTTTTTTCCTGTACGCGCTGCTCCAGCACCGCGTAGCTCTCGGAGAGCTCTGCCGACATGGTATTGAGTGCCTGGCCGAGCATGGCCATCTCGTTGCGCCCGCTAATGTGCGTGCGCTGGGTAAAATCGCGTGCGGTGACCGCGCGGGCCATCGCCAGCAGCTGTTTCCAGGGATTCAGCAGACGCGCGCGGAGCCAGACGATGGTGAAGATCAGCAGCAGTCCCATAAACAGCGCCATGGCCCGGTGCACCATCACCACCCGGTCGATGCGTAATTCGGTCGTCTGGTCGAACGCGGAGACCAGCGCGTCAATGCGGGAGACAAACCCCGCCACGTCCTGGGCAACGGCTTCTGTACTGCGCGCCTGTTTCAGGCCCGGCTGCAGCTGGGTGTGCCAGTACCCCTGAAGGGCTTTCAACTGGGATTGCTGACCGGCACGGATGGCGGCATTTTCCAGCTCGGGGCTGAACGCCGTGCGCTCCATTTCATCGATTAAAGGCCGATCGTCCTGCGTCAGCGGAACCGCCGCCAGCAGACGGTAACTCTGCATGCGTAGCGAGCCTGCCTCGTTGATGGCATGCGCATTACCCTGTACCCCTTGTACCAGCCAGCCGGAGATCGCCATGCCGGTCACGCCGATGGCGGTGGACAGCAAAACAATCAGGGCGAGCTGATTCACGAGCGTTAGCGGAGATAAGCATCTTTTTAACATAGAGTGGGCGTGCTCCTGACGTGGCCTGCTTGCAGGAATGGCGCTATTCTGGTGCATACCCTGGAGTATACCCATACCAATAAAGGATTACCCCTAAATTGCCAACGGAGTAGGGGGGAAGAGGTGGACGTTGCGGGGAACCGTCAGTGCCGTGAAAAACCACGTCTTTTTTACCGAATTAGCCTACTCACTAAGGGTGAGGCCTTATTTTACGTCGCAAATCCTCCCACTTTTCCTTTGATTTATATCAACTTACCGCCGCCCTAAAACCCTAATGTTTGCAGCATCATTCGAGAATCAGAGGTGTCTATGAGTCACTCATCCGCTCCCGAAAGGGAAAATGGTGCCGTTATTACTGACTGGCGTCCAGAGGATCCGGCGTTCTGGCAACAGCGCGGCCATCGTGTAGCAAGCCGGAATCTGTGGATTTCCGTGCCGTGCTTGTTGTTAGCGTTTTGCGTCTGGATGTTGTTTAGCGCGGTGGCGGTAAACCTGCCCAAAGTCGGGTTTACGTTCACAACCGATCAGCTGTTTATGCTGACCGCGCTGCCGTCGCTGTCAGGCGCGCTGCTGCGCGTCCCTTACGCGTTTATGGTGCCGGTTTTCGGCGGCCGTCGCTGGACGGCGTTCAGTACGGGCATCATGATCGTCCCTTGCGTGTGGCTCGGCTTCGCGGTGCAGGATACCTCCACGCCGTTCAGCGTGTTCGTGATTATCTCCCTGCTGTGCGGCTTTGCCGGGGCGAACTTCGCCTCCAGCATGGCGAACATCAGCTTCTTCTTCCCGAAAGCAAAGCAGGGCGGCGCGCTGGGGATTAACGGCGGTCTGGGCAATATGGGCGTGAGCGTGATGCAGCTGATCGCTCCCCTGGCGATCTCGGTCTCCATTTTTGCAGCCTTTGGCGGCGGTGGCGTTGAGCAGGCGGATGGTTCTTCCCTCTATCTGCAAAACGCAGCCTGGATCTGGGTGCCGTTCCTCGTGGTCTTCACCCTTGCAGCCTGGTTCTTTATGAATGACCTGTCCGCGTCGAAGGCGTCGCTGAGCGAACAGCTGCCGGTGCTGAAGCGTGGACACCTCTGGGTGATGGCGCTGCTGTATCTGGCGACCTTCGGTTCGTTTATCGGCTTCTCGGCGGGCTTCGCGATGCTGTCGAAAACGCAGTTCCCGGACGTGCAGATCCTGCAATTCGCCTTCTTCGGTCCGTTCATTGGCGCACTGGCGCGTTCGCTGGGGGGCATGATCTCCGACCGTCTGGGCGGGACCCGCGTGACGCTGGTTAACTTCGTCGTGATGGCAGTCTTCTGTGCGCTGCTGTTCCTGACGCTGCCTGCTGACGGACAGGGCGGGAGCTTCATCGCCTTCTTCGGCGTGTTTATGGTGCTGTTCCTGACGGCCGGGCTGGGGAGTGCGTCTACCTTCCAGATGATCTCCGTGATCTTCCGTAAGCTGACGATGGACCGCGTGAAGGCGCAGGGCGGAAGCGAAGAGCAGGCGATGCGTGAAGCGGCAACGGATACAGCTGCAGCACTGGGCTTTATCTCTGCGATTGGCGCAATTGGCGGCTTCTTTATTCCGAAAGCGTTCGGCATCTCGCTGGATCTGACCGGCTCTCCGGCGGGGGCAATGAAGGTCTTCCTCATCTTCTATATCGCCTGCGTTGTGATTACGTGGCTGGTATATGGCCGTAATACCAAAAAAAATAAGTAAGTGTGATTATCCGTTTACGCGGCCTTCGGGCCGCGTTTTTTTTGGGTCAAAATAGTTACAACATACTGAAAGCTCTTCTCAGGAAATCCGCAGGCAACACTGTGATCGCCATCGCTTTCCAGGGCGCTCTACCCCTTAATACCTGAGATGTTAAATTTTGCCTGGTCTTTTGTAGGATGAAATTGAAATGACTTTATATTTCATATAGATATGAAATTTATAAAGATACCGCTTTGGTGGTATTCGGTGTAATCCCTCGCCTGAAAGTCCCTCGTCGTCTTGATCGTTATCAATTCTCCCTCTCTTTCAGGGCGTTACCTTCGCTGCAAATCAGCAATGTCGATTTAGAGAGCCACAGGCTCCATACAGGAGATACCCGATGAGCAAGTTTTTGGACCGGTTTCGCTACTTCAAGCAGAAGGGCGAAACGTTTGCCGATGGGCACGGCCAGGTTCTGGATACCAACCGGGACTGGGAAGACGGTTACCGCCAGCGCTGGCAGCATGACAAAGTCGTCCGTTCTACCCACGGCGTAAACTGCACTGGCTCATGTAGCTGGAAGATTTTCGTTAAAAACGGTCTGGTGACGTGGGAAATGCAGCAGACCGACTACCCGCGCACCCGTCCGGATATGCCGAACCATGAACCGCGCGGCTGCCCGCGCGGCGCCAGCTACTCCTGGTATCTCTACAGCGCCAACCGTCTCAAATATCCGCTGATGCGTAAACGCCTGATGAAAATGTGGCGTGAAGCGAAAGTGCAGCACAGCGATCCGGTTGATGCGTGGGCATCCATCATCGAGGACGCCGACAAAGCGAAAAGCTTCAAGCAGGCGCGCGGTCGCGGTGGTTTCGTTCGCTCTTCCTGGAAAGAGGTGAACGAGCTGATTGCCGCCTCCAACGTCTACACCGTGAAAACCTACGGTCCTGACCGCGTGGCAGGCTTCTCGCCAATCCCGGCGATGTCGATGGTCTCTTACGCTTCCGGCGCGCGCTATCTCTCCTTAATCGGCGGTACCTGCCTGAGCTTCTACGACTGGTACTGCGACCTGCCGCCGGCGTCTCCACAGACCTGGGGCGAACAGACCGACGTGCCGGAGTCCGCCGACTGGTACAACTCCAGCTACATTATCGCCTGGGGCTCAAACGTGCCGCAGACCCGTACGCCGGACGCACACTTCTTTACCGAGGTGCGTTACAAAGGCACCAAAACCGTGGCGGTGACCCCGGACTACGCCGAAATCGCCAAGCTGTGCGATCTGTGGCTGGCACCGAAACAGGGGACCGATGCCGCGATGGCGATGGCAATGGGCCACGTCATGCTGCGCGAGTTCCACCTGGATAAACCAAGCCAGTACTTCACCGACTACGTCCGTCGCTACACCGATATGCCGATGCTGGTGATGCTCGAAGAACGTGACGGTTACTATGCCGCTGGCCGCACGCTGCGCGCTGCCGATCTGGTAGATGCCTTGGGTCAGGAAAATAATCCTGAGTGGAAAACCGTCGCCTATAACAGCAACGGCGAGCTGGTGGTGCCAAACGGCTCTATCGGCTTCCGCTGGGGCGAGAAGGGCAAGTGGAACCTTGAGCAGCGTAACGGCACGACCGGTGAAGAGACGGAACTGCGTCTGAGCATGCTGGGTAGCCAGGACGAGATCGGTGAGGTGGGCTTCCCGTACTTTGGCGGCGAAGGTTCCGAGCACTTCAACAAGGTTGAGCTGAAAAACGTGCTGATGCACAAGCTGCCGGTGAAACGCCTGCAGCTGGCCGACGGGACTACCGCGCTGGTCACCACCGTCTATGACCTGACCATGGCGAACTACGGCCTGGAACGCGGTCTGGGTGATGAAAACTGCGCAACCGGCTATGACGACGTGAAGGCTTATACCCCGGCATGGGCGGAGCAGATCACCGGCGTTCCGCGCGCGCAGATCGTGCGTATCGCCCGCGAGTTTGCGGAAAACGCCGACAAGACTCACGGTCGTTCCATGATCATCGTCGGTGCGGGTCTTAACCACTGGTATCACCTCGATATGAACTACCGTGGTCTGATCAACATGCTGATCTTCTGCGGCTGCGTCGGCCAGAGCGGCGGCGGCTGGGCGCACTACGTGGGTCAGGAAAAACTGCGTCCGCAGACCGGCTGGCAGCCGCTGGCGTTTGCCCTTGACTGGCAGCGTCCGGCACGCCACATGAACAGCACCTCCTACTTCTATAACCACTCCAGCCAGTGGCGTTACGAGACGGTCACCGCACAGGAGCTGCTGTCGCCGATGGCGGATAAATCCCGCTACAGCGGCCATCTGATTGACTTCAACGTCCGCGCCGAGCGCATGGGCTGGCTGCCGTCGGCGCCGCAGCTGGGCACGAACCCGCTGCGCATTGCACAAGAGGCGAAGAAAGCGGGCATGTCACCGGTGGATTACACCGTGCAATCCCTGAAGGATGGCTCAATCCGCTTTGCGGCAGAACAGCCGGAAAACGGTAAAAACCACCCGCGCAACCTGTTCATCTGGCGCTCCAACCTGCTGGGCTCGTCCGGTAAAGGCCACGAGTACATGCTGAAGTACCTGCTCGGTACCGAAAACGGTATCCAGGGGAAAGATCTCGGCAAGCAGGGCGGCGTGAAGCCGGAAGAGGTGGAGTGGAAAGACAACGGTCTCGACGGCAAGCTGGATCTGGTGGTGACCCTCGACTTCCGTCTGTCCAGCACCTGCCTTTACTCCGACATCGTGCTGCCTACCGCCACCTGGTACGAAAAAGACGACATGAATACCTCGGATATGCATCCGTTTATTCATCCGCTGTCTGCGGCCGTTGACCCGGCGTGGGAATCAAAAAGCGACTGGGAAATCTACAAAGACATCGCGAAGACCTTCTCCGAAGTCTGCGTGGGGCACCTTGGCAAAGAGACCGACGTGGTAACGCTGCCCATCCAGCACGACTCCGCTGCCGAACTGGCACAGCCGCTGGACGTGAAGGACTGGAAAAAAGGCGAATGCGACCTGATCCCGGGCGTGACCGCACCGCACATCATTCCGGTTGAACGTGACTACCCGGCAACGTACGAGCGCTTTACCTCTATCGGCCCGCTGATGGAGAAAATCGGTAACGGCGGGAAAGGGATCGCCTGGAACACCCAGAGCGAAATGGACCTGCTGCGCAAGCTCAACTACACCAAAGCGGACGGTCCGGCGAAAGGCCAGCCCATGCTGAACACGGCGATTGATGCGGCAGAGATGATCCTGACCCTGGCACCGGAAACCAACGGCCACGTAGCGGTGAAGGCCTGGGCGGCGCTGAGCGCGTTCACCGGTCGCGACCATACGCATCTGGCGACGAATAAAGAGGAAGAGAAAATCCGCTTCCGCGATATTCAGGCCCAGCCGCGCAAGATTATCTCCAGCCCGACCTGGTCAGGTCTGGAAGACGAGCATGTGTCCTATAACGCGGGCTACACCAACGTTCACGAGCTGATCCCATGGCGCACCCTGTCCGGCCGCCAGTCGCTGTATCAGGATCACCAGTGGATGCGCGACTTCGGTGAAAGCCTGCTGGTGTACCGTCCGCCTATCGACACCCGCTCCGTGAAAGCGGTGATGGGCGCAAAATCCAACGGTAACCCGGAGAAGGCGCTGAACTTCCTGACGCCGCACCAGAAGTGGGGTATCCACTCCACCTACAGCGACAACCTGCTGATGCTGACCCTGTCGCGCGGCGGTCCGATTGTCTGGATGAGCGAAGCGGACGCCAAAGATCTGGGTATTGAAGATAACGACTGGATCGAAGTGTTCAACAGCAACGGTGCCCTGACGGCGCGTGCGGTGGTGAGCCAGCGCGTACCGGCCGGGATGACCATGATGTACCACGCGCAGGAACGTATCGTGAACCTGCCGGGGTCAGAGATCACCGAGCAGCGCGGCGGGATCCACAACTCCGTGACCCGCATTACGCCGAAGCCGACCCACATGATCGGTGGCTATGCGCAGCTGGCCTACGGCTTTAACTACTACGGCACCGTAGGATCGAACCGCGATGAGTTCGTGGTGGTACGTAAGATGAAGAATATTAACTGGTTAGACGGCGAAGGTAATGACCAGGTACAGGAGAGCGTAAAATGAAAATTCGTTCACAAGTCGGCATGGTGCTGAATCTGGATAAATGCATCGGCTGCCATACCTGCTCGGTCACCTGTAAAAACGTCTGGACCAGCCGCGAAGGTATGGAATACGCCTGGTTCAACAACGTGGAAAGCAAGCCGGGCACCGGCTTCCCGACCGACTGGGAAAACCAGGAGAAGTGGAAGGGCGGCTGGATCCGCAAAATCAACGGCAAGCTGCAGCCGCGCATGGGTAACCGCGCTTGGCTTCTGGGAAAAATCTTTGCTAACCCGCACCTGCCGGGCATCGAGGATTACTACGAGCCGTTTGACTACGACTACCAGAATCTGCACAACGCGCCGGAAGGTAAACACCAGCCGATCGCCCGTCCCCGCTCGCTGATCACCGGTCAGCGCATGGACAAAATTACCAGCGGTCCAAACTGGGAAGAGATTCTGGGCGGCGAGTTCGAAAAACGCGCCAAAGACCAGAACTTTGAGAACATGCAGAAGGCGATGTACGGCCAGTTCGAAAATACCTTCATGATGTATCTGCCGCGCCTGTGCGAGCACTGCCTTAACCCGGCGTGCGTGGCGACCTGCCCGAGCGGCGCCATCTACAAGCGTGAAGAAGACGGCATCGTGCTGATCGACCAGGACAAGTGCCGCGGCTGGCGCATGTGCATCACCGGCTGCCCGTACAAAAAGATCTACTTCAACTGGAAGAGCGGTAAGTCCGAGAAGTGCATCTTCTGCTACCCGCGTATCGAAGCCGGTATGCCGACCGTCTGCTCCGAGAGCTGCGTAGGCCGTATTCGCTACCTCGGCGTGCTGCTGTACGACGCGGACGCGATTGAAAACGCCGCGAGCACCGAGAACGAGAAGGATCTGTATCAGCGTCAGCTGGATGTCTTCCTCGACCCGAACGATCCGAAAGTGATTGAGCAGGCGCTGAAGGACGGCATTCCGCAGAGCGTAATCGACGCCGCGCAGCAGTCTCCGGTGTACAAAATGGCGATGGACTGGAAGCTGGCCCTGCCGCTGCATCCGGAATACCGCACGCTGCCGATGGTCTGGTACGTGCCGCCGCTGTCGCCGATTCAGTCTGCCGCTGACGCGGGTGAGCTGGGCAGCAACGGCATTCTGCCGGACGTGGAGAGCCTGCGTATTCCGGTTCAGTACCTGGCCAACCTGCTGACCGCAGGGGATACCCAGCCCGTACTGCTGGCGCTGAAGCGTATGCTGGCGATGCGCCACTTCAAGCGTGCCGAAACCGTGGACGGCGTAACCGACACCCGCGCGCTGGAAGAGGTCGGTCTGACCGAAGCGCAGGCGCAGGAAATGTACCGCTATCTGGCGATTGCCAACTACGAAGACCGTTTCGTGGTGCCGAGCAGCCACCGTGAGCTGGCCCGCGAGGCCTTCCCGGAGAAAAACGGCTGTGGCTTTACCTTTGGCGACGGCTGCCACGGGTCAGACAGCAAATTCAACCTGTTCAACAGCCGCCGCATCGACGCCATGGATGTGACCAGTAAAACGGAGCCGCACTCATGATTGAACTCGTCATTGTTTCGCGTCTGCTCGAGTACCCGGATGCTGCGCTGGCGCAGCACCAGCAGGAACTTTTTGATGCGCTTGCGGCATCTGAAAACCTGGATAAAGAAGATGCCCAGAAGCTGGGCGTTTTCCTCCGTGACCTGCTGGCGCGCGATCTTCTTGATGCGCAGGCGGACTACAGTCAGCTGTTTGATCGGGGGCGTGCGACCTCGCTGCTGCTGTTCGAACACGTTCACGGTGAATCCCGCGACCGCGGTCAGGCGATGGTTGACCTGATGGCACAGTACGAGCAGCACGGCCTGCAGCTCGACAGCCGCGAGCTGCCGGATCACCTGCCGCTCTATCTGGAATATCTGGCGCAGCTGCCAAAAGAAGAGGCGCTGGGCGGTCTGCAGGACATCGCGCCGATCCTGGCGCTGCTCGGCGCGCGTCTTCAGCAGCGTGAGAGCCGCTACGCGGTGCTGTTCGATCTGCTGGTGAAGCTCGCCAACGCCTCTGTCGACAGTGAAAAAGTGGCGGAGAAAATCGCCGATGAGGCCCGTGACGATACGCCACAGGCGCTGGATGCGGTCTGGGAAGAAGAGCAGGTCAAATTCTTTGCTGACCAGAACTGCGGCGAGTCTGAAATCGCTGCTCACCAGCGCCGTTTTGCCGGCGCGGTTGCCCCGCAATATTTGAATATCTCTAACGGAGGACGGCACTAATGCACTTCCTGAATATGTTCTTCTTTGACATTTACCCGTACATCGCGGGCACCGTGTTCCTGGTGGGAAGCTGGCTGCGTTACGATTATGGCCAGTATACCTGGCGTGCCGCCTCCAGCCAGATGCTGGACCGCAAGGGGATGCACGTCGCGTCTAACCTGTTCCACATCGGGATTCTGGGCATTTTTGCCGGTCACTTCCTCGGGATGCTGACGCCGCACTGGATGTATGAAGCGTGGCTGCCGATTGAGGTGAAGCAGAAGATGGCGATGATCGCGGGCGGTGCCTGCGGCGTGATGACCCTTGTTGGCGGCCTGCTGCTGCTCAAGCGTCGTCTGTTCAGCCCGCGCGTGCGTGCGACCACAACCGCAGCGGATATCCTGATCCTCTCCCTGCTGATGGTACAGTGCGCGCTGGGTCTGCTGACCATTCCGTTCTCGGCGCAGCATATGGACGGAAGCGAAATGATGAAGCTGGTCGGCTGGGCGCAGTCCGTGGTGACCTTCCACGGCGGAGCATCTGAGCACCTGGACGGCGTGGCGTTTATCTTCCGCGTTCACCTGGTGCTGGGGATGACGCTGTTTGTGCTGTTCCCGTTCTCCCGCCTGGTCCACATCTGGAGCGCGCCGGTGGAGTACCTGACGCGCAAATACCAGATTGTACGCGCCCGTCGCTAATTCGCCGTTTTGATACTAACCCCGCGCTCGCGGGGTTTTTTTTCACCCCAGCCCAGGTTGTTGCCTGCGGCAGCAAACAGGATCAGCGCGCCGCCCGCCAGCTGCGTCAGGTTAAGCGCGTGTCCGAACACCAGATTATCGACAACAATCGCCACCACCGGATAGATAAACGACAGGGAGCCGGTGATGGGCGTAGGCAGATTCTGAATTGCGCTGTAGAGCAGCTGGTACATAATGCCGGTATGGACAATGCCGAGCGTCAGCAGCATCGGCCAGGGGAAATCGCCGGAAAATGACGGCAGGCTGGCAAACGGCAAAAGCATCACGACGCCGGTCAGCACCTGGATAAAGGCAATATGCTGCGGTGCGATTGTTTTCAGTTTGCGCGCAATGATTGCCGTCAGCGCGTAGAAGAAGGCCGCGGCCATGGCCAAACCTATTCCGGTGAGCCATTCGCTGCCATGCGCGCCGGTCAGCTCGCTGGAGAGCAGGATCACCACGCCGCCAAAGGCGAGGAATAGCCAGCCCCATTTTACCAGGCTGACGCGTTCGCCCAGAAACATCCCCATCAAGACCAGCATAAAAGGCTGGGTGTTATAGACCACAGTTGAAAGACCAATTGAGATGCGCTCATAGGCCGCGAAGAGCAGCAGCCAGTTCACCACGAGCGCCACGCCGCCGAGAATAGCCAGCAGCAGCGTGGTGCGGGTGAGGGGGCTGAAGGGCTTTTGACTTGCCCGGATAAAAATAAAAAGCGCCATAGCCCCGATAAGACAGCGCCAGAACACCACTTCCGTCACCGGCAGACCGGAGAGCAAAACAAACGCGCCGATAGAGCCGGAAATTAACATCGCGAGGCTCATTTGCCAGACGCCTTTATGGAAATCACGCATCATCCACCTCCTGATTAATGACGCTATTGTCGAAAATCGCTGTCGGGTTTTACAGGGGTGAGATAAGGTTGAAGAGGTAAATGACTTTTTAAAATTAGGTGAAAAGAATGGAATGCCTTATCGATGATATCGACCGACAAATTTTAACCTGTCTGGTTGAGGATGCGCGCATGTCGTTGAAGGTGCTCAGCGGCCGCATCGGTCTGACGTCCCCCAGCACGGCAGAACGCCTGAAGCGGCTGGAAGAGCGCGGTGTGATTCAGGGGTATGGTGCACGGGTGAATCTGGCGGCGCTGGGGTATACGCTGCAGGCGCTGGTACGCGTACGGCCGTTGCCAGGGCTGTTGCATAAGGTGGATAAGTATATTCAGGCGATGCCGGAGTGTATTGAGAGCGACAAAGTGACCGGGGAAGATTGCTTTGTGATTAGGCTGGTGGTGCGGTCAATCGAACAGCTTGATGCGCTGCTGGACGGCCTGGCGGAACATGCCCAGTGTAATACGTCGATTGTGAAGAGTTCGCCGGTCAGGCGTCGTTTGCCTCCGATGTAGGTTTCTGTCGCCGGGTGGCGGTTGCGCCTTACCCGGCCTACAAGGGCGGACTCGGTTTTTTTATGTTGGGGAAGTGATGGTGGTGGGGGAAGGATTCGAACCTTCGAAGTCGATGACGGCAGATTTACAGTCTGCTCCCTTTGGCCGCTCGGGAACCCCACCAGGGGTAATTCAAATTTTGAGGTCGTGCTGAGAGATGGTGGTGGGGGAAGGATTCGAACCTTCGAAGTTGATGACGGCAGATTTACAGTCTGCTCCCTTTGGCCGCTCGGGAACCCCACCACGGGGTAATGCTTTTTACTGGCCTGCTTCCTGCTGGAAGCGGGGCGCATCATATCAAATGAGACGCCCCTGTAAAGCTTTCCTTTAGGGAAATGAAGTTGTTTGCCTGCTTTTTATCCGTAAAGGCGCAAAGCTAATCAATTCATTTTCCGAAAGATTAAAGAATGATGGTTCTGTTGCCGTAAACGAAGACACGCTGGGCCAGTACCTGATACAGCGCGCGGCTTAACACATTCTTCTCAACGTCACGCCCTGCACGCATCATGTCCTCAGCGGTGTAAGTGTGATCCACATGAATCACGTCCTGCATGATGATGGGACCTTCGTCCAGATTGTCATTCACGTAGTGGGCTGTCGCGCCGATGATCTTCACGCCGCGCTCGTACGCCTGGTGGTATGGACGCGCACCAATAAAGGCCGGCAGGAACGAGTGGTGGATGTTGATGATCTTGTTCGGGAAACGCGCCACGAAAGACGGCGTTAACACGCGCATGTATTTCGCCAGCACCACGTAGTCCGGGTTATGCGCTTCAATGGCCTGCGCCATCAGGTCGTCGTGTTCTTCACGCGTATGGCCTTCATGGCTAACCAGCTCGAACGGAATATCAAAGCGCTCGACCAGCGAGCGCAACGTCTCATGGTTGCCAATAACTGCCGCAATTTCGACATCCAGACCGCCGTAGTTGGCTTTCATCAGCAGGTCACCCAGGCAATGTGCTTCTTTAGTCACCAGGATCACGATGCGGCGTCGGCCCGCAGGGGTCAGCTCGCGCACGGAGCCTTCCGGAAGCGCGCTGTCCAGATCGGCCAGCAGGGTGGTGTCGTTGAAAATACCTTCCAGTTCGGTACGCATGAAGAAGCGGCCGGTACGGTGGTCAACGAACTCGTTGTTCTGCACGATATTCAGTTCATGTTTGTAGCAAATGTTGGTAATTCGTGCGATCAGCCCTTTTTGATCGGGACAGATGGTGCGCAGAACTTTACGTTGTAATGATTGCATCGCCGGGAAATCCTGTTTGTATTTGCGAAGTCTGGGTTGTCAGGCATTACTGCCCGCAACACTTTTTAAATTTTTTACCTGAACCACACGGACAGGGATCGTTACGACCAAACTGTGGACGCGTTCCGTCAATATAATACCATTGCCCGCGCTCCTTTAAGAACCGGGAACGCTCGATAATGGCGCCAGGCTTAGCGTTCTCGGTAAAACGGGCAACAAAGCTGACGTAACCTTCATCTTCATGACTGCCTGGAGAGGATTCATAGACGGTGAGGCCGAGCCACTGCGTGTTCGCAAACCCGGCTTCGATGTCCTGTTTGAAATCGGCTGCGTGGCAGGATGGATGCCAGGTTTTAATCAGGTAGTCTGCGTCTTTGATCACAAAAGCAGTGTACCGTGAACGCATAAGGTGTGACGGGTCTGGTGCAACCTGATCGCCAGAAAGATATCGCTGGCAACATAGGCTATACTCCAGAGCGCTACCACAAGGGCAGAGTTGAGACACGATTCTCTTCCTGGAACAAAAAATAAAGGCGTAAAACGCTTCGGGTAGCACTATGTTAACTGAGGCGTTGCGTTGATGCCATGTCAGGAATCCAGGGGACGTAAAACAGGACTAATGAGAAAGGTTAAAATTGGGCTGGCGCTGGGTTCAGGTGCCGCCCGGGGATGGTCACACATCGGCGTGATTAATGCCTTAAATCAGATGGGCATTACTGTCGATATTGTTGCAGGGTGCTCAATCGGATCGCTTGTCGGCTCCGCTTACGCGTGCGGAAAGCTACCGGAGCTCGAGACGTGGGTGCGCTCCTTCAGCTACTGGGACGTGCTGCGTCTGATGGACCTCTCCTGGCAGCGTGGTGGACTGCTGCGCGGCGAACGCGTCTTTAATCAGTTCCGCCAGGTTATGCCCCTCGAAGACTTCACTGATTGTCAGATGCCTTTCGGCGCCGTCGCGACGAACCTCAGTACAGGTCGCGAACTCTGGCTAACCGAAGGGGATATCCATCTTGCCGTGCGTGCCTCCTGCAGTATGCCGGGACTCATGGCGCCTGTCCCACACAACGGTTACTGGCTTGTCGATGGTGGCGTCGTTAACCCGGTTCCCATCTCTCTGACGCGTGCAATGGGCGCTGACATCGTGATTGCCGTCGACCTGCAGCACGACGCCCACCTTATGCAACAGGATCTCATGCCGGTCAATCTCCAGAGCGAAGATGCTGAGGGCGAGAAACTGGCCTGGCACGAGCGCCTGCGCGGAAGAATCGGGCGTATGGCCGCACGTCGTTCGGTTGCTGCGCCGACGGCGATAGAAATCATGACCACGTCAATTCAGGTACTCGAGAATCGCCTTAAACGTAACCGTATGGCAGGCGATCCTCCGGATATTCTTATTCAGCCGTACTGTCCGCAAATCTCTACTCTTGATTTCCATCGGGCTGAGGCCGCCATCGCAGCGGGCTCGTTAGCCGTCGAAAAGAAAATGGACGAATTGTTGCCTTTTGTGCAAACCGTACGTTAAGCACCTTTTTTTGACTACTTCAGCAAAATCTGACAGGCGATAGTGCCGATCGCATGCCACTATTTAGTTACTGTCAGCCAGGGGAGGAACCATGACGCAGCCATTGGCCGGAAAACACATTTTGATTGTTGAAGACGAGCCCGTTTTCCGATCGCTACTGGATTCGTGGTTATCCTCGCTGGGCGCAATGACGTCACTGGCTGAAGATGGCATCGACGCCCTGGAAAAAATGATCAGCATTACGCCCGATTTGATGATTTGCGACATTGCGATGCCGCGCATGAATGGACTGAAGCTGGTTGAGCATCTGCGTAACGAAGGCAATCAGACGCCGATTCTGGTGATCTCTGCCACCGAAAACATGGCGGATATCGCAAAAGCATTACGTCTTGGGGTACAGGATATTCTGCTTAAACCGGTTAAAGATTTGAATCGGCTGCGAGAAACGGTCTTAGCGTGCCTTTATCCGAATATGTTTAATTCCCGGGTAGAGGAAGAGGAACGTCTTTTCCAGGACTGGGACGCTCTGGTGAGTAATCCGCCTGCTGCGGCGAAACTGTTGCAAGAACTCCAGCCGCCCGTCCAGCAAACTATTTCCCACTGTCGCGTAAATTATCGGCAGCTGGTGGCCGCTGACCAGCTAGGGCTGGTGCTGGATATTGCGCCACTGTCTGACTCTGACCTTGCGTTTTATTCCCTGGATGTCACCCGGGCGGGGGATAACGGTGTATTAGCGGCGTTGCTTCTTCGTGCGCTATTTAATGGTTTGTTGCAGGAACAGTTATCCCATCAGGGACAACGGTTGCCGGAGTTAGGCAGTTTACTCAAACAGGTAAACCAGCTTTTTCGTCAGGCCAATTTGCCTGGACAGTTTCCGCTATTGGTCGGCTATTACCACAGCGGTTTAAAAAATCTGATCCTCGTTTCAGCCGGTCTCAATGCATCACTGAATACCGGTGAACACCATATTCAGGTGAGTAACGGTGTACCGCTTGGGACGTTGGGAACGGCGTATCTTAATCAAATTAGCCACCGCTGTTCCTCCTGGCAGTGCCAAATTTGGGGCGCCGGGGGGCGGCTACGCTTAATGTTGTCCACGGAATAAGCAATTGGATCGTCATTTTAAGATTGCTTTACCTGTGTTTTGCGGGGAGTGCTACTATCGCTGCCCGGTTTCATGCGTATTTATCCTAATTGATCGGCAACGCGTTCTTTTCAGACCCGGACTGCGGGGCGAGGCTGATATACTCAACGCGTTATTTATTGCATAAAAGTTCAAAACTTGAACAGCTCAGGAGAATTTGAATGGCTGCCCTAAATTCGAAAGTCAGAAAGGCCGTTATCCCGGTAGCGGGATTGGGGACCAGGATGTTACCAGCAACCAAGGCGATTCCTAAAGAGATGCTGCCTCTGGTTGATAAGCCATTAATCCAGTATGTCGTGAATGAATGTATCGCAGCCGGCATCACTGAAATTGTGCTGGTTACGCATTCATCTAAAAACTCTATCGAAAACCATTTCGATACAAGCTTTGAACTTGAAGCCATGCTGGAAAAGCGCGTTAAGCGTCAGCTGTTAGAAGAAGTTCAGTCTATTTGCCCTCCACACGTCACCATTATGCAGGTTCGTCAGGGGCTGGCGAAAGGTCTGGGCCACGCTGTTATGTGCGCGCACCCTGTCGTGGGTGATGAGCCTGTAGCGGTAATTCTGCCTGACGTTATTCTGGACGAATACGAATCCGATCTTTCTCAGGATAACCTGGCTGAAATGATCAAACGTTTCGACGAAACCGGCAGCAGCCAGATTATGGTTGAGCCTGTTGAAGACGTAACGGCATACGGTGTGGTTGACTGCAAAGGCGTTAACCTTGAGCCGGGTGAGAGTGTGCCAATGGTTGGCGTCGTAGAGAAGCCTAAAGCCGACGTAGCGCCTTCAAACCTTGCTGTTGTAGGTCGCTATGTCCTGAGTGCTGAAATCTGGCCGCTGCTTGCTAAAACGCCTCCAGGAGCGGGTGATGAGATCCAGCTGACGGATGCCATCGATATGCTGATCGAGAAAGAGACCGTTGAGGCCTACCATATGAAAGGTAAGAGCCATGACTGCGGTAATAAGCTCGGTTATATGCAGGCGTTTGTTGAATATGGTATCCGCCACAATACCCTCGGCGAAGAATTTAAAACCTGGCTCAAAGAGAGCGTAGGTATTAAGAAATAAGCCACCGCTGCAAATGTTCAAACCGGTGAGGCGTTGCCCACCGGTTTTTTTATGCCCGTAACACTCCCGAAAACCTGTCTTAAAGTACAGTCGATGAAATTGCTAAATAATGCTTTATGACAGAGTGTAAGAGGATGTTTGCGGCAAATTTAGGTTAAAAAAAATCCCGCAATAAGCGGGATTTTTCTGAATAAGGCTCGATTAATCCTTGATCAGGAAGTCGTCCAGCTGTTTACCTTGCTCATCCATCGCTTTCTTGATAACAGCAGGAGTACGACCCTGGCCAGTCCAGGTTTTAGTTTCGCCGTTCTCATCAACGTAGCTATATTTAGCAGGACGGGCAGCACGCTTTGCTTTAGTACCGGTTTTAGCGGCAGCCATGCTGTTCAGCAATTCATTTGGATCGATACCATCAGCAATCAGCATTTCACGATATTGCTGCAGTTTACGAGTACGTTCTTCGATTTCAGCCGCAGCAGCGCTTTCTTCTTCGCGACGTTCATTAACTACAACTTCTAATTTTTCCAGCATTTCTTCAAGCGTTTCGAGGGTGCATTCTCTTGCCTGCGCACGAAGAGTACGGATGTTGTTCAGAATTTTAAGTGCTTCGCTCATTGTAGTAATCTCAAACTTATAATGGGGGGTGGTTTGTTGACCTAATAATAGAGCCATAAATTCAGTTGTGCAATAGCCAGGAATGTAAGGAATTCAAAAAATACTAAATATTGCCGCTATTATTAATTACGCTAACTTAAATTCCGCCACCCAGCAGTCTCGGTTGTTATCATCTGAGCATGCTAAAACAGGCCGCCTGCATCTTTTTTTTGTGACATTTCCCGCAGGAATTATAGTTGCGGCGGAGAAATATCAGCCTTTTGTATTAGTTCTCACCCCTGGTGTTAAGCCTGAAATAGTTAATAAATAGTGAATCTTAAAGAACACGGATTCCACTATAAAAAGAAGTGTTATGTTTGGTTGAACTTATAACCTCGTCGTCTGGCTGAATGCGTTTACTTCATGTTTTAACGGGTTATTTTGTTAAACAGACGGTACTGAACGCCGTACTGAACTGCATCCTCTGTGCGCTGCATCGCTGATGACCAGACAAAATATGGTACAATGACTCATCGGGAATATTACACATTGATTAGGGTTTTACGGCCAATGGCACAACTTTATTTCTACTATTCGGCAATGAATGCCGGGAAATCCACCGCGCTGCTGCAATCCTCGTACAATTACCAGGAGCGAGGGATGCGTACCGTTGTTTATACGGCGGAAATTGACGATCGCTTTGGCGCGGGGAAGGTGAGCTCCAGAATAGGGCTCTCGTCGCCAGCAAGGCTGTTTAACCCGAAAACCGATCTGTTTGAAGACATTCGTGCAGAACATGCTGCGCAGCCCATTCATTGTGTCCTGGTCGATGAAAGCCAGTTTCTGACGCGTGAACAGGTCCATGCCCTGTCAGAGGTAGTCGATGAGCTTGATATCCCCGTGCTGTGTTATGGCCTGCGCACGGATTTCCGCGGCGAGCTTTTTGAGGGGAGCCAGTATTTGCTCGCCTGGTCGGATAAACTTGTCGAACTGAAAACGATCTGCTTCTGCGGTCGTAAAGCCAGTATGGTACTTCGTCTTGACCAGGCCGGGAAACCTTATGCAGATGGCGAGCAGGTGGTGATAGGCGGCAATGAACGCTATGTTTCGGTCTGCCGTAAGCATTATAAAGAAGCGCTGTCTGTAGGCTCGCTGACGGCAATTCAGCACGACAACAGAAAATAACGTCTGGCTTATTATTCACACATAAAAAAACCCGCCATAAAGGCGGGTTTTTCATCTGCTGATGTCAATTAAGCGCTTTTCTTCGCTTTCTTGTCAGCTTTGATGACAGAGGCTTCTGTTTTCACAGCGGCAACGTCACCTTCTTTGAACTCACGACCGTAGTAGGTATCCAGCAGAATCTGTTTCAGCTCGGAGATCAGTGGGTAGCGCGGGTTAGCACCAGTACACTGGTCATCGAATGCATCTTCAGACAGCTTATCTACGTGAGCAAGGAAGTCAGCTTCCTGTACGCCCGCTTCACGGATTGACTTAGGAATACCCAGTTCAGCTTTCAGGCTTTCCAGCCATGCCAGCAGTTTCTCAATCTTGGCAGCAGTACGGTCGCCCGGTGCGCTCAGACCAAGGTGGTCAGCGATTTCAGCATAGCGACGACGTGCTTGTGGACGGTCGTACTGGCTGAAAGCAGTCTGCTTGGTTGGGTTGTCGTTAGCGTTATAACGGATAACGTTGCTGATCAACAGGGCGTTCGCCAGACCGTGAGGAATGTGGAACTGTGAGCCCAGTTTGTGCGCCATTGAGTGGCAAACACCCAGGAAGGCGTTGGCAAACGCGATACCGGCGATGGTTGCGGCACTGTGGACACGTTCACGTGCTACAGGGTTTTTAGACCCTTCGTTGTAGGACGCTGGCAGGTTTTCTTTCAGCAGTTTCAGAGCCTGCAGAGCCTGACCGTCAGAGAACTCAGATGCCAGTACAGAAACGTAGGCTTCCAGGGCGTGAGTTACCGCATCCAGACCACCGAACGCACACAGAGACTTCGGCATCTCCATGACCAGGTTCGCATCAACGATAGCCATGTCTGGCGTCAGTGCGTAGTCAGCCAGTGGGTATTTCTGACCGGTTGCATCGTCTGTTACTACCGCGAAAGGCGTGACCTCTGAACCGGTACCGGAAGTGGTGGTGACCGCGATCATTTTCGCTTTTACGCCCATTTTCGGGAACTTGTAGATACGTTTACGGATATCCATAAAGCGCAGCGCCAGTTCTTCGAAGTGAGTTTCTGGATGCTCGTACATCACCCACATGATTTTCGCGGCGTCCATTGGGGAACCACCACCCAGTGCGATAATCACATCTGGTTTGAAGGAGTTAGCCAGTTCAGCACCTTTACGTACCACGCTCAGGGTTGGGTCAGCTTCAACTTCGAAGAACACTTCAGTTTCGACGCCAGCCGCTTTCAGCACAGAGGTGATCTGGTCAGCGTAGCCGTTGTTGAACAGGAAACGGTCAGTCACGATGAGCGCACGTTTGTGGCCATCAGTAATCACTTCATCCAGCGCGATTGGCAGAGAGCCACGGCGGAAGTAGATAGATTTCGGAAGTTTGTGCCACAACATGTTTTCAGCTCGCTTAGCAACGGTTTTCTTGTTGATCAGGTGTTTTGGACCAACGTTTTCAGAGATGGAGTTACCACCCCAGGAACCACAACCCAGAGTCAGGGAAGGTGCGAGTTTAAAGTTGTACAGGTCACCGATACCACCCTGAGAAGCAGGGGTGTTGATCAGGATACGTGCGGTTTTCATCATCTGACCGAAGTGAGCAACACGCTCTGGCTGGTTATCCTGGTCAGTGTATAGACAAGAGGTGTGACCGATACCGCCCATGGCAACCAGCTTCTCCGCTTTCTCTACCGCCTCTTCGAAATCTTTCGCACGGTACATGGCAAGCGTAGGAGACAGTTTTTCGTGTGCGAACGGCTCGCTTTCGTCAACAACTTTCACTTCACCGATCAGGATTTTGGTTGTTGCCGGAACGGTAAAGCCTGCGAGTTCAGCAATTTTGTAGGCTGGCTGACCCACGATAGCGGCGTTCAGCGCGCCATTTTTCAGGATGATGTCCTGAACCGCTTTCAGCTCTTTGCCCTGCAGCAGGTAGCCGCCGTGGCTGGCGAAACGTTCGCGAACCGCGTCATATACGGAATCCACAACCACAACAGACTGTTCAGATGCACAGATTACACCGTTATCGAAGGTTTTAGACATCAGTACAGACGCGACAGCACGTTTGATGTCAGCAGTTTCGTCGATAACAACAGGGGTGTTACCCGCGCCCACACCGATAGCCGGTTTACCGGAGCTGTATGCAGCTTTAACCATGCCTGGACCACCGGTCGCCAGAATCAGGTTAATGTCCGGGTGATGCATCAGCGCGTTGGAGAGCTCAACAGAAGGTTGGTCGATCCAGCCAATCAGGTCTTTTGGTGCACCCGCAGCAATAGCGGCCTGCAGGACGATATCTGCAGCTTTGTTGGTCGCGTCTTTCGCACGTGGGTGTGGAGAGAAGATGATTGCGTTACGGGTCTTCAGGCTAATCAGTGATTTGAAGATAGCGGTAGACGTTGGGTTAGTGGTCGGAACGATACCGCAGATAATGCCGATAGGTTCAGCGATGGTGATAGTACCGAAGGTGTCGTCTTCAGACAGCACGCCACAGGTTTTCTCATCTTTATAGGCGTTGTAGATATACTCTGAAGCAAAGTGGTTTTTGATCACTTTATCTTCAACGATACCCATGCCGGATTCGGCAACGGCCATTTTAGCGAGAGGGATTCGAGCATCTGCAGCAGCCAGTGCGGCCGCGCGGAAGATTTTATCAACCTGTTCTTGGGTGAAATTGGCATATTCACGCTGGGCTTTTTTCACGCGCTCGACGAGGGCGTTCAGTTCAGCGATATTAGTAACAGCCATAATGCTCTCCTGATAATGTTTAAACTCTTTTAGTAAACCAGCGCTCGATACGTCACACAGTATAGACAGAGCCGATAGCACTTGCGTAACACAAAATAAAACAAAGAGTTACTTTCTACACCAGCACACTAATTTACTAAAAGAGCCTTACCTTAGCATCATCCCTTTTTGGCAGGTGGCCTCCCTGGGGGTGTAACCAAGATTACTCACTTCTGAGTACGAAAATCATGATCTGCGTCAATTTTCCCCTAAGCTGATACCTTTCAGCAGGGTTATTTCGTGCTGATTTTTCCAGTGTTAAATAATTACGTAAGTATTGGAAGCGGCACTATCATTGATTATACAAATGTTTAACATCCTGAAATGATAACGTTTTGGTACAGATTTCAAGTGAAGTATGCTGATAAAAAGGGTATCTTCAGCGCGATTTCTCATGACAAATTGTCAGTCCAGGGCATATGTATAAGCGGAGCAAAACGTGATCCAAACGCTCTTTGATTTTCCAACGTATTTTAAATTTTTTATTGGTTTGTTTGCCCTGGTCAACCCGGTGGGGATCATTCCTGTCTTCATTAGTATGACGAGTTACCAGACAGCGGCGGCCAGGAATAAGACCAACCTCACCGCTAACCTGTCGGTGGCGATCATATTGCTCACCTCTCTTTTTCTGGGGGACGCCATTCTCCAGCTTTTCGGGATTTCGATAGATTCTTTCCGCATTGCAGGTGGGATCCTGGTGGTGACCATCGCCATGTCCATGATCAGCGGTAAGCTGGGCGAGGATAAGCAGAATAAACAAGAGAAGTCAGAAACCGCCATCCGCGAAAGCATTGGCGTGGTGCCGCTGGCCTTACCGCTGATGGCCGGTCCTGGGGCCATCAGTTCAACCATTGTCTGGGGCACGCGTTATCATAGCCTGATGCACCTGATTGGCTTTTCCGTGGCTATTGCCATTTTTGCGCTCTGCTGTTGGGGCGTGTTCCGCATGGCACCCTGGCTGGTGCGCTTGCTGGGTCAGACGGGCATCAACGTCATTACGCGTATCATGGGTCTGTTGCTGATGGCGTTAGGGATCGAATTCATCGTAACGGGTATTAAAAGCATTTTCCCCGGATTATTGCATTAATACTTCATATGAAAGAACGGAGCGACGGCTCCGTTTTTTTACGTGATTATCAGCAAATCATATAACTAAAGTTGAAATGCTCACATATCATAATAAATTCTACTAATAATGTTCATTTCTTGTATTTCAATAGGTTATTAATTCCGCCTTACCCCGCCTGCGCAGAAAATCTTCGATCGCTCTGTTATTTTACTCACATGATACTCTGGGGCTTGCTGAGAGATAACCGAAATGATATTAGTAATTTCAACATTCCCCTAGATGAATGTGCTAAATAATAACCAGTTGTTAAATTTTTGTACAAAATCACACGATGATAGCGCAGCGACGCGCTTGTAGAGAAAATTTTCTCTATCCTATTGAATATCATGTCTTTATAGTGATGTTCGATGTCCGGCAGGGCTGCCCTCAACGATACGGTACTCACCGTAAAAGAGAATTGCTTAACAAATTTGCAAAATGTATTGGCGCACGATTACGCCATTTGATACTTTCCGGCCTAATATTTTGCAGCATAAAACAATCAGATGAGAATTATTTTCATATGGTTCTCATCTCGGATATCCAGAACAGGTCTCAAACAGGGGAGGCCTGTAAAGAATCGACGCAAGACTGCCATACGAGCGGTCAGTAATAAAAAAGTCGGTGATAGCAAGCAGTAAAAGAAGAACCTGACAGCAGCAAAAAAAACTCCTGCGCTGTACAGGCCCCAACAGGGGATTACACAGCTGGCGAAGGCCAGTCATTATAATGAGTGGAGTATCAACACAATGTCCATCATCACAAAAAAAAATCTGGTAGCGGCGGGGATTTTAACTGCGCTAATCGCGGGAAACGCTGCAATGGCTGCGGACGTTCCTGCAGGTGTTCAGCTGGCGGAGAAGCAGACGCTGGTGCGTAACAACGGTGCGGAAGTTCAGTCTCTTGACCCGCACAAAATTGAAGGTGTTCCTGAGTCTAACGTTAACCGCGACCTGTTCGAAGGCCTGCTGGTAACTGACGTTGACGGCCACCCGGCACCGGGCGTGGCAGAAAAATGGGAAAACAAAGATTTCAAAGTCTGGACCTTCCATCTGCGTAAAGATGCGAAATGGTCCGACGGTACGCCGGTCACGGCTGAAGATTTCGTTTATAGCTGGCAGCGTCTGGCGAATCCAACGACCGCCTCTCCGTATGCGAGCTACCTGCAATATGGCCATATTGCCAATATTGATGACATCATCGCGGGCAAAAAACCGATCACCGATTTGGGCGTTAAAGCGATCGATGCCAATACCTTCGAAGTCACGTTGAGCGAACCTGTTCCGTACTTCTATAAGCTGCTGGTTCACCCGTCCGTCTCCCCGGTACCAAAATCCGCGGTGGAAAAATTTGGTGAAAAATGGACCCAGCCTGCCAATATCGTGACCAACGGCGCCTATAAGCTGAAAGACTGGGTGGTCAACGAGCGTATGGTGCTTGAGCGTAACCCGCAATACTGGGACAACGCGAAAACCGTGATTAATCAGGTGACCTACCTGCCAATTTCTTCCGAAGTGACTGACGTCAACCGCTACCGCAGCGGCGAAATCGACATGACCTATAACAACATGCCGATTGAACTGTTCCAGAAGCTGAAGAAAGAGATCCCGAAAGAAGTTCACGTCGACCCGTACCTGTGCACCTACTACTATGAAATCAACAACCAGAAAGCACCGTTCACCGACGTACGTGTTCGTACTGCGCTGAAGCTGGCACTGGATCGCGATATCATCGTGAACAAAGTGAAAAACCAGGGCGATCTGCCGGCATACAGCTATACCCCTCCTTACACCGATGGCGCAAAACTGACCGAGCCAGACTGGTTCAAACAGACGCAGGAACAGCGTAACGCAGAAGCGAAGAAACTGCTGGCCGAAGCGGGCTATACCGCCGATAAGCCGCTGACCTTCAGCCTGTTGTACAACACGTCCGATCTGCACAAAAAACTGGCTATCGCCGTCGCCTCGATCTGGAAAAAGAACCTGGGCGCGAACGTGAAGCTGGAGAACCAGGAGTGGAAGACCTTCCTCGACAGCCGTCATCAGGGAACCTTTGACGTGGCGCGTGCCGGCTGGTGTGCGGACTATAACGAACCGACCTCCTTCCTGAACACCATGCTGAGCGACAGCTCAAACAACACCGCGCACTATAAGAGCCCGGCGTTTGACAAGCTGATTGCCGACACGCTGAAAACCACTGACGAAGCACAGCGTACTGAACTGTACTCTAAAGCTGAGCAGCAGCTGGATAAAGATTCCGCGATCGTTCCGGTTTACTACTACGTTAACGCCCGTCTTGTGAAACCGTGGGTAGGTGGGTACACCGGTAAAGACCCGATGGATAATATCTACGTTAAAAACTTGTATATTATCAAGCATTAATGGCAATGAGTGGGGCGGGCGTGCTCGCCCCACGGTGTCTAACCAACGTCACATTATATAGGCACACGCCAGAAGGTACGGGCAATGTTGAAATTTATCCTACGTCGCTGTCTTGAAGCGATTCCAACGCTATTTATTCTCATCACGATTTCCTTCTTCATGATGCGCCTTGCGCCGGGAAGTCCATTTACCGGTGAGCGTACGCTGCCGCCAGAAGTGATGGCGAATATCGAAGCGAAATACCACTTAAACGATCCTATCTCTACCCAGTACTTCAATTACCTGAAGCAGCTGGCCCACGGTGATTTTGGACCGTCATTTAAATATAAAGACTATTCCGTTAACGACCTGGTGGCGTCCAGCTTCCCGGTTTCGGCGAAATTGGGTGCAGCGGCATTCATTCTGGCCATTGTTTTCGGGGTCACCGCAGGCGTCATCGCCGCGCTCAGACAAAATACCAAATGGGATTATGCCGTAATGGGGGTGGCAATGACCGGGGTAGTCATACCCAGCTTCGTTGTCGCGCCATTACTGGTGATGATATTTGCCATTACGCTGAAGTGGCTGCCTGGCGGCGGCTGGAACGGCGGGGCATTAAAGTTCATGATTTTGCCGATGGTGGCATTATCCCTGGCGTACATCGCCAGTATCGCGCGTATCACCCGTGGTTCAATGATCGAAGTGCTGCACTCGAACTTCATTCGTACCGCGCGCGCGAAAGGGCTGCCGATGCGTCGGATTATCTTCCGCCACGCGCTCAAACCGGCGCTGTTGCCCGTGCTCTCCTACATGGGACCAGCATTCGTCGGGATCATCACCGGCTCGATGGTTATCGAAACCATTTACGGCCTGCCGGGCATTGGCCAGCTGTTTGTGAACGGCGCGCTTAACCGCGACTATTCGCTGGTACTGAGCCTGACCATTCTCGTCGGTGCGCTGACCATTCTCTTTAACGCTATCGTCGATGTGCTGTATGCCGTCATCGACCCGAAAATCCGTTACTAACTGGAGCACGCCATGATGTTGAGTAAGAAAAACAGCGAGGCGCTGGAAAACTTCAGTGAAAAACTGGAAGTGGAAGGTCGTAGCCTCTGGCAGGACGCGCGTCGTCGCTTTATGCACAACCGCGCGGCGGTGGCGAGTCTGGTGGTTCTGGTCATCATCGCGCTGTTTGTGACCCTTGCCCCGATGCTGTCGCAATTTACCTATTTCGACACCGACTGGGGTATGATGTCCAGCGCGCCGGATATGGAGTCTGGCCACTATTTTGGCACGGACTCCTCCGGACGTGACCTGCTGGTGCGCGTCGCTATCGGCGGGCGTATCTCGCTGATGGTCGGGATTGCTGCCGCGCTGGTGGCGGTGATCGTCGGGACGCTCTATGGCTCACTGTCCGGCTACCTTGGCGGCAAAGTGGACTCGGTGATGATGCGTCTGCTGGAAATCCTGAACTCCTTCCCGTTTATGTTCTTCGTCATCCTGCTGGTGACCTTCTTTGGTCAGAATATCCTGTTGATCTTCGTGGCCATCGGGATGGTGTCATGGCTGGATATGGCGCGTATTGTTCGCGGCCAGACGCTGAGCCTCAAACGCAAAGAGTTTATCGAAGCCGCGCAGGTCGGCGGTGTCTCTACCGGGAATATCGTGGTTCGCCATATCGTTCCTAACGTGCTTGGCGTGGTGGTGGTCTATGCCTCACTGCTGGTACCAAGCATGATCCTGTTTGAATCCTTCCTGAGCTTCCTCGGTCTGGGTACGCAAGAGCCGCTGAGCAGCTGGGGCGCGCTGCTGAGTGACGGTGCAAACTCAATGGAAGTGTCACCGTGGCTGCTGTTATACCCGGCGGGTTTCCTGGTCGTTACCCTGTTTTGTTTTAACTTTATCGGCGATGGCCTGCGTGATGCCCTCGACCCGAAAGACCGTTAAGGAGCGCCGTCATGACAATTATTGAAACGGCAACCGCGCCACAGGCGCAGCAGCGGAGCGACCTTCTGCTGGACGTCAAAGATCTTCGCGTCACCTTTAAGACCCCGGACGGGGATGTGACCGCCGTGAACGATCTTAACTTCAACCTGCGCGCGGGTGAAACGCTCGGTATCGTGGGGGAATCTGGTTCCGGTAAATCCCAGACCGCCTTTGCGTTAATGGGCCTGCTGGCCGCTAACGGTGTGATTGGCGGTTCCGCGAAATTCAACGGTCGTGAAATCCTCAACCTGCCGGAGCACGAGCTGAACAAGCTGCGCGCCGAGCAGATCTCGATGATTTTCCAGGATCCGATGACCTCGCTGAACCCGTACATGCGCGTCGGTGAGCAACTGATGGAAGTGCTGATGCTGCACAAAGGTCTGGGCAAAGCCGAAGCCTTTGAAGAGTCGGTCAAAATGCTTGATGCGGTGAAAATGCCGGAAGCGCGCAAGCGTATGCGCATGTTCCCGCACGAGTTCTCCGGCGGTATGCGTCAGCGCGTGATGATTGCGATGGCGCTGCTGTGCCGGCCAAAACTGCTGATTGCCGACGAACCGACCACCGCGCTGGACGTTACCGTTCAGGCGCAAATCATGACCCTGCTGAACGAGCTGAAGCGTGAGTTCAACACGGCGATTATCATGATCACCCACGACCTGGGCGTGGTGGCGGGCATCTGTGACAAAGTGCTGGTGATGTATGCCGGTCGTACCATGGAATACGGCAAAGCGCGTGAGGTGTTCTATCAGCCAGCCCATCCTTACTCGATCGGCCTGCTGAACGCGGTGCCGCGTCTCGATGCGGAAGGGGAATCCCTGCTGACCATTCCGGGCAACCCGCCAAACCTGCTGCGCCTGCCGAAAGGCTGTCCGTTCCAGCCGCGCTGTCCGCACGCGATGGAAATCTGCAATAGCGCACCGCCGCTGGAAGAGTTTGCACCAGGCCGTCTGCGCGCCTGCTTTAAGCCGCAGGAGGAGCTGGTATGAACGCATTAGATGAAAAACGCAATGTCCTGCTCGAAATTGCTGACCTTAAAGTGCATTTCGACATCAAGGACGGCAAACAGTGGTTCTGGCAGCCGTCGAAGACCCTGAAAGCGGTGGACGGCGTCACGCTGCGCCTGTATGAAGGGGAAACCCTGGGCGTGGTGGGCGAGTCCGGCTGCGGTAAATCGACCTTTGCGCGCGCCATTATCGGTCTGGTAAAAGCCACCGACGGCAAAGTGGCCTGGCTGGGTAAAGATCTGCTGGGCATGAAGCCCGACGAGTGGCGCGACGTGCGCAGCGATATCCAGATGATTTTCCAGGATCCGCTGGCGTCATTAAACCCGCGTATGACCATCGGTGAGATTATTGCCGAGCCGCTGCGGACCTATCATCCGAAGATGTCTCGCCAGGAAGTGCGCGATCGCGTTAAGGCGATGATGCTGAAAGTCGGGCTGTTGCCTAACCTCATCAACCGCTACCCTCACGAGTTCTCCGGCGGTCAGTGTCAGCGTATTGGTATTGCGCGCGCCCTGATCCTCGAACCGAAGCTGATTATCTGTGATGAGCCAGTTTCCGCGCTCGACGTCTCCATTCAGGCGCAGGTGGTTAACCTGCTGCAGAAGCTGCAGCGCGAAATGGGGCTGTCGCTGATCTTCATCGCGCATGACCTGGCCGTGGTGAAACACATCTCTGACCGCGTGCTGGTGATGTATCTGGGGCACGCCGTGGAGCTGGGCACCTATGACGAGGTGTACCACAATCCGCTGCACCCTTACACCAAAGCGCTGATGTCGGCGGTGCCGATCCCCGATCCCGATCTGGAAAAGAATAAGACCATCCAGCTTCTGGAAGGGGAATTGCCTTCACCGATTAACCCGCCGTCGGGCTGCGTCTTCCGCACGCGCTGCCCTATGGCCGGGCCGGAATGTGCGAAAACGCGGCCGGTTCTGGAAGGCAGTTTCCGACATGCGGTTTCCTGCCTGAAAGTAGACCCGTTATAATCGCAAGGGCTGACATGATGTCAGCCCTTATTTTTTGCGAGGTCACTGTGTCGCGTTTATTCACGTCAGCCCGTCGGCGGCTTTATCATGTTTTATTCGATCCTGAAACGGTATCCGGACGGCGCTTCGAGGGTCTTTGTGGTTTATTTGCGCTCCTCAGCGTGGTTATCATCTTTATTGAATCGGGTGCCGGGACGCAATACCACCTGACGTTTGACGAATGGCATGTCTTTGTCTGGCTTGAGCTGGCGATTACCCTGGTGTTTACCGCTGAATATCTCCTCCGAGTGATTGCCTGGCCTAACCCGGCCCGATATGTTTTCAGCTTCTGGGGATTTATCGATTTAGCCACCATTCTGCCGCTCTACGTCATGTGGCTGTGGCCGGAAATCAGCCTGAGCTATGTCTTTGCCTGGCGAGCGATGCGCGTTATTCGTGTATTACGTATTCTGAAATTACTGCGCTTTATGCCCTCACTGCGCATATTCTGGAGCGCAATCGTCAGCGCCCGTCATCAGCTTATTCTGTTCTATTCGTTTATTGCCATTGTCATGATTGTTTTTGGCGCACTGATGTATCTGATTGAGGGGCCGAAATATGGCTTTACGACGCTCAATGCGTCCGTCTACTGGGCGATCGTGACCGTAACGACCGTGGGGTACGGGGATATCACGCCCCATACGCCGCTGGGGCGAATTGTGGCCTCAGTGCTGATTTTGATTGGCTATTCGGTCATTGCCATTCCGACCGGGCTGATTACCACGCACATGAGTAGCGCATTTCAGAGCCGCAAGCAGCAGCGCAAATGTCCGCGATGTCATCAGGGGGAACATGAACTCAACGCGCGTTTTTGTCACCGCTGCGGAAATCCGTTGCCGGAGTAAATAAAAAAGGCTGCAATCGCAGCCTTTTTTATTATTCGCGCCAGAGAATATGGCACAGCTTGTGGTCTTTCTCACGGCAGAGCAGGACGCGAGCGAAGATATCATTAATTTCGCCACCGTCTTCATCGGCCAGCCCGATCACCACTTCGGCGAAGAAGTCAGGGTTCAGGTCGAAATCCACATGCTCAGCCCAGTCTTCTGAAGGGTCGAACAGTTCGGCACCGCCGCGCTCTTCGAACTGCAGATTAAAGAGGATCACGTCTGCGGGATCGAGGTTATCAACCGCCAGTTCGAGAAAAATGTCATAGGCCTGCTCGAGCGTTTCGTCTTCGGTCAGGCGATTGTTCAGATCCATTTCCATGATGACTACCTGTTTAACATCGTTGGGCACGTTTTACAGCAACGGACTAAAGAAGTAAAACAGTCGTTCGGCAATTCTCTGCCACAGCGGACGTTTTACCCACAGTCTGGCATCCAGCAGGCGGGAGCGGGAGATATAATCATCCTGCACCGCCGCGAGATCGCCGCCAAAGCCGGCATCATCAATAACCAGCGTGATTTCAAAGTTGAGCCACAGGCTGCGCATATCCAGGTTCACCGTTCCCACCAGGCTTAACTCGCCGTCGACAAGCACGCTTTTGGTGTGGAGCAATCCACCTTCGAACTGGTAGATCTTCACCCCTGCAGCCAGCAGTTCGCTAAAGAATGCTCGGCTGGCCCAGCCCACCAGAAGGGAGTCATTTTTGCGCGGCAAAATAATGCTCACATCGACGCCGCGCTGCGCCGCGGTACAGATCGCGTGCAGGAGGTCATCGCTGGGAACAAAGTAGGGCGTCGTCATGATCAGATATTCACGCGCCGAGTAGGTCGCCGTCAGCAGCGCCTGATGAATCAAATCCTCCGGGAAGCCCGGCCCGGAAGCAATGGTATGAATAGTGTGACCGCTGGCCTCTTCAAACGGCATAATATTGCCGTCCGGCGGTGGCGGCAGGATGCGTTTGCCGGTCTCTATCTCCCAGTCGCAGGAGTAGACGATACCCATCGAGGTGGCAATCGGCCCCTCCATGCGCGCCATCAAATCCACCCACTGGCCCACGCCCGAGTCCTGTTTAAAGAAGCGCGGGTCAACCATGTTCATGCTGCCGGTGTAGGCAATATAGTTATCGATCATGATCATTTTACGGTGCTGACGAAGGTCCATCCGGCGCAGAAACACGCGCAGGAGGTTAACCTTCAGCGCCTCGACCACTTCGATACCGGCATTGCGCATCATCCCTGCCCAGGGACTGCGGAAAAATGCCACGCTGCCCGCAGAGTCAAGCATCAGACGGCAGTGAATGCCGCGTCGCGCCGCGGCCATCAGGGATTCCGCGACCTGGTCAGCCATCCCGCCGGGCTGCCAGATATAGAAAACCATCTCGATATTATGACGCGCCAGCTGGATATCGCGGATTAACGCCTGCATAACGTCGTCGGACGAGGTCAGCAGCTGGAGCTGATTACCCTTAACGCCGCCAATCCCCTGACGGCGCTCGCACAGCTTAAACAGTGACGAGGCGACGCTGCTGTTTTCCTCGGCAAAGATATGCTTGCAGGCTTTGAGGTCGTTCAGCCACTTCGCGGTGGAGGGCCACATGGCGCGGGCCCGCTCGGCGCGGCGTTTACCGAGATGAAGCTCACCGAAAGAGAGATAGGCGATAATTCCCACCAGCGGCAGGATATAGATGATCAGAAGCCAGGCCATGGCAGAGGGTACGGCTCTGCGCTTCATCAGGATGCGTAACGTCACACCCGCGATTAACAGCCAGTATCCCAAAATGACCAGCCAACTCACCACGGTGTAGAAGGTTGTCATAGTTAAAAAAATCCTTTTGAAAGCGTATTGTTATGAGTGTACGCATCAGGATTCATCTGGCAAATAAAAACGCCAGGTAAAAGCGCTGGTTTGCAGCCGGGTTGGGTTTATAATGGCGTCTCTGTTTGAGAAAGAGTTGTAGACATGAAGCGCAGTAGAACAGAAGTAGGGCGCTGGCGCATGTTGCGACAGGTGAGTCGTCGCAAGGCTCGTTGGCTGGAAGCACAATCCCGCCGCAATATGCGTATTCACGCCATCAGAAAATGTGGAATGACCCGGCACCGCAACGCGTTGCTGTTCGCCGTCCAGGATATCTGAGTACCATGAGGGCACCGTAATGGTGCCCGCTGATTTTATAAGGTCTGATTTTTGGGAGTAGCGTGGTTGCAGCGCTATTCCTGTTGTGTTGAGCAAAAGGAGGGAGAAGAAGTGTTTGCGGAGTTTGGCGTACTGAATTTCTGGACGTATGTTGTTGGCGCGTTTTTTATCGTGCTGGTACCGGGGCCAAATACCCTGTTTGTGCTTAAAACTGGAATTGGACACGGCGTTAAAAAAGGGTACCTGGCCGCCACGGGTGTATTTATCGGCGATGCGGTGCTGATGTTTCTTGCCTGGGCGGGCGTCGCGGCATTAATCCAGACCACGCCGGTACTGTTTAATATCGTGCGTTATCTCGGCGCCTTCTACCTGCTGTGGCTGGGCGGCAAAATGCTCTGGTCGGTCATTACCCGCCAGAATCACGCTCAGGAAAGCGGCACAGAGCCTGCCAGCACGATCATGAAACGTTCGCTGGTGCTGAGCCTGACGAATCCAAAAGCGATTCTGTTCTACGTATCGTTCTTTGTTCAATTCATCGACGTGAATGCGCAGAACACCGGTACCTCTTTCCTTATCCTCGCGACGACGCTTGAGTTGATAAGCTTCATGTATATGAGCTTCCTGATCTTCTCCGGTGCATTTGTCACGCGCTATCTCAAAACGAAAAAGAAACTGGCAAAGCTGGGGAACGGGCTGATAGGGCTGCTGTTTGTCGGGTTTGCGGCGAGGTTAGCGTCGCTGCATTGATTGATGAAAGGCTCCTGCGGGAGCCTTTTTTAATGTCTGGCGTAACTTGAAAGCCGCGCCAGACAAGGCTTTACGTTTGACTACTTGCAGTCAAAAGCCTTAAAAAGCGGCTAGGGTGTGGACACATTGTGGACACTCTGACCACCATTAGCACCCTTCAACGGGTTAAGCGAAATCGCATCCTGCAGGTACTGAGGAGCGAAGTGCGCATAGACCATTTTCTGCGCAATTTTCGTACAGCGCTGAGCTGCCTGATGTTGTGCGTCGGCTGCACACCCGCGCCGGTTGCGCCTCCGCCGGTCATTGTTTACAGCGCCTGCCCGAAGGTGAGCTATTGCCCGATGCCGGAAAGCGACCCGGCCACTAATGGCGACCTGAGCGCCGATATTCGCAGGCTTGAGCACGCGCTCGCCGCCTGCGCGCTGCAGGTTGAAACCGTCAAAGACTGTCAGGACAAACTCGATGAAGAAAGCACGCAGCCTGCGCGAAGCGCTGATTAAAGCCATTCCTCAGTTAGAAACGAATCCCGAAATGATGCGCATCTTTGCAGATGAGGGGAATATTGATGCGCGTCTCGCGGCCTCGCTGTCCCATGAGAAAATTTACACGCTGAATGTGATCGTGTGTGACTTTGTGGGCGACCCTGATTTAATTTTCGTACCGGTGGCCGCATGGCTCAGGGAAAACCAGCCGGATATCTGTACGCTCGATGACGGCCGCAATAAGGGCTACCGTTTCCAGATGGATTTGAACGACGCGGACAGCGTCGATATCAGCATCAGCCTGCAGCTTACCGAGCGCACCATTATCAGGGAGGAAAACGGCGCGCTGCACGTGAGCTATGCCCCTGAGCCGCCGCTGCCGGAGCCCGTAACCTCACCAAAAGCGCTCTATCTTGACGGAGAGCTGGCGAGTAAATGGGATGAGTGAAATTAAGCCCTTTGACGACCGGCTCAATGGTCTCATTGCTGCCCTGTCACCGCCTGCGCGCCGAAAGCTGGCCAAAGAGATAGCTAAGGAGCTGCGAAAGACACAACAGCAACGTATCAAACAGCAAAAAGCCCCGGACGGATCGCCGTATCAGGCGCGAAAGCGTCAGCCGTTAAGAGCAAAGACCGGGCGGATTAAACGGGCAATGTTCCAGAAGCTCCGCACGAGCCGCTACTTGAAAGCCACAGGCCTTGAAAACAGCGCAGTGCTGGAATTTACTGGCAAAGTGCAGCGTATTGCACAGATTCATCAGTACGGTCTTAAAGACCGGCCAAATCCGCAAGGTAGATATATACAGTATGCAAAACGACAACTTATTGGTATTAATCAGGATGAAGTAAAGTACATACATGAAATTGTTATCAGATCTCTGAATTGATTACCATTTGTTTGATGAGGGATATTGGAAAAGCATTTAATATAACTAAGTACTTACTAAATTTATATGGGGTGCTCGCTACTGCCAAAGAAAGAGCGGCAAGTTTACCTTGCCGCAAGAAGCATTTTACCAGTTAATGCGGAGCCCTAAATTACCTGAAAATCCGTGCATATCACCTTCAAAATCATTCTGATATTTTAAATCTGCATATAAGGATGCATTCTTGGTAATATCACCTGTAAAGCCACCACCTACCTCATACCATTGGTTAGCGTAATTTTGGTTAAATCTTACAGAGCTAACGGTTACATCTGGAGAACGTCCGATGTTTGTCAAAATATTAGCAGTTAAATAAGGATGTGCTTTTGAAGTACTGATGCTATCATAACCGACTCTTCCTCCTAATCGAGCAAGGCCTGAGTTGTCAGAGGTTGACTTAACTCTGGCAACCCCATCATCAAGAGCATCCAAATGAAGGTATTGATACATAAGTTGAGCTTGAGGTTCAACATACCAACCACTGTCAAATTTAAATGGTTTGCCAGTTTCTATAGACAAAGTCATGCCATCCCCATCTTGAGATGTATTATTACCATAGATATAGCTGTAATCGTTACGATAATGTGTATATTGTGCAACCATATCGAGATAAATATCATTTGCATAATATGTGGTGTAATAGCCACCAATTCCGTAGCCTTTGGAATTGATTTTTCCGGTTTTGGTTGAACGGCCTAGGTAAGTTTTACGAAGTGAATCTTCAGCAGAGGTACTTACTTGTCCATAGGTAGCAAAAATACCGCTATGAACTCTGGTGCCATCTTCTTCAAAGTTATTATACAGATCACCACCAAATTGGGCGAACCATGTATCTGCGTCATAATTGAAGCGATCGGCATTAGATTTTGTTTCACCCCCACCAATTCTTCCCCATGCTCCTTGAGGCATATCACTTTCTTTCTTAACATTCTCTTGCTCACCAACCCTTTCGTGTAATGTGCCAACTGTCTGATACCCATACATACGGTTCAAATAGGGAGCTATAACGTAGCCAGGTACTGACGGATTATAGGACGGCTTAGGGTGAGTGTTATCCGTAGGTGTAGTTGGTGTAGTTGGGTCAACCGGAACTGGTGTGGACTCAAGAGTTGATCTTAGATACCAACCATTACCAGATTGCCCTCCGTTGTATGCAAGATACTCGTAAGCACCTGAGATAACAGGTTTTGATAGTTTTATCGATGTAGTATCTTGCCCAGATATTGAAACAAGCTTAATCCCATCATTGACAGTGAGAGCCCCACTTCCGCCCAGTTGATTGATATTAATGTTATAGTTACCAGAGGCATTTCCGTTGACATTTATATTATCTGATAAAGTCTTAGTATCACCCTCATTCAAAACAGTGTTAAAACTTATCGTTCCATTATTTCCTGAAAGTGAATTGGTGGTGATGGATTTTACATCATTAGTTGTTGCTGTCTGGAAATTAATGAATCCAGAATTTACACTGACAGCTCCCGCAGTAGAGTCACCTGTTACATTCCACACGCTACCGTTGCTAATATTGACATTAGACATGTCAGTAGCCTTACCACTCCAGATGGAGTTATTATTTAAGGTTAAGGATGACATTGAAGATGATGAGTTAATAGCATCACCGGTCAATAAAGAACTATTATCGGCATTAATATTTAGTGTGGCAGCACCAGTGTTTTGGATAAGGACACCGTTATTGATTGTAGCATTTACCCCATTTAACTGGATATCAGCCATGCCGTCAGCGGCATAAATAGACTCACCGGACACAGATGACAACTTGCCACCGTTCATTGATAGGGTTGAGTCCCCACGGTACTGCATTATAGCTGGGCTACGAATGCTTCCATTTGTACTCACTAATGTATTGTTTAGCGCGACATTACCACCTTCAAGCGAAATACCAGGGGAATCACTTCCAGATGTTTGTAGAGTACTATCAGAAGCATTGATAGTCCCACCAGAAACAGCCCTGACTGCTGCTGCAATAGAATCTTGTGTAGTGATTGTCGATTGGCTAATATTTGCTTCTGCTCCATTAGTGGCCATCACACCTGCAGATTGTGCATTTTTTGTATTAATTGAATCGCCACGGATAATCTAGACACTTCTGAGCCGTTGATAATATAGGTTTTCATATTCAGCCGGTGGCATCTGCTCGCTCGAACCATGCCGACGCTTACTGTTATAAAACATTTCGATATAATCAAAAATATCGCTTCTGGCTTCGTCTCTCGTTCCGTAGATCCTTTTCTTAATCCGTTCGCGTTTCAGTAGCTGGAAAAAGCTTTCCGCAACCGCGTTGTCGTGGCAGTTACCGCGACGACTCATGCTGCCTTCCAGACCGTGTGATTTCAGGAACGACTGCCACTCATGGTTCGTGTACTGACTACCCTGATCAGAGTGAACCAGTACCTGCTTTTGAGGATTACGCCTCGACACCGCCATAAGTAATGCGTTCAGGACAATCTCTTTTGTCATGCGGGGTTGCATTGACCAGCCGATAACTTTTCGGGAGAACAGGTCAACCACCACGGCCAGATACAGCCAGCCTTCGTGGGTTCGGATGTAGGTTATGTCCGTCACCCAACGCTCATCCGGTGAGTCCGGATTGAACTGCCGCTGGAGCCTGTTGGGTGTCACGATACTGGCTTCGCCTTTACGTGCTCGTGGGCTACGGTACCCAACCTGAGCTTTTATTCCGGCACGCTTCATCAGCCGCCAGACCCGGTTCACTCCGCACTGCTGTCCGGTATCACGCAGATCGAGATGGATCTTGCGATAACCATAGACGCAGCCAGACTCAAGCCAGAACTGTTTGATTTGCCCGGTCAGCATCTGATCTGTCTGGTGACGCTGCGAATGTGGCTGCTGAAGCCAGAAATAAAATCCACTCGGATGGACATCCAGAACCCGACAGAGCAAACGAACAGGCCAGCAACGGCTGTTGTCGCGGATAAAGGCGTACCTCAGTCGGACAGCTTTGCGAAGTACGCCGCGGCTTTTTTTAATATGTCCCGTTCGTCCGTAACCCGCTTCAACTCTTTCTGAAGACGGCGGATCTCGGCCTGAGCATCTGACTGTTCATTATGAGTGGAAGAATCCGGGCCGTACTTCTTTATCCAGGCGTAAAGACTGTGAGTGGTGATATCGAGACGTGTTGCAACACTGGAAACAGAATGACCACGATCAACAACCTGTTTGACTGCTTCAATTTTAAACTCTTCAGGATAACGCTTACCGCTCATGGGCACCTCTCTTTAAGTCATCTTAAATGACTCTGAGGTGTCTGTTAAACCCGTGGCGATTCAAATGGTGCTTTTAGCTATGTCTAAAGTGGAGCCAGGGTTAATAGCATAAGCACCTAAAGCACCGAATCCGGAAGTTGTGATATTTGTACCAGAAACACTTACGTTTGTTGGATTGTTTACATCTCCACTACCATCTATATACACCCCATGAATATTATTACCGATACTATTTATTTGTATTTGATTTTGACCTTGTATGTTAATACTACTACCAGTAGCTGCATAAACTGCGGCTGTTGTAAAAATTGAAGATGGTGCGTTTTTCTCTATAGTGCCTGAGCCAGTTATAGCTATTTTGCTATTATTTTTTGCGGATATTGTGGATTCATCATCACCGGTGCTAATTATAGATAATTGATCGTTAATGGCAACGGAACTATTATCATTTGCTCTAATTGCTCCAGAACTCATTCCGGATGAATTAATGTTAAGAAAACCATCAGAGCTTACTTTTCCGCCGATAGTTGCATCGATGGAGAACGATCCATCGCCACTAGTTGTTATTGTGGTGTTATTTAATTTTGCTGTGCCACCTGCAATCGCTGAAATACCATTTGCAGTATTTCCTGTCGTAATAATAGAAGTATTCTGAATTACACCTGAGCTATTGCCTCCAAGCAATTTAATTGCATCTGAAGCGGTACCAGAGGTATTAATAGTTGAATCTGTAAGTGCAAAATCGTCTCCAACGAATACTCCATTTGCATTAGTCCCTTCTGTATAGATTGAAAGATTGCTACCGTGTACAGAAGTACCCACTCCATTTGCGTCCATTGAGATACCATGAGCTAGTTCTCCAACTGTTTTGACAGTCAATTTAGACGATGATGTGCCGTTAAGGGTAATCTGTGCACCATTTGAAGCTGTTATAGCGGATGAATTCACGCCACCACTAGATGGTTGTAATGAAGTCGTTTGAAGCGTACCGCCTGCATTAATGACAACCTTGGTTCCATTACCGTTAGCTTCAATTGCGCTATGTGGACCATTGGTAGAGGCGTCCCCGTTAGCAGTGATATTCAGAATTCCACCTGAAATATCAACGTTGCCACCATTTAATGCATATATCCCATTAGCACCTCCATTGGTTGTAATGTTGAGATTGCCCACGTTTGTCAGAGAGCTTCCTGAACCATCGACTTTTATTCCTGAAGCTTCACCTCCGGATGTGACTATGTCTGACGTTCCGTTTAAAAAAACTTTCCCCCCTGAGTCAGTTCTTACACCCTCAGAATTCCCCCCTTGGGTTGTGATGTAAAGGGGACCTGGTGAAGTAATTGAACCAGAATTTGATGCGTACAATTCTGGGGTGTTACTAGAACTGGTAGAAGATGTATAGCCTCCTGGCAGTGAAACTGATGTGCTATCTGCGATTGTCTGGGCTTTGGCAGTCTCGGTAGATGTGGATAATAAAAGTCCAATGATAACAGAGACTTTTGACAGTCTGGTGTTTAAATAGTGCATTTAAAGTTAACTCCATCTATTCAGTAATGAACTAGGAAAACAAATTGTTTAAAAAAAAGAAAAAGCGCTTTGATGTTAATGAGGCTCTACATGAAGAACGTAAGTTCTGAATTCATAGAGAATTCATATAGTATTATATTCAAGAAACATCAAGTTACACACTTTAACTGATTGATCTTACTTTCAGATGAAATGGCTATCAAATGAAAAAAGGGGGATATAATCCTAATTTTCTTGTGAGTGGGGGTTCTTTTATAAGCTATTGATATATTGGATTAAATGTTAGCATCTTAGCTCTTACAAATGCGAATCGGGGGGTAATAATTTTTTCCAATCCAAGTAGGAATCCGTTCTGTGCTTAGAATCCTTTTTGATAAAAATCAGAATTGTAGCTTTTAATATTCTGATTTATAACCATTTTTATTTATCTGGCTACGTAAGATATTGTGGGGGGGTTGCTATTTTTTTGGGTTTTTTATTACCAATTATCATGAATTACCCATTAATTGATAAATCTAAGTAATGATAAACGGGTTTGCTTGATTTAATAACCTAATGAACTATTATTGATGCATGAATATTTGTAAGTTTATGTAATCGGCAGGCTCAAATGAAACTAGCCATTAGCTCATCTTTAACGTTCAACCATATCTTCATTCTGTTATTTGAATTAATTTAGGTATTATATTCTAAATTTATATTTATTGATGGTTTAATATGTTATGAATTCTTTGTTTTTCAGATGCTGAAACCTGTAGTGGATTAATTTTGTAATGATAATGTTGTTTTAATTCATTGGGTTGAAGAAATCCATGTTAAAATTGTTGTTTTTATATTGCTTAAATTCTTTTTTTCGTGTGAATATATTTCTAGCGTAATCAGTAAGCATGGCTATTAATCTGTAGTCGGTAACTGTAACAATCACGAATTAGGGGGATCAATATGATGAAGCCTAACGAGGAAATGAAACTAATAATATCAAAATGGCTTTCTTCTGGCGCTTCACGCATCATCTTAAAGAGTGAAAGTGGTTTTGGTCGTGTATTAAGTATCAAACCAAGTAGTGATGATTTTGTATTTCTTACAGAGGGTGCTATGGATATCAGAAGATCAATTGATCATTTGGTCTTTTGCACGGCCTTTGCGCCTTATATCCTTGGGGGAACAGATAACCCTGAAAGTAAATCTTTCTACTATGGTGAGGTTCGAGGGCATTCTGTTGCATATCGAATAAAAAAAGAAACTGCTTTGGATATAATAAAAAAAAATGAGCTTTTCAGAGAGTTATGGTTAATAGAGAAATACAAATCTGAAGCTATATGGCGTCGAGATTCAAACATTAATGCTTCAACACCTAAATTGGCCATCGCTGAACTCATTACTGTTCTTAGTCAGCATCCCTCTGAGTATAGAAGAACAATATCAATTTATAAATTTATTCAAGAAAGAACGAAGTATTCTAAGAGTACAATAAATAGAGTTTTAAATGCGTATAGAGTCGATGGTATGTTAGTTGTTAAGAATGGATTTCTTGTGGAGTGGAATCCAAAGATATAAAGGATGTTTGCTATGGTTTTATATGTACATTCCGACTGTTTATTTACAAGGATAGGAATCGAAAAGCTCGTAGAGAGATTATTTGATGCTTCAATCTCTGACGAAAATGTGCACGTTTTTGACTTAACGAAAAATTCACATCCTGTTGCGTTAGTGAATAGGGTTAAACACATTCAATATCATTCATCAGATGTTGTATGCAAAATAGTAGTTATTTGTGATGAAGAAACGGCTTTGTTTTTGAGACGATTTAACCTAATGTGCATAACACAGAACGAGTCAGTTTTCAGTTGGGTTAACTTGCTTTTCAAACTGAAAGGGCGCAAATGGGGTGATACTTCCAATATTTGGAAGTTAGAGCGGTATTATGAGAGGAAGGCTATTTCCGCGTTTGATTTTTTTATTTTAGATTGTAGGATGAAAGGCTTTTCCTTCGCGGAAATAGCAGAGGTGTCTGGGGTTTCTCCAAAGACAATATACTCTCGATATAGTCAGATGAAGTATAATTTTAAATTAAACAAGGCCAATCTTTATTTGATTTATGAATACATGCATGCTTTGAAAGCCTTGAAGGATCGAGAGTTGGCGTCATAACCATATCTTTACAATGGGTTTTATATTTCTAAAGCATATTGCGCGCGTATGATGATTGTCTGAATAAAAGAAATTGGTTGTGTGGATGTAATGAAATACCCACATGTGTGTTACCCGTTATCCTTAGGGTCACGGATTGCAGATTTGTTTGCAATCCGTTTTCTTTATTTGGCCTTTAAGATTTTGAATAAATTTCGTGTGGTTTTTTTGCATTGTAAAACGCTCAAAGTGAGCATCGAGAAAATGTGTCACATTAAACAGTGTGCTTGTTTTAGGCTTTTTACTGATGTGTGATTTTACTAACTCAAGGCCGACTCCGCTCATTTTAGAATGTGTTAGGGTGTTGGGGTTTACAAAATTAGAGTTAAGTAAATTATTTTCAGGATATAGCTTTGGTTTTTGTGTGCGATATTAATGAGCATGTGTTCATTATAAGTACTGAAAGTTGTATTATTTACCATAGAATTCATCTTAATTGCCACCAAGCCCCTTCTGGCGGCATCCTTTCACCATGAATAATCTAATTTCTCTGCAGGAAATCGCACGCGCGATCCGCAACCTTATCCGCACCGGCATTGTGACCGACGTAGACCACGACAAGGGGCTGTGTCGTGTCCAGACTGGCGGCATGGAAACCACCTGGCTGAACTGGCTAACCTGTCGCGCCGGTCGCTCGCGCGTATGGTGGGCTCCTTCCGTTGGCGAGCAGGTGCTTTTGCTGGCGATCGGCGGCGAGCTCGACACTGCCTTTGTGCTGCCCGGCATTTTCTCTGACGACCATCCCGCGCCGTCTGCCTCACCTGATGCATTTCATGCGTCCTTTCCTGACGGGGCGGTTATTGAGTACGGACCCGAAAACGGCGCACTCACCGTGTCAGGTATCAAAACCGCTGACGTCACCGCGTCGGACTCCATCTCGGCCACCGTGCCGGTGGTATTGGCGTTGCCATCGTCGCCGGTGCGCTGCTTATCCGCAAATACTGGGAGCCAATAAGTGCGTTTTTCTCAGGCGTAATGGAGGGGGTAAAGCAGGCTTTTGCACCTGTAGTGGAACTATTCGAACCGTTAAAGCCGGTTTTTTTTTGGGCTGGCTGGGTGACAAACTGAAAGCGGCGTGGCAGTGGTTTAAAGACCTGATAGCACCGGTTAAGTCGACGCAGGAGACGCTCGACAGCTGCAAAAATGCGGGGGTGATGTTCGGTAAGATGCTGGCCGAAGGGCTAATGTTACCGCTCAAAAGCTTTAATATATTGCGTACCGGCGTTAACTGGCTGCTGGAAAAGCTCGGGGTTATCAATAAAGAATCAAGCGACCTTGACCAGAAGGCCGCAAAAGCCAGTGCCGCCACCGGCTCGCAAAATAAATCTTATATTCCGACAACCTCAACATATGGCGGTTATCAGGCATATCAGCCAGTTACCGCGCCCACGGGTAAGACTTACGTCGACCAGAGCAAGCCAGAATATAACATCAACCTGAATGGTGGCATTGCGCCGGGCAGCGACCTCGAGCGTCAGCTGCGTGAGGCTGTCGATAAACTCGACCGTGAAAACCGTGCGCGTCAGCGCTCAAGTATGCGTCATGACTGAGGGGGATAAAGCATGTTAATGGTTTTAGGTTTGTTTGTGTTTGAGCGCCGCACGCTGCCCTATCAGTCCATGCAGTATTCGAAGGATTACCGCTGGGCGTCAAACGACCGTATCGGCAAGCCACCGGCTTATCAGTATCTCGGGGAAGGGGAAACCACGCGCACGCTGTCGGGCGTGCTCTATCCGGAAATTACCGGCGGGCGTCTGTCACTGACCGCCATCGAGCTGATGGCAGACGAGGGGCGCGCGTGGCCGCTGATTGACGGAACGGGCATGATCCACGGCATGTATGTCATCGACAAAGTGACGCATACGCACACCGAGCTATTCAGCGACGGGGCGGCGAGAAAAATCGAGTTTAGCCTTTCTCTTAAGAGGGTCGATAAATCGCTGGCGACCATGTATGGCGACCTGAAAACGCAGGCCGACAATCTGGTCACGTCTGCCGGTGACTGGCTGGGAGGGCTGGCGGGATGATTACGGGAATGGATATTCAGGCCGGGGCGAAGATAGCCCCGGCGTTTATGCTCAAGCTGGATAACGACGATATCACGCAGGATTTTAGTGACCGCCTTATCAGTCTGACCATGACCGACAATCGCGGATTCGAGGCCGACCAGCTCGATATCGAGCTCAATGACACTGACGGTCAGATAGCTTTGCCACCGCGCGGCGCAACGTTGACGCTTTGGTTAGGCTGGCAGGGATCCGCGCTGATAAAAAAAGGGACGTTCACGGTCGACGAAATCGAGCACAGGGGCGCACCTGATACGCTGACCATTCGGGGGCGAAGCGCTGATTTTCGCGGGACGCTGAACTCGCGCCGGGAGCAGTCATGGCATGACACCACGCTCGGGCAAATTGTGGAGACGATTGCGGCACGCAATAAGCTGACGGCCAGCGTGGCCGACACGCTGAAAGCCGTCGCCGTGCCTCACATTGACCAGTCGCAGGAATCCGACGCGGTGTTTCTGTCCCGCCTAGCTGAACGGAACGGGGCGGCGGTTTCGGTCAAAGCGGGGAAACTGCTATTCCTGAAAGCCGGAAGCGGCAAGACGGCCAGCGGGAAGCCCATTCCGCAGATGACGCTTGAGCGCGGGGACGGCGATCGTCATCAGTTTGCCATTGCTGACCGGGAAGCCTACACCGGCGTCACGGCGAAATGGCTGCACACCAAAGACCCCAAGCCGCAAAAGCAAAAGATGAAGCTCAGGCGTAAGCCAAAAGAGAAGCACCTCCGCGCGCTGCAGCACCCGAAAGCGACCAAAGCCCCGGCAAAGATTAAAGCCAAAAAAGAGCAGGAAGCGCGCGAAGGTGAGTACATGGCCGGTGAGGCTGACAACGTGCTGGAGCTTACAACCATCTACGCGACAAAGGCGCAGGCCATGCGCGCCGCTCAGGCGAAGTGGGACAAGTTGCAGCGGGGCGTTGCGGAGTTTTCAATCTCACTGGCGATCGGCCGGGCAGATTTATTTCCTGAAACGCCAGTCGCGGTGAAAGGCTTTAAGCGCGTTATAGACGAGCAGGCGTGGATAATCAGCCGGGTGGTGCATAACCTCAACGGGAACGGCTACACAACGGGCTTAGAGCTTGAGGTTAAAGTTTCGGATGTGGAGTACGAAAGCGAAGAATTAACGCAGTAATTTGATTTTAAGTGTTTGTTATATAATGATAAATTTAGTAAAATTAGCGCATCGGAAAATAAATGAGGTGCTCGCCATGTTTCATTGTCCAAAATGCCATTTTGCCGCTCACGCCCGAACAAGTCGCTATTTTACAGACACGACCAAAGAGCGTTATCACCAGTGCACAAACATTAACTGCAGCGCGACGTTTGTCACCACTGAGACAGTGGAGCGTTTTATTGTGTCGCCTGGTGAGGTAGTGCCAGCGCCGCCGCATCCGTCCACGTCCGGACAGCAGCAGATCCAGTGGATGTGAATAACGAAAAGCCCCGATGTCCTTGGGGCAATTAGCAATGTACGTGGTAAACATTGAATTTGTTATTGATCAACGCGAAGTAGTGCATGTCATATGACAATGTAAGAATTGGGATTCAGTATATATTCTTTTAAGAACCTGAGTACCTGCATCATTCGTGATATGATCATTGCTAATGAAATTTAGTTTTTTTTGACTTATTGTAATCCGCCGAAAAAAAATGTACTGTGAAAAGCCATGAGATTTAATGATCCATAGACCCGTTACTGACACATAAGTCAAATATTGTTAAATATGGGAGGGTAAATGAAAGTCTTTTTTAGTTATTCACAAAATGATAAAGAAGTAGTGAATAGGGTTAAAGAGCGGCTATATAAAAACGGATTCAATGTTTTTGACCAAAACAATGATGTTAGTACAGGTTCAAATTTATTAAGCGCTATTAACAGCGCTATAAACGATTCGGATGCTTTTTTATTCTTCATATCTAAGAATACAGAAAAAAGCCATTTGATGCAGCAAGAGATCTCTCTTGCTGTATCAAATAAATTAAATGGAAAGGAAATAAAGCTCATTCCGATTAAACTTGATGAGACTGTTGAAATCCCATTTTTTTTAAAAGATTATTTTTATTTGGATGCATCTGGCCCTTCAGGTTTTGAAGTGGCAATGGAACAGCTCATTACTGATTTGAGGAAAGAAAATAAATCATCCATCAAAAATGATCAAGCAATTAAATTTGAAAAACTTAAAATTGAGAGAGAGTTATTTCTTATTGAGAGTATTCAGCGAGACGAATACGAAAAATATAAAACTCGGCAGATTTCATTCATAACGGCAATGGTTGTAATGGTTTCGTTGTTGATTGCGTCGCTAGGTGTATTTGGTTATTTTATAAATATAAATAATTATTATTTTGAATTACTCGTCGCATTCTGCATTGGTGTCTGCGTCTCAATGTTTGCTGCTAACAGTTTTATGAGGCAAAAAAATCAAAACACTGATGAAGTCTTAAGAAAAATAAATGAGCTCAATGAATTAGTGAGGAGAATGGAGGCTCGTAATGGCAAGTAATTTGGAATTCAATCCAGTTATTCTTGAACGAGCTGCTGAGCAGTTGAGGCAGGAGAAAGAGACTTTCAATCAAGCGAAATTACATGATCACTCTTGGTTTAAGCTTCGCCTGACAATGGGTTTTGCTTCAGTTATTTTGTTAATAGCAGTAATGTTAATATCTACGTATATTCTGCTAAATAACATTGATTTCCCTTCTTCCGTTGTGACTGCTGCAGGAGCATCGCTGTTTGTGGACGTTTTAGGGATGCTTACTGGAGTTTGGAAGATAGCACTTAATCCAAAATCTTTATCGAAATTAGAACCCACAACACAGTCTTCTATTCCAGATGCGTTACAATGATTTTAATTTTGAATAAGAATATTTAATGTGAAAACACTAAGCTATGCTCAGGTAAGCAAAATGTTGTGAGAATTAAGAATGGATAGTTAACAGTATTGAAGTTGTTAGTAAGTGTCAAGCAGATTTAATGCATCTGCTGCTAAATTGATTACAGGAGGCACCATGAACATTCCAATGTCTCGAGATCCGAATCGTTCGATCTCGAAAGATCCTTTCAGAACGATATCAATCGACCCGCGAAGAACAATTTCAATTGATCCTAATAGAACTATATCGATAGACCCTTTCAGAACGATATCAATCGACCCGCGAAGAACGATTTCACTTGACCCTAATAGAACTATATCGATAGATCCCCACAGGACTATATCTATAGACCCACGAAGAACAATCACGTGCGACCCAAACAGAACTATAAGTATTGACCCAAATAGGGTAATGAATATTCAAGGGGATTATATTTTTAATCTTGAAAAAACACCCATTGGCTTTACTTTTAGTGCAAGTGATAAGATTAAGTTATTATTTGACCCAAAATGTGTTTGGACAGGATTTGCGGTGTCAAATAATCGTGGGGGTTATAACCAATTCAGTATTAACAAAGAATGGGTTTCTTTCTGGGTACCAACAAGGTCAGGTAATTATAATATATTTAATTTAGAGAGGAGATGGTTATTTTTTACAACCTAAGGTGTTCTTTCGAACTCTACAAATGCTGAGCTATGCTTGTTCGATTTATATTCAAGCCCCGCATTCGCGGGGCTTCTCATACCGATGAGGTCAATGTGTGGACGCAGAATGAAATAAATCCTTTTATTTCATTGTGTTGAAGCGTTATAAAAAGCTCCTGCGGGAGCCTTTTTCATTCTGTTTGACAATCCCTCACCATTTAGTTGTATAGTGCAACTAAATGGTGAGGACATAACATGCACAGCGAAACCCCGGTAGTCAGTGTTATTCGACGTTCCTCGCGCCTGATGGTGCGAGAGTTAGGTTTTATGGGTTCTACCCTGGCCTCAACGAATTATTCGCCTTCGGCCGTCCATACTCTGGTCGAAATTGCCCTACGAAAAGAGATGACGGCGAGTCAGCTGGTACAGCTGCTGGGCCTGGAAAAGTCCAGCGTCAGTCGGATGCTGGCTCGCCTGATTGCCGCAGGCGAACTCGAGGAGGTCATTTCTACTGAGGATGCGAGAGCAAAGAGCCTCAGGCTGACCGCGAAGGGTCACGAGACGGTCAGTAAAATTAATACCTTCAGCAATGAGCGCGTGGTCACAGCAATAAAGCGTCTTGCTCCTGCCCAGCAGCTGACCATTTCTGAGGGTCTCTCCCTTTATGCCAATGCGCTGCTGGCGTGTCGGGAGGCGGGCAACGATATGCAGCCCGATGAGCTGAAGATAGTGCAGGGGTATATCCCGGGCATGATTGGCCGTATCGCGGAGATGCATGGCAGTTATTATTCGCGGGAGCATAATTTTGGTCGCTTCTTCGAGGCCAAAGTGGCTTCGGGGCTGGCTGAGTTTAGTGAAAGACTGGAGAAGCCCTGTAACCAGATTTGGCTGGCAGTGCTCAACGACAAAATTGTCGGCTCGGTGGCGATCGATGGCGAGGATCTGGCGCCGGGTGAAGCCCATCTTCGCTGGTTTATTCTTGATGATGGCTGCCGGGGGCACGGCGTGGGGAAAAAACTGCTGAATGAAGCCATGCGGTTTTGCGACAGCGCCGGTTTTTCAGCTGTGCACCTCTGGACGTTCAATAAGCTGACCGCCGCCAGGCGTCTGTACGAGTCGTATGGGTTTACGCTGGTAAAAGAGTGGGAAGGCGATCAGTGGGGAAGCCTTATTACAGAGCAGCAGTTTACCCGGCACAGCGGCGCGTAATCGCCATCCTAAAAAAGGCTCCTTTCGGAGCCGCTTTGGTATCAGAACACTTTTTTATACGGCCTCACCGTCACTTTTGCATACACGCCCGCTGCAACGTACGGGTCTGCGTCAGCCCAGGCCTGAGCGGCTTCCTGGGATTCAAACTCAGCAATGACCGTGGAGCCGGAGAAACCGGCAGCACCCGGATCGTTGCTGTCTACTGCGGGCATGGGGCCAGCGGTCAGTAATCGGCCTTCATCCTGAAGCAACTGCAAACGTGCCAGATGCGCAGGGCGCACAGACTGGCGTTTTTCGAGCGAATCAGCAACATCTTCAGAGTAAATCACGTAAAACACGGCGAAGCTCCTTAACCGGTAAAAGTGTCAGTTACGTTATGTGAAAGGGCAAACGACTGCAATGTAAAATAAAAACAATGTTAATACCCTGATCTGTATGCGCCTTTTTTGGCCTCTCGGGCGCTAAAATTGCGCCAGAGCAAAGTGCCTTATTGAATATGATTGCTATTTGCATTTAAAATCAGGGTTCGGTTTTTTAACGTTGATGACTATGACTTCGATGACCCTTGATTTACCTCGCCGCTTTCCCTGGCCGACGCTGCTTTCTGTCGTGATTCACGGTGCCGTTGTGGCGGGTCTGCTGTATACCTCGGTTCATCAGGTTATTGAAATGCCCGCGCCCGCGCAGCCGATCTCGGTGACGATGGTCTCGCCAGCGGATCTTGAACCGCCGCAGGTTGCCCCTCCGCCGCCACAGCCGGTGGCTGAACCGGAGCCAGAACCCGAGCCCGTTCCGGAGCCACCGAAGGAAGCCCCGGTGGTGATCCACAAACCTGAACCGAAGCCAAAACCTAAGCCGAAGCCAAAGCCGGTGAAGAAGGTCGAGGAGCGTCCGAAACGCGAGGAACGTCCGGTTGAACCGCGCGCGACCCAGCCGGTCGAAAATGCAGCGCCTTCACGTCCGGTGATGAACAATACGGCAACGACGTCAAAGCCAACCGTAACCGCGCCAGCGGGCCCGCGCGCCGTAAGCCGCAACCAGCCTCAGTATCCGGCGCGAGCTCAGGCCTTGCGTATTGAAGGGCGCGTACGGGTGAAATTTGACGTCACTGCGGATGGCCGCGTGGATAACGTGGAAATCTTGTCTGCGCAACCTTCTAATATGTTTGAGCGCGAAGTGAAATCTGCCATGCGCAGATGGCGCTATGAACCAGGCAAGCCGGGCAGCGGATTGATCGTCAATATTGTTTTCCGCCTGAACGGCGGGGCGCAGATGGAATAAAAAAAGCCTCCGAAAGGAGGCTTTTTTTTGCCTGTCGATCAGGCCTGCGGAAGTTGACGAGGTTTACCCTCGCTGTCCACGGCAACATAAATAAACAGCGCTTCAGTGGCCTTATAGCGTTGCCCAATCGGCTCAGAAGAGACTTTCTTCACCCAGACTTCGATGTTGATGGAAATGGAGGTATTACCGCGCTTCACGCAGCGCGCGTAGCAGCAAACCACATCACCCACCGCAACCGGGCGCAGGAAGGTCATGCCGTCCACCCTCACGGTGACCACGCGCCCGTGGGCGATCTCTTTTGCCAGAATTGCGCCGCCCATATCCATCTGCGACATCAGCCAGCCGCCAAAAATATCGCCATTGGCATTGGTGTCAGCGGGCATTGCCAGTGTGCGTAAAACCAGTTCGCCCTGAGGGGCGTTAGTTGTTGTCATTGTTTTAACTCGTATCGGAAGACTTCAGGCGGGATGCTACTATGATTCGCGTGCGGAGAGAATAGACCAGAACGCCCGTCGTTGACGTTCTGGTCAGTCAGTAATCAGTGGTTGTCGTCCTGCGGCATATGACGATAGATGTATACGCCGCTTAATAGCGTGAAGATAAGCGTCAGCGCAGTCAGGCCAAAGACCTTAAAGTTGACCCAGATATCCTGCGGCAGCCAGAAGGCGATATAGATATTAGCGAGACCGCAGAGAATAAAGAAGATTGCCCAGGCAGTATTCAGACGCGACCAGACCACCTGCGGCAGCGTTAGTTCTTTACCTAACATGCTCTGGATAAGGGGCTTTTTCATGAACCATTGACTGAACAGTAATGCTGCTGCAAACAACGCATAAATAACAGTCACCTTCCACTTAATAAATTCAACATCATGCAAGGCAATGGTCAATCCACCGAACACCGCCACTAAGATGAACGTAATAAGCGCCATTTTTTCGACTTTGCGATAGCGAATCCAGCTGTAGATCAGCACAACGGCGGTCACAACGATTAATGCTTTTGTTGCAGCAAAAATGTCGTACAACTTATAGACAGCGAAAAACACCGCGAGCGGTAAAAAATCAAGAAACTGCTTCATTCTGTGATTCCATCTTCTGAGCGGGGCGGGAGACAGCGATGCCCCCGCCTCGGGATTACTGACGAATTAACATATACAGGCGGAACAGATAGACGAGCAGTACCGCTGAAATGAGATTGCTCAGCGTATTCGCCACCACGGCGCCGACGTTAGGCGTTAATACCGCAAAATTCGGCGCAAACAATAACAGCAGCGTTTTGGCCAGTAGCCAGCCGATCACGGCGGGCGCCACCAGACGCATATTAGCCCATGCCATTCTGATGCTGCTGCGCATCGCTGTAAAAATTCCCATCTTATCCTGCACAACCATCACCGGCGCAAATGCGAGCACGATAGCCAGTAAAACGCCCGGCACCACGACCAGCATAATCCCCATTTGCACCAGCATCGTGGTTAAAAAGATCAGGATAAACAGCTTAGGTAAGACCGGTGCACTCGCACCAATCGCGCGTAAGGCGCTGACGCGGTGACCCGCCGATACCAGCTGAATCATCAGCAAAACGCCGCCCGCCAGAATTGCATTACCAATCAGGCCTGAGAACGTGGACGCGGCAGAGGCGCGCAGCAGGATTTGCTGCTGCTCCGGCGTCATATTTTGCACCAGCTCAAACAACCCCACGCTACCCGCAAGATGGTCGCCCTGGCTCAGGCTGGCAATCTGTTCTTCACTCGGTGAGAAGGCATGGCCCAGCACCACCGTGATAAAGGCGCAAAGCAACGCGATCAGTAAAAAGGTAATGAACTGATTGCGGAAAAAGTTTCCCGTGTCACGGTAGACAGACTTCGCCGTGATAGACATGCACTCTCCTTGAGTATTGCAGGTGTTAATTAGCCGGCAATTGTACACCGGATGCACCTGCTGTGGCAGCATCAAGGCTTGTATGGAAAAGCATATCTTTGTAAAGCGGCGGTAATCCAACCCGCGCGCGGGCGCGGTTACAGGCTTCGTTGACCTGGCCATCTTCCCCCGACATGGCAAATTCCCGGCACGGACTGGGCCGATCCTCATAGATGGAACATCGGGTAGAGACCCCAGGCTCACCCTGGAGCGCCACACAGCGGGCCTGCTTTTGGTTCGTGCCGCTCATGCAGCGCAGAAAGGGGGTTAACGGCTCAGTAAGATGAACCGGAACGGTACCACCGCCATCGCTGGCTTCGGCCCAGTAGAAAGAGACTCGAAAATACGCACAACAGGCTCCGCACGTCATGCACGGGTTGATATCACTCATGGCACACCTGCAAAAGAAGAACGCATCAAATCAATTTGTGAGAGCGATAAATTATCCAGCCGCCAGAGGAAGAGCAAGAGGGGGAAAAGGGAAAATTTTGTAACCGTGAAATGCCAAAAATTGACATGGAAACAACTTATTGGTTTTGAGTGCGTAACAAAAAATTAATCCAGATCAATGAATGTTAAGTTACTGGTTTTAATGTGATCTGTGGCAGATCACTTATTACTCTTTTGTGAGTATATTCTCATCCGCGATTAAAACCACAACGATGGAGCGGATATGAAAAAATTAGCGGTGGCAGCCCTTGTATTAAGCAGTCTCTCTGGCGGCGCGTATGCGCATGAAGCAGGCGAATTCTTTATTCGTGCCGGTTCGGCTACGGCTCGCCCAACTGAAGGTTCGGATAACGTGCTGGGAATGGGCGGTTTTAACGTCAGTAATAACACCCAGTTAGGTTTAACCTTCACCTATATGGCGACGGATAACGTGGGCGTTGAGCTTCTGGCCGCAACGCCGTTCCGTCATCGCGTGGGCCTAGGGCCAACCGGTGATATCGCCACGGTTCACCATTTACCGCCAACGCTGATGGCGCAGTGGTACTTCGGTGACTCAAGCAGCAAGGTGCGTCCTTATATTGGCGCCGGTGTGAACTACACCACCTTCTTTGATGAGAAATTCAACGATACCGGTAAAGAGGCGGGTCTGACGGATCTCAGCCTGAAAGATTCGTGGGGCATGGCGGGGCAGGTTGGCCTGGATTATCTGATTAACCGCGACTGGCTGATCAACGCCTCGGTCTGGTATATGGATATTGATACGGACGTACGCTTCAAGGCGGGCGGCCAGCAGCAAAGTATCAGCACTCGTCTGGATCCGTGGGTGTTTATGTTCTCTGCGGGTTATCGTTTCTGATTCCCCGTCAAACTGGCCACAGGGTGGCCAGTTTGCTTTGCTCACGTCAAAACGACGGATAAACCGGCCGCTCATCGAGCTTTACGCAGTGCCTCAGGATCGTTTCCCCATCATATAAATAGCTGAAAGCGTCGCTGGATACGGAATGGAAGAGAATATCGCCGTTGGCAAACGGGATCATTTCGGTATCACCCGCACGTTTATGCCCCGCACCGGTTTCAAAATGGCCGCGCCACCGTTCCTGAGTGTGGTCATAAACGTGCAGAATAACCTCGACAAGTCCTCTTTGCGGACAATTAAGACGCAGGAAAGTAGAAGAGAAATTCAGGGACAGCGCGTGGAAGGGAATCAATAAGGCGAAGACCAGTAAAGCTCGTAAATACATCAAACCGCGAAAACCTCCTTCAAAAGGGAAATGAGATTTTACTTAAGTCAAAAATCGCGTTTTTGCCGTGGATCAAGATGTCTTATAATTCAATACGATAAAGGCCCCTGACGAGGCCTTTAGCGATCATTTTTGAATCAGATAGCGAATGGTTGGGCCATCCTGCTGGATATCCAGCACCGTATAACCGTGGTTTTTCGCATCCAGCGGTATGTTGTTGATGGACTGCGGGCAGTCGCTGACCACCTCCAGAATTTCACCTTTCTTAAGCTGCGGCAGCGCTTCAAGCGTAGCCACCGCCGGATATGGACAGGGCTCGCCAACCATATCCAGACGATAATCAGGCACGATCTCTTTCATGCTGCATTCTCCTGCGTTTCTGTTTTAACGCCCGCACGGCGGAAGAAACGTCTCTCCTGTGCGACGACCAGTAAAAAAGCGACCAACAGCAGGGCGTAGGTGACGAGCAGGCCGCCGAGAGGCCCGAAGGTATTCAGCAGGTTGACCTTGTCCCAGCGGGTGGCCAGGACGGGAGACACGTCATCCCAGCAGTACGCCAGGATCGTCGAGCCAATCACATTGCCCAGACCCACCCACCAGTAGTGCACCTGACCTTCGACGGCGCGATACATCCAGCCGGTTTCACACCCGCCAGCCAGCACGATCCCGAAGCCGAACAGCAGGCCGCCAATGACCGCGTTAGGACCGGCCCACATGATTTTCGGTTCGACGCCCAGTTGGACATAGCTGAAGATGCCGATGGCGCTGACCGCCATCCCGGCGATAATCGCCTTCGCCATCATCGTGCGCCCGGTGATCCACATATCGCGAAACGCGGAGGTGAAGCAGATCTGCGCGCGTTCAATGAGCAGACCAAAACCCACACCGAACAGCATCGCCAGACCGAGCTTAGGCTGGTTCAGGGCTGTGCAGAGCGCCCATGCCACCATGGCGAAAAAGACCAGCATTCCGAGGCGGAAGCGGCGGCGGGCCTGAGAGGGTTTCTGGGTTAAAGGAGACGCTGCGCTGACTTTTGTCATTTTCACTGGAATACGAAACAGCGGCAGCAGGGTGAATTTTGCGCCAAAGTAAGAGCCGATGGCCGTGGCGACGGCAAAGAACCAGGCGTGAAGCGAAAACTGCGGGATCCCGGTAAAGAAGGCGGCAAGGTTACACCCCATCGCCAGACGCGCGCCGAATCCGGCAATCATGCCGCCGACAACCGCCTGCAAAATGCGGATCCGGCTTTTGGGCATACGCAACTTAACGTTATTTGCCCACAGCGCGGCCGCGAAACAGCCGCCGAACATGCCGATAATCATCATCCCGTCGATGCGGGTAAGCGGGGTGCCGTCCAGATGAATGAGTTTAAAGTAACCCCACTCTTCGGCATGCACGCCAGCGAGTTGCAGCAATTGACCACCCCAGCGGGTGAACTCGCCGGTCACGGCCCAGAAGGTGCCGGTAATGCCAAAATAATAAGTAGAGAGAATGCCTGCCGCGATAACGGCCGGAACGGGTGACCAGAACTTAACCAGGTAAGCCTGTTTGAAGGATTGCCATGACATGAATAAGCCTCTGAACTCAGAAGGATTAAAGATAAAAAAGAGTCCAGATCATACGCTTACATGACAGTTTGAAAAGCCATTCACACCGAAAATATCGATAGGATCAATTTTGATGTCATTCTTTGTTGAAGACGGGGAAGAAAGGCTAACCGTCTGGCAGGGATGCCAGACGGTGGAGGGGTCAGACTTTACGCGTCGCCGCCTTCATGGCGGTCACAAACGCCTTCAGCTCGGCCAGCATCTGCTCGGGCTTGTCCACGTTCTTCTCGATGATCTTCACAATCGCAGAGCCGGAAATGGCACCTGCAGCCTTCGCGTCAATCGCCGCGGTGACCTGATCCGGAGAAGAGATCCCGAAGCCCTGCAGCGGCGGCGCGGCATGGTACTCGGCCAGCTTTTCCACCAGATGATGCAGCGGCAGGGCCGCTTTATTCTCGGCACCGGTCACGCCTGCGCGGGAGAGCAGATACGTGTAACCGCGCCCGTAAGAGGCTATCTGGCGCAGCAGTGTGTCATCGGCGTTCGGCGGGCAGATGAAAATCGGGGCGACGTTGTGACGCATCGCCGCCTGGCGGAACGGCGCGGACTCCTCGACCGGCACGTCGGCGACCAGAACAGAGTCGACGCCCACGCGTGCGCACTCGGCGTAAAATTCATCGATACCGCGGTTGAACACGAGGTTGGCGTACATCAGCAGGCCAATCGGGATAGTGGGGTGCTTCTGACGGATCGCCGCCAGCATTTCGAAGCACTGGGTTGGCGTCACGCCCGAAGCAAACGCGCGCAGCGTCGCATTCTGGATAGTCGGGCCATCCGCCAGCGGGTCAGAGAACGGGATCCCCAGCTCCAGCGCATCGGCACCGGCTTCAATCAGGGTGTCGATGATCTTCAGCGACTGTTCAGGGCCCGGATCGCCCAGGGTGACGAAGGGAACGAACGCGCCTTCCTGGCGGGATTTCAGTTCTGCAAATACGTTATCGTAGCGTTCCATCAGATTTCCCCTCGTGCTTTCAGAATATCGTGAACGGTGAAGATATCTTTGTCACCGCGTCCGGAAAGGTTGACCACCAGCAGCTGCTCTTTTTCCGGATTGTCTTTCATCATTTTCAGCGCATGGGCCAGAGCGTGTGAAGACTCCAGCGCCGGGATGATCCCTTCGCTGCGGCACAGCGTTTTGAACGCTTCCAGCGCTTCGTCATCGGTAATGGAGACATAGTCCGCACGACCGGTGCTGTTCAGATAGGCGTGCTGCGGCCCGACGGATGGGAAGTCGAGGCCAGCAGAGATAGAGTAAGACTCTTCAATCTGGCCTTCATCGGTCTGCATCATCGGGGATTTCATGCCGAAGTAGATCCCCACGCGGCCATGCTTCAGCGGCGCGCCGTGTTCACCCGATTCAATGCCGTGACCCGCAGGCTCGACGCCAATCAGACCCACGCGGGTGTCGTTGATAAAGTCTGCGAACATACCGATGGCGTTAGATCCGCCGCCGACGCAGGCGATGACTGCATCCGGCAGACGACCCTCTTTTTCGAGGATCTGCGCTTTGGTCTCTTCCCCGATCATGCGCTGGAACTCACGCACGATGGTCGGGAACGGGTGCGGGCCCGCCGCGGTACCGAGCATATAGTGCGCGGTTTCGTAGCTGCCAGACCAGTCTCGCAGCGCTTCGTTACAGGCATCCTTCAGCGTCGCGGAGCCGCTGTGCACCGGGATCACTTCCGCACCCATCAGACGCATACGGAAAACGTTTGGAGACTGACGCTCAACGTCTTTCGCCCCCATATAGATGCGGCATTTCAGGCCGAGCAGGGCGCTGGCGAGCGCCGAGGCCACGCCGTGCTGGCCTGCGCCGGTTTCGGCGATGATTTCGGTTTTGCCCATACGCTTCGCAAGCAGCGCCTGGCCCAGCACCTGGTTAGTCTTGTGCGCGCCGCCGTGCAGCAGGTCTTCACGCTTAAGATACAGCGTGGTTTTCGTGCCTTCCGTCAGATTGCGGCATTTGGTCAGGGCCGTTGGGCGGCCTGCATAGTTTTTCAGCAGGTCGGTAAATTCCGCCTGAAATGCCGGATCCTTCTGCGCGCTCACAAACGCTTCTTCCAGCTGGCGCAGCGCGGGCATCAGGATTTGCGGGACGTACATCCCGCCGAACTCACCAAAATACGGGTTAAGTAATGTCGTCATCTTCTCTTCCTTAATATGCACGCAGAGTTTTAAAAACCGAGGCCAGTTTGCTGGCATCTTTACTACCCGGCTGGGACTCTACGCCTGAATTGAAATCGAGGCCTGCGCAGCCGGTTTTCGCGGCTTCTACACAGTTATCCGGGCTTAATCCGCCCGCCAGCAGGACGTTGTCCAGCTTTTCGCCGTTCAGCAGAGACCAGTCAAAACGCTGGCCGGTTCCGCCCTGGCCGTTATCGAGGACGTATTTATCCACGTGGTTAAGGTTACGCGGGGGCAACGTATCGTCAACGCGTTGCGCTTTCCAGATCTGTACCTGCGGCGCCAGCGTGGCGCGCAGGGCATCGATATAGGCCTGATCTTCATCGCCGTGAAGCTGTACCGCGCTCAGGGATAACGCGTCGGCTTTTTCAACCACCTCGGCGATATCCGCATTGCGGAACACGCCAACATAGCTGAGTGGAGCCGCGGCGATGACCTTACGCGCCTGCTCTTCGCTGACCGCGCGAGGAGAGGAATCCACAAAAATCAGCCCGCCATAAATCGCTCCGGCTTCATACGCGGCCTGGGCGTCCTGTTCGCGGGTTAAACCGCAGACTTTGTTTTCACCCAGCAGCACGCGACGTACTGCCGCATTGAGATCGTCATGTTCCATCATGGCGGAGCCAATCAGGAAACCGTTGGCGAAGTGGCTCAGCTCGCGCACCTGGGCGTAGCTGTTAATGCCGGATTCGCTGATGACCGTGACGCCAGATCCCAGACGCGGCGCCAGCTGGCGCGTGCGGTTCAGGTCAATGGACAGGTCACGCAGATCGCGGTTGTTAATGCCGACCACTTTGGCTTCCAGCGCAATCGCGCGCTCCAGCTCCTCTTCATTACTCACTTCGGTCAGCACGCCCATTTTCAGGCTGTGCGCGACGGCAGAAAGCTGGCGATACTGCTCGTCGTCAAGCACCGAGAGCATCAGCAGGCAGGCGTCGGCCTGGTAAAAGCGCGCCAGCCAGATCTGATACGGGTCGATAATAAAGTCTTTGCACAGGATCGGCTGCGGCGCGATGCCGCTGACGATCGGCAGAAAATCGAAGCTGCCCTGAAAATATTTCTCATCCGTCAGCACGGAGATAGCGGACGCATGATGCTTATAAATGCCGGCAATGCGTGCCGGGTCGAAATCGTCACGGATAACGCCTTTGGACGGGGACGCTTTTTTACACTCAAGAATAAACGCGGTGCGCGCACCCTGCAGGGCGTCATAGAAACGCCGGCTGCTCGGGACGACGTCGTTCTGGAAACTGGCAAGCGGCTGCTGTTGCTTGCGGGCTTCCACCCAGATGGCCTTATCGGCAACGATTTTCGCTAAAACGGTCTGCATTCTTTACCCTCTTGCCGCAAGTGCGGTAACGCGATCGTAAGCTGCACCGGAGCGCAGTACATCCAGAACTTTTTGAACGTTGGCCTTCAGGTCTTCCTCACCGTGCAAACGCATCAGCATGGCGACGTTGGCGGCAACGGCGGCCTCATGGGCGACCTCTCCCTTACCTTGTAATAAGCGCGTCAGAATGTCACGGTTTTCTTCCGGGGTACCGCCGGCCAGCGCTTCCTGGTGATACGGGCTTAACCCAAAGTCAGCGGCTTCGAGCTGGTAGCTCAGGATTTCACCGTCGCGCAGTTCGGCTACCAGCGTCGGCGCATGCAATGACACTTCGTCCATTCCGCCGCTGTGCACCACGGCGGCACGCTGGTAACCCAGCACGCGCAAGGTCTCGGCAATCGGCAGGACCAGTTCCGGACTGTAGACACCGATCAGCGCCAGCGGCGGATGGGCCGGGTTGATCAGCGGGCCGAGCACGTTAAACAGCGTGCGGGTTTTCAGCTGCTGACGAACCGGCATTGCGTGGCGGAAACCGGTGTGATACTTCGGTGCAAACAGGAAGCAGACGCCCAGGTCATCCAGCGCTTCACGGGAACGTTCGGCGTTCATATCGAGATTAATGCCGAATGCCGCGAGTAAATCAGACGAGCCCGACCGGCTGGAAACGCTGCGGTTACCGTGCTTCGCCACCTTCAGGCCACACGCTGCGGCCACAAAGGCGCTGGCGGTTGAAATATTGATACTGTTGCTGCCGTCACCGCCGGTGCCGACGATATCGGCAAACGGATAGTCCGGGCGCGGGAACGGGGCGGCATTTTCCAGCAGGGCCGTGGCGGCACCGGCGATCTCCTGTGGGCTTTCGCCGCGCACCTTCATGCTCACCAGCGCGGCTGCGAGCTGTTCTGGCTTCAGCTCACCGCGAACCACGGCGGAGAAGAGCTGGTGGCTCTCCTGCTGGCTCAGGGTTTGCGCCTGATACAGTTTTTCCAGAATCGGCTGCAGGGTGTTGGTCTGCTCCAGCTTCTGTAACGCCCAGTCGAGCGTCTGCTCCAGCAGGCGGGCGCCATTGGAGGTCAAAATAGATTCCGGGTGGAACTGCATCCCGCAGACGCGATCCGCATCGTGGCGTACCGCCATCACCATCCCTTCAAACGAGGCGTTGATGGTCAGCCCGGCCGGAATGTTGCTGCCGACCAGCGAATGATAGCGCGCGACCGGGAGCGGATTCGGCAGCCCGGCAAACATCGCCTGGCCGTCATGTTCAATGCTGGACGCTTTACCGTGCAGGATTTCACCTGCCTGGCCGACGTAGCCGCCGTAGGCTTCCACAATCGCCTGATGGCCGAGACAGATGCCGATAATCGGCAGCTTGCCGCGCATGCGGGTCAGCAGCTCCGGCATACAGCCCGCTTCGCTCGGTGCGCCTGGCCCGGGGGAGAGCATCAGCACCGGGTTTTGCATGGTTGCCAGACGGTCAATCAGGGTCTGCGCCGGGACGTGGTTGCGATAGATAACGACGTTATGGCCATTCGCACGCAGCTGATCTGCCAGGTTATAGGTAAAGGAGTCGATATTATCGAGCAGCAGAATGTCAGCCATCAGAAAATCTCCTGTGCATGGTGTGCGGTAGCAATGGCGCGAAGGACCGCACGCGCTTTGCTGCGCGTTTCGTCAGCTTCAGACTGCGGAACGGAATCAAGAACAATCCCGGCACCCGCCTGGACGGTGGCAATACCGTCTTCGACATAGGCGGAGCGGATCACGATGCAAGTATCGAGGTCACCGTGGGCCGTAAAATAGCCCACCGCGCCGCCGTAGCTGCCGCGACGGCGTCCTTCGGCGGCGGCAATCAGCTGCATGGCGCGCACTTTCGGCGCACCGCTCAGGGTGCCCATGTTCATGCAGGCGCGGTAGGCGTGCAGCACGTCGAGGTCGTGGCGCAGCTCGCCCACCACGCGGGAGACCAGGTGCATCACGAACGAATAGCGGTCGACTTTAGTCAGGTCCGCCACGTAGCGGCTGCCCGGGGTGCAAATACGGGCCAGATCGTTACGCGCCAGGTCAACCAGCATCAGGTGCTCGGAGAGTTCTTTATGGTCGGTACGCATTTCCAGCTCGATGCGGCTGTCGAGATCGCGATCCAGCGAGCCGTCTGCGCGACGTCCGCGCGGACGGGTTCCGGCGATCGGGTAAATTTCAATCTGGCGGCTGGTGGCGTCGTACTTCAGCGAGCTCTCCGGCGAGGCGCCGAACAGCGTGAAGTCGTTGTCCTGCATAAAGAACATGTACGGGCTTGGGTTGCTCTTTTTCAGCACGTCGTAAGCGGCCAGCGGGGACGGGCAGGGCAGAGAGAAGCGACGGGACGGTACAACCTGGAAAATTTCCCCGGCGCGAATCGCCTTTTGCATCTGGCGAACCACGGCACCGTACTGATCGTCGGTCTGGTTAACGTCACAGGTCATCTTCTCGACGCGCTGCACCGGTAGCGCAGGCGGCGCTTCCGTCATTTGCTGCTGCAGTTGGGCAATGCGGTGCTCCAGACGGGTTTTCTCAGCGCCAGAAGGCGTGAACAGGCTGGCCTGAATGCGGGTGTATTGTTTCTGATGGTCGATCACCAGCAGGGTTTCGGCCAGATAGAAGCAATAGTCCGGGCAGCGATTGCCCTGCTCGGTTTCCGGCAAATCTTCAAATCCCGCGACCAGGTCGTAAGCAAACAGCCCGCCAAAGAACATCGCTTCACGCTCATCGTGCGGAACGGTGACCAGGTTTTGCAGCAGGCGGAAGGCATCAAAGACGGACAGGGAACAGAGGCGCGCGTCTTCATCTAACAGTTGGCTAACCGGCGGGAATTGCAGAATGCGCATTTCCGGATGACGTTCATTTTCGATGCCTGAAGGCAGGGCGGCATCCAGCAGCGGCAGCAGCGATGCGCCATTGTCTGACAAAGCCTTAATAGTGACAGTGTCACCTAAGGCGGTAATGCGCAACGCGCTGTCGACCAGCAGAAGGCTTTTCAGATCGTCCTTGCTGTCGATGTCCGCAGATTCCAGCAGCAGCGTTGCCGGGCGAGCCCCGCACACCTGATGAAACAGCGCGGTCGGGTTGTGGCGATAGGCCGCCTCGCAGGTCAGCAATTCGAGATGGGGTTTGGCTGTTTGCATGTTGGTGTTCTCATTTATTCTGTTCAAAAAAAAGCCCGCTGAGTAGCGGGCGGGTATCTGTTTGCATTTCGCAGACGCGTGACACTGCCCGAAGATCAGGAAGTACGCCACCAGCCGTGCAGAGTGAAATGTGCTGTCATTTTCAGATACCTTTCTCGTGTGAACTTGCGTACTAGTTAACTAGTTCGATGGCGTGTTGTCAACCCTTGATTTCAGAATTTCACGTTAAGTCGGTATCATGGCGGTTTCGGATGTCTTCAACCTGTTATGGGAAGTGCTTTGAGCGATACCACCTACGCGATTATTTATGATTTACACAGCCATACTCAGGCCTCTGATGGCCTGCTGACACCCGAAGCCCTGGTTCATCGTGCCGTTGAAATGCGCATCGGCACGCTGGCGATAACCGATCACGATACGACGGATGCCATTCCGGCTGCGCGCGCCGAGATTGCCCGCTGCGGGCTGGCACTCAATCTGGTGTCCGGCGTCGAGATTTCGACCGTCTGGGAAAACCATGAGATTCATATCGTTGGCCTGAACATCGATATAGACCATCCGGCACTTATTGAGTTTTTGCAAGAACAAAAAACGCGCCGCAACCAGCGCGCAGAGATGATCGGCGAGCGTCTGGAAAAGGCACATATTCCTGGCGCGCTGGAAGGTGCGCAAAAGCTGGCGAACGGCGGGGCGGTTACGCGCGGTCATTTCGCCCGTTTTCTGGTAGAGGCGGGTAAAGCCACGACGATGGCGGATGTCTTTAAAAAGTATCTGGCGCGCGGGAAAACCGGATACGTTCCGCCACAGTGGTGTACAATAAAACAAGCTATTGATGTGATTCATCATTCTGGCGGTAAGGCCGTGCTGGCCCATCCGGGGCGGTATAATCTTTCTGCTAAATGGCTGAAAAGGCTGCTGGCGCACTTTGCCGAAAACGGTGGAGAGGCGATGGAAGTCGCCCAGTGTCAGCAGGCACCCAACGAGCGCGCGCAGCTCGCGACCTATGCCCGACAGTACGGCCTGCTTGGCTCACAGGGTTCTGATTTTCATCAGCCCTGCGCCTGGATCGAACTGGGGCGCAAGCTCTGGCTGCCCGCTGGCGTTGAGCCGGTCTGGCAGCTCTGGGAACAGCCGCAGCAATTTGAAGAGAGGGAAGTATGAGTCAGTTTTTCTATATCCATCCGGATAACCCGCAGCCACGCCTGATTAACCAGGCCGTGGAGATCGTCCGCAAAGGCGGCGTGATTGTCTACCCGACCGATTCCGGCTACGCGCTGGGCTGCAAAAATGAAGATAAAGGGGCGATGGAACGCATTTGCCGTATTCGCCAGCTGCCGGACGGCCATAACTTTACCCTGATGTGCCGCGATCTCTCTGAGCTGTCGACCTATGCTTATGTCGATAACGTGGCGTTTCGCCTGATTAAGAACAACACGCCGGGCAACTACACCTTCATCCTGAAAGGAACGAAAGAGGTGCCGCGCCGTCTGCTGCAGGAAAAGCGTAAGACTATCGGCATGCGCGTGCCGTCGAACCCGATTGCGCAGGCGCTGCTGGAAACCCTCGGTGAACCGATGCTGTCTACCTCGCTGATGCTGCCCGGCAGCGAGTTTACCGAGTCCGATCCGGAAGAGATCAAAGATCGTCTGGAGAAGGTGGTCGAGCTGATTATTCACGGCGGTTATCTCGGCCAGCAGCCGACCACCGTGGTCGACTTAACCGAAGATGCACCGGAAGTGATTCGTGAAGGCGTGGGCGATGTAAAGCCTTTCTTGTAAATAAGGTTTTTAATGCCTGAAATTAAGGGAAGAGCGGAGGCTGGATCTCTCCAGCCTTTGGCGGTCATCTCACCTTTTTAAAGATAAGCAGAATAAGAGGCACGCAGATCGCAAACCCAAAAAAGGCGACATTAAAAACCCCATCAGTAGCTTGCATGATCGAGTCTATCGAAGCCTGGTAAGCTTTTAATGAGATTGGGCCTGAAAAACGCATACTTTCTCTTTCCCTGAATGCACTAAAAGTGAATGTTGATGCTATCAGAGTAATAAAGTAGCAAAGTGATACAGCGACTATTCCAGTCCATCTAAGAATGGTTTTAATTGAACTACTCATCATAATCTCCAAGAACACCGCCAACATTTTCGCCTGAGTATGGAGAAATCGAACCTATTGAAGACATTGTTTCTGCGGCGTATCGTTTGGCTTTGCCTGCCATTCCTTCCGGGGATACGTGTTGTCCGTTCACGTTCGGATAGAGGTTTTTAAACTCGGCAGTAACTTCTACAACAGCCATTGACTGTAGGCTACGGCTTTTGCTGAGAAGATAAGTTTGCAGTGATACTGGTATGGTAAAATGCTCTTCTGATTCAATAGGAAGCTGAGTGCTTTTTGAGTTGTAGCTTGTATCAAAGATCGTTGAGCCTGCGGCTTTTATGCCAGCAACAGTGTGCGTTGTGCAGTTGCTTCCCGTTACATCGTAGGAGTCAATAGAGTGACCAGTGCGATCTGTAGCACTGTTTTCCTCTATCCCTATGGGCTTTCGCCCCCCTTTCCACAAATTTTCAAAGAAAGCACGGGTTTCTGGTATGCCAGCATCATTGATTTTAAAAACTCGAGCGTTGTTTTCGTAAAGTTCTTTTCTGTAATAGTCTCGGGCATCATCACCTTTCATAAAATCGAGAATGCCATCACCCGTCATTCCAAATGGCCCACCAGTTCTTCCGTATCTGCCATAGGTGTAAAGGTATACAGTATTGTTTTCATGCACGGAAACAAAAGCGTGTCCGGTTTCGGTGGTTTCAGTCCAGATGTAAACGCCGTTCAATGGCGGGTTATCTTCTGGCTTGCAGATGTCAGCAAAGCTGTTTTGCTTCTTCGCTGCCTGTGCGTGCTGCTCTGGCTCAATCGGCTCAGGGAGTACAGGCATCTCGACGAGGTGAGATAGATCGGTGTGCGTTACTGTTGGTTCTCCACCAAGCTCGTAATTATCATCCCAGTTTGATGGAACGAATTTCGATTTACAGGGGCAGGAGCTATAGCTTTGCAGCGTTCCGGCAATCCTTTTACCATGTATATCGTCGGTATCAAGACCACCACAGATACGGTAACGACCTGGATGTTTACCACAGGTCACTTGATGGCCTTCACAGGCCATGTCTTTACCGAAAAACTGGTGATCGCTCCATCCTTCAATAATCCGACCGCCGCATACCGTCTTATCACCCCTGAACAGAAAGTAACCTTTGGCTGCCATTAGCGCTTACTCCCTGGCATGGTTAAGGATCCTTTCGGGAATGTGTCACCTTCACGGAAAACCAGTCTGCTGCCGGATTGTGGTGTTGAGATTATTCCGTCGCCATTATCAAGTATACTTCCAACCAGTGCCGCAGATGCGCCCTGCATAATACGCGCTCCACCTGCACCGGAAATAATAGTGGCTTCACTGCCCTCAGCGTAGACAACTTTATCTCCAACTCGTGCCATCCTGTACCCTCCAGCCGTACTGCCTCCCGAAGCATTGCGGATCACTCCCCCGTTGCGGGTAATGCTTCCCACGACAGCGAATCGAAAAATATAAGTTACCGGGCGACTGACTTGCTTGTTAATATCTTCAAACTCTTCGCGTGTCTTGCTGTCACAGCTTGCTAAAAAATCTTCGTCGTAGGGTGGCTGTGAGGAGGATTCTCGGAATTCAGGCGTGAGCTCATTAGTATATTGCTGCATAAGTCCCTGTGCTTGTTATGGACATAATCACGATGGTCATTTTACAAGCAGTGGCTACATGCGCAACAAGTATTTGACCTAAGTGAAACTGCGTTTCGTGACAGAAGATTATCCGGTAACGTAGTAATGGTTAATATTTGATAAATCTCAGGCAGTAGATGTTGTGGCAGGTGTATTGGCAAGCACAGCGGCAGCAGTAGGTATTCTTGATAAAGCGGTGAGCATTACGCAGCATGCTGGAAACCCTCGGCGAGCCGATGCTTTCCACCTCGCTGATGCTGCCGGGAAGTGAGTTTACCGAGTCGGCTCCTGAAGAGATTAAAGATCGTCTGAAGAAGGTGGTCGAGCTGATTATTCACGGTGGCTATCTCGGACAGCAGTCGACCACCGTGGTCGACTTAACCGAAGATACCCCGGAAGTGATTCGTGAAGGCGAGGGCGATGTAAAGCCTTTCTTGTAAATAAGGTTTTTAATGCCTGAAATTGAAGGAAGATGGGAGGCTGGATCTCTCCAGCCTTTGTCAGTCATCTCACCTTTTTGAAGATGAGCAGGATCAGAGGGACACAAATCGCAAATCCGTAAATTGCAGCATCGAAAACTATACCTGTAGCTTGAAGGATAGAATCAATCGAAGCATGGTATTCATTCAACGGTACAGGGTTAGAAAATTGCATACTTTCATTCTCGCTAAAAGCAGAAAATGAGAATGTCGCTAGCGCCAACCCAATAAAGTAGCAAAGCGATACAATGCAGATTCCGCCCCATCGGAAAATAGTTTTAGTTTTACTTGTCATCGTCATAAGAACCACCTAATACGCCGCCCACAGTGCCGCCTGAATATGGAGACAATGAATCTCCAATAGCCGCACCATCTGCAACGATATGCTGAAATTTCCCACCGAGAGTCTCCTGGAATGGCTGCAAATTGCCTGAATTAGGGTATTGCTCTTTAAATGCGCTTGTCATCTCAACGACAAGCATTGAGGACATGTCTCCACCTTTTGCGATGAGAAATCTTTGCAGTGATACAGGAATGGTAAAATCCTCCTCGGCATCGATGGGTAGCTGTGTCGTCGTCGATGTGTAACCATGTTCGAATACTCTTGAGCCTGCAAATTTGATCCCTTCGACTGAATGCGTGGTGCAGTTTCTGCCAGTCACATCATACCCGTCAATGGTGCGGCCTCTTCTCCTGGTGGTTGCTTTCATGTTTGACGTTTGGATCGATGGTTTACTGCTGTTCCATAGGTTTTCGAAGAACTTTCTTGTCAGTTCTGGATCAGCATCATCTATGTGGAAGACACGAGCACCCATTTCATACAGTTCAGAACGATAGTACACCCTTGCATCTTCATCTTGCAGGAAGTTGAGAATGCCATCGCCCGTAAACCCTCCAGGATTGGTTCTACCGTAGCGTCCGTATGTGTAAAGGTAGACATGGTTATTCTCATGCACAGAAACGAAAGCGTGACCTGCGTTTTTGGTTTCAGTCCAGATGTAAACGCCGTTCAATAGCGGGTTATCTTCTGGCTTGCAGGTGTCAGCAAAGCTATCAGTTTTAGGATCTGCAATTGGCCCCGGAAGTACAGGCATCTCGACGAGGTGAGATAGATCGGTGTGCGTTACTGTTGGTTCTCCACCAAGCTCGTAATTATCTTCCCAGTTTGATGGAACGAATTTCGATTTACAGGGGCAGGAGCTATAGCTGTGCAGCGTTCCGGCAATCCTTTTACCATGTATATCGTCGGTATCAAGACCGCCACAGATACGGTAACGACCTGGATGTTTACCACAGGTCACTTGATGGCCTTCACAGGCCATGTCTTTACCGAAAAACTGGTGATCGCTCCATCCTTCAATAATCCGACCGCCGCATACCGTCTTATCACCCCTGAACAGAAAGTAACCTTTGGCTGCCACTAGCGCTTACTCCCTGGCATGGTTAAGGATCCTTTCGGGAATGGGTCACCTTCACGGAAAACCAGTCTGCTGCCGGATTGTGGTGTTGAGATTATTCCGTCGCCATTATCAAGTATACTTCCAACCAGTGCCGCAGATGCGCCCTGCATAATACGCGCTCCACCTGCACCGGAAATAATAGTGGCTTCACTGCCCTCAGCGTAGACAACTTTATCTCCAACTCGTGCCATCCTGTACCCTCCAGCCGTACTGCCTCCCGAAGCATTGCGGATCACTCCCCCGTTGCGGGTAACACTCCCCACAACAGTGAATCGAAAAATATAAGTTACCGGGCGACTAACTTGCTTGTTAAAATCTTCAAATTGTTCGCGTGTCTTGCTGTCACAGCCCGCTAAGAAATCTTCATCGTAGGGTGGCAGAGAGGAGGAATCTCGGAATTCAGGCGTGATCTCATTACTATATTGCTGCATAAGTCCCTTTGCTTATTATAGAAATAATTACAGCGGTCATTTTACAAACAATAACCACATGCGCAACAAGTATTAGGCTTAAGCAAAACTGTGTTCCGTAACCCAGAATCTTCCTTTTGAACTCCTAACTGTCCTTTGTCCCATTCTGAACGAATGGGGTTTATGGGCGGTTCTGGTCCATGATCACTTTCGCTTGTATTTGGCTGTCAGTACCTAGACTCAGATGCACAAAACTTGTTGAATCATTTAGTCTAAAGTTAGTGTAGTATGTGCGCCCACGAATCATATGTGTGACAGCTTGTGTGACAGATTGTTTGCCATGCTGTGTACCCTTAAAGAGTTATATATCAGTGAGTTAAGTTGTTATTGGCGCTAACTCATTGTTTTAGAAAGTACACCAGACGCCTGTGAAGGCGACACCTGAGGAAGCTCAATGAGCGAGAAGTTACAGAAAGTGCTGGCGCGTGCCGGCCACGGTTCACGCCGTGAAATCGAAGCCATTATTGAAGCGGGCCGCGTGAGTGTGGACGGTAAAATCGCCACGCTGGGTGACCGCGTAGAAATCGTACCGGGGCTGAAGATCCGTATCGACGGTCATCTTATCTCCGTGAAAGAGTCCGCTGAGCAGATCTGCCGCGTGCTGGCTTACTACAAGCCGGAAGGCGAGCTGTGTACCCGCAATGACCCGGAAGGTCGCCCGACGGTGTTTGACCGTCTGCCTAAACTGCGTGGCGCTCGCTGGATTGCCGTTGGTCGTCTGGACGTGAATACCTGCGGTCTGCTGCTGTTTACCACCGATGGTGAACTGGCAAACCGTCTGATGCATCCAAGCCGTGAAGTGGAACGTGAATACGCCGTGCGTGTGTTCGGCCAGGTTGACGAGAATAAACTGCGCGACCTGTCGCGTGGCGTTCAGCTGGAAGACGGTCCTGCGGCGTTCAAAACCATCAAATTTACCGGTGGGGAAGGCATCAACCAGTGGTATAACGTGACCCTGACCGAAGGCCGCAACCGCGAGGTGCGTCGTCTCTGGGAAGCGGTAGGCGTGCAGGTTAGCCGCCTGATCCGTGTCCGTTACGGCGACATCCTGCTGCCAAAAGGCCTGCCGCGTGGGGGATATACCGAACTGGATCTGACCCAGACCAACTACCTGCGCGAGCTGGTCGGCCTGACGCCGGAAACCACCTCTAAAGTGGCGGTGGAGAAAGATCGTCGCCGCATGAAGGCGAACCAGATTCGCCGTGCGGTGAAGCGTCACAGCCAGGTGAGCAGCAACCGCCGCTCTGGCAGCCGTAATAACAACGGTTAATGTAAAAGCCCGGTGAAGATACCGGGCTTTTTTCTTTAGTAATCAATCCCTATTTGAGCTTTGATGCCCGCATCAAACGCATGTTTAACCGGACGCAGCTCGCTGACGGTATCTGCCAGCTCCAGAATATCCCGATGACACCCGCGGCCCGTGATGATGACCGTCTGATGGGCGGGACGGTTTTTCAGGGCATTAAGCACGGCGTCCAGCGGCAAATAGTCGTAGGCGACCATATACGTGATCTCATCCAGCAGAACCATATTGAGTGAAGGATCGGCCAGCATTCTTTTAGCGTGCTCCCAGACGGCCAGGCAGGCTGCGGTATCGGTTTCGCGGTTCTGGGTGTCCCACGTAAAGCCGGTCGCCATCACCTGGAACTCAACGCCGTGAGGCTCAAGCAAATTACGCTCGCCGTTAGGCCACTCACCTTTAATAAACTGGATAACGCCGACCTTCTGCCCGTGGCCGACGGCGCGTGTCGCCGTGCCGAATGCGGCCGTGGTTTTCCCTTTGCCGTTGCCGGTAAAGACGATGACGATCCCGCGCTCGTCCTGAGCGGCCGCGACGCGTGCATCGACCTGTTCCTTCAGCCGCTGCTGGCGCTGCTGATGACGTTCTTCACTCATTGCGAGATTCCTGGTTTACGGCCCGGCTGGGCGTCAAAGGTCATCCCGGTTTTGCGGCGGCTGTCGTCGCCCATCAGCCAGAGATAGAGCGGCATAATGTCTGCCGGCGTTTTCAGCTTCTGCGGATCTTCCGTTGGGAAGGCGCTGGCGCGCATTTTGGTGCGCGTACCGCCCGGGTTAATGCAGTTTACGCGCAGATGGCGGCTTTGGTACTCCTCTGCCAGCACCTGCATCATGCCTTCGGTCGCGAATTTTGAAACGGCATAGGCACCCCAGTTTGCACGCCCCTCACGGCCTACGCTGGAGGAGGTGAATACCAGTGAACCCGAATCCGATTTGAGTAATAAAGGAAGCAGTGCCTGAGTCAGGAAAAACGTCCCGTTGACGTTGACCTGCATGACCTCCTGCCAGATCTCGGGATCCTGTTCATCCATCGGGCGAACTTCGCCAAGCAAGCCGGCATTATGCAGTACGCCGTCCAGGCGCGGGTAATGGGTGCTGATGCGGTGAGCAAGCTCCTGACATGACGCGGGCGTGCAGGTGAGCAGATCGAGCGTGTACCAGCGAGCAGGAATACCCCCTGCGGCTTCAATCTCCTGCGCCACCCCTTTAAGTTTTTCTTCGTTGCGGCCGGTCAGGATGACGCTCGCGCCATACTCAGCGTAGGTCAGCGCCGCTTCACGGCCAATCCCGTCGCTGGCCCCAGTGACAAGAATGATGCGGTTCTGCAGCAGATTTTTTTGCGGTTGATAATGCAAGGTGACTCCTCGGCGCACGGTGACTTAAACACGCCTTCTTTTGTGACTTTTCGGCTTTATGCCCGAATTCGCCTGATAATTCAATCAGTCTACAGGACGCATTGCTGTAAAATTAACAATTTGCAAATATTTAAACGCCAGACCGGGGATTCCTGAAGGCGCCTCGCAGAGGTAGTGTCACGAGCGAGACGCATGGGCAGGGGGTGTTGTACACTGCCGTGAAAGATTCGTGGTTAAATCAAGGTGGAACGCGTGGAATTACTTTCTCAATATGGGTTGTTTTTGGCGAAAATCGCGACGGTGGTGATTGCCATTGCGGTGGTTGCCGTTCTGATTGTCAACCTGACGCAGCGCAAGCGTCAGCGTGGGGAGTTACGCATCACCCGCCTGAGCGAGCAGTATAAAGAGATGCAGGCAGAGATGTCTCTGGCGCTGCTTGACAGTCATCAACAGAAACTGTGGCTCAAAGCGCAGAAGAAAAAGCATAAGCAGGAAGCCAAAGCGGCAAAGGCAAAGGCGAAGCTCAATACGCCACAGGATAAGGTCACACCACGGGTTTACGTGCTCGATTTTAAAGGCAGCATGGATGCGCATGAAGTCGCGTCTTTGCGCGAAGAGGTCACTGCCGTGCTGGCCGTGGCGACGCCGCAGGATCAGGTCGTTGTTCGTCTTGAAAGCCCGGGGGGTGTGGTGCACGGCTACGGCCTGGCGGCCTCTCAGCTGCAGCGCTTGCGTGAAAAACAGATCCCGCTGACCGTGGCCGTAGATAAAGTGGCAGCGAGTGGTGGCTACATGATGGCCTGCGTGGCGGACAAAATTGTGGCCGCACCGTTCTCGATTATCGGCTCGATCGGCGTGGTCGCACAGATCCCGAACTTTAACCGCTTCCTGAAAAATAAAGAAATTGATATCGAGCTTCACACCGCGGGTCAGTACAAACGTACCCTGACGCTGCTGGGGGAAAACACGGACGAAGGGCGCCAAAAATTCCGTGAGGATCTCAACGAAACGCATCATCTCTTTAAAGACTTTGTGCACCGTATGCGCCCGACGCTGGACATTGAGCAGGTCGCAACGGGTGAGCACTGGTACGGCGTTCAGGCGCAGGAGAAAGGGCTGGTGGATGAAGTCGGAACCAGCGACGATCTGCTGCTCAACCTGATGGAAGGCCGGGAACTGGTGGGCGTCCGCTTTGCCCAGCGCAAGCGACTCCTTGACCGCTTTACCAACAGTGCGGCAGAAAGCGCGGACCGCCTGCTGCTCCGCTGGCTACAGCGGGGACAAAAACCGCTGCTGTAAACAAAAACGCGAGGCTTATGCCTCGCGTTTTGCGTTAATCGACCAGGTGATATTTCTCGGAAAGCGTATGTGCCAGGTATTTAAACATGTTAAACACGGCGGTGCTTTTCGGGGTCGGTAAGCCCTGTTCATCAAGGAAGTATTCGCCGCTGAAAACCAGCACGCCATTACGCTGCTCAACGCCGGTGGCTTCAATGCCTGCCAGCGTATCTTCATGGTCACGAATAAGCTTGTTTGCTTCGATAAGCAGAGAGGCTCGGTCAATAGGTTGGGTCGTATTCTGCATAATCCACTCCTTAAACAGTGACAATAGTCTACGCCGAGGGCGCTTTGGGGGCAAATTTTCCCTGTAATGTGAGGGGATAAGCTGCAGGGGCCTGGCTGGCAGGATTTGCTTTTGCATGCTAATAAAGTTGCGTAACGAATTTTATCAGGTAGAGTGTGCGCTTTCGTCATTCTGGCAACAGAATTGCTTGACATTCAACCGGGAATTCGTCACGAATTACACGAGATGTGAGAAAAATACCCGAGAACTCAATCACCTGGGCGTCTTTTCTTTAACGCCCGGTAAGACAAAGGGGTTGATATCTCCTGACGCAGTCGCAATATCATTGGCTCGTCGTCAGCGGAAGGGAAATCAACGTGCGGCGTATTCCTGGAAGAATTAAATTAGGTAAAGGTGAATATGGGTAAAGCTCTCGTCATCGTTGAGTCCCCGGCAAAAGCCAAAACGATCAATAAGTATCTGGGTAATGACTACGTGGTTAAGTCCAGCGTTGGTCATATCCGCGATTTGCCGACCAGTGGCTCAGCCAGCAAAAAGAGCGCAGACTCTACCTCCACCAAAGGGGCTAAAAAGCCTAAAAAGGATGAACGTAGCGCGCTTGTCAACCGCATGGGTGTTAACCCATGGCATAACTGGGATGCACAATATGAAGTGCTTCCAGGGAAAGAAAAAGTCGTTAACGAGCTGAAGCAGCTGGCTGAAAAAGCAGACCACATCTATCTCGCAACCGACCTTGACCGCGAAGGGGAAGCCATTGCGTGGCACCTGCGGGAAGTGATCGGGGGTGATGACAAACGCTACAGCCGCGTAGTGTTTAACGAAATTACGAAGAATGCGATTCGTCAGGCGTTTGAGAAGCCGGGCGAGCTAAACATCGACCGTGTTAACGCCCAGCAGGCGCGTCGCTTTATGGACCGCGTTGTGGGCTACATGGTTTCTCCACTGCTGTGGAAAAAGATTGCCCGTGGCCTGTCCGCAGGTCGTGTGCAATCCGTCGCCGTGCGTCTGGTCGTTGAGCGCGAGCGCGAAATTAAAGCCTTCGTGCCGGAAGAGTTCTGGGAAGTCGATGCCAATGTGACCACGCCGGGCGGTGACGCTCTGCCGCTGCAGGTAAGCCACCAGAACGATAAGCCTTTCCGCCCGGAAAACCGCGACCAGACCATGGCCGCCGTGGCGCTGCTGGAAAAGGCACGCTATCAGGTGCTGGAACGTGAAGACAAGCCGACCAGCAGCAAGCCTGGCGCGCCGTTTATCACCTCCACCCTGCAACAGGCGGCGAGCACCCGTCTGGGTTACGGCGTGAAGAAGACCATGATGATGGCCCAGCGCTTGTATGAAGCAGGTTACATCACCTACATGCGTACCGACTCAACCAACCTCAGTCAGGACGCGGTCAACATGGTGCGTGGCTACATCAGCGACAACTTCGGTAAGAAATACCTGCCGGAAAGCGCTAACCAGTTCGCCAGCAAAGAGAATTCTCAGGAAGCGCACGAAGCGATTCGTCCTTCTGACGTCTCTGTGCTGGCTGAATCGCTGAAAGATATGGAAGCCGACGCGCAGAAGCTGTATCAGCTGATCTGGCGTCAGTTCGTGGCGTGCCAGATGACCCCGGCCCAGTACGACTCCACCACGCTGACCGTTGGCGCGGGTGATTTCCGTCTCAAGGCGCGCGGTCGTATTCTGCGTTTCGACGGCTGGACAAAAGTGATGCCTGCGCTGCGTAAAGGTGATGAAGACCGAACGCTGCCTGCGGTTAACAAAGGTGATGAACTGTCTCTGGTTGAGCTGATCCCGGCTCAGCACTTCACCAAGCCGCCTGCGCGCTTCAGTGAAGCCTCCCTGGTAAAAGAGCTGGAAAAACGCGGTATTGGCCGTCCGTCGACCTACGCGTCCATCATCTCGACGATTCAGGATCGTGGTTACGTACGCGTTGAAAACCGTCGTTTCTATGCGGAAAAAATGGGTGAGATCGTCACCGATCGTCTGGAAGCCAACTTCCGCGAGCTGATGAACTACGATTTCACCGCGCAAATGGAAGACAGTCTCGACCAGGTTGCCAGCCACCAGGCGGAATGGAAAAAGGTCCTCGACAGCTTCTTCAGCGACTTCACCGACCAGCTTGAAAAGGCGGAGAAAGACCCTGAAGAGGGCGGCATGCTGCCTAACCAGATGGTACTGACCAGCATCGACTGCCCAACCTGTGGCCGCAAGATGGGGATCCGTACTGCCACCACGGGCGTGTTCCTGGGCTGCTCCGGCTATGCGCTGTCGCCAAAAGAGCGCTGCAAAACCACCATCAACCTGGTGCCGGAGAACGAAGTTCTCAACGTGCTGGAAGGTGACGATGCGGAAACGAACGCTCTGCGTGCCAAGCGCCGCTGCAAAAAATGCGGCACGGCAATGGACAGCTACCTGATCGATCCAAAACGCAAGCTGCACGTGTGCGGTAATAACCCAACGTGTGACGGGTATCAGATTGAAGAGGGCGAGTTCCGCATTAAAGGCTATGACGGCCCGATTGTGGAGTGCGAGAAGTGTGGTTCTGAAATGCACCTGAAAATGGGGCGTTTCGGTAAGTACATGGCCTGTACCAACGACGAATGTAAAAACACGCGCAAAATTCTGCGTAACGGTGAAGTGGCCCCGCCGAAGGAAGATCCGGTTCCGCTGCCGGAGCTGCCGTGTGAGAAATCCGACGCGTACTTCGTGCTGCGTGACGGCGCGGCAGGTGTCTTCCTGGCCGCCAACACCTTCCCGAAATCGCGCGAAACCCGCGCGCCGCTGGTGGAAGAGCTATATCGCTTCCGCGATCGTCTGCCGGAGAAACTGCGTTATCTGGCCGATGCGCCGCAGCAGGATCCGGAAGGCAACAAAACCGTGGTGCGGTTTAGCCGTAAAACTAAGCAGCAGTATGTTGCGGCAGAGAAAGAGGGTAAAGCGACCGGATGGTCAGCCTTCTTTGTCGATGGCAAATGGGTTGAAGGCAAGAAATAATCTTTCCTAACCGTAACTTACCTGTAAAAGGGCCGGATTTCCGGCCCTTTTTTATTACCTTGTTATTATTTTTTGTTCCGTACTATACAGTCAGGCTATAAATGATATAGTGGTTATAGTTAACCTGTTTCTTATTATTAAATCGTCTTAAGCGATTGACCGCATGCGCTAAATCGGATGGTCTGGCATGAAATTACAGCAGCTTCGTTATATCGTTGAGGTGGTGAATCATAACCTTAACGTCTCTTCTACCGCCGAGGGGTTGTATACCTCGCAACCGGGCATCAGCAAACAAGTTCGTATGCTGGAGGATGAGTTAGGCATTCAGATCTTCGCCCGCAGCGGTAAGCATCTCACTCAGGTGACGCCGGCGGGGCAGGAAATCATCCGCATTGCGCGGGAAGTCCTCTCCAAAGTCGATGCGATTAAGTCTGTGGCGGGGGAGCATACCTGGCCGGATAAAGGCTCGCTGTATATTGCCACCACGCATACGCAGGCGCGCTATGCGCTGCCCGGCGTGATCAAAGGCTTTATCGAGCGTTACCCTCGCGTCTCGTTGCATATGCACCAGGGCTCGCCAACGCAAATCGCTGAAGCCGTCTCTAAGGGGAATGCAGACTTTGCCATCGCCACCGAAGCGCTTCACCTGTATGACGATCTGGTGATGCTCCCGTGCTACCACTGGAACCGTTCTATTGTGGTGACCCCTGATCACCCCCTGGCGGGTAAAGGGTCGGTCACTATCGAAGAGTTGGCCCAGTATCCTCTGGTGACCTATACGTTTGGCTTTACCGGCCGGTCCGAGCTTGATACGGCATTTAACCGGGCAGGGTTAACGCCGCGCATTGTCTTTACCGCGACCGATGCGGACGTGATTAAGACCTATGTCCGGCTTGGATTGGGTGTGGGCGTCATCGCCAGCATGGCGGTCGATCCGGTGTCAGACCCTGACCTGGTGCGTCTTGATGCGCACGACGTTTTCAGCCATAGCACCACAAAAATTGGGTTCCGCCGCAGCACCTTCCTGCGCAGCTATATGTATGATTTTATTCAGCGCTTTGCCCCTCATTTAACGCGTGACGTGGTGGATACCGCCGTGGCATTACGCTCAAATGAAGATATTGAAGAGATGTTTAAAGACATCAAACTCCCCGAAAAATAATCACACCCGGTATCTTTCCCCCAGGGAAAGATACCGAAATAACGCCTCAAAGCTAAATTAGAATTATCATCATCTGCTTTCCCTGCCATATAATGTCATTAGCCATTTGCTTTGTAAGGTTTTAATGTCGTGAATTGGCGACAAAAGTAGAAACTAATTTACGCCTCCGCAAATTTTTCTTTTCAATAATTTATTTCTGGTCAAAAGATTGAATATTTCATACCTCCCGGTGCGTAAATTCACTGGCTTTTCGGCTAAAGTTTCTTTAGGATTTATCTCAACAGATGATTAATTGTACCAATTGTTTGGTCCTAAATGATAAGCGATGTCGATTGTATGAGGTTAGCAATGCCTTCAGGAAGTGAAGAACCGCAAAGGGATCCTGCGCTCAAGCGTAAAGCCTGGCTGGCGGTCTTTCTCGTCTCCGCCTTGTTTTGGGTGGCTGTTGCTCTCCTGGCCTGGAGATATTGGGGTTAAATATGGCAGTGACGGTACGTACCGCTTCGGTAAAACAGATGTGTCAGCATCGTGACAACGGCCACAGAGGGCGTAAAGCACCTGCAACTGTTGTACCTGCGTCCTGGAAACTGACGCCACAGCAGCAAGCGTTTATTGATGTGTTCGCAGAAGACGAACCCAAAAAACAATAATTTAGTTTATTGCGTAATGATGCAAATAGTCTGAATATCGACTCTGCACTTTTGTACTCTTTAATAAATACACATCAGCAATATAGCACTGAGGAACAACCTCGGAATTTTTATAAATAATGCCTGGTGTCCCTATGATGAATAACATGACGTCTCACAAATACTGGTCGTGGATCGCCGTTTTTACCGTGTCGATTCTGTTCTGGAGTCAGCTCATCTGGCTGGCGCTCCACTAAATTGTAAAACCTCGCTACGGCGGGGTTTTTTGTTTCCCCCTTGTGGACCAATCCGAAATTTATCAATTTGGGTTGTTATCAAAACGTTACGACATCTTTGTGTTATCTTTAATTACAGCCCTGATGATTGTCGGGACATCTCTGTGATTAAGGAGGAGCTTATGTCGTTAACCCTACGCGAAGCCAGTAAGGACACATTACAGGCAGAAAATAAAACCTGGCATTACTACAGCCTGCCGCTGGCTGCCAGAACGCTTGGGGACATTTCGCGTTTACCCAAGTCCTTGAAAGTTTTACTTGAAAATCTCTTGCGCTGGCAGGACGGTGAATCCGTCACGATCGATGATATCCAGGCGCTGGCAGGGTGGCTTGAGAAGGCCCATGCCGACAGAGAAATCGCCTACCGCCCGGCAAGGGTGCTGATGCAGGACTTTACCGGTGTTCCGGCCGTGGTTGACTTAGCCGCGATGCGCGAAGCCGTGAAGCGTCTCGGCGGAGATACGGCAAAGGTTAACCCGCTTTCCCCCGTTGACCTCGTCATTGACCACTCCGTGACCGTTGACCACTTCGGTGATGACGATGCCTTTGGTGAAAACGTTCGTCTCGAGATGGAGCGTAACCACGAGCGCTACGTCTTCCTGAAGTGGGGACAGCAGGCGTTCAGCCGATTTAGCGTGGTCCCGCCAGGCACCGGCATTTGTCACCAGGTAAACCTTGAATATCTGGGTAAAGCCGTCTGGAGCGAATTGCAGGATAAAGAGTGGGTGGCTTATCCGGACACACTGGTGGGCACGGATTCACATACCACCATGATCAACGGTCTGGGCGTGCTGGGCTGGGGCGTCGGCGGTATTGAAGCGGAAGCCGCCATGCTCGGCCAGCCGGTATCCATGCTTATTCCGGATGTGGTGGGCTTCAAGCTCACCGGAAAACTGTCTGAAGGCATTACCGCCACCGATCTGGTGCTGACCGTCACCCAGATGCTGCGCAAGCATGGTGTGGTAGGCAAGTTTGTCGAATTCTACGGTGACGGACTGGATTCGCTGCCGCTGGCCGACCGCGCCACCATTGCCAATATGGCGCCGGAATACGGTGCCACCTGCGGCTTTTTCCCCATTGACGACGTCACGCTGGAGTACATGCGCCTCAGCGGCCGCAGCGAAGAGCAGGTCGCGCTGGTGGAAGCGTACACCAAAGCGCAGGGCATGTGGCGCAATCCGGGCGATGAGCCTGTTTTCACCAGCACGCTTGAACTCGATATGGGAAGCGTCGAAGCGAGCCTCGCGGGGCCGAAACGCCCGCAGGATAGGGTTGCGCTGACCGACGTGCCGAAAGCGTTTGCCGACAGCAATACCCTTGAAGTGAACGTGGCGCAGAAAGACCATCGTCCCGTCGACTATGTTCTGAACGGACATCAGTATCAGCTTCCGGACGGCGCGGTTGTGATTGCCGCGATTACCTCCTGCACCAACACGTCCAACCCCAGCGTATTAATGGCGGCCGGTCTGCTGGCTAAGAAAGCGGTAGAGCTTGGGCTAAAACCTCAACCGTGGGTTAAGGCCTCGCTGGCACCGGGCTCCAAAGTGGTGTCGGATTACCTGGCTCAGGCCAAACTGACGCCGTACCTGGACGAGCTGGGCTTTAACCTCGTGGGCTACGGCTGTACGACCTGTATTGGTAATTCCGGGCCACTGCCTGAACCTATCGAAACGGCGATCAAGCAGGGTGACCTGACGGTCGGCGCCGTCCTGTCCGGTAACCGAAACTTTGAAGGGCGCATTCACCCGCTGGTGAAAACCAACTGGCTTGCTTCGCCGCCGCTGGTGGTGGCTTATGCCCTGGCTGGGAACATGAATATCAACCTGGTGACCGATCCGATTGGTCACGATCGTAAGAATGAGCCTGTCTATCTGAAAGATATCTGGCCTTCTTCACGTGAAATCGCGCTGGCCGTTGAGAAGGTTTCTACCGAGATGTTCCGCAAAGAGTACGCGGAGGTCTTTGAAGGCACGCCGGAATGGAAAGCCATCAACGTTGCAGGTTCGGATACCTATGGCTGGCAGGATGACTCGACCTATATTCGTCTGTCGCCGTTCTTTGATGAGATGCTGGCCGAGCCGGCGCCGCTTAAGGATATTCACGGCGCGCGCATCCTGGCCATGCTGGGGGATTCCGTCACGACGGACCATATCTCTCCGGCGGGGAGCATCAAAGCCGATAGTCCGGCAGGCCGCTATCTGCAAAGCCGGGGGGTGGAACGCCGCGATTTTAACTCCTACGGTTCGCGCCGCGGTAACCATGAAGTCATGATGCGCGGGACCTTTGCCAACATCCGCATTCGTAACGAAATGGTGCCGGGCGTGGAAGGGGGCATGACGCGCCATCTGCCGGGGACGGAAGTCGTGTCGATTTATGATGCGGCGGTCAAATACCAACAGGAAGGGACGCCGCTGGCGGTGATTGCCGGGAAAGAGTATGGTTCCGGCTCCAGCCGCGACTGGGCGGCGAAAGGCCCACGCCTACTTGGCGTTCGGGTGGTCATCGCCGAATCGTTCGAACGTATTCACCGTTCGAATCTGATCGGCATGGGGATCCTGCCGCTTGAGTTCCCGCAGGGCGTGACGCGTAAAACGCTGGGCCTGACCGGGGAAGAGCAGATTGACATTAGCGGCCTGCAAAACCTGCAGCCGGGTAAAACGGTGCCGGTAACGTTAACGCGGGCAGACGGGAAAACCGAGGTGCTGGATTGTCGGTGCCGTATTGATACGGCAACCGAGCTGACCTACTACCAGAACGACGGCATTTTACATTACGTGATTCGTAAGATGCTGGATTGATGAAACGAGCCCGGCACGCGTGCCGGGCTTTTTACATCACTCTTTCAGCAGATGGCCCATTTTGGCGGCTTTGGTATCAAGGTAGTGGGCATTTTTCGGGTTACGGCCAACAATCAGCGGTACGCGTTCAACGATGTTGATCCCGGCTTCGGTCAGGATTTCCACTTTTTTCGGGTTATTGGTCAGCAGACGAACTTCGTCTACGCCCAGCAGCTTGAACATATCGGCGCATAAGGTGAAGTCACGTTCGTCAGCGGCAAAACCGAGCTGATGGTTGGCTTCAACCGTATCGTAGCCCTGGTCCTGAAGCGCGTAGGCGCGAATTTTATTCAGCAAACCAATGTTACGCCCTTCCTGACGGTGATAAAGCAGCACGCCGCGGCCTTCTTCAGCAATGTGAGAAAGGGCCGCTTCCAGCTGGAAACCGCAATCACAGCGCAGGCTGAACAGCGCGTCGCCGGTGAGACACTCTGAATGGACGCGGGACAGCACCGGCGTCTGCCCTGAAATGTCGCCATACACCAGTGCGACATGATCCTGTCCGGTTGCCAGTTCTTCAAAACCCACCATCAGGAAATCGCCCCATGGGGTTGGCAGTTTGGCTTCTGCCACACGTTTAAGCTGCATGTGATTCTCCAGAGTAGGCTGACACATTTCGTGCCTGTGCCCTGTTTTGCTTTCTGTATCAGTTTATTTTGCCACAAGCTCAGCAGGTTCGCCTAATGGGCACCATGCGATATGACCGTTAAAAGCACGATCCGACATCTCCACCCAGCGAACAAATTTCAGTTATGATTGTGACGCTTAGCAAAAAGGAGAAGACATGCATTCAATCGCCAGACGTACGGCAGCAGGTGCGGCCATTTTACTGATTATGCCTTTGGCCGTATGGCTTTCAGGGTGGATGTGGCAGCCCGGGCAGAACGCCACGTGGCTGAAAACGTTATACTGGATTACGGAAACGGTCACCCAGCCCTGGGGAATTATCACCCACGTCCTCCTGTGCGCCTGGTTTCTGTGGTGCCTGCGCTTTCGTCTGCGCGCGGCGCTAATGCTCTTTGCGATCCTCGGCGGCGCTATCCTTATCGGTCAGGGCGTAAAATCCTGGGTGAAAGATCGCGTTCAGGAGCCGCGTCCTTTTGTCGTCTGGCTGGAAAAAACGCACCATATTCCGGTGGATGAGTTCTACACTTTAAAGCGTAAAGATCGTGGCGCACTGGTGAAAGAACAGCTTGCGGAACAGCAGGATATCCCGAAATTCTTGCGTAAACACTGGCAGAAAGAGACCGGGTTCGCGTTTCCCTCCGGCCACACCATGTTTGCGGCCAGCTGGGCGCTGCTGGGGGTTGGGCTGCTTTGGCCTAGACGTCGAACGGTCACCATCGTGATTTTACTGGTCTGGGCGACGGGAGTGATGGGCAGCCGCTTATTGCTGGGGATGCACTGGCCACGGGACCTGGTCGTCGCCACGCTCATCTCGTGGATGCTGGTGATGCTGGCGACCTGGCTGGCTGAACGATTCTGCGGCCCGCTAACGCCACCGCCGGAAGAGAAAGAAGAAATAGCCGAAAGGGACCAAACGGACGCCTGAAGGTTGATATTGCGCATTTTGCCCATAGATCCATGACTGGCGCGTCACTTTTTCCATTTCGCGCCCGTCACTAAAATGGTAGTTTATAAGGCTGATTGCGGTAAGTTGAACATACTTTATTCGCTTGAACCACATAACGGGAAGTAATGTGAAATATTTACTCATTTTCTTACTGGTATTGGCGATTTTTGTCATTTCAGTCACATTGGGTGCACAAAACGATCAGCAGGTGACGTTTAACTATCTGCTGGCTCAGGGCGAGTATCGCGTGTCGAGCCTGCTCGCGGTCTTATTTGCTGCAGGCTTTGCCATTGGCTGGCTGGTTTGCGGTTTGTTCTGGTTAAAAGTCCGTGTTTCGCTTGCGCGCGCTGAACGTAAAATCAAACGACTCGAACATCACATTGCGCCTGCGTCCGACATGCCGGAAAGCTCTGGCGTGCCGGTCGTGAAGGAATAATCGACGATGCTGGAGTTGTTGTTTCTGCTTTTGCCTGTCGCCGCAGCCTATGGCTGGTATATGGGCCGCAGAAGTGCGCAACAAACAAAACAGGATGAGGCCAACCGGCTCTCCCGCGACTACGTTGCGGGGGTGAACTTCCTCCTGAGCAATCAGCAGGACAAAGCGGTAGACCTGTTCCTCGACATGCTGAAAGAGGACACGGGGACCGTTGAAGCCCATCTTACCCTGGGGAACCTGTTCCGCTCGCGCGGCGAGGTTGACCGCGCCATCCGTATCCACCAGACCCTGATGGAAAGCGCGTCTCTGACTTACGAACAGCGTCTCCTGGCGGTACAACAGCTGGGCCGAGACTATATGGCCGCGGGGCTGTACGATCGCGCTGAAGATATGTTCACCCAGCTGGTGGATGAAACAGATTTTCGCATCGGCGCGCTGCAGCAGCTCCTGCAGATTTATCAGGCCACCAGCGACTGGCAGAAAGCCATTGATACGGCTGAACGTCTGGTGAAGCTGGGTAAAGATAAGCAGCGCGTTGAGATCGCCCATTTCTACTGTGAGCTTGCCCTTCAGCAGATGGGCAATGACGACATGGACAAAGCCATGGCGTTGCTGAAGAAAGGTGCCGCCGCGGACCGCAACAGCGCCCGTATCTCCATCATGATGGGGCGCGTTTTTATGGCGAATGGCGACTACGCCAAAGCCGTTGAAAGCCTGCTGCGGGTTATCGACCAGGACAAAGAGCTGGTCAGTGAAACGCTGGAAATGCTGCAAACCTGCTATCAACAGCTGGACAAGCGGGAAGAGTGGGTGGCATTTCTGCGTCGCTGCGTGGAAGAGAATACCGGCGCAACCGCGGAACTGATGCTTGCTGACGTTGTTGAGCAGTATGAGGGGGGCGACACCGCGCAGGTCTATATCACCCGACAGCTTCAGCGTCATCCGACCATGCGGGTCTTCCATAAGCTGATGGATTACCACCTGAACGACGCGGAAGAAGGGCGCGCGAAAGAGAGCCTGATGGTGCTGCGCGACATGGTTGGCGAGCAGGTGCGCAGCAAACCGCGCTACCGTTGCCAGAAGTGTGGTTTTACCGCCTACACGCTCTACTGGCATTGTCCGTCCTGCCGGGCCTGGTCCACCATCAAGCCCATCCGCGGCCTGGACGGGCAGTAATTTTTTAAAAGCCTTCATTTTAGTTACAACATACTGATGGTATTTAACGCTTTCTGAGCACCGTGCGGTTTGCAGGCCTGGCAGGCAGATAAATGGATTCTGTCAATTTGCGGCGTCGGCAGGTAGAATGCTGGCCGTTTATCTGTTCCGCGCCGCTGCGCGCCCATAGACGAAAAGGGCTGGTCATGACGTCTGTTACATCCTCCACTTCCCGCGTAATTACGGATTCTCCTGTTGTTGTTGCGCTTGATTACAATAAGCGTGACGCTGCACTGGCGTTTGTCGACGGTATCGACCCTCGCGATTGCCGCCTGAAAGTTGGCAAAGAGATGTTCACGCTGTTTGGACCGCAAATCGTTCGCGATCTGCAACAGCGCGGCTTTGACGTTTTCCTCGACCTCAAATTCCATGATATTCCGAACACCACGGCCCACGCCGTTGCTGCAGCCGCCGAGCTGGGCGTATGGATGGTCAACGTCCATGCGTCGGGTGGGGCAAGAATGATGACCGCTGCCCGTGAGGCGCTCCTGCCGTTCGGTAACGACGCGCCGCTGCTTATCGCCGTCACCGTGCTGACCAGTATGGACGAAAATGATTTACGCGACCTTGGCGTGACGTTGTCACCTGCGGAACATGCCGAACGTCTCGCGCGTCTGACGCAGCAGTGCGGCCTGGATGGCGTAGTCTGCTCCGCGCAGGAAGCGGTACGTTTCAAATCAGCACTGGGCCAGGATTTTAAACTCGTTACGCCGGGGATCCGTCCTGCGGGCAGCGACGTGGGCGATCAGCGTCGCATCATGACGCCTGAGCAGGCGCTGGCGGCGGGCGTTGACTATATGGTTATCGGGCGTCCGGTGACGCAGTCTGCAAACCCGGCAGAGACGCTTAAGGCTATCAACGCATCGCTGAACAAGGGGGCATAATGACCGATTCCAACAGCCGTCTGGTCTACTCAACCGAGAGCGGGCGTATCGACGAACCGAAAGCCAAAGTGGAACGTCCGAAGGGGGACGGTATCGTGCGCATTCAGCGTCAGACCAGCGGGCGTAAGGGGAAAGGGGTCTGCCTTATTTCCGGTATTGATGTGGATGATGCTCAACTGACAAAGCTGGCTGCCGAGCTGAAAAAGAAATGTGGATGCGGCGGGGCCGTGAAGGACGGCATTATCGAAATCCAGGGTGATAAACGTGATTTAATTAAATCACTGCTCGAAGCCAAAGGCATGAAAGTCAAACTGGCAGGCGGCTAAAACAAATGAGCCACGGCAAATGCCGTGGCTCGTGTTATATACGTGCGTATGTCAGACCTGAAATGCGTTTAAATATCGCAATATCGAGGAAGGCTTAGATAATAGTTATTTGCCAACCTGGTGACCGATAATACCACCGACAGCAGCGCCACCTAATGTACCCAGCGTACTACCATCCGTTAATACTGCACCACCGAGAGCACCGGCACCGGCACCAATCGCGGTGTTACGGTCACGTTTAGACCAGTTAGAGCATGCGCTCAGGGACATAGCGACAGTGATTGCCAGAACAGCGGCGGCTAATTTTTTGCTGGTTAAGGTCATAATACTTTCTCCTGAATTATCGATTCACGGAAAGATGTACACGTTAAGTATAGACTAAACGAATACTTAATTCTTTTCCCCGTGAAAGCTGGTCGCGCAGGCGTTACTTCATCACGCAGGTGATAGTCACTTCCTGTTATATCGCTAATAGTAATTTTACGACTTTAGGGCAGGTTAAACAGGTAAAAACTCTTAAAGCAGGGTTAAGAATCATCTCAGAGAAAGACGTGTGCGCCCGAAATACGGGCGCGGAGGGAAATCAGGCGCTGGCTTTAATAATATTGACGATCAAACCGCTCTCTTCGAGTTTATTGCGATGCGCTTCGCTCAAACGGTCATCGGTAATCACGCGGCTAAAGCGTGCAGCGGGACCCATCGTGTAAGGGTGAACGGCACCAAATTTAGAGCTGTCGGTGAGCACAATGGCTTCGCACTCTTTTTCCAGTACGGCATTCACCACGTCAGAGCGCATCATATCCCGGCCGGTAAAGCCTGTCTCCGGCTGCCAGCCGTCAATCCCGATAAAGGCCTTACTGAAATGAACCTGCTGGACGTACTGACGGGTCAGCGGGCCAACCATGCTTTCACTTTTTTTCTGATAGATGCCGCCCAGCAGAATCACCTCGCAGCGCGTCTCTTTAAGTAAATGCGCGATATAGCTGCTGACGGTGATGATGGTGACGTCTTTTTGATCGGCAAGCGTTCGCGCCAGAAGGGCATTACTGCTGCCGTTTTCAATAAAGACGGTCTCGCCGTTGTTCACCAGGGATGCAGCAAATTCCGCCAGTTCACGTTTGAGCGCGTAGTTGTTCATCATGCGCGTCTCAACGTCATCACTGTCCAGCGGGACCGCATAGCCGTGCGCGCGACGCAGGTAGCTCTGTTTTTCCAGCAGATTAAGATCCTGACGGATGGTGACTTCAGAAACGCCAGTGGTTTTAGCGAGATCGACTACGCTTACGCGTCCCTGATCGATGACCATCTGCAAAATGAGTTGTTGTCGGGAATTCATAGCATCCATTTAATAAAGCGAAACGAGGTCGGAAACGGTGGGGGTTAAACTTCCCACGGCGCTTTTGGCTGTCTGTTTTCGGGCGCATCGTCAGCGCCATTCTGAGCAAGAAGTTCAGACTTCAGGATCTCAAGATTACGGATAGCTGAGTGATAATCGCCCGCCACCAGGATATCCAGCACGGTATCAATTCGTTGTGCTACAGCTTGTGCGTCAATAGTTGACATAATCTCACCCCAGGCGCGAAAAGTTAATATTTTCAATGATGCAGAAATTGGCTTCAAAAGAGAAGGGAAAAAATGCAATAACCAAATTACATAAACGGAAGTGATAAAATTATTCCCCCTCATGCTGCGGGCTTATTGAGTGGATTAGTCTAAAACTGCGCGCAACGCGCTTTTTTATAAGAGGAATTAGACTATGACAGTTATCAATCAGCCTACCTGCACACTGTTTACCGATACTGAACGGTTCACCCAGCTGTCAGGGTATTACGAGGCGGAGCGACATACCGTCTGGATGATGTTACGGGCTCAGCCACGTCCTTGCTTCAACCATGCGTTAATAGAGGAGATCATGAACCTTTCATGGCTCGTCCGCCAGTCTGGTTTTGCGGTCGATTTTTGGGTGACCGGATCGCTGGTGCCTGAGATGTACAATGTGGGCGGTGACCTGCAGTTTTTCGTCGAGTGCATTCAGCACGGTCGACGTGAAGCGTTACGGGCCTATGCGCGCGCCTGTGTCGATTGCGTGCATGCGGCCTCCCGGGGGTTTGATACGGGGGCCATCTCGCTGGCCATGGTCGAAGGCAGCGCGTTAGGGGGCGGGTTTGAGGCCGCTCTTGCGCACCATTTCGTTCTGGCGCAGCGCGATGCACGTTTAGGTTTTCCCGAGATTGCTTTTAACCTGTTCCCGGGCATGGGGGGATATTCCCTGGTAGCTCGCCGTTCAGGAATGAAGCTGGCGGAGGAACTCATCTACAAGGGGGAATCCCATACGGCGGAATGGTACGAACAGCATGGCCTGGTGGATCTCCTGTTTGAACCCGGACAAAGCTATGTCTCCACACGAACCTTCATCGACACGCTACGGCCAAAACTGAATGGCGTAAGAGCGATGCTGCGCGCCCGTACGCGCGTTCTGCAATTGCCGCGCAGTGAATTGATGGACATCACGGAAGACTGGGTTGACGCGGCTTTCTGCCTGGAACCGAAAGATATCGCCTACATGGAGCGTCTGGTCATGCTGCAAAACCGCCATCACGCGGCGGGGTTGCGTAAAGCCAGTTAATGCTGTTTCCGCGCCTGATATCGTTTTAGCCATCGCTCGAATGCGGCAGCGGGCATCGGCTTAGCAAACAGAAAACCCTGCCGTTCGTTGACGCCGTTCTTGGTCAGAAAGGCGTCTTCTTTTGCATTTTCGACCCCTTCGGCAATCACCTGCAGGTTTAACGCTTGCGCCACCGCGACGATGGCGCGCACCAGAGACTGGGAGATGGACTGCTTATGAATATCCCTGACGAACGATTGATCGAGTTTTATGGCGTCAATAGGGAAGCGGGCCAGCTGAGAAAGGGAGGAGTATCCGGTACCAAAATCGTCGAGATGAATTTGCGCCCCCAGCCTGCTGAACTGTTGGATCACGGAGAGCGCCAGCTCTTCGTTCTCGATGAGACAGCTTTCGGTTAATTCGACGTCGACCGGGCAGTATTCAAAGTTCAGATCCTTCAGCGCCTGCTTTAAGTCGCTAAAGATAGTCTGGTCGGCCAGCTGACGCGCAGAGACGTTCACGGCCACGCGCAGGTTAATTCCCTTATCGCGCCATTTCGCCACCTGGCGAACCACATCCAGCATCACCCAGCGGCCCAGCGGCACAATCAACCCTGACTCCTCGGCATAAGAGATAAACTCCAGCGGTGGGATCAACCCGCGTTCGGGCGATTGCCAGCGGACCAGCGCTTCAAGACTTCTGACCTCTCCGCGCCAGGTGATTTTAGGCTGGTAGTGGATCAGGAGCTGGTCGTTATCCAGCGCCTTACGCAGGTTGGTATCCAGCCAGAGATACTCAAACACGCGCTGGTTCATCTCGGGCGAGAAGACGCAGAACTTGCCCCGGCCGTTCTCTTTAGCGGTGTACATGGCGGTATCGGCGTTACGAATGACGCTTTCCCGGTCGTTACCGTGCTGCGGGGCGAGGGCGATGCCCAGGGAACAGCCGGTGTAAATTTCGATCAGGCCGATTCGGAACGGCTGGCGCAGGCGGGTTAAAATGCGCGACGCCATCGCTTCCAGAGAGCCCTGAGAAGTATGGGTGGCCATGACGATAAACTCATCTCCGCCAAGTCGTGCCAGCACCTGTCCCTCATCAAGACAGCTCAAAATGGCGAGCGCGACAGCCTGTAACAGCTGATCGCCAAACATATGCCCGTAAGCGTCGTTGACCTTTTTAAAGTTATCCAGGTCGAGATACACCACGCCAACCTGCGTGTCGCCGCGGTGACTGATGGCGTCAGAGATCAGGTCGTGGATTGCATTGCGGTTTGGTAAGCCGGTGATGGTATCGGTATTGGCCAGCACGCGCAGCCGCTCCTGAGCGCGGCGTTCCTCGGTAATATCAGTACCGGAACAGATAAGGAAAATTTCATTTTTACCGCTGCCGCTGTGAACGAATTTGTTTCTGAACAGAAACAGTCGTTGCCCTTTACGCGTTTTGATCCAGCGCTCGACTTCGTAGGAGCTGCCGTTGCGGAAGAAACCGGTAATATTGCGTTTTGAGGCAGCCGCTTCGCTGCGGCTCATAAAGAGCTTAAACACGTTCTGGCCAATCACTTCTTGCTCTTTGAGGCCGGTATACTCTTCGCTCAATCGGTTAAAACGCTGAATATTGCCGTTCTGATCGAGAATAACAATCACGGAGTTAGCCTCTGACACCACCTGTTCCGCAAAAGAGAGTCCCTGAGCCAGGTCGCGCGCCACGGAGGGCGTATCGTTCCAGGCGGAAGCCGTACCGGCCCACTCATTACGAGTAATTTTACGGCCCACAAGGTGAACCGGGACATCTTCCCCAAATAACGAGAGCGTCATGGAAATGCTGGAGGTAATAACGGTTAAATGACGGATGAGATCGGCCTGATCGTCGTCCAGCGCAATCACCTGAGTGACATCGGCATTTTCACTGGCGGCAAGGTGCAGAGCGTTGCTGTCAGCTGACAAGCGCCACCATGGGCTGTGGGTTCCCATGTAGCGAAACAGCAAATTCTGCTCCAGATCGTCCATCATGTTTTCTCCCGCAGCTGTTCAGTAGCGCACCAATTATTCATTTGCAGTCGACTTTTCCGTTGAGAAGCAGCGGCAAAACCGAAGTGAACTTATTGTTTTTCCCTGAATTCTTATAATAAAACGAGTCAGATTTAAAAGGATACTGAGCGTATAAAAATTCACGTAACCGAATATAACAACACTCTTTTACTGTAGATAATTATGGCGAATTTGGGCGAGGGGAGACTGAAAATAGTAAGAAAAAATAATGATTTTGTGGCGGGGATAAAAAGAAAAATTGTCGGCCTTTCCGGAAAGGAAATGACCGACAATTGAACAGGTTATCAGGCGACAGGACGCGCGATAATACTGCGGGTTTCCATACGGACTTCAGCGATAGTGACGTCAATCACGTCGGTGACTTTGTAAACTGTTTCACCTTTAATTTGCACCGTACCGTTTTCCTGACTACAGACCATTTCATCACGAACAGCATGCAGGAATGGCGCCGGAATAAACGCGACAGCACCGTTATCGACCAGGCGGACGCGCATTCCCCCGCGGCTGATATCAATGATCTCGGCGGCGAAACGGGTATCCGTACCGGCTTTATCCTGCAGGAAGCGTGCGTACAGCCAGTCGCCAACGTCACGTTCTGCCATGCGGTTCAGACGGCGACGATCGGCCATCTGCAGCGTGGTCTCCTCCTGAGGGCGGGCAACGGTTTCGCCTTTGATAATTGCTTTCAGCAGACGGTGGTTAACCATATCGCCATACTTACGGATCGGTGACGTCCAGGTCGCATAGGCTTCGAGGCCGAGACCAAAGTGCGGGCCAGGCTCGGTGCTGATTTCAGCGAAGGACTGGAAGCGACGAATGCGGCTGTCCAGGAAGCCCGATGGCTGCGCGTCCAGTTCGCGGCGAAGCTTGCAGAAGCCCGGCAGGGTCAGCACTTCTTCCGGATCGACGTGCACGTCGTGATTTTTCAGCAGGGCCGCCAGCGCTTCGGTATTCGCCGGATCGAAGCCGGTATGGACGTTGTAAATACCAAAGCCCAGCTTGTCGCGCAGCACGCGTGCGGCACAGATGTTGGCGGAAATCATCGCTTCTTCAACGATGCGGTTCGCAATGCGTCGCGGCTCGGCCACGATATCCAGCACTTCGCCTTTCTCACCCAGAACAAAGCGATAATCCGGGCGATCTTTGAACACCAGCGCATGGGTTTGACGCCACTCGCCGCGGTTCAGACAGATGCGATGCAGCAGACGGATCTGCGCGGCAATGGCGTCTGATTCTGGTTTCCAGCTACCGGTATTTTCCAGCCAGTCGGAGACGTTATCGTAGGCCAGCTTGGCTTTCGACTCGATGGTGGCAGCAAAGAACTCGATATCGTCTTCAATCGCGCCATCTGCGGCAATGGTCATGCGGCAGGCAAGGACCGGACGCACTTCATTTGGGCGCAGCGAGCAGAGATCGTCTGACAGTTCACGCGGCATCATTGGGATGTTGAAGCCTGGCAGGTAGTTCGTGAACGCACGGATTTTCGCCGTTTCGTCAAGCTTGCTGCCTTCAACAATCCAGGCGGTAGGATCGGCAATGGCAACGGTGAGGTGCAGTTTGCCGTCGGCGCTCTCTTCAGCGTAGAGCGCATCGTCCATATCTTCGGTGCTGGCGCTGTCGATGGTGACAAACTCCAGCGCGGTGAGATCGCGACGCATCAGACCTTCGTCCTGCATCTCGGTTGCCACGCCGTTCGGCGCTTCTTTTTCAAGATTGTGGCGTGCCAGCGTAACCCACCATGGCACGAAATGATCGGCGCCAAAGGTAATGAACTGGGTCAGTTCCGCATAAAAACCGCGATCGCCCTTCAGAGGATGACGGCGCATTTCTGCTACGGCCCAGTCACCTTCTTTAAAATCATGCTCAACACCACGGGCGGCGCGGCAGGGAATGGCATCTTTCAGCAGAGGATGATCCGGCACGATAGAAAGACGATCGTCTTTTCGCTGCACCTTACCCACAAAACGGGTCAGGAACGGTTCGATCAGTTCTTCCGGTTCGGCGGACTCGCGATCCTTCTCGGTATGAATGACGGCCATGACGCGATCGCCATGCATCACTTTCTTCATCTGCGGTGGCGGAATGAAGTAGCTTTTCTGCGCGTCAACTTCAAGGAAGCCAAAGCCCTTTTCCGTGGCTTTTACGACCCCTTCTGCACGCGGCGTCTGGGAATGCAGTTGCTGTTTAAGCTGCGCTAGCAGCGGGTTGTCCTGAAACATAATGTTCTATTTTCGTAGCCATTGAGCGGCTGACAGTTTTACGCGATTCTCACTGTCTCAGCAAGCGGTCTTTGGGTAATGAGTGTGGTTATTCCTCTTTACCAAACGCCACTTTCAGACGATTGAGCCAGCCATCAAACGCACTTTGGGTAAGCAGCGTAATGGCATATTCGCCCTGGAGTCCTTGATCCGTGAGCGGGGTAAACTGCGCGGCGCTGAAGCGGTCCGGAGAGCGAGTCAGCAGTTCGACCGCTGCCGAAAGTGCGGGGGAGGTCTGCGGTATCTCTGCGCGGCTGTTTAACAGGATTTCTCCGGTCAGGTCGAGCAGCGTCGGCTCATGACAAAGCACCGGCGTCAACGCCTCGAGCGCGGGTTCGGCCTGCCAGCGGGACAGGGACTCCAGCTGATGCGCATTCGCGTAGCGCAGCTCGACGACGGGTAAAAGCGGCATCCACGCATCGTGGCTCGCGGGAAGCGTGTGCGGCTGAATATGGTGCCCCGGCAACCAGCGAACAGGATGTCCCAACAGCGCCTGAAAAATCGCGACCACGCGCGCCTGAAAACCGATAAAGCCGATAATCTGGTTAATCACCACGATGTCGTACGTGGACAGGCCCACCTCATCAAGCTGGTTTCGGGCTTTATCATCAATGACATCAGGTGAGCTGGCGAGCTGGCGGGCATACTGGGTGATTTGCGCCAGGCGGCGGTTGCTTTCGCGCGAGGAGTCCGGGCCGGGAAGCGGGGCGAGGAGGGCGGCGTAGTGGTTACAGAGCCGCTGAACGCCGCAGGCCTGTGCGACCGTCAGCGCGGTACTGAGCCGATCGTAAGCGCTGAGCGTATGCAGGCGGTTCACGGGAATTGAGAGCGGAAACAGCTGGTGGCATAAGGCTCTGGCAGGGGTAAGCCAGCCAGAACAGGCGGCGACAATCTCATCAGGCAGGGCTAAATCGAGCAAAAAACGATCGTCGACGTTAGCGGCTTCGGGCACCAGGGGCAGAACATCCGTCTGCGCGTGGTTTGACTGGGTTTCATGATACCAGTGGCCTTTGCCGGAAAAACGGCGTTGTTCCATGTGCGTTCCTTGATCTCAAAATGGCGATCAATATCCTGGCGTAAGGCAGAAAAAGGGAAAAATATTGTTAGGTGATAACAAATAGCAGAACGGAATAACGAAGGGGCGACGCGGGGGGAAATACTCTCTTCCCGGGCGGGAAGAGAGTCACAGCTTATTTAATTTCCAGCTCGTTCATTGCAGCGATGTTGAAGCCGCCGTCAACGTGAACCACTTCGCCGGAGATACCCGCGGAAAGGTCAGAGCACAGGAATGCTGCAGAGTTACCCACATCTTCAATGGTAACGGTACGACGAATCGGGGTAACCGCTTCGCAGTGCGCCAGCATTTTACGGAAATCTTTAATGCCGGAAGCGGCCAGGGTGCGGATAGGACCCGCAGAGATGGCGTTAACGCGCACGCCTTCAGGACCCATTGCGTTCGCCATGTAGCGTACGTTGGCTTCCAGAGACGCCTTAGCCAGACCCATTACGTTGTAGTTAGGGATCGCACGTTCTGCGCCCAGGTAGGACAGGGTCAGCAGTGCTGCGCCCGGGTTCAGCATCGCGCGGCAGGATTTCGCCATCGCAACGAAGCTGTAGGAGCTGATGTCGTGCGCGATTTTGAAGCCATCACGGGTTACCGCGTTCACGTAGTCGCCGTCCAGCTGGTCGCCAGGCGCGAAGCCGATGGAGTGAACGAAACCGTCGAATTTCGGCCATGCTTTTGCCAGTTCAGCAAACATGCCGTCGATGCTTTCGTCTTGTGCAACGTCACATTCCAGAACAATGCTGGAACCCAGCTGCGCGGCAAACTCTTCAACACGGCCTTTCAGCTTGTCGTTCTGGTAGGTGAACGCCAGCTCAGCGCCTTCGCGATGCATTGCCTGTGCGATGCCGTATGCGATGGACAGTTTGCTGGCAACGCCAGTCACCAGAATGCGCTTACCGGAAAGAAAACCCATAGCTTTAATCCTTATATTCATTGCTTATTTTGCCTTGTAATTCATAGCGTTACAGGCAGTATTTCAAAATCATTCGAAATTAGCTCGAAATTATAGCCCACTCACGGCCCTTTGTGTCACGATATTTCTCGCACTTCTCCGAAGTCGCATGCCCCGAAGAATGCGCCGCGGACTCGCGGGGGCGCGAAATTTCAGCATTCGTCCAGTATATCACCCGGCAACAGCTTCGCCTCATCCAACCAGCGAGGAGGCGCGATCCCGCAAGGGTGTTCATGCTTTCCTGATGTTGCCGATGAAGCGCGCAATAACGATAAAGAAAACCGGTACGAAGAAGATCGCGAGAAGCGTACCGCTAATCATGCCGCCAAATACGCCGGTACCGATGGCATGCTGCGTACTGTCGCTTGCACCGGTGGCCAGCATCAGAGGAACAACCCCTAAGGTAAAGGCTAACGATGTCATCAGAATGGGGCGCAGGCGCTGACTGGCGGCATGAATGGTCGCCGCCAGCAGGGGTTGCCCTTCGCGATGCAGCTGCCTGGCAAACTCCACAATCAGAATGGCGTTCTTGGCCGACAGGCCGATGAGCGTAATCAGACCGACCTTAAAGAACACGTCATTGGTCATGCCGGCAACAAACACCGCTATCACCGCGCCGATAAGGCCCAGTGGAACAACCAGCATGACCGCAAAAGGAATAGACCAGCTCTCATACAGGGCGGCGAGCACCATAAACACGACCAGTATCGACAGGGCGATCAGGCCCGGAAGCTGCGATTCCGATTTTATCTCCTGTAGCGAACTCCCGGCCCACTCACCCGCCATGCCCTGAGGCAGGCTCCTGGACAAGCCCTCCATGGCCTTCATTGCGGTGCCGCTGGATACGCCTGACGCCGCACTTCCGGTAATCCGTATAGCAGAATAACCCTGGTAGCGCGTCAACTGCTGCGGCGCAACGTTCCAGGATATCGTCGCAAACGTTGATACCGGCACCATCTCACCCATCCGGTTTTTCACTGATAGTTTCAGTATCTGCTCGGGCTGCATTCGATAGGGGGCATCGGCCTGAATAATCACCTGTTGAACGCGGCCGTTGTTCGTATAGTCGTTGACGTAATTTGAGCCCAGGGTGACGGAGAGCGTCTGGTTGATTTCATCGAATGAGACGCCCATCGCTTCCGCCTTTTCCCGGTCAACCTGGAGCGCAAGGCTGGTTCCTTCCGGCAGACCGTCTATATAGACATCGCTGAGTTCAGGGCGTTGATTAGCCTGCTGAACCAGCGCGTCGGCGGCCCTCTTTAGAGCCTCATAGCCCGCTCCCGCTCTGTCCTGAACGTACCAGGTGAAGCCCGAGGAGGTGCCCATATCCGAAATGGCCGGCGGGAGTAGGCTCATTGTGACGGCATCGGTGACGTTCGTCATGCTGGCCTGTATGTGGTCGGCTTCATCCTGAGCCGTCGAGCCCTGCCGATTTTTCCAGTCCTTCAGCGTGGTGAAGGCCATAGCCGAATTCGGTCCTGAACCTGAAAAGCCAAACCCCAGGATCATAATGTTGCTTTCAATGTCCGGCCGGGCCGCAATTTCCGCTTCAAATTTTTTAACCACGTTGAGGGTGCGCTGCATCGTGGCATCAGAAGGCAGCTGGATAGAGGACATAAAGTAGCCCTGATCTTCATCCGGCAGAAAGGACGACGGTAGCGAAGACAATCCAACAAACAGCGCCGTGCAGAGCGCAACGTACAGGAGCAGCATACGCCCGGTTCGCTTCAGAACGGCACCCAGCCCGGCTTCGTAACAGACGGTGAGCAAACGGAAGCGCGCGTTAAACCTGGCCGCGAACCTTCCACTTCCGCTCTTTCCTGCCTTGTGCGGCTTGAGTAACGTTGCGCACAGGGCAGGCGTCAGCGTCAGGGCCAGAAACGCGGACAGCAGTATGGAGACCGCCATAGAAATACAAAATTGTCGATAGATAATCCCGACCGAACCCTCAGCAAACCCCATGGGGATAAAGACGGCTGTGAGCACCAGCGTGATCCCGATAATCGCCGGGGCGATCTCCTGCATGGCCTGTCGGGTAGCGTCCCGTGGGGAGAGGCTTTTTTCCGCCATCAGTCGTTCGACGTTCTCCACTACCACAATGGCATCATCAACGATAATCCCTATCGCCAGCACCATGCCGAACATCGTCAGAATATTGATGGAGTATCCGCTCAATAACATCACCGTGAAGGTGCCAAGAAGTGCGACGGGAGCAACAATCGCCGGGATAAGCGTACAGCGTATCTTGTGCAGAAACAGAAGCATCACCAGGAAGACCAGCACCATCGCTTCTACAAATGTCTGAACCACCTTCATGATAGACAGTTTCACAAACGGCGCGGTATCGAAGGGAACCGTAAACGCCATTCCTTCCGGTAACACCAGGGAAAGCTCGTCGATGCGCGCGCGTACGCCTGAAGCTGTACTCATTGCGTTGGCACCCGGCGACAGCTGGATTGCCGCCGCCGTTGCGGGCACGCCATTTTCGCGGATACCGAAAGCGTAACTTTGCAGGCCGGACTCAACGCGCGCGACGTCGGACAGTTTCAACCTCGCGCCCGATGCATCTGATTTCAGGGTGATGTTTCTGAACGCCTCTACCGAAGTGAGTTGCCCCTTCACGGTGATGGGATACGTTACGCCTTGTCCCGCAGATGCCGGTTCATCTCCCGTTTTGCCGGGCGAAACCAGGGCATTTTGCTGGCCAACAGCGGTGAGAACATCGCTCACCGAGAGGCCGTAGCTGTGGAGCTTCATCGGATCCAGCCAGATACGCAGCGCTTTTTCGCCGCCAAACAGCTGAACTTTCCCTACGCCGGGCACGCGACGAAGCTCGTCACTGACGTTTCGGGCAAAAAAGTCGCTTAAGTCGGCTTCCTCGAATTGACCGCTGGTGGACTTCAGCCCCACCATCATTAAAAATCCGGAATTAGCGGCCTCGACGTTAATGCCGTTTTGTCTTACCGCCTGAGGAAGACGAGGCTCGACGATCTTAATCTGGTTCTGCAGATCCATCTGTGCCAGCTTGATGTCCGTGCCGGGTTTAAACGTGACGGTAATCGATGCCGAACCGGTTGTGTCGCTGGATGATTCGAAGTAGAGCAAATTATCTACGCCAGAGATTTCGCGCTCGATTAACGATACCACCGACGTATTCATGATATCGGGGCTGGCCCCCGGGTAACTAACGGAAATAATGATGCCCGGCGGAGCCACCGCCGGATACTGCGCAACCGGCAAACGAGGAATAGACAGGAGACCCGTCAGGACGATAAACAGCGCCACAACCCAGGCGAAAATGGGACGTTCGATAAAAAAATGAGGCATTGGGTTATTTTTGTGCAAAAGAGTGAGGCAGAGACTCTACCGCGCACCTGTTTAGCGGAAGTGGGCGGTTTATGGAGGATGTGTGGAGCAAGGGCTCAGATCATTCTCAGAATGAGGTACAGCGGTGCTCCACCAAAAAAAATGATCAAATAACATTCATAGTAAAAGATCAGATCCTCAATATCGGGCATCGCGTTTAACAGCACGGTGAACGTAATAATGAGATAAACAAAAATCACCATCAGCCAGAAGGCGATGATAAGTAGCTCAATGAACGCGCCGGCTTTATTTTGTATGACCAGAGAAACCACTGACAATGCGATGCAGCCATAGATAAGGGGTGAAGAGAGCAGCGTCGAGGCGACTTTCTCATCCACTCTGTGTACCAGCACCAGCCAGGTATAAAGTAATCCCCACGACAGCAGCAGAAACAGAGAATATATGCCCAGTTTTTTAGGGGAAAAATATTTAGAAAATTCCATGTTCATTATTTCAGCCAACTTCATAAAATCTTTAAGAAACAGTGGTAATTTGCAGCGCGCAATGCACAACGCGTTATGCCTCATTAGCGATTTTGAACGGACATTGTCGAGTCTTTATTGACTGAATGTGTAGGCTGTGTGGAGAAATAACCGGGCATTTAAATCAACCGGGAAATTTTCGTGACTACGGCACTTTTTCCCGGAGGCTGTGTCTTATTGTGCTCAAGATATCTGATAGCGTGCTTAAAGGGATTTCACCCGCGGAGATAATATGAACAAAAATACGCTTATCCTTGTTGTTGAAGATGAAGACGAAATCGCCGATATACTGATGAGCTACTTAGAGCGTTCGGGAATGAAAACGCTCAGGGCCAGGCAGGGCGAGCAGGCGATAACGCTCAATCGCCTCCATAAACCGGATCTCATCTTGCTGGACATTCACCTGCCCGTGTGTGACGGCTGGAGCGTGCTTACCACGCTTCGCCATGAAAGCGCTGTCCCCGTCATTATGGTTTCCGCTCTCGATCAGGACGTCGATAAACTTATGGGTCTGAGGCTCGGCGCGGATGATTACGTAATCAAACCCTTCAACCCTTCGGAAGTTGTCGCACGGGTTGAGGCGGTGCTGCGTAGAACAAAGCCTGCGCTTCAGCAGGCGGGGGCCCTGCCGCTCAGAACGCCATTCATTACGGTCTATCCGGATGATTTCTACGTGGAGGTTACTGCGGGGCCCGAGGTTATCTCCCCGGTCTTAACGACGACCGAATTTAAGTTGCTTTCTTACCTGGTGCGGTATCCGCGCAAGGTCTGTTCCCGTGAAGAGTTGCTCAACGCGTGTTTGCCGGAAGGCGATACGCTCGACAGAACCGTCGACAGCCATATGAGCAAGCTGCGAAAAAAACTGGAGCTGGCCGGTCTTTATGGCGTTCCCGAGAGCATCAGGGGCATGGGTTACCGGCTTGGGGAAAAGAAATGAATAAAGAGTCTGTCCTGAGTCGTCAGATCTTATCGTATATGCTATTGCTGACGTTTACGATAATTGCCATCGCCATACTGGGCTCCTGGTTTTTTTACTCCTTTATTCTGGATCATCTTCCCGGCGGCCCTGCTGCGGGCGATGACGAGCAGATGACGATGTGGGACTGGGTATGGATTGGGACCGCGACAACGATCAGCCTGATCATTGCCGTATTCTTTACGGTCAAACTTTCATCGCGAATACTCACCCCGCTAAACGCGGTCGCGTCCAGCCTGAAAAAAATTTCTCAGGGCGATCTGGACGCCAGGGCATTCTGTGTCAGTTCCCGGCTGGGAGAGATCAATCACCTGGTTACGGATTTCAATGAAATGGCAGAAAAGCTGCAAACGCTGGATATCCAGCGGAAATCCTGGAATGCTGCGATTGCGCATGAACTCAGAACCCCGGTCACCATTTTACGCGGAAGGCTTCAGGGGCTGGTTGACGGGGTGTTTACCCCGGACCCGGTGCTGTTTAGTAACCTCCTCAAACAGACGGAAGGATTAACCCGTCTGATTGAAGATCTCCGGGTTATCAGTTCGGATGGCGGGGCAGGATACACGTTATACCAGGCCAGAACGGATCTGAAAGGGACACTACAGGACGCGCTCGATACCTTCATGCCCGAGTTCAACCGTAAGGCATTTACCGTCCATACTGAACTGAGGGAGCAGCAGTGCGTATTCGATCCCTTACGCATCAATCAGTGTCTGACCGTTTTATTTGACAATGCCTTACACTATTCAACTTCGCGCAAGCTCACGGTTAAAAATGGTGTTTCGGATAAAGGCAATTTTATCCTGATTCAGGATGGGGGACCGGGTATCCCCAGGGAGTTTCATGACTTCCTGTTTCAGCCCTTTCAGCGCGATAACGGCGCCAGACAGTTGAACCCGGAAGGCTGTGGTTTGGGCTTGTCGGTGGTAAAAGCCATCATGCTGGCGCATGGTGGCGATGTTACCTATACCTTATCAACGCAAAACCACTCGATATTTAAACTCACCTGGCCCGACTCGTGAGCGTCAGCGGCAGGTCAAATGTGCCTGCCGGCGGTAAATGCCATATTTTTCCTAGCTTAGCATCCCATTCCTGCGGGGTAATCGACAGTTTACCGCGTCTCGGGCTTAAGGTTATTTCACTGAAATAGATTTCATCTTTTTTTAGCATGAGGTCAACGCGGCAGTAGTCAATGCCATCCGCCAGCTCCTGGGATGCCAGCAACGCTTTTCGGAACAAGGCCGGTTCGCCTGGCGCCAACGGTGTATTCGGATATTCCATCTGAAAGGGTTGTAAGTTCCAGTACCTGTCGTAAACGTTGATGAAACCTTTGCCGCTGTCATCCGTAAAATCCGCTTCAACATAGTGGGCAACGCCATGAAAGCAATGGATCCTCAGCATTTCGGGCGCTGTGTTCCTGTCTGCATCATCGAAGAGATCGACATACGGTTCGCAAAGTATTTTTGGCGTAATGTTTTTGTACTGCCATTCGCGCGTGGTGTAGTACATATTTTTCTTTAACGCGAGACTGAGTTTTTTACACGCTTCCCTGGCGTTAAATTGCGCTTTGTTCGTACATATTATTGTGCTGCCACTGTCATGGTTGCACTTAAGGACAAATTTTTCAGGGAGCGTCGAAAAATCAATCTGGGACACCTTGCTGTACACGCCAAGTAATGGCACCGTTTTCGCACGCGTTGTTCTGGAGATTACGTATTCCCGAACGGCGAGTTTATCGGCAAGCAGGGTATAGACGTTATTGTGGTCATAAACCAGACGATGACATATTTTTTCACTCAAGGTCGTGGGGGATTTAATGTCAGGGTGCTTCCCCGATGTTTTCTTGAGCCTCACAGTATGAAAGTACAGGTCCGTCATTAAAAATGAACGACATTTTCTGATGAGGTACTCGGTATATTTGAGAACGTAAGTGGCGTTGTTCATTTCTTCTCCTCCGTAATGTCAGGATATTCTGGAGAAGAACTGTTGATGTATTTTGCTGAGAATATGGAGCAGCTATGGAGATGAAAAAGTTAAGGATTAAACAGCGTGTTAAGGCTATTTAATCCTTATTAAGCGGTGCAACGTTTGTTTACCGATCTTTGCGCCACGCATCGGCCGTCAATGCTTCACCGAAATGACCGGCTATCAGCCGTTTTGTCAGTTCGTGAAGCGGGGAGGCCATCACATCCGCCGTGCTGCCGCGTTCGACCACTTCACCCTGGTGCATAACCATCACCTGATCGCTGATGTGCTTCATCATCCCCAGATGCTGGGTGACGTAGATATACGAGATGCCCTGTTTTTCCTGCAGTTCCAGCATCAGGTTAATCAGCTGCGAACGCATCGACATATCCAGCGAGGCAAGCGCTTCGTCAGCAATGATCACTTTCGGGCGCAAAATCAACGCACGCGCCAGACCCAGACGCTGTTTCTGGCCGGGTGCCAGCATGTGTGGGTAGTAGCTTTCGTGATCCGGTAACAGCCCAACCATGCGCAGTGTTTCGAAGATACGCTTGCGGCGCGCCTCGGGCTCCAGGTCGGTGTTCAGACGCAGCGGAAAATCGAGGATCTGCGAAATGCGCTGGCGCGGGTTGAGCGAGGTCGACGGATCCTGGAAGATCATGCGGATGCGCTGGCTGCGGAAAGAGTAATCCCCGAACGTGAGAGGGTGATCGTCAATCAATACTTCGCCAGCCGTGGGCTCAACCATGCCGGCAAGCATTTTCGCCAGGGTCGATTTCCCGGAACCGTTCTCGCCGATGATTGCCAGGGTCTGTTTTTCACGCAGGGTAAAGCTGAGCGGTTTTACCGCGTCGACAGTTTGACGATGAAACAGCCCCGTGCGGTAGCGAAAGGTCTTACTCAGGTTGCGGACTTCCAGCAAGGTTTCGACCATTTCACTCTCTCTCCATGTTCAGCGGGAAATGACAGGCGTAAAGATGATTTTTGGCCCCGGTCAGGCGTGGCGTCTCGATACATTTACGCTGCGCATACGGGCAACGCGGCCCCAGACGACAGCCTATCGGCAACGATTCCAGCAGCGGAATCGCCCCGGGCAGGGTATTCAGGCGGCTCTTATGCGGCATGGCGCTGCCAAAATCGGGAATAGCGCGGATTAGCGCCTGCGTATACGGGTGGTGCGGCGCGGTGATCAGGTCTTCACTCGGCGCGGTTTCGACCGTTTGTCCGCAGTACATCACATCAATTTTATCCGCCCATTTGCTGAGCATTTGCAGGTCATGGCTGATCAGCAAAATGGTGGTGTTGTTGTTCTGGTTAAGACGCGACAGCAGGCGGAAGATTTGCGCCTGCGTGGTGGGCTCCATCGCGTTCGTCGGTTCATCCGCAATCAGCAAACGCGGCTGATTGGCCAGCGCGATGGCAATCATCACTTTCTGACATTCACCGTCGGTCAGCTCGTACGGGAAGCTGCGCATTGCATCTTTGTGATCTTTGATCCCGACGCGGTGTAAAAGCTCAATGGCGCGACGCTTGCGCCAGCCCACGCGTTGCCACCAGCGGCCTTTATAGGTCCAGCCGGGGATGTTTTGCATCAGCTGTTTGCCCACGCGCTCGGACGGGTCGAGACAGGATTGCGGCTCCTGGAAAATCATCGAGACGTTGTGCCCGACCAGCTTACGCCGCTCGCGGGGAGAGAGGCGCAGCAGGTCGATATCATCAAACCGCATACGGTCTGCGGTGACGCGCCAGTTATCTTTCGCCACGCCGCAGATGGCTTTGGCGATCAGGCTTTTGCCTGATCCGGATTCACCCACCAGCCCGCGGATTTCACCCTCCGCGAGGGTGATGCTGATGCGATCGACGGCTTTAACCCAGCCTTCACCGGTTTTGAATTCAATGGTGAGGTTGCGAATATCAAGAAGCGGCATTATTGCACCCCCGCGTTAATTGCACGGCGAATACCGTCACCCAGCAGGTTGATCAGCAGCACGCTCACCATAATGGCCGCACCCGGCAGCATAACCGTCCACGGCGCCACGTAAATTAACTCCAGCGCGTCACCGAGCATCGCACCCCATTCAGGCGACGGCAGCTGCGCGCCGAGGTCGAGGAAGCCGAGCGCCGCAATGTCCAGAATCGCCATCGACAGGGCGCGGGTGATCTCGGTGACCAGCCCGGACGCGATGTTAGGCAGCACGGCAAACCACAGGATATTGAAGGTGGTCGCGCCGTCCAGACGCGCAGCGACGACATACTCTTTTTCCAGCTCGTCATGCACCATGCTGTAAACCGAGCGCACGATGCGGGGCAGGATAGCCAGCCAGACGGCGAACATGGCATGCGACAGGTGCGGACCGGCAAAGGCAACCACAACGATCGCCAGCAGCAGAGACGGAATCGACAGCAGCGTATCCAGAATGTGGTTAAGCACCGCCGAGCGCAGGCCATGCGTGGATCCCGCAAAAATACCCAGCGCCAGCCCGCAGATCGTGGCCGCGAGCGTCACCACAAACGCGCCGCCCACCGTCGGGGCCGCACCGCTCAGCAGGCGGCTCAACACGTCACGTCCGAGGTCGTCCGTTCCCAGGAAGAAAGAGACCTCTCCGTAGCGCGACCAGGACGGCGGCAGCAGCTGATAGCCAAGGAACTGCTGGTCAATGCCGTACGGCGCAAACCAGGAGCCAAAGACACAGAGCAACACCAGACCGGCGCAGCCATAAAGGCCAATCATTGCCGTGGTATCACCATAGAATTTACGCCACACGGTACGCAGCACACCGGGCGTGCGCTTTTCACTGTATACGCTATCGTAGGGCATACCATTCCTTATGCTTCAACGGGTTAGCCATGGCACCCAGAATATCGGACAACACGTTAACAATAATCACCAGCGAACCAATCACCATCACCCCTGCGGAAATCGCGGCGTAGTCCTGCTGGCGGATAGCGTTAATCAGCCACCGCCCGAGGCCCGGCCAGCTAAAGACCATCTCGGTGATCATGGCCAGCGTCAGCATGGTGGAAAACTGTAACCCCAGACGCGGAATAACCGGCGGCAGGGCGTTGTGCAGGACGTTGCGGCGCAGGATGGTCAGGCGCGACAGTCCGCGCGTGGCGGCGGCTTTGACATAGTTCTGGTCAAAGACCTCGATGGTGCTCAGGCGCATCAGGCGGATCACTTCGGTTGTTGGCGCAACCGCCAGCGTCAGCACCGGCAGCACCATATGGCGCAGGGCACTGACGATCATCTCGTGACGCCACACGGAATCGGACAGCCACGCGTCGATGATGGCAAAGCCCGTCACCGATTTAACCGTATAGAGCAGGTCAAAACGGCCAGAAACCGGGAGCCAGCCCATCGTCAGCGAGAAGAAAAGCGTCAGCAGCAGCGCCAGCCAGAAGACCGGAATGGAGAAGCCGAGCAGGGCGAGGGCGCTAATAAACTTATCCTGCCATTTGTTGCGATATATCCCGGCCAGCATGCCCACGGGGATCCCGACCATCAGGGCAAACCCGAAGGCCAGAATGCACAGCTCCATCGTGGCCGGGAAAACCTCTTTCAACTGCTCGGAAATCAGCTGCCCGTTAATGCTGGACACGCCGAAATCCCAGTGCAGCAGCCCGTTAAACCAGAAGAGCCAGGCATCCCACAGCGACGATCCCTGGAGCGGGGCGTGGGGCGTGAAATAGCTCAGGCTAAAGCCGACAAAGTTCAGGAAAAAGAGCGTCACCAGCAGCAAAAGGAGCCGGCGCAAGGTAAAAATAATCATGGTTTTTTCACCTCTTGTTCTTTTTCACGCGACACGCCGGCGAACGAGGCGTTGCCAAACGGGCTCAGCACCAGGCCTTTAATATCATAGCGATACGCCTGAAGGCGCAGGGAAGAGGCCAGCGGCAGCACCGGGAGTTCCTGGGCTAAGATCTTCTGCGCTTCATCATAGGCGTCGATGCGCGAGGCCAGCTGTTGGGAAGCCAGCGCTTTTTGCAGCACGGCGTCAAACTCCCGGTTACACCAGTGGGCGTAGTTGGTCTGCGAGTTTATCGCCGCACAGCTCAGCAGCGGCCGGAAGAAGCTGTCCGGATCGTTACTGTCAGTGGCCCAGCCGGTCAGGGTTAAATCATGATTCATGTCCATCAGGCGCGCCTCCTGGAAACGGCCCTCTACCGGTACGATGATCACTTTCACGCCCACCTGTGCCATATCCGCCTGCAGCAGTTCGGCGGTCTTGAGCGGGCTCGGGTTCCACGCCTGGGAACTGGTCGGCACCCAAAGCTGCAGCGTAAGGTTTTCTGCGCCCAGCGCTTTCAGCTGTTCACGCGCTTTTGCCGGATTGTATTCCGTAATTTTAGCCTCACCGTCGTAGGCCCACGAGGCGCGCGGTAAAATTGAGGCGGCGGTTTCCGCCGTACCGTAATAAATCGACTGCATCAGGCGCTGGTTGTTGATGGCCAGCGCAAGGGCGTGACGAACGGCAGGGTTATTCAACGGCGGCTTATCGGTGTTAAAGGCCAGATAGGCGATGTTCATCCCCGGGCGTAGCGTCAGACGCAGGCGCGGATCGTCGCGCAAAATCGTGAGCTGGCTGGCCGCGGGCCAGGCAAGCACATCACATTCCCCGGTGAGCAGTTTTGACAGACGTCCCGTCCCGCCGGAACCCAGATCGACCACCACCTGCGGCATCAGCGGCGTACCCCGCCAGAAATGTTCGTGGCGCTGCAGACGAATATATTGCCCGGCGCGGTATTCGGCCAGCTGGAACGGACCGGTGCCGACCGGCTGACGATCGAGCAGTTCCTGACGATCTTTTTTCGTCAGCTTCGCCGCGTACTCGGCCGACATGACGGACGCATAGTGGGTTGCCAGATGCCACAGGAATGAGGCATCCGGGCGCGTCAGCGTGAATTCAACCGTGCGGTTGTCCAGCTTGCGCACGCTTTTCACGGTGTCGGCAAACTGCAGGCTGTCGAAATAGGGGAAATTGCTGCCGTTAACGTTATGCCACGGGTGATTGCGGTTGAAGATACGCTGGAAGGTGAAGACCACGTCATCCGCATTCAGCTTGCGCGAGGGGGTAAACCACGGCGTACGCTGAAACGCAACATCATCGCGCAGGTGAAAACGGTAGGTTGCGCCGTTATCCAGCACTTCCCAGCTTTCCGCAAGCTCGGGCACAAGACGGTAGGTGTACGGATCTACATCAAGCAGACGATCGTAAAGCTGCGCGGCAAGGGTATCCACAATCAGGCCGCTGCCCGCTTTTTGCGGGTTGAAGGTATCCACCTGGCCGCTTACGCAATAGACGAAGCCGCTGTCACGAATGTCAGGCTGCGGCGTTTGCCCGGGCGCGGCAAAGGCCTGGCTGCTAAACAGACCAAGTGCAAAAAAGGACGATAAAACCAGACGCATAATTTTTAAGGTATTATATATGAAGTGGCTATCCTACTAATTTTAAACGACATTATCCAGTGTCGTTTAAGCCTGAGGGCATAATGGGGGCAGTAACGTTTGCAGTCGGTCACTCAGCGTCACAACCCGATGCACGTTCATACCTGCAATCCACTTTGAATATACCTCATGGACTATCTTAGCATTTTCGTGGCGCATCTGACTCGCTATAAACGAAGGATTCGCTCCGGCGGATAGCATCAAGCTTGTGAATGTATGCCGTGAATGACAGGAAGACATGTTGTCGCTATCAGATCTGGGATCATACTTTCTGAAGAAAAATAGCCGGTAAAATGCGGCCGTTTATCACCAGATCTGAGAGCAGATCAAGTACGGGTAAGGCAATGGCATACGAACAGTCTAAATAGCATAGAGTAAAAATGCTCACTTTGTTGTTACGTGCGTACCTGCCACCCTGGTTCATTTTTTCAGCACTTTCATAAGCATCATCAGTACAAACGCTATCATTGCAGACAGGCCAAAATTGATCAGAATTGCTGTGAAATCATAGTTATTCATGGCTTCTTCACCATCGCCTGATATCTGGATATGTTGCATGAAAACATCATTAATCCAGCTGTCCGGGACGAGGATAAAACTGGCAATAAGTAAAACAACGAATATTATGATTTTCATCTCACACCACATTTACTGAAGTCAGGTACACCACGAACATCAATTTCGATTCCAATACCATTTTGGCTACCCTATTTGGCGGGTTGAATGGTCAGTTCCAGTATTCATATTTCGTCGTCATCACGGCCTTATGTTTTTCCACATACTGTTTACCCGTCCGATCGGCTGGGACAATCGTGGTATCCATATTGGCGCGTGTGCATTCTCCATGCGAGTTCCACTCCTCACACGTTGTCAGGTTTTTTTCAATGGTGAAATACGTCTGGGTCTTGCTCAGGGACAGATCACGGCCCTCGTTATCGTAGGTATACTCTTCTATGGTTGAGGGGGACTCGGTTTTGATCAGGCGATCATTGTCATCATAGCTGTATACAGTTGTATAGTTATCTATCGCCAAACTTCCTTTGCTTACCACCCTTGCCAGCAACCCTGATGAATTGAATACGTAGTCTATTGCGCCCACTGTGGTTTTATCTTTATCTCCTGGTTTTGTGGCCGCAATAATCGAACGATTAACCACGTGGCTGATAAGTCCATTGTTGTTCAGCTGGTACATCTGACCTGCTCCCCGTTGATTAGTACACCCCGATGTTAGTAATGTCTTCATAAGCCACATGAGGACATCCCCATGAAGAAGCGTTTTTCCGACGAACAGATCATCAGTATTCTCCGCGAAGCCGAAGCTGGGGTACCCGCCCGTGAACTCTGCCGCAAGCATGCCATTTCCGATGCCACGTTTTACACCTGGCGTAAGAAGTATGGCGGTATGGAGGTGCCTGAAGTTAAGCGCCTGAAGTCGCTTGAGGAAGAGAACACCAGACTCAAGAAGCTGCTTGCCGAAGCCATGCTGGATAAAGAGGCGCTTCAGGTGGCTCTTGGGCGAAAGTACTGACGACAGACCAGAAGCGGGAAGCCGTGATGTTGATGTGTGATGCGACCGGTCTGTCGCAACGTCGTGCCTGCAGGCTTACAGGTTTATCCCTGTCGACCTGCCGCTATGAGGCTCACCGTCCGGCTGCTGATGCGCATTTATCAGGGCGCATCACTGAGCTGGCACTGGAGCGCAGGCGTTTTGGCTACCGTCGTATTTGGCAGTTGCTGCGCCGTGAAGGGCTTCATGTTAATCATAAGCGCGTGTACCGGCTTTATCACCTCAGTGGCCTGGGCGTAAAACGCAGAAGACGTCGTAAAGGGCTGGCAACAGAACGTCTGCCGCTGCTCCGTCCGGCGGCGCCCAATCTGACCTGGTCGATGGATTTCGTCATGGACGCACTTTCCACCGGTCGCAGGATCAAGTGTCTTACCTGCGTCGATGATTTCACAAAGGAATGCCTGACGGTCACTGTTGCCTTTGGGATTTCAGGCGTTCAGGTCACGCGTATTCTGGACAGCATTGCACTGTTTCGAGGCTATCCGGCGACGATAAGAACTGACCAGGGGCCGGAGTTCACTTGCCGTGCACTGGATCAATGGGCCTTTGAGCATGGTGTTGAGTTGCGCTTAATCCAGCCGGGCAAGCCAACGCAGAACGGATTTATTGAGAGCTTTAACGGACGATTTCGCGATGAATGTTTGAATGAGCACTGGTTCAGCGATATCGTTCATGCCAGGAAAATTATTAATGACTGGCGGCAGGATTATAACGAATGCCGCCCGCACTCCACGCTGAATTATCAGACACCGTCTGAATTTGCAGCGGGCTGGAGAAAGGGTCATTCTGAGAATGAAGATTCCGACGTTACTAACTGAGTGTTGTATCTAATCGTGGGGGCAGGTCACATCCCCTCCAGCGTCTGCCGATATAATTGTGTGGCCTTCTGACTGTTGTTATCGACTATTACGCCGTTCGCATCCAACTGAATGCGCCAGCCAAATTCCGTTCTGTTTAACTGAATTTCATTGGTAGTCGTGAAAACATTTTTCGGTCCCGGTGAGGTTTTGACCTCTTTAACACTGCTGCCAGTGAGTTCACCGCATTGATCAAAGTTGCTTTGAGCCGATGCGCGGATATACCCATCAGGGCTATCAACAGTGATTTCGACTGACTTAGGGATTTCGGTTCTTGTCTGCTGGTTCAGGAGGATGAGGTTGTTCAATTTGTTTTTAGCGAAAGTTTCCGCTGTGCATTGTGCGGCATAAGTCTGAAATGAGCAGAGGGATAGGAAAGTAATAAGTATGTTTTTATTATTGAATGGCATTGTATGTTGTCCTAAGGAGTGGAGCAGTTATCCAGGCTTGGTTTTGTAAAATGTCTGCTGTTAAATGCTGATATTGTTAGCGCATTTGATGTTTTTTAAGCAATGCCCTTAACTGATGGTAGGTCAAACCCAGCAGTTCAGCCGCCCGTTTCTGGTTGTATTTCGCCATCTTCAGGCTTTGCTCCAGCAGCTGTTTCTCCTGGTCGTGCTGGAACTGGCGCAGATCAAGGGGAAGAGCAGGGGCGTCGCCTCGAGACGTTGGTGCGGACGGCGGCGCGCTGCGCTGAAAAGGATCGATAATAATGTTGTCCAGCTCCGTCTCGCTGCTGCCGTGGCGATAGACGGAACGCTCCACGACGTTTTTCAGCTCGCGGATATTGCCTGGCCAGTGGTACGCGAGCAGCGTCTCCCGTGCATAATCGCTGAAGCCGGGGAACAGCGGCAGTCCGAGCTCGCGGCACATCTGAATCGCAAACTGGTCTGCCAGCAGCATAATGTCGCTTCTTCGCTCGCGCAGCGGAGGAAGCTGCACGACGTCAAAGGCCAGGCGGTCGAGCAGGTCGGCACGGAATGTTTCCTCTGCCACCCTCTCCGGCAGGTTGGCGTTAGTGGCGCACACCAGGCGCACGTTCACCTGCAGCGGCTGACTACCGCCAACGCGCTCCAGTTCGCCGTATTCAATCACGCGCAGCAGTTTCTCCTGCACCAGCATGGGCGCGGTGGCCAGCTCATCAAGAAACAGCGTTCCGCCGTCGGCGCGCTCAAAGCGTCCGGGATGGCGTTTCTGGGCGCCGGTAAACGCACCCGCTTCATGGCCGAAGAGCTCGGTATCAAGCAGGTTTTCATTCAGCGCCGCGCAGTTAAGGGAAATGAAGGGGCCGTCCCAGCGCCCGGATAAGTAGTGCAGACGGTTGGCGATGAGTTCCTTACCCGTACCGCGCTCGCCGATAATCAGCACCGGTTTATTGAGCGGCGCCAGGCGAGACACCTGTTCCAGCACTTCCAGAAAACTGTTTGCTTCGCCGAGTAAATTGTCTTTGTATCCGGGCATGATGAAATTAACCACTCCTTAGCGATATTCACCAGGTAAGAATAGTTCTTTACTGCATAAAAATCAATCAGTTCTTGTTAAATCAATAAGATAAAAAGTTGGCATGAGATTTGTATTATCTGTACAGCAGGGCATTGCCCAATAACAGAACTATGAGGAGTCAATTATGGGTATTTTTTCTCGTTTTGCCGACATCGTGAACGCCAACATCAACTCACTGCTGGAGAAAGCGGAAGATCCGCAGAAGCTGGTGCGTCTGATGATTCAGGAAATGGAAGACACGCTGGTTGAAGTCCGCTCTACCTCCGCCCGCGCGCTGGCTGAGAAAAAACAGCTTACGCGTCGTATTGAACAGGCCACCGCTCAGCTGAATGAATGGCAGGAAAAAGCAGAACTCGCGCTGCGCAAAGACAAAGAGGATCTGGCCCGTGCGGCGCTGATCGAAAAACAGAAGCTGGCAGAGTTGGTCGCGACGCTCGAGCATGAAGTGACCCTGGTGGACGACACGCTCACCCGCATGAAGAAAGAGATTGGCGAGCTGGAAAACAAACTGAGCGAAACCCGCGCGCGTCAGCAGGCGCTGACCCTGCGTCATCAGGCGGCAAGCTCTTCCCGCGACGTGCGTCGCCAGCTCGACAGCGGTAAGCTGGATGAAGCGATGGCCCGTTTTGAGTCATTTGAGCGTCGTATCGACCAGATGGAAGCGGAAGCCGAAAGTCACGGTATCGGTAAGCAGAAGTCGCTGGATCAGCAGTTTGCTGACCTCAAGGCCGATGATGAAATCAGCGAGCAGCTGGCGGCACTGAAAGCCAAAATGAAGCAAGACAACCAATAATAATGCCTGCGGCACCTGAACGTGCCGCATCGTAAGACAAGGAGTACACATGAGCGCGCTTTTTCTGGCTATTCCCCTGACGATTTTCGTGCTGTTCGTTTTGCCGATTTGGTTATGGCTGCACTACAGCAACCGTTCCTCACGGGGCGAACTTTCCCAGAGTGAACAACAGCGTCTGATACAGCTCTCCGATGAGGCGAACAAAATGCGTGAACGCATTCAGGCGCTGGAAGCCATTCTGGATGCTGAACATCCAAACTGGAGGGACCGTTAATGTCTGGACTGAATCTGAACAAAAAGCTGTGGCGAATTCCACAGCAGGGCATGGTGCGCGGCGTCTGCGCCGGGCTGGCTCACTATCTTGACGTCCCGGTTAAGCTGGTACGCGTGGTGACGGTGCTGTCGATCTTCTTCGGTCTGGCATTTATTACCCTGGTTGCGTACATCGTGTTGTCGTTTGTGCTTGACCCGATGCCGGAAGGAGAACTGGCGGCGGAAGGCGCTCCCACCAGCAGCGATCTCCTCAATGCTGTGGATGCGCAACTCGCCGCAGGTGAGAAGCGGTTACGGGAAATGGAACGTTATGTCACATCCGATACCTTTACGCTGAGAAGTCGTTTCCGTCAGCTTTAAGAGAGAAAAGAGATGAAACAACACTGGCAACAGGCCGGTCAGAAGGTAAAACCCGGCCTGAAAATCGCAGGTAAGCTGGTCCTGATGACCGCGTTACGTTACGGTCCGGCTGGGGTAGCGGGGTGGGCGATTAAATCGGTTGCCCGCAAGCCGGTCAGAATGGTACTGGCCGTGGCGCTCGAACCGCTGTTGCAAAAGGTGGCGAAACGGCTGTCACGCCGCTACTTATCCCAGTAGTTTCCGCTCGCAGCAGCCCTTTCTCTTCAAGGAGAGGGGCTGGCGATGATGACCCGCACTTCCTCATTTCACCTGCTTTCTTTGCGGCAGCTCACAATATTGCGCTGAGCTGCTTTGCAATCGCATTTTTCTCCTGCCCGGTCCGTTGACAGATATTTTTCATGGGAGTAGATTGCCATTCCGTGGGACCGCTACCATGGAAAATCAAGTGAACGAAAAAATTAAAGCACTCATTAATCTTGTTTATGGAAAAACGTTTTCTGAAGCACATCTCCATATGCTGCTGGAAAATATTGAAAAGGCCGCCTCTGTTATTACGGAAAGGCGTAAAATGGGCTGGGATGAAAAAGATATCGTTCTGATAACCTATGCCGATCAGTTTTCCGCGAAAGGGGAGAAAGCACTCCCTGTTTTTACACGTTTTTATAACAAATGGCTTTCGCATTCTTTTTCTCATGTCCATCTTTTGCCTTTTTATCCGTGGTCTTCGGACGATGGATTTTCTGTAATTGATTATCATGAAGTTGCGCCTGAAACGGGAACATGGCGAGACGTTGCTGAATTAAAACAATCAACCAGTTTGATGTTTGATTTCGTCTGCAATCATATGTCGGCCAAAAGTGCCTGGTTTGCTAATTACCTGAAGCAAATGCCGGGGTATGATGATTTCTTTATTTCTGTCGATCCTGAAACAGATTTATCCGCGGTGACGCGTCCGCGTGCCTTACCGCTTCTTACGCCTTTCACGCTTCATGATGGCAGCGTACGACATTTGTGGACCACCTTCAGTGAGGACCAGGTTGATCTCAACTTCGCCTCTCCGCAGGTGCTGATTGCGATGGTCGACGTGCTGCTGCATTACCTTATTGAAGGGGCGCGGTATATTCGACTGGATGCCGTTGGGTTCATGTGGAAAATACCGGGAACGAGCTGCATTCACCTTGAGCAAACCCACCAGCTCATCCAGCTTTTCCGCGCCATTACCGAGGCGGTTGCCCCCGGCACGGTGATTATCACCGAGACGAACGTTCCGCATAAAGATAACGTCTCTTACTTCGGTAACGGCGAAAATGAAGCGCAGATGGTTTATCAGTTCTCGTTGCCTCCGCTGGTGCTACATGCCGTGCACAGCCAGGATGTCAGCACGCTGAGCCAGTGGGCTGCGTCGCTGGCGTTGCCTTCCACCAAAACCACCTGGTTCAACTTCCTGGCCTCGCATGACGGCATTGGTCTTAACCCATTGCGCGGAATTTTACCGGAGTCGGAGATCCTCTCGCTTGTAGAAAAGCTCCAGACCGAAGGTGCGTTGGTTAACTGTAAAAATAACCCGGATGGCACACGAAGCCCGTATGAAATTAACGTGACCTATCTGGATGCCTTAAGTACGCGAGAAAGTCATGATAGCGAACGCATTGCCCGGTTTATTCTGGCCCACGCTGTCCTGTTAAGCTTCCCCGGCGTGCCTGCAGTTTATATTCAGAGTATTCTCGGCTCCCGTAATGATTATGATGGCGTAGAGCGTCTGGGATATAACCGTGCGATAAATCGTGAAAAATATGCCGCGGGTCAAATTGATTGCGCGCTTGAAGATAAAAATAGTCTCCGTTATCAGGTTTATAGTGCGTTAAGTCAGTTAATCGTATTGCGCCGGGCGGAAAAAGCATTCCATCCTGACAGTGAGGCTTATTTCAGTACGTCAGGGAAGCATGTTTTAAAAATTGTCCGCGTGGCGGATTGTGGTGAGAAAATAACAGCACTGTTTAATTTCAGTGATAATTCTCAAACGATTGAGTCCGATATTCACTCGGGAAGGGAATTGATTAGCAGAAAAGATATTACCGACACGACTCTGATCCTAAATCCATGGCAGGTATTGTGGATTAAAGAAAACTAAAAAGGACCTTAAACATGAAAATACCCAGAATTGTGCTGATATCAGCACTGGTTTCGTGCGCCCTGTTATCAGGCTGTAAGGATGACAAAGCGTCCTCTGTCACCATTGAGTTTATGCACTCGTCGGTAGAGCAGGAGCGTCAGGCCGTTATTACGAAACTGATCGAAAAATTCGAGAAAGAGAATCCGGGCATCACGATAAAACAGGTACCGGTAGAAGAGGATGCCTACAACACCAAGGTGATTACGCTGGCGCGAACCGGCGCGCTGCCTGAAGTGATTGAGGTCAGCCATGACTATGCAAAAGTGATGGATAAAGAACAGCTTCTGGATCGTGACGCAATCGCTGAAGCAATTAAGGCGGTGGGGGAAAACACCTTCTATGACGGCATCTTGCGCGTTGTCCGCACGGAAGACGGCGCAGCCTGGACGGGCGTGCCGATCAGCGCCTGGCTCTCTGGCGTGTGGTACTACAAAGATGTGCTGGCCGCGGCGGGCATTGAGGAGCCGCATAACTGGGAACAGCTTCTGCAAGCCAGCCAGCGCCTGAACGACCCGGCTAAAAAACATTACGGCATAGCGTTACCGACTGCGGAAAGCGTGATGACCGAACAGTCGTTCTCTCAGTTTGCCCTTTCCGGTGGCGCGAACGTGTTTGATGCAAAAGGGAATGTCGACATCGATACCCCGGAAATGGCCAAAGCGCTGGCGTTTTATAAAGCGCTGGCTGCGACCACCATGCCGGGTTCGAACGATGTTATGGAGATCAAAGACGCCTTCATGAACGGTTCTGCGCCGATGGCGGTTTACTCCACCTACATCCTGCCCGCCGTCTACAAGGACGGAAACCCTGCCAACCTGGGCTTCGTTGTCCCGACTGAAAACTCATCAGCGGTGTACGGCATGATCACCTCGCTGACGATCACCACCGGACAAACCGAAGAGGAGACCAAAGCGGCCGAGAAGTTTGTTACCTGGATGGAACAGGCTCAAAACGCGACGGACTGGGTCATGATGTCGCCGGGCGCGGCGCTGCCTGTAAACAAAGGGGTGGTGGGCACGGATACCTGGAAAAACAACGACGTGATTAAAGCGTTTGGGCAGTTGCCTTATGAGCTGATTGCACAGTTCCCGAACGTGCAGGTGTTTGGCGCGGTTGGGGATAAAAACTTCACCCGCATGGGCGACGTGACGGGCTCCGGCATTATCAGCTCCATGGTGCATAACGTCACGGTGGGGCAGAAGGACCTTAACACAACGTTAAGCAGCAGCCAGAAGCGACTGACTGATCTCATTACACAACGATAGGAGCGCTCTGCGGAAGGAAATTATGAAGACGTTGTTTTCTGGTCGTTCAGATATGCCTTTCGCCATGCTGCTGTTGGCCCCCAGCCTGATTCTGCTGGGGGGCCTGGTGGCCTGGCCAATGATTTCCAATATTGAAATCAGTTTTTTACGCTTGCCGCTCAATCCGCGCATTAGCGCCGTGTTTGTCGGCCTGGACAATTACATTCGCATCCTCGGCGATGCCGCTTTCTGGCACTCGCTGTGGATGACCTTCTGGTACACCGCGCTGGTGGTGATTGGCAGCACGGTGCTGGGGCTGGCCGTGGCCATCTTCTTTAATCGCGAGTTTCGCCTGCGTAAGACGGCACGTTCACTGGTGATTTTATCCTACGTCACGCCGTCTATTTCGCTGGTGTTTGCCTGGAAATACATGTTCAACAACGGCTACGGCATCGTGAACTATCTGGGCGTAGACCTGTTGCATCTGTATGACCAGGCGCCGCTATGGTTCGACAACCCGAACAGCAGCTTCGTACTGGTGGTGCTGTTCGCGATCTGGCGTTACTTCCCGTACGCATTTATCTCATTCCTGGCGATTTTACAGACCATTGATAAATCCCTGTATGAAGCGGCGGAAATGGACGGCGCGAATGCCTGGCAACGTTTTCGGATCGTCACGCTGCCCGCGATTATGCCGGTGCTGGCCACGGTGGTCACGCTTCGCACCATCTGGATGTTCTACATGTTTGCTGACGTCTACCTGCTGACCACGAAGGTCGATATTCTGGGCGTCTATCTTTACAAAACCGCTTTCGCTTTCAACGACTTGGGTAAAGCAGCGGCCATTTCTGTGGTGCTGTTCGTGATCATCTTCGCTGTGATTCTGCTGACCAGAAAAAGGGTGAACCTCAATGGCAACAAATAAACGCGTACTGAGCCGTATTGGTTTTTATCTCGGGCTGGCGGTATTTCTGATCATCACGCTGTTCCCGTTCTTCGTGATGCTGATGACGTCATTCAAGAGCGCCAAAGAGGCGATCTCGCTGCATCCGACCATTCTGCCGCAGGCGTGGACGCTGCAGCATTACATCGACATCTTTAACCCGCTGATCTTCCCGTTTGTGGATTACTTCCGAAACAGCATGGTGGTGTCGCTGACCTCATCGGTGATTGCCGTGTTTCTCGGTACGCTGGGCGCTTACGCCTTGTCCAAGCTGCGTTTTAAGGGACGCACGACGATCAACGCGAGTTTTTACACCGTCTACATGTTCTCCGGCATCTTGCTGGTGGTGCCGTTGTTCAAAATCATCACCGCGCTGGGGATCTACGACACCGAGCTGGCGCTGATTATCACCATGGTGACGCAGACGTTACCGACGGCGGTGTTCATGCTGCGCAGCTACTTCGACACCATTCCGGACGAAATAGAAGAGGCCGCGATGATGGACGGCCTTAACCGCCTGCAAATCATCTTCCGTATTACCGTACCGCTGGCGATATCCGGGCTCGTATCGGTGTTTGTCTACTGCTTCATGGTGGCGTGGAACGACTATCTGTTTGCGTCCATTTTCCTGTCCAGCGCCAGCAACTTCACCTTGCCGGTCGGGCTGAACACGCTCTTTAGCACACCCGATTATATCTGGGGTCGCATGATGGCGGCATCGCTGGTGACGGCACTTCCGGTGGTCATTATGTACGCCCTGTCTGAACGTTTTATTAAAAGTGGTTTGACCGCCGGTGGCGTGAAGGGCTGAGGCGGCCAATTTTAACAAGGAGTCAATCATGAAAAAATTAATTGCGACAGCGCCACGCGTGGCGGCGCTGGTGGAATATGAAGATCGTGCTGTGGAAGCACATGAAGTGAAAATTCGTGCCCGCTTTGGTGCCCCGAAGCACGGCACTGAAGTGGTCGATTTCCGCGCCGCAAGCCCGTTTATCGATGAAGAGTTCAACGCGGAGTGGCAGATGTTCACGCCGCGTGAAGAGGGCGCAGCGCGCGGAATCGAGTTCGGTAAGTTCCAGCTGGGCAACATGATTGTTGGCGACATTATTGAATGCGGTGCGGACGTCACGGAATACCAGACTGGCGATCGCGTCTGCTGCTACGGTCCGCTGCAGGAGACGGTTATCGTGAATGCCGTCAACAACTACAAGCTGCGCAAAATGCCGCAGGGCGCCTCGTGGAAGAACGCCGTCTGCTACGATCCGGCACAGTTTGCCATGAGCGGCGTGCGTGATGCCAACGTCCGCGTGGGCGACTTTGTTGTCGTGGTCGGCCTGGGAGCCATCGGACAGATTGCGATTCAGCTGGCGAAAAAAGCGGGCGCGTCAGTTGTTATCGGCGTTGATCCGATCGAACACCGCTGCGAGATCGCCCGTCGTCACGGTGCGGACCACTGCCTGAACCCAATCGGCACAGACGTTGGTCTGGAAATTAAAAAGCTGACCGGGAAGCAGGGCGCGGACGTGATCATCGAGACCAGCGGCTTTGCCGATGCGCTGCAGTCCGCGCTGCGCGGCCTCGCCTACGGCGGCACCATCTCCTACGTTGCGTTCGCTAAACCGTTCTCAGCAGGCTTTAACCTGGGGCGTGAAGCGCATTTCAACAACGCGAAGATTGTCTTCTCCCGCGCCTGCAGTGAGCCAAACCCGGATTACCCGCGCTGGAGCCGCAAGCGTATTGAAGAGACCTGCTGGGAACTGCTGATGAACGGTTATCTGAATTGTGAAGATCTGATCGACCCGGTCGTGACCTTCACCAGCAGCGCTGAAAGCTACATGAAATATGTGGATCAGCATCCGGAACTGAGCATCAAAATGGGCGTCACTTTTTAAGCTAAGGAAAGCAACTCATGAAAATCGCAACACAAAATCAGGCCTTTTTCCCGGGCAATATCCTGGAGAAATTCGAGTACATCAAGGCGATGGGTTTCGATGGCTATGAAATTGACGGCAAGCTGCTGGTGGAAAATCTCGCCGAGGTGAAAGCGGCGATTAAGGCCACCGGCCTGCCGGTCACGACCGCCTGCGGCGGATACGATGGCTGGATTGGTGACTTTATCGAAGAACGTCGTCTGAACGGTTTAGCGCAGATTGAACGCATTCTGGAAGCCCTGGCCGAAGTGGGCGGCAAGGGCATTATTGTGCCTGCAGCCTGGGGAATGTTTACCTTCCGTTTGCCGCCGATGACCTCTCCACGCAGCCTGGAAGGCGACCGCAAAGCGGTGAGTGCGTCGCTGCGCTGGCTGGATGAGGTGGCCGCGCGCACCGGAACCACCGTCTACCTGGAGCCGCTGAACCGCTATCAGGATCATATGATCAACACCCTGGCTGACGCACGACGCTATATCGAAGAGAACGGCCTCAAGCATGTGCAGATCATCGGCGATTTCTATCATATGAACATTGAAGAAGATTCGCTGACGGAGGCGCTGCATCAGCACCGCGATCTGCTAGGCCATGTGCACATCGCCGATAATCACCGTTATCAGCCGGGAAGCGGTAGCCTCGATTTTGCCAGCCTGTTCAATCAGCTGCGTGCGGATAATTACCAGGGCTATGTGGTATACGAATGCCGCGTACGCGCTGAGGACCCCGCTCAGGCTTACCGGGATTCACTCACTTATTTACGCGAATGCTAAGGATGACGAGCGTGATGAGTGCTTCAACAACGTCGCCACTGCGCGTCGCCATCATTGGCGCCGGGCAGGTTGCGGACAAAGTGCATGCCTCGTATTACGCCACGCGCAGTGATGTTCAGATGGTGGCTGTCATGGACAGCCGCCTCGAACAGGCACAGGCTTTTGCGGAGCGCCATGCCATACCGTCGGCGTGGCAGGACGCGTGCGCCATGCTGGAGGCGGTTAAGCCGGACGTGGTGAGCGTTTGTTCGCCAAACCGATTCCATTTTGAGCATGTGATGGCGGCGCTGGAGGCCGGCTGTCATGTGATGTGCGAAAAACCGCCTGCCATGACGCCGCAAGAGGCCGATGAGATGCGGATGGCCGCACGCAAGGCGGGGAAGGTGCTGGCATATGATTTTCATCACCGCTTCGCGCTCGACACGCAGCTGCTGCGCGAGGCCGTGATGAACGGAACGCTGGGCGAAATCTACTTCACCTCGGCGCAGGCGCTGCGGCGCTGCGGCGTGCCGGGCTGGGGCGTCTTCACTAACAAAGCGCTGCAGGGCGGTGGGCCGCTGATTGACATCGGTATTCACATGCTGGATGCCGCGATGTACGTGCTGGGTTTCCCGGCGGTCAAAAGGGTCACGGCGCACGGTTTCCAGAGGCTGGGAACCCGGAAAAGCAGCGGCCAGTTTGGCGAGTGGGATCCTGCTCAGTTTACGGTGGAAGATGCCCTGTTTGGCACCATCGAATTCTGCAACGGCGGCATTTTGCGTCTGGACACCTCGTTCGCGCTGAATATCCGCGAGCAGTCGATCATGAATGTCGCGTTTTGCGGTGAAAAGGCGGGGGCGACGCTTTTCCCGGCACATATTTATCAGGATGACGCCGGGGCGTTACAGACCCTGATACAGCGTGAAGAGGCTGACGATCAGCGCCATTTACGCAGCATGGAGGCCTTTGTCCGCCACGTGCAGGGAGAGCCCGTAATGATTGCAGATGCTGAACAGGGGCTGGTGATTCAGCAGCTTGTCGCGGCGCTTTATCAGTCGGCAGAAACAGGAGAAAGCGTAACATTATGCTGAGCGTGTCTGTATTAACCGATCCGGGCTTTTGTCCGCACAGTCTGAATAAGTACGCGTCCATTATGGCATGCGGTAACGGCTACATGGGCATTCGCGCTGCGCATGAAGAAGATTACACCCAGCAAACCCGAGGGATGTATCTTGCGGGCTTGTATCACCAGGCGGGACGTAACGAGACCACTGAGCTGATCAATTTGCCCGATATCACCGGTATCGAGGTTGAGCTGGACGGGGTGAATTTTACCCTTCTGTCCGGGGACATTCTTGAGTGGCAGCGCGAGCTGGCGTTTGCCAATGGCGAGCTGCATCGCCGCGTTGTCTGGCGCTCGCCCAACGGAAAGCGCTATCGCCTGGAGAGTCGTCGTTTTGTCTCTCTCGATCAACTGCCGCTTGTGGCCATGCAGCTTGCGATCACCCCGCTTGATGCAGCCTCGCAGGTGGTGATGAAAACCGGTATTGATGCCACACAAACCAATACCGGCCGTCAGCATCTGGATGAAATTTCTGTCAGGGTATTCGACCAGCACTATATGCAGGGTGTGTATGAAACACAGGACCGTGACTCTGACGTTGTTATCTCGGCTTTTTGTCAGCTATCAGCCGACAGCGAAAGCTGCTTTACCGCTAAAAATCGTCGGCTCTCTGCTCACTATTCCCTGACGATACCGCAGGGTGACACTGTCACGCTGGATAAGTTGGTCTGGGTGGCCCATCGCAGCGATAAAGCCCTGTCGCAGGAATCTTTTGCGCGCGGCGTGCTGGCGGATCTCAAGGTTTGTGCGGCAAGGGGATATGCCTCGCTGCTGGAGAGTTCAGCCTGTGCATGGGAAGACGTATGGTGTGATGCCCGGGTGGAAGTGGCTTCTGCAGCCCCTGACGATCAGATGGCGCTGGACTATGCCGTCTGGCACCTGACCACCATGACGCCAGCCCATGATGAGCGGAGCAGCATTGCCGCTAAGGGATTGACCGGTGAGGGGTATAAAGGCCACGTCTTCTGGGACACCGAAATATTCATGCTGCCTTTCCATCTTTTCACCCGTCCGCAGGTGGCCCGCAGCCTGCTGCGCTATCGCTGGCTGAACCTGGCCGGGGCCCGGGAAAAAGCCCGCCGCAACGGCTGGCCGGGCGCGCTGTTCCCGTGGGAGAGCGCCGCAAGCGGCAAAGAGGAGACGCCGGAGTTTGCAGCCATCAACATCCGTACGGGCTTACGGCAGAAAGTGGCCTCCGCCCTGGCCGAACACCACATCGTAGCGGACATTGCCTGGGCCGTTGTGGCCTACTGGCAGGCCACGCGTGATGACGCATTTATGCGCAATGAAGGGCTGACCCTGCTGGTGGAGACGGCAACGTTCTGGATGGGCCGCGCTACGGAGATTAACGGGCGCCTGGAAATTCATGATGTGATTGGGCCGGACGAATACACCGAACATGTGAATAACAACGCCTACACCAACTATCTGGCCTGGTACAACGTGGCCAGCGCATGTCGGTTTATGTCGATGTTTGAGCGTGAAGATGCCTGCTTCATGGAGAAGGCGACCACCTTCCTGGCGCGCTTGTGGCTGCCGGAAGCCGACGCCGGGGGAGTTATCCCGCAGGACGATTCGTTCATGGCGAAACCGGCGATCGATTTAAGCCGCTATAAAGCCAAAGCGGGTAAGCAGACCATCCTGCTGGATTACTCTCGCGCGGAAGTTAACGAGATGCAGATCCTCAAGCAGGCTGACGTGGTGATGCTTAACTACCTGTTGCCGGAGAAATTTACCCCCGCCCAGTGCGCGGCCAACCTGGCGTTTTACGAGCCACGTACGATCCATGACTCTTCGCTGAGCAAGGCTATTCACGGCATTGTGGCCGCCCGCTGTGGCGATACGGAAGGGGCCTACGCCTTCTGGCGCGCTGGCGTGGCTATCGATCTGGGCGACGATCCGCACAGTAGCGATGACGGTATTCATGCCGCTGCCACGGGGGCTATCTGGTCCGGCGTTATTCAGGGGTTTGCCGGCATGCAGATTGTTGAGGGCGAGCTGCACCTTGCGCCGAAGCTACCCGCTCGCTGGCGAAAACTTGCCTTCCCGCTGCGCTGGCAGAACGCTCGCCTGCACTTCACGTTTGAAAATGACGTTTTAACCATCGAGACCACCGCGCCCGTCACGTTAACCCTGTGGGGAAAAACGGTATGCGTATCGGAGCGGCAGGCACTGTCTCGTAGGGAATTTCTTACGTCTTTTAATGGGACCGCTACCACGGAGGCCAGCCATGAAGCCTGAAGCTGTTGTATTCGATCTTGATGGGGTCATCACCGATACGGCGCATCTCCATTTTCTCGCCTGGCGTTCGGTCGCGCAGGAGATCGGCATCACTATTGATGAGGTGTTTAACGAGGAGCTGAAGGGAATTAGCCGCATGGAATCCCTGCAGCGGATCCTGCGACACGGTGGGAAAGAGGGGGCGTTTGACGACAAACAATGCCTGGCGCTGGCGGGGAAGAAAAATGCGCTCTACGTCGCATCGCTGTCGTCGTTGACCGAGGCGTCGCTGCTGCCGGGCATCCGGGAGGTGCTGGCGGACATTCGGGCGGCGAAGGTCAAAATTGGGCTCGCCTCCGTTTCCCTCAACGCTCCTGGAATACTGCATGCCCTGGGTATTCATCGCGCCTTTGATTTTTGCGCCGATGCTTCCCGTATCGTCTGTTCAAAACCGGACCCGGAGATCTTCCTCGCCGCGTGTGCAGGCCTGGACGTCCGCCCCGAGGCGGCCATTGGGGTCGAAGATGCGCCCGCGGGCGTGGCGGCGATCAACGCGGCGGGCATGCTGTCGGTCGGGATTGGCTCAGGCCTGGCCCATGCGGGACTACAGCTTCATTCGACGCAGGAACTGACCTGGAAATGCCTGACCGATTTCTGGGCCTCCCGGGCGTATTGATAAGGAATTAAAAATGGCACAACTGTCACTGAAACATATTCAGAAAATTTACGATAACCAGGTCCACGTGGTGAAGGATTTTAACCTCGAAATCGAGGACAAGGAGTTTATCGTTTTTGTCGGCCCGTCCGGTTGCGGTAAATCGACGACGCTGCGCATGATTGCCGGGCTGGAGGAGATTTCCGCCGGTGAACTGGTAATCGACGGCGTTTGTATGAACGATGTGCCCGCCAAGTCACGCGACATCGCCATGGTGTTCCAGAACTATGCGCTTTACCCGCATATGACGGTCTACGACAACATGGCGTTTGGCCTGAAGATGCAGAAAATCGCCCCGGCGGTTATCGAAGAGCGCGTCAACTGGGCGGCACAGATCCTCGGCTTACGGGAGTACCTCAAGCGTAAACCCGGCGCGCTGTCCGGCGGCCAGCGTCAGCGCGTGGCGTTGGGCAGGGCGATAGTGCGGGAAGCGGGCGTGTTCCTGATGGATGAACCGCTCTCCAACCTCGATGCCAAGCTCCGCGTGCAGATGCGGGCTGAAATCAGCAAGCTTCACCAGAAGCTCAATACCACGATGATTTACGTGACCCACGATCAGACGGAAGCCATGACGATGGCGACCCGCATTGTGATCTTAAAAGACGGCATTATTCAGCAGGTCGGTGCACCGAAGCAGGTATACAACGAGCCGGCAAACATGTTTGTTGCGGGGTTCATTGGCTCGCCAGCCATGAACTTTGTTCGTGGTGCCATCGACGACCGCTATTTCGTCACGGAAACGCTGCGCCTGGCGATCCCGGAAGACAAGCTCGCTGCACTGCAAGCCGCTGGATATCAGCGTAAAGCTGTGGTCTTTGGGATCCGCCCGGAAGATATTCTCACCCAGCAGAGTAGCGGTGAAAATATCGCGGTGAAAGTCAGCGTAGCCGAACTGACCGGTGCGGAGTTCATGCTCTACGCCACCGTTGGCGGCCATGAGCTGGTGGTTCGCGCGGGAGCCGCGAATGATTATGCCGCAGGGGATAATATCGGCATCCAGTTCGATATGAATAAGTGCCATTTCTTCGACGCCGATACCGAAGCGGCTATTAGATAAGAAAGGTGTTTGCCGGAAATGCAAATTTCCGGTTTTTTGTTTGTTAATTCTAAAGGGAATATTTTATGAGTACTCTACTAAAAAGTGCTGCGCTCGTGCTGTGCGCAGGGGTGAGCTGCGCACATGCAACAGAAACGGCTAAACAATGGGAATTTAATATTGGCGCGATGTATGAAATTGAAAACGTCGAAGGCCAGGGAGAAGATAAAGACGGATTATATGAACCCTCCGTGTGGTTTAATGCGACCTGGGATGCCTGGACTATTTCGCTGGCGATGTATCAGGAAGGACCGGTTGATTATAGCAGCATGACCCGTGGGACCTATTTCGATCGCCCGGAATTTGAATTACGCTATCGTTTTATTGGTACCGATGATTTCACGTTCGGTCTGACCGGTGGTTTCCGTAATTATGGCTATCACTTTAAGGATGAACACGGCGCCAGAGACGGCAGCGCAAATATGCAGCGCTACAAAATTCAGCCGGACTGGGATATTAAATTAACCGAGGACTGGCGTTTCGGCGGCTGGTTTGCCATGTATCAGTTTGCCAACGATCTGGAAAAAACCGGCTATTCAGACAGCCGCGTCGAAACCGAAACGGGCTTTACCTGGACCATTAACGACACCTTTGCCGCTAAAGTGAATTACTATTTAGAGCGCGGTTTCAATATGGACGGTTCACGTAATAACGGCGAGTTCTCCACTCAGGAAATTCGCGCCTACCTGCCTATTTCATTGGGTCAGACGACCTTAACGCCTTACACCCGACTGGGGCTCGATCGCTGGTCGAACTGGGACTGGCAGGACGATCCTGAGCGTGAAGGACATGATTTCAACCGTCTGGGTATGCAGTACGCCTATGACTTCAACAACGGTTTATCCATGACGCTTGAATACGCCTACGAATGGGAAAACCATGACGAGGGTAAAAACGACCGCTTCCACTATGCGGGCGTTGGGGTAAATTACGCGTTCTGACCCGTGGGTCTTCCAGGGGCCTGGTGCCCCTGGTTTTAGCGCAGCGAGGCCGCCAGTAAAAAATGGGTATCAACCAGCACTTTTTGCGGGGCGGGGTGACCCGCAATACGCCTGAAGAGAAGATCGCAGCTCTCTTCCCCCAGTTTGCGGGTGGGGATATCAAAGCCGCCTGGTGCGGGCGTTAAAATGAGAGACAGCATCGGGTCACTGTATCCGGCTATCACTACCTGTTCCGGTATCATCAGATTTAACTCATCCGCCGCGCGATAAAGGCCGAGTAACTTCATGCTGTCGGTAGCAAATACGGCATCAGGCGGCGTGGGTGAAGAGAGCAGTTCCAGAGCCGCCTTAAGTGCACTCTCATGGGTATAACCACCATCCATGATCCAGTCCGGGTTAATCGCAATATGGTGCTTTTCCAGACTGGCTTTATAACCCGCCAGGCGATCGATAGAAACATGATATTCAAGCGGCGCATGCAGGCAGGCAATTTTCCGGCGGCCGTTTTTGATAAAGGTTTCCGTCAGCGTGGCGCTGTCATGAAAATTATCCGTGTCGACGGAATAAATATTCTGATACTCACCTTCCACTTTGCCGATAACCACTACCGGTACGCCATACGCGTCCAGCGTGGTGAAAAAGGATTCATTTGCGGGCGAACTCAGCATGATGATCCCTTTGATCATCTTCTGTTTTATTTTACTCACGCATTTCAGGAGATCGTCTTCACTGCTTTTTGAGGTTTGTAAAATAACATCGAATCCTTCTTCTTCCGCTTTTGCCGTAATGGCATGAAGAACATCGGAGAAAAAAGGATTGCCGGCAGTGGTTTTGGTTGAACGGGTCGAAATAACCATAATGGCATCGAATCCTGAAGAGGTCAGGGCACGGGCCAGTTTGTTGGGCTGATAATTTAATTCGTCAATCGCCTTCAGCACTTTGTCACGCGCTTCAGGAGAAATATTCGTTTGTTTATTCAGAACGCGGGAAACGGTTGATTTCGATACGCCCGCAACCCGTGCGATATCATAAATGGTGGGTGACATACACCTTACTCACTCAGGACTGACAGCAATGGCGTTCATCTTACTGGAGAAAAAACGGCAATAGCAATAAATAAGAATTGATAATCAACGATCTGCCCCCATTTATTGTATTCTGAAGCCATGCATTCAAGGCTTCCAGGCAACGAAGGACGGCGATGAAGCGACTTAAAAACGAAATCAATTCACTGGTAAACCGCGGCGTTGACCGTCATCTTCGACTGGCGGTGACGGGGTTGAGCCGAAGCGGTAAGACGGCGTTTATCACCGCGATGGTGAACCAGCTCCTGAACCTGCACGCCGGGGCGCGTCTGCCGTTGCTTGGCGCGGTGCGGGAAGAGCGTCTGCTGGGCGTTAAGCGCGTTCCACAGCGTGATTTTGGCATTCCCCGTTTTACCTATGACGAAGGGCTGGCACAGCTTTATGGCGACCCGCCCGCGTGGCCGACGCCGACGCGAGGGGTCAGTGAAATTCGTCTTGCGCTGCGTTTCCGCTCGAATGAATCCCTGATGCGCCATTTCAAGGATACCTCCACGCTATATCTTGAAATCGTCGATTACCCCGGCGAATGGCTGCTCGACCTGCCGATGCTGGCGCAGGATTACCTCAGCTGGTCACGCCAGATGACGGGATTGCTGCAGGGGCAACGCGCCGGGTGGTCGGCCAAATGGCGACAGCTGTGCGAAGGGCTGGACCCGCTTGCCCCAGCAGATGAAAACCGTCTGGCGGCCATTGCCGACGCCTGGACGGCGTATTTACACCAGTGTAAACAGGAAGGGTTACACTTCATTCAGCCGGGGCGCTTTGTTCTGCCGGGTGATTTAGCGGGCGCGCCTGCGCTTCAGTTTTTCCCCTGGCCGGATGTGGATGGGGTGGGCGAGTCGACGCTGGCGCAGGCGGATAAGCATACTAACGCCGGTATGCTGCGCGAGCGCTACCATTACTATTGTGAGAAGGTGGTCAAGGGATTCTATAAGAACCACTTTTTACGATTTGACCGTCAGATTGTGCTGGTGGATTGTCTGCAGCCGCTCAACAGCGGGCCACAGGCATTCAACGACATGCGCCTTGCCCTGACGCAGCTGATGCAAAGTTTTCACTACGGGCAGCGTACGCTGTTCCGCCGTCTTTTCTCACCGGTGATCGATAAACTGCTCTTTGCGGCCACAAAAGCCGATCACGTCACCGTCGACCAGCATGCCAATATGGTGTCGCTGCTACAGCAGCTGGTACAGGACGCCTGGCAAAACGCCGCCTTCGAAGGGATCGGCATGGATTGCCTTGGGCTCGCGTCCGTGCAGGCGACGCAAAGCGGGCTAATTGACCTTAACGGCGAGAAAATACCGGCATTACGCGGGAACCGGCTCAGCGACGGTGAACCGCTTACAGTCTACCCAGGCGAAGTGCCTGCGCGGCTGCCGGGCCAGGCCTTCTGGCAGAATCAGGGCTTCCAGTTTGAAGCCTTCCGCCCTCAGACCATGAGCGTCGACAGGCCTTTACCGCATATCCGTCTGGATGCGGCGCTGGAGTTTTTGATTGGAGATAAATTGCGATGACGGAACCGTTAAAACCGCGCATTGACTTTACCGGAACGCTTGAGCAGAACCCTCAGGAGGCGTTCAAAACGGCGCAGACGTTCAGCGGTACCCAGGCCGATAACTTTGCCCCGGCGCTGCAGGACGACCCGGTTGTTGAGGATGGTCCGGCGGAGGCGGTCGTGGACGCCGCGCTGCGTCCAAAACGCAGCCTGTGGCGCAGGATGGTCACCGCCGGTCTGGCGCTGTTTGGCGTAAGCGTGGTGGGTCAGGGCGTGCAGTGGACGATGAATGCCTGGCACACGCAGGACTGGGTGGCGCTGGGCGGATGTGCCGCAGGCGCGCTGATTGTGGGGGCTGGCGTCGGGTCGGTTGCCACCGAATGGCGTCGACTCTGGCGTCTGCGACAGCGCGCGCACGAGCGTGATGAAGCGCGGGATCTGCTCCACAGTCACGGCACCGGGAAAGGGCGCGCGTTCTGTGAAAAGCTGGCCAGCCAGGCCGGAATCGATCAGTCGCATCCGGCGCTTCAGCGCTGGTATGCCGCCATCCATGAAACTCAGAATGACCGGGAAGTGGTGACGCTCTATTCCCACATGGTACAGCCGGTGCTGGATGCTCAGGCGCGGCGCGAGATCAGCCGTTCTGCGGCGGAATCCACATTGATGATTGCCGTCAGCCCGCTGGCGCTGGTCGATATGGCTTTTATCGCCTGGCGTAACCTGCGCCTGATCAACCGTATTGCGAAGCTTTACGGCATAGAGCTGGGTTACTACAGTCGGATCAGACTGTTTAAGCTGGTCCTGCTCAATATCGCGTTTGCCGGGGCGAGTGAGCTGGTGCGCGAAGTGGGCATGGACTGGATGTCGCAGGATCTGGCGGCGCGTCTTTCTGCCCGTGCGGCTCAGGGCATCGGTGCGGGATTATTAACCGCACGCCTGGGGATTAAAGCGATGGAAGTCTGCCGTCCGCTGCCCTGGATTGACGGCGATAAGCCCCGGCTGGGGGATTTCAGGCGTGAACTGATCGGCCAGCTCAAAGAGACGCTCAATAAAAAACCTTCGCCGTGAGGTTTTGTTCACTAATCGTGCTGGCTGTCAATATTTGTTGACAGCCATCTTCCCGATCACCGTGTTCTGACATATCATTTTACTGTTATTGGCTTAAAACGGTGAATTTCCCATGCGTCTTGAAGTCTTCTGTGAAGACCGTCTCGGTCTGACCCGCGAATTACTCGATCTTCTTGTTTTACGTAGCATTGATTTACGTGGCATTGAGATCGATCCTGTCGGGCGAATTTACCTCAATTTTGCCGAAATTGAATTTAATACCTTCAGCAGCCTGATGGCGGAAATCCGCCGTATCGCTGGCGTTACGGATGTACGCACCATTCCCTGGATGCCGTCCGAGCGTGAGCACCTGGCGCTGAGCGCGCTGCTGGAAGCCATGCCTGAACCGTTCCTCTCTCTGGATTTGAAAAGCAAAGTTGAGCGCGTTAACCACGCGAGCTGCCAGCTTTTCGCGCAGAGCCAGGAGAAGCTCAGCAATCATCACGCCGCGCAGCTGATCCCCGGTTTTAACTTCCAGCGCTGGCTGGACAGCAATCCGCAGAACACGCACAGCGAGCATGTGGTGATTAACGGGCAGAATTTCCTGATGGAGATCACGCCGGTCTATCTGAAAGGGGAAGGGAATACCCGCGTGTTGACCGGGGCGGTGATCATGCTGCGCTCGACGCTACGCATGGGTCGTCAGCTGCAAAACCTCTCCAGTCAGGACGTTGGCGCGTTCAGCCAGATTATTGCCGTCAGCCCGAAAATGCGTCATGTGGTTGATCAGGCGCGTAAGCTCGCAAGCCTGACCGCGCCGCTGCTGATTACCGGCGATACCGGCACCGGGAAAGACCTGCTGGCTCACGCCGTGCATCTGGCGAGCCCGCGTGCGGCTAAGCCTTATCTGGCACTTAACTGTGCCTCTATCCCGGAAGATGCCGTTGAAAGCGAGCTGTTTGGTCACGCGCCGGAGGGCAAGAAAGGGTTCTTCGAGCAGGCTAACGGCGGTTCCGTACTGCTGGACGAGATCGGCGAAATGTCGCCGCGTATGCAGGCTAAGCTGCTGCGTTTCCTGAACGACGGCACGTTCCGCCGCGTCGGTGAGGATCACGAGGTGCATGTGGACGTGCGCGTCATTTGCGCCACCCAGAAGAACCTGGTGGAACTGGTGCAAAAGGGGATCTTCCGCGAAGATCTCTATTACCGTCTCAACGTCCTGACGCTGAACATTCCGCCGCTGCGCGATTGCCCGCAGGACATCATGCCGCTTACGGAGCTGTTCGTCGCCCGCTTTGCCGATGAGCAGGGGGTTCCTCGTCCGAAGCTGTCTGCCGATCTGGGCACGGTGCTTATGCGCTACGGCTGGCCGGGGAACATTCGTCAGCTCAAAAACGCCGTATATCGTGCGCTGACCCAGCTTGAAGGGTATGAGCTGCGCCCGCAGGATATCCTGTTGCCGGATTACGACGCCGGAACGGTATCGGTAGGGGAAGAGGCGATGGAAGGGTCGCTTGATGACATCACCAGCCGTTTCGAGCGTTCTGTGCTGACGCAGCTGTACCGCAGCTATCCCAGCACCCGCAAACTGGCAAAACGCCTGGGCGTCTCGCACACCGCGATCGCCAATAAGCTGCGTGAGTATGGTTTGAATCATAAGAAAGGTGACGAATAACTAAAAAGCCTCTGCAAAGAGGCTTTTTACTTTTGTTTTATTCCTTCGCCAACGGCGTGTTAACGATGTCTGTTTTTGTCTCGCCCTGAATCGACGCAATCCTGCTTTCAACCTCTTTCACCTGCTGCGGGCTGTGGAGCAGGGTATAGGTCAGATCAAACTGCGCGCTGGCGCCAGGCTGCAGCTGCTTAACCCGCTTCTGTTGGCGTTCAATCGTCACGGGGTAGGCGTAGCTGGTACCCGGTTCGATGCCCGTGACATAACCCTGCTTCAGCGTATCGGTGTTTTTCCATAAGGTCAGCACGGGCAGCTGGCGCGTATCAAACTGGATGGATGCGCCTTTATCGCCGGCTTTATTGACCACCGCCGCGAGCGTTTCGTGGTTGTTGTCGGCGAGCGGCTGAATGTTAAAGACCATCTCATCAAAGCCTTTTGTCGGCCCGGCATAGGTTTGCCAGTCGTTAACGCCCGCTTTGGCGTAGTCATTGAATGGGCTTACGCTCGCCGCTGGCGCAAGGAAACGGGCGCCTTCTTCGAGGATCGGCGTCCCGAAGTTGCTGTGATAGATGATTTGATAATCGTGAGGATAATCGGCATGGTTAGTGAGAACATCATGCAGGCTGAACTGGTTGGTTCCGGGAACGTAGCGCAGTTCGGTCATGGTCTGCAGATCCGCTTTTTTGAACGTGCTCTCTTTGATCAAACCCCGAACGCGGATCTCATGCGGGGCGGCATCCGCCACCTCAACTTCCACCTGTGATACCGGGGTATTTCCGGCCCTGCCGTGAAGGGTATAAATTTGTCCATCTGCGGTGACCGGATGACCTGTCCACTCGTAGCCACAGCGCACCATCATCTCGTTGAAACCATCCAGCCAGCCGAGACCGTTGCGGCTCTCAAGGTTGATATAAGCCGGATTCACGACCTCTTTGACGGGGGAATTCCATCCCAGTCGGGTGCCAAACCCTTCAACGTGTAGAAGGTTCATGCCGCGGGTCGGGCTCAACGTAATTGTCAGGCCATCTTTACTGCTAATAATGATGACTTTACTGCCTTCCTGCTTGCCGCCCTGCAAGACTTTTTGCTCAATGCTGAACGTCTGATCTTTAACTTTCAGCTCATCACTGGAAATCTTCCAGTTTCCTTTCTCTACGCTGTTTTCAGCACTTGTCAGCACCCAGGTTTTAGCCGCGGCATGGCCAGAAACCAGGACCGCCAGGAGCGTAAAAGCGAATTTGATCTTCATATTTTATCCTTTTTGCTGAAACGATTATTTACTTTCGTAAGCAAATCTAATGTTTAGACAAAAAGGGAAATGTGATGGGCTTCACTGAGGTTAAAATTAGGTGATTATAACAATTAGAATGCGTTAATGATCACGCGGAAGTTACATGTTGCTGTCTTTATTGCATGATTTTTGTGATCGATGAATATTTTGGCTTTAACGATTCAGCTGTTTTCTAATAAAAAACCCCGCCGTGGCGAGGTTGAGAATAAGTTGTATAGAATGCTAAGGACTTATTATGCTTTCAGCACGTCCAGCGCGGCAGTGTAGTCCGGCTCGGTGGTGATTTCGTTAACCAGTTCGCTGAAAACGACAGTGTCGTTTTCATCAAGAACCAGTACAGCACGTGCTGCCAGACCCTTCAGGGGGCCTTCCGCGATGCTGACGCCGTAGTTCTCGAGGAAATCAGCGCTGCGCAGGGTGGAAAGGGTGATAACGTTGCTCAGGCCTTCGGCACCGCAGAAACGGGACTGGGCAAACGGCAGGTCAGCGGAAATGCACAGCACCACGGTGTTGTCCATTTCAGTCGCCAGCTGGTTGAATTTACGCACGGATGCGGCACAAACGCCGGTATCAATGCTTGGGAAAATGTTCAGTACTTTGCGTTTGCCCGCAAACTGAGCCAGTGTGACGTCAGACAGATCTTTAGCCACCAGAGTAAAAGCCTGCGCTTTGCTGCCAGCCTGCGGAATGGAACCTGCTACAGCAACCGGGTTGCCCTGGAAATGAACGAGTTGTGACATAGATATCTTCCTGTTTACATATAGTTAACGTCGTGGCTAGTGTATGCCATCAGCAGATAACACGGCAAACCAAATTTTTCGCCTTTCCGGGCCGCAAGGAGTCAGTGATGAGAAGCGTTAAGGTCTATGAAGAAGCCTGGCCATTGCATACCCCGTTTGTGATCTCTCGCGGCAGCCGAAGTGAAGCCAGCGTGGTCGTGGTCGAAATCGAAGAAGAGGGGTTTAAAGGCGTCGGGGAATGTACGCCTTACCCGCGCTATGGGGAAAGTCTGGCATCCGTGATGGCGCAGATCATGACCCTGGTACCTGACCTGCAAAAAGGCCTCACGCGCGAGGCGTTACAGCAGCGCTTATCCGCCGGGGCGGCGCGCAACGCCATCGACTGTGCGCTCTGGAGCCTTGAAGCCGCTAAGCAGCAAAAATCGCTGACGTCATTGCTGGGCGTGGTCGTGCCGGAGTCCGTCGTGACCGCGCAAACGGTCGTGATTGGGGAGCCCGAGCAGATGGCCGCCAGTGCGAAAGCGCTCTATGACGCCGGGGCCACGCTGTTAAAAGTGAAGCTCGACGATCGTCTGATCAGCGAGCGGATGGTCGCCATTCGCTCGGCGGTGCCGTCAGCCACGCTCATTGTTGACGCCAACGAGTCGTGGCATCCCGAAGGGCTGGCCGCGCGATGCCAGCTGCTGGCCGATCTGGGCGTGGCGATGCTGGAGCAGCCTCTGCCGGCAAAAGAGGATGCGGCGCTGAAGAATTTTATCCATCCGTTGCCCGTCTGTGCGGATGAAAGCTGTCATACCCGCGAGAATTTGAGCGCGCTTAAGGGCAGCTATGACATGGTCAATATCAAGCTCGATAAGACTGGCGGACTGACTGAAGCCCTGGCCCTGGCGGCGGACGCCCGGGCGCAGGGGTTCGCCCTGATGCTGGGATGCATGCTTTGCACCTCGCGGGCGATCGGTGCGGCGCTGCCGCTGGTCAATCAGGTCCGTTTCGCCGATCTGGATGGCCCGACGTGGCTGGCCGTTGACGTTTCACCGGCGCTTAATTTTACCAGCGGCGTACTTCACCTCTGAGGCTGCCAGCGCAACAGATCCATCATAGCCTTTAAGTATTTTTCGCTGGCTTCGTCGGAGGAGATCGCCGGGAACTCAGCGGTGATGCAGGGCAGGCTCAAGTCGGCGCACCAGCTGCCGAATGAACCGGGTGTCTCATAGCCCACGCTGGTGACGAGCGGGAGGGCGAACGCCTGGGCCAGCCACGCGCCCAGGTCAGAGTTGCGCGGATCTTCAATACAGGCCAGCGGATCGTGGAAGGAGACAACCCAGGCGGGGTGGATCTTATGGATAAGCTGGCACAGCGCCTGCGTTTCCGGCTCCGATCCGGGTTTATCGCCCGTGAGCAGCACCACGTCCCGCTCCTCGGCGGAGCTGTTCCAGCGATATACTGTTTCCCCTGCGCGCCAGTTTGCTGCAGGGAAATTACGGTTCAGGTCGATTCCTCGCGCATTCGCCCGTAATCCAAGCTGACAGCCGTCCGGATTTACGGCAAGAATCACGTGGTGACGTCGCAATGCCGGGGTCAGCGTCCGCAGCGCGCACGAGAGCGTGACGACAGACGAGTTCTCATCTCCGTGCGTGCCGGCAATAACCAAACCGCTGTCGCGATCGGCATCGGGGGCCGGGAACCAGATCAGCGATGCGCCTAAAAATGAGCGGCCATATTGTTCAGCGCCCGGAGGGAAGGCGCCGCGTTCCGCGCGGGGTCGGGTGGTTGCCATACGATATCCTGATAACGAAGTCTCTACAGGCAGTGTTGTGCAAAAGCCGCTGTTAATCAAATAGTTTCCTTAACGGCTGAGAATTGCCTTAAATCACTATTCAGGCGTAAGTTGTTTGCATTTCTTACTGTCGAAACAAATAATTACGCATCTGCTTTTTACCTGAATTTTTTAAAGGGGATCTTATGAAGCATCCTGTTTCGCGTCTTTTTGCCGCACTGTGCCTGTGCGGACTCTCTTCACTCTCATACGCTGCTGATGTGCCACAGGGCACGGTGCTGGCGCAAAAACAGGAGCTGGTCAGACACATTAAAGACGAACCGGCTTCGCTCGATCCCGCAAAAGCGGTGGGGTTGCCAGAGATTCAGGTGATTCGCGATCTTTTCGAAGGGCTGGTAAATCAGAATGAGAAAGGGGAACTGACTCCGGGCGTGGCGACGCGCTGGCAGAGCAACGATAACCGAATCTGGACGTTCACCCTGCGCGATAACGCAAAATGGTCTGACGGTACGCCGGTTACCGCGCAGGATTTTGTCTACAGCTGGCAGCGTCTGGTTGATCCGAAAACGACCTCTCCGTTTGCCTGGTTTGCGGCGCTGGCAGGCATCAGCAACGCGCAGGCCATTATTGATGGTAAAGCGGCGCCAGATACCCTGGGCGTGACGGCGGTGGATGCCAGAACGTTGCGCGTCCAGCTGGATAAACCGCTACCGTGGTTTAGCAACCTGACGGCAAACTTCGCCTTCTATCCGGTGCAAAAAGCCAATGTTGAAAGCGGGAAAGAGTGGACGCGTCCGGGAGCGCTGGTCGGTAACGGGGCCTACGTTCTGAACGCGCGCGTGGTGAATGAAAAACTGGTTGTCGTGCCGAACGCCCACTACTGGGACAATGCGAAAACTGTCCTGCAAAAAGTGACCTTTATTCCGATTAATCAGGAATCGTCCGCCACGAAACGCTATCTGGCAGGGGATATCGATATTACCGAATCGTTCCCGAAAAACATGTATCAGAAGCTCCTGAAGGATATTCCTGGCCAGGTGTATACGCCGCCTCAGCTCGGGACCTATTATTACGCGTTTAACACACAAAAGGGGCCGACGGCCGATGCCCGGGTCCGTCTTGCGCTGAGCATGACTATCGATCGCCGCATTATGGCGGATAAGGTACTGGGTACCGGCGAGAAACCGGCCTGGCATTTCACCCCTGACGTGACGGCGGGCTTCACGCCTGAACCTTCACCGTTTGAGCAGATGTCCCAGCAGGAGCTGAACGCTCAGGCCAAAACCTTGCTCCAGGCCGCAGGCTACGGCCCTCAGCGTCCGCTGAAGCTGAACCTGCTGTACAACACGTCGGAAAACCACCAGAAAATCGCCATTGCGGTTGCGTCCATGTGGAAGAAAAACCTCGGTGTGGATGTCAAGCTGCAAAATCAGGAGTGGAAAACCTACATCGACAGCCGCAACACCGGCAATTTTGATGTGATCCGCGCGTCATGGGTGGGGGATTACAACGAGCCCTCGACCTTCCTGTCCCTGCTGACCTCAACCCACAGCGGCAATATCTCGCGTTTCAACGACCCGGCTTACGATAAAATTATCCACCAGGCGACGCTCGAAACAACGGCGAAAGCGCGTAATACGGACTACAACATGGCGGAGAAAATCCTCATGGAGAAAGCGCCGATCGCGCCTATTTACCAGTACACCAACGGTCGTCTGATTAAGCCGTGGGTGAAAGGGTATCCGATTAATAACCCGGAAGACGTGGCGTATAGCCGGACGATGTATATTGAGAAGCACTGATGGTTAATGCGAACTGGCGCACGTGAGCGCCAGTTTTGCCATGGATGATACCTCGCTGTGCTTTCCGGCAGCGATGAGACCGGGACGTATTATTCTAACAACGCATTAAACTTCGCCAGCCACTGCGGATGGGCGGGCCACGCGGGAGCCGTCACCAGGTTGCCGTCGACATGTGCCTGATCGATGCCGATCGTGGCATAGTGTCCCCCCGCGAGACGGACCTCAGGAGCACAGGCCGGGTAGGCGCTACAGGTACGGCCTTTCAGGATGCCCGCGGCAGCGAGCAGCTGCGGGCCATGGCACACCGCCGCAATCGGTTTGCGCGCGGCGTCAAACGCCTGTACCAGCTTTAACACATCCTCATTTAGCCGCAGATACTCGGGCGCTCTCCCGCCGGGGATGAGCAGCGCGTCGTAGTCCTGCTCCTTGACGGCGGAAAAGTCGGCGTTGAGGGTAAAGCGGTGACCGGGTTTTTCGCTATAGGTCTGGGCGCCGTCGAAATCATGGATTGCCGTTATGATGTAGTCGCCCTTCGGTTTGTCGGGGCAGACGGCATCCACCTGATGACCAACCATCTGTAACGCCTGAAAAGGCACCATGGTTTCGTAATCTTCGGCGTAATCGCCAACCAGCATCAGGATCTTCTTGCTCATCATTCCTCTCCCTTGTCATTAAAGATGATTAAGATATAGCCTGGCGTGGCTGAAATGCCGGAAATAAAAAAGCCCGTCAGAGCACGGGCAACATAAGCAAGTGAATAAGTGATTCGTTATCAACGTAGTTGGAGGATAACGACGCGTATCTTACGCGGCCGTCAGGCGGGCAGATACCTGACAAATCCGGTAGGTGAAACACGATATTAAACGTGCGTTAAGGGGCGTCGAAGGTCGGATAAAGACTATTTTCGAGAAACTCGACGAGATACCAGATTTCCCCGCTAAAAATAAACCAGAAGCCAAATATAATAAGGAGCAAAATAATTAAGGTGAGTATTATTTCTGTTTTGCCCATTGCAGATTTTACCCACCTGACGTTAATTTATTCGAGGCAGGCATTGTAGCGGGGCTTTCCCGTATACTCCAGTTTCATGCTGCAAGGACTTTATTGCGCCCATCATTTTTAGCGCGATACAGCGCATCGTCTACACGCTTAAACAGCTCATCAATCGTCTCCCCCGGGTTATGTCGCGCCACGCCAATGCTGACGGTAAACCGTGGTAAGCCCGGAATCGTAATGCGGGCAACGGCTGCACGGATCGACTCGGCAATCTGCAACGCGGTGTCGAGTGAGGTATGCGGCAGCAGGATGACGAACTCTTCGCCCCCCCAGCGGAACACCATGTCGTTCTCCCGACTACAGGCTTCCAGCGTTCGGGAGAGGGCAATAAGCACCTCATCGCCCTTCAAATGACCAAACAGGTCGTTGATGTTTTTGAAGTGATCGGTGTCCACCAGCAGCAGGCTAAACTGCTGCTGGGCAGGTCGATTATTGAGATTGTTGGGGTCGGTAATCGCGTAGAACTGGCGTCGGTTGAGTAACCCGGTCATGGAGTCACGTAACGCGGCATGTTCCAGCTCTTGCTCCAGTCTTTTTTGCTCGGTGATATCGTGGATGATGCACAGCATCAGCTTGTCACCGTAGATCTCAATGGGTCCGGCATACGTCTGAACATGGCGGGTGGAACCATCGGCAAGGCGGTGAACAAAGTTGAGCGGCTTATGGCCGCCGGGCAGCGCGGCAATCGCAGTCATAATGGGCATCACGTCTCGCCCCAGGGTATTGATTTCCCAGGTATGCTTGCTGCACATACCATCATGCGAGTAACCGTAAAAATTGAGCGCAGCCAGGTTGGCATCAACAATCTGACCATCGCGGGCAGGATCGATTAACAGCATCGGCGCGCTGTTGGTCTGAAAAAAACGGGCGTAAAACCCCTGTTTTTTTCGCCGGTAGGTTGCGGAGCGGCTGGCCTTCAGTCCTGAGAGGATATGTTGGGCGATCCCCTCGAAGACAATCACATCTCCCCAGGGGGCGTAACGGGCAAGCGAGAGACGACAGCTTAACGGCGTATCCAGCCCATCCCGGCTTCTTATTGTCCAGATTTCGACGATCTCCTGCTCGGTTTTCAGTTCAGGTACATACATCGACAGGAGAGCTTGTGCAGTCGCGGAATAGATGCCTTTACGCAGCTGATCGAGCGTCTTATCTCCCATAAGCTGCGTTGCGACCACGTTCGCAAAAACGATCTCTTCCGAAACGGGTGAAATAAGCCACACGGGTGTTTTAATGACGTTCAGCGCTTCAAAACCGTTTTGCGACATAGGCATTTCCTGTTCATCGGCTTAATACGCCTGACAATCATGACAGACGTGACTCGTGTGTTCTGCTTTGAAACATACTCTACTAAACCCCGTCAGGCATGGTTTTTTTGTGAAATAAATGCGGCGTCCGTTTGAATTTTATTAAGGGGGATAATTTGCCTTTCTGAGTTTATCTGCAGAAGCAGCCACGGCACCTGTTCGGCAGGTAAGGGGCGGGAGAAGAGGTAACCCTGCAAGTAGTCGCAGCCGAGACGGGTGAGAACCGCCTGCTGTTCTTCCGTTTCAATCCCTTCTGCCACCACGTTCATCTCCATGGTGCGGGCGATACTCATAATGGTTTCAACCAGCTTGTAGGTTTTTTCATTTTCCAGCATCGACGTTACAAAGCTTTTGTCGATCTTGAGCTCTTTTGCCGGCAGCACGCTCAGCATCAGCAGGTTGGAGTAGCCCGTACCAAAATCATCAATCGAGACGGTGATCCCCGCATGATTAAAAGCGTTGAGCAACTCAATGCTGCGGTCGAGATTTTTCAGCGCGGTGCTCTCCGTGACCTCAAGGATCAGCCTGGACGGGGACAAGTTATATTTTTCCAGCATCGACGATACGATGTGGAAAATGTCCGGCTGCTCGAACTGGACGGGGGATAAGTTGAGCGATAACGTCCACTGGCTGAACCCTTGTTCAGTCCAGAAATGCAGCTGTCGACATGCCGCTTCAATGGCCCAGTTGCCCACCGGAATAATTAAGCCGGTTTGCTCCAGCGAGGGGATAAACAGACCAGGCAGCACAACGCCTTGCTCAGGGTGCCGCCAGCGCAGCAGGGCTTCAAAACCATGGATAGTCTTCTCTTGCGCATACCAGGTTGGCTGGTACCACAGTTCAAACTGATCGCGCTCAAGCGCCTGAGAGAGCTCCTGAAGAAAACCGGGTTTTGCCGGGATTGCTGTCGACATCTCGGTTCTGTAACGCGCCCAGCCGTTGCGGCCGTCGTCTTTGACGTGATGCAGGGCTGCATCTGCTTTGAGTTTCAGTTCATGCAGCGTTTCGCCATCCTGAGGATAGAGGCTGACGCCCGCACTCATTGTCGTGTTAAGCGTATGACCACAGATCGAAAGAGGACGTCGCACATCCTCGAGCAGCGACGCGAGCAGGGCGTTGAGTTTGTCGTCGTCACATTCCGGCACCAGCAGGATAAAAGCGTCTCCTCCCAGCCTTGCCAGGGTCATCTCACGCGAGAGCCGGGAAGTGATGCGTTGTGCGACGGTGATCAATAACTCATCGCCGACGCTGTGACCCCAGGTATCGTTGACGCGTTTGAAGTGATCGACGTTCAGGAAAATAACGGCAAATTGCCTGTTGCTCAGCAACGCGCTGCGCAGGCAGTCCTGCATGCGGAGATCCATCTGATGGCGATTCGCGAGTCCGGTGAGCGCATCAAAGCGCGCCTGGAGCTCAAGCTGCCGATTGAGTTGTCGAAGATTATCCGTCAGCCGGCCGGTGCGACGGTGAGAATCGATAAGGGAAATAATTAACATCACGCCAAGCAGGCAGAGCGTGGTGACAGAAACCCAGATGGATAACCCCAGCTCGCCGATCCCGCCGGGGAGGGTATGCGACATTTCCGGGTAATGCGCAGCGCTCATGCCGGTATAGTGCATCGCACAAATGGCGGCACCCATGACCAGGGCGGCGAGAAGGCGCTCGATAAAAACCCCTTTGTCTCGCAGGCGGAAAGCCAGCCACAGCGCCGTGCCGGACGCCACCACGGCAATGACCACGGACAACCCCACAATGCGGCGATCCCAGATAATGCTGCCATCCAGCATCAGGGCAGCCATACCGATATAGTGCATAGATACCACGCCTGCGCTCAGGATAGCCGTGGCAACGATCGGTCGAAACGAAGAACGTTTTTTTCCCGCGACGGCAATATCAAGGGCCGTGGTCGACGCAATAATCGCTACGCCCAGAGACGCAAGGGTTAACCAGAGGTCATAGCGCATCATCATCGGCATCTGCATCGACAGCATGCCGATAAAGTGCATCGACCAGATGCCGATCCCCAGCGTCATACCCCCGGCAATGCGCCAGAACAGGGCAGCCTTTCGGCTGGAAAGGGGGATCTTTCCGGCACTGTCCAGCGCCACAAAGGAGGCGATAAATGCCACCAGATAAGAGATAGCGATTAACACAGGGTCCCACGATATATTGAGCATTATGCAATCCCACGCCTGAGAGGGTTACCGATTTCGCCTGCCGGGCACATCTTAATCTGGCAACGAACATGCGCATTCAAACAATATTAGTTATTTATCGTGAAGCATGACCAGTCATATTAATACTCTACATCGCATTAAGAATATAAAATATATTCTCATTGTTAACGTATTAAGCATTGCTAAACAAGAGCGAATAAAAGTAGCAAAGCTCCTTAAATATAACGGCGATTGTATCGGTTCGCCGCAGCGGATGGTATCGCTTAACGTGGCGGCAGACCAGTATCACAGCGTGCTGCGAAGAACATTTTCACTAATACGCTTTTTTCATCTGACTTAAGCTAAATCCCAGGCTGCTAACGGCGAAACAACAAACCCGTGAAGTTTCCGAGGAAAAACGTTTGTGCCAATGCTATAAGTCTAGATGCCGACCAAAATATAAAATGTGGGTATCATCATGCTAAGAAATATTAGTGTCCGAACCTTTATTATCGGGTTCCTTTTATCGCTATTTTTAGTAAACGCAGGTGTCGTTGTTCTAATTTCCAGCAAGCCCTCTCTCTTTATTTCCCTTAACGCTATCAATTTCGTTGCGCTATTTTTGCTTTGGGTCTATATGACCCGGTATCTTGTGACGCCGATCAATACGGTGAAGAAAAGTATTGAAGAGGTGACTGCCGGCAACCTGGGGGTTTCTATCCCGGAGTTTGGCAATAACTGTGCGGGGCGACTCATTCCCGGGATCAACAGCCTGTCCGGCAACATTGCGACGCTGGTGCGTGAGATCAGGGCGTCATCGCAAACCGCCATGACCTTATCGGATCAGCTCTCAACACGTAGCGCTCAGCTCTCGGTCAAAACCGAACAGCAGTCCGCGTCTTTAGTGCAAACCGCAGCCAGCATGGAGCAAATGGCGGCGAGCACTAAAAATAACGCCGATAACACCCGCCTGGCGAGTGAACAGGCGAATATGGCGACGCTGCAGGCGCGTAAGGGCGGGGAGCTGATGGGGCAGGTTGCCAACAATATGCAGTCCATTACCGAATGCGCCCAGCAGATGACGGAGATCATTTCGCTGATTGACGGCATTGCGTTCCAGACCAATATTCTGGCGCTCAACGCGGCCGTTGAGGCGGCAAGAGCGGGCGACCATGGAAAAGGTTTTTCTGTCGTTGCGGAAGAGGTCAGAAACCTGGCGCACCGCAGCGCAGAGGCCGCGAAGAATATCAAAGCGCTGATTGAAGTCACCAGCAGTAACGTCACGCAGGGCGCGACCGTGGTGTCGCAGGCAGAGAAGAATATGCATGAAATCGTGACGGGCTCGGGAAACGTCAGTCGCTTAATGGATGAAATCTCCGCGTCGACGTCTGAGCAGGAGAAAGGTATTTCCCAGATCACGCTGGCGCTATCGGAGCTGGAGCGGGTCACGCAAAGCAACGTGGCGATGGCGGAGGAACTCAACGGCTCCTCGGATGTACTGCGCAATCAGGTGATTGAACTCCAGGCCCGCACGCGGAATTTTAGATTGGATCACGGGTCTTCGTCCCCATTACCGACCGGCTCACCCTCCTTCCTCCAGCAGCCAGAGCACTCTCTCTGAAAGCGACACAAAGCCTGGCATGCCAGGCTTTTTGCATACATTTGCCCACCCAGCTCATTTCCCGAGCGATTTCAGCGCGATGGAATACATAGTTGTTGCTTAACCCCTCATGAAAGCTAGACTGACACCGAAAGAGTTAAAAAGGTGGAGGTGCTGTGGAAAGCATTAAAGGATCTGAACTTAACGTTCCTGACGCAGTTTTTGCGTGGGTGCTGGACGGCCGCGGCGGTGCCCGACCGCTGGAAGATAATGATGTGATCGACAGTGCGCATCCCTGCTGGCTGCATCTGAACTATACCCATCCGGACAGCGCTGACTGGTTGGCGTCGACCCCGCTCTTGCCCAATAACGTGCGCGATGCGCTGGCGGGTGAAAGCCTGCGGCCCCGCGTAAGCCGCATGGGTGACGGGACGCTGATTACCCTCCGTTGTATTAACGGCAGCACGGATGAACGTCCGGATCAGCTGGTGGCGATGCGGGTCTATATGGACGATGGGCTGATTGTCTCCACCCGACAGCGTAAGGTCCTGGCGCTGGATGACATCGTCAACGATCTGAAAGAGGGCACCGGGCCGATCGACTGCGGCAGCTGGCTGGTGGACGTCTGTGACGCGCTTACCGATCACGCCAGTGAGTTTATTGAAGAGCTGCACGACAAAATCATCGACCTGGAAGATAACCTGCTCGATCAGCAGATCCCGCCGCGCGGTTTTCTGGCCTTATTGCGCAAGCAGCTGATTGTTATGCGCCGCTACATGACGCCGCAGCGCGACGTGTATGCGCGGCTGGCCAGCGAAAGGCTCGCCTGGATGAACGACGACCATCGGCGCAGAATGCAGGATATTGCCGACAGGCTGGGCCGCGGGCTGGATGAAATTGATTCCTGTATTGCCAGAACGGCGGTGATGGCGGACGAAATCGCGCAGGTGATGCAGGAGTCGCTGGCGCGAAGAACCTATACGATGTCCCTGATGGCGATGGTGTTTTTACCGAGCACGTTTCTGACCGGGTTGTTTGGCGTCAACCTGGGCGGAATTCCGGGTGGCGCTTATCGCTACGGTTTTACGGCGTTTTGCGTGATGTTAGTTGTTTTGATTGGGGGTGTTGCATGGTGGTTGCATCGTAGTAAATGGCTGTAAATTTACGCTTTTTTCATCTTTTTCCGGGATTAAAACGCTCTTTTAATTGAGCGAAGTCAATAAACATCTACCCCGTAAGGTGCAATATTACTCCCGCAGGTGAATGCAACGTCAAGCGATGGGCGTTGCGCTCCATATTGTCTTACTTCCTTTTTTGAATTACTGCATAGCACAATTGATTCGTACGACGCCGACTTCATAGTCGGCTTTTTTTTGCCTCCTGATTCTGAGCGTCTACCCTAAAAGGGATGACAGCAAATTATGGAGGGAATGATGAGCATCCTTAACGCTCTGCTACTGCCACAATCGCGTCAATCCGATCCTATCCCCAGCGATCCGGTACCTATGCCCGATCCCATCCCGCGTCCCCAGCCGATGCCCGACCCGCCGCCCGATGAAGAACCGATTAAATTGTCGCATCGGACCGCGAGATCTGCGAGGATACGCGCCATCTGACCGCAAAGATCACCACGAGAGACAATTGTGACCGCTTTTTCTACCCTGAATGTTCTGCCCGATGCCCAACTCGCTAACCTCAACGAGTTGGGATACCTCACGATGACGCCTGTTCAGGCGGCCGCCTTACCCGCCATTCTTGAGGGCCGTGACGTGCGCGTGCAGGCGAAAACGGGCAGTGGGAAAACGGCGGCCTTTGGCCTTGGCCTGTTGCAGCATATCGATGCGGCGCTTTTTCAGACCCAGTCTTTGGTGCTGTGTCCGACCCGCGAGCTGGCAGACCAGGTTGCGGGTGAACTGCGTCGCCTGGCACGTTTCCTGCCAAACACCAAGATTTTAACCCTCTGCGGCGGGCAGCCGTTCGGTGCCCAGCGTGATTCGCTTCAGCATGCGCCGCACATTATTGTCGCGACGCCGGGACGCCTGCTCGATCACCTGCAAAAAGGCACGGTCTCACTGGATGCGCTACAAACGCTGGTGATGGATGAGGCCGATCGGATGCTGGATATGGGCTTCAGCGAGGCCATCGACGAAGTGATCCGTTTCGCACCGGCCGATCGCCAGACGCTTCTGTTCTCCGCAACCTGGCCGGAGGCTATCGCCGCCATCAGCGGGCGCGTGCAGAAAAATCCTCTTACCATTGAAATCGACAGCGTAGATGCGCTGCCCGCCATCGAACAGCAGTTCTTTGAAACCTCGCAGCAGGGGAAGATCCCGCTCCTGCAGAAATTACTGAGCCAGCATCAGCCTGCCTCTTGCGTGGTGTTCTGTAACACCAAAAAAGACTGTCAGTCGGTTTGTGATGCTCTGAATGCCGCCGGGCAGAGCGCACTGTCGCTGCATGGCGATCTTGAACAGCGCGATCGCGATCAGACGCTGGTCCGTTTCGCCAACGGCAGCGCCCGCGTGCTGGTGGCGACCGACGTTGCTGCGCGCGGTCTGGATATCAAATCGCTTGAGCTGGTGGTGAACTTTGAGCTGGCGTGGGATCCAGAAGTACACGTGCACCGTATTGGCCGTACCGCGCGCGCAGGAAACAGCGGTCTGGCGATCAGCTTCTGCGCACCTGAAGAGGCGCAGCGCGCCAATATTCTCTCTGAGATGCTGCAGATTAAGCTGAACTGGATGAATCCCCCAGCCGGCGTCAGCCTTGTGCCGCTGGAGGCCGAAATGGCGACCCTGTGCATTGATGGCGGTAAAAAAGCCAAGATGCGTCCTGGTGATGTACTCGGTGCACTGACCGGGGATGTGGGGCTGGACGGGGCGGATATCGGTAAGATTGCTGTCCATCCGGCGCATGTCTACGTCGCGGTTCGCCAGGCGGTTGCCCATAAGGCATGGAAGCAGCTGCAAAACGGGAAAATTAAGGGTAAAACCTGCCGCGTACGTCTGCTGAAATAAAGCATGAAGCGTCTCAGACGGTGTTTCTGAGACGCTAACCGCTTACTTCACTTCAAGCACGTTCAGACGCAACGCTTCAAACTGATTGTCATCGTCTTCCGGCTGCCAGCCTGCTGGCTGCATCGGGATCTCTTCCCGGTCAAATGCCAGATCGCCGCCGTTCACGACTTCTGACTCGTGATTGATGCCTTTAAAGTCGAACAGTTCCACATCCGCGAGATGGGAAGGGACGACGTTCTGCATGGCGCTGAACATGGTTTCGATACGACCCGGATAGCGCTTATCCCAGTCGCGCAGCATGTCGCCAATCACCTGACGCTGCAGGTTCGGCTGAGAGCCGCAGAGGTTACATGGAATGATCGGGAACCCTTTCGCCTGAGAGAAACGCTCAATATCTTTTTCACGGCAGTAGGCAAGCGGGCGGATCACAATATGTTTACCGTCATCACTCATCAGCTTAGGTGGCATACCTTTCATCTTGCCGCCGTAGAACATGTTGAGGAACAGCGTTTGCAGGATATCGTCGCGGTGATGGCCCAGGGCAATTTTGGTCGCGCCCAGCTCGGTCGCGGTGCGATACAGAATACCGCGGCGCAGACGAGAGCACAGAGAGCAGGTGGTTTTCCCTTCAGGGATTTTCTCTTTCACAATACCGTAGGTATTTTCTTCGACAATTTTGTACTCAACGCCCAGATTTTCGAGGTATTCCGGCAGAATGTGCTCCGGGAAGCCCGGCTGTTTCTGGTCAAGGTTGACCGCCACCAGGGAAAAATTCACCGGCGCGCTTTGCTGAAGATTACGCAGGATCTCCAGCATGGTGTAGCTGTCTTTACCCCCTGACAGGCAAACCATGATGCGGTCGCCTTCTTCAATCATGTTGAAGTCTGCAATGGCTTCGCCCACGTTACGGCGCAGTCGCTTTTGCAGTTTATTCAGGTTGTATTGCTCTTTTTTGTTAATCTCTTGATTCTGTTGCATTGAGTACTACCTTCGGAGCCAGCAGGGGCAAAAATTGTATGCCGCGTATGGTACGGATTCCGGCGGCGAATGCCAGCACGTTTTACTGCTGCGTGAAATCTGGCGCCGATGCGTGATAAAGGGTAGCGTTCAGACGTTTGGATACGATAGCGACTTTACGGCAAACGGCGCAGTGGTGGCGCAATCATTTCCGCCAGTATCAATGTTGAAGATTAGCAGTAAGCATGCTGTAATGAGCTTACTTAATTTGAGGGTAACTTGAGCTAGGATTTAAAAATGATAAAAACTTCTACTCTTTTCCTTTGTACTTCCTTATTTTCAAGCATGGCTTTTGCAGAAAATAACTACATACCTCTACTTTATAACTTATCGACTATGTTTGATTTCAATCCAGTTAAGGGGACTGTTAAATCCTTAGATACTGATGTTGAGGAGAATGGAAAAATCACTTATAAAATCTCCATCAGACTGAATAAAAATGGTTGTGTTGATAGCTTAAACCTTGATAATGTTTCTTCTGGACATGAAACTATTCTAAAAAATACAAATGGAAGTCTTATTGGCCATAGAGATGGCAAGCCTTTTTCAATACAACTTGATGAAAAATGTCACATTTTGAGTAAAAATGAAAACGGTGACGAGTTGCGTTACACTCTTTACCCGAATGGATTAATTAAAGACACCTATTTTTTAGGCAAAAAAATATCTGAACATTTTTATGATGAAGACGATAATTTGACGCGCTCTGAATTTTATAGTTCAGAAAGCGTTATGTCTAAAAATGAAATATCTTATGTTGATAAAAAAAGAAAGCCTCTTGATTATAAACTTATAAACTCATCAGTTTTCTCGGAGGGGTATACAGCAACCAGTTCTTGTCATTATAACGAAATGCTTGTGCCTGAAATATGTAATGCCACAGTACAGAACGCAGGTAATCCGGCGCCGAAACCAGTTTCAATGACAGCGCATACGAAAGTTGAATTCTACTAGACTTAAACGATTCCAATAAGCTACCTCCGGCGTCAGGTTATTCAGGCATTCATGAGGACGCTCGCTGTTGTATTCATTCAGCCAGCGTTCAGTGATTTCCCGGGCTTCATTCAGCGTTCAGAACAGGTAAAAATCCAGGATTTCTGTCCGGTACGTCCGGTTGAACCGTTCGATAAACGCATTCTGCGTCGGCTTACCCTGCTTGACTTGCTTATCGGATAAACCATTACAATGTTCATCTGCGGTTGGGCTTGGTAATGGCTAACTCCATTTAAACGATGCGTTTTCTTTATTGAATGTTATTGATGCATTACTCCATTCCTTGCCATCAAGTAACATTTCCACACACTGGGTAGGGTAGAGGTCATCGGCTGGCTGGAACCGCTCATATTCGGAGTCAGGGTTAAGCATCACATCATGATTAACGTTGACTATCCATCCATCGGGGTTTTCAGGATTGGATTGGCGAGTGCATAGCAGTCTGGCCTGGTAGAAGTCATCCGGGAGCCCTTCCAGCATGCAACCGGTAGCCCACTGGATAAGCTGTTCATTTGAATATTTCTGAGGAGCGGTATGTGTTTCTTGCTGTTTGCTTATTAATCGCTTAAATGTGTTCAGAAAGGGGAACATGTCATTTTCCTTTAGCTTGTAAGTTAGGCATTGTAGGGCAATTAGCGAGATTAGATCCATTCAATGGTTAATATCACCGCTAGCGCATAACGCCATTGATTTTCCTTCCATGGGAGAAAGCAGTCATTATTTGATATAAAATCTTCGACAAGACGTAAACCAAAGCACAAGCCCAGCGCCACCCATGATCCCTGTGTGCCAAAGCGGAAGTAACTTACATTGTGCTAGGGTGTTTTATCGGGACGAGTTCAACGAAGGTCCTGGCTGAATGCAAGAGGAATTTAAGATGAATGTAGAAACGGTCCGCTTAACCCTTGAACCCTTTAATGATTCACATTATGAAGGCTTAAGGGTAATGGATAGTGATGCTGAGGTGATGCGCTATATCAATAAGGGTATCGTTAAAACGCCCGAAGAAACCTGGGAGGGCATCAGAAGGGTGCAGGCTCGCTGGGATAAGTATCACTTCTCGTGGTGGGCTATCAGAGAGAAATCTTCTGGTGCGATCGTTGGTGCAGCATGCCTCCAGCACCTGGCGAACGTGGAGGGGGCACCATTAGAGATTGGCTGGCGCCTCGTGCCTGAACACAATGGCAAAGGCTATGCTACAGAGGCAGCGAAAGCGATCGTTGATTACGCTGTAGAACGGGTGGGAGCATCTTATCTGGTGGCCGTGGCCGATCCAGAAAATATCGCATCGCAGCGTGTAATGAAAAGGTTAGGTATGTCTTATAAAGCCATAGAGCGGCATTACGATACGGAATGCGTTGTGTATGAGCTTAACATGAGTAAGCCTGCTTAATTTAGCGACATATCTCTGCCACTTTATCTCAGCTTACAGCACCTCAACCAATTCAAATTCTTCTGCGATCAGTTCCATATCTTCAGAAAAATGGCCTTCGCGGAAGAAAAATCGCTGATGCTCTTTCCGCCAGTATTCAAGGCTTAAATCACCTTCACCCTCTTTGCGAGCGAATTCCTCATTAACATCGCAAAAACGCACCAGCCGCATGGAAACCAGCCGGATCACACAGACCGGGACATTCTGACCATCAAGGATTATGTTGTAGCTTCCTATCCGTGGAGCAGATACATCCTGCGAGTACGAGGCAAAAGATCCGCAGGTGGCCGTTTTGAGCCCTTTTTTAATCAGGTCCGCAAGCGCGTTCGCCAGTTCCGGGCTGTCACCCATTTGCCAGGCCGCTGCGCCTGGGTACTTCGTTTTTAATTCCTCAACCTTAACCATTGAAATCCCTTCTCAACCCTTGACCATAAGAAACATAATAGCGGTTTTAGCATAAACTCCCTCGATATTTGAAGCGTAATCGGCTTTCCTTCTACTTTTGTACACAGGCTGCCTGGAATACAAAGGGTTGCATGCATTGGTTGTGTAAATATATTCTTATGGGGTATCTGTGTGGTGAATCTGCTGCCTGCACCCCGGCGCGTGACGTTATAATCAGTAACGAGTCATCGGGATGCTATCGGCACCACGCATTTTCTGTAACTTTTATCCCATTGGAAGGGGTTAGCGTGTTCAAGCTTAATACATCTCTACTGGCGGTTTTGCTGCTGTCAGGCTGTAGCTCCGATCTGGTTCTCAACCCACCTAAGCAACCTGAATACAAGTCGATGCCTGAAATAACGCAGTCTGTGACGCCATCACAACAGCGTGCAATCATGGCTGGCGAGCGGCCTGACTGGTCAGAAAGAACGCCGGTCAAGACAATAAAGCAATACTAATAAGCACTTAACAACCAGGGCTGCCGTTCGGCGGCCTTTTTATTTACCCATTTGAGAAGGTGCAAAGACGGAGCCTGGTTTGGGGAAAATTTCTGACGGCGGACATGGTATTTCTTTCTTTATCAACCATGCTTAAGGCGAAGATAATTCAATCACTTCAGCATCACCGAAGCGGCAACGTCACTCGAGTCGAGAACCCTGAATGCGCCATGCACCTATCTCCATAGCTGCAGCCACGGCAATTTTTGTGCTGGGCGTTTTTATCATCAATATCCAGGTCTGGTACTCGGCGCGGGCTGACAGCCTTGCCGGGGCGCACTACGTCGTCAGGAATATGCACGTTATTCTTACAGAAGCGCATCATGCGACCCAGGTTGCAATGCGGCTTGCTGAGAATGAGTGTGATGCTGAAGGACAGTATCGGCTCGGCACTGAAGCGGCATTACAACCCCATCTGAGAACGATCGTTATTCTGAAAAAAGATGTGGTCTGGTGTTCCTCCTTGCCGGGAAACCGCGTGTTGTTGGTTAACGGGTCAGCGCTGCCTGAAGCGCCATTGTTACTTGTTCCATCGAAAAGTACGGTCAACGGCCTGCCGGTTCTCTTATACCAGACACATCATGCCGGCAGCCGAATCATGGTGAGCATCAGCGACAGCCATATCCGGGATGCGCTGAATATGCCACTACGTGGCGTGGCGTATTCGCTGCTGGTCGGCAATCGTCGTTTAGGCCAATCAGGCGATGTCTTGACGGCAGCCCATTCAAACAACGATGTTCTGACGGTAAAAGACGTTGATTATGCCTTCGCGATTCAATTTAACGCTCCGCCTCTTTTTAGCCTAACGCGATTATTCGACCAGGCCGGTGGAGTGGTGTTATTTCTGCTGCTCGTTTCCTCTCTTTCTGCTTATCTTCTGCAGCGATATCTGTCTAAGGATATTTCGCCGGAAGAATCGCTGCGTACCGCCATCTACAGAAATGAAATTATTCCCTATTACCAGCCCGTCGTGAGCGGAACAGAGGGCACCTTGCGCGGTGTAGAGGTGCTGGCAAGATGGAAGCATCCGCAATCCGGGTTTATTTCTCCCTCGTCATTTATTCCTCTTGCTGAGAAAACAGGGCTAATCATTCCCTTAACCCAAAGCTTAATGCGTCAGGTTGCAACGCAGATGAATGCAATTTCTACGCTGCTGCCGGAAGGATTTCATGTCGGGATTAACTTCAGTGCGTCTCATATCGTTGCCTCTACCTTTTTTGAAGAGTGTCTGAATTACAAGCGCAGCTTTGTGCAACAGGATCTTAACCTCGTTGTGGAGGTGACCGAGCGTGAACCTCTCCACGTAGATGAACATCTCGTTAAGACCCTGAATGGGCTGCATAACAAGGGATTTGCGATCGCGCTGGATGATTTTGGAACGGGATATTCTGGCCTGTCCTACCTGCAGGACCTGCATATTGATTACATCAAAATCGACCAAAGCTTTGTTGCCAGGGTTAATGAGAATGAGGATTCCACCCTGATTCTGGATTCAGTACTGGAACTGGCAAAAAAACTGTCAATCCGTATTGTGGCGGAAGGGGTTGAAACCCAGGAACAGCTTGATTACCTCATGCGCAATAACATCACGTTTTTACAGGGCTACTTCTTCTACAAACCCGTTCCTTTTAAGGAGTTGATAAAAATTCTGTTATCGAAGCCAAAGGTTAAAGTGAGGGTGGAGTGACGTTTGTCCCGTTGTCAGCAATTCCCGCCCGATACATTCATAAGTAGCGTATAATGCGGCGTCGAAAACCGCTCAACACTTCTCTGGCCAGTACTATGACCCTCAATCGCGTTTGTTATTTACTCCTGCTCTTTGCTGCGATCGGCAGTCTTTTTACCTCGAGCCCTTTGGCTATGTGGTTTCTGCTCATCAATATGCTGACGTTGGTCATGTATGGTGCCGATAAAATGGCGGCGCGGAAAGGCATGCGCAGGGTGCCGGAAGCCACGCTGCTGGTATTTGGCGTAACGGGCGGCTGGCCTGGCGCGATTGTAGGCCAACAGCTCTTTCGCCATAAAACACAAAAGCAGCCGTTTAAAACCTACTTTTTCTTAAGCATTGTCGTCAGCATCGCCGTGATGGCGGCGGTTTACCATTTCTCGCCTGTTTCTTCTTGATGGGCGTTTTGACATCAAGTTAACCTGAGTTTTTCAGATGCCAGCACTACGTTGATAAGAACGGTCATTCGGATAGCGCGTCGTGAATAAATCCTCCATCACTGCCAATAGTAGTAGGACTATTCTTAAGTTGTTGCTGTTTTTTGCACAATCTGAATAATACGTGCAACAACACGGAAGGCAACATCCCATGAAAATAGTCTCTATTACGCTGGCAGCGCTGGTGCTTTATTCTGCACCTGCCTGGTCCGCTTTTCAGGAGCGGGAATATAATACCTGGTATATGAAAAATGCGGTGCTTTATGATATGACGCAGACCTCGGAAGGTTTTCCCGTCATGGTGAGCGTATCCCAGCCTGGGAGAAAATCCGCTAATTTGCTGGTGTCATATATTACGGAAGGCCGCTGTGGTGAGAATAATCTACCGCTTAATGTGAATGGTAAAGTGCTGCCCGCCAAATATAATTGTGTCCAAATAGGAAAGAACAGAATTGAACATTTTTCAGTGGTGGATGCGGACAGCGTCAATGGCATGGTGACGCATCTGAAATCTGATTTCACTATTCTCCTGCAAAACGATATCAAAATTTGGGCAGCAAATATCAAAGCGCCAAAATACGGGCTAACCCCGCGCTTTTAAAATCATGCTACGCTTGTTTGTTGTATCAGGAGCATGAGTATGAAGAACAAAGACGAACAAACAGGATTAGTGGGGCTGGCGATTGGGGCGGCCGTTATTGGGCTGGTTTCTGCCCAGAAACCAATCGATCGCGACAGCATTGTTGATGAGCTGGTCAGGCTCGGCAGGCAGAAAGGCGATGGTGTAGAAGATGAGGTTTTCGTCAAGGCTGCTGACCTGGTGAGGAAGGGGATCTAGCCATGGCTGATATTCGTCATGCGCAGTGCCATTGTGGCGCGGTGGCCTTTACCGTTGCGCTAACGGATGGCCTGAATACCGCGCGGCGCTGCAGTTGTTCCTTTTGTCGCATGCGGGGTGCGGTCGTCGTCTCTGCGCCGCTGTCAGGGATTACCGTGACCAAAGGTGAAGATAAGCTCACGGAGTACCGCTTCAATACGGGAACAGCACGGCACTTTTTCTGCTCGGTGTGCGGAATTTACACGTTCCATCAGCGGCGTTCTAATCCAAACGAATACGGCGTGAATGTGGCCTGCTTTGATAACGTCTCACCGTTCGATTTCCCTGAAGTGACGGTGATGGACGGGGTTAACCATCCCTCGGATGGAGATAGCGGGGTGTTTGGCTACCTCTCTTTTCGCAAGAAAGGAACAGGTCAGGCGTAATTGCCGCCTGGCCACTCTGTAATCAGCCTGGCTATAGTGGAGTGTGGTTATCAGAAACAGGAGAAACTATGCTCTGTGTTGAAAAAGACGATCCGCGTGAGGCCCCTGAATCAGGTGATAAAAAGCCTCAACCCGTAAAAAAATAACGCAACCTGTGCGTTTTCCCGCCACCGGCACTGCTGGTGGCTTTTCATTTCTCAGGGAATACTGTTAACCGCCATCCAGGTGGTTCAACACAGCACTGAGATGCCCGACAATATCAGCAAAATCAAAAATTAACGCCATCCAGATGAGCGCTAAAAGAGTTAGTACGACAACGGATACACGACCAAACAACGCTGTTATCCTTAGTGATGGAAAGGCTATCACCTGAGTTTAAACAGCTTTACCTCAACTTACCCTCAACCACGTGATTTCAGAACCTGCTTTTTGTGACGAACGTCAAGAGATGGGTGAGCCCGCATACTGATGCGGGCTCTGGCAATCAGAACTGGTAAACCAGGCCCAGTGCCACGACATCATCCGTGCCGATGCCGTTGTTTTTGTAGAAGCTGTCATCTTCATCCAGCAGGTTGATTTTGTAATCAACGTAGGTGGACATGTTTTTGTTGAAGTAATAGGTTGCGCCGACGTCAGCGTACTTAACCAAATCCTGGTCGCCCTGGCCGTTGCCAAGGTCCTTGCCTTTAGACTGCAGGTAGGAAAGGGACGGACGCAGGCCGAAGTCGAACTGGTACTGTGCGGTCACTTCGAAGTTCTGGGTTTTGTTCGCCACGGCGTCGGTGTTATCACCGTACGGCGTCATATTGCGGGTTTCAGAGTACATTGCCGCCAGATAGATGTTATTGGCGTCATATTTCAGGCCCGCAGTCCATGCATCTGCTTTGTCACCGCCCGCAGTGGTATTCATCACCTGCTCGTTGGTACGGTCAGAAGAGGTGTAGGCTGCACCTGCGGTAATACCCATGCCGAAGTCATAGGTGGTAGAGATACCGAAGCCGTCGCCGTTCTCGTGACGCGTGTCGCGTCCATTGTTGGTGCCTTCCTGATTGTTGCTGGCATCTTCATTTTTGCCCTGATACTGCAGCGCAAAGTTCAGACCCTGCACCAGACCATAGAAGTCGGTGTTACGGTAGGTTGCCACGCCGTTGGCGCGGCCGGTCATGAAGTTGTCGGCTTTGGTGTAGGAGTCGCCGCCGAACTCAGGCAGCATATCGGTCCAGCCTTCCACGTCGTACAGTACGCCATAGTTACGACCGTAATCGAAGGAACCGTAGTCGCCCACTTTGATACCGGCGAAGGCCAGACGCGTCCAGGATTGGTTATCAGACCCTTCGGTGTTATTGGCCTGAATGTTGTATTCCCACTGTGCGTAGCCAGTCATCATGTCGTTGATCTGGGTTTCGCCTTTGAAGCCCAGACGCATGTAGGTTTGATCCCCGTCAGCACCTTTATCGTCGGAGAAATAGTGCAGACCATCTACTTTTCCGTACAGATCTAATTTGTTACCGTCTTTATTATAAATCTCTGCTGCATGAGTTGCGCCAGCCATTAACAGAGCCGGAATCATCAGGGCCAGTACTTTTCTTTGCATTTTGATATTCCTTTGCGGTTGTTTTTATTTAATTACCTGTTGAACTTTCCGAATACGAAAGTTGTCTCATGCTAAATCACTCCCGTGTAAGAGTAATAAATTATAATTGTTACGAACTAAGTAAAATCTAAACTGAATACATCAACGGTAATGGTCATTGGTTTGGTGAATGCTTTAAGGCTAAACATAATAAATTAAAATTATTAATCAGGTGTGAATTAAGCTATTCTTGATGGCGTTATATGCCTTTAAGATTATTTATCCATAATTCGCATGAATAATATTTAGGGAACTAAATAGATATTTAATGATTATCTGGATTCGCCCGGTGTGAATACACCGGGTTTTTTTATGGCAAAAAAATGCCCGGACGCGCCGGGCAGAGAGACTAGTCGCTGGTCGATTTTTCGGCTTTACCCGCCAGCTGCGCCAGGAAGTCATACCGTTTTTGCAGATCCGCCGCAGCGTCTTTCCATAGCTGTTCGGCCACTTCCGGCTGCTGCGCGTTAAGGCGACGGAAGCGCTGTTCCTGCATTAACGTCTCGGCCAGAGCATCTGACGGCGGACGCGAATCCAGCGCCAGCGGTAATTTACCCTCGTCCGCACGGCGCGGATCGAACCGGTACAGCGGCCAGAAGCCGGTCGCGGTTAGCTGTCGCATCTGATCGTGGCTGAGTGCCAGGTCGTAGCCATGCTCTTCACACGGGCTGTAGGCAATGATCAGCGACGGGCCGGGATACGCTTCCGCCTCCTGGATCGCCTTCACCGTCTGGTTAAGCTGTGCCCCCAGCGAGATTTGCGCGACGTAAACGTGACCGTACATCATCATGCTCACCCCGAGATCTTTGCGTGCCTTGCGTTTCCCGTGCTCACCGAATTTCGTGACGGCACCCAGCGGCGTGGCTTTCGACGCCTGACCACCGGTGTTGGAATAACACTGCGTATCCAGCACCAGGATATTGACGTTTTCGGTCAGGCTTAGCACGTGGTCCAGCCCGCCAAAGCCGATGTCATAAGCCCAGCCGTCGCCGCCAATCAGCCAGATCGATTTTTCGACCAGGGCGTCCGCGTCGGTCAGCAGCTGTTCAGCGCCCGCCACGCCCTGAAGCGCCTGACGCAGCTCTGCAACCTGCTCACGACGTACCTCTGGCGTCGCGTCGGCGTGAAGCGCGTCATTGAGCCCGGCGGGGATCTGCCCGGCAAACTGCTCCAGCAGGCGCATCACGCGCGCGCGGTGCTGGTCAACGGTCAGGCGGAAGCCCAGACCAAATTCGGCGTTATCCTCGAACAGCGAGTTGGCCCACGCGGGACCGCGGCCGTTGGCGTCAGTGGTATACGGCGTAGAGGGCAGGTTGCCGCCATAGATAGACGAACAGCCGGTGGCGTTGGCAATCAGCATCCTGTCACCGTACAGCTGGGTAAGCAGCTTGATATACGGTGTTTCACCGCAGCCCGAGCAGGCACCGGAGTATTCAAACAGTGGCGTGATCAGCTGCGAAGTGCGAATATCAATGCGTTCCAGTTTGCTGCGATCGATTTCCGGCAGATTCAGGAAGAAGTCATAATTCACTTTCTCTTCTTCGACGTGCTCCAGACGCGACATCATATTGATGGCTTTAATCTCCGGGTTCTGCCTGTCTTTCGCCGGACAAACCTCGACGCACAGGTTACAGCCGGTGCAGTCTTCCGGCGCGACCTGCAGAACGTATTTCTGTCCGCGCATATCGCGGGATTTTACATCCAGGGAATGCAGGCTGGCCGGGGCGGCCTCCATCTCTTCCGGCGACACTACTTTGGCACGAATGGCAGAGTGCGGGCAGGCCGCCACGCAGTGGTTGCACTGGGTACACAGATCTTCTTTCCAGATGGGGATCGCTTCGGCGATGTTGCGTTTTTCCCAGCGGGTGGTGCCCATCGGCCAGGTGCCATCCGGCGGTAGGGCAGAGACGGGCAGGGCATCACCCAGCCCGGCCAGCATCGCCGCCGTCACGGTCTTCACGAAATCAGGTGCCGCATCAGACACCACCGGAGGGCGGTTCGGGCTTGCGGCATTGACCGGCTGCAGCGGGACCTCAAACAGCGACTCGCGCGCCAGGGCCAGCGCCTGCCAGTTACGCTCGACCAGCTCCTGGCCCTTGCTGCTGTAGCTTTTGGCAATCGCGCCCTGCAGTTCCGCCAGCGCGCTGTCGCCCGGCAGGATATTCGTCAGATGGAAGAAGGCCATCTGCATAACGGTATTGATACGCGCGGCAAGGCCACATTCGCGGGCAATTTTCGCCGCGTTAACCACATAGAAACGGGCTTTTTTCTGGTTCAGCACCGCCTGCACTTCCTGCGGCAGGCGCGACCAGACTTCATCCGCGCTGTATGGCGTATTCAGGAGGAAAATACCGCCAGGCTTCAGGCGCTCGGCCATCTGGTACTTATCAATGAACTGCAGCTGGTGACAGCCAACAAAATCAGCCTGAGAAATTAGATACGCAGAGCGGATGGGCTGTTCGCTCACCCGCAGGTGGGAAACGGTCAGGCCGCCGGCTTTCTTGGAGTCATAGACGAAGTACCCCTGGGCGTACCACGGCGTGGAGTTCCCGATGATTTTGATGTTGTTTTTGGTCGCGGAGACGCTGCCGTCACTGCCCAGACCATAGAACAGCGCCTCGAGTTTGGCGGTCGAGGGCAGGGTGTTTTCCGGCAACGTCAGGGACAGATTCGTCACATCATCATAAATGCCGACGGTAAAGCGCGGCTTGGGCTTCGCTTCGCTGAGCTCGTTGAAGACCGCCAGCACGCAGTCCGGTCCGAACTCTTTGGAGGACAAACCGTAACGCCCCCCGATCGCGCGCGGCAGCGTTTCACGTTCGCCATGATTAAAGGCCTCGGCCAGGGCGGTCATCACATCCAGATACAGCGGTTCCGCCTGCGCGCCCGGCTCTTTGGTGCGATCGAGCACCGCAACGGTACGCGCGCTTTCCGGCAGCGCAGTGAGCAGATGTTTCGCCGAGAACGGCCGATAGAGACGCACTTTCAGCACGCCAACTTTTTCGCCGCGCGTCAGCAGCTCATCAACAACTTCCTCGCAGGTGCCAATGGCCGATCCCATCAGCACAATGACCCGTTCCGCCTGCGGATGGCCGTAATACTCAAAGGGTTTGTATTCCCGACCCGTTGCGGCAGCAAAGTCATTCATCGCCTGTTCAACATGGTCGTAAACCGCGTTGTACCACGGGTTGGTGGCCTCGCGGGACTGGAAATAGGTATCCGGGTTCGCCGACGTGCCGCGAATCACCGGGTGTTCCGGATTCAGCGCGCGGGCGCGATGCGCGTCGATGTCCGCCTGCGGAAGCAGATTCAGAATTGTCTCGTCAGCCAGCGGGACGATTTTGTTAATTTCGTGGGACGTACGGAAACCATCAAAGAAATGAATAAACGGCACCCGGCTTTTGAGCGTGGCGATATGCGAAATCAGGGCAAAGTCCTGGGCTTCCTGAACGCTGCTGGCGCACAGCATCGCGCAGCCGGTCTGGCGAACGGCCATCACGTCAGAATGATCGCCAAAGATAGAGAGCGCGTGGGTGGCAACGGTACGCGCAGCGACGTGCAGAACGAAGGGAGTCAGTTGTCCGGCAAGTTTGTACAGCGTCGGGATCATTAATAACAATCCCTGGGAAGAGGTAAACGACGTGGAAAGCGCGCCGGTCTGAAGCGCGCCGTGGACCGTGGCAATCGCACCGGCTTCCGACTGCATTTCAACCACTCGCGGGACATCGCCCCAGACGTTTTTTAACCCGTTACCCGCCCAGGCGTCCGCCTGCTCAGCCATGGTAGAACTTGGCGTAATCGGGTAGATGGCGATAACTTCACTGGTGCGAAACGCGACTGAGGCAACTGCACCATTACCGTCAATAGTTTGCATAGGACAACACCCTTACATTGCGCAAAAAAATAGGGGTCTGTATTACGGCAACAAACCCTGAATATTATCTGTGTATTCTAGCAAACGGGGGATTTTTCGATTTTCGCTTTTGTGTCCTCGTTATTCCTGCCATCAATGTGTAGATCAAACTTTTGGCAGAAAAATTGCGAGAAATTGTTTCAGGAGCGCATAAATACGCACTTCCGCTCTCGACGACACGGGATGGGATGCCTATTATGCATAGGTTTCGCATTATTCATGGGGGAGAGAGCATGCGCTCAGCATTTTTGGTAGGGTGTGCCGCATTATTGTTGTCGGCATGCAGCAGTGAACCTGTCCAGCAGGCAACGGCCGCGCACGTGGTGCCGGGTATGAAAGCCGCGATGTCCAGCTCCGGTCAGGCCAACTGCGCGATGATTGGCGGTTCGCTGTCGGTAGCTCGCCAGCTTGATGGTTCAGCTATTGGGATGTGCGCCTTGCCAAACGGCAAACGCTGCAGTGAACAGTCGCTTGCCGTTGGAACCTGCGGTAACTACTGATTATTCTGCACGCTTAAACATCAGCGTTTTATCAGCTGTCGCCAGCGTTAACTGGTCTTCAGTCAGGTCGACCTGCGCACCTTTACGCAGCATGTCGCCGATGGCCTGATCCAGCTCGTTAAGCTGCGGCTCACTACAGAGCTTGCGCGTCATGGCCAGCGTTTTCACCTTCAGCTCGCCTTCGGACAATTTCCCCTGTCCGTTGAAGCGGTTACACATCTGACCAGAAACGCTGATGTTATTCACCAGACTGATATCTGGCAGTGCGCTAAAACCGATCTCAGGTTGCGTTGTCGCGGTCTTCACGGCCTTACCGTCCACACTTTCCAGCACAAAGCGGTGGTTCTTAAGTTGCTCCGGCTGAACGGAGGCTTTACCCGGATTAACGCAGCCGGTAAGGACAAGACTGATAACACTTAACGCAATGAGCTTTTTCATTTTTCTTCTCAAACTATAAACACTGTGAATCTTTTTCCAGTGTAACGATACTCTGCCATGCGTTAATGGGGTTTATCTGAAAGTGCGGGGAGGATCCGGGCAACGCAGCGGTTGCCCGGGATGACGTTAATGTGATTTAAACCCTGCCGCCGTCATCAGCATACGGAAGAGCATACTGACCGCAGCCAGCGCCAGTACGCTGCCGCCCCAGATAATGGCCAGCCACAGTAATCTTTTCCAGACCGGTTGTTGCATCAGTGATAACCCTCCCCATGCTGAACTTTGCCGCGAAATACGTAGTAACTCCAGAAGGTGTAGACCAGAATAACGGGAATGATCAACAGCGCGCCGACCAGCATAAAGCCCTGGCTTTGCGTCGGTGCGGCGGCCTGCCACAGGGTGATTGACGGTGGAATGATGTGCGGCCAGATGCTGATCCCAAGCCCGCTAAAGCCGAGGAAGATCAGCCCCAGCGTCAGGATAAACGGTCGGCTATGGCTGTCGGGATTATTCAGGCAGCGCCACTGATACAAACTAAAAATCACCACCAGGGCCGGGACGGGCAGCAGATAGAACAGGTTCGGCAGCGTAAACCAGCGCGCCGCGATGGCCGGCTGCGCCAGCGGTGTCCAGAGGCTGATCGCCGCAATAAACGCCAGCAGCACGATTAACAGGGTTTTCGATACCTGACGCATCCGATGTTGCAATGCATTTTCGCTTTTCATCACCAGCCAGGTCGAGCCTAACAGCGCGTAGGCGACCACCAGGCCCGCGCCGCAAAACAGGTTAAACGCGGTAAACCAGTCAAAGGGGCCGCCGGTATAGGCCCGGCCGGTGACGGTAAAGCCGTTAATGACGGCGCCCACCGTCACGCCCTGGGTAAACGTCGCCAGGATCGAACCGCCAATAAACGCTTTATCCCAGAAGGGGCGGTGCGCCGGCGTAGCTTTAAAGCGAAACTCAAATGCCACCCCGCGGAAAATAAGTCCGATCAGCATTAATGTCAGCGGAATGGTGAGGGCATCGATAATCACGGCGTAGGCCAGCGGAAAGGCGCCGAACAGGGCGGCCCCGCCAAGCACCAGCCAGGTTTCATTCCCGTCCCAGACCGGCGCGACGCTGTTAACCATCACATCGCGATCGTCGGCGTTCTGCGTGGCCGGGAACAGAATGCCAATCCCCAGATCAAAACCGTCCATCACGATATACATCAGCGTGGCAAAGACGATGATCACAAACCAGATAATGGAAAGATCGATACCCATTACGGCTGCTCCTTATGTTCAGTTGTGACGGCAGAAAGCGGGCGCGCCGGACGTCCGTCGGACTCGGTGGCGAAAGATTCATGCGGCTGCGGGCCTTTTCGGATGAGGCGCACCATATAGCTGTAACCCACGCCAAATACCGAAGTGTAAACGACGAAGAAGGCCAGCAGGCTCACGCTCATATGCAAATCGCCATGGGCAGAAACCGCATCCTTCGTGCGCTGGAGCCCATAGACCACCCACGGCTGGCGGCCCACTTCGGTGGTGATCCACCCGGCCAGAATAGCAATCAGCCCGGAGGGCCCCATCAGCAGGGCAAACCACAGGAAAGGACGGGAAGAATAAATGCGCTTTTTATAGCGCAGCCAGAGTGCCGTTACCCCAAGCAGCAGCATCAGCATGCCCAGGCCCGCCATAATGCGGAACGACCAGAAGACGATGGTGGAATTTGGGCGGTCTTCCTTTGGAAACTCTTTGAGCGCCGGAACCTGTTTATCCAGACTGTGTGTCAGAATAAGGCTTCCCAGCGCCGGGATCTCCAGCCCAAAGCGGGTGCGCTCCTGTTCCATATCCGGCCAGCCAAACAGCAGTAGCGGGGTAGGCTCGCCCGGTGGATTTTCCCAGTGACCTTCAATGGCGGCAATTTTCGCGGGCTGGTGCTTTAAGGTGTTCAGCCCGTGCATATCACCCACCATGGCCTGGAGGGGCGCGACAATCAGCGTCATCCACAGCGCCATTGAAAACATTGCCCGGATGGCGGGGGTATTATTCCCGCGCAGCAGATGCCATGCCGCGGATGCGCCAACAAACAGGGCGCTGCTCAGGAACGCGGCTATCGACATGTGCAGCAGGCGGTAAGGGAAGGAGGGGTTAAACACCACGGCGAACCAGTCCACCGGTACCACCTGACCGTTGACGATCTCATAGCCCTGCGGGGTTTGCATCCAGCTGTTGGAGGAGAGGATCCAAAAGGTGGAAATAATGGTCCCCAGTGCCACCATGCAGGTGGAAAAGAAGTGCAGCCTCGGCCCTACTTTATTCCAGCCGAACAGCATCACGCCGAGGAACCCGGCTTCGAGGAAGAAGGCGGTAAGCACTTCATAGGTCAGAAGCGGGCCGGTAATACTGCCCGCAAACTGCGAAAAGCCGCTCCAGTTGGTGCCAAACTGGTAGGCCATCACCAGCCCGGAGACCACGCCCATGCCAAAGTTGACGGCAAAAATCTTCGACCAGAAATGGTATAGCGAGCGCCAGACCGGATTTTTTGTTTTCAGCCACAGCCCTTCGAGCACGGCAAGGTAGCTTGCGAGACCAATGGTGATGGCCGGGAAAATAATGTGGAAGGATACGGTAAAGGCAAACTGTATCCGCGCAAGGTGAAAAGCATCCAAACCAAACATGCACAACCTCAATGTCAAACGGTGTGCTGTTATGGTATAGGGGCGAAGATCGGACGAGCAGACGCAGAAAAGCGAATTTTAACCATAACAGTTGGCGTAAATTTCACGCTTTAGCCATCTGATATACCTCGCCGTTGTGGAATAAAAACATTCTTTTTATGTATTTTCCGCATTAAACCGCTTGCTTTGTCGTCAGCGTCGTGCGTTAATGGCCTTCTGGTTTTGAGTCCAAATAAATATCTGACGTAGTTTTATAAAGCAGTTCTCATCACGTTGTGCCTCTCCGCAGCCTCTCTTGGGTCTTTATCTACATTCCGATTCGTTTTGTTTAAAACCATTATGCCCAATCGGCCCATTAGTAATTTACGTTTTTACGTTTCAGGAGAAACCTATGACTTCATATATCCATTTTCGCTGCCCATGCTGTCATGGCTCGCAGTACCGTACCTCAGCCTTTGACGTGTCTGAGAAAAACCCGTTTGGCGCGAAATGCATTTTTTGCAAATCGTCGATGATCACGCTCGACCACCTGGCCGCCGCGCGTTCCGCTCAGAGCCACGTGACCGAATACCGTAAGTAATTCATCTTCCAGACTATAACAGTTCGCTAAATCTTCTCTTTTTCTCCTGCTGATATACACTGTCGGTCTTAAGGAGAATCTGATGAAAAAATACCAGCGTCTGGCGCAACAAATTATCTCGCAGATTGAGCTTGGCGTATGGCTGCCGGGCGATAAGCTGCCTTCCCTGCGAGAGCAGGTGGCAAGCAGCGGCATGAGTTTTATGACCGTTGGCCACGCGTATCAGATGCTGGAAAGTCAGGGGCGCATTGTCGCCAGACCGCAGTCGGGCTATTACGTTGCCTCGCGCCCGACCGCACAACAGCCTGCGCCACCCGCTCAGGTGATGCGTGACGAAGCGGTGGATATCAATACCTACATCTTCGACGTCTTACAGGCCAGCCGCGACCCGTCCGTTGTTCCTTTTGCTTCCGCGTTTCCCGACCCCAGGCTTTTCCCGCTTCAGCAGCTCAACCGTTCGCTGGCAAACGTCAGCAAAACCGCGACGGCGATGAGCGTGATTGAGAACCTGCCGCCGGGAAACGTCGATCTCCGCCACGCCATTGCCCGCCGCTACGCGCAGCAGGGGATGAACATCTCCCCGGAAGAGATCGTGATCACCGCAGGCGCGCTCGAAGCGCTGAATCTTAGCCTTCAGGCGGTAACCGAGCCGGGTGACTGGGTGATTGTCGAAAACCCCTGTTTTTACGGTGCGCTGCAGGCGCTGGAACGCCTGAAGCTCAAAGCGTTGTCGATTGCGACGGACGTTCGCGAGGGGATCGATCTCAATGCCTTAGAGCAGGCGCTGAATGAATACCCGGTTAAAGCCTGCTGGATCATGACTAACAGCCAAAACCCGCTCGGCTTCACGCTGAGCACGGAGAAAAAAGCCCAGCTTGTCGCCCTGTTAACCCAGCATAATGTCCCGCTGATTGAAGATGACGTCTACAGCGAGCTCTATTTTGGACGTGAAAAGCCGCTCCCGGCGAAAGCGTGGGATCGTCAGGACATGACGCTACACTGCTCGTCCTTTTCAAAATGTCTGGTGGCCGGTTTTCGCATCGGCTGGGTGGCGGCAGGAAAACACGCGCGACGCATTCAGCAGCTGCAGCTGATGAGCACGCTTTCAACCAGTTCTCCCATGCAGCTGGCGCTGGTGGATTACCTGGCGACCAAACGCTACGACGCCCACCTGCGCCGCCTGCGGCGTACGCTGGCCGAGCGAAAGCAGCAGGCCTGGCAGTCACTTCTTCGCCATATGCCTGCAGGCGTTAAAATTCACCATAACGACAGCGGCTACTTTTTATGGCTGGAACTGCCGGCACAGCTGGACGCGGGGCTGCTGAGCGAAAAGGCCTTAACGCACCACATCAGCATTGCTCCCGGAAAAATGTTTTCCACCTCTGACGCGTGGACGCCGTTCTTTCGTTTTAATACCTCCTGGGCCTGGGGAGAGCGGGAAGAGCAGGCGGTCATTCAGTTAGGAAAATTAATTAGCACGATGCTGGAATAATCCTTTCTCCGTTATTTAAATAATCAATTCTTATCCTGATGACGGCGCTGCGACTATTTCGCGGTGACCCGTCATAGGAAATCTGCATACCGTCTCTCGCGCCTAACCCCTTGTCTATAATCCAGTTAACGGGGAATGCGCCCTCGGTCACACCTTGATGAAATTTCCTGAAGCCGAACGGTGCGGCGCATTTGCGCGGTCTACGTTTAATAAGGGAGATATTTTTACGGCACGGCTGCCGCTAAATTTCATTGCGACAGGAGTAACTCTTATGAGCAAAAAATTTGCCCGCAGCAGCCTGTGCGCGCTCGGCATGACTATCATGGCCGCGCAAGCCGCAGAACCACCAAAGGCCATTGGCGACGGGGAAGGTCGACTGGATATTATCGCCTGGCCGGGATACATCGAGCGGGGGCAGACGGATAAAAACTACGACTGGGTCACCCAGTTTGAAAAAGAGACCGGGTGTGCGGTTAACGTCAAAACGGCGGCCACGTCGGATGAAATGGTCAGCCTGATGGCGAAAGGGGGATATGACCTGGTGACCGCCTCAGGCGATGCCTCCCTGCGGCTGATCATGGGCAAACGCGTCCAGCCGATTAACCCCGATCTTATCCCCAACTGGAAAACCCTCGACGAGCGGATTGTGAAAGGGGAATGGTTTAACGTCGGCGGTAAAGTCTACGGCACGCCGTACCAGTGGGGGCCAAACCTGCTGATGTACAACACCAAAACCTTCCCGACGCCGCCGGACAGCTGGAGCGTCGTCTTTACCAAACAGGATCTGCCGGACGGTAAAACCAATCAGGGACGCGTGCAGGCGTATGACGGCCCGATTTATATCGCCGATGCGGCGCTGTTTGTCAAAGCGACCCAGCCGCAGTTGGGTATCAAAGACCCTTACCAGCTCACCGAAGCACAGTATGCCGCCGTGCTGAAAGTGCTGCGCGACCAGCATGCGCTGATCCACCGCTACTGGCATGACACCACCGTCCAGATGAGCGATTTCAAAAACGAGGGCGTGGTGGCCTCCAGCGCCTGGCCGTATCAGGCGAATGCCCTGAAGGCCGAGAACCAGCCTATTGCCACCGTCTTCCCGAAAGAGGGGGTGACAGGCTGGGCGGACACCACCATGCTCCACGCGCAGGCTAAACACCCGATGTGCGCCTACAAATGGATGAACTGGTCGCTGACGCCGAAAGTGCAGGGCGATCTGGCTGCATGGTTTGGTTCCCTGCCCGTGGTGCCGGAAGGGTGTAAAGCCAGCACGCTGCTGGGCGATAAAGGCTGCGAAACAAACGGTTATAATGAGTTCGACAAAATCATGTTCTGGAAAACCCCCATCGCAGAAGGCGGCAAATTTGTCCCTTACAGCCGCTGGACGCAGGATTACATCGCCATCATGGGCGGTCGTTAATTGCCCGGGAGCAGAACATGACGTACGCAGTCGAGTTTAACAATGTTTCCCGTCTGTACGGCGACGTCCGGGCGGTGGATGGGGTCACCATTGCGATCCGCGACGGAGAGTTTTTCTCCATGCTGGGGCCTTCGGGCTCCGGCAAAACCACCTGCCTGCGTCTGATCGCCGGTTTTGAACAGCTGTCAGGCGGGACGATTTCCATCTTCGGCAAAGAGGCGAGCGAACTGCCCCCCTGGGAGCGGGACGTGAACACCGTGTTTCAGGACTATGCGCTGTTCCCGCATATGTCGATCCTCGACAATGTCGCCTACGGGCTGATGGTCAAAGGCGTCGACAAGAAAAAACGCCATGCGCAGGCCCGCGATGCTCTGGAAAAAGTGGGCCTGAGTTTTGCCATCGCCCGCAAACCTTCGCAACTTTCCGGCGGCCAGCGTCAGCGTGTCGCCATCGCCCGCGCGCTGGTGAATGAACCGCGCGTCCTGCTGCTGGACGAGCCTTTAGGGGCACTCGATCTCAAGCTGCGGGAACAAATGCAGTTCGAGCTGAAGAAACTTCAGCAGGAACTCGGCATCACCTTTATTTTTGTCACCCACGATCAGGGCGAGGCCCTTTCCATGTCGGACCGGGTGGCGGTGTTCAATAACGGGCGCATCGAGCAGGTGGATACCCCACGCGATCTCTACATGCGTCCGCGCACGCCGTTTGTCGCCGGTTTTGTCGGCACCTCCAACGTTTTTGATGCGGGCCTTGCGCAGACGCTTTGCGGCATGGAGGGCACCTTTTCCCTGCGCCCTGAACATATTCGCCTTAATGAACAGGGTGACGTTCAGGTTCAGGGCGTCGTGCAGGCCGTACAGTATCAGGGGGCTGCCACGCGTCTGGAGCTGAAGCTCGCCGATGGCGCCAAACTGCTGGTGAGCCAGGCTAACTTCAGTGACGCCTCGCCGCTGAGCGGCATTGCGCCGGGGCAGGCGGTCATGGCGTCATGGTCGCGCGAGGCGATGATCCGCCTTCACGAGGAGAGGTGAAATGGATATGAGCGTTGCGCATCCTCCCGCCCCGCGCGGCCGTCTGAGCCGCATGACGGCCCTGTTCTGGCGAAAGCCGTCGCTCGGTCTGTTCCTGCTTCTGCTTGCGCCGCTGATGTGGTTTGGCATCGTCTATTTAGGGTCGCTGCTGACGCTGCTGTGGCAGGGGTTTTACACCTTTGACGATTTCACCATGGCGGTCACGCCGGATCTCACGCTGGCGAACATTCAGGCGCTCTTCAACCCGGCAAACTACGACATCATCCTGCGCACGTTAACGATGGCGATTGCGGTGACCATTGCCAGCGCCATCCTTGCGTTCCCGATGGCCTGGTACATGGCGCGATACACCAGCGGCAAGTGGAAAGCGTTTTTCTATATCGCCGTGATGCTGCCAATGTGGGCGAGCTATATCGTTAAAGCCTACGCCTGGACGCTGCTGCTGGCGAAGGACGGCGTGGCCCAGTGGTTTCTCAGCCATCTCGGCCTGGAGCCGATTCTGACCTCAATCCTGACGCTCCCGGCAGTTGGCGGCAACACCTTGTCCACCTCCGGGCTGGGACGGTTTCTGGTGTTCGTGTACATCTGGCTGCCGTTTATGATCCTGCCCGTCCAGGCGGCGCTGGAACGCCTTCCGGCCTCGCTGCTGCAGGCCTCAGCCGACCTCGGCGCGCGTCCCCGGCAGACGTTCCGCTATGTCGTTCTGCCGCTGGCCATCCCGGGCATTGCGGCGGGTTCAATCTTCACCTTTTCCCTGACGCTGGGGGACTTCATCGTTCCACAGCTGGTGGGGCCGCCGGGCTACTTCATTGGTAATATGGTCTACTCCCAGCAGGGCGCTATCGGCAATATGCCGATGGCCGCCGCGTTCACGCTGGTACCTATCGTGCTGATTTCTCTTTATCTGGCGTTCGTGAAACGTCTGGGAGCATTCGATGCACTCTGAACGCGCACCGCTGTTCCTGAAAGTGGCAGCCTGGGGAGGCGTCATCTTCCTGCACTTCCCGCTGCTGATCATCGCGACCTATGCCTTCAACACCGAGGACGCCGCCTTCAGCTTTCCGCCGCAGGGGCTGACGCTGAAGTGGTTTAGCGTGGCGGCGGGGCGCGGCGATATCATCGATTCCGTGACGTTGTCACTTCAGATTGCCGCGCTCTCTACCGCTATTGCCCTTGTGCTTGGCACGCTTGCTGCAGCGGCGCTGTGGCGAAGCGCGTTTTTTGGCAAGAATGCGATCTCTCTGCTGCTGCTGTTGCCGATTGCGTTACCGGGGATCATCACCGGCCTGGCGCTGCTGACGGCTTTCAAAACGATCAATCTTGAGCCGGGGTTTTTCACCATCGTGGTCGGACACGCCACCTTCTGTGTGGTGGTGGTGTTTAACAACGTGATTGCCCGGTTCAGACGCACCTCCTGGAGCCTGGTGGAAGCGTCAATGGATCTCGGGGCTGACTGGTGGCAAACCTTCCGCTATGTGGTGCTGCCCAATCTGGGTTCCGCGCTGCTGGCCGGGGGAATGCTGGCGTTTGCCCTGTCGTTTGACGAGATCATCGTCACAACGTTTACGGCGGGACACGAGCGCACGTTACCGCTGTGGTTGCTCAATCAGCTCGGGCGTCCGCGCGACGTGCCCGTCACCAACGTCGTGGCTCTGCTGGTGATGCTGGTGACAACTATCCCCATTCTGGGAGCCTGGTGGCTAACCCGCGACGGCGAAAACATTGCTGGCAGCGGGAAATAACAGTGATTTCAACAGGAAAATGCTATGCAAAAACATCTGCTGATAAACGGTGAGCTGGTTGCCGGAGAGGGTGAAAAACAGCCGGTTTATAACCCGGCCACTGGAGAGGTATTGCTGGAAATTGCTGAGGCGTCAGCGGCCCAGGTCGACGCGGCGGTGCTGGCGGCTGACCGTGCTTTTGCGGCGTGGGGACAAACGACGCCGAAAACCCGCGCCGAGTGCCTGCTGAAGCTGGCGGATGCGATTGAAGCGCACGGTGAGGCGTTTGCCCGGCTCGAGTCCCTCAACTGCGGCAAGCCGCTGCACTGCGCGCTGGGGGATGAAATTCCGGCGGTGGTCGACGTTTTCCGTTTCTTTGCCGGGGCCGCCCGCTGCCTGAACGGTCTGGCAGCGGGCGAGTACCTTGACGGCCACACGTCGATGATTCGCCGCGATCCGGTGGGCGTGGTGGCCTCTATCGCGCCGTGGAACTACCCGCTGATGATGGCAGCCTGGAAGCTGGCCCCCGCGCTGGCGGCAGGGAACTGCGTGGTGATAAAGCCCTCTGAGATCACGCCCCTGACCGCGCTGAAGCTGGCAGAGCTGGCAAAAGATATCTTCCCGGCGGGCGTTCTGAACGTGCTGTTTGGTCGCGGGAAAACGGTCGGCGACCCGCTCACCGGGCACGAGAAGGTCCGCATGGTTTCGCTGACCGGTTCGATTGCGACCGGGGAACATATCATCGGCCATACGGCGTCCTCGATTAAACGCACCCATATGGAGCTGGGCGGCAAAGCGCCGGTGATCGTGTTTGATGATGCCGATCTGGATGCGGTGGTTGAAGGGGTGCGGACGTTTGGCTTCTACAATGCCGGACAGGACTGTACGGCGGCCTGCCGCATTTATGCCCAGAAGGGAATCTATGCCCAACTGGTGGAAAAGCTGGGCGCCGCGGTTGCCAGCCTTAAAATGGGTGCGCCGGAAGACACCTCGACCGAACTGGGACCGCTCAGCTCGGCCGCCCATCTGTCACGCGTCTGTCAGGCCGTCGATGAGGCGAAAGCGCTCGGCCATATCCGGGTTGTCACCGGCGGGAGCAAAAAAGAGGGGGCGGGCTACTACTTCCAGCCAACCCTGCTGGCGGGAGCAAAACAGGACGACGCCATCGTTCAGCGCGAGGTGTTTGGCCCGGTGGTGAGCGTCACCGAGTTTGATGACGAGGCGCAGGTGCTGGCCTGGGCAAACGACTCGCAATACGGCCTGGCGTCATCGGTCTGGACCAAAGACGTGGGGCGCGCCCATCGCCTGAGCGCGCGCCTGCAGTACGGCTGCACCTGGGTGAATACCCATTTTATGCTGGTGAGCGAAATGCCGCACGGCGGCATGAAATTATCGGGCTACGGGAAAGATATGTCGGTGTACGGGCTTGAGGATTATACGGTTGTCCGGCATGTCATGATCAAACACTGATCCGCTTAGCCTGGCCGCTTGCGCGGTCAGGCGTTCTCTTTGCCCGCCAGATGTGTTACGTAAGATACTCAATTGTTATTAGCCATAATTTTTAAGTGGTTATTCTGTAACGAAAAAACTTGATCTGTGTCAACATATGACGCATATTGCGTGCGGTTATTTTTTCGGCTCTGGTATACAGAATGACGTTGTATCAAAAGATGTTGGTTTTTTACGCAATCATGGCTTCCATCTGCGCGTTAATCACCTGGTTCCTCTCAAAAGACCGCAAACGTATCCGCCTGCTGAGCGCTTTCCTGGTGGGGTCAACCTGGCCAATGAGCTTTCCCGTTGCGCTGCTGGTCTCGCTTTTCTGAAGCACGCTTCCAGTTTTAAAAGATGAACATAGCATTCCTGATGTGATAACTGTATAAATAAACAGTGCATCGTAAAAGGAGTGCTTATGAACAGTTTTTACTCGCAACAGGCCGGTTGCACCGTGCGCTGGCACGACTTGCCCGGCTCCGGCGATCCCGTGGTGTTCATTCACGGGCTGGGCTGCGCCGCTTCCTATGAATATCCCCGCGTCGTTTGTGACCCGCTTTTTGGCGCGCGCAGAGCGATTCTCATCGACTTGCCCGGCAGCGGCTACAGCGATAAGCCTGAGCACTACAGCTATAAAACCACCGACCAGGCGCACGTTGTGGCGGAGCTGATTGACCATCTTAAACTGGATTCCTTCTGGTTATACGGCCACAGCATGGGCGGCAGTATTGCTATCGAAACGGCGGGGCTGCTGGCTACGCGCGTGAAGGGGCTGATGGTGTCAGAACCCAATTTTCACGCGGGTGGGGGGATGTTCAGCCGGTCAATCGCGGCGCAAAGCGAGCAACAGTTTCTGGAGCAGGGTTACGACGCCATGCTCAGCGCAGAAAAAACCGCGTGGGCAGGGTGCCTGCAGAGCAATGCGGCTTATGCCGTCTGGCGCGGTGCATCCAGCCTGGTGGCGGGCGTTGAACCGGAATGGGAAGCGCAGTTTCTGTCACTTCCTTGCCCGGTAACGTTGATTTTTGGCGAGCTCTCTCTGCCGGATGACGATGTGGAAAATCTGCAACAGAAAGGCGTTGAGGTAAAAATTATCCCTGCGGCGGGGCACTCTATGTCGTGGGAAAACCCCTCTGCGCTGGCGCAGGCATTAGCCGGGTGTATGACGATGTAATTATTGTGCAATGTATCATCGTGGCGAAATGTAGGCCGGGTAAGCGCAGCGCCACCCGGCAAGAAGGCGGCTACATTATTAAAGCCCGTAGTGCCTGACGAGCGTCAGGCTGAACATCATGCGGGTGCTGGTAATCAATGTTCTCGATCGCGCGGCTATAGAGCGCGACCAGCCAGTCGTAAACGTACGCGGTAGCCGCATGGACCGGCTGTTCACCCAGACGCGTCAGGCGGGGCTCGGCGCTACTGACCACTGGCGTGACGAAGATGGCCTGCCCCTTGCGGATGCGGCTTGCCGGGCGCGTCGCCACGGGCGTCTTGTCGTAACCCAGCCAGCCAATGAAATTGCCCATCACGGCATGCAGTTGCGCAGCGCTACTCTTATCCGCTTCGACAATTCGCTGCAGCTGCTGAGGCAGATCCAGCCGGTAGCTTGTGACTACCAGCACATCCGCAATTTGCTGCAATACCGCAGGATCCATCCCAAGACGGGCGGCTGTCGCCTCGTTGCGGCTCCACTGGCGCAGATGATTTATCCAGACTTTGTGCGCCAGGCGCGCTTTGTCTTTGGTCTGGTACAGACCGGCGCTTTCCTGGGCGTTCTCGGCAAACAGGTCAATGGTATCCGTAAATAGCCCGTTAACCTGCTCCTCGCGCGGCTGCTGAACGGCCAACAGCGTTTCAAAGGCCTTCAGCGGCGGCAGCAGGCCTTCAAGCAGCTCGCCGTGGCGGGCGGCACTGCTTTGCAGCGTGCGCACCATGTTTTCTGCCTGAGTGCGTCGGATACCTGGCTCCTCAACCAGCGGTGCCAGGTAGCTTTGCATCATCGCCGAGAGCTCCAGACGCAGCGCGTTTTTGAGCGTGCCGAGACGCTTCTGTCGCTGCGCGGGCAGCGTGGCCTGAGACAGCCACTCAATGACGCGCTGCATGCTGTGGCTGTCCAGAGCCTGTAGCGTGCCCCAGCGCAAGCCGGGCTTCCCGAGCAGATGCTGTACGGCTTCATCGAGATTCTGCCGGGTGGTAAAGCGAGCGTCGTGCGGGGTGATCGCCCACACCAGACCCGGCAGGGCAGATTCTTCAGCAGGCTGCGTCTCCCTGACCCAGTTCATTAACACTTTTGCTTTTTTGGCCGTCTGTTCGTGCTGCGCCGTCGCGTTGCAGATGACCAGCACATCCGGCTGGAGCTGTTGACGGTAGTGCTCAAGCAGCCACTGGGATTTTGCCTGGCGTAGCGGATCGGCATGGCGGTCTTCAAACACCGGGATATCAATGATATCGACATTATCCAGCGCGCCGTTCTCAACCGGAAGTACCAGCTCGCGGGTCAGGAAGGCCAGCACATCGACGGGGAGGCTGATGGCGTTCAGCATCTCACCGTTGTTCAGCGGATGGAGAAGCGTCTCTTGCGTATTCTGCAGCGCTACCGAGCCGTCGTGCGTCAGGAACCCTTCGCCAGGCAGCCCGAAGCTGTCCACCAGCAGGCTAAGGGGGGCCGCAATCTCGCTGGCATGGCTGGTCTGGTGCAGCACATGGGCCAGATTTAACCACTGCTGGGTCAGTTCCTGCTGCTCGCCCCACAGCAGCGACCAGACGCTGGCGCGGGTGCTGAGATCGAGCGAAGGCACCAGTTGGGCGAACTCGTGCCACAGGGCATCATCAATTTGCTGTTTCGCGGCGGGTACCGTGCTCTGCCAGAAGCGGGCAATCGCCCCCACGTCCTGCGCCGTGATGCCGGGCACGCTCTGCGGCTGGCGCAGCCCGCGCCATTTCTCCAGACGGGTCTCGATGACCGCCTTATCCACCACGCGCATCTGCGGATGCAGCGTCGTGCGGGCAATAAACAGCTGCACCAGCTCGGCCTCGGTGACCAGGCTCAGGCGCAGCGGAAACGCCTCGTCAAGCGCCGCCGGGGTTTCCCGGGTGAAGCGGACGGCCATGTTGGTCAGGGCATGTCCCGGATTGATATGCGAAAAATAGTCAAAGGTGCGCTGGCCTGGCGTCACGTTCAGGCGTCCATTGCCGCTGCCGCACAGCGACAACAGCAGGTGCGCTTTCGCGCTCTGCGAATGGCCGTAAAGCCCGATGCTGCTCTGGCGGGTCATGGCGCGTTCAATGGCCTGCTCGCGCGCCTGCGCCGCGTTGATGCGGGCAAGCAGGGCGTCGGCATCGTTATCCAGCACGGGGGCGTTCAGGCGCGTCTCGTTGATCCACCCGATTAAGGCCTGAGTGGTGGTGGTCGTCGCTGTCATTTCAGGTATACGCTCCCGCTGTCGATCCAGTAGTGGCTGCCGCTGTGTCGGCGGTCGGCCAGGGTATTCAGTTTGAAGGTTAAGGCGTCAGGCGCCACCGGCGTGCCGTCCTGCAGCCAGGCATCGCTCAGCTCGAAGGCCTCCGGGCCTTCCTGCTTGCTGCCGCCGCAGAGTTTGAGCCGCACGTTCAGCACGCCGTCGCCGGCAATCGCTTTTGCCAGTTCGGCCGAGTTAATGCTGAGCGTGTAGAGCGGCGTGGCAGGCCAGCGCGCGTTCGCCAGCTGGCGGAAGCCGAGGGTGACGTTACCGCGCAGCGGGAAGTGCAGACGCGCGTCAAGCTTCGCGCCGGGTTTATCGAGATCGATATCCTGATACCAGACGTTTTCCTCGCGAAGGGTATTGACGGTGTTATCCAGCACGCCCAGATAGCGCACGGTGGAATACGCGCCAATGTCCGCGGCTTTAAAGTTGAAGCGCGGCAGACGCAGGTCAAGCGCAAGGCTGCAGAGCATGGCCCCCACGGCTGCGGTCGATTTCGGGTTGCCAATGCGCCCCTGCTGGCTGAACGGATACCACTCATGCACCTGGTATTTATCCAGCCAGACGATGCGGTTGACCGGCACCGGCTGCAGGTGGCGAATCAGCGCCTGAACGCCAGGCAGGCAGCCCGGGCGTCCGGTGATCAGCAGAATGTCGCAGCTGTAATGGGAGATCGCCTCACACACCGCGTGGAGCGGGGAGGCCAGCGTAAACTGCCCGGCCAGCATCGCATCCTGCATTTCGCGGAAATTGACGTGCAGCGGCACGGCGAAGAGGTCAAAAGCGTCAGAACCCGCAGGCAGGGCATGGTCGATCGCCTGCTGCAGATAGTTCATCACGTTGCGGGTCGGCTTCTGCGGCAGGAGATCGCCAAAGGTGGCGTGCAGACCAGCCAGCGGATCGTCAACGTCGCTGGACTCCCACCCGGCAAGAATCGCATGGCCAAGCGGCATAAACAGCTGCAGCGCCGTCTGCTGGCGCAGTACGGCCTGGGTATCAATGCGCCCGGAGTCGCCGAACAGTGAAGCCATCACCAGCGAGGCGTCTGCGATACCGGATTTTTGCAGCTGCGTTTGCAGGGCGGGCAACACGTAGCGCTGAATTACGTCCAGAAGCGTATCGTCGCCCGCGACCTTAAACCCTTCCCGGAACAGCAGCTGCGGGGTGATTTTGACGTTATTGCCGGAGCCGTCGTCCAGCTGGTAATGGGTGATCGCCATATCCGTTGTGCCGCCGCCGATGTCGATGGACGCGACGCGCAGCGCGCGTCCCGGCTGGCTGCCCGGCACAGGCTCACGGTCCGGACGGGCAAGGGAGGCGAAGAAGGCCTCGGTCTGGCCGCCAAAGCGGGAGATGGCTTCGTTATACAGCCAGACCAGTTGACCGCAGCTGGCTTCATCCCACTCCATCTGGATTTCCGGTACCGGCACCACGCTTTTTTCCTGCTGTTTGCGGGTGACAAAATCCTCATCCTGCGGGTGCCAGCCCATCGCTTTCCAGACAATGGCGATGGCTTCAAACATGCGGCGACGGAAGATCTCACGCTCCTGCTTTGGCATCGCGGAGGGCAGCGTCAGGATCAGCGTGCGCAGCTGGCGCGGCGAGGCAGGGAAGCCCAGGCGCAGGCGCGTGGCGACGCTGTTGATCTGCCCCAGCGCCTGTGCCAGCAGCTCGCACAGCATGTGGGTCATCAGGGTGCTGCGGCTGTATTGCGGCGAGAAGACCGGCAGGCGCTCGTCCTGCGGCAGCGTGAAGAGCGGCTCGCCGTCATCGTTCATCAGGTTCATCAGCGGGAACGCGGTGGCAAGCGGTTCACGCTGGGTCTTGCTGTTCATCTGGCTAAAGCGCCAGTCCTGCACGACCGGGGTTTCATCCCACAGGTAGCGACGCGGGCTGGAGATACCGCTGTTGCCCTCGGTGCCCAGACGCTGCATCGCCAGCTTGCGGGCTTCATCACCTACGCGGACAATCGACGGCCAGACAAAGGCATCTTCGCGACCGCTTTCCACCGAGAAGTGCTGCTTGCCAAAACGCGCTTCCGAAAAATCGAGACGGCTGGTGAACAGCGGTTCGTTCAGGAACTGCGGCTCGCTGAGCGATCGGACCTGCAGCTCGGCGGTCTGGCGCAGCCCATCGTTGGCATCGCCGTGGTCTTCAATAATGACGCCGCAGGTGTGGGTATTGCCCACGTCGAGGATCAGGTCGACCGGAATGGCAGGCGTGCTGAGCGTATGGGTGACAAATTTTACTTCCGGCACGGTGAGCTGTTCACCGAGCATGGTCAGCAGGTTGAGCCAGTGGGCCTGATACTCAAAGCTGCGCATCGCCTGCTGCAGGTCGCGTTCAGAGCGGTTCTCAACGCCGTCGGCATACTGGGTAAACGCCTCGCGCAGCCAGCCGTCAATCCAGGTCTGATCGAGGAAGCTGTCTACCTCGCTATCGCGCCACGCCAGCGCGAAGCGGGTGCCGTTCAGAATATCGTTTTCCACCGGAGAGAGCGCGGACGTGGCATGGTCGGCAATCTGGCTGTCAAGCGCGAGGGTCACGCGGTGGGTATTGCCTGCCGTGTCGGGGGTCTCAAGCTTGCGCACCTGAACGCGGGCCCAGTTATCCGGCCCTTCCACAAACGTCCGCGGCGGGTTGAAGCGCAGGAAAGGAACCGGAAGCCAGACGCCATCCAGTACCGCCAGCGACTGATGCAGCGGGATAGTGGTTTCCGGCTTGACCACTTCAGGCTGGCCGCCGTTCATGCCGGGCAGGGTATAGCGACCGTTGACCAGGTCGAAATCGAGGCGCAACAGCGGGCCGTTCGCGGTTTTACGTACGAAGCGCCCGTTGCTGGCGGAGTCCTGCGGCGTCAGACCGAAATCGAGGAACTGCACGCCGCTGTTGGCAATAAGCGTGACGCTTTGTTTATAGTCGCAAAGATTTACCAGCATAGGATCAGGCACCTGCTTTCTTGAACGTCAGTGGGACGACGGTGTTGGCATCATAACGGGCGCGACATTCTGCGATATCGCTGGTGCCTGCTTTACAGGCCACTTCCGGCATCGGGTAGCGGGAACCGTCGGTGCATCGGGCAGTACCGCGACTCTTAATCATCAGCTCGCCATTGCTGTGCAGCCCGGAGAAGACCTCCGCGCGGCAGACAATGTTGTCGCCGTGGACAACGCGGGCGAAACCTTTGTTGTTCTGGATCTGATAGCGCAGCGACGGCGGCTTGCCGGTCACCGGATCCTTCACGTCGAGGATGGCGCGCCAGGTGCCGTTCAGGAAGCGCGTCGATCCCGCTTTCACCTGATTCGCTTCCATCACCATGGCGTCTTTCGGAATGGCGACAATCACCACCGGAGCGGGTTGTGACGCAGCTTCAGCCGGAGCCGCTTCTTTTTCTTTGCTGGCCACGACCTCTGCCTGATGCAGCGGTAACTTCATCGCCAGCGGTTCAACCGCCTTGATCGGCTTTGGCGCAATCTCCGCGGGTTCAGGTGCGGGCGCCGGGGCGGGCTCAGCGGAAGGCGCCTGTTTTGGCCACAGCAGCGGGGCGGCAACGGCGGCAACGATCACGGCGGCAACCGGCAGGGTCCACAGGGGAACGCGGCGCTTTTTCACGACGTTCGCCGGAGCAGGTTCCTGGACTGGTTGCGCAACGACGGGGGCCGGTTCGGGCTCATACAGCTCCTCCGGCGTAATACGCACTACCGTGGACGGGGCGATCAGCGGCTCGTCAGCGTGCTCAAAGGTCATCACCGGCTCTGGCTCAGGCTCGGGTTCAGGATCGTCAATCACAACGGGGGCTGGCTCAGGGATCAGGGACTCACGCAGGCAGTCGAGGACATCGTCGCGCGCGTTCTCGTTGAGGTTTACAAATCCCCAGAAGCTGATGACCGGCTTTCCGTCCACCAGGAAGAGGAAGTTTTCGCCCGGGAACTGAAATGCCTTCGACAGCAGAGAGCCAAAGAGCTGTTGCGCGGTTTTGGGCGACTGCAGGCATTTCTTGCTTAATGACTCGACGCTGGCGAGCGTGTTTTCCAGATAGCGCAGGGCGCGATAGCGATCATCTTCATCGGCCGCTTTCCAGCTGGTTACGCTCCCTTCAACCGGGGAATACCAGTCCACGCGGTCGCCGCTGTCGTTGACCTGAGGAATCGCCAGACAGTCGACGATGGCCTGTTGTTTGCGCAACCGGAGCGCTTCCCGGATTTGCAACGCTGATTCGAAAACGGCTTGTCCGCCGCCGCCAACGGCCTGAAAATCATCCAGATTACCGCTGCGTAAAAGAGTTTTTGCCACGATTTGATCCCATATACTTCTTCACACCATTACTTTAACGAACCGAGGACGCAACCAAACGGAGGAAGAGACGCTAAAAGCGCCGATTTCTTGCGGCATAGAAAGTGACGGTTGTGCTTGACGAATAATGGCACTTAAGGCAAATCGTCTCTCTGGGCGCTGGCGGTTAAAACAGCAAAAACCGCAGCTTTAGAATAACCTGATAGTGTTTCGTTATTTGCCAGGTCAAAACGCCTGTGCTGTTATTACTGTCCTATATAATAAAACTGTCAGGGTTATAACCATGTCTACAGGGAAAACACTGCTCGCCCTTGCGCTGAGCGCGCTGTTACCAGCCGGTGCCGCATGGGCGGCAAATAACGACACCCTTATTTACTGTTCAGAAGCCTCCCCCGAGTCCTTCAACCCGCAAATCGCCAGCTCTGGCCCGTCTTTTGTGGCCAGCTCTCAGGTGCTCTATAACCGTCTGATCAATTTCGACCCGGTGAAAAACACCCCGGTGCCGTCGCTGGCGGAGTCCTGGACGATTTCGCCGGACGGCAAGACCTATACCTTTACCCTGCGTAAAGGGGTGAAGTTCAACAGCAACAAATACTTCAAACCGACGCGCGATTTTAATGCCGATGACGTTATTTTCTCGGTCATGCGCCAGAAAGACCCTAAACACCCGTACCACAACGTGTCGCAGGGCAACTACGAATACTTTAACGATGTGGGTCTCGATAAGCTGATCCAGGACGTGAAAAAGGTCGATGACTACCACGTCCAGTTCACCCTCAGCGAACCCAACGCCGCGTTTCTGGCCGACTGGGGGATGGATTTCGCCTCGATTCTCTCCGCGGAATACGCCGACGCGATGCTGAAAAAAGGCACGCCTGAGAACGTGGACACCTGGCCGATTGGCACCGGGCCTTACGTGCTGCAGCAGTACAAAGTGGATTCGCTGATCCGCTACGTCGCGAACCCGAACTACTGGGAAGGCGAGGTGCCGACGAAGCATCTCATTTTCTCCATTACGCCAAACGTGGAAACCCGCCTGGCGAAGCTGCAGACCAACGAGTGCCAGATCATTCCTGCGCCATCCCCGGTTCAGTTTGACGCCATCAAGAACAACAAAGACCTGACGCTGCACGCCGTCGATGCGCTTAACGTCGGTTATCTGGCGTTTAACACCGAGAAAAAACCGTTTGATAACGTGCTGGTGCGTCAGGCGCTCAACTACGCGACCGACAAGAATGCCATCGTTAATGCGGTCTTTATGGGATCGGGCACGGTGGCAAAATCGCCGATCCCGCCAAATATGCTGGGCTTCAATAAAGACCTGAAGGACTACAGCTACGATCCTGAAAAAGCGAAAGCCCTGCTGAAGCAGGCGGGTCTGGAGAAGGGCGCGGAAGTCACGCTGTGGTCAATGCCGGTGCAGCGTCCGTATAACCCGAATTCGCGTCGTATCGCGGAGATGATCCAGAGCGACTGGGCGAAAGTCGGCGTTAAAGCCAAAATTGTCTCTTACGAGTGGGGCGAATATCTCTCCGGAATGCGTAAAGGCGAGCATGACTCCGCGCTGTTTGGCTGGATGTCCGACAACGGCGACCCGGACAACTTTGCCGACGTGCTGCTCGGCTGCAACAGCATTAAAACCGGCTCAAACGCCGCGCGCTGGTGCGATAAGGGGTATGATGCCCTGGTACAAAAAGCGAAGCTGACCAGCAGCCCGGCCGAGCGCGCGAAGCTCTATGGCCAGGCGCAGGAGATTTTCTATCAGCAGGCGCCGTGGATTGCGCTCGCCAACGGGAAAACGTTCTACGCGACCCGCAGCAACGTGACCGGGTACAGCGTAAGCCTGATGGGCAGCGATTTCTCAAAAGCGAAGCTGAACTAAGCCTTTTTAGCCGGGTGGCGGCTCCGCCTTACCCGGCTTACATTTGGCACCTGTAGGCCCGGTAAGCGTAGCGCCACCGGGCACATAATGAGGAGTGACAATGTCACATTTAAACGAAGTTATCGCCCGCGTCGATGCCGCCATCGAAGAGAGCGTGATTACCCACATGAACGAACTGCTGATCGAATTAAGCGATGATGCAGAGCTGAGCCGTGAAGAGCGCTACACTCAGCAGCAGCGTCTGCGCACCGCGATTTCGCACCACGGCAAGCAGCATAAAGAGGAGATGGACGCGCGTGAGGAACAGCTGACGAAAGGCGGCACCATACTGTAACCATCAAAACTGGCGTCGCGCCACCAGCCAGGCCCCGACCACCAGCATCACCGCGCCGCACACCGGGCCGATCAGGGCGCGCAGCGGGATGCCCTGGCTCCTCAGCACGTCCAGCACCAGCCCGCCAATCAGCTGGCTTGCCACCAGCACGGCGATGGTCGTCGCCGCGCCAACGTTCTGATAGCCGCTGATGCTGGCAAACACAAAAAACGACCCCAGCAGCCCCGGGATAAGCGTCCACCAGCGCACCGTTGCGGCGAGCTCGCTGAACCCGGCGACGCCCTGTTTCAGCAGCAGAATGCTGACAAACAGCACGATGCCGACCAGCGAATTCAGCAGCATCGCGATAAGAATGGTGGAGGAGGACTGGGTGATACGCACCATCAGGGTGTTTTGCACCACCAGGCCAATGCCCGCCGCCACCAGAAACGCCAGCGTCAGTGACTGATTCATGGGATCGCGTCCGGGTCGCTGCGCTCGTCCAGCTGCAGCTGCATAAAGGTTAAGTCCAGCCAGCGGCCAAACTTGGTTCCCACCTGCGGCATTTGTCCGGTCGTCACAAAGCCGAGCGTTTCATGGAGATGAATCGAGGCATGGTTTTGCGCTTCAATCCCGGCCACCATCACGTGTTTCCCGATGGCGCGGGCCTCGTTAATCAGCGCCTTCATCAGCGTGCGGCCAATCCCTTTGCCCTGATGGGCCGGGTGGACATAAACCGAGTGCTCAACCGTATGACGAAAGCCGTCAAAGGCGCGCCAGTCGCCGAAAGAGGCGTAGCCGGTGATTACGCCGTCTTCCTCGCTCACCAGAACCGGGTAGCCCGCAAGCGAGCGCGCCTCAAACCAGGCGATTCGGTTATCGGTATCGACGGTTTTATCGTTCCAGATCGCGGCAGTGTGCAGCACCGCGTGGTTGTAAATCTCGCCTATCGCAGCGCAGTCTTCTTTGCAGGCATGACGAACGATCATGATGAAGCCTCTGTGTGTTGTTCACTATAGTATTACGTTATCGCTACGATATTACACAACTGTATCGCCCGATCGCTACGGCATAAGCCATATTTTTTTGTTATCAAAAGCCCATTGAATTGCCGTTCATACACTATAGTATGACGTCATGAACACCATAACAGACACAATGAATCAACGGATTAGCGCAAGAATTCGCCTTGAACGCGAGTCTCGCGGGTGGTCCCTGAGCGAGCTGGCGGACCGGGCAGGCGTCTCCCGCGCCATGATCCATAAAATCGAGCGCGGGGACAGTAGCCCGACAGCCACCTTGCTTGCCCGCCTGTCGGGGGCGTTTGGCATCAGCATGTCAACGCTGATTGCCCGGGCCGAAATGCAGGAGGGCAAGCTGCTGCGCCTGGCAAATCAGCCCGTCTGGCGCGACCCGCAGACGCACTACCTTCGCCGCCATGTTTCTCCCCGTACCGATCTGCCCATCGACCTTGTTCAGATTGAACTGCCTGCGGGCAGCGATGTTCCGATGCCGGCCTCTTCTTACGCGCTGGCGCGTCAGCTTATCTGGCTGCAGTCCGGTGAGCTGGTGTTTCAGGAGGGCGATACGCGCCACGAAATGCAAGCCGGAGACTGTCTTGAGCTGGGGCCGCCTAATGACTGCCGGTTCATTAACGAGACGAACGAAACCTGCATCTATCTGGTTGTACGCCTCAATCAGTCTGGCTCGTAATGCTAATGCGATAACGCCGAACGTGAGCCAGGCTGTAATGACATTTGTACCAGAAGGAGATCCTGATGAATCACTCTGTTTCGCATAACCGCCGCTGGGTGCTGGCCTCTCGTCCACAGGGCGCACCGGTCGCGGAAAATTTTCGTCTGGAAACGCAGCCTGTTCCGGAACCAGGGGCGGGGCAGCTTTTGCTTCGTACCGTCTGGCTGTCGCTGGATCCTTATATGCGGGGTCGCATGAGCGACGCGCCATCCTATTCACCGCCGGTTGAGCTCGGTGCGGTGATGGTGGGGGGAACGGTCAGCCGCGTTGAACAGTCAAACCATCCCGACTTCAAAGCCGGTGAATGGGTGCTGGGCTACAGCGGCTGGCAGGAATATGAACTCTCGGACGGCAGCGGCCTGGTGAAGCTGGGCGAGAATCCGTCTCATCCTTCCTGGTCGCTGGGCGTACTGGGTATGCCGGGCTTTACCGCCTATATGGGGCTGCTGGATATCGGGCAACCGAAAGCGGGTGAAACGCTGGTGGTGGCGGCGGCGACCGGCCCGGTGGGCGCGACGGTTGGGCAGATCGGCAAAATCAAAGGTTGCCGGGTGGTCGGCGTGGCCGGTGGCCCAGAGAAATGCCGCCATGCCGTTGAGGTGCTCGGGTTTGACCTGTGTCTGGATCACCACGCCGCGGATTTTGCCGACCAGCTCAAGCAGGCCTGCCCGAACGGCATTGATGTCTACTATGAAAACGTCGGCGGGAAAGTGTTTGACGCCGTGCTGCCACTGCTGAACACCTCCGCGCGCGTGCCGGTGTGTGGCCTGGTGAGCGGCTACAACGCGACGGGTTTGCCTGACGGGCCAGACCGCCTGCCGCTTCTGATGGCGATCCTTCTCAAGAAACGCATTCGGATGCAGGGCTTTATCATCGGCCAGGACTATGGACATCGCATCCATGAGTTCCAGGAAGAGATGGGGCGCTGGGTGCAGGAGGGAAAAATCCACTATCGCGAACAGGTCACGGACGGGCTGGAAAACGCCCCCGAGGCGCTCATTGGCCTGCTGGAAGGACGAAACTTCGGTAAAGTCGTGATTCGCGTCGCGAGTGACAATAAATAAAGCGCAATATGGCGGGGTTTCCCGCCATATTTATTTGTGAAGATACGATATATTGTCTTTAATTACTGGACATGACTTTTCGCGCCATCATCCCCGATGAGCCCGAAAACGATAAAAAAAATGACGTTTACTTTTTTTGCTGTTTTTTGTACTTCCCACCACCAGGCATGACGATACAGGATATATCGTACCGGCGCCGTTTTATTAAAACTGGCGTTTAAAAATAGCATTAAGTTTTAGCTACAGGAATTCCACATGCTTGATTTGGATCACTTAGAAAAAGCCCAAAGGGTTAGCCTTACCATGCAGGTTGAACACAGTTTGAAAGGGGCGTTAATTACAGGCTCTCTCAAACCAGGAGCACGACTGATTACGAAAGAGATTGCTGATAAATTAGGCACCAGTATTACGCCGGTCCGCGAAGCGCTGCTGCGCCTGGTCTCCTCAGGCGCGCTTCACGCCACGCCCGCACAGGCGTTTCTGGTCCCTGAAGTAACGCTGGAGCGTTATAACGAGATTAACGCCATCAGAAAACAGCTTGAGCCAATGGCGGTCGCCGCAGCATGCCAGAAGATGTCAGACGGCAAGCTGGAGGCGTTGCGCAAAATGTCAGAGGCCTTCCATGAGGCCATGCGCAATGGAAACGTTCAGCAGGCATTGCATGCGAATCGTATCTTCAGGTTTACGCTTTATCAGTATGCGGAAATGCCTACGCTTAATGCCTTAATTGAACAGCTATGGGTCCGCATCGGGCCCTGCATGAACTACCTGCATCACGAACTTAACGACATCAAAACGGCAACGTATCACTATGACGAGCTTCTTTCGGCCCTTGAGCGGAGAGATGTTGATGCGAGCCAGAAGGCGATTGATAAGTTGATTGATGAAGCAGATTCTCTTTTACAGCGACAATATTTTAACTGAGAGATTATTTATCAGAGCGACTATATACCGCCGCTAATTATTTATCTGGTGAATAACTCCTGATGGCTTATTGCCATCAGGAGGGTTATTTCATTTATAAAATAAACTTTTCTTTTTGCTTACTCGAAGCGATAAGAGACCGACAGCCCGACGCCATAGTTTCGGCCTGGTGCAGGCTCGTAATAACGACCGTTGGACTCGTTGACAATTACCGAGCCCGCGTACTCTTTGTCGAACAGGTTATCGACGCGGCCAAAGACGTCCATTCCCCAGTTGCCGTAGTTAAATTTATACCCGGTATTCAGCCCGACTACCGTATAGGACGGCGCTTTCGCGGTGTTTTCGTCGTCGGCCATGATATCGCTCATGTAGCGCACGTCTGTCCCCGCATACCAGCCTTCTTCCGGCTGCCAGCCAAACGAGGCGAAGCCCATGTTGCGCGCAATCCCCGGCATACGGTTACCGTTACAGTCTGCGTCGCTGCAGACGTTAGTCCGGTAGGTGGCATCCAGGTACGTCCAGGCCATCTTCAGCTTCCAGTTCTCAGCGAACTGCTGATCCAGGGAAACTTCGACACCCTGACGACGGGTTTTCCCGGCATTTTTATAGGTTGTACGGCCGCCGGAACTGGAGTCCACCACGATCTCGTCATCCGTATCGGTGCGGAACAACGCCGCCGTCAGCAGGCCGTTGCCGATGCGGGTTTTGCTGCCCACTTCATACGTATTATTCGTGGACGGCTTCAGGCCAATATTCAGACCGCCCTGGTTATCGGCGCGATAGGAGAGCTCGTTGATGGTTGGCGTTTCAAAGCCACGCCCTGCGGCAGCGTAGAGGTTCCACGCATCCGTCACCGCATACTTCACGGCGCCCGCCGGGAGCCACTTGTGGTAGCTCGCGTCACCGCTGTCATCGCCGTTGCCCGGCGTAACGTAGTGGTCGTTGGAATCAAACCAGACCGAACTGTAGCGGACACCCGCGTCGACAGAGAGTTTCTGCGTCAGCTGCCAGCTCGTTTGCAGATAAGGATCGACGTTCCACATCAGGTTGCGTTCGTCACGACGTTTATCGCCTTTGACGCCGTAGTCCGGCACGCCGTTGCGCATCACGAAGTTCTCATATCCGCGACGGTCTTCGCTCATGTTTTCGTAGTTCAGACCGGTGGTGAAGGTCACCGGAACCAGCAGCTCGCCGCGGTGTGTCCAGCGAGTGTCCACGCCCTGATAGTGGCGCTGCATATCAATCACCCCGCCGGAGTGAGTGGCTTTTAGCTGCGGCTGATACGGAATCGACTGGTACTGCGTCATTTCACGCTCGCCGGCGTACATCATCACGCTCAGGTCGTCCTGAGCGCTGAGCTGGCGATCGTAGCGCAGGCCGGCCTGGGTCTGCTTGATGGTCTTACGGGTGTTGTACTGATCGCCGCGCGGCGACTGACGCGGGTTGTCCCGCCACTCCTGGTAATTCAGTCCACCCGGATCGTTGGCCTTCATGTCCACGCTGTTGAAAATCAGCGTCAGCTTGCTGGCGTCGTCAATGCGTACACCCAGTTTGGCGTTAGCGAGATTTTTCCGCGCGCCGCTGTGGTCGCGGTAGCCTTTGGTGGTGAAGCGGGTGGTGGAGACGGTGTAATCTACGTCCCCGGCGTGGGTGCCGTCACCCATCGCGCCGGTGGCTTTCATGCCATAGCGCCAGGTTCCGTAACTGCCGTAATAGCTGCTGGCTTCAATGGTTGGCGGCTGCTGCCCGGTCTGGGTGTTGATGTTGATTACGCCGCCAGAGGCGTTGCCGTACAGGGCAGAGAAGGGACCGCGCAGCACTTCAACGCTCTCCACGCTGGAAAGGTCGATGTTGGAGGTCTGGCCCTGTCCGTCCGGCATGGTGGCTGGAATACCATCGACGTACATACGGATACCGCGCACCCCGAAGGTTGAGCGGGCGCCAAATCCGCGCATCGAAAGCTGGAGATCCTGGGCGTAGTTTTGACGGTTCTGAATTTGCAGCCCGGGTACGCTGCCAAGGGATTCAGACAGGTTAATGCGGGGCGCGGCCTGGCGCATATCGTCGCCATTGACGACGCTGACCGCGGCCGGAGTATCGAGCTCCGATACGGTTTGCGGCGTGGCGCTGACGATCATGGTCTGTTCCTCTGCGCTCACGGCGGTGAGCGGCGCAAAAATAACAGGAACCAGCAGCAGCGGGAGAGAAGCCTTACGGGCAGAAATGATTTTCATGAATAAAACCGGTTGTGGTGTATAAACGAACCAAATGGAACATGTCCATATATGTTAAAGGTTTTGTAAAAGTTTTGAAAACTATAACCGCACATTGCGTTAATGGAAGGCGAAGCGGGAAAGAAAAACTCCACATTTAACACATTAATGATTACTATTCTCATTATCAAAAGACAATGCCATGACGTTGTCTGCCGGAAGTGATGTCAGCCCAACCCCACTTTTCAGAAAAGGAATTGATATGTCTTTACGTCAACTGTGCTCGCCGCGTCTGAGCCTGTCGCTGCTGTCTGCCACTTTACTGCTTGCCGGGACGTTCCAGGTGCATGCCGCCGAAGAGGTGCTGCGTAAAGCGGTGGGCAAAGGGGCGTATGAAATGGCCGTGAGCCAGCAGGAGAATGCGCTGTGGGTGGCCACCTCGCAAAGCCGTAAAACCGACAAGGGCGGGGTTGTCTACCGTCTTGATCCGGTCACGCTGGACGTGACGCAGGCAATCCATAGCGATCTGAAACCCTTTGGCGCCACCTTTGACAAGGCGACTCAAACGCTGTGGTTCGGCAATACGATCAACGGCGCGGTAACCGCGATTGATGCAAAAACGGGTGACGTAAAAGGGCGGCTGGTGCTGGACGGGCGTCAGCGCAGCGAAACCGTCAAACCGCTGCAGCCTCGCCAGCTGGTGGCAGATGACGCGAGCAACACGATTTACATCACCGGTGTCGGTAAAGAGAGCGTGATTTGGGTCGTGGATGGCGCCACGCTGAAGCTGAAAGAAACCATTGCCAATACGGGCACCTACAGCACCGGCCTGGCGCTGGATGCGCAGGCGAAACGTCTGTACACCACGAATGCGGACGGCGAACTGGTGACGATTGATACGGCCAGCAATAAAATTATTGCCCGTAAAAAGGTGCAGGATGACGGTAAAGAGCACTTCTACCTGAACCTGAGCCTCGACACTGCCGGTCAGCGCGCGTTCCTGACCGATTCAAAACAGCCGGAAGTGCTGGTGGTGAGCCTGAAAGACGGTAGCGTGATAGAGAAAATCGCCGCGCCGGCATCCCTGGCGGTCCTGTTTAACCCGGCCCGCAATGAAGCCTACGTGACGCACCGTGAAGCCGGCAAGGTGAGCGTGATTGACGCGAAATCGTATAAGGTCACTAAAACCTTCGACACGCCGGTCTACCCGAACAGCCTGGCGCTTTCAGCGGATGGCAAAACCCTGTACGTGACGGTGAAACAGAAATCTACCCGCCAGCAGGAAGCCACCCAGCCTGACGATGTGATGCGTATTGCTCTGTAAGATGGGATTGCCCGGTGGCGCTGCCGCTTACCGGGCCTACAAAACCATGAAATGTAGGCCGGGTAAGGCGAAGCCGCCACCCGGCTTTTTTATTAACGCGAGGTTTCTTCTACCAGCGGGGCGTCGTGTTTTTCATCGTCAGGATGAACCGGCGCGGTGCTGTGAATTTCATGAACGCGTTTACGCACGCCGAACCAGCCCGCAATCAGCAGCACGGCCAGCAGCGGAATGGTCGCGATGGTGTAGGTGCCGTTCGGGTAGTCGAACGCCATCAGCACCAGCACGCTGAACAGGAAGAGCAGGGTGAGCCAGGAGGTCACCGGCGCGCCAGGCAGCTTAAAGCTGACGTCAGCAGCTTTGCCTTCTTTAATCGCTTTGCGCAGACGCATCTGGCAGACCACGATAAAGCCCCAGGACGCGATAATCCCCAGTGCCGCCACGTTCAGAACGATTTCGAATACCTGAGACGGCACCAGATAGTTCAGGAACACGCCGAAGACATAGACCACCAGCGTCGCCAGAATACCGGCGTACGGCACGTGCTGCTTGCTCATCCTGGACATGAACTTCGGCGCAGAACCGCCCATCGACATGGAGCGCAGGATACGACCGGTCGAGTACAGGCCGGAGTTCAGGCTGGAGAGCGCCGCGGTCAGGACCACGATGTTCATGATGCTGCCCACGTACGGCACGCCCAGCTTCGAGAAGAAGGTGACGAATGGACTCTGACCCGCCTGATAGGCGTTCCACGGCAGCAGCAGCACCAGCAGCACCACGGAGCCGACGTAGAAGAGACCGATACGCCAGATCACGCTGTTGATGGCTTTTGGTACCATCGTCTGCGGATCTTTACATTCACCTGCTGCGGTGCCCACCAGCTCGATGGAGGCGAAGGCGAACACGACGCCCTGAACCAGCACCAGCGCAGGCAGCAGACCGTGCGGGAAGAATCCGCCGTTATCGGTTATCAGGTGGAAGCCGGTGGCATTGCCATCCAGCGGCTTACCGCTGCCGAGGAAGACGGTACCCACGACCAGGAACACCACGATGGCCAACACTTTAACCAGCGCAAACCAGAACTCCATCTCCGCGAACCACTTCACGCCGATCATGTTCATGGTGCCGACAATCGCCAGGGCGCCAAGCGCAAAGACCCACTGCGGCACATCGCCAAACGCGCCCCAGTAGTGCATATACAGCGCAACGGCGGTGATGTCGACGATGCCGGTCATCGCCCAGTTGACGAAGTACATCCAGCCCGCGACGTAAGCGGCTTTTTCACCGAGGAATTCACGGGCGTAAGAGACGAAGCTGCCGCTGGAAGGGCGATGCAGTACCAGCTCGCCCAGCGCGCGGAGAATGAAGAAAGAGAAGATCCCGCACACCAGATAGACCAGGGCGAGAGCCGGGCCAGCCATCTGCAGACGTGCACCCGCACCTAAAAACAGACCCGTTCCGATAGCGCCGCCGATGGCGATCATTTGAACCTGACGGTTTCCCATCGCTTTGTGGTAGCCCTCTTCGTGGGAGTTCAACCAGCGACGTTTAGCAGCGTGATGATCGGCTGCGCTTTTATTGCTTGTTTTCATTGAGTTACCTGTTTGCCTGTCTGAACCATTATCGTGATAGTCCTGCCTGGCAGAGCGCAATACAAACGATTGCTTCTGCGCAAACACATGTCGCCTTCCCAGTCATTCTGCGTATGGATAAGGCGAAACATGGCGAGGCATCCTACCTGCAATTCATAAGCGACGCAAAATATAACCGTGCCGAAAGTGATGCACGTCGAAGGAAATCGTGTGGTCAGAGCAGACGGGGATCACAACACGCTGAAACGTGATGAGTTTTTAGTCAAAACAATGGCGGGGTTGATTATTTAATCATCAGATTCTCTTAATTATTACCAGATGGTATAAATTTTTGCTGCTGCAGGGCATCGAGAAGTAACCTGAACGCGGTTGTGTGCTGCCGACGGCTCGGATAATAGAGGTGGTATCCTTCAAACGTGGGGCACCACGATTCAAGGACCCTGACCAGCCGTCCCTGATTCAGAGCGTCCAGAACCGAGGACTCGGGCACGTAGGCTAATCCGAGACCATTCTCCGCGGCGTCGATGCGCTGCGACAGGTTATTCAGCGTAAGCTGTCCGTCAACCCGCACGCGAAGCTCGCGCCCGTCGCGCTCAAATTCCCAGTCATACAATCCCCCTCGGGTGGGCAGGCGGAGATTGATACAGCGGTGTTCACCCAGCTGCTCCGGCACGAGCGGCACGCCAAAACGAGCCAGGTAATCCGGGGAGCCGACGACCGCCATGCGCATGTCCGGCGCAATCCGCACCGCAATCATGTCTTTTGCCACCTGTTCACCCAGGCGAACCCCCGCGTCGAAGCGGCCATCGACGATATCTGTCAGGCCATTGTCGACCGTCACTTCGACGTTAATGTCAGGATATTGCAGCATAAAAGCCTTCAGTACAGGCCAGAGCACGGCGTCCATCGCGTGCTCGCCGGCGACGATGCGGATAGCGCCTGCGGGTTTGCCGCGGGTGCTGCGAAGCGCCGTGAGTTCCTGTTCGATCTCCAGCAGATGCGGGCTGAGGCGCGAAAAAAGCTGCTCACCCGCGGGTGTCGGAACCACGCTGCGGGTTGTGCGGGTTAACAGGCGAACGTCTAATCGTGCTTCAAGCTTGCGCATCGCATGGCTCAGTGCCGATTGCGAGACGCCCAGCTGCGCCGCTGCGCGCGTAAAGCTGCGCTCGCGGGCCACCACCATAAAGGAGAGCAGATCGTTGAAATTATCTTTTAGCATCGCGGTTCTATTTATGAGTTTCAGTCATGTGTCCTATCTGATTATGCACCCTAATGCTGCGGAGTGCTTTGCGCTACTGTTAACGCAACAGTCAACGAGGAGCATAAGATGAAAATTATCCGCAGCGGTTCATTACCTTCAGTACGAGGACCGGAAGCCTGGTTCACCGGGGCTGTTCGCATTGACGCGCCCTTTCAGGCAAGCGAACCTGCCAGCGTCGGCGGGGCAACCGTAACCTTTGAGCCGGGCGCGCGCACGGCCTGGCATACGCATCCCCTGGGACAAACGCTGATTGTGACGCAGGGGCGCGGCTGGTTACAGGCGTGGGGCGAAGAGGCGGAAATCCTGAATCAGGGCGATATCGCCTGGATCCCACCCGGCGTGAAGCACTGGCACGGCGCAAGTGCGCAAACGGCGATGACGCATCTTGCCATCGCCGAAGCGGTAAACGGCAGCCCGGTAACATGGCTGGAAAAAGTGATCGACGAGGAGTACCCGAACGGCTAACCGCCAAAAACGGCAATCGCCTGCTGCAGGCGCGTCGTCCGCTGCGTCAGGTGATTCGCGGCGTGAGTGACGTTATCCACCATCCCCGTATTGCTCTGGGTCATTGCGCCGATACGGGAGAGGGAGGCGTTGATGAGCGTCAGCACCTGGGTTTGCTCCTGCGTGGCGAGGCCAATCTCCTTAATCAGGGAGGAGACCCGCAGCACGTTGTCGATCATAACCGTCAGCTGTGATTCGGTTTGTACCACCTTCTCCACGCCAGCGTTGACGCTGGCAACGTTTTTCTCGATCAGCGCTTTGATCTCTTTCGCCGCCGTCGCGGAGTGCTGCGCAAGATTGCGCACCTCAGCTGCGACCACGGCAAAGCCGCGGCCGGCTTCACCCGCGCGCGCCGCTTCCACGGCGGCATTCAGCGCAAGAATATTGGTCTGGAAGGCAATACGATCGATAACGCTGATAATATCGACGATCTGGCCGTTATCCTGCGAAACGGACTGCATCATACCGATGGTCTCTTTCATCATCGCTTCACCGCAGTGGGCGCTGTCGCGGGTGCGATCCGCCATCTGAATCGCCTCGTTCGCGGTTTCGGCCGTCTGCTTCACGGCGCTGGCGATCTCTTCCACCGCAGATGCGGTTTGCTGCAAGAAATCGGCGGTTTCTTCAGAACGCGCCTGCAGCGCCGCGCCTTCTTTCGCGACCTGCTGGCTGATGGTGCCAATACCGCTGATTTGCGCCCCGACATCATCAACCAGCGAGTTCAGGTTTAAACCAGACTGATTCACCAGGCGCATCATCAGCCCGATATCATCGATTCTGTCAAAATGGTAATAGTCCGTTTTACGTCCTGAAACCACGCGCTGCATCTGTTGAACAATGGATTTTACCGGCCGGGCGATCTGCGCATGGAGATAACAGGACAGCGCAGAAAAAAGCAGCACCAGAGTGGCGGCCTGAACGAGACGATCGCGGAATAAATACATCGCCAGGCAGGAAAGTAACGCCGTCGCAGTAATACCAAGCTGAATTCGTTTTCCGGTACTGAGACATTTAAAGAGCGACAAAAAGGAAAATATACCGCGCCGAACGAACAGTCCTTTATAAAAACGGTACTGTTTTAATTCATTATTACGTACTTTTGCATACAGTTTTTCACTGGCCGCGATCTCTTCCCGTGAGGGGATATTGCGCACCGAAATATAGCCGGTCAGGGATTCCCCCTGCCAGACCGGCGTCACGTTGGCCCGCACCCAGTAGTGATCGCCATTATGACGACGGTTCTTCACCAGACCTGTCCAGGTCTCGCCCTGCTGGAGGGTAAACCACATGTCGCCAAACGCTTCGGCAGGCATGTCGGGATGGCGGATGAGGTTATGCGGCTCCCCCAGAAGATGCTCTTCTTTATATCCGCTGGCTTCTATAAAAGCGGAGTTAGCATAGGTAATATGACTTTTTATATCGGTAGTGGACATTAACGTCGAACCGGCGTTAAGCAAATACTCGTTTTGTGTAACGGGGGTGTTACGCCTCATGAGTAACTCCATGATGTTGTGCAAGAATAAAAAATCCGGAAAGCGCTCCGGCAAGATAAGTATGATTATTTTAATAACAGCCTGGATATATTCTCGCTGAAATTGAGACTCTCCGAAATACCCGGCATTCATTATTTTTAATCTGTTAATGTTGTCGAATGTAATAAAATTGAAAATATTTTAGTGGGTGTTATTTTGAATCGGCTTAAATAAATGACATAAGCCAAACTGCAAGAGGGAGATCGTCTCTCTGGAAAAATTGTCATGCTGAAATAGCGTTTCATTAACAGGATGAAAACGCTATCATTTGGTCACATTTTCGTAAATACAGGGAGGTTGAGGTGAAAATTAACGTCATCGGTACCAGCGGGAGCGGAAAAAGCACGCTGGCGAAGCAGATTGCGACCGCGCTGTCTATTCCCTGTATCGAGATGGACAGACTCTACTGGCGCTCTGACTGGCAGGGAACGCCGGACGACGAGTTTCAGGCAAAGCTGGCGCAGGCGCTACAGGCTTCGTCAGACTGGGTGCTCGACGGTAACTACAACCGCACGCGACCGCTGAAATGGCGCGATGTCGATGTGGTGGTGTGGGTGGATTATGGGTTTACCCGCACCCTCTGGCAGGCCGTCACCCGAGCAATAAAACGGGCCTGGCATAAACACGAGCTTTGGCCGGGAACGGGAAACAAAGAGAGTTTCCGGCGCGCGTTCTTCAGCAGAGAATCCATTATCATCTGGACGATCAAAACCTGGCGTAATAACCGTACGCGCTATGAAGCCGACCTGCAAAACCCGCAATATAGCCATATTCGCTTCGTCCGCATTACCCGTCGGGAGCAGGTGGAAACGCTGATTGCCTCCTTAAAGTCTTATTCTTAGCAGGGTTTTATATATCTGTTTTCCGGCAAACTAAATGTAAATTAATTGTTTCTCAGTGGTGAAATGCGCCTTTAATAATGTCGACATGTTAAGTCAAACGAGAACGCAACATGTCATGGCGAATCAGCATTCTGGATAAAAGCCCCATCGCTGAAAACGAAACGGCTGCCGATGCACTGGCGCGTACCCTGGCGCTGGCGCAGCAGGCAGAAAATCTGGGCTATCACCGCTTCTGGATTGCCGAACACCACAACACCCCACAGCTTGCCAGCCCTTCGCCGGAGCTGCTGATTGCCTGGATCCTCGGGCAAACCACGCGCATTCGCGTCGGGTCTGGCGGCGTAATGCTTCAGCACTACAGCCCCTATAAAGTGGCCGAGAACTTCAACGTGCTGGCCGCGCTGGCGCCTGGCCGCGTCGATCTCGGCGTCGGGAAAGCCCCCGGCGGATTACCGCTCTCAACCCGCGCGCTGCAGCAGGGCCTGAATCAACAGGAAAAGGGCAGCTTTGCCGAACAGCTGGCCCAGCTCGACCGCTGGATCCGTCCTGAGCATCACGCTATTGAAGAGGCCGTCCGCGCCACGCCGCTGCCGCCGTTGCCTGCTGAGGGTTTCCTGCTGGGCGCGAGTACCGAAAGCGCGCTGCTGGCCGCCAGGCTCGACTGGCACTTTGTGTTTGCCGCACACCTGAACGGTGACCCGGACCTGCTGCGCGAGGTGGTATCGACCTGGCGTGAGAACAGCGCGCGGGACGTGATAGTGGCGGTGCAGGCGATTGTCGCGCCGACGCAGGCCGAGGCAGACGCGCTGGCGCAGAAGGTCGAAGTGTGGGGCGTTGAGCTGGCAAACGGGCAGCGTGTCACCGTGGCCAGCGAAGAGCAGGCCTACGCGTTTGCGCGCCAGGCGGGTAGTGAGCCGGTGCGCATTGCACGCCGGGCGCAGTCGCTGCTGGCGGGTACCGCTGAGTCGGTAGTGGAACAGCTCAACGCGCTGCACCAGCAGTGGGGCATTGACGAATTTATCATCGACACGCCGGTGGCGGAGGGGGCTACGCGCGTCGCGTCGCTGCGCCTGCTTGCCGGGGCGCGTCTTAACAAGGAGGTCACCGTATGAGTTTTGGCGAACAACTGATTGCCTGGCGCCGCGAACTGCACCAGAACCCGGAGCTGTCCGGCCAGGAGGTCGAAACCACCGCGCGCCTGCGCCAGTGGCTGACGAAGGCCGGGATCGCCCCGCAGCCTTACGACCTGTCGACCGGGCTGGTGGCGGAAATCGGGACGGGCAGCAGGCTGGTTGCGCTGCGCGCCGACATTGACGCGCTGCCGATCGAGGAGCGCAGCGGCGTACCGTTTAGCTCACAGCATGCCGGGGTGATGCACGCCTGCGGACACGATATCCACACCAGCGTCATCCTCGGCGCCGCGTTAAAGCTGAAAGAGCGGGAGGCCTCGCTTAACGGCCGGGTGCGTATCCTGTTTCAGCCTGCCGAGGAGAACTTTGGCGGTGCGAAGAGCATGGTGCGGGCCGGTGCGCTGCGCGATGTCAGCGCGATTTTCGGTATGCACAACGAGCCTGGCCTGCCGGTTGGTGAGTTCGCCACACGCGGCGGGCCGTTCTACGCCAACGTCGACCGCTTCGTGATCCGCATTACCGGTAAGGGCGCGCACGCCGCACGTCCTCATGAAGGCAACGACGCCATCGTGCTGGCAAGCCAGCTGGTAACGGCGCTGCAAAGCGTCGCCAGCCGCAACGTCAACACGCTGGATTCGGTGGTGCTGAGCGTGACCCGCATCTCGGGCGGTAACACCTGGAACGTGCTGCCGGAAAGCGTCGAGCTGGAAGGCACGCTGCGTACCCATCGCACGGAAGTACAGCAGAATGTGAAAGCCCGCGTGGGTGAAATTGCCGCCGGGTTTGCCAGCGCCTTCAGCGCGCAGATTGATATCACCTGGTATGCCGGGCCTACCGCGCTGGTGAATGACGAACGCTGGGCCGACTTCGCCACCTCGGTCGCGCGTGAGGCCGGTTATGAAACCCGTCACGCGGAACTGCATATGGGCGGGGAAGATTTTGCGGTCTATTTGCAGTCTGTTCCCGGCGCGTTTGTCAGCATTGGCAGCAACAGTCCGTTTGGTTTACATCACCCGGCCTTTAACCCGGATGAAGCACTGATTGAGCCCGCCGCCCGCTATTTTGCACAGCTTGCGGAAAAAGCCCTGCAACACGTTTAATTCAGGAGAGGTAAAGATGTCTGCAACCCGACAACTGCGGCTGGGCACCATTCTGCATGGTGCATCCGGGAATATGTCCGCCTGGCGCCATCCTGCGGCGATTGCCGACGCCAGTATTAATTTCGACTTTGTGAAAGCGACGGCGTTAAAAGCTGAGGAAGGGAAGCTCGATTTCCTCTTCGTGGCCGATGGTCTCTATATCAACGAGAAATCGATCCCCCATTTTCTGAATCGGTTTGAACCGTTAACCGTGCTTTCCGCACTGGCCAGTATCACCTCGCGCCTGGGCCTGGTGGGAACCTTATCCACCTCCTACAGCGAACCCTTTACCACGGCGCGCCAGTTCGCCAGCCTCGATCACCTGAGCAATGGCCGCGCGGGCTGGAACGTGGTGACCTCACCGCTGGAGGGGTCGGCGAAGAACTTTTCCCGCGAAAAACACCCCGAGCATGCGCTGCGCTACCGGATTGCCGATGAGTATCTCGACGTGGTGAAAGGGCTGTGGGATTCCTGGGAAGGGGACGCGTTTATCCGCAACAAAGAGAGCGGCCAGTTTTTTGACCCGGCGAAACTGCATACGCTCGATCACCACGGTGACTTCTTCCAGGTCGCCGGTCCGCTGAATATTGGCCGCACGCCGCAGGGGCGACCAATTGTCTTTCAGGCCGGGGCGTCGGACGACGGGAAAAAGCTGGCGGCGAAACATGCCGACGCCATTTTTACCCACCACGAGACCTTCGACGAGGCAAAAGCCTTTTATCAGGACGTAAAACAGCAGCTGGAAACAAACGGCCGCCGCGCGTCGGATCTCCATATTTTCCAGGGCGTTAGCGTGATTGTGGGGAAAGATGCCGATGACGTGGAACACCAGTACCAGACCACGGCGGCGCTGGTGTCGATTAATGACGCCCTCAATTACCTCGGGCGTTATTTCGAACATCACGATTTCAGCCAGTATCCGCTCGACGAGCCGTTCCCGGATATCGGCGACTTAGGCAAAAACAGCTTCCGCAGCACCACGGATGAAATCAAGCGTAACGCCCGCGAACGCAGCTTAACCCTGCGTCAGGTGGCGCTTGAGGCCGCTTCGCCGCGCCCGCGCTTTTCCGGCACCCCGGAGGAGGTGGCTGACGGTCTTCAGGCCTGGTTTGAAGGTTATGCCGCAGACGGCTTCATCATTCAGGGCGGTACGCCGGACACCTTCCCGCGCTTTGTTGACCAGGTGGTACCGATTCTGCAGTCTCGCGGCCTGTTCCGTACCGACTACCCGGGCACCACGCTGCGCGAAAGCCTTGGCTTAGATCAACCGAAAAACCAGTACACACAACAATAAAAGAGAACCCCGCTATGCAGAAATCATCGCTTGTTCTGGCGCTTGCGCTGGCCTTTACCCCTGCCGTCTGGGCAGAGAACGTCAATATTAACGGCACCGGCGTGAGCATCGAGGCCAATAAAACGCCGATTAACACCGCGAAAAATAGCGAGGCAGTGGCGCAGCTGCCGAAAGACTATCGCTTTGCCGTGCCGGGGAAATTTACCGTGGCGGTGGCGGGACTCAATCAGCCGCCGCTGACGGTCTTCTCCGACGACAACAAAACGCTGCTGGGAAGCGAAGTTGACGTCGCGCGTCTGGTCGCCGACAGCCTTGGGCTGGAGCTGAACGTGGTGCCCACCTCCTGGGAAGACTGGCCGCTGGGCGTCGCGTCCGGGAAATACGATGCCGCCATCAGCAACATCACCGTCACTAAAGAGCGCAAACAGAAGTTTGATTTTGCCACCTACCGTAAGGATTCCCTCGGTTTCTACGTGAAATCGACCAGCCCGATCAAATCGCTTCAGAAAGCGGAGGACATCGCCGGGCTGCGGATTATCGTGGGCTCCGGCACCAACCAGGAGGCCATCCTGCTGGCGTGGAATGCCGAAAACCTGAATAAGGGACTGAAGCCCTTTACCCCGATCTACACCAAAGACGATGCGGCCCAAACCCTGGCGCTGCAGTCCGGGCGCGCGGATGCCTACTTTGGCCCGAACGTGATTGGCGCCTGGAAAGCGGCGCTGAACGGGAAAACCAAACTGGTGGGCAGCGTCGACGGCGGCTGGCCGAAGGCGGCGCACATTGCGGTGACGCTGAAAAAAGGCAGCGGGCTGGTTGAGCCGGTACAGACCGCGCTGAACGGCGTCATCAAAAACGGCGATTACGACAAAGTGCTGAACCGCTGGGGTGAAGGGGTTGAGCGCATTCCGCAGTCCGAAGTGAACCCGGCTGGCCTGGGCGATTAAGGAGGCGTAATGAGCGAACGATTTCGTGATGTTTCACCGGAAGACGCCGAACTTCAGCCCATTATCGAGGGGCTGTTCGGGGAGTATGCGGCCCGCTACGGGGACTACTTTTCCAAAGACGCGGAAGTGGAGCTCACCGAGTGGTATTTAGCGCCGCAGGGGCTGTTTATCGTCCTGGAGCGCGACGGGAAGATTATCGCCACCGGCGCGTACAAACCGTTCGACGAACGCACCGCGGAAATCAAACGTATCTGGACGGACAAAACCCTGCGTCAGCAGGGGCTTGCCGGGCGCGTGGTGCAGGAGCTTGAGCGCAGGGCGGTGCTGGCAGGGTACAGTCAGATCTACCTGACAACCGGTTTTCGTCAGCCGGAAGCGGTCAGGCTCTATCTCAGCCAGGGCTATCAGCCGCAGTTCGATCTGAACCGCGATCCGGAAGAGTATAGCCAGCCGCCGTTTGACGGTCGGCTGCGTTTCACCAAAACGCTGGTACGTGAAGCGTTCAGTAAAACCGCATGAGGAACGACGATGAGCAACGTTGAAACCATTAAGGTGGTCCCGGCGCGTTATCCGCTGCGGGCCGTCGGCGCCGCGGTGGCGCTGTTTGTCCTGGCGGTCGTGATTCAGTCCGTAGCCTTTAACCCGCGCTGGGAGTGGGCGGTGTTCGCCCGCTGGTTCTTCGACCCGGTGATCCTCGAAGGCGTCGGGCAGACCCTGCTGCTGACGCTGATCGGCACCGCGCTGAGCGTGGTGTTTGGCGGCATGCTGGCGCTGGCGAGACTCTCGTCATCCTGGCTGCTGAGCAGCCTGGCGTGGGCGTACATCTGGCTGTTTCGGTCGCTGCCGCTGATCGTCGTGCTGATTATCCTGTACAACTTTTCCTATCTCTACGACACGCTCTCGCTCGGCGTGCCGTTTACCAGCATCACCTGGGGCAGTTTTGAAACCATCAACGTGCTGGGGCAGTTCTCTACCGCCGTGGTGGGGCTAACGCTGGTGCAGAGCGCCTATACCGCCGAGATCATTCGCGGTGGTTTCCTCGGAGTCGATCACGGGCAGTATGAGGCCGCCGCCGCGCTCGGCCTGCCGGCCTGGCGCCGCACGGTGCGCATCATTTTGCCTCAGGCGCTGCGCACAATCCTGCCGTCGGGGTTCAATGAAATCATCAGCCTCGCCAAGGGCACGGCGATGGTCTACGTCCTGGCGATGCCGGAGCTGTTCTATACCATTCAGATGATCTACAACCGCACGCAGGAGGTGATCCCGCTGCTGATGGTCGGTGCCGTCTGGTACCTGGCGATCACCACCGTCCTGTCCGCTATCCAGTACGGTGTTGAACGCGCACTCGCCCGAAGTGAACGCCGCTCTGCGGTTAATCAGAACCGTGCCGCCCGTCGTACCCGTTCCGTCACCACCACGCCAGCACAGGAGCCTATCCATGCAAGCCTCTCCTGAAGGACATATCTCGATTACCGGCGTCAGCAAATATTTTGGACGCCATAAGGCGCTCGACAACGTGTCGCTTGAGATCCCGCCCGGGTCCGTGACGGTCATTCTCGGGCCGTCCGGGTCGGGAAAATCGACGCTGCTGCGCACCATAAACCACCTGGAGCGCGTCGACGAAGGCTTTATTCAGATCGACGGGGACTACATTGGCTACCGTCGTCAGGGCGACAAGCTCTACGAGCTTAAGGAGAAAGAGATCCTCAAACAGCGCGTCAACGTGGGCTATGTGTTCCAGAACTTTAATCTCTTTCCCCATCTCACGGTGCTGGAAAACCTGATTGAGGCGCCCATCGCGCATAAAAAGCTCAGCAAAAAAGAGGCGGTGGAAACCGCGTACAGCCTGCTGGACGTGGTCGGGCTGCGGGATAAAGCCGACGCCTGGTCCCGCCATCTCTCCGGCGGCCAGCAGCAGCGCATTGCCATTGCCCGCGCGCTGGCGTTACGTCCCGCGTGATGCTGTTTGATGAACCCACCTCGGCGCTGGACCCGGAGCTGGTAGGGGAAGTGCTGGACGTGATCAAAAAACTGGCCCGGTCCGGTACCACTCTGGTGGTAGTGACCCACGAGATCGGCTTTGCCCGTGAAGTGGCGGATCAGGTGGTGTTTATGGTCGACGGAAAAATCGTCGAGCAGGGCAGCAGTGACGAGGTATTAAACCGTCCGTCACATGCGCGAACGCGCCAGTTCCTCTCCAAAGTCTTGTAAGGAGTGCCAATGAAATATGGACTTCTGGCGGGGCTGGTCTTCACGACGGCGAGCCACGCCAGCATCGATCTGAAAGCCAACGAGCAGCCGCTGCCGGTGACGGTGGATCGGCAGGCCGTGGCGAAGATCCCCGCCGGGTATAAATTCGTTGAGCCAGGTACGCTGACGGTCGCCGTCTCGATGCTGAACTCCCCGCCGCTGGCGCTGCTGGCCAGCGATAACCGCACGCGGATCGGCAGCGACCCGGATATTGCCCGCCTGCTGGCGGGCAGCCTGGGGCTGAAGCTAAAGCTGGTGCCGACGGCGTGGGAAGACTGGCCGCTGGGGATCGCTTCCGGGCGCTACGACGTGGCGCTGGTGAACATTGCGGTGACCGAACAGCGTAAAGAGAAGTTTGATTTTGCGACCTACCGCGTCGATTCGCTGGCATTTTCGGTGAAATCCACCAGCGAGATTCAGTCAATCAAAAGCGCGGAAGATCTGGCCGGGAAAAAGGTGATTGTCGGCTCGGGTACTAATCAGGAGCGCATCCTGCTGGGCTGGAACGAAGAAAATAAAAAGGCGGGGCGGGCGCCTGCGCTGCCGGTCTATCTTCACGACGATGCCTCGGGCAATCTCTATATCCAGTCCGGCAGGGCGGATGTGTTCTTTGGCCCCCAGTCGGTTTCATCCTGGAAAGCGGCGCTCACCGGCAAAACCCGCGTGGTCGGTTTAGGGCCGAAGAAAGCTTATGTCGCCACCACGACCAAAAAAGGCAATCAACTGGTTTATGCCCTGCAGGCCGCGCTGAACGGTGCGATTGAGCGCGGAGAGTACCAGAAGGTGCTGGCGCGCTGGGGCGAGCAGGGTGAAGCGGTGGCGCAATCGGAGGTCAACCCGCCTGGGATAACCTACTAATGGTGCTCTACACTTAGGATTTTCACTCCTGAGGGGGCAACATGATTAAACTTTATGGCGTACCCGGCTGGGGCTCGGCAATCAGTGAGGTGATGCTGACCCTGGCTGATATCCCTTATCAATTCATCAACGTGGACGGGTTTGACCAGCCCGGTCCGCAGCGTGAATTGCTGCACAAGCTCAATCCGCTGTGCCAGGTGCCGACGCTGGAGCTGGAAAATGGCGCCATCATGACCGAAACAGCGGCGATTGCCCTGATGGTGCTCGACCGGTGTCCCGATCTTGCTCCACCCGTGGGGCAGGCAGAGCGTCAGCAGTTTCAGCGTTTGCTCATCTGGTTTGTGGCCAACGTCTATCCCACGTTTACCTATGCAGACTATCCCGAACGCTGGGTGCCGGATGCGCCGGAACAGCTGCAGAAAAACTGCATCGAATACCGGAAATCCCTCTATTTGTGGTTCGAAAGCCAGCTTAAGGGTGCCCCGTTTGCGCTGGGGGAAAGGCTGACGCTGCTGGATGTGTATATTGCGGTCGCGCGCACCTGGGGGCCCCGTCACGACTGGTTTGCCGGGAACACCCCTAAATTCACGGCGATTGCGGACGCCGTATGCCAGCGACCGGAACTGCACAAGGTGTTAAAGGCAAACAAAATTATCTGATAACGTGGAACCCACATTCACAACCGGAAGCCTGCACATGCCACACGTAGATATTAAATATTTTCCCCGTGATTTAAACGACGAACAAAAAGCTGCCCTGGCGGCAGATATTGCCGACGTGATTATTCGCCATTTCAACAGCAAAGACAGTTCCGTGTCGGTGGCGTTGAAGCAGATCGCGCCTGAAGACTGGAAGGCTCAGGTCTGGGATACCGAAATTGGACCGAAGCTGGAGGAGCTTATTAAGAAGCCCGGGTATTCGATGTAAGATCTTCTGCCGGGGAGCGGATAAATCCTTCCCGGCTCGTCTTCCCGTTTTTCGCAAAAATCGATAAAAATGCGTTTTGTCTTATCCGCTACACTTAACGTTTCTGACTGGCATATTATTCATCCTTAGGAAAGATTTCCAACAGAATCAATTAAGGACAGACACGTTAAAGGATAATTTTCTGATGACAAAATTACCCCGTTTTTCATTCGCCTTTCTTCATCCCCGTTACTGGCTAAGCTGGGCCGGCATTGCGGCTCTGTGGCTCATCATGCTGCTCCCTTATCCGCTTCTGTTCAGAATCGGTCATGGCCTGGGTCGACTGGCGATGCGCTTACTGCCTCGCCGCGTCGAGATTGCCCGCCGCAACCTGGAGCTTTGTTTTCCGGAGATGAAAAAGGATGAACGCGAGTCATTGCTACAGCGTAATTTTGAATCGGTAGGAATGGGGGTAATCGAAACCGGAATGGCATGGTTCTGGCCTGCGTGGCGGGTAAAGAAATGCTTTACCGTGCAGGGTTATGAACACATGGAAAAGGCGAGGGCGCAGGGAAAAGGCGTGGTGCTGGTAGGGATACATTTTCTGACCCTTGAGCTGGGCGCGCGGATATTTGGCATGCTTAACCCCGGTATCGGGGTCTATCGTCCTAATAACAATGCTCTGCTGGACTGGCTTCAGACGCGCGGGCGCCTGCGCGCCAACAAAACCATGCTCGATCGCCATGATTTAAAGGGCATGATCCGCGCGCTGAAGCAGAATGAAATTTTGTGGTACGCCCCGGATCACGACTATGGCAAAACCAACAGCGTGTTTGTGCCGTTCTTTGCGGTGCCGGATGCCGCGACGACGGCGGGCAGCTATATGCTGGTCAAAAGCGCTAACCCTGCCGTTATCCCCTTTGTGCCGCGCCGCAGGGCGGATGGCACCGGTTACGAGCTGATTATTCTGGAGGATATCAGCGAGGCGCTGCAGGGCGGCGATAAAGAAGCCGTGGCGACGCAGATGAACAGGGCAATTGAGCAGGCCGTACGCATGGCCCCAGAGCAGTATATGTGGCTGCACCGTCGCTTCAAAACCCGTCCTGAAGGGGTACCTGACCGGTATGCCCGTCTGAAACAGGCGGCAACTCGGGGTGATAGTCTCTCCGCCAGCGATTTTTCTGACCGCTCAGGTGTACAGCACTGACACCACAGCGATGCCCTCACCCTGCGGTGAGGGCATGACCGGCGCTACAGTGCGGATCGGCGGTACGGTGCATAGTCCGCCTGCCACCAGGTTTTCTCGATACGCGCCATCAGGGTTTCATCATCTAACGCTGGCGCCACGCCTTGTTCAATGGCGGCCCGGGCGACGGCAACGGCAATCTGGCGTGAGACCGTTTCAATCTGATCTACCGGCGGCAGTAATCCTCCTCTTTCCGTGGTCACGAGCGGAGACTGCGCGGCCAGGCTGCGGCTTGCTGCCATCAGCATCTCTTCCGTCACCCGGCGCGCGTTACAGGCCAGCACGCCAAGCCCCAGGCCCGGGAAGATATAGGCGTTGTTGCACTGGGCAATCTCATAGTGCGCATTCTCCCAGAATACCGGGGCGAACGGGCTGCCGGTGGCCACCAGCGCGGCACCCTGGGTCCAGGCGATAAGGTCCTGCGGCTGGGCTTCCGCCCGTGACGTCGGGTTCGAGAGCGGCATGATAATCGGGCGCGGACAGTGGCGATGCATCTCTTTGACGATCTCTTCGCTGAACAGCCCCGGCTGGCCTGAAACGCCGATCATCACCGTGGGATGTGCGTTCTTCACCACGTCCAGCAGGGAAATATTTTGCGAGTCTACCTGCCAGCGACTAACGGCGTCGCGCGCGGTGAGCAGGTTTTTCTGGAAATCGAGCAGGTTGGTCATATCGTCGGTCAGCAGGCCGAAGCGATCGACCATAAAGATCCGGCTGCGGGCTTCCGACTCGCTCAGGCCGTCATCGACCATCAGCGCGACAATTTTTTCAGCAATCCCGCATCCGGCAGAGCCGCTGCCCAGGAACACCACGCGCTGATCGCGAATGCGCGTCCCCGCCGCGTGCGCCGCCGCGATCAGCGTCCCGGCGGTGACGGCTGCCGTGCCCTGAATATCATCATTGAAGCAGCACAGCTGGTCGCGGTAGCGCTGCAGAAGTCGGGTGGCGTTTTTCTGCGCAAAGTCTTCAAACTGCAGGAGAACGTTGGGCCAGCGCGCCTTAACCGTGCTGATAAACATATCCATAAACTCAGCGTACTGGTCGTCGCTGATGCGCGGGTGACGCCAGCCCATGTACATTGGGTCGTCGAGGTGTTGCTGATTATTGGTGCCGACATCCAGCATAATCGGCAGGGTGGAGGCCGGATGGATCCCTCCGCAGGCGGTATACAGCGACAGCTTGCCAATCGGAATGCCCATACCGCCGATACCCTGGTCGCCGAGGCCTAAAATGCGTTCTCCGTCCGTTACCACAATCACACGAACGTCGTTGCGCGAGAAACTTTGCAGCATCTCATCAATGCGGTGGCGGTTAGGCCATGAAATAAACAAGCCGCGCGCGCGGCGATAAATCGTGGAGAAATGCTCGCAGGCTTCACCCACCGTCGGGGTATAGATAATCGGTAACGTCTCTTTCAGATGCGAACGCAGGAGGTTGTAAAAGAGGGTTTCATTGGTGTCCTGAATATTGCGCAAATAAACATGGCGGGAAATGTCGCTTTTAAAATGGCAGAACTGCACCCAGGCACGCTCCGTTTGCTCTTCAATGGTTTCAACGTTATGCGGCAATAATCCATGCAGATTAAAATTATCCCGTTCTTCCTTAATAAAGGCGAGGCCTTTATTTAATAACGGATTTTCCAGCAGTACGGCGCCATTATAAGGCGTGTACAGAACGTCTTTACGAGACATGGTTAACTCCTGAATATTTAAACGAAACAGAAATAAGACGAGCAGAAACAGTGACTTTAAGGATGATAAAGACACGGAGTTTTCTGTGTTTTGTTGGGGAGCTAATTTAGCGCTTAGCTAACGTAGCAGGAGTGATAAGGGTCACATTATTTCTGGTTTTATTAATTTCAAAAGAATTGCACTGAATGCCATGAATAACTTTAGTTACATAATAATGAATTAAATTATTTAAAAGGAAAGGGCTGTTGTGTTCACATTTCTCTTCGAAAGCCCATGTTAATTTCACGCTGAGCCTGTTTTTGAGAAAAGGCCACCAAAGTCATTATTTTCTATTTAAGAACATTTATTCGAATCAGGAATAGTTTTCCGCTTATTCCTTTCTCTGTATATCCGAACACAAATTTCAGGTGATTATATGAAAGATAATCCTGTACCGACTTCCGCGCTGTCGACCTCGCGTTTTGCTTTTGGGCTTAACACGACCGAGGTGGGCGCGGTTCCGCTGATGCTGTTCGTCGGGATTGCCGCGATTGTGGCGACGTCCGCCTGGGCAGGGCTGCTGCCGAAAAATATGATAGGCGGACTGGCGGTCATCATGACCCTTGGTTTTGCGTTTGCCAAAGTGGGCCGTCAAATCCCCGTGCTGAAGGACATCGGCGGCCCGGCGATCCTGTGTCTGATGGTGCCTTCCGTGCTGGTCTATTTTGGCGCATTCGGGAAACAAACCCTTGATACGGTGCATCTGCTGATGAAGGAGGCGAATCTGCTCTATTTCGTCATCGCCTGCCTGGTGGTCGGCAGCATCCTGGGGATGAACCGGGTGCTGCTGATCCAGGGCATGATGCGCATGTTTGTTCCGCTGGTGGCGGGAACACTGATGGCCGTGCTGAGCGGGCTTATTGTGGGAACGCTGTTTGGGTATACGCCTTACCACACCTTCTTCTTTATCATTGTCCCTATCATTGGCGGCGGAATTGGCGAGGGGATTTTGCCCCTGTCTCTGGCCTATTCGGCAATCCTGGGGCAGACGCCGGACGTCTACGTGGCGCAGCTGGCTCCCGCTGCGGTCGTCGGAAATATCTTCGCCATTATTTGTGCCGGCTCGCTGGCGCGTCTCGGGACGAAACGTCCTGCGCTTTCAGGAAACGGCATGCTCACGCGGAGTAAAGACGACGCCAGCCTGTTCGCCGGGGCGCCTGGCGCTCAGCAGACGGATTTTCATCTGATGGGCGGCGGATTGCTGATGGTGTGCGCGTTTTTCATCGTCGGAGGCTTGTTTGAAAAACTGGTCCATATTCCCGGCCCGGTGCTGATGATCCTGATTGCCGTCCTGTGTAAATACTTCAGGGTGATCCCGGCCTCAATGGAGCAGGGGGCGCACAGCTGCTATAAATTCGTTTCGGCTGCGCTGGTCTGGCCGCTGATGATCGGCCTCGGGATGCTATACGTGCCGCTCGAAAGCGTGGTGTCGGTCTTCTCGGTGGGCTATGTAGTGGTATGCGGATCGGTGGTGATTGCGATGGCGCTGAGCGGCTACGTGATTGCGTCGCGTCTGAATATGTATCCCGTGGAAGCGGCGATTGTGACCTGCTGCCACAGTGGGCTGGGCGGTACGGGAGATGTGGCCATTCTGTCCGCCTCCAACCGCATGTCGCTCATGCCATTCGCGCAGATCGCGACGCGTATTGGCGGTGCCTCAACGGTGATTTTCGCCACGCTGCTGATGGGCTGGATTATGGCGCACTGATTCGAATCGTCAGGATACTGAATCGCAACGACATTTACAGCGTGTGGCTGCGGTTCAGTCCTTTATAAAACTCACCGCGCTGTATAGAATTACCGCAGCCACAGCGACGGGATACCACACGATGACCGGAAGAGTTGATTATCAGATTGAAAAATATCTCCTGACCGAAGCTGCCGAACCGGAGCGCCTGACGCGCCAGTGGGCAGAAGTTCTGGAGGAGTGTCGTGAGCAAAAGGCCGGTGCAGAGGAGCGGCTGCGCCTCGCGTTGCTTAATGTGGATTACGTCACCAGCTTCGAGCTGCCCTTCAGGTTGCTTCTCACCCGTGCGCCCCAGTTGATTGATGCCGTCAGGAAAGAGCTTCAGCTCAGTCAGAAAAATGTTCTTTTCAATGGCAAGCGCTTTGGCTGCGTCTACAGCCTTAAACGGGATCTGGACGGCATACCTGACGAGTTTACCTATCACCTGAAGACGCGGATCCAGCGCAGTGACGCCACGGGCGCGACGGAAGCGTCTTACCGACAAATTGCCCAGCAGGTGAAAGCGCCAAAGGAACGCCTCAAACTGGCGCTGGACAACGGGCTGTCTGTAACCGCGCTCGACGGGCTTTTCTGGTTTGGCATTCAGCGCTTCGCGGCTGATGTACAACGGTTACGCAAAACAGGGATGCGGATAGTGACGTCCAACGCCGAGGTGTTCGATACGCTTACCAAAACAACCCGGCAGGTCCCGGTCTATCGCCTGGAAGGGACTGAAATTACTTAACCTGCAGCAGTATCGCCATCAACCCTGGAAAACGGGTATCCAGATCGTCTCGTCGCAATGAAATCATGTTTTCGCGTCCCTGCGGACGCTGCCAGATGACCCCGCTGTCGCGCAATACGCGCCAGTGATGGGTCATCGTGGACTTCACCACGTCCTCCGGGCGCAGCGCGTTACAGCTCAGTTCGCTGCCGTCGGCGAGCCGGCGAATAATCGATAGCCGGAGCGGGTTGCCGAGGGCAAAGAGCACATTTTCCAGCAGTATTTGTTCAGTTTCAGGGTGGTTAGGGATCATCGTTTTCCTGCGTATGGCGTCAGATTGAGCTATATCAACAATAGGTCAACCCTTAAAAAATAGTTCGATAATACTCGTACAATGGGACTATTATAGCAAACGAACGAATGCACGACCATCCTGGTCGTCACAAATACGTCATACTGACTAAGGAAATATCATGCCCCGACCCATCCCTCTCGAACGTTATCGCAACATCGGTATCTCCGCGCATATCGATGCCGGTAAAACTACCACCACCGAGCGCATCCTGTTTTATACCGGGATGAGCCACAAGCTGGGTGAAGTACACGATGGCGCGGCAACCACTGACTGGATGGCGCAGGAGCAAGAGCGCGGGATCACCATTACGTCCGCGGCGGTTAGCTGCTTCTGGCCAGGCATGGACAGAGGCTATGAGCCGCACCGGATTAACATCATCGACACCCCGGGGCACGTGGATTTCACCATTGAGGTGGAACGTTCCATGCGCGTACTCGACGGTGCCGTGATGGTGTATGACTCCGTGGGCGGCGTGCAGCCGCAGTCGGAAACCGTCTGGCGTCAGGCCAATAAATATCACGTACCGCGTCTGGCCTTCGTCAACAAAATGGACCGTCCGGGTGCCGACTTCTTCCGCGTCGTGCGGATGATGCAGGAACGCCTGAAGGCCAATCCGGTGCCGATTGTCATCCCGGTGGGTGCCGAAGATCACTTCACCGGCGTGGTGGATCTGATCAAGATGCGCACCATTCTGTGGGACGATGCGACGCAGGGCATGGTGTTTACCTATGCGCCCGTGCCGGACGATTTGGTCAGTACCGCGCAAGAGTGGCGTGAAAAAATGGTCTCTGCGGCGGCGGAAGCCAGCGATGAACTGATGGACAAGTACCTGGAAACCGGCGACCTGACGGAAGCGGAAATTATTAAAGGGCTGCGTATTCGCACCATATCGGGCGAGATCCAGCCGATGCTCTGCGGCAGCGCGTTTAAAAACAAAGGGGTGCAGCGCATGCTCGATGCGGTGATCGAGCTGATGCCGTCGCCGCTGGACGTGCCGGCCATCGATGGCGTGGATGAAAAAGGGCAGCACGCGGAGCGTCACCCGAGCGATGATGAGCCGTTCTCGGCGCTGGCGTTCAAGCTGATGAGCGATCCGTACGTCGGGCAGCTAACCTTTATCCGCGTCTACTCTGGCGTGCTGCGTAAAGGCGACGCGGTGTATAACCCGGTGAAAGGGAAGAAAGAGCGCATCGGGCGAATCGTACTGATGCATGCCAACGATCGCCACGAGGTGGACGAACTGCGCGCCGGGGATATCGCGGCCTGCGTGGGGCTGAAAGACGTAACCACCGGCGACACGCTCACCGATCCGAACGCCGTCATTACGCTTGAACGCATGGAGTTCCCGGACCCGGTGATCTCGCTGGCGATTGAGCCGAAAACCAAAGGCGACCAGGAGAAAATGGGGATCGCGCTGCAGCGTCTGGCGGCGGAAGATCCGTCTTTCCGCCTGCACACTGACGAAGAGTCCGGTCAGACCATTATTTCCGGGATGGGTGAGCTACACCTTGAGATTATCGTCGACCGCATGAAGCGTGAGTTTGGCGTCGAGGCAAATATCGGTCGTCCGCAGGTGACCTACCGTGAAACCCTGCGTAAAACGGTGAAGGACATCGAAGGCAAATTTGTCCGACAGTCCGGCGGTAAAGGGCAGTACGGCCATGTGGTCCTGAGTCTGGAGCCGCTGGAGCCCGGAAGTGGTTTTAAATTTGAAGATGCCACCAAGGGCGGCGTGGTGCCGCGCGAGTATATCCCCTCCGTTGAGAAAGGGCTGCGGGAAGCGATGAACAGCGGCGTGCTGGCGGGCTATCCGGTCGTCGATGTTAAAGCGACGCTGACGTTTGGCTCGTATCACGACGTCGACTCCTCGGAGATGGCGTTCCGCATGGCGGCGATCCTAGGCTTTAAAGAGGGCGCCCGCAGGGCGGATCCGGCGATCCTTGAGCCGATCATGCACGTGGAGGTGGAAACACCGGAAGAGTACGCCGGTAACATCATGGGCGATCTCTCTTCCCGCCGCGGCATGGTGCAGGGGATGGCAGAGCAGTACGGCAGCCAGATTATTCGCGCTGACGTGCCGCTGGCGGAGATGTTTGGTTATGCCACGACATTGCGCTCAATGTCCCAGGGACGCGCGACGTATACGATGGAGTTCCATCATTTTGCGGAAGCCCCGCGGAATGTTGCGGATGAGATTATTGCACGGCGTGCGAAGTAGTACGGTCACCCTCTCCCAATAGGGGGAGGGTTTTCTCAATCCAGCGCCTTCACCATCTTCCCGCTCGCCACAAACGTCCCGGCTCCAAGATGATGCAGGGTATTGAGCTTATCCCCGTCAAACTGCCAGCGTCCGGCAATAAACGCCCGCTCATCCGCTGCCGCTGAAACCACTTCACCAAACAGCGTGTCGTATTTCTCTGCCGCGGAGGTCACGGGTAATAACCGGCATTCCATCCACGCCAGGCATTTCTCTTCAATGACCGGCAGGCCGAGCTCCGGGCCATTCACGACCGGGATCCCGTAGCAGTTGAATTTGTCCTCGTCGCGCCCGCTGACGCTGCCCACCGCGTAAGTCCAGTTGGCCGCCGCCACGCCGGGAATGACGATGCCAAATTTCCCGCTGCGTTCGATCAGCTCGCGTGACCAGGTACTTTTATCCACGACTATCGCGATGCGCGGCGGTTCAAACTCAACGGGCATGGACCATGCGGCGGCCATAACGTTACGTCTGTCGATCGTTTTATCACGACTGGTAATCAGTACGGTAGGGCCGTGGTTCAGCAGGCGGCTGGCATGACGTAATTCAACAGGGCGAAAGTGGCTCATAGGATCTCCTCATCTGTAACGATGAGTATGACGAAAAAGCACGTAAATCAAAGTGAGCGCGTAGAATTAGTTTATAAACACAGCATCACTATCAAAGGAAACTGATATATGTCCCCCTTTCTGACCGCCTATTTCGCCCGCATCGGCTGGAAGCAACCGGCTTCTGCTGATATAGACACCCTGCGCGCACTGCATTTACATCACAACTGCGCGATCCCGTTTGAGAATATCGATGTCGTCCTGCCGCGCGAAATTCATCTCGAAGACCAGTGTCTGGTCGACAAATTGCTGACCGCCCGTCGTGGGGGATACTGCTTTGAGCAAAACGGCCTGTTTGAGCGGGTATTGCGTGACGTCGGGTTTACGGTGCGCAGCGTGCTGGGACGCGTGGTATTAGCGAGCCCGCTGCAAATGCCGCCGCGCACGCACCGCCTGCTGCTGGTGGAGCTTAACGGTGAGCGCTGGATTGCGGACGTGGGGTTTGGCGGCCAGACGCTGACGGCGCCGATTCGTTTACTCGCTAACGAGGAGCAGGAAACGCCGCACGGTCTGTATCGTCTGCTGAGCGAGGGCAACGACTGGGTGCTGCAGTTCCGCCACCACGAGCACTGGCAGTCGATGTACCACTTTGACCTGACGACGCAGTATTTCAGCGATTACGTGATGGGGAATTTCTGGTCGGCGCACTGGCCGCAGTCGCATTTCCGCCATCATCTGCTGATGTGCCGCCATCTGCCGGACGGCGGCAAGCTGACGCTGACCAACTTCAACTTTACCCACTGGCAGAACGGTCATGTGGAGGAGCAGATCCATTTGCCGGATGCGGAGGCGCTGTATAAGCTGCTGCAGGAGCGGTTTGGCCTGGGCGTTGATGACCCGAAGCACGGCTTTACCCTGGCCGAGCTGACGGCGGTGATGGCGGGGTTTGATACGCATCCGCAGGCCGGGAAATAGCCCGGTGGCGGCTACGCCTTACCGGGCCAACGGGCGTGTGAACGTAGGTCGGGTAAGGCGTAGCCGCCACCCGACAAATCAACGGCGCGATCTCACCACCTGATACCGCCGCGTAAAGTACTCAAACGGCGCGCTCCACACGTGCACCAGGCGGGTGAAGGGGAAGATGAGGAAGATCGTCATCCCCAACACCAGATGCACGCGGAAGATCGGCGCCACGCCGCTCAGCATTTCTGATGAACCGCCCTTAAACGTCACGATCCCCTGCGCCCAGCCCACCAGCTTCATCATCTCGCTTCCGTCAGGATATTGCGCGGAGAAAGGAATGGTCGATAGCCCCAGAATGCACTGTATCAGCAGGATACTCATAATGATGATATCAGGCGTGGTGGAGGTGGCACGCACCCGCTGGTTGAACAAGCGGCGAATCAGCAGCATCGACCCGCCAATCAGCGTCAGCACGCCGCAAATTCCGCCCGCAATCATGGCCAGCTGCTGCTTAACCGCGACGGGTAAAAACCAGGCGTACATCCAGTGCGGGGTTAACATGCCGAACAGGTGCCCGAAGAAGATCCCCAGAATCCCGATATGAAACAGGTTAGAGCCCCAGTTCATCCCGCGCTTGCTGAGCATCTGGCTCGACGAGGCGCGCCAGGTGTACTGCCCGTAGTCGTAGCGCAACCAGCTGCCGAGGAAAAAGACGGTGGCGCAGATGTAGGGGTAAATATCATAGAAAAACACGTTCAGGTAGTGTGTCATTTTGGGCCTCCGGCGCTGACGTCCACGTACTGCGGCGCGACGTCCTGGCTAAAGCGTCGTTGATATTGCTGCATCGGCGAGCTGTCGCACGATGTGGCGTTGTCTTCGATAAACTTCACCTGTTCCTCTTCCCACACGGCGTCCAGCGCCTGGCGGGTATCATCCCGTTTTTCATCGGACACCTGTTTCGCCACGCTGTCGCTGGAAAGCCGCGTTCCCGCCAGCGCCAGCAGGGCGTCAAACAGCTGATAGTGCGCCACGCCGCGCTGTTTCAGGCGGCCGCCAATCAGCGCCAGAATTGGTGCGACGTTTTGCAGCCCGTCACGCGCTTCGTCATCGGATACGATGCTCAGGTATTCCAGGTAGAGCGGCAGGTAGTCCGGCAGCTCGCGGCAGTCCAGCTCAAGACCCGCTTTCTCATACTGGCTCATCAGGTCGACCATCGCCTGGCCGCGATCGCGGGACTCGGCGTGAACGTGCTCGAACAGCAGCAGCGACGTCGCGCGACCGCGCTCAAACACTTCGCACCACTCGGCCTGCTTATCCAGCAGCGGGGCGCTCAGGTGCTGGCGGGCAAACGGCAGCAGCATGGGCGCGTCCTGCGCAATTAACGAAAGCGCTTCATCACGGTTTTCCCACAGGGTCTCATCGGGATACTCGATCAGCAGCGCGATGATTTTGAGGATCTGCATTACTCTCCCTCCCCGTGTTCGCGCACCTCGGTGATGTTGATCGCGTCGATGCGGCTGCTGTTGAAGAGGTTGAATTTCGTATCGGAGCCGTGGCAGCCGTCGCCGAAGGTGAAGCCGCAGCCGTTTTTCTCCGGGAAGGCGTCGCGCGCCATTTCGCGGTGGCTGGTCGGGATCACGAAGCGGTCTTCGTAGTTGGCAATCGCCAGATAGCGGTACATCTCCTCAACCTGCGCTTCGGTCAGGCCGACCTCTTCAATGGCGCGGGTATCGGTCACGCCTTCCACGGTCTGGGAACGCTTGTAGTGACGCATTGCCATCATGCGCTTCAGGGCGCGCAGCACCGGGCCGGTATCGCCCGCGCTGAGCATGTTCGCCAGATACTGCACCGGAATGCGCAGGCTTTCGACTGCGGGAAGAACGCCGTCGCTCTGCGGCAGGCCGCCGGCGTCCGCGTAGGACTGAATCGGCGACAGCGGCGGCACGTACCAGACCATCGGCAGGGTGCGGTATTCCGGGTGCAGCGGCAGAGCCAGCTTCCAGTCCATCGCCATTTTGTAGACCGGGGAACGCTGGGCGGCGTCAATCACGTTCTGCGGAATACCCTGCTTCAGCGCTTCCTCAATCACCGCCGGATCGTTCGGGTTGAGGAACACGTCGCACTGGCGCTCGTACAGATCGGTTTCATGCTCGGTGCTGGCCGCCTCCTCAATACGGTCCGCGTCATACAGCAGCACGCCGAGATAGCGGATGCGCCCGACGCAGGTTTCCGAGCAGACGGTCGGCTGGCCGGATTCAATGCGCGGGTAGCAGAAGATGCATTTTTCTGACTTGCCGCTCTTCCAGTTGAAGTAGATCTTTTTGTAGGGACAGCCGCTGATGCACAGGCGCCAGCCGCGGCATTTATCCTGGTCGATCAGCACAATGCCGTCCTCTTCGCGCTTGTAGATGGCGCCGCTCGGGCAGGTGGCCACGCAGCTCGGGTTGAGACAGTGCTCGCACAGGCGCGGCAGGTACATCATGAAGGTATTTTCGAACTGGCCGTACATCTCCTTCTGGATCTTCTGGAAGTTACGGTCGCGGGCGCGTTTTTCGAACTCGCCCCCCAGCAGCTCCTCCCAGTTGGGTCCCCAGACGATTTTGTCCATCCGCTTGCCGTCAATCAGCGAGCGCGGGCGGGCGGTAGGGAGGTGATCGCCCTCCGGCGCGCGGTGCAGATCCTGATAGTCAAAGGTAAAGGGCTCATAGTAATCGTCAATCTGCGGCAGGACGGGGTTGGCGAAAATCTTCGACAGCACGCCCATTTTGCCGCCGAGGCGTGGGGTCAGCTTGCCGTGAATGCCGCGGATCCAGCCGCCTTGCCACTCCTCCTGATCCTCCCAGTTTTTCGGGTAGCCGATCCCCGGTTTGGTCTCCACGTTGTTGAACCACGCATATTCCATCCCTTCACGCCCGGTCCAGACGTTCTTGCAGGTGACCGAGCAGGTGTGGCAGCCGATGCATTTATCGAGATTCAGAACCATGCCAACCTGTGAGCGTATTTTCATTTTTTCGCCTCCTGGACCTGATCCCGACCTTCGCCGTCCAGCCAGTTAATGTTTTTCATTTTGCGGATCATGATGAACTCGTCGCGGTTGGAGCCGACGGTGCCGTAATAGTTGAAGCTGTACGCCAGCTGGGCGTAGCCGCCGATCATATGCGTCGGTTTCGGGCAGACGCGGGTCACCGAGTTGTGGATCCCGCCGCGCCGTCCGGTCACCTCGGAACCCGGAATGTTCAGGATGCGCTCCTGAGCGTGGTACATCATGGTCATGCCCGGCGGCACGCGCTGGCTGACTACCGCGCGGGCGGTGAGGGCGCCGTTGGCGTTGAAGGCCTCGATCCAGTCGTTGTCCTCAATGCCCAGCTCGCGGGCGTCGGTTTCGCTGATCCAGACGATGGGCCCGCCGCGCGACAGGGTCTGCATCAGCAGGTTTTCGCTATAGGTGGAGTGAATGCCCCATTTCTGGTGCGGCGTCAGGAAGTTGAGCGCTTTTTCCGGGAAGCCGTTCGGCGGGATCTCGCGCATATGGGTGACGCTGCGGGTGTCAATCGGTGGACGATAGGCCACCAGGCTCTCTCCGAACGCGCGCATCCAGGGATGATCCTGATACAGCTGCTGGCGGCCAGACAGCGTGCGCCACGGGATCAGCTCGTGAACGTTGGTATAGCCCGCGTTATAGGAGACGTGCTCGCTCTCCAGGCCGGACCAGGTCGGGCTGGAGATGATTTTACGCGGCTGCGCCTGGATATCGCGGAAGCGGATCTTCTCATCTTCCTTGTTCAGCGCCAGATGGGTGTGATCGCGCCCGGTCAGCTCGCCGAGCGCTTCCCAGGCCTTCACCGCCACCTGGCCGTTGGTTTCCGGCGCGAGGGCGAGGATCACCTCGGAGGCATCAATGGCGGTTTCAATGCGCGGTCGGCCTTTCGACGGGCCGTCGAGCTTGACGTAGTTGAGCTTGCCGAGGAAATCCACCTCGTTCTGGGTGTTCCACGATATGCCTTTTCCGCCGTTGCCGAGTGTGTCCATCAGCGGGCCGAGGGCGGTGAAGCGTTCGTAAGTTTCCGGGTAGTTCCGCTCGACGACCGCGATGTTCGGGGCCGTTTTCCCGGGGATCAGATCGCATTCCCCTTTGCGCCAGTCCTGAATATCAAACGGCTGCGACAGTTCCGCCGGGGAGTCGTGCTGTAACGGCTGCAACACCACGTCGGTTTCGGTGCCCAGGTGGCCGACGCAGACCTCGGAGAAAACTTTGGCGATGCCCTTGTAGATCTCCCAGTCGCTGCGCGATTCCCACGCCGGGTCGACGGCGGCAGAGAGCGGGTGAATAAACGGGTGCATGTCCGAGGTATTCATATCGTCTTTTTCATACCAGGTGGCGGTCGGCAGAACGATATCCGAGAACAGGCAGGTGCTGGACATGCGGAAGTCGAGCGTTACCAGCAGGTCCAGCTTGCCCTCGATGGCGGCGGTCTGCCACTCCACTTCCTCAGGCTTCACGTCGTCGGTTGAGCCTAAATCCTCGCCCTGAATCCCGCTCTCGGTGCCGAGCAGGTATTTCAGCATGTACTCATGGCCTTTCCCGGACGAGCCGAGCAGGTTAGAGCGCCAGACGAACAGGTTGCGCGGGTGGTTCTTACCGTTGTCCGGCTGCTCGCAGGCGAAGCGGATATCGCCCGATTTTAACGCCTGAACGGTGTACTCCTGCGGCGTGATGCCCGCCGCGTCCGCGCGGGCCTTGATGTGCAGCGGGTTGAGGTTGAGCTGCGGCGCCGACGGCAGCCAGCCCATGCGCTCGGCGCGGACGTTGAAATCAATCAGGTGGCCGGTGAACCTCGAGGCGTCCGCCAGCGGGGAGAGCAGCTCCTGCGCGGTCAGCTTCTCGTAGCGCCACTGGCTGGCGTGGTTGTAGAAGAAGGAGGTGCTGTTCATCTGGCGCGGCGGACGGTTCCAGTCCAGCGCGAAGGCCAGCGGCAGCCAGCCGGTTTGCGGGCGCAGCTTCTCCTGGCCGACATAGTGCGACCAGCCGCCGCCGCTCTGCCCGACGCAGCCACAGAAGACCAGCATGTTGATCATCCCGCGGTAGTTCATGTCCATGTGGTACCAGTGGTTCACCCCTGCACCGAGAATGATCATCGACCGGCCGTGGGTTTTGTGCGCCGTGTCGGCAAACTCGCGGGCGATTTTTTCAATCAGCCTGGCGGGCACGCCGGTGATCTGCTCGCCCCAGGCGGGGGTATAGGCTTTGACCTGGTCATAGCTCTCTGCGGCGTTGCTGTCCTCCAGACCGCGATCGAGACCGTAGTTCGCCATCACCAGATCGTAAACGCTGACTACCCGTTTCTCGCTGCCGTCGGCAAGCGTCAGGGTTTTGCTCGGCACGCGGCGCGTCAGCACCGGATCCTGCTTCACGCTGCGGAAATGCGGGTTCTCGTTGCCGCCAAAGTAGGGGAAGGCGACATCGGCCACGCTGTCGTGGGTGATGAGCAGCGACAGCGTCAGTTCGGTGTCGTGGCCCGCAGCCTGTGGCTCCAGGTTCCATTTGCCTTTTTCTCCCCAGCGAAAGCCGATGGAGCCGTTTGGTACTACCAGGTTTCCGGCAATATCAAAGGCGACGGTCTTCCACTCCGGGTTATTGGCTTCCCCCAGCCCGTCGACAAGGTCCGAGGCGCGCAGCATACGCCCAGGCACCACGTGACCGTCTTCCTGCTCGTCCAACAGCACCAGCATCGGCATATCGGTATAGCGGCGGCAGTAGTTGAGGAAGTAATCGCTCGGGTTATCGAGGTGGAACTCTTTGAGGATCACGTGGCCCATCGCCATGGCGAGGGCGCTGTCGGTGCCCTGTTTGGGGGACAGCCACTGGTCGCTCAGCTTCGCGACTTCCGAGAAGTCCGGCGTGATGGCGACGGTTTTGGTGCCCTTGTAGCGCACCTCGGTGAAGAAATGGGCGTCCGGAGTACGCGTCTGCGGCACGTTCGAGCCCCAGGCAATGATGTAGCTGGAGTTGTACCAGTCGGCGGACTCCGGCACGTCGGTCTGCTCGCCCCAGGTCATCGGCGACGCCGGCGGCAGGTCGCAGTACCAGTCGTAGAAGCTCAGGCAGGTACCGCCCAGCAGGGAAAGATAGCGCGTGCCGGCGGCGTAGGAGACCATCGACATCGCCGGAATAGGGGAAAAACCGGCCACGCGGTCCGGACCATAGTTTTTGATGGTCCAGACGTTGGCGGCGGCAATCAGCTGGTTCAGCTCTTTCCAGTTCGAGCGTATAAACCCGCCTTTACCCCGCGCCTTCCTGTAGCTTTGCGCCTTTTGCGGATCGCTCTGGATGGCGTCCCAGGCCAGCACCGGATCGGTATGCTGCGCCAGCGCCTCGCGCCACAGCTCAATCAGCCTGCGGCGCACCAGCGGGTATTTAAGACGGTTGGCGCTATAGAGATACCACGAGTAGCTCGCCCCGCGCGGGCAGCCGCGCGGTTCGTGGTTGGGCAGGTCAGGGCGGGTGCGCGGATAGTCGGTCTGCTGGGTTTCCCAGGTCACGAGGCCGTTTTTAACGTAAATCTTCCAGCTGCAGGAGCCGGTACAGTTCACGCCGTGGGTGGAGCGCACGATCTTGTCGAACTGCCAGCGCTGACGGTAGCCGTCCTCCCAGTCGCGGTTGGTGTTATATACCTGCCCGTGCCCGTTGGCGAAGCTGTCCCCCTTTGTTTTGAAATAACGAAAGCGATCCAACAGTTTGCTCATGACATTTCTCCTGCTTCGGACGTGTAGTTATTCTTGTTTTGCGGATTTGCGGCCATACACCAGCCAGGTAACGAGCACGCAGACGATGTAAAACACGAGGAACACCTTCATGGCGCCGACCGGCGATCCGGTCATCGCCAGCGAGGTGCCAAAGGCTTTGGGAATGAAGAACCCGCCAACGGCGCCGATAGCGGAGATAAAGCCCAGCGCGGCGGCGGTTTCTGTCACCGCTTCGTGCTGCGCCTGCTCGTCCGTGCCGCCCTGCTTTTTGACGCGGTCGAGCGTGATTTGGCGGAAGATAATCGCGATCATCTGGAAGGTGGATCCGCTGCCGAGCCCGGCGGTGAGGAACAGCCCCATAAAGACCAGATAGAACGCGACGAAGCTGCCGGAGCCAGAGCCGGGCAGCGTCAGGAAGATCAGGGCGCTGAAGAGGGCCATAAAGACGAAGTTAATCAGCGTGACCCGCACGCCGCCCAGTTTGTCAGAGATCATTCCGCCCGCTGATCGCGCCAGCGCACCGATTAGAGGGCCAAAGAAGGCGAGGTGCAGAATGTTGACGTCCGGAAACTGGGTTTTTGACAGCATGGCAAAGCCCGCCGAGAAGCCGATAAACGAGCCGAAGGTCGCCAGATAGAGCAGGCTCAGCAGCCAGAGATGAAAGCGCTTCAGCACCGGGAGCTGGCTGGCGATAGAGGCCTTGGAGCTGGCGATATCGTTCATTCCAAAGAAGGCCGCAAGGGTGGCCAGCAGCAGCAGCGGCGCCCATATCCAGGCCGCATTGGCCAGCCACAGGGTGGAACCGTCATCCTGCGGTACGCCCTCCACGCCCAGGAAGGTAAACATCGGCAGGAAGATCACCAGCGGCGCGACCAGCTGCATCACGCTGACGCCCAGGTTGCCGAGCCCGCCGTTAATACCGAGCGCGCTACCCTGTTTTGCTTTGGGGAAGAAGAAGCTGATGTTGCCCATGCTGGAGGCAAAGTTGGCGCCTGCAAAGCCGCAGAGCAGGGCAATCACGATAAAGATCCAGTAAGGCGTCGCGGTGTTCTGAATGGCCATCCCCAGCCAGACGCAGGGAATGATCAGGATGACGGTACTCAATACCGTCCAGTATCGTCCGCCAAATATGGGCACCATAAACGAATAGGGGACGCGCAATATCGCGCCGGAGAGAGAAGGTAATGCCGTTAGCATAAAAAGTTGATCGGTGGTGAAATTAAATCCGACTTTATTCAGATTGACGGCAATGGCGCTAAATAACATCCAGACGCAAAACGCTAACAGCAAACAGGCGACGGAAATCCACAGGTTTCTTCGCGCGATATGTTTTCCTTTGTTTTCCCAAAATTGCACATTTTCCGGTTTCCAGTTACTTAACAGATGCGGATTACTCTTCTCACTTTGTTGTGACATATCACCCTCTTGCTCGCCAGAATGAAGAGAAAACAAATGAAAACAGTTAGATAGATGTGAGTGTGCTGGTTGGTTTATTGGATGTTTTTGGATACAACTGAAAGGATAGATAAAAAAGCGAACCCCTGAGATTCGAAAGGAAATATGGGTTCGCTTAATGTGTTACTAATTGTAAAACTCGCGGTAAATAATACTCCGTTGGGAGTATTAACCCAATTCGAGGGAGATAAGTTTATCGAGATGCTTATTAAACGCCGCATCGTCCATTTCGGGCATATTTAAAATCGTTATCCCATCAAGCCCACAAACCAGCCCGATCAATCGCCAGGCAATATTTTCCGCGCGATCGGTAAGCGTAAAGGCGTTGGCCTCCGCCCCGGCGCGGATAATCGCCACGGTCTCCTGATGCCACATCTCCATGGTCAGGGCGTAAGCCGCGTTGATTTCAGGATCCCGGCTGGCGAGAATTTGAGCTTCCCGCCAGAGGCGAATGTAAGGCTCAAGCCCGCCGTCGTCACTGCCGAGCATGCTGTGCAGCCGTTCCCGCCAGCTGGCGTTTTCACCCACCACGTCGGCATCCAGCAGCTCGCGGATCACGCGCACAAAGGCCAGCGATTTTAGCTCGCCGCCGGAGGCGAAGTGGTGGTGGACCTGTCCGGTCGCGACGCCCGCTTCTGCGGCAATTCGCCGTACCGTCATGGCTGCCAGCCCCTCGGCCAGCGCTACGCGCATCGCGGCCTGCAGGATCGCTTCCCGTCTCTCTTCCTTGCTCAAATATTGCATTTTTTCACTACTCTCAATAGGAATGAAACGAGTGTAACAAAAAGCTGGACACGCGTTCAACTTTACGTAGGATCGCAATCTGGACATGTGTCCAGGTTTGAGATGAAAAGGAAATTTATGTTTCGTCAGTGGTTAGCGTTAGTGATTATCGTGCTGGTGTATATCCCGGTGGCGATTGACGCGACGGTGCTGCACGTAGCGGCGCCGACATTGAGCATGACGCTGGGCGCCAGCGGCAATGAACTATTGTGGATCATCGATATTTACTCGCTGGTGATGGCGGGAATGGTGCTGCCGATGGGCGCCCTGGGTGACCGCATCGGTTTTAAACGGTTGTTGATGATCGGCAGCACGCTGTTTGGCCTGTCATCGCTGGCGGCAGCGTTTGCTCCCTCAGCAGGGTGGCTGATCGCGGCGCGCGCCTCGCTGGCGATTGGTGCGGCCATGATCATTCCTGCCACTCTGGCGGGGATCCGCACGCTCTTTACCGACGCGAAAGATCGCAACATCGCGCTCGGCGTCTGGGCGGCGGTCGGTTCCGGCGGGGCAGCGTTTGGCCCGCTGATTGGCGGTATGCTGCTGGAGCATTTTTACTGGGGATCGGTGTTTTTGATCAACGTACCGATTGTGCTGGTGGTGGTGTCGCTGGCCGCGCGTTTTGTCCCCCGTCAGCAGGGCCGACCGGAGCAGCCGCTGAATATCAGCCATGCCATCATGCTGATTGTGGCGATTTTGCTGCTGGTCTACAGCGCCAAAACCGCGCTTAAGGGCGCTCTGGCGCCGTGGCAGGTGGCGTGTACCCTGCTGACGGGTGCCGTGATGCTGTTTATTTTTGTGCGCATCCAGCTGCGCGCCCGCGTGCCGATGATCGACATGCGCCTGTTCTGTCACCGCATCATTTTAAGCGGCGTGGTAATGGCGATGACGGCGATGATCGCCCTGGTGGGCTTTGAATTGCTGATGGCGCAGGAACTGCAGTTTGTCCATGGCTTTACGCCGTTCGAGGCGGGCATGTTTATGCTCCCGGTAATGGTGGCCAGCGGGTTCAGCGGACCGATTGCCGGTGTGCTGGTGGGCCGTCTGGGGCTACGCATTGTCGCTGCGGGTGGCATGGGGCTGAGCGCGGTCAGCTTTATCGGCCTGTCGACGCTCGACTTCAGCACGCAGCAGTGGCAGGCGTGGGGGCTGATGGTGCTGCTCGGCTTCAGTGCCGCCAGCGCGCTGCTGGCCTCGACCTCGGCCATTATGGCGGCCGCGCCGAAAGAGAAGGCGGCTGCCGCCGGAGCCATTGAAACCATGTCCTATGAGCTGGGGGCCGGGCTGGGGATCGCCATTTTTGGTCTGCTGTTGACCCGCAGCTTCTCGGCGTCGATTGCGCTGCCGCAGGGGCTGCATGCCTCGCTCGTCGATAAAGCCTCGTCATCGATTGGTGAAGCGATGAAGGTGGCGCAGGAACTGACGCCGTCCCTCGCGGAGCCGGTGATTGAGGCGGCGAAAAGTGCGTTTATTACTTCCCACAGCGTGGCGCTGGGGAGTGCGGGCGGAATGCTGTTGCTGCTGGCTGTCGGGATCTGGTTCAGCCTGGCGAAGGTGCCGAAGGGGTAAAACACGCCCGGTGGCGCTGCGCTTACCGGGCCTGCGGGCGCGGTTGTCCGAGCCGCGCCACTCGGTTTATTGTTCCTGGGCCGCGGCCAACACGCTGTGCAACAGCACGTTCGCCCCTTTTTCCGACCACTCCGGCAGGATCCTTTCCGCTTCGTTATGGCTGATGCCCTTCACGCAGGGGATAAAAATCATGCTGGCAGGGGCAATTTTGCTCACATAGCAGGCGTCGTGTCCCGCGCCGGAGACCATCGGTTTCGCCGAGTAGCCCAGTTCCGCCACGGCCTTCTCCGTGCGGGCCAGACATTCGGCATCAAACGCGATGGGCGCGTAGTCAAAGATGCGCTCAACGACAGCCGCCACCCCGCGCAGGCTCAGGCTTTCAGCCACCTTATGCAGCGCTGCCTCCATGGCTTCCAGCGCCGTCAGCGCCGGATGGCGAAACTCCACGCTGCAGACCACCCGAGACGGCACGACGTTGCGCGAGTTTGGCGTAACCTGCGCCATACCGATCGTCGCCCGTCCGTCCGGCGCATGCCGATAGCCAATCTCCTCCACCTTCAGCGCCAGCTCCGCGAAGGCGGTCAGCGCGTCGCGGCGGCTGTGCATCGGCGTCGTTCCTGCGTGGGCGGCAAACCCGTCCAGCGTCAGGGTAAACCAGCGCTGGCCCATTGCCGCGCGGACGAGCCCGATATCCAGACCTTCGTCTTCCAGAATCGGGCCCTGCTCGATGTGCAGCTCGTAGCAGGCGTAAACCGGAAACGCACGGGCAGGGGCTTCACCCCGGTAGCCGATGTTATCCAGGGCTTCACCCACGGTGATGCCATCGTGATCGGCGCGGGCATGGGCGTACGCTTCGCTAAATTGCCCCGTCCAGACCCCAGAAGAGAGCATGGCTGGCGCGAAGCGCGCGCCTTCTTCGTTGGTCCAGTTGACCAGCACAACGTCACGTTCCGTCTCAATGTGATGGTCGTTGAGCGTTCGCAGCAGCTCCAGCCCGGCCAGCACGCCGTAAACCCCGTCGTAGTTCCCCCCCAGCGGCTGCGTATCCACGTGCGAACCGGTCATGACCGGGGCAAGCTGCGGATTTTTCCCCGCACGACGGATAAACATGTTGCCCATGCTGTCGAGGTCACAGGTAAAACCGGCGTCCAGCGCCCAGTCGCGAAGCAGATGACGCGCAACGCGATCTTCCTCGCTCAGTGCCAGACGGGTGACGCCACCGGCGGGCGTGCCGCCGATCTGCGCCATCATCTCAAGCGTTGACCACAGCCGTTCGGCGTTGACGCGGATCATGGCTTGTCCTTACTGCTGCGGTAACGGAAATCACAGCACGCGCCGCCCTGCATAATGGTGGTGGTGCGGGTTAGCTCTACGTCGGGCGCATAGCCCACGATGAATTTTTCATCGCGCGCGCAGGAGAGCAGGTGACCAATTTCGCCCAGCCCCATCTCGTGGTACATCTCCGCGTAGCGACAGCGGGTCACGTTGTAGTTGTACTGCTGGTCGTCGGCGTCAATCACCTTCACCTCCAGGGCGTTATCTTTCTCCCACAGATACTGCAGGGCGATAAAGCTCTTGATGTTTGCGCCGTTGGGTTCTTTGCTGGCAAACCCTTTGCCAGCATCAATCGCGGCCTGCTCAATGGCCTCACCAATCACCGCCTGGGCACGGTCTTTCCCTATCTCGCGCACCAGGATTTCATAAATTGGCTTAATAATTTCGGCTTCAATTTTGCGGCGGGCGAGAATGCCCAGCTCGTTATAATCACTCATCACATTGCCTCGCTGCGTTACTTCGCTTTTGCGCCGCCCAGCACGGTCTGCGGCTGCCATTTGCCGTCGACAACCTTATACACCGTGAACGACGGCGATTTCAGGTTGCCCTCTTTATCAAACGCGATCTGTCCGGTCACGCCGGAGTAGCTGATGGCGCGCAGGGCGGGCAGATAGTCGGACGGCTCAACGGAGTCTGCTTTTTCCATCGCCGCCACCAGCACGCGGGTGGCGTCATAGGCGAACGGGGCGTGCAGTTCGATATGGGTGTGGTAGCGGGACTGGTACGCCTGCTCGAACGCTTTACCACCCGGCATCTGGTCAACGGGCAGACCCGGCTCCAGCGCCACAACGCCTTCGCCTTCTTTCTGCGCCAGCTTCAGGAACGTCTGGCTGACGAATCCGCCTGCGCCCATCAGCGTGGCATTCATGCCCAGCTGTTTGATGCGGCGAGCCAGCGGTGCGGCCTGGCTGTCGACGCCGCCGAAGAAGATCAGATCGGCGTTTTTACTGCGGATAGCGGTCAGTACGGCGCTGAAATCGACCGTTTTGTCATCCACGTACTGACGATCGACAATTTTCACGCCCTGGGCTTCCAGCGATTTAATAAACTGGTCTGCAAGCCCCTGACCGAAGGCGGTGCGGTCGTCGATCACCGCAATGCGTTTGGCTTTCAGGGTGTTAACCGCGTACTGACCGGCGAGCTGACCGCCGTCATCGTCGTGGCCCATCACGCGGAAGCTGGTGTCAAAACCCTGCTGGGTATAGGCATGACCGGTTGCGACCGGTGCCACCTGGGCGATTCCTGCATCGTGATAAATGCGGGCCGCAGGAATGCTGGTGCCGGTGTTCCAGTGGCCGACCACGCCCGCCACATCGCTGTCCACCAGACGCTGCGCGACGGCCACGGCGGTACGCGGGTCGGACTGATCGTCTTCGGACTGCAGTTTGAAGGTGACCGCTTTGCCGCCGATAGTCGGGTGCTGCTTGTTGATGTCGTCAATGGCCAGCTGCGCGCCGTTCTCCAGATCTTTCCCGATACGGGCAGATGGGCCGGTCAGCGGGCCTGCCAGACCGATGACCACGGTTTCACCGTCAGCGGCCCACGTGGCCGTCGAGGCAAAGCTGCCGAGGAGAATAGCGGCGCTGAGCGCACTGATTTTTACTGTTTTCATTGTATTTCCCTGATGTTGGCTGGTGTGGTTAAACGGGCATTTCGCCCAAATAAATCTGTGCAATCTGGTCGTCGTTGAGCAGCGCTTTCGATTCGCCATGATGAACAATGCTGCCGCTGTCCATCACCCACGCGCTGTCGGTCACCTCCAGCGCGAGCCGGGCGTTTTGTTCGATAAGCAGCAGGGCGACGCCGCGCTCGCGTAGCCCGGCAATAACGGCAAATATGTTCTCGACCATCTTCGGGGCAAGGCCCATTGACGGCTCGTCGAGGATCAGCAGGCGCGGGCGGCTGAGCAGGGCGCGGTTAAGGGCCAGCAGCTGTTGCTCGCCGCCGGACAGCAGCCCGGCAAGCTGATGCTGGCGCTCGCCCAGACGCGGGAAGCGCTCGAAAATTTCGTTCATCTCGCGCCTGACGGTGACAGTGTCACGCCTGAGCCAGGCGCCCATCTGCAGGTTTTCCAGCACCGTCATGCGGGAGAAGATCCCGCGGCCCTCCGGGACCATCACCAGCCCGTCGCGAAGCAGGGTCTCCGGACTCTGTTTACGCACCGCTTTACCGTTGAAGTCAATGCTGCCGCTAAAGCTTTCCAGCCCGGTAATGGCGCGCACGGTGGAACTTTTCCCCGCGCCGTTAGCGCCAATCAGCGTAGCCTGTTCGCCCTCGCGCAGGGTAAAGGAGACATCGCGTACGGCCTGAATGCCGCCGTAATGCACGTCCAGACGTTCTACCTTCAGTAATTCAGACATGGGCGTGACCTCCAAGCCAGGCGGCGACCACTGCCGGGTCGCGCCGCACGCTTTCCGGCGTGCCGCTGGCGAGCGTTTTTCCGTAATCAAGGACCGTCAGGCGATCGCAGATGCCCATCACCAGCTTGACGTCATGCTCAATCATCAGCAGGGTTTTGCCGTCATCGCGGATGCGGATGAGCAGCTCGCCGAGCGCCACTTTTTCCGCCGCGTTCATCCCGGCAGCGGGTTCATCCAGCGCCAGCAGCAGCGGATCCGTTGCCAGCGCGCGGGCGATTTCAAGCCGACGCTGATGGCCATAGGCCAGGTCGCAGGCGCGATAGTGGGCGAACTGCGCAATGCCGGTATAGTCCAGCCAGTGCCAGGCCAGCTCGCGGGTCTGCTTCTCTTCCTCGCGGGCGCGTTTGTGGCGGCTCAGCGCGGCCCACAGGCCGTTACGGGTGCGCACGTGGCGGCCCACCATCACGTTTTCCAGCACCGACATCTCGTTGAAGAGGCGCACGTTCTGGAAGGTGCGGGCAATCCCGGCGGCGGTCACTTTCTCTATCTGCTTCGGGAAGTAGGGCTTATCGGCAATCGAAAATTCGCCGCTGTCCGCCGGATAAAGCCCGGTGATCAGGTTAAAGCAGGTGGTTTTTCCCGCGCCGTTGGGGCCGATCAGCCCGTAGATCTCGCCTCTGTTCACGGTAATCGAAACGTCATCCACGGCAGTCAGCCCGCCGAAGCGTTTTCTCATGTTGCGTACGGTTAACAGACTCATGCCTTCACCTCCTTGTGGCGTACCGGCCAGATGCCGGACGGGCGCACCAGCATCACCAACACCAGCGCCAGGCCGTAAAACAGCTGGCGCAGCACTTCAGGGTCAATCAGCACCGTACCGAACAGCGCCTGCTGCACCGGCGCTGCCTGGCTGCGCAGCAGTTCCGGCAGGGCGGTAAGCAGTACCGCGCCCAGGATCACGCCCGGAATGTGCCCCATACCGCCCAGCACCACCATCGCCAGTACGGCAATCGATTCCTGTAACGTGAAGGATTCCGGGGAGACAAAGCCCTGAAACGCGCCGAAAAGCGCACCCGCCACGCCGCCAAAGGAGGCGCCCATCGCAAAGGCGAGCAGCTTATAGTTACGCACGTTGATGCCCATCGCACGGGCCACATCTTCATCCTCGCGGATGGCGTGCCAGGCGCGGCCGATACGGGAATGCTGCAGGCGCAGGCAGACGAAGACGATCGCGATAATCACCAGCATCAGCAGGTAGTACCACAGCCACAGCGCGGGTACTTTGAAACCAAACCAGTGGTATACGCCGCTGAACTTCAGGCCGAACAGGTTCAGCGTATCCACTCCGGTTATGCCCTTTGCGCCGTTGGTGATGTTCACCGGACGGTCGAGGTTACGCATCAGGATGCGGATAATTTCGCCAAAGCCGAGGGTCACTATCGCCAGGTAGTCCCCGCGCAGCTTGAGCGTAGGAGCACCGAGTAAAATCCCGCAGACGGCCGCGACGAGGGCGGCCAGCGGAATAATGAGCAGATACGAGGTATGCAGCCCCTCCGGGAACCAGACGCCGAGGATCGGGAACACCTCCAGCAGGTGCGGGGAAGCCATCAGTGCCGCGAGGTAGGCGCCGACCGCGTAAAAGGCGATAAAGCCCATGTCCAGCAGGCCGGTATAGCCCACCACAATGTTAAGCCCGAGCGCCAGCATGATGTAGAGCAGGGCGAAGTCGATGACGCGCACCCAGTAGTTGCCGCCAAGCTGCGTGGCCACCACGGGCGCAATCAGCAGCGCGAGGCAGAACAGGCTCATGCCTGACCAGAATTTGCGCGTCGTCGCCGGGGTCTGGAGTTGAAGTGTTGTCATGGAATTCCTTACGCCCTGTTCGCCACGCGCTCGCCCAGCAGGCCAGCCGGACGGAAGACCAGCACCAGGATCAGCACCATAAAGGCAAAGACATCCTGATAGTTGCTGCCAAATACGCCGTGCGTCAGTTCACCCAGGTAGCCTGCGCCCAGCGCTTCGATAATGCCGAGCAGGATGCCGCCAATCATGGCGCCACGAATGTTACCAATGCCCCCCAGCACGGCGGCGGTAAAGGCTTTGATCCCGGGCAAAAAGCCCATCGAGAAGCTGGCGTTACCGTAATTGCTGGCCATCATCACGCCTGCCAGCGCTGCAAACGCCCCGCCAATCGCAAACGTCAGGGTGATGATGGCGTTTGGGTTAACCCCCATCAGCGTGGCCACGCGCGGGTTTTCCGCCACGGCGCGCATGCCGCGCCCCAGACGGGTGTATTCCACCAGCAGCCACAGCCCGGTCATCACCGCCAGCGCAAGGACAACGGTGACGATACCGGTGACGGTGACGATGGCAGGAGGATGCGCTTCGCTGCCTGACGTGACGGCGATAGGGTCCATCGGCAGGATCTGCGGGAACATCAGCGGGTTGCGCGTCCAGATAATCATCGCCACGGTTTGCAGCAGGACCGAAACGCCGATACCCGAGATCAGCGGCGCGAGGCGCGGGGCGTTGCGCAGTCGACGGTAGGCAAAGCGTTCCACGGCCATCGCCAGCAGGGCGCAGACGGCCATGGCAATCATCAGGGCAACGCCGAGCTGCAACAGCTGCGGCATATGCGGGAAGGTGGTGTTCAGGGCGTTCATGGCGGAGAGCGTGGTGAGCGCGCCGACCATCAGAATATCGCCGTGAGCAAAGTTAATAATGCGCAAAATGCCATACACCATGGTATAGCCCAGCGCGATCAGCGCGTAGATGCTTCCCAGCATCACACCGTTGATCAGTTGTTGTATGAGTGTATCCAACGTCTGTACCCGCAAAGTGCTCGTTCTGCGGCTACCATCCAATAAATGAATAAAATTGTAAAATACGCATCTATTATTTCTTATGATAAATAGATATTTTTCTATCTTTATGATTTATATAAATATAATGAAGACCTGTTTTTGGGTGAAAAGCCTAAAGAAATCAACATATGAATAAAACAGAACAATTGGTTGGCCTGCCTGCGTATGCAGAAAGTCGCCTTGCAAACGATCCGCCGCTTCGGGCTGTGCGTGCCTTTGAGGCCATCGCCCGGCTGGGCAGCGTCACGCTGGCCGCGCAGGAGCTGGACATTTCTCCGTCGGCCGTCAGCCATCAGCTCAGGGTGCTCGAAGGGTACCTGCAAATGCCGCTGACGGAGCGTCAGGGGCGCAGGCTGGTGCTGAGCCAGCACGGGCGGGAATATTACCGCTCGATCCGTGCGGCCTTTAACGTGCTGCGCCAGGCGACGGAGCATCTGGCGGAGCAGGCGCAAACGCGTCAGGTCACCATCAGCCTGATCCCGCTTTTTGGTATGGGGTGGTTTATCCCGCGCTTGCCTGCGTTTATGCGCGCCAACCCGCAGACCGAGATTAACGTGGTGTATGCCAACCACCGTAACTATCTGAGCGACGCGTCGGATATGTCGATTCGTTTTGGCAACGGCCAGTGGGCGGGCTATCAGAGTGAAAAGCTGATTTCCGGACAGATGGTGCCGGTGTGCAGCCGAGCGTTTTTGCGCATTCACGGCCATATCGACACGCCTGAGCAACTGCTGCAGATGCCGCTGCTGCACGATGAGGAGCGCACGACGTGGGCGCAGTGGTTTGTACAGCAGGGGGTGAAGCGTCCCGTTCGCCGCAGCGGTCCAATGTTTGAGGACGGTCTGCTGACGCTGGCGGGCGTACAGGCGGGTCTGGGGTGTGCGCTGATGCGGGAGCCGCTGATTGCGCCGTATCTTGAGAGCGGCGAGCTGGTGAAGATCTTTGACCTACCGATTGATGACGGACGCGACTACTACCTCTGCGTGCGCTCAGATTCAGAGATGACCGAGGACGGCAAGCTGCTGCAAAACTGGCTGCGGCGGGCAGCGGGCGGGGAGTCGTCTGGCGGGTAAAAGAGGGCGATAAAAAAGCCAGCTGTTCAGCTGGCTTTTGGAGAGACAAGATTTAGAACTGGTAGGTCAGACCCAGCGCTACGATGTTGTCGGTACCGATGCCTGCCTGGCGAGTGAACGTGTTGTCATCGAGCAGGTTGATTTTGTAATCCACGTAGGTGGACATGTTTTTGTTAAAATAATAGGTCGTGCCAACATCGATGTATTTCACCAGATCCTGGTCGCCGAAGTTTTCGATGTCTTTGCCTTTAGACTGCAGGTAAGCGATAGACGGACGCAGGCCAAAGTCGAACTGATACTGGGCCACAACTTCGAAGTTTTGCGCCTTATTTGCAAAGCCGTAAATGTCGGTACGCTTGTTGTTAGAGGTACCGAAACGGGTTGCATTGTAGGTCTGAGAGTATTGCGCCGCGAGGTAAATGTTGTTCGCGTCGTATTTCACACCACCGCTGTATACTTCTGCGCGGTCGCCTTCACCGTATACGCCAGCCGCATTCTGGTCAGCGGTACGACGGGAGGAGGACATTGCACCACCTACGCTGAAGCCTTCGCCCAGATCGTAAGTCAGGGATGCGCCATAGCCGTCACCGTTCTGGTTCAGCAGGCTGCGACCGCTGGTGTTTTCACCGCTTACGCTGCCGTTTTTACCCTGATACTGCAGAGCAAAGTTCAGGCCGTCAACCAGACCGAAGAAGTCCTGGTTACGGTAGGTTGCCACGCCGTTAGCACGAGACTGCATGAAGTTGTCGGCACCGTAGGTGTCACCGCCGAATTCTGGCAGAACGTCGGTCCAGGAGGTCACGTCGTAAATCACGCCGTAGTTACGACCATAATCGAATGAACCTGCTTCCGCGAACTTCAGACCTGCAAACGCCACACGAGTCCAGGACTGGTTGTCGCCTTCGTCTTTGTTGCCCTGAATCTGGTATTCCCACTGGCCGTAACCGGACAGCTGATCGTTAACCTGGGTTTCACCCTTGAAGCCGATACGCATGTAGGTTTTATCGCCATCTGCGCCAGCATCATCAGAGAAATAGTGCAGACCTGTCACTTTACCGTACAGATCCAGTTTGTTACCGTCTTTGTTGTAAATTTCGGCAGCGTTAACAACGCCTGCTGCCAGCATGGAAGTGACTGCCACTGCAACTAATTTAAGTTTCATCTTAAATGTTCCTTATAATTTTTTTCGGTATTTCCTGAACCACTTTGAACGATTTCTAAACGAGGCTGTTCGTCAATGGCATGCTATTCTTAAAAATCTCGTAGTCTTATTTCAATAATAAGTTTCAAAATATTAGAGATAATTTCAATTAGTGTGATCTCGATCGTGTGAGAAGGCGATCATTCAAACAATATGGTCGGAATTTATACGATTAATAGTTATTTAGTCAGTGGGATTATTGCTTTTACTATAATTTCTGATGGTTTTTGTTTATCGCGTTAAATTTCGCAATTTCCGAGGGTTTAATGAGGGTGGTATTGCTACTTTTCTTTAAAAACAATGGGTTGTTTTAATTTTTCAGCGTCTATTCCGCATATTATCATAAAACTGTCAGAGCTGAATTATTGCACGCCATGCTATCCAGAGCGTTAATATTCATTACTCACTAATTTCATTGGGTTGTCAGTTTGTGTCAACTCGCTTCAGGTGGCTTTACAGAAGGCGTTCAATATAAACCGAACTTAAACAGATGCTCTATTATCATGATAAATATTCTGATGTCTGATCACATTTTAAATTTATGTTAATTATGTTGCCGGGTTGAAATTCCCCCGGCCAGTCGAGCAGCGTTATTTTCGTGTGGCGTACCAGCAGAGCAATGACCCGGCGCAGACCATCAGCGCGCCTTGCCAGAACGAGAATGACAGGGGGGAGCTTAGCACCGCGGCGGCAAGCGCGGCAGAAAGCACGGGGGTAAAATAGGATACGGCAGCCAGAACCGTGACGTTACCGTGCAGGATGCCAATATTCCAGGCGGCGTAACCAAACCCAAGCGCGATACCGCACATAACCAGCTTCACTGCTACCGGAAGCGTGAACACCATGTCGGGCTGATCGCTCAGGGCATATTTCACCCACAGACTCAGCGCGGTCAGCAAAACAAACAGGGTGATGCCGTTTTGCCCTTTCGCAAATTTGCTGGTGACGGTGCAATAGGCGGCCCAGATAAAGGCCCCGGCAAACGCCAGCGCATAGCTCAGAGGGCTGGAAACGACATTGCGGGTTATTTCCTCAAGGTGTAATCCTTCTTCGCCGCCCAATACCCAGCACACGCCCAGCAGCGAAATGAGCAAGCCGGGGATCACCCACAGGGTAGACTTTTGCCCGTTGAACAAAATCGCAAATACGATCGTCAGGCTCGGCCAAAGGTAATTGACCATGCCCACTTCAATCGCCTGCGATCGCGTTGCGGCATAGCCCAGCGACAGCGCCAGACATATTTCGTAGCTGACAAATAAAACGCTGCCGGCAATAAGATAGCGGGGAGAAAACCGTCGGATATCAGGAAATCCTACTGTCACCAGACACAGTAATCCGCTGAGGGTGTAAATCATCGCGGCACCGCCAACAGGCCCCAATCCCTCACTCACGCTGCGAATAAGGCCGACCATGGTGCTCCATAACAGTATTGCCGCCAGCCCAATAAGCGTTGCTCTCTTTCTGTCCATTACTCGCCATCACAATAAAAATTAAAGGAAAAATGTAGCGCATTACGCCTGTCGCTGTCGTGAATTATTCTCTTAAGCCGTTAATCAAAAAGGGGTAATGAAACGTTGCGGAGGTGACTATTAAGGGGGGGAAGGCTGATGACCTTGATTTGACGCAAAAAAATCAGGGGCTTTGCTGTTAGTTTGCGGCGCGAAGTCTTTTCAGATAACGAGGACAGCAATGGACGTCAGCCGCAGACAATTTTTTAAAATCTGCGCGGGCGGTATGGCCGGAACAACAGCCGCAATGCTGGGATTTGCTCCCAAAATGGCGCTGGCTCAGGCACGCAACTATAAACTGCTGCGCGCCAAAGAGATCCGTAACACCTGCACATACTGCTCCGTGGGTTGTGGGCTTTTAATGTATAGCCTGGGCGATGGCGCGAAGAACGCCAGAGAAGCGATTTATCACATTGAAGGGGATCCGGATCATCCGGTGAGTCGCGGGGCGTTATGCCCGAAAGGGGCGGGGCTACTGGACTACGTCCACAGCGAAAACCGCCTGCGCTACCCCGAATACCGCGCGCCGGGCTCCGACAAATGGCAGCGTATCTCCTGGGATGAGGCCTTCTCCCGTATTGCGAAATTGATGAAAGCCGACCGCGACGCCAACTTTATTGAAAAGAATGCGCAGGGCGTGACGGTCAACCGCTGGCTTTCCACCGGCATGCTATGCGCCTCGGCGGCCAGTAATGAAACTGGCATGCTGACGCAAAAATTTGTGCGCTCGCTCGGCATGCTGGCGGTAGACAACCAGGCGCGCGTCTGACACGGACCAACGGTAGCAAGTCTTGCTCCAACATTTGGTCGCGGTGCGATGACCAACCACTGGGTTGATATCAAAAACGCGAACGTCGTGGTGGTGATGGGCGGTAACGCCGCTGAAGCCCATCCGGTGGGGTTCCGCTGGGCGATGGAAGCGAAAAACAACAACGATGCGACGCTTATCGTCGTCGATCCGCGCTTTACGCGTACGGCATCGGTGGCCGATATCTATGCGCCGATCCGCTCCGGTACGGACATTACGTTCCTGTCCGGCGTGCTGCTGTATCTGATCGAAAACAACAAAATTAACGCGGAATACGTTAAGCACTACACCAACGCGAACCTGCTGGTGCGGGATGATTTTGCCTTCGAAGACGGGCTGTTTAGCGGCTATGACGCCGAAAAACGCCAGTACGATAAAACGTCCTGGAACTATCAGTTCGATGAAAACGGCTATGCGATGCGGGATGAAACGCTCACGCATCCGCGCTGCGTGTGGAACCTGCTGAAACAGCACGTTTCCCGCTATACGCCGGACGTCGTGGAGAACATCTGCGGCACGCCGAAAGCGGACTTCCTGAAGGTGTGCGAGGTGCTGGCTTCCACCAGCGCCGCCGACAGAACCACCACGTTCCTGTACGCGCTGGGCTGGACGCAGCACACCGTGGGCGCGCAGAACATCCGCACCATGGCGATGATCCAGCTGCTGCTCGGCAACATGGGGATGGCAGGCGGCGGCGTGAACGCGCTGCGCGGCCACTCAAACATTCAGGGCCTGACCGATCTCGGTCTGCTCTCCACCAGCCTGCCGGGCTACCTGACGCTGCCGTCGGAAAAGCAGGCCAGTCTGCAAGCGTATCTTGAAGCTAATACGCCAAAAGCAACGCTGCCGGATCAGGTGAACTACTGGAGCAACTATCCGAAGTTCTACGTCAGCCTGATGAAATCCTTCTACGGCGACGCGGCGCAGAAGGAGAACGACTGGGGCTTTGAGTGGCTGCCCAAGTGGGACCAGGCTTACGACGTCATTAAGTATTTCAACATGATGGATAAGGGCGACGTCACCGGTTATATCTGCCAGGGCTTTAACCCGGTGGCGTCATTCCCGGATAAAAACAAAGTCGTGCGCAGCCTGAGCAAGCTGAAGTACATGGTGGTTATCGATCCGCTGGTGACCGAGACCTCCACCTTCTGGCAGAACCACGGGGAATCCAACGATGTCGATCCGGCGTCGATTCAGACCGAAGTGTTCCGCCTGCCGTCCACCTGCTTTGCGGAAGAGGACGGCTCTATTGCCAACTCCGGCCGCTGGCTGCAATGGCACTGGAAAGGGCAGGACGCACCGGGCGAAGCGCGTAACGACGGCGAAATCCTGGCCGGCATTTATCATCGGCTGCGCGAAATGTACCGCACCGAAGGCGGTAAAGGCGCTGAGCCGCTGCTGAAGATGAGCTGGCACTACAAGCAGCCGGATCGTCCCGAGTCTGAAGAAGTCGCGAAAGAGAACAACGGCGTGGCGCTGGCGGATCTCTACGACGCTAACGGCAATCTGGTGGCGAAGAAAGGCCAGCTGCTGAACAGCTTCGCGCTGCTGCGTGACGACGGTACCACGGCATCATCCTGCTGGATCTACACCGGCAGCTGGACGGAGCAGGGTAACCAGATGGCGAACCGCGACAACGCCGATCCGTCAGGTCTGGGCAACACCCTGGGCTGGGCATGGGCGTGGCCGCTGAACCGTCGCGTGCTGTACAACCGTGCGTCCGCCGACGTGAACGGCAAGCCGTGGGATCCGAAGCGCATGCTGATCCAGTGGAACGGGACGAAGTGGACGGGGAACGACATCCCGGACTACAGCACCGCCGCGCCGGGCAGCAACACCGGGCCGTTTATCATGCAGCCGGAAGGGCTGGGGCGCCTGTTTGCGCTCAACAAGCTGGCGGAAGGGCCGTTCCCGGAACACTACGAGCCGATGGAAACGCCGCTCGGCAACAACCCGCTGCACCCGAACGTGGTCTCCAGCCCGGTGGTGCGGATCTACGAAGACGACGTGCTGCGCCTGGGCAAAAAGGACAAGTTCCCGTACGTAGGGACGACCTACCGCCTGACCGAGCATTTCCATACCTGGACCAAGCACGCGCGGCTTAACGCCATCGCGCAGCCGGAACAGTTTGTGGAGATAAGCGAAACGCTGGCGAAAGCCAAAGGCATCGCCAACGGCGACCGCGTAAAGGTGAGCAGCAAGCGCGGCTTTATCCGCGCGGTGGCGGTGGTCACCCGCCGCCTGCAGTCGCTGAACGTGCACGGCCAGCAGGTGGAAACCGTCGGTATCCCGTTGCACTGGGGCTTTGAAGGGGTGGCGCAGAAAGGCTACATCGCCAATACCCTGACGCCAAACGTCGGCGATTCCAACTCGCAAACGCCGGAGTATAAAGCGTTTCTGGTCAACATCGAGAAAGCGTAAGGAGCGATTAAATGGCGATGGAAACACAAGACATTATTAAACGCTCCGCGACCAACCCGATAACGCCCGCGCCCCGCGCGCGGGACTACAAGGCAGAGGTCGCCAAGCTTATTGACGTCTCCTCCTGCGTGGGCTGTAAGGCCTGTCAGGTGGCCTGTTCGGAGTGGAACGATATTCGCGACGAGGTGGGGCACTGCGTTGGGGTGTACGACAATCCGGCGGATCTGAGTGCCAAATCCTGGACGGTGATGCGCTTTAGCGAAACCGACCAGAACGGCAAACTGGAGTGGCTCATCCGCAAAGACGGCTGCATGCACTGTGAAGATCCGGGCTGCCTGAAGGCGTGCCCGTCTGCCGGGGCAATTATTCAGTATGCCAACGGGATCGTCGATTTCCAGCAGGACAACTGCATCGGCTGCGGGTACTGCATCGCGGGCTGCCCGTTTAATATCCCGCGCCTCAATAAAGAGGATAACCGGGTATACAAATGCACCCTGTGCGTGGACCGCGTCAGCGTCGGGCAGGAGCCTGCCTGCGTGAAGACCTGTCCAACCGGCGCCATTCACTTCGGCACCAAAAAAGAGATGCTGGAGATGGCGCAGGAACGCGTCGATAAGCTCAAAGCGCGGGGCTACGACAAAGCGGGCATTTACAACCCGCAGGGCGTGGGCGGCACGCACGTGATGTATGTGCTGCACCATAGCGACCAGCCGGAGCTGTACCACAACCTGCCGAAGGATCCGGCGATCGATACTTCCATCAACCTGTGGAAAGGGGCGCTCAAGCCGCTCTCCGCGGCGGGCTTTATCGCTACCTTTGCCGGGCTGATTTATCACTACATCGGTATCGGGCCAAACAAAGAGGTGGATGACGACGAGGAGGAGCATCATGAGTAAGTCGAAAATGATAGTGCGCACCAAATTTGTCGATCGCGCCTGTCACTGGACGGTAGTGATCTGCTTCTTTCTGGTGGCGGTATCGGGAATTTCGTTCTTCTTCCCGACGCTGCAGTGGCTGACCGAAACCTTCGGTACGCCGCAGATGGGGCGCATTCTGCACCCGTTCTTCGGCGTGCTGATTTTCGTGGTGCTGATGTTTATGTTCGTGCGCTTCGTTCATCACAATATTCCGGACAAGCAGGATATCCCCTGGATGAAAGGGATCGTTGAAGTCCTGAAGGGTAACGAGCACAAAGTCGCGAAGGTGGGGAAATACAACGCCGGGCAGAAGATGATGTTCTGGACCATCATGAGCATGATTTTTGTGCTGCTGGTGACCGGGGTGATTATCTGGCGTCCGTATTTTGCACACTACTTCCCGATACAGGTGATTCGCTACGCGCTGCTGATCCACGCGACGTCGGCCATCATTCTGATTCACGCCATCCTGATCCATATGTATATGGCGTTCTGGGTGAAAGGATCGATTAAAGGCATGATTGAAGGGAAGGTGAGCCGCCGCTGGGCGCAGAAACACCACCCGCGCTGGTACCGTGACGTGGAGCGACTGGAAGCAAAACAGGAAAGTACGGAAGGGATGAAGTAAAACCTGCGCCGTCGGCTTTGCCCGGCGGCGCTGCGCTTGCGCGGGCCTACTCTTCAAATCAGAACCGCTCTTCCACATACCGGAACGGGTATTTCGTGGGTTTGACCTTGCCGATTTTGCGCTTCGGTAAATCCACTTTCTCAACATGTATTTCTTTATACGGGATCTGCGAAAGCAGATGCGAAATAATATTCAGGCGCACGCGTTTTTTATCCTCTGAACGCGCCACAAACCACGGCGCCCAGGCGGTATCGGTGGCTTCAAACATGGCGTCGCGCGCAAGGGTATACTCATCCCAGAGGTTAAAGGATTTAATATCCATCGGCGACAGCTTCCAGATCTTACGCCCATCGTTAATACGGTCGCGCAGGCGTCGCTCCTGCTCTTTCGGCGTCACCTCCAGCCAGTACTTCAGCAGGATAATCCCGGCATCGACCATCGCTTTTTCCATGACCGGCGCGCCGTCTAAAAATTTCTCCGCCTGTTCCTCCGTGCAGAACCCCATCACCCGTTCCACGCCCGCGCGGTTATACCAGCTGCGATCGAAGATCACGATTTCACCCGCCGAGGGCAGGTGGGGCACATAGCGCTGGAAGTAGAGCTGGCTTTTTTCTTTTTCCGTTGGGGCAGGGAGCGCAACAACGCGAAAGACGCGCGGGCTGACGCGCTCGGTGATCGCTTTAATGGTGCCGCCTTTGCCGGCGCCATCGCGTCCTTCAAAAACAATACATACTTTTAACCCTTTGGCGACGACCCACTGCTGGAGCTTAACCAGTTCGACGTGCAGGCGGCGGAGCTCTTTTTCATACTCTTTGGTCTTAAGCGGTGCATTCGATACGACATCAACAGCGACAGGAGTTTTCTTTTTGCTTCCCATGATTGTCATCCTCAGGTTGTCCGGTGCGGAAAAAGCGAGGCCGCACTATGAAGTGTAATCCACTTGTTATTATGCGTATTGTTTTTAGGTAATTAATTTCACAATGCTTTTTTAAGCTGATACTGAAGTATTCACGAAGGTGCTTAGCACCCGTTCTGACCTGCTCCCCGTTGATTAGTACACCCCGATGTTAGTAATGTCTTCATAAGCCACATGAGGACATCCCCATGAAGAAGCGTTTTTCCGACGAACAGATCATCAGTATTCTCCGCGAAGCCGAAGCTGGGGTACCCGCCCGTGAACTCTGCCGCAAGCATGCCATTTCCGATGCCACGTTTTACACCTGGCGTAAGAAGTATGGCGGTATGGAGGTGCCTGAAGTTAAGCGCCTGAAGTCGCTTGAGGAAGAGAACACCAGACTCAAGAAGCTGCTTGCCGAAGCCATGCTGGATAAAGAGGCGCTTCAGGTGGCTCTTGGGCGAAAGTACTGACGACAGACCAGAAGCGGGAAGCCGTGATGTTGATGTGTGATGCGACCGGTCTGTCGCAACGTCGTGCCTGCAGGCTTACAGGTTTATCCCTGTCGACCTGCCGCTATGAGGCTCACCGTCCGGCTGCTGATGCGCATTTATCAGGGCGCATCACTGAGCTGGCACTGGAGCGCAGGCGTTTTGGCTACCGTCGTATTTGGCAGTTGCTGCGCCGTGAAGGGCTTCATGTTAATCATAAGCGCGTGTACCGGCTTTATCACCTCAGTGGCCTGGGCGTAAAACGCAGAAGACGTCGTAAAGGGCTGGCAACAGAACGTCTGCCGCTGCTCCGTCCGGCGGCGCCCAATCTGACCTGGTCGATGGATTTCGTCATGGACGCACTTTCCACCGGTCGCAGGATCAAGTGTCTTACCTGCGTCGATGATTTCACAAAGGAATGCCTGACGGTCACTGTTGCCTTTGGGATTTCAGGCGTTCAGGTCACGCGTATTCTGGACAGCATTGCACTGTTTCGAGGCTATCCGGCGACGATAAGAACTGACCAGGGGCCGGAGTTCACTTGCCGTGCACTGGATCAATGGGCCTTTGAGCATGGTGTTGAGTTGCGCTTAATCCAGCCGGGCAAGCCAACGCAGAACGGATTTATTGAGAGCTTTAACGGACGATTTCGCGATGAATGTTTGAATGAGCACTGGTTCAGCGATATCGTTCATGCCAGGAAAATTATTAATGACTGGCGGCAGGATTATAACGAATGCCGCCCGCACTCCACGCTGAATTATCAGACACCGTCTGAATTTGCAGCGGGCTGGAGAAAGGGTCATTCTGAGAATGAAGATTCCGACGTTACTAACTGAGTGTTGTATCTAATCGTGGGGGCAGGTCATCTGACTATTTTACGTATACACAAGATTACTCCCGTGAATGGATACCTGCGTTACGAGTGGAAAACGCCAGACCATTTTTAAACGGTGAAGTAGTCCATGTCATTGAAGGGGCGGGTAACGGGAGAAGCATCCACCTCGAGGTATTTCTTCGTCGTGAAGATGATGCATGGAAAATCTACCGCGTTCGTGACGTAACGAACAATCATGAGCATCCTATTTTCAATGCTGGCGCGATTACATGCGCTAAAGCAGCGGCAGAAAGCACACCGTAAAAGCCAGACCTTAAACCCTTTAAAGCCCTGACGCCTGCCGGGGCTTTTTGTTTGCCAATCCCACCGCGTAGCAGTTGGAGAAAACCCCTGAATCAATGGATTAACCTGTCAGCCATCTGATTTGAACTGGCTCACCATACAAGATTATTCAATAATGCCCGCTGCGAGTGATTAACCCGTGGTTGAGGTATGAAAAAGACAATATTTTCGTTGGCGCTTGGCACATTTGGCCTGGGCATGGCTGAATTTGGCATCATGGGCGTGTTAACCGAGCTGGCGCATGACACCGGTATTTCGATTCCCTCCGCCGGGAATATGATCTCGTTTTATGCCTTCGGCGTGGTGATTGGCGCCCCGATTGTGGCGCTCTTCTCCGGCAAGTTCTCGTTAAAAACCACGCTGCTGTTTCTGGTGGCGATGTGCGCTGTTGGCAACGCCCTGTTTACGTTTTCTACGTCATATTTCTGGCTGGCGCTGGGGCGGCTGATTTCCGGTTTTCCGCACGGCGCGATTTTCGGCGTTGGGGCGATTATTCTGTCTAAAATTGCGCCGCCCGGGAAGGTGACGGTCGCGGTGGCCGGGATGATCGCCGGAATGACCGTCGCCAACCTGGTGGGTGTGCCGCTCGGCACCTGGCTGGGGCACCAGTTCAGCTGGCGTTATACCTTTTTCCTGATAGCCCTGTTCGATGCGCTGGTGATCCTCTCGGTGCTGATCTGGGTGCCGGACATCCATGACAAATCAGAAATTAAACTGACCGAGCAGTTCCAGTTCCTGAAGAAACCGGAGCCCTGGCTGATTTTTGCCGCCACCATGTTTGGTAACGCCGGTGTGTTCGCGTGGTTCAGCTTCGTTAAGCCGTTTATGGTCAACGTTTCTGGCTTTTCCGAAGGCATGATGACGATCATCATGATGCTGATGGGCCTTGGCATGGTGTTGGGCAATCTGTTGAGCGGTAAGCTTTCGGGGCGTTTTAGTCCGCTGCGTATTGCGGCCACCACCGACATGGTGATTGTTGCCTCGCTGCTGCTGCTTTTTGCCTGCGGTGAACTGAAAACGGCCTCGCTGGTGATGGGCTTTATCTGCTGCGCCGGTCTGTTCGCGCTCTCTGCACCGCTGCAAATCCTGCTTCTGCAAAATGCGAAGGGCGGCGAGATGCTGGGGGCCGCGGGCGGGCAGATGGCGTTTAATCTCGGCAGCGCGATCGGGGCGTACTTTGGCGGGATGATGATTACCCTCGGCTTTAGCTGGCGCTACGTCACGCTGCCTGCGGCGTTACTCTCGTTCTCGGCCATGAGTGCATTACTGATCTACGGTTACCTGCGGGCCAGACAGGCTCAGGCTAACGCTCGCGCGCTAGCCTGATGGAAGTCAGGCTAGCCAGGGCTCGCCCAGGGTCAGCATCAGGCGGTTGGCCCAGGCGAAGAACGCGGCGGACTGCACCAGATCAAGCTGGGCTAAGGTGTCCAGCCCCTCTTTTTCCAGCGCGGCAAGGTGCAGCGGCGTGGCGGCCGGCGGGGTAACCGACAGCGCTGCCGCAAAATTAATCTCCGCCTGCCAGCGCGCAGACTGCCCCTCGCTCAGGGATTGTCCCGGACGCACGGCCAGCAGGGCCTCTACCGCCGCGTCATCCTTTGACAGCTGGCTGGCTTTCCGCGCATGGACAGATGCGCAGTAAATGCAGCCGTTGATTTTACTGGCGACCGTTGCCGCCAGCTCGCGCTCGGCGCGCGGCAACCCCCCCGGCGTATAAAAAATCCCTTTATCCGTTAGCGTGCGCTGTTCAAGCACCGGCAGGTTACGCCCCAGCAGGCGGAAATAGTCGGAATCGGTGTGGCCAAACTTCGCCAGGATCGCAACCTCGTCATCACGAAAATCCGCCAGCGGTTTGGCGGCGATCCACGGCTCCCAGCCCAGCTCCTGCTGGGTGAAGGCGACGGGAGCCGCCTTCCCGGTGGCCGTGGTGGCGGTCGTGTGCCAGACGCCCGCCGCCAACGGCGCATCGCTTGTGGCGACGGGCTTGTCGTTCAGCAGCCGCAGCCCGGCAATCAGTCGGCTCTGGAAGCTGACAAAGGCGATAAGCTGCGCCAGGGTCACGATGCCTTCCTTGCTCCATCCTGCCTGGGTCAGCGCCCTTAACGATGTCGGCGTGGCTTCGACGGGGGAGAAGGTCAGCAGGCGCGCGAAATTCAGCGCCGGCGTCAGACGGTCTGAGGTCGGGTCTGCCAGGCCAAACCCCGCATAGTGCGCGGCCAGCGCCTCCGCGTTGTGCCACCTGGCGACTTTTGCCGCGACGGCGAAGCGCTCGTCCAGCGCAAAATCGCTAACCTGCTGAGTGAATAAGATTTCGTAGCTGCCCTGGGCGTGGCGCGTGGCGGCGTCCCGCGTGGCGCGCGCCTCTGCCAGAGGGGAACCGGGTTTGATTTCCGCCAGCTCGGCGAGAATGTCGTGACTTAATGACATAGGTGTCTCCTCAAAGGATGTGGGGGGCAATATGTTCGGCGATCAGTTCGATGGAGCGCAGGGTGTCGCGATGGGTGGGCTCGACCGAATGGACCTGGAATGAGATGTCCGTGGCGCGCCGGAGAACGGAATCGGCCTGCAGCGAACGCAGCACCGTCTCGGGCGAACCGATGTGGGCGTCGAACTGGCGACGAAAATCGGTGACGGTGTCACCCTTAACCGCGTGTCCGGCAGCGCGATGCTGCTGGGCCTGTCTGGTGAGACCCGGCGTCGCAACCTTCAGCGCATAGTCATCGCTGTCGGCGACGAATGCCGTACGGGAGGCCAGAATGCGCGGTGCGATACCGGCGGGCAGGGCCTCAAGGTAGGCATCCACAATCGGGTTCTGGATCGCGTCGAGCGTGAGATCCAACTGGTCTTCCGGACGCGGCTGCGTGCGGGAGAGCATTAACCCGTGTCCGGCCCGCGCGGCGCGAACGGCGCCGTCGACGGAAAAGGTGGCAATCCAGATCCTGTCAGCCAGCTGTGGCGCTGGCGGGTAGAGGTGGTTATCCGGATGGGTAAGCGAATCCCCGCGCCAGGCGCTCTGGATCACATGCAAATGGTCGGCAAAGGCCGCGCCGCGCTGTTCAAACGTCAGTCCGAACGGCAGGAAAGAGGTCGGCGTGCCGCCCGAACCAAAACCGACTTCGAGACGTCCATCGGCGAGTAAATCCAGCACCGCCGCATCTTCCGCCACGCGCAGCGGGTTTTCCATCGGAAGGGTGATGATGGCCGTACCCAGCCGAATGGTTTCGGTATGTGCCGCCACGTGGGCCAGAAACAGCAGCGGCGACGGCAGGCCGCCTTCACTTTCGTGGAAGTGGTGCTGGGCAATCCAGGCGCTGTCAAAACCGTGGCGTTCGGCGTGGCGGATCTGTTCAGTTGCCAGACGATAGCGCTCTTTCGGCGTGGCGTCGTCAAGCAGGCGGGTGAAAAATCCCAGGCGTTTTCGCGTCATGCGAACTCCTCCGTAGCGGGTGAAAAATGGGGAATGGCGGCAATCAGCTCGCGGGTATAGTCGTTCTGCGGTGATGTGAATAAGGTCTCGACGTCACCGTGTTCGACCACCTGACCGCTGCGCAGCACCGTGACGCTGTGGGCGATCCGGCGAACGGTAGAGAGATCGTGCGTGATGAACAGGTAGGTTAATCCCAGCTGCTGCTGCAGCTGCTGAAGCAGTGCCAGGATCTGCGCCTGGACGGTGACGTCCAGCGCGGAGGTGGCTTCGTCCAGCACCAGAATGGTCGGTTCCAGGATCAGCGCCCGGGCGATGGCTACGCGCTGGCGCTGTCCGCCTGAAAGCTCCCTTGCGGTGCGGGTCAGGAGTTCGACGGGCAGGGCAACCCGCTGCGCCACGGTTTCCACCCGTACCTTTCGCTCCGCCTTGGCGAGGCGAGAAAAGTTCTTCAGGGGCTCTTCGATGATCTCGAACAGCGTCTGACGCGGGTCGAGAGAGGCGAACGGGTTCTGGTAAACAAACTGGATCTTCTGGCGCAGCTGACGGCGGGCCTCGCGGCTGAGGTCGGTGGCATCGATATCATCAATAATGACCTGTCCGCTGTCCGCCTGTTCAAAACCCAGCAAAATACGGGCGAGGGTAGTTTTCCCGGAGCCGGATTCACCGACCAGCGCGTGCGTGCTGCCGCGCCTGACGTCAAACGTCACCCGATCCAGCGCCTGCAGCTGATGACCTTTACCCAGCGAGAACCGTTTGCTGATGGCGCGGGCGCGAATGGCCGGTGACGCCAGCGGGAGACCGGCTACCGGGGCGATGGTCAGGCGCTGGCCCTGAAGATCGCTCAGCAGCTGACGGGTGTAGGCGTGCTGCGGCGTGCGGACGATATCGGCGGTGTCGCCGTGCTCCTGAACCTCGCCGTTGCGAAACACCAGCAGCCTGTCCGCGCGCTGGGCTGCCAGGGCCAGATCGTGGGTGACAAACAGAACGGCGGTGCCCGATTCCCGGCGCAGGATATCCAGCAGGTCGAGAATGCGTTTTTGCACCGTCACGTCCAGCGCGCTGGTGGGCTCATCGGCAATGATGACGTCCGGGCTCAGGGCAATGGCGATGGCAATCAGCACGCGCTGTTTCATCCCGCCGGAGAGCTGATGCGGATACTGCGTCATGCGCTGTTCGGGGTGGCTCAGGCCGACCTTTTTCAGCAGGGCGAGCACCTGCTCGTCGCGTTGGGCGTGAGTCACCTTCTGGTGCAGCTGAATAATTTCCCCGACCTGCGCGCCGATCGTCTTCACCGGATTGAGTGAATTACCCGGATCCTGCGGAACCAGGCTGATTCTCGCGCCGCGAAGGGTATCGAGACGCTTCGCTGACCACCGGCTAATCTCCTCGCCGTTGAGCACGATTTTCCCGGCATCGCGTCGGGCGTTATCCGCCAGCAGGCCAATGATCGCCTGTGCCGTGGTTGTTTTACCTGAGCCGGATTCACCGACAAATGCCAGCATTTCCCCCCGCCGGAGGGTGAAGCTGACGTTATGCACCACCTCGCGCCACCGGCGCGCGGTACGGTAGCTGATGGTCAGGTTTTCTACCGAGAGTACGGTCATTTCAGGCCTCCGCTGAACTGCTGGCTGATACGGTTGGTGGCAAGCACGACGGCGATGACGACCACGCCGGGGAAGGTGGTTAACCACCAGGCGGTAGAGAGATAGTTACGCCCTTCGGCGATCAATAAGCCCCATTCCGGTACGGGCGGCGGGGTGCCGTAGCCGAGAAAGCTCAGCGTGGAGAGGGCCAGAATGGCCTGACCAAACTGTAGCGTGGCAAAGGCAAGGACGGCGGTTAAGGCGTTGGGCAGGATGTGTCGCCACAGCACCGCCAGGAACGTCCCGCCGCTGCCAAACGCCGCCTCGACATAATCCGTATGGCGGATGCGCACCACTTCACCGCGGGCGAGGCGGGCGAAGCTGGCAATGGAAGCCACGCCGACGGCAATGGCGGCGTTAACGGTGCCAAACCCGAGCAGAATAATGACCGTCAGCGAGAGCAGCAGAGACGGAATGGACAACAGCACGTCGACAAAACGCATCAGGAAAGACTCGACGCGTCCTCCGAACGCCCCGGCGATCACCCCGAGACCGGTGCCCACCACCAGCCCCATCGTGACGGCAGCGAGCGCCGCGCTCAGGGAGTGGGACGCACCGTACACAATACGGGTGTAAACATCGCGGCCAAGCTGATCGGTGCCGAGCCAGTGGCCCGCCTGCGGCGCCAGACGTTGCGCTCCGGCGATGCCCTCAATCGGGCTGTAGTGGGTTAACAGGCCGGGCGCCACGGCGGCAAAAACCGCGAGAATAATCACCGCCCACGCCAGCCACAGTCCCGGCTGCCATGCGACGCCCTGCCAGCCGGGAACGCGTTTTCGCGCCGCGGCAGCGTAATCGACCAGGCTCATGATGCACCTCCGGTAACGGTTTGCAGGCGGGGATCCAGCAGCGGCATCAGCAGATCCACCAGCAGATTGATCAGGACAAAACCGAGGGCGGAAATCATGACCACCGCCTGAAGCACGGCGATGTCCTGGTTATTCACCGCCTGCTGGGTCAGCTGCCCGAGCCCGCTGCGGCCAAAAACGGTTTCCGTGATCAGCGCTCCGGCAATCAGCTCGCCCAGCAGTAGCCCGGCAATGTTCAGGACCGGCAGCAGGGCGTTGCCGGTGACGTGACGCCACAGCACGGCGGTTTCACTCAGCCCTTTAGCCCTGGCCACGGCGACAAACGGCTGCGTCGCCACCTGGTCGAGGCTGCGCATCAGGATTTGCGCCAGCGGGGCGGAGATCGGGATCGCGACGGTCACGATCGGCAGGATCAGCCCCTGCAGCGGGGTCGGGTTAATCACCGGGATCAGCCGCAGCTGGAAAGAAAAGAGCTGGATGAGGGCAATCCCCAGCCAGAACGTCGGTAAGGAGATAAACAGGACCGGCAGCGACTGGAGAGTATTACTTAGCCAGCGCAGACCCGGCAGACGCGACGCAAAGGCCAGCGCAAACGCCAGCAGAACCGCGAGTACAAACGCGGGCAGGGCGAGGCTCAGGGTATCCGGCAGATTGCTGGCAATCAGCTCGCTGACCGGCACGCCTGCCTGTAACGAGTAGCCGAAATCCCCGCGCAGCATCGCCAGCAGCGTGTGGCCGTACTGCTGCCACAGCGGACTGTCCGCGCCGTAGGCCACGCGCATCTCCTCGATTTGCGCCGGGCTTAAGCCCAGGTCCGGGTTCTGAAATTTAATCAGCACCGCGTCGCCCGGCAGCACCTGGAGCAACACGAACGAGAGGGTAAAGGCGGCCCACAGTACCAGCAGCCCGTGCCCAAAGCGTTGAAGAAGTGCGTGGCGCATCGTCAGCTCCTCAGTGTTTCTCAAGCCACGCGCCGTAGAACGACGGGCGGCCGACCGCTTCAAAATTCACGCCTTTTAGCCACGGCGCACCGGCAAAGACCTGCGGCTCCTCGAAAATCGGAATGACGTAGGCGTTATCCAGCAGGTAGCGCTGGGCATCGCCGGTCAGCTGCAGGCGTTTTTGCGGGTCGACTTCGGCGGAGATATCCACCAGCAGCGCATTCAGCTTGTCGTCACGGAAGCTTTTGACCTTGTCGCTGGAGCCGCCTTTTTGCAGCAGCGCGTCGCGGTTAGCGGGGTAGAACATGCTTTTCACCACGTCAGGATCGGCGCGGCCCACTTCGGAGACGGTTAACGGGGTTTTCAGCGGGTCAAGGTTATCCAGCGTGCGGCTGCCTGCGTCACCGGCTTTCACGCTCAGCGCCACGTCCACCTGACGCCACTGCTGGGCAACCAGCTGCAGCACCTCTTTATTTTGCGGCTGCGGCAGGGATTCATATACCGTCAGCGCCAGCCGCTGGCCGTCTTTGGCGCGGATCCCGTCGCTGCCCGCTTTCCAGCCCGCTTCGTCCAGCAGCTGGTTGGCTTTTGCCGGGTCAAAGGTCAATTTGTCGCTGAGATCGACAAAGCCAGCGGCGGAATCGGCAATCACCGACTTCGCCTGCGGATAGTTAGCCGAGAAGAGGGTCTCAACCACCTGTTTTGCATTGGTGGCATGCAGCAGCGCCTGGCGCACGCGAATATCGGAGACCAGCGGGTTATCCGGGCGGAAGCTGATGCTGTCGTTCACCCCGCGCGTTGGTGCGGCGTAGATTTTATAGCCTTGGTCTGTCGCCTGCTTTTCGTCATACGCCTGCACCTGGCGAATAAAGTCGGCCTGACCGGCCAGCAGGGCGCCGACGCGCACGCTGTCTTCCTGAGTCACGATAAACTTGATGCCATCAAGATTTGCTGGCCCCTGTTGCGCCAGATTTTTTGGCCCCCACTGGTAGTCCTTACGCGCTTCCAGCGTCACTTCGCGACCCAGCTTCTCGTCCTTCACCACAAACGGGCCGGAGCCGATGATATGCCGGGCGTCACCCAGCTCTTCAAAGTTGCGCTTCAGCGTGCTGAGCGAGACCAGGCCCGAGCCAATCGTGGCCGTGCCCTGCAGGAACCCCGGTGACGGTTTTTTGAAGTAGAACTTCACGGTCAGCGGGTCGACCACTTCGCTGCGATCGTAGTTATTGATCACTTCTGACACCGACAGGCGCTGCGCCTTGTTGCCTAAGCCGTAGGTATCAAAGTTTTTTGCTACGGCGTTGGCGTCCAGCGGCGTGCCGTCGGAGAAGGTGATCCCCGGGCGAATTTTGAAGGTGTATTCGGTTTTATCGGCGTTGGTGGTCCAGCTTTCGGCCACCCACGGTTCGACCTGCAGCGTCTTTGGGTTCTGCCACGTCAGTTTGTCGGTAATCTGGTTCAGAATGCCGCCGTTCGGGTAAAAGCCGCCGGCAGGCGGATAGAGGTTGGTGTGCGCCTGTTGCTCCAGATAAATCAGCGTGCCGCCTTTAACGGGCGCATCCGCGGACCAGGCGGCGGTGGTCGTCAGAATCAGCGCCGTCAGCAGCGGCAGACGAAATGGGGTTTGCATGGTGAATTCCTTTGTTATCTTCTTGTTAGCGTCGGATTCATCATCGGGCGCAAGGGAAAACAAGGGAACAAAGGAATTAAGATAAGGATTGCCGGAAAATGGCTATAAAAAACCGCCCCTGTCAGGAGCGGTAATTGAACGGTGGGTGATTATGAACGCAGGTCAATCACCATACGGCCACGGATCTGGCCCTGTTCCATCTCTTTAAAGATGGCGTTGATGTCCTCGATCGGACGCATCGTTACTTTCGGCACCACTTTACCTTCAGCGGCGAACTGGAACGCTTCCTGCAGGTCCTGGCGGGTGCCGACCAGCGAACCCACCACCTGAATGCCGTCCAGCACCAGACGCGGAATATCGAGGCTCATCGCTTCCGGCGGCAGGCCAACCGCGACCACGCGGCCACCGGCACGCACGGCATCAACGGCAGAGTTGAATGCTGCTTTTGCGACGGCAGTGACGACTGCGGCATGCGCGCCGCCGGTTTTTTCCTGCACAATCTTAGCGGCATCTTCGCTGCGGGAGTTGATGGTGAGGTCCGCGCCCATGCTGGCCGCCAGCTTCAGCTGTTCGTCGTTAACGTCAAGGGCGATGACTTTGGCGTTAAAGACGTTTTTGGCGTACTGCAGCGCGAGGTTGCCCAGCCCGCCCAGACCGTAAATCGCAATCCACTGGCCCGGCTTAATACCCGACACCTTCACCGCTTTGTAGGTGGTCACGCCAGCGCAGGTAATGCTGCTGGCCGCCGCCGAATCCAGACCGTCCGGCACTTTTACCGCGTAATCCGCGGTGACGATGCATTCTTCCGCCATGCCGCCGTCGACGGAGTAACCGGCGTTTTTCACGTCACGGCACAGGGTTTCGTTGCCGGAATTACAGTATTCGCAGTGGCCGCAGCCTTCAAAGAACCAGGCCACGCTTGCGCGGTCGCCGACTTTCAGCGACTTCACGCCAGGGCCGACTTCTTTCACGATACCAATTCCTTCATGGCCCAGGATAACCCCGGTCTTGTCGCCAAAATCACCGTTCTTCACGTGAAGATCGGTATGGCATACGCCACAGCACTCCATCTTCAGCAGGGCTTCCCCATGCTTAAGCGGGCGTAAGGTTTTTTCGGTGACGTTGACCTGGTGGTCCTGAGTGACAACAGCAGCCTTCATGTGTATCTCCTTGTTCATGATAAGAATCTGCATAGCAGGTGTAATACCCCTTAAGGATTAATAGATTAGCCTGGTAATGCAAGGCTGCGGCAACATAATGTCATCATTTGATTCGATTTCAGATTAAGAATACGGCGATCCTCTAATAATGAAGGGGGGAAAATGCTGGCCCGGCGAGGCGCTCGCCGGGCGCAGACTTACAGCTGGGCTTCTATCTCCTCTATCTCTTTACGCCATTGTGCCTGGAGCTGCGGCTTTTGATGCTTCGGCTTGCGCGCCAGATCGTCTTCCAGCAGCGTTTCCAGCGCGATCAGCCGCTCAAGCAGATCGTCATGCGGCGAGGGGTGAGCCGTCGCGGCGACAGCGGGCGCAGTGGCTGTCACCAGCCCCGCGCGTTCACGCAGCCGCTCAAACACCGCTTCTGCATCGTGCCATTCGCTCAGCGTACCGTCCTCAATTAGCCAGAAACGGTTGCAGCTTTGGCTAATTAACTGACGGTCATGGCTGACCAGCAGCACGCCGCCTTCGAACTGTTGAAGGGTGTGCGCCAGCGCCTCTTTGCCTTCCATGTCCAGGTGGTTAGTGGGCTCATCCAGCATCAGCAGGCTGTAGCGGGCAAGCGTCAGGCCCACGAACAGCAGGCGCGAGCGTTCGCCGCCGCTGAGCGTGCTGACTTTCTGCCCATGGCGGGACCACGGGAACCCGGCGCTGATGAGCGCCATTTTGCGGTTCTGCGGATCCGGTGCAAAAGGCTCCAGCGCGTCGAGCAGCGTGGCGTCATCCGGCAGCTGATGCAGCGTCTGGTCGTAGTAGCCCGGCGAGACGCGCGGATGGATTTTCAGCCCACTGTCCGCCGGTTCATCGGAAAAATGTCGCCAGATAAGCTTCATCAACGACGATTTACCGCAGCCGTTACGACCGACAATCGCCACGCGATCGCCGCTTTTCAGTCGCGCCGTTTCGATGTTAAACAGCGGCGGTAGCCCAGGCGCGGGCGGGACGCCGAGGTTTTCCATCTCCAGCAGACGGTCAGCCCGCAGCGCGTCGCCGCGCAGGGTTAACGTCCACGGGCTGCCCGCCGTGAGCGCGGTCTGGCTCTCTTTGAGCCGTTCAACCTGTTTTTCCATCTGTTTGGCTTTTCGGGCCAGGTCTTCGTTGTCGTAAACCTTACCCCAGGTCGCCAGACGTTTGGCGCTAGCGGTCACGCGGTCGATCTCCTTTTGCTCCGCCTTGTGGCGCTGCGCGTCGGTCTCATCTTTGGCTTCCAGCGCCTGACGTGCCGCCGTGCAGGGAAGGGCAAAGTAGTGCAGCGTTTTATCGCGCAGTATCCAGCTGCCGTTGGTGACGGCATCCAGCAGCTGTCTGTCATGCGAGACCAGCACAAAGCTGCCCGACCAGGTCTGTAAAAAGTGCTCCAGCCAGAGCATGGTCGGCAGGTCAAGGTGGTTGCTGGGTTCATCCAGCAGGAGCAGGTCCGGCTCGTGAATCAGCGCCCGGGCCAGCAGCAGGCGGGTGTGCTGCCCGCCGCTCAGCGTGGCGGAGTGCAGCATCATATCCTGCGGCGTAAAGCCCATGCCTGCCAGCAGCGTTTCGGCTTTCCAGCGCAGGCTGTCCCGTTCCGCTACGGGCAGCTGGGCCAGGACGGCATCCAGCATGGTGAGCGGTAAAATAGCGTCCGGGAGATGTTGCTCCACGCGCGCCATCAGGCAGTGCCCGGCCAGCGCTACCGTTCCGGCAGCAGGTGAATCCGTGCCGTCCAGCACCTTCAGCAGCGTACTTTTGCCGCAGCCGTTATCGCCCAGCAGGCCAATGCGGTCGCCTTTTTTCAGCGTAAAGGAGAGTGAGTCGAAGAGCGTGCCAAACGCCGTATCAACGCGTAAAGATTGTGCAGTGAGTAAAGTGCTCATTGTTGCTTACCCAAGAGTTACAGGCATGTTTATGCCTCGTCAAACATCGCTGACGATAACTCAGTAAGCCCGAGAGAAGGGGTTTCAGGGGGTGGTGTCTTCGCTCAAGCCGAAGTTATCGCAGCACGATACCGATAACGCTTGAGCGGGTGCGATCACCAAATGTATGTGAAACATTGAAAATTTCACGATACAGCATAATTGGCCTCCTTATATATTCAGTGGGTTAATGTGTGTCGAAAGTATAATCGAATGTCACATGATTGCACGTTAAGATTTTTGTCATTATGCCGATACCCTTCATTATGAAACCAAAAGGAGGTTGAGCGTATGGCCTATTATTACGCCTATCACAGTGCATCTAATTCCAGCAATTTTGATTACAACAAGGGCTATGGTGTTAGTCCAGGTAGTGAGAAAAAGCTGAGTAATGTAAAAACAGGCGACTTTGTCTTTGTCATCCAAAATGTTCATAAATCTGTGGGATACCAGCTTTGCGGACTTTACCGTATTGAAGGGATCGATTTCGAGGAGGGAAACGTTTACCCCCATCGTGTGCAGTTGAGCGATGTGTCTAAGCTAGATGATTTTATTACGCTTGATCGCCACGAACTAAGCAAAGTTCTGCCTCCAGCGGGCAAAGAATCCCGTTGGGATCGCTTCATGAATCACTTCGCTCAAACAGGAAGAACATTCCAGAAGCCTCTGGACGCGACGGTTATTGCCATCCTCAAGGAACAACTTAACCAACAGCGAGTGGACTGCGAAGATATTCCAGGCCGCGATGAAAACGACTTTTACGACAAAGTCAGCAAGGCGTTAAAACTACAATCTGAGGAAAGACGAAAGCGGCTGCAAAATGCGTCTGTTCATCCGGCGAAAAAACAGGTTTCCGTCTGGCGTTACGATCGTAATCCCGATGTGGTGGCCGAAGTACTCCTCAGAGCTCAAAATAAATGTGAATGTTGTGATGCCCCCGCGCCATTTCAGCGTACGAAGGATGGGAGATATTATTTAGAAGTTCATCACATTATTCCGCTATCAGAAAATGGGGAAGACAACGTAGACAATGCTATTGCCCTTTGCCCTAACTGTCATCGGCAGGAGCATTACGGTGAACCGCGGATAGATAAAAGCTGGCAACCTGGCAAAAAATAAGTGGGCCAGTGGCCCACTCACATTTTAAATCGACGTACGGCGATAGCTGCGGTATTCAGGCTTCCAGAAGTTGTCGTCGATGGCCTGCTGCAGCGCGTCGGCAGAGGTTTTCACCGCCACGCCCTGCTGCTGCGCCATTTTACCCACCGCAAACGCGATAGCCCGCGACACCTTGTGAATGTCCTTCAGCTCGGGCAGAACCAGACCTTCGCCGTCGTTGACCAGCGGCGAGTGGCCCGCCAGGGTCTCGCTCGCCGACATCAGCATTTCGTCGGTGATGCGGGACGCGCCGGAGGCGATAACGCCCAAACCAATGCCCGGGAAGATATAGGAGTTGTTGCACTGGGCAATCGGATAGGTTTTATCCTTCCACACCACCGGATCGAACGGGCTGCCGGTGGCAACCAGCGCATTACCTTCGGTCCAGGCGATGATGTCTTGTGGCGTCGCCTCCACGCGGGACGTCGGGTTAGACAGCGGCATCACGATAGGGCGTTCGCAGTGCTTGTGCATCTCGCGAATAATCTCTTCGGTGAAGAGACCGGTTTGCCCGGAAACGCCGATCAGAATATCCGGCTTCACGTTGCGCACCACGTCCAGCAGGGAAAGGACTTCGTTGTCGGTATCCCAGTTTTTCAGGTTTTCGCGTTTCTGCACCAGCTTGGTCTGGAACGGCAGCAGGTTCGGCATACCGTCGGTCAGCAGGCCGAAACGGTCCACCATAAAGACGCGGGAGCGGGCCAGCTCTTCGCTTAAGCCTTCGCGCTGCGTCTGGGCGATAATCTGCTCGGCAATACCGCAGCCCGCGGAGCCTGCGCCCAGGAAGACGATTTTCTGGTAGCTCAGCTGGCTTCCCGCTGCACGGCTGGCGGCGATGAGCGTACCCACCGTCACGGCCGCGGTGCCCTGGATATCGTCGTTAAAGGAGCAGATCTCATCGCGATAGCGGTTCAGCAGCGGCATCGCGTTTTTCTGCGCAAAGTCTTCAAACTGCAGCAGCACGTCCGGCCAGCGGTGCTTCACGGCCTGAATGAAGTCGTCGACAAACTGATAGTACTCGTCGTCGGTAATACGCGGATGGCGCCAGCCCATATAGAGCGGGTCGTTGAGCAGCTGCTGGTTGTTGGTGCCGACGTCCAGCACCACCGGCAGGGTATACGCCGGGCTGATGCCGCCGCAGGCGGTGTAGAGTGAGAGCTTACCGATGGGGATCCCCATCCCGCCAATGCCCTGGTCGCCGAGGCCAAGAATACGTTCGCCGTCGGTCACCACAATTACTTTGATATTGTGGTTCGGCACGTTCTGCAGAATATCGTCCATGTTGTGACGGTTCTGATAAGAGATGAATACCCCGCGGGAGCGACGGTAGATCTCTGAGAAACGCTCGCAGGCGGCACCCACCGTCGGGGTGTAGATCACCGGCATCATCTCTTCGAGATGGTTTTGCACCAGGCGATAGAAGAGGGTTTCGTTGGTGTCCTGGATGTTGCGCAGGTAGATGTGTTTGTCGATTTCCGTTTTGAAACCCTGGTACTGGATCCACGCGCGCTCTGCCTGTTCTTCAATGGTTTCAACCACTTCTGGCAGTAGACCCAGCAGGTTAAAGCTGCTGCGCTCTTCCATGCTGAAGGCGCTGCCTTTGTTGAGCAGGGGGAATTCGAGTAAAACCGGTCCGGCGTATGGGATGTATAAGGAACGATGTTTTTTCAGTTTGTTGTCCATGTCACTCACTCTTTTTATGAAGATCCGTCCCTGACACTGCTGTTTGTCATCTTTCTGGCCTGTGCGATGGGGTGCGGTCCGGCGGTATTATAAAGGAGCTAAATATTAATTACCGCAACACATAAACAAAAACACCATCGGGATTACCGATGGTGTTCTGGATCTCAGTCTGGAACTTACTTGCCGGCGTGGCGTTTTCTGCCGGTGGCGTGAGTGACTTGCGTTTCATGGTCGCCTTCAATCACCACTTTGCGCTGATTAGAAAGCTTGTAGTTCAGTCCCAGAATATGGCGTGCCTGACGGTTCGATTTCATATTAACTCCTCAATCCTGTTGATAGTTTTAAGGACCAGTTTGCTTACGCAAACGAAATGTAACCCCTTAGGTTGCAGATCCAGCTTAGCAGGTTTTTACAAGGGTGCGTTTTGCCCGCTGACGACGTAGTTAATGGTCTGCTGGTAGATGTCACTGAGGATGTCATTATCTGTGGATTCCACCCACTTGGTGAGTTCCATCAAAATGTCATCTTCAGTCACAGCACCGTGCTCGGCGTGAAGACCCTGTGCAATCGCGTTAACGAGTTCAGGTTGTGCTGCTGCGGTATTTGCCGGGTAATAAGTAAACATGCTGCCTCCGTGTCGTTGTCTGTTTAATGGTACGGCTCGCAAAAAATTTAATTCACAAACAGAATGGCAAATATTTTCCCGGTTGTGGCTCAGATTCATCTTAGAAATAAAAATGACATAAGTGTATGCTTTTGTGTGCTTTTGAAATGCGGGGGTGAATCGACGTGGCGCTGAGAGAATATTATGACGGTGCTCCTGCTATCTCGAAAAAATAGCAGGAGCAGCGTTTAAATTACCACTTCATTTCGCCGGTATTCACCTTAGCGCTTAATTCCAGCGAGCTCTCTTCAGCCAGATTCGGATACTGTTTTTTCAGGGTGCTGATGACGCCCGCAGAATCTTTATGAACGGACAAGGCCTTTTCAAAGCGCTGGAGATAGTCACGGGTAAAATCAATCGCACCCGTCCCGGCTGGCGGGGTACCCAGATAGTGACCCGGGATCACGCGCTCGGGTTTGTGCGCCGCCATGTTCACCAGCGTTTCCTGCCACTGCTTACGGCTTTCCGCTGTCTGGGTGTCCGCCGTCCAGACGTGAATCCCCCAGGCTACGCCAGTGCCGCCGAGGATGGTCTTTGCGGACGGGATCCATACATAGGCCGCATAGCTGTCAGGCTGTTCGATGTCGATCTTCTCCCCGTCAACCATAAACGTGGTGGAGGCGAGAACCTGCGGGACGACCAGCTCCGTTGGCGCGCCGTCTTTCATCTGCGGACCCCAGAAGGCGAGCTTGGCGTCTTTAGTGGCCTTGATGTGATCAACCACGTGCTGCGTGGCCACCACTTTGGCGTTCGGGAAGGCTTTGACCAGCGGCTGCAGGCCAAAATAGAAATCCGGATCGCCGGAGGTGATCACAATCTTGTTCAGAGTCTTACCGCTTTGACGAATTTTCTCTACCAGCGCTTCGCCATCCTTCACGCTGAACTGCGCGTCAAACAGCACCGCTTCTTTCGGGCCGGAGACCAGCGTGGAGGAGACCGCGAAAATGCCTTTCTCCTGCGGGTTATAGGTATCAATGCTTAACGGCGCGGCAAAAACAGCCGGCGTGAAAAGGGTGGAAAGCAGGGCAAGGTGAGTGAATTTCATGCTGTTGTCTCTGTTGTTCAGGAATGTCTCTATTGTACGGAAATTCGCATTTGCCAGAATTCCTGAAACAAGACATGCTTAGTTTCATAAATCGAGCAGATGGAGTTGATATGGATCGCGTGATTGCCGCTCAGGTTTACAACCGAATATGCGAGCTGGGAAGTTTGAGCGCGGCGGCCCGGGCGCTGGGTATTTCCCGCCCAATGGTGAGCCGCTACCTTGAGCAGATGGAGAAATGGGCGGGCACGCGGCTGGTAAACCGCTCCACGCGCAAGCTGACGCTGACCGCGGCAGGCGAAAAGGTGCTGCAAAAAACGCGAACGCTCTCGCAGATCTCGCAGGAAATTGAAGGCCAGTCGGAAAAAGATCTCCCGTCTGGCACCCTGCGGGTGGCCTGCGCGCACTTTACCGCCATGCACCTGATTGCGCCGGTCCTGCCCGGTCTGCTCTCGCGCTACCCGCAGCTGCGCATTGAGCTGGACGTGAACAACCACCCGGTCAGCCTGGTGGGAGAGCGCATTGATGTTGCCGTACGCATTACCGATAACCCTGAACCCGGCATGATTGCCCGTCGGCTGGGGGAGTGTCGCTCGGTCCTTTGCGCCTCGCCGGACTATCTGGCGCAGCACGGTACGCCCGGCAGCCCCGAAGAACTAGCCCGGCATAACTGCCTGCACTACAGCTTTTTTGCCGGGCAGTCCTGGCACTTCCTGACGCCGGAGGGCGAAAGCCTGAGCGTGGCCGTCAGCGGCAACCTGAGCGCCAGCATCTCTTCGCTGCTGATGGACGCGGCGGTTAAGCACTGCGGTATCGCCATGCTGCCGGAGCGTGAAGCGCGTGCCGCGCTGGAGCAGGGATGGCTGGTGCCGGTACTGGAGGCGCTGGAGCCAAAGCCGCTGGCCATCCATGGCATTTATCAGTCCCGGGAATACCAGCCTGCCGCGCTGCGGGCGTTCCTTGATGAGCTGGCCCGCTATCTGGCATGAGCGCGGCGTTTGCCGTCGTTTACTTAGCCTTTAGCCAGGGGGAGGCCGTGCTCCAGAAAATAATATCCGCCCCGAGATAATTTTCCGCGAACCGCTCAAATTCTGCTTTGGTGAAGGGCTTGCCGGTCTCAGGGTTCTTATAGGTCAGGGTCGGTTCCTGAACCGCCATGGCGATAAGCGGCAGCGTCTGTTTATTTTTATGGAAGAAAGGATAGGCATTCTTCATATGCGCCTTGCGGTTGGGAACAATGTCCGGCCTACCGAGGCCGACATTGTTGGCGCTGGCATACGCAAAAAGACGCCCCATGTAGTTGTGGTCATTATCCCATTCGCACGGCCAGAAGTTCACGTATTGCACCACGTGTGATTTCTGAAAAGCCTTGCGCGCAAAGGCCAGGTTTTCCATTTCTCCCGCAAAATAGCTGTCGCAGGTAAATCCGGCGGGCGCATTTTTTTCGTCAAGATCGATGGCGGTTTTAGGCAGGTTTACGCCATATACCTCGCCATCAAAGCGTTTCGCGAGGGCGGCCAGCAGCGCCTGGTAGCGCTGGCGCACCGCGGGATCCCACTGACGCGCCACCCAGCCTGAACCGACTGGCTTCCCTTCGCCGGGGTTATCGAACTGCGGTGCAATCCCGCCTCCGTATTGCTTATCGTGCATCAGATAATCCGGCACGTAGCGCGCGTCCGCCTCAAAGAAACGGTCCTGAATCTGGATAAAAAGCTTTTTCCTGGCAGCCTTAAGACGCGCGAGATCCCGTTCAATGCGCGAGAAATCGTAGCGATCCTTCTCAGGCTCAAGCGCGCGCCAGTTGTAGACGATCTGTACGCCGCCGATATCGCTTCGCACAACGAGCGGGAACGCCGCGTCGAGCTCGCCGGAGCTGGTATAGATAAAGTTCTCGGGCGTTTTCGCCTGCAAAGACAACGATAGAGCGAGGGTAGCGATCGCAACGGCCATCCTGATTTTTAGCGCCATAGGTTTATCCTTTTTGTCGGTACAGCAGGTGTAAGTCCCGGAATTGTCTGTGTTCCAGGGGCAGTCAGATGCGTAGTCTATACTTAACCCTTTGTAAGCCAAAAGGAGAGCAAGAATGACTATTCATAAGCACGGTTCGGCACACTGGTCTGGCGACATTAAGCGCGGTAAAGGAACGGTTTCCACCGAGAGCGGCGTTCTCAATCAACAGCCTTATGGCTTCAATACCCGTTTTGAGGGTGAAAAGGGGACCAACCCCGAAGAGCTTATCGGCGCGGCACATGCGGCCTGCTTCTCGATGGCGCTGTCGCTGATGCTCGGCGAAGCGGGCTATACCGCCGACGCCATTGATACCACCGCGGATGTCTCCCTCGATAAAACGGACGGCGGTTTTGCCATCACCAAGGTTGCCCTGAAGAGCAAGGTCACCGTTCCCGGCATCGCCCCTCAGCAGTTTGACGGTATTATTCAGAAAGCCAAAGCGGGCTGCCCGGTTTCGCAGCTACTGAAAGCCGAAATTACGCTGGACTATACGCTTAACTAAGCCTCAGCCGGGCTGGCGCCCGGCTATCCCTTCAGCGCGGCGGGAAACACCTCCGCCAGCCAGGCGATAAATACCTTCAGCCTGTGCGTCAAATGCCGGTTCTGCGGGTAAACCACATGAAACGGATAGGCGGCAGGGCGCCAGTCGCCCAGGATCGGTGCCAGCGTTCCCGCCTGTAAATACGGCTTTGCCGAATACTCAAACGTCTGCACGATCCCCAATCCTGCCACGGCCGCCGCCAGGTGGGCATTACTTTCATTTATGCCGAGATAATGGGGGATATTGATTTCCATCGCCTCGCCATGCCGCCTGAAGCGAAAGGGAAACGCCCGCCCGGTGACGGGCGAGAGGTAGCTAATGAGCTTGTGGCCGTTGCACAGCTCCTGTGGATAGGCTGGAACGCCATGGTTTTTCAGGTAGCCCGGCGTCGCGCAGGTGACCATTTCGGCGTTACCAATATGGCGAGCGATAAGGGTCGAATCGTCCAGCGGGCCGCCGCGGATCACGCAGTCTACGTTACCGCTGATCAGATCCACCGGACGATCGGCTACCCCAAGATCGATGCGGATATCCGGGTAGCGCTGCATAAAATCCGGCAGCAGGGGGATAAGCACGTCCCGGGCGGTGGAGCCGCCCACGTCAACCCGCAAATGCCCTTTGGGCGTCGCGCGGGAAACGCGAAACGCGGTGTCGATGTCTTCGATATCTATCAAGACCCTGAGCGCTTTTTCATAGTATTCCATCCCTTCCGGCGTCGCGACCACCCGGCGAGTCGTCCGGTGCAGGAGGCGTATCTCCAGGTGCGTCTCAAGCGATTTCACCAGCTTGCTCAGCGTGGCGATGGGCATGTTCAGCGAGTCCGCCGCGCGGGTAAAGCTGCCGGTTTCCACCACCCGGGTAAAGGCGCGCATCGCCATGAGCTGATCCATGAGATTCCCTCTGATTATTTCTGTATGTGAATAGTCATTTTCATTTTTGCTGGTTTTTCACTAATCCCGCAAGGGCTAAAGTTTGTCCAACGCAAACCCAACAAAAGGTAAATGACATGAACACGACTCTCTCAGGAAAAATCGCACTGGTCACCGGCGGCAGCACCGGCATCGGTCTTGCCACGGCGCAGGAGCTTGCTGCACAGGGCGCGAAGGTGTACATCACCGGACGACGTCAGGCCGAGCTGGACGCGGCCGTGGCTGAAATCGCTTCAACGGCAGTGGGCATTCGCGCTGACGTGTCAAAACTGGCGGACCTGGACGAGGTCTATGCCCGGATAGCCAAAGAAGAAGGCCGCCTCGATATTCTGTTCGCCAATGCGGGTGGTGGCGATATGCTGCCGCTGGGCGCGATTACCGAAGAGCAGTTTGACCGGATTTTCGGCACTAACGTTCGCGGGGTGCTGTTTACGGTACAGAAGGCGCTGCCGCTGCTGTCCGCCGGATCCTCGATTATTCTGACCGGCTCGACGGTGTCCATTAAGGGGACGGCAAACTTTAGCGTCTACAGCGCCAGCAAGGCCGCCGTGCGCAACTTTGCCCGCTCCTGGGCGCTGGATTTGCAGGGCCGTGGGATCCGCGTCAACGTGGTGAGCCCGGGCCCGATCAAAACCCCGGGGCTTGGCGACCTGGTGCCGGAAGAACACCGCCAGGGGCTGTACGACGCGCTGGCCGCTCAGGTACCGCTCGGCCGTTTAGGCGCGCCGGGTGAGGTGGGTAAAGCGGTGGCGTTTCTGGCCTCCGATGCGGCCAGCTTTATTAACGCCATCGAGCTGTTCGTGGACGGCGGGATGGCGCAAATCTAACCCAGACTGCGCCAGCAGCGGACGTCACGGCCCTCGCGAGAGGGCTGTAACGGCTGAGGACGCTCGCACCCCTGCGCGGCCATCGGGCATCGGTCGCGGAAAAAACAGCCTTCGGGCAGACGGCGGTTGCCGGGAAGCTCCGTTTTGCGTAAGGCCAGCGTCTCATCCAGCGGTTCACCGGTGCGCGGAACCGAATCGAGCAGCAGGCGGGTGTAAGGATGGCGCGGCTCGCCAAGCACCTGCGCGGCGCTGCCCAGCTCCACAATCTGCCCAAGGTACATCACCGCCACGCGGTCGCTCATGTGCCGGACCACCGAGACGTTATGCGAGATCAACACGTAGGTCAGATTCCGCTGCTGTTGCAGGGTCACCAGCAGGTTGAGGATCTGCGCCTGTACGGAAATATCCAGCGCGCTGGTAGGTTCATCGAGCACGATGATATCCGGATCGGACGAGAGCGCCCGGGCGATGGCAATGCGCTGGCGCTGCCCGCCGGAGAAGGCGTGCGGAAGCCGGTCGAGATATTCCGGGCGAATGCCCACCTGCAGCGCCAGGTTTTCAGCCAGCTGGCGGCGGTCGCGCTCGCTGCTGCGCTTTTGCACCCACACCGGCTCGGTGATGATTCGCCAGACCGGCAGGCGCGGGTCAAGCGAGGAGAGCGGATCCTGAAACACCATCTGCATGCCGCCCGCGTGGTGCGCCCGCTGGCAGGCGCCGGTGCTGGGCTTAAGCATGCCCATCAGCAGCTGGGCGAGCGTGCTTTTCCCACAGCCGGACTCCCCGACAATACCAAGCGTTTCTCCCCGACGGATCTCAAGGTCGAGCCCGTTGAGCGCATGGACCCGTTCCGTCACGCGACCCAGCCAGTTTTTGCGCGCCGCAAAGTTCACGTGCACGCTATCCAGTTCCAGCAGTACATCAGACATGGGCTTTCTCCCGTTGTGGATACCAGCAGGCGGCCTGTTGGCCCTCTGCGCCAGTGGGCGCTAGGTGCGGCGTTTCGCTGCATTTCGCCCCGGCGGCAAAGCAGCGCTCGCGGAATGCGCATCCCTGCGGAAGCTGGCTGAGGTTGGGCACCGTGCCGGGGATGGCGGGAAGCGGGGCGCGCGGCTGGCCGTTTTCCGGCGCGCACTGCAGCAGGCCAATAGAGTAGGGATGCACGGGCTGGTGGATCAGCGTTTGCGTGGTGCCGCTCTCGATCACGCTGCCCGCATACATCACGTACATTCTGTCGCAGAGCTGGGACACCACGGCCATATCGTGGCTGATAAACAGCACCGAGGTGCCGCTGGCCCGCGCCTTGTGCTTCAGCAGGCGCAGCACCTGCAGCTGAACGGTGACGTCCAGCGCCGTGGTAGGTTCGTCGGCGACGATCAGCTCCGGCTCGCAGGAGAAGGCAAGGGCAATCATCACCCGCTGGCGCATGCCGCCGGAGAGTTCAAACGGATAGCGCGCCATGACCGCTTTCGCGTCCGGGATTTGCATCTCTTCCAGCAGGGTAATCGCCTTCTGCTGCGCCTCACGCCGGGAAAGCGGTTGATGCTGGCGGATCACCTCGACCATCTGTTTGCCAATCCGCCGCGTCGGATTGAGGGCGGTCATGGGCTCCTGAAAAATCATCGCGACCTTTGCGCCGCGCCACTGGCGAAGCTGTTTCTCGGACGCCGTCAGGACATTTTCGCCGAGTAATTTCACCTGACCATGATGAATGCGGTAGCTGCCTTCCGGCAGCAGACGCATGGCGAGCATGGCGGTCACGGATTTACCCGAACCGGATTCGCCCACCACGCCGACAATTTCACCTCTGCCGATCTCCAGCGAGACGTGGTTCAGCGCGTGGACCTCGCCGCGGAAAATCGGGAAGCTCAGATGCAGGTCTTCAATCTTGAGAACCGGGTCGGTCATCACTGTTTACCTCCTGACTTCGGATCCAGCAGATCGCGAATGCCATCCCCAAACAGGTTAAAGCCCACGGCGGTAATCAAAATCGCCGCTCCGGGAAACGCGCAGTACCACCACTGGTCCAGAACGTAGTTACGGCCGACGGCCACCATCGCGCCCCATTCGGCGGTCGGCTGCTGCGCGCCCAGGCCAATAAACCCCAGCGTGGCGGCCATCAGGATGGCGCTGCCGATGTCCAACGACGCCTGCACAATCAGCGGCGGCAGGGCGTTGCGCAGGATGTGCCAGCGGATCACATGCCAGCGGGACGCGCCAAAGGTGCGGGCGGCCTGCACGTAGGTAAACTGGCGCACCACCAGGGTTTGGCCGCGCGCCAGGCGGACGTAAAACGGAATGCGGACAATCGCAATTGCCAGCATGGCGTTAAACAGGCTTGGCCCGAGCGCGGCGGCCAGCGCCATGGTCAGCACCAGGGAAGGTATCGAGAGCATAATGTCCATCACCCGCATAATAACGGCGTCGCCGCGCCCGCCCAGCACGCCGGACAGACAGCCCAGCAGCGAACCGATGCCGCCCGCAATTACCACCACCGCCAGCCCGGCGGTAATGGACTGCTGGCTGCCCGCCAGCACGCGGCTGAACAGATCGCGGCCCACCTCGTCGGTACCAAACCAGTGCTGCGCGGACGGCGCCTGCAGGCGCGCGGTCAGATCCAGCGCGTTCGGGTCGTGCGGCACGATCCACGGTGCGGCCAGCATAATGAAAAGCATCACCAGCATAATGACGCCGCCAACGATCGTGAGCGGGCTTTGACGCAGCATCCAGAACAGCTTTGCCCAGTTGATGCGTTGCCTGACGGGTTTAACCGGGACGGGCGTTTCCTGCGTTAACATCATTCGGCACCTCCGCGCCCGATTCGCGGGTCAATCCACAGGTAAAGCAGATCGACCACCAGATTAACCAGCACGTAGGCCAGCGAAACAACGACGGCAAAGCCCATCACGGCAGGGAAATCGAGCGCCTGAATGGATGTCACCACCCAGGCCCCCATGCCCGGCCAGGCAAAGACGGTTTCAGTCAGCACGGCACCGTACAGCAGGTCGCCCAGCGCCAGCCCGAGCACGGTAATCGACGGGATCATCGCATTCGGCAGGGCGTAGCGCAGGACGATATACCAGCCGGGCAGGCCGCTGGCGCGGGCGGTGCGAATGTAGTCTTCGCTAAGCTGCTCCAGCATCGCGGAACGGACCTGACGCGCCACGATGCCCAGATGCACAAACGCCAGCGTCAGCGAGGGTAAAATCAGGTGCTGCAGCGCATTGAAAAAGACCTCGCCGTTGCCTTCCAGCAGCGCGTCCAGCAGATAAAAGCCGGTGACGTGCGTCGGCGGATCGAGCCAGTCGTCCAGCCTGCCGCCGCCCGGCAGGATTTGCAGGTGCCCGTAGAACAGCACAATGACGCCCAGCCCAAGCCAGAAGGCCGGGGTGGAGATCCCGGTCATCGCCATTAAACGCACCAGGTGATCCAGCCAGCGGTTGCGGTACACCGCCGATAAAATTCCCAGCGGCACGCCGATGACCAGCGCCAGCAGGAGGGAACAAAAGGCCAGCTCCAGCGTGGCGGGGAAAAAGGCCTTCAGGTCTTCCGCAACCGGGCGTCCGGTACGGATAGAGGTGCCTAAATCACCGAGGGCCAGGGCGTCCACGTAGCGGCCAAACTGAACGTAGAGCGGCTGATCCAGCCCCAGCTGCTGGCGAATGTTCTGCACGATGTCGTCGCTGGCGCGGTCGCCGGCCAGCAGACGGGCCGGATCGCCGGGGATCAGGTGTGAAATAATAAAAGTGATAATACAGACACCGGCCACCACCAGGAGTAACCCCCAGCAGCGCTGGCGCACGATGCTCCAGAACGTCATACACTTTCCCCCGGCGAAACGGTTACTTGCTCATGGTGGCGATGTTAAACACCTGCTCGAGCATCGGATTAAAGGTGAAGCCTTTGACCTCTTTGTTCATCGCCAGCTGGTAGTTCTTCTGGAACAGATAAACGTAGGCCGCCTCGTCGATGACCACCTTTTGCGCCTGCTGGTAATCTTTGGTGCGTTCCGCCTGGTCCGTGGTTTTCAGCGCGGCCTGCAGCAGGGAATCGACCTCTTTGTTCTCATAGAACGAACGGTTGCCCGGCAGACCTTTCTTGTCCGATTCGAACCAGTAGTTCATAAACATGTACGGGTCGGCAAAATCCGGGCTCCAGTTGCCGATGGCGATGTCGTAATCGCCTTTGCCGACGCGGTCGCGCATGGTGGCGTTGGCCAGTTTCTCCAGCTTGACGTTAATGCCGATCTTGCCGAGGCTGGCCTGAGTCGAAAGGGCGATAGGCTCCCAGTTCGGATCGTTGTCCGAGTAGAGGAAGGTCAGGCTGGCGGGCTTGTCTTTGACCTTCTCCAGGGCTGCTTTAGCTTTGGCTTCGTCGAAGCTGTACTGCATGACCGTGGCGTCAAAGCCCCACATACCTTCCGGGATCGGGCCGCGCATCTGCTTGCCGTTGCCGCTCAGAATGCCTTTCACCATCCCCTCATAGTCCGTCGCCCAGGAGACCGCGCGGCGTAAATCCACCTGATTGAGCGGCGCTTTGCTGTTGTTGAGGTAGAGGTAGGTCACGCGCAGAGACGGGTATTCGGCGACGGCGACTTTGCCTTCCTGCTTCAGGGCCGCCAGCTGATCGACCGGCAGGGAGTCGGCAATGTCCAGATCGCCGCGAGAAAGCTGCAGACGGCGCGACGCGCTCTCACCGATAATTTTCACCGAGACGCGCTTGAAGTGCGGCTTGTCGCCCGACCAGTGCGGGTTAGGCACCAGCACCAGCTGCTGGCCTTTCTGCCAGCTCTTCAACATAAACGGCCCGGAGCCGGCGGTGTTTTGCGCCAGAAAGCCGCGCGCGTCGTCCGCGGCATTGGCCTTCAGCACCGTCGGGTTAATGATGGAGGCGCCGTCGTTCGCCAGGGTGTAGAGGAAAGGCGCGAACGGCTGGCTGAGGGTGAATTTCACCGTGTGCTCATCAACGGCCTCCACTTTCAGATCTTTCGGGAAGGCCTCAGACGGCCCCTGGCCGAGCTTCAGCAGGCGCTCAAAGGAGAGTTTGACCGCCTCGGCGGTGACCGGCGTGCCGTCGGAGAATTTGGCGTTATCCGCCAGGGTGAAGGTCCACTCTTTCTGGTCGTCGGAAGCTTTCCAGCCCGTCGACAGATCGCCTTCCACCTCGGTAGAGCCTGGCTTGTACTTAACCAGACGCTGGTAGGACGGATAGGTGACGGTCCAGTCGTTGTTATCAATGGTGATGGCCGGGTCGAGCGTTTGCGGGTCGGCGGCTTTACCGATGACCAGCATGTCTTTCGGGACGGCAGCCAGCGCCAGCGGGGCGCTCAGGGCCAGCGTGGCGGCAATGACGGTCGAGAGAAGCGATGTTTTCATGGCAGTGCTCCAGGTTAAAGAGGGGTGTGCGTCAGGGGAAAACAGGCAAAACGGTCATCAAGCAGCGGGTAGCTGGCGGCGTTCGGCAGTTCGAAGTGCCACCATTCGCTGCCGATCCCGACAAAACCGCCGCCGAACATGATGGCGTTCAACAGCAGACGGTTGCGCTGGGCGTGCGGCGGCACGGAAGGGTGATACGGATGCGAGCGGTCATGCATTTCGTCAAAACCAGCGCCCATATCCAGCACGGCGTTATGCTCGTCCATCAGGGTCACGTCGATGGCCGTGCCGCGGCTGTGGTTGGAGCCAATCGCCACGTCGACCACATATTCCGGGTTCGGGCAGGCCTCCCACAGCTGGGCCTGCGCCTGCTGCGGGCGATAGGCGTCGTAGACCACCAGCTTCAGCCCGGCCAGCGTGGCAATGCTGATGGCTTTTGCCAGCGCGGTAGCAGCATCGGTATGCAGCAGGCACAGCGCCTCCTGATAGATCGGGCGGCCTGTGATGTTGTCGGCGGTGGCGTACTTCAGATCGATATGCAGCGTGGGGAACGTCTTCGCCACATCAATCAGTTCACTCTCTACGGGCATAGCTCCGCTCCTTTAGCGTTCGAATTGACCAAACTCTTGTTGTAATTGTCGGTTTACCGCCAGGCGCGCCGGGAGCGCATCGCCCAGCGCTTCCACCACGCCCGACAGCAGCAGGTTGAACAGACAGCTCACGGGGGCAAGTGAATCCCAGAAATGACCGGTATCGGTTTTCACCTGCAGTAAATCCATCGGGTAATCCCGCGCCCACGGGCACCAGATGTCGGTGATTAAGGCCAGCGGAATGCCTTTCTCGCTCGCGACGCGGCAGTACTGGCGGGCCATCGTGGAGTAGGTGCGCGTATCGGTCAGCACGACATAAGGGTGCGCAAACCCGGAGTTCAGGGATTCCACCCAGCTGCCGGAAGCGCCTTCGGCATAGCTGACCCGCGGGCGGAGGTATTCAAGGTGGCTGAAGAAGGCGTTGGCGATCCCGCGCGTGGACTGGATCCCCAGCACAAAGACCGCGTCCGCGTGGGCCAGATGGTGTACCACCTGACGAAAAGCGTCTGTTTGCGCCAGCTGATACACCTGCGTGATGGCGTCCACTTCCAGCGACAGGGCGTGCTGAAGGCGGTTGGGCAGGGGGCGCTGCTGCTGCCAGGAGTCGAGGCGCTCGTTCATGCCCCAGGGCTGATACGGATCGCGCAGGCTCTTTTTGGCATCTTCCAGGTTGCGATATCCCAGCTTGCGCAGGAAGCGTCCGACGGTGATCCCGCTGGTCCCGCTCGCCAGCCCGACGCTCTCCGCCGTTTCAAACGGGATTTGCGCGGCGTGCGCCAGCAGCCAGCTTCCGACCCGCTTTTCGCTGGGCGTGAGCTGGCTGAAGGTCGCCTCGATACGGCTTAACATCTCAGGTTTCATCGTCATACCGCCTCGCTGTTAACAGGCTGTCAAAAGCTGAATATGTGTTACCGGGTTAACAATGCATGACGCGTGCCATGTTCACAGAAGGGCGAAAAACCCGCTGCGCAGTAAACTTCATGCAATATTTGGTTAACCAATGATCAACATTTGTGCAGCGTAGTTCACTTTTGGTGCACTGGCTGACCTGGCAGGGATGAATTTGGTGAATACGTCAGCCCCTTCACATTTTTGATAAGATAGAAAGACAGTGAACATAAAAGGGATCCCGGCATGGCGAATTGGCCCTGGCGAGTCAGCGTGCGCCTGGTGGCGCTTGCAAAGAAAACAGGGATGGTCGTGGGGATCGTCCTGGTCGTCCTGCTGGCGGTGCGGGTCTATCTCTCGCAGCAGGGGCCGGAACTGCACCCGTGGCACACCTGGCGGGCAGATGAGATGTCCGTGCGCGAGCTGGATAACGCCGATTTCGCCGGGTACCTCGCCCGTGAAAAGGCGATTTTCACCGATCTGGATAACGCGGTGACGGCGAAAACAGCCGGCGAGGATCAAACTCCGTTAAACCGCTACTACCGCCAGAGCCTGGTGTGGCCCGGCCAGTTTGCCCCCGATGCCAACCGCTCCTTTGTGCTGATGCCAGCCGGGAAGCCCCGCGGCGCGGTGGTGCTGCTGCACGGCCTGACCGATTCGCCTTACAGCGTCAGGCACCTTGCCGTGAACTATCAGCAGCGCGGCTTTGTGGCCGTGGTCCCGCGTCTTCCCGGACACGGCACCGCGCCCGGCGCGCTGACGGACGTGGACTGGGAAATGTGGCTGGCAGCGACGCGGCTTGCCGTGCGGGAAGCCACGCGCCTGACGGGGAATAACGTGCAGCTGCATCTGGTGGGCTACTCCAACGGCGGGGCGCTGGCGATGAAGTATGCCCTCGATGCGCTGGAAGACCCTGCGCTGCGTAAGCCTCAGCAGATGATCCTGCTCTCACCGATGATCGGCGTGACGTCCTTTGCGCGGTTCGCCGGATTCGCCGGGCTACCTGCGCTGTTGCCGCCGTTTGCCAAAGCGGCCTGGCTGAATATCTCCCCGGAATATAATCCGTATAAATACAACTCGTTCCCGGTGAACGCCGCCCGCCAGTCGTGGCTGCTGACGAAGGCCCTGCAGGAGCAGATTGGCCGTGAGGCGCGGGAAAACAGGCTGGCGAATTTGCCGCAGGTGCTGGCGTTCCAGTCGGTGATGGACTCTACGGTCAGTACCCGCGCGGTGGTCAGCGGCCTGTTTGACCAGCTTCCGGCAAACGGCAGCGAGCTGGTAGTGTTTGATATCAACCAGGCGGCGAGCTTCCGTCCGCTCTTTAAACCGTCGTCCTGGACGGCCACCACGGCGCTGCTGCCGGTCGTGCAGAGACGTTACGGTGTCACGATTATCACTAATGCCAGCGAGCACAGTTTCTCGACGGTGGCGAAAATCACGCCGGCAGGCAGCACGCAGGAGACGGTCGCGCCGCTTGCGCAGTCCTGGCCGCAGGATGTTTATTCCCTGTCGCACGTTGCGGTGCCGTTCCCGCCGGATGACGATCTCTATGGTCGTGAACCACGCGTGAAAAACCGATATGGCATCAGCCTGGGGACGATTGCGCTGTGGGGAGAGACGTCCGTGTTGAGCGTCGGGAAAGAGGCGCTTATGCGGGTCACCTCGAACCCGTTCTACGACTATATGCAGGAGAGGATTAACAGCCGGATCGGGGACCAGAAAAAGTAATGTTCCCTTGTGGCGTGAATATGTTAGGTCGCATTGATTAAGTATGTTACATAGTAGCTTCAAGGCACCTCTCTTTATCACTGGAACCCCTTTTTGTGCTGACGACGCTGATCTACCGAAGCCACTTGAATTTATCCCGCCCGTCCACCGAACTGCGGGAGCTGGTGGAGCGCGCCAGGGGCCGCAACGTAAAACTGGACATTACCGGCGTCCTCCTTGCTAAAGGCAACGACGTTCTGCAGATCCTCGAAGGGTCGGAAGAGAGTGTGGTCAAACTGTTCCATAAAATCCGCGAGGACAAGCGGCACAGCGGGGTAGTAGAACTGCTGCGGGACTATGGTCCGCGCAGACGCTTCGAAAACGTCGGTATGTTGCTGTTCGACCTGCAAACGCAGTCGCCGAAAGAGGTGCTGCAGTCGGTGCTGCGCTACAGCAAGCTGGACAGCTATCTGACCTCCGACGATCGGGTGTTCAAATTTATTCAGACCTTCATAACCGGTAAACGTCCGGCCCCGTCGGGGGCACGCTACACGGCAGACAAATGGACGCTCTCGACCGAAGCGCTTCCCTTTGGCGAACATCTGGGCCTGATTGCCGGGCAAACCTGTCAGTTTGCGCTGCAGCCTATTGTCGAGCCCTCGGAAGGGAAAATCAGCTCCCTTGAGGCGCTTATCCGCGGCAACGACGGCGGCAGCCCGGAGCATTTCTTCAGCACCGTCGACCCGGACAACGTCTACGAAGTCGATCTCCAGACAAAAGCCTATGCCTTTGCGCTGGCGGAAAAGCTGGGCATTGGTAGCCATAAAATCGCGGTCAACCTGCTGCCCATGTCGCTGGTAAATGTCCCAGGCGCGGTGGAATTTCTGGTCGATCAGATTAAAAAAAATGGCCTTCAGCCGGAGCAGGTGGTCATTGAAGTCACTGAAAACGAGATGATCTCCGGGCTCAACCAGTTTAACAGCGCCATCAAGCAGCTTCGCGGCGAGGGGATTGGCCTGGCGATCGATGATTTTGGCTCGGGCTATGCCGGGCTTTCGCTGCTGACCCGCTTCCAGCCGGACAAAATTAAAATCGACCGTGAGATTGTCAGCAACATCCACCTGAGCGGCCCAAAACAGGCGATTGTGCGCTCCATCATCAGCTGCTGCTCCGATCTTGAAATCACCCTGGTGGCCGAAGGCATCGAGAAAATTGAGGAGTGGTGCTGGCTCGAATCGGCCGGAATCCGCCGCTTTCAGGGATTCCTCTTTGCCCGGCCGCAGCTTAATGGCGTCGGCGATATCCACTGGCCGCATCTGGTGCGGTAAGCCAATTTTCCCTCCCGTTATTTCCCCTTTGCCCGGCCTGTGCTTAAATAGCTAAAACGGTTTAACATGGTTTAGCTACGAGGATCACATGAAGAAAATCTGGGTACTTGGCGATGCGGTAGTGGATTTGCTGCCCGATGGAGAAGGTCGATTATTGCAGTGTCCCGGCGGCGCGCCGGCGAACGTCGCGGTCGGTATTGCCCGGCTGGGCGGCCAGAGTGCCTTTATCGGCAGGGTTGGCGACGATCCTTTCGGGCGCTTTATGGCGAAAACGCTCGCTGACGAGCGGGTCGACGTAAAGTGGATGCGTCTTGACCCAGCGCACCGCACCTCAACGGTGGTGGTCGATCTCGACGACCACGGCGAGCGCTCGTTTACCTTCATGGTGCGCCCGAGCGCCGATCTGTTTCTCGAACCCGACGACCTGCCGACGTTCAGCGCCGGGGAGTGGCTGCACGTCTGCTCCATCGCCTTAAGCGCCGAGCCGAGCCGGACTGCGACGTTTCAGGCGATGGCCGCCATTCGTGAGGCGGACGGTTACGTCAGCTTCGACCCCAATATTCGCCCGGACCTCTGGCCGGATGAGAACGCACTGCATGGCTGCCTGGAGCAGGCCCTGCAAAGCGCCGACGTGGTGAAACTTTCGGTAGAAGAGCTGGCCTTTTTCACCGGCAGCGCGGAGGTCAACGTTGGTCTGGAGGTGCTGATGCAGCGCTGCCCGGCGCGTCTGGTGCTGGTTACCCAGGGAAAAGCGGGCGTAACCGCGTGGCATGAAGGTAGCGTAAAACACTACCCGGCAACGCCTGTGCAGTGCGTCGATACGACCGGTGCGGGCGATGCCTTTGTGGCGGGGCTGCTCTACGGGCTAGCCGCCGGACAGGACCTGACGCCGGTTATTGCGCTCGCCCAGCGCTGCGGCGCGCTGGCCACCACCGCCAAAGGGGCGATGACCGCGTTGCCCTGGCAGCACGACCTGTAATTTCTCCTCTCCTGGCCGCCATCCGGCGGCCTGAATTGTCGCCTCGATCACACTTACTAAATCGGTTTAGCAAAAAAGATTGCCGATCCAAAATTCACAGGTTTAGTATCAGCAACCTAAACCGGTTTAGCAATTTAGCACGTTTAATGACTTCTTTTAGGGATGCGACAAAATGTATAAAAAACGCAGACTTGCCGTGATGATAGGCATGCTGGCCGGAAGTACCTCTGTTTTTGCCCAGACGGATATGTCCAGTATTGAAGCGCGTCTTGCCGCGATGGAGCAGCGCCTTCAGGACGCGGAAACGCGCGCGCAGGTGGCCGAGAAGCGCGCTGCGGCAGCAGAACAAAAAACGCAGCAGCTGGTTGCCGCTCAGCAGCAGGCGCAAACGACAACCCAGGAGGTGGCGCAGCGCACCACCGCGCTGGAGAAGAAGGCGGATCAGACCGGCGGGTTTGAGTTCCACGGCTATGCCCGCTCTGGCCTGCTGATGAACGATGCCGCCTCCAGTAGCAAAAGCGGCCCTTACCTGACCCCAGCCGGTGAAACCGGCGGTGCGGTAGGGCGTCTGGGTAACGAAGCCGACACCTACGTCGAGCTGAACCTGGAGCACAAGCAAACCCTGGATAACGGGGCGACCACGCGCTTCAAGGCGATGCTGGCCGACGGTCAGAGAACCTATAACGACTGGTCTGCCGATACCAGCGACCTCAATATTCGTCAGGCCTTCGCGGAGCTGGGCAACCTGCCTGATTTTACCGGCGCGCTGAAGGGCAGCACCTTCTGGGCGGGTAAACGCTTCGACCGCGACAACTTTGACATCCACTGGCTGGATTCCGACGTGGTGTTCCTGGCCGGTACCGGCGGCGGCGTCTACGACGTGAAGTGGAACGATTCGCTGCGCAGCAACTTCTCCATTTACGGCCGCAACTTCGGCAGCGTGGAGCAGACCGACAACAACGTTCAGAACTATATCCTCAGCATGAACCACTTCGCCGGCCCGTTCCAGCTGATGGTGAGCGGCCTGCGGGCGAAGGATAACGACGACCGTAAAGACACTAACGGCGATCTGATTAAAACGGATGCCGCCAATCATGGCATTCATGCCCTGGTAGGCTTGCATAATGAGAGCTTCTACGGCCTGCGTGAAGGGACCGCCAAAACGGCGCTGCTGTATGGTCACGGGCTGGGTGCGGAGGTGAAAAGCATCGGCTCCGACGGCGCGCTGCTGTCTGAGGCGGATACCTGGCGCTTCGCAAGTTACGGTGTCACGCCGATCGGCGGTGGCTGGAGCGTTGCGCCCGCCGTTCTGGCACAGAGCAGTAAAGATCGCTACGTCAAGGGCGATAGCTATGAGTGGGTAACGCTCAATACCCGCCTGATCAAAGAGGTCACCCAGAATTTCGCGCTGGCGTTTGAGGGAAGCTACCAGTACATGGATTTAAACCCGGAGGGCTATAAAGACCGCAACGCCGTGAACGGCAGTTTCTACAAGCTGACCTTTGCGCCGACGTTAAAAGCGAGCAAAATCGGCGATTTCTTCAGCCGTCCGGAACTGCGCCTGTTTGCCACCTGGATGGACTGGAGCAGCAAACTGGATAATTACGCCAGCGATGATGCCTTTGGCAGCAGCGGCTTCAACGCCGGCGGGGAATGGAACTTTGGGATCCAGATGGAAACCTGGTTTTAACCCATCACGCTCCCGCCTGGCGGGAGCGTTTCGCACATCATAAAAAGAAGTCAGGCAGAGGTATCTATGGATTTTAATCAAATCGCCCGCGAGCTAATTCCGCTGCTCGGCGGCAAGGAAAACATCGCCAGCGCGGCGCACTGCGCAACGCGTCTTCGTCTGGTGCTGGTTGATGACGCGCTGGCGGATCAGCAGGCCATCGGCAAGGTTGACGGCGTGAAAGGCTGCTTCCGTAACGCCGGGCAGATGCAGGTGATTTTTGGCACGGGCGTGGTCAACAAGGTGTACGCCGCATTTATTCAGGCGGCGGGGATTAGCGAATCCAGCAAATCGGAAGCCGCGGATCTGGCGGCGCGCAAGCTGAACCCGTTCCAGCGCATTGCCCGCTTACTCTCCAACATCTTTGTGCCGATCATTCCCGCGATTGTGGCGTCCGGTCTGCTGATGGGCCTGCTCGGCATGGTGAAAACCTACGGCTGGGTCAATGCGGATAACGCCCTCTACATCATGCTGGACATGTGCAGCTCGGCGGCGTTTATCATTCTGCCTATTCTGATTGGCTTTACCGCCGCGCGCGAATTTGGTGGTAACCCGTACCTCGGCGCGACGCTGGGCGGCATTCTGACCCACCCGGCGCTGACCAACGCCTGGGGCGTGGCGTCGGGCTTCCACACCATGAACTTCTTCGGCCTTGAGATTGCGATGATTGGCTATCAGGGCACGGTATTCCCGGTGCTGCTGGCCGTCTGGTTCATGAGCATCGTGGAAAAAAACCTGCGCCGCGCGATCCCGGATGCGTTAGACCTGATCCTGACGCCGTTCCTCACCGTGGTTATCTCCGGCTTTATAGCCTTGCTGATTATCGGCCCGGCGGGGCGCGCTCTGGGGGACGGTATCTCCTTTATTCTGAGCACGCTGATCGCCCACGCGGGCTGGCTCGCCGGGCTGCTGTTCGGCGGACTTTACTCGGTGATTGTGATCACCGGTATTCACCACAGCTTCCACGCGATTGAAGCCGGGCTGCTGGGGAATCCGTCGATTGGCGTTAACTTCCTGCTGCCGATCTGGGCCATGGCGAACGTGGCGCAGGGTGGCGCCTGTCTGGCGGTGTGGTTCAAAACCAAAGATGCCAAAATCAAAGCCATTACCCTGCCGTCGGCGTTCTCTGCAATGCTGGGCATCACCGAAGCGGCCATTTTTGGTATCAACCTGCGCTTCGTTAAGCCGTTTATCGCCGCGCTAATCGGCGGTGCGGTGGGCGGGGCCTGGGTGGTCTCCGTGCACGTGTACATGACCGCCGTCGGGCTGACCGCGATTCCGGGGATGGCCATCGTGCAGGCCAGCTCGCTGCTGAACTATATTATCGGCATGGTGATTGCCTTCGGCGTGGCGTTTACCGTCTCACTGCTGCTGAAATATAAAACGGATTCTGAATAATGACGTTACCTTCCCGCTGGCCTGCGATCCTGCAGGCCGTTATGACAGGTCAGCCGCGGGCGCTGGCGGACAGCCATTATCCGCAATGGCACGCCGCGCCGGTGACGGGGCTGATGAACGACCCGAACGGGTTTATCTGGTTCGCTGGCCGCTATCACCTGTTCTATCAGTGGAACCCGCTGGACTGCGAGCATCGCTTTAAGTGCTGGGGGCACTGGAGTTCTGCGGACCTGGTGCACTGGCAGCATGAGCCGCTGGCGCTCATGCCCGACGAGGCGTATGACCGCAACGGCTGCTACTCCGGTAGCGCCGTGGATAACGAGGGCGTTTTGACCCTGTGCTACACCGGCAACGTCAAGTTCGATGACGGCAGCCGCACCGCCTGGCAGTGCCTGGCCGTGGAACAGCCGGACGGAACCTTTACGAAGCTGGGGCCGGTGCTGGCGCTGCCGGAAGGCTACACCGGTCACGTGCGCGACCCGAAGGTGTGGCGGCACGACGGGGACTGGTACATGGTGCTCGGCGCGCAGGATGTGCAGAAGCGCGGCAAGGTGCTGCTCTTTAAATCAGCCGATTTGCACGCCTGGACATCCTGCGGGGAGATCGCCGGTCACGGGGTTAACGGCCTGACGGACGCGGGCTATATGTGGGAGTGTCCGGACCTGTTTGCCCTCGACGGGACGCACGTCCTGATCTGCTGCCCGCAGGGGCTGGCGCGCGAGCCGCATCGCTACCTCAATACCTATCCGGCTACCTGGATGAGCGGGGCGTTTGACTATGCCCGCGCGACGTTCGATCACGGCGAGCTGCACGAGCTGGACGCGGGCTTTGAATTCTACGCCCCGCAAACCACGCTGGCGGAAGATGGACGCCGCATCCTGATTGGCTGGATGGGCGTACCGGACGGGGAAGAGATGCTTCAGCCCACGCGGGCGCACGGCTGGATGCACCAGATGACCTGCCCGCGAGAATTGCGCTTCCGCGACGGCCGGCTCTGGCAAACCCCGGCGCGCGAGCTGGCGGCGCTGCGTGAAGATGAGCAGCACTGGCAGGGGCGCGCCAGCGACGCGCCCGAACTGGACGCGACGCGTCTGGAGTTTGAGCTGAGCGCAGCGCAGGTGAATGTCGATTTTGGCGGCGCGCTGCGTCTCATGGTCGATGAGCAGGGTATACGTCTTGAACGCGCGAGCCTGAAAACCGGTGAAACGTTGACCCGCTACTGGCAGGGCGACGTCCGTCATTTGCGCGTTCTGTGCGACCGCTCCAGCGTTGAAATTTTCATTAACCACGGCGAAGGGGTGATGAGCAGCCGCTATTTTCCTGACCATCCGGCCCGGGTGCGATTCGAAGGTGCGTCCGATATCACATTACGCTACTGGTCGCTGCGCGCCTGCATGATAGAATGAGGGTTTTGGCAGCCGGATCTAAGTCGTTGTGAGAAAAACAAAACGCGTCACCATTAAAGACATCGCGGAGCTGGCGGGGGTGTCAAAAGCCACCGCCAGCCTGGTCCTGAACGGTCGCAGCAAAGAGCTTCGCGTGGCGGAAGAGACGCGCGAGCGCGTGCTGGCAATTGCAAAAGAGCACCACTATCAGCCCAGCATTCACGCCCGGTCGCTGCGCGATAACCGCAGCCACACCATTGGTCTGGTGGTCCCGGAGATCACCAACTACGGTTTTGCCGTCTTTTCTCACGAGCTGGAAACGCTGTGCCGCGAGGCAGGCGTGCAGCTGCTGATCTCCTGCAGCGATGAAAACCCGGGGCAGGAGACGGTGGTGGTGAACAACATGGTGGCGCGTCAGGTGGACGGGCTGATTGTGGCCTCCAGCATGCTCAACGACGCGGACTACCATAAGCTGAGCGAGCAGCTGCCGGTGGTTCTGTTTGACCGCCACATCAACGACAGCGCGCTGCCGCTGGTGATCACCAATTCCATCACCCCGACGACCGAACTGGTGGCGGACATTGCGCGCCAGCACCCTGATGAATTCTACTTCCTCGGCGGCCAGCCCCGTTTATCCCCGACGCGCGACCGCCTGGAAGGCTTTAAGCAAGGGCTGCGTGAGGCCGGCGTGGCGCTGCGCCCCGAGTGGATCATTCACGGCAACTATCACCCGAGCTCCGGTTACGAGATGTTTGCTGAACTCTGCGCCCGCCTGGGGCGTCCGCCGAAAGCGCTCTTCGCTGCCGCCTGCGGGCTGCTGGAAGGGGTGCTGCGCTATATGGGCCAGCATAACCTGCTGCAAAGCGATATCAGGTTAGCCAGTTTTGACGATCACTATCTCTACGATTCGCTGACGATCCCGGTGGATACCATCCGCCAGGATAACCGCCAGCTGGCGTGGCACTGCTTTGATTTGATTAGCAAACTGATCGAGGGCGAGACCCCGGAACCGTTGCAACGCAAGCTGGCGGCCACCCTGCAGCGGCGCTATAAGTGAGCAATATAGCCCGGACCGATACATCAATAACTTTAATTAATTTAAGTTTTGGAATGGCCGATAACCATAAGGAATAATTCTCCTTGAGGTATTGGTTTATGTCGTTGAAAAAGTCGTCCCTGATAGTCCTGTTCTCGCTGCTTTTCTTCTTTGTTATCAGCACCGTCACCAGCGTTGGCATCATCATTAAAAGTAATAATTACCTGGATAACGTCAACAAAGAGATCCAGGTTGTGCTGTCCATTATTGACCCCATCAACCACAGCCGTACGCTGCGCGTGCGGGTGATGGAGTATGTGAAGATGGTGGAAGCGGGCAACGCGGCGGACGGCGCTGCAAAGCTGACCGCCGTGAAAGAGGCGCTGACCAAAGCGGACCACGCCTTTGCGGCCTTTATGGCGTCGCCGCGCCTGAGCGATGAAGCGTCGCTGGTCACTGCCTATCAGGACGCCTGGCAGAACTACCGCAACCAGGGGCTGGCGCCGCTGATCGATGCCGCCGAGGCGCACGATGTCGCCAAATTTAACGCGCTCATCCCGGAAGTCTCCCGCCTCGACCGCCAGTACGAGATCGTTCTCGACCAAGTGCTTTCCGTCCACCAGAAATACGCCAAAAGCCTGAACGAAGATGCGAGCAGTAGCTTCGTCTCCGGCCTGGCGATCGTTGCTGCTATCGCCAGCCTGTTTGTGGTGGTGATTATCGCCGTTAGCCTGCTGATGAAGCGCTTTGTCTTTGCGCCGATCAACCTGGCGCGCGAGCACTGCAGCCAGATTGCGGCAGGCAAGCTGGACATTCCGGTGCCGGTGAAGGGGGGGGCAGGTAACGAAATCGACCATCTGATGGGCTCGATGGAGCAGATGCGTCAGGCGCTGCTGGCGACCATCGCCCAGGTGCGCGATGCGAGTCATACCGTGACGCACGCCGCCCAGGAGATTGCCTCCGGGAATATCGACCTGGCGTCACGCACCGAGCAGCAGGCTTCGGCGTTAACCCAGACGGCGGCCAGCATGGAAGAGCTGAGCGCGACGGTGGCGAACAATACCGATAACGTGTATCAGGCCGGGAAGCTGGTGCAGGACGCGGTGAAAAATGCCCACACCGGTGAAGCGGTAACCCGTGAAGTCATCGACACGATGAATACCATCGCGGCGAACTCGAAGCGCATTGAAGACATCACCAGCGTGATTAACAGCATCGCCTTCCAGACCAACATCCTGGCGCTGAACGCGGCGGTTGAAGCGGCGCGCGCCGGTACCCAGGGACGCGGCTTTGCGGTCGTGGCCAGCGAAGTACGCACCCTGGCGCAGAAAAGCGCGGTGGCGGCGAAAGATATCGAAAGCCTGATCGCGCAGTCGGTCTCCAGCGTGAAAAACGGTGCGGAGCTGGTGAGCCGCTCGGGCGAGGTGATTGACTCGATCATTTCGTCGGTGAACAAAGTGAATACGCTGATGGAGCAGATCTCCGTCGCCTCTGAGGAGCAGAGCCGCGGGATCAGCCAGGTTGGGCAGGCGGTGACCGAGATGGACGGCGTGACCCAGCAGAACGCCGCGCTGGTGCAGCAGTCCGCTGCGGCAGCGGCCTCGCTGGAAGAGCAGGCGCAGCAGCTTTCGCGGAGTATTTCGAGTTTTAGGTTGCCGGTGCAGGCTTGATGGTATTAAGGAGGCTCCTGCGGGAGCCTTTTTAATGTCTGGCGTAACTGGAAAGCCGCGCCAGACAAGGCTTCACGTTTTACTACTAGCAGTCAAAAGCCATAAAAAGCGGCTAGGGTGTGGACACATTGTGGACACTCTGACCACCATTAGCACCCTTCAACGGGTTAAGCGAAATCGCGTCCTGCAGGTACTGAGGAGCGAAGTGCGCATAGACCATTGTCTGCGCAATTTTCGTATGACCTAAGATCCTCTGCAGTGTGATGATGTTGCCCCCGTTAATCATAAAGTGCGTCGCGAAAGAGTGTCGTAGCGCATGTGTTGCTTGTCCGGCCGGTAAATCGGGCTTAACTTCTTTGAGGGTTCGCCTGAAGTCAGCATAACTGGCCTCAGGAAACAGAAAACCTCGTGTTTTGCCGACTACGTAAGCCGCAACGTCATCAGAGATCGGGACCGTACGCGGTGTGTTGGTTTTCGTCTTAACGAAAGACACCCGGTTATGAATCACATTCTCAGCCTTCAATCGCGCAGCTTCTCCCCATCTTGCTCCGGTACTCAAACACAAAACCGCAATTTTACGATTATCACCTGAGAGCGCAGCAAGTAAGGCGTCAATTTCCTCAAGAGTGAGATAGCCCGTTTCGGCTGTCTGCTCTTTCAGTTTTTTGAATCCCCTGAATGGATGCTCACCGTTATACAGTTCTGACTCAACCAGGGTTGTGAACATCCCACCTAGCGTGATCAGGTCGCGGTTGATGGTAGTTGGCTTAATACCTTCACCCCGACGTTGAGCACAATATTGCGTTATCAGGCTCTTGGTGATCTGGAAAGCGCACGGGTTTCCGGTCATCGTTTCGAAACGCTCAATTTTCCTGAGATACGATTGACCGTGCTCCTCATGTTTACCTTTCAGTTTCCACCATAACTCTTTCAGTTCCGACAATTGGCGTTTGTCCGTTGGTTTTGAAAGCCATTCCTTTGAGTGATGGTTATATTGAGTATGCTTTTCAAAAGCCATCGCCTCGCTTTTCTTGTCGAACTTCCGACGGATGCGTTTTCCGTTACGCCCGGTCGGTCTAATGTCCACTTCATATCGACCATCATCGAGCTTTTTAACAGACATAAAGCCTCCCGATGATGTTACTGCGTACTTCAATTTCCTGATTTAAATAGCAAAAACTCACTGTGCATTTACTGCACAAATAAGCGCCATAAATAGTTAGCCAGTTTTCTGGTCTGAGTGGGATGACGTTGTTGTCTGCTGCCCAAAGTGCGCGAGAGCCGGTGCAATCTGCCCAGCTTCAGGTGATATCGTCTCTGTCATGAACCACATAGTGTATTTTTTGAACTGAGGATGATTCAAAATCTTCATCACCGCCTGTATGCCCATATCTTTTACACCCTTCTCGTAACTCGAAAGAGAGCTGTATGGAACGCCTGTTAAGTCACTGAATTCTTTCCTATTCATACGTTCTGACTCACGCATTATCGCTAGCTTTTCATTTACGGGTATCATCGTAATTAACACTCCACTATTGATAGAAAAACGATAACGGAGTAATCTTTAACTCGTTATCGCAAACCAATGGCTCCAATATGGCAATTAATAGCCATTAGGAGCAATTAAAACACTAACGAGGAATACTCACAAATGAATAGGGGCATTGATAGTGTGAGCGACGCCGTTCCATACCAGGAATTCGCGCGCCTTATTGGTAAAACACCTGCAGCCGTTAAAGGCATGATTGAAAAGGGGAAGCTTCCTGCACCGGCAGCACGCCGGAAGCTGGCCGGTGAGATAGCAAAAGAGCTGCGTAAGTCGCAACAGCAACGCATCAAGTTGCAGAAAGCACCGGACGGCTCACCGTATCAGGCGCGAAAGCGTCAGCCTCTCAGGGCTAAGACCGGGCGGATTAAAAGGGCGATGTTCAAGAAGCTACGCACGAGCTGGTACATGAAAGCCACTGGCCGTGATAACAGTGCCGTGGTGGAGTTCACCGGCAAAGTGCAGCGTATCGCGCGAGTCCATCAGTACGGGCTAAAAGACCGGCCGAATGCGCATGCTCAGAACGTGCAATACGCAGAACGCCAGCTACTCGGATTAAGCCAGGCTGATAAAACGTGCATTGATGAGTTTATCATTAAATATATGGGGTCATTTATTTTGAATATTTGATTTAATAATGAAGATATATTGTAATGTTTTTGAGTCTGATGTTTTTTTGCTGGCAGTCATAATTAATAAAGGCTGATGCTAAATCAGCCTTTGTGGATTTAAAGTGTGAAGTTTTTGTAGTTATCAATGACCTTCATGACTCCGATGATGTTGTTATCTCTTCGCCAATTCCAATTGCCATGGATTGAATTGGAGTTAGAGTATAAGTATCTCAAAAACTGGGATGGCAATAGTGGGTTATTGCATAGGAACTCATTATAGTTGTTGTTCATATACCAGGCATAACCATTTTTGGTGTCAAAATTTAAATTTTGATCTTCGATCTTTGTAAAATCAATTTCTTTGTTTAAAGCGCTTTCAAATTCTTGAGAATGGTAAGCGCAATGAATATGCGCATGAAAAATACACCCACCTGAATGATCTATTTTATTTCCAGCGCCACTCTCAAAGAAAATAAGAGGCCTGCCTGTTTTGTTGTTCATGAATTCATTTAATTTGCGTAGGATTGCTCTCGCCTCATGTCGAATCCCTCTGTCAATCGAGGCAAAAGAGTTAACATGATGTTTAGGAATCAGCATGACGTGTGAATTATTCAGCGGGCCAACACTAGGGACTATAAGGAAATCATTTGTTTCAGCGATAATGTTTTTCTTATCTCTTACGATTTTATCGTAGCCTTCGATAAAGCTTACCCCGTTAATTTCATCACAAATTCCACAAGACGAGCTGCAAAAATTATTCATGGCTATTCCCTCCGGGTTTTTTTGGAAGTAATTTCTCAGCCCAAGATGCAAGGCGACTTAGAACTAAGTCAGAAAAATACCCCAAGATAAAGCAAATTGAGAATGCTATTTTTGATTTTCCATGTCCTTTGATTGAAGATATAAATGTGTCTGGGGATAATATTGTATATGAGCAAAATGCTACCAAGGCAGCAAGGAATGGAATGAAAATTCTCCAATAGAATTTATGGGATTCCCAAGGGAAACTATACTGATTGCTTTTTCCTCTTGCGGTCACTCTATAAAACCATTTGGCATTATATACCCACCCTCCAAAAAAACCTCCAAGGATTGAAAATAAAGATATTTTATTGTTATATGAAAGTTCGAGCTTGAATTGAAATAGGAAGGCAAAAACACATCCCACTAAAAAAAGTGTTATTAAATAAAAAAATTCAAATTTTATTTGCCCGCGGTCACTCTTGAAGTAAGGTACTACCTCATCATCGTTTAAGCAATTTTTTCGTTCCGTCATTATCTAAATACCCTGTAAATTTCTGTAGTGAGCAAAGGGTTTTGCATTTTCAGTTTGGCTATTCTAATTAATTAGCACGAAAAATCATAGATGGTAGCCCAACTAACCAAATGTTGGTTCATGCTTCACAGAACTACGCTCGATTGCCACCGGCCTCGCCCGGCGGCATCCTTTCCCCATGAATAATCTAAATTCTCTGCAGGAAATCGCACGCGCGATCCGCAACCTTATCCGCACCGGCCTTGTCACCGACGTCGACCATGACAAGGGGCTATGTCGCGTCCAGACCGGCGGCATTGAAACTACCTGGCTAAACTGGCTCACCTCTCACGCTGGTCGTTCCCGCACGTGGTGGGCTCCCTCTGTCGGTGAGCAGGTGTTATTGCTGGCCATCGGCGGCGAGCTTGATACGGCCTTTGTGCTGCCCGACATTTTCTCTGACGACCATCCCGCACCGTCTGCCTCCCCTGATGCGCTTCATGTTTCCTTTCCTGACGGGGCGGTTATCGAGTACGAACCCGAAAACGGCGCGCTCACCGTATCCGGCATCAAAACCGCTGACGTCACCGCGTCGGATTCTATTACGGCCACCGTGCCGGTGGTGCTGGTAAAAGCGTCGAGCCGTATCACCCTCGATACGCCGGAGGTGATTTGTACCAACAAGCTGACGACCGGCACGCTCGAAGTGCAGAAAGGCGGGAAAATGAGCGGGAACATCGAGCACACCGGCGGGACATTTAAATCAAACGGCGTGCAGGTGGATAACCACGCGCACGGCAACGTTCAGAGCGGCGGAAGCTGGACTAAGGGGACGCAATGACGGTGTGTTATCTGGGAATGAACAGCCGGACCGGGCTCAGTATCTCTGAGGTTGAGCACATCCGGCAAAGCGTGCGCGACATTCTGGTCACGCCGGTTGGCTCGCGCGTCATGCGCCGTGAATACGGCTCGCTCCTGTCGCAGATGATTGACCAGCCGCAGACCCCGGCGCTGCGCCTGCAGATTATGGCCGCGTGCTATTCCGCGATCCAGAAGTGGGAGCCCCGCGTCAGCCTGACGACCATCACCTTTGAACGGTCTGAGACCGACGGCGGGCTGTATGTCGACATCACCGGCACCCGCTCCACCGGCGGCCAGCCTTTTTCACTCACCATTCCACTGAGTTAAACGCTATGGCAATTGTTGACCTTAACCAGCTCGCCGCGCCTGACGTCGTGGAAGAACTGGATTATGAAACCATCCTCACTGAGCGAAAGGCTACGCTCGTCTCGCTTTACCCGGAAGACCAGCAGGACGCCATCGCGCGCACGCTGTCGCTTGAGTCCGAGCCTCTGGTGAAGCTGCTGCAGGAAAACGCCTACCGGGAAGTTATCTGGCGGCAGCGCGTCAACGAGGCCGCGCGTGCGGTTATGCTGGCCTACGCTGCAGGAAGCGACCTTGACCAGATAGGCGGAAATTACAACGTCGAGCGGCTTATCATCACTCCTGCAGACGACACGACGTTACCGCCGACGCCTGCCGTGATGGAGTCGGACACCGACTACCGCCTGCGTATTCAGCAGGCCTTTGAGGGGCTGAGTACCGCAGGCTCTACCGGCTCCTATCAGTTTCACGGTCGCAGCGCTGACGGGCGGGTCGCCGATATTTCGGTCATCAGTCCCGAACCTGCGTGTGTCACGGTCACGGTGCTGTCACGCGAAAATAACGGTGTGGCGTCTGATGAGCTGCTCGCCATCGTGCGCACCGCGCTGAACGATGAAGACGTCAGGCCGGTCGCTGACCGCGTGACCGTGCAGTCGGCGAACATTGTCGACTATAAAATCATCGCATCGCTTTACCTTTACCCTGGCCCTGAAAGCGAGCCGGTGCTCAGCGCTGCAAAAAATAAACTGCAGGCGTACATCACCGCGCAGCACCGGCTCGGGCGCGATATCCGCAAATCAGCGATTTATGCCGCGCTCCACGTCGAAGGTGTGCAGCGCGTCGAGCTGACCGAACCGGTGGCCGACATCGTGCTCGATGACACACAAGCGTCATGGTGCAGCGACTACACCGTCACCATAGGGGGCAACGATGAATGATACCCGCCTGCTGCCGGTGGGCTCGTCACCGCTTGAGGTGGCGGCGGCGCGCGCCTGCTCTGAGATTGAGAATACCCCCGTTCCGCTGCGTCGCCTCTGGAGTCCTGACGACTGCCCGGCAAATCTGCTGCCGTGGCTGGCGTGGGCGTTTTCCGTTGACCGCTGGGATGAGAACTGGCCGGAGGCCACAAAGCGGGATGTGATCCGCGCGGCGTGGTTTATCCATGCGCACAAAGGAACGATTGGGGCAGTGCGCCGCGTGGTCGAGCCGCTCGGCTATCTGATTAACGTGTCCGAGTGGTGGGAAACGAACGACCCACCCGGCACGTTTCGCCTCGATATCGGTGTGTTAGAGACAGGCATCACCGAGGAAATGTACTACGAAATGGAGCGGCTCATTGCGGATGCAAAGCCAGCCAGCCGCCATCTTATCGGCCTCAACATTATTCAGGATGTGCCGGGCTATCTCTACACCGGCGCGCTGACGTATGACGGCGACATCATCACGGTTTACCCGGATAAGTGAGAACACAATGACAGTAAAATATAAAACGGTCATCACCAAAGCCGGTGCGATTAAGCTTGCTGCAGCGACCGTCCCGAACGGGAAAAAAGTGAATTTTACGGCAATGGCCATCGGTGACGGTGGCGGCACATTGCCGGTGCCTGATGCCAGCCAGACAAAGCTCGTCAATGAAGTCTGGCGCTATGCGCTGAACAAAATCAGCCCGGACAACAAGAATCAAAATTATGTGATCGCGGAGCTCGTCATTCCCCCTGAAACCGGCGGTTTCTGGATGCGCGAAATGGGGCTCTATGACGACACCGGCACGCTGATTGCTGTCGGCAACATGGCGGAAAGCTATAAGCCGGAGCTGGCTGAGGGGTCAGGACGTGCGCAGACCGTGCGTATGGTCATCATGGTAAGCGACATCGAGTCAGTCGAGCTGACGATTGACACCTCAACGGTGATGGCAACGCAGGACTATGTCGATGATAAGCTCACGGAGCATGAGCAGTCCCGCCGTCATCCTGACGCCACGCTCACCGCAAAGGGTTTCACGCAGCTACACGACGGGCTTAGAGCTTGAGGTTAAGGTTTCGGATGTGGAGTACGAAAGCGAAGAATTAACGCAGTGATTTGTTTTTAAGTGTTTGTTATATAAGGATGAAGCGAGTAAAATTAATTCATCGGAAATTAAATGAGGTGCTCGCCATGTTTCACTGTCCAAAATGCCATTTTGCCGCTCACGCCCGCACAAGTCGCTATTTTACTGACACGACCAAAGAGCGGTATCACCAGTGCACAAACATCAACTGCAGCGCGACGTTTGTGACCACTGAAACGGTCGAGCGCTTTATCGTATCGCCGGGTGAAGTCGAGCCAGCGCCGCCGCACCCGACTACATCTGGTCAGCACCAAATTCATTGGATGTGACTAGGGTCAAGTCCCCGGATTTGCGGGGACTTCAATGACTGCATAATTTATGGTACAAGTGCATTACAATGGATATAGTTGAAGATGCTGTGAATGGAATTATTTAGGAAAAACGATAAAAATTTCACATAAAAAGCATACAGCCAGATGGCAATTCACAATATTTTTAGTATAAAGTATGTTTATTAAACCCTATTCCTTACAAGGGGATATATGTTTCTGCCAAAACTAAGCAAACAATCAAATAATCATCTCTTAATTGGTGAGAATGGCGCAGGAAAAAGCAGGCTCATGGCTGCATTAGCACAAGAAATAGCTTACTCCGAGCCTTATGCAAGCATCATAACGATTGCAAACACTATTCATAACAAATTCCCAACTTTGCGTATCAAAAATTACTTTAGACTTCCATCAAATAAAATAAATCACGTAAGTGATGTTATGATAGATGCTTTATCATCAAAAAAATCACAACTTGATAATGGAAAATCATTTGAAACTCTACGACGGGTATTAGCTTATATTGGTTTCGATAGTAAGATCGAAGTATCATTTAAGATATTAAATAGCTCTGACTCTTTTAATAAAATAAACTCTTTAGAGTATACGAAATCCCTAAATATATATGATATATCAAGAGTAAGGGCGTTTTTATCAAAGCTACCAGAAAGCAAAACCATACCAGGAATGTGGTCTAGTATCGAAAAAAATCCAAAAGTCGAGATGGTAATAGATTTTGAAAACCTTGGTCTTGATTTAGAAACAGAGTATTTACTTTCTGTTTTAAGACTGAAATATCATTTAATGAAATTAAAAATTCTAAGTGATGTAAAAATATCACTTTTCAAAAACGGCGATAAAATAAATTTAAATGACGCTAGTTCTGGTGAGTTAACACTTTTAACATCGTTATCATGGATCTCAATGCATATTGATAAAAGGGCATATATACTTATTGATGAACCGGAAAATAGTCTTCATCCTAAGTGGCAACGTGAATACTTTAAAAATATAAATGATTTATTTTATCAATATAAACCAAATGTTATATGTGCTACTCATGCACCGATAGTCATTTCAGGTGCTCATAGTTCAGAATCTAATGTAAGCATTTATAGAACCATAAACGGGAATATAAAAAAGCTTGCGGATCACCATTCAAAAAACATTGAAGAGATACTCACAAATGTTTTTCAAATAATAACGCCTGAAAGTCGATATTTTAGCTATCTTATTAATAAATTAATAAACGATACACTAGGTGATAATATTGATGAGGCTGGGCTTTATCATCAATTGAATGAATTTAAAATGATCACTGATGATCCTAAGCATCTTGATATAATTAATTCGGTACCAAGTATAATCAAAGAGATTAGAAAGAATGGCTAAGCTTAAATATACAGTTGGCGATGTGTCAGCAATACGCCGTTCGATTGCTGAAGGTGGTGATGTATGGTATAACAAGAAGCTTGCGGGTGTAAAAAAAAATATAAAAAAACATTTTAAGGATAAATGTCTGAGATGCTGTTATTGCCAGCGTTCTTTTAAGGGGGAGTTCGATCTTGTTATTGATATAGAGCATATACTCCCTCAGTCACTTTACGCTAAATACATGTTTTCCCCGAAAAATTTAAGCATCGCTTGCAAGCGCTGCAATATGAAAATAAAAAAAGCGAGTGTGAAATTTATAGTTGATGGTTATCATAAAAAAAGAATTTTCAATAAGTCAACCTATAAATTCATCCATCCAAATCTAGATGCATATAACAAACATATAACCAGAATAAATATAGAGCTAGAAAATCTATCTATAACAAAATACGTTGTTAAAAATAATAGTCAAAAAGGTTTTTATACTTACAGGTTTTTTAGGTTGTTCGATTTCGAATGCCAAGATTTTGATCTTGCACAAGGACTACCTATCATTGAAAGATACATTTAAGTCTCATTAGTAGGTTATAGTCATTAATGCTACGAGCTATTTTTCAGTTACTCGAGCATATCTGCTTATTCGGGACTGAGTTTTAAAGATGTAGAGCCGTTGTTAACCACTATTGGAAGACCGTTTGCACACTTTATGTACTGATGAGCAGATTAAAAACAAACCCGCTTCAGCGGGTTTGTTTCACCGATGTGGTCAATACGTGGACGTGGCAAGAAATAAATCCTTTTATTTCATTTGGTTAGATTGTTCCAATAAAGCTCCTGCGGGAGCCTTTTATATTACTGTCATACATAAAGTCTTGCCTGCTTACTCTTTGAGTTTGTTTCAGTACCACTTATTGTATTTCACATATATAACAGAAATAACAATCACCCAAACGACGCTGAGTAAAGCAGCATGCCCCGGTATAAACCGTACAAACAGATATATTCCAATTACAATAAGCAACGCAGGAACCAGATAAAAAAACGACTTCAAAAGCCATAAAATTGCTTGTTTCATTTCCGCAGTATCTCGTACAAGGCGTCGCCTATCACTTGCTCGTTATTATCCCCAGAGTTTACCTGATAAATGATTTCAGACATTTGTGGTTCGATTAAGAAGTATAACATCTCGATATTTTCTTTATAAAGTGCCTGGTAGTACTGCGGATCCTGAAATTTGAGTCGATTAGCCGCAGATGCTGCTACCTGAGCCTTTGAGTAAAGCGTTGCACCATTAACGAACCAAGTCGAGAATGAGTTCACAAGCCTGATATGATTTTGCTTAAAATCTTTGCTGTTTATGATCAGGTTCGCAAGAGTAAAGGAGAGGGCTAGCTTGCTGGCTTTAGCCGATGCATGCTCGGCAGCTTTACCCAACAAGTTATGGATATTAGTAATCAGGTCTTTGCTCTTTTGTTCGCCAAGCCTAATGAGAGTTTTCCTAAAATAGATTTCAACCATGTCTAAAGTGACATCTTTTCGGTTGTAAATTTCACCTAAGGCAAGGACTAAGCGTTTGTCTTCACGCCAGGTATCACGGCATGCGTTACGATAATACTCGTCTGGCATCAAACATGCCCCGTAGCTAACCAGGCGCTGCGTTCCCTGTTTCACCTTTTCCAGAGTTGCCATATGATCTTCATGCATGTCTCTAAGCGAGTTTGTTAGTGCAATAGCTAACTGTTTATTCGACTGCATTTTCAGTTGCAAATAGTTTTGTGCCATTTTATATAACCTTGCAGTATCATTACCTTATTATCATTGATCATGTTTGATAGAGGGGCAACATCGAAAATGGGAAAGCGCAAGAGTGCTCTGGTTTATGTCCTGACCGTCATTATTTTTTTGCTTATTATCCCTGAGATCATTCTGCGTGTATGCACGTCCGAGCAACTTGGCCGTCTCAGCGACTTCACCAGTTTAGGTGGCTTGTTAAATCCACTATTATCCTTGCTCATCTTCCTGGCACTGTTGTCAATCATACTGGCCGTCATTGCTATTGCATTGGTTAAGCGACTTCTTCGTACGAGATGATTTGCTTTCGAGCGACTCATAGCACCCGCCAGCCGTTACCGCTATGAGTCCAAAACCGTCAGCACAAAAATTTTCATTCACCCCAGCAATATTTCCCTCCCTCATCCGTCTACCTCATCACACGCCATAATCAATTACTGTAAACGAGGTAAACACCATGAGAGATTTTGAAATGCACGGCAGAGGTCACGGGCGCGGATTCGGTCGCCACCGTATGGGCAAGGGATTAGTCATCGGCGCGGTGATTTTCATCGTGCTCGGCCTGCTGGTGATGTCCCTGTGGAACGCCTTGCTCCCGGCCATCCTGGGCGTGAAGGCCATTGGATTCTGGCAGGCGCTGGGCATTCTGGTGCTGAGCCGCATTCTGTTTGGCGGCTTAGGTTTCCGCCCCGGGATGTTTGGCGCGCACCGCCGCATGCACGAGCGCTGGATGAACATGACGCCCGAACAGCGTGAGGCGTTTATTCAGCAGCGTCGCGAAGGGTTTGGTCGCCACGGACGCGGTCACTGCGGCTGGCACGACCATCGTGACGATAAGCGCGATGACGCTACGCCAAAAGCGCCGGACGCGGAGTGAGCGAGATGAAAGCCGGGGAGGCGGGCGGATCCATGCTGATGTCGGCGCTAAACGCCTGTCGCGCCCGGCTGAAAGCCTTCATTCGCGGACGGACGTCCGTGCGCGATGATGCCGACGACATTTTGCAGGAAGTGACGTATCAGCTGATGAAAGTGGAGCAGCCGGTCGAAAACGTTGCCGCCTGGCTGTTCCGCGCGGCGCGTAACGAGATGACCGACCGGGCGCGTAAGAAGCGCGAGGTGTCGCTCTCCGGCTATTTTACGGGCGATGACGACGAGGGTTTTCCGGAAGACGAGCTGGCCGAAACCCTGTTCGGCGTACCGCACACGCCGGAGGAGGAGTACCTCAAGACGCTGCTGTGGGAAGAGCTGGGCCAGGCGCTGTCAGAACTCCCGCCGCCGCAGCGGGAGGTATTTGAAAAGACCGAGCTCCACGGCTACAGCATTAAAATGCTGGCAGACGAGACCGGCGCCAGCGAACAGGCGCTGTTATCCCGCAAGCACAAGGCGGTGCTGTTTCTGCGTACGCGGCTGCGGGACGTCTATGACGCGCTGACGGGCGAATAGCGGCGACAGACAAAACCTTACACTTCCGGCACTTGTAGATTCATCACTATCGTTTATGATCGGGGCGTCTTGTCACTCTGGAATGTTATGCGCAACCGTCAGCTCCTCGGAAAATGGCTTTTGATTATCACCTGTCTCGCGATGGCGCTTTGCCTCGTGCAGCGTGCGGTGATGCTCAACCATTTTTTACAGGGACTGGATCCGCAGATTTCGCTGAGTGCAGATGCCCCAACGCAAACCAGCACCGAGCAGTCCGGGCCATCGCCCTGTCAGCTAGGCGCGCACTCGCTTCTCTGCGCCCAGCCGCTGTTCTTCGACGGTGCGCTGCCGGCCATTATTATCTTCTTCGCGCTGCTGCAGCTGTTTACGCAAGGGCGGGCACTGGCTCCGGCGGAACAGCCCGTTCAGGCACCGCCTCCCCGAATACACCTGAAAAACTGCGTTTTCCGTGAATGAAAAACATCGTCACCGCACGATAATTTTTCACTGTTCACGGAGTACAACATGGTTAACCTCTTCAGGGGATTCGTCTTCCTGTGGCTGTCCTGCATCGGCATTGTCCATGCGGCGGACACCGGCTGGCTGGTCTCCCCACAAAACGATCACGCCCGCATCCGCTTTCAGGCGGAGAGGGAACAAACGCACGTTAAAGGCCTGCTCACCGTTGAGCTAAAGCCCGGCTGGAAAACCTACTGGCGATCGCCGGGCGAGGGCGGCGTGGCCCCGAAAATCAGCTGGCCGGACGGCGTAACGGACAGCTGGTCCTGGCCGGTACCGTCGCGTTTCGATATCTCCGGCATGACGACGCAGGGCTATCACGATAAGGTCACTATCCCGATCGTTCTCGACGGGGTGAAGGGCGACACGCTCGACGGGACGCTCACGCTCTCCACGTGCAGCAACGTCTGCCTGCTGACGGACTACCCGCTGCATCTCGATTTTACCCAGCCGGTGGATCAGGATTTCCGCAGCGCCTTCGAGCAAGCGATGCGCGCCGTGCCCGGCACGTCGGGCGTGTCTTCCAATCTGTCCGCCTGGCTTTCCGACGGCAATCTGGTGATTACCGGCACCACGGACGGGAAATGGGACAATCCGGGGATCTACTTTGACCCGCTGGAGGGCGATATTCTGCCCGGCGAGCCGGTCATTAAACACGACGGCACTGCGCTTCGGGTGACGGTGCCAGTGACCGACGAATGGGGAGACAAACCCGCCTCGCTGGCAGGCAAGAGGCTGTCGTTTGTGCTGACCAACGGCGATCGGGCGCAGCAAACCACCATGAGCGTTGGGACAACGCCCGAAGAGACCTCCGTGCCGGACGGGACGGGAAAAATGGTGCTCTTTGCGCTATTAGGCGGGCTGATCCTCAACCTGATGCCCTGCGTGCTGCCGGTAATGGGCATGAAGCTTAACAGCATCCTGCAGGCGGGATCGGACAGGCGTGCCATCCGGCTGCGCTTTCTGGCCACCAGCGCCGGGATCCTCACCTCCTTCATGCTGCTGGCCGGGATGGTCACCGCGCTGAAGCTGGCCGGAGCGTCGCTGGGGTGGGGCATTCAGTTCCAGAACCCGTGGTTTATCGGCCTGATGGTTGCCGTGACCTTCCTGTTTGCGCTGAACCTGTTTGGGACGTTTGAAATGCTGCTGCCTTCTGCCGCCGCCGGACGGCTGGCGACGGCAGGGGGATCGGGGATCGGCGGCAGCTTCTGCGAAGGGATGTTCGCCACGCTGCTGGCAACGCCGTGCTCCGCGCCGTTCCTCGGTACCGCGGTCGCCTTTGCCCTTGGCGCGCCGCTGCACGCCCTGTGGCTGATCTTCCTGATGCTCGGCGTGGGCATGAGCCTGCCGTGGCTGTTTGTCGCCCTGGTGCCGAAAACGGCCATGCTGCTGCCCAAACCCGGCCGCTGGATGAACACGCTCAGGGTCATCCTTGGCCTGATGATGCTGGCCTCCAGCCTCTGGCTGGCGACGCTGTTGAGCGTGCATCTGGGTGAGGCGGTCAGCCAGATCGTGATGCTGGGGCTGACTGCCGCTGCGCTGGTGCTGTTCGCGCTGAAGGGACAAAAATCCTCGCCCTTGTTCTGGCTGGTAGTCATCGCGCTGTCGGCGTTCGGCGGGTATCAGCTGCGCGGTCTGCTTAACGCGCCGCCTGACGCGCCGGCACAAAGCGTTGCGCAGACTATCCCGTGGCAGCCGCTCAGTGAAGAGGCTATCGAGAACGCGCTGGCGCAGGGGAAACGGGTGTTTGTGGATATCTCCGCGGACTGGTGCGTGACGTGCAAAGTTAACGAGCACCGCGTACTCAGTCAGCCGGACGTGATTGCCGCGCTGCGCCAGCCGGACGTGGTGGCCCTGCGCGGGGACTGGAGCCAGCCGTCCGCGTTTATCGCGGATTTTCTGGCGAAGCGAAACCGCTACGCCATTCCGTTTAACGCGGTGTATGGCCCCGGCCTGCCTGATGGCGAGATCCTCTCGCCGCTGCTGGACAAGCGCACCCTGGTAACCACCCTGAACAACGCAAAAGGCTAACTGTGTCATGAAAAAATTCCTTATTACGCTTCTGCTCCTGCTGGCCCCGCTTCAGGTATTCGCCGCGCAGCCGCTGACGCCGGACCAGGAGCAGCGCGCGCAGAAGATAATCGCTGATTTCCTGTTTAACGATCCAAACTCCCCGCGCATCGGCGCGAAAAACCCAAAGCTCACCTTGGTGGTGTTTACCGACTACAACTGCCCGTACTGTAAAAAATTCGATCCGTACCTGGAGAAGATTGTCGAAAAACATCCGGACGTGGCGGTGGTCTTTAAGTTTTTACCTTTCCGCTCGGAAAGTTCGCTGACCGCCGCACGAGACGCGCTAACCGTCTGGCGTGCGCATCCTGAGCAGTTTATGAAGCTGAACCACACCCTGATGGCGAAAAAGGGGTACCACGATGACGCCAGCATTCAGGAGGCGCAAAAGCGGGCGGGCGTGAGCGTGACGACGCCGGACGAGGAGAGTTTTCTGACGATCAGGCGCAGCCTCATTGTGGCGGAAAAAATGGGGATCCAGGGCACGCCCGCCACGCTTATCGGCGAGGGGCTGCTTCCCGGCTGGGTGCCGTTCGAACAATTCGACGAAATGGTCAGTGAAGCACTGAAAAACCGCTAACCTGAAGGGGGCGAAATGCCCCCGACAAACCGGAGAGGGAAATGAAAAAATTACTGTTACTTTCGGCGCTGGCGACGTCAGGGCTGGTACAGGCGGCTGAAGCCATACCGGATGTGGTGAAGCACTTCAGCGAGCAGCAGAACATCAAAATCATCAAGAAGCTGGATGCACCGGGCGGGGCGCCAGCCTGGCTGGGGCAGTATCAGGATATGGGCGTGACGCTCTTTTTAACTCCGGACGGCAAACACGTCATTTCGGGCTATCTGTACGATGACAAAGGAAAAAACCTCAGCGAAGGGGTTTTCCAGAAAGAGATCTACGCCCCGATGGGACGCGAGATGTGGAAAAACCTCAACGCGGCGCATCCCCTGAAAGAAGGGGCGGATAGCGCCCCGCGTAAGGTCTTTGTCTTTGCCGATCCGTTCTGTCCGTACTGCAAGCAGTTCTGGGCCGAAGCGCAGCCGTGGGTCAAGGCCGGTAAGGTTCAGCTCAATACGCTGCTGGTGGCGTTTCTCAACCCCAACAGCGGACGCAACGCCGCCGCCATTCTGAATGCGAAAGATCCGGTTGCGGCCTGGCGCGAATACGAGCTCTCCGGCGGCAAAAAACTGCCCAAGCCTGAAGGCGAGGCTTCCCGCGAAACGGTAGCGATACTGCAGAAGCACCAGGCGCTGATGGACAGCCTGGGCGCTAACGCCACGCCGGCTATTTATTATCTGAATGCGGAAAACGAGCTGCAGCAGGTGGTGGGTATGCCGGATGCGCAGCAGCTCGAGGCGATGTTCGGGCCGAAGCCGTAAAAAAAACAGGCAGAAACGGGCGTTTCTGCCTGCTCGTTACTTAGCTACCCCAGCGTCCCCGGAGGTAGTTTACCGCCTGCTGGGTCTGCGGCTGGTTCAGGTAATCTTCCCGGAACAGGATGGTGCCGTTGACGTTGGGCAGCGAATCGTTGAGATCGAGCTGCTTTTTCAACTCCGGCACGCCGCCCTGAACCGTCCAGTCCGGCTCTTTTTTCGACGGCTCGCCAACCTTGTAGAACGCAATGCCGATATACAGGCGAGTGTGGGTCGGCTTCACCACGTCGGCCCACCATCTGGTCAGCACGTCGTAGCGCGCGGCATCCCGCGAGAAGGGCCAGTAAATCTGCGGCGCGATGTAGTCCAGCAGGCCCTGCTGCACCCACTGACGCGTATCGGCGTAGGATTCATCATAGGCCGCGGCGCCGCGGGTGTCGGAGCCTGCCGGGTCAAAGGAGCGGTTGCGCCACACCCCTGCCGGGCTGACGCCAAACTCCACGTTGGGTTTTGTCTGCTTGATCGCGCGGGAGACCTGGACAATCAGCTGCTGCGTGTTGTGTCTTCGCCAGTCGGCTTTTGAGGCAAACCCCTGGCCGTGCTGCCGCCAGCTCTGCGAATCATTCAGCGCGGATCCCGGCGATTCGGCATAGAAGTAATCATCAAACTGCACGCCGTCTACCGGGTAGTTCGCCACCACTTCGGTCACCACTTTGGTTATCCAGTCTCGCACCTCCGGAATGCCCGGGTCGAGCACAAAGCGGTCACCCGAGATGCGGACCCATTCCGGGTTCTGAACATAAACGCTGGACGGCGTCTGGGATGACGTCCGGTTCAGGGCGGCGATGGTGGACGGTTTGGTGTTGGTCGACACGCGATAGGGGTTAAACCAGGCATGGACCTTCATGCCGCGCTTGTGCGCTTCATCAAGCATAAACTGCAGCGGATCGTACCCCGGATACTCACCGATGTTGCCGGTCAGCATATCTGACCACGGTAAAATTTTGGATGACCAGAGCGCCGTGCTGTCCGGCTTCACCTGAAAAAATACCGTGTTGATGCCGAGCTGCTTAAGGTTGTCGAGCTTTGCGATCAGCGCCTGCTTTTGCATCGCGATGCGCTGGTCCGCGCTGCGGCCATTCACCGAGGCCACCGGCGGCCAGTCGAGACGCGAGACGGTCGCCAGCCAGATCCCGCGCATCGGGGCGTTTGCCTGCGGCGTCGGTTTACTGACGGTGGGAAGAGGGGTAACCAGTGATTTGGGTGGTTTTGAGGAGCAGCTTACAAGTAAAAGCGCGCAGGCAGCCAGCGCACCAATCCGTTTTACGTGTCGCGTCATTTGCGTATTAGCTCTTGATAATCCTGCTGTTGGCCCAGGGATTAAAGGCGGGCGCCGCCTGCGCTGTATTTCCCTCATCGCTGAGAGAGTCCAGATACAGGGCTTCAACCTCCGCGCGCGCCCACGGGGTGCGGCGCAGAAATTTCAGGCTCGATTTAACGCTGGGGTCTTTTCTGAAACAGTTAATTTTGATGCGGTCACCCAACTCGCTCCAGCCATATTTCGCCACCAGGGCGTTGACCATCATCTCCAGCGTTACGCCATGCAAAGGATCTTTGGAAATATGTGCAGTCATAGGCGTCCGGATGTCTCGATTTTTAGGGGATTGGGGTAAACGCTGAAAGGGTACAAGAAAGCAGGGGAAGCGGCAATTTTCCTTTTCCCCTCGCTTACTTTATGACGGACTCCGTGCGCTGATTTTCGCCGACAATTTTTCCCGCGCTGTTTTCAATCGTAAACCGAATCGACACGTCGTCCTGGCCCACGGGCGTGGCCGTGACCGCTTTTACCATCGTTCCCGAGTCTGCTGCGATCGTTATCGTCGTCGTGCCTTTTGCCAGCAGCTTGTCGCGCTGGGTGATGCGCCAGCTCAGACGGCATTCGCGGCACGGTTTCCAGGTGTCGTTGATGGCCCACAGACGCACGGTCGCCGCCGCCCCGGATTGCCACTGCGCCGTGACGGGTTCAATGGACGGCAAAACAGGCTGGTAGGCGCGTTTTAAGGCGTAAAACCCGGCTTTAGGCTTACGCAGGTAGTCCACCACGCCCCAGTTGATGGAGGGCCAGGTTTCTACAAACATGAAGTGGAACAGGGCCGTCACCGGCTGGTAGCGCTGTCGACGGTAGCTCTCTGCCGCCGTGGCCACCAGCTGCGACTGGTACGCCTGAGTATTGCGGATCATCGCCTGAATGTTGTCCCCACGCGAAATACCGGCAAACTTAAAGGTCTGGAAAGGCTGAAAATTATGGTATTTCCAGACGGTCCAGCCGGGATCGTCAGCGGCGGTCGTTTTGGGCCAGAGCGACGCCGCCGGGATGATGGTTTTTAGCGTCGATAAGCGGGGAAGCGCCTGCGCGCCGAACTCGGTGATGATCCCCGTTTTGGCCGGAGCAAGCAGGTCGCGTACGGTACCAAAGTACCAGCCCGCCCAGTAATGCTCCTCAACGGCGGAGAAGCGGTGCACGATGCGTGAGGTATCTTCGGCAAGCGTATCCGCCACCTTTTGCGTGAGCTCGCGATTCAGATCTTTATTCCAGTCCGGGAAGCGTTTTTCCATCCACGGCGAGTTCCACGGCGGTTCGTTATGCCCGCCCCAGACGATGATGGCGGGGGAATTGCCAAACTGTTCGATCATCTCCCGCGTCTGTCGAACCGCATTTTCCGTGAAAGCCGCACTGTTGTTGTAGCCCCACTGCAGCGGAACATCCTGCCAGATCATCATGCCCATCTCATCGGCCACGTCATACAACGCACGTCCGGCAACGTGTCCGTGCACGCGTATGGCGTTGGCGTTCATGGCTTCCACCAGACGAAGATCGCGACGGTATTTTTCTCGCGTCATGGTGCTGAGCCAGGGGGATCCGATGTAATTACTGCCCTTAATGAAAAGGCGTTTGTCGTTAATGAGCCAGCCCTTATTATCGGGCTGCTCGACGATCTTGCGCAGCCCTGTTCGGGTGACCGCCGTATCCATCAGGCCGTTTTCATCCCGCAATGCCACGCGAATGGTATACAGGTGCGGTTTCCCCGTGCCGACGGGCCACCACAGTTTTGCCTTCGGCATGGGCAGCGTCAGCTGCACGGAATGGGCGCCGCTTTCGAGGGTAACCGGAAAGTCAGCCTGATAGGGCCTGCCGCTGAAGTTGGCGGGCGTGGCGGTGAGCCGCACGGTCGCCGTGCCCTGACCGAGCGCGCGATAGCGAATATCTGCTTTCAGCGCGGGGTGCGTCAGCCCCTGTGACCAGTCTGGCCGCAGAATGGTCTCATCAAGGGTAGCGCCCCGGCTAAGATGCAGCCTCACCGTCGCCCAGATGCCGCCCGAGTTGGCGTCCTGTCCTTGCGGCGACCAGGCCCCGCCGGGACGCGTGTCATGCTGGTTAAGGATCCCCTTCATGACCGTTTTATGCAGCGGCCAGACCTTAGTGGGATCTTCGTAAGGGCTGTCCACCCTGACCACCAGTCGGTTGTGACGTTGTAACGCTTGACTGGCATCCAGCGAAAAGCGCTGAAAATAGCCCTTATGCTGGCCCAGCGGCTGGCCGTTCAGGGTGACCTCGGCCAGGTAGTCGACGCCGTCAAACACCAGGGTGCTCATTACGTCGGGCGGCTGCACGGGCAGGGAAAACGCGTGCTTGTACCACAGCGCGCCCTGGTGATCGTACCCGGCGCTGTACCAGTTGGCGGGGACCTGAAGCGGGCGCCAGCCTGATGCGGCAGGACGCGCGCTATCATTGGCGTCCTGAACCTGCCATTCTCCGGCCAGAGACCAGCTGACCGGCGCAGCGTTCGCCACCGTATGGGTGGTCAACAGGGCAACGAGCAGCGCGCAGTTGCGAGTCATCATGCGTTTACCCCGCGCGCGTTGAGCCACGCCATCAGGCGCAGCGATTCCTTTTGAAGCTGCTGGTTTAGCGCCGCAAGCTGTTGCCCTTCCAGCGTGTGCGCCTCGCTCTCCAGCGCCTGCAGCTGACGGGCGAGTCGCCCGAAATCCAGCGTGACGGCTTCTCCTCGCAGCTTGTGGGCCGCGCGGCGCAGCGCTTCACGATCGTCGCTGTCGATAGCCAGGGTGATGGCCTTCATGGCCTCCTCCAGCCCTTCGCCAAACAGGGCCAACAGCTCCTGAACCAGAGCAGGGTCGTCAGCACACTGCTTCAGCAGACGTGCTTCATCCGGGAAGGCGGAAGGGTCATCGTGGCGCGGGAGCACGCGAGCAATCTCCTCAGCGAGACGCTCCTGGCTGATGGGTTTGGCAATGTAGCCGTCGAAACCCATCTGAAGACAGCGCTCTTTATCCCCCTGCATGGCGTGTGCCGTCATGGCGACGGTGGGCTGCGCCGGTCCGGGCCGGGCGCGTTCTTCTTCACGCAGCAGGCGAATGGCGGTTTCACCGTCCATCTCTGGCATCTGAAGATCGATCAGCAAAACGTCCCACACGCCCGCGCGCCAGCGTTCCAGCAGTGCGACGCCATTATCGACGATCTGACAGGTGTGCCCGAGCCGCTCAAGCAGGCGCGCGGCGACCTTCTGGTTGACCAGATTATCTTCCGCAAGCAGGACCCTGAGCCCGGCTGTGTCCGGCGCGACGGTGGGCGCGGGCGCGCTTTCACTCACCGTCTTTGGTGCACGTTCAAACGCCGCGGCAATCGCCTGATGCAATTCATTCTGGGCGATAGGTTTATGCAGGTAGTTCTGGATACCGATCCGCTTCAGCATATTGATATCAAAATGTCGGCTCATGGAGCTCAGCATGATGATGTGGCTTTCAGCAACCTGCGGCAGCACCGAAAGTTCGAGAGCCAGCGACACGCCGTCCATATCCGGCATCTGCGCGTCCAGCAGGATCAGGGGCCATGCCGTTCCGGTTTTAACCCGGTTGATGGCCTCGCTGGCGTTATTAACGCAGGTGGATTTCAACCCCATCTGGCTAAGCATGGCGGCCAATAGCCGCAGGTTGGTCGCGTTATCATCAACCACCAGCACGGGTTCCCCGTTAAAGCGATGGCTATGCCGGCGTTCCTCCGGGCCAGGCGCCTGGGCCGCAAGCGGTAGTACGAAGGAAAATTCGCTGCCTTTCCCCGGCTCGCTGGAGACCGTTAATTCGCCGCCCATCGCCGCGACCAGTCGCGCTGAGATGGTTAGCCCGAGCCCCGTACCGCCATAGCGTCGGGTGGTTGAGTTATCCGCCTGGCTGAAGGCTTCAAAAATGGCTTTCTGCTTATCTGCCGGTATGCCAATGCCGCTGTCGCACACCCGGAAACGCCATCGATCCGCGCTATCGTCGGGCTCAACAATCAGGATAACTTCCCCCTGATGGGTAAATTTCAGCGCGTTACCCAGCAGATTGGTCAGGATCTGACGCAGCCGCGCGCCGTCGACCAGCAGCACGTCGGGAACGTCGGGCGCAATATCGACCAGCAGCTCAATGCCTTTTTCGCTCGCCCCCGGCATGTGGGGGCGAATAAGCGACTGAATGAAGGGGCGGACCGGGACGGGCTCCGCCTCCAGCTCCACTTTGCCGGCTTCAATCCGGGAAAAGTCGAGAATGTCGTTGATGATATGCAGCAAAGACTGGGCAGAACTCATCACCAGCGTCAGGTAATCGCGCTGATCGGCACTGAGAGAGGTATCGAGGCACAGCTGGGTCATGCCAATAATGCCGTTCATGGGGGTGCGAATTTCATGGCTCATATTCGCCAGGAACGCGCTTTTTGCTTCATTGGCTTTTTGTGCCTCAATGGCCGAGGCGAACGCCTGAATTTCAGCCTCCTTGCGGCGCGTAATATCCTGCAGCGTGCCAATCACGCGCTCGGCGTTTCCCTCAATGGAGAGCGTGACCACCTGGCCGGAGAGCAGCATCCAGCGCAGACCTTCGGTAGGGTGATGCACGCGAATTTCACATTCAAAGACCGGACGATGATCCTGCTTCGACGCGTGCAGCGCCTTGCGCAGCGCAGCGCGATCGTTCTCGTGGACCTGATTGAGCAGAAAACGCACCGGATATCGCCACTGGGTGCGCGACTGGCCCAGCATGGCCAGCAGGGTATCGTTGACCTGGAGCGTGTCGCCAGACACCTGCCAGTCCCAGATCCCGATATGGATGGATTCCGCCGTCAGCAGAAAATCGTCATGCAGCTGATGACGCGCCCGCTGTGCTTCATCCAGCTCCGTAACATCGCTGTGCAGGCTGACAATGCCGCCGTCCGCAAGGCGCTGGTGCTGGACGAAGATCCGCCGCTGGCCTGCCTGCCGCACTTCGCAGTGTTTATCCTGCCGACAGTTGCGCACGATCGACTCGCGCAGCGTCTGGCGCAGGCCAGGGTCGACGTTGTAAACGGCGTCGATAAAGCGTTCCGCCAGCGACTCCAGCGTTGTGCCCACCTTCAGCCACGGGGTGATGACCGGATAAAAAAGGGCCACGTTGTGATTCCAGGCCTGCAGGCGTTCCTCGGCGTCATAAATCATGACGGCGGCCGGCAGCGCGTTAAGATCGTACGTGAATGCGCTCATCGTGATCCTCCTACGCGCGGTAGTGCAGTTCTGCCTGTCGGCGCAGGTATTCCAGCCCGGGCGCGATCGCCATGGCCCAGGCCGTCAGGATCTCATCGTCGCACTGCGGATCGCGCAGGCTCACGGTGTTCAACATCGCTTCGCGCCACAGGGCGAAAAAACGCGGGGGCAGGTGGAGACCGTCGTCACTTTGCTCCCGCGCCAGGCGCTCGAGAAAATCAGGCACGATTAACGCGCCGTCTACCGCAAGCATGGCGAAGAAACTCTTAAACAGAGTCTGCTGACCCTCGCTATCCGGCAGGCGAGAAAAATGCTGCTCCGTCTCGGGTGACATATGGACGAAGGCGTCATAGAACGTCTGAAAAAACGCCGTTTTATCATTATCCGGAAAGACGCGGTTCAGACTGGATTCAAACAGATCGCGGTAAAATTTCACGGCGTCCTCCTTACTGCGTTTTCGCCCGGTAGACAGTGCCCGACGGGCGTATAGTCATCTGCCACACGGCGCGTAAAGTAGCTCTCTTTTTTAGCCCGGCGGGCGTCAAACAGGGGGCCCGCGTTGTGTTTGAAGAACAGGGCTTCCAGCACCGTGGCATTGGTGGAAAGGGTGAGCGCAGCGTTAGTATCGCCCGTGGCTTCTTGGCGGCCTTCGTACCAGCCTTTTTGCGGATCGTTAAGATGCTTTGTCACCGCCATCAGCACGTCGGTGTACGGGGTGTCCCACAGGGCCCACAGGGCAAAGACCGCTTTGGTCGATACCTGCGCGAAACGGGTGTAGTCCCGGCCATCGTCGCCGACAGAGTTCCAGGCATAGCCATTTCCCCAGACCGTATCCTGGATATGCCAGGGCGCCTGCGGGAGCGAGAAATCTGCCCTGGCCGTCAGGATCTTATCGGTCTCCCAGCGGCTCTTCTGGCTCAGCCAGACGTTTTCGGCCTGCTTGCGCAGGTGCTTTTGCCGATCGGCCGCAACGCCTTCGGGCTCCCAGCCAAACTCCAGGCCCGGCAGCATATAGGGAAGGGTGGTAATCAGAGAGGGCTGCCACGTGGTGCGCGGATCCCGGGCATCGACGGCCAGACGCCGCTGGGCGATGATGACGTGGTGCGCCGGGGGGGTAAACGCTTTCTCCGGGGAAAATCCCCACAGCTGAAACGCCGTTGCGGCATATTCGCTCTCGCCCAGGCGCAGCTCCTCGCGTACCACCGGCTGGCCGTTTTGCAGGGAAGATGACCACAGTTCGCCTTCGCCGTCGATGACCGGACAGAAATTCCAGCGCAGGATGATTTTATCGAGGTATTCGCTGTACTGCGGTTCCCGCTCTGCGGTGAGGCGCAGGGCGAGCATCAGACGCGCCATATCGCGCGCGGACCAGCCATTTTTAACGGGCTTGCCGCTAAAGTCGATCGGCGTCGCCGTCTGGCTGGAATAGAGTCGGCCCGGCGTCCGGGCCTCGGTCAGCATCAGGCGGTTGAGGGTGCCCATCAGCCGCGTCAGGCGAGCGTCATACTCGGCCTCCTCAATCAGCCCCAGCTCTTTGGCCGCCAGCAGGGCGATAAGCGTATCGCCCATTTGCCAGAGCGTGACGCGGGGCTGTTTGTCGCTGCCGTTGACCAGCCCGGTTTGCGGCTGGGTATTATTGACGAAATAGCGCCAGGCGATCGCCGCCCACGTCTGCTCTTCCGGCGTCAGGGCGGCAATGCGCGCGCTGGAGTGCCAGCCGCCACTGATGAGCCAGCGCCAGCCTGCGCCCTGATGGGCAAACAGCGCAAAGACGATCGCGCCTGCAAGGAGTAATCCCGCAAGCCCTCTGGCTATGGTTTTAAGCATTGCGCAGTCACCGGAGGCAGTTTAACGGGCTCGTCCACGCTGCATGACGCGCACTGACAGGCCTGGCAGGCGGGTTTGGTGCGCTGCGTGACGCCGGTCCGGTCGCACCAGCTTTTTACGGCTGGGGTGCTGGCAAGGAACGGGCGGCTGCGCAGCGCGTTGTTCTCTTCAAACTGATCGAGCAGCTTTCGATCCCACAGAGACGGGGCAAAATCTTTGCTCTTCGGGTTGTCGGTGTTGAAGGCCAGCAGTTTCCCCTCTTTTTTGAACAACAGGGCCTCCAGCATGATGCCGTTATTGTTCGCGGTGAACTCTTTAATCGGCCCGTCGCCGTTTTCATACAGCCCTTCGTAGTAGCCTTTTCCCTCTTCGTTGGCATTCTCAATGGTGTTCAGCAGGCGGTCGGTATAGGGGGAGTTCCACAGCACCCACATGCCCAGCGCCGCCTTCAGCGAAATCGCGGCAGCGTTAGGGACGAACTGGCCTTTATCGGTAATGGTGTTCCAGTTGTACCCGTCGCTGAAGACGGTGTCATAGACGAAGTAAGGGGCCTTATCGAGCTGGTGCTCGGAGCGCGCGGTCAGGACGCCGGTAATGGTATAGCGGTTCTCCTGAGCCTGATAAACGCGGTCGGCAAAGTTTTTCATCCACGTCAGGGAGTAGTCGCGCGGGGCGTTATCCCGGTCGGTCGGTTTATCAAAGCCGAACTCCAGCCCGTAGAGCAGGTAGGATTCCGTCACCACGTAGTTATGCTGCGACGTGTTGCGCGGGTCGCGCGTATCGTACGGGACCAGCACGCAGTAGATCTCGGCCAGCTCGTAAGGCTGCGGACGGCTGGCTTTGCAGGTATTGAACCCCCACAGCTGGAAACCGGCCGCGCCGTACTCTTCATAGCCCAGTCGACCTTCCTGAACGTACTTTGGCTGGCCGTTCTCCAGATAGGCTCCGTACAGCGTGCCGCAGGGGTCGATCGCGTGGCTGAAATCCCAGCCGAGCACCACGTTATCAATACTGTTGCCGTATTCCGGGTAACGCTCCTTGATGATTTTCAGCCAGACCAGCATTCGCCCGATATCCAGCGCCGAGAAGCCAATTTCGCCGGGCTTGTTGGTGTAGTCCACCTTCTGGCCGCTGATGGTGTTATAGGCCTTGTTGGGCAGCTCGTTGCGGAACAGTACCAGGGTGTTTAACGTGGCGAGAAACTTCAGCATCCGGCGGTCAAATTCCGCTTTATCAATGATCCCCAGCTCACGCGCCGCCGTCAGGGCGGCCAGATAGGAGGCGCTGTCCCACATGGTGGTGGAGGGATATTTGTTGACCGCATTCACCAGGCCCGTCGTGGGCTGATAGTTGGTGACGAAATACTGCCAGGCGTTTTTGGCGATGGTCATCTCTCGGGCCGTCAGCTCGCCGCTGCGCGGGGAGTAACCTGATGCAGGAAGCTCGGTGTCCGCACGCACGGTCGATAGCGCCAGCCAGCAGATCGTTATTCCCGTGAGCAGGTGTAAAAGGATCGGGGATCGTGGCTTCATGGCGTTGCTCCTGCTGAGGGGGAAGTGTAGAGGCAGGCCAGACAGAGCATCTGGCCATGCGCGATGTAAGACAGACTTTCCAGCACAATGGCATTGGTATCGGCGTCCACGACGGCATTGACGCTGTTGTTGAGATTTAACCCGCGCTGCCAGCCTTTACCCGGCACCTGAAGCGGCAGAACCTGCTGGCGCAGCGCTTCGCTCCAGCTGTTGCGGAACAGGGCATACCAGGCAAACGCGGTGCGGGTGGAGGTCATCGCCACTTTCTCCGGCACCTCGTCGCGCAGGTTGCGCGCCTGTACCGGCTGCCTGTCCGGCAGATCGTTAACGTAATCCGGCGCGGGTTCGGCATAATCCGTGCTGACGGGGGGTTTTGGCGCGCGCAGGCCGTGGCGCCGCTGCTGGATCTGCATAATCCGCCACGCGATTTCAGCGCTCTGCGCATCAAAGCCCAGCTCAAGACCGGTTAACAGATAGGGGAGACTGATCAGGGAGGTTTGCTTGCCCCATGGCGTGCGTAGCCCTTCATCGGGCACCATTACGCCATCCAGATCGATCATCTTTTGCCCTTCAGGCGGGTTGGTCACCGCGAGTCCTGCCGCGCTGTCAATCAGGCGCAGCGTATGGCTGGCATAGAGACGGTAGCCAAAGCTGTCCCGCTGTTCGTCATCGGTCAGCGTCCAGTGATGGAGCGGAACGGCCGCCTGACTTTGAACGTTATTTTTAATCAGTGCGCCGGTGTTCCAGAGGCTAAACAGATCGTGGATAGCCGCCGCGTGCTGAGGATAGCGCCACAGGAGGGTCTGAAGCGCCGTCAGCAGGCGGCTCAGCCCAATTGCCGAGGCGTCGGGTTTGCCGAGGATCTTCAGGGTGTCCGCATGGTAATACGAGGCAGGGAGGCCTTGCTTGTTGAGCGGTAACTGCCCCAGCGTGAACAGGGCCGTGCCGACCCTCTCGTCGAATTCATCGGCGGAAATAATATTGAGCTGCTCTGCGGCAGCGGTCGCCAAGAGGTAGCTTCCCACGCTCCAGAGGCTCAGCCAGGGTTCACCGTCGCTGGCGTTCGCCAGCCCGTTTGGCTGGGTATTATTCACGTAGTATTGCCAGGCGACCCGCGCCCAGATGGCTTCGTCATAGGTCAGCGCCCGTGTTGTGGGCAGCGGCGGGAAGTCTTTACTGAGCGCGATGCCGCCGCTGCTTTCCACGCGCGTAGGCATCTGTTTCTCCACCCAGACCACAATGGCAAAGCCGATCAGGAAGCCGAGCAAAATGGTGAGGTAGCTGCGCGCGGGCAGCAGGGCATCACGTATCCTCATTGAGTGACCTCGTCCTCTTCAGCGGGCGTCCACATGGCCGCGAAAATCAGCGGCAGCATGGCGGCGATGTTCACCCCTCCCCAGAAAATATTGATGACGTAGCCGGAGGGGTCGTCCACCTGTCCACGCGCCACCTGGATACCGCCCCAGATAAGCCCCGCGAGGGTCAGCACCACGATGGCAATCTGCGGCTTCACCAGGTAGAGAAAACGGCCCGTCTGCCGCTCTTTTGGCGTGACGTGAAATTTGATCTGTTCGCCCCGCAGCACCGTATTGAGCGCGCGCAGGTTCATGGAAAAGAAGGAGAGGTAAGAGGCCCTGCCGTCCCAGGCCGAGATCCCCCAGGTGCCGAACATAAACGCCAGTTCAGAGAAGATAAAAAAGGGGAGAAAGTGGAGATAGAACGGCGTCGACCAGGCGGACACCGGCGGAATGCCGGTAAACAGATAGATAATGGGCGAAATCAAAAACACCGTGTTCCACACGCAGGCCATGTAAGACCAGAAGGTGGTGGCATACATCAGCGTCTGGGGGAGTGAAAGCCTGAAGCGGCGACGGCTGAAGATGTTGTCATGAAACAAAATATCCAGCGAACCGGCGGCGTACTTAAAGCGCTGGATCATCCAGGTGAGCATATCCTGCGGAGAGAGCATTTTCGACTCAACCCGCGGATGCATAACCGAGCGCCAGCGCCGTGCGGCGTCACCGTGCAGCAGCACCGAGGTGTAAATATCTTCCGAGACGTGGAATTTGTAGGGGGTAAGCTCGGTGTCAAACGCCACGTGCGGACGCATTGCATTCTGCAGCGCGTCCCGGGTCTCCTCATCGCGAATGTCGCGCGTATGACGATGGATCTCCTCTTCGACGGACCAGACATAGCTTCTTAGCGCGGCCTGCATGACCGCCTCGCGACGGTGAATGGACGCTGCGCCGCAGCAGAAAGCCGCGTTCGCCCAGTTGCGCCGCCGCAGGATCACGTCATAGAACATGCGCGGATCGTTAAAAAACGGGTCGCGGCCAATCGTGATCGGGCCAACACACTTTTGAATCAGCCAGCCCAGACCGTAGCCCACTTTTCCGGCTTTTCGCTGGCCCCAGCGCGACAGGTTTTCTCCTTCCGGAAGATCGAAGAACCACTGCGGCGTCTGTACCCAGGCCACGTCCGGATCGCGAAAATAGCCCAGCGTATGGCTGAGCAGGGTGGGAAATACCCGGGTGTCGGCGTCGCAGATAACAATAAAATCGCCGTCGGTTTGCTCAAGGCCGTTGCGCAGGTTGCCGGCCTTAAAGCCGATGTTGGTCTGGCGAGTGATATAGTTAACGCCTTCTTCTTCGCAAACGGCTTTCATCTCCGGGCGGCGGCCATCATCAAGCACGTGGATGCGGTAGTCAATCGGGAACGGGTACGCCATCTTCAGGGCGTCGCGAATGGACAGCCTGACCAGCTCGGTGTCTTCGGAGTAGGTGGCAATGAACAGATCCACCTTGACGGGACGGGGCTCTACGGCCTCCTCAGGCGACAGGCATTCGTTAATTTCGCCGGGCGGCGGACTCTGAGGAGGATCCTGTTCTTTCCATAAATTGATGGTAAACAGCACGGTGCCAATCCACGCCAGGGTTTCGGCAAGGACCAGCGGAATGGCATACCATAATGCGTCAGTATTCAGGGAGGCGGTCCAGCGCCAGTAAATATAATTGGCACCCAGAATAAGCGCCGCGACCGCTAACACCTGCCAGGTGAACATGACCCAGCGCGGTGTTGTTAACGGTTCCGGAGGACGACGATGTTCAAAACGGGAAAAATAAAAATCCATAGTTCCGGCGTTCCTGATTCCGTGAAAATGCAGACCCATTCTGCTGCGCAGACAGTTGCCCAAAAGCGAAAGAAAATAGCGATTAAACAAGATTTAAGATAAGTGTAGAACGCCGAATAAAAGTGTCCAGCCACGTTTTTATTAATATTTAGCGGTGGTTAATTCAGCTTAAATTCTGCTTAATGATGTTTCATCGGTCGTCGATAAATTGCGGTTACTATTCCTTTAGGCTATCTACTTTATTTAGACCTTAATTTTCGTTTTCAGGCAAAGGACACCCTATGAGCCATGTTGCGCCGTCGGTAGCGCAAGAAGATGACGCTAAATCAACAGCATGGCGGTATGCCGTTGCAGGTGCCCGGGACCTGAGAATCGACTTTATGCGCGGCATTGCCCTCGTCATGATGGTCGTGGCGCATACGGAGGTGATGTCGGTATTTAATATATTCTCCTGGGAGCGTTTTGGGTTAACAACCGGCGCAGAAGGTTTTGTTATTCTCTCGGGGTTTATGCTTGGCATGCTGAACCGCGCGCGTCTGCAAAAAGTGGTTTTGCTCACGGTTTCCTGGGGGCTTTATCTCAGGGCATGGAAAATATATCGTGTAAATATCATTATCATAGTGTCGTTTATTCTTCTGGCCTATATCCCACATATTAATGTTTTCGAGGTCGCCCATTTTACCGACCGTTTTTCGGGTGAAAGCTGGTCGCTTTATCCGGTTACGCCGCAAATTAAAGAGACCTGGTTCAACATTATTCTCTATTTGCAGATCGGCCCCCATCAGACGCAGATTCTGGGGCTGTATATCTTTTTGCTGCTCTTTAGCCCCCTTTTTTTAGGGATGTTGCAGAAAGGGAAAGTCTGGTGGCTGCTGGGGCTGTCGCTGCTGGTGTACAGCCTGTGGCAGCGGTGGCCGCTTCGGCTGACGCCGTCGGAGTTCGAATTTGCCTTCCCACTGCTCGCCTGGCAGTTCATCTTTGTGCTGGGGATGGCCAGCGGCTGGTATAAAGCCGAACTGCTCTCTTTCGCCCGGACGCCTCCGGGGAAAGGGGTGGTAGTGGCGCTGGTCATGGTGTCGCTGGTGCTGGGATTTGTCGCTCAGAACCATACCAACCCGTTTATGCCGCCCGCGCTGCTGATGCACGTCATCCCGCCTGACAGCTTCAATTCGTTTTATCACACCTGGGCGGCGAAGAACGGGCTGGGCCCGGTGAGGGTGCTAAACGATATCGCCCTGATGGTCACCGTCTACCTGGTGCTGACGTATTGCTGGACGCCGCTCAATCGCCTGCTGGGATGGTTCCTGATCCCGCTCGGCCAGCACTCGCTTTATACCTTTATTTTGCATGTGTACGTGGTGCTGCTGGTGAGCCAGTTCATCACCTTCGACTTATGGCGACATGCCTGGATAGAGAACACGTTAGTGCATGCGGCGGCACTGGGTATTTTGTGGCTGATGGCAAAATACGACGTCGGCGCACGCTGGATACCTAACTAAGGATGGCGGTTATGCGCGAAAAATGGCTTCTGGCGGGCGTGCTGCTCGCCGCGATCCCCGCCGCAGAGGCGGCGAAAAGCAGTGAAAATGAATCCCTGCGCGATAAGAACGGTGAACCTGTTCAGGCTGGCGTCTTTACCAGCCGCTGGGGGCGCCTGTTCTCGGGTAACGACAAGAAATTCTCAGGTGCGCTGAGCTTTAGCTCGGGACTGAAAGAGCAGTGGATGAGCATTCCTAACAGTTCAGACACCGCCACGGAAAAGAAAAAGATTAACCAGACGCTGAATCTCAGCCTTCAGTATTCCCCCTACAGCTTCTGGTTTGCCAACATTACGTCCCGACTGCCGGTCAGAGACACCAGCCGCTACACCGCCGATTTTCGCTACAGCTTCGGCTACGATGACTGGCACGCCAACACCGTCAGCCTGGTTTACAGCAACTACGGCGATAACCATTTCTGGACATCGGGCAGCCGACGACACACCTATTTCGAACAGGGCGCCTTCACGCTGGCCTACAAGTTTTCGCTACCGAAACCGGTCGAAAACACGCTCCTGATTAATAAAGGGGATTCCATCATTTGCCAGGTCGGGTACAGCTGGGTGCCGCGCTACTACGACCTCAGCAGCGATGACATCCGCAAAAATAAAAACGTCATGCTCGGCGGCTGCGGCTACACCTTCAAACAACATTTCTTCGTTCGCGCGACGGCATTCTGGTTCCCGGACAGCAGCCAGCAGCAGCCCTGGAACGGCGATTACAGCTACAGCTTCGGTTATGCCGGCTATACGCCGGGTTCGTTCTCCATCCAGTACGCGAACTATGCGGGAACGCGCTATCCGGGGCACGGCAACGGGAATGCAAAATTCAGGGAAGGGACCGTGAGCCTCATCTGGTTCTTACCGCTTTAGGAGGGATGTATGTCGGCGCTGCACGTGTTAATCGTTGAAGATTCGCTGATTTATCGTCGGTTACTCTCCCGAATGCTCACCCAGTGGGGGTATATCGTGAGCGAGGCGGAAAATGGCGTCGCCGCGCTGGAAATACTGTCCAGCCAGCCGATCAGCATGGTGATAAGCGACTGGGACATGCCGGAAATGGACGGACTCACGCTCTGTCAGACCATCCGCAACCGTCAGTTTGGCCACTACGTCTATGTCATTCTGCTCACGGCACGCGAAAATGCCGGGGATTTAACGCAGGGCTTTGATGCCGGAGCCGATGATTTTTTAAGCAAGCCGGTCGAACAGGATGAACTGCGGGCGCGTCTGCACGCCGGGGGCCGTATTTTAACGCTGGAAGCGACCCTCGCGGCGCACAACAAGCGCCTGAGTGAAGCGTTGCACCAGATTGAACAGGATCTTGAACTCGCGGCGCGCGTTCAGCACTCCGTGCTGCCTTCGCACCGCTTACGCTTTGGGAACTACTTTTCCGACTGGCTTTTCATGCCGTCTGCGTGGGTCTCAGGCGATGTGTTCAATATTTTTCCACTCGATTCTCACATTGGGTTCTATTGCGTGGATGTGTCCGGTCACGGCGTGGGGGCCGCGATGATGTCCCTCGCGGTGGCGCGTCAGTTCTTACATGGCCGGGTGGTAGACCGTTTTTTGTTTACCGATCAGGGCGGCATTCAGTCGCCTGCCGAGGTGATTGGAATCCTGAACAGCCGCTTTTGCAGTGAAGAGAGCGACATTACCAGCTATTTCACCATTATCTACGGGGTGATCGACCCCGAGAGCGGACGAGGGGTGTTGTGTCAGGCCGGGCATCCAACTCCCGTCATTGTGAACGCAGACAGCGCCGTCACGTCCGTGGGCAACGGCGGCCCGCCGGTCGGGCTGATGCCTGACCTCAACTGGGAGGACGTCGCGTTTACCCTCAATCCGGGGGATCGCTTATGCTTATTCAGTGACGGTATTACGGAGTGTGAGAACGTCAGCGGCGAGCAGTTTGGCCCGCAGCGTCTCGAACGCTGGCTTCATGACCATGCGCGACTTCCGGTTGACCAGCTCCTGGCGCGGTTCGGTGACCACCTGACCGGCTGGCGCAACGCAAATCGTGATGAACCGACCGCCTTAACCGATGACGTTTCACTGCTCGTGATCGAGCGTCAGGGAGAACAGAATGATTATTAACACTGAACGACTACCGCATGCCAACATCCTCACGCCCGCAGTCCGGCGGCTGGATGCCTCCGTTGCCGCGACGTTTAAAGCGTCCGTGACGGAAGAAATTGGCGACGATCGCAAGGCTTTGATTGTCGACTTCAGCAAAGTGGATTTTATCGACAGCAGCGGGCTGGGAATGCTGGTGTCGTTGTTTAAGCTGATGAACGGGAAAGGCGACATGGCGCTGTGCTCTCTGAACCCCGGGATCATGAACATGTTCACCCTGACCCGCATGGACCGCATATTCCGCATCTATCCGGACAAAAGCAGCGCGCTTGCGCAGCTGGGGCTGTAGATGCAGACGCCGGTGCAGGCAGAATTTCCGGCGGTGCTCGGTTCCCTGACGCCGCTGGCCGGCTGGCTGGAAGCGCGGCTGAGCGCGCTTCCCGTAGATGATGAGTGGCGTTTCGCGCTCGATCTCGCCGTCTGTGAGGTGGCGACGAATATCATCCGGCACGCGCTGCATGAGGATGCCTCGCGCATATTCAGCGTACGCTTCGATATCCGCGACAGCGACGTCTGCATTGTTTTTACCGACGCGGGCGACGCGTTCCCGCTGGCGCGGCTTGAGGCCGCCAGGCGAGACCGTTTTTGTGAAATCTCGCCGCTGCTGGAGAGCGGCAGGGGGCTGATGCTCATTTTGCTGAGCGTCGATCGTTTCTCGGTGGAGCGAGCGGCGGGTGAAAATATTGCCAAGCTTGAAAAGAAAATCAGCGTATGACCTGCGGGCCATACGCGTGCTGTTTCTATTTCGTGTTGTCAGCAAACAGCTCCGGCGCCCACGGGCGTGGGTCAACCTCCATAAACGGCGCCCGTTCGAAGCGGTCCTTCAGCGCCCACGGCACCGTGCAGTCGAAGATCGTCTTGCAGGAAATGCCGTTGCCGCGAATCGAGGTGCTGTAATCCGGCGACTGGGACGGATCCAACTGGTGGCCGCGGATCCCAGGAATATTTGTGATGCTCACATCGCCCTGCATGCGGGTGGTCATCGCCCACAGGATGTCGTCGCTGTCGAAGATATCCACGTCTTCGTCGACCAGAATAATGTTCTTCAGCTCCGAATAGGTGGCTAAGGCGATGAGTGCCGCCTGGCCCTGACGTCCTTCGTCTGACGGCTGGCGTTTTTTCACCTGCAATATCCCGAGGAACTTGCCGCCGCCCGCGGTATGGGCATAGACGTTTTGCAGGAAGCCCGGAATAGCCTCCTCTACGGCATTGCGGATGCTGGCCTCGGTCGGCAGTCCGGCCAGCGTGGTATGTTCTTCCCCCGGTCCCACCAGCGTTTGCAGGATCGCGTGGTTTCGCATGGTCACGGCTTTCACTTTGATCACCGGCAGGGAGGGATTCGCCTCGCCGCAGTAGCCCGGGAACTCCGGCATCGCGTGGCCGGTATTGGTATGCTGATCCTCTCTCACGCGCACGCCCGGCAGCAGTTCACCTTCGATGATGATCTCCGCCCGCGCGATGGCTTTCTCTTTGACCGCTACGCCCTGTACCAGCTCAACCGGCTGCTGGCGCAGCGCCCCGGCGACGCCCAGCTCGTTGTAGCCAAACGGCGTGGTAGGGGCCTCAAAGCACGCGCCGATGTAGATGGCGGGGTCGAGACCCATGTTGATCGTCACCGGCAGCGGTTTTCCGGCATCCTCCGCCTTTTTGCGGAAGACTTCGATATGGCGCCCGGCGGCAAGGAACATGGAAAGCTCGTCGCGCTCCTGAACGCAGAGGCGGTGGATGGTGACATCCGTCAGCGAGCTGTCTTCCGGATCGCTTGCCAGCACCAGCCCCAGACAGAAGAACGGACCCGCATCAATCGGCGTGTTGGTTGGGGCCGGCAGCAGCTTGCGAAGGTCGAAGTCAGGATCGTCAGCGTAGAAGACCTGCTCCTGACAGGGGGCCTGCGAGGCCGGGACGACAATCGGCGCAACCGGCTTTTTGACTGCCTGGCCGACGTGCTTTGCCAGTTCCGAAGGCTCACAGCCCAACAGCAGCGCCGCGCGCTCGCGGCTGGCGTGCATGCCCACCAGGATGCGGGAGTGCGGATAGCCCTTCACGCTGTTGAACATCATCGCCGGGCCCGTGCGGGTCGGACGTTTGACCGTGCCGCCTGCGCCAATATGGCGGTAGACGCCCGCCAGTTCCGCGTTGGGGTCGACCGGACGATCGGTTTCAATGTACTGCCCTTCGTGGCGCTGCAGTAAGGCGATGGCGCTGCGGAGATCGTTAATCTGGTTTTCCATATTTTCCTCCCTCGGTTGAATACCTCCATTTTTATGGCAATGACCAATAGCATCAATTGCATCATTACTGTTAAATTGATAAGTAAATTGATATCAATTCGGGAGGTCGTCTCGTGCAGTTTCGCCAGATGCGCCACTTCATCGTCGTGGCCGAAGAGCTCCATATGCACCGGGCCGCCGAGCGTCTGAACATGGCGCAGCCGGCGCTGAGCCAGCAGATAAAGGCCCTGGAAGAACGTTTAGGCGTCACGCTTTTCAGCCGGGCGAACCGCCGCTTGACCCTGACGCCCGCGGGCGAAGCATTTCTCGTGAAAGCCCGGCTTGCCATCTCGCTGACCGAACAGGCGGTGCTGGACGCCAGACAAACGGCACGGGGCGAGCAGGGTGTGTTAAACCTCGGGTGCGTGTCGAGCGCGATGTTTGACGGCAGGCTGCCCGCCGCGCTGCGCCAGATGCACAGCCGCTGGCCCGCCATTACCATGTCGCTGATGACGGGAAACGTGCAGACGCTCTACGCCGCCGTGCAGAGCAACCAGCTGGATGTGGCCATCATCCGCGCGCCGCTGCCGTCGCTGCCGGACGATCTGCAAAGCCGCCCGTTCGCCTCAGAGAAAACGGTGCTGGCGCTGTATCGTCAGCATCCGCTGGCCGAGTCCGCCGCGTTGACGCTTTCGTCGGTGAAAGACGAAAAATGGATCTCCCTGCGCGACCCGGAGGGAATGGGGCTGGAGCAGTACTTCTATGACGCCTGCAGCGGGGCGGGCTTTCAGCCGGACGTGGTGCAAAACGCGACCGACGTGCCCACGGTCATCAGCCTGGTTTCGGCAGGGTTTGGTCTGGCGCTGCTGCCTGCGTCGGCAAAGGCGGTGAGCGTTGAGAACGTCGTCTACGTGGACATCCTTGACCGGCTGCGGGAGAGCGAACTCACCCTGGTTTGCCACCGGATTATTCGTTCAGAAGTGCTAAAAAAGTTTCTGGTTACGCTCGATCACACCTGACGTCCTGCTGCCCGCAGGAGCTGCTCGCGCAGCCAGGCGTTCGCCGGATCCTGGCTGTTTTTCGGGTGCCAGTACATGTTGATGGTAATGGGCTGGAGCGGCAGCGGTGGTGCAAAGAGATCCAGCGTGCTGGCAAACTGCTTCAGCATCCGTTCCGGCAGGGTGCACACCAGGTCGGTACCGGCAACCAGCGCAGGCGCCATAGCGTAGCTCTGGGTGGACATGGCAACGTGTCGTTGATAGCCCAGCCCGGCGAGGGTTTGGTCGACAAATCCAGTAAACGGATCGCCCGCCGACGACACCACCAGATGGGAAAGCGCGCAGTAGATCTCCAGATCTAACGCACCCGTTCCGCGCGGATGGCCTTTTCGCTGGGCGGTGGCAAACGCGTCGTCGAGGAGTTTGCGCCTTACCCACCCGTCATGGGCGCCCGCGCTCACGCCGATGTAGAGATCCACATCGCCGTTCTCCAGCTGCTGCGGCAGTTCGGCCATCTCGGGCAGGGCGAAGCGCAGGCGAATACCGGGAGCATCGGTACCCACCTGGTTAAGCAGCGCGGTGCCGAGCATCAGCGCCGGGTTTTCATGCAGCGCGATGACAAATGTCCGGCTGCTGGTTTGCGCGTCAAACGCGGTGGGCGCAAACATCGCGCTGATGCCGCGCAGCACGCCTGTCACCTGCGGCCTGAGCGCTTCCGCGCGCGGCGTGGGTAACACCCCGCGTCCATGCGGGGAGGGAATGAACAGCGGTTCGCCAAACAGCGTGCGCAGACGCGCGAGACGGGCAGACAGCGCGGGCTGGCTGATGCCCAGCCGCGCGGCCGCATGGGTGATGTTCCTGTCCTGAAGCAGGGCATCCAGCGTCAGGAGCAGGTCTATGTCCATGTCAGATATCCGCGTCATCTTATTTCGCGCTGCTGGCGTCCCGGTTGGTATAGGTCACAGGGACCCAGGCATAGCCGCCTTTCTCGCCTTTCGTCACATAGCCGATGCCCGGGAAAGGCAGATGGGGCGCGGCAATGAGGTCCTTGTTTTTCACAAAGTCAGCGAACGCATGCTCGCGTACGCTTGCCGCTTTGTTCTCATCTTCATCGTAGGTGATGGTCACCGCAGGCTGCGGGAACTGGACCGCCGCGGCGTGAATGATGTCGCCGACAAAGGTGATCTTCTCGCCTTTGCTTGTCAGGGTGTAGAAGGCTGAACCCGGCGTGTGTCCGGGATGAACCGTGCCGGTAAGCCCCGGAAGAATCTCCGATGTGCCGCTAAACGGCACCACTTTCCCCGCGTCAAGGTAGGGTTTTAAGGTCTTCTGCGCGACGTCGAAGTAGTTCTTGCCGTAGCCGGTTTTCTTCTGATTGTCGTCGTTAAAGAAAAAGTCGATGTCCGGTTTGCCAACGAAAACGCGCGCGTTGCTGAACACCACCTTGCCGTCTTTCACCAGGCCGCCCGCATGATCGGAGTGGGCGTGGGTCAGCAGGACTTCAGTGATGTCCTCGGGTTTTATTCCCTGCGTGGAGAGGCTCTCAACCAGACGTCCGCCGGTATCAGGACCAAAGAGCTGGCCCGAGCCGGTATCCACCAGGATTTTATGTCCGGGTATCGCAATCAGAAACGCGTTGATGGAGACCTCAGCCGGGTTGGTCTGGAAATTTTTTGCGAGCAGCGCATCAATGTTTTGCGGCGTTGTCCGGCGCAGCAGCTTGTGCAGATCCTGCGCGACGGTCCCGTCGGTAAACGAGGTGACAAGCACGTCGCCGACCTGCACGCTGTAACCGCCCGCCGGTTGTTTAACGACGTGCTGCGGCGTTTCAGCAGAGGCCTAGAGCGCAGGGTAGAAAAGCAGTGAACTGGAAATCAGCGTGGAAAGAGCAAGTTTTTTCACGGTAAGCATACGAGTCTCCTTTGAAAGTGCTCATCTTACTGCTCCGTAAAATTATAAGAACCTGCCCAGAAATGATAGGACCTATAAACGGGATGGATAGGAAACCGAAGGGCCGGGAAGGCGCGCGATAGCTTTCCCGGCCCGTAAGACATTATTTTTTCAGCGGTGTGTTCCAGCTGTCCGGGGTGGCTTTGGACCATGAGCCATAAGCGGCATTAGGCAGCACAATCCAGTCGTTGCCGAAGTGTTCCGCGCTGGCCTCAACCAGTTCACGCTGCTGCTCGCTCGGCTTTTTGTTTTTAAACTGCACGGCGAAATCCGGCAGGCTGTCGCCGAACAGCATCACGATCTGCTGCTTTTTGAGGATGCTCTGACGGCGCTCTTCCTTGCTGACCGTATCCAGCAGCACGCTTTCGTCAGATACCTGCGGCAGGCCGAGAGCGTTTAACGTCTTCAGCGTGTCGGCTTTGTTTTCCTGCATACGATCCGAGACATAGTAGATGCGGACCTTGCTTTGATTCACGTGGTCAAGAAACGCTTTCGCCCCCGGAATTAAGCCGGGTTTTCCCTGTTTCTCCCAGTCGCTCCAGGTGTCCCATTTCGTATAGTCGTGACACTGCTCCATGTCGCGCACCAGCAGTGGGGTGTTATCCAGTACCGTTTCATCCAGGTCCATTACCACGGCGTAATTTTCGGGCGTTTTCAGATCCTTTAACTTTTCGTTGAAACGCTCGGTGGCAAACCGATAGGTTTGCAGCTGAAGGGCCATAATCTCTGCCGATTTCTGCTGATAGCGCAGCGCCATTTCGTACGCTTTCGGTTCACACAGGTCGCGCCCGGCAGCCGTCGCCGCTGCCGTTGCACTCAAAACCGGTAATGCCAGCAGTAATGCCTTAGCCATTGAATTCACACTTCTTTCCTCAACACCGTGGTTAAAATCCCGAAAGCGTAATGAAATTCAGTGACAGAAATATGACCGTGATGTGGCAATGTGTTTCCGCTAGACCAGCATGTAATACCAGAACAGAGCGACCTCGTCTTTTTCCGGTAGGGCGTTGTAGAGATAACGATCGTATCCGCCCAGGGTAAATCCATAGTGACGGTAAAACAGGCAGGCAGAGACGTTCACATTTTGTGTTTCAAGCCGTAATCCCGGCGCGTTTACGCTGCGGGCCCACACGTGCGCGGCGGCCATTAATTTTTGCGCAGCGCCGGTTCTGCGTTTGGAGCGCTCAACGGCAATATAATCCACTGAAATAAATTTATTCCAGCCGACTGACGCGGTAATAAATCCGGCTATTTCACCGTCGTCCGTTTCCGCGACAAGAAATATGGCGTCCGGATTAACGCAGTGATTTTCAAGCGTTTGAATGTCGAGTTCGTAGGTTTTTATCCACGGCTCTGCCACGGCTTCAATATGCAAATCACAGTGGATAAACGGCTCCCGGGCAATGTGGCTAATGGTGAAAGAAAAGTCACAGCATTCAAGGCGTGCGAAGTCGGTATTGAGTCCTTTTCGAATCTGCATAGTATTCCCGTTAGTGAGTTATTTCATAAAGAATAGACGAAGCGGTTAAATCCGCTGAGCTCACGCACTTTTAATCCTGAACTAAGCTTGTACTTCGTTCCGCGTAAAATGTGGGTCATTCGAGGACAATGAATGGAATTCAGGACATTTCAAAAGCAGTGGGGTGCTGAGTTTATTTCCGATGACGTTGTACGTTTTCGCGTCTGGGCAGAAGGACAGAAAGAACTTACGCTACGTCTTGCCGCCACCGACGTGCCGATGACGGCAACCGGCGGCGGCTGGTTTCAGGCGGACGTCCCCGGCGTCAGGCACGGTGCAGAATATCAGTTTGTTCTTCAGGACGGCACGGCGGTGCCCGATCCCGCCTCGCGGGCGCAAAAGGGCGACGTTAATGGCCCCTCAGTCGTGATCGATCCCCGACGTTACCAGCCGGTCAACCGCGACTGGGCAGGGCGGCCGTGGGAAGAGACGATCATTTACGAACTGCACATCGGCACGTTTACCCCGGAGGGCACCTTCCGGGCGGCGATCGACAAGCTGCCGTATCTGGCGGAGCTGGGGATTACCCAGCTTGAAGTCATGCCCGTCTCCCAGTTTGGCGGTTCCCGCGGCTGGGGGTACGACGGGGTGCTGCTGTATGCCCCGCACTCTGCGTACGGCACGCCGGAGGATTTCCACGCGTTTATCGACGCCGCGCACGGGCTGGGGCTTTCCGTGGTGCTGGATATCGTGCTCAACCACTTCGGCCCGGAGGGGAACTATCTGCCTCTGCTGTCGCCCGCGTTTTTTGATGCGCAGCGGATGACGCCGTGGGGCAACGGCATCGCCTACGAGCACGAGCCGGTGAGGCAGTACATCACCGACGCACCGCTCTACTGGCTGACGGAGTACCGTCTGGACGGCCTGCGCTTTGATGCCATCGACCAGATTAAAGACAGCTCCGGGACGCACATTCTGGAGGAGATTGCCGCGAAGATCCGCGAGGCGATCCCGCACCGGCACGTTCACCTGACCACGGAAGACAGCCGCAACGTGATTTTTCTGCATCCGCGCGATGAACAGGGCCACACGCCGCTGTTTACCGGCGAGTGGAACGATGATTTTCACAACGCTGCCCACGTGTTTGCCACCGGTGAGACGCACGCCTACTACCAGGACTTTGCCTTTGAGCCGGAGAAAAAGTTCGCCCGGGCGCTGGCGGAAGGCTTTGTCTACCAGGGCGAGATTTCGCTGCAAACCGGCGAATCCCGCGGCGTGGAGTGCCGCACGCAGCCGCCGCAGTTCTTCGTCGATTTCATCCAAAACCACGATCAGACCGGCAATCGCGCCCAGGGCGAACGGCTTATCTCCCTGGCGGGTGCCGACAAGACGCGGGTGCTGCTTGCCGCGCTGCTGCTTTCCCCCCATATCCCGCTGCTGTTTATGGGCGAGGAGTTTGGTGAAACGCATCCGTTCCTGTTCTTCACCGATTTTCACGGCGAACTGGCAAAGGCGGTGCGGGAAGGGCGCGCGAAAGAGTTTACCGGCCATGCCGGGCACGATGAAACCGTCCCGGACCCGAACGACGTGAACACGTTTATCCGCTCAAAGCTCGACTGGAACAAAATCGCCACCGACGAGGGCAAAACATGGCTGCGCTATACGCGCCATCTGTTGACGCTGCGCCATCGCTATATCGTTCCGCTTCTGCATCCGGGCGGTGCCGTTGAGGGCCATGTGCTCAAGACCGCGCCCGGCATGGTGGCGGTGAGCTGGCGCTTCCCGTCAGGCACGCTTTCTCTGGCGCTGAATATTGGAACGAAGCCCGTCGACCTGCCCGCGCTCGCGGGGGAGACGCGCTTCGCCTGGCCGGAGGTCAACGACGTTTTACCCCCGAACGGTATTGTCGTTCGCTTTGCTGATGGAGAAGCATCGTTATGATCCCTTCCGCCACGTACCGTATTCAGTTCCGTAACGGCATGACCTTCGACCGCGTTGTGGCGCTGGTGCCGTATATGAAGGACCTCGGCATCAGCCACCTTTACGCGTCGCCCGTGTTCACTGCCACGACGGGGTCTACCCACGGCTATGACGTGACCAACCCGAATGAAATCGACCCCGCGATTGGCGGACGAGAAGGCTTTGACCGCATGGCCGCGGCGCTTAAGCAGGCCGGTATGGGGCTGATTCTGGATATCGTCCCTAACCATATGTCCACCTCGCTGGAAAACCTCTGGTGGCGGGACGTGATTGAATACGGCCAGCAGAGCCGCTACTTCCGCTATTTTGATATCGACGGGTCGAGGCCGCTGACGCTGCCGTTTCTTGGCGATACCTTTGAGGCGGAGCTGGAGAAGGGAGCCATTACGCTAAAACGTGACCCTGTCACGGAAAAGGCCGCGCTGGTTTACTACGACGCCGAGTATCCGCTTAACCCGGGCACGTACAGCGAGGAGAAGAGCATTGCCGAGCTGCACGAGGCGCAAAGCTGGCGGCTGATGTCCTGGCGGGAGGCGCCGAAGCAGCTCTCATGGCGGCGCTTCTTTGAGATCACCGGGCTGGTCGGCGTCCGGGTTGAAGATGATGCGGTCTTCGACGATACGCACCGGCTGATCCTTGAGCTGGTCCACGCGGGCGTGGTGGATGGTCTGCGCATTGACCATGTCGACGGCCTGGCGGATCCGCTGGGTTATTTGCAGAAGCTGCGGCAGGCCGTCGGGCCCGACTGCTACATCACGGTCGAAAAGATTCTCGCCAAAGGGGAACAGCTCCCCGCTGACTGGCCGGTATCCGGCACCACCGGCTACGAGTTTATCGCCTCGCTGGCGGAGGTGCTGGTCGATGATGATAGCCTCTCGCGCCTGGAGACAATCCACGACGAAACGCTCGGCGTGACGGTCGATCGCCACGCGGAGCTGCGCGATGCCAAAGGCCTGATGAACGATCGCAATTTTGAGGGTGAATTCACCACGCTGCTAAACCTTGCTGAGGATCTGGCCCGCCGCAATGAGGTTGCGCTGCCGCGCGAGGATATCCGCCACGCGCTGCGCGAGCTGCTTATTGCGTTTCCGGTGTACCGCACCTACGGCACTCGCGAGGGGTTAACCCCGCCGGACGTGGCGCTGCTCAACCGCGTAGTTGCCAGCGTGGAGACGTCTGAAGCCGCGCTCAGCCTGATCGTGCGCATTCTTACCGGCGACCTGCCGGAAGATTGCCGCGAGAGCGCCGCGCTGTTCAGGACCCGCTTCCAGCAGCTCACCGGGCCGCTGATGGCGAAGTCCGTTGAAGACACGCTGTTCTTTCGCCACAACCTTGAGCTTGCGCTCAATGAAGTGGGCGCCGACCCGACGCCGCGCGCGTTTTCCTTATCCCGCTTCCACCAGGAGATGCGCATTCGTCTGGCCCGTCAGCCCGACGCGCTGCTGGGTACCTCCACGCACGATACCAAGCGCGGGGAAGATGCCCGGGCGCGCCTTTACACCCTGACGGAAGCCCCGGAACGCTGGGGGGAAAATCTGGCCCGCTGGCGGCAGATGAACCAGACCCAGGTGCGTTTTCTCAATGACGGTACCGCGCCGAACGCCGCCGATACGTGGATGATCTACCAGGCGCTGGCGGGCGTCTGGCCCGCCACGCTGTCACCGGACGACGCTGAAGGGCTTAAAGCACTCGAAACGCGGTTCCTCGGCTTCCTCGAAAAAGCGCTGCGCGAGGCGAAACAGCGCACCGACTGGATTGACAGCAACGAGAGCTATGAGAGCGTGGTGTTGAGCTACGCGCGGCACCTGCTTTCGCCGGACAACACCCTGTTCCTGCACGATTTCAGCGAGGCGATGCAGCCCTTTATTCGCGCCGGGCTGATGAACAGCCTCAGCCAGACGGCGATCAAGCTGACGGCGCCCGGCGTGCCGGATATCTATCAGGGCAGCGAGGCGCTTAACTTCAGCCTGGTCGACCCGGATAACCGACGCGAGCCGGACTTTCCGGCCCTGGTGCAGAGCCTCAGCGCGGCGGATGCCAGGGTGTTTGACAACCCGGCCTGCTGGCGGGACGGGCGGGTCAAACAGTTTGTTACCGCCACGCTGCTGCGGCTTCGACCGCACTACGACGCGCTTTTCCGCTACGGCGACTGGCTGCCGCTTAAGGTCACCGGCGAGCGGGAAGAGAACCTGATTGTTTATGCGCGCGTTAAGGACGAGGAGGCGCTGATTGTCGCCGTGCCGCGTCTGATTTTTGGCGTCACGGATAATCATCAGCTGTGGGTCAATACCACGGTGGCGATACCCGACGAACTGGCCGGGAAGCGCTATCGGGATCTGTTCAGCGGTGAGAGCCGCATTCTGCAAAAGACGCTGGATTTAACGTCAGAAAAGGGATGTGTACTGGTTCTGCTTACCTGCGAATAATCGTGGAGAACGAAAATGGCAAAGGATACAACGTTTGAAATTCGGGCCGGTCATGGCCAGCAGTTGGGGGCGAATTATGACGGGAAGGGCGTTAACTTCGCGCTGTTCTCCGCGCACGCTGAACGAGTGGAGCTCTGTCTGTTTGACCCGTCCGGGAAAACGGAAATCGCCCGGCTGGAGCTGCCGGAGTATACCCATGAGATCTGGCACGGCTATGTGCCTGACCTGAAGCCGGGCGCGCTGTACGGCTATCGCGTCTACGGCCCCTACGACCCGGAAAATGGTCATCGCTTTAACCCGCATAAGCTGCTTATCGACCCGTACGCTCGCGAACTGGTGGGTGACATCGACTGGAACGACGCCCATTTCGGCTATGAGCTGGGGCATGATGAGCTGGATTTGAGCTTTGATACCCGCGACAGCGCGCCGTTTACGCCGAAATGCAGGGTTATCGATCCGAACGCCTTTGACTGGCAGGACAACAACCGGCCGAACGTCCCCTGGGCGCATACCGTTGTCTATGAGAGCCACGTGAAAGGGTTTACCCAGATGAACCCGGCCATTCCGCCCGAGCTGCGCGGGACGTTTGAGGGGATGGGGCACAAAGCCTCGGTCGACTACATCAAAAGCCTGGGCATTACCTCGGTGGAGCTGCTGCCGGTTCACTGGTTCCCGGACGACCAGCACCTGCTCGACCGCGGCCTGAAGAACTTCTGGGGCTATAACACGCTGGGCTTTTTTGCTCCGGCGTCGCGCTACTACGGCCCGGCGGGGATCCAGGGCTTTCGCGATATGGTGCGCGCCTATCATGACGCGGGCATCGAGGTCATTCTGGACGTGGTATACAACCACACGGCGGAAGGGAACGAGCTTGGCCCGACGCTCTCGTTTAAGGGGATTGATAACTACAGCTATTACCGCACGCTGCCCGACCAGCACCGGTACTACATCAACGACACCGGGACGGGAAACACGGTCAACACCTCGCACCCGCGCGTGTTGCAGATGGTGATGGATTCCCTGCGCTACTGGGCGGAATCAATGCACATAGACGGTTTTCGTTTCGACCTCGGGACGATCCTGGGCCGCGAGCCCGAAGGGTTTGATCCGCGCGGCGGTTTTTTCGACGCCATGACCCAGGATCCGGTCTTATCCCGACTGAAGCTGATTGGTGAACCCTGGGATATTGGCCCCGGCGGCTATCAGGTGGGCGGATTCCCACCGGGCTGGGGGGAGTGGAACGACAAATACCGCGACACCGTTCGCGAGTACTGGAAGGGGGACAACGTCTCCACGGACTTTGCCGCGCGGCTTCTCGGCTCCGGCGATCTGTACGATCTGCGTGGGCGTCGCCCGTGGGCCAGCGTCAACTTTATCACCGCCCACGACGGCTTTACGCTGAATGACCTGGTGTCGTACAACGAGAAGCACAACGCCGACAACGGCGAGGACAATAACGACGGGCATAACGATAACCGCTCGTACAACTACGGCGAGGAAGGGCCAACCGAGAACCCGGACATCATCGCTACCCGAGAGCGGCAAAAGCGTAATTTCCTGACCACGCTGCTGTTTTCCCACGGCACGCCGATGCTGCTGGCGGGGGACGAGTTTGGCCGCACGCAGAAGGGGAACAATAACGGCTACTGCCAGGACAGTGAGATCTCGTGGATCGACTGGAAGGGGCTCTCCGAAAACGATGCCGCGCTGCGCGAGTTTACCCGTCGTCTCATTGCCCTTCGCGCGCAACAGCCGCTGCTGCGCCGTGAAAGCTGGCGTGACGGGCTGGAGATCCGCTGGTTCAATGCCGGAGGCGGTCCGCAGCAGGCCGAGCAGTGGGATGAAGGCTCAACGCTCGGGGTCTCCATCAGCAGGCCGGATCTTCAGCAGGAGGACGGCATCTGGCACGACGTGCTGATGCTGTTCAATCCGTTTGAAGGCACCGTGCCGTTCCAGATCCCGCAGTTTGGCGAAGGGGGATGGGTGCTGGAGCTGTCTACGGCGGATGATGCCGCCACCGGGACAGCGATCACCGAAACCGTTGAGTACGCGCTTGCCGGACGGAGCATTACGCTGTTCCGTCGTCCTTAGTTACAGTGACGCCGCCGCCCGTGCGGCGGTGTCATACAGGGAGGAGATCGTGCGTAACAGCTGCGCGGTCTCGCCAATCGACTTCCCGGCAATGCCGCTCTCCGCGTGGATCGCAATCAGACACGCCTCCCGCACGTCCCGGTATTTCATGCACAGCGCTTTCCCTTCCTCCGTTGTAGAGAAAAAGAGCTCTTTCCCCGCTTTCTCGCTCGTCACGTAGCCTGCTTTGACCAGCTTTTTCAGCGCATAGGTCACCACGTGGGTGTCTTCCACGTTGAGGACGAAGCAGATATCGGCCAGCTTTTTCTTGCGGTCGCGGTGGTTCACGTGATGCAGCAGCGAAACGTCAAAGGCGCCCATATCGGGCTCGCCGGCAGCCGTCATGCAGCGCACCATCCATTTGTTAAACGCGTTGCCGGTCATGATCAGCGCATATTCCAGCTCTGATAACTCCGCGCAGCGCTCGGATACCAGATGGCGGGAAGAGACGATCCGGCCCTCGTTGATATCGTCGCGATCGGGTGAAGCACTCTTTTCTGAGGTCATAACGTTCCTTAGCCAGAAATGTAAACTCATCGATAAAATAAGAACATTTTATTGATAATTTGTTTACATGTTTTTGAGGTTCAGATATAGCTTTTTAGCGCAGGTTTTACGAAGCCTGCCAACAAAACACAACATCGCTCGCCGCAAATTAAAAAAATAGCCGTCGGCGCGCAACGCTCACTTTCGATAGGGTAAACGTTATGGACGGTACTACGCTGCTGCCGCTGATCGGGATACCGATCGTGGTTATTGGTTTTGCACTGCGCTTCAACCCGCTGCTGGTGGTCGTGGTGGCGGGGCTGGCGACGGGTCTGCTGGTCGGCATGGATTTCGGGATGCTGCTGGAGACCTTTGGCGAGAAGTTCGTCAATAGCCGATCGCTGGCCACCTTCATCCTGATCCTGCCCGTGATTGGTCTGCTGGAATATTACGGGCTTAAGGAGCGCGCCCAGGCCTGGGTGGCGAAGATCGCCAGCGCCACCTCGGCGCGTATTCTGATGCTTTACTTTGTCGCCCGTGAAGGCACCGCCGCGCTGGGACTGATGTCGCTGGGCGGCCATGCCCAGACGGTGCGCCCGCTGCTGGCACCGATGGCCGAAGGGGCGGCGCTGAACGAATACGGCGAACTGCCGCAGCACATCCGCGACAAAATCAAAGCCCACGCCGCCGCGTGCGACAACATCGCGGTCTTCTTTGGGGAAGATATCTTTATTGCCTTCGGGGCGGTGCTGCTGATCGACGCGTTCCTGAAAGAGAACGGTATTCCGGGCATTGAACCGCTGCATATCGGCCTGTGGGCTATTCCGACCGCCATTGCGGCATTAATTATTCATATGACGCGCCTCCTGCGCCTCGATGCGAGTATCCGTCGCGACGTGATGGCCTGGCGGGCAGAGCAGGGTACGCAGGAGGCCGCGCAATGATGACGCTTATCACCATTAACCGCGTGTACTACCTGATTGGCTTTGTCGTAATGCTGCTGGTTGTCATGACCCTGCGCGATCGCGCCAACCCGAAGCGCTTTACCACCGCGCTGTTCTGGTTCTTGTTTGGCGGGATCTTCCTGTTTGGCGATCTGATGGTGCAGGAACTGGGGAAATCACTGGCGTACCGGATCATTGGCGGCGGCGTTATCGTTATCGCGCTGCTGGCGGGGTTTGGTCTCGTCGGGAAAGGGCACTATAAAATGTCCACCGAGGAGGAGCGCGTCGCGTCGTCAAACCGGCTTAAAAACTGGCTGTTCCTGCCGGCGCTGATGATCCCGGTGGTGACGGTGCTGGGCACGTTATTCCTGAAGGGCGTTTCGGTCGGCGGCGTGTTTCTGCTCGATCAGAAACAGCTCACCCTGGCGGCGCTGTGCGTGGCCTGCGTCGCGGCGATCCTCACCGGCTGGTGGCTGACCAAAGGCACGCCGCTCCATGCCGTTCGTCAGTCCCGTCGTCTTGTCGATACCATCGGCTGGGCGGTGATCCTGCCGCAGATGCTGGCCATGCTCGGCGGCGTGTTCGTGGTGGCCAACACGGGTGACTCGGTGCAGAAGGTGGTGAGCCTGTTTGTGAACCCGGATAACCGCTTCATGCTGGTGGTGATTTATTGCGTGGGTATGGCGCTGTTTACCATGATTATGGGTAACGCCTTTGCGGCCTTCCCGGTGCTGAGCGCGGGGATCGCCTTGCCGTTTCTGATCAACGTGCATCACGGCAACCCGGCGCCGCTGCTGGCGATTGGCATGTACGCAGGCTATTGCGGCACGCTGATGACGCCGATGGCCGCGAACTTCAATATCGTTCCCGCCGCGCTGCTGGAGCTGAAAGACAAATATCAGGTGATCAAGATCCAGATCCCGACCGCGTTAACCCTGCTGGTGGTGAACGTGTTCTTAATGTATTTCCTCGTGTTTCGCTAAGGAGCTGTCATGGAATTAACGCAACATCAGGCCGACGCGTTTGCCCGCATGCCTTTGACCTATTTGCGCCAGGAATACCCGAACCACATCATGCACCTGCTGAATGATGATGGTGACGTGCTGCCGCCGCGCGAGCTGCATCCCATTTTCTACGGCTGTTTTGACTGGCACTCGGCGGTGCACGGTTACTGGCTGCTGCTGCGCTGCGTGCGCCTCTATCCAGAATTACCGTGCCGGGACGCGATCGTCGCGCTTTTTGACGAGCACCTGACCGAAGAGAACGTGGCGAAGGAGCTGGCCTATTTCACCGCACCGTTCCGCGCCTCGTTTGAGCGGCCGTATGGCTACGGCTGGCTGCTGGCGCTGGCCCAGGAGCTGAAACAGTCGTCGCTGCCGCAGGCCGCAGGCTGGTACCAGACGCTGGCGCCGCTCACCCAGGATATTCGCAACCGGCTGGTGGATTACCTCGTCAAGCTCACCTATCCGATCCGCGTCGGGACGCACTACAACACCGCGTTTGCCCTCGCGCTGGCGCTGGATTATGGTCGCGCAGTGGGCGATAAGGCGCTTGAGCAGGCGATTGTGGCAGCGGCTGAGCGGTTTTATCTCGCCGACACGCGCTATCCGGCTCATTATGAGCCCGGCGGTGACGAGTATATTTCCGGCGCGCTGACGGAAGCGCTGCTGATGAGCAAGGTGTCGGAAGACTTCCCGGCCTGGTTTGACGCGTTTCTGCCGGAGGTGGGCGCCGTTACGGCACTGATGAACCCGGCGGAAGTGAGCGATCGTACCGACCCGAAAATTGCCCATCTGGACGGGTTAAACCTTAGCCGCGCATGGTGTATGAAGCACATTGCGAAAGCGCTTCCTGCCAGCCACCCGGCGCAACCGGCATTGCGCGAGGCGGTGACGAAACATCTGGCCGCCAGCGTCGGGCATGTGGTTGGCAGCCACTACAGCGGCGGGCACTGGCTGGCGAGCTTTGCGCTGCTGGCGCTGGAGTAAACAAACGCGCCGTCTTTCTTGCCGGGTGGCGCTGCGCTTACCCGGCCTACATTGTGCAACGCTTGCCTGTAGACCGCGCAGTGCGCAGCCTGCTCAGGCTAAATACCACCGAACCCGTCGAGGCGATGACGGCTAGCCACAGTGCAACCTGGATAGCATGTTGATGGTCCCATCCTGCCGCCGCTCCCAGCAGAACCCCCACCACCGCGGCACCGAGACACTGGCCGAATGTTCTGACGATCGACAACACGCCGGAGGCATAGCTGGCATGTTCCCGCGCGACGTTAGCGAGCATTTCCCGATTATTGGGACTCTGGAAGCAGCCAAACCCCATCCCGCAGACCAGGCTACGCAGGCAGATATTCCAGGCGGAAGGATTCTCCGGCAACGTGGCCAGCAGGACCAGCCCGCCGACAAAAACCATCAGCCCGAGGGTCGAGATGAGCGGCGCGGAGATCGTATCCGCCCAGCGACCCGCGTGCGGCGCGATCAGCACGATGCCAATCGGCCATGGGGTGAACAGCAGCGCGGACACTACAGGGCTGTAGCCGTATACGCTCTGAAACAGGAACGGCAGCGCGACAAACGTGATCCCCTGGCTGACAAACGAGGCCAGCGAGGTCAGCGCGGCGAGGGTGAAGCGCCCGTTTCTGAACATCACCGGCGGCAGTAACGGATGTTGCGCGCGCCGAATCCGCCAGGTAAAGGCGAGGGCGCTAACCAGCGCGAGAACGCCCCAGAAGACGGCCTGCAGACTAATGTGTTGCGCCACGTGCTGAAGGCTGTCGGCCAGCATGATCGCGGAACCTAACAGGACGGCCGAGAGCACGGCGCCCGGCGCATCAAAGGGCGGTCTGTCAGCAACCGATTCCCGCGGCAAGGCCCGCCACGCCAGCAGCAGGGCGATGCTGCCCGGAATGAGGTTAATGGCGAACAGCCATTGCCAGCTCAGGGCGTCCAGTATTGTTCCGCCGAGTACCGGGGCGATCGCCGTGCTGGAGGCGATAAGCAGGGCGTGCAGCCCCAGAATGCGGCCCAGCAGTCGGCCCGGAAAAACGGACCGCAGGATCGCCGGAGCAATACTCAGGGTCGCCGCCCCGCCGATGCCCTGCAGAATTCGCATCCCGGTTAATATTTCCGGCGTTGTTGCCAGCGCGCAGCCGAGCGAGGTGAGCGTAAAGGTGGCAAGCCCGCTCAGAAAGACCGGGCGATAGCCCACGCGGGCCGCCAGCGCGGCGAAAATAGCCAGCGTCATCGCCGCTGACAGCAGATAACCGTTAGCGAACCAGACCGCAACGTTCGCGGGGACCTGCATCGCTCTAGCCATGGAGGGGAGCGCGATGTTGATCATGGTGCCGTCAAAGACGCCCATCAGCGTGGTGGTCATGACGGCGGCCAGGACCCGGGCGCGTTCATGCCCGGGTAAACCTTCATCGCCGGGCTGGTTGGTAAATAGCGTCATCGTCGTTACTCCGGATAAGAATAGTGATGACGAAACTATAATCATGCGCTATACAGGGCGGAAGACGCAGCATTTGCACTTAATCGTTGCATATAACGCCTTATCTGAGGAGCCATCGTGTCCGATCCTGACTTTAACCTTCTGGTTGCGCTCGACGTTTTGCTGGCCGAAGCCAGCGTGGCGGGCGCGGCGCGACGTTTAAACCTGAGCACCTCCGCCATGAGCCGCACCCTGAGCCGGCTGCGGGAGGTGACCGGCGATCCTATTCTGGTGCGGGCCGGGCGTCATATGGTGCTGACGCCCTGGGCCGAAGCCACCCGGGATCGCGCCAGAAGCGCCGTGCACGAGGCGAGGGCGGTGCTGCAGCCCTCCACCGACACGCTGAAGGTGGAAAGCCTTGAACGGCTGTTCACTATTCGGGCCAACGACGGTTTTGTCGTGGCGTTTGGACCCATGCTCATAGCCGCGGTGGCGAGCGTTGCGCCCGGGGTCTGCATCCGCTTCGCTCCCAAACCTGAAAAAACGTCGCGCTATTTACGGGAGGGGCTTGTCGACCTGGAGATCGGCGTGCAGAGCAACATGGGGCCTGAAATACGGCTGCAAAGGCTCTTTCAGGATCGGTTTGTTGGCGCGGTGCGCAAGGGACATCCGCTGTCTTCACAGCCTGAGGTCAGCCTTGACGATTATGTTGCCTGGGGCCATGTGGTGGCGTCGCCTGATGGGGCGTTACACGGGTCTGTGGACGACGCGCTGGCGGAGCGGGGGATGAAACGAAAGATCGCCAGCGTGGTGCCTGGATTCCCGACGGCGTTATCCGTAGCGCTGGCCTCCGACCTGGTTGCTATGGTACCGGCGTTGTACCTGCTCAATCAGGCGATGACCGAGCGCGTGCACGTCTTTGAACTGCCCTTTAAGACCCGCACTATTACGGTATCCCAGATGTGGCATCCGCGCATGGAACGGGATCCGGCGCATCGCTGGCTCAGGGAAAAGGTCCTTGAAGTGTGCCGCGCGGTTTGCTGACGCTCAGAGCACTTTCCCCGGCACGGTGAGGATGAAGCGCGTCGACACCGCATCCGATTCCACGCGGACTTTTCCGTGGTGCGCGGTGACGATGGACTTCACGATGGCAAGCCCAATCCCGCTGCCTTCGCCCTTACGCTGCCTGGACGGATCGACGCGATAAAAACGGTCAAACAGCTTTGGCAGATGCGCCTGCGGGATCGGCGTGCCGGGGTTTTCTGTCACCAGCTCAACGTCGTTATCCTGTTTTCTGATGGAGACCGTTACCGCTTTCCCTTCCGGCGTATAGCGCAGGGCGTTGGAGAGCAGATTATTGATTGCTCTTCTGAACATCTGCGGATCGCCTTCTATCAGGCAGGGCATCCCGTTAAATTTCAGCGAGACGTGGCGTTCTTCCGCCCAGGCTTCGAAGAAATCGAAGACTTTCATCACCTCGGCGCTTAAATCAAACATCACCCGATCCGGGATGAGCTGATTATTATCCGCCTGCGCCAGGAACAGCATGTCGCTGACCATGCGGGTCATCCGGTTGTACTCTTCCAGACTGGAGTAGAGGACATCTTCCAGCTCTTTCTGGGAGCGGTTCTGACTCAACGCGATTTCCGTTTGCGTCACCAGGTTGGTGATGGGCGTCCTGATTTCATGCGCGATGTCGGCGGAAAAATTCGCCTGCCGGGTAAAGACATCTTCAATTTTCCCAATCATATGGTTGAAGGAGATCACCAGCTGTTCCAGCTCAACGGGCACGCGGGACGGCTCCAGTCGCGCATCCAGATTTTCGGAGGTGATATTTTTAATGGCGGTGCTGACGTTACGCAGGGGCAAGTGTCCCTGGCGCACCGCGATACGAATCACCAGCACAATCAGCAGGCTGATCGCCGCGGCAATGGCAAAAAGATTCTTCTTCAGCGCCTCAAGGTAGTGGAGATGAAAATTAATCGAGAGACCGATCAGCATGACGTAGTCCTGGTTTTTGCCCTGCAGCGTTGTCCTGCCTGAAGAGGCGATAATCCGGTACGTTTCCATTTTCATGTCGGACCCGGCATGCATAGGGTTGACCGGGTCTTCTACCGTCCAGAGAAACACATCCTGTGCCTGACGGTGTTCGCTAAAGTTCGCTGTGTTTATCGCCGGGCGCAATGCCGTGCCTTGCGCCGAGCTGAACAGGGTATTGCCCTGCGGATCCAGAAGCAGGACGGCCACGTTGCGGTAGCTGGCGACCGACTCTTTGAGCTTGCTGATTTTCTTTTGGTCGGGATCGGCCGGAGACTGGAGGATGCGGTGCATTGCGCTGCTAATCTGCTGTAAGTCGCTGATATCCTGCTCGGCAAAGTGCTTCTCAACGGAGTGCAGCATAAACCAGGTAAAGGCGAAGAAGGCCAGTATGGTGGAGAGGCTGATAAAAAAGGTCAGCCGCAGCGCAAGCGAGAACGGGCGTCGGAGGGGCTTAACGGGCATCCGGCACCTCCAGCATATAGCCTACGCCGCGTACCGTCTGGATCAGCTTGGGTTCAAAATCGTTATCGATCTTTGCGCGCAGGCGCTTTACCGCCACATCTATTGCGTTCGTGTCGCTGTCAAAGTTCATATCCCACACCTGGGAGGCAATCAGGGAGCGGGGCAGCACCTCGCCCTGATGACGCATGAAAAACTCCAGCAGGCTGAACTCCTTGCTGGTTAACAGGATGCGATTGCCCGCCCGGCTGACCTTCCTCGATACAAGGTCAACCGTCAGGTCAGCCGCCTGAAGCTGGCTTTCCGCGATCACCGTATTTCCGCGTCTTAGCAGCGTCCTGACCCGGGCGAGCAGTTCCGCAAAGGCGAAAGGCTTAATCAGATAATCATCCGCGCCCAGCTCAAGCCCTTTAACCCGGTGCTCTATTGTCCCGAGGGCCGTGAGTAACAGGATGGGCATTCCTTTGCCGGCAGAGCGAAGCATGCGGACGATATCCCAGCCGTTCACGTCGGGCAGCATGATATCCAGAATCAGCAGGTCATATTCCGCGGTCATGGCGAGGTGGTACCCGGTCAGGCCATTATCCGCATGGTCCACGACAAACCCCGCTTCCGTAAGCCCCTTGCTGAGGTATTCCCCGGTTTTCATTTCGTCTTCAACGATCAGTATTTTCATCTTGCTCCCCAGACTGGCTGCTGATGACATTCTAGTGAGCCCGCGATCGTTAACAATGACTTACGCCATAAATGACAACATTGTCATTATCCTGTCACCGGTCAAACAGGATGCGTTCAGTAGAGTAGCCCTAAAAATCCTCTGGACTTGATTTGAACCGCTATGTTCCTGTTAAAACGACTCAGCATCAGTACGGTATTTATCCTGGCAGGCTGCGTCTCGCTGGCGCCTGACTACCCGCGCCCGGCATCACCGGTACCCCGGCAGTTTTCGCTCTCGCGCAACGGCCTGACGCCCGCGGCGGCCGGGTATCAGGACACCGGCTGGCGCAACTTCTTCGTCGACCCTCAGATAGCTGGATTGATTACAGAAGCCCTGAAAAACAACCGCGATATCAAAATGGCCGCCCTGAAGATTGAAGAGGCCCGGGCGCAGTTCAACGTGACGGAGGCGGATCGTTATCCGCAGTTGAATGGTTCTGCGGGTATCACGTACAGCGGCGGGCTAAAAAGTGACAAACCGACCTCACGGCAGTACGACGCCGGTCTTGCGCTTAGCTATGAACTCGACTTTTTCGGCAAGCTGAAGAACCTGAGCGAGGCCGACCGACAAAACTATTTCGCCAGCGAAGAGGCCCGTCGCGCGGTGCATATTCTGCTTGTCTCTAACGTGTCGCAGAGCTATTTCAACCAGCAGCTGGCGTATAAACAGCTGCGCATCGCGCGGGAAACGCTGAAAAATTACCGGCAGTCTTATGCGTTCGTTGAGCACCAGCTGGCGACGGGGAGCACCAACGTGCTGGCGCTGGAACAGGCCCGGGGACAGATCGAAAGCACGCAGGCAGAGATTGCCAAACGAGAGGGGGAGCTGGCGCAGGCCAACAATGCTCTGCAGCTGCTCCTCGGCACCTATCGCGGATTGCCGGGCGACAGCGGAATGAACACCCGCGATATTGCGCCGGTAAAACTCCCGCCCCATCTTTCTTCAGCGATACTGCTGCAGCGCCCGGATATTATGGAGGCGGAGCATCAGCTTAACGCGGCCGATGCGAATATCGGCGCCGCACGTGCCGCTTTTTTCCCGTCTATTTCCCTGACCAGCGGGCTTTCAACAGGCAGTACGGAATTATCCAGCCTGTTTACCGCGGGCAGTGGGATGTGGAATTTCATCCCCAAAATTGAGCTTCCGATTTTTAATGCGGGCAGGAATAAGGCCAACCTGAAGCTGGCTGAAATTCGTCAGCAGCAGTCGGTTGTGAATTACGAACAAAAAATACAGGCTGCCTTCAGGCAGGTTGCCGACGCGCTCGCGCTGAGGGACAGCCTCAACCAGCAGCTTGCTGCGCAAGAACGGTATCTTGATTCGCTAAATATTACCCTGCAGCGGGCCAGAGGATTATATACCAACGGTGCGGTGAGCTATATCGAAGTATTAGACGCGGAACGGTCGCTGTTTTCCACGCAGCAAAATATTCTCGACCTTATTTATGCCCGGCAGGTTAATGAAATTAACCTCTTCACCGCGCTGGGCGGCGGTTGGGCCGAATAACCTCATTTAATTAAAAAGGATATTAAACATGCGCAATTCACTTAACGCCGTCGTATTTGGTGCAATCATTATGTTTTCTGCCGGCCTTCAGGCTGAGGTTCATCAACACGCGGAGATGAGCGCTGCCAGCGAAGGTGCCTCAGAGCAGGTCATCACCGGGACCGGCATTGTGAAGGATATTGATATCACGAATAAAAAAGTGACGATTTCTCACGAAGCCATCCCGGAAATTGGCTGGCCCGCGATGACCATGCGTTTTACTTTTATGCAGGCCGACGCGAGTATTACTGCCTTAAAAGTCGGCAGCCACGTGAATTTCTCGTTTGTTCAGCAGGGCAATCTCTCTTTACTCAAGAGCATTAAATAGCGAGAAACGGCATGGCCTCATTAAAAATAAAATATGCTGCCGTGATAGTCAGCAGCCTTATTGCGGGAGGGCTGATATCGCTGACGGCCTGGCAGGCTCTTCATTCATCTGAAAAAACAGAAAATAGCGTTTCTGAAAGAACGGTGCTTTTCTGGTATGACCCGATGAAACCCGACGTTAAATTCGATAAGCCCGGTAAATCACCGTTTATGGATATGGATCTGGTGCCGAAATATGCCGATGAGAATGATAAAAACAGTGACGGTATCCGTATCGATCCGACCCAGGTTCAGAACCTGGGATTAAAAACGCAAAAAGTGACGCGCGGAAAGCTGAATTATGCCCAGACGATCCCGGCCAACGTCAGCTATAACGACTATCAGTTTGTCATTGTCCAGGCGCGTGCGGAAGGGTTCGTTGAAAAAGTGTACCCGCTGACGATTGGCGATAAGGTGAAAAAAGGCACGCCGCTGGTTGATATCACCATTCCGGACTGGGTCGAAGCGCAGAGCGAGTTCCTCCTGCTCTCCGGTACCGGCGGAACGCCCACGCAGATAAAAGGCGTTCTGGAGCGTCTGCGCCTGGCGGGTATGCCGGATGACGACATTCAGCGGCTGCGTGCGACCCGTACTATCCAGACCCGATTTACCATCAAGGCGCCCATTGACGGGGTGATCACGGCGTTTGACCTGCGCACCGGGATGAATATTTCCAAAGAGAAGGTGGTGGCGCAGATTCAGGGGATGGATCCGGTCTGGATCGGCGCGGCGGTTCCTGAATCCATTGCTTATCTGCTGAAAGATACCTCGCAGTTTACTGTTTCGGTACCGGCTTATCCGGATAAATCCTTCCCGGTTGAAAAATGGCGTCTTCTGCCGAGCGTGGATCAAACCACCCGTACGCTGCAGGTGCGCCTGCAGGTCTCCAACAAGGATGAACTGCTGAAACCGGGCATGAATGCCTACCTGAAGCTGAATACCCTAAGTCAGGAAATGTTGCTCATTCCGTCTCAGGCCGTTATCGATACCGGGAAAGAACAGCGCGTTATTACCGTTGATGCGAACGGGAAGTTTGTACCGAAAAGGATCCACGTTCTGCATGAATCACAGCAGCAGTCCGGCATTGGTACCGGACTGGAAGAGGGGGAGTCGGTGGTGGTCAGCGGTCTGTTTCTGATTGACTCGGAGGCCAATATTACCGGCGCGCTGGAGCGCATGCGCCACGCTGAAGCCGCTGAAGCCGCTGACGACGCGCATTCAGGCCATTAAGGAGACGATGATGATTGAATGGATTATCCGGCGTTCGGTTGCCAACCGTTTCCTGGTGATGATGGGCGCGCTGTTTCTCAGCGTCTGGGGGACATGGACCATCATCAACACCCCGGTCGATGCCTTGCCCGATCTGTCTGACGTTCAGGTGATTATCAAAACAAGCTATCCCGGCCAGGCCCCGCAGATTGTTGAAAACCAGGTGACCTATCCACTCACCACCACCATGCTGTCTGTTCCTGGCGCGAAGACCGTGCGCGGTTTTTCACAGTTTGGTGATTCGTATGTGTACGTTATTTTTGAAGACGGGACCGATCTGTACTGGGCCCGCTCGCGCGTGCTGGAGTACCTGAATCAGGTTCAGGGCAAACTCCCCGCCGGCGTGAGTTCCGAAATCGGCCCGGACGCCACGGGCGTAGGCTGGATATTTGAATATGCGCTGGTGGACCGCAGCGGAAAACACGATCTCGCCGAGCTGCGATCATTGCAGGACTGGTTCCTGAAATTTGAGCTGAAAACAATCCCGAACGTGGCCGAGGTGGCCTCCGTCGGCGGCGTGGTGAAGCAGTATCAGATTCAGGTTGACCCGTTAAAGCTGGCGCAGTTCGGCGTCAGCCTGCCGGAAGTTAAGCAGGCCCTTGAATCGTCTAATCAGGAAGCGGGCGGATCGTCCGTAGAAATCGCGGAAGCGGAATATATGGTGCGGGCCAGCGGCTATCTGCAGACCATCGATGATTTCAATCACATCGTCCTGAAAACCGGTGAGAACGGCGTGCCGATTTACCTGCGTGATGTTGCCCGCGTACAAACGGGGCCGGAAATGCGCCGTGGTATTGCCGAGCTGAACGGGCAGGGTGAAGTGGCGGGCGGCGTGGTGATCCTGCGTTCGGGTAAAAACGCGCGCGAGGTCATTACGGCGGTAAAAGACAAGCTGGAGACGCTGAAGGCCAGCCTGCCGGAAGGCGTTGAGATTGTGACCACCTACGATCGCAGCCAGCTCATCGACCGGGCCATTGATAACCTGAGCAGCAAACTTCTCGAAGAGTTTATCGTGGTGGCCATCGTCTGTGCGCTGTTCCTCTGGCACATTCGCTCGGCACTGGTGGCGATTATCTCTCTGCCGCTTGGCCTGTGTATTGCCTTTATCGTCATGCATTTCCAGGGGCTGAACGCCAATATTATGTCGCTGGGAGGCATTGCCATTACCGTCGGCGCGATGGTTGATGCCGCCATCGTGATGATTGAGAACGCGCATAAGCAGCTGGAAGAGTGGGATCACCAGCACCCGGGAGAGCAGATTGATAACGCCACCCGCTGGAAGGTGATTACCAACGCCTCTGTAGAGGTTGGACCGGCGCTGTTTATCAGCTTGCTGATCATCACTTTATCCTTCATTCCCATCTTTACCCTTGAGGGGCAGGAAGGGCGGCTGTTTGGTCCGCTGGCCTTCACCAAAACGTACGCCATGGCAGGGGCGGCCGCGCTGGCCATCATCGTGATCCCCATTCTGATGGGATTCTGGATCCGGGGTAAAATCCCCGCCGAGAGCCGTAACCCGCTGAACAGGCTGCTGATTAACGCCTATCATCCGCTGCTGATTCGGGTGCTCAACTGGCCCAAAACAACCCTGCTGGTTGCGGCCTTATCCATCTTGACGGTGATCTGGCCCCTGAGCCAGGTGGGCGGCGAGTTCCTGCCGAAGATTAATGAGGGCGATCTGCTGTATATGCCCTCTACTTTGCCCGGCGTCTCTCCGGCAGAAGCGGCCGCGCTCTTACAGACCACGGACAAGTTAATAAAAACCGTCCCTGAAGTGGCCTCTGTCTTCGGCAAGACCGGCAAAGCCGAAACGGCAACGGATTCCGCGCCGCTCGAAATGGTGGAAACCACCATTCAGCTTAAGCCTGAGAATCGGTGGCGACCCGGGATGACGATTGACAAGATCGTTGAGGAGCTTGATAAGACCGTTCGTTTGCCCGGTCTGGCGAATCTCTGGGTTCCGCCCATTCGCAACCGCATTGATATGCTGTCGACCGGGATTAAAAGCCCGATTGGCATCAAGGTGTCTGGTACCGTTCTGGCTGATATCGACGCCACGGCGCAAAGCATTGAAGCAGTAGCCAAAACGGTGCCGGGCGTGGTGTCTGCCCTGGCAGAACGTCTGGAAGGCGGGCGCTACATTGATGTCGATATCAACCGGGAGAAAGCCTCCCGCTATGGAATGACGGTGGGCGACGTGCAGCTGTTCGTCTCCTCGGCCATCGGCGGTGCGACGGTGGGTGAAACGGTGGAAGGCGTGGCCCGCTATCCGATTAATATTCGTTACCCTCAGGACTACCGGAATAGCCCGAGCGCGTTGAAGCAGATGCCGATCCTGACGCCTATGAAACAGCAGATTACGCTGGGTGATGTGGCAGATATCAACGTTGTTTCAGGCCCCACGATGCTGAAAACGGAGAATGCCCGGCCTGCGAGCTGGATTTATATCGATGCCCGCGGCAGGGATATGGTGTCGGTGGTGAACGACATTAAGACGGCCATCAGCCAGAACGTGAAGCTCAGGCCGGGTACCAGCGTGTCATTCTCCGGGCAGTTTGAACTGCTTGAGCACGCCAACAAGAAACTGAAGCTGATGGTGCCGATGACGCTGATGATCATTTTCGTTCTGCTCTATCTGGCGTTCCGTCGCGTGGATGAGGCCCTGTTGATCCTGATGAGCCTGCCGTTCGCGCTGGTCGGCGGGATATGGTTCCTGTACTGGCAGGGCTTCCATATGTCCGTGGCAACCGGCACCGGGTTTATCGCCCTGGCCGGGGTGGCAGCAGAGTTTGGAGTGGTCATGCTGATGTATTTGCGTCATGCCGTTGAAGCACATCCGGCGCTGTCCCAGCGCGAAACGTTCACTGAACAGGGGCTTGATGACGCCCTTTATCAGGGCGCCGTGCTGCGCGTGCGGCCAAAGGCAATGACCGTCGCGGTGATCATCGCGGGTCTGCTGCCCATTCTCTGGGGGACCGGCGCAGGGTCAGAAGTCATGAGCCGGATAGCGGCGCCCATGATTGGCGGGATGATTACGGCACCGCTGCTGTCACTGTTTATTATTCCTGCGGCGTATAAGTTAATTTGGTTGCGCAGGCATAAACCAGAGACAGCCGTTGGTGAAGATGACAGGGGAGTCAATACCTGATAAATTATCTATTCAATAACCTATTCACAAAGCTATTCAAAACCATGATTAATCGATCCGAAACACTACGACAATTGCTGAGACAAGGCCCGGTATCGGTAAGGCAACTGACTGATATTATGGGTATTAGTCAGCCTACCGTTTCACGATCGATTAAAGCGCTTGGCGATGAGGTGGTTCGCATTGGCTCCGGTCCATCTATTCACTATGTGCTGCGGGATACACATCGAGGATTCAGTTCGGCTCCTGTCTACCGCATCACGGAAGAGGGTCAGGTTAAATCGCTGGGTAAACTCATTCCGGTTTATCCAGACGGTTTTGTAATGGCGCAAACGGACAATGTGTGCCTCCATAGCGATGGGTTGCCGTGGTGGTTGTTTGACATGCGGCCTCAGGGATACCTTGGCCGCGCGTACGCCTCGCGATTTTCATCCGAGCTGGGCCTGCCGCCAAATCCAGATAACTGGAGTGATACTGACGTTATCAGGGCTTTGCTCGCTCATGGGCACGATGCGGTGGGGAACCTGTTAATCGGAGAACAGGCGAGGAATCATTTTGTAGAGATGCCGTCGCCTGTTGCGGTGGACCGCACAACCGCCTACCCGTCGCTGGCGCAGGCCGTGAGCGCGGGCGAAGTACCGGGCTCCTCTGCTGGGGGTGAACAGCCGAAGTTCTGTACTTATACAGAACGTGGCCACGTGATTGTGAAATTCACGGCACCGGACGATAACCCTGTAAGCGAACGCTGGCGAGACCTTTTGCTAGCAGAACATCTTGCGTTAAGCGTGCTTGGCGTCGAAACCGAGGTGTTTGATTTTGGCGGACAGCGCTTCCTTGAGATCCCGCGGTTCGACCGTACGGGACCCCTTGGTCGTAAGGGACTCTTTTCTTTACGTGCGCTCGAGGCGGAGTTTGTCGGCAGGGCAAGAGAATCCTGGCCGGTACTGGTGAATGAGCTGGCAAAGCAGGGCTGTGTTCACCAGGATGCGGTCGCCAGCACGTCAAGGCTTTGGGCGTTTGGTATGCTGATCGGCAATACCGACATGCACCACGGTAATCTGTCGTTTATCAGTTCCCACGGACGGCCTTACGATCTTGCTCCTGCCTATGACATGCTACCCATGGGATTTGCTCCGAAATCAGGAGGCGCAATGGTGAATACGCTGCGTCCGGCTACGCTTATTGACGCGATCGCGGGAGAAACCTGGCATGAAGCACTGGCGCTGGCCGAGCGCTTTTATACGCTGGCCAGTAGTTGCGGCCGCTTTTCTGCCAATTTTGCGCCATGTCTTGCCGCATTGCGCACCCATCTGGACGAGGCGAGCTCAAGGATATCGCGTCTGGGATAATGGGGCGGGATGTTTACGAGGGGCAGGCTTAGCGTGGCATATGTGCATCGCGAGTCTGTCTGATCAGCTTGCGCCAGGCGCGATTATGCAGAGTAAATAGCAGCATCTTATAAAAGGCTGTGGAGAGGATAGCGCTACCACTAAGCAATAACATGACGATACTCACCAGTGCCGCAGTCAGACTGACGCCCGGAAAAGGGCTACCGATCAGCGCGGCCAGCAGATAGGCTGCCGTTAATACCAGGCTAATCACCGCCAGCGCAAGGTGTATCCGTACGGCGCGCATGCTGCCTTTGCCAATCATGAACATCGTCACGCCGTTGATGCCAGCGAAAAGCAGGGCGACCAGCACAACCCACACGAATACGCGTTCAGCTGGCTGGCTGAGTGCGGCGAGTACGCCATAGCCCAACCACAGCTGCGGAATGGCGAAACTGACAATCACCCCGAGCGTACTGATCGCTGCCGGAATACCCATGGTATGTAGTCCCACAGGCTTACCCATCTGTTCGGACAATTGCGTCTTAAACTGCTGCAGCTGTGTCGGGGAGGCATTGCTCATGCTGTTGGCCAGCGCGTTACAGTGTTTCAGGCGAAGGGATAAAATTTTAATCATTTGATTATACGGCTTTTAAAAGAGTGAAGACCCTGATTGATTTTATGATATCCGCTACGGGGCGATAAAGACGACATTGCATCGTCCCGCATGGAAGCGCTATTTCACAACCCCAGCGGCCTGGCCTCCTGTATGAACTCAATCAGAAGGCGAAGCCCGGTCGGCAGTTGCCGGCGGCTTGAATAATAGATATAAAAACCTTCCTCCAGCGGGGACCATTCCGTCAGCACCAGGCGGAGCCGACCATCCTTCACATAGGGTTCAACAAGAGGCTCCGGAAAATACATCAGACCAGCTCCGCCTAATACGGCCACAAGGCCCGTTTCAGCCTGGTTGACCGTCACTGAGCCTGGCACAGTGATTTGGTACGTTTCGCCGTCTCGCTCAAGTTCCCAGCGATAAATCCGATCGTCGCCGAGACGATTGCTTATACAACGATGGTGTAATAAATCATCCGGATGTTCAGGCGTTCCGTAACGTTCCAGGTAGTCTGGGGATGCGGCGATAACCCAGCGAATATCGGCAGATAAACGCCGGGCAACCATGTCTTCCGGGACGGTGCCACCATAGCGGATACCGGCATCGAAGCCCGCATCAGTGACGTCAACCATACGGTTGCTGGCCACAATATCGATTTCAATATCGGGATAGCGATCCATAAACGCGGGCATAACCGGCGCAAGCAAAAGATTGGCCGCTTCAACGGCAGCATTGATGCGGATACGTCCGCCAGGGGTATTACGATACTTGTTAAGCGATTCAAGTGCGCCTTCTATCTTGTCGAAAGGCTGAAGGACAGACTGAACCAGTTCTTCACCTGCAGCCGTAGGTGTAACGCTCTTGGTCGTGCGATTAAGGAGGCGAACCCCGAGCCGGGTTTCCAGTCCCTTCAGGGCATGACTAAGCGCTGATGCACTGACACCTAATTCAATCGCCGCACGGCTGAAACTGCGATGACGTGCAATGGCCATGAAATAAATGAGATCGGCGACATCAGCTCTGCTTATTTGCATACAGAATCCTTTTCCTTGTGCCTTAACGCCCGACTGCGTTGATACGGAAATGATATACACCATAGACCGACCAGGGCTAATCCGTTGCTGAATTTATTTCACAAGTCCATCCACTCATCGCCTCGGACTGAAAACGGTGTGCTTCGTTATTCTTGAAAATAATGAGACCCGGCAACGCCGGGCCAGGGAAGGGTGTTAACGGTTCTGTATTGCTGAAGGCGGCGTGAGTGAAGGGGGCGTATCAGGAAGCGGGGGAATGATCCCGTCGACGGGGTGCGGCAGATAGAGTGCCTCGAGTTCCGTGATTTCAGCATCGCTAAGTGTAAAGTCCAGTGCGCTGATAGCCGTGGAAAGATGTTCTGGTTTGGTCGCGCCAATGATCGGGGCTGTGATGACCGTTTTTGATAGCAACCAGGCAATTGCAACATGGGCTCTTGGCACATGGTGCTTTTCAGCAATGCTGGCAACAACATCAATAACGGGCTTATCCAGAAGGGCTGCGTTCTCGTACATTTTTAATGCAAAGGCATCGTTTTGCGTTCGTCGGGACGTGACACTCCAGTCGCGCGTGAGCCTGCCGCGCGCCATCGGACTCCAGGGGATCACACCAACGCCCTGGTCTTCACACAGGGGCAACATCTCGCGCTCTTCTTCCCGGTAAAGCAGGTTGTATTGCGGTTGCATCGTAATAAATCGGGTCCAGCCGTTACGCTCTGCAGTATGCTGCATTTTTGCAAAGCGCCAGGCTTCCATAGATGATGCGCCGATGTAACGTACTTTTCCTGATTTAACGAGGTCATGCAGAGCCTCCATGGTCTCTTCAACAGGCGTGGAGTGGTCAAAGCGGTGAATCTGAAAGAGATCCACATAATCCATACCTAAGCGCATCAGGCTATCGTCAATAGACTGAAAAATGGCCTTGCGGGAAAGAAACCCGGTATTGGGTGAGTTGCGCCACGGAAAGAAGGTCTTTGTCGCCACAACGATCTCATCGCGTCTGGCCATTTCTCTCAGCGCTTTTCCAGTGATCTCTTCAGAACTTCCGCCCGAGTAGATATTCGCGGTATCAAAAAAATTAATGCCCGCTTCAAGCGCCTGACGAATGAGCGGTCGTGACGCTTTTTCATCCAGGGACCAGGGTTGAGGCAAACGTTCGGGGTCACCATAGCTCATACAACCGAGACAAAGACGGGAGACTTTCAAACCGCTACGACCCAGATTCACATACTTCATTCGGTGTTCCTTCTTTTATTGCCAGCAATTCTGTATGTGACAGGGTATTGCACTGACATGAAGGGAACCAGCATGCGCCATCGAATGGTGTTTTGAGTTTTTTTCACAAATCGTCGTTATCGACAGTGAAAGACGAGAAGCGAGAGGGTGGTCAGAATTAATAACAGATTGATGTATCGGCTCGTGATTAGCTATCAGATGTCATTTAACATAATATACATTATGCGCACTAACGTAAGTGGAGGCAAAATCTGCATTTCTGCGGTCATGATTGACCTGGTCCATTGAATCATGTGAAGCCACCTTTTCAGGCATGATTTGTGTCGAGGCCCCGCACGACCCAACGTCTACGTTTACACATGGTTGAAAGACGTTTGATATACTTCAGCCTTTGCCCACTGCTGCCGTAAACTTATGGAAATTGAATTAGATAAAAGCTTTAGAGAAAGGATTTTCCACGCGGTCATTTTTGAAGTCACGGCCAACATTATCATCGCGCTGTCGCTTGCGTGGCTGATGAACGTGTCGGTACTCCAGTCTGGTTCGCTGTCCGTGATATCCGCGCTTACCGCCACGGCCTGGAATTTTGTTTTTAACAAATTCTTTGACGCTCTTCAGAAAAAATACCACTTTGAAAGAACGTTCCTCGTCCGCGCGCTCCATGCGGCCTGTTTCGAAGCCGGACTTATCATCACGTTAATTCCTGTGGCCATGGTGATGCTGCATTTAACGATGACGGAGGCATTTTTTGTTGAGATTGGTTTGGTACTGTTTTTCCTGCCGTACACGATGCTGTTTAACTGGATTTACGATTACCTGCGCTGGACATTTGTTGGACGGAAACAGTCTGCTATGTAACGAGATATCTGTCACATAGACGCACCTGTGCTCATATTCGACTCCTGCCACCTTCTATACTCTTCATTTCTCTATCGCTTTCAAGGAGTCGATAATGTTTGATCATGTGAAATTTGGCGTCAGTGATTATGAAAAAAGTAAAACCTTCTTCCTCGAGGCGCTTCGTCCGCTTGGTGTTGAACTCGTCGATGAAGGCGCGCCGGATTATGGTGTTGAGATGAGCTCTGGCGACGTTTCGCTTTGCCTTTTCCAGACAAATGACAAACCGGCGCCTCTGCATCTGGCGTTTGTGGCCAAGACCCGTCAGCAGGTAGATGATTTTTACCATGCCGCGCTGGGCGCTGGCGGACGTGATAACGGTGAGCCGGGGCTACGTTCCTATGGTGAAAATTACTATGCCGCTTTTGTCATCTCGCCTGATGGTCATAACATTGAAGCCGTATGCCATGCGCCGGAAAGTCGGTAGCCCAAATATTTCGCTTGAGAACATTTTAGAAGCTAAATCCTGACAGCCAGTCGCTGGCTGTCAGAGGCTGTCACGATCTGAGGCCAGCACGACGGATACCCCCTTTTCCGATACCGCGCGGATCCACTCCTTATCTGTACCGTCTTCAACGATGATGGTATTCACTGAAGATACATCGCCAATCACAAACGACGACGCGGTGTTGATCTTTTCCGGAGACGCCAGAACGACCGTTTCCGCGGCTCTGCCGGAAAATGCACGTTTGATGCATGCCTCTTCGAAATCGCCGGTTGTCAGCCCCGCATCCGGATGAATACCGGTCACGCCCATAAAGAACAGATCTGCATGAATATTCTCTATGCCTTCGATGGCCGCCGCGCCGACCGCAACAATCGAGTGTTTATACAACCGTCCGCCGATCAAAATCACCTCAATGGCAGGATGATCAACAAGCCCCAGAGCAATACTCGGGCTGTGCGTCACCACGGTGATGCGCAAGTCAGGCGGGAAAAAGGTAATCAGCTCCGAGGTTGTCGTGCCACCGTCGATAATTACCACCTGGCCTGATGAAATCAGCTGGGCCCCTTTCCGGGCCACCCTTTTTTTTGCATCCATCTTCACGGATTGCCGTTCGGCAAACGGAGCAATTGCGGAAGATGACGGTAGTGCGCCGCCGTGAACACGCTGCAAACGCCCTTCTGCCGCCAGCTCGCGGAGATCGCGCCGGATAGTATCTTCAGAGACGTCGAAAAGAATGCTCAGCGCTTTTGACTGGACCTGACCTTCGGCACCCAGCTTTTCAAGGATCAATTGTTTTCGCTGACGAGTGAGCATCCTGTTTTCCTGATGTTGCATGTTTTACCTTGAAAGTGCATGATGTTGCTGTTTATGAGTATTACTCTACGTAAGGAGGAACAATCGTGCAATCAAAACGTGCAGATGTGCGCATCATTAACAGTGAAACCCTGTCAGATAACTGGTACATCCTTAAAAAATACACCTTCGACCTGCAGCGCCGTGATGGCGAATGGCAGCGGCAACAGCGGGAAGTTTATGACCGTGGCAACGGCGCGACGATTCTTCTCTACAACCGTGAGAAAAAGACGGTCATCCTGACGCGCCAGTTCCGCTTCCCTGTTTTTATCAACGGCCATGAGGACGATTTAATTGAAGCGGCGGCGGGATTGCTGGACAACATGGATCCTGAAAGCCGCATCAAAGCAGAAGCGGAAGAAGAGACCGGATTCCACGTTACGCGCGTAGAGAAAATCTTTGAAGCCTATATGAGCCCGGGCTCTGTCACGGAAAAACTCTATTTTTATCTTGCCGAGTATCAGCCGAAAGACAGAACCGGCGCCGGCGGCGGGATCAAGGCTGAGGGAGAAGATATCGACGTGCTGGAAATGACGCTTGAAGAGGCATTACGCCGCATTGAAACCGGCAGGATTGTCGACGGTAAAACCATCATGCTGCTTTATCATATTGCCCTGAAAGGCATTCTGTAACCCACTGGTTTAAATCCTGATTTCAATTTGTATGAACCTGGGGGAAAAGCGTGAAACCTCCTAAATTTTGCAGCCTACTATATTTAGTGAACGATTTCGAAATTCGATAAAAACATCAACAATTCCCTAAGTCATCTGCATTTACCATTCAAAAATCCCAAACGTTCACGAGGCTGCCAGTTGAGGCAGCCTGTCTTATCTGTTGACTGGATTAAAATGCGACTCGCTACAGATAACGAAGCATATTATACTTGCTCCTCCACTCGTACAGGAGGCAGCAACTCACGTGAAGGATACATATTACAACGACTTAACGATCAATACGCAAATTCAGAGTGAGCTGGACGCGTTTTTTGAGGACTTCAAAGGGATCGTCTTCGCCTACGCCATTATGAACAAGAAAGATCCCTCACAGATGAGGATAATCAATAACAGTCCAGAGTGGTTTACTATCTACCTTGAAAAAAAATATCAGTTCATTGACCCTGTTATCATTCGGGCTTTGCGCTGTGTGGAAGATTTTTTCTGGGAAAGTGATGTTGTCCTGTCAGATGGTTATAACCTGACGCGTATTTTCGACGAAAGTGTCCAGTATGATATTTATCAGGGACAGACGTTTCCTCTGCATGACTATTTGAATAATCTTGTTGTCTTATCCGTCATCAGTCCTAAGCATTCTGGGATTGACATTGAAAAATATCGGCCGCATTTTCTACGCTTCCTTGTTCAGTTACACCAGAAGACACTCAATCTGTATAGTCAGCATCAGCAGAAAAAGAATGTTTTCCTGTCGCCACGTGAGCGCCAAATCCTTAAATGGGTCAGCGCCGGAAAAACGTACGCAGAAATTTCTGTTATATTGTCTATTGCTGAGCGCACCGTTAAATTCCATATGGGCAACATCATGAAAAAGCTCGGTGTGAATAATGCAAGACACGCAATAAAACTTGGAACGGAACTCCGGTTACTGGAGGACTGAGCCTCAGCCACTGGTTATAAATGGCGTAAGTGCTCGAGCATTTCGCGAAGCCAGTGACTGGATTTGTCTTTGCTAATAATATCTTCAATAATGCTGGTGCTGGCGGGCATATAAATATAGTAAATAACCTCGCCTTTTTCAGAAACACCGCGCTGAATAACTTCAACTTTCCAGTTCGCATGGCGAAATATGGCATACATTCCACGACTGGCTACAGCATACATTCCATGATATTTGTTCTTCATGCAATAAATATTCATTGCAAGAAACAATGCCTTACTGGCGGGCACGCCATGCAGACTTGCGGAATCTCGTATTTCTTTATCTAAAAATAAACGGCTCACTTCACAACAAGGAACATCTGCGGGAAAAATAATGGGGTTGTCGAAATAATTATGAAAAATTTCGCTTATCATTGTGGGCTGCGTTGCGTTAATAAATCGTGCGCCGCATAACAGTTGTCCATCATACATACCCAGTAAATATGTCGTGTTATGGGAATCAAATTGATCCTTCTCCATACCTTCGACGCATTCCACTTTCCAGTCGAGTCGGTCCCGAAACGTTTTTCTCCGGAGTCGGTAAAGTTCGCGCGCTAATGCTGGGGGTAAATCATCGTAGTCGTGTAAAAAAAATTCAATGACAGAATTCATGCTCTTGTTCCTGATAATAACACCTGAAACTATTATCACCTGTCTTTTAGGACAGCTTTCATTGTGCTGCATATTCCCTATACTTAAAAAGTACCTGACCACGAAGTTCTCGCAAAACTAAGCGGCCAGGAGGTCAAAGACCTACGAAACACCAGGGATATACCCATCGATGATTATCTAATATTTAAAGTTTCGGGTACAGAGCATAAGAAGCACTTTGCCGATAAAATATTAAAAAACAATAATCATAAAATAATTACAATAAATGTATTGCCCCTTAATCTTTTAAGGGGTAATATTTCCGTTTTATTATTTTTTGCACCTCTCCTCATTTTCTGACTCTGCTGGCTTCTTCTGGCCAAACGCCCTCGCCAATACCGCTTTGCAGGCATCTGCCTGTGCTATTCTTGCAGAAACATGCAAAACGGAGAATTGATAATGGCCGACTGGAACCCTTCTCTTTACCTGCAATTTGGCGCAGAAAGAACGCGTCCGGCCGCAGAACTGCTCGCCAGAGTTCCTCTGGATGAGGCCGCTACCATCGCGGATTTGGGCTGCGGACCGGGAAACAGCACCGCGCTGTTGAAGCATCGCTGGCCTTCTGCTCACATCACCGGGGTCGATAACTCCCCTGCCATGCTCGAGGAAGCACGCGCCGCCTTACCCGATTGCCATTTTGTTGAGGCCGATATTCGTCAGTACACGCCCGGCCAGCCGCTGAGCCTGATTTATGCCAACGCGTCGCTGCAATGGGTTCCGGACCATTACGATCTCCTGCCGCATCTAGTCTCCCTGCTTAAGCTAAATGGCGTGCTGGCGATCCAGATGCCTGATAACTGGCTGGAACCCACCCATGTGGCGATGCGTGAAGTGGCGCTGGAGCAAGACTACCCAGATCGTGGCCGCGAACCGCTGCCGGGCGTACACGCTTATTACGATATTCTGTCTGAAGCTGGCTGTGACGTGGATATCTGGCGGACAACCTATTATCACAAAATGAGCTCTCATCAGGCGATTATTGACTGGGTAAGCGCCACCGGCCTGCGCCCCTGGCTTCAGGAACTTAACGAGAGCGAGCAGAAACGGTTCCTGAAACGCTACCATGAACTGCTGGAAGAGCAGTATCCGCTTCAGGAAAACGGGCAGATACTGCTGGCTTTTCCAAGGTTGTTTATCGTGGCTCAACGCCAGCCCTGATCCGATTATGAGCGGGCTTCTTTGAGCAGCTGCTGGATAACCTTTTCCTGTTGCTCATAGTCACCTTCGCCAAAGGCGGTATAGCGCAGCTGCCCTTTGGCATCAAAATAGTAATGTGCTGGCCAGTACTGATTGCCGAACGCATTCCAGATTTGATAGCTGTTATCCGTCACCACCCGATACGGCAGTTGCCATTTCTTCACCGCATTTTTAACCGACGACAGCGGTTTCTCCCAGGGATATTCCGGGGTGTGAACGCCAATCACCACCAGACCTTGCGGCTGGTACTTTGTGGCCCACTCCCGCACATGGGGGAGCGTATGCTGGCAATTAATGCAGTCCCACGTCCAGAAATCAATCAGTACAACCTTTCCCCGTAACGATTCATACGTGACAGGGTCACCGTTTATCCACCCTGTTCCACCGCTTAGCGAAGGCAGCTGGCTGCTGGGCTCTGTCATGACTACCGGCTGGAGCTTCACCGGCGCGGTGGCAGGTTTCGCCAGATTCAAGAGCGCCGTCTCAAGACGGTCCGCGACGCCGTTTGCCCCTTTCAGTAGCGAAGTCATCCCCGTCGCGTTCAGGACGACTGCGGCTAACATCGCCACCCCCGCACCCTGACGCAACTTCGCCATTAGCGCCGATTTTGCTCTCAGTGGTGCCATCAGCGAGCGTCCGCCGAACACGAGTAGACCCAGCATCAGCGCGCATCCGCTGCCATAGGCGGCAAGCAGTGCGCCTGTGGCGATGGCCGAATGCCCCGCAATATTAATGCTGAAAATCGCGCCCAGAATAGGCCCGGCGCAGGGAGACCAGAGCAGCCCAACCGCTAGCCCGGCCAGAAAAGCCGATGCCATTCCGCGCGTTTGCCCGCTACGGCTGTTGAGAACATTTCCCGCGCTGACGGCCGGTCCCGCAATACGCTGGGCGAAAGACGGGAAAATCAAGGCCAGCGCGGCGGTGGCCAGAATGACGAGCGCGATCCAGCGCCCGACAATGGTTGCCTCTGTTATCCACTCGCTGGCGACGGTGACGACCATTGCCACCAGAGTGAACATCACGATCATCCCCGCAAGCAGGGCCAGAATATGCCGACGCTGCCCCTGGAAACCGGCGAACAGGAGTGGAATAACCGGGAGCGTACATGGGCTGAGCAGGCTTATCATACCGCCCAGAAAAGCGATTACCAGAAACATAGTGACCTCACATGACATGTCCTGCGACACTGCAGTGAGGCTATTTCATCGTGCGGATGTGTTCAGGGTATGTGTAAATGCGTGGGTTTTGTCTGGCTCTGTATCGCCCAGGCCGGGAGATACAAAGCCGTACAATTCTACGAACGACGCGGTAGCGTAATGGCGACATCCAGTCCGCCCCCGGCGCGGTTCGCCAGCCTGAGTTTTCCTTCCAGCTGTGCGGTCAGCTGCGCGGCAATCGCCAGGCCGAGTCCTGTCCCGCCGGTATCGCGGTTACGCGAGGTTTCAACCCGATAAAACGGCTGCAGAACCGCCTCCAGCTCGGCTTCGGGTATTCCCGGTCCGTCGTCCATAATGTGAATAATGACCTCGCTGTCCGACGAAACGTCTATCGCAATCGCAGCACGCTCGCCGAATTTGAGGGCGTTATCCAGCAGGTTGGTCATCACCCGGCGAAGCGCCTGCGGCCGCGTGACGATGGGCAAGCGGGTATCGCTTGCCTGAAAGTGCACGTTTTTACCGATGTCCTGATAATCGCAGGCGATGCTGTTGATCCAGGCGTTCAGCTCCAGCTTCAGAGACGTCTCCTCCAGTGATTCCGATGACCGGGCATACGCAATGCCCTCCCGCACCAGACGAGACATGTTATCAAGGTCGTTCAGGAGCTTGTCGCGAAGTTCAGGCTCTCCGGCCATTTCGACGCGCAGCTTCATGCGGGTAATGGGCGTCTGGAGATCGTGAGAAATCGAGGCCAGGATCTGCGCGCGTTCCCGGAGATAAGACTGAATGCGCGCCTGCATGGCGTTGAAGGCATGCGCTGCCCGCTGCACCTCAAGCGGCCCTTTTTCCGTCATAAGCGTGCTGGCCGCCGGATCCAGCGCATCCACCGCGCGGGTAAAGTGTGAAAAAGGCCGTACCACCTGCCGCACGGCGATCCAGGCGCAGACGGCCAGTACGAGCAGCTGCAGGATGAGGACGACCGGTAGCCAGCTGGCGACGGGCGGCATGCGTGGGATCAGGTCAATGGTCAGCGGTGCGCCATCACGTAACGTAAGGTGGGCCTGAATATGTGAAATGGCGCCAGGAACGGCGGTAAAGCTAAGCGGGTAATGCGCGGCCAGCGTCGCTTTTAAGGTTCTGATGGCGTCCTGCGAACGCTTATCCGTCGGCGCTGCGCCGGGTTCCCCTGTGCCCAGGATATAACGATAGTTACCTCGTTCAAGCCGCGGCAGCCAGGCGGCGCGTTCGCTGGCCGGTAAGCGGTCTAAAATGGCGACGCTGGTTGCGACATCGTTTTCCAGATTACCGAGCATCACCGTGCGGGCGCTGTGCATGCGTTCAACCATGACCAGCGTCAGGCTCAGGGCGTTAGCCAGCAGCAGACCGGCCAGCACGACGAGCAGCAAACGGGCCAGCAGCGAGCGCGGCCAGATCGTCATTCGTTAACCTCTTTGATGGTCACCGACATCGTAAAGACGTAGCCTTCGCTGCGCACGGTTTTGATATAGGCGGGCGTGCGGGCATCTTCATTGAGACGCTGGCGAACCCGGCTAACCAGCAGGTCGATTGAGCGTTCAAACAGCTCGGCGTCTCGCCCCTGCGTCAGGTTGAGCAGCTGGTCTCGGGTCAGCACGCGCTGCGGATGGTCAAGGAAAACGCGCAGCAGACGATACTCCGCTCCGCTGAGCGCGACGATCACCCCTTCCGGGTCGATTAAGTGGCGAGCGACGGTATCGAGCTGCCATTCACCGAACATCACCAGCCGCCCTGCTTCCGTTACCTGTAAATTGGGCGGCATCGCGCGAAAACGCCGTAAAATCGCTTTAATGCGCGCCAGCAGTTCACGCGCGACAAACGGCTTCACGACGTAATCATCCGCCCCCATCTCCAGCCCCAGGATCCTGTCCGTCTCCTCGTTACGCGCGGTCAGCATCAGAATGGGCAAATCTTTATACTTCCCGACGCGCAGCTCTCGACACAGCGTAAGGCCGTCGTCACCGGGCATCATGATATCCAGCACCACCAGGTCGATATGCTGTTTATCCAGCACGGCACGCATCTCTTTGCCGTTCGCCGCGCCGGAGGCGCGATAACCGGACTTAACGAGATAGTCGACAATCAGTTCACGAATATCCCTGTCGTCATCGACGACAAGGATGTGGTCAATATGTTCCACCGAACTCTCCAGACCGAAGGGTAACGTACTGAAAATAGCACATTTCACAGCTTATCCGCGTCGATAACCGCCTTAACGAAATCCTGCGGATCTTCCTGAGGCGGATTGTGCCCCACGGTTGCGCCGAAGGTGCGGTGCTCATATTTGCCGGTAAATTTAGCTGCATAGGCCTGCGGTGCCGGATGCGGCGCGCCGTTGTTGCCGCCTTCGATGGTGATCGTTGGTACGGTGATATTCGGCAGCGTGGCCAGTTTTTGCTCGTAGCGGTCGTATTTGCGCTCGCCTTTTTCCAGCCCTAAACGCCAACGATAGTTACTGAGCGTCACCGCGACGTGGTCCGGGTTATCGAGGGATTTGGCGCTGGCGTTAAAGACCGCGTCGCTGAATTTCCAGTCAGGCGAGGCCTGCGACCAGATTAAGCGCGCAAAGTCATGCGTGCTTTTGGCATAGCCTTCCGCACCGCGCTCTGTCGCAAAATAGAATTGATACCACCACTGCTGCTCTGCTTTTGGCGGCAGCGGCTGTTTGCCAATCTGCTGGCTGCTAATGAGATACCCGCTCACCGACACCAGTGATTTTACGCGCTCTGGCCACAGCGCGGCGACGATATCCGCCGTCCGGGCGCCCCAGTCATAGCCTGCAAATACCGCCTGCCTGATATTCAGGGCATCCATCAGATTAACGATATCTTTCGCCATCGCCGAGGGCTGGCCGTTGCGCGGTGTGTTTGCTGACAGGAAGCGCGTGGTACCGTAGCCGCGCAGAGACGGCACAATGACCCGGTACCCTTTTGCCGCCAGAGCGGGTGCGACCTCGGCGTAGCTGTGAATATCGTAGGGCCAGCCGTGCAATAAAATAACCGGCTGACCGTCCTTCGGACCAATGTCGACATAACCGACGTTCAGATCGCCAGCATTAATTTGCTGGGGATGATCAAAGGCGGCCGCGAAATTCGTGCCGGTGGCTTCCGCCTGACAGGACATCACGGTGCCAAGCGAAACGGTCAGTGCGAGGGTTGAGTAAGCAAGTTTGCTGAACATGTTGGTATCTCCGGTTGAGTACAATTCACGGGGATATCACAACACCTCAATGTATAGCGGATATGTGCGAAAGCGGGTTTATTGCAAGCCTGTGTATGTATCCGGGACGCTGATACAGTGTGATACAAACACAGGCCTTGAAGTCTTAGAGGGAGAGACGGTAGCGGACGTAGTCGTCAGCTTCACCATATTTGTCATAAAGTTTACGCGCCGGATTGTTCTCCCGGGTGACCCAGTACAGTTTCGACCACCCTTCGCGCTTGCCTTCCTCAATCAGAGCGTCAATGAGCGCCTTACCGGCCCCCGCCCCGCGTTCGGCAGCATCAACAAACAGATCTTCCAGGTAGCAGATGGGCGCGGTTGACCAGGTGCCTTCGTGCAGAACACACATTGCGAAACCGATGATCTTTTCGTCCTTCTCCACGACCCGGCAGAACATCGATGAATGCGCTGAGAGCGCCCTTTCCCACGTCGCTGCGGTGACGGATTCCTCGAGGAAGCAATCATAAAAATGGGTGTAACCATCCCACAGCGGTCGCCATTGGGAATAGTCGTCTTTGCATAGAGGTCGTACCGTAACAGCCATGTTTTCCTCACATTACAGAGTAATCGCCATTTCAAAACAGCGTAAATCAGCCCCGCCATACGCGAGTGATGATAGTTTTCGCGCAGCGTCACAAACCCCAGCTTCAGATAAAACGACTGGGCGTTAGGCGTTGCATCAAGCGTCAGGCGGGTTATCCCCCGGCTACGGGCCTCATGTTTGAGGGCCTCGATAATCCGGGTCGCCATGCCTTTGCCGGAGGCTGCGGGCAAGGTGAAAATCGCCTCCAGGCAATGGGTATCCAGATCGAGGTAGCCGGTTGCCGCAACATCGCCCTTTTCATCTTCAACCACGTAAAAAGGGTATTCAATGACCATCTGCCGATAGCGTTCGGGCATCAGATCGGGCGTCCAGCGCGCAATGACCTCAGCGTCGTAACTGGTTGTACAGCCGTGACGAATCGCCTGATTGCGTATATTCCAGAGTGTTTCGGCTTCCTGTGGCGTGGCTTTTCGTAATGTCATAACCTCCCCTTTAACGGCTTTTTAGCCGCATTTCCCGTGCCAATCTGGCAAGACGCTGAGTACGACAATAGAGCGTAAACAGAACAAAGCCGCTGCCGTTCATCACCACCCGACAAAGTAACAGCGCGAAAGATGCAATGACGTGTGGCCAGAGGCTTCCATCATGAGAAAGCATGACATGTAGAACCTGAACGAGGGTCGTTATCAGCAGGATGATGAACAACGCCATAAAGCCCGACAATCCCGACGTCTTTCCACGAGCCAGTAGTACGCTTGTCACAATGAGCGCGCCTGTCATCGTCAATGATGGTAAGAAAAAGCTCAATGCATGATGTAAAGGTGACAAACCCTGCAACGTGCTGAGAAAAGGCAAAAGGTTTAGCGCAAACGCCACTAAAAACAGAGGTAACAGCATAGCTACCGGGTAAGGATTTTGACGCGGAAGCTCGCTGAGGGGTCGCGAAAAATACCGTTCCAGCTCGGGCGTGGAATGATTCAAGAGACGGATACGGATATCACGATGAGCAATAGTCTCCTCTATCTCTTTGCCATGCTGCAGGAGATCCTGGAAAACCCGTCCGGTTAAAAGAGACACAAAGCTCATCAATATTTCGCCATTAAAGAAAGGATGCCCATTTCTGGTAGGGAATGAACCCAGCGCGCCTCAGCTGAATGTGATAGAGATAAAAATACCAGAACGCAAACAAAAGCATAACGCTTAAACATGGAGATCTGCGCATGACGATACCGACGCTCACGACAGAACGTTTACTGCTGAAACCGCTGGTTGCCGAAGATGCCGTCCAGATACAAACGCTTTATCCGCGCTGGGAGATCGTCCGCTATATGGTCTCTTCCGTCCCCTGGCCCTACCCGGATAACGGCGCAGAAAACTATGTCAACAACGTGGCGCTGCCGGATGTGGCGAAAGAGATTGCCTGGTTCTGGAGCATCCGGCGACGTGAGGTGCCGGATGAATTGATGGGCATTATTTGCCTGTACGACGTCGAGGATAACAACCGCGGGTTCTGGCTCGCGCCGGAGTTTCAGGGGCACGGATATATGCGCGAAGCCAGCATTGCCGCGACGGATTACTGGTTCAACACGCTAAACAAATCCGTTTTGCGGGCCCCGAAGGCCGCCGCCAACAGCCGCTCCCGTCGTATTTCGGACAGTAGCGGCATGCGGCTTATCAGAACGGAGAAGAAAGCCTACGTCAGCGGGATGCTGGACTCCGAGCTGTGGGAGATTACCCGCGCCGAGTGGAACGCCCGTCAGGTCAGCTGATAGTGCTTATCCGGCATCAGCCTGTCCGGAATGTTCTCTTCATCGTTCATCTGCAGCAGATCGCGTTCCATCATGTTGCAGATGGCGTCCAGCGGCAGGTCGTTATCTTCCGTGCCAAACGGGTCTTCCAGCTCTTCCGCCAGGGTGTCCAGCGAAATAAAGGTATAAGAAATCAGCGCAGAGACAAAGGGCGTCATGTAGTGCAGGTCCACAACCAGTGCGAACGGCAGCATAATGCAGAACAGATATACCGTGCGGTGCAAAATCAGCGTGTAGGCAAACGGCACCGGCGTGGTCGCAATGCGCTCGCAGCCGGAAAGGACGATAGACATGTCGTTCAGACGGTTGTTCAGGCTATGGAACAGAATGTCTGAGAGTTGCCCGTTTCGCCGCCGCACGGCCAGCCACTCCCCCATGATCAGCAAAATACGGTTCGCCGGTGAGTTGGCGTCCATGACTTTACGTAAATCCTCCGCAGCAAGATAACGAGAGAGCTGCTCAGCATTCAGTTCCCGGCGCAGGGTCATGCGCAGACAGTTGGCGAAAGCAATTTGCAGACGGACAAATTCGCCGAGGTGCTTATCGTCGGGTAAGGTGTTTTTTACCTCGCGAAACAGCGAGCGTGCCGCTATCATCAACTGCCCCCAGAGCAGCCTCGCCTCAACGTAGCGTGAATAACAGGCGTTGTTTCTGAAACCCAGAAAGATAGCGATCGCCACGCCGAGAATGCTGAATGGCGCCACGGTAAATTTGATACCGAGCGAGGTATACCACGGTAACATCAGGATAACGGCGATAGAGAGCAGGAAGTTGAGCAGCAATCGGGTATAGATCTTGGGAAGTACCGAACCGTGCCAGACAAAAATCAGTTGTAGCCAGTGCTGTTTAGGACGAACGATCATAGTGAGTTTCAGGCAAGAAAAGAGCGAGGCTATTAAACGTGATCCCCGTCACCGTTGCAAGCTTGTTAACGGGACATTGCATTTTCTCCCCTGATTAGCGAAATTCGCACGGTGCTGCATGTGCTTTTTAAAAACAAAGCACATAGTATGTTGTAACTAAATGGGGCCTATTCAAACCCGGCCGAAGCCGGGTGAATGCATTAGCAAAGCGGTTTAACCGCGGCGCGCATGCCCTTAAGCAGAATGGCATCCAGATCCAGCGTGACCTGGTCGACAAGACCGCTTACCTGCGTCAAGTCCTGCTCCCAGTGTTCGCGTGCGCTGAGCACCGACTGCACCAGTTCACGGGTGCTAAGCTGCCGATTGCGGTGCTGCGCCCACAGCTGCTGATAACGTTCCAGCCAGCGTGCATCATCCTGCACCGGATAGCTCTCCCCGTTACGCTCCGCGCGATAAAACGCGATCAATGCGGCCAGAGCAAACGTCAGGCGAGCCGGTAATTGCCCCGTCGCCTTCTGCCCTGCCAGCAGCTGCGGCAGGATGCGGGTACGGTATTTGGTCATACCGTTAAGCGCGATGGAGAGCAGCTGGTGTCTGATGTAGGGATTACGAAAACGTCCTGTCACCGCACTGGCGAACGATTCCAGCTCGTTACGCGGCAAATCGAGGACCGGAATGATCTCCTGATAAATCGCTTTTTCGACGAACGCGCAGACCTCGGCATCATTCATCGCCTCACCTACCGTATCCAGCCCGGCCTGGAAGGCGACCGGCACCAGCGCCGTGTGCGCGCCGTTCAGAATGGCCACCTTGCGTTCTTTGTAGGGCCTGATGTCATCAACAATCAGCACGTTTAACGGGTACTTATCCAGACGAAGTTCGTGCGAAAGAGATGCCGGCCCCTGAATCACAAACAGATAAAAATGTTCGGCCGTGTCGAGGAACCCATCGTGATAACCCAGTTCAGCCTCCAGTGCGGCCGCTTCATCGCGGGGATAGCCTGTCACGATACGGTCAACCAGCGTCGAGCAGAAGCTGTTGGCGTCGTTGAGCCACTGGATAAAGGCGGCAGGCAGCGCCCACTCCTGCGCATAGCGCAAGACGAGTTCACGCAGTGCGTCACCGTTGTAGTCAATCAGCTCGCAGGGAATGATGATCCAGCCCTTGTCAGCCGCACCGTTGAAGTGGCTAAAGCGCTCAAACAGCAGACGCGTCAGCTTCGCCGGATAGCTCACCGCAGGGGCATCGTCGACGCTGTCACCCGCGTGGTAGCTGATACCCGCTTCGGTGGTGTTCGAGAATACAAACCGCATATCGGGATTGTGAGCCAGTTTCAGAAATGCGCCATAGTCGTCATAGACGCTGATTTCCCGGTTAACGGAGCGGATCAGCCGGGCCTCGCTCACCGCCTCGCCCTGCTCATTCAGGCCACGAACGATCGTGGTGTACAACCCATCCTGGGTGCTTAACGACGGCGGGAAGTCGCTCTGAATCGGGCGAACGATTACCACGCCAGCGTCAAGATCGGTATGTTCGTTTAACAGGTCAATTTGCCAGTCGACAAACGCACGCAGGAAATTGCCTTCACCAAACTGAATGATGCGTTCTGGATAGTGCGCACCGGGAAAATCACGACGGTTGAGCGTGTTCACAAGGGGGTTCCTTTTATGATTAGTCATACAGCCTGATAAGATTGGTACGATAACTTATCAAAACTTAACGACCAGAAACCCTGTTTTGATCAATCCGCGGTGCGGTTGTGCAAAATAATTATAAGAACTTATAAAAGACAGAGGTGGCGGTCATGGCGCCGTCAGGCATTAGCGCGTAGCGCGGGATCTCACCAACCTTTTGCCAGCCGGCACGCAGGTAGAAAATTTCGGCCCCGCTGCCGGTGGAGGTATCGAGCACCAGCACAGAAATGTCTCTGGCCCGGGCCTCAGCCTCCAGCGCTTCCATTAACGCCATTGCGGCCCCTTTTCGACGCGCTTTTTCATGGACCAGCAGCTTCGCCACATCCGCCCGGTGCGGCTGGTTTTCCGGCTGGTCTGCGATCAGCTGCACCGTTCCAATGACCCCGTCCTGCGCATCGACGCAGGCAAGCACCAGCCGCTCGCCTCGCGCGACGCTTTCGGCAATACCGCGCCAGAAAGTACGGGCCTTGTCGAGGCTAAAAGGGAGCATAAAGCTGACGGATGCCCCGCCGTTTACGCAGTTTTCGAGGATCCCGGCCAGCGCATCAAGATGGATGAGGATCTCTTCCAGGGTGAGGGTTTTGATTTGCAGTGAGGTATTCATTGTTTTTCCTTACGTTGAATACGCTCACTTTGGGTTTAACAACTTATTAACGCAAGCGGTTCGGACATAGGCTTTTATTATGTCACCGGGCGCGCTGGCGCTGCTGCTTCATGGCATACATCTTTTCATCGGCATCTTTTAACCACTGTTGCAGGTCGTTGCCGTTATGATCGAATTCACTGAGCCCCCATGAGAAGTTTAGCGACCATGGGTGAAGCTTGCGGGCGTTATAGCTTTCCACCTGCTCGGCAAGATACTGCATGGCTATCCAGGCGCCCTGCTCGTCGGTATCCGCGAACAGCACCGCGAACTCATCCCCGCCAAAACGCACCAGCATATCGGCCTCACGGAAAGCGCTGCGCATCAGCTGCGCCATAACTTTCAGCGCCTTATCGCCCTCTTCATGCCCGTAGCGATCGTTAATCTCCTTAAAGCGATCCAGATCCAGCCAGCCGAGCGTGAGCGGCTCAGCCCGGCGTCGGGCAACGGAAAGCGTGAACCGCACCAGCTGATTAAAGCCCCGGCGGTTGAATAAACCCGTTAATTCATCCGTGGTCGCCGCGCTGATAGCGGCAAACTCATCTTCAGCCAGCGCGCCAAGATCCCCCAGCACGGCGAGATCGGCCGCTGAAAACTCCCTGGGCGCGTAGTCAATCAGGCAGAGCGAGCCCACGCTGGCGCCGTCACGCAGGCGCAGCGGGAAGCCCGCATAAAAACGCACGCGAGGTTCACCCGCCACCAGCGGATTATCCGCAAAACGATCGTCCTGCAGCATATCCCCTACCACCAGCGGTGCTTCGGTGAGGATCGTATGGCCACAAAACGAGATATTACGCGGAACGGTGTCAGGCGCCTTGCCATCGGCCGACTTCACGATTAGCGAGTGCTCATCAATGAGGTTGACCATTGCCAGCGGCACCTGGAAGAAGCGCTTCGCCAGACGCGTAAGCCGGTCAAACGCCGGGGAACTGTCGATCTCAAGCAGACCTGATTCGCGCAGCGAGTTCAGTCTGTCTGTTTCATTTTCAGGGGTTGCAGGTGCTTTCATAATGTCTCCTGACGTAAAGCGTTACTCAAAGCGTAGCTTAAACAGTGACATTGTCAGTGTTCTGACAGTCTGTTAAGCCACTTGCTATTCACGTCAATGCCTTATGACGATTAACGCAGCTCTGTTTCATGCCCGGTGGCGGCAGTAATATGCTCGTCCGCGACCCGGGCGCTGGTACGATTTCGACCCGCTTTTTTTGAACGATAGAGGTGATCGTCCGCTTCGGTCATGAGTTTGTTGAAGACCTCGGTCAACTGCCATGCCTCCGCCTTCCCGCTTCCAAGGCCAATACTGACCGTCAGAGAGAGCGTTTGCTGACGCCATGTAAAAGGATGGTTAGCGACGGTAGTTCTGATACGTTCCGCCAGTTCATAACCGTGTCGAGCGTCGCCAGAGTTGACCACCACCGCGAACTCTTCCCCGCCCATACGCGCGACCATCCCGTCTTCACCGACCACCTGCTGAACCTGCCGGGCGAATGACGCCAGCACGCGGTCGCCACACTCGTGGCCGTAGTTATCGTTGATGCTTTTGAAGTAATCGATATCCAGCAGCATAACGGTCAGGAAACGCGAATGGCGGTGCGTCTCTTCGTGTTTTAACGCCTCATAAAGCCCGGAACGCGAATAAACCTGCGTTAAAAAGTCATAATCAGCCCGCAGGGAAACCTGACGGATCAGGGAATTAATGGCTGCCATGCTGACGGAGACCAGCACCGGACAGATCGCCATCGTGGCAATACCCAGCCGGGCAGAAAACATCATTGGGGTGGTCAGCGGTGTCGCCACGGCAATATTAATCACCGAATTGGCGACCAGAATAATTTCAATGGCGCCCGTGACAAACGTCAGCAAGCAGGTCACAGGCAATGGGTAGCGTACCGCACACCAGATAAGCGCAGGCAGTGGAAAAGAGAGGCTCCCCGCGCCGCCAATCACGACTGACGCGACCACCGAGACGATCAGCGCAATAACCGGTAATAGCTGCTCCAGACGTAACCTGAATTCGCGCACGGGCATGCCTATCGTGAGCATACACGGCACAACAAGCACGCCGGTTGAGAACTGCTCGCTAAACCAGTCGGCAAAGAGCGGCCAGAAGGTGTGGCTGTCAATCCCGACCGACCCTACCGCGCCGAGCAGTGCGCACAGCAGCGCAGCAATCAGGCAGTAGTTGAACAGGCGTAATGCGTTAAGCGGATCGGGGGTTTTCTTCATTAGCCGCCTGTCACGCTGGATCAGCAAGGCGACCACGACGATAAAGACCATGTTAGACAGGTTGATCACCACGGAGGCTATCCCCCAGTTGGTCGTCACCGCGTCGTACATCAGCATGGCAACATAGGATACCGCGTAGTAATGCAGGCGATTCAGAAAAACATAGCGGGCAAAGATCCCTGCCATCACGCCGTTGAGGGGCCAGAACAGCGACAAGGCCTCCACGAGACGTAATTCCGCACCCACAAAATAGAACAAAGTGGTGAGGATAAAGATCGTCGATGCATTTCGCAGCGGCGTGTCAGGCTGGAACGGCCTGAAAGCGGTAAGAGCAGAACGCATTAAATTTCATTCCATATGAAAGCTTATGGCAGTTATTGCGGTCGTCAGCACGATCGGCGCTCACTTAGGATGAATCTATAACACAAATATAACGGGATCATAACTCGTCAAATTTAGGCGTTCATCTGGAGCACCAGCCAGTGGTGAATCACGCTGACGATATACTGCTGCTGCTGCGCGGTGAGCTGAACACCGTGAGGAATATTATGCCATTTCGCCAGACAGCCCCGGCAACAGGTGGCGGTGGCATGCTGGGCGATAAATACCGGGTGACCGCGCATGGGCGTCTGTTTGCCGTCATTCGCGGGTTGTGCAGGGGCAAGGCGCTTTTCGACAAAATCAGCGGCATGCTGATCAATGGTATCGGGGCCTTTATCCCAGCAATACTGCCGTTCCTTATCGCCTAAGCGGAAGCGCGAGCGAAACGTCGATCGCGCCAGACGGGAAAAAAGGGGATCCAGGTCAGACATCAGTAAACGGAACGTCCCATACGCTGGGTCAGTTTCTCCAGAACCGCGACACCGGCAAGGGAATTTCCGGTTTCATCCAGCTCCGGGCTCCAGACCGCAATCGCCATTTCATGCGGTACAATCGCCACCACTCCGCCGCCCACCCCCGACTTGGCCGGGAGACCAACGCGCCAGGCAAACTCGCCGGCGTTTTGATACATCCCGCTGGTTGCCATCAGCGCGTTTACCTGGCGCGCCTGGAGAGGAGAAACCACCTCCTGGTCGAGGTGCGGCGCGTGCCCCTGATGCGCAAGGAACAGGAACGTCTGAGCCAGCTCAACGCAGCTCATTTTCAGGGCGCAGTAGTGGAAGTAGTTTTGCAGGACGGTCGCCACGTCGTTATGGAAGTTGCCGAAGGATTTCATCAGCCACGCGATGGCCGCGTTACGGGCAGAGTGTTCGAACTCCGAGCGGGCCACCACCGGATCGTAGGCAATGTCGTCAACCCCCGAGAGCTGGCGTACTATCTCCAGCATTCGCTGACGCGGCGCGCTGAGGCGGCTCTGCAGCATATCGCAGACCACCAGCGCCCCGGCGTTGATAAAGGGATTTCGCGGTTTACCCTGCTCGATTTCAAGCTGAAGCAGCGAGTTAAAAGGCTGGCCGGACGGATCTTTACCCACGCGCTGCCAGATTTCGTCTTCTTCATACTGGCGCATCGCCGCAACCAGACTGAGCACTTTCGAAATGGACTGAATGGAAAAACGTTCTGTTGCATCCCCTGCCTGGAATCGCTGTCCGTCGATGGTGCAGATAGCAATACCCAGCTTATTCCCGCTGACCGAGGCAAGGGCCGGAATATAGTCGGCAACCTTCCCCTTTCCAATTAACGGACGAACCTGCGCCAGAATCTCGTCCAACATCTCATTATGGATGACCGCAACCACACTTTGCTCCTTGCCCTCAGGCTAAAACGGGCTGCGAGTATAACAGAGGCTTATGTATTGCGTCAGGCGCTAAGACGAAAACGCGAAACGGCCTGCAATAAAAGATCGGATTGCTTTTGCAGCCGCTCAGAGGCCTCCGAGGCGTCAGAGACCAGCAGGTCCGTCTGACGGGAGACCTGGTTCAGCGCCTGAAGCTGACGCGTCATCAGGTGAATACGCTCTCCCTGACTGAGCGTGGCGGTGGAGATCTCATTCAGCAAACTGCTCAAATTGCCCACCAGACCGGTGACCTGCTGCAAATTCTCTTCCATCAGGGTGACGGCACGGGAACCGTCTTCGATACCCTGCAGTGAACGGTTGATCAGCTCCTGAATGGTCTGCGTCGAGTGGCTGCTCTTTCTGGCCAGGAGTCCAACCTCGCGGGCGACGACGGCAAACCCGCGCCCCTGATTTCCGGCATGGGCGGCCTCAATGGCGGCATTCAGCGCCAGGATGTTCGTCTGAAACGCCACGCTGTCGATCATTGCCACGATCCCGCGCATCTCAGACGATCGGTCGACGATCGCCTGCATAGACGCATTTACGGTCGACATCATCTGGTCGCCGCCCACGGCTGCCTGGCGTGCTTCATCGGCCCGGGAGCTGGCGAGTCTGGCATAGCCGGTATTCCCTTCCACGTGGCTTTCCAGCGCCGCAATATGCGCCGTCACATCCTCAAGCTCTTTCGCCTGGCGTGCCGACTGCTGATACAGCTTCTGGTTACCCTGCGCCAGAGAATCAATGTTCTCCACCATGGTAGCCGTGGCGTGGCTGACCTGCGTCACCAGCTGCTGCAGGCCGTGCTGCATCGTAGCAATGCTGTCGCTAAGCTGCCCTATCTCCCGGTTGAAGCGCATGACGTTCGGCGTCGTGCCGGAGAGATCCCCTGCTGCCAGCCGGTTGATATGCGCGATGAGCCGACGCAGCGGCGTAATCACCCATCGGGACATACCGAACCAGACGACAGCGGCGATGGCGACTAACAGCACCGGGGCAAACAGGAATAACGTTTGCAGGTCAGAGAGCTGCGCCATGAGGCTCTGACGCCCCTGCATGGCCTGCTTCTCGCTTGCCTGCTGGTAGCGCGCATAGTTGTCGTTAAAATCAGTCTGAAAAGCCTGCGCCGGGACGGCAAAAAAAGCGTCGATGGTATTGGTTTTGACCAGACCTTCCGCCTGCTCTTTGATCGCGCCGTAGAAGAGCTGATAGCTGTTCACCAGGGCGTCGTCTTTCGGTGGATTCAGCGCCAGCCAGGCCTTCCACGCCTGCTGAGACACCGTCAGCGCCTTTTGCGCGTCATCCATCAGGCTGTGCCAGCTTCCGTCGGAACCGGTCTCTTTATCCTGCATAAACCACACCCCGGAGCGGTTAAGGAGATCGCTTGCCGCCAGCAGAGAGACGCGGGCCAGATCCAGCTTGCTCTGCTGCTGCCACGTCAGCAGGTTTTGCTGCTCGTTGCGCTGGGCTTCGTTCAGGGAGGCGTTAAGCAGGAATGACGAGGAGAGCTGCAGCGCGGAGAAAAGGCCAATAATGCAAAAGATCCCTGTCAGCAGGCCAAAGTGGCGGGGAGTGAGACGCTGCGCAATACGGCGAAAAATTTGCGTTAGGTTCATAATTAGCTTCATTTACAAGGCGTTAGACGCGAGCGAGTCTACGAAATGAAAATGACAGAACCATTGCAGATTAATGACAACGGCCCTCGCGATGAGGGCCGACATCGCGGGATTACACGCGATCCTTCCACACCGTCTGCACGTTGCAGAACTCGTGCAACCCAAAGTGGGAAAGTTCGCGGCCAAAGCCACTTTTCTTCACGCCGCCAAAGGCCACGCGCGCATCGCTGGCGCTAAAGCCGTTGATAAACACCCCGCCGCACTCCAGCTCGCGGGAGAAGGTCTCTGCCAGCGCATCACTGGCGGTAAAGACCGTGGCAGACAGGCCAAAATCGCTGTCGTTGGCAAGCATCAGGGCATGCTCCGCGTCTTTCGCGATAGTAATGGCCGCGACCGGACCAAACAGCTCCTGCCGGAAGGCCGTCATCGCCGGGGTGACGTTCGCCAGCACGGTTGGGGCGTAATAATTCCCCTCACTGCTAATTTTCTCACCGCCCAGCAGCAGCGTTGCACCTTCCGCCAGCGTCGCCTGCACCTGCTGATGGAGTTCATCGCGCAGGTCAAAACGCGCCATCGGGCCAATATAGTTTTCTTCCTGGTCCGGCGCGCCCAGCTTCAGCGCAGCAACCGCGTCGACAAAGCGCTGGGTAAAGGTCTTCGCAATACCCTCTTCCACAATGAAGCGTTTGGCCGCCGCGCACACCTGCCCGGTATTCTGGTAGCGGCCTGCTACCGCCGCCTTCACGGCAAGATCCAGGTCGGCATCGTTGAGGACGATGAACGGGTCAGAGCCGCCCAGCTCGAGAACACATTTTTTCAGCGCGGCCCCCGCCTGAGCACCAATGGCAGCCCCGGCACGCACGCTGCCGGTGACGGTCACCGCCGCAATACGACGATCGTTAATCGCCTGGCTGACGCCGTCATTGGTGGCGTTTACCCAGCCGAACACGCCTTCAGGGAAACCGGCATCCGCAAAGATCTGCGCGATAAGCTCCGCCGAGCCGAGGACGTTGGGCGCGTGTTTAAGCAGATAGCTGTTACCTGCCAGCAGAATCGGCACCGCGCCGCGCAGCACCTGCCAGAGCGGGAAGTTCCACGGCATGACCGCGAGGATCGGCCCCAGCGGACGGTATTCAATGACCGCATTCTGGTTTTCGACCAGCGTCGGTTCCGCCTGCAGCATCGCCGGGCCGTGCTCGGCGTACCAGTCGCACAGGCCGGCGGATTTCGCCACTTCGGCCCGCGCCTGCTGAATGGGTTTGCCCATTTCACGGGAGATCGTCTGCGCCATCTCTTCAGCGCGATGACGCAGCGCGGCGCCAAGATCGCGCAGCTTTTGCGCCCGGTGGGAGACGCTTTCGCGACGCCACTGGCGATAGCCCGCATCGGACAGAGAAATCGCGCGGTCAACCTGTTCCGACGTCGCCCACGGATACGCGGCGAGGGTTTCACCCGTTGCCGGGTTGACAGAGAAGGCATGTGTTGCAGAGGAATAAGTCATGGTGTTCTCCACGTTTTTCGGTTGATTCATTGTGGCCCACTCTGCTATTTCTTAAAAATGAATAATACTAACCACCTTATTCACGAAACGAGAACGCTATGGATTTAACCCAGCTTGAAATGTTTAACGCCGTCGCGCTGACGGGCAGTATCACCCAGGCGGCGCAGAAGGTGCATCGCGTGCCGTCAAACCTGACAACCCGCATCCGCCAGCTGGAAGCCGATCTTGGCGTTGAGCTGTTTATTCGTGAGAACCAGCGTTTGCGTTTATCCCCGGCTGGCCATAACTTCCTGCGCTACAGCAAGCAGATCCTCGCCCTGGTGGATGAAGCGCGCATGGTCGTCGCGGGGGATGAGCCGCAGGGGTTATTTGCCCTCGGCGCGCTGGAAAGTACCGCCGCCGTGCGCATTCCTGAAACGCTGGCACAGTTTAACCAGCGCTATCCGCGCATTCAGTTTGCCCTTTCTACCGGGCCGTCCGGGACGATGATTGATGGCGTACTGGAGGGAACCCTGAGCGCCGCCTTTGTCGACGGGCCACTGTCGCACCCGGAGCTGGAAGGAATGCCGGTCTATCGGGAAGAGATGATGCTGGTCACGCCTGCCGGGCAGGCGGAAATCTCACGCGCCGCGCAGGTGAGCGGCAGCGACGTTTATGCCTTTCGCGCCAACTGCTCTTATCGCCGGCACCTGGAGAGCTGGTTTCACGCTGACCGCGCCACGCCCGGCCGCATTCACGAGATGGAGTCCTATCACGGCATGCTCGCCTGCGTCATTGCGGGCGCGGGCATCGCGCTGATGCCGCGCTCGATGTTGGAGAGTATGCCCGGGCATCATCAGGTTGAAGCCTGGCCGCTGGCCGAAAACTGGCGCTGGCTCACCACCTGGCTGGTGTGGCGACGCGGGGCGATGACCCGCCAGCTGGAGGCCTTTATAGCGCTGCTAAACGAACGTCTTCAACCAGCGCCTTCTCCATAAACATGCTGAGCGGGTCGTCAACGTACGGGGGAAACGCCGGACGCAAATCGTATCCGCACTGTTCATAAAGACGCACCGCGGCGCGCTGCTTGATGCCCGTCTCCAGCCGTACCGTATGGCAATGACGGCTCAGGGCCTCATCTTCCAGGGCGGCCAATAGCGTCTCCCCAAGGTGCTGCCCACGATGGGCCGGATCGATATAGACCCGCTTCATCTCCCCCGTACCGTCGCCGTTGAGCACGATGGCGCCACAGCCAACGGCATGAAGCTGCTGGTCGCGAATGACCATCAGGATCAGCGACGTTTCCGGCAGCGCAGCCAGATCGATCAGATGATTGCTTTCGGCGGGATAGAGTTCGCTCTGATAGCGGTCCAGCGCCGCGATCAGGCTAAGAATGTCCGGGTGACGTGCAGATTCAGAGGTAATGGAATACATGGCAGGCTCCTTGCTTTTTTTGTGAGGCTAAATGTCAACATAGCGCAGGCCTGCCGGGGTGCTTCATACAATTAACTTATCGTACCGCTCCGTTAGCGCAAAAAGATTTTCCCTTTCAGGTACAGGGTGGCCTGACCGCCAATCAGCACGCGGTCGCCCTTCATTTCGCAGCGCAGATCCCCGCCACGGTGCGCCCCCTGGTGGGCATAAAGTGACGTTTTACCCAGCTTTTCGCTCCAGTATGGGATCAGCATGCTGTGGGCGGATCCGGTAACCGGATCTTCCGGCACCCCTTCCCCCGGGCAGAAGAAGCGGCTGACGAAGTCATATTTTTCGCCCGGTGCCGTCACGCAGACCATTTTATCCAGCGGGATCATCGCCCCAATATCCGGCGTTAACGCTTCCACCTGCTGCTGGCTCTCCAGCACCACCAGGTAATCACGTCCGACGCGCACCTCTTTTGCGTCTGGGATGCCCAGCGCGCTAAACAGCAGCGCAGGTGGGTTCTCGACCACCTCCGTTGACCACGCGGGGAAGTTCAGCGTCAGCCAGTCGCCGCTGCGTTTAACCGTCAGCTCGCCCACGAAGCGCGTGGTGAAGGTAATTTCAGTGTGCGGATAGTCAAGGTATTCGAAAATAACGTGCGATGCGGCAAGCGTAGCATGGCCGCACAGGTTAATTTCATCGAGCGTGGTAAACCAGCGCAGTTCAAACCCACCGTCGGTGCGTACAAAAAAGGCGGTCTCAGACTGGTTATGCTGCTGCGCCATTTTGAGTAGCGTCTCGTCCGGCAGCCACGCTTCCAGAGGACATACCGCTGCCGCGTTGCCGCCAAAGGTTTTGTCGCTGAAGGCATCCACCAGATAAAAATCAATTTCCTGCATTGTCTCTTCCTCTCTTGTTATGGGTATTTAGCGCAGAAAAACTGTGCCTTTCAGATAAAGTGAAGCCTGTCCGCTCATCAGCACGCGCGAGCCTTTCAGCTCACAGCGCACGTCGCCGCAGCGCGCGGAAACCTGACGGGCAAGCATGGCTGTTTTCCCCAACCGTTCACCCCAGTACGGGATCAGCATGGTGTGCGCGGAGCCGGTGACCGGGTCTTCCGGAACGGATACCCCGGGGGAGAAAAAGCGGCTGACAAAATCGTATTCCCCCTCACCCCGTGCCGTCACGCTCACCTTATGCTCGCCCGGCGTCATCGCCGAAAAGCGTGGCGCGAGTGCTTCAACCTGCTGGCGATTATCCAGCACGATCAGCCAGGCGCGCCCTTTGCGTGCTGCAACGTAATGACGGATACCGAGCGCCGAGAGCATCTCCGGCGGCGGCGTCTCTTCTTGGGTTGGACATGCCGGGAAGTCCAGCGTCATCCACTCCCCCTCCCGGCTGACCGTCAGGCGGCCAGAGGCGGTATCAAAGTGGATCCGCGAGTCGGGGTAATCCAGTTCATTAAACAGAACGTACGCGGCGGCAAGGGTGGCGTGGCCGCAGAGATTGACTTCGGTAAGCGTGGTAAACCAGCGTAGCTCAATGCCTCCTTTAGTGCAGACGAAAAAGGCCGTTTCCGACTGATTATGCTGCTGCGCCATTTTCAGCAAGGTCTCATCGGGTAACCATTCCTTGAGCGGACAAACGGCGGCCGGGTTGCCGCCAAACGTGGTATTGCTGAACGCATCGACCAGATAAAAATCAATCTCCTGCATTGTCTTACCGCCTGTTTTTATTGTGTTGTTCTTTTATATTCAATGAAAACAGCGCTCCCGGCTACCGCTTTCATAAGGTAAATATTGAGATCTGCGTCACATAATGGTTGAGTTTTCGCCATTCAACGTTTTAAGATCGTCTCCTCTTCTTTTCAGCAACGAATCTCCGACATCCCTATGACAACGAACACAGTTTCCCGCAGGGTTGCGTGGCTACGCGTGGTCACGCTGGCCATTGCCGCGTTTATTTTTAACACCACAGAATTTGTGCCGGTTGGGCTGTTGTCTGACATCGCCAACAGTTTCCAGATGGAAACGGCGCAGGTGGGCATTATGTTGACCATTTACGCCTGGGTGGTGGCGCTGATGTCCCTGCCGTTCATGCTGCTGACCAGCCAGATAGAGCGGCGCAGGCTGCTGATCGGTCTGTTTGTCTTGTTCATCGCGAGCCACGTGCTGTCGTTTATGGCGTGGAATTTTACGGTGCTGGTCATCAGCCGCGTCGGTATCGCCTTTGCCCATGCGGTGTTCTGGTCGATCACCGCGTCGCTGGCGATTCGCCTGGCACCGGCGGGTAAACGCGCGCAGGCGCTAAGCCTGATTGCTACCGGTACCGCACTGGCGATGGTGCTGGGCCTGCCGGTTGGCCGCATCGTGGGGCAATACTTCGGCTGGCGTACCACCTTCTTCGCCATCGGCATGGGCGCGCTGGTGACGCTGGTGTGTCTGATTAAGCTGCTGCCCGCGCTGCCGAGCGAGCATTCCGGCTCGCTGAAAAGCCTGCCGCTGCTGATGCGTCGCCCTGCGCTGCTGAGCATCTACCTGCTGACCGCCATCGTGGTAACGGCCCATTACACGGCGTACAGCTACATTGAACCGTTTGTGCAGGTGGTAGCAGGCTTTAGCGCCAACTTTGCCACCGTCTTACTGCTGATCCTCGGCGGCGCGGGGATTATTGGCAGCGTGCTGTTCGGCAAGCTGGGTAACCGGCACGCCTCCTCGCTGGTGAGCAGCGCTATCGGCCTGCTGCTGGCCTGTCTGCTGTTGCTGATGCCCGCCGCGGGCAGTGAAAGCCATCTGGCGATCCTCAGCCTGTTCTGGGGCGTGGCGATCATGATTATTGGCCTGGGCATGCAGGTGAAGGTGCTGGCCCTGGCGCCGGATGCGACGGACGTCGCCATGTCGCTGTTCTCGGGAATTTTCAATCTGGGGATTGGCGCGGGTGCGCTGGTGGGTAACCAGGTCATCCTGCACGTGTCGATGTCGGCGATTGGCTATCTGGGTGCCATTCCGGCCCTGATGGCGCTGATCTGGTCAGTGCTTATCTTCCGTAAGTGGCCGGTGGCGCTGGAGGAACAGGGGCAGCACGGGTGAGGGGTGTTGGTGCCGGGTGGCGGCTTCGCCTTACCCGGCCTACAAAACCCGTAGGCCCTTGCAAGCGAAGCGCCGCCGGGCAAGACATCAATGATAGGTCTTAATAATCTCCAGCACGCCGTTAATAATAAACTGCACGCCCATACAGACCAGTAAGAAGCCCATCAGACGGGAAATTGCCTCGATACCGCCCTTGCCTACCCAGCGCATGATGGCGCCGGAGCTGCGCAGCGATGCCCACACGATAATCCCGATAATCGCAAAAATCAGCGGCGGTGCCACCGTCAGCACCCAGTCCGGGAAGGTTGCGCTGTCACGCACCGTCGACGCGGAGCTGATGATCATCGCGATGGTCCCCGGCCCCGCCGTGCTCGGCATGGCAATCGGCACGAAGGCGATATTCGCGCTTGGTTCGGTTTCCAGTTCTTCCGATTTGCTGGTCGCTTCCGGCGACTCATGCGCTTTTTGCGCCGGGAACAGCATGCGGAAACCGATAAAGGCCACGATCAGCCCCCCGGCGATGCGCAGGCCAGGGATGGAAATCCCGAAGGTATTCATCACCAGTTGCCCGGCGTAGTAAGCCACCATCATGATGGCAAACACATACACCGAGGCCATCATCGACTGATGATTGCGCTCGGCGCTGTTCATGTTCCCTGCCAGCCCGAGGAAAAGCGCCACCGTCGTTAACGGGTTAGCCAACGGCAGCAAGACCACCAGCCCGAGGCTGATTGCTTTAATCAAATCCAACATAGTGCGTTGTCGTCCTTATCCATATTTAACACGGCAATTATAGGGGGAAAGTGTGACATTCAGCCATGGGCGCAACGTAACGATTATTTTCCTTATGAAAAGATAACAGGATGTTATCCCTATGATTTGAAACACCTTAAAAAAAGTTCATGAAACGTTTTAGCAATTCGTGGCATCGGCTGATTCATTCAGTTGACTTATACTTGCCTGAGCAATAATATCTGCCGTGACTAATTACTTGCCAGGGCAACCATTGTGAAAAGCACCAGTGATATCTTTAACGACGTTGTTCCGCTGGGTCGTCTTATTCATATGGTCAATCAGAAAAAAGATCGCCTGCTCAATGACTACCTGTCACCGCTGGATATCACCGCAACACAGTTCAAAGTGCTGTGTTCCATTCGCTGCGAAGTGTGTATCACGCCGGTTGAGCTGAAAAAGGTGCTCTCTGTCGATCTGGGTGCGTTAACCCGCATGCTCGATCGTCTCGTCTGCAAAGGATGGATAGAACGAAGCCCTAACCCGAATGACAAACGCGGCGTACTGGTGAAGCTGACCAGCGATGGCGCGGCCATGTGCGAGCAATGTCATCAATTAGTAGGACAAACACTGCATCAGGAACTAACAAAAAACTTAACGGCAGATGAAGTGGCAACCCTTGAGCTTTTGCTGAAGAAAATCCTGCCGTAAACAGAAAAAGAGGTATGACGATGTCCAGACGCAATACTGACGCTATCACCATTCATAGCATTTTGGACTGGATCGAGGATAACCTGGAATCGCCGCTCTCCCTTGAAAAAGTGTCAGAGCGTTCGGGTTACTCCAAATGGCACCTGCAACGGATGTTCAAAAAAGAGACCGGCCATTCATTAGGTCAATATATTCGCAGCCGCAAGCTGACGGAGATTGCCCAGAAACTGAAAGAAAGCAATGAGCCGATCCTTTATCTGGCGGAGCGTTACGGATTTGAATCGCAGCAAACCCTGACGCGTACGTTCAAGAACTATTTTGACGTGCCGCCTCATAAGTACCGAATCACCAGCGTGCCGGGCGAATCCCGATACCTGTATCCGTTAAAACACTGTAGTTAATCATCGCCTGTCACAGACGTAACCGAGGAAATCATGAAAGTTATCGCCTCCGCCGCCCTCGCCTTGCTGGTGCTGTTCTCCAGCCAGACCTTCGCGGAGCAAACCCCTCGTGCAACGCAGCAAAATAATCCTGATACGATGATTTTGCCGTCCGCACATGACCAGTCGCCCTATGATTTCAACCATATGGGTGCTGGTAGCGACAAATCCGACGAATTAGGCGTGCCTTATTATAATCAGCACGGCTTCTGATTCGTTTTTGCCCCGCAGACGCGGGGCTTTTTTTATGCCTTTTCGCTTACTCGCGTCGTCCGACGCACCCGCAGACCAAACACGTTAATATACAGCCCGGCCATGATCAGCACGGCACCGAACAGCTGCAGCGCGCTTAGCGTTTCATCCAGCAATATCGCCGCACTGGCAAGCCCTACCACCGGCACCAGCAGAGATAACGGCGCGACGCGCCAGGTCTCATAACGCCCCAGCAGCGATCCCCAGATCCCATAGCCCACAATGGTGGCGACAAAGGCCAGATAGACAAGAGAAAGGATGGTGGTCAGATCGATGTCGACCAGACTCTGCAGCATCACCGCCGGACCGTCCAGAATACTCGACGCCAGCAGAAACGGGATAACCGGGATCAGTGCGCTCCACACCACCAGCGACATCACCGCCGGGCGCGCCTCGTGCTGCATGATCAGCTTGTTGAAGATATTCCCGCAGGCCCAGCTCAGCCCCGCCGCCAGCGTCAGCATAAACCCGAGCAGCGCCACGTGCTGACCATTCAGGCTGGCCTCGATCAGCACCAGCACGCCAAACACCGCCAGCGTGATCCCCGCCAGCTGTTTGCCCTGCAGGCGCTCGCCAAACACAAACGCCCCGAGAATAATGGTAAAGAACGCCTGCGCCTGTAACACCAGCGAGGCCAGACCGGCCGGCATACCGAACTTGATGGCGCAAAAGAGAAACGCGAACTGGCCAAAGCTGATGGTCAGACCGTAGCCCAGCAGCAGTTTAAAGGGGATCTTTGGACGCGCCACAAAGAAGATGGCCGGGAAAGCGACCAGCATAAAACGTAAGCCGGCCAGCATCAGCGGCGGCATATTGTGCAGCCCCAGCTTAATGACCACAAAATTGAGCCCCCATACTACGACCACCAGCAGTGCCAGCAGCCCGTCTTTCCGCGTCATATCCCGCCCCTGAATTATTAATAATTTGTTAACACTTCAAGGTAACAGAAAAAAGTGCGTCACGAGAAGATCATTATTTCTGGCAGGCAGCTGAAGCACTTAGGGATAAATCGGGTGCTATACAAGCCCCTTATGTCATGGTAATCCTGTTAACACACATCGAATAAAAGCATAAGCAACTGTCGGGCAGGAATATGAAACCATCTCTCAGGCGCTCAACCGCAGCGCTGCTGGCATCGTCATTGTTATTAACCATCGGTAGAGGGGCAACGCTGCCGTTCATGACCATCTATCTCACGCGCGTCTACAGCATGAGCGTCGAGAATATTGGTTATGCCCTGACCGTGGCGCTGACCATTGGCGTGGTGTTCAGCCTGGGATTTGGCATTCTGGCCGATAAGTTTGATAAAAAACGTTACATGCTGATCGCCATCGTAGCCTTTATCGCCGGATTTGTGGCGATCCCGCTGGTCAATAACGTCACGCTGGTGGTGCTTTTTTTTGCGCTGATCAACTGCGCCTACTCCGTCTTTTCGACGGTGCTGAAAGCCTGGTTCTCCGACGTGCTCACCTCCAGCCAGAAGGCGCGGGTCTTCTCGCTAAACTACAGCTTCCTGAACATTGGCTGGACGGTCGGCCCGCCGATTGGCACCCTGCTGGTGATGTACAGCCTGCAGCTGCCGTTCTGGCTGGCAGCCTTCTGTGCCGCCCTGCCGCTGGGCTTTATCCACTTCTTTGTGCAGAAAAGCGTGGCGTTAGATACCGCCGAGGAGAAGACGCCGTGGCAGCCGTCGGTCTTGCTGAAAGACCGCGCGCTGTTCTGGTACACGCTCTCTGGCCTGCTGGCGTCGTACGTGGGCGGGTCGTTCGCGAGCTGTATTTCGCAATACGTTCTCGCTGCACATGCGGACAGTGATTTCGCCGAAAAGGTGGTCGCCGTGGTGCTGCCCGTCAACGCCGCCGTGGTGGTAACGCTGCAATATGCGCTGGGCCGTAAGATCTCAGCCAGCAATATCCGCCCGCTGATGTCCCTCGCCACCCTGTTTTTTATCGTGGGGCTGGGCGGCTTTATGCTCTCCGGGGAAAACCTGGTTTACTGGGGTATCGCTGCCGCCATCTTTACGCTGGGAGAGATTATCTATGCCCCGGGTGAATACATGCTGATTGACAACATTGCGCCACCGGGAATGAAGGCGAGCTATTTCTCTGCGCAGGCGCTGGGCTGGCTCGGCGCGGCGGCAAACCCGATGATCACCGGTATCATCCTGACCAACCTGCCGCACTGGTCGCTGTTTGTGATTATGATGGCCGCGATTATTGTGGCGTGGCTGATGATTTTGCGCGGGATGAGCGTGAAGGCATGGTGCGAGTCACCCAAAGCGGCGTAGCAAATGTAGGCCGGGTAAGGCGAAGCCGCCACCCGGCAAAAGCAAAAACCTAGTGGTGCAACATCTCCTCCACCACCTGCTCTTTATACATCTCGTTCGGATAATAGGTCGGCCAGTTATCCATCTCTTTCAGCAGCGCCTCGTGGGAGGTATTGCCCATGAAAATATGGAAGTGCGAAGAGGCCTTCGGTCCGATGGTATGGTCGCTGAACTGGACAAACTTCGGCGCCTTGCTGCTGGCGTCCTTGCACTCAAAGAGATAGCGCACGCCTTTCTTGCCTGACGCGTAGGTCAGAATTTTGTAGCCGCTGTAATCATACTGGCAGCGGCTGACCGTTTTCCCCTGATGGAATTCCATCACGTTATTTTCGATGCCGATGGCATCCACGTCCGTCGCATAACCCGTGCGGTAGTAGGCTTTCACCTCATCAAAGGATTTGCTTTTATCCTTCTGCGCTTTCTGCTTAAAGACCGGATCCAGCGAACCATCGAGCAGGAACGGATAGACCGACTGCCAGGTGCCGTCCCAGTCAGACAGCGCTCTGTCCTTCACGTCTTTATCCTCAAACACGCCGTTCGCCGCTTTCTGTTCTGCTTCGGTCATCTGGTGGCCGTGCGAGTGAGCAAACAGCTGGCCGCTGACCAGCAGCGCCCCCAGAGTCATGGCAAATTTCCCAATATGTGCAGCCAAAGTAACGCCCTCATTCCGTTTTATAAGAATGAGAATGTTATATTATAACATTTCAGATCGCAACCAGCCCGCGAACGCCCTCCTGCTCCATATTTTCACCCCGCCCGCGCTGAATAATGGTGCCGCGGGACATCAGCAAATAGCTGTCGGCCAGCTCGGCGGCAAAGTCGTAAAACTGCTCAACAAGCAGGATCGCCATGTCGCCTCTGTTTGCCAGGGTGCGGATCACGTGGCCGATCTCTTTAATGACGGAAGGCTGTATGCCTTCGGTCGGTTCATCCAGGATAAGCAGCCGCGGACGACTCGCCAGCGCGCGACCAATCGCCAGCTGCTGCTGCTGCCCACCCGAGAGATCGCCCCCGCGACGGTGCTTCATCTCTTTGAGCACCGGGAACAGCTGCCAGATCTCCTCCGGCACCTGCTTCGCCTCGCGGGCGGAAAACCGCGATAGCCCCAGCAGGAGATTCTCCTCCACGGTCAGGCGCGGAAAAATCTCGCGTCCCTGCGGGACATACGCCACGCCAGACTGCACCCGCTGGTGCGGTTTGCTGTGGGTAATCGTTTTCCCCTGCCAGATGACCTCCCCGGTTTTCGCCGGGATCAGCCCCATCAGACACTTCAGCAGTGTGGTTTTCCCCACGCCGTTGCGCCCCAGCAGGCAGGTGACTTCGCCGGTGACGGCCTCAAAGCTCACGCCGCGCAGGATATGGCTGCCGCCGTAATACTGATTCAGTTCGTTGACCTGTAACATTCCCTCTCCTTAACGTCCCAGATAGACCTCAATCACCTGCTCGTTGGCCTGCACCTCACGCAGCGACCCTTCCGCCAACACCCGCCCCTGATGCAGCACCGTCACGTGGTCGGCAATCGTTTCTACAAAGCCCATATCGTGCTCCACCACCATCAGGGAGTGCTTGCCCGCCAGCGATTTGAACAGCTCTGCGGTGTATTCCGTTTCCGCGTCGGTCATTCCGGCGGCGGGTTCATCCAGCAGCAGCAGATGCGGGTCCTGCACCAGCAGCATGCCGATCTCCAGGAACTGTTTCTGTCCGTGGGAAAGCAGCCCGGCCCGTCGGTCGCGCTCCGCGCTAAGGCGCAGCAAAACCAGCATCTCGTCAATGCGGTCACGCTGCTCGCCGTTGAGTTTTGCCCGCAGGCTCGCCCAGACGGATTTATCCGTTTTCATGGCGATCTCCAGGTTTTCCCACACCGTCAGCGCCTCAAAGACCGTGGGCTTCTGGAATTTACGCCCGATGCCCTGGCGGGCGATGGCCGCAGGCTCCAGCGCGGTCAGGTCGATGGACTGATCGTAAATCGCCCTGCCGCTCTTTGGCCGCGTTTTGCCGGTGATGACGTCCATCAGCGTGGTTTTACCCGCACCGTTGGGGCCAATCACGCAGCGCAGCTCGCCCACGCCGATATTCAGCGAGAGATCGGTCAGGGCCTGAAAACCATCAAAATTGACGTTAATGGATTCAAGCTGAAGTACAGGGTCAGTCTGGTCCCGGTAGCGATCGCCGGGCAGCTGGCGGGTAAATAATCCTTCCGTTGGCTGCATTATTTCTCTCCCTTACGCAACAGACCGTAGACGCCGCCCGGCAAGAACAGCGTGACGGCGATAAAAATCAGCCCCAGAAACAGCTGCCAGTACTCCGGCATCGCGACGGTGAAGAAACTCTTCGCCCCGTTCACCAGCGCCGCGCCAATCACCGGCCCCACCAGCGTGCCGCGCCCGCCCAGCGCCACCCAGATGGCGGCCTCTATCGAGTTCGTCGGCGACATTTCACCGGGGTTAATAATGCCGACCTGTGGGACGTAAAGCGCCCCCGCCAGACCGCACAGCACGGCAGAAAGCGTCCACACCAGCAGCTTGAACCCGCGCGGATCGTAGCCGCAAAAGGTCAGGCGGTTTTCGGCGTCGCGCACGGCGGTCAGAATGCGGCCAAACTTGCTTTTCGCCAGCGCAAACCCGGTGCCCAGGGCCAGAAGCAGCAACAGCACGGTCGCCAGGAACAGCGCGATGCGGGTGGTCGTTTCCGTTACCGAAAACCCGAGCAGCGTGGTAAAACCGGTAAAGCCGTTATTGCCGCCAAACCCGGTTTCGTTGCGAAAGAACAGCAGCATCCCGGCATAGGTCAGCGCCTGGGTCATAATCGAGAAATAGACCCCTTTGATCTTCGAGCGGAAGGCAAACCAGCCAAACACCAGCGCCAGCAGGCCCGGCACCAGCACAATCAGCACCAGCGCCCAGGCAAAATGCTGGGTGCCCCACCAGAACCAGGGCAGCTCGCTCCAGGAGAGAAACGACATGAACGCGGGCAGACCGTCACCTGACGCCTGGCGCATCAGGTACATGCCCATCGCATAGCCGCCCAGGGCGAAGAAGAGGCCGTGCCCAAGGGACAGCATGCCGGCATAGCCCCACACCAGATCCAGCGCCACCGCCACGATGGCATAGCAGAGGATTTTGCCAATCAGCGTCAGCATCCAGGTCGACAACGCCAGCGGATGCGTCGCAGGCAGCAAGGCGAAAAACGGCAGTATCAGCAAACACACCACCAGCAGGCTGCCCGCTATCTGCGTGGTGCGTGGCGCTTTGCGCGCCAGCGTTAAGGTCAGCGGCTGGCTCATCAGTCAATCACCCTCCCTTTCAGCGCAAACAACCCCTGCGGGCGTTTCTGAATAAACAGCACGATCGCCACCAGAATCACGATCTTGCCCAGCACCGCCCCCATCTGGGGTTCGAGGATTTTATTAAAGATCCCCAGACCAAACGCCGCGGCCACGCTGCCTGCCAGCTGGCCTACGCCTCCGAGCACCACCACAAGGAAGGAGTCAATGATATAGCCCTGGCCCAGCTCAGGTCCGACGTTACCGAGCTGCGATAGCGCCACGCCGCCTAACCCCGCAATCCCGGAGCCAAGCCCGAACGCCAGCATATCGACGCGCCCTGTCGGTACCCCGCAGCAGGCGGCCATGCTGCGGTTTTGCGTCACCGCCCGCACGTTAAGCCCCAGACGGGTTTTATTCAGAATGAGCCAGGTAAAGAACAGCACCAGCAGCACGAAGCCCAGCACCACGATGCGGTTCCACGGCAGCGTCAGGTTGGCAAAAACCTGCACCCCGCCGGAGAGCCATGCCGGGTTCGCCACCTCCAGGTTCTGGGCGCCAAAGGTCATGCGCACCAGCTGGATAAGCATCAGGCTGATGCCCCACGTCGCCAGCAGCGTTTCCAGCGGACGACCGTACAGATGACGGATCACCGTGCGCTCCAGCACCATTCCAATGCCCGCCGTCAGGCAGAACGCGACCGGCAAGGCGATAACGGGATAGAGCGCCAGCCACTGGGGCGCAAGCCCGGCCATCGCCTGCTGCACCATCCAGGTCGCATATGCCCCCAGCATCAGCATCTCGCCGTGGGCCATATTAATCACGCCCAGCAGGCCGTAGGTGATAGCCAGCCCCAGCGCGGCCAGCAGCAGCACCGACCCAAGGGACAGCCCCATAAACGCCTGGCCCAGCAGGTCGCCCCACATCAGGCGGTGTTGGATCTGGCTAAGACTCTCTTCTGCGGCCGCGCGCACCGCGCTATCCGGCTCCGTCTGTGGCAGGGTAAACGGGGTAAGCCTGGACTGCATGTCCGGATCGTCTGACTGGCCTAACAATTCGACGGCCTTGCGACGCACTTCCGGCTGCGGGCTGGCCAGCTGGAGATTCGCGACCGCCAGCAGCAGCGCCTGACGCGCCACGGCGTCCGTCTCATCGTTCACACGCTTTTCCAGAAAAGCGAGCATCCCGGGCTGGGCATCGCGCTGCAGCTGACGCGCCGCCGCCCGCCTTTCGGTGACACTGTCACTCACCAGCTGATGCGTGGCGATAGCAGTTGCAGCCAGCACGCGCAGCCGGTTCGTCAGGCGCACGGCTTTGGTTGGGCCCTCTGCCGTCTGACTGTCCCCCAGCGGGATGACGTTGCCATCGCGTTGTGCAAAGGCGTGCTTTTGCGTATCGACGTAGAGATTTTCCTTTTGCAGCGCCTCAAGGAGCGGCAGTCTTGACGCATCCGGCGCGGCGGCCCACTGCGTCAACAAATCCGCCTGCTGGCTGCGGCTGGCGGCAACAAAACGATCGGCATCCGATGCCTGCACCATCCCTGGCAGCAGTCCGGAAAGCCATACAAGAGCGATGAACAGGCGCATGGCGTTCATGACGTTTCTCCCTGCGGTAATGGCTTAGTTGCTGGCGGTTTTCATCGGCTGGTCGGGTTTTTTATCATTCCCGGCGATGAACGGGCTCCACGGCTGGGCGCGTACCGGCTGTTCGGTCTGCCACACCACGTTAAACTGACCGTTGCCTTCGATTTCACCGATCATGACCGGCTTGTGCAGATGATGGTTGGTGGCATCCATGGTGAGCGTAAAGCCTGACGGCGCCTTAAAGGACTGACCGGCCATCGCCGCACGCACTTTGTCCACATCGGTAGTGCCCGCTTTTTCCACCGCCTGCGCCCACATGTGAATACCTACGTAGGTGGCTTCCATCGGATCGTTAGTTACGACGGTATCGGCGTTCGGCATCTTGTGCGCCTTCGCATAGGCTTTGTAATCCGCTACAAACGCCTGGTTAGTCGGGTTATCCACGGACTCAAAGTAGTTCCAGGCTGCCAGGTTACCCACCAGCGGTTTGGTGTCGATCCCGCGCAGCTCTTCTTCACCCACGGAGAACGCCACCACCGGCACGTCCGTCGCCTTCAGCCCCTGGTTAGCCAGCTCTTTGTAGAACGGCACGTTAGAATCACCGTTGATGGTCGACACCACGGCAGTTTTGCCGCCCGCGGAGAATTTTTTAATGTTGGCGACGATGGTCTGGTAGTCGCTATGGCCAAACGGGGTATAAACCTCTTCGATGTCCTTATCCTCCACCCCTTTCGAATGCAGGAACGCGCGCAGGATCTTGTTGGTGGTGCGCGGATAGACGTAATCGGTTCCCAGCAGGAAGAAGCGTTTCGCCGCGCCGCCGTCTTCGCTCATCAGGTATTCCACCGCCGGGATGGCCTGCTGGTTCGGCGCCGCGCCGGTATAGAAGACGTTTGGCGACATTTCCTCGCCCTCATACTGCACCGGATAGAACAGCAGGCCGTTCAGCTCCTCGAAAACCGGCAGTACGGATTTGCGCGACACCGACGTCCAGCAGCCAAATACCACCGCCACTTTATCCTGGCTCAGCAGCTGACGCGCCTTCTCGGCAAACAGCGGCCAGTTTGAGGCCGGATCCACCACCACCGGCTCCAGTTTCTTGCCCAGCACGCCGCCTTTGGCGTTGATCTCATCGATGGTCATCAGCGCGACGTCTTTCAGCGGGGTTTCAGAGATGGCCATGGTGCCGGACAGCGAATGCATGATCCCCACCTTGATGGTATCGGCCGCCTGCGCGCCAAAACTCATCCCCATCGCCACGACGGACGCGGATAACGCAAAAGCTTTTAATAAGGTACGACGCTGCATATTTTCACTCCTGAAAAAGAACGCTGTGCGAAAACGTCCGGTACGGCGTGGACGCGGAAAAAAAAGTGTCAGCGAAGCAGGAGCAAAAAGAGTGCCAGAATGGAGAAAGCGCTATTTCTGGGAGGGGAACGCCGGATGTAAAGAGAACGACTCAGAATGGTACAGCGCTGCACTTTTATAATGCAGCGTCGTATAACGGGGTTACCAGACTTCGCTGGCGATCTGCGTGACCAGCCGGACTTTGTCCCACTGCTGGGCTTCGCTCAGGCTGTTGCCCTCTTCGGTCGAGGCAAAGCCGCACTGCGGGCTGAGGCAAATCTGCTCTTTTGCCACGTATTTCGCCGCCTCTTCAAGACGGGCTTTAATTCCCTCCGGATTCTCCAGCTCGCCGTTTTTTGTAGTGATAAGACCCAACACCACCTGCTGTTTGCCCGGGCGAACAAAGCGCAGGGGCGCGAAATCCCCGCTGCGGTCGTTATCATATTCGAGGAAGAAGGCGTCAACGTTGACCGTTCCGAACAGCACGTCCGCTACCGGCTCGTAGCCGCCTTCGGAAATCCAGGTGGAACGGAAATTGCCGCGACAGACGTGCAGTCCGATGGTCAGATCGTCCGGCTTGCCCTCCAGCGCCTTGTTCAGCACGCGGGCATAGATGCGCGCCAGCTCATCGGCGTCGTCGCCGCGCTCGCGGATCTGACGGCGCTGGTCGTCCGAACAGAGATAGGCCCAGACGGTGTCATCCAGCTGCAGATAACGGCAGCCCGCGTCGTAGAAGGCCCGGATGGCATCACGCCACGTGGTCGCCAGGTCATCGAAATAGACGTCAAGGTCCGGATACACGGTCGCATCAATATCTTTGCGACCGCCGCGGAAGTGCAGCACGCTTGGGCTCGGAATGGTCATTTTTGGCTGGGCGTTACCGCTGATGCTTTTCAGATAGCGGAAATCGTCCAGCATCGGGTGCTCGCCAAAGCCCAGCTTGCCGGTGACGCGCACGCCGTGGGCTTTGGTTTGCACGCCGTTAAACTGGATGCCCTGCTGGGAATCGTAACGCTCAACGCCCTGAAGACCGTCGAAGAAGTCGAAGTGCCACCAGGCACGACGAAACTCACCGTCGGTCACCACATGCAGGCCGCACGCACACTGCTGCTCGACGACGTGGCGAATGGCCTCGTCCTCCACCGCGCGAAGCTGCCCGGCATCAATCTCACCGCTGGCAAATTTCAGGCGAGCCTGCTTGATGGCATCCGGGCGTAAAAAACTGCCGACTACGTCGGCACGGAACGGGGCGTGGTGTCGTTGCATGGAAATCTCCTCAGTCTGCCGGCAATAATTGCCCGCAGTGATAATTTATCATTTGAAGCTTTAGACTTCTGGATGTCTAAATGTCCAAAAACAATGTCATACCTCATCGGTGCCGGCAAACGAGAAAATTTCACGTATGTTGAAAAAAATTCATCTTCACAGCGCGGCGACGGACGCCTCGCTGGCAAACGCGTAGCGTTCATCTTCCCAGCCGGTGATCCCACCGAGCATGATTTTGACCGGCAGCCCGAGACGCGCCAGCTTCAGCGCGGCTCTGTCCGCGCCGTTACAGTGCGGCCCTGCGCAGTAGACGACAAACAGCGTCCCTTCAGGCCATTGGGCCATGCGCTCAGCGGTCATCTGGCTCCACGGCATATGCAGAGCGCCCGGCACATGGCGACGGGCAAACTGCTCCGGGCTCCCCACCACGTGCAGCAAAACAAAGTCCTGCTCATTATGCGTGATGGCATGATGCACATCGGCGCAGTCGGTTTCGACGCTCAGGCGACGCAGAAAATGGGTAACGGCTTCCTGCGGTTCGGCAGCCGGAAATTCAGTAACATAGCTCATGATCCTTCCTCATCTTTGGCGTTTGTGTTAACACTACTCTATCCACAAATTCAGCTCATGAATGCGCTCGCTTATGCCAGAAAACAGCAAAAAGATGACAACGTTAAGACAGATTGCCCGCCCGAAGGTGGTGGTGCTGGCGTATGACGGTCTGTGTACCTTTGAGTTTGGGGTGGCGGTGGAAATCTTCGGCCTGCCGCGGCCCGAGCTGGGCGACGACTGGTATCGTTTTGCCGTGGCAAGCGTTGATAACGGTGAGCTTCGGGCGACAGGCGGGATCCGCATCATTACCGATGGCGATCTCTCCCTGCTTGCGTCTGCCGATCTGATCGTGGTGCCGGGCTGGCGGGGGGTGGACTCGCCGGTTCCGGACGCGCTCTGCAACGCATTACGTCAGGCCAGCGCGCGGGGCTGTCAGCTACTCTCCATCTGCTCGGGTGTATTTGTGCTGGCCGCCTCCGGTCTGCTCAACGGACGCAAAGCCACGACGCACTGGCGCTACATTGAGACGCTTAAAGCCCGCTACCCTGACATCGACGTGGTCGAGGATGTGCTCTACCAGGACGAAGGCGAGATCCTGACTTCCGCAGGCAGCGCGGCGGGGATCGATCTCTGTCTGCACGTCGTGCGTCGGGATTTCGGGATGGAAACCGCCAACAGCGTGGCGAGGCGGCTTGTCATTCCCCCTCACCGGGATGGATCTCAGCCGCAACAGCTGAGCCGCCCGGTGGCGCAGCTGCGGGAAAGCCAGCGCCTGGGCAAGCTGTTTGATTTTCTGCACACGCATCTTACCGAGCCGCACAGCGTCGACTCGCTGGCGCGCCGTGTCGGTATGAGTCAGCGCACGTTTCTGCGTCGCTTCGAAGCGGCAACGGGAACGACGCCTGCCCGCTGGTTACTCAATGAGCGCCTGCTGCGGGCGAAAGATTATCTGGAAAGCAGTCGTTTAAGCATCGACAGCATCGCGGAACAGACCGGGTTTGGTCAGGCATCGACGCTGCGTCATCATTTTCGCCAGCAGTTCGCGATTTCCCCGGCCCAGTACCGTAAACAATTTTCTCATGCCGGTACTGCCCGCTGAGGCGTCAGTCTTTTGGTTTCGCTGGAATACGGAGAACCTGATGGTCACCACACACGTTTTTATCGCAACCAGTCTTGATGGCTACATCGCCCGACACAATGATGATATCGACTGGCTGCTGCAGCGCGATGACCCGAATGAGGATCATGGCTACACGGCTTTCATCGCGGACAAAGACTGGATCGTGATGGGCCGTGGGAGCTATGAGAAGGTGCGGACCTTTGAGACATGGCCTTATGACCGGCCCGTACTGGTGCTCTCCCGTCAGCTGGTCGACACGCCCGTACCCGACGCGCTGAGGGGCAAAGTACAGTTTTCCGGCCGCACGCCAAAGGAGGTGCTCGACGATCTGGCGAGGCAGAACGCCCGTCGCGTCTATCTCGATGGTGGGCAAGTCATACAGTCGTTCCTGCGAGAAGGACTGGTGGCCGATATGGTGATCACAACCGTTCCTGTCCTGCTCGGTTCGGGAAAATCGCTGTTTGGCGCCCTTCCCGGGGATATCGATTTGACGCTGGTCTCCAGCCGCAGCTTTCCTTCGGGTCTGGTGCAGTCGCACTATCGGGTGACGCCATAACCCCACGGCCAACACCGCTACGTTATGCGCAAAAAAAACCGCCAAAAAATGGCGGTAAATGCTTGCATGGATAGATTTGTATTTTGGTCTCTACGTCCCGACACTCCATGGCCGGGCTGCGGATCCCATACAACCTAACACTCGTTATCTTAACGAAGGTTAAACAGCCTTTTTAACCCGCACTGGTAATGTTCTCTGATGAGATGCAGCGCGCCCGAAATCATACTCTTTGACATTCCCTTTGCGCTAATTTGAACTTTTGAATAATAACAATAATAAATAATCGGCATCATTAAGCCGCAATGTTATTCGGCGGTGACTTCATGGTTAAAAAAGGTTTATCTCTCGTGATGCTTATCTGTGCCCTCTTTTCAGGCCAGCTTATGGCCGGGCACAAAGGACATGAATATCTGTGGGTAAAGAATGTGGATCATCAGCTGCGTCATGAAGCCGATAGCGATGAATTGCGAAGCGCGGCGGAGGAGTCGGCGGAGGGTTTGCGCGAACACCACCTGTGGCAGAAATCGCGCAAACCGGACACGCACGTTCGGTAGTTAGCTGCCCTTGCGTTTTGGCAGGGTTTTCATCAGATCGTCCGGGCTGACGGACGCCACAACACTGCCGGGCTGCGGCATTTTGAAGATGTGGTTTTTCATCTTGCCAATCACATGCATTTCGCAGGGACGGCAGTCAAATTTGAGGGTCAGCACTTCGTCACCGTTTACGAGCTGCATAGGCGTGGCCTTCCAGCTCTTGATGTTGCCTTTCGCCTGCTTAGGACACAGGTTAAACGCGAAACGAAGGCAATGTTTGGTGATCATCACCGGAACATCGCCCTTCTCTTCATGCGCCTCATAAGCCGCGTCGATCAGCCGCACGCCGTGGCGATGATAGAATTCACGCGCTTTATGGTTGTAGACGTTGGCGAGGAAGGATAAATGCGTATCCGGGTAGACGGGCGCAGGAACGGTTTCTGCTTTACGGCTAGCGCGCGGGTAGTTCGCCAGGCGCGCGTCATCCAGCATCTCGGCGGTTTCACGGCGGAACTGGTTGAGCAAACTGTTCGGCACAAACAGGGCATCCGGCAGATTGACCTCAACGTTGCGGGCGTAGTAAATCGTCTGCCCCAGCTTTGTGACGCCATCCTTCAGGCTGTTGAGCGCTTTCTCTGCGTTGTTTGCCACCTCGAACAGGCCATCAAGCGTATGCGTTACGCTGATGCCGTCTTCACAGGTCATGGTCAGAATCAGCTGCTCTTCCCAGCCGCCCAGTTCAATATCCACCGCGATACGACGTTCGCTGGAGGTTTTCAGCAGCGCCTGCTGCCAGTTATGATCGAGGTTACGGTTAAGCGCCGCGTTCGGCCGTGCCTTGTAGAGATCGGCCGGCATTTCATTCGGCCATACGCGGTAGCGGTTCTCACCGGTTTTCTCGACCGTGTTGGCGCGGAAGCCGACGACCTCACGCTTAATCATCACGTTAAGACCATCGCCGTTCGCCAGCGGCTCCGTCACCGCAACATCAAGGTGATCTTTCGCCACTTTCAGCACTTCCCCCACCGGCAAACCGATAAACTTCGGTGAGTCAAACGCACCGATATCCCCTTTACGGGCATTCACGAAATAGTCCGTGCTGCCGCGGTGGAACGTTTTGTCCGTCGACGGAATAAAGAAATGCTCGGTACGACCGGCCGACGCGCGCGCCAGGTCACCGCGATCTTCGATGATGGCGTCCAGCATCTGGCGATAGTGCGCGGTGATATTCTTCACGTAGCTCATATCTTTATAGCGCCCTTCAATCTTGAAGGAACGCACGCCCGCGTCGATCAGCGCGCCCAGGTTGGCGGTCTGGTCGTTATCCTTCATCGAGAGCAGGTGTTTTTCAAATGCCACCACGCGGCCCTGATCGTCTTTCAGGGTATACGGCAGACGGCAGGCCTGAGAGCAGTCGCCGCGGTTGGCGCTGCGGCCCGTCTGCGCGTGGGAAATGTTGCACTGGCCGGAATAGGCCACGCACAGCGCGCCGTGGATGAAGAATTCAATCGTCGCGTCTGTCGCCTGGTGAATATCGCGGATTTGATTCAGGTTCAGCTCGCGCGCCAGAACGATCTGCGAAAAGCCGACGTCGGAGAGGAACTTCGCCTTCTCTACCGTGCGGATATCACACTGGGTACTGGCGTGCAGTTCAATGGGCGGAATATCCAGCTCCAGCACGCCCATATCCTGAACGATCAGGGCATCCACCCCGGCCTGATAGAGATCGGTAATCAGACGTTGCGCAGGCTCCAGCTCATCATCATGAAGAATGGTGTTCAGGGTGACGAACACCTTCGCCCCGAAACGGTGGGCGAACGGCACCAGCTCAGCAATATCGCTCAGGCTGTTGCTGGCGTTATGGCGGGCACCGAAGCCCGGGCCGCCAATGTAGACGGCGTCTGCGCCATGAAGGATCGCTTCACGGGCAATGGCGGCGTCACGGGCCGGGCTTAAAAGTTCAAGATGATGGGATTGCAGGCGCATACTTCGTCGTTATCCGTTATGGTCAAAATGGCGGCTATTGTAGTCAGAAGTCTGCGTCAGCGAAACAGTTTTGCGTAGCCTCAGCGGGGAAAATGAATGAGGGAGTGAAAATGCACCGTCCGGTCGCTGCTGTTGCGGTAGGCGTGCGGTTTATCGCCGGCAAAACGGACGCCGGAATCGGCAGAAATCGTCTGCCATTTGCCCTCGAGCTTCATCTCCAGCTCGCCGCTGACCACCACCACATGTTCAATCACCCCCGCCTCATGCGGCGTGGATTCACTCAGGGCGCCGGGGGCCAGGGTAATGGAGAAATAATCAAACCGGAGCGCCTCGTCCCACGGAAAGAGCGGCTTGACGACCATCGCCTGCTGCTGCGGGTCAAACACCGCCTGCCGGTCCGCTTCCGGCGTGATGAAGGCGGAAAACGGCACGTTCAGTCCCGTGGCAATTTTCCACAGCGTCGACACCGTGGGGCTGGATTCATTTCGCTCGATTTGCCCGAGCATGGCCTTTGATACGCCGGTTTCGTCCGCCAGCTTCGACAGGCTCCAGCCCCGTGCCTGGCGTAATGTTTTCAGTGTTGCTGCAAGGTGTTGTGTGATGTCCATATTTCCTCCTGACGACGAGCATACCACTTGTACGCTATAACGCACAGTGTTACCTTACCCCGGACGTTATAACGCACAACGGAGTTTTCATGCGCCCTTCCTCTCATCTTGTTCCGGTCGTACTGGCTGGATTTGTCGCCGTTCTCGTGGGCTACGCCAGCTCGGCCGCCATCATCTGGCAGGCCGCCGCCGCGGCTGGCGCCAGCGCGCAGCAGATCGCAGGCTGGATGACCGCGCTGGGGATTGGGATGGGCGTCAGCACGCTGGTGCTTTCATGGTGGTACAAAGCGCCCGTGCTGACCGCCTGGTCAACGCCCGGCGCGGCGCTGCTCGCCACCAGCCTGCACGGCGTCACGCTGGCGGAAACCATCGGCGTGTTCATCTTTGCCAACGCGCTTATTTTGCTCTGCGGCATCACCGGGCTTTTCGCCCGTCTGATGACGCTGATCCCCCATTCGCTTGCTGCCGCCATGCTGGCCGGGGTACTGCTGCAGTTTGGCCTGCACGCGTTTGCGCATCTTGAGGGGCACTTTCTGCTGTGCGGCAGCATGATTGCGGCATGGCTGATCGCAAAAGCGTTGTCGCCGCGCTATGCCATCGTGGTCACGCTGCTGGTGGGCGGTATCGTGGCCTGGGCCGGTGGTGACGTTGTCACGGATAAGCTCACCCTTTCTCTGGTGATGCCCGACTTTATTGCGCCTGACTTCACCTTCACCAGCCTGGTGAGTATTGGCTTGCCCTTCTTCCTCGTGACCATGGCCTCGCAAAATGCACCGGGTTTCGCCACCATGAAAGCCTCCGGCTACCCGCTGGCGGCCTCACCGCTCATCATCGTGACGGGTGGACTGGCGCTGCTGTTTTCTCCGTTTGGCGTCTTTTCTATCTGCATTGCGGCCATTACTGCCGCCATTTGTCAAAGCCCGGATGCACATCCGGACGCGGAAAAACGCTGGCTGGCAGCCATCGCAGCCGGCGGGTTTTATCTGCTGGCGGGAATTTTCGGTGGCTCCATTACCGGGCTGATGGCCGCCCTGCCGCTCAGCTGGATCCAGACGCTCGCCGGTCTGGCGCTGCTGGGCACCATCAGCGGGAGTTTATATCAGGCGCTGAGTCACGAAGCGGAGCGCGACGCGGCTATCGTCACATTTCTGATGACCGCAAGCGGCGTGACAATCCTGGGCATCGGTTCGGCATTCTGGGGGCTGGTGCTGGGCGGGGTATGTTACGCCCTGTTTTCACGCGCTCGCCGCGCGTAGCTGCGACGGCGTCATGCCCGTCGCGCTGCGAAAGCGGTTGCTGAAGTGGCTGGCGGAGTTAAACCCGCAGGCCAGCGCAATGTCCGTCAGTGGCATGGAGGTATGCTGCACCAGCTCTTTCGCTTTGACCATACGCCTGTGCATCACGTACTGATGCGGTGCCAGCCCCGTCGACTGGCGGAACATGCGGGCAAAATGGTATTCGCTGAGGGCAGCCTGCGCCGCCAGCTCGGCCAGCGTCAGGGGCTGCCCCAGGTTCTCTTCGATAAAGGCCAGAACGTTGCGCAGAACAAACGGCGATAACCCGCCGGTGACGACCGGCAGCTTCCACTGCACGTTTGAGTAGTTTTGCAGCAGATGGGTCAGCAGCAGCGTGGAGGCCGTGCTCAGGGTAAGCTGGTTGGCGTGCTGCTGCCAGTCACAGCCCAGTAAAAACTGGCGATACAGCGTGGTGATCTTCGGGTCGCTGCCAAAAATACGCTCGTCCAGGGTCAGCGAAAGCGGTCGCTTGTCCCAGATTTTTTCTCCCACGTCGCGCAGGTGTTCATCGGTGCAGTAGAGATGCACAAACGACAGGTCATCGCGGATATCCCACGTCGATTCGCTCTCTTTGGGCATCAGGCAGAATCGGTCCGGCCCCCCGCCGTTCTTCCAGCCTCCTGGCGTTTTTTGATAGCTTTCGTAGCCGTCCGCCACGTACAGGCTGAGGGTATGATGATTGCTCTTTACGGTGATCGTGTCGTGCTTGTTGTACCACGCGGCCAGCTGGATACCCGAATTCAGCGAGACGGTTTCCCGCAGGACTGCATTCTGTTGGCAAAGCGTTTCAAAGGTATCGTAAGCGTGAGACATAACCGTTAGCGCGTGAAGAATCGGAATATCAGTCTAAGAAGAGTTGTTGCCCGTTGCCAGTCCCTCCAGAAGAAAAAAGCGCAAGATTTTGCAAGTCTGCCGCAAGCGGGTGAAAGCCCGTTACGCATCTCAGCGTCATACTGCGGGCTTACGCGGTTTAAGAAGAGGCAACTATGAACGCATTATTATACGGACTCGTGGTCATTATCTGGGGAACCACCTGGATTGCGATTTTCCTGCAGCAGGGCCCCGTCGCGGCGCCGGTGTCGATTTTCTGGCGCTTCGCCGTCGCCAGCCTCACCATGATGGTGGTGTTACTCGCCCTGCGTCGCCTGCGCACGCTGGCGCTGCGGGATCATCTTTTTTGCCTGCTTCAGGGATGCTGTGTTTTCTGCTTTAACTTCTGGTGTTTTTACACGGCAGCGGCACATATCAATACCGGGCTGGAGTCGGTGATCTTCTCCATGGCGGTACTCTATAACGCCATTAACAGCTTTATTTTCTTCGGCCAGCGCCCGCCCGCGCGTTTCTGGACGGCGGCGGCGCTGGGGCTGGTCGGGATTGTCACCCTCTTCTGGGACGATCTGCTGGCCAGCGGCTGGAGCGCGTCACTCCTGACGGGCATTGGCCTTTCCGCACTCGGCACGTATGGGTTCTCGCTGGGTAATATGATCAGCATGCGCCATCAGCGCAGAGGCCTTGAAACCATGACCACCAACGCCTGGGCGATGCTCTATGGCACGCTGGTGATGGGCTGCATTGCGCTGTTCAGAGGCGATAGCTTTGTGCCGGAATGGACGGTGAGCTATCTCGGCGCGCTGGTGTATCTGGCCCTGTTTGGCTCGGTGATTGCCTTTGGCGCCTACTTCACGCTGGTGGGACGTATTGGCCCGGGCAAAGCGGCCTACAGCACGCTGCTCTTTCCGTTGGTGGCGCTCTCCATCTCCACGGTGTATGAAGGCTACGTCTGGCATGTCAACGGTATCGTGGGATTAGTGCTGATTCTGGGAGGAAATATGGTGATGTTTACCAAACCGGAAACCTGGTTCAGACGCTTACGAATGGCATAAATAAAACGGCCTGCATTACGCAGGCCGTTTTATTTTATTTCGCGGTCTTTTTCACATCAAACATGGTTGCGTCCGTCGCCATGTCATCAACAACCTGCTTCAGCGTCGCAAAGGTCATTGGTGTGTTTTCGTTATTCAGCTCTTTACCTTCGCCTTTACGTACCACCTTCATAACCGGTTTGTTGGTGGCCGCATCGATCAGCTCGCCTTCAAAGAAGAGATGCGTATCCATGGTGCGGTGTCCGGTTGCCATCTGCGTCCCGGCAACCACCAGCGCAACAGGCACCACTTCATAGAACTGCAGCCCCTCTTTCTGCGAACTCACCCCGGTAATCGCGCCACGGAAAATCAGGCTGTGTTTACCCGGCGTGGTGACAACTGGCTTACGCGTACCAATCGCCGTTTTCATTTTGTTATTGGTGTAATTCAACAACTCATCAAGCGTTTTTTGCCCAATTTGCGTGGTGGGTTTTGGCGTTGGATAATAGGTAATTGGCGTCCAGAGAATGCTGTCGTAATTGGCTTCGTTATACGAAGGATCGACCCAACGCAGCGTTGGTTTTCCCGTCGCCGAGGTCGTTTGCTGCAAGCCTGAATAATCTTTTAAAAAGCCGGAGTATTGTTCCGGAGCGGCGACTTTTGAAGAACAGCCCGCCAACGCCAACAGACCAGTAAGCACTGCAACTTTAAAAAAAGTTTGAGTACGCATGATAGTTTTCCATGTTATCTGCAAGTATGCATTTGAAGTTATAGCAAAAGTCTGGCGGGTTTGTTGTGACAAAAAATGATGCCGGGAGCACAAATTGCAAAAAGATTGCCCGGACGCATGCCGGGCAGTGAAAAATTACTGATTTATATCCACTTGCCAGAACAGATGTTTGCCAAACGGGTCGATTTCATAGCCCTTCACCTCCTTGCGCACCGGTTCGAAAATCGTTGAATGCGCAATCATCACCGCAGGCATCTGGTCATGCATCATCTGCTGAGCCTGTTTATACAGCGCCACCCGTTTATCATGATCGGTTATCGATTTGGCTTCAGCAACGATCTTATCAAACGGCTTATAGCACCATTTCGCCGAATTTGAGCCACCGTTCGCCGAGGTGCAGGTAAACAGCGGACCAAAGAAGTTGTCAGGATCGCCCGTTGCGGTCGTCCAGCCCATCAGCGCAGCCTGATGTTCCCCGCCCTTCACACGCTTAAGGTATTCGCCCCACTCGTAGGTAACGATTTTGGTCTGTACGTCAATTTTCGCCCAGTCCGCCTGAATCATCTCCGCCATGCGTTTCGCATTCGGGTTATAGGGACGCTGGACCGGCATCGCCCATAAATCGATGCTGACGCCGCTGGCAAAGCCGGCCTCTTTCAGCAGCGCTTTGGCTTTTTCAGGATCGTAGTCGTAATCCTTAAGCTCGCTGTCGGCGCTCCAGACGCCCGGCGGCAGCAGGTTCTTCGCCGCCGTTCCGGTACCGTGGAACACCGCGTCAATAATGGCCGGTTTGTTGATGGCCATCGCCAGCGCCTGACGGACTTTTACGTTATTCAGCGGCGGCTTCTGCGTGTTGAACGCCAGGAAGCCGGTATTCAGTCCGGCTTTGCTCATCAGGTTGATATCTTTATTGGCCTTCATGCGCGGCAGGTCCGCCGGGTTCGGGAACGGCATCACCTGACATTCGTTCTTCTCAATTTTGGCAAAACGCACGGAGGCATCCGGGGTGATGCTAAACACCAGCCTGTCCAGCTTCGATTTCCCCTGCCAGTAGTCGGCAAACGCCGTGAACAGGATCCGGGAATCCTTCTGATACTGCGCCAGCTTAAACGGCCCGGTGCCAATGGGCTCCATATCCACCTTCTCCGGCGTGCCCGCTTTCAGCATCGCGTCGGCATACTCCGCCGAAAGGATTGAGGCAAAATACCAGGCCAGATCGGCGACAAACGGCGCTTCCGGGTGCGCCAGGGTAAAGCGCACGGTGTGGTCATCGACTTTATCAATGGCGGTTATCAGGCTGCCGAACTCCAGGCTTTCGAAGTTGGAGTAGCTGCCGTTAGAGACGTTGTGGTAGGGATGATTCACGTCTTTCTGGCGCATAAACGAGAAAATCACGTCGTCGGCGTTAAAGTCGCGGGTTGGCGTGAAGGATTTATTGCTCTGGAACTTCACGCCCTGACGCAGATGGAAGGTGTAAACCTTGCCGTCGTCGCTCACCTCCCAGCGCTCCGCCAGGCTCGGCACCAGCTCCGTGGTGCCGGGTTTGAAATCGACCAGACGGTTATAGACCGGCACGGCGCTGGCGTCGACGCTGGTTCCCGAGGTGTAAAGCTGAGGGTTAAAGTTTTCCGGCGATCCTTCGGAGCAATACACCAGCGTTTTCGCGGCGACGGCGGAACTGACCGTGAGCGCCGCAAGCGCCAGCGCAATAGTTGTGAGTTTGCTTGTCATCATTTATTCCTGTCTTTTTAATTCGACGGCTAATTAATTCTTTTGCCATTTCATAAATAACATTAAAGTGAAGTGGCAAACACCCGAAAAATAAATAAGGAACAAATCACTATGGGCTCGCCGCTTTCCAGACAATTAACGCACCGTTTTTTCCGCTATCTCGCGATCACCAGCCAGAGCGATCCCAGAGTCAAAACTCTGCCCTCAACGCCGGGCCAGCACGACATGGCGCGCGAGCTGGCGCAGGAGCTGGCACAGCTGGGGTTAGACGATATTGTGATTGATGAATTTGCCACGGTAACGGCGGTAAAAAAAGGCAACGTGCCCGGTGCGCCGCGCATCGGCTTTATTACCCATATTGATACCGTCGACGTGGGACTTTCACCGGATATTCATCCACAAATATTAACGTTTACCGGTGAAGATCTCTGTCTGAATAAAGAGAAAGACATCTGGCTGCGGGTAGAGGAGCACCCTGAAATTCTGGCTTATCCGAACGAGGAGATTATTTTCAGCGACGGAACCAGCGTATTGGGCGCCGATAATAAATCGGCCGTCACGGTGGTCATGACGGTGCTGGAAAACCTGACGGCGGAACATCAGCATGGGGATATCGTCGTGGCGTTTGTGCCTGACGAAGAGATCGGCCTGAACGGTGCAAAAGCGCTCGATCTTAAGCGCTTTGACGTCGACTTCGCCTGGACCATCGACTGCTGCGAGCTGGGGGAAATTGTCTACGAAAACTTTAATGCGGCAGCCGCTGAAATCCGCTTTACCGGCGTGACGGCGCACCCGATGTCCGCGAAAGGCGTGCTGGTGAATCCCCTGCTGATGGCGACTGACTACATCAGCCATTTTGACCGCCAGCAAACGCCCGAGTGCACCGAGGGACGTGAAGGCTATATCTGGTTTAACGGCATTCAGGCCGGACAGAACGAGGCCGTTCTTAAGGCCAATATCCGCGACTTTGACAAGGAGCGCTTTGTCGCGCGCAAGCAGCAGATTGCCGACGTGGCCGCGCTGATTGCCGCCCAATATCCGACGGCCAAAGTGGACTATCGCATTGAAGATACCTACAGCAATATCAGCAATGCGATTGGCGAAGACCGGCGTGCCATCGATCTGATGTTCGAGGCGATGGAATCGCTCGGCATCACGCCGAAACCGACGCCGATGCGCGGCGGCACCGACGGCGCGGCGCTCTCGGCTAAAGGGCTACTCACCCCGAACTTCTTCACCGGGGCGCATAACTTCCACTCGAAGTTTGAATTCCTGCCGCTGTCGTCGTTTGAGGCGTCTTATAAGACTGCCCTGCAGATCTGCCTGCTCGCCGCCCGTTAAGCGGGCTTGCGTGCCAGCATCGTGGCAAAGCGCAGCTTGATGCGGTTGCCGTTTTCATCAGTGCGGTGCAGTTCGCCAACGTCCTCGTTGTATTTGAGCAACTCCCAGCCTTCGTAGTAGTTGCTCAGCTCACCGCTCCTGAACGCAAACGGGAAGCCGACCGTGCAGGGGTAGTCTGCCGTATCCATGGCGGCAACAATCAGATTGTAACCGCCCGGCGTCGTGCGGCGCTGCATATTGGCGATAAGGCCCGGGATGGTTTTTGCCTCCAGGAACATCATCACCACGGTAGAGAGAATAAAATCGTACTGGCCGTCAAAGCTCAGGTTGTTCAGATCCTTAATCGCGGTATGCAGATTAGCGATCCCTTCTTCCGCCTTGATGCGCTCGATATTGTCGATGCTCATCGGGTTCTTGTCCCACGCGGTGACATCGTAGCCGTTGGCTGCAAGATAAAGGCTGTTACGGCCGTTGCCGCAGCCCAGATCCAGCGTTTTACCGGGTTTCACGATCTCCGCGCTGTACAGCACTTCTGAATGGGTACGCGTTAAGCCATATTTCTCAGTGAAGTAATTCTCATCGACGGTCATTATTGTTCCTCGGATTGCATAAGCTGCGCTTTATCAGCACGAACCAGAAGTTTGCCCTGAAGCAGCAGAATCAATGTACGCACCAACAGCCACCCAATAATCGCGTTGGTGAAGATAAACAGCGGCACGGCAATGGCGTGAAAAAAGCCCGTCGGACTGCTTTGTCCCAGATGCAGACCCGTGGTTGCCAGGGCCGATACGCCAAAGGAAAAACTCCAGAATGAGGCATTGAACGGCTGGGACAAATACCATGGCATCAGGCGGAGCATAAATAGCAGCTGCAGCAGACCATAGCCGAACAGCATTTTCGCAAACGTATCCGCCTGACCGCCATTTACGCTGAACCAGGCGCTACATGCCACCAGCGCGGGCGCCAGTTGAATACCCAATGAAGTACGCAGTGCGGAGGGCAGTTCTCCTGCACTACGAAGACGCTGAAGAATAACCGGTTCCAGGCTGAGCCAGGAAAAGACGCCTGCGCCAAGGAAGACTAACCCTGCATCGTTGAAGCCCAGGGCACCGCATGCCATCGCGCTGATAAAATTATTCGCCACCGTAGGCAGATATAATCCAGGCGTGGTCGCCTCTTGCGGATGTTTCCCGCGCCATAACCCGGCGCTTTGCCAGGCGGAGTATGCAAGCTGCACCACCACGCCAATGCCAAACAATGCCAGTGACACCGCGCGAAACCAGGGGACAAAACCGATGGCGACCAGCATCGTGGTGGCCGGGAAAAGGCTGACAAAACTGCTCATCACCGGGTGTCGCATCTCTGCCAGCACGCTGCGGGGAAAACGGATCGCTCGCGTCACAAACGCGACCGTTAAAAGAAACCAGCATATCACCGCAAGGGCTACGAGGCCCTCACCCGGCCAACGCGTCACTGGCCAGAGGGTGCTGGCGTAACGCCAGGCGAAACCCATCCCGATGATGCCAAGCACCATGCCAAAATACACTGCGGGCAAGTTAAGTACCTGTTGGGGTTTGTTAAATTTATTCATTAATTTTAATTTTTAAAATGTATTTTAAATGCCATTTTAAGCGGTTTCTGCAGCGGATGCCAGCAAAACGAAAAGCCGAAAATTTGCTACGTTTAGTTGAGATGTTTACCAGAGATCAAACGATGAAAAAGTACCGGCTCAGCGATGAAACCCGCCTCTGGCAATGGAAAAACGGCGAAACCACCCACGCCGCTACGCTGCGGCAGATCATCGCCACGGCGGACTTTAACGACGTGACGGTCGGCACGAGAGGCGGCTGGATTGACGATGAGCGCGCCCTCGCGCAGGACGGCTACTGCTGGATCTACGATGAAAACAGCGTGGTGTTCGCCGGGGCAACCGTATCCGGCAACGCGCGTCTTACCCTTCCATGCATCATTAGCCATGACGCGCATATCAACGACAGCTGCTGGGTGGACGGCGCGGAGGTCAGCCACGGGGCGCGAATAAGTGACAACGTCACTATTCAGCAATCCTGCGTACGGGGCGAGTGCCATATCTACGGCGACGCGCGCGTGCTGCATCACAGCGTGGTCATTGCCGCCAAAGGGCTGACGCCGGATCATGAACAGATCCTCCAAATCTACGATAAGGCGACGGTGAGCCAGTCGCGCATTGTGCACCAGGCGCAAATCTACGGCGAGGCGATGGTTAATTTTGCCTTCGTTGAACACCGGGCCGAAGTCTTCGACAACGCGATCCTGGAGGGTAACGAACTCAACAACGTCTGGGTGTGCGACTGCGCGAAAGTCTACGGCAACGCCCGCGTGATAGCAGGTTTCGACGACGATGCCATCCCGACGGTGCGCTACAGCTCGCAGATTGCGGAGAATGCCGTGGTTGAAGGCAACTGCGTCATCAAGCATCACGTCCTGATTGGCGGTCAGGCATGGCTGCGCGGCGGGCCGATCATGCTGGATGATAAAGTGGTGATCCAGGGGCGCGCGCGAATCAGCGGGGATGTGCTTATCGAGCATCGGGTTGAAATCACCGACGATGCGGTCATAGAAGCGTTTGCTGGCGAGAGCATTCATCTGCGCGGCGAAAAAGTGATAAACGGCGACCAGCGCATCACCCGCACGCCGCTGCTGGGTGCGTTATAGGGTATAAATCCTGCCGTAGATATTCACGTCGTCAAAGCGGCCATTCAGGTATTCCGCTTCCCGCAGGCACCCTTCCAGCGTAAAACCGTTGCGCACGGCAACGCTGTTGCTGTGCTGATTCGCCACCCGACACTTGATCACAAAACGGCGGATCTCACCGCGTTCAGCGTAGTAGCGCATAAATGCCTGCAGTGACTGAGAGAGAATGCCCTGCCCCTGGTGGGCTTCATCCAGCCAGTAGCCGATGTAGCCGGCTTTGTTGGTCGGTTCAATGGTGTTGAACGACAGGACGCCAACTAACGCATCATCCTTGAAAATCAAAAACATTTTGGCGTAGCCGCGCTGATGCAGCATCTGGTTGCTCTGCACGTTGCGGCGGGTGTCCTCTTCGCTGATCGCGTGCTGCGCCCAGTCAAAGGCGGTTTGCAGAAAGACTCTGTTTTTAACAACGAGATTGTGCAGGTCGGCGGTGTAGCGCTCTTCGACGGCGCGAAGTTCGATATCCTGGGTGACGGGGATGATTTCTGAAGACATGGTGCCTCTCAATTGCCGGGTGGCGCTAGCGCTTACCCGGCCTACGTTTCGAAACTGTAGGCCGGGTAAGGCGAAGCCGCCACCCGGCACAATCCCACAAGGGTTAACGCATTACCCTGTCGTCAACGTACTGACGTTTATCCGGCGCCGGTGGGAAATACTGGTACAGCCAGGTTTCACTGATGGCGTCGCCCTGACAGCGCAGGAACAGGCGCATATCCACCGGCTCCGTCGAATCCGACGTCGGGTACCAGTCAAACAGAATGCGATAGCCGTCAAACGGCTCAACGTAGAGGATCTCTACCTGCTTCGCTTCACCGCTGGAGAGCGTAATCACCGGCTCGATGCCTTTTGGCGCAGCGGCCTTCAGGTCGCCACCCACGAAGTCAATCGCAAAGCGACGGGCCCACACTTTCGGGTAGTTTTCCCCTGGAGCCCAGCCTTCCGGGAAGCCGCCCATGCCGGTGCGGGTCGCATAAACGTTCGCCAGCGGGGAGCGCACCGGCGGCATCGCGCTCCAGTAGAGACGATATTTGAAGTCCAGCTCGTCGCCTGCTTTGACGGCTTTTTCCGGCTGCCAGAAGCAGACCACGTTATCCAGCGTTTCGCCGGTGGTCGGGATCTCCATCAGGCCAACCGCGCCTTTACCCCAGTCGTTGCGCGGTTCCACCCACAGGCTTGGGCGCTTGTTGTACCACCCCATCACGTCCTGATAGTGCGAGAAATCGCGATCGAGCTGCAGCAGCCCGAACCCTTTCGGGTTTTTATCCATATAGGCATTGAACTGCAGCTTCTGCGGGTTGTTCAGCGGACGACAAATCCACTCCCCGTTGCCGCGCCACATCGCCAGGCGGTCGGAGTCGTGAATTTGCGGGTGAATGGTGTCGCACATGCGGCGTTCGTTATTGCCGCAGCTGAACATGCTGGTCATCGGCGCAATGCCGAGCTGCTTGATGTCCTTACGCGCATAGAGGTGGTTTTCCACCTCCATGATCACCTGGCTCTTCTCGCAGTGGATCACGAACTTATAGGCGCCGGTGATGCTCGGGCTATCCAGCAGCGTATAGACGGTAAAGGTGGTGTCGCCGGGCTTGACGGTTTCAAACCAGAAGGCGGTAAAGTCCGGGAACTCTTCCGGCGTGTCGGTAAAGGTGTCTACCGCCAGACCGCGGGCGGAAAGGCCGTACTGGTAGGTGTCGTCCACCGCGCGGAAATAGCTGGCCCCCAGGAAAGAGACGATATCGCGACGCGCCAGCTCCGGCGCCTTAAACGCGCGGAAGCCCGCAAAGCCGAGATCGCTTTGCCCTTCCAGCTGTTTGGTATCCACGCCCGTTTCACCGTAGCTGAACAGCTCAGGACGGAAGTGGATCTCGCGCGCCATAGAGGTCGACTGGTCCAGCGAGAACATCCGCACGCGGCGGCGGAACCCCATTCCCATGTGGAAGAACTGCACGTCCAGCTGACGCCCTTCAATGTTGTTCCACAGAGACTGCTTTTCGTCGTAGCGAATGGCGTTGTACGCCTGCGGCGTCATGGTTGCCAGCGTCTCCGGCAGCGGACGCGGCGCGCCACCCCACGGGGTTTTCGCCAGGTCATGCGCCATGGATTGCAGTACGGAGAAGTCAAAACGACGGCTCTGGCCGTCAGCAATGTCAGAGTCGGCAGCGTATGCCGCTTTGGAAAACAGGGAAGCAAGGCCGGATGTGCCGCTCAGGGCTGCCACTGCCAGCGAGCCTTTTAGAAAACGTCTGCGATTCATGCCTGGAAAAACGTCCTTATGGTCGTGTGAATGTGTTCCGCGCTCGGCGAAATGACGGCAAGAAAGAACGCACAGCCTAAACAAAAATGGTTAAGAATCCAATTGTTGGCCGGTGATTATATGAACAAAGTGAGAAATATTTTCTGTCGACCAGAACGGCCCGAAAGTGGTGTAAAGAAAGCCTGGAAAATGTGTATAAAAATGCCCCGTCAGGACATCAGCTGACGGGGCCAATGAGGCGGTTATTTTACGCTGACATCGATACCCGGGAAGTACTTATCAGCGAGTTTGGCGATCGTGCCGTCGGCACGTACCTTATCAATTGCGGCATCAAGCTGCTTTTTGGTGGCCTCGTCACCTTTACGCAACCCAAAACCGATCCCGCTGCCGAGGATGGTGTCGTCAGACACCGGTTTGCCGATGAAGCCAAACCCTTTTCCCTGCGGCTTGCTGAGGAAACCTGCCTGCCCGGCCGCGGACATGACCAGCGAGGCGTCGATACGGCCATTCAGCAGATCGCCCCAGGCCATATTCTGATCTTTATACGACACCACGGTGACACCCTGCTTTTCCCAGTGCTCTTTGGCATAGGTTTCCTGAATGGAGCCCTGCAGCACGCCGATGGTTTTGCCCTTCAGCCCTTCTGGGGTTGCCTCAACCGCCGTGCCGGCCTTGCCGACCAGCTGCGACGGAATACGGTAGATCGGCTGGGTAAAATCAATGCTCTTGCGGCGCTGCTCGGTGATATTCATCGCCGAGTTGATGGCGTCGAATTTCTTCGCCACCAGCCCCGGGATCAGCGCATCAAACGAGGTTTCCACCCAGCTGCACTTCAGCGCTGCCGCTTTGCAGATGGCATTCCCCAGCTCAACGTCAAATCCTTCCAGTTCGCCTGCCGCATTGCGGCTTTCAAACGGCGGATATTCGGCTTCCAGACCGTAACGCAGCTCGGACGCTGCGAAGGAGGAAAAGGTACACAGCAATCCCATGCCGACAACTAGCGCGCGTAATTTCATCTCAAACTCCTTAGCGTGGTTTAACCCGACACAGGGCCTGGGCACCTGCCCGTAACGTCGCCTCATCTTTCGCAAAAGAGAGACGAATCAATTTATTATCCGTACCGTCCGCATAAAACGCCGACAGCGGAATGGTGGCAACACCGTACTCAACGATCAGCCGTTTCACCAGCTCGCTGTCGCGCTCGTCGCTGAACTGGCTGTAGTCCGCCAGCATGAAGAACGAGCCGGCGCTTGGCAGCAGCGTAAACGGCGAATCGGCCAGCAGACTGTGCAGCAGATCGCGCTTGCGCTGGTAAAACGCCGACAGCGACAGCCAGGTTTGCGGGTCGACCATATGTTCAGCAAACGCGTGCTGCATTGGCGTATCGGCAGAGAACATTAAAAATTGATGGACTTTACAAATCTCGTCCATCAGTACCGCCGGTGCAACACAGTAACCCACGCGCCAGCCGGTGACGTGATAGGTTTTTCCGAAAGAAGAAATAATCACGCTACGCTCCGCCAGCTGCGGGTGCGTAGCCATCCCGTGGTGCGGCTCACCGTCAAACACCACGTGTTCGTACACTTCGTCAGACAAAATAATGATGTCAGTATTGCGGGTCAGCGCCGCCAGCTGCTGCAGATCGTCGGCGGAGAAGACCTGACCGCTCGGGTTGTGCGGCGTATTGATGATGATCATGCGCGTGCGCGGGGTGATCGCGGCGCGAACCTCGTCCCAGTTCACGGCAAAATCTGGCACGGTGAGCTTGATGGCAACCGGCGTTGCCCCCTGCAGGCGGACAATCGGCGCGTAGCTGTCAAATGACGGCTCAAAGTAGATCACCTCATCGCCCGGATGCACCAGCCCGCTGATTGCCGAGTAGAGCCCTTCGCTGGCGCTGGCGGTCACCAGCACCTCGCGGCCCGGGTCATACTGCGTGCCGTAAAGCGTGGCAATTTTATCGGCAATGCGCTCTTTGAGCGTCTGCAGGCCGGTCATCGACGCGTACTGGTTATGCCCTGCCTCCATCGCGCGGGTGACGCCCGCAACAAGCTTCGGGTCGCAGGAAAAATTCGGTGCGCCCTGAGAAAGGTTTATCGCGTTATGCTGCGCCGAGAGCTGGCCGATAACGGTAAAGATCGTGGTGCCCACATCGGGCAGTTTGGAGCGCGTTTGCACAGGCGTTTGTAAAGTCATCCTCTTTCCCTTTTCATGGACATTGCATAACTATTCAAACAACATCTCTGTTGTCGGGACAATCGAATTGTTGTCATAATAGCCATGAGAAAAATGCATAGCTGAGGTGTTTTCATGTCGCGCCGTTCGCTCCCGCTCAATGCCATCGACGCATTTTTAGTCACCGCGCGTCACCTGAATCTCACCCATGCTGCCGCAGAGCTTTGTCTGACGCAGGGGGCCGTGAGCCGCAAGATAGCCTCCCTCGAGGCCTGGTTTGGCTTTCCGCTTTTTGAACGTCACGCGCGCGGCCTGCGCCTCTCTTCACAGGGCTGCGCCCTGCTCCCGGAACTGCAGTCTGCGTTCGAACACTTGCTGACCGTGGCCGACCAGGCCCGCAGCCAGCAAACCGTGATCCGGCTCAAGGCGCCCACCTGCGCCATGCGCTGGCTGGTGCCGCGCCTGCTGGAGGTGGAGCGTGAGCAGCCGGATCTGCAGATCGCCCTGACCACCACCACCGATCATAACGTCAATTTCAAAACCGAATCTTACGACGCGGCCATCGTGTTCGGCACGCACATGAGCGCAGGCGACCTGCTGTTCGAAGAGGCGCTCACCCCGGTGATAAGCCCGGTGCGGGCGGGTGCAGCGCTGGGATCGCTGACGTTCCTGCACCCGACAAGGGATAAGACAGACTGGTCACTGTGGCTGACGAAACAGGAAGGCCCGGGCTTTGCCATGCACAAAAATCAACACTTCGACACGATGGATCTCGCCATCACGGCCGCTATTCAGGGGCTGGGCGTTGCCATTGCCGACGAAACGCTGGTGGCCGAAGATGTCCGCGCGGGAAGACTGATGCGGCCTTATGAAACCAGCATAAAAACCGGCGCGAGCTACCGGCTGGTGCTGCGCGAAACGCCAGGGGAGGAAAATGGGCTGGCGGCGTTTCGCGCCTGTTTGCTTAATCGAGGCTGACGTGGTGCTTCATCACCCGTTTGAAGAGGCTCATCCGGGCGCGCATAAAGCGGTTTTCAAGCCTAAAACCTGCATGTTTATTCACGCCAATGCGTAATAATACGTCCCGCCCTTTACGGCATGCGGGCCAGTGCGTCGGCCCGGGCAGGACCTCGCGAGGTCCTGCGTCTCGCGCAAAGCTCACCCAGTAATCGGCCACCTGAGCAGCAAACTGCACATCCCGTTCGTTGACATACTGGCGTGAAGGCTCCACCTGGCCGAGGGTATCAAAGACGTAAGGCACTTCATTGCCGTGCCACGCGCCGTTGATATAGGTGGCATGTTCCGCTTCCGCAACATAGTCAAACCAGTAACGCCAGCACAATCCGCCGACGCGCTGCTGCGCCTGCATCACGACGTAGCCCATCGTAGTGAACGCCATGTCGCGGCACACCTGCCTGCCCAGCTCCTCATCGCCTTTGACGCCCGGATAGAGCAGCTTAATCAGCCCCAGCCCGAAGCGTCGCTCCCGGCGAAGCTTCTGGATTTGCCCGGCGAGATCGATGCCAAACACCGCCATCACGCTGGCCTCATCGCTGTTCGAGCCGATCATTACCGGCACGGGGTGCTGGCGAGCGGCGAAAAAGACGTCCAGCATCGCTTCAGGCAGAACGCAATCCCCGACGATGGGGGCCGGAGCAATGTTCAGCGGCGCGGTGAGCGGCCAGAACGCCTCCGGCGGAATGGCGCGCAGTTGTTCGGCTGTCGCCTGTTCCAGGCCAAAATGGGCGGCCAGCGCCTCCCCTTTTTGCAACGCCTGCTCTCGCGGCGTGTCCGGCAAGGTGTACCCGCTTTGCACAATCGCCTTATGGAACAATCCTTCTGCAAGCGGAGAGGCCAGCAGAGAGAGCACGCTGCGCGCGCCAGCGGATTCGCCAAACAGGGTCACGTTAGCGGGGTCGCCACCAAATGCGGCGATATTGTCCCTTACCCATTCGAGGGCGGCGATCTGATCCAGCAGGGCAAAATTATGCACCACGCGATCTTCCTCGCCTTTCAGCGCGGGATGGGCGAAAAAGCCGAGATGGCCGAGACGGTAGTTGATCGTCACGACAACCACGCCGCGCGTGGCCAGCGCTTTGCCGTTATAGGGCGGTAAGCCACCCGCACCGATGGTAAAGCCGCCGCCGTGCAGCCAGACCATAACCGGAAGCGGCCCGGCGCGCTCTGTGGGAGACCAGACGTTCAGATAGAGGCAGTCTTCCGAGAACTGACCGGGATCGCCCCCGCCCAGCTCCTGGCAATATTCGCTGCTTTGCCAGCTTGAGGCCGAAAAAGCGGTAGCCTCGCGAACGCCATCCCACGGCTCAGGATGCCGCGGGGAGCGCCAGCGCCACTCGCCAACGGGCGGTGCGGCATAAGGAATACCGCACCAGACGTGGACATTTTCATCGGTTAAACCAGACAGTGCGCCCTGGCGCGTTTCAACCACAGGGGCGGAAGGATTTTGCATAACGACCTTATTTTTTCCATCACACCCCAGCAGAGTAACGCTTTCAGAGCAAACCGCAACGCTGTTTGCTGCGCGTTTCAGCCTCCTCATAGAGGGTAAATTCGTCATACACCGGGCAGCCGAGGGCCGCTTCAAACGCATCGCGGCTGGCGTTACCATGGCTGCGGGCCTGCGTTTCGTTCCCGAGATTGGACTGGAAAATCCCCGCGGCGCTGACCGGGAGGAAATCTTCGTAGGTGATCGGCTGTGCGACGACCCATCCGCGCTCGATCAGCGGCTGCGGATCGTCGCCCGGCCGGAACGCATGGCGATGCGCTTCACCCGCTGGCGTCAGACGGTAGCGGAAATACGCCAGCTCCTGACGGCGCATTAACAGTTCGCTGTCAGGGAAGGCGCTAAAGATCTCCTGCAGATGGAGCTGGTGCGTCAGGTTATCTTTGCCGGTTCCGGCCTGGGCAAGGAGGCTATCGTACAGTTCCCGGCCTTTCGGGGTCAGCGCCACGCCGCGCTGCTCAATCTCACCGAAGCGCGCGGTGTGGGTGCCTTTGTGTTCACCGGCAAACAGCACCGGCTCTTCCAGCGCCTTGAAACTGGTTTGACGCAGCAGGACGGGCACCTCGCGACGCGGCGGCCCTTCAATCAAAATTTTCGGCTCAATACCGTACTTCGGCATCAGCTCCTGCACCCGGTCAATATCCAGCGTGCGCGGCGTCAGGTGGTTAATATGACAGCCTGGGAAGCAGACCACATCGGCGATCAGCCGGTGCTCGTTATGCAGCGCGAGATAGGTCTCCTGATCGACCGTCGCATGGCGGTGCCAGCGGAAGGTTTCCAGCGCTTCCTGCACAAACTCCTGCGCCTGCTCGACGGTAAACTGCCCTTCCGATTCATACAGATCGAGAAGCGCCAGACAGCGCGGGGTGAAGATGTTTCGGTGAGACAGAATTTCCGCCGCACGTTCGCGCAGCGCGACGTTTTCAATCAGCTCAAGGCGCAGCAGCGAAGTAAAGATGCGGAACGGATTACGGCACAGCGCCGCATCATCAATCGGCCGAAATGCCGTTGAGTGGACCGGCACCCCCGCCTGGGAGAGATCGTAATAGCTGACCGGGTACATCCCCATAATGGCAAACATACGGCGCAGGGTTGAAAGTTCTTGCGCACTGCCGACGCGGATGGCCCCGTGACGCTCGACGTTCAGACGCGCAAGCTCATCGGCGTTTGCCAGTTGTTCATGTAATAGTGGATCATTTTCCAGCACCGCCAGGTTTACGTCCGCTACCAGTTCAAGCAAGGTGCCGTACTGCGGAACTTCCTGCTGGTACATCGCCGACATAGCCTGCGAAAAGTGTTCCCGAATGTCATCAGCCGTGATGGTGTTCGCCATGATGTCATGCCTCCAGTGAATATTACCTGGAGTGTAGAGAAACCCGTTCCTTCCGGGGGGAAAGATTTCTGATTTGTGATCTTAAGACGACAGTGGTCAAACCGTGTGCGACTGGCCTCTGAACAAGCCTTAACGAAACCGCCCTTTCGCGCCTGTCGCTTTTTATCCAGGATTTTCCTTATAATTATTTATGGTTTCGCTTTCTAGCTATAAAGGAGTATTTTTTATTTTCCCCTGGCTGGAAATCAACCAATTTGAGTGCGTCATTATTTTTATCCTCAGCTTTCAAATTTTTAGCTCAAAGTTAGGAATAATCTGAACAGTTGTTTACAAGTCCTTCCTGTCTATCCATATTTCCAACGCAAGCGAAGCGCAAATTTACAAATATTTAAAAATAACGCAACCGCAAATAGCAAAACGCATTTGACGGATCGCACACAGCGACTAGAGTTATTACTCGAACGACGAGTGATACGGAATATTTTCGTATCGTACTGACATAACCAATATATGACTATGAGGTTTAATATGGCAGAGCATCGTGGTGGTTCCGGTAATTTCGCTGAAGACCGTGAAAAAGCATCAGAAGCTGGACGTAAAGGTGGCCAGCACAGCGGTGGTAATTTTAAAAACGATCCGCAACGCGCATCTGAAGCGGGTAAGAAAGGGGGACAGAACAGTCACGGCGGAGGCCGTAAATCTGATAACTCCTGATCTTATTTAGTACTCTTTTAATAAAACCAGAGAGCATGCTGCGGGCTGAAAAGCTCGCAGTACCCTTTCTTTATTTTACCGGAGCGTAATAATTATGAATATGAAAAGTGTAGAGGATGTATTTATTCATCTTCTGTCGGATACCTACAGCGCAGAAAAGCAGCTTACCCGAGCGTTAAGCAAGCTTGCCCGCGCCGCCTCCAGCGAGAAGCTGAGCGCCGCCTTTACCGCACACCTTGAAGAGACGCAAGGTCAGATCGAACGCATCGACCAGATCGTGGAACAGGAAGACGGCATCAAGCTCAAGCGCATGAAATGCGTCGCAATGGAAGGCTTAATTGAAGAAGCTAATGAAGTCATCGAAAGCACGGAAAAAAATGAAGTCCGTGATGCCGCATTAATTGCCGCTGCGCAAAAAGTGGAACATTACGAAATAGCCAGCTACGGTACCCTTGCCACTCTGGCAGAACAGCTCGGCTATAAAAAAGCCGTTAAGCTTCTTGCCGAAACGCTGGAAGAAGAGAAAGAGACCGACCTTAAACTCACCGACCTGGCCGTTGGCAATATTAACCAAAAAGCGCAGAAATGACGCGATAATACAGGTTAAATAAAATGAGCATCAGTCCCAGGACAATTAAACGGTGCCATTTAGCGGCAGCGATAATATGGTTCATTCTCGCTATCCCTTCCGTCATCTGGTGGAAGAACAGCGTGCTATGGGTCATTATCATCAGTATTTATGCCAATATTGTCGGCCATTTATCTGGCTACAGTGCCGCACGTGCCGATCAGGCTGCTGAAAGTGAGACCAAATAAGCGAACCCCTAATGAGGATACAATGATGAATCACGTAGAACACTACCATGACTGGCTACGCGATGCCCATGCAATGGAAAAGCAAGCCGAATCTATGCTGGAATCCATGGCCAGCCGTATCGATAATTATCCTGATGTTCGCGCCAGAATTGAGCAACATATTAATGAGACAAAACGGCAAATCACATTGCTGGAGGAAATCCTCGACCGTAATGATATTTCTCGTTCGGTCTTAAAAGACTCGATGAGCAAAATGGCGGCGCTGGGACAATCCATCGGCGGCATGTTCCCTTCTGACGAAATCGTGAAGGGCTCTATCAGCGGCTATGTTTTCGAACAGTTTGAAATCGCCTGCTATACCTCCCTGCTGGCGGCGGCCAAAAAAGCGGGTGACACCGCCTCGATACCCGCTATTGAGACGATCCTCGCCGAAGAGCGCGAAATGGCCGACTGGCTGATTCGTCATATCCCGCAAACGACGGAACAGTTCCTGCTGCGTTCAGACGCGTCGGGTGTCGAAGCGAAAAAATAACCCACAGGAGAGTGAGCATGTTTCGACACGTCAAACAGCTGCAATACACGGTTCGCGTCGCCGAACCGAATCCCGGCCTGGCCAACCTTTTACTGGAACAATTTGGCGGACCGCAGGGTGAACTGGCCGCCGCCTGCCGCTACTTTACGCAAGGGTTGAGCGATGACGATCCGGGCCGTAAAGACATGCTGATGGATATCGCGACCGAGGAGTTAAGCCACCTCGAAATCATCGGTACCCTGGTCGGTATGCTGAATAAAGGTGCCAAGGGCGCGCTGGCGGAAGGGGTGGAAAATGAGGCCGAGCTGTATCGCTCCATGACCGAAAACGGGAATGACAGCCACATCACCTCCCTGCTCTACGGCGGCGGAACCCCGCTAACCAACTCAGCGGGCGTACCCTGGACGGCGGCCTACGTCGACACCATTGGCGAGCCGACGGCAGATCTGCGTTCGAACGTGGCGGCCGAGGCCAGAGCCAAAATCATCTATGAACGGCTGATCAACGTGACTGACGATCCCGGCGTTAAAGATGCCCTGGCGTTTCTGATGACGCGTGAGGCGGCGCATCAGCTCTCCTTTGAGAAGGCGCTGCAGTCCATCCGTAATAATTTCCCGCCGGGAAAACTGCCGCCAATCGAGGAATTCACCAACAAGTACTACAATATGTCTGAAGGTGGAGAGGTTCGCGGAAGCTGGAACAGCGATAAACATTTCGATTACGTTGAGTCCCCCCAGCCTGCGGTGGATGGCGGCGATGGCAGTGCCAGCGTGACGCTCACAACCGAGCAGGCAACCCTGGTTAAGGCGATGTCTGCCCGCACGAAGTCCGATCCACATTCCGACCCGCTGACCGGTGCCGAGCTGGGTGCCGGTAAGACTAAACCGTAATCGGTTTGCCGGGCAGGCCTGACCTGCCCGGCAATTCGCGTGCCCCATCGTCTCAGAGGTACGGACCATGTTCGAACTCGATGCGTTTCATCTGGCCAGAATTCAGTTCGCTTTTACCGTCTCGTTCCACATCCTGTTTCCTGCGATCACCATCGGTCTCGCCAGCTACCTGGTGGTGCTGGAGGGCATGTGGCTGCGCACCAAAAACGACGTCTGGCGATCGTTGTACCACTTCTGGCTAAAGATATTTGCCGTTAACTTCGGCATGGGCGTCGTTTCCGGGCTGGTGATGGCGTACCAGTTTGGCACCAACTGGAGCGGGTTCTCCCAGTTCGCGGGCAGCATTACCGGCCCGCTTCTGACCTACGAGGTATTAACCGCCTTCTTCCTGGAGGCCGGATTCCTCGGCGTCATGATGTTCGGCTGGAACAAGGTCGGCCCGGGGCTGCACTTCTTTTCGACCTGCATGGTGGCGCTCGGCACGCTGATGTCGACCTTCTGGATCCTCGCCTCCAACAGCTGGATGCATACGCCGCAGGGTTTCACTATCGAAAACGGGCAGGTGATCCCGCAGGACTGGCTGGCGATCGTCTTTAACCCCTCCTTCCCGTACCGTCTTATTCATATGGCTATCGCCGCGTTCCTGAGCAGCGCGCTGTTTGTCGGCGCGTCGGCCGCCTGGCATCTGCTGCGCGGTAACGATACGCCCGCCGTTCGCACCATGTTTTCGATGGCGATGTGGATGGCGCTGCTGGTCGCCCCTATCCAGGCGGTGGTGGGCGATATGCACGGCCTGAACACGCTTGAGCATCAGCCAGCCAAAATCGCCGCTATTGAGGGTCACTGGGAAAATCCGCCCGGCGAGGCCACCCCTCTGCTGCTGTTTGGCCTGCCGGATATGGAGGAAGAGCGCACCAAATACGGTCTGGAGATCCCCGCGCTCGGCAGCCTGATTCTGACGCACAGCCTGGATAAACAGGTCCCGGCGCTGAAAGACTTCCCGAAAGAGGATCGCCCCAACTCGACCATCGTTTTCTGGTCGTTCCGCATTATGGTAGGGATGGGGCTGCTGATGATTACCCTCGGTCTGCTCAGCCTCTGGCTACGCTATCGCCATCGACTTTACCACTCGCGTCCGTTCCAGTGGTTTGCCCTCTGCATGGGGCCTGCGGGGCTGGTCGCGCTGCTTGCCGGCTGGGTGACCACCGAAGTAGGCCGTCAGCCGTGGGTTGTCTATGGCTACCTGCGCACCATCGACGCGGTATCGCTGCACAGCACCCTGCAGATGAGCATTAGCCTGCTGGCGTTCTTCGTCGTCTACTCATCCGTATTTGGCGTGGGCTATGTTTATCTCATCCGGCTGATTAAGAAAGGTCCTCAGCCCGTTGATACGCTGACGTCAAACACCTCGGGCACGCCTGCCCGTCCGCTGTCAGCCGCGGAGTCTGTTCCGGAAGAGGAGAGAATCTGATGGGCGTCGATATCTCAGTGATTTGGTTTGCCATCATCGTGTTTGCCACGCTGATGTATATCATTATGGACGGCTTCGATCTGGGGATTGGCCTGCTGTTTAACTTCGTGGGCGATGCCAAAAAGCGCGATGTGATGGTCAACAGCGTGGCGCCCGTCTGGGACGGCAACGAGACCTGGCTGGTGCTCGGCGGCGCGGGGCTGTTCGGCGCGTTTCCGCTGGCCTATGCGGTGATCATTGATGCGCTGACCATCCCCCTCACCGCGATGCTGATCGGCCTCATCTTTCGCGGCGTTGCCTTTGAGTTCCGCTTCAAAGCCACCCCTTCACACCGCAAATTCTGGGACTACTCCTTTGCCGGCGGCTCCCTGCTCGCCACCTTCAGCCAGGGCGTGGTGGTGGGCGCCGTGATCAACGGCTTTGACGTGGAGGGCCGACGTTTTGTCGGCTCTTCGCTGGACTGGCTCACGCCTTTCAACCTCTTCTGCGGCATCGGTCTGGTCGTCGCCTACACGCTGCTGGGCACCACCTGGCTCATCATGAAAAGCGAAGGCGCGCTGCAACAACGCATGCGCGAACTGACCCGCCACGTGCTGCTGGCGCTGATGGTGGTTATCGCGGTGGTCAGCGTCTGGACGCCGCTCGGCTGGCAGTACGTCGCCGACCGCTGGTTTACCCTGCCCAACTTCTTCTGGTTCCTGCCGGTTCCGCTGCTGGTCGGGATCTTCAGCGTGCTGATCTGGCGCCTGACCCGCAATCCGTCCAGCCACGCGCGCCCTTTCCTGCTGACGCTGGGGCTGATCTTCCTCGGGTTCAGCGGACTGGGTATCAGCCTCTGGCCGAACATTATTCCGCCGCGTATCACTCTGTGGGAGGCCGCGGCCCCGCCTGCCAGCCAGCTGTTTATGCTGGTTGGGACGTTACTGATTATTCCGGTGATCCTGGTGTACACCGCGTGGAGCTACTACGTGTTCCGGGGCAAGGTTTCGGATACTGAAGGCTATCACTGAGGCACGCTATGACGGACTGGCATACACGGGCCATTATTTACCAGATTGATACCGCACTCTTTTATGATTTGAACGGCGATGGCTGCGGGGACATCGCCGGGATAGCGGCCAAGCTGCGGTACATTCGCCGCATGGGGGCGACGGTTATCTGGATCACCCCGTTTTATCTCACGCCCTTTCTCGATGAAGGCTATGACGTCAGCGACCATCTCCAGGTGGATCCCCGCTTCGGAAAGCTGGCCGATATCATCGCCTTTATCGAACAGGCCCGCGAGCTGGGCATGCAGGTCATTATTGAACTGCTGATCCAGCACACCTCTGACGCGCATCCCTGGTTCCAGCAGGCCCGCCGTAACCCGGCGTCACCCTATCGGGATTACTACCTCTGGTCAGATAGTGACGACGACGATACGCCCCCCATGTTTCCCGGCGTGGAGGAGAGCATCTGGACCTGGGATGACGAAGCGGGACAATACTACCGGCACATGTTCTATCGCCACGAACCGGACCTGAACCTGACCTCGCCCGCGGTGCTGAAAGAGATCGAGAACATCATCCTCTTCTGGCTCAAGCTGGGCGTGTCGGGGTTCCGCCTGGATGCCGCCTCCCACCTGACCACGCAGGCGGGAAACGGTGATGAAAAAAAGGGCCTGTGGATCCTCGAACATATGCGCCGTCTGATTGAGGAGCATAATCCGGACGCGATCCTGCTGGGTGAAGTGGACGTCGAGGTGGAGGCCTATCAGGACTACTTTGGCAATAATGACCGCCTGAATCTGGTGCTCAATTTCTGGCTCAACAAATATTTTTACGTTAGCCTGGCCCGCAAAAGCGCCCGTCCGCTGCGCAACGCGGTGAAGAAAATGATCGTCCCGCCCGATTCATGCTGTTTTGCCAACTGGCTGCGCAATCACGACGAGCTGGATCTGGAGGGCATCAGCCAGAAAGACAAACAGTTTGTCCTCGATACCTTCGCCCCTGACGACGAGATGAACGTCTACCAGCGCGGGATCCGCCGCCGCCTGGCGCCGATGTTGAACGGCGATCTGAAGCGGCTGGCGTTCTGCCACGCGGTACTCTTTTCCCTGCCCGGCGTTCCGGTGATGCGCTATGGCGATGAGATCGGCATGGGGGATGACCTCGATCTGGAAGAGCGCTACGCCGTGCGCACCCCCATGCAGTGGGCAGGATCGCAAGGCGGCGGTTTTCCGGCAGCCGACCCGGAAAAATTTATCGCGCCGATTATCGACCGCGGTCCTTACCGCTATCAAAAAATCAACGTCGCTGATTCGCTGCTCCACCGCAACTCGCTCCTGCACCGCATCATTGATATCGCCAATACCCGCTCGGAGTTCCCCGAAATTGCCGTTGCGCCCTTTCGGCTCCTCACGATCGACAGTGACGCGGTGCTGGGGATCTATTACGAGACCGAAGAACGCAGTATCCTGACCTTTGTTAACTTCATTGACCAGCCGGTGCAGTTCACCGTGAAGGGGATCCGCAACACGACCTGGACCGCCTGTCTCGCGGACAAACGCTACGATGACGCGCTGGTTTGCGGTAAAACCGTCGAGCTCAGCCTTGGCGGCTACGGCTATCGCTGGTTCTGGACGCACCGCAGCGCGCTGCGCTGATTACGGTTTCCGGCGGATTATCAAACGCGTCAACACAATACCCGCCACCGCAAGGGCCCCTAACGCCACTTTGCCCGGCATACCGGAGGTCACGGACGACGCGCGGGTTTTCGCTTCGTCAGTGAAACGGCCATGGATTTTGTGCAGGTCGTTAACCGGCTGGTCGAGATAATCCCGGCGGTCCGGCGCTTTCAGATCGTCGGTCATCTGACCTTCCCAGGCTTTCTTCACCATCAGCCTGTCCAGAAAACCCGGGAAGAGGAACTGCCCGACAATCGACTGAATGGTGCTGCTGCCAACCCACAGCTCGCGCACCGGCTTTTGCGCCACCCTGAAGATGGCGCTGGCGGCGACTTCAGGCTCGAACACCGGCGGTACCGGCCGCATTGCCCACGCGAACTTGTTCCTTGCCCATTCGAACTGCGGCGTATTGAGCCCCGGCATCTGCACCATCGAAAGCTGAACCCGGCTGTTCTCATGCATCAGCTCAGTGCGCACCGCATCGGAAAACCCGCGAATCGCCGCTTTGGCCCCGCAGTAGGCGGACTGCAGGGGAATGGAACGGTAGGCCAGCGCGGACCCTACCTGAATAATCACGCCCCTGTCGCGCGGAACCATAAGCTCAAGCGCCGCGCGGGTGCCGTTCACGTAGCCGAGGTATGTCACCTCGGTCACGCGCCGAAACTCGTCCGGCGTAAGGGTACGAAACGGTGCCAGCACGGCCCCCATGGCGTTGTTGACCCAGACATCAATCGCACCGAGGCGATACTCAATCTCGTTAGCCGCATCCACCACTGCCTGACTGTCGGCGACGTCCGCCTGCACGGCGTGCGCATTTACGCCGAAGCGGCGCAACTCTTCCTGGGTGGAGTGCAGGCTGGCTTCATCGCGGGCGATGAGGCCCACATCGTAACCTGCTTTTGCGAAGCGCAGCGCCGTGGCTTTTCCCACGCCCGCCGTCCCACCGGTAATCACTATGACAGCCATAGAACCTCCACGTGAACTCAACCGTTATTTCCGTCCGACAATGCTGTTACCAGCTCTGCCAGCGAAAAATGCACCGCTTTTTCCACCACGTCCTGACAGTCTCCGGAGAAAAGCACGGTACGGGTTTTCGTCTCGCCACGTATGTTCCACGCAAAACAGACCGTCCCCGCCGCCGTGCCGTCGTCGCCCCCTTCCGGGCCAGCGTATCCGCTGATGGCGATGCTGATATCCGCCTGGGCAATGTCGCGGATGCTGGCGGCCATCTCGGTCACCGTCTGTTCGCTGACGGCGGTATAGCGCGCCAGCGTTTCAGGACGCACGCCGAGGATCCGCGCTTTCGCGGCATCGCTGAACACCACCAGCCCGACATCATAAAAATCGGCCGTGTTCTCTTCAGCGCAGAGCGCCACCGAGAGCTTTCCCCCGGTGCAGGATTCCGCCGTGGTTAAGCGCAGCCCGGCATCGGTTAACTTGCTCGCCAGTTTTTTTGTCAGTTCACCGACGGTGTAATGGTTATCGTGCAAAAGATTGCTCATCTTGCCGCCTCTTATTTCTCGAAAGGAATGATTGAAATATGTCCATTGCGCTCAAGTATGGCATATTTAATTTGGCTTATTTCGGTAATGCCATTATTCTGACGCGCGGAAACCAGAATATCATCGCAAGAGACATCGACCTTTTTGAGTTTATCCGCCAAGGGAACGCCGTTTTCCACCAGAATCACTGGAGTGCCGTCCAGAATATTCTCTACCGGGGAAAAATATTTTTTCATAAGGCCAAAAATAATATCCACTACCACCAGGGTGGTAATCGTAATCATCGCGCCGGTGACGGAAAAATCCTGCCCCAGAAGCGCCTGCTGCGTGGCTTCACTAATTATCAGGAGAAGAATGAGGTCAAAGCTGGTCATCTGCAGCAGCGCGCGTCGCCCGGCCACTTTAAATACCACCACGAGGAACAGATAAATAGCCAGCGCACGAAAGACCATATCCATATCAGCCTCCTACGGGTAAATAAATTGCCAGAGGGTGATCTCCGGCTCGTTGTTTACGCGGATGACCGAGTTCCATTTACCGGCCCGGGACGGTGTGGTAAAGAGTAATACCGAAAAGTTATCCGTCTTTTTCAGGTTGTGATAAACAAAATAGAGGCTGTTTCCGTGGCTGAACATGGCGTCCGGCTGGGGCCAGACGCTGCCTGGATCATACGCCTCGCTACTCTCGCTGGTGACGCTGAGGGTATAGGTTCCCTCCGTTTTCACCGGAAACGCAAGCTGTATCCGTGTCTCCGTCTCCCGCCGCCCGAAGCGCTCATAGTTTATGGTCAGCGACTTAGCGGAATTTGTTTTTACCGTATCGCTGACTATTCCGCTTGAAAACAGACCGGCAATGGCGGCAACGATAATACCTAACAGAACAATAAACCCCACCTGACGAAACGCGTATTCAAACGTCAGCAAGCGATATCTTTCCTCTATCCCGGGTAACTTTTCATTTTCACGCTTCATGGCCATCGTCACCGTTTCGCTTATTATCCGATAATTTTGATTTCTAACGCGATTGTTTTTAGGACTTATCACATTTGCCACATAAAGGAATAGCAACAATACTTAATAAGTCAAGACACCCAAAATGAAGGATATCCGATGAAATTATCGCTTATTTCCGCTTTTTTGATATTTCTGGTTCCGGCCGCATGGGCAGATAATAACGGCGGGTTACAAAAAGGTGAAGCCCCGCCGCCGCCCCACGCCCTGGATAGCGGATATCGCGGAACCGATGACGCGCGTATTATGACCATCGATCAGGCAAAACAACTGCACGACGGTGCGACCATTTCATTACGCGGTAATCTTATTGACGGTAGCGGCGATAAGTTTGTATTTCAGGATAAAACCGGAAAAATCGACGTTATTATTCCCCAGGCAGTCTTCGACGGCAGAACGGTAAAACCCGACCAGATGATCAACATCAACGGTTCGCTTGATAAAAAATCATCTCCTGCCGTCGTCCGTGTCGATCGTTTGCAGAAATAATTCAGCGAAGCGTTAACGCTGCAGTTATCCATCAAATCTCACCCCTTGGCTTAAGGAGTCAGCTATGAGTGATACCCAACAACGTACGAACGCTTACCCGCAGCCCCCGTTCCCGGAACAGCCGCAAACGCCACCGGGACTGGCATCCGAAATGCAACCTGTACCCGACCACGGGGAAACTAGCTACAAAGGGCATGGCCGCCTGGCCGGTAAAAAAGCGCTGATCACCGGCGGTGACTCGGGTATCGGTCGCGCAGTGGCCATCGCCTATGCCCGTGAAGGTGCAGACGTGGCCATTAACTACCTGCCTGAAGAGGAAAAAGACGCCGCGGAGGTCATCGACCTGATCAAAGCCGAAGGCCGGAATGCCGTCGCGCTGCCGGGTGACGTTCGGGACGAAACCTTCTGCCAGAATCTGGTCGAAGAAGCCGTCTCGAAGCTGGGCGGGCTGGATATTCTGGTCAATAACGCCGGTCGTCAGCAGTTCCGTGAATCCCTTGAAGAGCTGACTACCGAAGATTTTGACGCGACGTTTAAAACCAACGTCTATGCCCCCTTCTGGATCACAAAGGCGGCGCTGCGCCACCTGAAAGCCTCGTCCGTTATCATTAATACCTCCTCCGTTCAGGCCGTGAAGCCGAGCCCGGTGCTGCTGGACTACGCCAAGACCAAAGCCTGCCTGGCGGTATTTACCAAATCCTTAGCCAAGCAGCTGGGTCCGAAAGGCATTCGCGTCAACGCGGTCGCTCCCGGACCTTACTGGACGGTACTGCAATCCAGCGGCGGCCAGCCGATGGAAAAAGTGAAGGAGTTTGGCGGCGATACCCCGCTGGGACGTCCGGGTCAGCCCGTCGAGATTGCCCCGCTGTACGTCACGCTGGCCTCGGATGAATGTTCATTTACCTCCGGCCAGGTATGGTGTTCTGACGGCGGTGACGGCGTGATCTGACCCCTTAACCCTCCCTCTCTGCAGTGAGCAATAAATGAACAAGGATGTTCACTTTTCTTCCCCTGCCGAAAAACATGTTGTAACTCAAACAGATCAAATGTTAAAAATATTTTGCTATCAAGTTATCAAAATTAAACAACTTAGCTTGTCACCCGCATCGCTCTGTTTTTAACATCGCCTATGGAAAAAAATGGTCTGTTCAGTCAGCGCATACGCTTGCGCCATTTGCATACATTTGTGGCCGTCGCTCAACAGGGAACGCTGGGGCGTGCGGCTGAAACTCTTAACCTGAGCCAGCCTGCGCTCTCGAAAACCCTCAACGAGCTTGAACAGCTGACCGGCGCCCGTCTTTTTGACCGGGGTCGGCTGGGGGCGCAGCTTACCATCGTGGGCGAACAGTTCCTTACGCACGCCGTCAAAGTGCTGGATGCGCTCAATACCGCAGGCCAGTCCCTGCACCGAAAAGAAGAACACACCAGCGAGGTCGTCCGCGTCGGGGCACTGCCCACCGCCGCGCTGGGCATTCTTCCGCCGGTGATTGGCCAGTTCCACAAGCAGCAACGGCATACCACGATCCAGGTTGCCACCATGAATAACACCATGCTGCTCGCGGGGCTGAAATCGGGCGAGCTGGATATCGGGATTGGCCGCATGTCCGACCCTGAACTGATGGGCGGTCTCAATTACGAGCTGCTGTTCCTGGAGTCCCTGAAGCTGGTGGTTCGTCCCGATCACCCTCTGCTGCAGGACACGGTGACGTTAAGCCGCGTCATGGAGTGGCCGGTGGTGGTGTGCCCGAAAGGGACCGTCCCGCGTCAGACCGCCGAAATCTTGCTGCAAATGCAGGGGTGTACGCTGCCCTCAGGGTGTATCGAAACGCTGTCAGCCTCGCTTTCACGCCAGCTCACCCTCGACTATGACTACGTCTGGTTCGTTCCCTCCGGCGCGGTAAAAGATGATTTGCGCCAGGGCACGCTGACCGCTCTCCCGGTAACGGCCCCCGGCGCTGGTGAACCTATCGGCATTTTGACCCGGGTAGATACCCCGCTTTCCACCGGCGCGCAAACGCTGCTGAGCGCCATCCGTAAATCGATGCCGGTTTAATACCCCTCACCCTAACCCTCTCCCCTAAAGGGGCGAGGGAACAGACCTGCGCGTTAATCAAATAATGCGAAATCATTCATTAACAATTGCGTAAAACAATTTAACAGTTTTATCATAGCCGTGAATTCACCAAATGGTTCACAAACGGTTTGAAAAAAACGAATTCACCCGTACTAATCATCAATCCCACCGCATTTATTACCCAACTGGTACATACCCGACACGGCGGCGGGATCTAAAGGAGAGAGAAATGGCATTTGGCAGCGCGCCACGTGGAATACCGCGTATTCTGCAGTGGCTTCTTGCCGGACTGATGATGCTCATCGGTCTGGCGGTCGGCGGGTTGGGCTTTAAGCTCGCCACCGTAGGCGGGAGTAGTTACTTCCTGATAATGGGCGTGGCAATGGTGATTGCCGCGATCCTGATTTTCCTCAACCGCACCAGCGGGATCCTGCTTTACGGCATCGCGTTTATTGCCTCGCTGTTCTGGGCGGTAAGCGATGCGGGCTGGGATTTCTGGCCGCTCTTCTCCCGCCTGTTTACCTTTGCCGTGCTGGCGTTCCTGTGCGCCATCGTCTGGCCCTTCCTGCGTGCGGCAAACCACACTGCACCAAACAAAGCCCCCGCTTTTGGCGTCGCGGCGCTGCTCGCGGTGGCCATGCTGGTCAGCCTCGGCTGGATGTTTAAGCCGCAAACCCTTGTGGCAGCGAACGAGCCCGTGCCGGTGAAACCCGTCGCACCCGGCGAGCAGCAAAAGAACTGGGAGCACTGGGGCAACACCACCCACGGTGACCGATTCGCCGCGCTGGACCAGATTAACAAGCAAAACGTCAGCTCGCTGAAAGTCGCGTGGGTTGCGCACACCGGCGATATTCCGCAGAGCAACGGCTCGGGTGCGGAAGATCAGAACACGCCGCTGCAGATTGGCGACACGCTGTATGTCTGTACGCCGTACAGTAAAGTGCTGGCGCTGGACGTGGATTCCGGTAAAGAAAAATGGCGCTACGATTCCAAAGCCACGGCCCCTAACTGGCAGCGCTGTCGCGGTCTGGGCTATTTTGAAGACCACTCCACCGTGACAACGTCACAGGCAGAAACACAGCCAGCGGCATGTCCTCGCCGTCTGTTCCTGCCCACCACCGATGCCCGTCTGATTGCCATCAACGCGGATACCGGCAAGGTCTGCGACGACTTCGGTGACCATGGAACCGTGGATCTGAGCGTCGGCATGGGTGAGATTAAGCCCGGATATTATCAGCAAACCTCGACGCCGCTGGTGGCCGGGAACGTCGTTGTCGTCGGCGGTCGCGTCGCGGATAACTACTCGACCGGCGAGCCGCCGGGCGTGGTTCGCGCCTACGACGTTCACACCGGTAAGCTGGCCTGGGCATGGGATCCGGGTAATCCGAACCTGACCGGCCTGCCGCCGGAAGGCCAGACCTACACCCGCGGCACGCCGAACGTCTGGTCAGCGATGTCCTACGACGCCAAACTGAACCTGATCTACCTGCCAACCGGCAACGCCACGCCAGACTTCTGGGCGGGCGAGCGTACCGCGCTGGACGATAAGTACAGTTCCTCCATCGTCGCCGTCGACGCGGCCACCGGCCAGGTCCGCTGGCATTTCCAGACCACCCACCACGACCTGTGGGACTTTGACCTGCCTTCCCAGCCGCTGCTGTACGACCTGCCTGACGGCAAGGGCGGCACCACGCCTGTGCTGGTGCAGACCAGCAAGCAGGGCATGATCTTCATGCTTAACCGCGAAACCGGCAAGCCGGTGGCGAAGGTCGAGGAACGCCCTGTCCCGGCGGGTAACGTTGAAGGTGAACGCTACTCCCCAACCCAGCCGTACTCTGTTGGCATGCCGATGATTGGCAACCAGACGCTGACCGAGTCCGACATGTGGGGCGCGACGCCAGTCGACCTGCTGCTGTGCCGCATTCAGTTTAAAGAGATGCGTCATCAGGGTGTCTTCACTCCACCGGGTCTTGACCGTTCCCTGCAGTTCCCTGGCTCACTCGGCGGGATGAACTGGGGCAGCGTCTCCGTTGACCCGAACAACAGCCTGATGTTCGTCAACGATATGCGTCTGGGTCTGGCAAACTACATGGTGCCGCGCGCGAACGTGGCGAAAGATGCCAGCGGCATCGAGATGGGGATTGTCCCGATGGACGGCACGCCGTTCGGCGCAATGCGCGAGCGCTTCCTGTCGCCGCTGGGCATTCCGTGCCAGAAGCCGCCGTTTGGCACCATGTCGGCCGTTGACCTGAAAACCGGCAAGCTGGTGTGGCAGGTTCCTGTTGGTACGGTGGAAGATACCGGCCCGCTGGGCATCCGCATGGACATGCCAATCCCAATCGGCATGCCGACGCTTGGGGCATCGCTCTCGACCCAGTCCGGCCTGCTGTTCTTTGCCGGCACCCAGGATTTCTACCTGCGCGCGTTTGATACCGCCACCGGGAAAGAGATCTGGAAAGACCGCCTGCCGGTCGGCAGCCAGTCCGGCCCGATGACCTACGTGTCGCCGAAAACCGGTAAGCAGTACATCATCATTAACGCCGGTGGCGCCCGCCAGTCGCCGGATCGCGGTGATTACGTTATCGCGTACGCGTTACCCGATAAGCAGTAACAAATGAAAAAAGGGACCGAAAGGTCCCTTTTTTTTGCCCGGTGGCGCTACGCTTACGCGGGCCTACAAATACAAGTAGGTCGGGTAAGGCGAAGCCGCCACCCGACAAAACACGCGACTCAGAACATCTCCCAGTTATCCCCCGAAACTGTCGCCGCCGGGCGCAACGGTACGTTCTGCGCCACCGGTGCAGCCGTCACCGCGCGGTTCGGCTTCGCACCGCTCAGACGAAACGCCCCAACCGCCTCGGTCAGACGCGCGCCCTGTTCTTCCAGAGACGCCGCCGCTGCGGAGGCTTCTTCCACCAGCGAGGCGTTCTGCTGGGTCACTTTATCCATCTCCGAAATCGCCTGGCTCACCTGGACGATACCGCGACTCTGCTCATCGGACGCCGCGGCAATCTCCAGCATGATGTCGGTGACGCGCTTCACCGCTTCGACGATCTCATTCATGGTGTTACCGGCGGCAACGACTTCACCGGACCCCTGATCGATCAGCGAAACCGATTCGTTGATCAGGCTTTCGATCTCTTTTGCGGCATTCGCACTGCGGCTTGCCAGGGTGCGCACTTCACTGGCCACCACGGCAAATCCGCGCCCCTGTTCACCCGCTCGCGCCGCTTCTACCGCCGCGTTAAGCGCCAGGATATTGGTCTGGAAGGCAATGCTGTTAATCACGGCGGTGATTTCAGAGATTTTCTTCGAGCTGCTGGAGATATTGCCCATGGTTTTCACCACGCCGGAGACCATCTGGCCGCCGCGGGTGGCTTTCCCGGAGGCATCTTCCGCCAGCTTGCTGGCATGATGGGCGTTATCCGCGTTCTGTTTCACCGTCGCGGTTAGCTGTTCCATGCTGGCGGCGGTCTGCTCGATGGCGGCAGCCTGCTGCTCGGTGCGGGAAGAGAGATCGGTGTTACCGGCAGAGATCTCGCTGGTGCCGCGGTAAATCTCCTCCGCCCCCTGACGCACGGTGCCGACCGTTTTTTCAAGCGAGTGCTGCATGGTTTGCAGATCCCGCGTCAGGCGGCCAATTTCGCTGCGCCCGGCCACGTCGTCCGGCATCGTCAGGTCGCCCTTAGCGATATTCTCGATACGTTTCGCTGCCCGCTGCAGCGGATTGATTACCGTGCGGCGCAGCACGACAAAGGTCATCGCCGTCAGCACCAGCGCCAGCGCAAACGCGCCCACCATAAACATCAGGCCCAGCTGCGTGCGGCTGTGCGCCTGCGCCGTTAGCGCATTGGCACGGTCGGTACGGATCTTAATTGCCTTCAGCAGCACGGCGTTGTACGCGTCGTCCAGCGGACGCGCCGTTTCGTTTTCGTGGTTGATAATCGCCTCGAACATGCCGTTTTTGGCGAATTTCACCATCGGCTGCATGCCCGCAATATAGGCGTCATACCGGGTCTTAAGCTCCGCATCCAGCGCTGCGCCCTCGGCGGTACGCACGGCGCGATTCATGTAGGCGGTAAAGCTCTCCTGGGACTGCTTAATACGCGTTTCCGCCTCGCTGATGTTCTGCTTCATCGCATCCATCTCTGCGATACGGCTTGCCGCACCGGCGTGGATCAGATTGATACGCGCGGTTCGCAGATGGTTTGAGCTGTTCGACAGCCCCATACGCACCTGAATTTCGGATGTGACATCCTGCTGATCGTTATCGGCCTGCAGCAGGAAATACCCTGCCAGACCAGAGCTCAAGGCAAACAGAAGAATAATGCCACCGAGAATGGAGGAAAACAGCGGAACCAGCCTGATGTGATGCAAGAAGCCCAGCTTGCGCTGCGCCAGCATCGAAGTAGTGTTGTCCATGACCGTCGACTCTCTTGTAGGTAAGATGCGTAAAAACACGCCTGTTAAATAGTCATCGGCACGGCAGAGATTTAGATTACGGCTAAAAACGCCGCACTGGTCACACTTTAGAGAAGATTATTAAAGAAATGCCAGCGGCGAAAAACCGCTGGCAGAAGAGTTACTTGTCGCCGAAATGGATAACGGTACGGATGGATTTTCCTTCGTGCATCAGATCAAACGCCTCGTTGATCTGCTCCAGCGGTAAGCGGTGGGTAATGAACGGATCGAGCTGAATCTTGCCGACCATCGCATCTTCAACCATACCCGGAAGCTGGGTACGGCCCTTCACGCCGCCAAACGCGGAACCGCGCCATACGCGCCCGGTGACCAGCTGGAATGGACGGGTTTTAATCTCCTGACCCGCACCGGCCACGCCAATGATGATGCTCTCACCCCAGCCTTTGTGGCAGCACTCCAGCGCGGAACGCATCACGTTGACGTTGCCGATACACTCGAAGCTGAAGTCCACGCCGCCGTCGGTCATCTCAACGATGACGTCCTGAATCGGCTTCTCGTGATCTTTCGGGTTCACAAAATCGGTCGCGCCCATTTCACCCGCCAGCCTGAATTTCTCCGGGTTGGTATCGACCGCGATGATACGGCCGGCCTTCGCCTGCACCGCGCCCTGGATCACCGCCAGACCAATGCCGCCGAGACCGAACACCGCCACGGTATCGCCCTCTTTGACTTTTGCGGTGTTATGCACCGCGCCAATACCGGTGGTCACGCCGCAGCCCAGCAGGCAGACTTTATCCAGCGGCGCCTGAGGGTTCACCTTCGCCAGCGAGATCTCCGCGCAAACGGTGTATTCGCTGAAGGTGCTGGTGCCCATGTAGTGATAAACCGGCTCGCCGTTGTAGGAGAAACGGGTCGTCCCGTCGGGCATCAGCCCTTTCCCCTGGGTGGCGCGAACGGCCTGGCAGAGGTTAGTTTTGCCGGATTTACAGAACTTACACTCGCCGCATTCCGCAGTGTACAACGGGATCACGTGATCGCCCGGCTTCAGGCTGGTCACGCCCTCGCCCACTTCTACCACAATCCCGCCGCCTTCATGGCCGAGCACCGCCGGGAAGACGCCTTCCGGGTCGTCGCCCGAGAGCGTAAACGCATCGGTATGACATACGCCGGTATGGGTGATTTTGATCAGCACTTCGCCTTTCTTCGGCGGTGCCACGTCAATTTCAACGATTTTGAGCGGCTGGCCGGGGGCAAATGCAACTGCAGCGCGAGATTTCATATGTCTTCCCTTCTTGTCAGGTATGTGGATTTATTTTAGATAAGAGCGCAGTAAATGGCCGACTTCCGCCATGCGAACGGCACGCTGATCCGGCGTGGTTTCCCCCGCTACCAGCTCATCTTTGAGGTGAATTTCAACCATTTCGCCCATCAGGCCATTGGCAGCCCCGCGCACGGCGGCAATTTGCTGCAGGATGGCCAGACAGGGGTCGCCCGACTCCAGCGCGCGTTCAAGGGCATCAACCTGGCCCCGAATGCGGCGGACGCGGGTAAGAATACGTTTTTTATCTTCGGGTGAATGCGGCATACTCCCTCCTGATACTATAGGGGGGTATGGTACCTATTTTGTTACCGCTGTGTAAACCTAAAGATGAGAGGGTTGAGGTTTTGTACAAAACTCGGGGGAGGCATTGAATACGCCAGATAACAAAGCAAAATAAAAAGCGTAAAGTCTCATTCTGATAAGCCGATAAAAATAGGGTCTTTTTTTAATATAGGGATATTACATGCGTAAACTCATCTCCTCCATTGGGCTCATAGCAGGTATGGCTGTAGCCACACCCGCGGTTCACGCCAGCACGTTGACACAAACGTTGACCCGCTGCGACTCAACCTTTTTCAACGAGATTTATCATCAGCGAGCCAAACTCAGCCGCGTAGCCCCCTTAACGCTCAACAAGCATTCGCAGGCCTGGTTCAAAGCCCCTGAAGACGGCAATCGCACCATCTGGTTTGCTCAACCGCTGCATGAATTAAATCTGACGGTATCGGGATATTACCTGCAAACCAGCAATCTCGATGAAATCAATTACGGTAAGTACTATTACTGGGGACTCATTTTCAAAGAGTCACAAGAAGAAGTGATGTCCAGACTTGAGCATTTGTCCTGGAAAAAGGCGGGAGATGATTATGTTTCTCAGACGATGATTAAAATCAACCCAACCAGTGAGTGGGAAGACAACGCGCAGGCGGTGTCAGGTATTGCTCCGGCAAAAGAAAGTACGGAAAAACTGTTAATGCTCAGCAAAAGCAACGACGGGACATTATTGCTCTGTACCGTTCAGGGAAATGTAACGCCTGACATGCTGACGACATTACGACCTGATTTATCCGCAGGGGATGCGAAATGAAAAAGCTAACATGGCTGGTATTACTTATGCTGACAGGTTGTACCGGGACAAGTAAACCCCAGCCCCAGTCTCCCCCCAAGCCACCGGCAGGCGTCATAAAAATCCTTGAAGATAAGAAAATTGCTTCGTATATCGATCTTCGGGTGATTTCAACTTATCAGGGTAACGACCGCTTACGCCGCTTTTATTTCATCAATAACTACGCCGAGAAGACACTCATTATAAAACATCCTCCCGTCTACATAGCGAGTTCCCGGGCAATCGACGTGATTAATTGCGACAAAAACCAGCGTGCTATTATGGCGCGAACCTATTTTTCCAAACCGTTCGCGGAAGGTGATGTCGTACATGTGACACAGGATGTAGGACAATGGGAAAGTTATCCGAAAGACTCTCTTTTTGGGATAATAGCGGAAAGCATGTGCAGTATTCCCGTTGAAAAACTCAAGCCAGAGCCAGCGAAAGATAATCGAAAACCGTTACTGGATGAATAAAATCTTCCGGAGCTAAGTTTCTATGGACAGACTCACTCTGCTCTACATGAAAGCGCGGGTTGGGCTGTCCACTAACAAATAGCCTGCCGTTAAATTAAAGATCCGTTACTGACCGTCCTTTCTGCCGGGCGGCACTGCGCTTACCCGGCCTACCGTCCCCTGGCAGCCTGCGCCAGCGTTTGCAGTTCCTCCTTCAGCCAGCGCGTTGCGCCCCGCTGGGCGCTGCGTTTATGCGAGTAAATTTTCACTTCAAACGTGCGTATCGAGAACGGTAAAGGAAAAATCCTCAGGCCTGCTGCCGTAACCAGCTTCTCAGCGGCGTAACGAGGAATGGCCATCAGCAGGTCACTTTCCGCTACGATAAACGGTGCGCTGAGCATCGACGGCGTTTTGATCGCGATTTGTCGGGTATAGCCCAGCTGCTCAAGCCGTACGTCAAGAACGCCCTGCTTCTCATTCCATGGCGTCACCACCAGGTGTCGGGCAGCGAGATAATCCTCCAGCGTCAGCCGCGTCCGGCGCGCGTTGCTAATGACCACATACTCATCTTCAAACCAGTCGATCTCTTCCAGCTCCGGGTGCCGGATATCATCCTGAGTGCTGAAGCCCAGCGCCAGATCCACCTCGCCCGCCAGCAGTTCCGTCAGCGCCGGGCTGTGCGGCAGATAGCGCAATTCAAAGCGTAAACCCGGGGCAGTAAGCTGCAGCCTGTGCATCAGAGCCGGGAAAATGCACAGCGCGGTAAAGTCCGTTATCGCAATTTGTAAGCACTCCGAACTGCTGGCTGCATCAAACTCCGGCTGCGGAGTCAGCTCATGATTCAGGAACGACAGTGCGGAAGCAATGGAAGGCGCAAGCTGAGAGGCATACACGCTGGGGGACATGCGGTGCCCTTCGCGGAAAAACAGCGGGTCATTCAGGGTGGCACGCAGACGCGACAGCGCATGGCTGAGCGCGGATGTGCTCATCGCCAGCTCGTCAGCGGCCAGGCGAACGGAGCGGTGGCGGTAAATCGCGTCGAAAACGGGCAGCAGGTTTAAATCAAGACGTCTCAGGGCCGGATGCATAATATTCATCATTTGTTGATTTCATTGCACTTAATTCTTCAGACAATACGCCGTATGCTTAACGCCATCAATCAAGACGCACGCTAAAAAGCTGGAAAAACAATGAGCATCACCCTTCGTCAGGCACGCCCCGAAGATGCGGCAGCCATTTACGCCATGATTTATGAGCTGGCGGTGTATGAAAAAGCCCCGGAAGAAGTGGTTACCACGCCGGAGGAGATCCGGGAAACGCTCTTTGGCGCAGGCACAAAACCGAAGCGCTGATCGCGGAGTGTGAAGGCAAGATCGCCGGCTATGCCGTGTTCTTCACCAGCTATTCAACCTGGCTTGGCCGCAACGGGATTTATATGGAAGATCTGTATGTTTCCCCAGCTTATCGCGGCCTGGGGGCGGGAAAAGCACTGCTGAAACATATCGCCCAGCTCGCCGTACAACGGCAGTGCGGTCGCCTTGAATGGAGCGTGCTGGACTGGAACCAGCCCGCCATCGATTTTTATCTGAGCATTGGCGCGCTGCCGCAGTCCGAATGGGTGCGCTACCGTCTTGACGGAGAAGCGTTGCTCAAATTTGCCGAATAGCGGCACGTCATACCCGAGAAGATCCCGCCCCGCGGGATCGCGCTTTCCTGCGTCGATCCCGTCTCAACAGATTATGAATTTATGCTACCCTTCCATAAATTTCATAAACATAGTGCAGAACGCCATGACGACAGCCCCTTTTATCCGCCCTCAACTCACCCTGCCAAACGGCGCTGACAAACTGCTGCTGCACTCCTGCTGCGCCCCCTGCTCCGGTGAAGTGATGGAGGCTATCCAGGCGTCGGGCATTGAGTACACCATTTTCTTCTATAACCCCAATATCCATCCGCAAAAGGAATACCTCATTCGTAAGGAGGAAAATATTCGCTTTGCGGAAAAGCACGGCGTGCCGTTTGTTGATGCCGATTACGACACCGATAACTGGTTTGAGCGCGCGAAAGGCATGGAATGGGAACCCGAGCGCGGCGTCCGCTGCACCATGTGCTTCGATATGCGTTTCGAGCGTACGGCGCTCTATGCGGCAGAAAATGGATTCAGCGTCATCAGCAGCTCGCTGGGGATCTCCCGCTGGAAGAACATGCAGCAGATAAATGACTGCGGCCAGCGTGCGGCGGCGCGCTATCCGGGTATGGTGTACTGGGACTATAACTGGCGCAAACAGGGCGGATCCTCACGCATGATTGAGATCAGCAAGCGGGAACAGTTTTACCAGCAGGAATACTGCGGCTGCGTTTATTCGCTCAGGGACAGTAACCTGCACCGTAAGTCACAGGGCCGCCCGCTGATCCGCATTGGGAAACTGTTTTACGGTCAGGATGACAATGAGAAATAACGGGTTCCGGGTATAGAGATATATCCGAAAACTGCCCTTTCAGGTGCCGAATTTAGCCTTTCGTCTGCCGTATCCACAAAGAGCGGCTATCCTTTAATTATCAACAAAAGGAGGCAAAAATGTCTGATTTCGGTACTGATAAAAACACCCAGTTTGCTGAAGACAAAGCAAAAAATAAATTTGATGAACTTGCAGGTTCAGCGCAGCAGCAGTTTGGTGAATTCGTTGATTCACCAAAACATCAGGTTAAAGGTGCTGCTAAAAAATATGCCGCTCAGGCCAGCGATGCCGTTTCCGATGTCACTGAAGCCGTCAGAAACAATCCCCTCACCGGCCTCGTTGCCGCGGGTGCAATCGGTATTGTTCTCGGCTTGTTGCTGGGCCGGAAATAACCCAGGGCCCTTCGGGGCTTTATTTTTTCTTAACTAAACAACCTGACCATGCGGTCTAACTCCTCCTCTTTCACGGCGCGCGATAAATAATATCCCTGAAAGTTCTTTACGCCCAGCTCGACTAATTTCTCAAACTTTTCTTCACTATCAACCCCTTCTGCAATACAGTCCGTTCCGGTCATGTCGCTGTAAACCTGTATCGCTTTAATCAAATTATAGTCATTGTCGTTTGCCACAAAATGCTCAACGATGTCCCGATCCAGCTTAAGCCCATCGAAATGCACCTGGCGCACCGGGAACATGGTTTGATGGTTAGAGAAGCAGTCATCCAGGAACAATCGACACCCCGTATTGCGTAAATGCCGCATGGTTTCAGGGATCCTTTTGTCCTTCGTCACGTCAATATCTTCTGCAAATTCAAAAACCAGCTTTTCGGCCCACTGCGGTTTGAGCAGCATGCCGATGGCTTTCCGTGCCATATCAGGCAAAGCATTTCCGGACGCCAGACGAGGCGGAATATTCACTGAAAAATAGTATTTCCCGTTATACTTATTAATACCTGAAACGGCGGCATGGATGACCAATGCCGTAATTTTCAGCCAGATTTCATGATTGGAAACATCCGTTAAAAAACTGGCAGGCTTGACAATTTTACCGTTTTTATTCCAGCGAATCAGGATTTCAAACCCAACCTCTTTTTTATCTCGATCGGTAATAATCTGATATGCCGGGAATATTTCCCGATTACGTAACGCATTAAAAATTTCGGCTTCTTTTTCCGTGAATCCCACTTTTTGACGCGGGTGTTTATCAGGTTTATCTGCTTTAAAATTGTGCGGATCGTGTAACCAGCGCTTAATTAAACGTAATTTAAGCACACCTTCCTTTCGGTGGGTATAAACCGTTTTATTCGATAACCCCATTCTATCGCACATTTCCTTTACGGACATACCACGATAGAAATTTAATAAAACGTCAATCTCTCTTCTTGTTAACCACTTTAGATTTTCTTCAGAGCCAATATCCATGTAGCGTTCGCGTAATACACGGGAACGATCCTTAAAGCTTTTGTAATGGGTATTAAAACAGCCTACTATGTCCGAAACGCTGGCTACGCGAATCAATGATAATTGATAACTGTTATTTAAAAGACTGCCCAGCGTGCGGTACAGCCAGCCGTCAGGAATATCACCATACAGGGTGACATGCCGAATAACGGGGAGTGCATTGAGTACCGAGGCCAGTCGCTTCAGGCTTTCCAGGAGATTGACGACACCTTTCCCGAGGAACACCACGATATGGGCATCCTGATTTTTAAGGATATTTTCAACATCCTGTTGGGATGCCTCATCTCCGTTAAAGTGAATTTGGGAAGCGTGGATCCCGTACTTATTGAGGATCGAACAATACCCCTGAAATGTGAAGCCGCAGGCTGAGATGACAAATTTATGTTCATCGCAAACCCCATTTTTTAGAGACATTTTTTGGGTCATAACCTGCTCCTGGGCACCAAAGCGCCATTTCTGTTTGAGTATGCGTAAAATTTATTGCATCTGTTGCGTAGTATAATTTTACAGTAGCACCCAGGGTTAAGAAACTGTTATCAGCCTAATTCACCGGAACATCTTTGCGTTAATCACAAACGTTTAACTATACTTTTCTTTTCAAATAACCACGGCAAATATTTTATTCTCAGGGTATAATGAAAATTCCGAAAAAGAAGACTGGACACTTCATCTATCGGCTCATTCAAATACGAGAAAAATGCTATGGATAATCATATCTCATCCAGGGCCTTGCTACATCGAAGGGATGTCATAAAGAGCAATCCACGATTCGGTGAGGCAATATTAGAGCACTACACAATTAATGACACCATCTACAAAAAACAACCTTTGTTCTACAAGACAATGCTACAGGAATCACGGTTCAACATTATCCTCTCCATGTGTTGTTTTATTTTTGGCAATCAGGCCGAGTCAGTTTCTGAAATTAAAGAGTTATGTTCTCGCTATAAGATAGCCAGCCCCAACAGCGTTATTGCGATCATTACGATACTCAGAACCACCGGGCGCATCAGGACCTGGCGCTGTACAGAAGACAGACGAAAGACGAGAATCGCGCCAACCGAAAAAGGCCTGAATGAACTAAAGCGTTATATGTCCGGCGCTTTTTTGCCCGTCAGTATTCTTTATCCGACATTTAATATTAATGTAAACCTGCTGGATAATGATATTTTGAGAAGCAACTTCTTCCGCCGCGCGGCAGAATATCTTTTTCGGGGATTAACGTTCAGAAAGGTTTTGCCTGAAGTAGGATTATTTATTGATAAAGATGGTGGCCGTATGATTATGCTTTATCTTTACCTGCAGGCTATGAAAAACAAATCCGCCCATGGCGCCGTTATTGACTATTCAGCCAGCACGCTCGCAAAAGAATTTTTTGTATCGCGCATCCACGTCAACCGGATTATCAAATCAGCTCAGGAGGCGGGCTATCTGAAAGATCGGGGTGATGGTCGGCTATCGGTCTATCCGGCGTTTATCGAACTCGTCGAAAATTATGCCGGATTATATTTTGCGTATGTCACGCATTACATCAACGTGGTTCCTAAAGAGCGACGCCACGCTCACAACGTGACGTCAACCGTATAATTCACCAGGCGTTCGGTGTTCCGAACGCCCTTCACCTATCGTTCCCGCAGCGCCTCTTTTGCCTTATTCAGCGGTTTCAACAGATAATCCAGAATGGTTTTGCTGCCGGTTTTAATATCAACAGTGGCAATCATGCCCGGAAAGACCGGGAATTCCTGACCCTGCTTATTGGTCAGATGGTTACTGTCGGTACGAATATAGACGCGATAGTAATAAACATCTCTTTTCACCTCATCCTGCAGGGTGTCCGGCGAAATCATGGTCACTTCCCCTTCCAGCCCGCCGTAAATGGAGTAGTCATAGGCCGTCACTTTCACCAGCGCCTTCTGGCCAGGATGGATAAACGCCACATCGCGCGGCGAAATTTTCGCCTCAATCACCATCTGATCGTCAAGCGGAACCAGACTCATCAGCTTGCCGTTCGGCGGGATGACGCCGCCCACGGTCGTGACATCAATATCCTTCACGATCCCGCGAACCGGCGCATTGAAGGTCAGTCGGGTCAGGGAGTCTTCCCGACCCTTCATCACCGAACGCTGGGCTTCAATCTCCGCATTGGCTTTCGCCAGCTCTTCACGGGCGCGGACGTAATACTGGTTTTTCATCTCGGTGATTTTATTCTCAAGCTCATTTTTTTGACGCTCAAGACGCAGCACCTCCACCTTGCTGGCCGCCCCCTGGGTCACCAGCGGACGGGTCAACGACAGCTCGCGTTGCACCAGCTCGGCACCCTGACGTAAACCAGCCAGCCCCTTTTCAAGGCTCTCGCGACGGGACTGATAGAGCGCCGTTTCCTGCTTAACCAGCTCAACGTCGTCATCCAGCTCCTCGGGAAACGTCAGCTCCGTGTCGTTAACTTCGGCCTTCAGGCGTGCCGCCGTGGCCAGCGCAGCATTCAGACGCGACTCGCTCTCCAGCACGCTCGACTCGGTTTTTGTCCGATCAAGCTGCGCGAGCTGCTGGCCGCGCTCGACGATGTCGCCTTCGCGCACCATCAGGCTGTGGATAATACCGCCTTCCAGGGACTGGATGACCTGCTCATGAGAAGACGGTATCACCTTACCGCTGCCGGTCGTCACCTCATCAAGATGGAACAGGCTCGCCCAGGCGATAAACGCCGCCAGCAGGGCGAACAGCGACCATGCCACCAGCGTGGCGCGCGGAAGGCGCGGCTCTTTCAGTCGGCTATTAAAACGGGAGAAATCATTCATGCCGCGCCCTCCTCTGCAACCGCCGCCGGTTTCATGGTCACGGTGCGCTGTGGTGTCTTTTGCGGCGCCATACCGTGCTGGTGCAGGATGGCGTCGCGCGGGCCGTCCATCACGACCTTGCCGTTTTCCAGCACGATGATGCGGTCGACCAGGTCCAGAATCGGCAGGCGATGCGTCGCCACCACCAGCGTCCGGCGTTTACCCAGCCATGTGTGAAGATGCTGAATAAACTGCTTTTCGCTCATTTCGTCCAGCCAGGCGGTAGGCTCGTCCAGCAGCAGGATAGTCGGCGAGGTGATCAGGGCGCGCGCCAGCAAAAGCGCCTGACGCTGACCGCCGGAGAGGCCCGTTCCGCCCTCGTTGATGATGGTGTTCAACCCCATTTTCTGTTTGCGCACAAACTCCAGCGCGCCGCTGTTGACCAGCGCCTGGTGAATCTCATCGTCGGTCGCCAGCGGGTTGCCCATCAGGATGTTGTCCCGCACGGAGCCAAAGAACAGACGGGCCTGCTGGCTCAGCAGCTGCATGTCGCGACGCACGTCGGCCGGGTCGAGATGGTTAAGGGCAATATCGTCCAGCAGAATGCTGCCCTGCTGCGGCTCCTGCATGCCCGCCAGAAGCTGTAGGAGCGTGCTTTTGCCGGAGCCATTGCGCCCGAGCACCGCCACGCGTTCTCCGGCGCGGATCTGCAGCTTGCTGATGTTGAGCACGGTGAGTTTCTCTTCCTCGTCGTAATAAAACCCGACGTCCTCAAGCGCATAGTCGCCGCGCAGGTGGGCTTTGTGCACCTTCTTGCCGTGCTGCGGATCGTCAATCGGCCGCTGCATCAGGTCGTCCAGCCCCTTGCGGGCCACTTTTGCCGACTGCCAGCGCGAGAGCACGCCTGAGATCTGCGACAGCGGCGCAATGGTCCGCGACGCCAGAATCGAGGTGCCCACCAGCGCACCGGTGGTCATGTCACCGCTGATGACCAGATAGCAGCCCACCAGCAGCACCACCGCGTAAACAATCGACTGCACCTCCTGCGTCCAGGTGAGCAGCAGGCCCGTCAGCCAGCGCTGCTTCATGCCGACGCTGGCGGCGACGTCGTTGGTGTTATTCCACTGGTTCTGGAAACGCTGCTCGGCGCGCATCAGCTTGATGTCTTCAATGCCCTGCACCGCTTCCACCAGCGTGGCGTTACGAATGGCGGATTCACGCATCCCTTCGCTGGAGAGTTTCCCCAGCGGGCGCTGCACCAGCAGGCCAGGAATAAGCAACAGCGGCACGGCGAGCAGGACCACCAGCACCAGCGGACCGCCAATCATCCACAGAATGAAGACGAACAGCAGGAAGAACGGCAGATCGGAGAGGGCCGCAATGGTCGTCGAGGTGATCAGCTCGCGCACCGACTCCAGCTCGCGGATCTGCGCGATAAACGATCCGGTTGATTTTGAGCGTGCGCCGTTTTTAATCCGCAGCGCGTGGGCAAAGACGCGTTCAGAGATGCGCAGATCGGCGCGCTTCCCCACCACGTCAGAAATGTGCACGCGCAGCATGCGCATGATGAATTCGAACACGATGGCAATCATCACGCCGCCGAACAGCACCCACAGCGTGGCTTCTGACTGCGACGGTACCACCCTGTCGTAGACCTGCATGGAGAAGACCATGCCGGAAAGCGCCAGCACGTTGGCGACCAGCGCCACCAGCATAATGTCGCCGTAGCGTCGCCAGTCCTTCAGCGCCAGCTGCCAGAACCAGTTTTTTTCATACGGTTTGATGTAGTCATCCACGCGGGCATCCGGCGTGGACTCGAGCGGGCGCAGCACCATCAGGCCCTTTAATCGCGACCCGAGCGCCTCGCGCGTCAGCGTCGTCTCCAGGCCGCCGTCGCCGCTGAACTGCAGGCTGACGTTGCCTTCGTTGTCCATGCGGTTGATCACCGCAATCTGCCCGCCGGTGAATTCTGCCAGCAGCGGCAGGCGCCACGGATCGAGGGATGCCGCTTCTGCCGCCACCACGCGCATCCCCAGCCCAAGCTGGCGCGCCATCTCCTCCAGCACCAGCTGGCGCGGCGACTGGCTTTCATGGTTAATCGTGACCCGAACGTGCTCCACCGAAAAGTCCAGCCGGTAGTGCTTCGCGATGATGAGCATGCCCTGCAGCCAGGGTTCGTACTGTGGATGTGTCTTCATAATCTCCGGGGTAACGCAATTCGTCTAAAGAAACGCCAAAAGGCCGCGGGGATCGCTCCCCGCGGCGTTGTTTTACGCAATTAACAGTTGATGGTTCGCCAGCAGCGTCGCCAGATCCGTCTGCACGCCGTTCAGCGTCACCAGGGTGGTTGGCGAGAACTGACCGCCGGTACCGTCCAGGTCAACCTGGATCTCGGTATTGCTGCCGTTCTGCACCACGCGGATGTAATCGCTGATATTGCCCGCGCCGCTGTCCAGCGTGGCCACGCCGTTCACATAGCTCGCCGAGCCCGTGCCGGTATAGCCGCTGCCGGAGAGCAGATCGCGCAGGTCAATACGATCCGTGTCCGCCGTCCCTTCCCAGGTGCCGACCGTAAAGCCGTTCACCACGTCGTGACCGTTACCGCCCGTGGCATCCGAGGCGTTGATCAGCTTGTAGAGCAGCGTATCGTGACCGCCGCTGCCGATGTTGAAGGTGTCGTTTCCGCCGCGGCCTTCGAACCGGTTATCACCGCTGTTGCCGGTGATGACGTCGTCGTAATCCGAGCCGTTAATCCCTTCAATGTTCAGCAGACGCGTGGTGCCGAAGCCGGTGTCCTGCGCGGTTGAGAGGCGCAGGTCAACGGTCACGCCAGAGGTCGCATTGCGGTAATCCACCACGTCCATCCCACCGGTGTTGCTCCAGGTGTCATGGTCGGAATGGGTAGTCCAGCCGCCGGAACCGTTGTAGGTATACGTGCCATTTTCGGCGATAAAGGTGTCGTTATACCCGGTTCCGGTAATGGTTCCGCTGTGGCCGCCGGTGGCCGCTTCGGCCGTCAGGACGTAGCCCTCTTTGCCGTTGCCCGCCTCCAGACCGCTCCAGGTGACGTTATCCGACACGCCGTTGGTGATCTTCAGGATCTCGGCCGAATAGGTTTCATTCGGATCCAGCCCGTAGAAGCTCACCAGCGCGGACGTATCGTTCGACCCGATACCGGACTGGGCGTTGATGATCTGTGAGGCCACCAGCACGCCCGCGGCGTTGTACAGGTTGACCGTATTGCCGTAGTAGGCGTTGATGCCCTCGCTGTCGACAATGTGCAGATGCATCGCGGTGCCGTCAGCAATGGTTTTGCTGTTTTGTACCAGCACCACCTTGCCGTTCTGCTGAGAGACCAGCAGGTCCTGCGCGCCGTCCCAGTTGTAGTCCACTGCCGCCACGCCGGTGGCGTAAGCAATACCGGACGCCAGCTGGCTGGCGGTCCAGGTGGATCCGTAGCCGTTGTTGGTGAACAGCGTCGCCGTCTGCGAGCCGCCGTAGGTGCTGAGCTTGACGATGTCCATCTGCCCGTCGCCGTTCCAGTCCACCGCCACCGACAGATAGCCCGCCGCTGCGTTAGAGGCCTCCACCGCGCTCTTGGTGGCCGAGAGCTTCCCGGTACCGTCGTTGTAGTAGATCACCCCGCCGTTGTTGTTGTAGCTGCTGCCCAGGTACAGATCCATGTAGCCATCGCCGTTGAAGTCCGCCCACGTCATGGACGCCGCCGTGGTGGTATTCGAGGCGTTGGGCACAAATACGTTCGTCAGGTTCTGACCGATGGAGAGCGTGCCGTTGCCGTTGTTGTTGATCACGGTTAACGAGTACGCGCCGCTGCGGTTGGTGTGCTGAACCACATCCACGGTGCCGTCATTGTTAATATCGACGCCGGAGATTTCACGCATGGTGGTGAACTGTCCCCAGAATCCCGCGCCGCCGTAGGTGCCGTCAGGCGAGAGTACCCCGTTGTTGTTGATCAGATAGGTAATGGAGTCCGCGCCGGAGTCACCGTACGCCAGATCCAGATACCCATCCCCGGTTTTATCGTAGGCAATCACGCCGCCGAACCAGATGGTGGTGCCCATTGCCAGCTGGCTGGCGTTATAGGTGCTGCCATCGTAGGTCCACATCACCTGCGTTGACCCGGCGTAGGTATTTTCCGTCGCGAAAATGTCCTGCGTGCCGTTACGGTCAAAGTCGGCGGCGGTCTGGCTCACCACGTAGTAGTTACGGGTGTTGGTCAGCGTATTGCCGGCATAGGTCGAGCTATCGCTGCTGGAGTAAGACTGGCCGTTAGCGATGATATTCCACAGACCGCTGCTGTTCATGCCGAGGGTCATGGTGGAGTTGTTGCTGTTCCCCGCCGTGGTTGCCCAGTCGGTGTTCACCGAGGTGGTATCAATCACCAGGCTGCCGGTCGCCGTACCGGTGGTGTTGCCGTTACCCGCGCTGCTCTTCACCTGCGCGGTCACGCTGTAGCTCGCCACGCCCAGCGCATCGCCGTCCGGGATCTGCAGATACCAGGTGTTGTGATCCGGGTCGACCACCACCGCACCGCCCGTCTGGGAGGTGTAGGTTTTGCCGTTCACCGTCACCACCAGGTATTCACCGTTCACCAGGTCAGCGGAGACGGTACCGCTGACGATCGGGGTAGTATCCGACGTGGTCTGCGCGGTAATCGCCGCCGTGGTGGTTGGAATGCTGGTATCGACGTTCAGCACAAAGCCGTCGGATTCCGTGTAGTTTCCGGCCCTGTCGGTGACGCGCACGATGTAGGTGTGATTCCCGTCGCTCAGGCCGTTGTCCTGGAAGGACCAGCTTGCGCTGCCGTTCATGGTCACCTGGCCGAGCAGAACCCCGTCACGGTAAAGCTGCACGATCTCGCCGTCGTCCGGGGCGCGGTTCAGCGTCCCGTTGATCAGCGGCGAGTTATCGTCCGTTGCCACCGCGCTGCCAAAGGTGCCCTGACGCTCGCCTTCGCCGTCGGTATAGCTCACGACCGTACCGACCGTGGTCGGCGGCGTGGTGTCTACCGTGACGACCTGAGACGCGGTGGAACCCACGTTGCCCGCCTGGTCGATAATCCGCACCAGGTAGGTGTAGTCTCCGTCAGGCAGATCGCGGGTATCGGTGTAGCTCCAGCGCTGGTTGGTGACCGTGGTATCGAGCCAGGTATTCCCGCCGTCCAGGCTGATCTGCACGCGCTCGTCGCTTGCCAGCGCGCTGCCCAGCGAACCGTTGATCGTCAGCGTGGTGTCCATGGTGATGAAATCACTCCCGGACTGGCCGGTATCGTCGCTGATGCTGTCGATGGTGATGCCGTACTGCGGCGCCTGCGTATCCACCGTCACCGCCTGCGAGGTGGTGGCCCCGACGTTCCCCGCCTGGTCAACCACCCGCACCTGATAGTTATGGCTGCCGTCGGTCAGGGTACGCGTATCGCTGTAGCTCCACTGGGTGCCGCTGACGGTGGCGTACACCCAGGTCGTGCCGCCGTCCATGCTCACCTGCACGTACTCGCCCGCGCCGAGTTCAGCGCCGAGCGTTCCGTGCAGGGTGTACGAGGTCGAACTGGTCAGGAAGTCGTTATTGTCGAAGCCGGTATCCACGGTGATGTTATCCACCGACACCGTGATCGCCGTATCCGGAGCAATCGTATCGACGGTCACCTGCTGATGGGCGCTGGCCCCCACGTTACCGGCGGCATCCACCACGCGGACGTAATAGTCATAGGTCTGGTTACCCAGCGTGCGGCTATCGACGTAGTACCAGCTGTTGCCGGTGACAATCACGTTCTGCCAGGTGACGCCGCCGTCGAGGCTGATCTGGGCGTATTCGCCGTCGGCCAGCGTCGCGCCGAGCGAGCCGTGCAGCGTCAGGGACGTGTCGCGAGTGATAAAGTCGCTGCTGCTCAGGCCGGTATCGTCGCTGATGCTGTCGATGGCGATCGTTTTGCTGGCGTCCGGTGCAACCGTATCAATGGTCACCACCTGAGAGGCGGTGGCGCTGATGTTGCCCGCATCGTCAATCACGCGCAGCTGGTAGTTGTAATCCCCGTCGGCCAGCGTGCGCCCATCGACATACGTCCAGCTCAGGCCGCTGACGCTGACGTCGATCCAGGTGACGCCGCCGTCCAGGCTGATCTGCGCGTGGTCGCCGCTGCCCAGCGCCGCGCCGAGCGTGCCTTTAAGGCTGATCTGGTTGTCGCTGGTGATAAAGTCGCTGCCGGACAGGCCGGTATCCTGCGTAATGGAATCCACGGTAATGGTGGTTGCCGCAGGCTTCGTCAGGTCAATCACCACGTCCTGGCTGTCCGTGGCCCCCACGTTGCCCGCGTTATCAATCACGCGGACCTGGTACTGATACGTCCCGTCCGTCAGGGTGCGGCCATCGGCGTAGCGCCAGGTGGTGCCGGTCACGGTCAGGTCGATCCAGGTGACGCCGCCGTCGAGGCTGATCTGCGCCTTCTCGTTATTGCCGAGCTGCGCGGTCAGCGAGCCGTTGACGACGACCTGGCTGTCGTTGGTGATGAAATCCGTTGCGCTCAGGCCGGTATCGTTTTGCAGCGAATCAATGCTGATCCCCATCGACGGCGCGGTAAGATCCACCGTGACGGTATGGTTATCGCTGGCGCTGTTGCCGATGGTGTTGCTGACCTGCGCGTTAATGACGTAAGAACCGCCGTCTGCCAGCGCGGCCACGTCAGCGCTGCTGACCGTGTAGCTCCAGGTGCCGTCATTCTGGACGGTAGCCGCATAGGTTTTACCGTTCAGCGTGAGGGTCACCGTCTGGCCTGCAGGCGCGTTGGTGGAACCGCTGACGACCAGCGGCGTGCCGTGCTCGGCGGCGTTGACGATGTCGTCCTGCGCAAAGGTGTTAATGGTGATGGTTGGGACATCGCCGTTCAGCGTCACGTCGTGCGTTGCGCTGCCCGGGTTGCCCGCCCTGTCGCTTACCGACGCGGTGATGGTGTACTCCCCGTCGCTCAGGCCGAGGAAATCACGGCCCGGCACGAAGACCGACCACGATCCGTCCGCCCCGACGGTCGCCTGATAGCTGTGCCCGTTGAAGGAGACGGTCACCGTCTGGCCCTGTTCCGCCGTGGTGGTGCCGCGGATGGTCTGGCCCGCCAGCTGCTCCGCGTTGTTGACGATATCGTCATCGGCCACGGTGCTGATGGTCACGGTTGGCGCGACGGTATCCACCGTTAAGGTGTGCGTGGTCTGGCCGCTGTTACCGGCTTTATCGTTGACCGAGGCAGTGACCGCCAGCGCGCCCTGGCTCAGGGCGGCCAGGTCGGCTGCCGGCACGTCAAGCGTCCAGGTGCCGTCGCTGCCGACAAGCGCAGTGTAGGTTTTTCCTCCCAGCGTCACGGTAACGGTCTGACCCGCCTCCGCGCTGGAAGATCCGTGCACGGTCAGCGGCTGCTGCGCTTCCGCGGCGTTCAGCATGTCGTCAACCGACAGCGTCCCGATGCTCACCACCGGCGCAGTGGTATCCACGCTGATGCCGTGCGTTGCCGACGCGCTGTTGCCCGCGCTGTCCTGTGCCGACACCGATACCTGATAGCGTGCGCCATCGGCCAGAGCACCCACGTCGGCGGCCGGTACGGTGGTCGTCCAGGTGCCGTCGCTCTGGATCGTAGCCGTATAGGTCTTGCCGTTCAGGGTCACGGTGACCTGGGTCCCGCTGGCGAGCTGCGCGCTGGAACCGTTAATCACCAGTGACGAACCGGCTTCAGCCGCGTTGATGACGTCGTCACCGCTAACGGTGTTCACCGTCAGCGCCACGGAGGCGGTGTTGACCACCACGTCATGGGTCTGGGTGCTGCTGTTACCCGCGCTGTCGGTAATGGTCGCGCTGAGGGTCACGGTGCCGTCAGTCAGCGCGGAAATCACGCTGGCCGGAACGCCCACGCTCCAGTTGCCGCTGGCGTCAACGGTGGTGGTGTACTGGTGCGAACCGAGGGTGATAATCAGCTTATCGCCGACGTTCGCGCCGGTTGCCGACCCGCTGACGATCTGCGCCTGTCCGTGCTCCACGCTGTTAATCACGTCATCGCCCGCCACCACGTTAAAGCTGACGGTCGGCGGCGTGGTATCAAGCGTAATCGGCTTGCCCGCGCTGCCCGGGTTCCCCGCGGCGTCGCTCACGCTCACCTGCACGGTGTAGCCGTTATCCGCCAGTGCGGCCAGATCGCTGCCCGGCACGTTCACGCTCCAGACGCCGCCCTGCTGGACCTGCGCGGTATAGCTCTTCCCGCCCAGCGTCACGGTGACCGTCTGCCCGGCTTCCGCCGTGGTGGTGCCGGAGATAGCCACGCCCGCAGCCGCTTCGCTGCCGTTAATCACGTTATCGCCTGCGACCGTATCAATGGTCACGGTTGGCGCAGTCGCGTCCACGCTGTATTCGCGGCCCGCCGAGGCGCTGTTGCCGTGCGCGTTGGTGACGCTCACCTGCACGCTGGCGTCACCGTCCTTCAGGCCCGCAAGGTCTGCAGACGGCACGGTGGCCGTCCAGTGACCGTCAGCATCCACCTTCGCGGTGTACGTCTTGCCGCCGAAGGTAACGGTAACGGTCTGGTTTTCCTCCACGTTCGAGGTGCTGCCGGAGAGCACCAGATCCACGCCCTTCTCCGCCGCGTTAATCACGTCGTCAGTGGCAATCGCATCGATGCTGATAGCCACCGCCGCCAGATCGACGGTCACGTCATGGCTGATGGTCACCGGGTTGCCCGCCGCGCTCTGGCCTGCAACGGTCACGGTGACCGTACCTGCTGCGAAGGCCGCGACGTCTGCCGCCGGGATCGCCGCGCTCCAGGAGCCGTCTGCCAGCACGGAGGCCGCATAGGTTTTGCCATTGACGGTCACGGTGAGCGTTGTGCCTGCCGCCAGCCCGTCGCTGGTGCCGGAGACGATCAGGTTTTGAGTATGTTCGATGCTGTTGATCACATCGTCGCCCGCTACCGTATCGACGCGCAGGCCCGGCAGGCTGGCGTCGATAACGATTTCGCGCTCGCCCGTTCCCGTGTTGCCGTGGCCGTTGGTCACAGTCGCAGACACCGTCAGGTCGCCGTTGCCCAGCGCCGTCAGGACGGATTCCGGCACGTTCACGGACCAGGTCAGATCGCTCTGCACTGTTGCAGTGTAGGTGTTGCCGCCAATGGTCACAGTGACGGTATTGCCCGCCTCCGCGTTCGCGACCTTGCCGCTGAGGGTCTGGCCCGCGGCCACTTCCGCCGCGTTGATGACGTTATCGCCCGCCACGGTGTTGATGGTGACGGTTGGCAGCGCGGTATCCACCAGCAGGTTCGCGGTGTTGCTCACGCTGTTGCCCACGCCGTTGGTGGCGCTCGCGCTCAGGGTGTAATTCGCTTCGCCCAGACCCGCCAGATCCGCCGCCGGAACGGTCAGGCTCCAGGTACCGTCTGCCGCCGTCGTGGCCGTGTAGTTTTTGCCGTTGAGGGTCACGGCCACCACGGTGCCTTCTGCCAGGTTGGCGCTGGTGCCGCTGACGCGCAGATCCTGACCCTTCTCTACCGCGTTCAGCACGTTGTCATCGCTGATGGCGTTGAAGCTGACCGAAGGCAGACCGGTATCGACGGTCACGTTATGCGTGCCGGTGCCGGTATTGCCCGCCGCGTCGGTAACCGATGCCGTGACGGTCACGCTGCCGTCGCTGAGGCCGGAAATCACGCTTGCCGGTACGCCTACGCTCCAGTTCCCCGCCGCGTCCAGCACGGTGGTGTACGTCTGACCGCCGATGGTGACGGTCACCTTATCGCCCGCGGCCGCGCCGGTGGCGGTGCCGCTGATGATATGCGCCTGGCTGTGTTCTGCGAGGTTAATGACATCGTCGCCCGCCACGGTATTGATGGTCACCGCCGGAACGGTCACGTCCACCGTCAGGTTGTGATCAACCGACGCCGGGTTGTCCGCCTTGTCGCTGACCGATGCGGTCACGGTCACGCTGCCGTCCGTCAGGGCCGCAACATCGGACGCCGGAACGTTCAGCGTCCAGCTGCCGTCCGCGCTGACGGTGGTGGTGTAGTCTTTGCCGTTCAGCGACACGGTGACCGTCTGGCCCGCTTCGGCGGTGCTGGTGCCGGACACGGTCAGTTCGCTCTTCGCTTCAGCGGCATTCAGAATGTCGTCCGTCGCCAGGGTGTTAATCGTGACGGTCGGCGCGGTGGCATCCACGCTGTACTCACGTCCCGCCGAGGCGCTGTTGCCGTTCACGTTGGTGACGCTCACCTGCACGCTGGCATCGCCGTCCTTCAGGCCAGCCAGATCCGCAGACGGTACGGTCCAGGTCCAGTTGCCGCTGTCGTCTACTGTCGCACTAAAGATTTTGCCGTTCAGGCTGATGGTCACGGTCTGCCCGGCTTCCACGTTGATGGTCGCACCGGACAGCACCAGATCCGCGCCCTTCTCCGCCGCGTTGATCACGTCGTCGGTCGCAATCGGATTGATGCTGATGGCAACGGTCGCCAGATCTACCGTCACATCGTGGCTGATGGTAATCGGGTTACCCGCTGAGCTGTCGCCGGTAACGCTGATTTTGACGGTACCTTCCGGCCACGCGCTCACGTCCGCAGACGGAACAGCCGCGCTCCAGCTGCCGTCCGCCAGCACCGTGGCCGCATAGTCTTTACCGTTTACGGTGACGGTCAGGGCCGTACCCGGTGCCAGCCCGTCGCTGGAGCCGGTGACAATGAGGTTCTGCGCATGCTCAATGCTGTTGACCACGTTGTCGCCCGCCACGGTATCGACGCGCAGGCCCGGCAGGTTAGCGTCGATCGCGATCTCGCGCTCGCCGGTCCCGGTGTTGCCGTGGCCGTTGGTGACGGTCGCCGTCACGCTCAGGCTGCCGTTGCCCAGCGCGGTCAGCACGTCAGACGGCACGTTGACGGACCAGGTCAGATCGTTCTGCACCGTTGCGGTGTAGCTGTTGCCGCCAATGGTCACGGTCACGGTGTTGCCCGCTTCGGCATTCGCCACGGTGCCGCTCAGGCTCTGGCCTGCGGCCACTTCCGCCGCGTTGATGACGTTATCGCCCGCCACGGTGTTAATGGTGACCGTTGGCAGCGCGGTGTCTACCAGCAGGTTCGCGGTGTTGCTCACGCTGTTGCCCACGCCGTTGGTGGCGGTCGCGTTCAGGGTGTAGTTGGCCTGACCCAGACCGGCCAGATCCGCCGCCGGAACCGTCAGGCTCCAGGTGCCGTCTGCCGCGGTCGTCGCCGTGTAGTTTTTGCCGTTCAGGGTCACGGTCACCACGGTGCCTTCCGCCAGGTTGGCGCTGGTGCCGCTCACGCTCAGATCCTGACCTTTTTCCACCGCGTTCAGCACGTTGTCACCGCTGATGGCGTTGAAGCTGACCGATGGCAGACCGGTATCGACGGTCACGTTATGGCTGCCGGTGCCGGTGTTGCCCGCCGCGTCGGTGACGGACGCAGTCACGGTCACTGTGCCGTCGCTGAGGCCGGAAATGACGCTGGCCGGTACGCCCACGCTCCAGTTCCCCGCCGCGTCCAGCACGGTGGTGTACGTCTGGCCGCCAATGGTGACGGTCACCTTATCGCCCGCTGCCGCGCCGGTGGCGGTGCCGCTGATGATTTGCGCCTGGCCGTGTTCTGCGATGTTAATGACATCGTCGCCCGCCACGGTATTGATAGTCACCGCAGGCACGGTCACATCCACCGTCAGGTTGTGGTCCACGGACGCCGGGTTACCCGCCTTGTCGCTGACCGATGCGGTCACGGTGACGCTACCGTCGGTTAATCCTGCCAGATCGGCCGCCGGAACGTTCAGCGTCCAGCTGCCGTCTGCGCTGACGGTGGTGGTGTAGTCTTTGCCGTTCAGCGACACGGTGACCGTCTGGCCCGCTTCGGCGGTGCTGGTACCGGAAACCGTCAGATCGCTCTTCGCTTCGGCGGCGTTCAGAATATCATCCGTCGCCAGGGTGTTAATCGTGACGGTCGGCGCGGTGGCATCCACGCTGTACTCACGTCCCGCCGAGGCGCTGTTGCCGTTCACGTTGGTGACGCTCACCTGCACGCTGGCGTCGCCGTCTTTCAGACCCGCCAGGTCGGCGGCTGGCACCGTGGCCGTCCATTTGCCGTCGGCGCCGACGGTCGCGGTGTAGCTCTTGCCGCCGAAGGTGATGGTAACGGTCTGGTTTTCCTCAACGTTCGAGGTCGAACCGGAGAGCACCAGATCCGCGCCCTTCTCGGCGGCGTTAATCACGTCGTCTGAAGCAATCGCATCGATGCTGATGGCAACGGTCGCCAGATCTACCGTCACATCGTGGCTGATGGAAACCGGGTTACCGGCGCTGCTCTGGCCTGCAACGGTCACGGTGACCGTACCTGCTGCCAGGGCACCCACATCCGCAGCCGGGATGGCCGCACGCCAGGTGCCGTCGGCCAGCACGGTGGCCGGGTAGGTTTTGCCGTTTACGGTGACGGTCAAGGTGGTACCTGCGGTCAGGCCATCGCTGGATCCGGTCACAATCAGATTCTGCCCGTGCTCGATGCTGTTGATCACGTCGTCGCCCGCCACGGTATCCACGCGCAGGCCCGGCAGGTTAGCGTCGATCGTGATATCGCGCTCAGCGGATCCGCTGTTGCCGACGCCGTTGGTCACGCTGGCGGTCACCGTCAAATCGCCGTTGCCCAGCGCCGTCAGCACAGATTCAGGCACATCGACGGACCAGGTGAGATCGTTCTGCACCATTGCGGTGTAGCTGTTGCCGCCAATGGTCACGGTCACGGTGTTGCCCGCTTCGGCATTCACCACCTTACCGCTGATGGTCTGGCCGACAGCCAGCTCGGCGGCGTTAATCACGTCGTCGCCCGCAATGGTGTTGATAATCACGCCCGGCAGAACGGACTCCACGTTTACCGTGTGCGACGCGCTGGTGCTGTTGCCGACGCTGTCCGTGGCTGACGCGGTGACGGTATAAAGTGCCTCGCCCAGCTGACCGACTTCGCTCGCCGGAACGGTGGTGGTCCATTTTCCGTTATCGTCCACCTGCGCACTGTACGCTTTGCCGTTCAGCATCACGGTCACCACCGCGCCTGCCGCCAGGCCGGAAGCCGTACCGGAGAGGGTCAGATCCTGGGTTTTCTCTGTATTGTTGATCACATCGTCACCGGAAACGGTGTCAATGGTCAGCCCCGGCGCGGTCAGGTTCACCGCCACACCGTGCGTGGCGCTGTTGCTGTTGCCCGCTTTATCGGTCAGCGCCGCGGTAATAGTGTAATCCCCGGCGGCCAGCGCGGTAACGTCTGCCGCAGGCACGCCCACGCTCCAGTTGCCGGAGGCATCCAGGGTGGCGGTGTACGATTTGCCGTTGAGGGTGACGGTGACCACGTCGCCCGCCGCCGCGCCCGTCACGGAGCCCGTGACAATCAATGCCTGCGCGTGCTCGGCGCTGTTGATCACGTCGTCGTCGGACACGGTGTGAATGGTCAGCTGCGGGACGGTGGTATCGACCAGCACGTCGCGATCCGCAGAGGCCGGGTTGCCCGCCTTATCGGAGACCGCCGCGCTAATGGTGTAGTTACCGTCGGTAATCGCGCCGACATCCGCGGAAGGCACGGTCACGCTCCAGCTGCCGTTTGCCTGCACGGTGGTGGTGTAGTCCACGCCGTTCAGGGTCACGGTGACGGTCTGGCCCGCTTCGGCGTTGGTTACACCATTAACGACCAGATCCTGCTGCGCCTCGGCCGCATTGATGATGTTGTTGTCGCTGATGATTTCAATAGACACCGTCGGCGCGGTCGCGTCCACGCTGTACTCGCGGCCCGCCGACGCGCTGTTGCCGTTCACGTTGGTCACGCTCACCTGCACGCTGGCGTCGCCGTCCTTCAGGCTGCCCACGTCGGCAGACGGTACGGTAGCCGTCCAGTTGCCGTCGGCATCGACCGTCGCGGTGTACGACTTGCCGCCGAAGGTGATGGTAACGGTCTGGTTTTCTTCCACGTTGGTGGTGGAGCCGGACAGCATCAGGTCCGCGCCTTTCTCCGCCGCGTTAATCACGTCGTCAGAGGCAATCGGGTTAATGCTGATGGCGACTGTCGCCAGATCCACCTTCACGTCATGGCTGATGGAAACCGGGTTGCCCGCCGCGCTATGACCTTCAACCTTCACGGTAACCGTACCCGCGCCGAGCGCGCTGACGTCGGCCGCCGGAATGGCCGCCGTCCAGGTGCCGTCCGCCAGTACGGTGGCCGCGTAGGTTTTGCCGTTGACGGTGACGGTCAGCGCCGCGCCCGTTGCCAGACCGTCGCTGGAACCGGTGATAATCAGGTTTTGAGCATGTTCGATGCTATTGATCACATCGTCGCCCGCCACGGTATCGACGCGCAGGCCCGGCAGGTTGGCATCAATAGTGATGTCGCGCTCGCCGGAGCCGGTGTTGCCGTGGCCGTTGGTGACGCTGGCTGACACCGTCAGATCGCCGTTACCGATGGCGGTTAAGACCGAGGACGGCACGTTGACCGACCAGCTCAGATCGTCCTGAACCGTCGCGGTATAGGTATTGCCGCCGAGGGTAATGGTGACAGTGTCACCGCTCGCCGCACCGCTCACTTTCCCGCTCAGGGTCTGTCCGGCAGCCACTTCCGCCGCGTTAATCACATCGTCCGTCGCGACCGGATTGATGGTGACCTGCGGCAGCGCGCTGTCAACCAGCACGCTGTGGCCGGTGCTCGCGCTGTTGCCCGCGGCGTCAGTTACGCTCGCCGTCACGGCGTAGCTCGCTTCGCCCAGCGCCGAGACGTTTGCCGCCGGCACGGTCACGCTCCAGTTCCCGCTCGCGTCGGTGGTGGCCGTATAGTTAATCCCGTTCAGGGACACCGTAATGGCGGTTCCTTCCGGCTGGTTGCTGGTGCCGGACACCTGCAGATCCTGGCCTTTCTCGGCCGCGTTGATCACGTCGTCAGCCGCCAGGGTATTGATGGCGACCACCGGCGCGGTCAGGGAGACGTCAAATTCGTGCGTCGCAGTGGTGCTGTTACCGGCTTTGTCGGTGAGGGTCGCGGAGATCGTCTGGTCGCCGTTGACCAGCGCGCCCACGTCCGCCGCCGGAACGCCCACGCTCCAGCTGCCGGACGCGTCCAGCATGGCGGTGTAATCTTTACCGTTCAGGGTCACGGTAATCACGTCGCCCGCCTGCGCGCCCGTCACCTTACCGGAGACAATCAGCGCCTGGCCGTGCTCGGCAATATTCACGACGTCGTCGCCCGCGACGATGTTGAAGCTAATCTGCGGTACGGTGGTGTCCACCAGCACTGATGAGCCCGCGCTGGCCGGGTTACCTGCCTTATCGGACACGGTCGCCGTGACCGCCGCGCTGCCGTCGGTGATGCCTGCCATATCCGCCGCAGGCACGTCGAGCGTCCAGCTGCCGTCCGCCTGCACCTGCGCGGTGTACTGATTGCCGTTGAAGGTCACGGTGACCGTCTGGCCCGCTTCGGCAGTAGAGGTGCCGCTCAGGGTCAGATCCTGCGCTGCCTCTGCCGCATTCAGCATGTTATCGCCGCTGATGGTGTTGATGGTCACCGTCGGCGCGGTGGTGTCGACGCTGAATGCCTGCGCCGAAGACGCGGCGTTGCCGTTCACGTTGGTGACGCTGACCTGCACGCTGGCGTCGCCGTCTTTCAGGCCGCTCAGATCGGCAGCCGGAACGGTCCAGGTCCAGTCGCCGTTGCCATCCACCGTCGTGGTGTACGTTTTTCCTGCGAAGATAATGGTGACGGTCTGGCCCGCTTCAACGTTAGATGACGTGCCCGACAGCACCAGATCCTGGCCTTTTTCCGCTGCGTTAAGGACGTTATCGTCGGTCACGCTGCTGATGGTGATGGCGACCGGCGCGAGATCGACGTCCACGACGGTCCCGATAGCCACCGGGTTGCCGGAGGCATCCTGCGCGCTTGCCTTGATATCCAGCGAGCCATCTGCCCACTGGGACACGTCCGCCGCCGGTACCGCCGCCTGCCAGGTGCCGTCCGCCAGCACCGTTGCGGAATACGCTTTTCCGTTGATGGTCACGGTGACGGCGCTGCCCGCCGCCAGATCGGTGCTGGTGCCGGACACAATCAGGTTCTGAGCGTGCTCAATCACGTTGATCACGTCGTCGCCTGCGACCGTATCAATACGCAGCCCCGGAAGCTGGGCGTCGATGGTGAAGTCGAGCGAAGAAGAACCGGTATTGCCGTGGCCGTTGGTCACGCTGGCAGATACGGTGAGATCGCCATTGCCGAGCGCGGTGAACTGACTCTCCGTTAACGGCAGGCTCCAGGTGAGATCGTCCTGCACGGTGGCAGTAAAGGTCTGGCCGCCCAGGGTAATCGTGACAGTGTCACCTGGCGCCGCATTTGTCACCTTACCGGTCAGGGTTTGCCCTGCCGCCACTTCCGCCGCGTTAACGATATTGTCGCCCGCCAGCGTGTCGATCGTTACCACCGGCAGCGAGCTGTCCACCAGCACATCGTGCGAGGTTGAGGCGCTGTTGCCCACGCTATCGGTGACGTTCGCCGTCACGGTGTAATGGGCTTCTCCCAGCGCGCTAACGGCCGAGGCCGGTACGGTCACGCTCCAGTTACCGCTGGCGTCAGTAGTGGCGGTGTAATTGATGCCGTTCAGGTTAACAGTGATGCGTGTTCCTTCAGGCTGGTTACTGGTGCCGGAGAGCAGCAGATCTTCGCCCTTCTCGGTCGCGTTAATCACGTCGTCCGCCGCCAGCGTGCTGATGGCGATAACAGGCGTCACGGTATTCACCACCACATCCAGTGAACTGCTTCCGGTATTGCCGGATCGGTCGGTCACGGAGACGTCGATGGTCCAGGTGCCGTCCGTCAGCCCCTGCACGACAGACGCGGGCAGGCCAAGGCTCCAGTTCCCCGCCGCATCCACCACCGTGGTGTAATCGACGCTGTTAATGGTGACGGTCACCCTATCGCCCGCTGCCGCCCCGGTGACGGAGCCGCTCAGGATCTGCGCCTGTGCATGGGCGAGCTGGTTAACGGTATTGGTGTCGGTGACGAAGTGGTTGATGGTCACCTGCGGCACGGTCGCGTCCACCAGCCCCACGCGGTCGGCGCTGCTGCTGTTGCCCGCCACGTCGCTTACGGTGGCCGTCACGGTCACGATGCCATCGTTGAGGGCACCGACGTCAGCCGCCGGTACGATCAGCTGCCAGGTTCCGTCCGTCTGGACAGTGGTCTGATACGTTTTGCCGTTTAGCGTCACGGTGACCGTCTGGCCCGGTTCCGCAGTACTGGTGCCGCTTAAGGCTAAATCCTGCTGCGCCTCAGCCGCATTGATGATGTTATCGCTGGTGAGGTTATCGAGGGTAATCGCCGGCGGCAGCGTATCCACCGTGACCACGCGCGACGCGTCGGCACTGTTACCGTTGACGTTCGTGACGCTGACGCTCACCTGCGCGCGCCCGTCGATCAGGGTTTCCATGGCGCTGGCGGGCACGGTCAGGCTCCAGGAGCCATCCTGCTGCACCTGGGCGGTAAAGGTCTGGCCGGCGAATTTCACCACCACGGTCTGCCCCGCCTCCACGCCCTGCGTCTTTCCGGAGAGAGTTAAATCGGCACCTTTTTCTGCCGCATTCAGCAGGTCATCGCCGGAGACGGTATCAATGGTGACCGCCACGGCGTTAAGATCGAGTTCAATCGGGTGTTCAGCCGCAACGGTATTGCCCCAGGCATCTTTTGCGCTGACGCTAACCGTCACCTCTCCCGCGGTCCAGGCCTGCAGGTCCGCAGCAGGAACGCCAATGCTCCAGCCGCCGCTGGCGGTAACCACGGCGTTATATTCGACGTTGTTAATGGTGACGACGATCGGCGTGCCCGCGGCCAGGTGGGTGCTGGCGCCGGTGACGGTCAGATCCTGCTGCTGTTCGATGGCGTTGACCACGTCATCGCCGGAAATGGTGTTCACACGCAGGCCCGGCAGCTGTGCGTTGATGTTGATATCGCGCTCGCCGGTACCGGTATTGCCGTGCGAATTGGTCACCGACGCGGTGAAGGTTAAATCGCCGTCGCCGAACGCCTTAAGATCCGCTGACGGGATTTTCACGCTCCAGGTCAGATCGCTGCCCACCGTGGCGGTGTAGCTCTTGCCGCCCACGGTGACAGAAACGGTATCGCCCGCCGCCGCGCCGGTAACGCGACCGCTGAGGGTTTGATCGACACCCGCTTCGGCGTTATTGACCAGGTTGTCGCCCGCAAAGGTGTTGATGACCACCTGCGGCAGCACGGTATCCACCAGCAGCGTCGCCCCGGCAGAGCCGCTGTTACCCACGCTGTCAGTGCCGCTGACGCTGACGGTGTAGAGGGTGTTCGCCAGATTCAGCACGTCGGAAACCGGCACCTGGACCGCCCAGATGCCGTTTTCAACGGTGGCCTGATAGCTGACGTTGTTCAGCGTCACGGTAATGGCGCTGCCGTCAGGCAGGTTGCTGGTACCGGTCAGGCTCAGCGGCTGCATCGCCTCCTGGGCATTCAGCACGTTGTCCTGGCTAATGGCGTCAATCGTAAATTCTGGCGGGTTGCCGCTCAGCGTAATGCCGTGCGTGGCGCTGCCGGTGTTGCCTGCCGCGTCGGTCACGGATACTGAAATCGTGTGGTTGCCTTCACCCAGCGCGCCCAGCACGGATGCCGGAACGCCCACGCTCCAGCTGCCGTCCGCCAGCACTACGCCGGTGAAGGACTGGTCGCCAACGGTCACGGTGACCACATCGCCTGCCGACGCGCCGCTCGTCTGCCCGGAAATAATCTGCGCCTGGCCCTGTTCGCTGGTGTTCAGTATGTCGTCGCCCGCCACGGTATCGATGGTGACCACCGGCGCGGTGGTATCCACCGTGAAATCTGCGGTGACAGACGAACCGTTGCCCGCTTTGTCGCTGACGTTCACCGTCAGGGTGTGATTACCCTCGTTGAGCGCCTGCACGTCGTCCGCAGCAAGCGTGACGGACCAGGTACCGTCGCTGCCCACCGTGGCGTTGTAGCTTTTACCGTTCAGCGTGACCGTGACGATTTGACCGGCTTCCGCAGTCGTTTTGCCGGTCAGCGTCAGCGGCTGGCTGTGCTCGGCGGCATTAATGATGTTGTCCTGCGCGAGGGTATCGACAGAGAGGGTTGGCGCGACGCTATCCACGCCGATTGTCTGGGTGCCGCTCACGGTGTTACCCGCCGCGTCTTTGCCGCTGACGTTGACCGTCCAGGTGCCATCGCCCAGCGCCTGCGCGTCGGCCGCGGGCACGTTAACACTCCACGTCCCGTCAGCCCCCACTTCCGTCGTATAGGTTTTACCGTTCAGCGTCACGGTGAGTGCGGTACCCTGCGCCAGATTCTTGCTGGCACCGGAGAGCGTAAAGCCCGCGGATTGCTCGCTGGCGTTAAGCACGTTGTCGCCCGCCGTGGTAGCCAGCGTAATGGCAGCCTCGGCGGTCGAGACCGTTACGGTAATGTTGCCCGCATCGGTGGTTTTACTGCCGTCGATCTGCACCACCGACCAGGTGTGTTCCCCGTCCGTCTGGGTCGGTAATTTTACCGTCCAGGTGCCCTCTTTACCGACCATGGCGCTGGCGATGGTGCTGCCGCTGCTGTCTTTGATCTGGATGGTCGCGCCCGGCTGGCCGGTGCCGCTAAAGGTTGGCGTGTTGTCGTCCGTGATCGCGTTTGCTGTCAGCACGCCCTGCTTGTCGCCCGCTTTATCCGAGAGCAGGAAGGTTGGCGTGGCGCTTTCCACCTCTTTCGTATTATCAATAACTTTTGTTTTAGTCTCGTCGTCGCCGCCGTTTGCCAGCAGCGCCCCGATGGCACCGCCGCCTAATGCAGCTCCCGCAATCCAGCCCCACGGGGCGTCGCTTAAGACGCTTCCCTGCTCCAGGAAAGGTTGAATGCTGCTAATCGGTGTGGCCTGCGCGGTTAGCTCGGTCACCGCAACGCCTGACGCTTCCCCGGTATCGGCAAAAGAAATATGCGTCAGTTCCTGACGATCGTTGAACACCAGCTCTGACTGGTTGTGCGTCTCAGGATCTTCAACAAAATAGTTATTGCAGCGAATCACGCTGCCATCTTTCATATAAATGAGGAGATCTTTACCCTGGCGGACATATCGCACCACATCCTGAGCAGAACCCTGGATTTCAATCACGCTCGGGGAGGAAATAGAGACCGACAAATTTCCTTCGCCGGTTAATTTCGTTTTCTCCGCCGTTTTGCGAATGATGACATCAACAACCTTTATGTTACTCATATTTCTCTCCTTGCAGGTGTGCGGATTCCTGTGGATATGTCCACCAGACGGATGTAGCTATCCCTGGGAAAAAACACCCATTATTTTCAGACTTATTTTGCGCGACAATACGCGTCTTTTTTTAACTCAAATCGGGTAGTTTTGCGGCAGCGTTTTTCTCTATTCCAATAAGCGGCATTAAATTATCAACCGCGGAAGCATAATTAATTGCTGAACTCCAGCCATCATACTCAGCGATTATTTTCGCCGAGGTGGCCTGCCAGACATCCTGCTCAACGCTGAGCAGATCGTTAATGCTCCGCTTGCTCAGGGTGTACTCATTTTTATAAACATCACGGGCGCGCAGCGCATTTTCCAGCTGCTGTTTCCCGGCCTCCATTCTTCCCCGCGCGCCGGTCCAGTCCGCCTGCGCGACGGAGGCTTTTTGCAGGACGTCGAAACGCGCCTGATCGACCTGAGAGGAGGCCATCGCCCGCGCGCCTTCAGCCTGCCGCACGCGTGCAGAGACCGCGCCGCCCTGATAAAGCGGTGCGTCAATGTTGAGTTGGATCTGGTCGTCCCAGTACGAACGGTTGTCCGACTCGTAACGGGTACGTCCGCCCTTCAGGCTGAGGGTCGGCCAGTGCTGGGACTTCGCCGTCTCCACGCCATACTGGGCAGAGCGCTCCATGTTTTGCGCGGCCATGACCGCCGGTATCAGCGAATAATCAATGCGGTTGAGCGAATCAGGTTCAACCGCGAGGTTTGCGGGTACAGGCGAAAAGTTTTCTGCCTGCATGCCGGTTAATACCGCAAGCCTTGCGCGGGCGCTGTTTAAGGCGGCCTGATACTGCGCGACCGTTGCCTGCATACCGGCAATACGCGTGCGGGTCTGGAGCTCATCGGAGGTCGAGCTCACGCCCGCGTCGGCGCGCAGCTTTGCCAGCTGCTCAACATTTTTCAGGGCCTGAACGTTCTCCTTTGCTGCCTGCAGCAGATCGGCATAGCGTTTGACCTCGACATAGCTCAGCGCCGTTTTTTCCGCTACGTCAGAGAGCGTGCTCATCAGCTGGTAGCGATAGCTATCGCGCTGGGCGGAAGACTGGCTGATGCTGTTATTGGTCTTGCCAAAATCATAGATCAGCTGCGTCAGGCTCAGTCCCCAGGCGGCTGAATTCTTCAGCGACCCGCTGGAATCGGTAGTCTGGCTATGGCCCGTGCTCCCGTTCAGCGATATTTGCGGCATCCAGCCGCTGCGCGCTTCATCTATTTGTGCCTGACCAATACCGAGCTGCGCGGCCTGCTGACTAATAGACGGATCGCGATCGATAGCAAAAAGAATACTTTCTTTTAAGGTTGTCCTGGCAACCGGGGCAATACCCACCTGACTACTATTGGCGTACGCCGTATTTATGGCTAATGAAATGAATGCCAGCGCTGCTGTAAATCGGCGTAACATTGGCTTTCGTAATATCGTCATTTTATCTCCCTGACTCTGAGTGACACTGAAGCAATTACCCAAAAAGAGGTATAGATAATTAGACAAATATCTTTTTTAGCATCCTTGCCGAATTTTAGGTAAAACTCCCCATACCCATTTCCCCCTGGAGATGAGATCTGCCTGCGTCTTATTTAATTAAGAATTTACTTATTTCCTAAAGTGGTTAGCAGCATAACAAAATGTGTTATAGGCCACTACACCCACAATGTTAATGTGGTGTTACAATTAAGAAAAAAGATGGGGTTTCTGGACAAAACTCGTAAAATGACCTTTCAGATGAAACATATAAACCGTCTGTTATTTAAGGAAAATTCTTAATTTGCTCCCTGCACATTTTTGCGTTAATTTCCGCGCGGGTCAGACACAAAGATTTTCAAAGAAGTGTCAATTTAAGTAGCCAAACAGGATGAATTGGGATTTATCGCTATTAAAAAACTAATTAAAGTAATTAATATCTATAAATGTCTATTTTGTCGAAATTTAACTCCAGACAATGGTGTTGCACTGGTTACATAATCCAAACCGTTAAATAAAACATATCAATAACATTATGATTAACATTCAAAACGGCTTGCTTATACCTGTTTAATAAAATTTTAATAATCACGCATCTGAATCATCACCTCACTCCCCGACATCAAAACCACGTTGCCCTTCTCTCTGCGTTAAAATGCTGTATTATGCAAACTATTGCGATATTTTGCAGGAATGTAACCGATGCACAAAACTGCACGACAGCGCCACGTTCTGGATATCCTGAGCGAGCAAGGCCAGGCCAGCATCACCGAACTGGCAGAAAAGCTGCAGGTTTCAGCCGATACCATCCGTCGGGATCTGACCGACCTGGAGAACCAGGGCCTGGCGCAGAAGAACCACGGCGGAGCCATCGCGCTGAATCTTTCCGCCATGAACCGTCAGGGCCGCAATACGCTGCTGCCGGAAACCAAACAGCGCCTCGGAAAACAGGTGGCCCAGCAGGTCCCTGCGGGTTCTACCCTGTTTCTGGATGCGGGCAGCACGGTAATGGCTGTCGCCTCCTTTCTTCGCGGGCCGCTCACCGTCATAACCACGTCGCTGGATATCGCCCAGCATTTTAGCGACCGGGAAGACGTTGAACTGATCCTGCTCGGGGGGAAATGGGACCACCAGCAGCGCCTGTTTGCCGGAAGCGCCACGTTGTCGTTGCTGTCCCGTTATCGGGCAGATATCGCCATCCTCGGGGCGTGCGCCATTCATGCCGAACTCGGTTTGAGCGCCGGTAAAGAAGCGGATGCCGAGGTTAAGCGCGCGATGCTTGACGCAAGCCATGCGCACTGGATTGTTGCCGACCACCTGAAGGTCAACCGCTGCGAGCCGTATCTGGTTTCCGGGTTATCCAACATTCAACAACTCTTTTTAGATCGTCCCTGGCCTGAGCTTGGGGACCCTGGCGCATTGCAGGTCACGGTGTGCGCGAATTAACGTGGAGAAGTTCATGAGTACAGTTCGAACAATTAACATTGCGCTGATCGGGTATGGATTTGTGGGCAAAACCTTCCATGCCCCGTTAATCCAGTCTGTGGACGGGCTTAAGCTGGCCGTGGTCTCTTCTCGTGATGAAGAGAAGGTTAAACGCGATCTGCCGGACGTAGAGGTGGTCGCCACCCCTGAAGAGGCTATTCAGCATCCTGATGTTGACCTGGTGGTGATTGCCTCCCCCAACGCCACGCACGCCCCGCTGGCGACGCTGGCTCTGAACGCCGGCAAGCATGTCGTGGTGGATAAGCCTTTCACCCTCGACATGCAGGAAGCCCGCGACCTGATTGCGCTGGCGGAGGAAAAGCAGCGTCTGCTCTCCGTCTTCCACAACCGCCGCTGGGACAGCGATTTTCTCGGCATTAAGCAGATTATTGAGCAGGGCACGCTCGGCAAGGTCAAACACCTGGAGTCGCATATTGACCGCTTTCGCCCGGAAGTGCGCGTGCGCTGGCGCGAGCAGAACGTCCCCGGAAGTGGCTTATGGTTTGACTTGGGGCCTCATCTTATCGACCAGACGCTACAGCTCTTTGGCCTGCCGCAGTCGGTTCAGGGGAATATCGCGACGCTGCGCGACGGCGCAGAAATCAACGACTGGGCGCACGTGGTCTTAAACTACCCGGAACATAAGGTGATTTTGCACGCCAGCATGCTGGTGGCGGGCGGTACGGCGCGCTTTGCCGTCCACGGGGACAAGGGCAGCGTGGTGAAGGCCAGAATCGATCAGCAGGAAGCACAGCTGCTCTCCGGGGTGATCCCCGGCAGTGAGGCCTGGGGCGAAGACAGCGACAGCATGGTGTTCTTTGGCGCTGACGGCGCATCGCAGACGATCCCTACCCCGAAAGGCGATCAGCGTCAGTACTACATCAACGTGCGTAATGCGCTACGCGGGGAAATCGCCAATCCTGTCCACCCTGTTGAGGCATTGGCGGTGATGGCTGTGCTGGAAGCGGCGGTGACGTCGTCGGAATCGGGGCCAACGCAGACGCTGGCGTTAACGGCTGAAGAGCGTGCTCTGTTGGGTTAAAAAACAAGCCGGGTGACGCGTAGCGCTCCCGGCCTACGATTCTGGAATTGCATCGTAGGCCGGGTAAAGCATAGCCGCCACCCGGCAAGCGTTAAAGACTACGAACGCTTTTTCGGCATCATGCGCAGAAGGGTATTATCTTTCCAGAAATAGTGGTGCATCAGCGCCGCCGCGGCGTGCAGGCCAATCACAAAATAGCCCAGATTTGCCAGCGTCTCGTGCCACTCTTTCAGCATATCTACCAGGTCAAAATTGGACTCCGCCGCATGCGGCATCGCCAGGCCAAAAGCAAACCAGTCGCTGCCCCGGTTATACATCATCACAATGCCAATCAGCGGCAGCGCAATAAACAGCAGATACACCACCAGATGCCCCAGATGAGACATCCCCGTCACCATCGCTTTTGGCTTCGGTTGAATCGGTGGTGCACGGAATTTCAGGCGAACCAGCAGACGCGCCACCATCAGCACCAGGATACTGATCCCGCATGAGACGTGGATCATGTTGATCGTCGGGCGCGCGGTGCGCGGGAAGAAACCTCTGAACTCCATGGCGCAGTAGGCGACGATGATTAACAGAAACACCAGCCAGTGGATGCCGATTTGCAGGCTTGTATATTTAGTGCGCATGTGATTTCTCGATTAAAAACAGTTACCGCGCCAACATAATCTCCTTTCCTTAAAAATTCATTAACTTTTCTGTATGGTTTTTCAAATACATCCTCCCGCATGAAGCATCTTCAATTGCCGCCCTGCCCGTGATGGTCTAAGCCTGGATGAGTTCAAACTGTCACATCGACACGTTTACAGGAGAACACCATGAGTAAAATTGGCATTAACGGATTTGGACGCATCGGACGTCTTGTTCTGCGCCGCCTTCTTGAAACCCAGGACAGTAATACCGTCGTCGCCATCAACGACCTCACCTCTCCAAAAGTGCTGGCCTACCTGCTCAGGCACGATTCCAACTACGGTGGCTTCCCGTGGAGCGTGGATTTCACCGAGGATGCGCTGATCGTTGACGGTAAAACCATCGCGGTCTATGCCGAAAAAGAGGCAAAGCACATTCCGTGGAAAACCGCGGGCGTGGATATCGTCGTGGAGTGCACCGGCTTTTATACGTCTGAAGAGAAATCACGGGCGCACCTGGACGCGGGCGCGAAGAAGGTGCTGATCTCTGCGCCCGCGGGGGACATGAAAACCATCGTCTACAGCGTGAACGACGAGACCATTGACGCCAGTGATACCATTATTTCCGTCGCCTCCTGCACCACTAACTGCCTCGCCCCGCTGGCAAAAGCCCTGAACGACGCGTTTGAAATTAAGGTGGGCACCATGACCACCATTCATGCCTATACCGGTACCCAGGCGCTGGTGGATGGCCCGCGCGGGAAAGATCTTCGCGCCTCCCGGGCGGCGGCAGAGAATATCATTCCGCACACCACCGGCGCCGCAAAGGCCATCGGTCTGGTGATCCCTGCGCTCAGCGGCAAACTGAAAGGCCACGCCCAGCGCGTGCCGGTTAAAACGGGCTCCGTTACCGAACTGGTGGCCATTCTGGGCAAGAAAGTGACCGTTGAGGAGATTAACGCCGCGCTGAAAAAGGCCACTCAGGGCAATAAATCGTTCGGGTATACCGATGAAGAGATTGTGTCGTCAGATGTGATTGGCTCGCATTATGGTTCGGTGTTTGACGCCACGCAGACGGAGGTGTCAGAAGCGGGAGACCTTCAGCTGGTGAAAGCCGTTGCCTGGTATGACAACGAGTATGGGTTTGTGACGCAGCTGGTGCGGACGCTGGATAAGTTTGCGGCGCTGTGATTTTTCCCCCTCACCCTCTCCCCAATGGGGCGAGGGGATTGTTCCGTGCCTAAATTATTTTACGTGCGCCCTTCAGGACAGGATCCTGCTGCAGCTGTTTCCACGCTGCCATGACGGCCTCGGGGAATTCAACGTGAGCAATATAATCCCGCCCGGCCGGGCCATAGCCGTTGGCGTCATCATACAGGCGCGGCAGCTCCCCCATAACCAGTGAAAGGTAACGGTCAACGGGCCACAGTCCGGTGTGGCCCTCGCTGAATTCCACGCCCTCGTTACCGTTTTGCAGCGTCGGCGTAAACCCGGGATGGCTTATCCACTGCGGTGAATCGGGCTCATCCCGACACACGCGGGCAAACGTCGCCATCGTGCGGCGCTGCATCGTCGGATCCTGCACCACCAGCACCCGCCCGGTCGTTCGATGATGCTGTTTCAGCATGTTCCAGCTAAAGCGCGCGTTTTCGCCACAGTTGGTGGAGCGATCCTCAACCCACAGACGCGCCTCGGGGATCTGCCAGAACGCCTGCGCAATGTCGGCAAGAATGCTCGCTTCGGCCCGCCCGGTGACCGGTACGGTGTGGTAACGCGGATGATTGCCAATGGCGGTATATAAAAAGGGGGTCGAATGGCCGATGCCGCCGCTGATCAGAAGCGGTACATCTCTCTGGGCGGCAATACGGCAGGCCGCGTCAATGGTGGGGATCACCGCGTTTCCGGCCAGAATCACCGCATCGACTTCCGGGCTCGGACGGGTCGCGCTCAGGTCGTCCTGCGCCAGCCATTCACCGACAGTATTGAAGGCCGCCAGCGTGGCATCCGCCAGAACGGGAAAATGGGGCTGAACCATGGTGAACTCCTCACGTTGTTGAAGCGCCGAATTTATCATTTTTCTGAAATAACCAGAAACATCCAAAAATCATCGGGTTGCACCTGCCTATTATGCTTTTGATTTCCAGCCCTACAAAACATTGTATTGTGCAGGCGTCATGAAAAAGCACCCAACGCTGCTTATTTCGCCGTGATCTGACCAGTTTTATCCCCCCTGCGCTTGCCAAAGACAACATCCGACCCTAAGTTGCTTAACAATTTCACAACCTTTTTTATCATCACAGGTTGCACCTGAAGCGCGCCAGGTGACACCTCTCTCATCATCAACGTGGCGGGGTTTCAGGTCATGACAGAACATGAAAGTACGACGACGGTGTTACGTAAAAATAAAAAGGTGTTAATCGCCAGCCTTACCGGGAGCGCCATTGAATGGTTTGACTATTTTCTCTATGGTACGGCGGCCGCGCTGGTCTTCAATAAGATCTTTTTCCCGATGGTCGATCCGGTAATCGGACTCATCCTCTCTTATCTCTCTTTCTCATTAACCTTCTTTATTCGCCCCATTGGTGGGGTACTTTTCGCCCACATCGGCGACCGCATCGGACGGAAAAAAACCCTCGTGCTGACCCTCTCTTTGATGGGAGGTGCAACCGTTATGATTGGCCTGCTGCCCACGTATGAGATGATTGGCCTCTGGGCGCCTGCTCTGCTGATCCTGATGCGCATCATTCAGGGGATGGGCATTGGCGGTGAATGGGGCGGCGCGCTGCTGCTGGCCTATGAATACGCGCCAGAAAAACGTAAAGGCTTCTTCGGCAGTATTCCGCAGGCGGGCGTCACCATCGGCATGCTGATGGCAACCTTTATCGTGTCGCTGATGACCCTGTTCAGCGAGGAGGATTTTCTCTCCTGGGGCTGGCGCATCCCGTTCCTGCTGAGCTCGGTGCTGGTGTTGCTCGGCCTGTGGATCCGCAAAGATATTGACGAAACGCCCGATTTTCAGAAAGTGAAAGCGTCCGGTCAGGTAGCGAAGGCCCCGCTGCGCGATACGCTGAAACATCACTGGCGTGAAGTGTTGATTGCCGCCGGTCTGAAGGTGGTTGAAACCGCGCCGTTCTATATTTTCTCGACCTTCGTGGTGAGCTATGCCACCAGCACGCTGACGTATCAGAAATCGCAGGCGCTGGAAGCCGTGACGCTGGGAGCCCTGGTGGCGACCATTATGATCCCGCTAATGGGGCTACTCTCCGATAAGGTAGGCCGTCAGCGCATGTACGCAATCAGCGTCTTCGTGCTGGGCCTGTTTATCGTACCGTGGTTTATGCTGCTCAATACCGGCACCACATGGGGTATCGTGCTCGCGACGGTCATCGCCTTTGGCGTGTTGTGGGCCCCTGTCACGGCGGTACTCGGCACGCTGTGCTCTGAAATCTTTAGCGCAAACGTGCGCTACACCGGCATTACGCTCGGCTATCAGCTGGGTGCCGCGCTGGCAGGCGGTACCGCGCCGCTGATTGCCACCGGCCTGCTGGCAAAATACGACGGCGACTGGGTGCCGGTGGCCTGGTATCTTGCCGTCACGGTGACCATTTCTTTAATCGCGATTTTCTGCGCCAGCCGCGTTAAGCGCGCCACTCTCATCCAGGCGCAGCCCGAACGTCTCTGACCCTTCCCGGCCCGTCCTGCGGGCCGCTCTTTTTCCTTAAATTTCCCTTCATCATTTGATTAACATGCGTAAATCATATTCACTTGAATTATCATTTGCGGGAGTCGTAGAATCGCTAGCCCGCTAATTATTCAATCATTTCTAAGGTAAACGACGTTATGCGCCTGCCCGAACGCGACCCTTATGCTCCTCGCGAGTGGCAGCCACATGAGAAACCCGCCCTGCTGGGTTCGCCCTCCACGCCCGAACACAGTACGCCAAAACGCATTGCCTATGGCGTCGTGGGCCTGCTGGTCTGCCTGACGGGCGCGCTGGGGAATGCGGTGGTGACCGCCAACCTGCAAAATTTGCAGGGGACCTTCGGCGCCTGGTCAACCGAAATCGCCTGGCTGCCCGCGGTTTATGTGATGACCAACATCTCCATCAACCTGCTGCTGGTTAAATTCCGCCAGCAGTATGGCCTGCGCGCCTTTACGGAAGGTTTTCTGGTGCTGTACGTGCTGGTCACCTTTTTCCACCTGTTCGTTAACGATCTCAGCTCGGCGCTGATGGTGCGCGCCGCGCACGGCATGGTGGCCGCCGCGCTCAGCTCGCTGGGGATTTACTATCAGATCCAGGCCTGGCCTGCGAAGCACCGCCTGAAGGCGCTGACCATCGGCATCACCGGATCGTCACTCGCCATCCCGCTGGCGCGCCTGTTTTCAACCGAGCTGCTGCAGCTGGACGAGTGGCGCGGGCTCTATTTCTTCGAGCTGGGACTGGCGCTGATCTCCCTGGCCTGCGTCATCGCCTTAAAATTACCGCCGGGCGACCGGCGCAAGGTCTTTGAGAAAAAAGACTTTATCACCTTCTTTTTACTGGCTCCCGGGATGGCCCTGCTCTGTGCCGTCCTCTCTCTGGGCCGCCTTGACTGGTGGTTCGAAGCGCCGTGGATCGGCTGGTCGCTGGCGCTATCGCTGGTGCTGATTGTCGCAGCCATCGTCTTTGAACATAACCGCAGCAACCCGCTGCTGAACACCCGCTGGCTGTCGAGCGGCAGCATCGTCCGCCTGGGGCTGATTATGCTGCTGATCCGTATCGTGCTGGCAGAGCAAAACACCGGCGTCATCGGCTGGCTGCAGTACGTGGGCTTACAGAACGAGCAGATGACGCATCTGGCGTGGTCCATTTTCGCCGGGATCGTCTGCGGGATTGTCACCAGCTGTCTCACCATCAAGCCGACGAAACTGGCGTGGCCAATCATTACCTCTCTGGCGCTGATGATTGTTGCCTCGCTGCTGGACAGCCAGTCCAACAACCTGACCCGTCCGGATCAGCTGATGGTAAGCCAGTTCCTGCTGGGCTTCGGCAGCGCCTTCTTCCTGGCGCCCGCTATGCTGGCCGCCATTGGCGGGGTGATCGCCGACCCGCGTAACCTGGTCAGCTTCTCGGTGATGTTTGGCATGAGCCAGAACCTGGGCGGCCTGCTGGGCTCCGCGATCCTCGGCACCTTCCAGACCTGGCGCGAGAAATACCACTCCAGCCTGCTGGCGGACCAGCTCACCACGCTCAACCCACTGGTCAACGAGCGAATTCAGCTTTATACCCAGATGTACAAAAGCCTGATTGGCGACAGCGCGCTGCTGGGCACCCAGGCGATAACGCAGCTGCAAACGGTCACCGCGCTGGAGGCGAATATTCTGGCTTATAACGATACTTATCTGCTGACGGCGAGCATCGCTGCCGCCACGCTGGTCTGGATTTTATGGCGCTTGCTGCGCCTGCGCATCACTGCCCGTCTGGCGCTGAAGAACGCCACCGGCAACAAATAATTGAAAGAGTTCTGGAGAGTTTATGAGTCAGCAGGATGCCGCCAAAGAGCAGGCCAACACCCGCAAAAATGTGCGCATTGTTTCCGTTTTCACCGCCGCCGCCATCGGTATTGTCGGCGTGCTGGTGATCCTTTATGCGTGGCAACTGCCGCCGTTCACCCGTCACGCGCAGTTTACCGATAACGCCTACGTGCGCGGCCAGACGACGTTTATCAGCCCGCAGGTGAACGGCTATATCACCGAGGTAAAGGTTCAGGACTTTGTGCAGGTGAAAAAAGGCGACCTGCTGCTGCAGATCGATGACCGTATCTATCGTCAGCGGGTGCATCAGGCAGAGGCGCAGCTGGCGATGAAAATTGCCGCCCTGAATAACAACCTGCAGCAGCGTAAAAGCGCCGAAGCAACGATCGCCAAAAATGACGCCGCGCTGAAAAATGCCCGCGCCCAGAGCCTGAAAAGCCAGGCGGATTTAAAACGGGTGAAAGAGCTGACGGCGGACGGCTCGCTTTCCATTCGCGAGCGCGACGCCGCGCTGGCCAGTGCCGCTCAGGGTAGCGCCGACATCGACCAGGCGAAAGCCGCCCTTGAGATGTCGCGTCAGGATCTGCAGACGGTGATTGTCAATCGCGGTGCGCTGGAAGCGGATGTTGAAAACGCCAAAGCGGCGCTGGAGCTGGCGCAGATTGACCTGCAAAACACCCGCATTGTGGCGCCGCGTGACGGCCAGCTCGGCCAGATCGCCGTGCGTCTCGGGGCCTACGTGACCGCCGGAACCCATCTCACCACCCTGGTGCCGCCAAAGCACTGGGTCATCGCCAACATTAAAGAGACCCAGCTCGCGGAGCTGCGCGTCGGCCAGCCGGTGAAGTTCACCGTTGATGCCCTGAACAACAAGGCGTATCAGGGCCGCGTGGAGAGCATCTCCCCGGCGACCGGCGTGGAGTTCAGCGCCATCACGCCGGATAACGCCACCGGCAACTTTGTCAAAATAGCCCAGCGTATTCCGGTGCGCATTGAGGTGCTCGGTAAGCCAGAGGACGCCGCGCTGCTGCGTCCGGGTATGTCGGTGCAGGTAACCATTGATACGCGGGAGGCGAAGCAATGATCCTTCGCCCGATAGCCGCGCTGGTGGCGACGGTCATGCTGGCCGGATGCCAGTCCGTTGACGTCAAACCGGCGCAGCCGACGCTGCACATCCCCACCCAGTGGCGCACCGTCTCCGGCCCTGCCAGCCCGGCGGAGCAGCTCTGGTGGCGTAATTTCCATGACAACCACCTGAACCGCTATGTGGATCAGGCGCTACAGCACAACAGCGACGTGCTGATCGCCCGCGAACGGATAAACGAGTATCAGGCGCGGGTCTATGCGGCCGACGGCAGCCTGTTTCCCTCCCTCGACGCGGGCTTAACCGGGACGCGCGCCCGTTCACAATCCGCGGCGACCGGGCTGCCGGTTTACGGCACATTGTACAAAGGGAGCCTGACGGCAAGCTATGACGTGGATATCTGGGGCGTCAACCGCAGCACCTCGCGCGCTGCCGAAGCCTCGCTGGCGGCGCAAAAAGCCGCCGCCGCGGCCGCGGATTTGACCGTCGCCTCGTCTGTGGCATCCGGGTATGTCACCCTGCTCTCGCTTGACGAGCAGCTGCGGGTGACCGAGTCCACGCTGAAATCGCGCGAAGAGGCGTTTAACCTTGCGAAGCGTCAGTTTGAGACGGGCTACAGCTCGCGCCTGGAGCTGATGCAGTCGGATTCCGAACTTCGCTCAACGCGGGCGCAGGTGCCCGTGCTGCAGCACCAGATTGCACAGCAGGAGAATGCCCTCAGCCTGCTGCTGGGAAGCAACCCGGGCGACGTGGCGCGCAGTGAAAGCTTTGCAGCACTGACGCCGCTAACGCTGCCGTCGCAGCTGCCTTCTACGCTGCTGAACCGCAGGCCGGATATCGTCCAGGCCGAACGCCAGCTGGTGGCGGCGGATGCCTCGCTCGCGGCGTCGCGCGCCAGCCTGCTGCCGTCGATCAACCTGACCGCGACAGGATCGGTTCAGGATCGCACCCTTTCCGGCCTGCTGGACAACCCGCTTCAGCTCTGGAGCGTCGGAGGCAGTATTCTCGCCCCGCTGCTGAACCGCCAGGCGCTGAATGCGCAGGTGGATATTTCTCAGTCCCAGCGTAACCAGGCGCTGTACGCTTATGAAAAAACCGTGCGTAACGCGTTTGCCGAAGTGAACAACAGCCTTGATGCGATAAGTCGCTATCAGGAACAGCTGACGGAGCTGCTTGCCCAGCAGGATGTGGCCCAGGAGACGCTGCGCATTGCGCAGAATCGCTATCGCAACGGCTACTCCTCCTATCTGGACGTGCTGGACGCGCAGCGCACGCTGTTCTCGGTCCAGACCAGCGTCGTGCAGGTGAAAAATAACCTGCTGCTGGCGCAGATTGATTTGTACAGAGCGCTGGGCGGCGGCTGGGTCAGTGCCTGAAAACCTGCCCGGTGGCGCTTCGCTTACCGGGCCTACATTTCGCCCCGTAGGCCGGGTAAGCGAAGCGCCACCCGGCGTTTATTCCTCAGCCCTGTAAGCCGGGTAAGGCGCAGCCGCGACCCGGCGATTCCCCCTCAGGAGACAATCTATGCAACAACAGTGGTCTGCAGTTGATAATTTCATGATTTCGTCACTTATTCCTGACGATGACGTACTGAATCAGGTGCTGGAAAACAACAAACGCGCTGGGCTGCCTGAACATGATGTCGCGGCTAATCAGGGGCAGCTGCTGGCGCTGTTCGTGCGCATGACGCAGGCAAGACGCATTCTTGAGATCGGGACGCTGGGTGCCTACAGCTCAATCTGGATGGCGCGCGCGCTGCCGCCGGACGGTAAGCTGATTACGCTTGAGGCCGATCCCACGCATGCCCGCGTTGCGCGCGAGAATATTCAGCTTGCGGGGTTAAACGAACGCATTGAATTAATTGAAGGCCCGGCGCTGAGCTCGCTGGAGAATTTCGGCGAGGTTCCGCCGTTCGACCTGATCTTTATTGATGCCGATAAGCCGAACAATCCCGGCTATCTGGAATGGGCGCTGCACTACTCCCGCCCCGGTACGGTAATTATCGGCGATAACGTGGTCCGTGATGGCGAAGTCATTAACGGCCAAAGCGACGACGCGCGCGTGCTGGGCGTGCGGCGTTTTATTGAGATGATGGGCGATAACCCGCGCTTAACCGCCACCGCGCTGCAAACGGTGGGGATTAAGGGATGGGATGGGTTTACGCTGGCGATTGTAGAACGATAACCAGCCGGGTGGCGGCTACGCCTTACCCGGCCTACCCGTTCTCCCGTAGGCCCGGTAAGCGCAGCGCCACCGGGCAAGGGTTTAACCTGAAATCAGCTCCATCGCCTGCAAAATACGCTTATCCGAAATCGGATACGGCGTACCGAGCTGCTGGGCAAAGAAGCTGACGCGCAGCTCCTCGATCATCCAGCGGATCGCCTGCACGTCTTCATCGTCGCGGCGCGCTGGCGGCAGCTTGTTCAGCCACTGCTGCCACGCCTGCTGCACGCTCTCCACTTTCAGCATCTGCGCGCGATCGCGGTGCGGGTCGATAGCCATTTTCTCCAGCCGTTTTTCAATCGCCTGCAGATAGCGCAGCGTATCGCCGAGACGGTTGAAGCCGTTGCCGGTGACAAAGCCGCGGTAAACCAGCCCCGCCATCTGCGCCTTCACGTCCGACAGACCCAGCGCCATGGTCATATCCACGCGCCCTTTCAGACGCTTGTTGATGTTGAACACGGTGGTGAGGATCTGCTCGACCTGTTTGGCAATCTCCACCACGGTGTCGTTCAGCTCCGCGCGCACCTTTTCATGCAGCTGAGCAAAGCCCTCTTCCGTCCAGACCGGGCCGCCCGCCTCGTGGATCAGTTTGTCCACGCCGCAGGAGATGCAGTCGTCAATCAGATCCAGCACCTTGCCGTACGGGTTAAAGTAGAGCCCCAGCTTGGCCTTGTTCGGCAGCTTCTCGTGCAGATACTTGATCGGCGACGGGATGTTGAGCAGCAGCAGGCGACGCAGCCCGCGCCACATCATCTGCTGCTGTTCCTGCGGGTTATCAAACAGCTTGATCGCCACGCTGTCGCGCTCGTCCACCAGCGCAGGCCAGGCCTTGACCTTATAGTTACCGCGCTTCTGCTCGTAGCTCTCCGGAAGCTGGCCAAAGCTCCAGATGTGCAGCCCGCTCTGCTCGATGCCGTCGTCGGCCACCGCAGAGAGCGTCTCCTGGACTTTGCCTTTTAGCGCCTCTTTCAGCTCGCTCAGGGAACGCCCTTCCTGCAGCTTTTTGTTTTTATCGTCCACCACGCGGAAGGTGATTTTCAGGTGATCGGGCACCTGATCCCAGTTCCAGTCGTCGCGGTCGATGGTGGTGCCGGTCATGCGGCGGAACTCGCGCTCCAGCGCGTCCAGCAGCGGCAGCTCCAGCGGCGTGACGCGGCCCAAAAACGCTTCCGCGTAATTTGGCGCAGGCACAAAGTTGCGGCGCACCGGTTTCGGCAGAGATTTGATCAGCGCAATCACCAGCTCGCGGCGCAGGCCGGGGATTTGCCACTCGAACCCGCTCTCGTCAACCTGGTTTAACAGCGGCAGCGGAATGTGGACGGTCACGCCGTCCGCGTCGGCCCCCGGCTCAAACTGATAGGTCAGCCGCAGCTTGAGGTTGCCCTGATGCCAGAAGTTCGGGTAGTCGAGCTTGCTGACCGACTCCGCCCCCTCTTTAATCAGCATGCTCTTTTCGAAGTTGAGCAGGTCCGGCGTCTCTTTGCTGGCCTTCTTCCACCAGCTGTCGAAGTGGCGGGCGGAAATCACATCGTGGCTGATGCGCTGGTCGTAAAACTCGAACAGCGCTTCATCGTCCACCAGAATGTCGCGGCGGCGGGACTTGTGCTCAAGTTCCTCCACTTCCGCGCGCAGCTTCAGGTTTTCGCGGAAGAAGGCGTGGCGCGTCTGCCAGTCACCCTCCACCAGCGCGTGACGGATAAACAGCTCGCGGCTGAGCGACGGATCGATCTGGCTGTAGTTGACCTTGCGCGCGGCGACCACCGGCAGGCCGTAAACGGTCACTTTTTCGGTCGCCATCACCGCGCCCTGCGCACGCTCCCAGTGCGGTTCACTGTACGAGCGCTTAAGCAGATGCTGCGCCACCGGCTCCACCCATTCCGGATCGATACGGGCGGCAATGCGTCCCCACAGGCGGCTGGTTTCCACCAGCTCGGCAACCATGGTCCATTTCGGCGGCTTCTTGAACAGGCCAGAACCCGGGAAGATGGCGAAACGGGCGTTGCGCGCGCCGGTATACTCCTGCTTCTCGGCGTCCTTCATCCCAATGTGGGACAGCAGGCCGGTCAGCAGCGCGATATGGATTTCGCGGTACTCCGCCGGTTCGCTGTTCACCGGAATGCCCAGCTCTTTCACCACCTGGCGAAGCTGAGTATAGATATCCTGCCACTCGCGCACGCGCAGGTAGTTGAGGAAATCCACCCGGCACTGGCGGCGGAACTGGTTCGAGGAGAGCGCCTTCTGCTGCTCGCCGAGGTAGTTCCACAGGTTCACGAAGGCGAGGAAATCGGACTCTTTGTCGTGGAAGCGACGGTGTTTTTCGTCCGAGGCCTGCTGTTTGTCCATCGGACGCTCGCGCGGATCCTGAATGGACAGCGCCGAGGTAATGATCATCGCCTCGCGCACGCAGCCGTGCTTTTGCGCTTCCAGCACCATACGCGCCAGGCGCGGATCGACCGGGAGCTGGCTGAGCTGGCGGCCCAGCGGCGTCAGCTTATAAACCGTCGCCTGCTCGTCGGTGGTAATCGCCCCGAGCTCTTCCAGCAGACGCACGCCGTCCTGAATGTTGCGCTTATCCGGCGCTTCGACGAACGGGAACGCCGCGATGTCGCCCAGCCCCAGGGCGGTCATCTGCAGGATAACGGACGCCAGGTTGGTGCGCAGAATTTCCGGGTCGGTGAACTCCGGGCGCGACAGGAAATCGTCTTCGGAATAGAGACGAATGCAGATCCCTTCCGACACGCGGCCGCAGCGGCCCTTACGCTGGTTAGCAGAAGCCTGAGAGACCGGCTCAATCGGCAGCCGCTGAACCTTCGTGCGGTAGCTGTAGCGGCTGATGCGCGCCGTGCCCGGATCGATCACGTATTTAATACCCGGCACGGTGAGCGAGGTTTCCGCCACGTTGGTCGCCAGGACGATGCGGCGTCCGCTGTGCGGCTGGAAGACGCGGTTCTGTTCGCTGTTGGACAGGCGGGCATACAGCGGCAGGATCTCGGTGTGGCGCAGGTCGCGCTTGCTGAGCGCATCGGCGGTATCGCGGATTTCGCGTTCGCCGCTCATGAAGATCAGGATGTCGCCCGCGCTTTCGTTACCCAGCTCGTCAACGGCATCGAAGATGGCCTGCAGCTGGTCGCGCTCGGTATCATCCGCCTCTTCCACAATCGGGCGATAGCGCACTTCAACCGGATACGTCCGCCCAGACACCTCAATAATCGGCGCATTGTTGAAGTGTTTCGAGAAGCGTTCCGGGTCGATGGTCGCGGAGGTGATGATCACTTTCAGATCCGGGCGACGCGGCAGCAGCTCTTTCAGGTAGCCGAGCAGGAAGTCGATGTTCAGGCTGCGCTCGTGCGCTTCGTCAATGATGATGGTGTCGTACTGCATCAGCAGGCGATCCTGCTGAATTTCCGCCAGCAGAATACCGTCGGTCATCAGCTTGACCATGGTGTTATCGCTGACGTGGTCGCTGAAGCGCACCTTGTAGCCGATGCAGCCGCCCGGCTCCGTCTGCAGCTCTTCGGCAATACGGTTGGCGACGGTGCGCGCCGCCAGACGACGCGGCTGGGTATGGCCAATCAGGCCTTTGATCCCGCGGCCCAGCTCCATACAGATTTTCGGCAGCTGGGTGGTTTTCCCCGAACCGGTTTCACCCGCGACAATCACCACCTGGTGGTCGCGTACGGCCTCAAGAATGTCCTGTTTCTTCTGGCTGACGGGCAGGTTTTCCGGGTAGGTAATCGCCGGGCGCGCAGCTTCGCGCAGCACAACCTTCCCTGCCGCCTGTTCAATCTCTTTCGCCATCTCCTGGTAAATGGCCTGTTGAGCATCAGGATTTTTAACCTTCTTGACGCCGTGCAGACGGCGGGCGAAGCGCTGTTTATCACGCAGCGTCAGAGAATCGAGCTGTTGCAGGAGCATCGGGAAGGTGAATTTTTGTTGTTCTGTCATAGCGTTAAAGGGCAGTACACGCCCTGATAAACTCTCTTTTTAATGATTGCTATAGAGTACCACACTGACGCCTTTCGTGCCTTATTCAAAAAATTCGAACATAGGTTTCGATATATTGCGCTATCTCTGTGGCAGGATTGTGAATAGAGTGTCAACAAGCAACGGGGCAACCCCCTTCAATCAAATGCAACAACAGGAATCACCCATGAGCAAAGTATTAGTTTTGAAATCCAGCATTCTGGCAGGGTACTCTCAGTCTGGTCAGCTGTCTGATTACTTCGTTGAACAGTGGCGTGAACAGCATTCTGCTGACGAAATCACCGTGCGTGACCTGGCTGCAAACCCCATTCCTGTGCTCGATGGCGAGCTGGTTGGCGCGCTGCGCCCAAGCGATGCGCCGCTGAGCCCGCGTCAGCAGGAAGCGCTGGCCCTGTCCGACGAGCTGATTGCTGAGCTGCAGGCACATGACGTCATCGTCATCAACGCCCCAATGTACAACTTCAACATCCCAACCCAGCTGAAGAACTACTTCGACCTGGTGGCGCGTGCTGGCGTAACCTTCCGTTACACCGAGAACGGCCCTGAAGGTCTGGTAAAAGGCAAGCGTGCGATCGTGCTGACCAGCCGCGGCGGTATCCACAAAGATACCCCAACCGACCTGGTTGCGCCGTACCTGAGCCTGTTCCTGGGCTTCATCGGCATCACTGACGTGAACTTCGTGTTCGCGGAAGGTATCGCTTACGGTCCGGAAGTGGCGACCAAAGCGCAGACCGACGCGAAAGCCGCCATCGACAGCCTGGTTGCAGCGTAAGACTTCACCCTCTCACCGCCCGGTGGGAGGGTTTTTCTTTTCTCCCGCATTTCGTTATCATCCGCTCCCACTCTCCAGCCGGGCGGCCTGATGTCTGCGATCATTGATTCTTTTATTGCCCCACCGTGTCACGATGACATTCAGATCCTCTGGCAGGATGAACATCTGCTGCTGATCGACAAGCCTTCCGGCCTGCTCAGCCTCTCAGGCAAAAATCCGCAAAACCTGGATTCCGTCCACTATCGTCTGGTTCAGGCGTTCCCGGGCTGCACGCTGGTGCACCGTCTGGATTTTGGCACGTCCGGGCTGATGGTGGTTGCGCGCAATAAGGTCATCAACGCGGCGCTGTGCCAGCAGTTCAGCCAGCGCAGCGTGGAGAAAGTCTACAGCGCCCTGCTTTGCGGCCACGTGGAAAATGATGAAGGGGTCATTGACGCCCCGATTGCCAAAGACCCGGCGCAGTTTCCGCTGATGTCGATCTGCGCCATTACCGGTAAACCCGCCCGCTCCCGCTACCAGGTTGTGGAACGGTTTTATCAGGGGGCGGGATTACCGTTAACGCGGGTGAAACTGATCCCGGAGACCGGGCGAACCCATCAGCTGCGCATTCACTGCCAGCAGCTGGGGCACCCGATTCTGGGTTGCGATCTGTATGGCGGTCTTGACGCGCCGGGGGCTGAGGGAACGCCCCGGCTGATGCTGCATGCAAGCGTTCTGAATTTTATTCATCCCGTGAGCGGAGAGCCGGTTAACGCCCGTCACGCCGCCCCGTTCTGAATGCGGTTTACCACATTAAATCGTCAGGGATTTTGAAGTCCGCGTACGGATCGTCTTCGTCCTGCTCTTCCTGGCTGAGCGCGCTGTTTAACACGATGCTGTCGGCATCGCGCTGGGCAATTTTATCGGCCACTACCGCCGGGATAATCGCGTATTCGCACTCGCCGCTGGCGTTGATGACCAAGCGGGCAATCGCCAGACGGCCGTTGATCAGCTGAGCCTGGGTTTGCTTGTCCACCTCGATTTTTTTGATCAGATTACCGTCGGTGAAGTTAAAGGTAATGTTGCCCCTTGAGACGGTGATGCGGTTCATCTCGATCAGCTGCTTCACCTGCGCCTTAAACTCTTTCGCCAGCACGGCCTGCTTCTGCTGCTCGCTCAGCAGCTTGTCACGCTCGATCTGGGCCTTCTTGTTCTCTTCTACCGCTTCCCGAGCCTCACGCGCCTGAACGCGTGATTTCTTTGCCGTGCGCTGCACTTTCGCCGCTTTCTTGCTGCTGACGAGGCCCGCTTTCAGCATCTGCTCTTGTAAGGTGAGTTTTGTCATGATTATTTCTAAACCGGTTGGAAATTTTGGGGATTATAGCGGGAATTGCGGAGCGTGTGCCAGAGAAGCAGGCATGGCGTTTTGTTAGCTGAGTCTGGTTCATTATTCATTCAGCATTTACTAAGGTTAACGCGAAAGCGTGATTAAAAATTGTCAGGTCATTTTCTTAAAAAAAATGAGCCGTTCATAAATATGATGTTGGTTGAATATCTATGGTCACGTCAGGCGTAGGCTGACTTTCTCTTAATAAAAGGATGTGGAGAAAAGATGGCCTTAAAAGGAACGATGCTGCTAAATGGTGCTGACTATGCGCCTTTTAACCTGTACGGCGTTGGCGTGTTTATGGCGCATTCCGGGCAGGGAATTTACAGAAACAACGGATTTTGTGGTGCAGTTAAAGGGTCGGGTCCAATTCCTCCAGGTAAATACTGGATTGTTGACAGAGGGACTGGAGGTTTCTTTTCCGGTTTAAAAGCGAAGGTTCAGGATCGGTGGAATAAGGTCAGGTCCGGTGCAGAATTTGGCCGCGATGAGTGGTTTGCTTTATACAAGGATGACTGGGGAATCGATGATGGTACCTGGATTGATAACGTCTATCGGGGTTTGTTTCGGCTGCATCCGGGTACGGTATCTGAAGGATGTATCACGATTGCCCATAATTCTGATTACGCACTGATTCGGAATGCTCTCATGAGTACAGAGCTTATTCAGGTTCCCTGTATGCGTTCACTGATGGCACGCGGTTGGGTTGAGGTGAGTGAAAGTGGATATACCAACGCGTGCCCTTAAATGGGGCATCAGGCTGTTCAAAACGGTCTGGTTTCTATGCATCAGCATTTTAGTAGGCCGCACATTGGGACCCGCTGAACGCTATCTTGATCATGACGTGGTCTCATCTCTATGTGATTTTATTTATGGTGATGTGAATGCTGAAACACTATACGACACATATACCAATATCGATATTTTAATCGTACTGACCCTCGCTACGGTTATTTACCGCTTAACAACGCTACTACTCAATAAAATAAGGAAATAAAGAATGCCTATTCCTCCCTACATGTGGCTAAAAGACGACGGTGAAGCACATATTAAAGGTTCTGTAGATGTTCAGGATCGTGAAGGTAGCATTGAGATCATAGGACTGAGTCATGGCCTTAACCTCCCGGTAGACAGCGCTAACGGCAAGATCACCGGCACGCGTCAACACTCATCTATGCGGATTGAAAAGGAAGTTGATAGCGCCACGCCCTACCTTTACAAAGCAGCATCTACCGGTCAGGCACTCAAAAGCGCTGAAATTAAGTTCTATCATATTAATGATGCCGGACAGGAAGTCTGTTATTACACCGTACTAATGGAGAACGTAAAGGTTACGGGTGTTAACTGCAGCGTGCCGAACGTGAAAATCGCTGCCAACGATAAAATGAACCATGTTGAAAGCGTAAGTCTGCAGTACGAAAAAATTACCTGGCGCATCGTCGACGGGAACATAATGCACAGTGACGCCTGGAACGAACGCCCTACAGCATAACGCTAAGGGGCGCGATGCCCCTTACTCTCTCACTTTCCTCTCCAGGCTGTGCGCAATCCTGTTCATGAACTTCCCTCATGTTGCATTGAAATTAAGTCACTTCCCCTGCGCCACGGGCTCAGGCATAAATTATGCATTGGTAACTTCTTAGCAACATGAACTTAGGATGCATAACCACAATGAGCAAAGCTTTCACATATACCCTTAAGCGCAGTTGCTTCGATGAGAATTACAACCCGTCAGAAAATACGCGTACGACCACCAACTTCGCCAACCTGGCGCGCGGGGAAAAACGTCAGGAAAACCTGCGCAATACGCTGGTGATGATCAACAACCGCTTTAATGCCTTAGCGCGCTGGGATAACCCAAACGCCGATCGCTATGCGGTTGAACTGGAAATCATCTCTGTCGATTTGAATATTGGCGCGGAAAAGCCGTTCCCGGCCATTGAGATACTGCAAACCACCATTGTCGACAAGAAAAACAACCAGCGTATCCCTGGCATCGTCGGGAATAACTTCTCGTCTTACGTGCGGGATTATGATTTCAGCGTGCTGTTGCTGGAGCACAACAAGAACCAGCAGCACTTCAGCATTCCGGAAAAATTTGGCGAACTGCACGGCAATATCTTCCGCCATTTTGTGAGTTCACCGGAATACAAAGAGAACTTCACAAAAGGACCGGTGATTTGCCTGAGCGTCTCCAGCAAAGATATCTATCGCCGCACCGGTAACCAGCACCCCGTGCTGGGCGTTGAGTACCAGCCGGATGGCGAATCGCTTACGGAGCAGTACTTCGCGAAGATGGGCCTGAGCGTGCGCTACTTCATGCCGGAACACAGCGTGGCGCCGTTCGCGTTCTTCTTTACCGGGGATTTGCTGAGTGATTACACCGACCTCGAACTGATCGCCACCATCAGCACGATGGAGACGTTCCAGAAGATCTATCGCCCGGAAATTTATAACGCCAACTCGGCGGCGGGGCTGTGCTACCGACCGGATCTGAACCAGCAGGATCACTCCTTAACCAAAATTGTGTATGACCGGGAAGAGCGAAGCCGTCTTGCGATTGAACAGGGTCGGTTTACCGAAGAGTACTTTATTAAGCCTTACAAACACATTCTTGAGCAGTGGTCTGATAACTACACGCTTTAATACATTAAAAAAGGTCTTTTATTATGAAAACATTGCTCCCGACTTCAACGGCTGGCAGCCTGCCAAAGCCGACCTGGCTTGCGCAACCTGAGACGCTCTGGTCACCGTGGAAGTTACAGGATCAGGAACTGCTGGCAGGCAAGCAGGATGCGCTGCGCCTGTCTCTGGATGAGCAGATCCGCGCGGGAATCGATATCGTCAGCGACGGGGAACAGACCCGCCAGCACTTCGTCACCACCTTTATTGAACATCTGAGCGGCGTCGATTTTGAGAACCGCCAGACGGTGCGCATTCGTAACCGCTATGACGCGAGCGTGCCGACCGTGGTTTCTGCGGTTGCGCGCCAGAAACCGGTCTTCGTCGACGATGCAAAATACCTGCGCCAGCTTACAGACAAGCCGATCAAATGGGCCCTGCCGGGGCCGATGACCATGATCGACACCCTGTATGACGCGCACTATAAAAGCCGCGAAAAGCTGGCCTGGGAATTCGCCAAAATCCTCAACCAGGAAGCGCGAGAGCTAGAGGCCGCAGGCGTGGATATTATCCAGTTCGATGAACCGGCGTTTAACGTCTTTTTTGATGAGGTCAACGACTGGGGCATCGCCGCGCTGGAGCGCGCCATTGAAGGGCTGAAGTGCGAAACCGCGGTCCACATCTGCTACGGCTACGGCATCAAGGCCAATACCGACTGGAAAAAGACGCTCGGCTCGGAGTGGCGCCAGTACGAAGAGGCCTTCCCTAAGCTGCAGACCTCTAACATCGACATCATCTCCCTGGAGTGCCACAACTCCCGCGTGCCGATGGATCTGCTGGAGCTGATCCGCGGTAAAAAAGTGATGGTTGGGGCGATCGACGTGGCAACCAACACGGTTGAAACGCCGGAGGAAGTGGCCGATACGCTGCGAAAAGCGCTGCAGTTTGTCGACGCCGACAAGCTCTATCCGTCAACCAACTGCGGCATGGCGCCCCTCTCCCGTCAGGTTGCCAACGGCAAGCTTAAAGCACTCAGCGCTGGCGCAGAAATTATCCGCCAGGAGCTTGGCGCGTAATCCCCTTACGCTGCCAGTACGGCGGCGTACCAAAGCGCTCGACGTAATAATCAATCACCGCCCTGACGTTCAGGGGCGGATGTCGGGCATCAGGGTAGATCGCCGCGATAGCCTGTTGTTCCGTAGTGATGGCGCACTCCAGCGCGGGCAGGAGCGGAATCAGCTCACCGCGCTGGAGCGGTTCGCTCACCAGCCAGTCCGGAAACAGCACAATCCCCATCCCTCCCCGCGCCGCAGCCAGCAACGCTTCCGCATTATTCGAGGTCATCAATGGCGTCACGGGATAGTGTGTCCACGCCTCGCCCGCCCTGCGCAACAGCCAGCGGTTAGGCCCTGACGATCCGCGATACACCAGGCAATGATGGTGGTTCAGATCGTCCGGCACTTCTGGCGCACCGTGTTTATGCACGTAGTCTGGCGACGCGGCCAGATGGTACACCTGCTGCCCAAACACCCGCGCGCGAAACGACGAGTCCGTCAGCACGCCAATGCGGAAGATAAGATCTGCCGCATCACGGTGGGGGTCAATGAAATCATCGGTCAGCGTCAGCTCTACGCTCAGGCGAGGATAGCGTGCCGACAGGCCGGGAAGTCCTGGAGCTATGTGCTTCTGGCCGAAAAACACCGGTCCGTTAATGCGGATCGCACCGGACGGCTCCACCGCACGCGCGTCCAGCTCCCGGCGCGCCTCTTCAAGATTCTCCGCCATCGACCGGGCGTAGCGAATAAACAGATGACCGCTTTCCGTGGGAATGACGGCCCGCGTATTGCGATAGAAAAGCTGCTGCCCGAGCGCATCCTCGAGCTGGTGGATCACGCGCGATATCTGCGAGGCCGATATCCCCTGCCGCCGCGCCACGACGGAGAAGTTCTGCGCTTCATACACGTCGATAAAGATCAGCAGCGCGCGGATGTTGATGTTGCTGGCGTCAACCATTAATGCATATCCTGCAAAGGTGTTTCCACCATTATGGCATTTTTCTCATTGCACAACCCACGTAATCTTCTTCGCCTGAAAACGGAGGAAGAAGAATGCAGTTGGTTTTGATTTTACTGGTGATCGCTGGCGGGATGGGCCTCTCCGTCGAGGCGGGACTGCTGGGCCCCCTGGGGGGAAAAGTCGGGGATTTATGGGCGACGTTCAGCATTTTTGGCGTCGGCGCCGCGCTGACGTTTTTGCTGATGCTGTTTTTCAGCCCGCGCAACAGCCCGTCGTTTTTCGCACAGCCCGGCTGGCAGCTCCTCGGCGGGGTGCTGGGTCCGATCTACGTCGTCATACTGACGCACGCCACGCCGACTATCGGCATCGCGCTGACGATGATTGGCATTCTGGCAGGTCAGGTTTTTAAAAGCCTGATCATTGACCACTTTGGCCTGCTGGGTACGCCGCACAGGAAGATAAACGCAAGACGCATCGTGGCGCTGGTTTTTATTATTGCCGCACTGGTACTGGTCGCAAAGGGGTAAACACATGACACTGATGATGATAATTCTGGCCATCTGCGGCGGCGCGACGCTGAGCATACAGGCCGCAATTAATGGGCAGCTCGGCAGCAGCGTGGGCGTTTTCAAGAGCGCGTTTCTAACGTTTTCCGTCGGCGCGCTGGTGACCGCCCTGCTCATTTTCTTCTTTGAGCCTAAGCAGGCGGTCACGCTGCTGGACGTGCCGAAATGGCAGCTCCTCGGTGCGATGTTTGGCGTGCCCTATATCGTGATAATGGTGCTCGCCGTACAGCGGATCGGCACCGCTGTCGCCACGGTGGCGGTGATATTCGGCCAGCTCGCCATGAGTATGCTGATTGATAACTTTGGCTGGCTGGGCAATCCCGCCATTTCGTTTTCACCGAGCCGTCTGAGCGCGGTGGTATGCCTGGGGATTGCCCTGTACTTCATCTACTCCAGCAGCAAAACCGGCAGCGTCCGCGACTAAGCTGAGGTCTTACGGGTAAAGAACAGCGTCACCGTGGCGACGGTGACGCCCAGTTTCTTCATCTCGGTTTTATTAAACAGATGGTTCTCATCCTGCAGGTACATCCAGTCGTCAAAGTTCAGTAGCCAGGTGCTGCCGTTGGCCTTCACGTTCATGCTGTAATGCCAGTTGAACGCGTTGCCGGCGGCCTGCCCCGTTGCTACCCCTTCAATGTCCCCCGCCGTGCCTTCGTAGCGATCGCTCCCCACGCGGCGGATATGCCAGACCCGCTGCTGCTTCTCGCCGTCGTCGTAAACGAAGTGCTCGTTCAGCGTCAGCGTATCGCCGATAACGTCCCCGGCAATCTCAACGTGAAAGCGGCGGATCTGCTTGCCGCTGCGATCCTGTACCATCCCCCACGCTTCGGTTTTGCCCTGGAAGTAGTGGAAGATATCCAGCCGCGGCTGCTGCTGGCGATACTCGGTCACCTCCGTGCTACAGCCTGCCAGCAGCATCGTCAATGCCAGCGCCATCATCAGGATATGTTTCATTTTTGGCCTCCGATTAACTGCTGACGCAGCTCAGGGTATTGCGTACGAGGGTCGAGCCAGATGGCCAGGAAGCGGGTGCTGAACGCTTCTGACTGACGCGGTCCGAGTGGAATAAAGGCTTTTTGCGCCGCTGACGCGCGATACCAGAACTGCCCCTGCCCGTCGTCGAGCACAAACGCCAGCTGTGCGCCCGGCCGGACATCCGGCCACAGAGAGCGCAGCATCTGTAACCAGGCTTCGCTTCGGGGTTCCCGTTGCAGGATCCCCTGCGCCTGCCACTGGTCGCGGGTCGCCTCGACCAGCTCATCGCGATCGATATCGCGCGCATAGGTAATAATCAGCGCCTGATCCTGGTTCTCCCGACCGTAACGCCCGTCCGGCGTACGCAGCTGGGAGGTATAGACGGTGAACGGCCCCCAGGTGAGCGTGGCGTCACCCACCTTCCGCCACGCCAGCCAGTCGGCGGCCTGGGCAACAGGAACAACCAGCGTCAGACAAAGCAACAAAACCGCAGCTCTCATTTTTGTCTCCCCATCAGCAGGTGGAAAAACAGCATCAACACCAGCCAGCCCGGCGCCATCCAGCTGACGACGATAAAGGTCGGCTCCAGAAACGTGATGGCACCCAGCCGTTCGCCAATCAGGTACGCCACCGGCCCTCCCACGGCGGCCAGCAGGGTGAGCAGCCAGCCGGGCAACGTGGTGGTGCGCGCAAGCTGCGTCCAGACGGTGGCGAACATCAGCCATAATGCCACCATCCATAGCGGCATCAGGGCATCACCCGTGAAGGCGATCAGCCCCGTCAGCGCCCAGAGCGTATCCAGCAAACTGCCCGCCGCGGCCAGCCCAATGGCGTAAAAACGGTATACAGACGGCAAGAGCAGGCACGCCAGGATCGCCAGCCCGAGCCAGATAATCAGGCCCTGTTCGCGAAAGAGCACCACCAGCGCCCAGTAGAGATCGAACGCGACGGCCAGCAGGAAGACCTGAAGATATCGTCTCATACGCGCTCTGCGGTCAGCTGCACCACGCTAATGGTGCGGGCGTTAAACCCGGCTTCACAGTAGCCAAAGTAATAAAGCCACATGCGGCGGAACCGGTCATCAAAGCCGAGCTTTTCAATCTCCTGCCAGGCGTGGACAAAGCGCTGCCGCCAGTGCGCCAGCGTGCGGGCGTAGTCCGGCCCCATGTCGAAGAGATTGCGCACCACGAAATCGGTGTGGCGCGTCATCAGCTCGTTCATCGCGGTGATGCTCGGCAGGAAGCCGCCGGGGAAAATGTAGCGCTGAATAAAATCGACGCTTTTGCTGTAGTCGCGATAGCGCTGGTCCTGAATGGTGATGGCCTGAATCGCCATTCGTCCACCCGGGCGCAGCCGCGCCTGACAGGTCCGGAAGAATGTAGGCAGATAGCGTTGCCCGACGGCTTCAATCATCTCTATTGAGACCAGCTTGTCGTACTGCCCGGTGAGGTCGCGATAGTCGCAGAGCAGCACCTCAACACGATCCTGCAACCCGGCGCGGGCGATCCGCTCGGTTGCCCAGACGTATTGCTCCTGCGACAGCGTGGTGGTAGTCACCCGACAGCCATAATGACGGGCCGCGTATTCCGCCATCGCCCCCCAGCCGGTGCCGATTTCCAGCAGGTGGTCGGCCTCGCTAAGCGCCAGCTGGTCGCACAGGCGCGCCATTTTGGCCTGCTGAGCCGTCGTGAGATCCTGCTCGTCTGCGGTAAAGAGCGCGCTGGAGTAAAGCAGTTCCCTGTCCAGAAAATGGGCATAGAAGGTGTTGCCCAGGTCGTAGTGGGCGGCAATATTTTCACGCGCCTGCGCGCGGGAGTTACGCCGCGTCCAGTGGCGCAAACGCTCCAGCGGTCGGCCAAGCAGCCGGAACCCTTTCTCAAGACGGCCAAGCACCTCGCCGTTGAGGGCCAGGATTTGCAGAAGCGGCGTGAGCTGCGCGGTTTCCCATTCGCCGTCCATCCAGGCTTCAGCGGCGGCAAGGCTCCCGCCCGTTAAGACGCGCCAGTAGACGGCGGGCGTGAGGATCTGCACGTCGGCGTGCAGCGCGGAGGATGTCTCGCCAAAATGGAAGGTCTGCGCCCCTTCACGCAGGGTGAGCGAACCACCGCGGATGCCGCTTAACAGACGAAACAGCAGCCATCGCGCGAGGCGGACGTTGCGCGGGATATCGGGTTCTAACGCAAAGACGGGATCGGTCATGAGCGTTCACTCCTGCTGACGGGATGGTTATACAGCGGCACGCGCTTGAGCCACAGCCTCAGCGCCTGCCAGTAAATGGCGAAAACGGTTTTCAGGGTCATAAGCGGGATGCGCAGCAGCAGCGCGCGCAGTGCCGGACGGGTCAGCGGCTCCCGGCGCAGGGCGAGCGTGGCGTCGAACACCTTCGCTTCCTGATGATTTTCAATGTGCATTTGCAGCGTGTTATCCGGATCGTTGAAGCGCCAGTGGTAGATCATGTCCATCGGGTTGAAGGGGGAAACGTGAAACGCTTTTTCCGTGGGCTGGGCATGTTGCCCGTCGACCGCGTAATAATGACGCTCGTTCCACGGCGTGTTGCGAACCTCGGCCAGTACCCAGCGCAGAGTCCCCTTCCCGTCATAGCAGTAGTAAAAGTTGACCGGGTTAAAATGAAACCCGAAATACCGCAACTGCGTCAGAAGCATGACCCGCCCGTCCGGCCGTTCCCCGGTCAGGCTCTCCAGCCTGCTGAGCACGTTCTCTTTGAGCGGCGTGCCGAGCGGATAGTCCGCGTCATGGAACGCGGCGGCGGCAAAGCGATTGCGGCGCACGCCGACGGACGCCAGCAGCGGCAGCTCATCAAGATCCAGCCAGGCCATAAAGACGCTGTAGCGAAATTCATGGGTTTTCGGCTGAAGGCGGCGGTGGCGCAATACGCCGTGATAGAGGCAGCTGTTCATCTCAGTTCCCCTCTCCGGCCGCTATCGCGTTGACCACGTCCAGCGCGCTGCGCACGCCGTCCTCATGAAAACCGTTGTACCAATAGGCTCCGCAGAACCAGCTCCGCTGGTGACCGTTGATCTCGCCGCGCCGCGCCTGCGCCCGCCAGCTTTGCGGGTTAAACAGCGGATGCTCATAAACGAAGCGTTGCAGAACGAAGCGTACATCCACCGGTGCGTCCGGGTTCAGGGTGACGCAGAACAGCGGACTGCCCGCAGGCAGCCCCTGCAGAATGTTCATGTTGTAGGTCACACAGGCGCTGGCCTGCTCCTGCGCGCTCAGCCGGTAATTCCAGCTCGCCCAGGCGCGCGGCCGCGCCGGCAGCCAGCGCGGGTCGCTATGCAACACCACCTCGTTGCGCTGCCAGCCGATATCGCCCAGCACCTCGCGCTCTGCGGAGGTCGGGTCGTCAAGCATCGCCAGAGCACTGCCGGAGTGGCAGGCAAATATCACCTGGTCGAAGGTATGGCTGCCGTTTTCAAGCTGGAGCGTGACCCCGTCCTCGTGGCGGCTCACCCGCTGAACCGGTGAATTGAGATGCAGCGTCAGCCGATCGCCCAGTTTGTCGAGCATCGCGCGGATATACTCTCGCGAGCCGCCCGGCACCACGTACCACTGCGGGCGATGGGTGATATCCAGCAGACCGTGGTTTTGGAAGAAACGTAAAAAAAGCGGCAGCGGGAAACGCTTCATCTCCTGCAGCGAGGATGACCAGATGGCGGCCCCCATCGGCAGAATATAGTGGCGCGCAAAAAACGGCGTAAAGCCGTGCTGGTCCAGAAACGTCTGCAGCGTGGCGTTCGGGTCCACTTCCCCGTCCAGCGCCTGTTTTGCCAGACGATTGAAGCGGACGATTTCACCGAGCAGCCGCCAGAATGTCGGATTGACGAGATTTCGGCGCTGGGCAAACAGCGACGTCAGGGTGTGGCCGTTGTATTCCAGCCCCGTCTCGGGGTTGTGTACTGAAAAGCTCATCTGGGTTTTTTGCCCGCTGATACCCAGCTCGCTGAGCAGGCCCATAAAGCGCGGATAGGTGCGGTCGTTGTAGACGATAAACCCGGTATCGATCGCGTATGTGCCCTGTGGCGTCGTCACGTCAACCGTTGCGGTATGGCCGCCCGGTGTGGATCCCGCTTCAAACAGGGTCACCTGATGGTGCCCGGCCAGTCGCCAGGCGCACGTCAGTCCGGCAATGCCGCTGCCGATAATTGCAATATTCATGAACGCACCATCCTGCGCAGCAGCGTGCGCTGTAGAAAAGCAGGCAGCCCTGAGAGCAGCCGCAAAATGAAGCCAAATCCGGCAGGAAACGCGATGTGCATTTTCCCGGCCGCCAGCCCGATACGGATCGCCTTCACCGCCTCATCGACGGTCACCCGACCCGGCATGGCAAAATCGTTTTTTCGCGTCAGGGGCGTATCGACGAAGCCCGGAGAGACAACCGTGACGGTAATCCCTTTTGGCTCCCAGTCCAGGCGCAGGCTTTCGGCAAACCAGCTCAGCGCCGCTTTGGACGCACCGTAGGCCTCTGCGCGGGGGAAAGGCAGCCAGTGGGCCATCGAGCTCACCAGCACCACGCGGTTGCCTCGAACCAGCTGCGGCTGCAGCGCCTCAAGGCAGTTCACCGGCCCGAGGAAATTGGTGTTCATGACCCGCTCCACCAGCGCTGCATCCACCACGCCACCGTCGAGGTATTCGCAGGTACCGGCGCAGAGAATAATCAAATCGGCGTAGCTGCCGGTCAGCGCCTGTCGGCAGGCCTCCCGGTCCGTCATATCGAACAGGCGAACGGTGAGATTGGGGCAGGTCTGATGCAGCGCTTCCAGACGCGCCGGATCGCGCCCGCAGGCAATCACATGATAGCCGTCAGCGGAGAAGGATTTCGCCAGCCCGGCGCCAATGCCCGAACTTGCACCGGTAATCAGTACCGTCTTCATGATTTGACCCTCCGCTTCACGCCGCGTACCGCCCAGCCCAGCAGAGGAAGATGTTCGTAGATCATCTCTCCCGCATCGTAGTAGTCGCGCTGGTGGGTGATGAGATCGTTTTCCGTCTCCACCACCGAGCACCCCGGCAGATCGAGCGGTTCGCCTCCGGCAATGCGCGGATGCGACCAGTGCATCACCCAGGTGACAACAAACCGGTTCCCGCTGCAGAGCGGCGGGTCGATAGAAAAACGGCAGTTCTCGACGTTGGCCAGCAGATGGGTGAAATAGCGCTGAAGCGCAAAGATACCGTCGTGCTCGCCGAACGGATCGACAAGCGTGGCATTTGAATGGTAAAGCCCGACCAGCGCGGACGGCGGCTGGCTATCCAGTGCGGCGTAGTACTCAACAAACCGACTCACGACAGAGGGCAAAGTGCTCATGGGTCACATCCTGGCTGTAAACAACGTGGCGTAATCGCATACTTAAAACTTACACAATTAACGTTATTTGTCCAAGTTTGTGCAAATTTATTTTTTATTAACCATAAATATCAACAACTTGATAACTCAATCTTTTGTCGGTTTTTAGGCCGGGTAAGGCGTAGCCGCCACCCGGCTTTCACTTTCAGGTTATCCTTAAGGCAAATTCAGCAATCATCTTCCAGGCTTATCCTTTTTATTCATAAGGATGCCTGACATGAAACGTTTCTTTCTCTCCCTGTTCTCAAGCCCGGAATCCTTACTGCAGGTGATGAGTCAGCAGGAAATTATTGAAGCCGTGGAAGATGGCGACCGCATCATCATCGACCAGGACGGGAACGCCTCGGTGAACTACAAGAGCAATGAGGTGCGGCAGGACTTTCTGCGTCACGTTAACGCGCTGAAGAGGGCCTGATATGGGAACGGCGATATTTATGGTGCTGATGGTCTGCGGGTACTGGTACACCAGCCGCGACCTGTCGACCCGCTTTAAAATCAAGCGTTCCTTCGGCTGGGATGTCTATTTTCTCGTTGCGCTTTACGGCTGTATTTTCGTTCTGCAGGGGGTGATTGCCACGGGGTTGCTCTGGCTGCTGCTGCTTAACCTTTCCGCCGCCAACAACGCTTTCCACTTTGCCTCACCGAAATACACCGACTGGCAAATCGACTTTATGAACTGGAGTTTTTTAGGCATTCAGGCGCCGGTGGTGGTAATGCTGGCGTTTGCCATCCTGTTTTGTCTCTACCGGTCTAACTGGGCAGGCAGCGCCAGGCTGGACGGCGAGAGCCGGAAAAAGCTCTACAAACGGCTTGCGCAGGCGAGCGGGATTGAACAACTGCTCTATCAGTGTATGGAGCAAGGCGAGCTGGCGCAGGTCACGCTCCGCTCGAGGCGGATATACGTGGGTATGATCCACACCGCGACGCTGGAATATGAAAAAACGGCCAATATCGTGCTGATCCCAATGTTGAGCGGGTACCGGGATGCGAAGACGATGAACCTGCGCATCGAGAATAATTACAGCCGGTGGTATGCGGAGCATGACATTACGCTCGACTCGGAACCCCGCAGCGCCATGTCATTCCGCAAGGTGATTTTACTCAATCAGATTGAGAGCATCTCGCTGTTCGATCCCGCCAGCGCCAGCGCGCTGTCGCTGGCACAGCGGGACGAGAGCCCTGGCCCTAAAGAGACATCCCCATAATTCTGAGTATGCTCTGCTGTGAGGCTGTTTCAAAAAGGACGTTCTTAATGCAGAGCATGCCCTGCTTCTGGTAGAACCGGTACGCTCCTGCGTTCTGCTCAAGCACTTCCAGCCAGAGAGAGTCCTTTCCCCTGCTCCGGGCCATGTCGATAATTTTATGGAACATGTCCTGACCATAGTGCTTGCCGGTCTCGGCAGGATCGAGGTAGAGCTTGTTGAGGAGAACGCCCCTCTTGTCCGTTTCCGGAAGCATGGCGTCCCTGGTCACTTTCATGAATCCCACTGGCCGATCGGTTTCTGCCACAAACCAGGAAACATGGCTCTCGGTCAGGCTCTGCTCAATGACGGAGGGGGCATACTCGGCGTCCAGAAAAGCCGTCATCTCCGCTTCTGATACCCACAAATGCTGAAAATGCGCGGGATAGATTCGATATCCCAACTCGCTTAATAGCGTTGAATCGGCCCCGGTGGCCTGTCGAATTCGAAGCGTCATGGAAGGTATCCCTGGTCATCACCCGCGTTGGGCATGTTGATAGAGGTCCCAGCGGTTGCCGTACATATCTTCAAACACCACCACCGTACCGTACTCTTCCTCACGCGGTTCTTCGCAGAAATGAACGCCTTTTGCCTTCATGGCATGGTAATCGCGCCAAAAATCATCCGTCTGAAGGAACAGGAAAACTCGGCCACCGCATTGATTACCGATAAAACCTTCCTGCCTCTCGTTAGACGCACGAGCCAGCAAAATGTTGCAGTCGCTTTCCGGATTGGGCGAGACGACCACCCAGCGTTTACCCGGTTGCGGCGTATCCTCTACGAGGGTAAACCCCAGCTTGTCTGTGTAGTACTCAATGGCGCGATCGTAGTCATCAACCACAATAGCCACGCAGCCGAGGCATCGTTTCTGTGTTCTCATTTTTTCGGTTCCTTTGCCCTAATTAACTCATTATGAACGCTTTTCCACTGAATATGCACACATAAAAACAGCGATCGCATGCGCGACCCGACGAGCAATTTCTTCATCAGATAAGCTCTTTCTGGCGTCAGGCTGTATCTCAAGGCTTGTCATCTCTTCCGTCGTGACATCACGGCCTTTCTCAAGAAACAGGCTGCATCAATTGCCATCGGGTAACCCTGCCAGCGCCCTCTTCAACGACGCGATGACCTCATCCGTCTCCATGCCCATCTGCGCATGAATAATGGCGCCGTCAATGAGCAGCATGATTTCATTGACGACGCGCTCATCCGCAATCTTCGTCAGCGACGCAATAATCTTCTTTGTTTCGATTTTATGATCGCGGCATATCGCTTTTATTTCGCTTTCAATATCTTCGGATTTGGCTTCGGCGCTGGCATTAATAAACGCACAGCCGTGAAACTCAGGCGAAATAAACCATTCATAAAGGGTAGCCGATAGAGCGTCCGCAGGCGTCTGGCCTTCAACGAGATGTCGACGAAGCGTGGCCTCAAACCAGTTAATCCATATTTCATGTCGATAGTGTAAATAGGCGAGAATAAGCGAGCTCTTACTCGGAAAATGGCGATAAAACGTCACCTTCGTCACTTTCGCCTCTTTAATCAGCGTATCCACCCCCGTCGCTCTGAAGCCTGTGGAATAAAACAGATCGTGGGCCGTCAGTAATATTTTATCCCTGACGCTTATTTTTTTATCGTTGTTTTCGGATTCAGCTTTCATTTGTCGATGGCCTCAAAACGGATGTTGACAGCGTTATTTTTCAGGCATAGATTAGCGCAAGTAGACAGACCTGTCTACATAATCACATAACGAGGTAATTGCCATGAACACACGTCCTCCCTTGCCGCCCTTCACACGCGAAAGCGCCATCGAAAAAGTCAGGCTGGCAGAAGATGGCTGGAACAGTCGCGACCCGGCGAAAGTCGCGCTGGCCTATACGCTGGATACCCAATGGCGCAACCGTGCAGAGTTCGCCACCAACCGTGAAGAGGCCCGGGGGTTTCTCGAAAGGAAATGGAAAAAAGAGCTGGATTATCGTCTGATTAAAGAGCTGTGGGCCTTTACGGATAACCGCATCGCGGTCCGCTATGCCTATGAATGGCATGATGATTCAGGCAACTGGTTCCGTTCGTACGGCAACGAGAACTGGGAATTCGACCCAGACGGCTTGATGAAGCGTCGTTTTGCCTGCGTAAACGATATGCCGATAAAAGAATCCGAGCGACTGTTCCACTGGCCGCTGGGCAGACGCCCGGACGATCACCCGTCGCTGAGCGATCTGGGCTTATAAGATTTCTACATCACTCCGGGGCGCCCCGGAGTGATGCGTTTAGAGTGCGCCCAGCTGTTTCATCAGCGTCAGGTTGTCCTCAATATGCCAGTTTGCCGCAATTTTACCGTTGCGGACTTCATAAATATCCGTAGCGATGAAATCTATTTTCTGTCCCTTTCCTTTCAGCTTGCCAAATGTCCCGGTGAATGTGCCGTAAAAATGTAAATGTGAGACCACGCGGTCGCCTGAAATAATCATCTGCTCAACGTCGCAGCGCAAATCGGGCACGGCCATGCGAAACGCCCGCGAGGCTAAAATAGCGCCTTCCGGCCCCTGCTTACGGCCTTCCGGCGGTGTTTTATCAACAAAGTTTGCCGCCAGGGCATCACGCGCCAGAGTTTCATTACCGGTGTTCCAGAACGTGGCATATTCTCTGGCAACGGCTTCATTCGTCTTTAATTGCATCTGGGGCAGGCTCTTGTCCACAATCAGCTGTTTCGGCTGTACTCTTTCCCCCTGCGCGGAAATAGCATTGCCCGACAGACCAGCAAAAATAAGCGCCGCGATAGCGGGACGAAAGCACGTCGTATATTTCATGATGTCTCTCTACAGAATGTTACGTTACCCGCAGACGATACCCTGCGGATCACATTAATGAGGGGTCAGTTAATTAACGCCCCGCCCTCAATATCAATGACCGACCCGGTGACAAAGGGGTTGTCCATGGCGAAAAGATACCCTTGTGCGATGTCCTGCGCCCTTCCCCAGGCTTTGGCTGGCAGGGTTTCCGCCGCGCCTGCGAGCATTTTTTCCCGCGCGGCGGCGTCCATCCCCGCATACGCTTCCGTGTCGGTCAGCCCCGGACTCACGACGTTGACGCGCAGCGGGGAAAGCTCTTTCGCCAGCACCTTTGTCGCGGCCTCAATGGCGGCATTCATCGTTGTTTTTACGATGGCGCCCGCCACGGTGCGGCGTGCCACAAACCCGCTGGTGAAGGTCAGCGTACCGCGGGGAGCGATGTTCCCGCTGAGATAGCGGGCGACATTCAGGCTTCCCCAGAATTTTGTATCAAAGGCCTGTCTTGCCGCACGGAGATCCAGTCCGGAAAGCAGCCCGCCCGGCGCCTGTGAACCCGCCGTGACGACAATATTATTGACCTCGTCCAGCGTTTCACTTAGCGCAACAAGCTCTTCCTCACGGCTGATATCGAGCACGAGAGTGCTAACAGACGCGGCATGAGCGCTCAGTCGTTGCCGTGCAGCGTCCAGTTTCGCGCTATCGCGTCCCGCAAGCATAATCTCCTCGCCGCGCCCGGCAAGCAGGGTGCCCACGGCGAAACCGATGCCGGAAGCGCCGCCGATAATTAAGGTTTTACGGGTCATAAAGTTTCCTCCTGCTGGGTGTACGTTGAGTAATCGGTATAGCCCGTGGCGGTGCCGCCAAACAGCGTGGCGGGGTCGCGCACCTGGGCCAGCGGCAAGCGGTGCGCCAGCCGGTGAGGCAAATCCGGGTTGGCAATAAACGGTCGTCCGAAGGCAATCAAATCGGCATAGCCCGCCGCCAGAATGTCTTCGGCTTTGGCAAGGTCATAGTTGCCCGCGACGATCAGGGTGCCGCTGAAGGTCTCGCGAAGCGATTGACGGAAATGCGCAGGAATCTGCGGCGCGTCGTCCCAGTCGGCTTCCGCCAGGTGGATAAACGCAATCCCTTTTTGTTCGCACCAGGCCGCAAGCGCGAGTATGGCTTCAGAGACCTGCGGGTCGTTCATCCCGCGCTGGGTAATAAACGGCGAAAGACGGATGCCCGTACGTTCGTGACCAATGGCTTCGGCAATCGCGCTTAACACGTCCTGGGCGAAGCGGATCCGGTTAGCCACCATACCGCCGTACTCGTCCGTGCGTTTGTTGGAGGTTTGGCGCAGGAACTGGTCGATCAGATAGCCGTTTCCGCCGTGGACCTCCACGCCATCAAACCCGGCCTGAACGGCATTCAAAGCGGCCTGGCGATAGTCCGCGACGATGTTCTGAATGTCCTTGCGTGAGAGCGTTCTCGGCTGCGGGCAGTCAACCATCTGGCCTTCTCCACGCTCATTCACCACCCACACCTGCGCGTCCGGGGCCAGCGCTGACGGGGCGACGGGCTGACCGTCCTGGTGAAAACTGGCGTGCGACATTCGCCCAACGTGCCAGAGCTGAGAAAAAATGACCCCGCCCGCCTGATGTACGGCCCCCGTCGTGAGCTGCCATCCTGAAACCTGCTCCGGCGAATGGATGCCGGGCGTCCAGGAGTATCCCTGACCCTGAGGCGAGATTTGCGTGGCTTCGGTGATGATTAACCCCGCGCTGGCCCGCTGCCGGTAATACTCCGCCATCAGCGCGGAGGGAATGTTGCCCGGCTGAAGGGAGCGCGCGCGGGTCATCGGCGCCATGACGATACGATTTTTCAGGTCCAGCGACCCCAGCCTGTAGCGTTCAAAGAGTGAAGCAGGTTTCATGTTTTCATCCCTTATGGTTTGGATGAAATCACTTTACAGCCCGCATCTGATTTTGATAATTACGCTAAAAATAGATGCACTTTTCGGAAAAGATGAATAATGGGTAAACTCGAAGACATGGCTTTACTGGTGGAAGTCGCCAGGGCCGGAAGTCTTTCCGCCGCCGGACGACGCCTGTCGCTTTCTCCTGCCACGATGACCGCCAGGCTGAAGGCAATTGAGGAGCGTTACCAGACGCGCCTGTTTCATCGCTCAACGCGATCCCTCACCCTGACCCGCGCAGGCGAAGAGTTTTATCACGCCGCGCTGCGCGTGCTGGAAGAGGTGCATCACGCCGAGTCGCTGCTGACGCAAAAAGAGGGCGTGCTCAGCGGCAATATTCGCCTTTCCGCGCCCTCGGACTTTGGCAGACAGTATCTCAGCCCTGCCGTCATTGAATTTTCTCGTCACCATCCTGCCGTCAAATTTTACATCTCGCTAAAAGAAGACGTTGAGGATCTGGTCGCTAACCGGCTGGATATGAGCGTGCGCTTCGGCAATTTGCCGGACAGCAGCCTTGTCGTCAGAAACATCCGCCCGAACCGTCGGGTGCTGGTTGCCTCCGGGGCGTATCTTAACGACCACGGTATCCCCGCCACGTTTGCCGATCTAGCCCGGCACCGGTGCCTGGCGCTGGAGTCTCAGGGCGTGGTGATGAACGAATGGCGCTTTGAACATGAGGGAGAGGAAAGCGTTGTTCGCGTCGAGCCCGCCATGGTGTGCGACGACGGGGCATTGCTTCGTCAGTGGGCCCTGGGCGGAGCGGGCATCGCCGGGAAATCGTGGTGGGACGTCAAAGACGACGTTGACGCCGGAAGACTCACGGTGCTGTTTGCCGACAGCTTCACCGGCTTTAGCCGCTACGATCGCAAAGATGTCGGGCTGCAGCTTGTTTACCCGCAGCGCAAGCTGCAGCCGCTTCAGGTTACGGCGTTTAGCCAGTTTTTTCTCGACTGGCTTAAAAAACATTAACGTAAAAAACAGTGATACACTTACTCCACCTGGCCGATTGTCCCGTCTTCACGACGTAAGACAGCACAACAGTAACCAAAGTACAAAATGGTCACTCGTTGCCAACCCTGGCTCGTCACGCTAAGCTTACATAATGACTAAAACTATGAACGCCCCATCAATACGTGGTCCACTTGACCATTCTGTCAGAGAGCAAATCGTCGAAGCGGCCTTTGAGCACTTCGGCCATTACGGCTATGAAAAAACCACCGTCGCCGAGCTGGCGAAATCTATCGGTTTTTCAAAATCCTACATTTATAAGTTCTTCGATTCCAAGCAGGCTATCGGCGAAGTGATCTGCGCTAACCGCCTGGAGCTGATCATGGCGGCCGTGCTTTCCGCCATTGAGGATGCGCCGTCAGCCAGCGAAAAACTCCGCCGTCTTTTTAAGTCGCTCACCGAGGCCGGCAGCGAGCTATTTTTCCACGATCGCAAGCTCTACGACATCGCCGCCGTCGCGTCACGGGAGAAGTGGCCTTCGACGGAAAGGTATACCGAAAGCCTCCTGAAGCTGATTGAGACCATCATTATCGAAGGCAGACAGGCTGGAGAGTTCGAAAGGAAGACGCCGCTGGACGAGGTCACCTGTGCCGTTTACATGGTGATGTGCCCTTACATTAACCCCGTTCAGCTGCAGTACAACCTTGAAACTGCCCCAACGGCGGCGGTACTTCTCTCCTCACTGATTCTAAGAAGCCTGGCCCCCTGATTAGTGACCATTGACTTTATTGGTCACTAATCACAGAATGCGGAAACTGTCCTGTTACTTCAAAAGGGTTTCCCATGCTCAGGCTCACTTCAGCCCGCCTTGCCATATGTCTTCTGCCGTTTGCCCTCGCGGCATGCGGCGATATTTCCGCGAGTGACGATCCGCGCACCAGGCCACCGCTTGTCAGATCCGCCTCCGTCGAGAGGGCGAATCCAGCCGCTCGCACCTTTACGGGCGTGGTGGTGGCAAGAACGCAAAGCGACCTGGGCTTCAGGGTTCAGGGTAAAATCCTCGAACGCCTGGTGGATACCGGGCAGACCGTCAAACAGGGCCAGCCCTTGCTGCGTCTGGATCCGGTTGATCTGAAATTACAGGCTCAGGCGCAGCAGCGCGCGGTGGATGCTGCCCAGGCGCGGGCGAGAAAAGCCACCAGCGATGAGGCGCGTTATCGCGGTCTGGTGGCGTCCGGCGCGGTGTCCGCCGCGGAGTACGATCAGATTAAAGCGGCGGCCGATACGGCCAGGGCGGATCTCAGCGCCGCCCGGGCGCAGGCCAACGTGGCGCAAAACGCCACGGGCTATGCCGTCCTGCTGGCGGATTCAGAAGGCGTAGTGATGGAGACGCTTGCCGAACCCGGTCAGGTGGTCAGCGCCGGACAGGTGGCGATCCGCCTTGCCAGAGCGGGACAGCGCGAAGCGCTCGTGCAGCTTCCGGAGACGCTGCGCCCTGCCGTCGGCAGCGAAGCACGGGCCACGCTTTATGGCCGTGAACAACACCCGGTCACCGCCACGTTGCGCCTGCTGTCTGACTCCGCGGATGCCACAACCCGGACGTATGAAGCACGCTACGTGCTGGCAGGCCAGCTGGCGAACGCGCCGCTGGGGGCGACCGTCACGCTCAGCCTTGAAGACCCGAAAGCGGAAGGTCAGGCCATGCAGGTCCCGCTGGCCTCACTCTACGATGCGGGTAAAGGGCCCGGCGTCTGGCGCATTTCCGCCCAGCCGGCAAAGGTCATATGGACGCCGGTTAAGGTGCTGAGCGTGGGTGAAGATGCGGTCCAGATCGCGGGCGGCGTGAAGCCCGGGGAGAAGATCGTTGCGTTAGGCGCCCATCTTCTGCACGAAGGTGAAGTTGTCAGGCTGGCAGAACAGCGCCATGCCGCCCCGGCGGAGAACGCGCCATGAGCCAAAGCCGCTTCAACCTGTCAGCGCTGGCCGTCCGCGAGCGTTCCGTCACGCTGTTTCTGATCGTTCTGGTGACGATTGCCGGTATTTACGCCTTTTTTGGACTGGGACGCGCGGAAGATCCGCCCTTCACCGTGAAGCAGATGACGGCGATTGCCGTCTGGCCGGGTGCGACCGCGCAGGAGATCCAGGATCAGGTCGCGGAGCCGCTGGAAAAGCGCATGCAGGAACTCAAATGGTATGATCGTACCGAAACCTATACCCGTCCCGGCATGGCGTATATCACCCTGTCGTTGCAGGACAAGACCCCGCCTTCTGAGGTGCAGGAGGAGTTCTATCAGGCGCGTAAAAAGCTTGGGGATGAATCCCAGCGTCTCCCGGCGGGCGTCATCGGCCCGATGATCAATGACGAATTCTCGGATGTCACCTTTGCCCTCTTTGCTCTGAAAGCAAAAGGCGAACCGCAGCGGCAGCTGGTACGCGATGCCGAAGGCCTGCGCCAGCAGCTTCTGCACGTTCCCGGGGTCAAAAAAGTGAACATCATCGGTGAACAGGCCGAGCGGATTTATATCGCCTTCTCCCATGACCGTCTGGCGACGATGGGCCTCTCACCGCAGGATATTTTCAATACTCTCAACGGCCAGAATGCCCTGGCCGCGGCGGGCGCCATTGAGACCCGGGGCGCGCAGATTTTTATCCGCCTGGACGGCGCGTTCGATGAACTGCAGAAAATCCGCGATACGCCTTTAGTCGCCCAGGGCAAAACGCTCACGCTGTCGGATGTGGCAACGGTTGAACGAGGCTATGAAGATCCCCCGACGATGCTGATACGCAATCAGCATGAACCCGCCCTGCTGCTGGGCGTTGTCATGCGTGAGGGCTGGAACGGCCTGGCGCTGGGTAAAGCGCTGGATGCGGAGACGGCGAAAATCAATGATAGCCTGCCGCTTGGCATGACCCTGACCAAAGTCACCGACCAGTCCGTGAATATCCGCTCCTCGGTCGATGAGTTTATGATCAAATTCTTCGTCGCCCTGCTTGTGGTCATGGTGGTCTGTTTTGTCAGCATGGGCTGGCGCGTGGGGGTGGTGGTTGCGGCGGCGGTACCGCTGACGCTGGCGGTCGTTTTCGTGGTGATGGAGGCCGCGGGAATAAACTTTGACCGCGTCACGCTGGGCTCCCTGATCCTCGCCCTCGGCCTGCTGGTTGACGATGCGATTATCGCCATCGAAATGATGGTGGTGAAGATGGAGGAGGGTTACGACAGAATCAAAGCCTCGGCCTACGCCTGGAGCCACACCGCCGCGCCGATGCTGGCCGGTACCCTGGTGACGGCGATTGGCTTTATGCCGAATGGGTTTGCCCAGTCGACCGCCGGGGAATACACCAGCAATATGTTCTGGATTGTCGGCCTCGCCCTGATTGCCTCATGGTTTGTTGCGGTGGTGTTCACGCCGTATCTGGGGGTGAAGATCCTGCCGGCGATCCCCAAAGTGGAAGGGGGCCATGCCGCCATCTATAACACGCCTCGCTATAACCGCTTTCGCCAGCTGCTTGGCCGCGTTATCGCCAGAAAATGGCGCGTGGCCGGGTCCGTGGTCGCCATTTTCATTCTGGCCGTGCTCGGCATGGGGCTGGTAAAAAAACAGTTCTTCCCGACCTCCGATCGCCCGGAAGTGCTTGTTGAAGTGCAGATGCCCTATGGCACCTCGATTGCGCAAACCAGCGCCGCTACCGCAAAAATAGAAGCGTGGCTGGGCAAGCAGCCGGAAGCCAAAATCGTCACGGCCTATATTGGTCAGGGCTCGCCCCGTTTCTATCTGGCAATGGCCCCCGAGCTGCCCGATCCCTCTTTTGCGAAAATCGTGATCCTGACGGACAGCGAGACGTCACGCGAGGCGCTCAAGTTCAGGCTCAGGGAGGCCGTTGCCAGCGGCCTTGCGCCCGAAGCCCGCGTGCGGGTGACGCAGCTGGTGTTTGGCCCCTACTCGCCTTTCCCGGTTGCCTGGCGCGTGTCGGGGCCGGATGTCAAACAGGTGCAGGACATCGCCGAACGGGTGAAAACCGTGCTTCAGGCAAGCCCGATGATGCGAACCGTTAACACCGACTGGGGCTCGCGCGTTCCGGTGCTCCATTTCACTCTCGATCAGAACCGCCTGCAGGCAACCGGCTTAACCTCCAGCGCCGTTGCCGGGCAGCTTCAGTTCCTGCTCTCCGGCGTGCCTGTCACCTCTGTGCGGGAAGATATTCGATCGGTAGACGTCGTTGCCCGCGCGGCGGGAGATATCCGCCTTGACCCGGCAAAAATCGAAGGCTTTACCCTGGTCGGCAATGCGGGACAGCGCGTGCCGCTGTCTCAAATTGGCAAGATAGAGGTCGGCATGGAAGACCCGATCCTGCGCCGCCGCGATCGCACCCCCACGATTACCGTACGGGGCGATATCGCCGACAATCTTCAGCCGCCGGACGTGTCGGTCGCCATCATGAAAGAGCTCCAGCCGATCGTTGATTCGCTGCCGGCCGGCTACCGCATTGACATGGCGGGGTCGATTGAGGAGTCGGGCAAAGCCACGCAGGCCATGTTACCGCTGTTCCCGATCATGATTGCCCTGACGCTGCTGATCATCATTTTGCAGGTGCGCTCACTCTCCGCGATGGTCATGGTGTTCTTAACCGCGCCGCTGGGGCTGATTGGCGTCGTGCCGACCCTGCTGATATTTAATCAGCCGTTTGGCATCAACGCGCTGGTCGGCCTGATCGCCCTCTCCGGCATTCTGATGCGCAATACGCTGATCCTGATCGGTCAAATCGATCATAACCAGAAGGACGGCCTCGATCCGTTCCAGGCGGTGGTCGAGGCGACGGTCCAGCGCGCGCGGCCGGTCTTACTCACCGCCATGGCGGCCGTGCTGGCGTTCATTCCCCTGACGCATTCGGTGTTCTGGGGCACGCTGGCCTGGACGCTGATCGGCGGAACGCTGGGCGGGACGATCATTACGCTCGTCTTCCTGCCCGCGATGTATGCGATCTGGTTCCGGATCCGCCCGGTTGAACAACGCGTGCAGCCTGCCACGGAAAACGTGTAAACTACCATCAGTAGATAACTGACCTGAGGCAAGCATGGTTGTTAAGCGCTTAAGAAAAGAGGACCGCCGCGTGCAGCTGCTGGAGGTTGCGCGAGGGATCGTGCGTCAGCAAGGCACGGAGGCGTTGACCCTTGGCTATCTGGCAGAACGGGCTAACGTGACCAAGCCCATCCCCTACGACCACTTTGGCGATCGTGAAGGGCTGTTGATGGCGCTGTACCAGGATTATAGCGATCGGCAGCTGGCAAAATTCCGCGAGACGCTGGCGGTGGACAGCAAAACGCTGGAGAAGACGATCCGCTTTTTCAGCGCGGCCTATATCGACTGTGCGATTGCCGCCGGGCCTGAAACCGGGCCAATCGCCGCGGCGCTGTCCGGTTCTCGCGCGCTGCAGACGTTTCGGGAAGCGTGCGTGGCCGAATGTGCCGACTGCCTGCGCACCGCGCTTTCTCCTTTTATCGTCTTAAAAGGCGTTCAGGGAGAAGCGGTACTGACGGCCATCATTGGCGCGGCGGAGGCGCTCAGCACCGCGGCGGGCAACGGCGTGCTCGCCCGAAATGTGGCAGAAGATATGCTCTGCGGCGCCATGACCGGGGTGCTGGAGACCTACGCGAATAGCACAAAATGATCGCCGGGGGCGGATTGACAACTAAGTTACCAATAGTAATATAGGCATCGCTTCTCCCCCATCTGGAGGTCGCTATGTCTGCAACACATGCCATTAAAAACGCGCTGATCGTGACGGCACACCAGATCGACAATTCGTTATCCCATACGCTGGCAGCCCGCATTGCCGGGAAATTACGCGAGGAAGGTACGCAGGTTGAGATCGCCGATCTGCATGCTGAAGGGTTTAATCCGTCGATGACCCGCGCCGATCTCGATTTGTATCACGGCGATCCGAGCGCCCTCCCCGACGATATTCTGCGCGAGCAGCAGCGCGTCGAGCGCGCGGATATGCTGGTATTCGTCTTCCCGGTGTACTGGTGGTCGGTTCCCGCGCTGTTGAAAGGCTGGTTCGATCGCGTGTTAACCCTGAACTGGGCGTATAAGGTGGCCGACGACGGCCGGATTGTGGGCAACTTACGGGATGTTCCCGTCCGCCTGATTGCCACTGGCGGGAGCGATCTCACCGGATTTGATAAACACGGCTATTCGACGGCGATTCAGACACAGATAATCGAAGGGGTATTTGGCTTCTGCGGGTTGAAGAACGTTAAGCTCGATATCCTTTACCAGGCAGACACGGCGACGCCCGAGCAGGTTGACGAATTCCTGAGCGAGATCGGGAACCTAAAATAATATCGGCTATCCAGCCAGCAACGGCGTGCCTCCTTCGCCATAAGGAGGCACGAGTTCTCGATGTTACTAACCGTCAGGGATCCTGCTGGCAAACCGGAACGCTCTTTCTTGTGATTATTCAAAAAAAAAACGAGAAAAGGCCTATCGTCATCACTACACTCATAATCACCTGAATCAAAATAATAAAAAAAGCGATCCCACCCAATACCGTAATTTTTCGACGCAGAATGAAAGTTATGCCGGAAAGTACAGCACTGAACAGAATGGCTTTAAGTATATAGGAAAGCGGCACCATGGCCGGGTGACCGGTCTGTACTCCAGCAAGCCCAATGAGACCCAGTAGAAAATTACCGCAAATTCCCCATCCCCAGAAAGTCATCGGTAAGCTCATCTGCCCCGCGACTAATCTTTTCAACATACGCACATCCTTTTTGTGATTTTTTATCGAAACACAACGGTTTTTATCCAGTCTCTCGCACTGTTGGATTGTGCAATAAGTCGAGCCGACAAATACGCAACTACCAAATATGCTGATATGATTTTGTTCATCTTTACATGCATATTGATGGTATTGAAAAGAACTATCGGCAGCAAATTTTTAAAGTTTAACGGCTCGTCCGGATATGATTTAAAAGATATATCAGCGAAGGTCATAACATGTTTACGTCAGTTCAGCCAACAACCACCCTCACCACCACCGGACCCTTCGGCGGCGTGAGTGTATCTGTAGCAAACGACTGACAAACAGAACTTCAATCCCCGCCGGCATGGACGGGGAAATGTTTCTCCGTTCACCACCTTCTGAATGGAGAAAGGAAATGGTTTCATCTGACAATGCTCTCTTGATTATCGACATGCAGCAGGGCCTCTTTCGGGGCCCGGTTTCCCCCCGCTCCGCCGATGCCGTTCTGACCAATATCCGCTTGTTAATCGCCAACGCCCGAGACGCGCAGGTATCCGTCTTTTTTGCCCGCCATATTGGGCCGGACGACTCCCCCTTCTCAGAAACGGGGCCGTTAACACAGCTGATACCTGAACTGGACGTGAAGGAGCAGGACGTTGTTTTCACCAAGCGCTATCCCAGCTGTTTTCGGGATACGGTATTGCTGCGAGAACTTAATCAGAGAGGCATCAAGCAGCTGGTCATTGCCGGGATGAAAACAGAGTTTTGCGTCGATACGACCTGCCGGGCCGCACAGGAGCTGGGTTTCAGGACGGTATTAATTTCAGATGCGCATACCACAATGGATAATGACTATTTATCCGCCAGCGACATTATTGCCCATCACAACAGCACGCTGGCAGGCCCGTTTGTGACGCTGTCGACTGCTCGTGACTGGCTTTTTAGTACGGTGAGTTGACTCAGGTGATCGCTTATCTCTTTACCCGGCTCGCCTTTCCGCGCGCCGGGCACATAAGAGAATAATTACAGGGTAAAACCACCGTCACCCACCTGTGCCTGAGCGTACCATTGCATCAGCTTCTCGGTGCCAGGCTCGTTTTCTGCCGGTGACCATGGGGCGGTATCATGCTCGGGCACAGGCTGGTACCCCCCGTGTTTAACCTCAAAAATGACGCCGCCTTTATCCAGCGACAGCACGGCATGCCAGGTTCCGGCATCCATCTCCAGGACTTTACACTCTTCGCCTAACACCACGCGCCGGATCACGTTGCCGCTGTCGTCAAAATTCAGCACCAGAAAGCGGCCGCTCAGCGCCGTCAGCAGTTCAAACGTGTGCGGATGGCGGTGGGGGCGGACATAGGTACCGGGTTCCATTGCAATGGCCAGACGCTGCACCGGGTCGCTCAGGTCAGGGTGTAAATTACGATGAGCGCGTAAGCGAGGAGAATGTGCGGCCTGCTCGCTTTGCTGCTGCAGGTCACTGAAAGTAATCTGTTTCATATACACCTTTAGGAATTTGGGCTGTCTACGGCAACCCGGTTGCCGCAGGACGTTATACCATCCTGAACGGTCGAGGAGCGATGGGATTTGTGAAACAAATCGCTGCCGGGCGAGTGGTCAATCCCCCGACAGGAAGCTCATCAGTAGAACTGACATGAAAACCGCCATTCCCCTTCTGATGACCGGTGAAAGTAACCGATACCGTTATCCGCCCACATCCAGTTTACTTTTTCTTCTGACCCAACCTGAAAAACAAACTCTTCGATTCCCACACCGTGTTGTATCTCAGTCGGAAATCCCGCTACCTTGGTTCCCCTGTAGCGATTGAAATCTTCAAAAAAACTCTCACTGGCCTGCTCATCATCATTTACGCAAGAGAGATCAATAATATCCCAGGCATCTTCCCATCCAGGTGCATCGTCAATGACACTCAGCCATTGAACTGGAAACGGCCGATACGGTGTGTCCAATTCAGGCAATGGCTGAAGCCCTTCAAGGCTGGAATACTCGCGAATTAACCATCCTTCACCGTGCGGTTCGTCAAAGGGATGTTGTTCCATATTGTGAAACAACACCAGAAGGGCTATGCCCTTCAACTGGTCAGGAATAACAGGAAGCTCGTCGACGCTGATCTGAAGAAGTGGAAACATGGGTTTGCCCTTCCAGGTGGGTAATCCTTCATCTGCACGAGAAACGCCCTTCAGAAACCATGACGTAATGGGATCTTCAGGCGGCCGGAACCCACCGACCTGCGCGACCGATGCGGGTCTTAGCCTGGTCCGGAGTTCTTCTAAAACTGACGCACTCTCTAATCTCATGTTTGCTCGCCTCTGTAGACGCTTGTCGGATAGATATTCTGCAGTTCATTGTAAGTTAATCATCACATCTGGAGAATCTCATTGAATAATAAAACCTATGTTGAGTAAAACTCACATTGATTCCCACTATTTCTCGTTTTTCAAACGTAATCTCATTGAAATACCATCCCTTCATTCCCGGTCTCTTCCTGACCTGGAACTGAGAGCGAAACTCAAATAATAAATACACCTGCATGCATATGGAGTACGTATGACACTCGATGTTTTATTTCATCTAATGAAAATGATCTCACCTGAAAAAAACATCGCGGGTGAAAATATACATGCGTTAATAACGTTACTTTCGTCAGAAAACGATAGCGGTGAGGTGCTTTCGCCCTTTATTCATCGACTGCATCTTCTGTCTTTCGCCCAAAGCAATCCGGGTAACGCCGAAGAGTTGCTCTCTGCGCATTTACCCAAAGACGACGGGATCCTTCCGGTTCTGGACTTCGCGGACTGGCCCCGGGTGCGTTACGCCGCTTCAGGCGAAGTTCAGACGCCTGAATCTGAGGAGTACTTCCGTGAAATGACATCGGCTACCAATCTGTTACGTTCTGCGCTGATCGAAGCTGAACGCGCAAAGGGAACCCCTGCGCTATATATACTGGATAAATTACTCAACCTGAACAGCGCCCTGCCGGAAAGATATAAAAAGATGGCAAATATTCCCTACGCATAAATACGTTCACTGTGCGGAATATTTCCCTGTTAATATTCCGCTATTTATTAAATCCGCTTTTCATTGAAATCAAGACAGACAATATCCAAAGAGGGCACCACTGGCGCATTAAGGTTAAGCCAGGCCAGCAACCGTTCAATACTCTGTCCTCTGAGCGAATTTTTGGGCCAGACAAGGTAGTAACCGTCCCCTGTTGCTATCGCCTCCCTGAAGGGCAGCGCGAGAAGGCCGCTTTTCAGCGCGTCGAGCGTGAGCCGGAGATCCGCCATCGCTACGCCGTGTCCGTGCATGGCCGCAAGGCTTCCCTGCTCCAGGGTGTCGAACACGATCCCGCCGCCCATGTCGAGACCGGGGAATAAGCCCGTCCTTTTCAGCCAGCGCTTCCAGTCCCGTCTGTCCGGTGACGGATGAATAAGATCGCATTCTGGAAGCTGATGCCGGGCAGGCTCCAGCAAAGACGGCGTACAAACCGGAATAAGCCATTCGCTGAACAGCAGCCGGCTCTCCGTTGACTCGCCAAAATAGCCGTTCCCGAGGAGGATCGCACAATCGTAGGGCTCGCGGCTGAAGTCAACGGTGTCGAAGTCCATCCAGACGCTGGCGATTTCGATTTTCGGCTTCGCGTGGTTCTCGCGAAAGGATTTAAGCACATTGAGGAGCCATCGCATCGTCAGGGTGCTGGGGGCTTTGAGGCGCAGAAGGTGGTTTTCACTTTTGAATGCGCGACAGGCCCACTCAATATTCGAGAAACTTTCGCTAAGCTGCCCGGCCAGAATGCGCCCGGCGTCGCTGACCTCCACTCTCGGACCCTGCCGCTTAAACAGCTCGCAGTCAAACCACATTTCAAGCGTCCGGACATGCCTGCTGACCGCCCCCGGCGTGATATTCAGGACTTCAGCCGCTTTGCTAAAGGAGTTCAGACGTGCGGCAACTTCGAACGCACGCAGCGCATACAGTGGCGGTAAAGACATATGTTCCCTTTTTGTCAGGTGTAATCATGCAGTTTTTGTATTATCGGCACTCGGTGACGTTTCACCCCATTCCTCAGCCGGAAACGTCAGCAGCAGCACCCTGAGCAGGGACTCAAGCTGCGCGCGTTGCGCCTCAGAGAGGTTTCTCAGCAGCGCATTTTGCGTTTCCGTATGCACGAGCAGCGCCTGTTCGATACGCTCCTGCCCGTGCGGCGTCAGGCTGACGAGCGAGCTGCGCTTGTCGTCGGGATCGGCAATCCGCCTGATAAGGCCTTGCTGTTCAAGATGGTTGAGCCGGTTCGTCATCGCCCCTGAGGTGATCAACAGGGATGTATACAGCTGCGTGGGCGAAAGGCAGTACGGCTCCCCAGCGCGGCGCAGCGTGGCGAGGACGTCAAACTCGCCCTCGCGAAAGCCAAACGGCGCCATGGCCTGCGCGCGTTCTTTTCCCAGGTGCTTCATCAGCCTGAGCATTCGGCCAAAAATTTTCATCGACGAGGCGTCCAGCTCGGGCATGGCGCGGCTCCACTGGCCGACAACGAAGTCTACATGGTCTTTCATCTTCACCCCGTATGGCGTGGGAATTTATCGAGTTGTGCGGTACATCTTACACTAAAACAGATTTTATCTTAACGTTAAGATAAATGTTCGCGGCAATTTGCCCGGGCCATTCACACCCGAAAAGGATGCCATGTTGAAACGCACGTCACCGTTACTCTTCGCTATTATCGCTTTTATCGTCGGGCTGAACCTGCGCCCCATTCTGGCCTCGGTTGGCCCCCTGTTCTCCGTGCTGCAGCGCGAAGCAGGGCTGACCGCGACGCAATTCAGCCTGCTGACCACCCTGCCGGTGGCGATGATGGGACTGGCTGCCCTGTGTGGTCCCTGGCTTTTAGCCAGGGCAGGTGCCGTTAGGGGAATTATGCTCGGGCTGTTCATCCTGCTGGTAGCCTGTTCATTACGCGGTTTTAGCACCTCGCTGACGGGCTTGATGGGCACCGCGTTACTGGCCGGGGCCAGCATCGGCACGATCCAGGCGTTAATGCCTGCCCTGATAAAAAAGGCGTATACGCAAACGGCCAGCACGATCATGTCGCTATTCAGCACGGGCATTATGGCCGGTGCGGCAGTCGCCGCCGCCAGCGCCGAGCCGCTGTTTTCATGGCTCACGCTGAAGCCCGCGCTGGCTATGGCAGGCGTGCTTGCGCTGCTGGCGCTGATGCTGTGGTTACCCCTGGTTAAGCAGCCTCAAGGTGAACAAACAGCACATGAATCCGTTACGCTCTCTTCCTCCCGGACTGGACTCCTTCTGCTCTTTTTCGGCGTGGGGACGGGTGCCTACACGCTGGTCTTAGCCTGGCTGCCCCCGCTCTATATTCAGGCAGGATGGTCCGCACGCAGCAGCGGCTATATGCTGGCCTGGCTGACCTTAACCGAGGTGGCCGCCGGGTTTGCCGTCTCCGCGCTGATCGGTAAATTCCCCGACCGCCGTGTTCCGCTCATAACTGTACTGTTACTGCTGCTCGCGGGGTTACTGTGTCTGGTCTTCTCTCCAGGTACGACGCCGGTCTTATCAACCTTGCTGCTTGGCATCGGTATCGGCGCCCTCTTCCCGCTGTCGCTTATCGTCACGTTCGATCATGCGCGAACGCCCGCGCAGGCCGGGAAGTTACTGTCTAAAGTTCAGGGAGGAGGATATATGATCGCCGCGCTCATGCCGCTAGTTGCAGGGATCGTTCGCGACAGTTCGGTCTCGCTCACCAGCGCATGGCTGGTGATGAGTGCGGGAGTCGTGCTGTTGATCGCTATCGCGTTCACTTTCAAACCCACCGTGAACGTGCAGGCGCGGTGAATGCGATACCAGAATTGAGAGTCGTATTTCAGAAGGCTCTACGCTAAATTCCGTCATTTCAGGCTATTAAGGAGTGGATATGTCGCAGACGTTACCGGGAATTGATGTCATGTTCGTCGCCGGGTTCGGGCCCATTTCACAGGATACAGCGTCCAGCACCGCGTTTTATATCCAGACACTCGGTCTGCCGCTGAAGCCGATGGAGGGCAATGCCGAGTATCTGCTCACCGAAGAGGGACGCTTACCGGGCGTGAAGCATTTTGCCGTCTGGCCGCTGTCACAGGCGGCAACGTCCTGTTTTGGTGAATCGGAGTGGCCCGTGGAGCATCCGATACCGCAGGGATGGATTGAATACGAGGTGCAGGATCTCGATTCCGCTACCCGTGTTCTGAGTGAAAAAGGCTATCGGTTGTTGGTCGCCAACCGCACGGAACCGTGGGGGCAAACCGTTACTCGCCTGCTCAGCCCGGAAGGTTTGCTGACCGGACTAACAGTTACGCCGTGGCTGCGTGGATAGAGGATGTTATAAGGTGCTGGCTTATATCACGATAGGGACAAATGACTTTCAGCGCGCCGTGAACTTTTATGACGCTATTTTTAACGTGCTGGGCTATTCACGTCTGCCCGCCTGGACTGATAGCTGGGCAATGTGGGGAAACGAAAATCATCCGGATGACGAATTTAGCTTCTGCATTTGTCCTCCTTTTGACCAGCAACCCGCGACGGCGGGAAACGGGACAATGTTCGCATTCAGAGCCGATAGCGCGGAAATTGTCAGACGCTTCCATGCAGTGGGCCTCCGTGCGGGAGGAAAGGATGAAGGCGTGCCTGGTACACGAACCGCCTACGGCCCCGATTTTTATGTTGCCTATCTGCGCGATCCTGACGGGCATAAACTGGCATGCGTTTACCGGAATTATTCACCTGATGCGGATACGCTTTCAGGAGAGGAAGAGTCACTTCAATAATAAAATTTTGCGGTAAGGACCGGTAGACACCCAGTCCTGCGGAGATCACTTCAGCTCCAGCGTGCTTATTACATGGGCAATATCCGCGATGTCGCCAGCTGACAACGGTTGCAGAGGGCGAGGCAGGCAATCCATGTCGGTAAGCCCAAGCACGCCAGCCGCAGCGGCAATAACGCGAATACTTCCGCCATGTTTCCGGAAGAGCGACCACAACGGCTCAAGGCGGGTTGTCAGGGCTGTAACGCGTTGATGATCGTTTGCCGCCGCAGCTTCGGTGATTTGTTTCGCCATCTCAGGGAACAGACCGCCACACACGGAATACCAGACTTCACAACCGGCATTTAATCCCAGCCCCGCATAAGCGTCGCCACTAATACCGATTGTTACGCCAGGGCGCAAAAGTTGACGTAACGCATTCACCCGTTCAATCGCTGCAGCGGGGCTATCCGGGACGCCAGGGATCTTGACCGAGCGAACCCCCTCAAGTGAGGAGAGACGACCGTGAAGTTCATCCGTAAAGGTAAAATGCGTAGTGCCCGGATTATCATAGATACACACCGGTACAGACACGTGCCGGGTAACGGTCTCAAAGAGTGAGAAGACTTCTTCGTCGCGGAGTGACTGGTAGCTGACCGCCGGGAGTAACAGCGCATTCGCACCAGCTGCCTGTGCATCCTCTGCCAGATGCAGAATGGCATCGGTACTGACCGCTCCCACACACACCATAACGGGGATGTTCCCTGCATGCTGTTTAGCCAACGTTGCTACGCGCTTGCGCTGCTCCCGGGTCAGATAGGCGTAGCTTCCGGTTGACCCCAGGATGCCCATAGAATCAACCCGAGCGTCTGTAAGACGGGAAAGAATATGGCTAAAACCCTTTTCATCCACGCCGCGGGTAGTGACTGGGGTTAATGGAAACGCCGACAAACCGGTAAACATAACTCTGTCTCCTGAAGGGTATTACAGCTGTTGTTCTTCGATGAGAGCAACTTCAAACCAGAGACCGGGCATCATTTTTTCCAGGCCGTCGGTCAGCATCTTCCCGGCTTCGTGAAGTCTATCCAGCGGCATCTGCGGGAGACTCTCCAGAATGAACCACATTTGCTGAGCTTCCACGCCTAAGCGGGTTCTGATCCCCTGTCGCCAGTTCCAGCGACGGCAGGTCACGCCGATATCATCACACCAGATAACCTCGCCTTGTGAAGGATACTCAACGGTGGCCTCTCCCTCTTTGACGGTATCAAAAGGCTCTGTTCCTTTTGCCACAGTCAGACGCGGCGCCCCCTGATAGGCAGAGAGATTCTCTCCACCAACCGGAACGGCATAGCGGAGACTAACGGCATTATAAAGATCAACGATAGGATCGAGCGCTGGCATCGTTCCGTCACGTAACACGCGCTTGCGTAACGCATCTGCTGAGCAAGGGGTGCGTTTAGGTTTAGCACCAAACTTTTGAAAAACGTCGGCCCATGCCGCCAGATGAGAGTCCGCCCAATCTGGTTCACCGGCCAGAACGGCTTCACAGGCTTCACGCAGCGCCGTTTCTCCAGCGTCGGGATTAAGCACTGGCGCAGCTTTTACGCAAATGCTCAGTGCACGAAAACCGGGAGCAATACGATAAATTTCAGGGGTAATTGACGGCGATACTGTTAGCACGTGATAATCCTGTAATGACCAATTTATTCCATAATAATGACCAATGACCAAAAAAGTCAATTTAATGACCGATGCAAACGCTATCGTCAACACTGTGAATGAAGCCGTATCTCAGCGAATTAAACTCTATCGTAAGCATAAGAAGATATCCCTCGATGAACTCTCCCGTCGGGCAGGCGTCAGCAAGGGAGCGCTGGTTGAGATAGAGGGATGCCGGGCGAATCCTAGCATTGCCCTGTTATGCCGCCTGGCTGCCGCAATGGGGGTTTCGGTGGCTGACTTTGTGGATGTCAGTTCAAAACCGACCGTGCATCTCATTGCTGAAGATGAGATCCCAGAATTGTGGGAAGGTGAAAAAGGCGGGAGAGCAAGATTGCTCGCAGGGTCAGGTGGCCCTGATATGACCGAGCTCTGGATGTGGGAAATGCAGCCGGGGGAAAAGTTTGCCTCCCCCGGCCACACGGAAGGTACGCTTGAACTGTTTTATGTGCAGTCGGGCACGCTCACACTCGGCGTACAGGAACACGCGTATCGGGTAAATACTGGCTGTTCGGCAACCGCCAGAACGGACGTTCCTCATTTCTATGAAAACCAGGGGGAGAACCCGCTGGTATTTATCATGACAGTACATGAAAAAGCATCCTGAGCATTCCCCGGCATAGAGGACAGCCCTGTGCCTCATCACAAGTAGCCCAAAAGGAGAAGTTCGGTGAATAATCAGCATCTGCGTTTTACCAAAGACAAATTTATTGTCACAACCGATCCCAGCTTTTTTCAGCTGGAAGCCATTCATGATTACCTCTCGCAATCGTCCTGGGCTCCTGGTATTGATGCTGAAACGGTCAGGATATCAATCCAGAACAGCCTTTGTTTCGCGCTCCTGGATGGAACAAGACAAATCGGCTTCGCCCGTCTGGTCACAGACTATGCCACTTTTGGTTATTTGTGCGACGTCTACGTGCTGAACGATTATCAGAAAAGTGGTCTTGGCCGTTGGCTGATTGAATGCTGTCATGCCCATCCATTGTTGTCACGTCTGCGACGGATAATGCTGGTAACCGACAGCGCGCCATGGTTATACCAGAAGCTGGGGTATAACCCATTGAACCGACCAGATTTTGTCTGGCAAATCAATCGACCCGATATTTATCGTAACCCCGGGCAAAAATAAAAGTACTTTTCAGAGAGTAATGATAAATGTGAATCCGCAGGGCCTGTCACTCTGATGCAGAAGAATTTGCTCTTTTAGCCGAACGAATCTTACGACATCCGCTTCTGGCACTGAGCGGATATGCTAACTGAGCTAAAGGTCCGCTGTGAGTGAGAAGCAAACATCTTAAGTAGGTTGTTCTTTTATGCTACTACCTCTATGTAGCCATGTTATATGGCTACATTTATACAGAAGTAAGGATTAGTCTTTTCCCGGACCATAATTAAATTTTGTCCCTTTGCCAATGGCGTAAAACTGTCCGCCAGCTACGTAATGGACAGTACGTAATTCATCTGGTGCATCATCAAAAATCCAGTGCCCATTTTTGAAAACGCGGTCATCACTCCATGCTCCGACAATTTCCCCCATGAACAAGTTGTGCTGCTTTTCATTTTCTTCATTGGGTATGACCTTACATACTAACCAGCCAGCGCAACCTTCCACTAAAGGCAGATCAAACTCTTTCTGATAAAATAGTGGGATTTTACTATTTTTATCGGGTGTGTCGGAATAACTGTGACCCCCAGCATATAAAACCATTTCCATCTGATTTACTACTGGGATCTGTACAACGTAATATCCGCTTTTTTCTACAAGCCCGCGAGTAAATGCCTGTGGACCTATAAAAGCCATCACTTTGTTATTGCCTACTAATCCCACCCAAGCCGCTGCCATGACATTTTCAATGCCATCATTTTTAGCCGATATCATCGTCGTTGGCCCCACCTGTAATAAACGATAGGCTTTGTTTAACTCTACTGGTTGAATTGACATAGTTTACTCTTTTGAGTTCTGATAAAAAGTAAGACAGGTTACTTATTTGATTGTTCGATTATATGGCTGGAATAGTTGCAAATTAATTGCTATTATCAAAATACATTATTGCAAATTTCACAATAATCATGGACAAACTTGACGCTCTAAAATTTTTTATCATCGCCTCTGAGACCTTGAACTTCCGCGAAGCAGCCATCAAGCTGTCGGTTTCACCATCAGTAGTAACCCGAACAGTCGCTGAGCTGGAGAAACAACTTGGTGAACCTTTATTCAAACGCAATACGCGTTCGATCTTTCTCACCAGTTTCGGCGAACTATTTTTACCCCAAGCGAAGCGACTGCTTGAAGATTCTGAAAAACTTTTTCAGACAGCGAAAGATGATAATGAAATGAAGGGTATTGTTCGTATCACATTACTTCGATTTCCAAATCATGAACAAATCTTGTATGAACTATTGACAGCACTACGTCCCTATCCTGAGTTATTTATCGACTGGCGTTTAGATATGATGAAACTTGATACTATTGAGCATCGTATCGATATAGGTATACGCGTAGGGCGAGAACCTAATCCAAACTTTATCATTAAAAATATCGCACAAGTTGAACATATTTTGGTTACATCCCCTGAACTTATTGAGCGCCTGGGAGCACCTACTGATTTAGAAGATCTTCGACAGCGTTATCCATTTAGTGGTTTAATTAATCCTGAAACGGGAAAATCATTTGAGTTTATGAGTGACGCAGTAAATACTTTTGTCCCTCGTCATATTGAGTTTTATACTACAGATCCATATGCCGAAATTCAGGCTGCATTGGCAGGGAGAACGGTTGTACAGTCCAGCGACTTTATCTGTAGGGAGTACTTAGCAAGCGGCCAACTTGTTCCCCCATTGCCAGAACTGCGACAGGAGAAATGGCAATTTTATTTATATCGGCCTTACCAGCTGATTACTCCCAAAAGGGTGACGGTCGTTTTCTCGTTATTAGAAAAAATATTACGCAAATATTTCGCATCAAAATAACATTCTCCTCGACGTCCGCATCTGGCACAGAGCGGACATCAGAATATCGGCTATCCCCAACAAACGGATGGCTCTGGCGACAAAAACACTCACCTTCCCAGTGCCGCAACAATTGCCCCCTCCATTTTCTCGGGCGTAGTCATCGGTGCAAAGCGCTTGAAGGGTTTACCGTCACGCCCGACAAGGAACTTGGTAAAGTTCCACTTGATCCGCCCACCCAGCACGCCGGGCAATTCGTCTTTCAGATAACGAAAAATCGGATGTGCTGCGGCACCGTTGACCTCGACTTTCTCGAACATGGGAAAGCTGACGCCGTAGTTAATGTAACAGGTCTTTGAGATGTCGTCGGCACCGCCGGGTTCCTGCTTACCGAACTGGTTGCAGGGGAAGCCAAGCACCACCAGCCCTTGAACGGCGTATTTTTTGTACAGTGCTTCAAGCCCCGCATACTGGGGCGTAAAGCCGCACTGGCTGGCCGTATTAACAACCAGAACCACCTTACCCGCATAGTCGGCCATAGAGATAAGTTGCCCATCCAGACGGGTGGCGGTAAGTTGATAAAAGCGAGTCATACTAATATCCCTCAAAGCTGGCCGAAAAGTCATGGTGACCACCCGCAGGGCCGTCACCGTGTAGAAAGTTTACATTCAAGCAGGCTATTTGTGATACATTCCTGGCGCGCCATGACCACCACACTCGCTATCAGGTATGCAGAACATAACAAAAAAATTTCGCTGGCTTCTGCTTACTCTGCCACTCCTCAGCGGTTGTGGCACGCTCTCGCAAATGTCCTCCCCGGAAGGTACTCAGGAACTTCTCACTCATGATTCGCTGGATGGCGACGTTGACAGCGTGGTGCGTCACTACATGGCGCAAAAATCCGTTCCCGGGATGACGGTCGCGGTGATCCATAATCACGGCTCACCGCAGTTTTACACCTGGGGCGTAACCGATGCGGTCAATCGCTATCCGGTCAGGCCCGACACCCTGTTTGCGCTCGGCTCGATCAGCAAAGGGATCACGGCGGAAGTGGTGGCTTGTCTGGTCAATGAAGGGCAACTGAACTGGAGCGATAACCTGGCGACATTGCTACCGCCGGGTACGCCGCTTAGCGCGGATGCACAAAAAATCACCCTACTTGAACTGGTAACCCACACCTCCGGCCTGCCGCGTCAGAATATGGATGTTCCGATGCTTGGAAAATTCATCAGCTACTTAAGCACCGGCGATAATTTCTACGGTGAGCTGGATAGCGATAACGTGCTGCTCTACCTCGCCGACTGGCGAGCGCCAAAGAATAAAGTGCCGCAATACTCCAATACCGGCTACGCCCTGATCGGCTACATCCTGAAGCACAAAACCGGCGAAGATATCCAGAGTTTAGCCTCGCGCTATATTTTCCGTCCGCTGCAGATGGCTAACAGCAGCTTTACGCCGCAGCAGCTAAAAGGATACCCCCAGCGGGCGCTAGGCCACGCGGGCGATCAGCCGAAATTTATCCCACGCGGGCAGCTCACACCGGACTGGCATTTTTCCAACAACATGGTGGCGGCAGCGAGCCTATACAGTAACGCCGAAGATCTGGCGACCTACGCCCGCTATCACGTCTCAACGACCCACAATCCCCTGCTGGACAGCGTCTTTGCCGAAGTGAGAAATACCGATATTCAACGTCCCGACGGGGTACAGGGTATTGCCTGGACCACCGACTTTATCGGTCTGGAAAAAATCACCTATCAGGTCGGCTATATCGGCGGCTACTCCAGCTTTATCGGTTATGACAAAGAAAGAGGCAATGCGGTGGTAGTGCTGCAAAATACCTTTAACTGGAGTAATTACATTGGCATTGCGCTATTGATGGATATGGCGAAAAAAGACGGCCTTACCCCTGGTTCGCCGACTTCGGCCTCAAATTCTCGTCAAACGTCAGCCGTTTCCGTTCAGGTTCAACCTCACGCAGCGGCTCGACCTGGTGCATAGTGAGCTTGCAGCGCTCCACCAGCACCTGATACTCCCGCGTGCCCTGCCGCTTCCACGCCAGCTCCTGCTCGCTTAGCTCACGAATCGCTTTGGCCGGGCTGCCGATAATCAGATGGTTGGCGGGCATCTCCGCTTTCGCCTTCACGAACGCCGCCGCGCCGACGATGCTGTTTTCACCAATGACCGCCCCGTCCATCACCACCGCGTTCATGCCCACCAGCGCATTGCGGCGGATCACGCAGCCGTGAAGAATGGCGCTGTGGCCGATGTGTCCGTCCTCTTCCACCACCGTGTCCTGCTCCGGGAAGCCGTGCATCACGCAGTTATCCTGAATGTTCGCCCCGTCTTTCACCACGATACGGCCAAAATCACCGCGCAGGCTGGCATTGGGACCGACATAAACGCCTTTGCCCAGAATCACGTCGCCAATGAGCACCGCCGTTGGGTGAACATAGCTCTCGTCAGGCACGACCGGCGTCAGGCCGTCAATTTGATAAACAGGCATCTTCCCTCCTTATGCGCTTGTAAGACCACCGAAGCGTTGATAGTAGAGCGTGCCGGGCACAGGCAGTTCGCCGACAGAGGTTTCGCCCTTCTCGCTGACAAACGCCAGCGCTCCCGGCGCGACACGCTGATAGATATTTATGCAGAGCTGTCGGGCGCTTTGCCCCGCCCAGTGCGCAGGCAGTAACTCTTCCGGCAGGAGCGGGTCCTTCAGCACCACGCGACGATAAAAATGAATCAGCAGCAGCTGGATCTGGAAACAGCGTTCCGGCGTCAGCTCCTCCGGCGCGGCCTCTTTCAACAGCGGCAGCAGCGGCCGGAACGAGTTGATAAACGACTCGTACATCGCGTTTTGCTCGGTTAACTGCCAGCACTCTTCTACGCGTGAACGCAGCGCGGCGCGCGAGAGCGCCAGCGGCGAGTGGGCTTCAAAAAAAATCACGTTTTCGGCCACGCCGGCATCGTGAAGCAGGGACTGCACGTCCGCCAGATGCTGCGACGGCGAGGCCATCAGGCTCGGCGCCAGCGTGCCAAACCCCTGCCAGATCAGCTGCTTTTTGACGTCGGCCAGGGTGGTTTTATCCAGCCCCTCGGAGAGCAGCAATAACCATTTGCCGTCCCAGGCGGGCAGTTCCGCGCGGTAGATCTTATTCTCCGCGCGACGCGTCAGGCGCAGCCCCTTATCGCTCAGGCGGTAAAAGCTGCGCCGCCCGATGCGCGAGACGTCCAGCCAGCCCTCTTTGTTGAGGCGAAACAGCGCGGTACGCACGAACCGTTCGCCAAACCCCATGCCTTCCAGTAAGGCAGCCAGGCTACCGAGCCAAATCTCACCGCCGCGATGGGAAAGCGCGTCACCGTATAGCGAGGAGATGAGCGAGGTCCCGCTGACGGGAACGGAGCTAACCGCGTGCTGGATAAAGGCGTCGAGTTTATTCATGTGATTCATTCTGTTGTTATTTTTGTCCTGGATGAATCATAGCATAGGATTCTGGGATAGCCCGTCACCCTAACCCCCTCCCTTTGGAAGAGGGCCGGGGTGAGAGGAAACTTAGCCGTTGGCCGCAACTTTACGCAGGTCAAACACCCGGCAGGCTTTCCCCTCCGAGCGCGGGATGCTGCCGCAGTTCACGATCGTCACGTCGGTGGAAATCCCCACCATCGATTTAATGCGGTGGCGCAGCTGGTGGCACACCTGGCAACGCTGCTCGTGCGTCAGCGTCAGGCTGCTCTCTTTCAGCTCCACCTTCACGGAAAGTGAATCAAGATGCCCGCGACGGTTCACCTCCAGCTGGTAGTGTGGAGAAAGGTGCTCGAACTTCACAATCTCCTCCTCCAGCTGCGACGGGAAGACGTTAACGCCGCGAATGATCAGCATATCGTCACTGCGGCCGCTGATCCGGTCCATACGGCGCATGCTGCGCGCGGTGGCCGGGAGCAGGCGCGTCAGGTCGCGGGTGCGGTAGCGGATCACCGGCAGCGCCTCTTTGGTCAGCGTGGTGAACAGCAGTTCGCCCTGCTGGCCGTCATCCAGCGGCGTGCCGTCGTTCGGGTTAACGATCTCAGGGTAGAAATGATCTTCCCAGATGGTCGGACCGTCGACGGTTTCGATACACTCCATCGCCACGCCCGGCCCCATCACTTCGGAGAGGCCATAGATGTCCAGGGCCGTAATGCCTAAGCGTTTTTCAATTTCGCGGCGCATGGCCTGCGTCCACGGCTCGGCGCCGAAGACGCCCACGCGCAGGGAACAGCCGCTGGCATCGCCGCCCATCTGGCGCTCCAGCTCCTCTATCAGGTTGAGGCAGTAGGATGGCGTCACCATGATCATGTCCGGCTGGAAATCACGGATCAGCTGCGCCTGTTTCTCCGTCTGGCCGCCGGACATCGGGATCACCGTCGCGCCTAAACGCTCGGCCCCGTAGTGCGCGCCCAGTCCGCCGGTAAACAAGCCGTAGCCATACGCCACGTGAATTTTGTCCTTCGCGCTGCCGCCCGCCGCGCGCAGGGAACGCGCCACCAGGTTGGCCCAGTTGTCGATGTCACCCTGCGTGTATCCGACAACGGTCGGCTTGCCGGTGGTGCCGGAAGACGCGTGAATGCGCACCACCTGCTCCATCGGCACGGCAAAGGTATCAAACGGATAGTTATCCCGCAGGTCCTGCTTGGTGGTGCACGGGAACTTACGGATATCCGCCAGCTCGTTGAAATCGTCAGGGTGAACGCCCGCGGCATCAAACTTGCGTTTGTACATCGGCACGTTGTTATAGGCATGATGCAGCGTCCATTTCAGACGCGCGGTCTGCAGCGCCTGTAACTCGTCAAGGGAGGCCGTTTCAATCGGATCAAGCTTTGTTGTATTTGTCATTGTAGGGTACTCACATTGTTTTTATGCTCAAACACGCTCGAGGATCATGGCAATGCCCTGACCCACACCGATGCACATCGTACACAGCGCGTAGCGCCCGCCGCGTCGGTGCAGTTCGTTACTCGCGGCCAGCGCCAGCCTGGCGCCGCTCATGCCCAGCGGGTGGCCCAGCGCAATCGCGCCACCGTTCGGGTTAACGTGCGCGGCATCATCCGGCAGGCCCAGCTGACGCAGCACGCCCAGCGCCTGCGCGGCGAAAGCTTCATTAAGCTCGATGACGTCCATATCGTGAATACTGAGTCCGGCGCGCTCCAGCACCCTGCGGGTGGCCGGTACCGGGCCGAGCCCCATCAGACGTGGCTCCACGCCCGCCGTCGCCATCGCCACGATCCGCGTGCGCGGGACTACCCCCTGCGCCAGCGCCATCTTCTCGCTGGCGACGATCAGCGCCGCCGCGCCGTCGTTAACCCCGGAGGCATTGCCCGCCGTGACCACCCCGTTCTTACGGAACGGCGCTTTCAGACCGGCAAGCTGTTCGAGCGTGGTGTCGGCGCGCGGATGTTCATCCACGCTGAACTCGTTGACCGCCCCTTTTTTGCCCGGCACCGGCACCGGCACGATCTCCTGCGCCAGAATGCCGTTCTGCTGCGCCTGCGCGGTACGCTGCTGGCTGCGCAAGGCAAACGCGTCCTGATCGGCACGGCTGATATTTAACAATTCAGCTACATTCTCTGCCGTTTCCGGCATACTGTCAGTTCCGAATTGCTGATGCATGAGCGGATTCACAAATCGCCAGCCGATGGTGGTATCGAAGATCTCCGCCTGTCGCTGAAACGCCGCGGTGGCTTTGCCCATCACAAACGGCGCGCGGGACATCGACTCCACCCCGCCCGCAATCAGCAGGTCGCCGTCGCCCGCCTTAATGGCGCGCGCGGCAAAACCAATCGCGTCCAGCCCGGATCCGCACAGGCGGTTGATAGTCGTGCCGGAGACCGTCTGCGGCAGACCGGCCAGCAGCAACGACATGCGCGCCACGTTGCGGTTATCTTCCCCCGCCTGGTTGGCGCAGCCGAATATCACGTCGTCAATCCGCTCCAGATCGAGCTGCGGGTAGCGGGCCAGCAGCGCGCGCAGCGGCACGGCGCCGAGATCGTCAGTTCGAACAGTGGAAAGCGCGCCACCGTAGCGGCCCACCAGGGTTCGAACGCCATCACAAATAAATGCGTCACGCATCAGGCCTCTCCTGTCACGCTGCCGCCGATGCGGTGAGATTTTCCGCGAAAAAGGGCGACGGTTTTCTGTTGTTGGTTCTGAATTTCAATGTCGTATACGCCGGTCAGCTTGCCCTGATGCTTCACCCGCGCGGTGGCGGTGAGCGTGTCCCCGGCGAAGCCCGGACGCAGAAAGTCAATCGAACAGCCGGAGGCTACCGCCGCCAGCCCCTGGCTGTTGCAGGCGTAGGCAAAAGCGGTGTCCGCCAGCGAAAACAGCTGTCCGCCGTGGCAGGTTTTATGGCCATTCAGCATCTGCGGGGTGATGGTCATGGTCACCACCGCGTAGCCCTCGTCCATCTCGACAATGTCCATCCCCATCGCCTGCGCGCAGGCGTCCCGTTCGTACATGGCGCGGGCGTTATGCCAGGCGTTATGACTCATAGCTACTCTCCAGAAGCGCGCGCTGGCGCAGCAGTGAACAGGGGCGATAGCGCTCTTCGCCGTAATGGCGCTGCAGGTTCTCCAGCAGCGTCAGCAGGCGCTGCCAGCCCAGACGCTCGCCCCAGGCGATCGGCCCGCTCGGGTAGTTCACGCCCAGGCGCATGGCGGTATCAATGTCCTTCTCGCTGGCGACCCCTTTTTGCAGGGCATCCAGCGCCTCGTTGGCAATCATCGCCAGCGTTCGCCAGATCAGCAGGCCGGGATAATCGGCAATTTGCACCACCCGGAACCCCTGCTGTTGCAGGTAGCGGATGGCTTTTTGCGTCGCGGTATGCGGGTTGCTGGCCGCGGCGGCAATGACCGCCACGTCGCGCTCAATGCGGTCGACCACCACGACCGGGCCGTTGAGCCGCAGCGCCAGCGCCTGCGCGGTCTCCCCCTGCGTTTCAATCAGGTACACATCATCAATTTCGGTGACGCCGTCACGTCTTTTTTCCACGCGCATCGGGCTATAGCTGTCGTTCACCGACTCAACCCACTGCACGTCGGGTTTGTCACCCTGCCAGTCGTAAACGCCCTTCCCGCTCTTTTTGCCCAACCTTCCTGCCAGCACCAGCTCCTGCTGAACCAGCGAAGGCAGAAAACGACGCTCCTGCCAGAAGGCGTTAAAGACCGAGCAGGTCACCGCAAAGTTCACGTCCTGACCAATCATGTCGGTCAGCTCCAGCGGGCCCATCGGGAAGCCGCCGCCTTCGCGCAGGGCGGCGTCAATCACCTCCGGCGGCGCGACCTGCTCTTCCAGCGCGCGCCAGGCTTCGGAATAGAACGGACGGGCGACGCGGTTGACGATGAACCCCGGCGTGGACTGGCAGCGAACGGGCTGTTTGCCCCAGTTCAGCGCCAGCTCGCACAGCGCGTCGGCCACTTCCGGAGAGGTCGCCAGCCCGCTGACCACCTCCACCAGCTTCATCACCGGCGCCGGGTTAAAGAAGTGCAGGCCTGCGACGCGTTCCGGGTGGTGGACGTCCGCCGCAATCGCCGTGACGGAGATGGAGGAGGTATTGCTGGTCAGCACCGTCTGCGGCGGACAGATCTCAGCCAGCTGCGCAAACAGCGCCTTTTTCACCTCCAGCCGCTCTGAGGCCGCTTCAATCACCAGATCGGCCGCGGAGAGCGCCTCGATATCCGTGACGGGAACCAGCCGGGCAAGGATCTGGCTCCCGGCATCGGCGGAGAGTTTTCCGCGCGTTACCCGGGAGGCCAGACGCTGGCGGATCCCGTCGATGGCGCGCGATATCGCATCGCTTGAGATGTCGTAGATCAGCACCTGATGACCATGGCTGGCGGCGACTTCGGCAATCCCTGCGCCCATCGTGCCGCTGCCGATCACGGCGACAGTCCGTATATTCAGCATCTTATTTCCCCGTAAAGTTCGGCGCGCGCTTCGCCAGGAAGGCGCTGACGCCCTCGCGGTAGTCATCGCTGCGCCCGGCCAGGCGCTGATAGTCGCGCTCGAGATCGAGCTGGGCGTCCAGAGTGTTGGTTTCCGCGGCATTGATCGCCTGCTTGATCAGCCCCAGCCCGAAGGTCGGCTGCGACGCAAAATGCAGGGCCATCTGCTGCGCCGTAGCGGAGAGCTGTTCGTCATCCACCACCTGCCAGATCATCCCCCACGCCTGCGCCTGTTCAGCGCTGAGCTTGTCACCGAGCAAAGCCAGCCCCATGGCGCGGGCGCGTCCGGCCACGCGCGGCAGCAGCCAGGTGCCGCCGCAGTCCGGCACCAGACCGAGCTTGCTGAAGGCCATCACAAAGCTGGCGGAGCGCGCCGCAATCACCATGTCGCAGCCGAGCGCCAGCGTGGCGCCCGCGCCCGCCGCTACGCCGTTAACGGCACAGATGACCGGCTTTGGCAGCTTTGCCAGACGGCGCACCAGCGGGTTGTAGAAGGTTTCAACGGACATGCCCAGATCCGGCGCAGGGCCGTTGGGGTCGACGTTGCGGTCGTTCAGGTCCTGACCGGCACAGAAGCCGCGTCCTGCGCCGGTGAGCAGCAGGCAGCGAACGGTGTCGTCGCGCTCGGCCTGTTTCAGGCACTCGGCCAGCTGCTGGTGCATCACGTCGTTAAAGCTGTTCAGACGCTCCGGACGGTTCAGCGTAAGGGTCATCACGCCCTGTTCTACATGACTGAGAATAAATTCCACAATTAGCGTCCTTTAAAGTCGGGAGTGCGTTTTTGTAAGAAGGCGTCGATACCTTCCCGGCGGTCTTCGGTGGCAGAAAGCAGCGTAAACAGCTGGCGCTCCTGGGCCAGACCGGCCTGGAGCGGCACTTCCTGGGACTGGCGCAGCGCCTGTTTGGCCGCCTGCAGCGCCAGCGGCGAGTGGCGCGCCATCCGTGCAGCCTGCTTCAGGGCATACTCCAGCGTCAGCGCCGCCGGGAAAACATCGCTCACCAGCCCGGCGCTCAGCGCCTGCCCGGCGGAAATGCTCTCGCCGGTCAGCACCATTTTGCTGGCCAGGGATTTCCCGACGCTGCGGATAAGGCGCTGGGTGCCGCCCGCGCCGGGCATGATGCCGAGCGTGATTTCCGGCAGGCCGAAACGGGCGTTGTCACCGGCAATCACCACGTCGCACAGCAGCGCCAGCTCGCAGCCCGCCCCCAGCGCGAAGCCATTTACGGCGGCGATCAGCGGTTTAGGAAACGCGTTGATTCGCGCCCACAGCTGCGGGCGAACATCGTTCAGAGTGGCAGGCAGGTCTTTCTCCGCCATTTCGTTGAGATCGGCCCCGGCGGCAAAGCAGCGCTCGCTGCCGTAAATCACGCAGACGGCGATGTCGGCATCCACAGCGGCGGCCTCAAGCTGTTCCGCAAGCTGGGTCAACAGCGCGTTGTTGAGGGCGTTGCGCGCCGCCGGACGGTTCAGCGTCAGCTGCAGCACGCGGCCATGACGAGTAACAATCAGTTCGCTCATGCCATCCCCTTCGCGTCAAAGTCGACAATTACGTCCGCGGTTAACGGCAGCGACTGGCAGCTCAGCACATACCCGGCGGCCAGCTCGTCCGGCTCCAGGCTGTAGTTGGTCGCCATGTCCACCTTCCCGCGCAGCACTTTGCATTTACAGGTGGCGCAGACGCCGCCCTTGCAGGCATACGGCAGATCCGCTCCCTGACGCAGGGCGGCATCCAGAATGCTTTCGTCCTCCGCCGTCAGGGTGATTTCACGGTCGCGCCCGTCCTGGCGAACGGTCACTTTCTGTCCTTCTGCCTGCACGTGCGCCGCGCGCTTAACGGTGATTCCGGAGGTGTTAAAGCGCTCAAGGTGAATGGATTTGTCCGGCATCCCCAGCGCCTTCAGCGTGGCTTCCGCGTCGTCCATCATTGCAGACGGGCCGCAGATAAACGCCTCGTCATACTGGCGGAAGTTGATCAGGTTTTTCGCCAGCGCCTGCAGCTTTTCCCCGTCGATGCGGCCATAGAGCAGGTCGCTGTCCAGCCGCTCCTGGCTGAAGATGGAGAGCAGCTGCAGCCGCTGCGGGTATTTGTCCTTCAGGTCCGCCAGCGCCTGGCGGAACATCATGCTCTGGCTGCTGCGGTTGCCGTAGATCAGGGTGAAATGGCTGTTGGGTTCGGTCTCAAGCGTCGCGGAGATAATCGCCAGCATCGGGGTGATCCCGGAGCCTGCCGCAATTGCCAGATAGTGGCCTTCGCGTTCGGCCCGCGGCTGGTAGCCAAACTGCCCCTGAGGAACCATTACCTCCAGCGCCATGCCCGCTTTGATCTCATCCCGGGCATAGCGGGAAAAGCGCCCGCCCTCAATCGCTTTGACCGCCACGCTGATTTCGCCCGGGGCGGTACTCCGGCAGATGGAGTAGCAGCGGCGCAGCTCGTCCCCGCCAAGCGTCGTTTTTAACGTCAGGTGCTGGCCGGGACGGAAGCGGTAGGCCTCCTGCAGGGCCTGCGGCACCGCAAAGGTGATGGTCACCGCGTCGCGGGTTTCGGGTTCCACTTTTGCCACTGTTAATGAATGAAACGTTGTCATGGCAGCCTCAAATACATTTGAAATAGTCGAAGGGCTCACGGCAGGAATTGCAGCGGTAGAGCGCTTTGCAGGCCGTCGAGCCAAATTCACTGATAAGCGCGGTGTCGGTGCTGGCGCAGCGCGGACAGCTCACCTCCACCGGGGCGTGCGCGTGACAGCTATGCCCCACCGGCGGACTGATGCCGTACGCCCGCAGGCGCTCGCGCGCGTCGGGGGTCATCCAGTCGGTGGTCCATGCGGGTTCAAGCTGGAGCACAATGTGCACCGGAGTAAAGCCGTGCGCGGTCATCGCCTCGCGGATCGCCCCCAGCAGGTGTTCCGTCGCCGGGCAGCCCGAGTAGGTCGGCGTGAAGCCGATAACCCAGCCTTCACCCTGCGCCTTCACGCTGCGCACCATGCCTAAATCGGTGATGGTTAACACCGGCACTTCCGGATCGGGGATCTGGCTTAACAGCGCCCAGATCTGCGGGATTTGCGCAGGCGCGATGTCGACGAGGCGTTGCATAGCGTTCTCCTTTACCACTGCTGACCGGGGTACGCGCGCTGGAGATACTGCATTTCCGCCAGCATCGGGCCCAGATGTTCGGTATGCAGCCCCTGCTTGCCCCCGGTGCGGTACGCCACCTCGGCGGGCACCTGCAGGCAGGCTTCGTTCAGACCGGCATACACTTCGCTTTCCCACGGCTGGCGCAGGAGGCGCGGGTCAACCGCCACGCCGGACTCAATCAGCTCCCGCTCGACGTCATCGGCGTCAAACAGCTCCGCCGTAAAACGCCACAGGCTGTCGATGGCCTGCTGCATTTTTTGCGCAGACGTTTCTGTCCCGTCGCCCAGCCGCACCAGCCAGCCGCGGCTGAAGCGCAGGTGGTAGCGCGCCTCTTTAATCGCCTTGGCGGCAATGGCGGCAAGCTGGCCGTCGCGGCTTTGGGTCAGGCGTTCGTACAGCGCCACGTTCCAGGCATCCATCAGGTACTGGCGGGCAATGGTGTCGGCGAAGCTGCCGTTCGGCTGCTCCACCAGCAGGACGTTGCGGAACTGGCGCTCGTCGCGGCCAAACGCCAGCGTGTCCTCATCGCCCTGGCCTTCCCGCTCCGCGGCATAGGTCAGGAAATTACGCGCCTGGCCCAGCAGGTCGAGCCCGATATTGGCGAGCGCGAGGTCGATTTCCAGCTCCGGCGCGTGGCCGCACCAGGCGCCGAGACGCTGGGAGAGCACCAGACCGTTGTCGCCCAGACGCAGGGCATAGGCAGTCACTGAGTTCATTCTTTGCCTCACATATGCTCGATGCCGTCAGGGATCGTGTAGAACGTCGGGTGGCGGTAAACCTTGCTTTCCGCCGGGTCGAAGAACTCGCCGCGCTCTTCCGGCTGGGAGGCGACAATCTCGCTCGCCTTCACCACCCAGATAGAACACCCTTCGCTGCGGCGGGTATAGGCATCACGCGCATTTTCCAGCGCCATGCGATCGTCGGCGGCATGCAGACTGCCCACGTGACGGTGGGACAACCCCTGTTTGCTGCGTACGAACACTTCGTACAGCGGCCAGTAGACATTGCTCATGGTTATTTCCTCTTAAGCGGCCTGACGGGCGCGTTGTTTTTCGGCGTGCGCCAGCGCGGCTTCCCGCACCCACGCGCCCTCTTCCCAGGCTTTACGTTTCGCGGCCAGGCGTTCGTGGTTGCAGATGCCGCGCCCGTTAATGACCTCGTCAAACTCGTGCCAGTCAATCTCGCCGAAGCGATAATGACCGCGCTCTTCATCAAAATGCAGGTCGGGATCGGGCACCGTCATGCCCAGCATCTCCACCTGCGGCACCGTGTTGTCGACAAAGCGCTGGCGCAGCTCGTCGTTGCCAAAGCGTTTGATTTTCCAGGCCAGGCTGCGGGCGCTGTTCGGCGAATTGTCGTCGTTCGGCCCGAACATCATCAGCGCGGGCCACCAGAAGCGGTTGATGGCGTCCTGCAGCATCTGGCGCTGAGCCTCGCTGCCCTGCGCCAGCGCCATGCAGGCTTCAAAGCCCTGACGCTGGTGGAAGCTCTCTTCTTTACAGATTTTCACCATCGCGCGGGCATACGGACCGTAAGAAGTGCGGCACAGCGCCACCTGGTTGACGATGGCGGCGCCGTCCACCAGCCAGCCGATCACGCCGATATCGGCCCAGCTCAGGGTCGGATAGTTGAAGATGGAGGAGTATTTCATCTTGCCGTCGAGCATTTTCTGGTAGATGTCTTCCCGCGCGCAGCCCAGCGTTTCCGCCGCGCTGTAGAGGTAAAGCCCGTGTCCGGCTTCGTCCTGCACTTTCGCCAGCAGGATCGCCTTGCGGCGCAGCGTCGGGGCGCGGGCGATCCAGTTCCCTTCCGGCAGCATGCCGACAATTTCGGAGTGCGCATGCTGGCCAATCTGGCGGATCAACGTCTTACGGTAGGCGTCAGGCATCCAGTCCTGAGGCTCAATCGCCGTCTCCTGCGCTATGCGCTGCTCAAACCGTTGTTCTTGCGTCACGTCATCACCTTTATGATTCGTTAGTTTGCAAATTAAAGCGTAATGTTGAATCACTTTGTTTTTTAAAAGTTACACAAAGGTTAAATATAACCCCAAGAATTGTTTGCTTGTTTTGTGATGCTGCTCGCAAGGCTTTTGCTTCAAGCCTTGATAGGCGGGCCTTGGTATTCTGTGATTCATCCATCCAGATCACATCGTTAACAATTCATTAAAAACTCAGCTTGATTTTTATGATTCACGATCAAACTATTAATGGGTAAACCACGTAACATTTGGAGATAAGCGATGCAGCAGTTAGCCAGCTTCTTGTCCGGCGCCTGGCAGTCTGGCCGGGGCCGCGAACGCACTATTCATCACGCCATCAGTGGCGAAGCGCTGTGGAGCGTGACCAGCGAAGGGCTGGACATGGCGGCCGCCCGTCGCTATGCGATTGAGCGCGGCGGCGAAGCGCTTCACGCGATGACCTTTATCGAACGCGCAGCCATGCTGAAGGCGGTGGCAAAGCACCTGCTTAGCGAGAAAGAGACGTTTTATGCTCTGTCCGCCCAGACCGGGGCGACGAAAGCAGACAGCTGGGTCGATATCGAAGGCGGGATCGGCACCCTCTTCACTTACGCCAGCCTGGGCAGCCGCGAGCTGCCGGATGACACCGTGTGGCCGGAAGACGAGCCGATCCCGCTGTCAAAAGAAGGCGGCTTTGCCGCGCGTCACGTCCTGACCTCGAAGTCCGGCGTGGCGGTGCACATCAACGCCTTTAACTTCCCCTGCTGGGGAATGCTGGAAAAACTGGCCCCGACCTGGCTTGCGGGCATGCCCGCCATCATCAAACCTGCCACCGCTACCGCGCAGGTGACGCAGGCGATGGTGAAATCCATCGTCGACAGCGGGCTGGTGCCGGACGGTGCCATCAGCCTGATCTGCGGCGGCGCGGGCGATCTGCTCGACCAGCTCGACAGCCAGGACGTGGTCACCTTTACCGGCTCCGCCAGTACCGGGCAAAGCCTGCGCGTGCACCCGAATATTGTGGCGAATGCCATTCCGTTCACGATGGAAGCCGACTCCCTGAACTGCTGCGTGCTGGGGGAAGACGTCACGCCGGAGCAGCCGGAATTTGCCCTGTTCATTCGGGAAGTGGTGCGCGAGATGACCGCCAAAGCCGGGCAGAAATGTACGGCCATCCGCCGCATTATCGTCCCGCAGAGCCAGATTGACGCCGTGAGCCAGGCGCTGGTTGCCCGGCTGGAAAAGGTGGCGGTGGGCGACCCGGCGCAGGAAGGGGTAAAGATGGGCGCGCTGGTCAACGCCGAACAGCGCGCGGACGTGCAGGAGAAAGTGGATCACCTGATCGCCGCAGGCTGCCAGGTCCGTCTGGGCGGCAAAGCGGATTTGCAGGCCGCGGGCGCGTTCTTCCCGCCGACCCTGCTGTTCTGCCCGCAGCCGGATGAAACTCCGGCAGTGCACTCAACCGAAGCTTTTGGCCCGGTTGCGACGCTGATGCCGTATCGCAACGCACAGCACGCAATGCAGCTTGCCCGTGCGGGCGGCGGCAGCCTGGCGGGCACGCTGGTCACCGCAGACCTGGACATTGCCCGCCAGTTTATTCTCGGCGCGGCGCGCGCCCACGGGCGTATCCAGATCCTCAACGAGGAAGCCTCGAAAGAATCCACCGGCCACGGTTCCCCGCTGCCACAGCTAGTGCACGGCGGTCCCGGACGTGCGGGCGGCGGCGAAGAGCTGGGTGGCCTGCGCGCAGTGAAGCACTACCTGCAGCGCACCGCGATTCAGGGCAGTCCAACCATGCTGGCCGCCATCGGCAAGCAGTGGGTGCGTGGCGCAGCGGTGCAGGAAGATCGCGTGCATCCGTTCCGCAAATACTTTGAGGAGCTGCAGCCGGGCGACAGCCTGCTGACGCCGCGCCGCACCCTGACGGAAGCGGACATCGTGAATTTTGCCTGCCTGAGCGGCGACCACTTTTACGCCCATATGGACAAGATCGGCGCGGCAGAGTCGATCTTTGGCGAGCGCGTGGTGCACGGCTACTTCCTGATTTCCGCCGCGGCAGGGCTGTTCGTTGATGCGGGCGTTGGGCCTGTCATTGCCAACTACGGCATGGAAAACCTGCGCTTTATCGAGCCGGTTAAACCGGGCGATACCATTCAGGTGCGTCTGACCTGCAAGCGTAAAACGCTGAAGAAACAACGCAGTGCCGAGGAAAAACCAACCGGCGTGGTGGAATGGGCGGTTGAGATCTTCAACCAGCACCAGCAGGCCGTGGCGCTCTACTCCATCCTGACGCTGGTGGCGCGCCAGCAGGGGGATTTCTGACACCTTCCCTTCACCGCCTTTCCTGCCGGGTGGCGCGATGCTTACCCGGCCTACGACGACCAGCCGGGGTGTGACATCGCCCCGCTCTTTTTTTAACCTGGCAAGACTGGCAAATAATCTGGCAGATGCAGGCAAACGCTTTTCTCAGGCGCCTGTCAGGATAGGGCTGTCACAACACTATAAACACAACAAGATGAGGTCTACGATGGGAAGCAATTCTTCTTTTTCTGCCCGTAGAACGGCGCTGGCTATGGCCGTTGCGCTGTGTTGCGCCTGGCAATCCCCTGTTTTCGCCCACGGCAGCGAGGCGCATATGGTCCCGATGGACAAAACGCTGCAGGACTTTGGCGCCGACGTTCAGTGGGATGATTACGCACAGATGTTTACCATTGCGAAAGACGGCGCCTTTGTGAAGGTCAAACCGGGCGCTAAAACCGCCATCGTCAACGGGAAAACCCTCAAGCTCGAGGTGCCGGTGGTGATGAAAGGCAAGAAAGCCTTTATCTCTGACAGCTTCATCAATGATGTTTTCCAGTCCGGTCTTGACCAGACTTTCCAGGTTGAAAAACGCCCTCACCCGCTGAACGCGCTGACGGCGGACGAAATTAAGCAGGCCGTTGAGATTGTCAAAGCCTCAGCGGATTTTAAACCGAATACCCGCTTTACCCAGATTGCCCTTGCTGAGCCAGAGAAAGCCAAAGTGTGGGACTTTGTGCTTAACGGTACGGCTGTGGATGCCCCGCGTCAGGCAAAGATTGTGATGCTCGATGGGAAGCACGTTATCGAAAGCGTGGTGGATCTGAAGGATAAAAAAATCCTGCGCTGGGAGCCGGTGAAAGACGCGCACGGCATGGTGCTGCTGGATGATTTCACTGCGGTGCAGCAGATTGTTAACGAGAGCACGGAGTTTGCCGGGGTGCTTAAAAAACACGGCATCACCGACCCGAAAAAAGTGATTACCACGCCGCTGACCGTGGGCTATTTCGACGGCAAAGACGGCCTGAAGCAGGAAGATCGCCTGCTGAAGGTGGTGAGCTATCTGGACGTCGGCGACGGCAACTACTGGGCGCACCCGATTGAGAACCTGGTGGCCGTGGTCGATCTTGAGCAGAAAAAAATCCAGAAGATTGAGGAAGGCGCCGTTGTTCCGGTTCCGATGACGCCGCGCCCCTACGATGGCCGCGACCGTATAGAGACGCCGAAAAAACCGCTCGACATCATTGAGCCGGAAGGCAAGAACTACACCATTACCGGCGATATGGTGCACTGGCAGAACTGGGATTTCCACCTGAGCCTGGACTCCCGCGTCGGCCCGATGATTTCAACCGTCACATATAACGACAACGGCAAAAAACGCCAGATTATGTATCAGGGGTCGCTCGGCGGCATGATCGTTCCTTACGGCGATCCGGACGTGGGCTGGTACTTCAAGGCCTATCTTGATTCCGGCGACTACGGCATGGGCACCCTGACCTCGCCGCTGGTGCGCGGGAAAGACGTGCCGTCCAACGCGGTGATGCTCAACGAAACTATCCCGGACTACACCGGCGCGCCGATGGAGATCCCGCGCGCGATTGCGATTTTCGAACGCTACGCGGGGCCGGAATATAAGCATCAGGAGATGGGCCAGCCTAACGTCAGCACCGAGCGCCGCGAACTGGTGGTGCGCTGGGTGAGTACCGTGGGCAACTACGATTACATCTTCGACTGGGTGTTCCATGAAAATGGCACCATCGGCATTGATGCCGGCGCGACGGGTATCGAGGCGGTGAAAGGCGTGCAGGCGAAAACCATGCACGACGCCACCGCCAAAGACGATACAAAATACGGCACGCTGATCGACCACAACATCGTGGGCACCACGCACCAGCACATCTACAACTTCCGTCTTGATATGGACGTGGACGGCATCAACAACAAGCTGGTGGCGATGGATCCGGAAGTGAAGCCGAATACCGCCGGGGGCCCGCGCACCAGCACCATGCAGATTAATCAGTACGATATCGATACCGAACAGCAGGCGGCGCAGAAATTCGACCCGGGCACCATTCGACTGCTGAGCAACACAAGTAAAGAGAACCGCATGGGCAACCCGGTCTCGTACCAGATCATCCCTTACGCGGGCGGCACGCACCCGGTGGCGACCGGCGCGAAATTTGCCCCGGACGAGTGGATCTACCATCGCCTGAGCTTTATGGACAAACAGCTGTGGGTGACCCGCTACCACCCTGATGAGCTCTACCCGGAAGGGAAATTCCCGAACCGCTCCATCCACGACACGGGCCTTGGGCAGTACAGCAAGGATAACGAGTCGCTGAACGATCAGGATGACGTGGTCTGGATGACCACCGGCACCACCCACGTGGCGCGTGCGGAAGAGTGGCCGATCATGCCGACGGAATGGGTGCATACCCTGCTTAAACCGTGGAATTTCTTCGACGAGACGCCAACGCTCGGGAAGAAAAAAGACGAAAAATAACCATCCGCCGGGCAATTGCCCGGTTTTTTTTGCCCTGGCGTTTGAGGATCGTCCTGGCTTGCTTATAGTTACTGATATCTCACCTGCATGATTTATCCCCCGGACGGGAAAGGGCTTTATGGAAAAAAGAAAAAAACCGACGCTGGAACGGGCAACCTGGCCAACGCGCCAGGCCATGGTCATGCATGGACTGGCGATGAACCTCCCGTGGCTGGCCTTCGTCAATATCAGCTTCGCGGTGATGATTCTGCTGCGACACGTTCTGCTTAAGGCCAGCGATCCTCTTTATCCCCACTCGCCGCAGCTGACGAGAATCGTCGATGCCTCCATGCTCGGTATTATCATCCTCTCGGCTGCGCTGATCCTTATGGCCTGGCGGCGCATCGCCGGCATCAGCGTGGTGTTGTTTATCTGCAGCGCCATCTGGTCGGTCTCCTGCTTCTGGTTTATCACCCAGCTGCTGCTGCCGCACGTCTGGCCGCTGTGCGTTATTCTGTTACTCGCCGGTTTGACGGCGCTCTATTTTTACCCTGAAGGGCTGCTCGCCTTTGTGCTCCCGCTCTGGATCACCCTGCCGATAGCAAGCTGGATACGAAACGATGGTCTCAACCTTCACTTCGTTGTTATCTGGAGCGTCTTTACGCTGATTCTGATCTGCGGGCGTTTTATTCTGCTGAGCTGGTTTGACGAAGCCTGGCGACGTAACCAGCAGAATCAACTGCTGATTTCGCGGCTGGATGCGCTGGCGCATCAGGACCCGTTAACCAAAACCGCCAATCGACGGAAAATGGAGGTGGTGCTGGAGAACGCGGTTGAGCAGAAAAAGCCCTTCTCGTTGATTATGCTGGATATCGACTACTTCAAGCGCTACAACGACACCTACGGGCACCAGGCGGGTGACGACTGTCTGACGCGCGTGGCGCGCGTGCTTAAGCAGTCGGTGCGCACACCTGAGGATGTGGTGTCACGCTACGGCGGCGAAGAGTTTCTGGTGATTCTGTTTAATTGCCCGGAGAACATCGCTGAAAAGGTCGCCCTGCGTATCCAGGACGGCCTTCGCGCAGAGGCCATACCGCACGGCGCCTCGACGGTCAGCGACCATGTCACCGTGAGCATGGGGATTGCGGGGATGGCGGGGGGACTCGCGGGCACCGAGATTATCGCCCGCGCCGATGCGGCGCTGTATCGGGCGAAAGAGGCCGGGCGGGATCGGTGGTCGCTGTAGATAAAAGCCGGGTGGCGCTGCGCTTACCCAGCCTACGGTTCGAGTCGTTGTAGGCCGGGTAAGGCGTAGCCGCCACCCGGCTTGCTTTTTAATACCGCACGCACACCGACTTGGTTTCACACCAGCCGTCCAGCCAGTCCGGACCAAAGTCACGCCCTGTCCCGGACTGCTTCATCCCGCCGAACGGCAGGTTGGCGTCGATCAGCGTATGGCTGTTCACCCACACGGTGCCCGCCTGCAGCCTGTCGGTGTACTCCAGCGCCTTGCTGATATTCTGCGTCCAGACGCTGGCCGTCAGGCCATATTCGGTGTCATTTGCCAGCTGGAGCGCCTCTTCCCCGTCGGCGACGCGTACCAGGTTGACCACCGGACCGAATACTTCTTCGCGGGTGAGCCGCAGCGAGGCATCCGGGTTCACCACCAGCGTCGGCGACACGTAATAGCCTTTGCCCTCCGGACCACGGTTACCGACGATCAGCTCCGCGTTGCGCGACGTCGCCTCATCAAGGAAAGACTGCACCTTGTCGCAGTGCGCACGTGACACCAGTGGGTTGATAAACGCCTCCGGCGACATGCCCGGCCCGACGCTCAGGGATTTCACCGCCTGTTCGAACCCGCCGACCAGCGTGTCAAACAGCGGGGCCTCTATGTAGATACGCGAGCTGGCCGCGCACACCTGCCCCTGGTTCAGGAAGCTGCCGGTCATTAGGCCTTCGATCACCCACGCCGGGTCCGCATCCTTGAGTACAATTGCCGGGTTTTTCCCGCCCAGCTCGAGGGTCACGCCGGTGAGCGTGTCCGCCGCCGCGCGGGCAATTTGCTTACCCGTCGCCGTTGAGCCGGTAAAGCTCACCTTCGCAATATGCGGGTGCGAGGTCAGCGCTGCGCCACACACCGCGCCGCTGCCGGTCACCACGTTGAACACCCCGTCCGGGATGCCCGCTTCACTGGCGAGTTCCGCCACGCGCAGCAGGGTCAGCGGCGTGGTTTCCGACGGCTTAATGACGATAGAGCAGCCCGCGGCCAGCGCTGGCATCACTTTCCACATGCCAATCATCAGCGGGAAGTTCCAGGGCACAATTCCGGCCACCACGCCAACCGGCTCTTTACGCGTCCACGCCTGATAGCGTGCCCCCTGCGGTAGCGGGATGGAGAGATCGAGGGTTTTGCCCGCAATTTTGGTGGTCAGCCCGGCGGTATAGCGCATCCAGTTCAGGGTGCAGCCGACTTCAAAGGCACGGGAGATGTTGATGGACTTGCCCTGCTCCAGCGTTTCAAGCTGAGCCAGCTCCTCGCCGTGCTTTTCAACGAGATCGGCGAAATGGAGCAGGATCCGCTCGCGCTCCGCCGGGAGTTTTCCGGCCCAGGTACGGGCCACATAGGCGCGCCAGCCGGACATGACGGCACGATCAACGTCGTCGACGCTGGCGTCGGCAGTTGAGGCAATCACCTCGCCCGTGGCCGGGTTGTAGACATTAAGCCGCTTTTCACTGTCCGACGCGGCCTGACGCCCTTCAATCCACAGGCCATGCTGTCGGTCTAAAAATTGTTGCACGGCAGGCTGAATAGCCACCAGTGATTCAGACATAGGATACTCCTTCGTTATTCTTCGCAGGGTGTTCATCCAGTCTAAGAGGGGTTTTACATTCTCGCTTTTGTCTCTGTGACATTCGCTTTGCCACCTGTGACAGGCGCCGCAAATCGCGATAATTGCCGCTTATATCGCTGTTACCGGTGAGTGTTCTTTCCTATAGTCAGCCTCATAGCTCTGACAAAATGCAACACAAATGCAACAATGCGAAAACGTTGACGGTGCAGTGAGAGAAACGATGGCGTGTGCAAGCGAGCAGGAACAGTATCAGCAGTGGCTGGCGCAAATTAACCAGGTTTGCGGGCGTTTTAACGCGCAGCCCACCGGGGGCAGATTCTACGGCGAGCTGGAGACCAGCTATGCGCGCAGCCTGAAGCTCAGCACCGTCACCGCCGGTGGTGTCAACCTGTTCCGCTCCCGTGAGGAGATCAAACAGAGTAACGATGCCTGGTTCTATACCGTGTTTCAGCTCGAAGGCAGCGCGGAGATTGAGCAGGATGACCGTCGCGCGGTACTCAGAACCGGGGATATCACGCTGATTGACGCCTCACGCCCCTGCTCGATCAACTGGCAGGAAAAATCCCGCCAGATTTCGCTCCTGGTTCCCCGTCAGATTATTGAGCAGCAGTGCCGTTTTCAGGAGATAAGCTGCGCCACCGCTCTTTCCCGCACGCTGCCCACGGTGCAGCTGAGCCATCGCCTGTTGATGGAGAGCATGAGCAATGCCAGCCTGAGTGACCGGGAGAGTGAAGCGGCGCTCGAAGCGATGATCTGCCTGCTGCGCCCCGCTTTCCAGCAGCGCGAAATCATTCAGCCGCGTAAGGAGCGCCAGTTCCAGCATGTGGTGGCTCTGATTGACGACCATATTCAGTCTGAATCGCTGCGTCCGGAGTGGATTGCCGCCGAGAGCGGAATGTCCGTGCGCAGCCTCTATCGCATGTTTGCCGAGAAGGGGCTGGTGGTTGCGCAGTACATTAAAAACCGCCGCCTGGATCGCTACGCGGAGGTGCTGCGCGCAGCCGGTGATGACGAAAAGCTGGCGGGCATTGGCTACAGCTGGGGGTTCACCGACCATAGCCATTTTTCAACGGCGTTTAAGCAGCGCTTTGGCGTTTCGCCGGGTGAATACCGCAAGCGCTACCGCTAGCTATTTTTTCAGCCATTTTCCGTTAATGCCCTTCACATACTCGCCCGGCTGGGCGCGAGCAACCAGTTTTTGCCCTGCCATTTTGGCCACTTCATCGACCGGCAAATTATTGCTGTCAGCCAGCTTCTGGTAGCTTTCCGTGCGCGCCGCGTTGATGCGATTGACCAGCGCCAACGTTTCGGCATCCTGTTGAATCGGGGCCAGATAACCGCTGAGGGTTTCCCCCACGCGCCCCTGTGCCCGGGCATCGTTGAGGGTGAGCGTAGCCGCCTGCACGTTCATCCCCAGCGCCAGTAAAATCAGAGCTACTCGTTTCATGGCGTCCTCAGAACAGATCGCTGCGCGATTTCAGCAGGGTTTCAACGTCTTTATCGACCTTAATCTGGATCTCATGTTCGATTTTGACATTCATGTTGATGGTAATCGGCTCCTTTGGCGCAGCGACTTCAATGCGCGGCGTACAGCCGGACAGTAGCGCGGCAACGGCAACGGTGAGCGCACCAGCCATCTTTTTCATTGTTATTCCTCACTTTCCTTGCCAGTCGAACTGCGGAGACCGGGTATCGCCGCGTGTTGCTCAAACCAGGTTTGCAGGTTGTCTCCAAAACGCAGGCTGCGCCAGAGGGTAAAGACATTCTCGTCATGGGTATAGTTCAGGTTGACGGAGCTGCTTTTGCCATCGACCCGGCTGGTCCCCTTGATGGTCGCCTGCATGGTTAATTCACCCAGGTTATCTAAATTGATTCTCGTCCACGAACGCGAAATTTCCATATAGCGGAGCCAGTTAATCGCGGCGCCCGCGACCATATTGTCTTTCACGATGGCGTCGGCCGTATCTTTGTCGATGCGCAGCGTCATTGGCCCCGGGTTGGTCAGCCAGCCATCCTTAATGATCCATTTTTCATTGTCCAGCCAGAACGGCAGCGCCCCGCTGACCGGCCCCGACATGGCGAACTGTTTCGGATTGACGGCGCTAATCAGCTCGCTCGAGGAGATATTGTCCACCCGCAGCAGAGCCGGATCGTGCTGCGGCATTCGCAGCTGCTGCATGGTGATCTTCCCGCCGAGGGTTTCCACCTTCACGTTGGTGAGCAGCAGCGGATTGTCATCCGTCCAGGGATAATCGCCCTGTAAATCCGCGGTAATGTTGCGCGCGGTCACCAGGTTCACCACTTCACCGATGCGCAACGTGACCGGACCGCGCGTGCCCAGAGACCAGGTGCCCTCGCTGAAGCGGAACGGCAGCACAAAATCGACGCCGTTAATCTGGTTATCGGGCATCCAGGCGCTGCCGGATTTCAGCACCCCGTGCCCGCCCGCTTCAAAGCCCTGATCGGCCGCCGCCGAGAAGGCGACCTGCGCATAAAGCGCCCCGTCGCGCAGCGTCATTTTCCAGTCCGGCGGAATAAGCGGCTGGAATACGGTGAAAGACTGTTTCGGCCACCAGGCCTGCCCGCGAAGGCGCACGCCATCCCAGCGTCCGTTAACCTGTACCGGGCCGATGTTGTCCGCATGGAGGTCACCCTTAAACTGAAAAATCGTCGGGTCGGTGCCGTCGACGCTGAAGGTCAGGACCGAGGGCGGCAACACGCTGCCGCCGGAGAAACGGGTTTGCCCTGCGTTGAGCGACAACGCCCCACTGAAGGTTGGTTTTTCGGCATCGCGCAGCCATCGTACAGGCCGATCCAGCACCAGACGCGGCGTGCTGACCTCCATCGTGCCATACTGAAGCTTGTCAAAGCCGGTGGAGAGTGCCGTCAGCTCAATAAGGTTGTCGCGCCACTCGCCTTTCCCGGCGACATCCCAGCGGGCATGCATCGGCGTAAAGCCGCCTTTGCCCCAGTAGCGCCACTGCCACAGGCCGTTATCGGGTAAAAAGTCGTTGGCCTGACCGTCCAGGTGGAGTTCAAAATCGCCCATCTCGTTTTCATGGGCGCGCAGAATCGCCTGTAAACGACCGTCCACCCCCTTCCGGGTGAGCTTCACGCCCGCCAGCGGCCAGCGGATTTCATCGATATCGAGCGAGTCAATGATGCGCCCGCGCGAGCGAAGCAGCGCGCCCGGCTCAAAGGCGAGCTGCGGTTCATACAGGCTGCCGGTCAGTTTTGCCGGTAATTTGGCGTAAAGAATGAGATCGTTTTGCTTCGCCTCGCCGCTCAGGTGCAGGGGCATGTCGCTGTTTTCCATGCTGAGCCTGCCGGGCCCAATATTCAGTACCGCGTTGCCTTTACCCGCATCGCCTTGCGTCAAGACGTTCAGTCGTCCGGTCAGGGTGGCTTTCTCCAGCCCCTGCTGCCAGTTGTCGGCGCGAAGGGACACCCGCCCGCTCAGCGGCATACCCGAGAGATCCCAGTTCCAGCGCCCGTCGCTGATGTTGAGCTGTTGCGCCGTGATCTGCCACGGCAGGTCGAGAAGCGGATCGGGGTTGTCTCTCGCCATCACCACCAGCTGTCCCTGATTGTCTTCCCAGTCGAGATCGGCATCGACCAGAGACGTTAACTGTGGCACGTTAAAGGTCGCCACCGCGTGGCCTTTCACCGGCACGCCGTCCGGCACCAGCGGCAGGGTAAACTCGCCCACCAGCTTAATCGGCTGCGGCTGATCCGGAAGCTGAACATCGAACTGGCTGACCGAGAGCGTCTGACCGCGAAGCGTGCCTTTAATGCTGACCTGCTCGCCTTTATAGGCGATCTCCTGGCTGGACGGGGTTAGCGACGCCTGCAGCTCGCCCTGCCACTGCTGCCAGGGCGACAGCGTCAGACGGTGAATCGTGAGCCAGGTATTGGGTAACACTGCCTGCCATTGTGCCAGCGTTTTGGGGGCGACCGTTGAGGGCGCCGACTGGGGAATTTTGCTCAGGCAGACGGTGTTAAGATCCAGCGCGCCGATATCCAGCTTCCAGCGGCTGGGGTGTGACAGCGTCACGTTATCGATGCGGGCAATTTCGCAGTCTTCCACCAGATAGCGAAGATCGGGGATCACCAGCGCGTGGCGAGTCAGTTTCGGGCTTTCTTCGAACGCGATGCGCGTCCCGACGGGAAGCCAGATCCCGGCGAGCGTCGGCACCCACTGGGCGAGCGTCATCAGCAGCGTCAGCGGCAACAGTATGAACAGCAGTAAAAGCGCAAGAGCGGCTTTGTATTTACCCTTCATGGGCAGTTAATATCCTGATTTAGCGAAAGAATTAAGCCGGCAGTGCCGATCATTGTCGCATGTTTAGCGGTTGAGTTGAAGTTGACGCCAAGTTAAGAATAGATGCTGTAATAGTAAGCGGTAATTTTTTTGCTATGCGTAACCTAAAGAATATAGTTTCGGTTCAATTGGTTACGCATAAGTTCAAGAATAATCGCAGAGCAGATTTGCGACATTAATACCTATTCCGTGGCATTGCCAGCAGGTAAAGCATGGCGAATATCAATGACCCCCAATACACCGAGTCGTACCGCCAGGGATCAAAATCAATATGTAAAAAACCGCTAACAAACTCATAGCCGTTGGCAAAAACGTTAATTTGAATGGCTGCGATGGCTATCACAAATAGCGTATAGGCAATGAACAGAGGATATTTATGAAGCCTGTTGACCTTGAGTTTCCCGAGGTACAACAAGAAAAAAACGACAATAGATACAATAAAATAGCATACGGCAGGTAGAATCGGTGGGGTTAATGACAACTCGAATTGTTCCGACATAATTAATTCTCTTTAGCTATCTGGTACATCTGCCAACCTGTGACGCTTCCACTGGTTAAATCCAGAGCCATCGCTGTTTTAGAAGCCTCTTGCCATCCTCTGATATAATCAGATTCAATGTTGCGAAACAGACTCCAGGATTTTTCTCGGGGAGCCAGTACTCTCCTGCCCGCGCCATAGGCTGATAAAGAGATATCAACTACTCCATAGACAATATCAGCTTCATTATTCCCATAGCCGAGTTTCGCTGCTACGTAACGATAAGCATCTCTTAGCGTGCCAGACCGATCTTCACGATAAAGAAGATAGTATCCATTTTCATACATGTTGTTTAGCCCATGAGTAATCATAGGTGCACCATACGCAGCACAGGCCAGACCCAGCGAACCGACGCATAAACTAGCGCCCCCATACACTTGCGCCCCACCGGCAACGAAACCGATCTGTTTAAGCGCTAAAGTCGTCGTTGTTGTTCGGTTTTTTTCAACAACAATAAATAACTTAGCTTTATTGAAGGTGAGTAAATCATCCTGTTCCTTAAGATGATGTATCTGTTCATCAAGTAATTGAATCCCGCCTGACCAGGTCAAGCAATGCGACTCGATCTCCCTTCTCAGGTGAGCAACAAGTTGTTGAGTTTCAAAAAACATACCAGCGGTACCATAAAGCAAATGCTTTGTGGCAATTCGCTGCGCAAGATTTTCAATCTCTAAGACTTTCTCTTCGAAATGACTTTTATCCCGATTATGGTTGTACATTCGGTCTCCCTGTCATTTTAAAATGATAGTAATAATACTACCTTCGATGTTAGGACATTCAAAGAGCTACGTCATTTTAACAGCTAAAGGTAGTCACATTTTCAAGCATTGGGAAACCACTTACCCAAACATACGCACTTGTTGTGACTTTAGTCTCCCCCATAGCCCCCTTAGAGTAAAACAAGCAGACATGTCGCTGGTGTCAGTCCCGCTTAAGAAATCGGTGGATATGAATATCATGGAGTTAGGGTGCACATATGCTCTAGAATAATTGATAGAACTTATTGAATTCAATAATATTTTAGAAATTGTAAGATAATTTTAATCATGCTAACGTGAATGCAAAATCACTGGAGAAAGTCTTATGAAACTCGCGGTATACAGCACAAAGCAGTACGACAAAAAGTATCTGCAACATGTTAACGAGGCTTACGGGTTTGAGCTTGAATTTTTCGACTTTCTGCTGTCCGAAAAAACCGCCAAAACGGCGCACGGCTGTGAAGGCGTCTGCATTTTCGTAAACGATGACGGCAGTCGCCCGGTGCTGGAAGAGTTGAAAAAACAGGGGGTGAAGTACATCGCCCTGCGCTGTGCGGGCTTCAACAATGTGGACCTCGACGCGGCAAAAGAGCTGGGTCTGAAGGTGGTGCGCGTTCCGGCGTACTCCCCGGAAGCGGTGGCTGAACATGCGATTGGCATGATGATGTCCCTCAACCGTCGTATTCACCGCGCTTATCAGCGCACCCGTGACGCCAACTTCTCGCTGGAAGGGCTGACCGGCTTTACCATGTACGGCAAAACCGCTGGCGTAATCGGCACCGGTAAAATTGGCGTGGCTGCCCTGCGCATTCTGAAAGGCTTTGGCATGCGTCTGCTGGCATTCGATCCGTACCCAAGCGCCGCAGCGCTGGATCTGGGCGTGGAGTACGTCGACCTGCCGACCCTGTTCTCGCAGTCCGACGTGATTTCCCTGCACTGTCCGCTGACGCCGGAAAACTATCACCTGCTTAACCAGGCGGCGTTTGACCAGATGAAGGATGGCGTGATGATCATCAACACCAGCCGCGGCGGACTGGTTGATTCTCAGGCTGCTATCGAAGCCCTGAAGACCCAGAAGATTGGCGCGCTGGGGATGGACGTGTATGAGAACGAACGCGATCTGTTCTTTGAAGACAAGTCTAATGACGTCATCCAGGACGACGTGTTCCGTCGCCTCTCTGCCTGCCATAACGTGCTGTTTACCGGTCACCAGGCGTTTCTGACGGCCGAAGCGCTGATCAGCATTTCTGAAACCACGCTGGGGAACCTGCAGCAGCTGGAAAAGGGCGAAGCGTGCCCTAACGAGCTGGCTTAAGTGCTACGCCGGGTGGGCGGCTAAGCCTCACCCGGCGCGTTTGTTTCCCAGCTCCGGTGCGCAACGCGCCACCAGAGCAGGACGGCAGCCAGCGCAATCGCGCTCAGGACACTGAATGCCGTCGCAAACGAGTAATGACCGGCGATCGTCCCGGTTAATGCCGGACTCATGGATGCCCCTACTCCCTGCATCAACATCACCACGCTCTGCCCGGCATTGACGTGCCCGCTTCCGCGCAGCAGCACCACAATAAACGACGGTACGACGACACCCAGGATCCCGGCGGCCAGGCCGTCGAGAATTTGTACCGGGATCATCATTAACGGCGCATCCGTGGATGCCGCCAGCGCCGCACGCACCGGCATAACCAGCAGCGCCAGCATAATCAAGCGCCAGTAGCCATAGTGTTCGATCCGGCGCGAGGCCCAGATGGCGACAGGGATCATCACGGCCTGAGAAATGATGACGGTACCTGCCGCATACAAACCGGGGTTGATCGCGGCAGGTGCCGCGGCAACCCTCATGCTCAGCATCGGCAGCAGCGCGGCGTTCGCCAGGTGGAACAGCAACAGCGTTAGCCCGGTCACAAACAGCGCCCGGTTTTTCATCAGCACCGCAAAACCGGGGACCGGCAGGCTCGCTGAAGAGGACAGCCCGCGCGCCGCGTCGTTATCGATATCGCTGTTGCGAATGGCAAGCAGCGCACACAGCGTTAGCAGCGTGGTGCTGGTCATCAGCAGGAAAATCCCGCCCACGCCCCAGTACCACGCAATGCCGCCCGCAATGAGCGCGGTGACAAAGTTGCCGCCGTGATTGAACGCTTCGTTTCTGCCCATCTGCGCGCTGAACCCGCTCTGCCCGGTCAACCCCAGCGTAATCCCGGCGATTAACGGCCCGACAAAGGCCGCACAGATACCGGTGACGACTTGCGACACGGCGACAACGCCGCTCTGCTGGCTAAACCAGAGCAGAAGCGTGCTGAGCGTGATCAGAATGCACAGAAGCGCGAGCACAGCGCGCTTGTTGCGGGAGGTGTCGGTGATGAACCCCGCTGGCAGCGTGGCCAATAAGCCCGCCAGCCCGCCGGCCGTCATCAGGATGCCGATATCATCAGGGGTCCAGTGGCGTTCGGTCAGGAAAATACCGAGGAAAGGCCCCAGACCGTCACGAACATCAGCAATGAAAAAACTTGTCAGGCATAACGCCCGCAGCGAACGAAGAGACATACTTCCTGCCTTGCCTGTTATTGCCTGAAATAAGCAAAATGCAGTATACCGGGTATTTTTGAAAATCAGATGACGTCTGAAAAATATTCCCTGCAAACTTAAACAATACATCAAGGGCGCTGTTTTTTTACTTTACTCATTATTGCGTCTGCTTATACTGGCAAAAATTTTCACAGGAGTCCTTCGTTGGAAAGCCATTTTATCGTTGATACGAAGGTAAGCTGACGCGATTTTCTCGCTGCTTACCTTAACGGTGGGCAGCAATCCTCTTGACGTGATTGCATCCCAATACATTAAGAACGGCCAAATTTGTGGGGCATCGCGATGTTCATGTTTAATCATTCACTCTTTCCGCCGCCCTCGCGCTGACATGCTTTGCGTTTTAACGGCGTCATACTGTGCTTTGTGAAGCGCTGACGCTTATCGTGTAACCATGTTAACAGGCGACAGGCTGATGTTCCCTTATATCTCTCATCTGCTCGCAGCGATGCTGCTGGGCGCAATTATTGGCGCGGAAAGACAGTGGCGCCAGCGTATGGCCGGGCTTCGCACCAATGCTCTGGTTGCAACGGGTGCGGCCGTGTTTATTTTAAGTTCCCTCTCGACGTCACCCGATAGCCCGGGACGTATTGCAGCGCAGATTGTCTCCGGAATAGGTTTTCTTGGCGCTGGCGTTATTATGCGTGAGGGAATGAATATTCGCGGTCTTAATACCGCCGCGACGCTGTGGTGTTCGGCCGGAATTGGCGTGCTATGTGGATTAGGTCAATTCTGGAATGCCGGTATGGCCAGCGTGATTATTCTGTGCGCCAACATCCTGCTTCGCGAAGCTGCGCAGCGGATTAATCAACTGCCCGCGCTCCATGAAGGCGATAAATGCTATGTCCTGAAAATCACCTGTGATGACGAGCATGAAGATGCGGTGCGGCAGAGTGTGGTCAACATGGCGAAAGAGTTGACGTTGAGTCTGAAAGCCATTTATTGCGATACGGCGCAAGCAGAAGGAAAAACTGAAATACGGGCCGAGGTAATGACCCGTGAGGAATACCGGAAATTACTCGAGCTAATTATGGATAATATTGGCGGGAATAAAATTATGGCTTCCGTAAGCTGCCACGCAATATGAACACGATACCGGGCATTGCGTCCGGTTGAGGCTTTGCCGTTTTGCAGAAAACGGACCGTGACGCGAAGAGATTCATCCCCGGATGTCCCTGTTCGTTGTCACGCCACGTTGGCAAGATCACGGACAGGTTCGACTGTACGCCTATCACATAACCAAAATTTGTCTCCGTTATGACACCCTGCTCTCTGTTTTGCTGAAATTAACGATCTACCCTGAATTGTGCAAAAAACACTCAGGAGGGACACATGTACAACTCAATTTTGGTTCCCATTGACATTTCCGAGGATAGCCTGACGCACATGGTTATCCCGTTCGTTCAGGCACACACCGCACTTAACACGGCCAAGGTCCACTTTCTTACTGTCATTCCATCGCTTCCCTATTATTCATCGTTAGGTTTGGCCTACTCCGTGGAAATGCCGAAGATGAAAGAATTCCAGCACGCTGCTTTAGCGAAACTGGATGAGATTGTTAAGCAATTCAAAATTCCTGCAGATAAGATACAGACTCATGCCGTGACGGGATCGCCTAAGGATCAAATCCTTAAGCTCGCTGACACAATCGACGCCGACCTGATCATCATTGCCTCTCATAAGCCGGACATCTCGACCTATCTGTTGGGTTCGAACGCTGCGGCAGTGGTGCGGCATGCGAAATGTCCTGTGCTGGTCGTTAGATAGATCGCGCTTGCGCCTCTGTATACGGTCAGATAGCAGATGACAAAAAACCGGGCGAGAAGCCCGGTTTTTCATTTTCGCTTCCCGGCGTAAAGCGTGTGAAGCTGATGGAAGCACACTTTAAAGATCTATTCTGTTTGCGTTTAAATTTAATTCCGTAATGGAAGCCGGTTTTCCAAGCAAGTAGCCCTGAACTTCATCACATCTATTTTTTTTAAGAAAAGAGAGCTGTTCGGTGGTCTCCACCCCTTCTGCAGTGACCGCCATTGAATAGGCCTTACCCAGATCGATAATTTTTTCTACGACTGATTGGTTCTGCGGCGAATCGGCCAGGGTAAAAATAAAACTCTTGTCGAGCTTGAGTCCATCAAACTGAAACTTCCGGAGATAGCTCAGAGAGGCATAGCCGGTACCGAAATCGTCAATCAAAATACGGACGCCCATTTTTTTGAGAGCCTTCATGGTCTGCAAGGTCTTTTCAGGATCGGAAAGCGTGACATTTTCCGTCACTTCTATTTCCAGTCGGTCAGGTTCTAGCCCTGTTTCGTGCAGGATCTCTTTTATCCTTTCAGCAAGATCGCTTGCCTGGAATTCGATAGCGGAAATATTTACGGATACCGATAGCCCCGGCAATTTATCTTTCGTCTCCGCACACGCTTTGCGTATGACCCAGTTGCTGAGGTTAATAATCAGACCTGTTTCTTCAGCCAGCGGGATGAACTGATCGGGCATCATCGTCCCTCGGTGCGGGTGCTGCCAACGTACCAGCGCTTCGACGGCCTCTATCTTAGAATATCGGAGGTTATAACGGGGCTGGTACACCAGATAGAGTTGTTCTTCGCGAATCGCGGTTTTCAGTTCGAGTTCCAGTTTTCTCCGTTCAGTTAACTTTTCCGACATATCCGGGCGATAATAGACCCATCGGTTTCTGCCGGATTGCTTAGCCTGGTAAAGCGCAATATCGGCATAGCGTAAAAGATCGTTTGCGCTGCTGCTATCCAGGGGAGCCAGCGCAATCCCCATGCTTACGCCTATTGCGACATCATTACCCTCAATGGAGAAAGGACGGTTGAGTTCCTGTACGATGCGGTGACACACCTCATCAATCTGGTCTTTTTGGCTGGTATTGCCGAGAAGAAGCATAAATTCATCCCCTCCCTGCCGTGCGACAAAATCACCTCGACGAACGCAATTTTTAAGACGTAGAGCGACCTCGCCAAGCAGCGCATCCCCCGTGGAGTGCCCAAAAATATCATTGACGGGTTTAAACTTGTCTAAATCGAGGCAAATCATGGCAAAGGGATAATGGTTAAGGTCTTCTTTAGCCAACTGGCCTGCCAGAAATTCCTTAATATGATAGCGGTTCGGCAGACCGGTTAATTCATCATGACGTGACAGGAACTCCACCCGTTTAGTTGCTTCAACTTCCAGAGAAACGTCGGTTGCCGCGCCTCGCAAGACCACCGTTCCATCAGGCTGAGCAGAAAGCTTTGCCAGAAGCGTGCAATAGGCCGTAGATTGTTGCGCATGAATATAAGGACAGTTCTTAAATTCAAAGCGTTCAGTTAATTCCCTGAGCCTCACACAGTTTTGTAATAATCCGCGTGACGCAGGAAAGAGTTCATCCAGCCTGCGGCCTATCCATTTGCTATTTTCATATCCCGTTACTGTAGAAAAACGACCTGAAAGCCAGGTTATCTTTAACGATAAATCTGTTTCCCAGAACCAGTCGCTGGTTGTTTCACTGACGTCCCGGAATCGTTTTTCACTGGTGATAAGATTCAACCGCGCCTGCTCGAGGAGAAAGGTATTTTCGTCAAGCATTCTTGCCTTCTGCATAATATGGCGCATGAGAATAACCGTCATCGATACCGTCAGAATAACTGAAAGAATGAGTAATGGTAAAAAATAAATAATCAACGCCTGGCCGGGATTTTCACCGTCCCAGATGATTTGCACATCACCATTCTGGGTGCTTAAGGTTAATTCTGTTTGATTGTTTATTTGAGAAGTGACTGCATCAGGTGACGTACGAACATTTTTAATACCGGCATCCTGCCCAATCGCGAGGAGTTTTTTAGCCGTTAACTTGTCTACAAACACCATTACTGACGGTTTCCCCGGCAAGGGTTGCACGCTCGCGTCATCGCCCGTTGTTATCCATTCAGCAGAAACAATGGCTGGAACGGAATCGATAAGCGTGAGCATAGAAACCGGCAATCCATTGTTAACGCTCACCTCACGGAGTAATCGCTCCTTGGTTGATTTATCTAACCAGCGCCCGAGATCCTGAAGCTTCAGTTTCCCGTCAAGCACGCTGTATCGCGTGGTTCCTTCCGGGGAGAGAATAAACACCCCTTCGTAGCCAAAGTTGTCATACAGGGACTTACCCAGGTTCTGCTTTTCCCATGCCCAGTGAACGTCAGTGTTCAAATGAAGATGTTTGTAGGCATCTCCCCATTCAGCATTATCTTTCAAGTGACTTCGCATGCTTTCCTGGCGGGAATCCAGGGCTTTCCTTAACAAAAATTCATCGTGCTTATCGCTGATTTTATTAACATTATTTTTTATTAATAGCAGGGAAATTATTGCCGCAATGAAAATACTTATCAACAATGTCACTATATAGGTAAAGGTTTTATTTATCAGCCCCTTAGAAGGCTCGGCATCCGTAAAACCGGGATTGTTCAGAGGTAGGGTCATCATTCGCCTTCTTATACTGCTAATACGTCAATTTTTATGCCACCTTTATTTAACGGCAAAGAATAATAAAAATTTATAGTTAAAACCCTTAAGCTTAAAGAACATTTGATTTTTACAATCCAGATCAAATTATTAGCTCTCTTACAGCCTGAATTCGGTTAAATACATCTCCCGGAGGGAGTGACCTTTAACCTCGCCGGTTTTATTTATAAAGAACATAATCTTAGTTTTTATGCTGTAACGGTTACAGGCGTATAAAAAACCGGGCGTAAAGCCCGGTTCTTTTTTCATACGGCATTGACTCTATTCGCTCAATCCGCGGTTATCCAGCATCGGCTCAATCTTCGGATCGTGCCCGCGCCAGTTGCGATACAGTTCGGCTAAATCTGTGCTGTTCCCGCGCGACAAAATGGCCTCGCGGAATGTCTGCCCGTTTTCACGCGTCAACCCGCCCTGCTCGACAAACCACTGATAGCCATCGTCAGCGAGCATCTGCGTCCACAGGTAGGCGTAATACCCCGCCGCGTAGCCGCCGCCGAAGATATGGGCAAAATAGCTGCTGCGGTAGCGCGGCGGAACGGCAGGCAGATCCAGCCCCTCTTTCTTCAACGCTGCCGCTTCAAAATCCTCCACGCTCAAAACGGCCTCGCTGATGCCGTGCCAGTTCATGTCCAGCAGCGCGGCACCCAGCAGTTCGGTCATGTCATAACCCTTGTTGAAATGGGTCGCGTTTAGCATGCTTTCCCGCAGCGCGTCCGGCATCGGTTCGCCGGTTTCGTAATGGCGCGCATAGTGGGTAAACACCTGAGGATGGCTGGCCCAGTGCTCGTTGATTTGCGACGGGAACTCAACGAAATCACGCGGCGTATTGGTGCCGGAAAGCGTGGCGAAACGCTGGCTGGCAAAGAGACCGTGCAGCGTATGGCCAAACTCGTGGAACAGGGTTATTACGTCATCCCAGGAGAGAAGCGCGATACCGCCATTCGCCGGTTTCTGGTAGTTACAGACGTTGTAGATCACCGGACGGGCAGCAAACTCGAAGGATTGCTCGACGAAATTCCCCATCCATGCCCCGCCCTGTTTGGAATCACGGGCAAAGAAGTCGCCGTAAAACAGCGCCATGCCCTCGCCGGTGTGGTCGAAAATTTCCCATACGCGGACGTCCGGATGATACACCGGGATATCAAAGCGTTCGACGAAGCGAATGCCAAACAGCTGGCTGGCAGCCCAGAATACGCCATCCTGCAGCACGGTATTGAGCGCAAAGTAGGGCCTGATCTGCGACTCATCGAGGGCATATTTTGCCTGGCGCACGCGCTCCGCATAAAAGGGCCAGTCCCAGGCCTCCACGGTGAAACCGCCCTGCTCGTCGTCGATGACTTTCTGAATATCGGCCTGCTCGCGTTCCGCGCGGGCGCGGGCGGCAGGCACAATGCCGCGCATAAATTCCAGCGCGGCGGCCGGGGTTTTCGCCATCTGGTCAGCGATGCTCCAGCTAGCGTAATCCTCAAAGCCCAGCAGACGGGCCTGCCGCGCGCGCAGCGCCGTCAGACGAAGAATCAGCGCGCGGGTGTCGTTTTCGTCCCCTTTCTGGGTACGCGTCCAGCCTGCGTTGAAGAGGTTTTCGCGGGTCTGACGATTGCGCAGCGCGGAAAGCGCGGGCTGCTGGGTGGTGTTCAAAAGCGGGATCAGCCAGCGATCGTTTAGCCCTCGCTCCGCGGCAGCCTGCGCCGCGTCAGCGATCTCCGTTGCGCTGAGCCCGTCAAGCTGGTGCGCATAATCCACCACCAGCCCACCGGTCTTATCGGCAGCCAGCAGACGCTGGTTAAACTGGCTGGTCAGGGAGGCCGCCTCGGTATTCAGCGCCTTCAGCTCGGCCTTTTCTGTCTCATTCAGACGCGCACCGGCCAGAATAAACCGCTGATACAGCTCCTCGACCAGACGACGGCATTCGGCGTCCAGCGCGGCACGGTCCTGCCAGACGCTCTCCACGCGGGCGAACAGCGCGTCATTCAGCCAGATATCGTTTGCCAGCGCGGCAAGCTCGGTGGAGAACTGTTCTTCCAGCTCCTGTAAATACGGATTGGTGTGCGCGGAAGTCATGGCGAAGAACACGCTGCTGACGCGCGCGAGCAAAGCGCCGCTTTTCTCCAGCGCCAGCACGGTGTTAGCGAAGTCAGGCGCAGCGGCCTGAGCGACAATCGCGTCAATGTCCGCCCGCTTCTGGCGAAGGGCTTCATCGAAGGCCGGACGATAGTGGCTGTCGTCGATCTGATCAAAATGGGGGGCCTGGTAAGGCAGCAGGCTGATGTCAAAAAAGGGATTCGTGGCCGTCATCTTTCACTCCTGAGTACGGGTATCCTCCCAGAGTAGGCCAGGCCGCCATCCCCTGCAACGCTGTCATACAAATGTTGCCTTAACGCACCCTCTGCGGCCGTGCTATGTTAGTTAAACACAAAAAGCGTTGAGGAACAGTGAGATGATTATTTTAGTTACCGGGGCAACGGCAGGTTTTGGTGAAAGCATCACGCGTCGCTTCGTCGCCAACGGGCACAAGGTTATTGCAACGGGCCGCCGTCAGGAACGTCTGCAGGAGCTGAAGGACGAATTAGGCGACAGCATCCTGACCGCGCAGCTGGACGTGCGTAACCGCGCGGCGATTGAGGAGATGATTGCCAACCTGCCCGCCGAGTGGCGCGCCATCGACGTGCTGGTCAACAATGCCGGTCTGGCGCTGGGCATGGAGCCGGCACACAAAGCCAGCGTGGAAGACTGGGAAAACATGATCGACACCAACAACAAAGGGCTGGTCTATATGACCCGCGCGGTGCTGCCGGGCATGGTTGAGCGCAATCGTGGCCACATTATCAATATCGGTTCCACCGCCGGGAGCTGGCCTTACGCGGGCGGCAACGTTTATGGCGCGACGAAAGCGTTTGTGCGCCAGTTCAGCCTTAACCTGCGTACCGATCTGCACGGCACCGCCATTCGCGTCACCGACATCGAGCCGGGCCTGGTGGGTGGCACCGAGTTTTCCAACGTGCGTTTCAAAGGCGACGACGCGAAAGCGGACAAAACCTATGAAAACGCGAACGCCCTGACGCCGGAAGATGTCACCGAAACGGTCTGGTGGGTGGCGACGCTGCCAAAACACGTCAACATCAATACCGTAGAAATGATGCCAGTCAGCCAGAGTTTTGCCGGACTTAGCGTCCATCGTGGCTAACGCTGCCCTTCCCGGCCTGCGGGCCGGGTCTGTTTCGGATTATAAAAGAATGGTAGTATGTTCGGGCTAACTCTCTGAGAAATGACAACTCATGGCCGCTGAATCGCAACTCAATCCCACCCAGCCCGTAAACCAGCAAATCTATCGCATTTTGCGACGTGATATTGTCCATTGCCTGATCCCACCGGGAACGCCGCTTTCAGAAAAAGAGGTCTCCGTGCGGTTTGACGTTTCCCGTCAGCCGGTGCGTGAAGCGTTTATTAAGCTTGCGGAAAACGGTCTGATTCAGATCCGCCCGCAGCGCGGCAGCTACGTGAACAAAATTTCACTCTCTCAGGTGCGCAACGGCTGTTTTGTTCGTCAGGCCATTGAATGCGCGGTGGCGCGCCGTGCCGCAACGCTCATCAACGACACGCAGTGTTACCTGCTGGAGCAAAACCTGCATCAGCAGCGGATTGCGATTGACCGTAAGCAGCTGAATGATTTCTTCCAGCTTGATGATGAATTCCACCAGAAGCTGGCGCAGATTGCGGATTGCCAGCTGGCCTGGGACACCATCGAAAACATCAAGGCCACCATCGACCGCGTGCGTTATATGAGTCTCGATCACGTCTCTCCGCCGGAAATGCTGCTCCGACAGCATCATGATATTTTCAGCGCGCTGGAAAAACGCGACCCGGACGGCGTGGAAAAGGCGATGACGCTGCATCTGCAGGAAATCAGCGAATCCGTGCAGCTGATTCGTCAGGAAAATAGCGAGTGGTTTAGCGAAGAGTAATATTACGCCGCCCCCTTTCGGACGCGGCGATGGGTTTAGCGAACGACTAACACCGGAATTGTGGCGTAGCGCAGGATAGATTCCGCATTTGATCCCAGCAGATGGGTGGTGATGCCCGGGTTTTTCGACCCGATGACGATCGCGTCATATTCCCCCTCTTTGCTCAGCCTGATAATTTCATCGCGGACGTTGCCAAAGCGAACCAGGCTGTCAATTTTCTCCGGCGAGATGTCGAACAGCCTTTTTAAGGCGTTCATTTTCTTCCCGGATTCCTCAGTCATATATTCTTCGAACTTTTTAATATCGGCGTTAAAACCGCGCAGCAGGGATCGGCTGCTGGTCGGCAGAATATTGACCAGTGTAATCGACGCGCCCTCGGCCTTCGCGAGGTTAGCCGCGTGGCGAACCGCTTTGTCGCTCAAATCCATTTCAAATACATCAACAGGCATCAAAATCTTCTTATACATAAGCCTGGCTCCTTATTCCGATGAAAGGGTTATTTCCTGTACCCAGAATGGCATCGGGAATATAAACCAACCCTCAACGCTTCCCTGCTGAAACTATCAGTTAATGAAAATAACGGTCTGCTTTGTCAATTGCTGTCGTGAACGGTCAGCGCCCGACGCAATAAAGAAAAAAGTGTGAGTTTGATCAAAAACAAAAACATCTGATGCAGACAGGCGTATTTATATGCCCCGTGAACGGCAACCCTGAAATAACGCCGTAACGAACAGGTTAGAGAGGAGAAAATACCATGATGACATACGACCGTAACCGCAATGCAATCACCACCGGCAGCCGCGTCATGATTAGCGGCACAGGCAAAACTGGCGTGATTAAAGCGATCCACAGCGACGGGCTGGATGCCGCGCAGGTGCGCCGCAGCAAAACGGTTGAAGTGGAAGGATGCGAAGGTAAGTTCGAACCGATTGAGCTGATTCGCCTGGGTATGCACTAAACGGTGCGCAGACATGCCGCCGCGAACGGCGGCATGTGCTGAATTACCGTTGAGACACGTACTGCGCCACGGTCGCTTTCGCGCCCTTTTGCAGCAGCGTCTGGTATGCCTTCATCACCGCATCAACAAAGACGGCTTCACGCGGTAGCTCCTTGCCAAAGATGGCTTCAATGCCGAGCAGCGCCCTGACCCGGCTTTCCCCTTCCGCACTGCCTTTAACCGCCGCCTGAATCGCTGCCAGCTGCGGATCGCTCACGTCAATTGCGTTACCCTGCTCATCCACGCCGCCGACATAGCGCATCCACCCTGCCACGCCCAGCGCCAGCAGCGGGAAAGGCTTCTGATGCACCAGGTGCCAGCGCACGGAATCCAGCATGCGCTGCGGAAGCTTCTGGCTGCCGTCCATCGCAATTTGCCAGGTCCGATGGCGCAGGGCCGGGTTGCTGTAGCGGGCAATCAGGAGATCGGCATAGCGTCCTAAATCGACGCCTTTGACCTTCAGCGTAGGCGCCTGCTCGTTAAGCATCAGCGCGTGCGCGGCGATGCGGTAGTTTTCATCTTCCATACAGTCGTTAATATGCTGATAGCCCGCCAGATAGCCCAGGTACGCCAGGAATGAGTGGCTGCCGTTAAGCATGCGCAGCTTCATCTCTTCAAACGGGATAACATCTGACACCAGCTCGGCTCCGGCTTTTTCCCACGCTGGACGGCCGGCCACAAAGTTATCTTCGATCACCCACTGACGGAACGGTTCACAGGCCACCGCCGCCGGATCGCGCACGCCGGTAAGCTGTTCAATTTTATCCAGCGTGTCGGGGGTGACCGCAGGCACGATGCGATCCACCATCGTTGACGGGAAAGTAACGTGGGATTCGATCCAGTCCGCCAGTTCACCGTCTACCGCACGGGCGTACGCGCAGGTGACATTGCGCATCACGTGACCGTTCTCCGGCATGTTATCGCAGGACATCACGCTAAACGCAGGCAGACCCGCCGCCTTACGCCGCGCCAGCGCTTCCACGATCACACCCGGCGCAGATTTCGGCTGGTGCGGGTTTTGCAGGTCTGCGACGATAAAAGGGTGATCGAGCATCAGTTGCCCGGTCGCCGGGGAATGGCAGTACCCTTTCTCGGTGATGGTCAGCGAGACAATCGCCACCTGCGGTTCGCACATCGCGGCCAGCACGGTCTCGAGCCCGTCAACCTGCGCATGCAGCGCCTTTTTTACCACGCCAACCACGCGGGAGGTCCACGCATCGGCAGACATTTCCGCCACGGTATAGAGATTATCCTGCGCGTTCAGATCGGCAATCTGCTGTTCGCCGCCAATCAGGTTAACCTCACAGTATCCCCAGTCGCTACCGTGTTCCACGGCGAGGATGTCGGCGTACACTGCCTGATGCGCACGGTGAAACGCGCCAAACCCTAAATGAACGATGCGTGCTTTAAGGCTGTCGCGATCGTACTGTGGAAGCGTCGCGTTGGCCTGTAATAAGGTATTTTCCATGATTAAGACTCGTTAATTAGAAAGCTGTGGATCGCTGCCGCCCATGCTGAAGCGGCAGCGCCTGCTGACTACACCAACTAGAATGGTAGCTGGGGTAAAAAAAGTGAACTGCCATCAACCATACTGATACTGCCGTTTGAGTTTTTGATTTATATTAACTTTTGTTCATGTGGTGTGACACAAAATCAAAGTTGTGTGACAGGCAACGCAAGTTATAAACCATCAGCGTCTTGAGGAGACGGCACCGTAACCGACCGTCTCTTTCGGCGCAGACTCGGCTGCGTCTTGCGCCGCGCTTAAATCACGGTCGCGCACTTCCGGCATCAGGATCGCCGAGATCAGTCCAATCACGGAATAGGCCACCAGCATGGCGACAATCGGCCACCAGGAGCCGGTCATATTGCAGAAAATCCCTGCCAGTACCGGACCAAAGCCCACCGCTACGAGCCCGCCCGCCTCTTTGGAGATCGCCATACGGGTAAAGCGATTTCGCGAGCCAAACATCTCCGCCATGGTGATATTTTCCAGCGCAAACAGCCCCAGCACGGCGAAGTTATGGATAACGATGATGCAGAGCATGATCGTCCCCGGCGCATAGCTCTTATCGACGATGATCGACAGCATCGGATAGGCCAGAATAATGGCGGAGATATTGAGAATAATGTACGGCAGACGGCGCCCCACTTTATCGGAAAGCCAGCCCAGCAGCGGAATGGAGATAAACCCGAGAATGGAGCTGATCATCAGCGCATCGGTCGGGATGGCCTTATCGAACAGCAGCGTCTGCACCAGATAGCCCGCGAGGAAGGTCTGGATCAAACCTGAGTTGCCTGCCTGGCCGAAACGCAGGCCGGTCGCCAGCCAGAAGGATTTGCTTTTCACCATGGAACCCAGTGAGGTGTCCGGCTGCGCAGCTTGCACATCGTTCACTTTCTCAAAGACCGGGCTCTCCTTGAGGTTCATACGCAGCCAGATGGCGAAGATCATCACCACGACGCTGGCGAGGAAAGGCACGCGCCAGCCCCAGGCGAGCAGCTGTTCACGATCGAGGGCAAAGAACATGATGGCCCAGATCGCCGTTGCGCTCAGCGTCCCGCAGTTAGTCCCCATCGCCACCAGCGAGGAGATGATGCCGCGTTTACCTTTCGGCGCGTACTCCGCCAGCATAGTTCCGGCCCCGGAGATCTCGGCCCCGGCACCGAGGCCCTGAATAATGCGCAGCGTCACCAGCAGCACGGGGGCAAAAATCCCGATCTGCGCGTAGGTCGGCAGGACGCCAATCAGCGTGGTGCAGATCCCCATCATGGTGATGGTAATGAACAGCACCTTCTTACGACCAATGCTGTCGCCCATTCTGCCGAAGATAAAGGCGCCGACGATGCGCGCAATATAGCCTGCGCCGTAGGTGCCCATCGCGAGGATCAGCGCCATCGCGGCGGACTGTTCCGGGAAGAAGATCTCATGGAAGACCAGAGCGGCACCCAGCGAGTAAAGCTGGAAGTCCATAATTTAAAGGTGCAAAAAATGAAAGCGTGAGTATGTAGAAAGTAAGCAGGTAAAAAGCAAAGTGTTAGCGCAAGACGAATCATCACCTTCTGTGTGTTTGAGTTGTTTTGCGCTAATTTTTTGCCCCATATATGCCCCATCACATCACCGGACAATCATCAAACTCACCAGACCGTGCATCGTTGATGATGTAGGTGATCACACCAAAAACCGGACGCGACGTATCCGATACCTCATCCTTTGAGGGTAATGGCTCCCTCCTTCCATTTTCAGGGTTTTCCAGACAAGGATGCTGAAGCGTCCTGTAACGCATGACCCTGAACTCACCATCAATAGCACACACAAGCAGAGAACCGTCCTTCGGCGTCAGCGACGAGTCAACGATAAGCATTGCGCCCTTCATTATGCCAGCGCGCAGGTATGTAGAGCCCGCTACCATCATGTAAGTGGCAGAAGGATGAGCGATAAAACGCTTGTCGAGTGATATGCGTTCTTCAACGTAGTCTGCTGCAGGACTCGGGAATCCCATGATGCACCTCCGATAGTTACTGTGTATGCATACAGTATTATTGATCGGCACTATCGATCAATATGCGGAATGCAAAAAAGCCCACCAAAGTGGGCTTTATCATCTAATCAAACCGGTTCGTCAAAGTCGCATTCAGGACAAATCCAGCACAGAAAGCCGTACCGCTCCCCCTGATACATTTGCGTTCCGCAGATAGGGCAGAATCTAACTGCTGTTGATTCTGCTGATGACTGAATTTCAGTGGACTGTGAATCGTTGGTTTCTGGCATATTTTCTCCACTCATTTATGGGTATTGGGCAATGATTGCAGCCCTGTCACTAGCATATTGCGTCTTGCGTGTATTGATTTGAGCCAGTACAGCATCTTTTTTTGTTGTCTCATTTACCCCATCGTTTACCGCTGCTGCAAGCCAAGCCCTGTTTAAAGACTCTATGTCTTGCTGATATGTAATGCTAAGAGCTGATAGTGCTTGTTTCCTGAGCTCTGCATTGGTTGGTGGCTGGGGTTCGTTTGGGTTTGTAAATACTCCATCGGAATAATTCCAGCCAATAGCTACAGGGCTATCTGTTTTGATTGCTTCCCCTGACGCTGGCGACCACTCACCTTCACCATCCCATACAACCACATTTGTTACGACGCCATTCTCAACTACAGCATACAGACTCATTAGCAATACTCCTCAACAATGATAATCCCTGCACCGCCTCTTCCGCCGTATTGAGTTGATGCAGAAACCTGGCTAATGCCACCTGATGCACCAGATCCATAAATACCATCGTTCCCAGCTGCATTTCCGACTCGCCCTCCAGGACCGGCGCTCATAATGCTGCTACCTCCAGCTCCTGATATCCCGCCATTTACTGGTGGCATGATTGCTGCAGAACCTGATTGCCCAAATGCATTGATCTCTCCACCAGAACCAAGACCCCCAGCGCCGCCAGACATGATGTATGACGAATTATTTGTTGCAGCCGTACCTGCACCACCATCGCCGCCTGATGCTGAGCAATATGAACCGAACGATGAAGATCCTCCCGCGCCGCCTGCATATCCTGACTGGCCGCCAGGTATCCCGCCAGCACCAACGGTGACGCTAACAGGAGTAAATCCGGTTCCTACTGTTATTGTTGCCTCTGAGTAACCTCCAGCACCGCCTCCACCACCTATTGCGGTAAATCCGCTATTTGTATTACCAGCCGCGCCGCCACCACCACCGGCACCGATTACTCTGACCTTAATTAATTTTGCGTCTGATGAAGGGGTAAATGTTCCGCTGGCTGTAACAAATCTGCGGCGAAGGAAACGCCCTGGCATTGCTTTAGCGAATTCGGTTGTAGCGATCTGCGTATTATTTGTTGCAGCAGCGGCTGTCGGTGCGGTAGGAACAGATATAGTGCTATCAAGGATAAGCCATGATGATGCGGATGCAGACCATTTAACCGTTACATGACTGCCAGATGCGATTTCTCCGGCGATCAGTGTCTGCCCGAACTTATTAAGCACAGGAAACGCACCGAGCGAACATACATTAAGCGTGCTTGAAGTCGTGTTCGCATTGGTTGCCTTGAAGTTTACTACCATCCCGTCAGATAGCGTCAGAATACCGGGGTTGATATTAACCACATAGGCATTCGCCACTCCGGTATCAGCGGCATAAGTCATCGTACTCCGCTGAATGCCGTCAACAATACCACCCTGTGGAAGGAAAGGCGCGTTCGCATAAGTGGCAATATTTCCAGCCGTAACTGTGGTTGCGCCCTGAGCAACGGTGATCACATACAAGCCGATACAGCCTGAATCAGGGGAAGGTGTAACCTGAGTTCCGGTCGTTGCGGCTACACCAGCTTTGAGTGATACAGTGCAAACGCCCTGGCGTACGGTGTATTGCGCTGTGCCGCTGTTGTTTGGGCCGCTCCATGCAACAGATGGGTTGGCAGCATTGTAATAAGGCAATACAGTTGAGCCGCCATCCACATCGGCATACGTCGCCTGAATAAGGTAGTTAATGCTATAGCCAGATGTTGATGGGGCTGTCAGCGTAAATTGCTGTGCATCAAGCACATACCCCTGCTTTAAAATGCTGTGAGTGGTATCAGCTGGCAGTGAAGAATAGGCGGTTCCGTCGATATTTTGCAGGCTGTAAATTTGCCCTGCTGCAACGTTCACAACCATTGATGCCGGGCTTGATGGTGTGCATGCGAGTCCATGAACGTACGTATTACCCCCCATCAAAGAAGACGCAAGCTTTGCCAGCCCCAGCATTGCATATTTGTTGGTATTAAGCAGATCTGTTTCGAGTGGAATTGCTCCAGGATAGACAATCTGACGGTTCATATTTTTCCCATACAAAAAAGGCCGCCCGCTGGCAGCCTGTCTATTAATTAAGTTAACGGTAAATTATTCGATACGAACCCACACGGCGGTTCCTTCCATCTTCACAGAGGCTACTGCAGCGTAAATTTGCGCATCAGTGACGCTGGTTAGCTCTGAGTAAGAAGCGTACTTACCGCGAGATGGCGTGTTGTACCCTGAAACCGTCGATGTGTAACCACCAACATAAGGAATTCCGGCACCAGTTGGACGATACGCTATTACGAAAGCCTGATATGGCATTGACATGGAACCATAAGCACCGGCTACACCATACCCCATGCATGGCATGCTGTAGCCTCCGCAATCCTGTGGCCTTGATGGTTCGATTATTTTAGGCGTATGCCCAGTCAAATCCTCAAGAACCTTAATAATCGCCTGCCTTGTTCCCCTTTCCCTGAATAAATTAATCCTTATGATATTGAGAAAATCTTCATCAGTTTGCCCAGCCTGGCGTTTTATCCTTTCGCCGAAAAAATCGTTGGCGATAATATCAAGCCATCCATCTGTAGCAGTGAGTATCCTAGTCTGCAAAACAGCATAAGCGTACAGTTGATAGACCCATGAAAGTGCGGATGCCAGACCATTTAAGACAGCATCAAGTATGGGGTTTGAATCGTTAAACCACTGTACGGGCAATACTGATTTCAGCCTTCTGACGAAATCATCCTGGTCACCGGTTGCCATGTTACCCTCTTAACTTATTACGATGGTGCCTGAGCGAATAACCTGCTTCACGGTTGCGGTTAAATCGGCCGTTAGCCCATTTATTGTGATGCTGGTTACGTTTGTAACGTAGGGGCTGGCACCATATGCAAGAGATGCAATCTTTGTTACAGGAAGTGATTGCCCCAGCGTCAGAGTAGCAATGTAATTGGCGATCGCAGCATTCACGAGGGCAGTAATATCGCCATGCACCGCAGAAGAAGAAGTGGTAATAGTCGCTGATACATTGGCTGTTACGACAACCGGTGCAAATACACCGAAAGTGGTCGTAAACCCCCTCACTGCGTCTATTGCTGTGTAAACAGTATTAAGGAATCCGCTAGTCGGGCTGCCGGAACCATCATCAACAACGGCATAGAAATATCCATATTGCGTGGCCCCTGCGTAACTTTGGTTTTCCACTACCTGATAAGAAACGCCCTGCTGAACGCTTGAAATCGCATACTCAATAGCTGACTTAGTTGCTTTAGATAAAGAGGCCACCCACAACTGAAACCTCGTTCTCGCTGCATCATCAGACTCGGCATCTGCTCCGTTTGCAAATGAGCTTGCGTTGGTAACTGTATCTATTCCAGGAATCGCTCCCACGATTACGGTAACTGTATTTGCTGAGGCATTTCCTGCAGAACCGGCAGTAACAGCAGATACAGGGACTGTTACCGAAGCCGTAGACGCTGGCACAACATACCCTGATTGCGTTGCGTCATATGCCGGGTTGGATGTATCAGCAACAACCATAAATGATTGCGTGCCGTCAGTGGTCTGAACTTGCGAACCGGTGGGTATAAGTGCGGCATTTGTCGCTGTGAAACGAGAGAATGTTACATTACCCGTGGCGGAAACTGCTGGCTCACGATAGAAACCGAAGTCAGCAAACCACGAATCCAGATCTGATCCAGAGCATGTGGAAGCTCTGGTAATGACCAACAGATTGACAATTAACTGCTGCAGCCAAAGGATAACGCCGCTATTTGACTCAACTATAGCTCGCAAGATGCTGCCGATAGCAAAATCCAGCAGTTGAGTGCTTTTAGTCTGAATGGCTGTAACCTGCTGCGTTACAATGTCGGAGAACGACTTAATATTTAGCGCCACGGCTTACCTCGTAATATCGAAATTAAGGAATTCAGCAGTTCCCGAGACTGAGTCGTTGTATCTGACATCTACGTTTACGCCGTTATCTATCGTTTTTAACGTCACTACAGGCTCCGGTATCCTTGCCACGCAGTCCTCTAGCTTCATCTGACCTAGAATCAGCGCTTTCCATTCCGAGACGTTAACGTGCTCACCGATTTTCTTCCCTAGCCCCGCCCCATATTCAGGGTGAAAAACAAGCTCGCCTGGATTGGTGATCAGTCGACGTAAAATCCTTTGTTTTCTTCTCTCCGTGCCGGTAACAGACAAAAGGTCGCCGCTTGGCGACGCGGATAAATCCGTGCCCACATAGTGGAAAATGTCAAACATGATTTTGCCTTAGGTGGTTGGGCTGTCAGTGGTATTTGTAGTTCCGCTGCCTGTCTGGACGCCGCTATGTTTGTGACCATTGTATTTGATACGCAGATCGCCAAGTGAGCCATGAGTACCATTCTGGTCTTTTACTGAGCCTGATGACTGGAAATTCCCATTGTTCTGCATGTTTGCATTAATGGTCATTCCATCTGACGCAGTATGAGTCGATGTTCCATTTCCATTCAGGGAAAACACGGTACCTGCCTTGTCCTGTATCACTACTGCCCCACTGTTGAGGAACTTCAGCATCGACCCTGACTGATGGACTATCCAGAGCTCACCAGAGGGAGGGCCAGGGCTCCTGTCTTCATTGTTATAGAATTGGCCGCCTGCCATTCCTACGCCGATCGTGCCTGAGTCAAAATCAATCTGAACCTCTGCACCTATCATCGGCCCTGCCGCAAAACCCCATCCATTACCTGCCCACGGAGTGCCAAGAGGAATCCATCCCGTTTCTTCACCAGTAGGCTGCAGCGATGCCTTAATGGCATACTCTTTCGGGTCATAGGCTGTAATTACCCCCTGCCTCGTGCCAGAAAATCCAGCAAAAGCTTGCTGAGCCCTCATCGCAATGAGGTTATTTAGCTGGTTCATTCTGTTGTTATCTCCAGAGCAGGAGAGTGATTCTTGCCGGTGATATACATCGTATAGCCGCTATCCCAGTCCATGCGCCGACGCACTGAATCACACCAGTAATTCTGATCGTAAAGCGACTTCGTGCCTTCTATCCTGACCAGCGTGCGTGGCGTTAGCAGATTGTCACCGGCTGTTGAGCAGGAAAACTTAAGCTCATGAAGAACCACGTCTCGGTATATCTTCTCAGCCATTGCCTGGGCTTGTTCCGGGTTTAACCCGTTACGGATGATGCGATAAACCTGTGTTTTCGGTGTTGATGCACCAGGCGATAGGTTTTTCGCCGTTTTTGGGTAGTAGGCAGTAAACTGTTTGTTTTTGGTCTTTGAGTTCCACGACATAACCTCAACGGTTACTCCCTTTGAGATGGTCAGTGCGCGGGAGAATCTCAGGTCTTCAGAGACGTTAGCCTGCGGATATAGGTTTATCGCCCCAGGCGGCTGATACTTGATGACATAACTGTCACCAGACATCTGGCTCGCCTCCGGGTGGAAGTTCAGAGTATCTCCATCAACCCAGACAGAGTAGTTCTCAAGAGCTGCAAGCGTTGTCAGCAAGTCCCACTCAGTTTGCTCACCAGTAAGGTGCGCAGAGTCAATCTGATAGAATTCACCAAATCGCTGAGAGGTCGCAGTGGCGCTTATCTTAAGCCCCTGCCGCTTAGCCAGGATTTCCGCTATCTGGCTGGAAGTGTAGTTCTTGAACGTTTCCCCTGCCGTCTTGGCATCAATGAAAAGGGCCGCGAAATCGCGACCCTCACATGAGATGCTAAACCGCGCTGGGTCATAGTCCCACGTATCAACATTACCCTTAATCAGGCTCTTAGAGTCCACTCCAGCGGCGGAGGTAATATCTGCCCAAAGCTCTACCGTCACAGTAGTGGTTTTCGCCCACCAATCTAACTGCATATCAGGTGGCAGCGCAGATATGACAAGCTCAACGCTGTAAGTGCTGGCGCCACGGAATCCGTTGCTGGTCACATCATACGATTTGAATGGAACTGATACCCCATTCAGATAACAGCGGCCAGACACATGCCTCACGTCTGGCGCGATAATAGGGTTGTTCACATCCATAAATTACCCCGGATAGGAAGCTTTTGAAGCCTGTGCGGACGGCGTGGTAGGAACCTGAATCGAGTTAATACCTGTGAGTTGTGGATCGTCAATTCCGTTAACTGTTGCCAGGCTTTCCCACAACGTAGCATCTCCATACTGGTCGGAAGCAATCTGGTAGAGATTGCCACCTGACAGCGTAATGGTTTTAACCCCGTTAGCCGTTTGGCCGGTTCTGACGTTTTTATCGACACGCCCAAGCACATTAGACAGGTTGTAAAGCGCTGGAATGCGAGTCATGCCGTCTGCCTGAGTGAGAAGGTTGTTCACGGTTTTTGAAATCGGGAACCCAGGAACAATTCCGCCAAGCGTTGTTATCGTGTTAAGCGAGTTTTCGAGCGACGAGATGTTGGTCTGGATAATCTGCTGGGCAGCGATAATGGGCCTGACTACAGTTTGCACCGTGTCAACGGTAGCAGTTGCAAAGTCAGAAACCGATTGTACGGCGCTCTGAACAGTGCTTACTGCATCGGTTACTGTCTGGATGTCGATAATGTTTGACAGCCCCACAGCCTGCCCTATATCGCTATTTATCAGCGCATTTAATGCACCTGTAAGCGAGTCAACGGAAATCGGGTTATCATTGCGCTGAATAACAGCCAGTGAAATCGAGTACGGCTGACGGTAAGCAAACTCGTATGTCGGGTTAAAGTCAGTGATGACTACGTCAAACGAGTAATTATCAAGCGTCAGCGTTAGCTTCTGCCCGGCGTCACGCATGGCCATCAAAAACGAGACGCGCGACTTGGTAGTTGAGCCGGTGAAAATACCAGACCAGGTAATCGGATCGTACTCAACGCCAAGCACGTCAATAAGCCGCTTCCCACCAATCATCTGGTGAATTGCAACCTTTTGACGGCCTGGTATCACTATCCTTTCCGGTATTTCAAAGTCCAGGAACTCAAAGGTTCCTGACGTGCCGGAAAGAATCAACCTTGTTGCGGAAAGGTCAAACCCCTGCGCTACGCCAGCAAGCGAAGACAGTTTTCCAAAAATAGCCATTTAGTCTCCTGTTAGCGCGGAACAAGGCTGCCCATTCCTGCATGGATAAGGTTCATTGACGAGTCCACACCGGATGGGCCTGTAGGCGCTCTTGAGGCCTGTTTTACCTGGTGGGTGGTGACACCTTCAGCGATTTTCTTACCGTCCATATGCAGGTTAGAGTAAACCTGTATCATCTGGTCGTTTTTTGAAACAACTTGGGGAGCAGACATGCCTGCAGCAGTCTGACGCATTCCTTCAGCAAATGACTGGCCGCCAGTAGTTTTAGCAGATTCAGTGTAGATTCCACTTACTGGTGCCTTACCTTCGCCAGATGTTATTGAGTGAATGTCCTGCATCAGCTGCAGTGCATTTCCCTTCACATTCTGCTCTGAAGATGTCAGGAAATTAGCGCCAGGAATTTTATTCAGAATGCCAATGATGTAGTCATAAATCCCATTCCACCCGCGCTGCATTTTACCAGCGAAACTGTCAAAGCCTTCCTCTACCGGCTTAATGAAGTTTGAGTAAACATGATTTCCGACCTGTTTAAGCATGGTGCCTATATCAGACATGATCATGCCAAACTCTTCGCCCATCTTTTTGGCTTCTGACTTAATTCTGTCCCAGTTTTTGTAAATCAATAAACCGGCAGCAGCTGCAGCCATAGCTGCCCATACCAAGGGACCGCCGAGTACGCCAACAAGTGAGCTAACCACGCCAAGTGATGACACTACCCTTGCAGCCATTATCGCAGCACCAAGCAACGTAACGGCGCCAGCAATCGTGGTTAGTCCCGCAGCTGCTGCAATGGCGTATGTGGCCATTTTCGTGAGCGTAGGATGCTTCTCGGCAAACTCAGACATCTTGTCAAAAAGCTTGGCAAGGCCCATGGTGAGCTTGGTTACAGTAGGCAAAAGTTGCAGTCCAATTACAGCCTTAAGATTTGTCCACGAACTTGACAGAGCAAGAGCAGCACCATCCGGAGAATTCATGTACGTGTCGTAAGCCGCATTGTAGTCCTGAGCATGCCGGAATATGGCGGTGTCTTTGGCAAACTTCGTTCTGTTCAGGATGTGCTGACCGATAAAGTTACCGGTGTTCCTGTTGAAGTTCTTCGCAATAAGCTCAGCAACCTGCTCATCAGTCATTCCCTGACCAAATCTAGCCCTGACATTCTTTGCCATTTCAGCAGCAAGCTGATCAGGATTTGCAAACATCGCAGCATACTGTGACTTCAATCCGCCAGCAAGCAAGGATTCTCCGCCGATGCTTTGCATGTAGATCTTGCGTTCGTCAGCAGACATGCCTTTCATGGCATCCTGCATCAGTTTCAGGCGATTTTTGCTTACCCCCTCTTCATACATTCCAATATCGGCAAGGAATCCTTTTGCCTTCTTGTCCATGTGACCGCCAATGAGCGAGCTGAACGCCGTCATTAGCGCGGTACCAGACTGGAAGCCGCCATTCATCGACATCAGTCCGGCGAACTGACCATACAGATATTCAGGAGAGAGAAGCGCGTAAGCCATCTTGCCCGTTTGAGATGCCTGCAGGTAATCTTTTGGGCTCACGCGGTTACGTGTCGCTAGTTGAACCTGCGTAGCCATCGCAAGTTCTTTCTGGAACTCTTTAGGGTCGTTTACTACTTTTCCACCCCTGTGCTCCAGGGCGCGAGCCATGGCGTTTACTGCGCCATCTGCTGCTCTCTCACCCAAAGCAGCCTTTACGACAGTCTCATATCTTGTGAACTGAGGTGCAAATTCGAGGGCGTGATGCAGATCGCCAAAGGCAGTATGCAAGTCCTGAATGAGTCTGATGTTACCAGCAATGGTTGAGCCAAGCGTCTTGTGCGTCTGCTCCATTGCTTTTGCATTAACCTCTGCCATCTCAGTAGCATTCAGGTTAAGCGTCTTGAAATCTGCCTGAGCTCTCGCCACATCCTTCGCAGACTTTAATGCAGCGTCGAGACCTTTGGTTAAGCCGAAGCCAATGGCCATTAAACCGCCGCCGACGGCAGTCATTTTACCAATGGATGTTAATTGGTTTCTTAGTCTGGCAGCGCTGTTTTCAGCTGCAGCAAAATGCCTTGTTAGGCCAATCAGTCCTGCAGTTACGTTTTCGGTAAGACTCAGCCTGACCGCAACTTTATACGCTTCGATATCCATTAGATCGCTCCGGGCAGGCAATAAAAAACCCGCCGAAGCGGGTTAGCCTGATTTTTTTAGAAACATTCGCTGTATCGAATATCTTTCACCACCAGGTGAAATAACCATGGCGCACTCGACACACTTCTCATCCTGCCCATCAACCTTAAAATCTAGGCTTTTCAACCTATGCAATGGCACAGCATCGCCATTTGATGACTGGGCATAACCACTATCACCTTCTCTCTCAAATACATTTACCCTTTCACCTTTCAGGCAGGTATCTTTTGTGCATGTACCATTTTGCTCTGCATAGATTGATTCCATAGAGCAGAACGCGGTAACAGGTAACGCGAGAAATGAGAGTGCGATTATGGCGAGCTTCATGCAGAAATCCTCAGAGCGATATTTATACAAATATATCACTCGCCTGGCGTAATTCAACGCAACTTACAGGTCTTTCCCATACCCAAGTGAAGCGTGAACTACATCACCACCACATATTGCATTCACTGCGGCACGGCCAATTATCCCTTTGATTGCTGCTTCATTGTGGATTACAGCAGGGCCAAGAACCGGCCTTGGCGGCATTTTAACGGTGCCGAATTCATGGAATGCTAGCTTTTCCTCTTCGGAACCAACGATTGCCTCAAGCCCCTCTGACTCAGCCTTAATGCTGTCTCGCATCTTGCCAGTCCGTTCTAGTGGAGCATTTAGCGGATAGCCAAGCCTGGCCTTTTCCTGTTCTGTAGATTCTGCCAGGTCTTCCCATGCAGCAAATGGACCGACAGCAGGCTGGTAAAAGCCAATCTCATCCTGAGCGGTTTTCTTTATCTGCTCCGCCACCTGAGCGAGTGCCTTTTCTGCATGTTCCTGGACGGCTATTTTGGCTGCCGCAAATGTCAATGCCGCATCCATCAGGCTTGAAAGCTCTTTCATTCTTTCTTCTCCCATTTCCATGAGTTGAAGTCAAAAACACCGCCTTCAAACTCAGAAAACACGATGGACATAGCATGTTTTTCATAAGGCATTAACTCAGAAACAGAGAATGCAACGTTGAAAGGAACCCCGTTTTTCATTAACCAGCATAACTCTCGAAAATCGGGGTTCTTTGCTAGTTTTTTGTTGCTTCTTTCTCCGCAGATACGTCATCTGCCACAGACTTGTAAAGATGAGCGGCAATGGCATTCATACCATCACGTCCAAGAATTTTCATTCTACCTTCTAGTTGCTGAAGGTTCTGTGGCACAGAATATGACTCGCCATCAATCTCTGCTGCACATGCCGCTGGAATGGCGTACGCCTGCACATAAACTACGTTTTGTGAGCGCTCAGAGCCAATGGCAAAGATGAGGCGAGACTCTTCCAGAGGGTCAAGCTCACGAATTACGATCTGACGGCCGCGACCATCGGTGATTACGTTTGAGTCTTGCTCTGCAACCACTTCGTTAACCTGTGTGGTTTCTTTTACTGTTACGTTTGGCATTTATCAGGCTACCTGTAAACGGCGTTTAGAAGTGAATGTGAAGGTCTGACGAACAGTCTGATCGCCCTGCTTTTTACCCGGGTCTGTAAAGTTAAACTGAACGCCGGTATAGCGATACACAGATGTTCCGCCATCAGATTCCGTAATGGTTTCTGTGATGGTGCCTGCGGCGCGGTTGATGCCAGCAAAATAGTCTGATTCCCACTGAGCCCACCATGAGTCAAGCGTGGAATCTTGGCGTTCAGCTTCAATCGTTCCCTCCCAGTTTTTGGGGATCATGAGGGTATCGGTTTCGCCGGTAATTTTTGTGACGTCGATTTGGTTTACTTTCGGCTTTGCGTCGAAAGAGATAACAACAGGAATCGTAACAACCCCGTAAGCAGTGTTGATGTCAATCTGGACGTCGCGACCCACTGTGTAATTAGATAAAGGCATAGCTTTTGCTCCATAAAAAGCCCTCACGCAGAGGGCTTATATTTGACTTGTTTACAGGGTGGCGTTGCTTGAAACGGACACTGTTACGCTTGCACCACCTTCCAGGTTAATCAGGAAGAAGCGCGTAGTTGCCAGGTATTTAACCTGTACGTCTGCAACCATGTAACCAAGAGCTACTCGGTTGCTTGGGTTGTTGCTGGCATCGAGTTTGACGCTGAATGCAGGACCGCCGTTCGGGTCGCCAATCATCCCGGCGTCTACCAGTGATTGCAGGAATGACTCAATCGTGGACTTGGTTGAGCGGCGCAGGTCGGTAGTTTGCGGCTCACCTACAACGTAACCAAACGATGCTGCCAGAGTCGCTGACAGGTAGTTGGTCATGCGGGTGTAAGTATCATCGTTCTGGGTTGAAGATGATGCAGCGTTTCGACCAGATCGCAGGCCGAAGTAGTTACCGCCAGGGCATGGGTTGGTGATAACGTCCAGACGTGCGTTGCTCAGAGCGCCGATTTCGCTGATGCTGTAAGGCTGGTTAGCTAGCTGGCGCTGTGTCGCTACGACGTTAGTGATTGCCTTGTTGAGCGCGGAGATATGCGGTGACTGGGCAGCATATTTCGCAGCAACAAACGTTGCCGGTGCGCACATACGAGAACTCAGGCCGTTAACCGTGTCATTCCAGTAAATCCAGTCGCCAACCAGCACCTTCATTTGCCAAGAATCGACACCTGAGGAGTTCAGAGTGGTGGCGAGTGTGGAGTATGTGACGCCTGCAGCTGCCTGGGCGATACCAAACACCCCTTCAGACAGGCAGTAGGTATTAATAGTCGGCCACTGAGTTGAATCAGTAACGTCCACAAGGTTAAGCACCTGCACGCCTGAGCCACGCAGTGAATACATACCTTTGCGGGTTGTGCTTGTGCCATCAGTACCTACCAGCACCGCATCAGTGATGGTTGTGTTGCCATCGGTACCACCAGTCAGGGCCCATACCGTGGTCGTATCAGGCACTGCTGTCGAGGTTCCGATAGAGGCCAGGACATACTGACTTGCGCCACGTACAGCAGTAATGCCGTTGTTTACCGCGCTGACAAGGTTCGCCCACAGAGTCGCGCCGGAGCCAGTGATATTGTCAAACACTTCAGGAGTCTGTCCAGGGAAGTACACAGTCAGCTTGTAGCTGTTTACTGCTGTACCAGTGGCGATCTGCGCGGTAATGGTATTGCCTTTTGTTCCGGTGTATTTCGCCGTCAGCGTCATACCAGTCACAGGTGTGCCAGCGGTGTCTTTCAGTGCAATCGCAGCTGCAAGGTCAGTGCCGTCAGTTACGCGAACGCAGCGCAGGTTAGTTGCGCCAATTTGCAGAGAAATCGCGATAGCAGTGCAAAGGTCGTATTTACGCACCTGCTGAGCGCCGAAGTAGATAGCCTGGTCTGTGTCGGATCCGATGAGAACCGGAGAGTTTACCGGACCCCATGAGGCAATGCCGACAATACCCAGGCCATCGCTTGGCACGCCGTTGATATAGCGTGTTTTTGGTGCCTGGATGCCAACGTAGAGGTCAGCAGCAGACAGCGCGGTAGTGTTCAAGCTACCTACTTGATAAACGGGCATATTGGTTCCCCAAATAAAAAACCCGACACATTGGCCGGGTTATTAGTTGACTGAATGGTTTACTCTGCTTTTGCTGCCTTGTAGACATAGCAGGCCAGTTCTCCAGCTAAAATCTCCTGGATTTTGGCTGCGTCCGAGATGCGATCACCAATCTGGTAATCCATGAATGCATGACGCACAACCAGCTCATAACCGAGGTCGGCTGATGCGGTAGCTTTGGCATTATCGGCCATTTTGTTACTCCGGAATGGTTTTGATGAGGTTTCCTGACATATCGCTGACGTTCATCGTCTGAGCGACAATCTGGGTTGCGGTTGCGGTCTGAAGTGAGCTGAAATCAGCGCAGAAAATCATGTCATGACGGTAAACAAGGTACGACTGAGCCGAATCACTTGGCATTGAGCGCTTATATCTCAGAACAGTCGGCGAACCATCTGGCATATTCAGCGAAGTTAACGCAGAAAGGCCATTGTCTACGGCAAGAACTGTAGCAGCGCGAACTGCAGGAGACCCTGCCCAAACCGTAACCTGAAAGTCCTTTTCCTGACGGCGAAGAATGCGACCTACTACGTCTTCTGATCCGATTCGAATCTCAAATGATGCTGTTGCCGGTAGCGTGATTACCGTGCCTGAACTCGATGCGCCTGATATCTGCACCGCCAGAGCCGTTGCTATGGTTGCCAGCGTATCGCCTGACTGCACCGCGTAGGTGTGATGCTGCTTATTGCAGTAAAGGTTGATGTTTGTCGGGATTGTTACCGTACCAGCCAGCGTGATTTGCTGCCCGTTCACCGTAGCGGTAATACCTGAAACGCCTTTAGATAACCGTCGCCACGGCCTGCCGAGTGATTCTGTGAGTTTTTTTTCTGTGGTAAGCGGGTAAACGCTTATGTGGCACTTACCAGCCTTCAGATCGCGCTCCAGACGTTCTGGCTGAGGCCATCCAGCATAGATGTACGCTGAAAATCCGGTCACAGATGGGTTTGATGTGCCATTCGGGTACATAATCCCGGCAATAATCGACACCAGAGTGTTTTGAATGCCGTATACGTCTGCCATATCACGGCCTCACTTGTTGCGCTGTCAGTCGCCAGCCCAGGTCTGTCTGCTCTGCCGATGTCAGCTTGTATCGCCCGCCTATTTCGTCGGTGATGATGTCAGCAGTACGCAGGTAGACGCCTTCAACGAATGGAAGCAGCACGTTAAACCAGGGGTTTTTTGCGTCAGCCGGTAGGCCAACTTCGTTCTTCTCGCCTTTGCTACCCTGAAGCATTGAACATGGCCAGTTGGTCATGATCGGCACTTCATTCGCCGCAGTGTCTCCACCATAGCCAAGCTCACCAGGTCCGGCATCCATAGACGGGCGGGAAATCGTGATTGTGCGGTTGCAGCTCACCATCAGGATTGGCAGCAACTGCTGCATAGCAGCAACGAACAGCGTCCCCTCTATTCCAACAAAGTAATCACCAACCTGCCCCTGCGTTCCGTCGAAAATCCCATACCAGGTCGCCTTACCATAAACATTCGGCTTGCTGTATTTCATGTCACAAGCGTTGAGCGTCATTTTCAATGGTGTTAGCGCATTACCGGCATCAAGCGGGTTTGAGGCTGATGTTGGACGAAACCGCTGGTAGGTGGTTCCGACTACACGAGCCGCCTTAGCGTACCCTTTGTACATCTTGAGCTGGATTTTCTCGCCATCCATGCATCACCCCCTGACGACCTGACAGCCACCCTTACCTAACCATGGCCCAGGAGGAATACCGATAAACGAGCACATCTGGCGACGCCATTTATTGAAGAGGTTCATCCTATCTGAGACCTCGTTTTTGTTGTGCGTCCAGATCGCCGCGATATCAGTGTCCAGGTTGTCACTGGCATCCGTAATGGCTGTTTCGAGCACTGAAAGCTTTTCGAGGTAAACGGTGATTAGCACGTTTTCTTCCGAGGCACTCATGCTGTTAAGGCGGCTATAAAGCGTCTCCCATACACCAGGAGACACCCATCCATAAGCAAAGTCACGACTGGCATCTGTTGGAGTGCTGCCAATCATTGGATATCCGGCGTAACGACGTACGTCCGTCTTCTGCTGGTCAGTCAGCATCTCTCACCGCCTGTTATTTGTCTTCTACCCAGCCGCCAGAGTAGTAATTCACAACCTCATCAGGGTGAACCTGTGCGGTGTGCGGGGCGTCATATTTGTCAGGGTCGCGAACCATCGTTACATATGCAATGGCATCTTCCTGCGACTGCTCATCAGCATCATCTTGCTGCGCTTCAGGTGAGCTCTCGTCCTGGTCTGCCACACCTTCAACCACATCATCAGCCGCCTCTGCATGCTCTACATCTTCTGCGACTGCCGCGCCTTCTTGCTGCTGTAACTCAGCCAGCTTTTGAGCCTCGCGCTCTGCACGCTGCTCTTTAGTCAATCCAGCCATCTTTTATCTCCAGAAAGAAACAAGGGGCCGAAGCCCCTTTAGTTGTCAGCCAATCAACCAAGCAAAATTGCAGTATGAGCCGGTTTGATGTTCTGCACACCCCATGCCGCAGCGATTTCGTAACGAACGCGACGGTACTGTTTGTACATGGATACTTCGAACGCCATGCCAGTGCGCGGGTCCTGAATCATCATGCGGTCATCGGCCATATCGCCTTCTTCCGGCAGAGCTGGCGCACGGGTTGCCAGTACGATAGCGGAGCGGCTGAACGCGAAGTTAGCGGTATACGCAGCAGCCAGAGTCACGGTTGAGCCGCTGTTTACTGCTTCACGCAGACCAGGCGCACCGATGGTCAGGTTGCCGCCAGACAGCGCAGAGGTAACGACGTACTTGTAGTTACCGATGGTGACCACGTCACCTGCGATGATGGTACCGGAACCAGTCTGGACAGGAATTACGGTAGCACCGATTGCCAGAGCACCGTTGGTGACATAGCTTGCGCCAGTACCAGCAGTGTGACGGGCTACGCCAGCAGATTCACGCAGCACAAAACCGTGCAGTTCCAGCAGAGTACCCTGAGCACGCAGCGCGGTAGTACCGGCTTCGTTCGCTTTGGTTAACTGAGCGTTAGAGCGAAGGTTTGCACCAGCGGTGGTGTCGATAACGCACTGCAGATCGCTCAGAGGAGCACCGTTATCGGACAGGATTTTACGAACCTGCGCGGTGTCTCCGAGGCCTGAAGCGAAAGGAGTGGTGCCAGCGGTACCAGTAGCACGAGATGCCAGATATGCTGTCTTACCACAGTCCACTTCGATTTCGTTTACCAGGGTACGCATTGCCTGGGTAATTTGGTCACGACGCAGGTTAGCGTAGCCAGGACCAGTGTTGATACCTTTCTGTTCTTCACCAGTCCAGCGGAACGGAACCATACGGGATTTGGTGATGGTGAACGGAGTGTTGCCAACGGTCTGATCACCATCATCTGGTGGCAACTGACCAGGGCTCACGTCCTCAGCAGCCGCTGCTGGCGTGATTGGGATACGGATTGCCTGGTTCAGAGCAGCACGCTCAGCGGTGGCGTCCAGGGTGACGGACGGGATAAAACCTGCCAGTTCACGGGATACGATATCCAGTGATTCGTACAGGTCGGGGACAAGGCTGGTCAGGGTGTTAGCCATTTATGAATTTCCTTCTTAATCGGTAATGGTTACGCCGCCTTTGATTTGCTCCATCTGCTTGGCAGGAGGTAGCGCTTCAAATTGCGCGCGTGAAATTGAGGTTTGGTTATTGCCGCCACCCTGACCGCCTTTCGCGCCGGAGCCTGAAGCATTCGAGCCCTTGAGGATGTGGTCTTTGTATGGGTAGCTATCGATGAGGATTTCCAGCGCTTCGTCAAATCCAGCCACTTCACCAGGGTTGCTGCGACTGAAAAGCTTGTTGCCTTGCTTGTCATACGCCACTACCTGGTCGCCTTCGAGTTTGAAAGCGTCACCGAAGCGTGCCTGAACCATGTCGGCAGGAATTGCCATTTTTTCGGTAATGAACGGAGAGCGCAGGAAGCTGCCGCCAACCTTTTCATTCACCAGGGCGGCCTGAAGTGAGTCACGCTCCTGAACGATAGGCGCATACTTCTCTTCGATCGCCTTAATGGCCTCTGAGCGGACTTTGTCGACTTCACCGGCATCCACCAGTTTCTTAGCGTCGAGATTTTTGATGGTTTCCAGTGCCTGCAATGCCGCTTTTGGGTCCTGAATGCCTTCAAATGCCTTCAGTGCTCCCTCAGCTGTTTCTGCACGCTCGCGGTGTGATTTTGCTTCACCGTTCAGGCGAGAAATAGTTGCTACAGTACCGGCAACGTCAAAGGCGATCTCTTTACCTTCATCGTTGATGTACACAGGCTTGCCATCAGAGACTACTACGTGGCCGTTCTCATCGAGTTTCAGTTTCATTTATGGTCATCCAACCTTGCTGTGAGCCATCCGGCCCGGTGCGCCGCTCTGCATCCGCAGATTTCGGCCATAAAAAAAGCCCGGTGATTAGCCGGGCTCGTATTCGTTGTTAACGCTTACGCGTTGAGGTTTGTTTTCGTGCTTTCTGAGCGCTGAGGCTGCGACGCAATGCGTTTTGCCTCTTCATCCCAGGTTATGTTGTCTTTCACCAGTCCGCGCCGCTGCAGTTCGCTAAATAGAGTCTCGTTAGAGATGACGTCAGCGATATTCGCGTCGAGGAGAAGTTGTGCAGTGGCCTCAGCCAGTGAAGCAGCGCCGAAGTCGTTATAGATGGTCAGAGAGCCGCCAGCCTTCTCTCCAAGCCACTCAGCGGTAACCTGAAGCATCTGGTCTGCTGCGTCTTCAAAGTCCTGCACAATGCGTTGTAGAGCGCATGTACCAGCTTCATCTTCGGCTCTTGTCTGAGCAACTGTAATTCTGCCAGGCTTAATGACGAGGAGCTCAGCACCAATCTGTCGCATCAGGTCTTCAAGGCGCTCAAGGTCTTTGCTGCCGGACTCGATAGCTTTCCCTGAGTGCTCGACATACTTGAGGTCGGCTGCATCTTTCTCTGAGATGACAGCTGTCGAAGCACCTACCGTAATATCTTCGTCAGGGTCGAAGCCTTTGCCGAAAAGAATCGGCACGCGGGCAACGTGAAGAATGGTCTGCTGGTCGCTCTTTGACTGCCAGTGCTCGACGTTTAGATAAGCGAGCTCAGTCAGAGGTGGTTTTGAGCACATAAAGCCAAGCTTTTTACCGTACACTGGCACTGCAGGTACGTACTTCAGGGTTGTAGTGCCCTCGTCGTGCAGTACCCACTTAATTTCACCGCTTGTTTCGTCCTTTTGCTCGCGATAAACCCTCCATCTCCCGGAGTCAAGCACGCGAACCTGCTCAACACGCACCTCGGCAAACTCATCCTGAGGGTCTTGCTCTGTCACGCACTCAACGAAACGGAGGTGTGTTAACAACTCGCGCCCGTTAATGCGCTCAGAGCGCCAGTCAAGCAGGCTGTTTGCGCCGATTGATACCCAGTAAGGACGAACGCCTGATGCCTTTGTCTGCGCAACAGTCATCTCGCCATTAGTTGGTGGGTAATCAATCAGGACGATGTTAATTCCAAACCCCATCGCCCCTTCCAGCACGCCAGCCAGGAATGAGTGAAGGTTTGTACCCTGCATATCAATATCGTCGAACAGCTCAACGATGCGAGCAGGCACATCATCAGCCCACGTAACTGGTCTGGAGAATGGTTTGCCACTCAGAACTTCAACAGTGCGGGAGAATGCAGGGAGTAACGTTGCTACCGCCAGGCGGCGTTTGTAGAAATTATCGTCTTCGTTAGGCCATTGCGGGAGATATGTTTTCCCGGCCTCTCGCATCTCTTCCGTGCCGCCCAGCAAAGCGGTAATCATAGGCCAGCATTCTGCAATAGCCTCGACTTTTGCTGATCGCACTCTTACAGAATCGGTCATAGTTAATTCCAGTTATGCAGAAAACTTCCTGACTTTCGCACCGCGTCGCTTAATGAGTGGTGATAGCGCGTAACGAGTGCCGTCCATATAGTGGTTATTGGCGTCGACAATATCGGTCAGCACATCACCTGTAAGGCGATCGACTTTGTAGCTGTAGAGCCTTGCCTCTTTCAGCCATTCTTTGCAGCGCGGGTGAATGATGATTTCTTTGTAACTACGCAGGTGAGCAATGCCGTCTTCTACACTGCCACCCCATTTCTCGACGCCGGTAATCTTTGGCAGACTTTTACGCTTGCCATTACCTGTCGACCTGACATGACTGATTGTCTCTGGTCTTGCTGAGTCTGCGCGTACAGCGTGAAGCTCTATGCCTGGAATGCGTTGAATCATGTAATCGGCAATGTCGTCGTTTTCAAGCCCGACTTTACCTGCCTCATACTCAATCCAGAGGCGATCATCATGCACCCAGCATTTCACGCCAGCTGTCGGGTCCTGACTGAATCCCCAGTCAATGCCGTAATATGGCCCATTCCATCCTGATTCAGGCTCAAACTCTTCTACGCGATATTTGCCAGAAAGAATCTGTGCTTCGCTATTCTCACGATATGCGCCATCCCATATCCATGCATAGGCATTGTCATCAAGGCGCTTCTGGTCGTCGATGCGCTCTTTTTCAAGCACATCAGGAAACCACGGGTTATCCGTGTAGTTCATCTCTACGGCTATGCAGTGCTCTGATGGCTCTTTACGAAACCGCTTGTCCGTAGGGCTGCCGTTTTTCTCCGGGTTCCATGTAACCCAAATCTCTGAACCATCCTCACGAACAGTCGGAGCGAGCTTTTGCCAGGCCACTTCGCTAACAGACTCAGCTTCATCCACCCAGCACAACAAGATCCGCGCTTTTGACTTGATGCTGTCCAGGTTATGACGCAGTCCGCAGAAAACGTAGTTGATGCTTTTGTCGATGGTGCGAATGTATTTCTCGCCGATATCGAAATTGGCTGCCAGCCACGGAACCGCCCTGATTGCCTGCTTCACCTCCTCCATGCTCGACTCTTCAAGCGAGTTCATAAACTCACGAGCACAGAGAATCACCCCACTCTCGCCATTCATCATCGCCTGATAAGCCTTAACGGCTGTCATCATGGCAAACGTACGGGTTTTGGCGCTTCCACGCCCACCGTAAGCGCCGCGATAGCGCATGCCAGGCTTAGTGAATACAGGAGCAAGTTTCGCAGGTATTGGGAGTTGAACGGAGTCACTCATGCTTTGGCTCTACGGGAAGCAGCTGAATAGTTGTCGGCTTAGGCGTCATTGAGCCATCGGATGATTTAACGTCGATGTCCTGCGTGACTTTGTCTCCGTATTTCTTGGGGTTCATGCGGGCCAAAGCCCATTTGCGAGTGTCGATACGCAGGCGCGCCTTTGCAACCGCCGCTGCTTCTTCTGCGACTCTGTCAGCAATATCAAACATATCCTCAAATATTGCATCAGCGCGGGTATCAGCGGCTTTCGCGTATTGGTCGCGAAACTCTTCATGAGCAGCAAGCCAGCGAAAAACTGTGGCCTTGTTTGGCATGCCTGGACGTTCACAAACTTTGCGTAAGCTTTCACCTTCGGCGAGCAACGCACAAATATCAGCGGCCACCTCTGGTAAATAATCAGAAGGGCGGCCTGTTTTTTTCTCGGTCGCCATGTTGTTACCTTATTCGTCTTTTACGCGTTTTTGCATTTCTGTTTCAGCAGTGAATGTCTGAATGTCACCGCCACTATAGAGGTCTAATTCGGTTGCGACTTTCACAGCGTATTCTGCGCCCTTGTCACAATGCATAACTGCCCTTGCGATCATGCTTCCAGAGCCAATGGCGTAACTGTCAATCTGCAAGCTCACTGATGCGTGAATGTTTCCACCGTTCTTGGAAATTATCCAAGCCCTGCCTATTCCGGTGATGGCTAGCGCTGTGAAGTCAGGCTCAGGTGTGAACTCGCTTTTATAGGTGAGATTGCTTTCCATCAACTCGAACAACTGAGACTCGATACCACAATCGCCTGCCGTTCCTACAGCTAGCACCACCTCATCGTTCACGTACCATGGCGCGTTATTGGGATAGAAAATCTTTTGTTCACGCAATGTGCATACAGCGTCATTCGCCGATGACTGACTATCAGATGCCAGCGTTGCTCCATCCCATGCAATAGTGGTCATTTAGAATTTCCTGCTGGGTTTGCTTGATACTAGCCCGGTAATTTTGACACCAGGAAGCGATGAAACTTATATAAAGCTCTAAAATGCACACCATTAAGACGTGCATTGTGGAATTTTATAAAAATGTCTTTCCATCAGTCCGCCATAGCCATGCGATGTTTTTGCGCATAAGGAGACGCAGGAGGTATCACACACTATGGCTGCCGGGGTTACATCCCCACTCACCGGCTAGGGTCGAGCAAGTATCCGTTATCAGGCTCACTCGTAAATGAGCCTTGTAATGGCTAATTGCTTTTTCTGATGCTGTTTAAAAATTCTTTCTTTGGATGCCTGTAGTTAAGAATGTCATCAGGCATTTTAATAAACCGATTGTTTATGTCTTTCGCTGTAACAAAGCAACTATGCACACCGCATGCTCCAGTGTGGATTGTGTCGCTATATTCGAACAAAAGTTCCGCCATTTTTGATTGCCATTCTTCTGGCATTGCCTCCATAAATACTCTTGGCAATACGCAAAAAGCGGCGTGCGACTGACCAAACCATAGTTGCAGGTCTTTACGATATTCTTCATTCATCGTCTTTACCTATTTGGCTATTTACTATTCACTAAACGGCTTTATGCCGTATTTCAGAGCAAACTGAGCTGTGGTCATTTTGGTTACGGTGCCGGTGGTGTTGTCACCAACATAGACAGCCTCGCCTGATTTGGCTTTCACTGCCTTCCAGATAACGCTTGGCACGTTGACGCCGTTCCCGATCGTCTTGTCGCCTGGAATCATTCCGGTAACTACCCAGGCATCACCTTCTGCCAGCACCTGTTTGCGCACGGCTTCTTCCATCAGTCGCCAGGCCTTTCTGTTGAGGTCTGGTAACTGAGGTGTCATATTTGCAAGGCTGAAGGTTTCGAATTGCTCCTGGGCTGTTCCGGCGTCGCCTGCTGCAGTCATGTGGCCCATATCGTATCCGGACTTTGCGTAGTCCTTCTGTGTGGACTCAAACTGCTTAGGGACTTTTGGCTCGCTGTGGAAAGCGTCCTTACGCTTAAGCTGGAGAGAGCCTTTAACGTCTTCTGCCGTGAGGTGCTGAGCACTAACCACCGGGTCTTTCAGTGAATCGCTGTAAAGCACTGAGAACTGAGTGAAGCAAATCTCCTGGTCGTACTTAACCGGAGGAGGATTGTCATTCAGGAATTTGCCCGCGCAAGATGAACCGGCTAACGCTGAAAACGAAAAAGCCGCTACGAGAGCGGCTATCAGGTATTTGGTCATGGTTTTCTCTACGCTGCATAGAGCATTTTCATCTGCCCTTTAACATGAAACGCCGCCATACAGCGGGATTCAAAATCCCGGTAGTCAGCGCATCCATTTGCGATACTGGTTACGGCGATAATTTGATGCTCTACCAACTTCAGCGCGTCGGGCTTTAGGTGCTGATGAATCTTTTCGCCTTTTGCCAGTCGTGATTTTACTTCTTGGTAAACATCCCCTGGCAGAACCGGTCCGTAAACCCATTTGGCGCTAATCATCCCAAACAATGCAGGTCTACGGTTTGGCCTGTGACGTGGAAGCCCGGACATTTTGAATAACGCCGCATAGAATGGATCGCTAAATCGCTTTTCCCACGGCACTGATTCATCAAGCAGGAACATCGCTGTAATGCGTGAATCGGCAGCTGAGAAAGAACCACCACGGACAATCGCATCAATCTGCTCGTCACACCAGATTTCGAAGTCAACTGAAAGCCAGCGGGCAAACCTGATTGCAAGCTTTGGATGAATCCATGTACCACCTTGCGGGCCCGTCTTTGTTGCAACAAGTCGAGTCGCCTTAACAAACCTCAGCACTTTTGATCGTGATGCAGCGGATGATGTATCTAACCTTCTGATTTCATTAATTTCTGTCAGAAACCCGGAATTACAGAAAAGCTTTTTAGACAGAGCGGACATATATTCAAGCACATCTATCTGTCGAAGCCATGATGTTGTGTCTTTGCCGAATTTTGCGGCGACATCAGTAGCATTGATCCAGCCTTCATCATTAAAGCGAATCTTCAGCCCGTCATAATTCAAAGGAATAATGTTGTTCATCGTATTTACCTTTCTGTGGTATGAGCCTGCTCGCGTAGACATGGGCAGCCAAGAGCGGAACGATGAAATCCACCGCCCTGTCTCAGACTCACACTACGGAAAGCTCTTGTTTGAAGACGCACGCGAGTGCGCATGGAGATATCAACTACGAAAATTTCGTAGTTTTATGTGTTGCACTGCTAATTCGATTAGCTGGTTTGGAGCAATAAAAAAGCCCAGCCATTTCTGACTGAGCTTCGTTAATTCTTGTCGCAGCTTTCGCTCTGCTTTTCAGCGGTGCTTTGCCACTTCCGTCTATTCCGGCTTGCCAAGATGTGGATCGACCTCCTTGCGGGGCTACACATTCTTCACCTTGTCGGGGTTGTTCTTTACTTAGCGATTACGCCAGCTTCCTGACCTGCTCGGATGTAATCCTGCAGCGCTTTCAGTTTTTGCTGGTCGCTGATGATTCCGGCGCGGATGTCGTAAATGTTTCGTCCAGCTTCTGCTGAGAGCTCGACGGAGGCTGCATTGTCCATGCCGCTGGCGCTTGCAGCTGCACTTTTTGACAGGTTACAGGTTGCAAGACCGGCTTTGGCGAACTGCAGCTGGCGAGAGCCAGAGGTAACAGCATCACGAAGAGCTTTATTTTCTGCGAGCGCATTGTTTAACTCCTGCGTATGCTTCTGATCGCTTTTAGCCACAGCGCTTGAGAATGCGTGTTCCAGTGATGCGTTTTTATCACGCTGAGCACTGGCTTCATCACTGATGGCTTTGAGTTCTTCGGCGTGCTGCTGCTTAAGCGTGGCAATATCAGCGGTGAACTTATTATCAGTCACCCACCAACCGGCAAGTGCGCCAAGCAAGCCACCACACAGCAACGCAATTCCGCACCATTTCCAGCCAGGCTGAAACACCGTTGAGATGTTCATTTTGGCTGGTCATTGTCGAATTGCTTAATTGCACGAGCGATGATTCCGCAGACAGAAACGAATGCCACGATGTAGCCGAGGTATTGCGCAGGAATCAATGCCTTTACGTCATCAGGCACCTGGTCCCAGATACCAGCAATCACAGCCAGCACCGCGAGAATGCGCACTGACCACATTTTCCATAACTGAGGAAGGTTATCGATAAATTTCATGCTTATCCCACCAGGACGCTTTTAGCGACGCTATAACGAGCCTTCCGATCGTCCAGACCATTAGTCCCGCCGTTGATACGTTTTGTCAGTCCGACAATGTCATCTTTGTCTGCAAAGGAATTGCAGTTATTGGCTTTCCAGAACCAACCGGCAGAACGCGCTGCATTTTGGTCCTGAAGCAATAAATCAGGGTCATTCAACAGATCGAGGGAAAGAGCTTTACCACATTCGGCATAGTTAGCCTTGAATGTGACTTGCTTCAGTCCGCGTCCACGATATTTCCAGCCATCACCTGGCGCAGAGTTTCCGTACCGGCCGCCATAAACGATATTCGCAATATCAGCCTGGCGCGATGGCGAAAGAGCCAGCTCCCCGGGTTTACGACCGAGCTTTTCACGCTGAGCCGCAGTAAGCCGATCGCCAAAAATCACCAGACCTGCCACCGAATAATTCAGCGACTCAACTACTGAGCGCCAGCCGTTGGATTCTGTACCAATCTGAGCGATGAAGTGAGCTTCGCGCAAAGGAGTGTTGATGCCGAACTCATCCATGACTTTGACGACATGCGGGTACCATTTATCAGCAAGCGCGGAAGAAATTCCTGCAGCTCGCATAAACTGGTCTTTTGTCATGGTCTACCTCAGAAGGAAACTTCACGCTGAATGCTGCTGTAACTCGTTTTTGGCTCTATGGCCTGAACCGTCTTACCATCCGGCGAGATAATTACTACGCCGGGAGCATTCTGTGTGTTATTCGCCAGCTTTTGCTCTGCATTGTGCGCTCGCATCTCAGCTGCCGTTCTTTGCCGGTTCATATCACTGGCAAGCTTCACGGCATCACGACTACTGTTTACCGAGTCGTTGAATTGATTGCAGAGGATGGCGGTTAAGATAAGGAATACGACAGGTACGAAGTCGACAATATATCGCCCCACCCTGATCTCAGTTCTTGCCATAATTATCACCATTGTCACTTTGGCTGAACCATGGCAACTTTTTGAGGATTGCTGCTCCTTGCCATCCCGCAGCACCGCATCCCATACCGAGGATGTAAAGTGACCACTGTTTGTCCAGCCCATATAGAGCCATCATTGTTCCGGCAAAGATTGACACGATCATATGACTGCCAAGGCTGACTTTTTCAGCTGCCGGTCTGGTTTCGTACTTTGCCCATGAACCAAGCACCGTCATGATGAGCGCGAGAAGCAAAGCCGGAATAAGGTCTGTTCCGTTTGCCATTGCGTAGTCTCCACCATGATGGTGGCCTGTTAAAGCGACTGGCATGAGACTACCAGGCCGCATATTAGCGACCCCAAATGATTGGGGGATTTGTTCTTATTGAGAGGTGACGCATTGTGTTGCGAACAAATCCGATCTAATGTTTTGCCCGTCTGATCAGACGATATGGGCCTCGGTCTTTGTTCGTGACTCCAATCATGAGCAAGATGGCCGTAGGTTGTTCCACCAACTTACGGTCGCCCATTTTCACGAAGCCCAGCTCAATGCTGGGTTTTCTTTTTTGGCAGCACTCTAAACCCGTAGCCACAGAGCGATACGGTGAGGTGTGTGAGGTCTGGTTGTTGGATATAGAGTGCTTTCAGAAAGGTCGTGCAATTAAGGCCGGTTACGTTTATCCGGCGTCTTTCGACCGATTGCCTGAGGTAGCAGGTTTGGTGTGTGGCGCTGTTCGTCAGCATTTCCTTCGTCGCCATGGTTGGCCGAAACCCAACCATCTAGCATCAGGATTACCACAACGGAAAGAGCACTGAGTAGGGATTCGAACCCTCTACCAAGAATGGCGATCTCCGACATCGCTCAACGCTCTTACCTGTTATGGGCTCCGTTTCGTGGAGCTGACGGTCAGCGATCAACCTGACGCCGATATGGGATTTACTAAGCCGATATGACTGTTGTTACCCACGAATTAGAGTACTGGCTTACCAGGCGCGTCGACTCTTCACGATTATCGACTCAATACTCTAATTGATGGATGCCCTGAATTATTAATCACATCTCAGGGCCGCAATGCGCCAGATTTGTTGATGAGGAGCTGGAATACCTCACTGGTGTTTAGCCGTTAGGCTACTGCCAGGAATTGATCATCGTTTGCATTTATCTTTGTGGTCCGTTTCTTAAAAGTCCGCAAAGTCGCTAACGTGACGAAAACTGGAAAGAGCACTGCGATGCCGCCGTCCTCTAGCGCTCGTATGGTGCTTATGGGTTTTCAGTACCCTTACCAGATTTCGCCAATAAAAAAGCCCCTGCATCTCTGCCGGGGCTCTAGTTGTTGCTGGATAACCGCAACTCTTTCGTGTGGATCTTGCAGACCTCTCAGCCTGCGATGGTTGGAGTCGTCACGCAAACACGTGGTTTTACCAACTAGGCGGAATCGGTGGTGAGCCCCGCCTCTGTTATCTCACCGCCAACGAAGTCAGTTACCCATCGTTAGAGTTCAGATTAAACAAATATCGCCACTTTGTAAAGCACCATTTCTACAGAAATCCGTTTCCGTAGAAATTATTTATCATCGCGTGACTTTGCTCAACATCTGATTTGCATATTCCTCCTGCTTAATGCACTCACCTACCAGACTTTCGAAGAAGTCCTTGTATGACCTGCGCCATGTGGTTTCTGGTACATCAATCACCGTAGCGCAGATATATTGCCGTACGGCATCAGGCAACAAACGAGCATAACCACGCCCATTGCAGCGACCGCACGTTTTATAAGCTGGAACGCCGCCCTGTAGAATAGTTTTCTCTTTGTCTACCACCACGCCTTTGCCGTTGCACTGGCAGGCATTGGTCAGCACGCCCTTCCCTTTGCATTTATGGCACAGCACTTTCACCATTTCCCTGCGCTCAGCAAGATACGGCTGCCCGATGCTTTTCATCGTCATGACTTCAGCATCGACAAACTTTTTGCCACCACAACAATCACAGGTTCGCGTACTGGCAGCGCTACGGGAATAGTCAGCAAATGCGAATGTTGCGAGCACTTGCATTACTTTTTGCTTAATATCATTTTCGAGCTTACGTAAGGCGGCAACCTTATCGCAGTGCTCAAGTGCATATTGGGTCAGCAGTTCAATAGCTTTCTCACGGTCATTGCTGCTGATTTCCATCTTCCCTAAAAACGCGCTGTAACCTAACGTAACGAGACTTTGTGTCATACCCATGGCTGCCATCACGTCAGTACCAGTTAACGTCTCTGATGAGGTTGCGCGCGGCGTATCGTTTATCTGCGTAGACTTCGCGAAGTGAAACTTGACTGCGTTTTCCAGGTTCATCGTGAAATTCTCCAGATTGTGTATGGCCAGGCGATGCCAGCGAAAATTGATATCCATTTGAGGTTGGTTTTATAGCCAAGCTCTTTCTGCCTGGTATGCGTGTATTCAGTGGTCATGCCGGCCATGAATGCATAGGCGACCAAAAGTAGTGTGATCATCTTGCCCCCACGATGTAGCGCCATTTCTCCGGCGTGTAATAAACGTACATATCGCCACTTTTAACAAACCAGAGATTTCCCTGTCGTTTAAGCTTTTGCTCCATTCCTCCCTGACTGATGGTGTCAACCAAGACGCCCTCAGGCGGGAGCTCCTGCCTTGTATGTTTCCACTTATTCATCACGCCGCCTCCGGACCGTCTGGCTTATTCGTTCCAAGACGATTACGCACTTCCCGCAGTTGCTCGCGCACATAATCAAGACTGCGCTCAAGCTCCTGCTCTTTGTCTATCAGCACCTGCTCGTTATGCATATCTCGCTGACGCTGCCATTTGGCTTGCTGGATGTTGGTTACGCTGCACATGTTTCCTCCGACTTAACTCTTTTGATTAACGCGATGATGTCTTCATGGAGCCTGAGGTTTTCGTAAGCCAGCTGATAATCTCTGTAGTACGCCTTGCAAACCTTCCAGGTTTCACGTCTGTCCCACAGAAGCCATGCGCTGGTTTTCCACGAGTCAGGTATGTAGGTGCTTATGATGTAAATCATGCTGCCTTCCTCATGAATCTGCGCCCGTACTCCATCAGCACATCGCGATCGACAGTTGTCATTCGGCACTCACCAGCTCGTGGGTATGGGTGCCAGATAACGAACATTTGACCTTTGTTGTTGCCAGATACCGGGTTTCCAGTTGATGCACTCAGGAACGCCAGCCTTCCGCCCGTGATAAACCTGACCTCATGCGCCGTCTTTATCGCCTCCAGAAACCAGCCAACTGAGCAATCTGCATTAAGCAACATCACACAGCCAGTCCAGTGCTCTGCATTTTCTTGCGCCGCTTTCTGCACAAATGGCATTGGCTTGCTGTAGGGAGGGTTGAGCCACACATAGCCAGGAACATTTGGCATTACTTCATTCCATGGTGTTTTGAGTGTGTCCTGCTGCTCAGTGATGAAATGTCTGCATAGGCTGTTATCAATGCTTGCAGCTGCGTCGAGTACGAAATTGAACTCAGCATTTAGCGCATGAAATATCTCTGGCGGCGTTCGCCACAGGTCTTTAATTTCTGCCGGGGTGTTTGATTTATCCGTCATGCTGCCTCCCGGATAAGTTCATAGTCATTCAGGTAAAGCCCGCCAAAGCTGTACAGAATGCCTTCTCTGACGTTTTCTAACGTGCAGAAGGGGAAGTGGCTAAGGTAGAACTCAGCAGCTCTGTCAGCCTGATTGAGAAGCTCCGAGTAATGGTTAACTCGCATGACGAAAAGCACATCCTGGAAGATTGCTGCCGTTTCGCATGGGTAGTGGATTTTCTTGACGTATTCTCTGGTCATGCTGCCTCGCTTCTGCTTTCACGCAGGTCTTTAAGCTTCTGCTGATACTCCGCCTTAATCGCTTTGCACTCTTCTGTAGTCCAGCGATGGCGCTTATGGTCAGATTCGATTTCGTCTACAGCTGCATGCCCGATGCGTTCGATGAGCATCACGCGATAAGGAACCAGATTCCCGCTCTTGTGCTGATTGCATACGACGCATTGTTTATGGATATTGCGTTCATCAAATCGGAGTTGAGGTGCCGCAGCAGTTGTCCGGTAGTGACCGGCATCCCACTGAGCAGACGTGAACGTTCCGCACGAGATACATGGTAAGTCGCGGTCTCTTTCTCTGATGAAGGCGTTTACTGCTTGTTGGGCTTGTTTAATCCAGTAACTTCGGGGCTTTAAGGCGAGCTTTCGAATCTTTAACTTGTCTTTCTGCTGCTGATATTCTCGTCGTCGTTTCTTGTCTGCTGCTTTCTCTGCTTTTTCTCTCTCCTTGCTTCTTCGCTCCAGTGCTAGTTCAGTTCCGTGATCCGGGCTGCACCACCACTGATTTGAGAATGCCGGATAGAACCACTCATTGCAGACTTTGCATTTTCGCCTGGGTGCTTTAGCCATTTTTTAAGCTCCTACGATAAACATGGTAAGCCCAAGTGCGAAGGTTGTGATCGACTATGTCGCTATAATCGTCTTTGTATTTGCGCTTCATTGATTTGCATCGCAAGAAGATGACCAATGCAAATAATGGATAGGCAAGCATCATGGCAAACAGAAGTAATGAACCAACTGAAAGCTTAATGATGAAAACTGGAATATAACGAACTTCTGCATCTGGAAACTCTGCAATCTCATCGAGCAAGTTACTTGCTATGTTCGATGTGCACTGCGCCGATGCTGATATGCAGTCAATGAAGTTGAAGTCATATCCTGCCGCTGCCGCCCACGCAGGATTATCCTGGAAGTGCCTGAAAGTAATTTCCCCGTATCTACTGAATATCATCATCTTCCTCCGTCATAAATCCGTTTGGGTCGCGATACGCTATTGCCATAGCAGCACATTCCTCACAAACGTGAGTCTCATCGTCGGATAGTTCCTTCGTGCAGCCTGCGCACAACGTTCGACGTATGCTCTGCTGCTCGTATGATTGGGCTTCGTGTTGGCTAAGCATGATTGGCCTCGTGAATAGCTAATGCCATACCTCTGGGGGTTAATGACCGTATAACCTTGGTCTTTGGTGATTTCCCTCCAAGCTTTTTGTGTTGTGTTACCAACGGTGCAAAACTGATCCACCCCAGCGGTTGAAAATTGATCCAGGGGTTAATCTGCTCCTCTGAATACAGGGGAGCTTATGATCACTTTTGAGATTCGTATGGAAATTAAAGTCCTGCACAAGCGGGGAATGAGTATCCGGGCCATTGCCAGGGAGCTGGGTATTTCGCGCAATACTGTCCGCAGCCACCTGAAAGCCAAATCTGAAAAGCCGCAGTATTCACCACGCCCGGCACCATCATCACTGCTCGATGAATACCGTGATTACATCTCTAAGCGGATCAGCGATGCGCATCCCTACAAAATCCCGGCGACCGTTATTGCCAGGGAAATCATGGAGCTGGGCTATCGTGGAGGGCTTACTATCCTGAGAGAGTTCATCCGTAAACAGACCCTGCCAGCACAGGCAGAACCGGTCGTTCGCTTCGAAACCGAGCCCGGACGGCAGATGCAGGTTGACTGGGGGACCATGCGAAACGGCAAGTCACCCCTGCATGTGTTCGTCGCTGTTCTGGGATACAGCAGAATGCTTTACATCGAGTTCACCGACAACATGCGCTACGACACGCTGGAAGCCTGTCACCGCAATGCGTTCAGCTTCTTCGGCGGTGTACCGCAGGAAGTCCTGTACGACAATATGAAAACGGTGGTGCTGCAGCGTGATGCTTACCAGACCGGGCAGCACCGGTTCCATCCTTCCCTGTGGCAGTTCGGCAAAGAGATGGGCTTCTCTCCCCGCCTGTGCCGTCCCTTCAGGGCGCAGACTAAAGGCAAGGTGGAGAGGATGGTGCAGTACGCCCGCAACAGCTTCTATATCCCGTTAATGACACGCCTGCGTCCGATGGGGATCACCGTCGATGTTGAAACCGCAAACCGTTACGGCCTGCGCTGGCTGTACGATGTGGCCAATCAACGTAAGCATGAAACTATCCAGACCCGCCCCTGCGATCGCTGGGTGGAGGAACAGCAATCCATGCTGGCACTGCCACCGGAGAAAAAACAGTATGACGTGCAGGTTGATGAAAGCCTGATGACCTTCGACAGGCAGCCGTTGCATCATCCGCTCTCCATCTATGACACGTTCTGCAGAGGAGCCGCATGATGGTCGAACTGCAACATCAACGGCTGATGGTGCTTGCCGAACAGCTCCAGCTGGACAGTCTTATCGGCGCAGCGCCGGCGCTGTCGCAACAGGCGGTGGATCAGGAATGGAGCTACATGGACTTCCTGGAGCACCTGTTACATGAGGAGAAACTGGCCCGGCATCAGCGTAAACAGGCGATGTACACGCGGATGGCAGCCTTCCCGGCGGTAAAGACGTTCGAGGAGTACGACTTCACCTTCGCCACCGGCGCTCCTCAGAAGCAAATCCAGTCGCTGCGATCCCTGAGCTTCATAGAGCGTAACGAAAACATCGTGTTGCTGGGGCCATCGGGCGTGGGAAAAACGCATCTGGCGATAGCCATGGGCTACGAAGCAGTACGGGCGGGCATCAAGGTTCGCTTCACAACAGCAGCGGACCTGCTGCTACAGCTGTCCACTTCACAGCGTCAGGGCCGTTACAAAACGACTCTCAATCGTGGTGTCATGGCCCCGAAGCTGCTTATCATCGATGAAATAGGTTATCTGCCGTTCAGTCAGGAGGAAGCCAAGCTGTTCTTCCAGGTCATCGCCAAACGTTACGAGAAGAGCGCGATGATCCTGACCTCCAACCTGCCGTTCGGGCAGTGGGATCAGACGTTCGCCGGTGATGCAGCGCTGACATCGGCGATGCTGGACCGGATCTTACATCACTCACACGTCGTGCAAATAAAAGGGGAAAGCTATCGACTGAAGCAGAAACGAAAGGCCGGGGTTATAGCTGAAGCTAATCCTGAGTAAACAAGGTGGATCAATATTAAACCGTTGGTGGTGGCGGTAAGTGGATCACTTTTTACCCGTTGTTGACATGTTGGTCTGAATACCCACTATTGACGTCAACAGGCCTCTTTTCTGGGAAAACAAATCCATTCCCTACCCATAGGCAGGTTTTCTTTGGATAGGCATCTCTTGGTTTAATGTACTGAGGGAAAAAGGGGTGTTTATCGCCTTCAGGCAAATATCCACCAAACTCATATGGATGAAATGTGTAGTCAGGCTTTCTCCATTTAGTGGCCAGCACACTGACGGGATTCTCAATCATGTATGGAACTCCATATTTATCACCCAAGAATTCAGCGATTCTTGCTTTCTCTATCGCTCTATCCTGAAAGTGAGGGTCGGAAATTTTCTTTCTCGCAAAATGAGCTGCGCCACTAACAGCAATATCGGTACATGGCGGGAAAGAATAAATGATATCCGGAGCCGGAACTCCCATTTTGCACGGGTCAAAATCCTTATCTATCCAGATATTTATGTAGTGAATATTTTCGTGTTGTACCTTGGCTTTGTTGTATGGACCATGGTCGGCATCATCTGCGTTAAAACAATAAACCTGATGCCCATCAATTGCCGCTTGATGACCCATATATCCTGAGCCGTCAAATAAAGACCAAATAACCATATCAATGCACCCTCTCACTAACCGGCTGCTCGTCATTGCTGACGATGCTGATAATCAGGCTCTTTCCGCCGAAGTCGACGCAAAGCGTTTTGTCCTCTTCATCCTCAAGCTCGTCTTCCAGATAATCGGCGATCGCATTAACCAGCAGGTCAATTGGGTCGATGTCGTCTCCTGATGCATCAGTAAGCAGGTCATCAAGTCGACCCTGGTAATCTTCGATAAGGCTCATAGCTAACTCCACATTCTGGATTGATACTGACTCCTACCCTTTGGCTCGCTGGCGTACTCTGGAAGCAAGGCTCCGACTATCCACAGGCGTGGGTCAGCACTAAGATGCTTTGTTGTTTGTACGTTTCGGGAGTGGTAGAGAGTGATTAGTTGGTTTGCTTCGTCGGTAGTCATTGGCGGGTGGTAGAAATACGTTCGCTTCAATCGTACCTCCTGTCAGTGAATCTGACGCCCTGTCCTGTTGCCCACGCAGTCGTATACTCTATGAGGCTCGCCATGCGTCCTACGCTCATCTCTGCGCTGCTTTCGCGGATGTTGACGTACTCACCCTCTAACCCGGGAACAACTTCAGCCTCCTGCTTTGTAGCGACCGCATGGCCGCTTATCAGCAATACCTTCCACTGTTCAGGCTTAAGTTGCTTTCCACACCATGTGACCTGACGAGCGATATCACCAAGCATCGCGTGAAATTTCGCGTTCTGGTCAATGTTGCGCTTGTAGTCAGAGATTCGAATGGTGATGGGTCTGTCGTTGTCGAGGGGTGATGTGAGAATGGCGTTTATTGCTGACTGCTGTTGCTGCTTACTTCGAAGGAAGATTGTTTGCTTTGTCATGATGTCCTCTAATGATTCTCACCATGTCACGGTAAATTATTGGATATGACCTGCATGAGGCGAAATTCGTCTTAAGAAGATTCCCCATAACAGGCTGCTCTTTGTAGTTCTTGGTCCATTTACTGAATAACCATCGTCGCCACAAAAACCATTTCACTATTGGCATACTCACTCCTTCACTTTGATTCCAGCGGCGCGGATGGCGTCAGCGCAATAATCGATGGCGCAGTTGTGACCTTTGTCGAACTCATCCTCAACCATCACTTTGTCATCGAGTTTTATCTCGATAGCTGCGCGAGAAAGGTTCCAGAATCGCCATGCCAACCGCACATCCCATGCCATGTACTCTTCATCGCCATTCTTTGCTCTTCGCATGTCTACGCAGTCGCCAAGTTTTGCCATTTCAGCCTCGAAAGCCTTTCTTGATTCGTCCATATTCCTCTCCATTACTCGCCATCCTTCAGTTTTTCGCCGCACTCACAGCAGAATTTATCCCATGCCTTTGAACTTCTATGCTGGCACTTGCCTTCTGGCCACATACAGATAGCGCAGTAGCGACCATCACCTGCGTGAAGTGTTCCGCCGTCATGCTTGCAGTAAGACTGGAATCTGTCCTGAAGCGATTTAAAGTCGCGATACTTCACGTAGGAATCCGAGATGTCATCGCCTTTGGTATTGAGCCATGCATCGTTGCAATTCACTGCGTATGTTTTTACTTCCATCATTCCTCTCCATCACCTGGCTAAACTACTGCCTTTTTGATTGTCATTTCTATTGGGCTTTCCGTGTTGTGCGGTCTGAATGTCACATCAACTACAAAGCCGATTTTGCAGAGCATCTCCAAAAGCATGTCTATCGAGAACTTCGATACATAGCCATGAAGCAAGTTGCTAACTCTTGGCTGGCTGACTCCAAGCCGTTTTGCAGCAACAACCTGTGTCCATCCTTCCTGCCTAATTAGCTGAGTTATAGTGATAATCAGCTTCGACTTAAGTGATGCCATGGTCAGCTCAACCGGATCATTGATAATCAGGCTAAAAGGTTCGTTTGTTTTTATCATCATTACTCTCCATCAGCGTGCTGGGGTGTTATCAATCTTGTCCGCTATAAACAGTCCAGTTACCTACACCTTCCCATTCGAATTGTCGGTTGCTGATTCGCTCCCAACTACGACCGAACAGAAGGTCTGAGTACCAATACTTGAACGTTTTCAAAATGTCTTTGGCGCTTGGCTTGCCGCCATACATCTTCGAAACCTTACATTGGCATCTCGTTATGCTTGCAGCTTCTATGGCTGGCCATATAAACCAAACAAACACGACCGTTATCGCGGCAAGCGCTATCAATGCGTTAAACAAAAGCCCGGAGTAAATCAGGTAAGTCGTCATGATGCCCTCACCTCTCTCAATTTCTGGTTGATAAATGCAGTCAGTGGGTTGGCTGCGCCAAAGTTAAACACCGGCTTCTTGCTGTATACCCATGCGTTCTTATGGCACCAGTCACGATGCAGCTCACCGTTTTCATGAAGATGCTTGAGCATCTTCGTAACGAGACGTTTGTCGATTCCTGTTGCGGTTGATATCTCAACTGCCATTCCGGTTTCATGATCGTCCAAATACCGCAGAACAGCTTCTGTGCGCTCATGATGGAGTGAAGCAAGTCGATAGTGCTTAACGCTGTTACTGATACGCTCAATCTCAATCTGGCCGTCTGCGATAAGGTCACGCAGTAGCAGGTTGATATGTGATTTCTGGCATCCGCGGAGTTTTGCGAATTGTGGTGCTGAGGTGGGGATGTTTGTTTCAAGGTGGTTGAGTATTTTGTCTCGTGTGTTCATGGATTATCTCCAGTCGTTTGATTTCGACTCCGTCTGGTTGGCTGAGAACTGCTTGGCGGCTTCCTGCTGGTCAATATTCACGAAGTGACCATTCTTCCAGCCCATGTAGAAAGTCTGCGGCCGACCAGATCGATATTTTCCGATGATGATTTCCGCGATTCCCTTCATGTTGCTGTTCTCGTCGTACACTTCATCGCGATAAGGGAAGATGATTACGTCGGCGTCCTGCTCGATGGCACCAGATTTTGCCAAATCACCCAATCCAGGGCGTTTTTCCTGACGGCCTTCTGGACCACGATTAAGCTGAGCCAGCAAAATTACCGGAACCTTGTTGCGAAGGCAGAACTGCTTAAGCTTTCTGGTGATGTCAGCGATGGCCTGATGCTCTGGAATGTTTGTGGGTTTCTCAATCAGGCCGAGGTAGTCGATAGCTAGGAAGCTAAGGCCACCATCCATGTTCATGCGCTCCGCATGAGCTATGCACTCATCGACGGTAAAGGAACCATCTATGACGTGGTTATCTTCATCCAGAAGAGTTCCCGTTGCCGCTGTAAGGCGTGTGTATTGCTCCTGTATCATGTTGAGAGGGTTTCGCAGTGTTCCCACCGATAACCCTGCTCGGTCAGCTACGTGACGCTCTACCACCTGCATATCAGACATTTCCATCGAGATAAGCAGCCCCTTCCCTTTCTGCCTCCCAACCGAGTTGGCGATATTGATGGCAAGTTCCGTTTTACCCATTCCCGGGCGACCAGCGATTACAATCAGGTCCGTTCTGTCCAGTCCACCGTATGCATCGTCCATAGGCTGAATACCAGTCTTGAGATACAGGCCAGACTCCTCTCCCTTCATCCTGTTTTCCAGAACAACCATGTAATCATCCAGCAAGTCACCGATTCGGCGCGGTAGCTTGTCGTTGGTTTCGAACTGGAGTTTTGACAGGATCCCGCTTACTTCTGCGATCCGGTCATTCAGGTCATGCGTTCCCGCACCTGCTAGAAGTTCTGCCGCTCGCTTAAGCTCAGCCTCACCACGGCGTAACATCCAGCACTGCCTGACACGCTTAGCCCAACCACGGATATTTGCTGCAGATGAACACTTGCATGCTACCTCAACCACAAAATCCTTCGTGGCAGCAGGTACTGCATCCTTAACGGTGAACATGTCTACCGGCTCAGCCTTGTTCAACAGTGTCACAATCGCCTGGTACATGCTTTTCAGGTGGAAGTTCTCGAATGCATCAGCAGGAAGCTTCCCGGCAATTTCTCGGCAGTCAATGTGATCGCCTTTGACCATCATCGAGCCAACCAATTGGTGCTCAAAATCGTAACTCTCCATCAGCTTCCCGCTCCTAAAATCTCGTCAATCTTCTTCTGCGTCAGGGCAGTATCAATCCCGTAAACCTTTCCTTCAGGGTTTCCACCAAGCGCCCATTGAGTCGGCTTATACCCATGCTCGATGTATCCGTTCAGGATGCTGTCGATATCACGCGGCTCCTTTCCAAGCTCTTTGCACTGCTTCAGGTACGAATCCCAGAGGCGATTGATTCCGGCCTCAGTGGTTTTGGTAATGCTCAGGATGGTTGGCATTCCGAGGCGTTTAGCTTTGCAGTTCCACGTATCTTTGAAACGCTCGCGGTCGAATGTCAGTAGCGCTGATCGCTTGTTGGTTTTCTTAGCACGGGGGTTAGTGCCTTTCTGACGGGGTGTTAATTTTTCATTATCAGACAAGCCCACTTCGTGGGTTTGGGTAATGTTTTTATATTCTTGTTCTAATAACTTCTTACTCTGTTCTACCTCGTTAGTGACCTGCTTTGTTACCTCAACGACATCTGAGCCAGCGTGGTTGCTAGGTTTGTTTGTTACCTCGTTAGTGACCTGCTTTGTTACCTCAAAATCGGCCTGATAATCTGTGTAATTTATGACCGAAATTACGGTGCCATGACGGTTACCAGCGAAGGTGATCATCTTCTCTTTTGCAAAGAATTCGAGCATGTCGCGAACCTGTTTAGCGGACTTCTCATTCCCTTGAGAGTCTTTAAGTTTCCTCGCCAGATAGGAGATTTTCGTCACAAGCTGCCCAGGCTCTAAGTCCCATTTCACGCCGTCAAATTCAACGCTACGTGGCTTGTACTGAGCAAGACCGATAATCCTTACCCACAATGCAAACTTGGCTGTATCAGTCGCCCAATCCTTTGACAGAAGACTCCTGAACAGAGCAAAGTGACCCTGTTTTTGGTTTTCCATCCGGGAACTCCTGCGCTCGTGTGCGGCGCTGAAATCGTAAACAATTGCAGTGCTTTCCATGGCTATCGACCCTCACGGAATACTTTCAGGATCTCGTTGAACTGCTCTACAGAGAAGTCCTGCTTGAGAAGCCTTTCGAGGAAGGAATTTGGAATGAACGTATATCCGTCTTCAACCGGCAAATCCTTCAGGAGAGCCTTAGCTTCAGACTTCATAAGCTCAAACTTAGCTACGCTGGAAAACATCATTGCGGTGTTTGGTTCAATGGATTGAAGGAAGCGAGAACGCTTAACTTCTTTGTGCAATTCGGTATTTTTTCGCATATAATTACTCCTGAAGTTAGTGTTGTTGACGTAACACAGTGACTCAAAAATCCAATGTGATTTGCTCTAAACGCTCAGTTACCGCTGGGCGTTTTTTGTTTTCTGGCATAACAGCTGCAATAGCCTGTCTTGCCACTTCACGAATCAGGCTTGTCTCCCAGACTTTTTCCAGAAGAACGAACGTAACCGCCATATCGTGGATGTTTAATCGACTCACCTTTGAATCAGCCCATCCCGCCATCTTTGCGAAATTTGTCTGACCCATTGAAACGAGTCTGGCACGAAGCTCTGTTTCCACTTCGCGTACCTTTTTGCTGTCTTTTGCAAGCTCCATAAAATATTATTTTCCTTAGTTAAATAGTTAGTTACGCATCTGTTGATGCGTTGGTTTATCCCCGCATTTCGGCGGGAATGAGGCCAGATCTGTTAAAGAGCGGTACTGCTTATGCGGCCATCAATTCAGGCCAAATGCTTACCCAATCACCAGGATGCAGATCCTTACGAGTCACGGTACCGTTACTGAACTTCTCGATTAGTACGCATAACGCAGCGCCTAACTCATGATTCTTGCTAAGAGCTTTACGCAAATAGCCGATTGAAGTTCCGCATCGGGAGGCAAACTCGCGCTGCTCCTCAAGTGAGAGGGAGTTTAGATATGTACGAAGTTTCTCCATATCCCTTCTCCTTTCTCGTTGCATCATGAATAGAGTTTACCTACAGGTAAAACATAAATCAATACCCGCAGGTTATTTACCGCGAGGTAATGTTGGATAAGATCTCTGCTATGGATAAATACGAACAGAGAAGACTGAAGCTCATTGAAATCCGGGACAGGTTCTGTAACGGGAAGGCAGCTGAGCTGGCACGTCGAATAGAAAGAGAGCCATCGTATATTTCAAGAATGCTCTACCCAGAAGGAAAAGCTGGGAGAAAACGCATTGCTGATGACATGATGGAAATCATAGAAAACGCATTCAGCCTACCTAGAGGCTGGATGGACTCGATCACATCTGAGATGCCAAGCGCAAATGAAGAACTGGAATTTGCCGGAAGCATTCGCGCAGGATATGTTCCTGTAATTGGTGAGGCCGTTTTGGGAGTAGATGGCTCAGTGGATATGATCGAGTTCAGAGCCGGTTGGCTTCGAATTTATAGCGGTGATAAGGATGCCTATGGCTTAAAAGTCAAAGGCGATAGCATGTGGCCTCGTATTCAGTCTGGAGAATATGTTGTCATCGAGCCAAACACTACGGTTCATGCGGGTGACGAAGTTTTCGTTCGAACAAAAGACGGTCACAACATGATTAAAATTATGAATAGAACCCGCGATGGGGACTATCAATTCAGCAGCGTCAACAGTGACCATAGACCGATAACTTTGAGTGCGGATGATGTTGTAAAAATGCACTTTGTCTCCGCAATAGTTAAGCATACACGCTATGTAGATCAGGACGACGTTCCACGAGTTGAAGAGGACTAACTGAAGTGTATATTCCTGGGGCTTTGATACTAGCCATCTTGGTTTTCTGCATGCACAAGCTCTATACAAGAGCAGGAGCCGAGCAAAAATCAGGCCTCAGGAGAAAACAAAAGCTTATTTGCGAAGCTGAAACAGTAATTGAGAAGTACAGAAACCTTGCATGGAACGAGATGGAAAAATCTCAGCAAGAGATGTACACCTGCGCAATGACTCGCCTTTCCGCGCTTAACTCACTGAAATCACATCAAACAGTCAACGAAAACCTCCTTCCAGCTTGGCCTGAAAATCCAAACCCATAACTAAACAATAAAAATAAATTACCTGATTTTTCAATCGGGTAAACTTTTTCGCCTAAAATATTTACCCATAGGTATAGACAATGATTTTACCCGTAGGTATATTTAACCCATCAGCAGGAAGCACTACTAACCAGAATGCTGAATCGCTCTTTAACATTGATGGGATTGTCCCGCCGAAATGCGGGAACCAAAGAGCAGTTGGCTTTGGGATTGGATGAATGCGCAGACTGATGCGCAGGCCATCAAGCTACAGAATGAGGCAGTAGCAAGCTGGAGATCAGTACCGGCCATCCAATCGCCAAAGCCAATCATCGGAGGTCAGCATGATTATCGTTACTTACCTGGCTGATGATAACGCCAGAAATCGCCGCAGAGCACGCAGACAGGCTCAACGTGAACAGGCAATGCAGGACGCTTCTCTTGCACGCCGGGTAGCAAATAGCACATGCAGTACACGCGTAACCAAAGCCATTTCGCTTGCAGGAACGCGTCAGAAGGAAGTTGAAGGTGGAGCTGTGTGTCTGCCAGAAGTGGCTCTGTACGCAGCTGGCCATCGTAAGTCTAAACAGGTTACAGCGCGTTAATGGGGTGAGAGATGAGAGAGGATGAAATCAAAAAAATTGACGCAGCAATTAGCTTGCTCAAAAGCATGAAGCAGGACATCAACAGAATGAACAAGCTTAGCGCTGTTAACTGTCTTGATTTAACACCAAGGCAGGCACAGAAAAGAAACGCAGACGCAGACTGGATAGCAATGGAGCAAATTAAGCGTCGCCATGAATTACATGCTCTGGCTGTAGAGATTTGCTTTGCAGATCGCAGGGAAAGTTATAAACAGATTGAATTAACTGACGGCTGGCATCGCTTCAATTACCAACCACGCGAGCCTAAATAACCACCACTTCCAATGCTTTCAGGACGATTAAATGAAAATTAAAACCATGGGTGCAAGCCCGTTAACCGGTCAGATATTTCAAGGGACGCTCAACACCGAAAAAGGAATGTGGGTTGGGAAAAAAGAGGATGTTACTGAACAAGCAGTTAAAGCAGTAGCTGAACATCTGATGATTAAAAAACAGAAATATGCATATGGGGTGAAGGATGGAAAGTTCTTAATCCTCAGTCACCAGATAGTTGATGAATTACCAGCGGAGTTCGCCGACAACGCATAGTCGGCCTTCTTTTGGCAGCAAGCCACAGAGGTGAATATGAAAGAGTTTAAGGGTACGACTGGAAAATGGAGAGTGAATGGGAAATATATCGACTCGACCCAGCCTGACGGAATGGTTCAGGAAGTCGCATGGCTAGGTGATGTAGGTTACGGCGACAGGATGGCAAACGCCAACCTGATCGCAGCAGCTCCTGATTTGCTCGAAGCTCTGCAAGAGCTTGTCTTCCTTTACGAGCATGACGAAGGGTGCAGAGAGTTAACCGAATATAAGCGAGCCAAGGCAGCCATCAGCAAGGCTCTGGGGGAGGAGTGATGAGCAAGAAATACATCGTTGAAGTTATTGAGCGCGAGACAAAGGAAGTGGTTAAGCACTTTGAGTTTGATAACTATCGAAAAGCAGATCGCGTTGAGGAGGGTCTTCTCCGTCAAAGCAATCTGGATAAGTTTGATGTAGTAATGCGCGTTGAATAGCAGCTGATAGCTAATTCTCTGAGTTAGCTATTGGGTGTAATACCGCACCACATCATCTAAAGGAGACTTTGGTGATGTTCTGATTAATACCCCCTTGTTGTCATCTTCGCCCGGCTTATGTCGGGCATTTTTTTAACCGCATATCCATAGCACTTCATTCGAGGTGTTTTCGCTATGCCAATCAATTTAAAAGGAGCACACCATGCAACAGTTCGCTATTGCAGGGGCGGCATCGGTTCGCCCTTTCGACCCTATCTTATCCGTCCAGCATTCACGCCAGAACATCATTACCGGCGCAGACTTCAAGCAGCCTCGCGTTAAGAGCTTGCTGGAGCGTCTGGTTGAATTCCTGAATCAAAAGGTGCAGCCGTGACAGGTGCTGAGCAGAGATGGAGTGACGAGGAGTTATATCAGCTCCTTAAAGACGTATTTCCGGTTCCGCGTGAGGAGAATAACCATGCGCCTGACGATGACAGACAAAACAGAGATTAAGCAAATCATCGCGAGCTTTAACGATGAGGATAATGCAGCGATTGATAAGCAGGTTGAGATGCTGTGCGCAAACATGCGTCCGGTGCTCAACATGCTGGAATCACATAAACCAGACGACCACACGAAGGCTGCTGTTGAGTGGCTTGGCGAAGACGACTGCAATTATCAGGAATTCGCTGGCGAGGTTATGTGGGACATATTCAGACCGCGCATAGAGGTTGAGTATGCGATTGGCATATTCCTGCGCCGTCATACTTTCGAGGATGCAGCATGAAACCTGGTGTCTATTACGGAATGCCGAACGAGGACTATCACGCTGACGATGCTATAGGCTCAACGACAGTCAAGGCAATCAGCGTTAGTCCTGCAAACCACTACTTTAACAAATTCACCGGCAATAAATCGGCGCACATTGGAAGTGCGATTCATGCGGCGCTGCTTGAACCTGATTTGTACGATAAGCAATACACGCTGCGCCAGGATATAAGTTCAAGGAGCTCTAAAGAGTACAAGGAGCTCGCATCCAAATTAGCTCCTGAATATATCCTCATAGGGAGCGAGGTCGACACTGTTAGTAGGATGGCTTGGTCATCAAGGATGAACGATGACTTTATGGACTACATGAACACCAAAGGTGACTCAGAAGTATCTATGTTTGCAGAGTGTCCAGAAACAGGCCTGATGCTTAAATGCCGCTTTGATAGGCTGTCTGACACTCTCCCCTACCCTCTTGACGTTAAGAGCTGCAGAGACGCGTCAGAGCGCGGATTTAGCAATGCTTTCGGTCATTACAAATACCACATTCAGGCAGCCTTTTATCTCTACGTTCTCAAGCTCGCAACTGGTATCGAATATAACCAGTTCGCCTTCTTCGCTATCGAGAACTCTCCGCCATATCGCAACTGCATGTACTACATCGGCGAGGAATCGCTGGAGCTTGGATATCGCGAAATGTTCGCAGCATTAGACAAGCTCGTAGCCTGTAAAGAAAACGAATCCATGAAGTACGAAGGAATCGTGCTTCCATCCAACGAAATTAACGTTCCGGCATATTTGCTTGATAACGAATACGATGACGAGGTAATTCTCTAATGGACCTTTCACGCACAATCATTCCAAAGTCCGATCAGCTCAACTTTGAAGATGTTCAGACTCAAAGCATTACTGCAGTCATTAAAGCTGTTCGAGCTGGTAATTCCGAGCAGCCAGTTTTCATAGACCTGGAAGGTTTCGACGGACGCCCATACAAGCCATCCAAATCAATGCGTCGCGTGTTAATTGGCGGTTGGGGGGCAGATGGTCACTCATGGGTTGGTCGCTCTCTTACGCTCGTTGGTGACGCTTCTGTGCGATTCGGTGGCGTAGCTGTGGGCGGTATCAAGATTCATGCGATGAGCGACGTTGAGGCTGATTTCTCAATGATGCTGTCAGTATCTCGCGGTAAGCGGCAGGAGCACCGAGTACGCAAGCTAGAAGTAAAGCCACAGGCAACACCTGAAACAGCCCTGAAGTGGTTCTCTGATAACGCATTTAGCATGGATGCTACAAAGCTTGAGGTTGCATATAACCGCACGAAGGGAGTTATCGGAAGCAACAATGAACTTCTCGCTAAACTCGATGAAATCCACAATCTGCGCAAGGCGGATTTAGCTAACTCCTAATTTATCCCAATGCGAAAACTAAACGTCACTCCTGAAGAAATGAAGGCGGTGTGCGGCCGTATGGTCGCGCCCCGCGCAGCTGACCATCTCGGACTTACGTTAGCCCAATTCTATTACCTCGCTCAGAAGTATTCGTTATCCACAGCCTGCACCAAGCAACTCTGGAGTCCGCAAGACGAAGAGACGCTAGCCGCTCTTTATCGCCAGGGCTACCTGCAAAAGGACATCGCCGAAATGATGGGCAGAGGTTACACGGCTGTCAGGTCAAGAGTTACAAGGCTTCGCAAGCGAGACATGAACATGAGGAATTCATCATGATCGGAAATTACTATGACCCATTCGTAACACCTCAAGAGCTTATCGCAGGACACCGCTTCAAACCCATCAACGATATCCACGCGAAGAAATGCTGAAGCGTCAATCATTCCCAAGCGTGAACGAGAACAAATTCCTGACAGCGTGGTTAAACCAGAGGGCGAAGAAATGACGCTAACTCAATCTCGGCTTAAGGAGTTATTTCACTACAACAGTTATACAGGCGTCTTCACAAGAATAAAGTCTACATCCAGCAGAGCCATTAAAGGCGATATCGCCGGAACAACTAACTCACATGGCTACCTGCGGTTTTGCGTTGACGGCGTTGTTTATCTTTCTCATAGGCTCGCATGGCTATACGTATATGGAGAGTTTCCAGAAGGAATAATGGACCACATTAATGGTGACAGGAAAGACAACAGGATCTCCAATCTCCGTATTGTCTCTTTAAGGCAAAACGCGCTTAACAGGAAGATACAGTCCACCAATACTTCCGGAATAAAGGGCGTTTCATGGTGCCGGAAATCTAACAAATGGAAGGCCTCAATTACGTATGAAGGCAAGCACATCAACGTTGGCTCCTTTTCTGATAAGCAGGATGCTGCTGAAGCGATCAAAAAAGCTCGGGCAGAGATTCATGGTGAGTTTGCGAATGATGGAGGTAACGCCCAATGAGCAACATCGACAAACAGGCGCTGCGTGAGCGCTACTCTGAGAAGCTCACTCCGAAGTGCCATATCTGCGGGTCTGTCATGACAATCCAGCGTGCCGGTGCTGGAAGTGTCGTATACGGATGCACTGGCCGCATTGACAAGGATGGCGAAGGATACAAGTTTGCTGAGGGTCGAGACTTCGCAGACGACCATTATGCTCGTTCTCGTGTGACAGTCCCAGATGAAAGTGATCCTGATGTACTGGCGCTGCTGGATGAGCTGAAAGCCAAAGAAACCGAAAACGAGCGTATGGCTCGTGAGCTGTTAAACAGGAGTGGTGAAATTGAAGGTCTGCGCCAGCGCATAGCAGAGCTGGAGTCGCGTGAAATCAATATGCCGCCATATTCGTTCTTCGACTTCAAGCAAGGCTCTACGTTCAAAAGTGGCGCTTATTGCCATATTGATTCTGTAAACAAAGAGCTATCCAAGCATGGAATCAAGATGATCGCCGCAGCCGGTAAAGGAGATTGAAATGAAAAACCAAAATTACGATCAGCGTAAAGATTTGCATCTGTGGTTCGGTCTTTCATATGCCGCGTTTCTGGTAATGCCTCGCGTAGCAATGATGCAAATGCCGAAGGAATGGCAAGAGAGAATGGCTGAACTGCTTAATCAATACGACGAAACCATTGATACATCTGCGTTTGGGGTGAAAGGTTGCCGAGTTCAAGCCATTAATAGTGAAGGTAAGCTAATGAAGATGCCTGGTGAGTTACTTAACTACCGCCATCCTCAACCCGAAGATGTGGCGCAGTTAATGCTCAAGCATGAGGAATAACCCATGAGAACTATTACCAAAGAATGGCTGGAGAGTCAGATTTCTGCAATCAAGGCGGTTGGCATCACTGACAGCAATACACTACAGGCGTTCATAATCGCGCTGGCATCGCTCGAAGCGGAGCCTGTGTGCTATCTCACTTGGCATCAAGGGTTCCGTGCTCCTGATGACTGCGAGGAATACGTTGTTGAAGCTAAGCCGGGTGACAAGTCCTGCGATGGTTCACCTGCGTTTCCAGTGTATGCCGCCCCGCCAGCGCCGGTATCTGTGCCCACATTCGAGAAATGGTGTGAGCTGACTGAGCAGAAACCTGTCGGATGGGTGCGTGATGCTATGAAAGAAGCGTATGACGCATGCCGCGCCGCCATGCTTCAGGGTACCGAACCTGTAACGACGGCTAACAAGTTGCCAGATGATTTCGACTTTGACCGCTTCAACGATGTCGTGTGGTTGGAGGCTGTCGCAAGCAATCCACACATGCATTCACCAACAACATCGACCATCGCTATGGTGGCGCTGGAGCTGAACAAGAAATTAGCCGATGGCAAGCCTGAGTTAACTGTCTGGTATGGCTCAATGCCAGAAAGTAATGGTAAGGCTAACTGGACAGCAATTCTGCATCGCAAGGGCGAAGGTCGCTGCATGGATGGGTTCACCATTGACCGTTCTGAATATCCAGGCCGCGTACTTTATGCCGCAGATCGCGTCCGTTACCTCATCGGTGAGAAAAGTGAGCGCCCAAGAATTTTGGATTATGACGCTGACGCGCACAGCGGATATGTTAAGCCAGGTAACTCTCCGGTTATTCCGGATGGTTGGGTGGCTTGCAGTGAGCGGATGCCAGAAAACCTGGTAAGCGTGCTCGTTACTGGAACCTGGTTTCATCATGCTGTTGCTTTCTGGGATGGTTTGTCCTGGTGCGACCTTGATTTTGAGCAACCTGTCACCCACTGGATGCCACTGCCAGCAGCACCGCAGCAGGAGGCGTGATGGTTACCGGTGGATATACGCTCGACCTCACATGCGACTGCTTGGACTGCCAACAATACATGGGAAATCCAGATTATCGCACTGAGGCGCAGGGATATAAGCAGTTTGTTGGTAGCAACTCAACGATGTGTTTTAGGGCAGCGAAAAAAAGAGGCTGGAAATTTAACGCCAACAAAACTCACTGCTTAGCACCTGGTCATGCATACCGTAAAGATGGTGGCAGCGATGCCTAACCCATTCGACGCATAAAAAACCAGCACCCAGCGGGTTTTTCTTTATCCGGAGTCACCATGCACGCCAATCCAATTATCTGGCTCATAGTCGGAATTATGGCTCTGAGCGCTATCTCTTCACTCGCACATCAATCAGAGGGCTTGTTATGGCTAAATTTGCTGTGGGCGCGTTAGTGCAGCTTAAGTCTGGAGGCATCAAAGGGATGGTTGAGAGCCAGATTGAACCGGATAGCGACCATCCGAAATACTGGTGCAAATGGGATGACGGCAACTACTCGGTGCATCACGAACACGAACTTCGCGCGGCTACTGTTGATGAGCCTCGCGTGTATAAGAAATTAGCTTAAGGAGATTGATGTGAAACTAATTGATATTTTGGTGAGGGAATTGCCGAAGCTTGGCGGCTGGCCCATTGGTGCTGACAGCATATATCAAAACGCCAAGGGTCATCTTGTTGGAGTTCAGGGATGCATTGTTAGTCCTGTGGACATGGTATTGGGTATCGTTGCTGAGGATGTGCACAGATCTGTCACCCGCGAGCAATACGAATCCGCACTTGCAGCCAGCAAGCCAGACTGGGATGGAGAAGGTGTGCCTCCTGTTGGAGCAGAAGTGCAATGCATCTGCAACCAATTCCCAAGTGAAGGACAAGAGAAGTTGCTAGGTAAAATCCTTTATTCTGGTGAGTACACAATCCTTCATACCTATAAGACCAACGAGCAACATCATGTTCCAGTCGAAAGCGTACTCATGACAAAGCATTGGTCAATCACTCCTATTAGATCCGAAGCAGACAAGAAGAGAGAAATCGGTGTTCTTTCACTTGCTCGTGCAGACCCAACTGTTGGCAGATTTGAATATGGAGAGAAAATGAGTGATGGACGGCTCATTGGCTATGCCTGGTATGAGCTTTACGACAAGATTGCAGCCGGAGAAGTAGCTGGCATCCGCATCGACTAGACCGCCGCAATGGCGGTTTTTTATTGGAGATAGATAATGTCAGTCAGTGAAGAAATCAAAATTGAAGGTGGCTACGTTTATGAGTCACAGAATATTGATGGTGACAATTCTAAGTTCATCGTTACTGCCATTGGGCTTGACCACGTTCTGTTTGCTGACTTCCCGATGATTAAATTCAACGGAAGCTATCTAGAGTATTGTGCAACAAGGAAGGAATTTCAGAAGCGATTCAAACTATCGGAGTAACCATGGAATCACAGCCTCACACTCGATGAGGCTTATCACCTTTTCCGCAATGGAGAAATCAATGAGCGATATGATTCAGCTTGTGCCCAATAAGTGGGTATCAGAGAAGGTTCTGATGGCGATTACCGGTCTTACCAAGAACGCGATAAGATTAGCCAGAGAAACGTCATGGATGGAGGGTAAAGAGTACCGCCATTACTCATGCGACTGCCAGCCAAAAGATAACTCCCCTATCCTTTACAACCGTCACGAAGTCGACAAATGGGTTGAACGTCAGCAGCCCGCGATTCCCCGCAAGAAATCTGCTTAAATACCCCTTCGATTAACCAAAGAGGAAGATGCATGAAGTATCCAACCGGGGTTGAAAACCACGGGGGCACGCTGCGCCTGTGGTTTATCTATAACGGTGTCAGGGTAAGGGAAAGTCTTGGTGTACCTGATACAGCGAAGAACAGGAAGATTGCCGGAGAGCTGCGTACAAGCATTGTCTACGCAGTAAAGACGGGAACTTTCAACTATGCATCACAGTTTCCAAACTCCCCTAACCTTCAGCGATTTGGTGAGGTGAGCAAGGCGCTAACCATAGGAGAGCTTGCAGAAAAGTATTTATCTCTTAAAGAGACTGATGTCGCATCGACGTCGATAAAGACATACCGGACGATAATCAAAAACGTTCTTCTCATTCTCGGTGAGAAGACGATCGCATCGTCGATAAGTAAAGAAAGGATTCTTGAGGTAAGGAAGGAATTGCTGACCGGTTATCAGCTCCCAAAGACGCAGTATGTAGTGACTGAGCCCGGGCGTTCTGCGGTGACGGTCAATAACTACATGACTAACCTTTTCGCCATCTTTCAGTTTGGCGTTGAAAACGGTTATCTCGATGACACACCATTTAAGGGAATATCGCCACTAAGAGAGTCGAGAGTCGTACCTGACCCGCTATCCAGGGAGGAGTTTGTCAGGCTCATTGAAGCTTGTCGCAGCCAGCAAGCAAAAAACATGTGGTCTCTTTCTGTCTACACAGGAATCCGCCCTGGTGAGCTGTGCGCTTTGGGGTGGGAGGATATCGACCTTAAGGCGGGAACGATGATGATAAGGAGGAATCTGGCGCAGGATAAATTTACCGTACCCAAGACTCAGGCCGGAACAAACAGGGTAATACACCTGATCGAACCTGCAATCGAAGCGCTGAAGAGCCAGCTTGAAATCACCAGGCTTGGCAAAGAGCACATGATTGACGTTCACCTGCGAGAGTACGGTAAAAAAGAGAAGCACAAATGCACTTTTGTCTTTCTCCCATCCGTAACTTCAAGAACGGGTTTATGTGGGGATCACTTCACGGTCGATTCAGTAAGGCAGATATGGGATACGGCAGTAAAGCGCGCAGGAATTCGTCACAGGAAATCATATCAGTCACGTCACACTTATGCTTGCTGGTCATTGACGGCTGGAGCTAACCCTGCATTCATTGCTTCGCAGATGGGTCACGCTGATGCGCAGATGGTTTTCCAGGTTTACGGAAAATGGATGTCAGAAAATAACGATGCTCAGGTAGCGCTCCTGAACTCAAAATTGAGTGAGTTTGCCCCATCAGTGCCCCATGCAACATTAAGAGCCGTGTAATTCCCTTCTGTTTCAGTACGTTAATCCTGATAAAACTTGAAATCCATAAACTCCAGGGCGGTGCCCAGCCAGCCGGAAACGGCGGCTTTCACCAGATCGGATGTGGTTCTTTGAGGTTGTACTTGCGTCATAATGGCTATCTCTGAAAGGTAAGATGCGTACCACATAGCGCCTGTCTGCGCAGGCGCTTAACCGCGTAAATGATTATTGGCCGAACGTGAGCAAAACTTTGCAGCACTGCCGCTGGTCTTTCTCAAACAGTTCAATAGCGTCTTTAACGTGGTGATAGTCAAAGGTATGGGTGATCAGTTTTTCCGGGTCGATCAGCCCCCTCTTCAGCCAGTCGATAACGACCGGGAATTTGTTGGCGTTCAGGCGCGAGGAGAAGATCGCCAGCTCTTTGCCGGTGATGCCCTGCTGAACAATCTGGCTCGGCTCGCTGGAGAACCCCATCAGCACGATGCGCGCCGCCGGTGAGGCCAGGGTTATCGCTTCCTGCAAAATGGAGGGATGGCAGGCGGCATCAATGATTAACGTCGGTTTGATGCCTTTTTCCTCCAGCGCGGCCTGCAGCGACTGCTCGCCGTTATTAAAGACCCAATCCGCGCCGCTGCGCCGGGCCATCGCCAGACGCTCGTCTATGCGATCAACCACGATAACCTGCTTCACCTGATAGACGCCTTTCAGGGCCTGAACCGTAACCAGCCCCATCGGCCCGGCGCCATATATCAGCGCGACGTCCTGTTCAGTCGGTTTCGCCTGCCCCGTTACGTTGGCGGCAATGGTGAAGGGCTCAACCATGACGGCGTGCTTATCAGGAATGTCATCCGGAATGGGCCAGGCGTTTTGTGCGGGCACGACCGCATATTCGCTAAAGCCGCCGTCACGGTGAACGCCCAGCACCACCAGCGAGGTGCAGACGTTCGGTTTTCCCACGGAGCACGGGTAGCAGTGCCCGCAGCTGATTACCGGATCGACCGAAACGCGCTGGCCCAGGCGCGCGCTGTCAACGCCCTCGCCCACGGCGTCAATCACGCCAAAAAACTCATGGCCGATGACGCGCGGATACTTCGCAAACGGGTTATGGCCGCGGTAGATGTGGCTATCCGACCCGCAGATCCCGGCAAGCTTGATACTGACGCGGACGTCACCTGCGCCAGGTATCGGGAGTTGACGCTCTTCAATTACCAGTTCGTTCGGCTGTTGAATCACTACGCTTTTCATCGTTTGCTCCTCGCTTACCAGTTCCACAGCGTGCCGTCTTCAAGACGGGCCACCGGCAGATAGGCCGGATCGTACTGGTATTTCGCCGCCAGCTTTTCATCAAACTCGATGCCCAGCCCCGGCTTGTCGCCCGGATGCATATAGCCGTTATCAAAGCGCCAGCTGTGCGGGAAGACCTCCAGCATCTGTTCGGAGTAGCCCATATATTCCTGCACGCCGAAGTTCGGTACCCACAGGTCGAAATGCAGCGCCGCGGCATGGCACACGGGCGACAGATCCGATGGACCGTGCGAGCCGGTGCGCACCTGATAGAGCGACGCGAAGTCCGCGATGCGGCGCATCCCGGTGATGCCGCCCGCGTGGGTAATGGTGGTGCGGATATAGTCGATCAGCTGCTCTTCGATGAGCTGCTTGCAGTCCCAGATGCTGTTAAACACTTCGCCTACCGCAATGGGGGTGACGGTGTGCTGGCGGATCAGGCGGAAGCAGGCCTGGTTTTCCGCAGGGGTGGGATCCTCCATCCAGAACATGCGGAACGCTTCAATGCTCTTGCCGAAGCGCGCCGCTTCGATGGGCGTCAGGCGGTGGTGCATGTCGTGCAGAAGATGCTCATTGAAGCCGAATTTATTACGCACCGCGTCGAACAGCTTCGGCGTGAAGTCGAGGTATTTTTCGGTGGACCAGAGCTGCTCTTCCGGCCAGTCGCCTTTGGTCGCAGGCTCGTAGGCCAGCCCCTTCCCTTTGGCCATGCCGTAGGTGGTTTTCATGCCCGGCACGCCGCACTGCACGCGGATCGCCTTAAAGCCCATCTCTTTGTGACGGGCGTAATCTTCCAGCACGTCGTCAATGGTGTGGCCGGTGGTGTGACAGTAGACCATCACCCCTTCCCGGGAGGCGCCGCCCAGCAGCTGGTAGAGCGGCATGTTGGCCGCTTTGGCTTTGATATCCCACAGCGCCATATCCACGGCGGAGATGGCCGACATGGTAACCGGACCGCGACGCCAGTAAGCACCTTTGTAGAAGAACTGCCAGATGTCTTCGATGCGGTGCGCATCGCGGCCAATGAGCTGGGGGCAAAGGTGATCCTTCAGGTATGAGGCCACGGAGAGCTCGCGTCCGTTTAGCGTAGCGTCACCGAGGCCGACAATCCCCTCATCGGTGGTGATTTTAAGGGTGACAAAGTTCCGCCCCGGGCAGGTAACAAACACGTCAGCCGCGACAATCTTCATAATTCCTTTCCTTACATCGTTCGTTGTGATGCCGGGAATTTACGCATCAACCCTACTACCATACAAGTATAATGATCGTAAAATAAGCTAACGATCACAAAACCGGGGGCTCATGCGCGGCCCCATCCCGCCACAATAATCAGCATACCGCACAGGGCAATCAGCGCGCCGGCCCAGTCATAGACGCTGAGCTTGACACCGTCCACCACGCGTAGCCACAGCAGCGCCGTGCAGACATAGACGCCGCCGTAAGCCGCATAAACGCGCCCGCTGGCCGCCGGGTGCAGCGTTAACAGCCAGACAAACAGGGCCAGCGCAACGCTTGCCGGAATGAGCAACAATACGGATCCACCCTTTTTGAGCCAGAGCCAGGGCAGGAAGCAACCGATGATTTCACACAGCGCAGTCGCAAAAAAAAGCAGCGTCGTTTTAAGCATATTTCACGTCAGGTGAGGATTTATTTAACCATCATACCTGATGATGCCCTTTACTTTTCCATACTCGCTCCGCGGGTATGCCGTCATTTCGCTTTAGTGTAGAATCTGTACGGGGTAACTTGATTATCTGCACCCATTTAAAAGGAAACGCTATGACCACATTAAGCAAACGCCTTTGTCTGACAGCCCTGCTGGCGCTGTCATCGTTCGCCTTTGCCGCCTCTGCGACAGCGGAAACCAGCAAGCTCATTATTGAGTCTGGTGACAGCGCGCAAAGCCGCCAGAACGCCGCCATGGACAAAGAACAATGGAATGACACCCGTAGCCTTCGCCAGAAGGTCAACAAACGTGCCGAAAAAGAGTGGGACAAAGAAGATGTCGCTTTTGACGCGCGCGATAAGTGTCAGCAAAGTGCAAACGTCAATGCCTACTGGGAGCCTAACACCCTGCGCTGCCTGGATCGCCGCACTGGCCGCACGGTAGCCCCATAATGTCGGCGCCCTGCGACGTTAAACTCCGTCCGCTGGAGCGTGAAGACCTGCGCTTTGTCCACCAGCTCGATAACAATGCCAGCGTGATGCGCTACTGGTTCGAAGAGCCTTATGAGGCCTTTGTCGAGCTGTCCGATCTCTACGATAAGCACATTCACGATCAGAGTGAACGTCGTTTTGTGGTGGAGTGTGAAGGTGAAAAAGCCGGGCTGGTGGAGCTGGTTGAAATCAACCACGTTCACCGTCGGGCGGAGTTCCAGATCATCATCTCCCCTGAGCATCAGGGAAAAGGCCTTGCGTCACGCGCGGCCAGGCTGGCAATGGATTACGGATTCAACGTTCTGAATCTCTACAAGCTTTACCTGATTGTGGACAAAGAGAACGAAAAAGCGATCCATATCTATCGCAAGCTGGGCTTTATGGTGGAAGGTGAGCTGATTCACGAGTTCTTTATCAACGGTGAATACCGCAACACCATCCGCATGTGCATTTTCCAGCATCAGCACCTGGCCGGACATAAACCGTCAGGCGCCAGCCTGCTGAAACCTACCGCGCAGTGAGATCGATGACAAACCGTGTCATAAACCGTTGAGCTGTCTTTCTTGCCGGGTGGCGCTGTGCTTACCCGGCCTACAGGGTGCTTCATTGTAGGCCCGTGCAAGCGTAGCGCCGCCGGCGAAACGCACAAAATGCACTTTACGCTCAGTAATATTCAATCGTGTTCTTGATGGTGTACTTGTGCTCAACGGCGGGTTTGACGCTGTCGTCCGTGATGGTCAGATCGCAGCTCACCGGGTTATTGTGGCGATCGTAGTCGCAGCTCTGCGTCACGTTGCCCAGCGACTTGTCATTCAACATGCTGACTGCCGAGTAATCCATTCTTTTGCGCAGGTCTTTCGACGGCGTCGACTGGACGGACAGATGCTGATCGCCGGAGACGGTGGTTTTGCCCAGCGGGTAACCATCCGCGTCGTAGCGATACTTCACTTCCATCTCTTTACCGTGCGCCGCCACCACAAATCCGTTGTCGTCGGTATCCCACGTTACCCCGGCTGACGGCAGTTCGGCCAGCTGGCATTTGCCCTGCAGCTTCACTTTGCGCTGCTGGGTTTCCGCATCAAGATAGTAATTGGCATCCAGCACCAGCGCCACGCTGGTGTTGGCCTCCAGGTCGTGTAGCTCCAGCGTATCGAAACACCCTTCCGTCGAGACGGTGCCGGTGACCCGTTTAGAGACTTCGCCCTTCTCGTTGAACAGCGTCTGGGTAAAGTCTTTGACCGGGCCGCGCAGCGGATCAAAATCAAATTCGTTTGAAAAACTCGCCATCTCGGGCGTAAACGACAGCGGCGCGGAGCTGTTGTCGCACCCCACCAGTGTTGCTGCCAGGAGCGTTATCGCTGCATATTTCTTCACATTCATTTCCGTACAGGGAGATTATTCTCAATCATATTAGCAAATACAGATGTTTACACGAAGCCTGCTAAAATTAATCTCTACACAGAGAAAAGGAGCTACAGATGAAACGGTTACCCTGGATTACCGCCCTGCTGTTAATGAGTGCCTCAACGGCCGCGCTGGCGGCACCGGATTCCTGCGAGCGCGTGAAAAGCGACATTCAGCAGAAGATCGTCAACAACGGCGTGCCTGAGTCAGGTTTTACGCTGAACATTGTGCCGAACGACCAGGCCGATCAGCCGGGCACGCAGGTCGTAGGCCACTGCGCTAACGACACCTTTAAAATTCTGTACACCCGCACAGGCAGCGGTGCGGCAGCTGAACCTCAGTAATTGAGCGTCAATTCCCTTTGATTTGATAAGGATTAAGATCTACTACCCCCAAATAAGTAACACTCACCCCATCATTAGCCCGGATATCATTTCGGGAGAAATAATACGCAATAATAATGATGGGGTGAGCCATGTCCGATGCTGAACATTACGACGGCGGAATTAGCCGTCGAACTCTCGTAAAATCTACGGCGATAGGTTCTCTGGCGCTTGCCGCTGGTGGGATCTCGCTTCCCTTTGGCCTTAAAAGCGCTGCCGCTGCGGTAAAGCACGCCGTCCAGCCTCCTGAAGATACCGTGGTGTGGGGCGCCTGCTCGGTCAACTGCGGCAGCCGCTGTGCGCTGCGTCTGCACGTCCGCGACAACGAAGTGTACTGGGTCGAAACGGATAACACCGGCGAGGATGTGTATGGCGATCACCAGGTGCGCGCCTGCCTGCGCGGACGTTCTATTCGTCGCCGCATCAATCACCCTGACCGTCTGAACTACCCGATGAAGCGCGTGGGCAAACGCGGCGAAGGCAAGTTCGAGCGCATCACGTGGGATGAAGCGCTCGACACGATCGCCGCCAGCCTGAAAGACGTGGTGGCCAACTACGGCAACGAAGCGGTGTATATCAACTACTCTTCCGGGATTGTCGGCGGCAATATCACCCGCTCCTCCCCTTACGCTTCGCTGGTGGCGCGCCTGATGAACTGCTACGGCGGCTTCCTGAGCCACTACGGCACCTACAGCACGGCGCAAATTGCCTGCGGGATGCCCTACACCTACGGCAGCAACGACGGCAACAGTACCTCGGACATCGAAAACACCAAACTGGTGGTCATGTTCGGCAATAACCCGGCGGAAACGCGCATGAGCGGCGGCGGGATTACGTACTATCTGGAACAGGCTCGCGAGCGGTCCAACGCGCGCATGATTGTTATCGACCCGCGCTACACCGACACGGCAGCAGGACGCGAAGATGAATGGATCCCGATCCGTCCGGGAACCGATGCCGCGCTGGTGGCGGGTATTGCCTGGGTATTAATCGACGAAAACCTGGTCGACCAGCCGTTCCTCGACAAATACTGCGTTGGCTACGACGAAAAAACGCTGCCGGAAGGCGCGCCTGCTAACGGTCACTACAAAGCGTATATTCTCGGCCAGGGCGATGACCACACGGCGAAAACGCCGGAGTGGGCCTCCCGCATCACCGGTATTCCCGCCGATCGCATCGTTAAGCTTGCCCGCGAAATCGGCTCCGCTAAACCGGCTTATATCTGTCAGGGCTGGGGACCTCAGCGCCAGGCGAACGGCGAGCTGACCTCCCGCGCTATCGCGATGCTGCCGATCCTCACCGGAAACGTCGGGATCAACGGCGGAAACAGCGGCGCGCGTGAGTCCACCTACACCATCACCATCGAACGTATGCCGCTGCCGGATAACCCGGTCAAAACGCAAATTTCCTGCTTCAGCTGGACGGACGCCATCGCCCGTGGGCCGGAGATGACCGCCCTGCGCGACGGCGTGCGCGGCAAGGATAAGCTGGACGTGCCGATTAAGTTCATCTGGAACTACGCGGGCAACACCCTCATCAACCAGCACTCCGATATCAATAAAACCCACGATATCCTGCAGGATGAAAGCAAGTGCGAAATGATTGTCGTCATTGATAACTTCATGACGTCGTCAGCGAAGTATGCCGATATCGTGTTGCCGGACCTGATGACCGTCGAGCAGGAAGACATCATTCCAAACGATTATGCGGGCAACATGGGCTACCTGATATTCCTTCAGCCCGTGACCGCGCCGAAGTTTGAACGCAAGCCCATCTACTGGATCATGAGCGAAGTGGCGAAACGCCTCGGGCCGGATATCCACCAGAAATTCACCGAAGGACGGACGCAGGAACAGTGGCTGCAGTATCTGTATGCCAAAATGCTCGAAAAAGATCCCAAACTGCCGTCCTATGACGAGCTGAAAAAAAGGGGCATTTACAAGCGCAAAGATCCGAACGGCCATTTTGTGGCCTATAAAAAATTCCGTGAAAACCCGGAAGCCAATCCGCTGAAAACCCCATCGGGTAAGATTGAAATTTACTCCAGCAAGCTGGCGGAGATTGCGGCCACCTGGGAGCTGGAAAAAGATGAGACCATCAGCCCGCTGCCCGTCTACGCGTCAACCTTCGACGGCTGGGACGCGCCCGAGCGCGCGCGGTTCCCGCTGCAGCTGTTTGGCTTCCACTTTAAGGCCCGTACCCACTCGAGCTACGGTAATGTAGACGTGCTGAAAGCCGCCTGCCGCCAGGAGGTCTGGCTTAATCCCGTCGATGCCGAAAAACGCGGCATTAAGAACGGCGATACGGTGCGCGTCTTTAACGACCGCGGCGAGGTACGAATTGAAGCGAAAGTGACGCCGCGCATCATGCCCGGTGTCAGCGCTATGGGCCAGGGGGCCTGGCACGACGCCAATATGAGTGGCGATCGTGTCGACCACGGCTCATGCATCAACACCCTGACCACGCACCGCCCGTCACCGCTGGCCAAAGGCAACCCGCAGCACACCAATCTGGTACAGATCGAGAAGGTGTAACGGGTGAATGGCGTGACCGTGGTTTATTCTACGGTTTGTATTATCGGTTAACTCAGTCGCGCGGACACCCTCCGCGCGAGCAAGGAAGATGTAATGAAAGATGTCTCACATCGTGAATCGTTCGCGTTCAGCGCCCGGGTGCTGGGTGCGCTGTTTTATTTCGCACCAGACAGCGAGCAGGCCGCGCCGCTGGTGCAAGCCCTCACCGCAGGCGAATGGGTTCAGGACTGGCCTCTGCCTTCGGAAACGCTGCGACCCGTAGCCGACACCTTTGCCGCGTCTGCCGACGAACCGCTGAGGGACGCCTGGCAACGGCTGTTTGTTGGCCCTTACGCCCTGCCCGCGCCACCGTGGGGCTCCGTCTGGCTGGACCGTGAATCCGTGCTGTTTGGCGACTCGACCCTCGCGCTGCGCCAGTGGATGCGGGAGAACGCTATCGCCTTTGAAATGCAGCAGAATGAACCGGAAGATCACTTCGGGACTTTGCTGCTGCTGGCGGCATGGCTGGCCGAGAACGGCCGCGATGAGGAGTGTGCTCAACTTCTGGCGTGGCACCTGCTGCCGTGGAGCACCCGCTTCCTGTCCGTGTTTGTCGACAACGCCGGGCATCCGTTTTATACCGCGCTGGGTAAGCTTGCGCAGCTGACGCTCGCGGACTGGCGATCCGGGCTCCTTATTCCGGTTGCGGAAAAGACGCTGTATCGCTAAGGGGTGTGGCTTGCTCGCGGGTAGCGAGCAAGCTACGGTCAAAAGAGGAAGCTTAAAAAATTTAACTCGAAACAGGAGGCATATTGAATTTAATAATATAAAATAGCTTTTCCTGGTAAGGTCAACACTTTCGTTTGATACATACAAAACAAAACCATGACTAAAAATTATTCTTTCGAAGATAAACGCAAGAAATTACTTGTTACAGCCGTGATATTCAGCGTTTTAGGTGGATGGCTCTGGTATATGTCATGGGCATCTGGCATCTCCCATAATACTATATTAAAAAAATCCGTCCCTGAATGGATGACATATATTTCACTTGGCGTTTTGATTGGAACAATTTTTGTTATGCGCGCTTTTTACCTGCGCACTTTTAACAAAACATTAGAATATATTGCCAGTGCTTTTTTTAGCGGCTTTTGCCTTGGGTTTGTATTGAGCTTAAATTGTTATGATATTTATGTCTATCTCTTCCCGGACAAAATAATTGGCTATGAATCTGAATATGAGGTTGTCTTTCCGGGGCCTTCGAGAGGTAAGCATGGCCATTGTGAAGCGGGTCTCTGGTTAAAAGATCAGAACACCAACAGATGGATTCAGCTTTGTACAAACAAAGAATATCTGCACAGCCACCGTAAGCAGGGAATGACTGGGGTGTGGGTAACGGCCCGTGTGAATAATATTGGAAGTTACATTGTGAGTTATGAGTTTATTTATTTGTAGGCACGACCCTATCTATTTTTGTTCTGGCGAAAATGAATGGTACTCAAGGCCCGCTCCTTGCTTATAGCCGTCAGCCTGATACGTCGCACCAGAGATTGCGCATTCACAGCGGAGAAACCGGCTACGGGCAGGGTCATCTCAAAATCGAATCAGGGTAAATCTCATTCATACCCCCACATTTAGTGGTGGATACGTGACGACTGTTCCTCTATTCTGCTTTTTCAGCGAGCAAGCCGGAGTCATTTTTAGTGGATAATCCCATACTTCAGAAAACCATCATTATCTTTATTCTCATCCTGTGGGTAATAGACGAAGTCAGGAGAAAGAAAAAAAAGCGTTATGACTCCGCTATAGCAGAGGCTAATGCCAGAGAACGCTATGAATGGCGCTATCTCAGATGGGGTTGGCAGGCAATACGAGTGGCGGCGGCAGTGTATATCTTTGTTCAGCTGATTCAGTTTTTACTGAGATAGATGGCAGAAGAAAGTGAGGCAGGCAAGGAACATCTCACTGTCCAGGCCAACAGTAGCTGAGGCTCGGTGGTAGAAATTGTGAGTGTTCCCTGCCTGCCAGTAGCATGTGCTACAAGCCTTTCACCACTATTTGGTTATGTATCACCGACTGATTCCCCCTCACTCGCACTCTCTTTGCTCTGAATGAACCGAAGTGCCAGGTAGAGGTCTGGCGCCAGAATCATGTCATCATCATTCATTGTTGGCCGACTGTCTTTAAACCAGCGTGTTAACTCCGTTTTCCTGCCCGCAAGGATTAATTTAATCTGTCGACCTTTCAGATCGCGCTTTAACTCATTAATGGTTGCCAGGACACTGATGTCTGAATAGGTGAAGCAGGCAACGGCATCAATGACCACCCATTTAGGCTGTATGGCTGCCCCATCAACCAGGTTCAATACCCGACGTTTAAAATAAGCCACATTAAAATAGGTCAACGGTGAGTTAAATCGATACATCAGCACGCCCGGGACCATTTTTATATCGGTGGTATTCCCTAACGAGTGAATCATTCCCTCTTCGTCAGTGCCCAGCAGGTGCTCAGAGGGACGAAATACCGTACGAAGGAACTGCAACAGGCCAAGCAACACCGCAAGGCCGATCCCCTGGATAACGCCGATAATTAACACACAGCCAAACGTGAAGAAGGCCAGGCGAAAGGCCTGTTTATTTCTGCGCCTCAAGTTCCATAGCCCACGTAAATCAATCAATGACCACGATGCATACATTAGAACAATCCCTAACGCAGATACCGGAATGAATTGTAATGGCTGAGTGAAAAATACCACGACGATACCGATGATTAAGGCGGCGACCACGGAAACCAGCTGACTTTTCCCCCCAACCGAATCATTCACCGCGGTCCGGGAATCGGCACCACTGATAGCAAACCCCTGAGATAACCCAGACATAATGTTCGCAATACCCAGAGCCCGGAACTCTGCATCCGCATTAATTTCGTAGCCATTTTTTGCGGCGAAACTGCGGGCGGTCAGCATCAGACTGACAAAACTAACCAACGCCAGGTTCAGCGCCGGGATCACCAAATCACGCATCGGCCCCGGCTGGAACGCCCCCCAGTGAACGACCGGTAAACCAGGCTGGAAGCCCTCTCCCCCAATCGTGGCAATCCCATACTGTTGTGCAGAGGTCACCCATACCAGTGCCGTTGTTATTACAATGGCGATTAAAGGTGCTGGCAACTGGCTGCGATACGTTTTGATCAGCATTAAAATAATTAACGTAAAAAGGGATATTCCTACGGTTAATAAATGGCTATCTGAAAGTCGACCTGGCAAGGCGATTATTTTTTCAATAACCTGCGCTTCATCAAGCTTAATCCCCAACACCTTGCCTAATTGCCCGACGATAATCGTCACGGCTACGCCATTAAGTAAACCGGTAAGAATGGGATGAGAAAGCAGATCGGCGAGCGCGCCCAGCCGAAATTTACTGGCAAGCAAACACCACCCGCCCATCATCAATGTCATGATGATCGTCAGCTGCCAGTGCAGTTCGGGGTTTCCTGCAGAAAGCGGAAATACGACGGCCGCAATCACCGCGCAGGTTGTGGCATCAGGGCCCACAATAAGCTGGCGTGAAGAGCCAAACAGTGCGTACGCTATCATTGGTAAAACGCAGGAATAGAGCCCTACAATTGCCCCCACACCCGCCAGCTCAGCGTATGCAATCGCAACAGGGAGCGCTACGGCCGCAACGGATAACCCGGCTTTAACATCATGCTTTAGCCAGCTTTTATCGTAGGCTAACAAATTTTGTAAACCGGGCATGTAGTTTAACAACAGTTTTCCGAACACATTATTCTCCGGACAGAGATATTACTCGCGTCATGTTGGCACATTTCTTAGTGAGGTTCTGGTTTTCAAATGCTCCGGACGGAGGCCGACACTGTTGCGAATCAAATAAAACGTTAACTCTTTTATTATTCTGACTGATGTTAAACGTAGTTCAGATACTGCGGCTTAACCGGGGTTGGCCGTGCCGGATACCGTGATGAAAGCAAGTGATGGAATAAATACAATGGTCATTATCAGTAAGTCTCGTTAATCGCTAATGTTGAATCATTTTGGCATAGATAGCAGGTTGTTACACACCCTGAGATTGAGACAGTCCATCACTCTTCCCGTCACCCAGCAGTACCGCCCCGCCATCTTAACCGGAGCGGCTTATATACGTCGTTATCACATGCTCAAAAACTGTACGTCACCTTCAAACTCCCCGTCGGCGACGTTTTACGATGCACAATCGGGCTATCGCCCGCATCCCCCGTCAGCTGCGTCACGCCCGCTGAGGCAAGCACGCTCCAGCGCGAGGTGAGCTTGTGGGTCCAGTCAAGGTTCATCGACCAGGCATAAATCCCGGCCCCGGCGTCATGTCGGGCAAAGCCCGATGCGGCCGACTGGGCGGCGCTGACCCCATAGTACGTCTGCATATACTTGTCGGATCCCCAACTGCCGGTCAGCGCCATCGTCACCTCATTTTTGGGTGAGGTGTAGAACGGGCTGGAAATGCCGAAATGTACCGCTTCACCGTTGTCCCTTTCTGAAACCGGTACCTCAGCCTGCAGCTGCAGATTCAGCCAGTCGGTCACCTTGTACCCCAGCCCGGGTACCACGATAGCCGAGCCTTTAATCTCACCCATCCCCCGCAGCTCGTCGCTGCCAGAGCTGATCGAATCGCTGCTCACGTCTTTATCTTTACGGCCAACTCGATAGCTCAGCGCTGCGCTGTAATCCAGGTTGCCAACATTGTTTCCATAACCGATCCCTCGCGTGGTGCCGATAAAGAAGCCATTTGCCATGGAATAATCCACTACCTGAGCCGCTGAGACGCGGGTTTTCTCTGAACCCGAGTATCGCGGCCCCACATCCACGCCGCCTCCCAGGGTTAAGACGTTACCCTGGCGCTGTTCTTCCGCCAGTACAGGCGTAGCCAGTAACGCCAGAACGACGCCCGGCACGAGGGTTTTCAGGCAGCGGCCCGAAAGTAAATGAGGGAACGTATGACGCAGTTCGATATTTCTCATTAAGGAAGTCCTTATGGATGCAAATGATGACGATGCAGGCGGTTAAACGCCGGAACGCCCATTTTGAAGCGTGACCCTAAGGTTCTTATGAGCCGAAAATGAAGAAAGACTGAAGCGCGCGCGGGTGCTGTCATCCGGACAGATTTCCTGCTACCGTTTTTTTCTTAAGAAATTCTTCATTCACGGTTGATACCGTTACCAATGTGAAAATTCTACTTATCGAAGACGACCTGGATCTCGGCAATGGCGTACGTATCGCCCTCTCAGATCAAGGGTTTGACGTCATATGGGTTCGCCGTAAAGAGGATGCGCTGCATCAGCTTGACGTCTGCGTGCCGGAACTAATTTTGCTCGACCTGGGGCTACCCGACGGCGATGGCATGAGCCTGATGACGCGTTTGCGCCAGCAGCTCAAGGGGATCCCCGTCATCATCCTGACGGCGCGAGGGACATTGCAGGATCGCCTGTGCGGGCTGGATGCCGGCGCGGACGACTATCTCGTCAAACCCTTTATTCTCGCCGAGCTGCTGGCGAGAGTGCGAGCCCTTGCACGGCGCAGCTACGGTTTTGAAAATGAGGCGATAGAAATTCGCGGGCTCTCTCTTCATATCCCGACGCGTCGCGTGACGGTGAGTGCGCGCCATATCGATTTAACGGCCAGTGAATACGCGCTGCTGGAAACGTTGATGCTGCGCGCGGACCGCGTGCTGACCCGGCGGTTTCTGGAAGAAAGGATATTCGGCAACAAAGAGAACCTCAGCAACGCGCTCGACGTGCATATGGGAAATTTGCGGCGGAAAATCGGCGACGGCTATGTGCGAACGGTCCGGGGCGTCGGGTACGTCATTGATACCGTCTCCATTCAAAAGGTGAGCGGTTAATGCAAAACGTCTGGTATCACCTGAGGCGCCCGACGCTGGTGCGCCGAATTATCATCGCCCAGATGCTGCTGCTGACCCTGCTGTGGTGTCTTTTTCTAACCTTCATTCTGTGGGAGGACCTGCGCAGCCCTCCCATCCTTACGGGCAGTAAAACGTACGAAACCGTTTTTACCCTGGTTGAGCGTATGGACGGACGTCCGCAGGATCGTACCGCCGTGCTGGAAGCCTTTAGCCAGGCCCTGCGGGAAGGTTACGGCGGAGGGGAAGATCCCGTGCTGTCGATTAACATCATCGTTCGCAAGAATAATGCCGTTATTTTTGCCTCCGACGGTGCACCCGCGGGGATAACAAACACCCGATTCGGCGAACTGGAGCACGTCCAGAGTGAAGATCGTACCTGGACCAGCCGCACCCTTAAATCCCCTCACTCTGACGTGGAGGTCACCCTCTTCACGCCAGCCAGCGGCTGGAACTTCTTTATCTATCTGAACTCTCGCGGGTACTACATCCTGCCGCTGCTGGTCTGCTTCCCGTTTCTGCTGTTTCCCGCGTGGCTCTCAATCCGCATTGCGATGCGTCCATGGAATAAGGTGGTCAATGAAATTACGTTACGCACGCCGGACGACCTCTCTCCTTTAAGAGCCGTACCGAAGCACCGGGAGCTTCGACAGATGGTGGACGCGATCAACGACTTCCTTGCCAGGGTGCGTGAAAGCGCGGAAAGGGAGCGAGTTTTCATCGCTGATGCCGCGCACGAGCTGCGTACCCCCCTCGCGGCGATGCGCATCAACGTGGAGGCGCTGCAGTCCTGGGTCATCAGCGAGAGCCAGAAGGAGCTGCTTGCGGGCGTGATTCGCAGCAACAGCCGCGCCGCGCGCCTCGTCAATCAGTTGCTGCTGATGATGCACAGCGAAGCGCGCATTGATACGGCGATGGAACCCGTGCCGCTGACAACGCTTATTCAAGAACGAATGGCCGAGCTGGAACCGCTAGCGTCTGCGCGCAAAATTGAGCTGGAATTCTTTGCCGAGGATGACGTCTGGATCCACGGCGTCAGGGAACGCCTGGTGTCGCTGATTGATAATCTCATTGAGAACGCCGTGAAGTACAGCCCCGAGGGCGGGCGGATTCAGGTCGACGTGAGCGCCTGCGATCGCGTCGTTCAGCTGCGCGTCTCCGATGCGGGCCCGGGTATTCCGGATGAGCTGCAGGAGCGCGTGTTCGACCGCTTTTTCCGCGATCCCAATCAGGTGCAGAGCGGCAGCGGGCTGGGGCTTGCCATCGTCAAAGCGGTGGCGCAGCAGCACAACAGCAGCGTAAATCTGAGTACTTCTGCAGAAGGTGGCCTCCTGGTCACGGTTGACTTCCCGAACCGCACGTTTAGCTAAAGCAGAACAGGGGGTTTGATCGCAAATGCCGCAGATTGCTTCAAAATAATTACCGTATTTGTTATATTGTTGTTTATTGCTTATTCACCTCTGCGGTGCCAAAAAGAACAAGATTCACCGCAACCCAGGACAGAGAAATGTTAGATTACCGCTTCCCGACAGCTTTGCAGATGGTTCTCAGCGTAGCGATGGCGGAGCAATTGGGTGAACGTTCGACGAGCGCGATTCTGGCCTACGGTCTGGAAGCAAACCCGAGCTTCATCCGCAAATTGATGGTTCCGCTGACGCGAGACGGCATTATCGTCTCAACGCTTGGCCGTAACGGCTCCATTCATCTTGGTCGCCCGCCGGAAGAGATCACCCTGCGCGACATCTACCTTTCGGTCATCGAAGATAAAAAACTGTGGGCGTCGCGCCCTGACGTACCGGCCCGCTGCGTGGTCAGCGCTAACGCCTGCTGGTACTTTAAATCGATTTCCGAAGAGGCCGAGCAGGCGTCGTTAGCGGTACTGGAGCGCCATACCGTGGCTAGCGCCCTGGAAGCGGTTAAAAACGCCGACAGCAGCGGATGGGATCCGCTCCCCGATCTCATTGCCCAGTATCAAAAAACGTCATAACGTTTTCCTGATGCGAAAAAAAACCGCCTTCACTGTGAAGGCGGTTTTTTATTATCAGCAACATCCCTACGCGGGCAGCACGTCCCTTTCCTCTTTTTTGCCGCGCGTGACGAACTTACGCAGCGTCACGTAGAACACCGGCGTCAGGAACAGACCAAACAGCGTCACCCCCAACATACCGGAGAACACCGTGATCCCGGTGACGCCGCGTACTTCCGCACCCGCGCCGTGGCCGAGGATCAGCGGAATGGTCCCGGCAATAAAGGCGATGGAGGTCATCACAATCGGGCGTAAACGCAGGCGGCACGCCTCCAGCGCGGCTTCCATAATGCCTTTACCCTGAATTTCCAGCTCGCGGGCAAACTCCACGATAAGAATGGCATTTTTACAGGCCAGCCCCATCAGCACCACCAGCCCCACCTGCACGAAGACGTTGTTATCGCCCCCGGTCAGCCAGACGCCAAACAGCGCGGAAAGCATCGTCATCGGCACGATGAGGATCACCGCCAGCGGCAGCGTCCAGCTTTCATACAGCGCCGCCAGCACCAGGAACGCCAGCAGTACCGCGACCGGGAAGACGATCAGCGCCGTGTTGCCCTGGGTGGCCTGCTGGAAGCTCAGATCCGTCCATTCAATGTTCATCCCGTTCGGCAGGATCTGCTTAGACATCGCGTCCAGCTGCGTCATCGCCTGCGCTGATGAGAGCACGCGCGGGTCGGCATCGCCAATCAGGTCCGCCGCCGGGTAGCCGTTGTAACGGATCACCGGATCGGGCCCGTAGGTGGTCGTGATGTTCACCATACTGCCAATCGGCACCATTTCGCCCTGGCTGTTGCGGGTACGCAGATTCGCAATATCTTCCACGCTGTCGCGGAACTGCCCGTCGGCCTGCGCCATCACGCGCCAGGTACGCCCGAACTGGTTGAAATCATTGACGTACGACGAGCCCAGATAGGTTTGCAGCGTCCCGAAAAGATCGGTCAGCGACACGCCCTGCGCTTTCGCCTTGTCGCGGTCAACCTGGACGTCCAGCTGCGGCACGTTAGCCTGGTAGGTTGAGATCGGGAAATGCATCCCCGGCGTCTGCATGATTGCACCGGACATGGTGTTCACCGCGTTTTGCAGCGCGCCATAGCCCAGACCACCGCGATCCTGAATGTACAGGGAATAGCCCGACCCCTGACCCAGCCCTAAAATCGGCGGCGGCAGAATAGAGAAGCCAAAGCCCTGCTGGATTTGCGCGATTTTCGCGTTAATCTCCGCGTTAATTTCCGCCGCGGAATGTTTACGCTGGTCGAACGGCTTCAGGCCGAAGAAGACCGTCCCGGTATTCGGCGTATTGGTGAACTGCAGCGCATTCAGTCCCGGAAACGCGACCGCATAGTCCACGCCTTCGGTATTCATCCCGATTTCGCTCATTTTGCGGATCACCGCATCGGTGCGGGCCAGCGAAGAGCCTTCCGGCATTTTCACGCCGCCGATCAGGTACAGCTTGTCCTGCGTGGGAATAAACCCGCCGGGCACCGCTTTAAACATGACGCCTGCGGCACAGAGCAGCAGCAGGTAAACCACGAATACCGCACCGCGCCGTCCCAGCGTTTTGCCCACCAGCCCCTGATAGCCGTTTGAACTGCGGAGGAAAAAGCGGTTAAACGGACGGAAAATCCAGCCGAACAGACGGTCGATAAGCCGGGTCGGGAAATCTTTCGGCGCGCCGTGGGGCTTTAACAGCAGTGCCGCCAGCGCCGGAGAGAGCGTCAGCGAGTTAATCGCTGAAATCACCGTCGATATCGCGATCGTCACCGCAAACTGCTTGTAGAACTGGCCGGTAACGCCCGACAGAAACGCCATCGGCACAAACACCGCGCACAGCACCAGCGCAATCGCGATAATCGGCCCGGACACTTCACGCATCGCCTGGTGCGCGGCCGCAAGCGGCGCAAGCCCCTCTTCGATATTTCGCTCGACGTTTTCCACCACCACGATGGCGTCGTCCACCACGATACCGATGGCCAGCACCAGCCCGAACAGGCTGAGGGTATTCAGCGAGAAGCCCAGCAGGTAAAGAATGCTGAAGGTACCCACCACCGACACCGGCACCGCGATCAGCGGAATGATCGACGCGCGCCAGGTTTGCAGGAACAGAATCACCACCAGCACGACCAGCACCACGGCTTCCAGCAGCGTTTGCACCACCGCACGGATCGAATCACGCACGAAAACCGTCGGATCGTAAGGTGCCGCCCACTTCATGTCTGCCGGGAAGCGCGTGGACAGTTCGTCCATTTTCGCGCGCACCGCGTTAGACAGATCGATGGCGTTCGCCCCCGGCGACTGGAAGATACCAATCCCGACCGCGTCTTTATTGTTCAGCTGGGAACGCAGGGCATAGCTCCCGGAGCCCATTTCAATCCGCGCCACGTCGCGCAGGCGGACGACCGTACCATCCTGCGTTGTTTTCAGGACAATATTGCCAAACTCTTCTTCGGTATGCAGGCGGCCCTGGGCGTTAATGGAGATCAGGAAGTCGCTCTCTTTCGGCAGCGGCTCGGCGCCAAGCTGACCGGCGGAGACCTGTACGTTTTGCTCCTGCATCGCCGTGACCACGTCCGAGGCGGTCAGCCCGCGCGCCGCCACTTTATTAGGGTCCAGCCAGACGCGCATCGCGTACTCACCGGAGCCGAAAATCTGGATCTGGCCGACGCCGGGCAGGCGCGCCAGCTCATCCTTCACCTTCAGCGTGGCGTAGTTGCGCATATACAGAGAATCGTACTTACCGTTTGGCGAAAACAGATGCACCACCAGCGTCAGCGTGGGCGACTGCTTCTGGGTGGTAATGCCCAGACGCCGCACGTCCTCCGGCAGACGCGCTTCGGCCTGCGCGACGCGGTTCTGCACCTGAACCTGCGCCTGATCCGGGTCAGTCCCCGGACGGAAGGTCACGGTGGTCACCAGCACGCCGTCCGAGCCCGCGACGGATTTCATGTACATCATGTTCTCGACGCCGTTGATCGCCTCTTCCAGCGGCGTCGCCACGGTCTCGGCAATCACTTTCGGGTTGGCGCCCGGGTACTCGGCGCGCACCTGCACGCTTGGCGGCACGACGTCAGGGTATTCGCTCACCGGCAGCAGCGGGATGGCGATTAACCCTGTGATAAAAATCAGAATCGACAGGACGGCAGCAAAGATCGGCCTGTCGATGAAAAAGCGGGAAAAGTCCATGGGTTGGATTCTCAGGTCAAGGGATCAGTTGAGGGCGGCGCTGGCGGTCATGGCAACGGTTTTGGCGTTAACCGGCATACCCGGCATAAACACTTTCTGTAAACCCTCGACGATGACTTTGTCACCTGGGTTCAGCCCCTGCCGCACGATGCGTAAACCGTCTGCCAGACGACCCGGCGTAATGTCGCGACGCTGCGCTTTCCCCTCTTTATCCACGATATAAACGTATTTACGATCCTGATCGGTCAGCACCGCCTTGTCGTCGATAAGCGTAGCTTTGAACTCCGCGCTGCCCGGCAGGCGTACGCGGGCAAACAGTCCCGGCGTGAACTGACGCTGTGAGTTATCCAGCAGCGCGCGCATGCGGATGGTCCCGGTGCTCGGCGTGAGCTGGTTATCCAGGAAATCCACTTTGCCCTGATGGGGATAGCCCTCCTCGCCCGTCAGGCCAATCTCAACCGGCAGCACCGTGTGATTGCTGGACGCCCCCTGCCCGCTGCGGGCCAGGTTTTGATAGTGAAGGTAGGTTGACTCGTCCACGTCAAAGTAGACGTATACCGTCTTCTGCGAGACCAGCGTGGTGAGGACGCTGGCGGTATCGCCCGCAGTCACCAGGTTGCCGCTGGTGATCAGCGCCCGGCTGGCGCGACCATCGATAGGCGCGGTCACTTTGGTGAAGTCCAGATTGAGCTGGGCTGCGTCAACCGCCGCCTGCGCGGCGCGAATATCGGCCTGCGCCTGAACGGCAGCCGAACGACGCTGCTCCCACTCTTCCCGTGAGACCAGATGGGTATTGATCAGCTTATCGGTACGGTTAGCCTCACTTTGCGCCAGGCTGGCCTGCGTTTTGGCCCGCGCCAGGTTCGCCTGCGCCTGTTCCAGCGCGGCGCGATAGGTACGGTCATCAATGGTGAACAGCACCTCGCCCTTCTTCACTTCCTGGCCGTCGGTGTAATTCACCTTATCAATGTAGCCGGACACGCGCGGGCGCAGCTGAACGCTCTCCACCGCTTCAATCCGGCCGTTAAAGCTATCCCACTGGCTAATCGATTTCACCACCACGTCAGCGGCACTCACGGCAGGCGCAGGTGGCGCGGCATTTTGCGCGACGCTGTTATCGCATCCGACGAGCAGCACGGAGAGCAACATGGCCCCCAGCGCGCTCAGAGGAGAGTTACCCCAGGTTTTTTGCAGGCTCATTATTTTTATTCCGATAATTGTCGCCACCGGGCAAGACGCAGCAGGAGGCACCGCGCCACTTCCTTTGTCCGGGGGCTGTCTTAAGGCCATTTGTGTCGTTCATCGCCACAAAACTGTAACAGTTGCGAATACACTATTCGCGGCGATTGTAGGAAGGCGCTTAACTAAGTGCAAGAATAATTGTTGCACTTTATGTGCTATTTGAGTGGATGTGAAAAGACCCGTTTCGGTCAGGGATTTAAATGCAACAATAAAACTTGCAATTACTGAAAAAACGCGCCACCTTTAAATGCAACAGACAAAGATACTTTTTCATCCGCTGCGTGGGGGTAACCAGATGAACACTGGCGCATTTATGCATGATTTACTCGACTGGATCGACAACAACCTGGACAGCCGCCTGGACATTGAGACCGTCGCCAGGCGTTCCGGCTACTCAAAATGGCACCTCCAGCGCCTGTTCAAAGAGCATACGGGCTATCCCCTCGCCGGGTATATTCGCGCGCAAAAGCTGCAAAAATCGGTTGAGCGGTTATCCCACAGCGACGAACCGATTCTGAACGTGGCGATCGCGCTGGGCTTTGACTCCCAGCAGTCCTTCAACCGCAGCTTTAAGCGCCAGTATGGTCAGGCGCCTGGGGCATGGCGACGCAGTATGGTTGGCCCGGAAACACAGCAGCTTCGCCAGTAATGCATATTTTGCTGCAACGTCGATCTGTTGCTGCTATACTGTATATAAATGGGTCTTCCCTTGTTGTGGTGGCTGAAGGCATGATAATGGTGTATTTAATCGCCAGAGGTCACCGCCATGGACGAAAAGTCCCTCTACGCTCATATTCTCAACCTGTCCGATCCGTGGCAGGTAAAGTCCCTTTCTCTCGATGAAAATGCCGGTTCTGTTACTGTCACTATTGAGATCGCTGAAAACACCCGGCTAGCCTGTCCGACCTGCGGTAAATCCTGTTCTGTTCACGATCACCGTCATCGTAAATGGCGCCATCTTGATACCTGCCAGTTCACCACTATTGTTGAAGCCGATGTTCCACGAATTATGTGTCCGGAGCATGGCTGCCTGACGTTGCCTGTTCCGTGGGCTGGCCCCGGAAGTCGGTATACGTTGCTATTCGAATCGTTCGTTCTCTCATGGCTGAAAATCAGCACCGTTGATGCTGTCAGGAAGCAACTTAAGCTCAGTTGGAATGCGGTTGACGGCATTATGACCCGGGCAGTTAAGCGAGGTCTTGCCCGGATAAAAAAGCCATTATCCGCCCGTCATATGAATGTGGATGAGGTCGCCTTTAAAAAAGGACATCGTTACATAACGGTGATCTCCGATCGCGATGGTCGGGCGCTGGCCTTAACGGATGATCGCGGCACAGAGAGTCTTGCCGGCTATCTTCGCACGCTCACTGATGGGCAGTTGCTGGCTATCAAAACGCTCTCAATGGACATGAACGCGGGCTATATAAGAGCAGCGCGTATCCACTTACCCAGTGCGGTTGAGAAAATCGCCTTTGACCGCTTCCATGTGGCGAAGCAACTGGGCGAGGTAGTTGATAAAACCCGTCAGAATGAACATCCGCACCTCCCTGTTGAAAGCCGACACCAGGCAAAAGGAACCCGCTTCCTGTGGCAGTACAGCGATAAGTGGATGACCGAATCCCGGCAGGAAAAGCTGATGTGGCTGCGTGCACAGATGAAGCTGACGAGCCAGTGCTGGGCGCTGAAAGAGCTGGCAAAGGATATCTGGAACAGGCCATGGAGCGAGGAAAGACGGAGTGACTGGCAGAGATGGTTGGCGCTGGCGGCTAACAGTGACGTTCCCATGATGAAAAATGCCGCGAAAACGATAGGAAAAAGGCTGTACGGGATCCTGAATGCGATGCGACACAGTGTCTCAAACGGAAATGCGGAGGCACTTAACAGCAAGATCAGGCTGCTGAGGATAAAAGCCAGGGGATACCGAAACCGGGAGCGCTTTAAACTGGGGGTGATGTTCCACTACGGAAAGCTGAATATGGCGTTCTGAGCCTTCCCACCATGATCGGGGAAGACCCATATAAATACAGTATAGCGAGGTGCACGATGGCTGTTGAAACAAAATTTGTTGTCGTAAGAAAAGGTGAAGAGAAAATGACATTTGCCAGTAAGAAAGAGGCTGACGCTCACGACAAGCTGCTCGATATGGCCGACGCGTTCACCGACTGGCTGTTGCAAAGCGGAATGCAGATGGATGAAACGCAGGCTGAAAATCTTGGCCTGTATCTCGCCGAGCAGAAAGAGACCGTGCAGCATATTCTGCGTACCAGCAAGCTCCCCGATCTCACTGCTCCAGCTGTAGCGGATAAAACAGAATCCGACGCGGCTGACGCCAAAAAAATCAGGGCTGTGAAAGCGGCCTGATTGTCAGAAAATCATCACCGTTCTGGAAGCCGTAAGCAGATAACTGCTTACGGCTTTTTTTAGCCCGAACACAAGCCCTTATAATCATTAGCATATCCTCTTTTGGTGATAAGAATTTAACAATACCAGCAAAAGTCACTTTATGGCGTATTTTCCAATAAGCATGTTTCGTTACTCAAAAACTAATTATTGGAATAAACCAGCTTCCCTCTTCCTGTATGCCCGTTCCTCGCTCTTAGCTGCCGGTTAACCACAGTGATTTTCTGAAAGTGTAACGGGTGCCATTTTGCATACCACGAAGCGCCACGATAAAAAACCCGGCTTTGACGTATAGGGGATTATTATGGCTGAAGCTGTAGTGCTTTTTTTATTCTCGTTGGAGCTAAGGGAGTTTTGTCGTTAAACTCCTCCAATACCCCGACGGGTATAGACAGAATGGCTGGGCTTACAGAACAAGTAGATATGAACATGAAAGGATCAGTGAAGTATAATTAATCATGGAATAATTAATGTTATGCGAAAAAGCTAAAAGGGAATATATTAGTAATTTATTTGGTTATACCCCGCATTTTGGTTGCGGCATTTGAATTAATTGTGTTTTTTGTAGTATGGGGACTGCCTGCCTTGGCTTTTCTCCTTTTGATTTTTATGGTTTTGAAATACGGCTCCAGCCTTGGAAAAATATCACTAGTAGCATTTACTTCTCTGGTTGTGGTTGTGGTTGTGGTTGTGGTTGTGGTTGTGGTTGTGGTTGTTTAATATAGAGTTTTTCGAACTGATATGTTATCAGTATCAGTGGATAGAAAATATTTTATGTCCAAGTGATTAAGGGAAATTTAAAGAGTGAAGAAAAAAACAACTGGTGCGGCTCGATGGCTGCAGCCAGCTCTTATTGGAAATATCTTTGGTGGGTTCGCATGAGAGATTAACTTTTAATCAACATTGCGAGTAGTGTTTATACAAATCCTGCCCTCCCCTTTGCACTACTTTGAAAACATTACCCGGTTCATTACACATGCGACTTTCATAAAAGTTATCCGTTGTTATATTATATAAACAGATAAGACGTATTCCATAAGTAATATCTTCGCGATCACGGGGAATTACTTCATGTTCCGTTCCATACCAATATAGTTTGGCTTTATCGCCCTTTGCAATAAATGGAGCGGGCTCACCAAAAGACTCTTCATACTCAAATGTAAATTTTTCTCCGCCACAAACCATATTAATCATGCATTTTGTATAGCCTGTGCTATAAGATAAGTCTGATCCAGTATTGGGTTCGTATACAGTTACACTTTTTCTCTCACGATATACAGATTCTATGGTAACTGTTCTGCGGTTAAGTTCCTTAGGTAACCTTAGGTTTAGCTCATAATCTTGTTTATGCTGGCAACTTGATGGTAAGTTTGTAAAGGGAAAAAATAAACCTTTTTCTTGCATAAGGTTTTTTCGCATCAAATCTCGAAATTGGATGAATTCAACTGAGTATGTTTGAAAAAAAACAAGGAGTGCCAGGATAAAACCAAACAGGCTCAGTAATAAAAATGGTACATAACATATAAATATGTCTGTGCTGGATGAATAATATGCACCTATAGAAAGTGAAAATAAAATCAGACCAAGTAATACAGCTAAACATGCAGAACTTCCACGACTTCCTTCAGTATCCATTTTTCTGAACTCTATGCAATCGCAATCTCCTAGCCAGCATATCCTATAGCTATTAGGTGATATTTTATATGCTATAATAAAAAGATATCCGGTTTTGTGAATGCATTCAATTGAATTAAAATGTGGTGTAACTGGTCTCAGATCATAGTAACTTAAATAAAAGTAGAACTCATTGTAGGTGATTCTTACATATGAGGCATTGTTACCTTTCTCATCACACATCCTGTCGATTTTTACCTTATCAAAAGGCAACCTGAGGCACTTATACATATCTTAGCGACCTAAATTATGTTGGATATTTATATTGTAACACAAATTATATAGCAAACAGTACATGAAAACAATTCATGCATTTTAAGTATAAATCCATGAAATACATTCACAAGATGAATTGTTCATTACCAGAAAACTGAACTTACCAACCTGAGCGTCAAAGCTGATAATTTCTCCGTTCCGTCTGACTTGCATCCAGCAGTGGACCTTTAATTATTGTCAATGTGATGGTATTTCAGCAAAATGAGGTTGCCTTTAAGTATGACATTTTTATACAGTCACCAACTATTGAATCTAGCTCCTGCAGAAGTTACTGACTCACAAAATAAAGGATACACGGGGTCGGGCTTTGCGGACTCCTCCACTGAATAAGCCCCGCAAACTGTATCGCAGCGTCTACAAAACTACGCGGCACCATTCTAATAATCCAGGTGCTGAATATCGCTGGAAATGTAATCGTAAAAGAGCCGGGGATGGACTACTGGCCAAGCGCGAGACTATGCATGGCGGACAGAAGCGTGGCCGAGACTACACACCATTGCTTTATTTTCCGATCAAAAAGATTGGCAAACCGTTGAATGAAATATTCAGCGAAGTATATGGCCGTCTTGATGCCACCGATCCTGTATTCTGGTTGGTCCCGCAACATGAGCATCAGCGAAGGGAATTAGTCTGAATTGGCGAAAACAGTTTTTATCCGGGTCTGGTTGTTGATGAGAACGGAATTCTGCAACAGGTAAATACTTCAATTACGAAAAACGACGTTAAGGTTAAAACAACACCTCTTTCCTGCTACGGGTGCGGCCATCATCCGCAATGAGAGCTATTGCAAACTTCCGCTTTTCGCTCTTAGCAAACCAAACGTTACCTCCATACCTCTTCCCCAACGCTACCAGCCACAAAACCTGGTAGCTATACAAACACGCCAGACTGTTAAGTTAATACGCTTTCCCCCTCTCTGAGAAAATACGCATGACCCCACACCCGCTACGCCAGATAATCGAATCCTGCGATCGCGCCATCACCACCAAAAACTATGACGCGCTGATGAAACACTACGCCGAAGACGCGGCTCTGGTGGTTAAGCCCGGCATGACGGTTAAAGGCAAAGAAAACATCCGCAACGCGTTTATTGCCATCTCGGATTATTTCCAGGACCAATTGATTGTGGAACAAGGAGAGATGCAGGTGATCGAAGGCGGTGACAATGCCCTCGTTATCATGGAAACCGTTCTGCGTTTTCCTGATGGTCAGGGTGGAATCACGGAAATGTCGCGCCGCGCGACCTATGTTTTTCGGCAGGAAAGCGATGGTCGCTGGCTTTGTACCATCGACAACTCCTACGGTACATCGCTTCTGGATACCGGGAACCGATCGCGTTAATCACTCTTTCAAAGGGGCGCTGCCGCCCCTCCACGCCAGCCCCTTAATGCGCAGTAATGCGCGGCTCCTTCACAAACTCAGCCAGCAGCCACACCATATCGTGCAGCAGGCCTGTCAGCTCCTTCACTACGTGAGCGGGCAGCGTTCCCCCCATAACGGCTTGCGTCAGCGCCAGAACGTAGTCCACCTGCGTTAAGGTGTCCTGCCAGCAGTCGGGCACGCAGGAGTTGGTTTTCTCACCCATGATCAACTGTTCAATCAGGTATGGCGGAAGATCGGCATCGCAGAGTGCGCGCAGCCTGCGCAGAGCCTCAAGGAGACGCTCGCACAGCGCATTACGGCTCGCGACATCATCGGTTTCGACCAGCACGCTCACCAGCGCGGCGCAGTTGTCGGCGACGTCAAAGAGATCGGCATCGGCCGGAAGCGGTCGGGAGATACGTTGCAGAATGACGTTTTCGTCAGACGGGAGATAAGTCAATGTTGGGATAGTCGCCATACAAGGCTTCCTTCTATATGGAGTTTATTTAACCACCCTTTGAGTTCCTACGCTCGGGGGGTAGCGCTGACAGAGGTAGGAATACCGCCCATATAGAAAACGGCCAGCCTTACGGCTGCTCCGTCAGCGCCACCGTTATTGTAACGAGATCGGCACTGCTGCGACATACGTAATGTCACTATATGGTTGACGGGTTCCTACGCCCGATTGCGGATGTGCCGCAACGCAGGCACTTTACGACCGCGCCTCGTAGAGGAAAAGACATAACGCTGAATTTCATAAGGTTACTTTTCGGTTTGCGAGGCGCCTTCCAGAAACGTTCACCGGGGTCAGACAGAGCACGCCCCACCAAATTTTGCCCCAACCTCTCTGGCACATCTGGTGTATTGTTTTTAAACAATAACATCCATTAAAGGACACCTGCGTAATGATCAGCATCCTCGGCAAAACCACCTCCATCAACGTTCGTAAAGTGCTCTGGACCTGCGAAGAAGCGAGCATAGCCTATCAGCAGGAAGATTACGGCAGCGGTTTTGCCTCGACGGAAACGGATGCCTTCCGCGCCCTGAACCCCAACGCCATGGTGCCGGTGCTGATTGACGGTGATTTCGTGCTGTGGGAGTCCAATTCCATCTGCCGTTATCTGGCGCGCAAGGCCGAACGTCACGATCTGCTGCCCGCAGAACCGCAGGCCTGCGCCAACGTTGAGCGCTGGATGGACTGGCAGGCCACTGAATTTAACAACGCCTGGCGCTATGTCTTCCCGGCGCTGGGGCGTAAAAACCCGGACTTTAACGACCCTGAGCGCATTGCGGCGGGAATCAAAGAGTGGAACCACTGCATCACCATTCTGGAAAACCAGCTGCAGCGCACCGGGGCCTTTGCGGCGGGCGAGACGTTTACCCTCGCGGACGTGGTGCTTGGGCTGTCGGTGAATCGCTGGAAAATGACGCCGTTTGATAAGCCAGACGTGCCCGCCATTGAGGCCTGGTTCGAGCGCCTTAACCAGCGTCCGGCATTTTTGCGTCACGGCAATAACGGCATGATATAAAACTTAATGCCTGAATGAATACCGCAACGAGGCTGTTTTATTTAATTACGAAACCCTGATTGTCGTCAGAGGGAATAATAATTAAGCCATATCCTGGACAGCCCGTTGCACCGCTTTGCTAGCCTGAATAGTCAGGCAAAGCTCAACCCGGAGGTATTCTTGCTGATTAAACTCAAGAAAGAACGAACGCACCAGGAGGATCGCCGGCTTGCTCTCTGGCTGGCGACCTCAGCAGGTTTGCTGAACGCCATCGCCCTCGGGGCATTTGGTTTTTTTCCCTCACACATGACCGGCAACACCTCACAGTTATCCAGCGAAGTTTCTTCTACCGATCTGAGCGATATGATTTTCTTCGGCTCGATAATTCTCTCTTTTGTGGCTGGCGCCATTATTGCGCGCACGATCGTCATATGGGGAATTATCCATAACGTCAGGCTGGTTTTTTGCCAGATCCTTTTTGTCGAGGGGATATTACTGACCGGCGTTTCCTTCTACGAAATGTATTTCCATGCGCTCACCAGCAATCGCGAGATTATTCTTTTTCTCTGCTTTCTGATGGGCATTCATAATTCCACCTCCACGCAGCTTTCCGGCGGACGGGTAAGATCGACGCACATTACCGGCACGCTAACGGACGCGGGGATTTCCCTGGCCTCCGTCATGGTGGCGATGCTGCGCAGGGATTACTCCAAAGATACGGCGGCGCAAAAAAGCCAGCTAAAAACCCACTTAACCACCCTGTTTTCGTTCATTACGGGCGGCATCGCGGGGCTGCTGCTGTTCCGATGGATTGGCTTTAACGCCATGCTGGCGCTAGGCGTGATGCTTGCGGTTGTCGCCACCGTCTCAATAATCACCGTCTCGTCGCGGGTTCGACGGGTTCGCGCCCCTCTATGAAGGTAATGACCTGTAATCGGCATAAAAGCCCTTTAAATGTGACACTGTCACATATAAATATTCGCTTTAGGACTATTCTGCCCGCCCCACAATCAGGCCTTATGCCATAAGGCCTGACCTCAGGTTGCCACTAGTTTCATAGGGTTACTGATTTTCCCCCTTCGCTGGAACCCTTCCCAAACGCTTGCTATAGGTCAATTACCCCTGCCGAAACATGGCATAACAACAGGCAACCGGTGGTTGCTATAACGCATGCGCACAGGGAGACACACCGCAATGCACCCATTATTCAAACGTTCGCTGCTGTTTGTCGGCGCCATTATCGTGGTTCTCGCCCTCCTCGTCTGGGGGATCGGGCTGGAGACCATCAGAGCGCGTCAGGTTGACCTGATCTATCTCGGGCAACAGCATATGATTCTGGTTTTCTCATCAATGTTCTTTGCCCTGCTGGTGGGTATTCCGGCCGGTATTCTGCTGAGCCGCCCGGCCGCGCGGGGTATCGCCGAATATGTGATGCAAATCTTCAACGTCGGCAACACGCTGCCGCCGCTGGCCGTGCTGGCGCTGGCGATGGTGGTGATTGGTATTGGCGATACGCCGGCCATCATCGCCCTGTTCCTCGCCTCGCTGCTGCCGATCGTGCGCAACACCTATGCCGGGCTGTGCTCGGTCCCGCCGTCGCTGCTGGAAGCGGCAAACGGCATCGGGATGACCAAATGGCAGCGTCTGCGCCAGGTTGAGCTGCCTGCCGCCTGGCCGGTCATGCTCTCGGGGATCCGCATCGCCACCGCCATTAACGTCGGTACCGCACCGCTGGCGTTCCTGATCGGTGCCAGCAGCTACGGCGAGCTGATTTTCCCCGGCATTTACCTGAACGATTTTCCGACCCTGATCCTCGGCGCGGCGGCCACCGCCCTGTTCGCCCTGATCCTCGATACCCTGCTGGCGGCGCTGGGTCGCGTGATGAGTCCCCATCTCGCTCGATAACAATAACTAGGAGCTTTTATGAGACTGATATCCAGCCTGGCGGCGCTGTGTGCCGCGGCGCTGTTCACCGGCCAGACCATTGCGGCCCCGCTGATTCTGGCGACCAAGAGCTTTACCGAGCAGCACATTCTCTCGGCGATGACCGTGCAGTACCTTCAAAAGAAAGGCTTTCAGGTGCAGCCGCAAACCAATATCGCCACGGTGATCTCCCGCAACGCGATGATCAACAAGCAGATTGATATGACCTGGGAGTACACCGGCACGTCATTAATCATCTTTAACCATATCAACAAGCGCATGTCGCCCCAGGAGTCTTACGAGACGGTGAAACGTCTGGACGCGAAGCACGGTCTGGTCTGGCTCAAGCCCGCCGACATGAACAACACCTATGCGTTCGCCATGCAGCGCAAGCGCGCCGAGGCGGAACATATCAACACCATGTCGGAGATGGTGGCGAAGATTGAGCAGATCCGTAAAACCAACCCGGACAAAAACTGGCTGCTGGGCTTAGACCTGGAATTTGCCGGGCGCAGCGACGGCATGAAGCCGCTTCAGGCCGCCTATAAGATGGACCTGGACCGCCCGCAGATCCGCCAGATGGACCCCGGTCTGGTTTATAACGCAGTGCGCGACGGCTTCGTCGACGCCGGGCTGATTTATACCACCGACGGGCGCGTGAAGGGCTTCGATCTCAAGGTGCTGGAAGACGATAAAGGCTTCTTCCCGAGCTATGCGGTCACCCCGGTGGTGCGTAAGGACACGCTGGAGGCCAATCCGGGCCTGGAAGAGGCGCTCAACACCCTCTCGGCCCAGCTCAACAACGACGTTATCACCGAACTGAACAAGAAGGTGGATATCGACCATCAGTCACCGCAGCAGGTCGCCCGTGATTTCCTGCGTAGCAAACAGCTGCTGTAGGAGGCGCTATGGAGACGATTCACTACATTCTGGACAACTGGGACTACCTCTTAACCCTGACGCTGCAGCATCTGTGGCTGGTGGCGCTGGCCGTGGGCTTAGCCATTCTCATCGGCGTCCCGCTCGGCATTCTGATTGTTCGCCACAGGTGGCTGGCGACGCCGGTGCTGGGGATTGCCACCATCGTGCTGACCATTCCGTCCATTGCGCTGTTTGGCCTGATGATCCCGCTCTTTTCGCTGATCGGTCAGGGGATTGGCGCCCTGCCCGCGATCACGGCGGTGTTTCTCTACTCGCTGCTGCCGATTGTGCGTAACACCCATACGGCGCTCGACAGCCTGCCGCCGGGCCTGCGTGAAGCCGGGCGCGGCATCGGCATGACCTTCTGGCAGCGACTGCGCTGGGTCGAAATTCCGATGGCGCTGCCGGTGATTTTCGGCGGGATCCGCACCGCCGTGGTGATGAACATCGGCGTGATGGCGATTGCCGCAGTGATCGGCGCGGGCGGTCTGGGCCTGCTGCTGCTCAACGGCATCGGCGGAAGCGATATTCGCATGCTGATTGCGGGTGCGCTGATGATTTGTCTTTTAGCGATTGTGCTCGACTGGCTGCTGCACCGTCTGCAGGTGGTTCTGACTCCGAAGGGGATTCGATAATGATAAAACTGGAAAACCTCACCAAACACTTTTCACAGAAGCACGGCCAGACCTTCAAGGCCGTCGACAACGTCAACCTGAACGTGCCCGAAGGGGAAATGTGCGTCCTGCTCGGCCCGTCCGGCTGCGGGAAGACCACCACCCTGAAGATGATTAACCGCCTCATTACGCCGAGCAGCGGGACGATCCTGATCAACGGCGAAGACACCAGCGGGATGGACACCGTCACCCTGCGCCGCAACATCGGCTACGTGATCCAGCAGATTGGCCTGTTCCCGAACATGACCATCGAAGAGAACATTACCGTCGTACCGCGCATGCTGGGCTGGGATAAAGCGCGCTGCAAAACCCGCGCCGAAGAGCTGATGGATATGGTGGCGCTGGATCCGCATAAGTTCCTGAATCGCTATCCGCGCGAGATGTCCGGCGGCCAGCAGCAGCGCATCGGCGTGATCCGCGCCCTGGCGGCAGATCCTCCGGTGCTGCTGATGGATGAGCCCTTCGGCGCGGTGGACCCGATTAACCGCGAGGTGATCCAGAACCAGTTCCTCGAGATGCAGCGCAAGCTGAAAAAAACCGTCATGCTGGTGAGCCACGATATCGATGAGGCCCTGAAGCTTGGCGACCGTATTGCGGTGTTCCGGCAGGGGAAAATCGTCCAGTGCGCCAGCCCGGACGAACTGCTGGCGAAACCGGCGAACGAGTTTGTCGGCTCGTTTGTCGGTCAGGACCGCACGCTGAAGCGCCTGCTGCTAGTCTCGGCGGGCGACGTCACCGACCAGCAGCCGACCATTACGGTGCGGGGTTCGACGCCGCTGCCAGAAGCCTTTGCCACCATGGATGATAACGATATTCGCGCGATTACCGTGGTTGACGAGCACGGCAAGCCGCTGGGCTTTGTGAAGCGTCGCGAAGCGCGTAACGCCAGCGGGACCTGCGCCGACATCCTGCATCCGTTCCGCATGACCGGCAAAGCCGAAGACAACCTGCGCGTGGTGCTGTCACGCCTGTATGAGAGCAACACCAGCTGGATGCCGATCGTGGATGAGGACGGGCGCTACAACGGCGAGATTTCTCAGGACTATATTGCCGAGTATCTCAGTTCAGGTCGTACGCGTCGGGCGTTGAATATACATAGCGAGAGCTAATCTTTCCGGCCGGGCATCGCCCGGCTTTTCCGCACGCATACCTTTTGCTAACCCCGCGATTTCCCGCCACAATATTGTATCTTTCCCGTTTACTCGCGACCCATGCAACGTCTTCATACGTACCCCGACATCCGCGCGATGTTTCGTCGACTGCTGATTGCTACCGTCACCGGCGTGCTGGCCGCGCTGGCCGTGGCGGTGTTCCGCCACAGCATGTATCTGCTGGAGTGGCTGCTTCTCAGCAACGACAGCGGCAGCCTGGTGAATGCCGCCTCGTCGCTCTCACCCTGGCGGCGCGCGCTGACGCCCGCGCTGGGCGGGCTGGCTGCGGGACTGTTACTATGGGGATGGCAACGGCTGACCGCCCAGCGGCCTCATGCCCCCACCGATTATATGGAAGCGCTGGAGACCGGCGACGGTCAGTTTGATTACGGCGCCAGCCTGGTGAAATCCCTTGCCTCGCTGCTGGTCGTGGCAAGCGGAAGCGCCATCGGGCGTGAAGGGGCGATGATCCTGCTTGCCGCCCTCGCCGCCTCCTTTTTTGCCCGGCGCTTTACGCCCAAATCCGAATGGAAGTTATGGATCGCCTGCGGCGCCGCGGCCGGGATGGCCAGCGCCTACCATGCTCCGTTAGCCGGAAGCCTGTTCATTGCGGAGATTCTGTTTGGCACCCTGATGCTGGCCTCGCTCGGGCCCGTGGTTATCGCGGCGGTAGTGGCGCTTCTCACCACGCAGCTCCTGGCGCCGGGAACCGGCACGCTCTACGCGGTCCATCTGAGCGGCACACTCACCGCAACTGATTATGCCCTGCTGGCCGCCATGGGGCTGCTGGCGGGTCTCTGCGGACCGCTGCTGATGTGGCTGATGGCGTTCAGCCACGGGCTATTCCTGCGCCTTAAGCTTTCGCCCCCGTGGCAGCTGGCGCTCGGCGGTGCGATCGTCGGGCTACTGTCTCTTCTGACGCCGAAGGTGTGGGGGAACGGCTACAGCGTGGTGCAGGCTTTTCTGCTCGCCCCACCGCTGCTGTCGATCGTTGCAGGCGTCTTTATCTGTAAACTACTGGCGGTACTGGCGAGCAGCGGTTCGGGCGCGCCGGGCGGGGTGTTCACGCCCACGCTGTTTGTCGGCATGGCGACAGGGATGCTGTTTGCACAGCTTTTCGCGCTGTGGCTGCCGGGCGCTGAGACGGCGATTCTGCTTGGGCTGGCGGGGATGGCGACGCTACTCGCCGCGACCACGCATGCGCCCATTATGTCGGCGCTGATGGTCTGTGAAATGACCGGGCAATATTTTTTACTGCCCGGTTTGCTGGTCGCCTGCGTGCTGGCGTCCGTGCTGTCGCGGACGTTACGCCACGACTCGATCTACGGTCAACACGCCACTGAGGGCAGAGAGATCGATGTATTGCGCTAGCTCGCGCTGCTCGGCGCGAGGCAGATAAGGCAGTTCGCCCACCAGTGGTCCGGGTAGTTTGGTGCTCAGCACGTCGATGATCTCCGCATAGTGCGCCAGACCAGGGTTGATGCGGTTGGCCACCCAGCCAACCAGCGGCAGGCCGTCATTGGCAATCGCCTGCGCCGTCAGCAGCGCATGGTTGATGCACCCTTCCTGGATCCCCACCACCATCACCACCGGAAGCTGTTCCTGCACCACCCATTCCGACAGCGGGCGCAGATCGTTCATCAGGCTGCGCCAGCCGCCCGTGCCTTCCACCACCACGTGATCGACCTTCTCGCACAGGCTCGCCAGACCGTTGGACAGCAGAGGGTAATTAATCAGGCCGCTGTGCGCCACGCTGCTCTCCTCTTCGCTTAACGCAATAGGATTGATCGCGTGATAAGGCAGTTCCAGTGACGAGACGCTTTGCAGTACCAGGGCGTCTTTATTACGCAATCCCTCTGGCGTCTCTTTACTCCCTTTTGCGACCGGTTTGTACCCTGCCACGCGTTTACCGCTTGCTGCCAGCGCCTGCAGCAATGCGCGGGATACAACGGTCTTGCCGACAGAGGTATCTGTACCAGTAACAAAGAAACGCTTAAGCATGACTCACTCCACCTCTTGGGTATGCTTCGAAAATATAAACCAGGTAAATAATTCAGTGGAGGAAGTCTACGGGATGCGTGCGCTACCCGGCTTGAGATAGCGCAATTTTTCTTACATCTGCAAAAAAGAGTTAACCCTGTAACAGGCGGATCAACAGCGAGCCGTTATACATGGCATCTTTGACCAGCGCGGCGCCGGCCATCGTGCCCTGATTGGAAAACTGGGTACTTTCTACCGCAATGTTCCGGCTGTAGGCGGGAAGTGACTGCTGCTGAATACAGGCCGTAATCGCCGGGAAGAGGATCTCCGCCGCCTGGCTCAGCGGTGAGCCAATAAGGATTTTTTGCGGGTTGAAGAGGTTCACCATAATCGCCAGAATGCGGCCAACGTTATTCCCCACCCCGGTAATGATGTCCTTCGCCAGCAGATCGCCCTGACGCGCCGCGGCGCAGAGAGAATCCACCGTGAGGGGTTGTCCGTGCAGCGATGAGCTCATGGACTGACTGAGCCTGACCTGCGCCAGCTCCAGCACGCTTTCCACGCTGGCAATGGTCTCCAGACAGCCGTGGTTACCGCAGTAGCAGCGCTTACCGTATGGGTCGACCTGGGTATGGCCAATTTCCACCAGACTGCTGCTTCCGGCGTGGAGAAGACGTCCGTCGGTAATGACGCCTGCCCCGACGTTATGATCGATAACCACCTGAATCACATCCCTCGCCCCGCGTGACGCGCCGAACAGCGCCTCCGCCATGGTCCAGGCGCTGATGTCATGCTGAATATAGACCGGCACGCCGGTATGGTTTTTCAGCACTTCGCCCAGCGGCATCTCTTTAACATCGTCGTAAAACGGCATGCGGTGAACAATGCCATTTTCGGTATCAATAATCCCCGGCATGGTGATGGCAATGGCCGTTAAGCGTTCAAGCTTCTGCTGGTGACGAATAAAGAAGCGATCGATATGCGAAACAATCGCGTCGAGGAGCGGTTCCCCGGCGTTGAGCGGCAGATCAAGACGGTCTTCCACCACCAGCTTGCTGCTGAGATCGCGCAGCGCAAGGAAGATCTCCCCCGGCTGATGCGCAGCGACAGGTAGTGCCAGGCTTCCGTCTCCACCACCAGCCCGACTGCCGGACGACCACGGCTGCCCGGCTCCTGAATTTCCGTCTCCTGAACCAGGTGCGCTTCCAGCATCTCGCGGACAATCTTGGTAATACTGGCGGGTGCCAGCTGTGCCAGGCGCGAAAGATCGATACGCGAAACCGGACCAAGCTGATCAATCAGGCGATACACCGCGCCAGCGTTGGTCTGCTTAATCTGATCAATATGCCCTGGCTGACTATCAGCGACCACCTCGTACTCCCTTATTTTCGAGCTTCGAAATAAACTGTTGGCTATGGTGAAGCACTTGCAGGGCTGCCGTCAAATATTTACTTAGCCATGTGATTTACTGCACATTTTTGCCCACTTTTCCCTGAAAATGCCGCCCGGCGGAGGCGTTCATCAACTGATGTTTGAAGCGCTGTGCGGCATGGCTCTGTTCGCGATGTTTTGCCCAGACCAGCCACATCTCTGAAACGGCATCCTCTTCGGCGATGGTCACCCAGCGCATTTCGCGCAGTTGTACCCGCTTAAAGGAGGCCGGAAGAATAGAGACGCCCAGCCCGGCGGCGACCAGGCCGATAATGGTCATTGCCTCCCCGACTTCCTGGGTGATGACCGGGGCAAGATCGTAGCGGCGCATCAGCCCCAGGATATCGTCATACAGACCCGTTCCGACCTGCGGGTCAAAAAAGACAAACGGCTCGTTTGCCAGCTCTGCCAGCGAAACCGCCGGACGCGACGCCAGCGGGTGATCGTGCGGGATCATGGCCATCAGCGGCTCGCGCAGGATCACCTCCCACGCCAGCGAGTCCGGCAGCTGGGTATTACGCATCAGCCCCAGATCCAGCGAACCTTCATTGAGCGGCGCGATCTGCTCGCGGGTGTTGATCTCGCGCGTTTGAATATGAACATCCGGGAAATGGCGACGGAATGACGACAGGGTTTCCGAGACGGCGCTGATAAACGGTGCGGACGAGGTAAACCCGATGCGCAACTCTCCGGCCTCCCCGAGATAGAGCCGTTCTGCCCGGGCGGCGGCGTCCTCGACCATGCTCAGAATTTGTCGGCTGTCGATGAGAAACTGCTTACCCGCCGCCGTCAGGCTTACGCTGCGGTTGGTGCGGGCCAGAAGGCGCGCCCCGACCTGCTGCTCCAGGATCTGAATCTGCTGGCTTAAGGGGGGCTGAGAGATGTTCAGCCGCGCCGCCGCTCGGCCAAAATGCAGCTCTTCGGCGACAGCGACAAAGTAGCGGAGATGACGCAGCTCGATATTCATATTTCTAAAGTATCATTTGAGATTATTAATATATTAGACAGAATATTTACATTTTCCTACCCTTATCAGGTGGTCATACCCGTCACCAGAAATCACGGGGATGTTTAAGCAAGGAAACTGTGTGAGTCGTACAACTGCCATTGATATCGATCCGGCGAGCGATATCGATGATTTACCTGCAACATCGCAGCCGGTTCAGTTCATTAAACGTGGTACCCCCCAATTTATGCGCGTCACGCTGGCGCTCTTCTCCGCCGGTCTGGCGACCTTCGCCCTGCTCTATTGCGTTCAGCCGATCCTGCCCGTGCTCTCCCATGAGTTTGGCGTTTCACCCGCCAGCAGCAGCGTATCCCTCTCTATTTCAACCGGTATGCTGGCGGTTGGCCTGCTCTTTACCGGGCCGCTCTCTGACGCCATCGGCCGTAAACAGGTGATGGTAACCGCGCTGATGCTGGCCTCGGTTTGTACGCTACTCTCGACCATGATGACCAGCTGGCACGGCATCCTGGTGATGCGCGCGCTGATCGGGCTCTCGCTCAGCGGCGTGGCGGCGGTCGGGATGACCTACCTCAGCGAGGAGATCCACCCGAGCTTTGTTGCCTTCTCTATGGGGCTATACATCAGCGGGAACTCGATTGGCGGGATGAGCGGACGTCTGCTGAGCGGGGTATTCACGGACTTCTTTAGCTGGCGTATTGCGCTGGCGGTCATCGGCTGTTTCGCGCTGGCTTCTGCCCTGATGTTCTGGAAAATTCTGCCGGAATCGCGTCATTTCCGCCCGACATCGCTGCGCCCGAAAACGCTGTTTATCAACTTCCGCCTGCACTGGCGCGACAAGGGGCTGCCGCGCCTGTTCCTGACCGGCTTCCTGCTGATGGGCGCCTTCGTCACGCTGTTTAACTATATTGGCTATCGCCTGATGCTCTCGCCGTGGCATCTGAACCAGGCTATTGTCGGTTTACTCTCGGTGGCTTATTTGACCGGTACGTGGAGTTCACCGAAGGCCGGGGCAATGACCGCCCGCTATGGCCGCGGCCCGGTCATGCTGTTCTTCACATCGGTGATGCTGGTCGGCCTGCTGCTGACGCTCTTCTCCTCCCTGTGGCTGATTTTTGCCGGCATGCTGCTCTTCTCGGCAGGGTTCTTCGCCGCCCACTCGGTCGCCAGCAGCTGGATAGGCCCACGCGCGCGTCGCGCCAAAGGTCAGGCATCGTCTCTTTATCTGTTTAGCTATTACCTGGGGTCCAGCATCGCCGGGACGCTCGGCGGCGTGTTCTGGCATCACTACGGCTGGAACGGCGTGGGCGGGTTTATCGCGCTAATGCTCTGTGCCGCACTGCTGGTGGGCGCAAGTCTTCATAAACGTCTGAGATAATATGCTCGCGGGCGGACGTCCGTTTCCCGAAAAACGGCACCAGCGTACTGGTGCCGTTTTTCGTTCAGGAATCCCAGGCCTGTTCTATCTTACCGGCTTCAAACTGCGGAGGCGGTTTTCGGAAACGGCGCGTGAGCCATGTCAGGTAAAGGATCCCCAGCGCCGCCCAGATGAGGCCAAGCGTCAGGGACGTCGCTTCGAGGTTTATCCACAGCACGCCGACCGTGACGGCACCAATGAGCGGCAGCAGGAGATAGTGGAACCGATCTTTCCACGTTTTGTTCATCCCCTTACGCCGCCAGAAATGGTTGTACACCGAGAGATTAACAAACGTAAACGCCACCAGCGCGCCAAAGTTGATCAGCGCCGTCGCGGTCACGAGATCGAAGTACAGGGCCGACAGCGCCACTATCCCAACCATAATGACGTTCAGGGCTGGCGTACGCCATTTCGGATGCACGTAGCCAAACACCCGCTCCGGAAACACGTTGTCACGCCCCATCACATACAGTAAGCGAGAGACGCTGGCGTGCGAGGCCAGGCCTGAAGCGAGCGTATTCACAAACGTGGTACACAGAAACACCGACTGGAAGAGCTTGCCGCCCACGTACAGCGCGATTTCCGGCAGCGCAGCGTCCGGGTTTTTGAAGCGCGCGATCGTCGGGAAAAAGAGCTGCATGAAAAACGAGGCAACAATAAATATCAGCCCGCCATACAGAGCGGTGAGGAAGATGGCTTTGGGGATCACCCGCGCCGCGTTTGGCGTCTCTTCCGACAGCGTGGTGACCGCGTCAAAGCCGAGGAAAGAGAAGCAGACGATAGTCGCGCCGGTAATAATCGGGATCAGGTGTGCGTTCTCGCTGATAAACGGCTGGAGCGACCAGACGGTGCCGACGCCCTCTCCCTTATGCAGACCGTGCACCACCAGTATGACAAACACCACCATGATGGCGATCTGCACCAGCACAAACAGCGTGTTAAAGTTGGCGACCAGATTCACACTCTTCAGGTTCGCCAGCGTCAGGATCGTCACAAACCCCACCACCCAGACCCACGGCGGGACTTCGGGGAACAGCGCGGAAAGGTAGATCTTCGCCAGCAGCACGTTGATCATCGGCAGGAAGAGATAATCCAGCAGCGATGACCAGCCGACCATAAAGCCTAAATGGGGGCCGATCGATTTCTGCGTGTAGGTGTACGCAGAGCCCGCTTCCGGGAACTGTCGTACCAGTTTGCCGTAGCTGATGGCGGTAAACATGACGCCAGCCAGCGCCAGGAGATACGAGGCGGGCACGTGGCCGTTGCTGATACCGGACACAATGCCGAAGGTATCAAACACGGTCATGGGGGTGAGATAAGCCAGCCCCATCATGACCACCTGCCAGAGCTTGAGGGAACTGCGCAGCCGGGTTCTGCCGGCCATGCGCGGCGAGTCAAGAGAGGTGTTAGTCGCCATAAACCGTCCCCCCCATGCTTACCGTGGTTTGCAATCGCGCTGTCCTTAACGCAAACCTGCTTAGCAAAGGGGGAAGTTGTAAAGAACACACGCGATCGTACCAGCGCACCGTCTCTGGCTCGCACTCACAGCAGGCGCCTGACTGGCCCCCTTCGCCCTGCGGATAGTTGAACATCTGCATCATTTCCTACCTCGTCACACAGTGTCGTTAAGAAAATCCCTGTGCCGCCTGCGCTCCATAACGCGACTCCCGGGAGAAAGCTGGCGTGCCAGCGAACAGTTAGGCCAGGCTCCGCGCAGGCCGTTTGGTGATACGTGTCAGATGAAACAAAGCGGCCCCTTACCGGGGCACGTCATCAGGCGTTTTTCAGCATCCACTCAATTTCCGTTTCGGTAATCAGGCGTTCAAACTGCAGTAATTCATCGTTTTTGCAGGCGTGATAGACGTGGCAGAAACGTTCGCCCAGCCGCTCGCGAAGGCTATCGTTTTGCATAAATTCCCACAGCGCATCGCTCTGACGAATCGGGAACGGCAGTCCGTCCTGCTCCAGACCGTTGCCTTCCACTTCTTCCTGCAGGGGTAAATCGTTATCCAGCCCATGTAAAATGCCGGCAAAAATCGCCGCCATCACCAGATACGGATTCGCGTCAGCGCCCGCCACCCGGTACTCGACCCGATGGTTATGGCGATCGCCGCAGGGGATACGCAGGGCAACGGTGCGATTATTGTGTCCCCATGACGCCTGCGTCGGCACGTACATCCCCGGCTGGAAACGGCGGTAGGAGTTGACGTTCGGTGCCAGCAGCGCCATGGACGCAGGCATCAGGTCGATCATCCCGGCCAGCGCGCGTTTCAGCAGCGCGGAATCCTCGCCGTTGGCGTCTGCGAGCACGTTTTCGCCTCGGTTGTTTTGCATGCTGATGTGGATATGCATCCCGCTGCCCGCATGTTCTTCATACGGCTTTGCCATAAACGTGGCGTGCATCTTATGTTTTTCCGCCATCTGCCTGACGAGACGTTTAAGCGCCAGCGCATCATCGCAGGCGTCGAGCACGTTTTCCGTATGGTGCAGGTTTATCTCAAACTGGCCCGGGGAGGCCTCAGCCACTGCCCCGTCGGCGGGGATCAGTTGCAGCTGCGCCAGTTCGTCAATGTCGTTCAGCACGTCAGCAAAATGGTTAAGATTATCAACCGAGTAGACCTGACTCTGCGTGTTACGCACGTCGGTCCCCGGCGCGCAGGGTGGCTGCAGATAGCCGTCGGCATCGCGTTTACGGTCAAGTAAATAGAACTCCAGCTCTACCGCTACCACGGGGAACAGGCCGCGCTGGCGCAGCTGCTGCCAGAGTCGGTTGAGTACGTTCCGCGGCTCAACGTCAAAGGGAGCGCCATCTTCATCGACCATGGTGAGCTGCACCTGACCAATGTATTCCGGGTCGGCGGCGGACGGCGTCAGGGTGCCCGGCACCGGCACGCAGATACAGTCCGGCTCGCCGAGCTCCTGCCCCAGACCCGCCTCTTCCACGACGTTACCTAAAATGTCCATGGCGAAAACCGATGCCGGGAAATAGCAGCCTTTTTCAAGCTTGCTCAGTCCGGCAACCGGGATGCGCTTGCCGCGAAAACAGCCGTTCAGGTCGGTCAGGAGGACATCAATAAACTGGGTGTCAGGATACTTTTCTAAATAGCGCTTCACTTCCTGCGTAAAGGCGCTGCCCCGCCTCTCATCCGTGTGCTGCACAAAGTTCTCAACTTCTACGATATTGGTTTCCATGATTTACCACCGTTTTTGGGATTTGCGTTCGCTGCTCTGGACTGTCAAATATAATGTCCACCCTATCGAATCTGTATGCAAATAAATTGTTTGTCAAATGTTAAATTAAGTTTGCAAAAGGCAGATCCCGTTGCTAGATTGAGAAAATATTGAACGAAAAGGCCGTTTGTCAGGCGAAAATGGCCTAAATTTAGTCCACTTTGTGAGGGCGATCATGGAAAATATAATGAACAAGCCAGTTATTGGCGTGGTGATGTGTAGAAACAGGCTTAAGGGTCATGAGACCCAGACCCTGCAAGAAAAGTACCTGAATGCCATTATTAACGCGGGGGTTTACCAATTGCCTTACCGCATGCGCTGGCAGAGCCAGAGCTGCTCACCGCTCTGCTGCCAACGCTTGACGGAATTTACCTGCCGGGCAGCCCAAGTAACGTGCAGCCGCACCTTTATGGTGAAAACGGCGATGAGCCTGACGCCGATCCCGGGCGAGATCTTCTGAGTATGGCGCTGATTGCCGCCGCGCTCGAAAGGCGCATCCCCATTTTCGCCATCTGCCGGGGGCTGCAGGAACTCGTTGTTGCAACGGGGGGGACGCTGTATCGCCGCCTGTTCGAGCAGAACGACCTGCTCGAGCACCGGGAAGATCCTGAACTGCCGGTTGAGCTACAATACGCCCCGTCTCATGAAGTTCAGGTTCAGGAGGGAGGACTGCTGTCTCAATTAATACCAGGCTGTAACACATTTTGGGTAAACTCGTTACACGGGCAAGGTGCACGGACGTTAGGACCACGGCTTCGCGTGGAAGCCCGCTCGACGGATGGGCTGGTCGAGGCGGTCAGCGTTCATGACCACCCTTTTGCCCTCGGCGTGCAATGGCACCCCGAATGGAACAGCAGCGAGTACGCCCTGTCCCGTATGTTGTTTGAAGGTTTTATCACCGCCTGTCAAAGCCACATTGCCGAGAAGCAACGGCTTTGACCACTACCGTAAAGGAAATGCAACTATGAGCGATGACGGACTGGCGCCAGGGAAACGTCTGTCTGAGATCCGCCAGCAGCTGGGTCTCTCGCAGCGGCGTGCCGCCGAACTGTCTGGGTTAACACACAGTGCCATCAGCACCATTGAGCAGGACAAAGTCAGTCCTGCTATCAGTACGCTGCAAAAGCTGCTGAAAGTTTATGGGCTGTCGCTCTCGGAATTCTTTTCGGAACCGGAAAAACCTGATGAACCGCAGGTGGTTATTAATCAGGAAGACCTTATCGAAATAGGCAGTCAGGGGGTTTCGATGAAGCTGGTTCATAACGGAAATCCGAACCGTACGCTGGCGATGATTTTTGAAACTTACCAGCCTGGAACCACGACCGGAGAGAGGATCAAACACCAGGGTGAGGAGATCGGTACGATACTGGAAGGTGAAATATTGCTGACGATTAATGGCCAGCAATATCACCTGGTTGCGGGGCAAAGCTATGCCATCAATACCGGCATACCGCACAGCTTCAGCAACACCTCGGCAGGCATCTGCCGCATTATCAGTGCCCACACCCCTACCACGTTCTAATTACCACTCAGTCCCGGCGTAAGCGCGCTTACGCCGGGAAATATAAAAACGATCGCTGTCGGCATTTAACGGGTTAATTCCCGGGATGCCCCACGGCTTCGTATTGCCTGAAACGGCCATGCCTTTATTTATCTGATTGCGAAAGAAAGGAGTGAATATGCATTTTCAGCACCTGACTTACTGGCAGGATAAAGCAAAAAACAGCGCCATTGAGACCCGGTTATTTATTAACGGTGCCTATTGTGACGCCGCCGATAACACCACGTTTGACACCGTCAATCCCGCGACCCAGCAGACGCTGGCGAACGTCGCACGGGGCAAGCAGGCGGACGTGGACCGCGCGGTTCAGGCCGCGCGTGCGGTATTTGAGCGCGGTGACTGGTCGCAGGCGTCTCCGGCGCAGCGCAAGGCCGTGCTCAATACGCTCGCCGATTTGATGGAACGCCATAGCGAAGAGCTGGCCTTACTGGAAACGCTGGACACCGGTAAACCCATCCGCCACAGCCTGCGCGACGATATTCCCGGCGCGGCGCGCGCTATTCGCTGGTACGCCGAAGCGGCGGATAAAGTCTACGGCGAAGTGGCGCCTACGGGGCCGGGCGAGCTGGCGATGATCGTGCGCGAGCCCATCGGAGTTGTCGCGGCCATCGTCCCCTGGAACTTCCCGCTGCTGCTGGCCTGCTGGAAGCTGGGCCCGGCGCTGATCGCGGGCAACAGCGTGGTATTGAAACCATCGGAGAAATCACCGCTCACCGCCCTGCGGCTGGCCGGACTGGCGAAAGAGGCGGGCCTGCCTGACGGCGTGCTGAACGTGATAAGCGGTTACGGCCACGAAGCGGGCCAGGCGCTGGCACTGCACCCGGAGGTCGAGGTGCTGACGTTTACCGGCTCTACCCGTACCGGCAAGCAGCTGTTGAAGGACGCGGGAGAAAGCAACATGAAGCGCGTCTGGCTGGAGGCGGGCGGCAAAAGCGCCAACATTATCTTTGCCGACTGTCCGGACCTGGACAAGGCCGTGAGCGCGACCGCCGCCGGGATTTTTTATAACCAGGGGCAAGTCTGTATCGCCGGCACCCGCCTGCTGCTCGAAGACAGCATCGCTGATGACTTCCTGGCAAGGCTGAAGGCGCAGGCCCGCCACTGGCAGCCGGGCGATCCGCTCGACCCCGACAGCACGATGGGGATGCTCATCGACGCCGCGCACGCCGATACCGTCCACACGTTTATTCGCGAGGGAACCCGGAAAGGTACGCTGCTGCTGGACGGGCGGGAACAATCATGGCCTTCCGCAGTCGGTCCAACCATTTTCGTCGACATCGACCCTGCCTCCCCGCTGTTCCGGGAAGAGATTTTCGGGCCGGTGCTGGTCGTCACCCGTTTTAAAACCGAAGAGGAAGCCTTAACGCTGGCCAACGACAGTGAATACGGGCTTGGCGCGGCGGTATGGACCCGCGATCTCTCCCGCGCGCACCGCATGAGCCGCCGCCTGAAAGCCGGCTCGGTCTTCGTCAATAACTATAACGACGGTGATATGACCGTCCCCTTTGGCGGCTATAAGCAGAGCGGCAACGGTCGCGATAAGTCCCTGCACGCGCTGGAAAAATTTACCGAACTGAAAACCATCTGGATTGCCCTGGAGCCTCAATCATGACCGAACATACCACCAGCTACTACGCGGCCAGCGCGAACGCTTACGAACCTTTCCCGACGCTTAACGAATCGATCAGCTGTGACGTGTGCGTGGTGGGCGGCGGCTATACCGGCCTCTCCTCCGCGCTGCATCTCGCCGAAATGGGCTACGACGTGGTGCTCCTTGAGGGGGCGCGCATCGGCTTCGGCGCCAGCGGACGCAACGGCGGCCAGCTGGTTAACTCCTACAGCCGCGACATCGACGTGATCGAGAAAAACTACGGCCCCGATGCTGCCAGAGCCCTCGGAAGCATGATGTTTGAAGGCGGGGAGATCATCCGGGAGCGTATCCAGCGCTATCAGATCCAGTGCGACTATCGTCCCGGCGGGCTGTTTGTGGCGCTAAACCATAAGCAGCTGGAGACGCTGGAGGAGCAAAAAGCCAACTGGGAACGCTACGGCAACACGCAGCTGGAGCTGCTGGACGCCAGCGCCATCCGCCGGGAAGTCGACAGCGACCGCTATACCGGCGCGCTGCTGGACCGCAGCGGGGGGCACATTCATCCGCTGAACCTGGCGATCGGCGAAGCGGACGCCATTCGCCTGAACGGTGGGCGGGTGTATGAACAGTCCCCGGTGACTGCCATTCAGCACACCAGCCCGGCCGTGGTGAGCACGCAGCATGGTCAGGTGACGGCCCGCTACGTGATCGTCGCCGGGAATGCCTATCTGGGCGATAAGATCGAACCGGAGCTGGCAAAACGCAGCATGCCCTGCGGCACCCAGGTGGTGACCACCGCCCCGCTGCCGGAAGAGCTCGCCCGCACGCTGATCCCCAATAACTACTGCGTGGAAGATTGCAACTACCTGCTGGATTACTACCGTCTCACCGCCGACAACCGCCTGCTGTACGGCGGTGGCGTCGTGTATGGCGCGCGCGATCCGGACGATGTCGAGCGCCTGGTGATGCCAAAGCTGCTGAAAACTTTCCCTCAGCTGGCAGGCGTCAAAATCGACTACCGCTGGACGGGCAACTTCCTGCTGACCCTGTCGCGTATGCCGCAGTTTGGTCGTCTGGATAAAAACATCTATTACATGCAGGGCTACAGCGGCCACGGCGTGACCTGCACCCACCTGGCCGGACGGCTGATCTCGGAACTGTTGCGCGGTGACGCTGAGCGCTTTGATGCGTTTGCCAACCTCCCGCACTACCCCTTCCCGGGCGGCCGCAGCCTGCGGATTCCATTTACGGCGATGGGCGCGGCGTACTACAGCCTGCGCGATCGTCTTGGCGTATGATCGTTTCGACAAAAGGGTATCTGACATGAGTAACCAGGAATTTCATCAGCGCAGACTTTCTGCCACCCCGCGCGGCGTTGGCGTAATGTGTAATTTCTTTGCCCGCTCGGCGGAGAATGCCACGCTCACCGACGTGGAAGGCAACGACTATATTGATTTCGCCGCCGGGATCGCGGTACTGAATACCGGCCATCGTCATCCTGAACTGGTGGCCGCAGTCGAAAAACAGCTTCACCAGTTCACCCACACGGCCTACCAGATTGTGCCGTATGAAAGCTACGTTTCATTGGCCGAAAAACTTAACGAGCTGGCTCCGGTGCAGAGCCCGGCCAAAACGGCGTTCTTCACAACGGGCGCGGAAGCGGTGGAAAATGCCATTAAAATCGCCCGGGCCCACACCGGCAGACCGGGCGTGATTGCCTTCGGGGGAGGCTTTCACGGCCGAACCTATATGACCATGGCCTTAACCGGCAAGGTCGCGCCTTACAAGCTGGGATTTGGCCCCTTCCCGGGCTCGGTTTATCACGTGCCGTATCCCTCCGAGCTGCACGGCATCACGACGCAGGATGCCATCACGGCGATAGAACGCCTGTTCAAAGCAGATATTGAGGCGAAACAGGTGGCGGCGATTATTTTTGAACCCATTCAGGGTGAAGGCGGATTCAACGTCGCCCCGCCAGAGCTGGTGGCCGCCATCCGCCGTATCTGTGATGAACACGGGATCGTGATGATTGCCGACGAAGTGCAGAGCGGCTTCGCCCGTACGGGTAAGCTGTTTGCGATGGAACACTACGCGGACAAACCCGACCTGATGACGATGGCTAAAAGCCTGGCAGGCGGAATGCCGCTGTCCGGCGTGGTGGGCCGCGCCGAAATCATGGACGCGCCGGCTCCCGGCGGCCTGGGGGGCACCTATGCAGGCAACCCGCTTGCGGTGGCCGCCGCGCACGCGGTGCTGAAGATTATCGACAACGAGTCGCTGTGCGCGCGCGCCCGTGAGCTGGGCGATCGGCTGAAAGCCACGCTGGAGGAGATTCAGGGCACCTTCCCTGCGCTCGTGGCGATAAGGGGAAGAGGATCGATGATTGCGGCGGAGTTTTTTGACCCCGAGAGCCGTGAACCGTCGGCCGCCATCGCGCAGGCGATCCAGCAAAAGGCGCTCGCCCAGGGCCTGCTGTTATTGATCTGCGGCCAGTACGGCAACGTGATCCGCTTCCTTTATCCGCTGACCATTCCGGATGCCCAGTTCAACCAGGCGCTGGCGATCCTGCAACAGGTTATGCGCGATAAGTCCTGAGTGCCCACCGAAAACCGTCTCCCGGAATGCCGGGGACGGTTTCAACGGAGGAGATCGGCACAGATTTCCTCCGCGTGGGAAATGTTGGGGAATTGGGTCTGTTTCATTGTATGCTCCCTGAAACACATCCCCGGCATGAGGAAATAAGAATTGCAAAAAACATCAGCCTATCAGTCACTTGTGAAAACCTTCCAGCGTCTCTCCCGCTTCTCGCACCTTACCTCCATCGCCAGCTGGGACATGTTTACCATGATGCCGCCCGGCGGCAGCGCCGCGCGCGGCGAGGCGCTGGCGGAGATGAGCGTCCTGCAGCATCAGATCCTGACCGATAAAAAAGTCGGCGACCTGTTAGCGGCGGCGGCAGGTGAAGATCTGAATGACGTCGAACAGGCCAACCTGCGCGAAATGACGCGCCACTACCAGCAGGCGACCCTGCTGCCGGAATCGCTGGTGGAAGCCAAATCCCTGGCGGGCAGCAGGTGCGAGCACGCCTGGCGCACGCAGCGTCCCGCCAACGACTGGCAGGGCTTTTCCGCCAACCTGAAAGAGGTGGTCAAACTCAGCCGTGAAGAGGCACGCCTGCGGGCGGAAGCCAAAGGCTGCACACCGTACGACGCGCTGCTGGATATTTTTGAGCCCGACATGACCAGCGCCCGTCTGGACGTTCTGTTCGGCGATATGAAATCCTGGCTGCCGGGCCTGCTGGCAAACGTCGTGGAAAAGCAGGCGCAACGTTCGTTTGTTCCTCCTCAGGGCCCATTCCCGACCGCAACACAGCGTGAACTGGGCCTGGAAGCCATGAAAATGCTCGGTTTCGATTTTAACGGCGGTCGCCTCGACGTGAGTGCGCACCCGTTCTGCGGCGGCGTGCCGGAAGACGTGCGCATCACCACGCGCTACGACGAGGATGAACTGCTCAGCGCGCTGTTTGGCGTGATCCACGAAACCGGACACGCGCGCTACGAACAAAACCTGCCGCGCGCATGGGCAGGACAGCCGATTGCCCTCGCCCGCTCAACCGCGATCCACGAATCCCAGAGCCTGTTCTTTGAGATGCAGCTGGGACGCAGTGAAGCCTTCCTCAAGCATCTTCTCCCTGCGGTGCACGCCCGCTTTGGCAGCCAGGCGGCGTTCAGCGAAGAGAATTTTATTGCCTGGAACCAGCGCGTGAAGCCGGGCTATATCCGCGTCGATGCGGACGAAGTGAGCTACCCGGCACACGTGGTGCTGCGCTATGAGATTGAGCGCGCGCTGATCAACGGCGAGATCGAAGTGGACGATATCCCTGCCCTGTGGGACGAGAAAATGCAGGCCTGGCTCGGGTTATCCACCAAAGACAACTACCGCAACGGCTGCATGCAGGATATCCACTGGACTGACGGCGGTTTTGGCTACTTCCCATCCTATACGCTGGGGGCCATGTATGCCGCGCAGCTGTTCCACGCCGCGAAAACGGCGCTTCCGGGTCTGCAGGCCTCCATCGCTGAGGGCGATTTTTCCGCACTCTTTGAGTGGCTGCGTCAGAACATCTGGCAGCACGGCAGTCGCTTCAGCACGTCGCAGTTAATCACCCAGGCGACGGGTGAAGATCTGAATATCCGTTATTTCCGCGAGCATCTGACCTCCCGTTATTTGTAATCTGTTTGGCCGGGGGTGAGGGACCTCAGGTAAAGAAGTCGTATGTTCCCCCTCACCCCAGCCCGTACACCCTCATGGGAGAGGGAGCCGTCTGTGCAGGACCCCGGCAATGTACATATGGTTACACGCCGATACCAATCACTCACGGAAACCCCGAATTTACAGGGATATAGTTATTTCAACGGCCCCGCAGTGGGGTTAAATGAAAAACCAAATTCGAGGGTATGAACATGAAAAAAGTATTAGCTCTGGTTGTTGCCGCTGCTATGGGTCTGTCTTCTGCTGCGTTCGCTGCTGAAACCACTGCTGCACCGGCTGCTGCGGCACCTGCTGCAACGACCACCGCGGCGCCAGCAAAAACTGTCCATCACAAGAAACATCATAAAGCCGCTAAACCGGCTGCAGAGCAAAAAGCCCAGGCCGCTAAAAAGCACCACAAAAAAGCGACCAAACCAGCTGCAGAGCAGAAAGCCCAGGCTGCTAAAAAGCACCACAAAAAAGCGACCAAACCGGCTGTAGAGCAGAAAGCTCAGGCTGCTAAAAAGCATCACAAAAAAGCAGTAAAACACGAAGCTGCTAAACCAGCTGCACAGCCAGCTGCGTAAGAGTACAAGCTAAACCGTGCCCTTCGGGGCACGTTGGTAAACCGGCGCTGAACCGGAACAGGTTCCGCGCCGTTTTTTTTATCCGGAGGGCGTATGCTGCGGCGCTATCGGTTTGAGCTGATTCTGATCCTGCTTATTTTATGCGCGCTCATCGCCAGCCATTTTTATCTTTCCTGAATGTAGCACGCTGATTTTACTCCCACTTTAGCGCTGTCCCGTCTATAGTATTTTCATAGGGTTCACTTTTAATAATCATAATTACCCCCACCAGAGTGAGATATGCGTAAATCTGTTGTGTTGTTACTGGGAACGTTTGGTCTTTTTTCTGGATTCTCACATGCGGATGATGGCGGTGATGACACCATTAGCGCGAAAGAGCTAAAGACGCTTTTTTTCAATCATGACGACCGTACGCGCGTCGCCGATCCCACCCAGGCGCCCTGGGATGCTATAGGTCAACTGGAAACCGCCAGCGGTAACTTATGTACTGCGACGCTGATCACCCCTCAGCTTGCCCTTACGGCAGGCCACTGTCTGTTAACGCCGCCAAACGGCAAGCCGGATAAAGCGGTGGCCTTGCGGTTTGTGTCGCAAAAAGGGACCTGGCGCTATGAAATCCACGGCATTGAAGGCCGGGTCGATCCGTCTCTCGGCAAACGGCTGAAACCGGATGGTGACGGCTGGATCGTGCCACCGGCGGCCGCCTCATGGGACTTTGGCCTGATCGTTTTACGCTACCCCCCTTCCGGCATTTCGCCGCTGCCGTTATTTGACGGCGATAAAGACGCACTCACCGCCGCGCTGAAAGCCGCCGACCGGAAGGTGACGCAGTCCGGCTATCCTGTCGACCATCTGGATACCCTTTACACCCACACCGACTGTATTGTGACGGGCTGGGCGCAAACCAGCGTACTCTCGCACCAGTGTGATACGTTGCCGGGCGACAGTGGTTCACCGCTGATGCTGAAAACAGATAACGGCTGGCAGTTGATTGGCGTGCAGAGCTCTGCACCGGCGGCGAAAGATCGCTGGCGGGCCGATAACCGGGCCTTGTCCGTGACCGGTTTTCGCGACAAGCTGGAAGCGCTGGCGCAGCAGTAAATCAGCATCGTCTGACCTGATGTAATGCCCTGATTGACTCAATCGGCATCGGCTGGCTGAACCAGAAACCCTGCAGTTGATCGCAGCCAGCCAGCCGCAGCAGTTTCATTTGTCTTTCGGTTTCGACCCCTTCGGCGACCACCGCCATCCCCAGCGCGTTGGCGATCCGCACCGTGCCGCTCACCAGCGCGGCCGCCTGTTCATCGTGGTCCACCAGCCCGGCCAGCGATTTATCAATCTTGATGGTGTCGAAGTTAAAACGCCGCAAATAGCCAATGCTGGAATAGCCGGTGCCAAAGTCGTCCAGCGCCACCGCGGTGCCCAGCGCTTTAAGATTGGCTATCGCCATGCGGGCACGCTCCGGGTTTTCGAGCACATAAGACTCCGTGACCTCCAGCTGCAGTCGGTTGGCAGGGAAATGGGTGGTCTCCAGCACGCTGGCCACTTTGTCTTCGAAGGCGGGATCGCGGAATTGTGCGGGAGAAATATTAACGGAAAGCGTTAAGTCACCGTACGGCTGGAGATCCTGACATGCGCGCTGCAACACAAACTGGCCCAGTTTGTAAATCAGACCGCTGGTCTCCGCGATGGCGATGAAGGTATCCGGGCCCAGCGGCCCTTCCGGGCGACGCGGCCAGCGGACTAACGCTTCGACGCTGCTCATTTTCTGGCTGCGGGCGTCAATAATCGGCTGATACCAGACCTCAAACTCATCGCGCTCCAGACCGTTACGGATCTGATTTTCAATCGCCAGCTTGCGCTCACGGGCGCTGTTCAGCTCGGCGTCGTAGTGGGTGATACGCCCTTTCCCGCTCATTTTGGCATGGTACATGGCAATATCGGCGCGACGAAACAGCTCGGAACTGGTGCATTCAATCAGGGTTCCGCTGGCGATCCCGATACTGGCCCCGATATGGATGGTGCGTTCCCCCAGCTGAATCGGGGAGGAGAGAGAATCCAGCACCGACACGGCAAAAGCGGAGGCCTGTGACTCTGCCTTATCACCGCCGATTGTCATGGCAAACTCATCCCCGCCCATACGCGCCAGCATTCCCCCTGGCGGCACGCGCTCACTCAGCGTTTTCGCAATCGCCACGATGAGATCGTCACCCACGCTGTGGCCGTAGATGTCATTCACGTCTTTAAAGCCATCCAGATCGATAAACACCACGCTTTTGACGTCGATATCTCCGCGTAAGCTCACCCGATCCAGCGCCTCGATGAGCGCTCGCCGGTTCGGCAGATGGCTTAGCCAGTCCGTTCTGGCCACCAGACGTGCCTGGCTTTCTCCTCGCGCAAGCTTGTACAGCCCCACGCTGCTCACCAGAATAAAGAGCAGGATCAGGGCCGATGCCAGCACGACAATCTGGGTGATATCAGAGGATGCCGCCCGGGCGGCCTGCGCTCCCGGAAGCCGTGCCTGCCAGTTAAGATAGCCCAGCAGCTCCCCTGCCGAACTGCGCAGCGGCATACTCAGCTCGTTAATTTTATCCGGCGTAAAGTGCAGGTTATCGATCTGAAAGGTCGACCCCAGGTCGGATAAAATTCTGGCGTTCAGATGACGGGTGATTACCAGATAGCGGCGCGTTCCGTCGGTAACCTGTAATCTTCCGACCATCGGGCGAATCAGCCCAATGCCCACAAAGGCGACGCCGCTTCGCGTTTTGCTGATCCCGGCATAGATATTTTTATCCCCTGACAGGGCGCGCGCGTGCTGAGCAATAAGCGCCTTCAGCCCCTTACCGAAAAAATCGAGATTCGTCTCCTGAAATGGCTGACTTTGAAACGATCCCCAGATGACGTTGAAATGCTCATCAAGCACGAAGGTGCCATCATAGAGGTTGTTGATTTTAAAGCCGGCGCCCCAGGTGTTATACAACCAGTTGGTATCGAGCGTGGGACGGTAGGCCTCTCGCACCGCATCGTCCCAGACGGCGTTATCCAGCACCAGCGAGGAGACGCGGTTGACCGATGTCTGAATGGCCCCCTGTACGGAAAGCGCCGCGCGATGTTCATCAATTTCATTGGTTTTGGTGCTGATAAGATGCAGGGAAAGATAGAGGAGTGCGACGACGGAGATGATTAAGCCGATGCCCGCCATAAAGACCATGGCAAACAACGTTCTCGCGGTGGGAATATTGCGCCAGCTTAATGTGCGATACATCCGCCATCCTCTTCAGGGTTTTGCTTTTCTAAGCGTAATACAGGCAGCGAATTTCGCTGCCTGTAAAGGATGGCTTTATGAGCGTCAGGCGAGTTTTATCATAATCATACCGGCAAGCAGCAAGATGAGTCCCATCCAGCCCTTGTTATTTAAACGCTGACCGAAGAGCACCCAGCCTGCGGCCAGCGTGGCGGCGATACCAAAACCGCCCCACAGCGCATAGGCCACCGACAGGTCAATCCCTTTTACCGCCTGGGACAGCGCGCTGAACGCGCCCAGAACCGCGGCAATCGACATCAGGCCGTAGAGCTTACGGCGAAAACCATCGGAGAATTTCAGCAGGACGTTCGCCAGAATTTCCAGCACGATGGCGAACCCCAGCCAGGCCGCATGAACCCACTCAAACTGTTGCATGGTTCTGCTCCTTCTGCACTTTAGACGGCTTACGGGTACCTGATTTAATCAGCACAATACCCGCGACCAGCGTCGTTAATCCGGCGACCTTCATTGTTGTTAATGTTTCGTCAAATATCAGCACGCTGAACAGCGTAATCAACAAAATACCGATCCCTTCCCACAGGGCATACGCGACGCCCAGCGCAATTTTTTTCACCGCAAATGAGAGGAAAATATAAGAAAGCGAAATCATCACCAGCATCAAAATAAAACCGGTATTGCCATCGCTGACGCTTGCCCACTTCATCGACAGCGTGCCGGTAATTTCAGCAATAATAGCCAGTGCTAATAAAATCCAGTAAAACATGTTTTTCTCCTGCTTGAGAATATAATCCATCGTGGCCCGCTGCGTGCAGCAAACCCAAAAATACGAATTGAAATCAGTCAGCTAAGCGCTTAGCGCCAGCTCAGGCAGAAGAAATGACTAGAGTGCGGTGCGCCAGTGTTGCTCACCAGAAAGCAGGCAGAAAGAGGTGGAGTATACAGCAGTATTGTTTGAAGAGTACGTCCTGAACATATTGTCCATAAAATTACAATTATCCGCGTTGTTGCTTCTCGTCTTTGCGGATGAAAATTGTCCTCGGTAGTTAAACACACCGAATTTGTACCATAAGCCAGGATTTTACTCAAAGTCTTTGCAATTCTTTACCCACCCCGTTTGATTTTGGTTAGTTTATTGCAACGCCTTTCGCCTTTATTATAAAAATAACGAAAATTGCGGAGTCACCATGGCTAAACCCATCATTACCCTGAACGGGTTAAAAATTGTCATCATGCTGGGCATGCTGGTGATCATATTGACAGGCGTGCGCTTTGCCGCCGACATTATTGTGCCCTTTATTCTGGCCCTGTTTATTGCGGTGATCCTCAACCCGCTGGTGCAGCGCATGACGCGGCTTCGCATCCCACGCGTGCTGGCCATCACGCTGCTTATCAGCATCATTATTGTGGCGATGGTGCTGCTGGTCGCTTATCTGGGCACCTCGCTCAATGAACTGGCGCGAACGCTGCCGAAATATCGCTCTTCGCTGGCGATCCCCCTCCTGCAGCTGGAGCCCTGGCTGCAGCGCGCGGGGATCGAAGTCTCGGTTGAGGAACTCCTGAAATATATCGACCCCAATGCGGCGATGACGATCGTCACCAGCCTGCTGACGCAGCTTTCCAACGCCATGACCTCTATTTTCCTGCTGTTCTTAACGGTGGTGTTCATGCTGCTGGAGGTGCCCCAGCTGCCGGCAAAGCTGCAGCAGATCATGGTCCGTCCGGTTGAAGGAATGGGGGCGATCCAACGCGCGCTGGACAGCGTCTCCCGCTATCTGGTGCTGAAAACGGCCATTAGCCTGGTGACGGGCGTTGTCGTCTGGGTGATGCTTCTGGCGCTGGACGTCCGCTTTGCGTTCGTCTGGGGGTTACTGGCGTTTGCGCTTAACTACATTCCCAACATCGGCTCCGTGCTGGCGGCGATCCCCCCTATCCTTCAGGTGCTGGTTTTCAGCGGGCTTTATGACGCGCTGATCCTGCTGGCCGGATACCTGGTCATCAATCTGGTGTTCGGTAACATACTGGAACCGCGCATGATGGGCCGGGGCCTGGGGCTGTCCACGCTGGTGGTCTTTTTGTCCCTGATATTCTGGGGCTGGCTGCTCGGGCCCGTCGGGATGCTGCTCTCCGTTCCGCTCACCATCATCGTCAAGATTGGTCTGGAGCAGACGGCGGGCGGGCAAAGTATCGCCGTGCTGCTGAGCGATATGGGTCATAAATAGCCGTCATTCCGCCATCGACAGGAGGGGCTTGCGGGTCCTTCCACCTTCACGATAGGCGCTGAGCGCCCTTCGCCACTCCGCCAGCGGGTACACCGTAACGTCGCTGTACTCACTGTCGGGCAACCTCTGCCAGATGCGATCGAACTCTGCGCGCCACGCCTCAACGCTGAGCGCATCCAGACCGTTTCGGATATGGAACCACGCCACGCGCGGCGCAGGCCGCCGCTGTGTGAAGGCTTGCCCGGACAGCAGCCCGTAGCAAACAAACATGCCCGGCTCGGGCATCACGCTGAGGATCGCTTCCGCAAGCGGCCCGCCGGTGGCATCGTAGACGATATCGCTGCGTGCGGCGACGGCGCCGATTCTGTGCGCGTCATGCTGCGCGACAGGCGCGATCCCCATCGCCTCCAGCCGTTCAGCATGCACGGCGGAACGGTGAATGCCGAACACCGCTTCCGCCCCCGCCTGACGCGCCCACTGCCCCAGCAGGATGGCGCAATCGGATCCCGCAGCCGTGAGCAAGACCCGCTTTCCGCGCGGCGGGTAGCGGGTCAGCATCATCTGCGCCGCCAGCGGGTTGATGTAGGCCCGCGCGGCCAGGCGCGAGTCGACAGCGTCCGGAACGGGTATCGCATACTCTGCCGGGCAGTCCACATAGCGCTGCCAGGTGCCCTGACCGCGCAGCGGCAGGACGCGCTTACCCACCAGATGCTTAAACGAGGCGGGCGCCCCGGTGACAACCCCGACACCTTCATACCCCGCGACCGCCGGTAAGGGTGTTCTGTGGCGATAGGCGCCGGTGATGGGGATAAGATCGGACGCGTTGACCGGAGAAAACAGCATCCGCACGCGGAGCTGTCCGGGCGCAAGCGCGCCCAGCGGCGCGTTTTCAGGTTGCAGAACAGAGTCTGGCTCGCCAAACCGGCGATACCAGAGGGCCAGGTTTTCCATTACGATCTCAAGGCTGATAGCGGAACTACTCGCGCCAGCCCATTGCCGGTGCGACATGTTTGAGAATAGACTCAATCACGTGCGCATTATAATCCACCCCCAGCTGGTTCGGTACGGTCAGTAAGAGCGTATCCGCCTCGGCAATCGCCTCGTCCTTTTTCAGCTGTTCAACCAGCTTGTCCGGCTCCGCGGCATAGCTGCGCCCGAAGATGGCGCGCGTTTTCTCATCAAGATAACCCACGCTATCGCTGTCGTTGCGGCTGGCACCGAAATACATCCGGTCGCGGTCGTCCATCAGCGCAAAAATACTGCGGCTAACCGACACGCGCGGCTCGCGCGTATGCCCTGCGTCTTTCCAGGCCTGACGGTACGCGCGGATCTGTTTTGCCTGCTGAATGTGGAACGGCTCGCCGGTTTCATCGTCCTTCAGCGTTGAGCTTTGCAGGTTCATGCCCAGTTTTGCCGCCCATACCGCCGTCGCATTAGAACCCGCGCCCCACCAGATACGCTCGCGCAGCCCTTCTGAATAAGGCTCCAGACGCAGCAGCCCCGGTGGATTGGGGAACATTGGCTGTGGGTTCGGTTTGGCAAACCCTTCCCCACGCAGCACCTCAAGCAACACCTCGGTATGACGACGCGCCATATCCGACTCGTTTTCCCCTTCCTGCGGGACATAGCCGAAATGCCGCCAGCCATCAATAACCTGCTCCGGTGAGCCCCGGCTGATGCCAAGCTGCAGGCGACCGCCGGAAATCAGATCCGCCGCGCCCGCATCTTCGGCCATGTACATCGGATTTTCATAGCGCATGTCGATTACGCCGGTGCCAATTTCGATGGTTTTTGTTTTTGCCCCTATAGCGGCCAGCAGAGGGAACGGCGAGCTAAGCTGTCGGGCGAAGTGGTGCACGCGGAAATACGCGCCGTCTGCCCCCAGCTCTTCAGCCGCCACGGCTAAATCGATGGACTGCAGCAGCGTATCGGCCGCCGAGCGCGTGCCGGACTGCGGTGAAGGCGTCCAGTGACCAAAGGATAAAAATCCGATCTTTTTCATAACCCTGTGTCCTGATAATGCGTTGCGTTCTGTCCACTTTACGCATTACCCGGTAAGAATAAATGCCGTTTATTTAACGGAATGGTTCAAATAAATTGACATAACTGACGGGTTCGTCACGACGCAACGTTATGGGATATACTCTTCCCCACTCTTTTCATGGCAGGTAAAACCGGCAATGGCTTTGATCCCCAAAAACTACGCGCGGCTGGAAAGCGGCTATCGCGAAAAAGCATTAAAAATTTATCCCTGGGTGTGTGGACGCTGCTCGCGCGAGTTTGTCTATTCCAATCTGCGTGAACTCACGGTTCACCATATCGATCACGACCATACCAACAACCCGGAAGATGGCAGCAACTGGGAGCTGTTGTGCCTGTTTTGCCACGATCACGAGCATTCGAAATACACCGAAGCGGATCAGTACGGCACCACCGTGGTGGCCGGGGAAGACGCGCAAAAAGACGTGGGCGTCGCCACGTTTAACCCGTTTGCCGATTTAAAGGCGATGATGGATAAGAAGAAGTAATCCTCTCGCCCCCTCGCTCACATCATGATCCGCGAATTTAGAATGTCCAGGTGATAGCGGCGGTTGCAGACCCCTCATTACGCCGCATCACGATCGGGCTTTGATTGGCATGGTCGCCAAGCCAGGTATAGTCCGCGCTGAGGACAGTTCCCCAGTGAGCATCGAACTGATGGCTCCAGGTCAGGCTGGTGTCGACGCCGTAAAATCCACCCGGCGCAGCATAGCGGCGATAGCCGGTGCGGCGATAGCCGGTGCGGCGGCTCTGCTGCTCACTGACCCCATACCAGGTATTCAGGTAACGGCTGTCGCCAAACAGGGCCGCAGACTGAAAGGCTATCGTGTCCTGGTTATTTTGTACCGGGATCAGCGTAACGGAGGCCTGATAGCTTGCCCCCTGACTGTCGGTTAACGGCAGCGTCGCTTTGCCTTCCATGCTCAGCCATGGCGCAGCCTGCCAGCCCACGGCAAGGCCGGTATTCAGGGTGGCATCAATATCCCCCATCCCTTTCAGGTTGTTTGCCCCCTCGCGCCAGCCAGAATTTTTATCAGCCCTTCCGGGATCGTAGCCCAGCGTGTGTTCGAAATACCAGCCGCTGTCGTTTTGCAGGTCATATCCCACCCCTTTTTGTGCATCAACAAAGAAAGCGCCTTTGCGTCCCTGCAGCACAGGAACCACCTGCCACACCTGCTTGTCTGAGCCTGAGTAACGCGGGGCATATTGCCCTCCCAGCCCGACGGTTAAGGAATCAGACGCGGTGTCATCATCCGCCTGCGCGGCGGATGCCACGACCATCAGAAGCGGGACGGACATATACAGGACTTTTTTTATCGCTATCATACTGCTCTCCTTACAGACGCTGGCGTCTCCTGAGACAGGGACAGCCACACAATGTTGGCGCAGTATGATTTGGCTGAATCAATGAATCGTCGGGATAGTGTTAAGAAATGGTCAAGGTGAACGGATGTTATCCAGAAGAGTGCTGATTATTGAAGATGACGCCGACGCGGCTGGCGTGCTCGAAGCCTATTTACGGCGTGAAAATTACGACGTGACCATTACCGGAGACGGTCTTTCCGGGCTGGATATGGCGCAGCGGTGGAAGCCCGACCTCATCCTGCTGGACGTGATGCTGCCGGGACTTAACGGCACCGAGGTGCTGGCGGGCCTGCGTCGTAAAAGCGATGTGCCGGTAATCATGGTCACGGCCATGGGGGATACTCCCGATCGCATTGGCGCCCTGCGCTACGGTGCCGATGATTACGTGGTGAAGCCTTATCATCCGGGCGAAGTGGTGGCGCGGGTGCAGGCGGTGCTGCGGCGCAGCAGTAAAAAAGAGACAGAGGAAAAGATCCTTCGCTGGCAAACGCTGGCGGTGGATGTCGCCGCCATTGTGGCGTGCGTGGACAACGGCGACGACGCGCCTGTGATGCTCGATCTTACGCCAACGGAATTCTCACTTCTGGCAACGCTGCTGCGCTCGCCTGCGCACCCGTTCTCCCGCCAGTATTTACTGGAACACTGTTTGCCGGAAAGCGAGGCGCTGGAGCGCGTGGTGGACACCCATATTTATAACCTGCGTAAAAAACTCGAAGCTGTGGGTATTTCCGGCGTGCTGATCAACGTGCGCGGCGTGGGTTACAGGTTCAGACAGCCATGATAAAAAACCGGCACGCCTCTCTGTGGCGCTGGATTTGCGCGCGCATCCTGGCGCTGGCTATCGGCAGCGTGATCGTCATTGCCACCTGCATGTGGCTGCGCTATGCGGTACAGAACTACTGGATCATGGGCAGGATGCCGCCAGCGGTCCGGCAGGAGTTTCTTACGCTCAGCCAGAACCCGCAGGCCAATCCGGCCCGCTTCCACACGATTGTGGATACCTGGTGGGGCCTGAGCTATTCCACGCCGTCCATCGCCTCAGCGGACTGGGTCACGGTGGCCCTGCTGGTGCTGGTGATGATCCCGTTTATTGTGGTGATGGGGCTCAAACACGCCCGCCCGCTGGCGCTGCAGTTCAGCCGCCTTCGCGATGCGGCAAAGGATGTCGCCGAAGGGCAATTTGGCCGTCAGGCAGAGCTGATCAAGGATGCACCGGCAGAAATGGTCAGCTTTGCGACCGACTTTAACTCCATGACGGGGCAACTGGCCCGCTATGAGAAAGAGCTCCGCGCCTCGCACGTCGCGATGGCGCACGAGCTGCGCTCGCCCCTGACGGCCGCCATCGGGCGTCTGCAGGGCATGCTAGACGGCGTGTTTGATGCCAGCCCGGCGCAGCTGGGCATGGTGATGAAACAGCTCCAGCACCTCAACCGCCTCACCGACGAGCTCCACCTTCTCTCTTTGGCAGACGCGGGTAACCTTGTGCTGGAGGACCAGCCGTTCTGTCTGGATGAGCTGATTCAGGAGCGGGCTGCCTGGATCATGCCCCAGGCGGATGCGCATCATTTCAGGATAACGCTGCGTAACCCGCACACCAGCCCCTTCCGGGGCGATGCGTTCCGTATGGGACAGGTCGTTACCATCCTCATGGAAAATGCGCTACGTTACGGACGCGAAGGCGGCCACCTTGAGGTGGCGCTGCATTACGCCAGCGGGCATTACATCCTCGAATTCACCGATGACGGACCGGGCGTGTCGCCCCAGTTCTTACCGGAAATGTTTAAACGCTTTAGCCGCGAGGAGCAGTCCCGCGCGCGGCATTCCGGCGGCAGCGGCCTCGGTTTGTCCATCGCCCGGGCGATTTGCGAGGCGCATGGGGGTGAGATTAGCGCGTCATTACCGGAAACCGGCGGCCTTGCGGTGCGCATTTTGTTGCCCTGGCAGCCGTCCGATAATGAAAATCTCCCCTCTTGATAAAGCCTTGACAGAACATCGAATCTTTCTCGACGTAGCGCGCATTTAATAACGCCATTCCCTTTATGGAGCGGCGTTATGTCAGACGAATTTTTTCTCTCCCTCCGCCACTGCCTGCATCATTTGTACGGCGTGGCGCGCACCCTTTCCTGGCTGCATTTTCTTCCCCTGGCCCTGCTTGCGCTGGCGATTTTTCCGCTGACCGGCTGCGGTGATAAACACGAAAACAAACCTGACCCAGTGCGTAAGGTACGCTACGTCGTCGTTGGCTCCGCCCAATCCCTTCCCGCGCTGGAAAGAACCGGTGAGCTCCATGCCCACGATGAAACGACCCTGAGCTTTCGCACCGGAGGCCGGATACTGATGCGTAGCGTTGATATTGGCGACCGGGTCACTGCCGGACAGCTGCTGGCCACGCTTGATAATACGACCGGGCAAAACCAGCTCGACAGCGCAGCGGCCGACTATGAAGGCGCCAAAGCCTCTGCCCAGGTCGCCGCGCTTAACGTCAGTCGCATGCAAAAGCTTATGCCAACGGGCGCGATAGCCCGCACGCAGCTCGACAGCGCCCGGGCGGACTGGCTTGTCGCCCGCGCGCGCTTAAAAAGCAGCGAGGCCGCATGGCGAAATGCCCGCGAAAGTCTCGGCTGGACGCGCCTGATCGCCCCACAAGCGGGCGTCATCACGGCCGTGAGCGCCTCTGCGGGACAGGTTGTCAGCGACGGCCAGTCCGTGCTGACGCTGGCGACCGGGGAAGCCCGCGACGTGGCGTTTGACATTGCCGCGCCCGATGCGATCCTGCCTCTGGATAAGGCGGTTTTGCAGGTTTCCCTGCTCGGCGACCCGTCGGTACAGGCGTCTGCCCTGCTGCGGGATATGACCCCGCAGGCCGATCCTCAGACCCGCACGTGGCGCGTCAGAGCCACCCTGCAAAACCCGCCGGAGGCCATGGCGCTCGGCGCCAGCGTCACCGTAACGTTGCCCTCCGCCGCCCCGCACGGGTACGCGCTTCCCGCGTCGGCGCTGACCCGAGCCGGCGACAAACCGGCGGTTTTTGTGATTACCCCGCAGTCGCGGGCGCAGCTGCGCGTGGTGGTGCCCGTCGGCTATACAGCCACCTCCGTCATGATTGCCTCCGGCCTTGAGCCCGGCGACAGGGTGATTACGGCGGGCGTGAGCACATTACGACCCGGCGAGCCGGTGATGGCCGGAGAGGTTCAGCCATGAACACAGGATCGGAAGCCCAATTTAACCTCTCCGCCTGGGCGCTGAAGAACCAGCAGATGGTCAGCTTTTTCATGCTGCTGGTGATTGCGATGGGCGTGTTCTGCTATGAGAAGCTGCCGCGTAACGAAGATCCGGCATTCACCATTAAAACGGCCGTCGTCTCCGCACAGTGGCCGGGAGCCTCCGTGACGGATACCACCCGCCTGCTGACCGATACGCTTGAAAAAAAGCTGCAGGAAACGCCCTGGCTAGACTATCTCGAAAGTGAAACCCGTGCCGGACGCACCGTTATCCACGTCAACCTCCGTGACGATACGCCCCCGCAACGCGTGCCCGATATCTGGTATCAGGTTCGCAAAAAAATGCAGGACATCGCGCCGTCCCTGCCCGAAGGGGTGCAGGGTCCTGCCGTGGATGACGAGTTTGACGACACGTTCGGCACAATTTACGCCTTTATTCCCGAAGGCTTCACGCTGCGGGAGGTGCGGGATCGCGCAGAGACAATACGGCGCGAGCTCATGTCCCTGCCGGATATGGGCAAAACCACCCTGCTGGGCGAACAGCAGGAGCAGTGGGTTCTCGCCTTTTCTCCGGCACGCCTGGCCGGGATGGGGCTGGATATTCAGGACGTTGCCGACGCCCTCCGGGCGCAAAACGCCGTTGTCCCGGCAGGAACGATGCGTACCGGGCAGGAGAACATGGCGATAAAGGTCAGCGGGGCGCTCACTACCGAAGAGAGTTTGCGCGCCGTCACGCTGCACGTTAACAATCGCTATATTCCGCTGACCGACATTGCCACCGTCACCCGGGAAATCGCCGAGCCACCGGCCCCGGCCTACCGGGTGAACGGCAAACCGGCTATCGGGCTGGCGGTGTCGATGGCGCCGACAGGCAACATGCTGCGTTTCGGTGCTGCGCTGAACGCAAAAATGGCGGCCCTCAGCGCCGGGCTGCCGCACGGTATCGAGATGGTGAAAGTCGCCGATCAGTCAGCGGTGGTGAGTGAAGCGGTAAGCGGGTTTATCCGGGTACTTATCGAAGCCGTTGTTATCGTGCTGGCGGTTTCATTTGTCTCGCTGGGTTTGCGGGCCGGACTGGTGGTGGCGACGGCCATTCCGCTGGTGCTTGCCATGACGTTTGTCGGCATGATGCTCGCCGGTATTGGCCTTCAGCGTATCTCGCTCGGGGCGCTGATCATTGCCCTGGGCCTGCTGGTGGACGACGCCATGATCGCCGTCGAAACGATGGTCTCCCGACTGGAAGCGGGGGATTCCCGTCGACTCGCGGCCACCTGTGCATTCAAAACGACGGCCTTCCCGATGCTCACCGGTACTCTGGTCATGATTGCCGGTTTTATTCCCGTTGGTTTTGCGGCCTCCAGCGCCGGTGAATACTGCTTCTCCCTGTTTGCGGTGGTGCTCATCGCCCTGCTCTGCTCCTGGGCCGTCGCGATCCTGTTTTCGCCGCTAACGGGCACGTGGCTGCTGCCGGAAAAAGTCAGACATCACGCGGCAGGACCGGGACGGATCGCGCGCGGGTATGGACGGCTTTTACGCCTGGCGCTCCGCCACCGGCTCGCTACCGTACTGATTGCGCTTGCCACGCTGGGGCTGTCAGCGTACGGCACGACGTTTATGCAGGGCGAGTTTTTCCCCGCCTCGGACCGGCCCGAGTTGCTGGTCAGCCTGACGCTTCCGGCCAACGCGTCGCAGCCGGAAACCCTCAGAGAGGTGGAAAAGCTGGAAAAAGCGCTGGCCGACAACAGCAATATCGATCGCTTTTCGACGTACGTTGGCTCAGGCGCCGTCCGTTTTTACCTGCCGATGGACGTGCTGCTGGAAAATGAAAATATCGCCCAGATGGTTGTGGTCGCGAAGGATCTTGCGGCGCGGGATCGTCTGCATGCGCAGCTCAACACGATCCTGGCAACACAATTTAGCGACATCATCACCCGCGTGTCGCCCCTTGAGCTGGGGCCTCCCGTCGGCTGGCCCATCAAATACCGGGTGAGCGGGCCGGATTATCTGCAGGTCCGGGCGCTTGCGAACCGTCTCACGGACGCGATTGGCCGCTCCCCGTTCTCACGCGACGTTAACCAGACGGCCGGAGAGCCGGAGAGGGTCATCACCCTTAAGGTGAATCAGACGGCGGCCAGAGCGGCGGGAATATCGTCAGAAAGCCTTGCCCGCACGCTGAATACCGTCTGGTCCGGCAGCGTTGTCACGTCCATCAGAGATAATGACCGCCTTGTCGACGTGGTGCTCAGGGCCGAGGACAGCGCGCGCCAGAGCACCGCCACTTTCTCCTCACTCACGATTCAGGGGAATGACGGTAAAAAAATTCCGCTCAGCGCCGTCGCAACGCCGGTCTGGGGCGTGGACGATCCGGTCATCTGGCGCCGCCAGCGCGTGCCCTTTATCACGGTGCAAACCGACCTCGCCCCGGGGCTGAGGGCTGAAGCGGTATCCGCCGCGCTGCGTCCGGCGGTCGATAAACTGCGCGCGAGCCTGCCCGCAGGTTACAGCATTGAAGAAGGCGGCGCGGTTGCCGAATCGGATAAGGGGAACAGCTCCGTCTTTACCGTTCTTCCGGTGACGCTGGTCATCATGCTGATGCTGCTGATGCTTCAGCTGCGGCGATATTCCCGGATGCTGCTGGCGCTCCTGATGGCCCCGTTTGGTTTACCGGGGATCGTGCTGGCTATGCTGCCTGGCGGCACGCCGATGGGGTTTGTTGCGCTGCTGGGCGTCATCGCCCTGGCGGGGATGATCGTGCGTAACGCGGTAATATTGATTAGCGAGGTTGACAGCAATCTTGCTCAGGGGATGGCATATGATGCCGCGATTATGGCAGCGGCGGAGCACCGGGCCAGACCCATCTGCCTGACCGCCTGCGCCGCCATTCTGGGCATGATCCCCATCTCTCACCAGGTTTTCTGGGGTCCAATGGCCTATGCCATTATCGGCGGGCTGCTGGCTGCGACGCTGGTGACGCTGACCGTGTTACCCGCGTCGTTTAGCCTGCTGTTACAGTGGGGGGCTCAGCGCAAAGCCGCAGCCGACGGGCCGGGCTGAGTCCCCATCTTTCTCCGATTACGCGGCGGTCAGCGCAAAACGGTCTTTCAGGACATGGCGGATGTCCTCCTCCGCCAGCTGCCGCGTTTCAGTGCCGTTCGCCGTGATGGTTTTCAGCATATCGCCCAGCAAAATCTGGCGTCCTTCCGGGCTGTGCTGCACCACCACCCGCTTCTGCACAAAAATAGCATCAGGATGCGTGGAGTTCAGGTAGTTGGCCGGAACGAAATCAATCCACTCCTGGGGCGTGAGATCGAAGCCGTATTGTCGGGCCCATTCGCCTTCAACCTTCGCCTCAAGCAAATACTCGCCCTCCGCGCTGCGGCTCAGGCGAAACCTGTCGAAATCCTGGGTGATTTCCACGTCAAGCGTGTCCAGCGCCATTGGCGCGCGGATGCCGTAGCTGCCGAACCCGAGATCGCAAAGCCACTGGCGGCTCTCCACCTCGGCGATGAGCGCCATATGGGTTTTCGGACGCCGCGCGGGGTAGAACATCGGGCGCGCCGCCACGAAACGGTAAGGAATGCCAAGTGCTTCCAGCGCCATGGCAAAAAGCCCGTTCACCTCATAGCAGTAGCCGCCGCGCCCTTTCTTTAACACCTTCTCGGCAATGTCGTCTGGTGCCAGCGAGACAATTTTCCCCGCCTGCACGTCCAGATTTTCAAAGGGAACGGAAAAGAGCTGATGACGCATCAGCGCATGCAGGGTGGTCGTATCGGCCGCCGCCGGTCCGGTGTAGTTTATGCGTTTGAAATACGAGGAAATGTCGAAATTATCGCTGTGCATAATGCCTCCTTGTCCTGAACATGCCGGACACTATAGATGGCGCACATCATTGGCTGTATAGTCAGTTTTATCGAAAATTAGCCTGAACAGATACCCATGTCTGCCCCCTCCCCACACTATCGCCGGATTGCTGAGCGTCTGCGCCTCACGCTCTCTTCAGGCGCATTGCGAGTCGGTGACCGGATGATCTCCGCGCGTAAACTGGCCGAACGCGAGCACGTGAGCCTTCCGACGGCGCTGGAGGCCCTTCGCTGCCTTGAGGCTGAAGGGCTGATCGTTGCGCGACCGCGTTCAGGTTATTACATCCGCCAGATCAGCCTCCCTCCGCGCGCGGAGCCCGCGCGTTCCACGCCGGGCCCGGTGCCCGTGACTATGTCCGCCGTGGCCCGCTCGCTGTTCAGCAGCGCAGAAGCCCGCCTGGTCCCGCTGGGCGCCGCCCTGCCCGATCCCGCGTGGCTGCCCGGGGAGGCGCTACAGCGGGCGTTACACTCCGTGGGCCGTCGTCTGGACGCGCATGGGCAGAGCTACAGCCTGCCGCCGGGAAGGCGTGATTTACGAAGCAAGATTGCGGCGCGTGCTGCGCAGTGGGGAGCCCGCTTCGGCGCGGACGATCTGATTATTACCGCAGGCGCGACGCAGGCGCTGCGCCTGGCCCTGCGGGCCGTGTGTCAGCCAGGTGATGTGGTGGCGGTGGAGCAGCCCGCCTACTTTGGCACGCTCCTGCTGCTGGAGGATTTAGGCCTGAAGGCGTTAGAAATCCCCACCGATCCTGCTGAAGGTCTGTTACTGGAACCGCTGGCTGACGCCATCCGCTGCCACCGTCCCGCGGCCGTCCTGGCCTCGCCCACCGTGCAAAACCCATTGGGTGCCAGCATGCCCGTCGCGCGCAAGCAGGAACTGGTTGCTCTGCTTGAAGAAGCCGGTATTCCTCTGATTGAGGACGACGTTTACGGTGACCTGGTCGGTGACGGGCAACGTCCTCCGGCCTGCAAAGCCTTCGACCAGAACGGGAATGTGATTTACTGCAGCTCCCTGTCTAAAACGCTTGCACCGGGGTGGCGAATCGGCTGGATTGCCGCCGGACGCTATTACCCGCAGGTCTTGCAGGCCCGCATGGCCGGAGACTGGGCCGGCGCGCCGCTGCTGGAAGCCGCGACGAGCGAGATGCTGGCAAACGGCGACTACGACCGTCACCTGCGGCGGCTAAAGCGGCGGATCGCAGAGGGAATCGCCGCCGTCGTGGCGCGGGTCAAGGCCAGTTTTCCCCCCGGTACCCGCGTAAACGTCCCCGCAGCTGGCTTTCTGCTGTGGGTCGAACTTCCTCCGCAGGTCAACGCGCTGGAGGTGCATCGCCGCGCGCTGGCGCGGGGTATTGGCGTCAGCCCCGGCCCCCTGTTTTCCCCTGGCGCAGAACTCACGCACTTTCTGCGGCTAAACTGTGCAAACGAACCGACGCCCCGCCTGCTCACTGCCGTGGAGCAGATTGGTGCGCTATGCCATGAGCTGGCCGCTTTCACACCAGACTCTCCAGCCATTCGGTAAATACCCGTACCTTGCGGGAGAGATGACGATGTGGGTAGAGCAGTGACAGTTTGCGGTCCGGCGAGCGATATTCAGGCAGGACCTCAACCAGCAGGCCGCGGTCAATGTAAGGCTGGAGAAAGAGATTCATTCCCTGCATTACCCCCAGCCCGGCCAGGCCTGCCGCGATGTAGGCCTCGGAGTTATCCACCACGAGCTTACCGGGTAGCGCGATCTCCGCAACGCCCTCTGGCGTGGTAAACGTCCACGGCTGAACGTGCCTGCTGCTGTTGTTAATCCAGTTAATCGCCTGATGCTTGCGTAAATCCTCCAGCGTTTCTGGCGTACCGTGTTCAGCCAGCCAGGCCGGGCTGGCGCAGGTCGTGATTTTAATGTTCCCGATTTTACGCGCGATATAGTCGCCGTCGTCCAGCTCGCCCACCCGCAGCACGCAGTCCAGACCGTCCCGCAGCATATCCCGACGGCGGTCAGAGCTGCTCAGGATGATGTCGATATCAGGATGCTGACGATAAAAATCAGGCAGGTTCGGTATCACCCGCAGCGCCGCAAAAGAGATGGGCATATCCACACGCAGCTGGCCGTGTATCGGCCGATCGGCGCCAAACGACTCCAGTAATTCGTCCGCCTGCGCCAGCAGGGGTTTACTGCGGCGATAAAAGGCTTCCCCATCCGGCGTCAGGCTAATCCGACGCGTGGTGCGCTGCAGGAGCCGCGTGCCGCTGTGTTGTTCCAGAAGCTGCAGCGCTTTGGTCACTGCCGGTCGATGGACCCGCAGATTTTCCGCCGCCTGGGTAAGGCTCCCCGAGTCGACAATTTCAATAAAAATCCGAATAGATTCAAAGAGGTTTATTTGCATAAGGGATGTCTTGCCGCGAGCGGGAGAAAATGATTGTTATTAATTTTATAACAGTGATGAATGTTTTTGGCTATTTTTCCTAACAATCTTCCTCTCTACACTCTCCCTCATTCAAACGTAAGGGAGAGTCTGCTATGAAAAATAACCGTATCTGTCAGATCCTGGGTATCGAAAAGCCCGTTATTCAGGGACCGTTATCCTGGCTTACTGATGCCCGTTTAGTGGCCGCGGTCAGCAATGCCGGAGGACTCGGCGTGCTGGGCCCCAACGCCGGTTTAACCGCCGATACCGCGGTCTCCACGCCGGAAGAGACCGCCGAAAAAATGCGGGAAGAAATTCGGAAAACCAAACGGCTGACCGAAAAACCCTTCGGCGTGAACCTGATCCCCACCGCCGTTAATGACGTCTGGACCGGGCCAATTCTTAAGGTGGTAAAAGAGGAAGGCGTCAGGGCCGTGGTGTATACGGGCTATGGGGAAGGCAGCATTATTCCCGCGCTGTTCAATGAGTTAAAAGAGGCAGGTATCGCCATTATCTACCGCGACATCAATCCCACGCCGGAAAATACCCTTCTGGCTGAAGAAATGGGGGCTGACATCATCGTCGCCACCGGTTTTGACGAAGGCGGGACGCTACCCGCGACGGCGCTGGGTACCTTTTCCATCGTGCCGCTGATTGCCGATGCCGTGAAGCACGTCCCGGTGATGGCGGCGGGCGGTATAACCGATAATCGCACCGCCAGAGCGGCGCATGCGTTAGGGGCGGAAGGCGTGTTTGCCGGCTCGGTGTTTATCAGTACCGAAGAAAGCCGCGTGCCGCAGGGGGTCAAAGAGAAAATTGTTGTCGCCAACGGCCTGGACCTGCTGCTTTTCCGCACCGTCCCCCACTACTATCGTTCTCTTCCCGGCAAGCTGGCGGAAAAACTGGCGGCGATGGATAAAGCGGGCGCAAGCAACGAAGCGCTGGGCAAGGCGATGGGCGGATTACGGGGCCTGCGCCTGGGCATGCTGGAAAATAACACCGATGAAGGGTATATCGCGCTCGGCACGGGGATTGGGAATATCCGCAGCGTGAGAAGCGTGGCCGAGGTTGTCGATGCGTTAACGGTTGAGTAAGCCCTTAACCCTGATGCTATGGACGCTGCACAGGAGCGGCGTCCGCAAACCGTCTGCGGTTCTTTGTCACACATAGCCACCATCTACCTCGCCACCGGTAAATCCGCGTACCGCGTCGTATAGGCCGGTGACAACATTTCCCGCTTCATCGCCCACGGTTTCTCAATCCCCTGCCCGGCGAACCATATCTTCCCTTTGCCGGAGTGATTGACGCTGTCGATCATCTCCATCAGCGCCGCGCTGTTGGCGCGCAGGCGATTGTCGTCAAACAGATTAAGCTGAGCGACGCCGCTGCTGAAAAAGTCCGCCAGCATGACCCCGGCCTTCATATAGCGATACCCGTCGAGCCATATCCGCCCCAGCGCCTCCGTGGCGGCACGGATGATATCCCGCGAGTCATTGGTGGGCGTCATCAGGGTGACCGAAGCCTGATTACCGTAATAAATTTCGTTGTCCGCATGCGGGCTGGTGCGCACAAACACGCTGATAAAGCGACAGTATTGATGCTCGCCGCGCAGTTTCTCTGCGGCGCGTTCCGCGTAGGCGCAAATCGCCTGGTGCATCTCTTCATATTGCGTAATGCGATGACCAAACGAACGGCTACAGATGATTTGCTGCTTCGTGGGGGTGTACTCTTCCAGGTCAAGACAGGGCTCGCCGCGAAGCTCGCGCGCCGTACGCTCCAGCACCACGTTAAAATGTTTGCGAATGACCCACGAGGAGGCCTCCGCCAGCTCCAGCGCCGTGGTAATCCCCATCGCGTTCAGTTTTTTCGTGATGCGCCGCCCTACGCCCCATACCTCCTCTACCGGAACCTTTGCCAGCAGTTTACGCTGCCGCTCCCGGCCCGACAGATCGACCACGCCGCCGGTACTGGCCCAGCGTTTCGCCGCATAGTTGGCCAGCTTTGCCAGCGTTTTTGTCGGGGCAATGCCGACGCCAACGGTTAAACCCGTGTTTTTAAAGACCTGCGTGCGCATCTGGTGTCCGAACGCGTCCAGCGACATGCAGTTACCGATCCCTGAAACGTTCACGAACGCCTCGTCAATCGAGTAAATTTCTATGGCCGGAGCCAGATCCGTCAGCGTCTGCATCACCCGACTGCTGAGGTCGGCATACAGCGCATAGTTCGAACTGAAGACGTAAACCCTCGCCGGAAAAAGCTTCTCTTTGAATTTAAAATAGGGCTCACCCATTTTTATGCCGAACTGCTTTGCCTCCCGCGAGAGTGAAATGATGCAGCCGTCGTTGTTGGACACCACCACGATGGGCTTCCCCTCCAGATCGGGGCGGAATACCTTCTCGCAGGAGGCATAGAAGCTGTTCACATCAACCAGCGCGAACATGTTTATGCGTTTTAAGCGTGTGGGTGACGACGCCGAAGATCTGCAGCTCCTCTTCGGACTGAAAGGTAATCGGCTGATAGCGGGCGTTATGTGGCAACAGCCTCAGCACCGGGCGCGTCTGTAGCTCTTTCACCGTAAACTCACCGGCGACCGACGCCACAACGATATCCCCATGTTCGGCATTTAACGAGCGGTCAACCACCAGCAGATCGCCGTCGCCAATCCCCGCGCCAATCATGGAGTCTCCACTCACCTTGATAAAATAGGTCGCACTGGGGTGCCTCACTGCCAGCCGGTTAAGATCGAGACGATCCTCCACATAATCCTGCGCCGGGCTGGGAAACCCACAGGCAACACGTTCTAAAAACAAAGGTAGTTCAATGATTTGTTTTGGTTGATAAGAAAAGAGAGTGTCCATGATGCCTTTCTCGCCATATACTGTATATAAATACAGTATTACGGATTATGGTCAGGGATCAAGGTCATTTCCGGAAGCGAACCCAAACGCGTTGAAGTGTCAGAAGATTTAAAACGCGCAAAGCCCGGAAGCACATGTCGGGCTTTGCGCCTGTGACGATCAGTCCATCAGCGTATTCAATGTTTCCAGCGCGTCAGGCGGCAGCTGCAGTTCCCCCGCCGCGAGGTTTTGCCGCAGATGCGCCACGGAAGAGGTGCCCGGGATCAGCAGGATATTCGGAGAACGCTGCAGCAACCATGCCAGCGCAACCTGCATTGCCGTGACGCCCAGTGAATCCGCGACAGCCTTCAGCCCGGACGATTGCAGCGGCGTAAAGCCGCCCAGTGGGAAGAACGGCACATACGCAATCCCCTGCTGCGCGAGCAGATCCACCAGCGCATCATCACCCCGGTTCACAATGTTGTACATGTTCTGCACGCACACCACCTGCACCATCTTCTGCGCTTCCGCGACCTGGGTGGCCGTGACGTTGCTCAAACCAATATGCCGCACCAGCCCCTGCTGCTGTAATTCTGCCAGGGTGGAGAGCGGTTCAGCAATCGACCCTTCCGCTGGCCCGTGCGCGCTAAACATGATCCGCAGATTCACCACGTCCAGCACGTCCAGCTGCAGATTGCGCAGGTTGTCATGCACCGCCTGCGTCAGCTCCTGCGCGGAAAAGGCCGGCAGCCAGGCGCCTTTGTCGTTGCGACGGGCGCCAATCTTGGTGACGATCGTCAGATCGTCCCGGTAAGGATGAAGCGCCTCACGGATCAGCTGGTTGGTGACATGAGGGCCATAAAAATCACTGGTATCAATGTGGTTCACCCCCGCCGCCACGGCCTCGCGTAACACGTCCAGCGCGGCCTGCTTATCCTTCGGCGGCCCAAAGACGCCCGGCCCGGCCAGCTGCATCGCGCCGTAGCCCAGCCGTTTCACCGTCCGCGTCCCGAGCGCGTATGTCCCGCTTTTATCAATGCTGCTCATGTTGACCTTCCTCATAAAAATGATCCGGATTTACAACAGGTTCCCAAAAGGGCCCCTTAGTTAAGCGCGAGTTAATTAAAGTTTACATTCTCTACGACGATAGTAATGAAGTAACCCTGCATCTTCTCTAACGGACGACCGCTATGCTGAAAAATCTGCACGTGATTACCGGTATTATCTTTGCCCTCACCATATTCTGCCTGCTGCAAGTTGTCACGGGAGGGTTGTTCTACTCTGCCGTCAGTAACGATCGCCATAACTTCCAGAACTCCGGCGTGCTCAATGCCCAGCAGGAAAGCCTGAGCGACAGCGTGAACACGCTGGTGAAAACGCGCGTCACCGTCACCCGCGTGGCGATCCGCTACCTGAAAAACCAGCGTGACCCGGCTTCCCTGGCGGCGATCAATAAACTGCTGGGCACCGCAGGCGACTCGCTGGCAAAAGCCGAAGCCTATAACAAAGAGTGGCAGAAACTGCCGCAGGTTAAGGGCCAGGAGGCGGCATTGACCGACGAGATGCAGAAATCCTGGAACCAGATGCACGAAGTCATGCGTTTATCGATTGAGTATCTGCGCGCCGACAACTATCAGGCCTATGGCGATCTGGATGCGCAGCAGGCGCAGGACGATATGGAAGCGGTCTATAACCGCTGGCGCGCCGAAAATAACACCCTGCTGAAGGCCGCAACCGAAGAGAACCAGAGCAGCTTCACGCAGATGCAGTGGACGCTGGCGGCAATTCTGCTGGCCGTTATCGCGGTTCTGGTGGTCATCTGGCAGGGTTTACAGCACCTGCTGTTAAAACCACTCCACTCCATTATGGACCATATTCGCGCCATTGCAGGAGGCGACCTGACGCAGGAGATCGCTATCTCGGGCCGCAATGAGATGGGTCAGCTGGCCGCGGGCCTGCATGAGATGCAGCAGTCGCTGGTGACCACCGTCAGCGCCGTACGCGGAAGTACCGATTCCATCTACACCGGCGCAGGCGAAATTGCCGCAGGAAGCAACGATCTTTCCGCCCGCACCGAGCAGCAGGCCGCCTCGCTCGAAGAGACCGCCGCCAGCATGGAAGAGCTGACCGCGACGGTTAAACAGAACTCCGATAACGCCCGTCAGGCCACGCTGCTGGCGAAAAACGCCTCTGAAACGGCCGCGCGCGGCGGTCACGTCGTGGATAACGTGGTTCGCACCATGAACGAGATCGCCGACAGTTCACAGCAAATTGCGCATATTACCGGCGTGATTGACAGCATCGCGTTCCAGACGAACATTCTGGCGCTTAACGCCGCGGTGGAAGCGGCACGCGCCGGGGAACAGGGGCGTGGTTTTGCGGTTGTCGCAGGCGAGGTCCGGACCCTGGCGAGCCGCAGCGCGCAGGCGGCGAAAGAGATCAAAGGGCTTATCGAGAACTCCGTCAGCCGGGTGAATACCGGTTCTGAGCAGGTTAGCGAGGCAGGCACCACCATGAAGGAGATCGTCGCCGCCGTGACCCGCGTGACCGATATCATGGGCGAGATTTCCTCTGCCTCTGACGAGCAGAGCCGCGGCATTGAACAGGTGAGCCTGGCCGTTTCGCAGATGGACAGCGTGACGCAGCAAAACGCCGCGCTGGTGCAGGAGTCCGCCACGGCGGCAGCGGCGCTGGAAGATCAGTCCGAACAGCTGCGCCAGGCGGTGGCCGCGTTTCGTCTGAACGGCAAAGAAAAAGCGGTAGCTCCACGTCCGGCCAGCGTGAAAACGCCTCAGCTGTTGCGCCCGGCAACCGCAAACGCCGCCACCGACAGCAACTGGGAAACCTTCTGAATCACCGGCGGGCGAGGAAATCGCCCGCTAGCGGCTGCGCTTGGCGTGCCGCTCCCAGTTCTCCTGTTTTGCTTCATCGGATTTACGCAGTGAAACGTAGCATGCCCCGCTGCCGCCGTGATGCGGCAGCGCCACGCAGAAGGCCTGCACTTCCTCGAACTCGGTTAACCAGCGCGCCAGATAGCTGCGCACCACATTAGGATGCGAGTTCTGCTCGCGCCCTTTTCCGTGAATGATAATCAGATTGCGTAACCCGTCACGTCCGGCCTGGCGAATAAAAGAATAGAGCATCTGACGGCAGCGTTCGGCGGGCTGACGCAGGAGGTTTAAGCTGGCCTGGCGGGCATATTTACCCGAGCGCAGCTTCTCGATAACGCCCTGCTGCACCCCTTCGCGCTGGAACGCCAGCGGTTCTTCCAGGGGAAGAAGGTCAAGAAAGTCCAGCGTCAGGAAGTTATCCAGCTGTTCACTATCCACCTCCTGGCGCGCCCGCGTATTGCGGCTGGGCTGCCAGTGAATATCCGGGCCACGCTTCAGCGGCTGGACATCTTCCATGGCGTCAAGAAAAAAGGATTTGTCGTCAGGGTTCATGGATATCCTCCGGCTACAACTGAGGACGGTACTATACCTGCGCCTGAGACTGGCCTCAATCACCGTTACAGGCCCTCATGCGCCGCAAATATTAACCTGATGAATATATATAGTATTTATAAAATAAAGTTAAATATGACTTAACTAAAACTTCAGCAAAGATGAAATAAGTGATTTGTGTTAAATTTTCGTAAAATCAAACACTCGACATCCTTTCTTTTTGCGGAAAAGGTGTTATACCTAAATATACCTGCTTCATGGATATAATATTCAGGATTGGCGAAAGGACGCACTGCTGTGTGTACTGGAGGATCTGTCTGATGTCGGGCAGATCCTGTTTTTTTATTATCTCACTTTCACGCCGCGATTATTTTTCTCGCTTCCCGTCTGAACTGCGTAATTAATGATTCAGCCAGGGGCGTCTGACGTGAATCACGGCGCTGAATTAAATAATATGCTGCTTTTGGAAGCGATTCGACAACCGGCAGCATGACCAGACGGTGCGCCAGAAGCGGGTCACAGCCTAACTCCTGCGGCAATATGCTTAGAAAATCACTTTGCGCAACCAGGCTTATGCAGGAAGAAAAGGTTTCGCAGACCACACCAATTTGCGGTATTTGCGAGCGATGGCTAAATACCTCTTCTAACTGCTTATAATAACTTCCCCGCGGCGTCGGCATTGTCCAGTTATAATGCAGAAGTTCGTTAATCGACGTTGCCCCGTTGCCGGATGCCCTTCGCGACAAAATACCGCAAATGGCTTCTCAAAGAGTTTTTCAAACGTAAATTCCTGATCGTAAGGTCCCTGATAATAAGTATTGATGGTGAAATCCAGCTCTCCCTGCCGTAATTCGTTGATCATCGACACCAGCTGCCCTTCCATTATCCGCACTTTGACCTGCGGATGTTGGGCATGAAAGCGGGTGATAACGGCGGGCATCAGGCTGCGCGAAACGCTGGCCCCCATCCCGATGTTGATCTGCCCGGCCTGTTCCCCCTGCCGCTGACGAATGTCATCCTGCGCCGCGCGCAGCTCTTCCAGAATTAACCGGGCGCGCTGGTAAAAGCCCTCACCGCATTCGGTCAACGCCACGCCCTTACTCCTGCGCACGAAAAGCTGCGCCGCCATGCCCTCCTCCAGCTCTTTGATGGATTTGGTCAGCGCCGGCTGCGAAAGATTCAGCGTCCTGCTGGCACCGCGAATGCTGCCCTGACGAGCGACTTCAACAAACGCCCGGAGATGATGGAATTTAACCTGAAATGACATAGCCCGACCGATAACCGTTGTTTATCAGAGTAAAGAAACTGTCATCTACTTTACTGGAAAGGGATGTGCGAGGGTAATTCCTGAACGGTTAAAACTGTGAAAAATCGGTTAGTGATAAGTAAAAACTATCACAGCGTGAAGCAGTTCACATATTTTCATGATGACAGGAACAGATATGGACACACTGGCGCAGTACATCCAGACGTTAACCCCGCAGCTGAGCGCGTGGCGTCGCGATTTTCACCATTTTGCGGAATCCGGCTGGGTAGAGTTTCGTACCGCCGCGAAAGTTGCGGAGACCCTGGACTCGCTGGGTTACGAACTGGCGATGGGGCGCGACGTGGTCGATGCCGAAAGCCGGATGGGGCTGCCCGACGAGGCAACCCTGGCGCGAGAGTTTGCCCGCGCGCGGGCGCAAGGCGCGCCTGAGAAATGGCTGGCGCCGTTTGAAGGCGGCTTTACCGGCATTGTCGCCACCCTGAATACCGGCCGCCCGGGCCCAACCCTGGCGTTTCGCGTGGACATGGACGCCCTTGATTTAAGCGAAGCGCTCGACGACAGCCATCGCCCGTTCCGCGACGGGTTTGCCTCCTGCAATCCGGGCATGATGCACGCCTGCGCGCACGACGGCCACACCACCATTGGTCTGGGGCTGGCACAGGTGCTTAAGCAGAATGAAGCCCGGCTGAACGGCACCATCAAGCTGATCTTCCAGCCTGCCGAAGAAGGCACGCGCGGCGCGCGCGCCATGGTTGCTGCCGGGGCGCTGGATGACGTGGACTATTTCACGGCCATTCATATTGGCACCGGCGTCCCCGCCGGGACGGTAATCTGCGGCAGCGATAACTTTATGGCCACCACCAAGTTCGACGTGAGCTTCACCGGCGTGGCCGCACACGCGGGCGGTAAGCCGGAGGACGGTCGTAACGCTCTGCTCGCCGCCGCGCAGGCCGCCCTCGCCCTGCACAGCATCGCCCCGCACAGCGACGGCGCATCCCGGGTAAACGTCGGCGTGATGCAGGCGGGCAGCGGACGCAACGTGGTGCCCGCGAATGCGCTGATTAAGGTTGAAACCCGCGGCGAAAGCGAAGCGATTAATCAGTATGTCTTTGAACGCGCGCAGGCCGTCATTACCGGCGCGGCGGCGCTCTATGGCGTGAGCGCGGAGATGCGCCTGATGGGGGCTGCCACCTCCAGCGCGCCGACACCGGCGTGGGTGGATTATCTGCGCGAACAGGCGAGCCAGGTTTCCGGGGTTGTTCATGCCATCGATAAGGTGAAAGCGCCAGCGGGTTCCGAAGACGCCACGCTGATGATGGCCCGCGTGCAGCAGAACGGCGGCATGGCGTCCTATATGGTGTTTGGCACGGATTTGAGCGCCGGACATCACAACGAAAAATTCGACTTCGATGAGCAGGTCATGACTATCGCCATCGAAACGCTGGCGCGAACAGCGCTCAATTTCCCGTGGACGCGAGGTGTGTGATGCAGGAGAACTACGCTTTTATTGCCGATGCGATCGACACGCGATGTCGGACGTTAACCGATATTGCCGACGCGATCTGGGATCGTCCCGAAACCCGCTTTGAAGAGTTCTGGTCCGCCGAGCGGCTGGCCAGCGAGCTGGAAGCTGAAGGCTTCACGCTGACCCGCGAGGCAGGCGGTATTCCCAATGCCTTTATCGCCAGCTTCGGCAGCGGGAAACCGGTTATCGCCCTGCTGGGCGAGTACGACGCGCTGGCCGGGTTAAGCCAGCAGGCACACTGCGCGACGGCGCAAACCGCCACGCCGGGGGCTAACGGCCACGGCTGCGGACATAATCTCTTAGGCACCGCGGCGCTTGCGGGCGCGGTGGCGGTGAAAAGCTGGCTGGAGCAGCACGGCGGCAGCGGAACGGTGCGTTTTTACGGCTGTCCCGGTGAAGAAGGCGGCTCCGGGAAAACCTTTATGGTGCGCGAAGGGCTGTTTGATGACGTCGATGCCGCCGTCACCTGGCACCCGGAAGCCTTTGCCGGGATGTTTAACGTCAGCACGCTGGCGAATATTCAGGCCGCCTGGCGTTTTCACGGCGTGGCGGCGCACGCGGCCAACTCCCCTCACCTGGGACGCAGCGCGCTGGACGCCGTAACGCTGATGACCACCGGCACCAACTTCCTTAACGAACACATTATCGAGAAAGCGCGCGTCCATTACGCCATTACCGATACCGGCGGGATTTCGCCCAACGTCGTGCAGGCGCAGGCCGAGGTGCTGTACCTGATCCGCGCCCCGGAGATGGCGGATGCGCAGCAGATCTACGAGCGCATCGAGAAAATCGCCCAGGGCGCGGCGCTGATGACCGAAACGACCGTCGAGTGCCGCTTTGATAAAGCCTGCTCCAGCTACCTGCCGAACCGCACGCTTGAGGCGGCGATGTATCGCGCCCTGCAGCACTACGGCACGCCGGAGTGGACCGACGAAGAGCGAGAGTTTGCCCGCGAGATCCGCGCCACGCTGACGCCCAACGATCTGCAAAACAGCCTGAAAAATATTGCCGCCACGGGTGGCGAAGCGGGTAAAGCCTTTGCCCGTCGTCATCAGGCGACGCTGCTGGTGGATGAAGTCGCGCCTTATGCCGTCACCGACAACGTGCTGGCAGGTTCAACCGACGTGGGTGACGTCAGCTGGAAAATGCCGGTCGCCCAGTGCTTCAGCCCCTGCTTTACCGTCGGCACGCCGCTGCACACCTGGCAACTGGTGTCTCAGGGGCGAACCTCTATTGCCCACAAAGGCATGCTGCTGGCCGGGAAAGTGATGGGCGCGACCGCGCTCAATCTGCTGCAGGACGCCGCGCTGCTGAAAAAATGCCGTGAAGAGTTCGAACAACAACTAGAAGAAAAACCGTACGCGTGTCCGATCCCACCGGGCGTGACACCGTCACCTTTAAAATAAAAAAACACAACACAACAACACAACACTCCCGAGGAACGCCCATGAGTATGTCATCCATACCTTCGCATTCCCCATCCGGTAAGCTCTATGGCTGGGTTGAAAGGATCGGCAATAAAGTGCCGCACCCTTTCCTGCTTTTTATCTATCTGATTGTGATTTTGATGGTCGCCACCGCCGTGCTCTCCGCCTTTGACGTCAGCGTGCGCAGCCCGGCCGACGGCAGCCTGGTGGCGGTGAAAAATCTGCTGAGCATTGAAGGGCTGCACTGGTTTTTACCCAACATGATTAAAAACTTCAGCGGCTTCGCCCCGCTCGGCGCCATTCTGGCGCTGGTGCTGGGCGCCGGTCTGGCTGAACGCGTCGGCCTGTTGCCTGCATTGATGGTGAAGATGGCTTCTCACGTCAGCGCGCGCTACGCGAGCTACATGGTGCTGTTTATCGCCTTCTTCAGCCATATCTCCTCCGACGCCGCGCTGGTGATCATGCCGCCGATGGGGGCGCTGATCTTCCTCGCCGTCGGGCGCCATCCCGTGGCGGGCCTGCTGTCCGCGATTGCGGGGGTGGGCTGCGGTTTTACCGCTAACCTGCTGATCGTCACCACCGACGTGCTGCTCTCGGGCATCAGTACGGAGGCGGCGAAAACCATTGATGCGGCCATGCACGTCAGCGTGATCGACAACTGGTACTTTATGGCAAGCTCGGTCATTCTCCTGACAATTGTCGGCGGGCTGATTACCGATAGGATCATTGAGCCGCGCCTGGGCAAATGGGAAGGCCGTAGCGATGAAAAGCTGGAGACGCTGAGCGAAGCGCAGCGCTTCGGCCTGCGCGTGGCGGGGATTGTCTCGCTGGCGTTTATCGCCGCGGTGGCGCTGATGGTGGTGCCGGAAAACGGCATATTGCGCGATCCGGTTAAACATACGGTCCTGCCCTCGCCGTTTATTCAGGGCATCGTGCCGCTGATTATCCTCTTCTTCTTTATTGTTTCGCTCGCCTACGGTATCGCCACCGGCAAAATCCGCCGCCAGGGTGACCTGCCGCAGCTGATGATCGAGCCGATGAAGGAGATGGCGGGCTTTATCGTGATGGTGTTCCCGCTGGCCCAGTTTGTGGCGATGTTTAACTGGAGCAACATGGGCAAGTTTATGGCCGTGGGCCTCACCGACGCGCTGGAGGCTGCCGGGCTAAGCGGCGTACCGGCGTTTGTCGGTCTGGCGCTGCTGTCATCCCTGCTGTGCATGTTTATCGCCAGCGGCTCCGCCATCTGGTCGATTCTGGCCCCGATCTTCGTGCCGATGTTTATGATGCTGGGGTTCCACCCGGCTTTCGCGCAGATCCTGTTCCGCATCGCGGACTCTTCGGTTATCCCGCTGGCGCCGGTTTCGCCGTTTGTTCCGCTGTTTTTAGGCTTCCTGCAGCGCTATAAACCCGAGGCCAAACTGGGTACCTACTATTCGCTGGTTTTACCCTACCCGCTTATCTTTTTAGGGGTATGGCTGGTGATGCTGGTGGCGTGGTATCTTGTCGGCCTGCCGATTGGGCCGGGGATCTACCCGAGGCTGAACTAAGGGAATGAGGATGCTGAGATTACTCGAAGACAAGATTGCGACGCCGCTTGGGCCGCTGTGGGTGATCGCGGACGAGCAGTTTTGCCTGCGCGCCGTTGAGTGGGAAGAGCACAGCGACCGCATGGAAGAACTGCTTGCGATTCACTACCGCGCCCAGGGGTATGAACGTATCCGCGCCACCAATCCGGGTGGACTGAGCGACAAGCTTGCGGCGTACTTCGAAGGCGATCTCAGCATCATCGACACGCTGCCCACCGCCACGGCGGGCACCCCTTTTCAGCGCGAAGTGTGGCAGGCGCTGCGGGCCATTCCCTGCGGGCAGGTGATGCATTACGGCCAGCTTGCGGAGCAGTTAGGTCGCGCTGGGGCCGCACGCGCCGTAGGTGCCGCGAACGGCTCTAATCCGGTCAGCATCGTGGTGCCCTGCCATCGCGTTATTGGCCGCAACGGCACCCTGACCGGCTATGCCGGTGGCGTGCAGCGAAAAGAGTGGTTGCTGCGTCACGAAGGGTATCTCTTACTCTAGTTCCCAGGCTTTTTGTGCTTAATTTTCTTCCGGTTAGGCTAAAAATCCATAATCAAGCTGTGGAATTTCAAGAAGATGGCGGCAGATTGCCGTCTCTTGTCCTTATTGAGGGTTTGTCAGGCTTACGTACTTACCAAAAAGATGTTAAAATTGACCAATATCAATTAAGGCTTGAGCAAACCTATGATCCCGGAAAAGCGAATTATACGACGCATTCAGTCTGGCGGTTGTGCTATCCATTGCCAGGATTGCAGCATCAGCCAGCTCTGTATCCCGTTTACCCTGAATGAGCATGAACTCGATCAGCTTGATAATATCATCGAGCGTAAAAAGCCTATTCAGAAAGGGCAGACGCTGTTTAAAGCGGGAGACGAACTGAAATCGCTCTATGCTATCCGTTCTGGCACCATCAAGAGCTACACCATCACCGAACAGGGCGATGAGCAGATCACCGGCTTCCATCTGGCGGGTGACCTGGTAGGCTTTGATGCCATCGGTACGGGCCACCACCCGAGCTTTGCTCAGGCACTCGAAACCTCGATGGTTTGCGAAATTCCGTTTGAAACCCTGGACGATCTGTCCGGCAAGATGCCTAACCTGCGTCAGCAGATGATGCGTCTGATGAGCGGTGAGATCAAAGGCGATCAGGACATGATTCTGCTGCTTTCTAAAAAGAACGCAGAAGAGCGCCTGGCCGCGTTTATCTACAACCTCTCCCGCCGCTTCGCCGAGCGTGGCTTCTCGCCGCGTGAATTCCGTCTGACGATGACGCGTGGCGATATCGGTAACTACCTGGGTCTGACCGTGGAAACCATCAGCCGTCTGCTGGGTCGTTTCCAGAAAAGCGGGATGCTGGCCGTTAAGGGTAAATACATCACTATCGAAAACGGTGAAGCGCTGGCCGTTCTTGCCGGGCACGCCCGCAACGTGGCGTAAACGCCATACGTATACTGCCAGACCGATAAATTTTCCTGATTTATGGGTCTGGCCTGTTACCCCGTCTTTTATCTGCCCTTTTCACCGCAGCTCGTCCCCACACAGCACCCAAAAGGGTCTCGTTGAGGTTATGAATTGAGAGAAAGTTTGTTTTTCGTTTCAGTCGTGATTGCCTCAGTGACCTTTATCTTCATCTGGATCATGCTTGTCGGCCCAATGAAGGGGGAGGAAAAAACCTACGTTCAGGATTCCACGACCTTTGCGATAGCGGTGATGGTGCTGCTGTTTATTGCGTTTATCGCGGTAACGACCACGGTGCTTTTCCTCTGATAAATTTTCATGAATTATTGATCTGGCAAAAGCTCTCCTCTGTTTCATTCAGGATATATAGGTTACTCTTTTAATTACAGACTGTGGTGACAGTAGTAAGGAGACCTGTATGGCCAAGTATCAAAACATGCTGGTAGCAATCGATCCGAATCAGGACGATCAGCCGGCATTACGACGTGCTGTGTATTTACATCAACGGATTGGTGGCAAAATCAAAGCGTTTTTGCCGATCTATGACTTCTCGTATGAGATGACCACCCTTCTGTCGCCTGACGAGCGCACCGCTATGCGTCAGGGCGTCATCAGCCAGCGTACCGCGTGGATCCGCGAACAGGCGAAGTATTACCTGGAAGCGGGCGTGCCCATTGATATCAAAGTGGTCTGGCACAACCGACCTTTCGAAGCCATCATTCAGGAAGTCGTTGCCGGTGGGCACGATCTGCTGCTGAAGATGGCGCACCAGCACGACAAGCTGGAATCCGTGATCTTCACCCCGACCGACTGGCACTTGCTGCGTAAATGCCCTTGCCCGGTCTGGATGGTGAAAGACCAGCCGTGGCCTGAAGGCGGGAAAGCCGTTGTGGCGGTAAACCTCGCCAGCGAAGAGGATTACCATAACTCGCTGAACGAGAAGCTGGTGAAGGAGACCCTCCAGCTTGCCGACCAGGTCAACCACACCGAAGTGCATCTGGTAGGTGCCTATCCGGTTACCCCGATTAACATCGCCATTGAGCTGCCGGAATTTGACCCGAGCGTGTATAACGACGCCATCCGCGGTCAGCACCTGCTGGCCATGAAAGCGCTGCGCCAGAAATTCAGCATCGATGAGAAGATGACCCACGTGGAAAAAGGGCTGCCTGAAGAGGTCATCCCGGACCTGGCTGAACACCTGCAGGCGGGGATTGTCGTGCTGGGTACCATTGGCCGTACCGGTATTTCTGCCGCCTTCCTCGGCAACACCGCCGAGCAGGTGATCGACCATCTGCGCTGCGACCTGCTGGTTATCAAGCCGGATGAGTACCAGACGCCGGTTGAGCTTGACGATCCGGAAGACGATTGACCCGCAAGATGAAAAAAAACCGTCGGCGAACCGGCGGTTTTTTTTTGCCGGGTGGCGGCTACGCCTTACCCGGCCTACGGGTTTGGTAGACCCGGTAAGCTTGCGCCACCGGGCTTTACCCTGTCAGAGCGCTTTCAGAATCGCATCCACGCTGGCTTTGGCATCGCCAAACAGCATGTGGGTGTTCTCTTTGAAGAACAGCGGGTTCTGCACCCCGGCATAGCCGGTATTCATTGAGCGCTTAAACACGATCACGTTCTGCGCCTTCCACACTTCCAGAACCGGCATCCCGGCGATTGGGCTACGCGGATCGTCCTGCGCCGCCGGGTTAACGGTGTCGTTAGCCCCAATGACCAGCACGGTGTCGGTGTCGGCGAAATCATCGTTGATCTCGTCCATCTCCAGCACGATGTCGTAAGGCACTTTCGCTTCCGCCAGCAGCACGTTCATGTGGCCTGGCAGACGCCCCGCCACCGGATGAATACCAAAACGCACCTTGATGCCGCGCGCGCGCAGCTTCTCGGTGATTTCCGCGACCGGATACTGCGCCTGTGCCACCGCCATGCCGTAGCCCGGGGTGATAATGACCGAGTGCGAGTTTTTGAGCATCTCGGCGGTATCTTCCGCGCTGATCTCACGGTGCTCCCCCACTTCCTCATCGGAGCCGGTAGACGAGCCGTCAGAACCAAAGCCACCGGCGATGACGCTGATGAACGAGCGGTTCATCGCCTTACACATGATGTAAGACAGGATCGCACCCGAAGAACCCACCAGCGCACCGGTGACGATCAGCAGGTCGTTGCTCAGCATAAAGCCCGCCGCCGCCGCCGCCCAACCGGAGTAGGAGTTCAGCATGGAGACCACCACCGGCATATCCGCACCACCGATGGACGCCACCAGATGCCAGCCGAAGGCCAGCGCGATGATAGTCATCACCAGCAACGCCAGTACCTGCAGACCGACGCTTTCGGTACGCACGAAGACCACCAGCAGCACAAACGATACCACCAGCGCCGCCAGGTTCAGCTTATGACGGTTTGGCAGCATCAGCGGCTTAGAGGAGATCTTCCCGCGCAGCTTACCGAACGCGACAATGGAACCGGTGAAGGTGACCGCACCGATGAAGATACCGAGAAACACTTCCGTCAGGTGAATATTCACCAGAATCGGTTCCAGACCTGGCGTGTGGTACAGGTAGCTATTGAAGCCCACCAGCACTGCGGCCAGACCCACAAAGCTGTGCAGAATCGCCACCAGCTCCGGCATCTCGGTCATTTCAACGCGTTTCGCCAGGCGAATACCAATCGCACCGCCGATGATCATCGCCACCAGGATCCACGCCACGTTGCCGGTGTCCGGCCCGAAGATGGTGGCAATCAGCGCAATCGCCATCCCGGCGATACCAAAGTTATTCCCCTGCTGAGACGTTTCGTGTTTGGAAAGCCCCGCCAGACTGAAAATAAACAGGATTGCAGCAACAATGTATGCGGCTGTCACTAATCCTCCAGACATATGCTACCCCTTAGCCTTTACGAAACATTTTCAGCATGCGCTGAGTCACGGTGAAACCACCGAAAATATTGATACTGGCGATCAGCACCGCGATAAAGCTCAGGAAGCTGATCCAGCCGCCGTGGCCAATCTGCAGTAACGCCCCCACCACGATGATCCCGGAGATGGCGTTGGTTACCGACATCAGCGGCGTATGCAGCGCATGGGAGACGTTCCACACCACGTAGTAGCCCACGACGCAGGAGAGCGCGAAGACGGTAAAGTGGCCGAGGAACTCTTTCGGCGCGACGTCAGCCAGCCAGCCGAACAGAATAATCACCAGCGCCATGATCGCGTATTTGCGCCACGGGGAAGCCGGTTTGGCAGGTTCTTTTGGCTCAGGCGCCGCTTTAGGCGCTGCCTGAGGCTGGGCCGAAACCTGAATCGGTGGCGCAGGCCAGGTAATTTCACCTTCACGCACCACGGTCACACCGCGCACCACCACGTCGTCAAAATCGACGGTGATGTTGCCGTCTTTCTCTTTGCAAAGCAGCTTCAGCAGGTTGACGAGGTTGGTGCCGTACAGCTGAGACGATTGCGTCGGCAGGCGACCCGGCAGATCGGTATAGCCGATCACCTTCACGCCGTTTGCGGTCGTGGTCACCTGATTTGCTACGGTATATTCGCAGTTGCCGCCGTTTTGCGCGGCCAGGTCGACAATCACGCTGCCCGGCTTCATGGAGTCCACCATCTCACGGGTAATCAGCTTCGGCGCCGGTTTACCCGGGATAAGCGCGGTGGTCACAATGATGTCGACATCTTTCGCCTGCGCGGCGAAGAGTTCCATTTCGGCTTTGATAAAGGCTTCGGACATCACCTTCGCATAACCATCACCGCTGCCCGCTTCTTCCTTGAAGTCCAGCTCAAGGAATTCGGCCCCCATACTCTGGACCTGTTCTTTCACCTCAGGACGGGTATCAAACGCGCGAACGATAGCGCCCAGGCTGTTTGCCGCACCGATGGCTGCAAGTCCCGCCACGCCAGCGCCAATCACCATCACCTTCGCCGGAGGGACTTTACCCGCCGCGGTGATCTGACCGGTAAAGAAGCGACCAAATTCGTGGGCCGCTTCAACAATGGCGCGGTAGCCCGCAATGTTTGCCATCGAACTTAAGGCGTCCAGCGACTGGGCGCGCGAAATACGCGGCACGGAGTCCATCGCCATCACGGTGACGCCGCGCGCGGCCAGTTTTTCCATCAGCTCAGGATTTTGCGCAGGCCAGATAAAGCTCACCAGCGTGGTGCCCGGATTCAGCAGCGCAATCTCACTCTCTTCCGGTGCGTTGACCTTCAGAATAACCGGCGACTGCCACACGTCGGCACTGTCCACCACTTCCGCGCCAGCCTGAATAAAGGCCTCGTCATCGAAACTCGCCAGTTTGCCCGCGCCGCTTTCAACTGCGACGGTAAAACCCAGCTTAAGCAGTTGCTCCACCGTTTTCGGTGTTGCCGCTACGCGGGTTTCATTGGCTAACCGTTCTTTTGGTACCCCAATACGCATAGTTTTCCCTTCCATCGGTTTTTGATGATGGTTTAACGATAAGTGCCCGCGGTTTGTATCATTTTTCGCCATCACGCAAGCAATGAGACACAATTCACCCCGGAAAATAAAACAGTAACAAACTGTCTATAACCTACTGAAAATAGCGGCCGTGATCTACCGCCAGAAAACACTATTTCTTACTTTATCTGTGAAAAATAAGCGATCGGCGTCACTGACAGTGATATTTACCTTAAATTCATCGCCAGAACCGATAATTCGCGCAAGCGAAGCGGTAAAAACATGATATAGCGCCATAAGAGAACAACTTATTAACATTAAATTAACTTGTAAAAGTCATAAGCTTTATCAGTTTTACTTGTCAAACGCGTGTTTTTTCAACATATCACTAAATGTTATCGAATAAGGTGATTCAGTGAGCACAGGCAGTGAAAAATGGCGCAGACAGCGACGGGTTTTAAATGCCATAATCGGGACCGTCTCAAATTAACAACAATACCAGTACATGGTTTGCGCAAGGCGAAGGATCATTTTTATGAAGCTTAAGAACACACTCCTGGCGTCCGCACTTCTCTCCGCGACCGCCCTGTCTGCGAATGCCGCAACAGAGTTAACGCCGGAGCAAGCGGCAGCGTTAAAACCTTTTGACCATAAGGTCATTGTGGGTCGTTATAATTCTATTGGCGACGCCGTCGCCGCTGCATCAAAGGCCGCTGATAAAAACGGGGCAGCCTCGTTTTATGTTGTTGACCAGTCTGATAACGGCAACAGCGGTAACCAGCGCGTGACCATTGCGCTGTATAAGGACAACGCGCCAAAAGCTGACGCACCGAAAAACCGCGTGATTAACGGTGTTGTTGAACTGCCGAAAGATCAGGCAATTGCGCTGGAACCGTACGACACCGTCACCGTTCAGGGCTTTTACCGCAGCCAGCCTGAAGTGAACGATGCCATCACCAAAGCCGCGAAAGAGAAAGGGGCCTACGCTTTCTACATCGTGCGTCAGGTCGATGCTAACCAGGGCGGCAACCAGCGTATTACCGCGTTCATCTATAAAGAAGATGCGAAGAAACGTGTTCTGCAGAGCCCGGATGCGATTCCGGCAAACTCCGAAGCCGGTCGCGCGGCGATAGCGAAAGGCGGCGAAGAAGCGAAGAAAGTGGAAATCCCAGGCGTCGCAACGACGGCTACGCCAAGCGCTGAAGTGGGCCGTTTCTTTGAAACGCAGTCCACGAAAGGTGGTCGTTATTCGGTTACGCTGCCAGACGGTACCAAAGTTGAAGAGCTGAACAACGCCACTGCCGCGCAGATGGTGCCGTTCGACAGCATCAAATTTACCGGCAACTACGGCAACATGACGGAAGTCTCTTACCAGGTCGCGAAGCGTGCGGCGAAGAAAGGGGCGAAGTTCTACCACATCACCCGCCAGTGGCAGGAACGTGGTAACAACGTGACCATCAGCGCCGATCTGTACAAGTAACAAAATCGTTTAAAAAAGGCGGCGCAATGCCGCCTTTTTTGTTACTTTTTTTGAATTTCTGCCACACGTCATTGCATGCTTTCGTTACACTCCGTAAAATCCCGCGCCTTAGTGTGATCCACCATTTTTATGCGCCTGAGCGAAATAATTATTCTGGATTTTGACCTTTCATAACAGGAAGCCAATGGAAAAGAAACTTGGCCTGAGTGCTCTGACTGCACTCGTTTTAAGCTCAATGCTGGGTGCAGGCGTATTCAGTTTGCCGCAAAATATGGCGGCCGTCGCCAGCCCGTCTGCCCTCATCATTGGCTGGGGCATTACGGGTGTCGGAATATTGCTGCTGGCCTTCGCCATGCTGCTGCTGACGCGCATTCGCCCGGATCTGGACGGCGGCATTTTCACCTATGCCCGGGAAGGTTTCGGCGAGCTGATTGGCTTCTGCTCCGCCTGGGGATACTGGCTGTGTGCGGTGATCGCCAACGTCTCCTATCTGGTGATCGTTTTCTCGGCCCTCAGTTTCTTTACCGATACGCCTGAGCTGCGCCTGTTTGGCGACGGGAATACCTGGCAGTCTATTGTGGGCGCCTCGGTGTTACTGTGGTTCGTCCACTGGCTGGTGCTGCGTGGCGTACAAACGGCCGCCAGCATTAACCTGGTGGCGACGCTCGCGAAACTGGTTCCGCTCGGCCTGTTTATCGTTCTGGCCTTCATTGCGTTCCGTATGGACGTGTTCACGCTCGATTTCAGCGGCGTTGCGCTGGGCGTCCCCGTCTGGGAGCAGGTGAAAAACACGATGCTGATTACCCTGTGGGTGTTCATCGGTGTTGAAGGCGCGGTTGTGGTTTCCGCCCGGGCCCGAAATAAACGCGATGTGGGCCGCGCCACGCTGCTGGCGGTACTGGCTGCGCTCGGGGTCTATCTGCTGGTGACGCTGCTGTCGCTGGGCGTGGTGGCGCGTCCTGAGCTGGCTGAAATGCGTAACCCGTCAATGGCGGGCCTGATGGTGAAAATGCTCGGCCCCTGGGGCGATGTGGTGATTGCCGCTGGCCTTATCATCTCCGTCTGCGGAGCCTACCTGAGCTGGACCATCATGGCGGCTGAAGTGCCTTTCCTGGCCGCGACGCACAAGGCGTTTCCACGCCTGTTTGCGCGTCAAAACCAAAACAGCGCGCCGTCTGCCTCACTCTGGCTGACCAACATCAGCGTTCAGATCTGTCTGGTGCTGATCTGGCTCACAGGTTCAGACTATAACACGCTGCTGACCATCGCCTCGGAGATGATTCTGGTACCCTATTTCTTAGTGGGTGCGTATCTGTTAAAAATTGCCACACGCCCGGCGCATTATGTCGTGGGTGTCGGAGCCTGTATTTACGGCCTGTGGTTGTTGTATGCTTCCGGACCTATGCATCTGCTGCTGTCGGTGGTGCTGTACGCACCGGGTCTGCTGGTGTTCATCTACGCCCGCCGCACGCATCAGCTGGAGAACGCGCTGAAACGCCGTGAGATGGCCTTAATTGGACTGTTACTGGTTGCTGCCGTGCCGGCAACCTGGATGTTAGTGGGATAGCATCGCCTTTCCCATTGTTGAACTGTAAAGGAGAATACGATGGGAAATGCACCGCTTCGCCCCATACTGATCACCGGCGGAGGCCGCCGTATCGGCCTCGCCCTCGCCCATCATTTTCTCAACCTTCGCCATCCGGTCATTGTCAGCTACCGCACGGAATACCCGTCGATTGAAGGGCTGCGCAAAGCCGGGGCGGTTTGCATTCAGGCTGATTTTTCAACCGATGAAGGCATTCTGGCCTTTGCGGAAAAGGTGAAATCCACCACAACGGGTCTGCGCGCCGTGCTCCATAACGCCAGCGCATGGCAGGCCGAAAGGCCGGGTACGTCACTCAGCGAAACGCTCTCCGCCATGCTGCAGATCCACGTCAATGCCCCTTATCTGCTTAACCACGCTCTGCAGGATCTGCTCCGCGGCCACGGGCATGCTGCGGGCGACATCATTCACTTCACGGATTATGTGGTGGAGCGCGGCAGCGACAAGCACATTGCCTATGCGGCCAGTAAAGCCGCGCTGGATAATATGACCCGCTCGTTTGCCCGCAAGCTCGCCCCCGAGGTGAAGGTGAACGCCATCGCCCCGGCAATGATCTTATTCAACGAAAACGATGATGCGGAGTATCGCCAGCAGGCGCTGAATAAATCGCTGATGAAAATTGCCCCAGGCGAGAAAGAGGTCATCGACCTCGTGGATTACCTGCTCACCAGTTGCTACGTCACCGGCAGAACCTTTGCCGTGGACGGCGGCCGACCGCTGCGCTAGTGAAAGCGGCTCCAGAAGAAAATTAACACCCAGGCGCTGAGCCCCCAGCAGACCACCGCCCCGCTCAGCGCCAGGGGAAGACGCAGAAAACCGGTGAAATACCACAGCGAAAGCAGGTAGAGAAAATACGGGATGATTGACCACATGCCAAACACGATGGTCGTGCGTAACGCTTCCGTGCCGCGTTCAGACGCCACAATATAGTGGGCAATGAGTGCAAAGGTCGGGAAGAGAGGGATCAGCCCGGCAATATAGTAGTTTTTCGTTTTTGCCAGAATGCCAATCAGCAACACCACCAGCGCACCCAGCGCGGCTTTGATCACCAGAGCCATCGTTTTCCTTATAATAATCAACTCACCTTATGGGCCAGAATAACGGAACCGGCGTTAATTTTGAAAGATTAATGGAAGGTTAAGGTTTCGCGGTGTATGTTGGCTTTTTTCACGAAAACAGACGCTGTATGAATAAGATTGTTTATGTTGAAGACGAACCCGAAGTCGGACAGCTGATCGCCGCCTATCTGGGTAAACATGATATGGACGTCATTGTTGAACCTCGTGGCGATCGTGCCGAAGAGGTGGTCGTCCGTGAAAACCCGGATCTGGTGCTGCTGGATATCATGTTGCCGGGCAAAGACGGCATGACGCTCTGCCGCGACCTGCGCGCCCGGTGGGAGGGCCCTATCGTCCTGCTCACCTCACTGGACAGCGATATGAACCATATTTTGTCGCTGGAGATGGGTGCCAATGATTACATTCTGAAAACCACACCGCCTGCCGTCCTGCTCGCTCGCCTGCGCCTCCATTTACGCCAGCACGCCAGCATCGAACGCGAAGCACCGGCGCCGTCTCTGACGCCGCACAAAGCGATGCGCTTCGGTACGCTGTCTATTGATCCGATTAACCGTCAGGTGCTGCTCTCTGGCGAGCTTATCGCCCTTTCCACCGCAGATTTTGACCTGCTGTGGGAGCTGGCAACGCATGCCGGGCAGATCATGGATCGTGACGCGCTGCTGAAAAACCTGCGTGGCGTAAGCTATGACGGAATGGACCGCAGCGTGGACGTGGCGATTTCGCGTCTGCGCAAAAAACTGCAGGATAACGCCACCGAGCCCTACCGCATTAAAACCGTGCGTAACAAGGGCTATCTGTTTGCCCCACATGCGTGGGAAACCTGATCGCCGGACAGGATAACCTGCGCGAAATAAAGGCATTACGCGAGAATGCCCTTCTTTCGCGCGTTTATTTTTACGTTTGCGCAACAATTAACTTGCTAAGCACGCAAACTATTCCATAATTACCTTCTCGACTCTCCTTTCTTCAGCTCGCCCCGCTCTTGCGATTGTTTTACTCATTTTCGCCGTGAAGCTTTCACGACATCTCTCCAATAAATCTTGAAATGAGGATTTAAGCTCATGAATTATGTATAGCTACGGTCAGGTAGAAGCGATAAAAACCAATCTTGAGTGGATTGTTAATCAGGCAACCCTGAACCACGCCTCCCCCTCTCGCACCGATCAAAAAGCGCTCTTTGACCTGCTGGAACTCATCCAGTCTTACGAAATACTGCTGGATCTCATCAGCGAATACGGAACGGATGTGATTGATACGCACATTGCAGAAGGCCTGGCCATGACGGAAAAACTCATCGCCAAGGTAAAAAACAGCGCGAAAGCCGTCTAACACGCTCGACAGACGTGAAAAACTCGAAGGGTTTTCATGTATATTCTGCACATAGCGTTTTTGCGGTGAGATCCAATGAAAAAGCTGTTTGTGCAGTTTTATCTTTTACTGTTTGTCTGCTTCCTGGTGATGACCATGCTGGTCGGCCTGGTCTATAAATTTACCGCCGAACGCGCGGGCAGGCAGTCTCTGGATGACCTGATGAAAAGCTCGCTCTATCTGATGCGCAGCGAGCTGAGAGAGATCCCGCCACACGACTGGGCGAAAACCCTGAAAGAGCTGGATCTCAATCTGTCATTCGATTTACGCATCGAGCCGTTGAAAGATTTCGATCTGGACCCGCCCGCCATGCAGCGTCTGCGCGACGGGGATATCGTCGCGCTGGATGAGAAATACACCTTTATCCAGCGAATTCCGCGCAGCCATTACGTGCTGGCCGTCGGGCCGGTGCCCTATCTCTATTATCTGCATCAGATGCGCCTGCTGGACATGGCGCTGATGGCCTTTATCGCCATTTCACTCGCGTTTCCGGTTTTTATCTGGATGCGCCCGCACTGGCAGGACATGCTGAAACTCGAATCCGCCGCGCAGCGTTTTGGCGAGGGGCATTTTACAGAGCGTATTCACTTCGACAGCGGTTCCAGCTTTGAACGTCTGGGCGTGGCCTTTAACCAGATGGCCGATAACATCAATGCCCTTATCGCCAGCAAGAAACAGCTGATCGACGGAATTGCGCACGAGCTGCGCACGCCGCTGGTGCGCCTGCGCTATCGTCTGGAGATGAGTGAGAATCTGACGGAAGCAGAGTCTCAGGCGCTTAACCGCGACATTGGCCAGCTTGAGGCGCTGATTGAGGAGCTGCTGACCTACGCGCGCCTCGATCGCCCGCAAAACGAGCTTAACCTCAGCACGCCGGATCTGCCCGCGTGGCTGCAAACCCACATTGACGACGTTCAGAGCGTGAACCCGCAGCGCACGCTGTTGACCCGCGTGACGCCGGGTGATTACGGCGCACTCGATATGCGCCTGATGGAACGCGTGCTGGACAACCTGATGAACAACGCCATGCGCTACAGCGAAAGTACGCTGCAGATTGGGCTGGATTTGCAGGGCAATCAGGCCAGCCTGACCGTTGAGGATGACGGGCCGGGGATTGCGCCGGAGGCACGCGAAACCGTGTTTGAACCGTTTGTCCGCCTCGATCCCAGCCGCGATCGCGCCACCGGCGGATGCGGTCTGGGGCTGGCAATCGTCCACTCTATCGCGCAGGCGATGGGCGGCACGGTGCATTGCGAAGAGAGCGAGCTCGGCGGCGCGCGCTTCTGCTTTAGCTGGACGGTGTACCATAACATCGCCCTTCCCGTCCCTGCCTGACTTCAACCGCACGCTGGCCTGACCCGGCGTGCTGTGCTATATGATAAGTATGTTGTAACTAATGAGGGGCTTATGGCGACCTACGATCTTATTGAACGGCTGAACAACACGTTTCGGGAAATAGAACACGAGCTGCTGACCCTGACAGAACGTTTGCAGACCTGCCGACTGCTGGCCGCGCGCGTTTTTACCCTGCCAGAGGTAGTCAAAGGGGCCGAGCACGACCCGCTGGACACCATCGACGTGAAGCAGCACATCGGCAAGGCCGCACTGGAGCTGGCGATGAAACACTATCGCCATCTTTTTATCCAGCAGCAGTCTGAACAGCGCAGCAGCAAGGCGGCCGTGCGGCTGCCGGGCGTGATCTGTCTGCAAACCGATGCAGTAGCGCGCGAGGCGCTGGAAAGCCAGATTGCCCATATCAACAGTCTGAAAGCGGCATTTGAGAAGATCGTTACCGAAGAGTCGGGCCTGGCCCCCGCCGCCCGGTTTGAGTGGGTGCACCGTCAGCTTCCGGGGTTAATTACCCTGAATGCCTATCGCACGCTGACGGTTCTGCGCCATCCCGCCACGCTGCGCTTCGGCTGGGCGAATAAGCACATCATTAAAAACTTCACCCGGGATGAAATTCTGGCGCAGCTGGAAAAGAGCCTGAAGACGCCGCGCACCGTCGCGCCGTGGTCGCGTGAGCAGTGGATCGAGCGCCTGGAGCAGGAGTACCACAGCATCGCCTCGCTGCCAGCGGATACGCGCCTCAAAATTAAGCGCCCGGTGAAGGTGCAGCCTATCGCCCGCGTCTGGTATTCCGGCCAGCAAAAACAGGTGCAGTATGCCTGTCCAACGCCGCTGATTGCGCTCTATGATGCCGATCAGGGGGCTATCGTGCCGGATATTGGTGAGTTGCTGAATTACGATGCTGAAAATGTCCAGCACCGTTACCGACCTCAGGCGCAGCCGCTTCAGCTCATTATTCCGCGGCTGCACCTGTACGTGGCGAGTTGATTATTTCAGACTGCCAACCATCGCCTCAGGGCGCACCCAGGCATCAAACTCCGCCTCCGTCAGATAGCCAAGCGCCAGGGCGGAGGCTTTCAGCGTCAGCCCCTCCTTATGCGCTTTTTTGGCGATCTCGGCGGCTTTATCGTAGCCGATATGGGTATTGAGCGCGGTCACCAACATCAGCGACTCGTTCAGCAGCTGGCTGATGCGCTCGCGGTTTGGCTCGATCCCCACCGCGCAGTGTTCGTTAAAGCTCTCCATGCCGTCCGCCAGCAGACGAATTGATTGCAGAACGTTGTGGATCACCATCGGTCGATAGACGTTCAGCTCGAAGTTGCCGGATGCACCGCCCAGGTTGACGGCCACGTCGTTGCCCATTACCTGACAGCAGAGCATAGTCATGGCTTCGCACTGGGTCGGGTTGACTTTACCCGGCATGATGGAGCTGCCCGGCTCGTTTTCCGGAATGCTGATTTCACCGATGCCGCAGCGCGGGCCCGAGGCCAGCCAGCGCACGTCGTTGGCGATTTTCATTAGCGACGCCGCCAGCCCTTTCAGCGCGCCGTGGGTGTGGACCAGCGCATCGCAGGTCGCCAGCGCTTCGAACTTGTTGGGCGCCGTGACGAACGGCTGTCCGGTTATGGCCGCAAGTTCCTCCGCCACGCGCACCGCATACTCCGGATGGGTGTTTAACCCGGTGCCGACCGCCGTGCCGCCGAGCGCCAGCTCCGCCAGGTGCGGCAGGCTGTTTTCAATATGCTTCAGGTTGTGTTCCAGCATCGCCACCCAGCCGGAAATCTCCTGGCCGAGCGTCAGCGGCGTGGCGTCCTGCAGGTGCGTACGGCCAATTTTGACGATGTCGCGGAAGGCCTGCGCTTTCTCGTTGAGCGTGGATTTGAGGACGTTGAGCTGGGGGATAAGCTGCTCGCGGATAGCAATCACCGCCGCCACGTGCATGGCCGTGGGGAAGACGTCGTTAGAACTCTGGCTCTTGTTGACGTCATCGTTCGGGTGTACCTTGCGCTCCATGCCGCGCACGCCGCCCAGCAGTTCGCTGGCCCGGTTCGCCAGCACTTCGTTCATGTTCATGTTGCTCTGGGTGCCGGAACCGGTCTGCCAGATGGCGAGGGGAAATTCGTCGGGATGCTTGCCCGCCAGCACTTCGTCGGCGGCATTTATGATGGCGGTGGCCTTGTCAGCCGCCAGCAGGCCCAAATCCTGGTTTACCTTCGCGGCTGCGCGTTTGGTGAGCGCCAGCGCCTGAATCAGCGAAACGGGCATTTTTTCAGTCGAGATACGGAAATGCTCCAGCGAACGCTGGGTTTGCGCGCCCCATAGCTTGTCGGCCGGGACGTCGATGGCGCCCATCGAGTCTTTCTCATGGCGTACCGTGGTCATTACTTTCTCCTTGATAACACTGTCGGGATTGCTCACATGCTTAAGGGATAAGTAATGATGACTTCTGAGAAACGGTATGGCGCTTTGTGCGCTCTTTTTGGTGTCGGGTGGCGGCTTCGCCTTACCCGACCTATGAGAATGTAGGCCGGGTAAGGCGAAGCCGCCACCCGGCATTTTCTTCAGACTACTTCACACACGCCGAACACTGAGAAGACTGGATCTGTTTGAAGAAGTCGTTACCTTTGTCATCCACGAGGATAAACGCCGGGAAGTCTTCCACCTCAATTTTCCAGATCGCTTCCATGCCCAGTTCCGGGTATTCCACGCACTCCAGGCTCTTGATGCTGCCCTGCGCCAGCACCGCAGCCGGGCCGCCGATGCTGCCGAGGTAGAAGCCGCCGTGCTTGTGGCAGGCGTCCGTTACCTGCTGGCTGCGGTTGCCTTTCGCCAGCATGATCATGCTGCCGCCGTTAGCCTGCAGCTGGTCGACGTACGAGTCCATACGGCCCGCCGTGGTTGGGCCTAATGAGCCAGAGGCATAACCTTCAGGCGTTTTCGCCGGGCCCGCGTAGTAGATCGGGTGATCTTTAATGTACTGCGGCAGCCCTTCGCCGTTGTCCAGACGCTCTTTCAGCTTCGCGTGCGCAATGTCGCGGCCCACGATAATCGTGCCGTTCAGGGAGAGACGGGTCGAAACCGGATACTGAGACAGCTGCGCCAGGATCTCTTTCATCGGACGGTTCAGGTCAACGCGAACCGCTTCCCCCTCGCCCGCTTTGCGCAGCGCTTCCGGAATGTATTTACCCGGGTTGTTCTCCAGCTTCTCGATCCAGATGCCGTCGCGGTTGATCTTGGCCTTGATGTTGCGATCCGCAGAGCAGGAGACGCCCATCCCGACCGGACAGGATGCACCGTGACGCGGCAGACGGATCACGCGCACGTCGTGGGCGAAGTATTTACCGCCAAACTGCGCGCCGAGGCCCAGATTGCGCGCTTCTTCCAGCAGCTCCTGCTCAAGCTGCACGTCGCGGAACGCCTGGCCGTGCTCGTTACCTTCGGTTGGCAGGCCGTCGTAGTATTTGGTTGAGGCCAGCTTCACGGTCTTCAGCGTGCTTTCCGCCGAGGTACCGCCAATCACAAACGCGATATGGTACGGCGGGCACGCCGCGGTGCCGAGGGTGCGCATCTTCTCAACCAGGTAGTTCTTCAGCTTGCCCGGGGTGAGCAGCGCTTTGGTCTCCTGGTAGAGATAGGTTTTGTTGGCCGAACCGCCGCCTTTGGCGATGCAGAGGAATTTGTACTCGTCACCGTCGACGCTATAGAGATCGATCTGTGCAGGCAGGTTAGTGCCGGTGTTGACCTCTTTGTACATGTCCAGCGCCGCGTTTTGCGAATAGCGCAGGTTGTCTTCGGTGTAGGTGTTATATACGCCGTGCGCCAGCGCCGCTTCATCGCCGCCGCCGGTCCAGACGCGCTGGCCTTTTTTACCGACGATGATCGCCGTACCGGTATCCTGGCAGGTAGGCAGAATGCCTTTCGCCGCGATATCGGAGTTACGCAGGAACTGCAGGGCAACGTACTTGTCGTTTTCGCTGGCTTCCGGGTCGCTCAGAATATCGGCCACCTGCTGCTGGTGCGCAGGACGGAGCATAAACGAGGCGTCGTGGAAAGCATGCTGCGCCAGCAGCGTCAGCGCCTGCGGATCCACCTTGAGGATCTCTTGTCCTTCAAACTCAGAGACGGAGACGTGATCGCGGGTTAACAGGTAATACTCGGTCTGATCCTTACTGAGGGGGAAAGGATCCTGATAATGGAAGGGTTTATTCGACATTGGTCTCTCACTTACTGCTTCGGTCTGTTTATTCAGGGCAGATGTTCCGCTGCCCGGCTTAAAAGCGAGTCAGCTTATCCTACACAATTTTTTAACAAAAACTGAGACTAGTACGACTTTTTACATCCACAGGTTACTTCCATGTGGTTTATTGCTTTAATACCCGGAGTTTATTCCACATTTGAATCAGGGCTTGATAATGCAAAAACTCATTAACTCAGTGCAAAACTACGCCTGGGGAAGTAAAACTGCGTTAACGGATCTCTACGGTATCGCGAACCCAAACAACCTGCCGATGGCAGAACTGTGGATGGGGGCGCACCCGAAGAGCAGCTCAAAAATTGAAGACGCCAGCGGCCAGGCACGCAGTCTGCGTGACGTAATTGACGCCGATAAAGCCGCGCTGCTGGGCGACAAGGTGGCTCAGCGCTTTGGCGAACTGCCGTTCCTGTTTAAAGTACTGTGCGCTGACCAGCCGCTCTCCATCCAGGTTCATCCGAACAAGCAAGCGTCTGAAATCGGCTTTGCGAAAGAGAACGCGGCGGGTATTCCGTTAGACGCCGCCGAGCGTAACTACAAAGATCCTAACCACAAGCCGGAGCTGGTGTTCGCGCTGACGCCGTTCCTGGCGATGAACGCGTTCCGCGAGTTTTCAGAGATTATCTCCCTGCTGCAACCGGTCGCGGGTGCCAATAACGCTATCGCGCATTTCCTTGAAAACCCGAATGCCGAGGCGCTAAGCCAGCTGTTTGCCAGCCTGCTGAACATGCAGGGTGAAGAGAAATCCCACGCCCTGGCGGTGCTGAAAGCCGCCCTGGAGAGTCAGCAAGGTGAACCGTGGGAGACCATCCGTCTTATTGCGCAGTTCTATCCGGACGACAGCGGCCTGTTCTCCCCTCTGCTGCTGAACGTGGTGAAGCTGAATCCGGGTGAAGCAATGTTCCTGTTCGCGGAAACCCCGCACGCCTATCTGCAGGGCGTGGCGCTGGAGGTGATGGCCAACTCTGACAACGTGCTGCGCGCGGGCCTGACGCCGAAATACATCGACATCCCCGAGCTGGTTGCCAACGTCAAGTTCGTGGCGAAACCCACCGCGGAGCTGCTGACTCAGCCGGTGAAAAACGGCGCAGAGCTGGACTTCCCGATTCCGGTTGAGGATTTTGCTTTCTCCCTGCACGACCTGAGCCAGACAGAAACGACCATCGCACAGGAAAGTGCGGCGATCCTGTTCTGCGTGGAAGGCGAAGCGACGCTGCACAAAGGCGAACAGCGTCTGGTGCTTAAGCCCGGTGAATCAGCATTCGTTGCAGCCAATGAGTCTCCGGTTAGCGTAAGCGGCACCGGTCGACTGGCGCGCGTTTTCAATAAGCTTTAAGCACTTACTGAATTTTTTAACAACTCTTGCTAAGCTAGTTGCAGGCTTAATATCTCCAGGCGGTTTTTACCGCCTGGTTTCATTTTAGGGATAGTCGCAATGAAAAAATCGGTCGTAGCGGTAGGAGTGATTGTAGCGTTAGGCGTAGTCTGGACGGGTGTCTCCTGGTTTACCGGGAAACAGCTGGAAGGACGCCTGGCTGAGATGGTGGCGCAGGCTAACGGAGAGATTAAGCGCAGCGCGCCGGAAGCGGGCCTTGAGCTGAGCTATCAAAATTATGAGCGCGGCGTGTTTACCAGCCGTATGCAGGTAGTGGTGAAGCCGGTTGCCGGTACGGAGAACGGCTGGCTGAAACCAGGTCAGAGCGTGGTGCTGGATGAAGTGGTGAGCCACGGTCCCTTCCCGCTGGCGCAGCTAAAGTCGTTTAACCTGATCCCGTCAATGGCGTCCGTTCACACGGTCCTGGTGAATAACGACGTCACCAAACCGCTGTTCGACCTGGCAAAAAATACCTCACCTTTCGAAATCGACACCCGCATCAGCTATGCCGGTGACACCAGTTCCGATATCGCGCTGAAAGCGCTGAACTACGAGAAAGAGAATGAGAAAGTCGCCTTTAGCGGTGGTCACTTCAAACTTGACGCGGACCGCGACGGGAACGTGTTCTCCCTGACGGGTGAAGCGGAAAGTGGCCTGGTCAACGCCGTGAACGAATACAATCAAAAAGTTCAGCTCACCTTCAACAACCTGAAGGCCGACGGCAACAGCCGCATGACCGATTTTAAAGAGCGTATCGGCGATCAGAAACTCTCTCTCGATAAAGTCGCCATTGCGGTTGAAGGCAAAGAGATGGCCGTGCTGGAAGGCATGGACGTCAACGGCAAATCCGACGTGTCCAAAGACGGTAAGAGCATCAATACCCAGCTGGATTACACGCTGAAGAGCCTGAAAGTGCAGAATCAGGATCTGGGCACCGGCAAACTGTCGCTGAAGATCGGCAATATCGACGGCCAGGCGTGGCACGAATTTAGCCAGAAATACAGCAAAGAGAGCCAGGCGCTGCTGACCGATGCCGCGCTGCAGCAGAACCCGGAAGTGTACCAGCAGCAGGCGATGGCAGTGCTGTTCAACAACGTGCCGATCCTGCTGAAAGGCGAGCCGGTGATCACCGTTGCGCCGCTGAGCTGGAAAAACAGCAAAGGTGAAACCAGCTTCAACCTGTCTCTGTTCCTGAAGGATCCGGCCACCGCCACGGGTGAACCGCAGACGCTGGCGCAGGAAGTGGATCGCAGCGTGAAGTCGCTCGACAGCAAGCTGACCATCCCGATGGATATGGCGACCGAGTTTATGACCCAGATTGCGAAGCTGGAAGGCTACGGCGATGAAGATGCCGGCAAGCTGGCGAACCAGCAGGTGAAAGGCCTGGCGGCCATGGGCCAGATGTTCCGCATCACGAAGGTGGACAACAACACGATTTCCACCAGCCTGCAGTACGCCAACGGCCAGGTCACGCTCAACGGCGACAAAATGCCGCTGGAGGATTTTGTCGGCATGTTTGGCATGCCTGCTCTGGGGATGCCGGAACCGGCTGAACCGGCAGCGCCAGCCGAACCGGCGGCACCGCAGCAGTAAACGTCAAAACCCCTCGCATGAGGGGTTTTTTATTGCCGGGTGGCGCTGACGCTTACCCGGCCTACGATTCCGGGCCGCTTCAGGCCCGTGCAAGCGCAGCGCCGCCGGGCGATATTATTTCACCGGCACCAGGCGCGCCGCCACAATCTGGTGCCCGGCCTGAACGTCCGTATTGTCGATGCGCTGCATGATCCTGTCCGCCAGGGTGTAGCCCATCTCCCGCGCTGGGGTAGTGGCCCAGACGATCGACAGATCGTCGAGCGCGTTTTCACCGACGTCGGCGAACGCCCCCAGCGCCACCTGGTGGCCGAAGAAGGTTTCCACCCCGCCCTCGCCGCTCTGACGCCCGGCGCGGATCAGGCCAAACCAGGCGCCCATGGCGATCACATCGTTATAGCAAATGACGGCGCTGATGGTCGGGCTGCTGCGCAGCAGCGCGCCTATCGCTTCCGCCGCCATCTTCTGGCTGGACTCACACTCAACAACCCACTCGCTGTGGAACGGCAGGCCGTATTTAATCAGCGTCGCGCAGTAGCCGCCGACCCGTTCGGCGCGGGTCAGGGACGAGCTTTTGCCGCCCAGCCAGGCAATGCGCTGATGGCCGCGACGAATAAGATGCTCGGTCAGCATTTGCGCAGCCTGCATGTTATCCGGGCGCAGCGTATCGGCTTCATCGAGGTAGCTGGCGCGTGAAGCAAACACCAGCGGCACGCCTTTTTCAGCGGCACGCTCGCACAGCTCGCTGCCCACGCCCGACGCCCCGGCGACGATCACCCCGTCCACACCCTGATTCAGCAGCATATCGAGCCGGGAAAGCAGCTGATCGGCCTCGCGACCGCCGTGAAGCAGAAAGACCATCCGCCCCTGCGCTTCAAGCGCTTCGGTTAAGCCGGCGGTCAGCTCCGCATAGAAAGGTGACGTCAGGTCACGGACAATCAGGCCAATCACCCCGCTTTGCCCGCCGCGCAGCGCCGACGCCTGGCGGTTTCGCACAAAGCCCAACTGCTCAACCGCCTCATTCACCCGCTGACCGGTCGCGGGAGAGATGCGTCCTTTTCCGCTCAGTACCAGAGAAACGGTGCTGACGGAAACCCCCGCCGCCAGCGCGACATCGTTGATGGTGACTTTTTTCGCTACAGCCATGTGTTGGCGTGACTCCCTGAAAAATGAGATCGGTAAAACGTTTTATCAATACGTTATCTTTATACTACCAGTCAAAGCCTGAGAATGTGATTTAGCGCGCACTAAACTTTGATAAAACGTTTTATCTTCTCGCAGCATTGAAGCAGACAAACTGATTTTAACAATAAAGGAGTCGTTTTATGACGGCGAAAGCAGCACAAAAAATATCGCTGTGGGAATTTTTCCAGCAACTGGGTAAAACCTTTATGCTGCCCGTGGCGCTTCTCTCGTTCTGCGGGATCATGCTCGGGATCGGCAGTTCGCTCAGCAGTAAAGACGTCATCACGCTGATCCCCTTCCTCGGCGCGCCCGTGCTGCAGGCGATCTTTATCTGGATGAGTAAAGTCGGCTCCTTTGCCTTCAGTTTCCTGCCCGTGATGTTCTGTATTGCAATCCCGCTGGGCCTGGCCCGCGAGAACAAAGGCGTCGCGGCGTTTGCCGGTTTTGTGGGCTACGCGGTGATGAACCTGGCGGTTAACTTCTGGCTGACTGCAAAAGGCATACTGCCGACCACCGACGCCGCCGTTCTGAAGGCCAACAACATTCAGAGCGTGATTGGTATTCAGTCCATCGACACCGGGATCCTCGGGGCGGTGATCGCCGGGGTAATTATCTGGATGCTGCACGAGCGCTTCCACAATATCCGCCTGCCGGATGCCCTGGCCTTCTTCGGCGGCACCCGCTTTGTCCCGATCGTGACCCTGGTCGTTATGGGTCTGTTTGGTCTGATTATTCCGCTGATTTGGCCAGTTTTCGCTATGGGCATCAACGGCATTGGCCGCATCATTAACGGTGCGGGAGATTTTGGTCCGATGATCTTCGGCACCGGCGAGCGTCTTCTCCTGCCGTTTGGCCTGCAGCATATCCTGGTGGCCCTGATTCGCTTCACCGAAGCGGGCGGCACCATGGAGGTGTGCGGTCACGACGTGAGCGGCGCGCTGACTATCTTCCAGGCGCAGCTGAGCTGCCCGACGACACACGGCTTCTCCGAAAGCGCCACCCGCTTCCTGTCTCAGGGTAAAATGCCTGCCTTCCTCGGCGGCCTGCCGGGTGCTGCGCTGGCAATGTACCACTGCGCGCGCCCGGAAAACCGTCATAAAATTAAAGGTCTGCTGATTTCCGGCGTGATCGCCTGCGTCGTGGGCGGTACCACCGAGCCTATCGAGTTCCTGTTCCTGTTCGTCGCGCCGGTGCTGTATCTGATTCATGCGGTGCTGACCGGTCTGGGCTTCACCGTGATGGCGGTGCTGGGCGTCACCATCGGCAACACTGACGGCAACGTGATTGACTTCGTGGTGTTCGGGATCCTGCACGGCCTGTCGACTAAGTGGTATCTGGTCCCTGTCGTGGCGGCAATCTGGTTTGCGGTGTACTACGGGATCTTCCGCTTCGCCATCACCCGCTTTAACCTGAAAACGCCAGGACGCGATATTGATACGGCCACCAGCGTTGAACAGGCGGTTGCCGGTACCGTGGGCAAATCCGGCTATAACACCCCTGCCATTCTGGCGGCGCTGGGCGGTGCGGATAACATCACCTCGCTGGATAACTGCATTACCCGCCTGCGTTTGTCGGTGGCGGATATGTCAAAAGTGGATACCAACGCCCTCAAGGCCAACCGGGCCATCGGCGTGGTACAGTTAAACCAGCACAATTTGCAGGTGGTTATCGGCCCGCAGGTACAGTCAGTGAAAGATGAGCTGGCGACCCTGATGCGAACAGTAGAAGCCTGATGCCTCAGCCCCCTCACCATGAGGGGGTTTTACGTTAAGGATTAAAGCATGTTTGATTTCTCAACCGTCGTGGATCGACACGGCACCTGGTGTACGCAGTGGGACTATATCGCCGACCGCTTTGGCGCGGCGGATCTGCTGCCCTTCACCATCTCGGATATGGATTTCGCCACCGCCCCCTGCATAACCGACGCGCTGCAACAGCGCATTCATCACGGCGTGTTTGGCTATAGCCGCTGGAAAAACGACGAGTTTCTCGCCGCCGTCGCACACTGGTTCCAGCAGCGCTTTAACACCCGAATTGATACCGAAAGCGTGGTTTATGGCCCCTCCGTCATCTACATGGTCTCTGAACTGATTCGCCTCTGGTCAAAACCCGGCGACGGCGTGGTGGTTCACACCCCGGCATACGATGCCTTTTACAAAGCCATAGAGGGTAACGGGCGTCGTGTTGTGGCGGTTGAAATGGAAAAACAGGCCGCTGGCTGGCAGGGCAATATGGCAGCCCTCGAAGCGGCGCTGGCGAGACCGGAAAACAAAATTTTGCTGCTGTGCAGCCCGCAGAATCCGACCGGCAAGGTCTGGACGCGGGATGAATTGACGCAGATGGCGGAACTCTGCGAGCGCTATGACGTGGCGGTTATCAGCGATGAAATCCATATGGACATGGTGTGGGGAGAACATCGTCACACGCCGTGGACCGCAGTGGCGCGGAGCAAATGGGCGCTTCTGACCTCCGGCTCGAAAAGCTTTAACATTCCGGCGCTGACGGGGGCTTATGGCCTGATCGGCGATGAAGAGAGCCGTAACGGCTATCTCAGCGCGTTAAAAGGTCGGGACGGGCTCTCTTCCCCTTCCGTGCTGGCGCTAACGGCGCATATCGCCGCCTATCAGCAAGGGGGCCCGTGGCTGGATGCCCTGCGGGGTTATCTGGAAGACAATCTGTTGTATATCGCTCAGGAAGTAAACCGCGCTTTTCCGAAACTCAACTGGCAGCCGCCGGAAGCGACCTATCTGGCCTGGATCGATCTGCGTCCGCTGAATATTGACGATCGGGCGCTGCAAAAAGTGCTGATTGAGCAGCAAAAGGTCGCCATCATGCCGGGATATACCTATGGAAAAGAGGGAAATGGCTTCGTACGCCTCAATGCGGGCTGCCCGCGCAGCAAGCTGGAGCAAGGGGTTCAACGCCTGGTTGCTGGCATTAATACGCTTCTATAATCAATTTGCGCAACGGAATATTCCCTTGCGCAAATAGCTTTTTACCCCGTTTTGTTTTTATAATATGGCGCACTTTAACCAGAAAAGAGTGCGACCATGATTGATACACGCCTGCCTTTAACTGATATTCATCGTCACCTTGACGGTAACATTCGTGCCCAAACCATCCTCGATCTTGGCCGCCAGTTCAATTTAACGCTTCCTGCTCAGACCCTTGAGTCCCTGATCCCTCACGTACAGGTGACCTCTAATGAACCGGACCTGGTCAGCTTCCTGAGCAAACTCGACTGGGGCGTGAAGATGCTGGCGTCGCTGGATGCCTGCCGCCGCGTGGCGTTTGAGAACATCGAAGATGCCGCCCGCAACGGCCTGCACTACGTCGAGCTGCGCTTCTCGCCGGGCTACATGGCGATGACCCACAACCTGCCCGTTGCAGGCGTCGTGGAAGCCGTCATTGAAGGCGTCCGCGAAGGGTGTAAAACCTTCGACGTTCAGGCTCGCCTGATCGGCATCATGAGCCGTACCTTCGGTGAAGCCGCCTGCCTGCAGGAGCTGGAAGCGCTGCTGGCCCATCGTGATGCCATCACCGCCGTCGATCTCGCCGGTGACGAGCTGGGCTTCCCGGGCAGCCTGTTCCTCTCCCACTTCAACCGCGCGCGCGATGCCGGCTGGCACATTACCGTGCACGCGGGTGAAGCGGCTGGCCCGGAAAGCATCTGGCAGGCCATCCGCGAGCTGGGCGCCGAACGTATCGGTCACGGCGTGAAGGCGGTAGAAGACCGCGCCCTGATGGATTTCCTGGCGGAGCAGCGCATCGGCATTGAGTCGTGCCTGACGTCCAACATTCAGACCAGCACCGTGGCAACGCTGTCGCAGCACCCGCTGAAAACCTTCCTCGAGCACGGCGTGCTGGCCTCACTGAATACGGACGATCCGGCGGTTCAGGGCGTGGATATCATCCACGAGTACAACATCGCGGCCCCGCAGGCGGGGTTGAGCCGCGAGCAGATCCGTCAGGCGCAAATCAACGGGCTGGAGATCGCCTTCCTGACGCCTGCGGAGAAGCAGGCGCTGAAAGATAAAGTGGCTCGCGGTTAACACCGTTGCGGGTGGCGCTGACGCTTACCCGGCCTACAAAATATTAAAAAACTATGCCAGACAGAGCGTCGCGCGATGTTTGGCAGATTCGATCCCCAGCTCAATCAGCTCCATAATCTGTATTGCCTGGCTGGCCGGAACCGGATTCTCTCCCGTGCCGTTCAGCGCATCGCGGATAGCGGCATAATACGCCGGATAGTTACCCGGTATCGTCAGCAAGGTCTCCTCGACCAGCTCGTCGCCTTCCACCCGCGTGACGACGCCGTCGCGCATATCATAGCCCCAGTCTTCCTGCGGCAGACGCTCACCGTTTTTCAGCCTGTCTTCCTGCGGATCGAGACCAAACTTCACGTAGCTGCCTCGCGTGCCGTGAATAATGTAACGGGCAGATTCTGCCGCCGCGACCATCGTCCCGTGCAGCACAATTCGCCGCTGCGGATAGCTGAGCACCGCGTGGAAGTAATCGGTCGTCTGCGCACCGGGCCTGAGCTGGGCCAGATCGACCGTCATGCTCACCGGCAGGCCAAAGAGATTGACGGCCTGATCCAGCAGATGCGGGGCTAAATCATACCAGATACCGCTGCCAGGACCGGCCTGCTCGCGCCAGCGGTTTCGTACCTGCGGGCGAAAGCGGTCAAAGTGCGACTCAAAAAAGAGGATCTCCCCTAACGTACCTTCACTGAGAAGCCGTTTTACCGTCAGAAAATCACTGTCCCAGCGGCGGTTATGGAACACCGACAGCAGCCTGCCCAGACTCTTTGCCAGCGCATCCAGCTCGCGAGCTTGTGACAGTGTCACGGTAAAGGGCTTATCGATAACCACATGCTTTCCGGCTTCCAGCGCGGCCTTTGCCAGCGGAAAGTGGGTATCGTTCGGCGTGGGAATGACGATTAAATCAATGTTTGGATCGTTGAAAAGATGTTTTGGCTCGGAGACAACCGGCACAGAAGGCCAGTCTGCATGGACTTTAGCAGCGTCGCTGCTGGATACCGCCGCCAGCGCCATCCCCGGCGTCCCGGCTATCAGAGGCGCATGAAACGTTTTGCTCGCGTACCCGTAACCAATAAGCCCAACGCGGATATTATCACTCATAGTGTCATCCTCTTTTAAGTCGTTCTTATTTCACACTGGCTAGTCTGGCATTAGCACGGATTAATAATGTGCCGTATGACGTAAAATAGCAGGTTATACGGATTGTTTTTGTTACATAGTATTAACCTACTGATTTTGTTTAAGGGAACCGTTCCCAAAGCCCTTGCCGTCAGAGAAACGTCGCTGTAACATTTGCGCCCTGTCTTTATGGATAAAGTACAATTACACATCATGACGTCAATTATTAATCGAATCATTGAATTAGCGGGATGGATTGTCCTTGGGGTGTCGGTCATTTTGCTGGGCGTTGCCAGCCATATCGATAACTACCAGCCGCCGGAGCATGTCACCGTCGCTCAACCTAAGTAACCGGTTACTGCAATAAAGAGTGACATAATATGTCAGTTACTTATTGCCAGCCCTGGTGAACACGGTTAACCTTCTCTTCCAGGCATCGTCTGATGCCTGAATTTCAGCAAAGAAAACTCCTAATTTCGTCGCGTTACCTGAGTGGGCTGTTTACGTCTTTATTAATCCGTTTATTATTCGAACGAATTACCTTAACTGGTATTACTCACTTTTATATGGAAACTTATTAATATGACAGTTCAGGACTATTTATTAAAATTTCGCAAGATCAATTCGCTTGAGAGCCTGGAAAAACTGTTTGACCATCTGAACTACACCCTGTCGGATAATCAGGAAATCATTAATATGTATCGCGCCGCTGACCATCGCCGTGCGGAGCTGGTCTCCGGTGGCCGTTTGTTCAACGTCGGCGAAGTGCCAAAGTCCGTGTGGCGTTACGTTTTATAAGAAAGTAGCCATCCGCGCGAAATGTTATATACTCTCCGCCCTGCCAACTGGCTGTACAACATTTCGCGCAGATTATGGGAGAGTTCATGACCGCAACGCCTGGAGAACGCATTGGAGGCTGGTTAATCGCCCCACTGGCATGGCTGCTGGTTGCCTTATTAAGCGCATCACTTGCGCTACTGCTTTATACCACCGCACTGATTACCCCTCACGCCATTCAGACCCTGTTGTCGCAAAGCGTGCCTAATATTGCTTTGTGGTTTGTGTCGTTCGTTTTCGCGATCGGGATGTGGTACTACACGCTGTGGCTGACCATCGCCTTCTTTAAGCGCCGTAAGAATGTGCCTAAGCACTACATTATCTGGCTGCTGGTTTCGGTCCTGCTGGCGGTGAAGGCGTTTGCTTTTTCGCCCGTTTCAGACGCGCTGGCCGTTCGTCAGCTGCTTTTCCCGTTGCTGGCCGCGGCGCTGCTGGTGCCCTACTTCAAGCGTTCGACGCGGGTGAAAAACACCTTCGTGAACCCGTAATAACCCTACAGATAACCTGTTGTCGCCTGCCTGGGTTTGTCCGATAATAGGCGGCTTTTTTATTTCAGGCTAAATAATGACCGATTACTTACTGCTCTTTGTCGGCACCGTGCTGGTTAACAACTTCGTTCTGGTGAAGTTCCTTGGCCTGTGCCCGTTTATGGGCGTTTCCAAAAAGCTGGAAACGGCAATGGGTATGGGGCTGGCGACGACCTTCGTCATGACGCTGGCGTCCATCTGCGCGTGGTGGATTGATACCTGGATCCTCATCCCGCTGGGGTTAACCTATCTCCGTACGCTGGCCTTTATTCTGGTTATCGCGGTGGTGGTGCAGTTTACCGAAATGGTGGTGCGCAAAACCAGCCCGGCGCTCTATCGCCTGCTGGGCATCTTCCTGCCGCTGATCACCACTAACTGCGCCGTTCTCGGCGTGGCGCTACTGAACATCAACCTGGGCCATAACTTTATGCAATCGGCGCTGTATGGTTTTTCTGCGGCTGTCGGTTTCTCTCTGGTCATGGTGCTGTTTGCCTCTATTCGCGAGCGCCTGGCAGCAGCGGATATTCCTGCGCCCTTCCGCGGTAACGCGATTGCGCTGGTCACCGCCGGTTTAATGTCTCTGGCCTTTATGGGCTTTAGTGGTCTGGTGAAGTTGTAATGAATGCTATCTGGATTGCCATCGCCTCTATCAGCGTCCTGGGGTTGGTGTTTGGCCTTATCCTGGGTTACGCCTCCCGCCGTTTCGCGGTAGAGGACGATCCCGTTGTTGAGAAAATTGATGAGCTTCTGCCGCAAAGCCAGTGCGGGCAGTGTGGCTACCCGGGCTGCCGCCCTTACGCTGAAGCGGTAGGCATCCAGGGCGAAAAAATTAACCGCTGCGCCCCCGGCGGCGAAGCAGTCATGCTGAAAATTGCCGCCCTGCTTAACGTTGATCCGCAGCCGGTTGATGGCGACGCGGACGTGCAGGAGCCGGTCCGCGCGCTGGCCGTGATCGACGAAGCGAACTGCATCGGCTGTACCAAATGTATTCAGGCCTGCCCGGTCGACGCCATTGTTGGCGCCACGCGCGCCATGCACACCGTGGTGGCGGACCTGTGCACCGGCTGTAACCTCTGCGTAGCCCCCTGCCCGACGCAATGTATCGAGCTGCGCCCGGTTGAAACGACTACCGAAAGCTGGAAATGGGATCTTCAAACCATTCCGGTTCGCAATATTCCTGTGGAACAACATGCTTAAGTTATTTTCTGCTTTCAGAAAAGAGAAGATTTGGGACTTTGACGGCGGTATTCACCCACCGGAGATGAAAACCCAGTCTAACGGCACGCCGCTGCGTCAAATACCGCTGGCGACCCGTTTCGTCATGCCGCTCAAGCAGCACATTGGCGCTGAGGGTGAGCTGTGCGTGAAAGAAGGCGATACGGTTCTTCGCGGTCAGCCGCTGACCTTTGGTCGCGGACGTATGCTGCCGGTGCACGCCCCCACCTCCGGTAAGGTGGTCGCCATCGCGCCTCATACGGTGCCGCATCCGTCAGCGCTCTCAGAGCTGAGCGTGATTATTGAAGCCGACGGCGAAGACCGCTGGATCGACCGCGATGGCTGGAGCGACTACCGCTCCCGCAGCCGCGAGGCGCTTATCGAGCGCATTCATCAGTTCGGCGTTGCTGGCCTGGGTGGCGCAGGCTTCCCGACCGGCGTCAAGCTGCGCGGCGGTGGCGATAACATTCAGACGCTGATTATCAACGCCGCCGAATGCGAGCCGTACATCACCGCCGACGATCGTCTGATGCAGGACTGCGCCGCCCAGGTGGTGGAAGGCATCCGCATCCTCGCGCACATTCTGCAGCCGCGGGAAGTGCTGATCGGTATCGAAGACAATAAACCGCAGGCTATCTCAATGCTGCGCGCCGTGCTGGCGGGCAGTCACGATATTAGCCTGCGCGTTATCCCGACCAAATACCCCTCTGGCGGTGCTAAACAGCTGACGCAAATTCTCACCGGTAAGCAGGTTCCGCACGGCGGACGCTCTTCAGATATCGGCGTGCTGATGCAGAACGTCGGGACCGCGTACGCCGTGAAGCGCGCGGTGATCGACGGCGAGCCGCTGACCGAACGCGTGGTAACGCTGACCGGGGAAGCGGTCTCTCGTCCGGGCAACGTCTGGGCGCGTCTGGGTACGCCGGTGCGTCACCTGCTGGAGCAGGCTGAGTTTTGCCCGTCAAGCGACCAGATGGTGATTATGGGCGGCCCCCTGATGGGCTTTACCCTGCCGTGGCTCGATGTGCCGGTAGTCAAAATCACCAACTGCCTGCTCGCCCCTTCCCCGACCGAGATGGGTGAAGAGCAGGAAGAAAAAGGCTGTATTCGCTGCAGCGCCTGTGCCGACGCCTGCCCGGCGGATCTGCTTCCGCAGCAGCTGTACTGGTACAGCAAAGGCCAGCTGCACGACAAGGCGACAGCCCATAACCTGGCCGACTGCATCGAATGCGGCGCCTGCGCCTGGGTCTGCCCTAGCAACATTCCTCTGGTGCAGTATTTCCGCCAGGAGAAGGCGGAAATTTATGCCATCTCCATGGAAGAAAAACGCGCGGCGGAAGCCAAGGCACGCTTTGAAGCGCGCCAGGCGCGACTGGAGCGTGAAAAAATCGCCCGTCAGGAGCGCCATAAGCAGGCCGCCGTTCAGCCCGGGGAGAAAGATCAGGATGCGATTAATGCCGCACTGGCCCGCGTTCGCGAGAAAAAAGCGACCGCGGCGCAGCCTGTGGTGATCCCGGCTGGCGAGAAGCCGGACAACAGCGAAGCCATTGCGGCGCGTGAAGCGCGTAAAGCTCAGGCCCGCGCCCGTCAGGCTGAAAAAGCGCAAACGGTCCAGGCAGAGACGGAGATCGACCCGCGTAAAGCCGCCGTTGAGGCGGCGATAGCCCGCGCTAAAGCCCGCAAAGCCGGTGAGCAAAGCGTGGTGGTTGAGCAGGAAGCGGTCGACCCTCGCAAAGCGGCCGTTGAGGCGGCGATTGCCCGTGCCAAAGCCCGCAAAGCGGCGCAGCAGACGCCAACCGCAGAACCCGACGCGCCGGTCGATCCGCGTAAAGCCGCCGTCGAAGCGGCGATTGCCCGCGCTAAAGCCCGCAAAGCGGCGCAGCAGGATGAGCAGCCGCAGGCCGCCAACGATGACCCGCGCAAAGCCGCCGTCGCCGCCGCCATTGCGCGCGTTCAGGCAAAGAAAGCCGCACAGCAAGCAGTTAACGAGGATTAAATGGTTTTCAGAATCGCAAGCTCCCCTTACACCCACAATCAGCGCCAGACATCGCGCATTATGATGCTGGTCTGCCTGGCGGCGCTGCCGGGCATTGCCGTTCAGTGCTGGTTTTTCGGCTGGGGAACCCTGTTCCAGATAATCCTGGGCTGTGCCAGCGCCTTAGCGGCGGAAGCCCTTGTCCTTAAGCTGCGCAAGGCGGCGGTCTCCCGCATTCTGGCCGATAACTCCGCGCTGCTGACCGGGCTGCTGCTGGCGATCAGTATCCCGCCGTTTGCTCCATGGTGGATGGTGGTCCTCGGCACCGTGTTTGCGGTGATCATTGCCAAACAGCTGTATGGTGGACTGGGCCATAACCCGTTTAACCCGGCGATGATTGGCTACGTGGTACTGCTGATCTCCTTCCCGGTACAGATGACCAGCTGGCTGCCACCGCACGAGATTGCGGCCACGGTTCCGGGCTTCATGGATGCTCTGCACGTGATCTTTACCGGCCATACGGCGCTCGGTGCCGATATGAACGCGCTGCGCATGGGCGTGGACGGGATCAGCCAGGCGACGCCGCTTGATACCTTTAAAACGTCCCTGCATGCCGGGCACAGCGTTGAGCAGATCATGAAATCCGCCATCTACAGCGGCGTACTGGCGGGTGCCGGCTGGCAGTGGGTCAACCTGGCGTATCTGCTGGGCGGCCTGTTCCTGCTGCAGCAGAAAGCCATCCGCTGGCATATTCCGGTCAGCTTCCTCGTGACGCTGGCGGTCTGCGCCACGCTGGGCTGGGTATTCTCTCCTGAATCACTGGCCAGCCCGCAGCTGCACCTGCTCTCCGGGGCGACCATGCTGGGTGCCTTCTTTATCCTGACGGATCCGGTGACGGCCTCAACGACTAACCGCGGGCGCCTGATCTTCGGCGCGCTGGCAGGCCTGCTGGTCTGGCTCATCCGCAGCTTTGGCGGGTACCCGGACGGCGTGGCTTTTGCCGTCCTGCTTGCCAACATTACCGTTCCGCTCATCGACTATTACACGCGTCCGCGCGTGTACGGCCATCGCTAAGGGTCTCGCCATGTTCAAAACGATGCAAAAACACGGCGTCACGCTGGCTGTCTTCGCCGCGGTCCTGACAGGGCTGACGGCGCTGGTTAATGCGCTGACCAAAACGACCATCGAAGAGCAGGCCTCGAAGCAGCAAAAGGCGCTGTTCGATCAGGTGATCCCGGCGGAATTCTACGATAACGACCTGCAAAAAAGCTGCTTTGTGGTAGACGCGCCGCAGCTTGGGAAAGGCCCGCACCGCCTCTTTATTGCCCGCAAAGGGGATAAACCGGTCGGCGCAGTGATGGAAGCGACGGCGCCTGACGGCTATTCCGGTGCCATTCAGCTGCTTGTGGGCAGTGATTTCTCCGGCACCATACTGGGCACTCGCGTGACGGAACACCATGAAACGCCGGGTCTTGGCGATAAAATTGAAACCCGTCTGAGCGACTGGATTTTGCACTTTGCCGGTAAAGTGATCCATGGCGAAGGTGATACCGCGTTTGCGGTGAAGAAAGATGGCGGCGAGTTCGACCAGTTCACCGGGGCGACCATCACCCCACGTGCGGTGGTGAATGCCGTAAAACGAGCCGGGCTGTACGCTGAAACGCTGCCCGCGCAAATCAACAATCTTGCGGCCTGTGAGGAGTAATCATGAGCCAGGTTAAAGAGGTTATTGTCCAGGGGTTGTGGAAAAACAACTCCGCGCTGGTTCAGCTTCTGGGGATGTGCCCACTGCTGGCGGTGACATCCACCGCCACCAACGCGCTCGGTCTGGGTCTGGCAACCACGCTGGTATTGACCCTGACCAACCTCTCCATCTCTGCCCTGCGCCGCTGGACGCCGTCGGAAATTCGTATTCCTATTTACGTCATGATCATTGCGTCGGTGGTCAGTATTGTTCAGATGCTGATTAACGCCTACGCGTTTGGTCTGTACCAGTCGCTCGGGATCTTCATTCCCCTTATCGTAACCAACTGTATCGTGGTCGGGCGTGCGGAAGCCTTTGCGGTGAAAAACAGTCCGGCCATGTCGGCGCTGGACGGTTTTTCTATTGGCATGGGTGCCACCTGCGCCATGTTCGTGCTGGGCTCGCTGCGCGAGATCCTCGGCAACGGTACGCTGTTTGACGGCGCTGATGCGCTGCTGGGCGGCTGGGCCAAAGCGCTGCGTATTGAAGTGTTCCACACCGATACGCCATTCCTGCTGGCGATGCTGCCGCCCGGCGCGTTTATTGGCCTTGGCATGATGCTGGCGATAAAATACCTGATTGATGAGAAACGTAAGCGCCGCGCGGCTGAGCGCAGCGTTCTGGAAGGGACACCCGAGAAGGCCTCATGAATAAAGAAAAGCGCATTGCGATCCTGACCCGTCTGCGGGACGAGAACCCGCACCCGACGACGGAGCTGAATTTTACCTCCCCGTTTGAGCTGCTGATCGCCGTGTTGCTCTCTGCACAGGCGACCGACGTGAGCGTCAATAAAGCCACCGCCCTGCTCTATCCGGTCGCCAATACGCCGAAGGCCATGCTGGAGCTGGGCGTGGAAGGCGTGAAGTCCTATATCAAAACCATCGGCCTGTTTAACAGCAAAGCCGAGAACGTCATCAAGACCTGCCGAATTTTGCTGGAGCAGCACGGAGGCGAAGTGCCGGAAGACCGTGCCGCGCTGGAAGCCTTACCGGGCGTGGGGCGTAAAACGGCGAACGTGGTGCTCAATACCGCGTTTGGCTGGCCCACTATCGCCGTCGATACGCATATCTTTCGCGTCTCTAACCGGACCAACTTCGCGCCGGGAAAAAATGTCGAGCAGGTCGAAGAGAAGCTGCTGAAAGTGGTTCCGGCAGAATTTAAGGTTGATTGCCATCACTGGCTGATTCTGCACGGTCGTTACACATGTATTGCCCGTAAGCCTCGCTGCGGCTCCTGCATTATTGAAGATCTCTGCGAATACAAAGAAAAAGTGTACCCCTGAGGCATCTCAATCCCCTGACTAAAGAAGGGCTTTCAAACGCTCTTCTTTTGACCGTTATTTGTCCGCCTTTCGTTTCGCCTCACCTGTCACTTATTCGGCTCTTTAACGCTGAAACAGGTTAATACTTTTTTCATAGCCGAAAATTTCTATACATCTGTGATCGCGATCACCCTGATAACTTCATGTTGTATTTTTGTTGTCAAAATCGACCTAAACCCTTTATCTGACAAGACACTCCTCTTTCTTTGCCGACGATAAGACCAGCTATTTTTCAGAATATGGGCTATATCACTGCCACAAGCGGCAAATAGCAGAACATATCGCCAACTGCCCGTACTGACCGGTGATTACCAGTCGAAAAAACTACCTTTACTCAGCGTATGAAATTTAACGCTGAATAACATTTGCATGAACCGACGATTATACCACTCAGGATATATGTAACAGATTATTACAAACGTATTGCCAGATGGGGCAGGATAGTGAACATTACCCGCCGTTTCTCCTCCCAATATAACTATAAGGCGTATGGACTACGGCCATCACGCTATGAACACCCCCGTTAATATGGGATGTAAAAAAAGAGGTATATGTGTCGACTGCAAACAATAAACCAACAGATGAAAGCGTGAGTCTGAACGCTTTTAAACAACCTAAAGCGTTCTATCTCATCTTCTCTATCGAGTTATGGGAGCGTTTTGGTTACTACGGCCTGCAAGGGATCATGGCGGTTTACCTGGTGAAACAGCTGGGTATGTCCGAAGCCGATTCCATCACGCTGTTCTCCTCCTTCAGTGCCCTGGTCTATGGTCTGGTTGCTATCGGCGGCTGGCTGGGTGATAAAGTTCTGGGTACTAAGCGCGTCATTATGCTGGGCGCCATTGTTCTGGCGATTGGCTATGGACTGGTAGCATGGTCAGGGCATGATGCCGCTGTCGTGTATATGGGCATGGCCACGATCGCCGTGGGTAACGGTCTGTTCAAAGCGAACCCGTCTTCCCTGCTCTCTACCTGCTACAGCAAAGATGACCCGCGTCTGGACGGTGCATTTACCATGTACTACATGTCCATCAACATCGGTTCGTTCTTCTCGATGCTGGCAACCCCATGGCTCGCAGCAAAATTCGGCTGGAGCGTGGCGTTTGCACTGAGCTTCGTCGGTATGCTGATCACCGTGGTGAACTTCCTGTTCTGCCGCAGCTGGGTTAAAAACTACGGTTCAAAACCAGACTTCGAGCCTGTGCATATGGGCAAACTGCTGGCGACCATCGTAGGCGTTGTGGTCCTGGCGGCCATCGCTACCTGGCTGCTGCACAACCAGGGTATCGCACGTGCCGTTCTGGGCGTTGTGGCGCTGGGTATCGTGGTTATCTTCGCGAAAGAAGCATTCGCTATGCAGGGTGCTGCCCGTCGTAAGATGATCGTGGCCTTCATTCTGATGCTGGAAGCGATTATCTTCTTCGTGCTGTACAGCCAGATGCCAACCTCTCTGAACTTCTTCGCCATTCGTAACGTTGAGCACTCTATTCTGGGCATCGCGTTCGAACCGGAGCAGTATCAGGCACTGAACCCGTTCTGGATCATGATTGGTAGCCCGATTCTGGCCGCGATCTATAACAAGATGGGCGACCGTCTGCCAATGCCGCACAAGTTTGCTATCGGTATGGTGCTGTGTTCCGGCGCGTTCCTGGTGCTGCCGCTGGGTACCAAATTTGCTACCGACGCCGGTATCGTATCCGTTAACTGGCTGATCCTGAGCTACGCGCTGCAGTCTATCGGCGAACTGATGATCTCTGGTCTGGGTCTGGCAATGGTTGCACAGCTGGTTCCGCAGCGTCTGATGGGCTTCATTATGGGTAGCTGGTTCCTGACCACTGCCGGTGCAGCAATTATCGCCGGTAAGATTGCGAACCTGATGGCCGTGCCGGAAAACGTCACTGACCCACTGGTTTCCCTGAACGTCTACGGTACCGTGTTCATGCAGATTGGTATCGCGACTGCCGTTATTGCCGCTCTGATGCTGCTGACCGCACCGAAACTGAATCGCATGACTCAGGACGACGACAAGACCGCTAAGGCGACCAAAACCGCTACTGCGTGAAATCCGTGAGAAACGACTGACCAGAAGCCGCTAATTGATTAGCGGCTTTTTTTTTATCCGTTTGCGCACTAACATAGCTGAAACCTCAGCGAAAAGGAGTTACCGATGAAACTGTTCTACAAACCGGGCGCGTGCTCTCTTGCTTCCCATATCACCCTGCGCGAGAGCGGCAAAGATTTCACGCTGGACGGCGTTGATCTGATGAAAAAACGTCTGGAAAACGGCGATGACTTTCTTGCCATTAACCCGAAAGGACAGGTTCCGGCGCTCCTGCTGGATGACGGTACCCTGCTGACCGAAGGCGTGGCGATTATGCAGTTCCTGGCCGATAGCGTGCCCGATCGCCAGCTGCTGGCCCCGGTCAGTACGATTTCTCGCTATAAAACGCTGGAATGGCTGAACTACATTGCCACCGAGCTGCACAAAGGCTTTACGCCGCTGTTCCGCCCGGATACGCCGGAAGAGTTTAAGCCGACCCTGCGCGCCCTGCTGGAGAAAAAGCTGCAGTACGTTAACGAATCGCTGAAAGACGAACAGTGGATTGGCGGCTCGCGCTTCACGATCGCTGATGCGTACCTGTTCACCGTGCTGCGCTGGGCACGTGCGGTTAAGCTGAATCTGGAAGGGTTAGACCACATTGCATCGTATATGAAACGCGTGGCTGAACGTCCTGCGGTGGCTGCAGCGCTGAAAGCGGAAGGGTTGAATTAACCGAGCAGACTGTGTTGCCGGGTGGCGCTGACGCTTACCCGGCCTACGAATTCCCTAGACCCGTGCAAGCGCAGCGCCACCCGGCATCGTTTAAAGCTGGGTTGCGCTGAAATAGTGCTCCGGCTTCGCGATACGATCCTGTGCCGCGACCACCTGCAGTTCATATTCCTGCATCTCTTTCGTCGCAATCATAATTTCGTACACCGCTGCCGTAACGTGCTCCAGGGCATCCCTCACCGTTGCACCCTGAAGCAGTTTCACCAGCAGCAGCCCGCTGGTCACATCGCCCACGCCCACCGGCTGACGCGGGCCAAAATCCACCAGCGGACGGCTGATATGCCAGGCATCCTCTTTCGTCACCAGCAGCATCTCAAAGCGATCCTGGCTTAGCCCTGCGCGCGCGAGGTGTTTTACCAGCACAACCTCAGGCCCCTGCGCGATCAGCTCGCGTGACGCGCTTACGGCCTCTTCTACGCTGTTAACCGGATGCTCGCAGAGAATTTCCAGTTCGACCAGGTTTGGCGCAATGATATCGCTGGCGGGCAGCGCATGGCGAACGTGGAATTCTGCCACGCCTGGCGCCACGATACAGCCTTTCTCCGGGTGGCCCATAACGGGGTCGCAGAAGTACTTTGCCGACGGGTTGGCAGCCTTTACCTGACGCACGATGCCGAGGATATGTTCCCCCTGCTCCGCTGAACCAAGATAACCGCTCAATACGGCGTCACAGCGCTTGAGCTGGCCGATATCGGCAATGCCCTGCACCACCTCGGTGAGGTGCGAAGGCGGCATCACGCAGCCGGCCCATTTGCCATACTGCGTGTGGTTAGAGAACTGAACGGTATTGAGGGGCCAGACGTTGACGCCGAGGCGGCGCATCGGGAATTCCGCAGCGCTGTTGCCAGCATGTCCAAAAACAACGTGGGACTGAATGGCGAGGATGTTCTTCATTTTATGCTTACCAAACCCTGAAAAAACAAAAGGGGCGTGGTTTCCCACGCCCCTCGAGACTGTTAATTATTTCCAGCAGACAAGGCAGTAGTTTTTCTTACCGCGACGCAGCAGGGTGTAGCGGCCATACAGACGGTCGCCATCAACAAAGGTGTATTCCGGGTCAGCCTGCTTTTCACCGTTGATGGTGATCGCGTTTGAGGCGATGGTTTTACGCGCCTGACCGCGGGAAGGCTGCAGCTCAGAATCCACCAGCGCCTGCATCAGGTCAGCCCCTTTCTCCATCTCAACCATTGGCACGCCGTCCTGCGCCAGCTGTTCGAAGTCCGCTTCGCTCAGATCGCTCAGGGTACCGTTGAACAGGCTTGCAGTAATGCGTTTTGCCGCGGCCAGACCTTCTTCACCGTGAACCAGTTTGGTCACTTCATCTGCCAGCACGTACTGCGCGCGTGGCGCTTTACCGCTGTTCTTGTCTTCTTCTTCCAGCGCATTGATGTCTTCAATATCCATAAAGGTGAAGAACTTCAGGAAGCGATAAACATCGGCATCCGCCGTGTTGATCCAGAACTGGTAGAATTTGTACGGGCTGGTTTTCTTCGGATCGAGCCATACCGCACCGCCTTCGGTTTTACCAAATTTGGTACCGTCTGCTTTGGTAATCAGCGGAACGGTCAGACCAAAGACCTGATTCTGGTGCAGGCGACGGGTCAGGTCGATACCGGAGGTGATATTACCCCACTGGTCAGAACCGCCAATCTGCAGGGAAACACCGTGCAGTTTGTTCAGGCAGGCAAAGTCATAGCCCTGCAGCAGGTTGTAGGAGAACTCGGTAAAGGAGATACCCTGGTCGTCACGGTTCAGACGCTGCTTCACGGCCTCTTTGTTAATCATCTGGTTAACAGAGAAGTGCTTGCCGATGTCGCGCAGGAAGGTCAGCACGTTCATGCTGCCAAACCAGTCGTAGTTGTTCGCGGCAATCGCGGCGTTATCGCCACAGTTGAAGTCGAGGAACGGTGCAACCTGTTTGCGGATCTTATCGACCCACTCCTGCACGGTATCTTCGGTGTTCAGTTTACGCTCAGCGGCTTTAAAGCTTGGGTCACCAATCAGACCGGTCGCGCCGCCCACCAGGGCAACAGGCTTATGGCCCGCCATCTGGAAGCGTTTCAGGCATAACAATGGAACAAGATGCCCCAAATGCAAGCTGTCAGCGGTGGGATCGAAGCCGCAATAGAGCGCGATCGGGCCTTGCGCCAGTCGCTCTGCTAACGCTTCCTCGTCCGTCACCTGGGCCACGAGGCCCCGCTCTTGCAATTGTTTAATCAAGTTACTGCTTGCCATCAAATTCTCCATGTATAAACGACTGCACCTTTGCCGGTACACGACTTTTCGCCTGATGCGAAAGGACCATAGAATAAAGCGCAAGCGCGGTGTGCGCTAGCGCTTAAATCAACAAATTTCGGGGATTACGGCGCCAGTCTGTCGATTTTCCAGCCGCCATTCTCGCGCTGGTATAAAAAGCGGTCGTGCAGGCGATGTTCGCCCCCCTGCCAGAATTCGATTTGCTCAATCGGGATGCGGAAACCACCCCAGAAGCTCGGCAGCGGGATTTCACCCTGCTGGAACTTCTGCTTCAGCTCGAGGAATTTACTTTCCAGCACGCCGCGGGCGGAAATGCGGCTGGACTGTTTTGATACCCAGGCGCCAATCTGGCTGTCACGCGGACGACTGTGGAAATACTTCACCACTTCCAGCGTCGAGAGACGTTCCGCTTTGCCGGTCACCATGACCTGACGTTCCAGCATGTGCCATGGGAACAGCAGGCTGATACGCGGATTGTTTTCCAGATGGTGCGCTTTGCGGCTGCCAAGGTTGGTATAGAACACCAGCCCTTTCTCGTCATAATGCTTGAGCAATACGATACGCTGATACGGTTGGCCGTTTTCATCTACCGTTGCGACAACCATCGCCGTTGGGTCGGCAAGTTTCGCTTCGCAGGCCTGTTTCAGCCAGCGTTCAAAAAGCACGAGGGGCTCAGCGGGAAGATCCTGGCGACGCAGGCCGCCTTTGGTGTATTCACGGCGCAGATGCGCAATTTGCTGCAGTTCGTCGTTATCTGACATGGCGTTAGCTGACATTGAGAGTGGGTGGCGCTATTGTGCGCCGCCCCTGTAAAAATCTCAACGCTTGGGATTTTCGAGCTGGCAATTGTTCAGCACAATACGGTCGCGTTTGTAGACCGTAGCGCTGTCGCCTTTCGACCAGAAGACATAGATACCGTCGGTGTAGCGTGCGCCCGAGGCCGAAATGCCCTGCTTCAGCGTCAGCAATTTATTGTCGTAAACAAAACTGGCTTCCTGGCGCGGATTGTTCAGCTTCACGGTCAGCGGTTTTTCGTCGCAGCGATACTCCAGGGTATCGGTCTGCATGCGCTCAACGAGCTGATTGTAGACGCTGCATCCTGACAGCAGCAAAGGGGCGGCAATAAGAAGAAGTTTTTTCATGGGCATATTCCGAAGACTATCCTGGTCCTGGAGGGCATGGCTGCCCCCCTGTTTCGTTCCATTCTAACGACGACGCGCCGCGCTGAATTTCAGTTAACTCTGATTATGACGCGGATTTGCCGGGAAAATCGCCCCTAGCACGCTCGCCTCGCGCGCGCCGGTGACCGACGGTAAATTGCCCGGCAGCCCGGCAACGGTGCGCCAGGCAAGCCAGGCAAAGGCCAGCGCCTCCATATCATCACCGCTGATGCCGGCCTCATCGGTCGTCGACACTTCGGTACCCGGCAGCAGCCCCGCAAGACGCGCCATCACCAGCGGGTTACGGCTTCCCCCGCCGCACACCAGCAGGCGTTCACATCCGCCGCTAAGCAGCACCTGTTCAGAAATCGACACGGCCGTAAGCTCGGCAAGCGTCGCCTGAACATCCTGCGGCGCGAGCGCCGGGAAAGACGCCAGCTGGCGCTCAAGCCAGCCAAAGTTGAAATATTCACGCCCCGTGCTTTTCGGTGCCGGTAAGGCAAAATAAGGATCGCTCAGCATGGACTGCAGCAGCGGGAGAATCACCTTACCCTCACTCGCCCACTCCGCGTTTTTATCATACGGTTGACCGCACTGACGCCAGATCCAGGCATCCATTAACATATTGCCCGGGCCGGTATCGTAGCCCCGGACCGGCTGCCCCGGAATAAGCATCGACAGATTGGCGATCCCACCAATGTTGAGCACCATGCGCCGTTCTGAAGGGTGCGCCAGTAGTGCCTGATGAAACGCGGGCACCAGCGGTGCGCCCTGTCCGCCAAGGGCTATATCGCGACGACGGAAATCGCCGACCACCGTGACGCCCGTTTTCGCCACAATCTGGTTGTTATCGCCGATTTGCAGGGTGTGCGGGGCATCGCCGATGGGTTCATGCCAGACCGTTTGTCCGTGACACCCGATGGCCACCACATCCTGCGGACGAAGATGTTCTTTTTGCATCAAAGCCTGCACCGCATCCGCAAACAGCGCCCCCAGGCGGACATCCAGCTGTCCAAGCTGCGAAAGGGTCAGCTGCTGCCCCTGACAGATACTGAGAATATCCTCTTTCAGTGAAAGGGGGATTGGCCAGGTCAGGCTCGCCTGCTGCGCCACCATGTTCTCATCAATGGCAGCCAGAACGACATCTACCCCATCCAGACTGGTGCCTGACATCACACCAATGTAGCGACCCGATTTCATGCGCTTTCCTTACGTTGCGTGGGCTAAGGATATCCACTCAACCATAAACGGCGTCGCTTTGCCATCCGGCAATAATATTTTTTAACAATGTCAGACGGGTAGCGTGGGCGGATCCTGTTTATGTCTCGTTAAGTCAAATTCAAGTACAATTTTCCTATTGTTAGTGCAAAGATATGAACGATGGCCCCTTATGCCATATAATTTAGCCATAACGGATGCCCCCCATCGGGCGTTTTTGGTGAACAGGAGATTCAAATGATTTTACGTGTACTGGGCGTTTCGCTGATTGGTTTAACTCTGGCTGGCTGTGTGAATGACAGTTCACTTTCTGGCGACGTGTATAGCGCTTCTGAAGCGAAACAGGTTCAGAACGTGACTTACGGTACCGTTGTTAACGCACGCCCTGTACAGATTCAGGGTGGTGATGAAAACAACGTGATGGGCGCCATCGGCGGTGCCGTTCTGGGTGGTTTCCTGGGTAATACCGTCGGCGGCGGTACGGGCCGTTCTCTGGCAACAGCCGCAGGCGCAGTGGCCGGTGGTGTAGCAGGCCAGGGTGTTCAGGGTGCGATGAACAAAACCCAGGGCGTCGAGCTGGAAATTCGTAAAGACGACGGCAGCACCATTATGGTTGTTCAGAAACAAGGCAGCACCCGCTTCTCCGCAGGTCAGCGCGTTGTGCTGGCAAGCAACGGAAGCCAGGTGACCGTTTCTCCACGTTAATTAAAAATGGATGTGGCCATTGGGCCACATCCATTTACAATATACATCACTTATACGAATATTTTTACAAAATATATTCACCACACAAATATTTAATCTCATCGTATATTGTCTCCGCGCAAAGTATTTATTGCATTACTTGCTTAGACTCTTCGCAATTACCTCTTCATAATTTATTTCTCATTTTGTAAAAACTTATATGCTTGCGAATAGTCGTTGTCTAAAAGGTCGTTATATCTCGTTCTGTTTCGGTTGCCTTGTCGTCATCGGAATATTACAAGCTCTCTTTTCAAAAGTGGTTGAATGGGTTCCCTCCTTCTCGCCTCTTTTGTTCCCTACGCTCACCATTTTTTTACTCGTGTTTCACCTGTTTATTGCCTGCTTTATGGCAATGAAATACTGGTGTGATAAGCGGCGGCTCTATCTGATTGCGATCGCCTTTGCCTTTGCCGGTTCGGCACTGTTGATGGTCGGAACGCTGTCCAGCTTTCCAGCGTGGCTGAACCTCTATCAGTTCAACGTCGTGAACTACAACGATGCGATGATCTACTTTATGTTCCGCCACTTTTTAATGGCGGTGTTGTTCATCGTTGCGGCAATACTCTATCCTACGCGCGATTACCCCTTTTCACGGTTGGCGCATATCTCAATTGTGAGCGGGGCGTTTCTCTTTACCGCCTGCGTTGTGGGACTGGCCTGGATATATTCCAGTCACTCGCCCTTGTTATCCATTGACCTGGTTGATAACGAAACCCGTCAGTTTATGGTGCTCTGGAGCCAATGCATAAATATTTCTTTAATTGTCTTCTGGGTGGTTTCATTAGTAACGCTGATGTTTGTCACGCGCGTGCGCAATTTATTCTGGGTAGGCGGAAATTTCCTGTGCGTTTGCTATATCGTCACGCTCGCCATGCTGTTAGTAGGCGGACATGCTGAAGATATATCGTGGTATCGCGCCCGGCTATTTGAAACCGTCGCTACGCTGATGATTATTTTTGTACTGCTCTACGACGTCTTCATGCTGTACCGTGATTCCCATTTAAAATATCAGCAGTCATATCAAAATTCGATTCGCGATCCGCTTACGCGCCTGTATAACCGTAGCTATTTTTATGAATCGTTAAACCAGGCGCTGGACATGGCGAAACCCAGCCGCCCAGTTTCGGTTATCGTCAGCGATCTCGACCGCTTCAAGCGTATCAACGATAACTATGGCCACCTTCAGGGAGACAAAGTCTTACAGTTTGTCGCCAATCTGCTGATGGATTCCGTACGCCCGCAGGACATCGCGGCTCGAATCGGCGGTGAGGAGTTTGTGCTGATGCTGGCCAACACCTCTTCAGATGCAGCCCACCAAGTGGCGGAACGTATTCGGTTGAAGCTAAGCAGCTTTGATAAAACCAGCAGCGGAGGGCAGCTACCTGAGCCGATTACCATCAGCATGGGAGTATTTACGGCGACGTCATCGTCCGTGACCGCAGAAGCGTGCGTGGAGAGTGCCGACAAGGCGATGTATGAAGCGAAGGAGACAGGCCGTAATCGAGTGGTGGTCTTTAAGTAAAAAAAGGCCTTGCTGCTGCAAGGCCTTAGTGTTGATCAGTCGCGAGACTGTAGCTCATGGATGTTTTGCTCAAGGCGAGCAATGAGGCTAATGAGCATTTCCAGCTCCGCCGGTGAAACGCCTGAAAGGATTTCACCGCGCGTTTTGGTAATCACAGCTTCCATTTCAGTAATGATAGGCGCCGCTTTCTCAGTGAGTTTTATCCGCTTGGCGCGACGATCGCTGGCGCAGGTTTGTCGGGAGATCAGCCCCTTCTCTTCCAGCTGGTCAAGCGTGCGCACCAGTGACGGTTGCTCAATGCCTATCGCTTTTGCCAGTTGAATTTGCGACTGGTCGGGCGGCAGCTGATGAATGTTGTGCAGCGTGACCCAATGCGTCTGCGTCAATTCCAGAGGTTTCAGGCGATGGTCAATCAGAGCACGCCAGACGCGTACCAACCTTGCCAGATCAGAACCTAATGGCGATTCCAATTTCATCTCCTTATAATTAGCTTGCTAAGTTATTATACTGATTTAGAATAGTGTGCAGCATTTGTAATGGCAAAACAAATGCAATACTGCATTCATCTAACTCAAAAGTATGACTTACACTGAATTGTGATGCTTCTTTATACTCAGACAAGCCAACACGGCATTCTGTTCACTGCAAAGGATCTCTGCTCGTGACCTTTTTTCATCGCTCAGAGGGTTTACCCCTCCAGGACCTGATCTTCGGTGCGTCAGTCTACTTTCCCCCTCTGTTTAAAGCCGTGCTGGTGGGCTTTATTCTTTGGCTCATCGCGCATCGCCTGCTTCGCGACTGGATGTACTCCGGCGAAATCTGGCATCCCATGCTGATGGATCTCTCCCTGTTTGCCCTCTCCGTGTGCCTGGGCCTTGCTGTTCTGATCGTGTGGTGACTATGCCCCTGAAAACGCTGAAGTACTTTTCCACCCTGTTTGTTCTGGTCCTTGCGCTGGTCGCCGGATGGTGGCTCTGGAATTATTACATGCAGTCACCCTGGACGCGTGACGGTAAGATTCGCGCTGAGCAGGTCAGCATTACCCCGCAGGTATCGGGAAGCATTACGTCGCTGCTGGTTAAGGATAACCAGTACGTTAAAAAGGGAGAGGTTTTATTCCGAATCGACGACACGCCGTACCATATCGCGATTCTGAATGCCCAGGCGCAGCTGGCAAAAGCCCAGTCTGATCTGGCAAAGGCCAACAACGAGGCCAACCGCCGCCGTCACCTGTCGCAAAACTACATCTCCGCGGAAGATTTAGACACCGCCAACCTCAACGTTAAGGCGATGCAGGCGAGCGTCAACGTGGCTGAGGCGACGCTGAAGCAGGCGCAGTGGGAGCTAACCCAAACCGTGATTACCGCCCCTGTCGATGGATGGGTGACCAACCTTTCCGCCCGCGTGGGTAACTATGCCACCACGGGACAGCCCGTTTTCGCTCTGGTCGACAGCCACTCCTTCTACGTAGTGGGCTACTTCGAAGAGACCAAGCTTCGGCATATTCGCGAGGGATCGCCAGCAGCGATTACGCTGTACAGCGGCTCGCAAAGGTTACAGGGTCACGTCTCCAGCATTGGTCGCGCCATTTACGATCAAAGCGTTGAAACAGATTCCGGCCTGGTGCCGGATATCAAGCCGAACGTCCCCTGGGTGCGTCTCGCTCAACGCGTGCCTGTTCGCGTGGAGTTTGACCATTTACCGCAGGGCATCACGCTGGTATCCGGCACCACCTGCACTGTCTCCATCGGAACCCCTTAATGAAGCTGCAGGCGCTCTCCTGGCAAAACTCGCCGTGGATGAAAGCGACGCGTCCTCAGTGGCGCTACGCGCTGCGTAACGGCATTGCCATGTGTCTGGCGCTGACCGTCGCCTATTACCTGAACCTGGATGAGCCCTACTGGGCGATGACCTCTGCCGCAGTGGTGAGTTTTCCCACCGTTGGTGGGGTGATCAGTAAAAGCCTTGGGCGTATCGCCGGCAGCCTGCTGGGTGCCACGGCGGCGTTAATTATCGCCGGCCACACGCTGAACGACCCATGGCTGTTCCTGCTGAGCATGGCGGCATGGCTGGGATGCTGTACCTGGGCCTGCGCCCATTTCACCAACAACGTCGCCTACGCTTTCCAGCTGGCGGGCTATACCGCCGCCATTATTGCCTTCCCGGTGGTGAATGTGCTCGATACCACCGAGCTGTGGGATATTGCACAGGCGCGCGTCTGCGAAGTGATTGTCGGGATCCTCTGCGGCGGATTTATGATGATGATCCTCCCCAGCACTTCCGACGGCACCGCACTCATCACCGCCCTTAAAACCATGCACACCCGGTTGCTTGAACACGCGAGCCTGCTGTGGCAACCGGATACCAGCGATGAGATCCGTCTCGCCCATGAAAAGGTGATAGGACAGATCCTGACAATGAATCTGCTGCGTATTCAGGCGTTCTGGAGCCACTACCGCTTTCGCCGTCAGAACACCCTGCTTAATTATTTACTGCACCAGCAGCTGCGCATGACCAGCGCCATTTCCAGCCTGCGCCGGATGCTGCTCAACTGGCCGACGCCGCCGGAAAACACGCGCGCGGTGATTGAAACGCTGCTCGCGACCCTTGCGCGCCCGGATGCAGACATCTACACGGTCGCGCGAATAATCGCCCCGCTCGCCCCGGTGGATGAATATGATTATCGCCATCGCGCCTTCTGGCAGCGGTTGAATTACTTTTGCCGCCTCTACCTGCGCAGCAGCCGCTGGATTAACGCGGTAGAGAACGCCACCCCGGTTACGGAGTTCAACGTTCCCGGGAGCCCGGCTCTCGCCCGCCATACTGACTACCTGGAGGCGCTGTGGAGCGGTTTTCGCACCTTTTGCGCGCTGATGCTGGTAGGCGCGTGGAGTATCACCACGCAGTGGGAGTCCGGTACGGCGGCCCTGACGCTCGCCGCCATCAGCTGCGTGCTTTACTCCGTCGCGGCCTCGCCGTTTAACTCGCTGACGCTCCTGCTGCGCACCCTGGTGCTGCTGTCGCTGTTCAGTTTCGTGGTGAAGTTTGGCCTGATGGTGCAGATAAGCGATCTCTGGCAGTTCCTGCTGTTCCTCTTTCCGCTGTTGACCACCATGCAGCTACTCAAGCTGCAGATGCCGAAGCTGGCGGGCCTTTGGGGACAGCTGATTGTCTTTATGGGCTCGTTTATCTCCGTGACGAATCCACCGGTGTACGATTACGCCGATTTTCTCAATGACAACCTCGCAAAGATCCTTGGCGTGGGGCTGGCGTGGCTGGCCTTCGCGGTGCTGCGTCCCGGCTCCGATGCCCGCAAAAGCCGCAGGCATATCCGGGAGTTACGCCGGGGGTTTGTCGATCAGCTCAGCCGCAAACCGCATCTTCGTGAGAGTGAATATGAATCGCTGGTTTATCATCACGTCAGCCAGCTCAATAACAGCCAGGACGCGCTTTCCCGGCGCTGGCTGCTGCGCTGGGGCGTGGTGCTGCTGAACTGCTCGCACGTGGTCTGGCAGCTTCGCGGGTGGGAAACGCGTTCCGACCCGCTGTCGCAGGTGCGTGACGTTTGCATCTCCCTGCTGCGCGATGTCATGAGCGAACGCGGGGTCCAGCAGCGGCCGCTGGAAGCCACGCTGAATGAACTGCAGCGGATCTGCGATACGCTTGCACGACATCATCTCCCCGCCGCCCGCGATTTGGCCTCGATAATCTGGCGGCTGCACTGCTCGCTGTCGCAGCTGGAACAGGCACCACCGCCGGGTACGATTGGGGATCAGATCACGCCGCAGGCATAACGCGCCCCGCCGCCGCCAAGCGGTTTAGGCTGATCGGACATATTGTCGCCGCCGACGTGGATCATCAGCGCTTTGCCTTTCACCTCATCCAGCTTTTTCAGACGCGGCGCGACAACGGGATCGGTGGCTTTACCGTCGTTATTGACCACCAGCACGGGCAGATCGCCCAGATGTCCCATGCCTTCGGGGCCCTCATGCTTGCCGGAGTGCTGCGGGTCAAGGTGACCGCCTGCCGCTTCCGCAGCCGACGGTTTCCCCTCTTTTAACGCGGGCTGACAGCTTCCTTTGGCGTGAACATGAAAACCATGCTCACCGGGAGGGAGTGCTTTAAGATTCGGGGCGAACTCCAGTCCTTTATCGGTTTCCGTGATTTTCACCGTACCGATGGACTGACCCACACCCTGAGAGGTGACGAGATTCATTTCCACTTCGTCGCTGGCTGCCTGCGCCCCTGCGCAAACAACCAGCGCGACCATTGCCAGAGCAAAACGCTTCATATGACCTCCGCTGGTTATTTTTTGCCCCTTAAGTGTATACCAGGGGCAAAGATTTCACCGGAAAGTCATCTTCTGGCGGTTTATGGCACGTCGTAACCCAGCGCAGCCTTGCGGATGCGGAACCACTGCTGGCGGGTCATCTGCAGCTCTTCAGCGGCCAGTGCAGAACGCACGCGTTCAATTTTGCCAGAACCAATAATCGGCAGCGGTTTTGACGGCAGACGCAGGATCCAGGCGTAAACCACCTGTTCGATGCTCTCCGCGTTCAGCTCGCGGGCGATGGTGTCCAGCTCGTTACGCAGCGGCTGGAATTCATCATCATTGAGCAGGCGTCCGCCTCCCAGGCATGACCAGGCCATCGGGCGAATGCGCAGCTGCTGCAGCTGGTCAAGCGTACCGTCCAGCAGCAGCGGCTGGTGTACCGGGGAGATCTCCACCTGGTTGGTGGCCAGGGTAAACGGCAGACGAGACTGAAGCAGCGCAAACTGCGCCGGGGTAAAGTTGGAAACGCCAAAGTGACGCACTTTGCCGCTCTGATGCAGGTTCAGGAAGGCTTCTGCCACCTCATCGGCATCCATGAGCGGGTCCGGACGATGGATTAACAGCAGGTCGATACGGTCGGTCGCCAGATTGACCAGCGACTGCTCAGCGCTCTTGATGATATGCGCGCTGTCGGTGATGTAATGCCCAAGGGCGTGTTCCGGTTTTGCCGTGGTGGCAATCCCGCACTTCGTGACGATCTCCATGCGGTCGCGGAGTGCCGGAACCAGCTTGAGCGCCTCGCCGAATGCGGCTTCACACTGATAGCCACCGTAAATATCCGCATGGTCGACCGTGGTAACGCCCAGATCGATATGCTCTTCAATAAAGCTCGCCAGCTGGAGGGGGGACATATTCCAGTCCATCAGGCGCCAGTAGCCCATCACAAAACGGGAGAATTCTGGCCCCTGGGGGGCAAGGGTAATTCGCTGAACCATAACATTTTCCTCAAGGACGTGATGTCATGAGTATACGCAATTACCGTGTTAAAAAAGTGAAGGTTGCTGGGGTTCTTCGGTCTCACCGGCTTTGTTTGCGCGTATTTTGCGCAGAAGACGCTGACGGCAGAGGCGTAACACCTCCTGCTTTTGCGTGTCGCTAAAGTTTTGCCAGTTAAAACGCTCGTCGCGGGTACGCATGCACCCGCGGCAATATCCGCGTTCATCTACCTGACAAATCCCCCGGCACGGGCTCTGGATGGGGAAAAACTCCAGCTGCTCTGCCACACTCACCTCCGGATAACCACTCTCACCTACAGTGAAGACGCTAAACGCGCCACGTGCAAGGCCCATACCACAGATTTGTGGCATTAAGGTTTCACTAATCTTCCTTCTTTATACTCGGCCCATCATGACAATGACAGGTTTACCGATCGATGTGGTTAATCAAAAAGTTACAATGTAACGACATTAAATTTACTCTGGGCTGTGCACTCTTTTTTACGTTGATTAATGGGCTGTTTATCCAGCGCAGCTGGGCCATTATTGCCCCTGCGCACCTGCACGACATCCTCTTTGCCGCGTCCGTACCGCTGGTGCTGTTTTGCGGCTGGGTGATTGTCTTTAGCCTGCTGAATATCCCCTATATCCGTAAGCCGCTGCTGATCGTCTTAACGGTCGGATGCGCCGCGGCCACCTACTTTATGTACACCTACGGCGCGGTGATCGATCAGAATATGATTGTGAACGTGTTCGAAACCAACTCTCAGGAAGCGACAGCCCTGGTGACCCCGCAGATGATTCTGTGGATTGTTATCGCAGGCCTCGTTCCCTCCGTGGTGCTGGCGTTGACCCGCATTCGTACCGGGAAATGGTGGTATGCCCTGCTGACGCGCGTCGCCGCGATGCTCGGTGCCCTGCTGGTGATTATCCTGATTGCGGCGCTGTTTTATAAAGATTACGCGTCGCTGTTTCGCAACAACAAAAGCATCGTCAAAATGGTGACCCCGGCCAACTATGTCAGCGCCGTGGTGAAGTACAGCAAAATGCGCTGGTTTGCCGGCGATCAAACGCTGGTGCGGATTGGCGAAGATGCCCATAAAGGACCGTTGATTACCGGCCAGCAAAAGAAAACCGTTCTGGTGCTGGTCGTTGGGGAAGCCTCTCGCGCGGCGAACTACTCCCTGAATGGTTACGATCGTGAAACGAACCCGGAGCTGAAAAAGCAGGATGTGATTAACTTCCCGCAGGCCTCCTCTTGCGGCACCGAAACCGCCGTTTCCGTTCCGTGCATGTTCTCGGGCATGACGCGCAGCAAATACGATGCCGACCTGGCTCACCATCAGGAAGGTCTGCTCGATGTGCTGAAGCATGCGGGGATCAACCTGCTGTGGCGCGACAACGACGGCGGCTGTAAAGGCGCCTGCGATCGCGTACCGCATACCGATATGACGCAGTGGAATCTGGATCAGTTCTGCAAAGACAAATCCTGTATTGATGATGTGAATTTCTACCGTCTGGACAACGTGCTGGATGGTCTGAAGCAGGACACGGTGCTGGTTATCCACCTGATGGGGAGCCACGGTCCGGCATACTATCGCCGTTACCCGGACAATTTCCGGAAATTCACCCCAACCTGTGACACCAATGAAATTCAGGATTGCGACCATCAGGCGCTGATGAATACCTATGACAACACCATCCTGTATACCGACAGCATGGTCAGCAAAACCATTGATGCGCTGAAAGCGCGCCAGGCAAGCATGAACACCGCCCTGATTTATCTCTCGGATCACGGTGAGTCACTGGGTGAAAGCGGCATTTATCTGCACGGTACGCCGTACATGCTGGCACCGGAGCAGCAAACGCACATTCCGTTTATGTTCTGGCTGTCACCGGACTACGCGAAAAACTTTGGCATCAATGAACAGTGTTTACGCGACCACGCTGCAAAAAATGCGGTTTCCCAGGACAATTTGTTCTCGACCGTACTGGGTATGATGGACGTGAAATCAACGGTTTATCAACAGCAGCTGGATATTCTGAACGCATGTCGGCAATAAACTCGCTTGCATTAGACCGAACGGTCTATTAGAGTGCGGCCATGAGCAGAAATACTGAACACGATACCCGCGAACATCTCCTGGCAACCGGCGAGCGTCTTTGCATGCATCGCGGGTTTACCGGTATGGGGTTGAGCGAGTTATTAAAAACCGCTGAGGTACCGAAGGGGTCGTTTTATCACTACTTCCGGTCCAAAGAAGCCTTTGGCGTGGCAATGCTGGAGCGTCATTACGCGGGCTACCACCAGCGTCTGGCGACCCACTTTGCGTCGGGTGAAGGAAACTATCGGGATCGTGTTCTGAACTACTATCAGGAAACGCTGAACCAGTTCTGTCAGCAGGGCATTATCAGCGGATGCCTGACGGTCAAGCTGTCTGCCGAGGTGTGCGATCTTTCCGAAGATATGCGCTCGGCGATGGATAAGGGTGCCCGCGGCGTGATCGCCCTGCTGGCCCAGGCGCTGGAAAAAGGCCGCGACGAAAAAACGCTGGCCTTTACCGGCGACCCCTTAATGCAGTCTCAGGTGCTCTATTCCCTGTGGTTAGGGGCCAACCTGCAGGCAAAAATTTCGCGCAGTGCCTTGCCGCTGGAAAGCGCGCTGTCACATGTGAAAAACAGCATTACTGCGCCTGGCGTATAACGGGCGCTTTTTATTTATCTTATTACTAGTCGACTGGTCTACTCAGGAGTCTTTATGTCAGCTGAAAAACTGTTTACCCCATTGAAAGTGGGTGCCGTCACGGCGCCAAACCGCGTGTTCATGGCTCCGCTGACCCGTCTGCGCAGCATTGAGCCGGGTGACATCCCAACCCCGCTGATGGGCGAATACTACCGTCAACGCGCAAGCTCTGGCCTCATCATCACGGAAGCCACGCAGATCTCTGCTCAGGCGAAGGGTTACGCCGGTGCGCCGGGCCTTCACAGCCCGGAACAGATCGCGGCATGGCAGAAAATCACCGCGGGCGTTCACGCTGAAGAGGGTCGTATTGCAGTTCAGCTGTGGCACACCGGTCGTATCTCACACAGCAGCATCCAGCCTGGCGGTCAGGCACCGGTCTCCGCGTCGGCCCTGAGCGCCAATACCCGTACGTCCCTGCGCGATGAAAACGGCAACGCGATCCGCGTGGATACCTCTATGCCGCGCGCGCTGGAGCTGGACGAAATTCCGGGGATTGTTAACGACTTCCGTCAGGCCGTGGCCAACGCCCGTGAAGCCGGTTTTGACCTGATTGAGCTGCACTCCGCGCATGGCTATCTGCTGCACCAGTTCCTGTCACCGTCGTCAAACCATCGCACCGATCAGTACGGCGGCAGCGTCGAAAACCGCGCCCGTCTGGTGCTGGAAGTGGTGGATGCGGTATGCAAGGAGTGGAGCCCGGACCGTATCGGGATCCGCGTCTCCCCAATCGGGTCTTTCCAGAACGTAGACAACGGCCCGAACGAGGAAGCGGACGCGCTCTATCTGATTGAAGAGCTGGCCAAACGCGGTATTGCCTATCTGCACATGTCCGAGCCTGACTGGGCTGGCGGTAAGCCTTACACTGAAGCCTTCCGCCAGAAAGTGCGCGAGCGCTTCCACGGCGTGATCATCGGTGCAGGCGCCTATACCCCAGAGAAAGCCGAAGACCTGATCGGCAAAGGGCTGATTGATGCCGTCGCGTTTGGCCGCGACTACATCGCCAACCCGGATCTGGTTGCCCGTCTGCAGAAAAAAGCGGCGCTGAACCCGCAGCGTCCGGAAAGCTTTTACGGCGGCGGCGCGGAAGGCTACACCGACTACCCTTCTCTGTAATCTCGCCATTGTTCATTGATAGCGGCGACACTTCGCCGCTATACTAAAACATCGTTTCTGTTCAAAAAGCTTTTTTATTCCATTGGTTAATGAGGAAATTATGCGCCTACTTCACACCATGCTGCGCGTTGGCGACCTGCAACGTTCAATCGATTTCTACACTAACGTCCTGGGCATGAAGCTGCTGCGCACCAGCGAAAACCCGGAATACAAATACTCGCTGGCATTCGTGGGTTACGGCCCGGAAACGGATGAAGCGGTGATCGAGCTGACCTACAACTGGGGCGTTGACAGCTATGAGCTGGGCACGGCCTACGGCCATATCGCGCTGGAAGTGGACAACGCAGCCGACGCGTGCGAACGCATTCGCAAAAATGGCGGTAACGTTACGCGCGAAGCGGGCCCGGTAAAAGGCGGCACCACCGTGATTGCGTTTGTGGAAGATCCGGACGGTTACAAAATCGAGCTGATTGAAGCCAAAGACGCCGGTCGCGGTCTGGGCAATTGATCCCTCAGGGCGCAACGTGCGCCCGTAGTTTTACTGCATCACCCCGCAAAATTTGCCATAATGCGCTCTGCTTTTTCCCCATGTAAGAGACCCTGATGTCCGATAACGCTCAATTTAGCGGTCTGTGCGACCGTTTTCGTGGTTTTTATCCCGTTGTCATTGATGTAGAAACAGCCGGATTTAACGCTAAAACCGATGCGCTGCTCGAAATTGCCGCCATCACGCTGAAGATGGATGAACAGGGCTGGCTTACATCGGACACCACGCTGCATTTCCACGTTGAACCTTTCGAAGGGGCAAACTTACAGCCGGAAGCGCTGGCGTTTAACGGTATCGATCCGCATAACCCGTTGCGCGGTGCCGTCAGTGAATATGATGCGCTGCACGCCATTTTTAAAATGGTGCGCAAAGGCATGAAGGAGAGCAACTGCAGCCGCGCCATTATGGTGGCTCATAACGCCACCTTCGATCACAGCTTTACCATGGCCGCCGCCGAGCGGGCCGCGCTCAAGCGCAACCCCTTCCACCCGTTTGTGACCTTCGATACCGCCGCGCTGAGCGGCCTGGCGCTGGGACAAACGGTGTTATCAAAGGCCTGTATTACGGCTGGCATTCCGTTTGACGGCACGCAGGCGCACTCCGCGCTGTATGACACGGAGCGTACCGCAGAGCTGTTCTGTGAGATCGTCAACCGCTGGAAGCGTCTGGGCGGCTGGCCGCTGCCGATGGATGATGAGGCCGAGCGCCAATCGTAGGTCGGGTAAGCGCAGCGCCACCCGACAAAAAAAAAGCGACCACATAGCAGGTCGCTTTTTTATTTCCGCAGAAAATTACTCTGCGTCCGGCTCTTCCGTTTTGTACTTCGCCGCGGTTTCTTTGATCAGCTGCTGCAGTTCGCCGCGCTGATACATTTCAATCAGGATATCGCAGCCGCCAACCAGTTCACCGTCTACCCACAGCTGTGGGAAGGTAGGCCAGTTCGCGTACTTAGGCAGCTCAGCGCGGATGTCCGGGTTCTGCAGGATATCAACGTAAGCAAAACGCTCACCACAGGCAGACAGCGCCTGAACCGCTTGCGCGGAGAAGCCGCAGCTTGGCAGCTTTGGAGAACCTTTCATATACAGCAGAATCGGGTTTTCAGCGATCTGGCGCTGGATTTTTTCAATAGTGGTGCTCATGTCTTGCTTCCTTTAACTTCTGTTACGGCATTCGTCTGACATTGTAGCGGTTCAGACTGGCATCGGAAAATAACATTTTTGTCACGTATAGACATTCTACTCCGAGTGATGAAAAGTTGCATTGCAAATGGTGTTTACCCCTGCGTCAGTCAGGGTTTTGCTTATGGAATGGGCAAATGTACGACAGAACGATGAATTTTTTTGCACTTGCTAACGAAACAGGATCGTAGATTGAAAAATGCTATTAACTTTCTGGCTTTTTATGGATTAGAATCGACGGGCTTTGTAAATCACACGCGGGTATTATTGATGACCTGCATTTATCAGGGGACTGCCCAGTGGCGCGGATAAATAAAATCTCGATCACGCTCTGTGCTTTACTGTTTACTTCACTCACCTTCACGCCAGTGGCAAACGCCTCTCAGCAGGCGCGGCATTCTGCTGTACAAAAAAACCATCTGGTGAAAGCCACAGAACGTAAGAAAAAAACCACCGCTAAGAACGACAAGAAAAAGACAACCACACAGACTAAAAAAACCGCTTCCAGCAAGACGAAAACCACCTCTTCCCGCACTGCCCACACCGCCAAAAGTAAAGCTTCGCAAACCGCCGCTAACCTCGTGACTGAAAAATGCATCGCGCGTAAAGGCCATAAGGCGAAATGCACCAAGGTCACAAAAATAGCGGAAGTGCATAAAGTGCGCGTCCAGAAAGCGCAAAAAACCGCAATGAACAAGCTGATGGGGCAGATCGGCAAACCGTATCACTGGGGCGGGACTTCACCGCGTACCGGTTTTGACTGCAGCGGCCTCGTCTATTACGCCTATAAAGATCTGGTCAAGTTCCGCATTCCGCGTACCGCCAACGAGATGTACCACCTGCGCGATGCTTCCCCGGTCAACCGTGGAGAGTTGGAGAACGGCGATCTGGTCTTCTTCCGCACGCAGGGCCGCGGGACGGCTGACCACGTTGGCGTCTATGTCGGCAACGGAAAATTCATCCAGTCACCGCGTAGCGGCCAGGATATTCAGATCACCTCGCTCAGTGAAGACTACTGGGTGCGCCATTACGTCGGCGCGCGTCGCGTGATGACGCCGAAAACCATTCGCTAACCCCTGCCCTGCCACACCCGTGGCAGGGTAAGTTCCTCTTTTGCATACCCTTTCAATTTGCTATCCTGTCCTTGTTGTCTGTGTGGTTATTGGCAACACAAAATACAATAAGGAGAGAAGCAATGTCGTTCGAATTACCTGCACTACCGTATGCAAAAGACGCCCTGGCCCCGCACATTTCTGCGGAAACCCTGGAATATCACTACGGCAAGCATCACCAGACGTACGTCACCAACCTGAATAACCTGATCAAGGGCACCGATTTTGAAGGCAAAACGCTGGAAGAGATCGTCCGCAGCGCTGAGGGGGGCGTATTCAACAACGCCGCTCAGGTGTGGAACCACACCTTCTACTGGCACTGCCTGGCGCCGAATGCCGGTGGCGAACCTGCCGGTGAACTGGCTACCGCCATCAACGCTGCCTTTGGCAGCTTCGCGGAATTCAAAGCGAAATTCACCGATGCCGCCATCAAGAACTTCGGTTCAGGCTGGACGTGGCTGGTCAAAGAGGCGGATGGCAAACTGGCTATCGTGTCTACCTCTAACGCAGGCACCCCGCTGACCACCAGCGCGAAGCCGCTGATGACCGTGGACGTATGGGAACACGCTTACTACATCGATTACCGTAACGCGCGCCCTAACTACCTGGAGCACTTCTGGGCACTGGTTAACTGGGACTTTGTGGCGAAGAACTTCGCCGCGTAAGAGACACGCAGAAGGGTTCGCCCTTCTGCGTTTTTGGTTTATTCCGCAGCGCAGGCTGCTTCTGGCTGTTTACGACCCGACATCATCACCAGCAGCAGACCGAGCGCGGCAATAATCGCCCCCATCACCGGCACAAAACTGTACCCCAGCCCACCGGAAATCACGGCCCCACCGGCCGCCGCACCGAGCGCATTGCCCAGGTTAAAGGCGCCAATATTGACCGAAGATGAGAGGCCCGGCGCTTCATGCGCGACACGCATCACGCGCATCTGCAGCGGTGGCACCACCGCGAACGTTGCAGCCCCCCAGACGACCATTGCGATCGCGGCACCAAACTCGTTACGCGCCAGCCACGGAATGGCGATCATGATAACAATCAGCAGGGTTAAGAAGCCCTTCAGCGTTCCGCTCACGGAACGGTCGGCAAATTTCCCGCCGAGATAGTTGCCAATCGAGAAGCCCACGCCAATCAGCACCAGCATCGCGGTAACGAAGAGAGGCGTTGCGTGGGTGATGTCATGCAGGACCGGTGAAATGTAGGTATACAGGGTAAACATCGCCCCTGCCCCCAGCACGGTGGTCAGCAGCGCGGAGAGCACCTGCGGGCGCACCAGCACCGACAGCTCTCTGCGTACGTCAGGGCGTTCACCCGCGCTGCCTTTTGGCAGGGAGAAGAACAAGGCCACCATCGCGACTACGCCCAGTCCGGCCGTCGCCAGGAAGGACATCCGCCAGCCAATGACCTCGCCCAGCCAGGTTGCCGCAGGAACGCCGCCGATGTTAGCGATGGTCAGGCCCATAAACATGGTGGCCACGGCGCTGGCCTGCTTGTGTTTCGGCACCACGCTTGCCGCCACAACCGACCCCAGCCCAAAGAACGCGCCGTGGTTAAGGCTGGTCAGAATACGCGAAAGCATCAACGTGGTGTAGTCCGGCGAAATGGCCGAAAGCACGTTGCCGAGGGTGAAAATCGCCATCAGGAAAATCAGCGCATTGCGGCGCGCGCGGTGTGAAAGAAGAAGCGTCATCAGCGGCGCCCCCACCATCACGCCAATGGCGTAGGCGCTGATTAACATGCCGGCCGCAGGGATCGAGACGTCCACGCCGCGGGCGATAACGGGCAGTAACCCCATCGGGGAAAATTCAGTGGTGCCAATCCCAAAAGCGCCAATCGCCAGGGCCAGCAGGGGAAAATTGATTTTCATGCGTCAACTCCGGATGCCGTGTCATGTGGTGACACAGAACAAAGAAGCGGAAAGCATGACATCAATCACAAAAAATGAGAAGTTAACAAAATGGCAAAAGATTTTTGCCTTAGGAGTAACAATCGGGGGGAGCGGGAGGGAGAAGGCTCTCCCTCCGCGTAAATCAGTGCAGCGCGGCCGTCAGACCCGCCGCGACAATCAGAGCCAGCACAACCACGGTGGTGAACAGCGAAAACTTCAGATCGGAACTCATCAATTTTTCTCCTTTTAATCCCCCCACGAAAAGTGAGCCTGCTCATTTTTGCATAATTTACGTCAAAAATCTTCCTGGATTTAGGCTGATAAACACTTTACCTCTTCCCCTTTTCATCAAGATAGGACAAAATTCCACGCTAAATTTATTAGCGTACCGGCCATTGACCCCCTCCTGACGTCCCGTGTCGTTTTCCCGGCGTGCCGCAATTCAAGATTGCGTGATAAGGGTGAGAGAAGGCAAACGTTTACCTTCAAGTTTTTCAGGAGTTTAGGATATGGTCTGGAGTGACATTTAATGGCAACAATTAAAGACGTAGCAAAACGCGCAAACGTTTCCACTACAACCGTATCACATGTAATTAACAAAACCCGCTTCGTGGCGGAAGAGACGCGCAACGCCGTCTGGGCAGCGATCAAAGAGCTGCACTATTCGCCAAGTGCGGTTGCGCGCAGCCTCAAGGTTAATCACACCAAATCCATTGGATTGCTGGCCACCAGCAGTGAAGCGGCCTATTTTGCCGAGATCATTGAAGCGGTAGAGAAGAACTGCTTCCAGAAAGGCTATACCCTGATTCTGGGCAACGCGTGGAACAGCATAGAAAAACAGCGTGCCTACCTGTCGATGATGGCGCAGAAGCGCGTGGATGGCCTGCTGGTGATGTGTTCCGAGTACCCGGAATCCGTGCTGTCGATGCTCGAAGAGTATCGCCATATCCCCATGGTGGTCATGGACTGGGGCGAAGCGCGCGCGGACTTCACCGACTCCGTTATCGACAACGCCTTCGAAGGCGGTTACATGGCGGGTCGTTACCTGATCGAACGCGGTCACCGCGAGATCGGGGTGATCCCCGGTCCGCTGGAGCGTAACACCGGCGCGGGCCGTCTGGCCGGTTTTATGAAAGCGATGGAAGAAGCGCTGATCACCGTGCCGGAAAACTGGATCGTGCAGGGCGACTTTGAGCCGGAATCAGGCTACCGCGCAATGCAGCAGATCGTTTCCCAGCCGCACCGCCCGACCGCCGTTTTCTGCGGGGGTGACATCATGGCCATGGGTGCGCTCTGCGCCGCCGATGAGCTGGGTCTGCGCGTACCGCAGGATATTTCCGTGATCGGGTATGACAACGTGCGTAACGCGCGCTTCTTCACCCCGGCGCTGACAACCATTCACCAGCCAAAAGATTCGCTGGGCGAAACGGCCTTCAATATGCTGTTGGACAGAATCGTCAACAAACGCGAAGAGTCGCAGTCCATTGAAGTTCACCCGCGCCTGATTGAACGCCGTTCCGTTGCGGATGGTCCGTTCCGCGACTACCGTCGTTAATCCTTTGACGGGGCCAGCTACGCTGGCTCCCGTAACCATTCCCGGTTTAGCGTTTCGCTGTCTCCCAGATAATCCAGCAGCCAGGCCATGGCGGGCGAGACATCATTTTGTTGCCAGGTCAGGCAGCAGGCCGCGTCCGGGAACGGATTCTCCAGCGTCAGTTCAACCCATTCTCCGGTATCGATGCGCGGACGCGCAAAATGAACGGGCACCATCGCGACGCACAGCCCGGCGCTGAGGCACGTCGCCGATGATTCCCAGTCAGGAGCCACCACCCGCCGCTGGTTGTCCAGAAGCCAGGTGATACGCTTGGGCAGTGAACGGGACGTATCCTCCAGCACCAGCGAGGGCCAGTTACGCAGCGTATCGTCGCTCAGCGGCCCGTCCATCGCCGCCAGGGGATGATCGCGTGCCACCACGCATTTCCAGCTCAGCATACCCATGTCGCGAAAGGCGTAACGTCCCCCGACCGGGATCGCCTGCGTCGCGCCAATCGCCATCTCCGCCCTGCCGTCCGCCAGCGCATCCCAGACGCCGTTGAACACCTCCTGCGAGACCCGTAGCTCGACGTCAGAGAAATGACGATAGAAATCCACGATCATTTGTCGGGTGCGTTCCGGCTTCACGATGTTATCTACCGCGATGGCGAGATGTCCCCGCCAGCCGTTGGCGATCTGCTGACACTGTTCGCGGGTGATCTGCATTTTTTTGATAACAGAACGCCCTTCTTTCAAAAACCATGCTCCGGCGGGCGTTAATTCCACGTCGCGATGCCGCCGTTCAAACAGCGGAACCGCCAGCCACTCCTCAAGCTGACGCACCGTGTAGCTGATGGCCGAAGGGACGCGGTGCAGCTCCTGCGCTGCACCGCTAAAGCTGCCGTTACGCGCAACAGCATCGACCACTTCAAGAGAATAATCTGACCACATTTTCTGCCTGCAAAAAATTTGAATGCACCCGCCAAATATTAGCGTTTCACAAGCCGCTTTGCACTCCCTACACTCTGCGCCAACGTACACCTGCCTCCTCAGGAGAATAAAAGAATGCAACCCAGGAAAGGATTTTTAGTCTGGCTCGGCGGCTTAAGCGTGCTGGGCTTTTTGGCCACCGACATGTACCTGCCCGCGTTTGCCGCGATGCAGGAAGACCTGCAAACCCCTGCCGCGGCCATCAGCGCGAGCCTGAGCCTGTTCCTTGCCGGTTTTGCTTTCGCCCAGCTGCTCTGGGGACCGCTCTCGGATCGCTTCGGCCGTAAACCGGTGCTGCTGCTGGGTCTGGCCATTTTTGCCGTGGGCTGCCTGGGGATGCTGTGGGTGCGCGATGCTACCTGGCTGCTGGTGCTGCGCTTCGTTCAGGCCGTGGGCGTCTGTGCTGCGGCGGTGACCTGGCAGGCGCTGGTGACCGACTACTACCCGGCTAACCGCACAAACCGTATTTTCGCCACCATTATGCCGCTGGTGGGCCTCTCCCCTGCCCTGGCTCCGCTGCTGGGCAGCTGGATCCTCGCGCACTTTGACTGGCAGGCCATTTTTGCCACGCTGTTTGCCATCACGCTGGTGCTGATGCTGCCGGCGTTTGCCCTTAAGCCCGCGCATAAAAAAGAGGCGCATGCCGACGCGACGCCGATTACCTTCACCTCCCTGCTGAGCGCCAAAGCGTATCGCGGGAATGTCCTGATTTATGCCGCCTGTTCGGCCAGCTTCTTCGCGTGGCTCACCGGCTCGCCGTTTATTCTGCACGATATGGGCTACAGCCCGGCGGCCATCGGTCTGAGCTATGTTCCGCAGACCATCGCGTTCCTGGTGGGCGGGTACGGCTGCCGCGCGGCGCTGCAAAAATGGGAAGGTCAGCAGATGCTGCCATGGCTGATGGTGCTCTATGCGCTGAGCGTCATCGGTACCTGGGCCGTCGGGTTTATTCCGGGCGCGGGTCTGGCTGAAATTTTGGTCCCCTTCTGCGTGATGGCCGTGGCAAACGGAGCGATCTACCCGATCGTGGTGGCACAGGCATTACGTCCATTCCCGCAGGCGACAGGCCGCGCCGCCGCGCTGCAAAATACCCTGCAGCTGGGTCTCTGCTTCCTCGCAAGTCTGGTGGTCTCGGCGCTGATTGCCACGCCGCTGTTGACCACCACCAGCGTGATGCTGTTCACCGTAGCGCTGGCGGTATTGGGTTACCGCATGCAGGCGTCCGCGCAGCGCGAGCAGGATAACGGCGCGCAGGTGGAAACTTCGCATGCCTGATTGCGCCAGAAATCATGTTACATTTCAGTGATTAGGTTGCTAACAATTTTCTATTGAATCACCAAATTTTGAGGCCTATACTAAATTTGGTTCGATTAAATACGATAAATATTAAGTGTTAACGGGAGCCGGAGTGCTCCCGTTTTACCATGGAAGGCATTTCGGCAAGGGTTATCTCCCTTCCTCTGTTCTACGTCGGATACTAGCCTCGCGGTATTTACCGTGAGATTTCTCACAAACCAAAAAAAGCGTCTACGCTGTTTGAAGGTTCTGATCACATCAGGGTGATGGAGAAGCTATGAGTTCATCGTGTATAGAAGAAGTCAGCGTTCCGGACGACAACTGGTCCCGGATCGTCAGTGAACTGTTAGGTCGAGCAGGCATCACTATCAACGGATCTTCGCCATCCGATCCCCAGGTAAAACATCCCGACTTTTTTAAACGCGTGTTGCGGGAAGGATCGTTAGGCCTGGGAGAAAGTTATATGGACGGCTGGTGGGAGTGCGAACGTCTGGATATCTTTTTTGCCAGCGTGTTGCGCGCCGGTCTGGAAAATCAACTCCCCCGCAATCTGAAAGACACCCTGCGTGTCGCCTCTGCCCGACTGTTTAACTTGCAAAGTAAAAAACGCGCATGGATCGTCGGCAAAGAACATTACGATCTCGGCAACGACCTGTTCAGCCGCATGCTGGACCCTTTCATGCAATATTCCTGCGCCTACTGGAAAGACGCGTCGACGCTTGAGGAAGCACAGCAGGCCAAGCTGCGCCTGATCAGCGAGAAGCTGCAGCTACAGCCCGGCATGCGCGTGCTGGATATCGGCTGCGGCTGGGGCGGGCTGGCGTATTTTATGGCGAAGCACTACGGCGTCAGCGTGGTCGGCGTGACGATCTCAGCGGAACAGCAAAAAATGGCGCGGGAGCGCTGTCAGGGTCTTGATGTGGATATCCGGCTACAGGACTACCGTGACCTGAACGAGCAGTTCGACCGGATCGTTTCCGTCGGCATGTTCGAGCACGTGGGGCCAAAAAACTACGACACCTACTTTGAGGTGGTGGATCGTAATTTGAAACCGGACGGCCTCTTCCTGCTGCACACCATCGGCTCTAAGCGGACCGACAACAACGTTGACCCGTGGATCAATAAATACATCTTTCCGAATGGTTGTTTACCGTCCGTTCGCCAGATTGCCAACGCCAGTGAATCCCATTTCGTGATGGAAGACTGGCATAACTTTGGCGCGGACTACGACACCACCTTAATGGCATGGCATGAACGTTTCCAGAAAGCCTGGCCCGAGATTGCGGACAACTATTCAGAACGATTTAAACGGATGTTTAGCTATTATCTGAATGCCTGCGCGGGGGCGTTTCGCGCACGGGATATTCAGCTCTGGCAGGTGGTATTCAGCCGGGGGATTGAACACGGACTGCGTGTCGCACGCTAAAAAAATAACCCCGGATAGCCGGGGTTATTTTTTATTCTTCTTCTGCGGTCTTTATTATTGCGGCTTCTTTTGCTGCCAGCACGCGCTCCACCGTATCAACCACGGCCTGGGTTTGCGGATCGATTTCGATATTCACGCGATGCCCCAATTTTTTCGCGCCCAGCGTGGTGCGCTGCAGCGTTTCAGGAATTAAATGCACGCAAAAACGCGTTGGCGTCACTTCTCCCACCGTCAGGCTAATCCCGTCAATGCCAATAAATCCTTTATAGAGGATGTATTTCATTAATGACGGGTCCTGCATTTTAAACCAGATTTGACGGTTATTTTCCGAGGTCACGATTTTCGCCACTTCGGCAGTGGTCATGATGTGCCCGGACATCAAATGGCCGCCAATCTCATCGCTGAACTTCGCCGCGCGCTCAACGTTGACGGTATCGCCTACCACCAGCTCGCCCAGGTTAGTGATCCGCAGCGTCTCTTTCATTAAATCAAAGCTAATCTGGTTGCCGTTAATTTCTGTCACGGTCAGGCAGCAGCCGTTATGGGCAATCGAGGCGCCGGTTTCGATGCCCTCAAGCATATATTCCGGCAGCTCAACAACATGAGTACGGAAATTAGGTTTTTCATCAATGGACACCACTTTGGCAGTGCCCTGCACAATACCAGTAAACATGCTTACAACTCCTGTTTTTTCCGAACGGTGATGACACCGTTTAATCCCTCCACAATAACAGTTGGAAAAACAGGTTGCCAGCGGAGCGCATTTTCTGGCGATTTTTTCACTAGATAAATAGCTAAAGCCCGCTACAATAGCTGGCACCCCCCTGCATTTTCTTCTTGCTGCCCGTTTCGGCGGCTTTTTTAGTCTCTCATATAACTACAAAATAAAGGTGTTCACGTGCAGAAGTACATGAATGAAGCGCGCCAGCTATTGGCACTGGCTATACCCGTGATCGTCGCGCAGGTGGCCCAGACCGCAATGGGATTTGTGGATACGGTAATGGCAGGTGGCTACAGCGCCACCGACATGGCGGCCGTTGCTATCGGCACGTCAATCTGGCTTCCGGCCATCCTGTTCGGCCACGGTCTGCTGCTCGCGCTCACGCCTGTTATCGCTCAGCTCAATGGCTCGGGGCGCCGCGAGCGCATTGCCCATCAGGTCCGCCAGGGTTTCTGGCTGGCCGGGTTTGTCTCTGTGCTGATCATGGTCGTGCTCTGGAACGCGGGCCATATCATTCGCGCTATGCATAACATTGACCCGGCCCTGGCGGACAAAGCCGTGGGCTATCTGCGCGCCCTGCTCTGGGGGGCGCCTGGATATCTCTTCTTCCAGGTGGCGCGTAACCAGTGTGAAGGTCTGGCGAAAACCAAGCCCGGCATGGTGATGGGCTTTATCGGGTTGCTGGTCAACATTCCCGTTAACTATGTTTTTATTTACGGTCATTTCGGGATGCCGGAGCTGGGCGGCGTCGGCTGCGGCGTGGCGACGGCCGCCGTTTACTGGGTCATGTTCTTCTCAATGCTTACCTTCGTGAAGCGCGCCCGCTCCATGCGTGATATTCGTAACGAGAACAGATTCAGCACGCCGGACTGGAACATCATGACGCGCCTGGTGCAGTTAGGGTTGCCGATTGCCCTTGCGCTGTTCTTTGAGGTGACCCTGTTTGCCGTGGTCGCCCTGCTGGTCTCCCCGCTGGGCATTGTGAACGTCGCCGGGCATCAGATTGCGCTCAACTTCAGCTCCCTGATGTTTGTCCTGCCGATGTCGCTGGCCGCAGCAGTGACGATTCGCGTGGGCTTCCGCCTGGGGCAAGGCTTGACGCTCGATGCGCAAACCGCCGCGCGCACCGGACTGGGCGTCGGCGTCTGCATGGCCATTTGCACGGCGCTTTTTACCGTGGCGCTGCGCGAGCAGATTGCCCTGCTCTACAACGACAATCCGGAAGTCGTCGCGCTGGCCTCGCACCTGATGCTGCTGGCCGCGATTTACCAGATTTCGGACTCCATCCAGGTGATTGGCAGCGGGGTGCTGCGCGGCTATAAAGACACGCGTTCCATTTTCTTTATCACCTTCATCGCCTACTGGGTGCTGGGTCTGCCGTGTGGGTATATTCTGGCCCTGACCGACCTGGTGGTTGACCGCATGGGACCGGCGGGGTTCTGGATGGGCTTTATCATCGGCCTGACGTCGGCGGCAATTATGATGATGTTGCGCATGCGCTTCCTGCAGCGCCAGCCATCAACGATCATTTTGCAACGCGCTGCACGTTAAATACGCAGTAGCCGCCGCCCGGCGGCTACTTTCTCTTCACTTTGCGCGGTAATACAGCAATCGCGTGAAATCAGAGAGAAAATTGCATTTTCCCTCTTGCCACCTCGGTGCTGTGCCGCTAATATTCGTCCCCGTTGTCACCGACAACACGTTGCGTTCATAGCTCAGTTGGTTAGAGCACCACCTTGACATGGTGGGGGTCGTTGGTTCGAGTCCAATTGAACGCACCATTCTGCGTCCGTAGCTCAGTTGGTTAGAGCACCACCTTGACATGGTGGGGGTCGGTGGTTCGAGTCCACTCGGACGCACCATTTCAGTCCTGAAATGGTGCAAATTCTCCTCAGTTATCCTGAATTTTCTTAATCCCTTATTTTCATCATTATTCTCCTGCTACGCTTTTCCTATGGAAAGAAACACAGGAAACGTGTTGATGAAGAAGATCGCGATTATCGGCTCCGGCCCCACGGGAATTTACACCTTTTATCATCTGCTTAATAACAATACCCCACTCTCCGTTTCCGTCTTTGAACAGGCCGATGAAGCTGGCGTGGGCATGCCCTATAACGATGACGATAATTCCCGGCTGATGCTGGCGAACATTGCGAGCATTGAAATCCCGCCCATTTTTATGACCTACCTCGACTGGCTTAAGGAGCAAAGCGACGACCATCTGGCGCACTTTAAAGTTGATAAAGCGAGCCTGCACGATCGGCAGTTCCTGCCCAGGATCCTGTTGGGAGAGTATTTTCGCGACAGCTTTCGTTCAATCGTAAAAGAGGCGAAAAAGCTGGGGTTCCAGGTTGAGGTCCATGAATCCGCGAAGGTCACCGACATCATCCCTTCGACAACCGGCGTGACGATTTCGGTCAACGACCGCACATTAGCGGATAAATTCGACCTGGCGGTTATTGCCACCGGCCACGTCTGGCCAGAGGAGGATGAAGCCACGCGCACGTTCTTCCCAAGCCCGTGGTCCGGCCTGATGGACGCCCGCATTCCCCCTTGCCGCGTGGGCATTATGGGCACCTCATTGAGTGGCCTGGACGCGGCTATGGCGGTGGTGATGCAGCACGGCGAGTTTCGTGACGGTAAATTCATCCTCGACAGCGGCAGCGAAGGGTTAAACATTACGCTGATGTCCCGGACGGGCATTCTCCCGGAAGCCGATTTTTACTGCCCCATCCCTTATGAACCGCTGTCGGTATTGACCGAATTCGTAGTGGAAAGCGAGATAGCCAAAGGACCGGATGGCCTGCTTGACCGAGTCTTTGCCCTGATGGTGAAAGAGCTTGAACTCGCCGACCCGGCGTGGTGCGAGAAAATGTCTCTGTATACGCTGAATGCGGACACCATTCGTGAGGCCTGGTTTGAGGATCGTAAGCGCCACGGGCCCTTTACCTGGGCGGAAGAGAATCTCAACGAGGTTGAACGCAATAAACGCGAACGGCGCACCGTGGCCTGGCGCTATACCGTCCTTCGACTGCATGAGGTGGTTCAGGAGATTGTGCCCCACCTCAACGAAGAGGACAGAGAGCGCTTTAAGCAGGGCCTCACCCGCGTGTTTATCGACAACTATGCCGCCATCCCGCCGCAGTCTATCCGCAGGCTGCTTGCGCTTCGCGAGGCCGGCATCATTAGCGTGGCGGCGCTCGGCGATGATTACACGCTTGATGCCGGCAGCGATCGGACAGTCATCACCACACAAGAGACCGTTTATCGTTTCGACGTCTTTATTGATGCGCGCGGGCAAAAGCCGCTTAAAACAAACGATCTGCCTTTCCCATCGCTGCGCGGACAGCTTGAGGAGACGGGCGATGAGATCCCCGACATCGGCGAGGATTACACGTTAAAAGCGCCAGAAACGGTTCGTGGGCGCATCGCCTTCGGCGCAATACCGTGGCTGATGCACGATCGTCCCTTCGTTCAGGGGCTGGCAGAGTGTGCGGAGATTGCAGAAGCGATGGCGAAGGCGGCTGAAAAACCGGCCTCAGGTATACGGCGTCGGTTACCGTACGTGGAGAACTGACAGGGCTTCCATGCCCTGCAACGCGAGATTATTCGAAGAACACTTCCGGGTTTTCCGACAGCGAGACGAAGCTTTTCGTCGCTTTATCCAGGGCGAGAATTTTGCCGCTTTCAATGTCGTATACCCAGCCGTGCAGGCGAAGCGAGTTATTACGCAGGCCCACCGCGACGGACGGGTGGGTCTTGATGTTGCTGAGCTGCGCAAAGACGTTTTCCTGCACCATCGCATTCACTTTATCGATCGGCTTATCCCAGCTTTTCTTCTCTACCACGGCTTTTGCCGCGTCGGAATAGCGCAGCCAGTGCGATACAGCAGGCATCGGCTCCAGGTTCGCGTTATCGGCAATCGCCTTCATCGCGCCGCAGTTGGAGTGACCGCAGATCACGATGTCGGTCACGCCCAGCGCCACTACCGCGTACTCGATAGTGGCAGAGACGCCGCCTGGCTCCGGCCCGAACGGTGGAACAATGTTGCCAGCATTACGAATAACAAAGAGTTGTCCCGGCTCTTGCTGGGTGACCAGTTCAGGGACCAGACGGCTGTCGGAGCAGGAGATAAACAGCGCTTTGGGATTCTGGCTGGACGCTAAACTGCGAAAGAGCTCTTTACGTTGCGGGAAAATCTCTTTTTGAAAGCTGAGAAAACCTTCAATGATATGTTGCATAGCAATTTCTCTTTTATCTGTTTTCGTTTAGGCATGATCGAGATCACACTCGCAAAGTTTACCCACCGTGCTTCACTTGAGACAAGCAATATATTTCTGGCCCGACCGCTGCACGATGTCATCGGCGTTTGCCGGAATGTTCTGCCCTTCGAACGCGCCGTAAAGACGGGCGAACGATTTTCCCGCCAGGCGCCGGGTCACGTCCTCAACCGTACGGGCAGGCAGCGGAAGCATATTCGGGTAGCTCCACATGAACGACACGGCCTCTTTCCCTGGGGTCACCTGCAAAATGTCTCCCGCCAGTAAAACGCCCTCGCCCTCCTGCCAGTGCAGTACCGTTCCGCCCGCAAAATGCCCGCCGAGACGCAGCAGCGTAACCGACGGTACTATCTCCAGCGCATCGCCATCCCAGAAATAAATCGCCGGGCTGTCGCGCATCACCCACTCGCTATCGCTTATGTGCAGATAGACCGGCGCGTCGAAAGCCGCGGCCCACTCCTGCATCGTGGTGTAATAGTGCGGATGAGAAATCGCAATCGCGCGAAGGCCGCCGAGTGCGGCGATGAGCGTTTGGGTTGCAGGATCAAGGTTGGCGATGCAGTCCCAGAGAATGTTACCGTGGGGGTACGCAGGAGGAGTGCCCGCTGGTTAATGGCAAAAGCGGGTACCGTCTTGATACTGAATAACTGCGGCTCCAGCTGCTGCCATTTGTTGGCGTGTGTCGCCGTTACCGTCGCGTAATCGATCCACGCCTGGCCGCTGGCCGGAACATACTGACGTTCATCCTCGCAAATGGCACATCTCTCCGGCGTTCCCTCATAAGAAGTACCGCAGGTTCTACAGAGTGTAATCATGAGCGCTCCTCAGTGATAAAGCACTGAGTATGGCAGGGATTATCCTTATGTGCTGCGAGGTACATTGCTGGCGTTTTTTACCCTATACTGTGCCAGTATCAAAAACCGAACAGAGCAGGTGCAAGATGGAAATTGATCTCGATAACTTAGTTTTTAACGGTCTGGATGAAGCGGAAGAGCGTAACGCAGAACGTCTGGACGATGCGGATAAAAAAGCGCAGGCGATTATTGCCGACGACGACTGCGGCGACGCCTGCAAGATCTGATAAAAAAGCACCGGAAAACCGGTGCTTTTTTCATTGCGGGTAAGATTACAGCTCAGGCGTCTTTTTAAACCCCGTTAGCATCAGAACCAGGCTTTCTGATGAAGACGCCGGTTCGAACTGGTAATGATTCCCCTGGCGGTCACCGCCGATATACCACGAGATTTCGGTTTTTCCTTCCGCCAGCGCCTTGCGCACGGCTTTGTCCACGTTCACCATCCGGTATTCACGAGAATGGTTCAGATAGAGCACTGCGTCGGAGCGATAGTTACAGGCCGGACGCGAGGCCCATCTTACGGTAGCAGGATCCCAGTCATTGCTGGCCGGATAGAAGAAGATCTGATCGGCACCGTTAGTTTCCACTTTGCCGCCATAAATCCGCACGCGGTATGTAAACTGCGAAGGATCCTGCCCGGCAGGCAGAGGGGGAATGTGGAACTTCACCAGCGACAGCGTTTCGCTGTTTTTCGTGCGCCCCCCGTTCTGCCAGTTATCCTGCACCAGTAAAACCTGCGGTTCGGGCTGGGAGAGGTCTGGCTCCAGGCTGCTGAGCCAGACGTTGGCCTTCGCTCTGGAATAACCATACGGGACGGTGGTGCCACAATCTAACCCGCGGTTCATGCACAGGTCCGTCATAAAGCGCGCGGCGTCTTCCGTCCAGCCGTTCATAAAATCTGCATGCGCCGTATACAGGCTACCCCACCGCTCTTCTCGCTCATCGCCGTGCATGATGGGGTCCATGGAGAGCTGCACTTTGCTGGTATCAAGCGAGCTAATCGTCGGGAGTACGTAAGCAATGTTCATGTTCACGGTGGGAATTTTCACCGGGAAGGTGGACGGGCACTGCCCCTTGACGTCGTAGGTGGCGTTAATCAGACCATGGGCAGGCTTCAGGTTCACTCCATCCCAGCAGTTAGGAAACTGAATGCCGATATTAAACTGCACGGCATCGTTCGCCTTGCGCAAGCCGCAGACCTCACCGGTTTTGGTGGTGTAACCCTTGCCGTTGGCACATAAAAAGGTGATATGTGGATTCGGCGCACTACCGTGATGGTCGCCCGCCAGCAGCGACAGCCCCGCCGGGAAAGGGTGTAGCGGCCAGGCGTCCACGTTCGATGCCTGATAATAGGTTTTTTGATACGCCGGTTTGACGACCGTGCCGTCAGGCAGGCGAAGCGAAGGTGCCCAGTAGGCAGAGCTGTCGGCTTTGTTATCGCAGGTGGTCTTTTCATCCCGGCGCAGGGATTCACGGCTGGAGTCAGCATCCGTTTGCACGTTGCCGAAGAAGTCGTGCAGCATGGCCTCGTTGGGCATGCCGTACATCATAATGGCGTCATCGCCAAGGGTATGGGAATAGCCGCAAACAACATGCGCCTGCGGTGCGGCGTGTGCCGCATGAATTGTGAAAAGTAGCGCAGGGACAGAAAGCGCGCGTGTTAACGTGGTCCGTTTCATCATTTTCTCCATGACTGAAAGGACACATTGGTAACAAAAGCGGGCTAATTAACCGAATGATTCAGCGCGTACTTTTCCGTCTTTTGAGGCTTTACAGACGTCACGCACACCTCATTCCAGTACGTTTCGCGCGTGCGGCGCAGTTCAGCGTGGCGTTTTATCATGGAACCACTCCGGGTCAATGTTGGCAACGTCTACGCCATACAGGCTGGCGACAGGCAGTATCGACTCAAGAACACGTTGCGCGCTGTTCTCCGCATTCGCTGGTCGGGTCGCAAAAAACCGCCGTAACGTGCTGATCCATTTTTTCATCGTTTTACCCTCTCTCGCCGTATCTGCCTTCAGTTAAGCACCCCACTCCCGTGCAGGGGAAATACCAAAATCCACTGTCGATGTGCAGGATCTGCAAATAGCGCCCCGTCCTTTTCACGCTTCATTAACACCTTGTTCACTAATGCTTTTTTGCTCATAGCAAAGAACGATTTCTTATTTGGCGATAGCTTTCCCTTATGGGAGCGTAACGGGGTAAAACAAAAACAACGGGATGGCGTATGACTATGGCAGCAAAAATGAAAGGGTTTAAAAAACGGACGCTGGTTCTGGGCGTAGTGGCAGCCTGGGGCCTGTTTTCAGCGCAGGCGCAGGCCGATCAGCTGGCGGATATCAAGGCAGCAGGGGTGGTGAAAGTCGCCACGTTTGATGCCAACCCGCCGTTTGGCTCGATTGATGCCAAAACGCATGAGATCGTGGGTTACGACGTGGACTTCGCCAAAGCGCTGGCAACATCGCTCGGCGTGAAGCTTGAACTGGTTGCCACCAATCCGGCCAACCGCATTCCGCTGCTGCAGTCCGGCAAAGCCGACCTGATCGTGGCGGATATTACTATCACCCCAGAACGCGCACAGGTCATTGATTTCTCGACGCCTTACTTCGTTACCGGCCAGCAGTTCCTCGTTCCGGCGAAATCTCCGGACAAGCTCGATGACTACAGCCGGGCGCGCATTGGCGCGGTCAAAGGCACGACGGGCGAGCAGGCGCTGCACCAGCGCTTCCCGCAGTCCCGCGTCCTCTCTTATGACGATATTCCGCTGGCGCTGACCGCGCTGCGCAACGGCAACGTACAGGCCATCACTCAGGACAGCACCATTCTGGCCGGTCTGCTGGCGCAGGCGCCGGATAAAGCCAACTTCAAAATCCTGCCCGACCTGCTGAGCAAAGAAGAGATTGGCGTCGGGGTGAAAAAAGGTGAAACGGCGCTGCTGAAAGCCGTCAACGATGAGCTGGTCAATCTCGAGAAGAACGGCCAGGCGGCAAAAATCTACGACGTCTGGTTTGGTCCAGGCACCCCAGCCCCACAGCCTCGCGCCTTTAAAATAGAAGCTAAGTAATATGCTCTCAGGTTTATTTTCACACTCCGCGGCCGGTGCCGCGGATTTTTCACATCTGGAACAGGCCAGCGTCGAGTTTCGCCACGTGGACAAACGCTACGGTGACCATCAGGTTTTAAACGACATTAACCTCACCATCACGCCCGGTGAAGTGGTTGCCATCCTCGGCCCGTCGGGTTCCGGTAAATCCACCCTGATTCGTCTTATCAACCAGCTTGAACCCCTGAGCGGCGGGGAGATCCTGGTCGACAACAAGCCTACCGGCAGGCTCTCCGGTAGCGGGCTGCGCCAGCTGCGAAGCCGCGTGGGGTTTGTGTTTCAGCAGTTCAATCTTTATGCCCACCTCACCGCCAGCCAGAACATCACCCTGGCGCTTGAGCACGTCCACGGCTGGAAGCCGCTCCCCGCTCAGGCGCGCGCGCTGGCCCTGCTGGAGAAAGTCGGGATGCTGGAAAAAGCCCACCATTACCCGGCTGAGCTTTCCGGTGGACAGCAGCAGCGGGTCGCGATTGCCCGCGCCCTGGCCTCGTCACCGCAAATCATTCTCTTTGACGAGCCGACGTCGGCACTCGATCCCGAGATGATTGGTGAAGTGCTGTTTGTGATGAAAGCCCTCGCCCACAGCGGGATCACGATGATCGTGGTGACCCATGAGATGCAGTTTGCCCGGGAAATTGCCGACCGGATTGTCTTTATCGACGGCGGGCAAATTCTGGAAACCGCGCCGCCGGCACAGTTTTTCAGCCAGCCAGCGCATCCGCGCGCGCAGCGGTTCCTGCAAAAGGTGCTGGACCCGCTGCATCAGGAGCATCTGTAATGCCCGCGCTCGACTGGCAGGGAGTACTGACCGGACAGCCTCTGCAGTGGATACTTTCCGGATTTCTCACCACCCTGTGGGTGACGCTGGCGGGGATCGCGCTGGCCAGCCTGCTCGCACTGCTCTTTATGCTCCTGCGCCTGTCCGGTGGACGCGTCGGGAAAGCGATCGTCAGCGGCTGGGTATCGATGTTTCGCAATACCCCGCTGCTGGTGCAGCTGCTGTTCTGGTATTTTGCCGCCTGGAACGGGCTGCCGCAGGCGTTTCGCGACGCGGTCAACGCCGATCACAGCTGGTCCATTCTGCCCGGCGACGTCTGGTGGTTTACGCCCGAATTTTTATGCTCTGCCTGGGGGCTGGGCGTTTTTACCTCGGCGTTTTTGATCGAAGAAGTGGAAGCCGGGTTGCGTTCTGTGCCAGTCGGGCAACGGGAGGCGGCGCTGGCCCAGGGATTCTCAGTATGGCGCGTGTTTCGCTACATCCTGCTGCCGCAGGGACTGGCTAACGCCTGGCAGCCCGTTGTGGGCCAGTATCTCAACCTGATGAAGCTCTCCTCGCTCGCCAGCGGGATTGGCTTCGCCGAGCTCACCTATCAGGTCAGGCAGATTGAAAGCTATAACGCGCACGCGCTGGAGGCATTTACCCTCGGTACCGCACTCTATCTCCTGACCGGTCTGGTCATGGGAATGGTGCTGGTTCGCCTTGGGCCGCAGGCGAAACGTAAACGTCCGATCGTCGTCACCGCAGGGAGTGAAAAACATGATTGCCGGACTTAATGTCATCACCGATAACCTCGATTATCTGCTGTGGGGACGCGCGGCAGCCGGTGAACCGGGGGGCGTGTTGCTCTCGCTGATGATGGCGACTGGAGCAGCCGTTATCGCCCTGCCCGCGGGGATTGCGCTCGCGTGCCTGGCCTGGCGCTTTACCGGGCTCGTGCGCAAAGCCCTCTTTTTATGGGCAGAGCTGATTCGCGGGATCCCGCTCATCTTCGTGATTTTCTGGATGTGGTATCTCCTGCCGCTCATCACCGGGGGCGATCTGCCGGGAGCGCTGACCGTCACGCTGGCGCTGGCCTGGTTTACTGCGGCCACCGTGATGCACTCGGTGCTGGCCGGGCTGAGCGCGCTGCCGACCGGGCAGTACGAAGCCGCGCTGTCACAGGGATTCAGCACGCAGCAAACCCTGTGGCGCGTGCTGCTGCCGCAGGCGCTGGGGAATATTTTGCCGTCGCTGGTGGGGATTTTTATCAGCCTGCTGAAGGATACGTCGCTGGCGTTTATCGTGAACGTCCCGGAGCTGACCACGGTGGCGGGACAGGTCAACAACCGGGTGCAAATCTACCCGGCGGCCATTTTTATCTTTACGGGCGTGGTCTATTACCTGCTCTGCTGCTCGCTTGAGCAGATTGCGAAGCGCTGGCGCCTTACCCGGCCAGCGCTTTAACCACCGTTTCCATCGCTTCGGTTGTCAATTCACTGCGTTTCACGCGCTGGTTCGCCAGCGCGGTACGCAGAACACCGGCAATGACAATATGCTTTGGCTCCTGCCCTAAATCACGCATCTCAAGCACCACCTTTCCGACCACCCGGCACATCTCCTGGTACAGCGCTTCATCTTTGGTCACGTTACCCATCGTCATCACTCCATTGCCTGTTAAACGTTGAGCTTAAATGATTATCCTGCCGGATACAAAAAAGAAGCCCGGCGAGAGACTCACCGGGCTTCATCTGTAAAATCAGTCAATTAGTTGTTTACTGGAATGACCGCGCCTTTGTACTTGGTGCGGATCCAGTCCTGAATCTCTTTCGAGTGCAGCACGTTCACCAGCGCGACGATATCTTTCTTCTTCTCGTCACCGCGATGCACGGTAATGATGTTAGCGTACGGGTTGTTTTCACCGCTCTCAACCGCAATCGGGTCATGAACCGGATCCAGACCCGCGTCAATCGCGTAGTTGGCGTTAATCACCACCGCGTCGCCTTCGTTGTTGTTGTACATCTGCGGCAGCAGAGACGCTTCAACGTTAGGCGTGAACTTCAGCTTTTTCGGGTTCTCGACGATGTCGCTGATGCGCGCGGTGACTTTATCGATGCCCGGCTTCAGCTTGATCACGCCCTCTTTCTCGAAGATGGAGAGAATACGGCCCTCTTCCGAAACCGCGTCACGCATGATGATCTTGCCACCTTCCGGCAGGTCTTTCAGCGACTTGTATTTTTTGGAGTAGATGCCGATTGGCTCAATGTGGATCGCGCCCGCACTGACAAAATCGTAGTCTTTATCGCCCGCATGATCTTTCAGCACGCTGTTCAGGTAAGGAATGTGCTGGAAATAGTTCGCGTCGATGTCATGACCCGCCAGCGCGGTGTTCGGCAGAATGTAGTCCTGGAACGGTTTAATCTCCAGGTCGATACCCTGCTTCGCCAGAATCGGCTTTGCCTGCTCCAGAATTTCCGCATGCGGCGTGTTGGATGCCCCCACGGTCAGGGTGTCGGCCCAGGAGGCGAAGCTCAGGGCGCTCAGGGTTGCAGCGGCGATCAGTGTCAGTGTCTTTTTCATGATGTGGTTCCTGTGTGTTGTTGTTACCCTAAATAGTTCGAGTCACAGGAAGGCGGCAAGTGAGTGAATCCCCAGGAGCTTACATACAGTAAGTGACTGGGGTGAACGAATGCAGCCAACGCGCCTGAGGCTCGAAATATGACGGGTATTAGCGTTTATCTAACAGTGAAGTAATGACATCGCCGCAGAACTGGATAATGAAAACGATGATCAGAATGGTCACCGTTGCCACCAGCGTGACGTCACCATGGTTGCGCTGGAATCCTTCCAGATAAGCCAGATTTCCCAAACCACCGGCGCCAATCACCCCCGCCATCGCGCTGTAGCTCACCAGCGCAATCAGCGTCACCGTAATACCCGAGACCAGTGCGGGTGATGATTCCGGCAGTAAAACCCGAAACACGAGCGTGCTCAGTCGTGCGCCCATCGAGCGTGTGGCTTCGATGACGCCTTTATCCACTTCACGCAGGGCGATCTCCACCAGGCGTGCGTAGAACGGTGCGGCACCCACAATCAGGGCCGGCAGCGCCGCGTTGGCGCCAAGAATGGTGCCGACAACGGTCTTGGTGAACGGGATCAGCAGCACAATCAAAATGATGAACGGAATCGAGCGGAACACGTTCACCACAATCGAAATGACGCTATATACCGTGCGGTTGTGGAACAGTCCGCCGCGCGCGGTTAAAAACAGCGCCAGGCCCAGCACGATGCCCAGGACGAAAGTTGCCACGCCGGACAGCGCAGTCATGTACAGCGTCTCCAGCGTCGCCGCCCAGAGCTGATCCCACTTGAGATGCGGAAAGAAATTCTCAGCCATGTTTAATCACCTCGCCTTCAATATCGCTGTGCTGCAGGTCGGCGAGGATATTGTTCAGTTGTTCATCAGATGCCACGACGTGCACCCAGAGCTGACCAAACACGCCGTGAGCGGTTTGGGTCATTTTTCCGTGCAGAATGTTAAACGGCAGGCCGTAGCGCAGCGTGAGCTCACCCACAATCGGTTTATGCGTGCTGTGCCCGGTAAAGGTCAGCCTGATCACCGTCCCTTCCAGATCGTTTGCCAGTTCGGTATTGAAGGTTTCTTCTTCAGCGTACTGGCTCACCTGACGGACAAACTGCTGCGTAATCGGCTGCTGCGGATGGGTAAAGACGCTCAGCACGTCTCCCTCTTCAACCACCTTACCGTTCTCCATCACCGCCACGCGGTCGCAGATTTTGCGCACCACGTGCATCTCGTGCGTGATCAGCACGATGGTCAGCCTGAAACGACGGTTAATATCCAGCAGCAGATCGAGGATCTGATCGGTGGTCTGCGGGTCAAGCGCGGAGGTGGCTTCATCGCAGAGCAGCACATCCGGGCGATTAGCCAGCGCACGCGCAATGCCCACGCGCTGCTTTTGCCCACCGCTCAGCTGTGATGGATAGGCATGCTCGCGACCTTTCAGGCCAACGAGTTCAATAAGCTCGGCCACGCGGGCCTTAATGTCGGCTTTCGGTACGCCGGCAATTTGCATCGAGAACGCAATATTCTCGCTGACCGTGCGCGACCACAGCAGGTTGAAGTGCTGAAACACCATGCTGATCTTCAGACGCGCCTGGCGCAGGGCTTCACCTTTTGCGGCAGAAATGTTCTGCCCGTTGATGGTTACGCTGCCGCTGCTCGGTTTTTCCAGACCATTCAGCAAGCGAATAAGCGTACTTTTACCTGCGCCGCTGTAACCGATGATCCCGTATATCTGTCCCTGTGCTATCGTCAAATTGACATTATCAACGGCCGTGAGCGCCACCTTTCCGTTATCAAAAACCTTCGAAATATTGCTGAGAACTATCATTCTTATTCGTTATCCGTGCCGCCCGCGGCGGTTTAGCAGTATGGATGTCCAAACGATAGTAAACAGGCGTTATCAGCTTTTAAATGAACAAAAAAGAATGTGTTATAACTTTGGGGAATAAATAGCGGATTTACCGGGTGGGAAGCATTTAGATGAATTTCAGCAATGATTATCTGCCTGATGTATATCTGCTGGCTGACACCCTGCAAAAACGCTCATTTTTGCAGCATTTTATGCGGATATAGCCATCCTCACATCCAGACAACTTTACGTCTTGCTGTCCTGACATCCAAAAACATCATTTATATTCCTTTCTGTTCTAAAAGGCAGTGAATGGTTCTTTCTTGAGAAAATTTCACCGCCCTATCATCCCGTCATGACATCCAGAAAGGAAAACATCATGACGATTTATCACTCCGTCACCGAACTGATTGGTCGTACCCCGCTGATCCAGCTGCATAAGCTTGATACCGGGCCCTGCTCGCTGTTCCTGAAGCTGGAAAACCAAAATCCGGGCGGGTCGATTAAGGATCGCGTTGCGCTGTCGATGATTAACGAAGCGGAACGTACCGGCCAGCTGCAGCCAGGCGGCACGATTATCGAGGCCACGGCGGGCAATACCGGTCTCGGCCTGGCCCTGATCGCCGCCCAGAAAGGCTACTCGCTGATCCTGGTGGTGCCGGACAAAATGAGCCGCGAGAAGATTTTCCACCTGCGCGCGCTGGGTGCCCAAGTGGTGCTGACCCGCTCCGACGTCAACAAGGGCCATCCTGCCTATTACCAGGATTACGCCCAGCGTCTGGCGAACGAACTGCCCGGCGCGTTTTACATCGACCAGTTCAACAACGAAGCCAACCCGTTGGCGCACCGCACCACCACGGCGCCTGAGCTGTATGAACAGCTTGACGGCAAAATCGACGCCATCGTGGTGGGCGTCGGCTCAGGCGGCACGCTGGGCGGCCTGCAGGCGTGGTTCGCCGAGCACTCTCCGCACACGGAATTTGTCCTGGCTGACCCGGCCGGATCCGTTCTCGCCGACCAGGTGGAAACCGGACGCTACCACGACGCGGGCTCCTGGCTGGTTGAGGGAATTGGCGAAGACTTTATTCCTCCGCTGGCCCACATTGAAGGGGTGAATCGCGCCTGGCGCATCACCGACCGCGAAGCCTTCACCACCGCGCGCGAGCTGCTGAAAACGGAGGGCATTCTGGCGGGCTCCTCCAGCGGTACGCTGCTGGCGGCCGCGCTGAAGTATTGCCAGGCGCAAACCACGCCGAAGCGGGTGGTGACCTTCGCCTGCGACAGCGGCAATAAATATCTCTCGAAGATGTTCAACGACGACTGGATGCGACAGCAGGGGCTCATCACGCGTCCTCAGGCCGGCGATCTCTCCGACTACATCGCCCTGCGCCACGACGAAGGTGCCACCGTCACCGCGGCCCCGGACGACACGCTTTCCACCGTCCTGGCGCGCATGCGTCTGTATGACATCTCCCAGCTGCCGGTGCTGGAGAACGGCAAGGTGGTGGGCATTATCGACGAGTGGGATCTCCTGCGGCATATCGGCGGCGACGGCGATCGCTTCGCGCTGCCGGTGACGGCAGCCATGACGCGTCAGGTCGAGTTCCTTGACAAGCACGCGCCGGAAAGCGCCCTGCACGCCATCTTCGACCGCGGCCTTGTGGCCGTCATTAATGACAACGACCGTTTTCTCGGTCTGATTACGCGCAGCGACGTTCTGACCGCCTGGCGCAACCGTCTACAGCAATAAAGGAATCAATGATGAAAAATTTGGCCACCCTCAGCGTCCACAGCGGCGAATTTAACGACCAGCACGGCGCCGTTATGCCGCCAATTTATGCCACCTCGACGTTTGCGCAACCCGCGCCCGGGGAGCATACCGGCTATGAGTACTCCCGCAGCGGCAACCCTACCCGCCATGCGCTGGAAACGGCGATTGCCGAACTGGAAGGCGGCACGCGGGGCTACGCTTTTGCCTCCGGTCTGGCGGCCATCTCCACGGTGCTCGAACTGCTGGATAAAGACAGCCATATTGTCGCCATTGATGACGTTTACGGCGGGACGTACCGCCTGATTGAAAACGTGCGCAAGCGCAGCACCGGGCTACAGGTCAGCTGGATCAAACCGGACGACCTGGCCGGGCTCGAGGCCGCCATTCGCCCGGAAACGCGTATGGTCTGGGTCGAAACGCCAACCAACCCGCTGCTGAAGCTGGCCGATCTGGCGGCCATCGCGGCGATCGCCCGTCGTCATAACGTCATCAGCGTGGCGGATAACACCTTCGCGTCGCCGGTGATCCACCGTCCGCTGGAGTCCGGGTTCGATATCGTGGTGCACTCGGCCACTAAATACCTTAACGGCCACTCTGACGTGGTGGCCGGGCTGGCGGTGGTGGGCGATAACAAGGCGCTGGCGGACAAGCTCGGCTATCTGCAGAACGCGGTGGGCGGCGTTCTGGATCCGTTCAGCAGCTTCCTGACGCTGCGCGGTATTCGCACGCTCGCGCTGAGGGTCGAAAAGCACAGCACCAACGCGCTGGCGATTGCGCAATGGCTGGAGCAGCATCCGCTGGTCGAAAACGTGTACTATCCAGGGCTGGAATCGCATCCGCAGTACCAGCTTGCCCGCACGCAGATGGCGCTGCCCGGTGGCATGATTTCCGTCGTGGTAAAAGGCGATGCGCAACGCGCCACCGAGGTGATTCGCAACCTGAAGTTGTTCACCCTTGCGGAAAGCCTGGGCGGCGTGGAAAGTCTGGTGAGCCAGCCTTACAGCATGACCCACGCCTCAATTCCGCTTGAGCAACGTCTGGCGAACGGCATTGTGCCGCAGCTGATCCGCCTGTCGGTGGGGATTGAAGATCCAAAAGACCTGATTGCCGACCTCAGCCAGGCGCTGCAAAAATAAGCAAAGTGCGGCAGGTCCCTCACCTGCCGCGATAAGTTGTCATCATGGCTTAACGCCTTGATAACAATATTATGTGAAACAGCACAGATTATTTCTGAAACACCGTTTCCATTTTCCTTTTATCTTAAAATCAGCGTATAATGCGCGCCTAATCCCTGGTGAATGGTTTCAGCGCTTGGAATACAAAAAACTACGTACAACTTCTCCTCTCCTTCGTTGGGCTGTCACTCAGGCACACTTTCTTCTGCACGCTCATTTGATGTCTCCTATCCTTAGTGCGTGTCATATACTCTTTTGCAACACAGGTTTGACTCCGCGGCGGTGCGCCCCCGGAGCGAGATTTCCATATCCTTCCCAACTTAAAGACTAAGACTGTCATGAAAAAGACGAAAATTGTTTGTACTATCGGCCCGAAAACCGAATCTGAAGAGATGCTGAGCAAAATGTTGGACGCCGGCATGAACGTGATGCGTCTGAACTTCTCCCACGGCGACTACGCTGAGCACGGCCAGCGCATCCAGAACTTGCGCAACGTGATGAGCAAGACCGGTAAAAAAGCGGCCATCCTGCTGGATACCAAAGGTCCAGAAATCCGTACCATCAAGCTGGAAGGCGGTAACGACGTCTCTCTGAAAGCGGGCCAGACCTTCACCTTCACCACCGACAAATCCGTTATCGGCAACAGCGAAATCGTTGCAGTGACCTACGAAGGCTTCACCAGCGATCTGTCCGTTGGTAACACCGTGCTGGTCGACGATGGCCTGATCGGTATGGAAGTCACCGCTATCGAAGGCAACAAAGTTATCTGTAAAGTGCTGAACAACGGCGACCTGGGCGAAAACAAAGGAGTTAACCTGCCGGGCGTCTCCATCGCGCTGCCAGCCCTGGCTGAAAAAGACAAACAGGACCTGATCTTCGGCTGCGAGCAAGGCGTTGACTTCGTCGCGGCCTCCTTCATCCGTAAGCGTTCCGACGTGGTTGAAATCCGTGAGCACCTGAAAGCACACGGCGGCGAGAAGATCCAGATCATCTCCAAAATCGAAAACCAGGAAGGCCTGAACAACTTCGACGAAATCCTCGAAGCGTCTGACGGCATCATGGTTGCACGTGGTGACCTGGGCGTTGAAATCCCGGTTGAAGAAGTGATCTTCGCGCAGAAGATGATGATCGAGAAGTGTGTGCGCGCGCGTAAAGTGGTTATCACCGCCACGCAGATGCTGGACTCCATGATCAAAAACCCACGCCCAACCCGCGCTGAAGCTGGCGACGTGGCAAACGCCATCCTCGACGGTACTGATGCGGTTATGCTGTCCGGCGAATCCGCGAAAGGTAAATACCCGCTGGAAGCGGTCGGCATCATGGCGACCATCTGTGAACGTACTGACCGCGTGATGACCAGCCGTCTGGACTTCAATAACGACAGCCGCAAGCTGCGTATCACCGAAGCAGTATGCCGCGGTGCAGTAGAAACTGCTGAGAAACTGGAAGCACCACTGATTGTGGTTGCTACTCAGGGCGGTAAATCTGCGCGCGCCGTGCGTAAATACTTCCCGGATGCGACCATCCTGGCCCTGACCACCAACGAAACCACCGCTCGTCAGCTGGTGCTGAGCAAAGGCGTCGTTGCGCACCTGGTTAAAGAGATCGCCTCTACTGACGATTTCTACATTCAGGGTAAAGCACTGGCTCTGGAAAGCGGTCTGGCACAGAAAGGCGACGTTGTGGTCATGGTTTCTGGCGCCCTGGTACCAAGCGGCACCACCAATACCGCATCTGTTCACGTGCTGTAATAATTCCCGAACGAATTAATTTGGATAAAAAGCGCCCATTGGGCGCTTTTTTTATTCCCGGCATTAGCCAAACGCATTCAAAATGCAAATCGGGTTTTTCTATTTAATTGCGAATTATCTAAGATGAATCCGATGATAAATGCCTTTTTTTCCTTAGATTTTTGCCCGAAAAGGGCTGATTCGGTGCTTCTTTGAGCGAACGATCAAAAATAGGTGTATTCCCATCAAAAAAATATTCTCAACCCAAAAAACTTTGTGTAATACTTGTAACGCTACATGGAGATTAACTCAATCTAGAGGGTATTAATAATGAATCGTACTAAACTGGTACTGGGCGCGGTAATCCTGGGTTCTACTCTGCTGGCTGGTTGCTCCAGCAACGCTAAAATCGATCAGCTGTCTTCTGACGTTCAGACTCTGAACGCTAAAGTTGACCAGCTGAGCAACGACGTGAACGCAATGCGTTCCGACGTTCAGGCTGCTAAAGACGACGCAGCTCGCGCTAACCAGCGTCTGGACAACCAGGCTACTAAATACCGTAAGTAATAGTACCTGTTAATAAAATGGCGCACATTGTGCGCCATTTTTTTTGCCTGCGTCAAACGCCTACTGCGTCACCCTCTCCCCTTCATTTTCCGCCACCGCAGCAGACACCCGGCTGTTCTGCACCGACAACACGCTATTGCTGGCTGACGGGCCGCTACCGGACGACACGATAACCGGGATCCCGGCACGACGTGACAGCGCTTTATCAATCAGCGCCTTATCGCTTCCTGCCTGAGAAACAAAGGCCGCAAAGTCGGCAGAATGGGTAATGGGCGAGACCTGCGGATTTTCCCCTTCTACCTGCGCCAGCGGACGGTGGACCTCAATATAGCGTTTACCATCCGGCTCCACGGAAAACTTCACGGGTTCATTAATAATCTGCACCCGCGTGCCCACTCGCACCTGTTCGAACAGCGCCTTAATGTCCGGGGCGTTCATCCGCATACAGCCAGAGCTGACACGCAGGCCAACGCTGTCCGGCGCGCTGGTACCGTGGATAAGATATTCCCCATTCCCCACGCCTAAACGCAGCGCGAAGCGTCCTAGCGGGTTATTTGGCCCGGCAGGGACCACCGGAGGCAGTTTAATGCCCTGCTCCAGAGAGCGTGCTCTGATACCCGGCGTGGGCGTCCAGGTAGGATTCGGGATCTTCTGGCTCACCCGCGTGGTCGTCACCGGCGTTTCCAGCCCCAGTTGCCCAATACCCAGAGGATAAACCTGAACAATATTTTGCCCCGGCGGGAAGTAGTAGAGCCGAAGCTCAGCAAGATTCACCACAATCCCCTCGCGGGGCGTATCCGGCAACAGCATTTGCGACGGAATGGTAATCACGGTGCCCGGCGCAGGGTTTACCGGCGCAATGGTATTGTTGGTTTCCAGGAGCACCTGCGCCGCCGTATTAAACCGGCGGGCGATGGTCTGCAGCTTATTATCCCCTTCCTGTATCGTGTAGGTTTGATTTTGCCCAATCAGACGACTGCCTGCGGGCGGCAACGGATAGTCCATCGCGCGGGCCGAATGAAGGGCTCCGAGCGAACTGAGGAGTAATAGAGTAATGAGAGACGCGCGCTTCATGCTGAGATTCCTTATTCACTGACAGAACGCCAGAAAGCTGAAAAACCAGCGAGGCGGGAACCACCTCGCGAAACAGAATGAATGCAGTTCTATAAGTCTAGCTAAGGATTGCAGCTTTGGCGCGGATGGCGCGAATCATCGCTTCCAGTCCCTGAGAGCGGGACGGGGTGAGGTGTTGGGTTAAGGCCATTTTTTCAAACCACGGACGAACATCGAACGCGACGATATCCTGCGCAGACATCTGCTGGTAAAGGCTAAAGACGACCGCAATAAGCCCTTTTACAATGGCGGCATCGCTGTCGCCGCGCAATTCGATCGTGCCGTCATCCGACTGCGCCATCACAATCCACACCTGGCTCTGGCAGCCCTGAATACTGTTCTCCGGGCTGTGCGCCTCTTCACCGAGCGGCGGCAAACGCTGTCCCAGCTCGATGATATAGAGATACTTCTCTTCCCAGTTTGCGCAACGCGAGAAGTTGCGCAGTAATTTATCTTTGTCCGGCAGCTCTGCCATCTTTCGCCTCTCCGTTAGCCCAGCAGCTGATGAATGCGCTTCAGCCCCGCCACCAGCCTGTCGACCTCTTCCGTCGTGTTGTACATCACCAGCGATGCGCGGCACATTGCCGGTACCTGGTAAAACGCCATCAGCGGCATGGCGCAGTGGTGCCCGGTGCGGACCGCCACGCCGTAGTTATCGAGGAAGCTGCCCACGTCATAGGCGTGGTGTTTCCCAAGATTAAACGCGATTACCCCTTGCCGATCGGCAGGCCCGTAGAGGGTCAAATCCGGCACGCTGGCAAGCTCTGCAAGCGCGTAGTGCATCAGCAGCTGTTCATACTCCTGAATGGCATCAAGACCGATGGCAGAGACGTAAGAGACCGCCGCCCCCAGCCCGATAATGCCCCCGGTGTTGGGCGTGCCCGCCTCAAAACGCCACGGGGCGCGCGCGTAGGTTGTGCCTTCCGTCAGGCTAACGGTGGCGATCATCGACCCGCCCCCTTCCCACGGCGGCATCGCCTGCAGGATCTCTTCTTTCACATACAGCACGCCAATCCCGGTCGGCCCGTAGAGCTTGTGGCCTGAAAAGACGTAGAAATCACACTCCAGCGCCTGGACGTCAACCGCGTGGTGCATCACCGCCTGCGCGCCGTCAATCAGGACCTTTGCGCCCGCCTGATGGGCCTTCTCGACGATCTCTGCCACCGGGTTTTCTGTCCCCAGCACGTTGGAGACCTGGGTAACCGCCACCAGCCGCGTGCGGTCGTCCAGCAAGAGGTCAAGCTGCTCAAGCTGAAGCGTCCCGTCAGCGTTTAGCGGGATCACCCGCAGCTGCGCCCCTACGCGCTCGCAGAGCATCTGCCACGGCACGATATTGGCGTGGTGCTCCATCTGGGTGATGATGATGTTATCCCCCGCGTGGACCTGCGCGTTGCCCCAGCTGTTAGCGACAAGGTTGATCCCTTCGGTGGTCCCGCGAACAAAGACCAGTTCTTCCGGCGAGCGGGCGTTAAGGAAGGCAGCAAGCTGCGTGCGCACGTTTTCCATCCGCTGGGTCGCCTCGGCGCTCAGGGTATGGATACCACGATGCACGGCGGCATAGCCGTGGCGATAGAACTCGGCTTCGGCATCCACCACCTGATTCGGCTTCTGCGCGCTGGCCGCGCTGTCCAGGTAGGCCAGCGGCAGACCGTTTACTTCACGGGTCAGAACCGGGAAATCTGCCCGTACTTTTTCGACGGGAAAACTCATGCTTCGCCTCCAGGCAGGCGCTGACCGATCCGATCCAGCACCTGCAGTTTTAACTGACCATCGTGCAGCGCTTCCGTCAGTTCGGCGGCAAACGCGTAGATAATCATTTTCTGCGCCGCCTGCTGGTCGATGCCGCGAGAGCGCAGGTAGAACATCTGCTCGTCGTCGATCCTTCCGACCGTGGCGCCATGGCTGCATTTCACGTCGTCGGCATAGATCTCCAGCTGCGGTTTGGTGTCCACCTCCGCCAGGCGGCCCAGGAGCAGGTTATTATTGGTCATCTGCCCGTCGGTTTTAATGGCGTGCTGCGCCACGTTAATCAGGCCGTTAAACACCGCGCGCCCTTTGTCACTGACGATGGTTTTGTGCAGCTGGCGGCTGTTGCAGTAGCCCTTGTTGTGCTCAAGCCAGGTGCGCGTATCGCACACTTCTGATTTAACCGGCATCGCCAGGCTGTTGATGCGCAGCGTGGTGTTTTCACCGTTGAGCTGGGTGCTGGTGTTGTGGCGCAGCACCGCCCCGCCGAGCAGGAAGCTGTGGCTGAAAGCTGCGGCATCCTGAGCCAGCACAATATCGTTATGGGCAAAGTGGTGACTCTGCCCATTCTCAAACGCCAGCTTGATGTGGTGAAGTCGTGCATTAGCGGCGACATTCATCGTCAGACGCGATCCGGTAAAGTGCCTGACCTCGTTAAGGCTGACGTAATGTTCGATTACCGTGGCCTCGGCCCCCTCCGCCAGTTCAAGATGATGGCGATAGTGAGCGGTATTGATTTCGTCACCGTCGAGCCCCTGGGTGATATGCAGCAGTAACAGCGGTTTTGCCGGGCGCTGGTTACGCTTAACGTGGATATGCGTCACGCTCTGCGCCAGGCTCTCGGTAAGATGCAGAAACACCTCCGGCTGCACGGGAGCCGCCAGGCTCTGGCGTTCATCATCGAGGGTAATCGTATAACCGCTCTCTTCAGTACTGTCGCTCAGCTCAGGACGGAACTGCCCGTCAACAAACACCAGACGCAGGGCATCAACGTTCAGCGCCAGCACATCACACTGGGCCGGGCTGATATCCGCCAGCCGCGAAACAAATTCGCCGTTCAGCAGGCCATCAAGCGGGGTGTATTTCCAGTTCTCATGCTTACGCGTCGGCAGGCCGAGGCGCAGCATCTGCTGCAGATGCTGCTGCGCCTGCTCGGAGCGCGTATTACCCTGCGCCTCAAACAGCCGGTGCCACTGCTGGAGCGCATTACTGCTGTTCGGTAAGCCAGCCATAACCCTGCTCCTCCAGTTGTTTAACCAGCGTGAAATCACCGGATTTCACAATGCGTCCCTGGTAAAGCACATGGACGTAATCCGGCTTGATGTAGTCCAGAATGCGCTGGTAGTGGGTGACGATAATAAACGAGCGCTTGCCGTCGCGCAGGGCGTTCACCCCGTCGGCGACAATCTTCAGGGCGTCAATATCCAGACCGGAGTCGGTCTCATCCAGAATGCACAGCTCGGGCTCCAGCACCGCCATCTGCAGAATGTCGTTACGCTTTTTCTCGCCGCCGGAAAAACCGACGTTCACCGAGCGGGTGAGCAAATCTTCCGGCATTTTCAGCAGCTTGATTTTCTCTTCCATTAAATCCTGGAAGTCGAAGCGGTCGAGCGCCTCCAGCCCCCGGTATTTCCGCACCGCGTTGAGCGCGGTTTGCAGGAAGAACTGGTTGCTGACGCCGGGGATTTCTACCGGATACTGGAAGGCCATAAAGATGCCCTCGCCCGCGCGGTCTTCCGGCGACATCTCCAGCAGATCTTTGCCGTTAAATTCGACCGAGCCGTGGGTCACCTCATAATCTTCGCGTCCCGCCAGCGTCGCAGAAAGCGTACTTTTCCCGGAACCGTTCGGCCCCATGATGGCGTGGACTTCGCCCGGCTTGACGTCAAAATTGAGGCCACGCAGGATGGCTTTATCTTCTACGCTGACCTGTAAATCTTTAATGCTTAACATGTGCTTTCCTTAACCGACGCTGTGTTCAAGACTAATGGCGAGGAGTTTCTGGGCTTCAACGGCAAATTCCAGCGGCAGTTCAGAGAACACGTCCTTACAGAAGCCGTTGACAATCATCGAGATGGCATCCTCTTCGCTGATCCCGCGCTGCAGGCAGTAGAAGAGCTGATCTTCACCAATCCGTGACGTGGTCGCCTCGTGCTCCAGCTGGGCCGTGTTATTACGGCATTCGACGTATGGGAAGGTATGCGCCCCGCAGTCAGCGCCAATCAGCATCGAGTCACACTGGGTGAAGTTTCGCGCATTGGTCGCCGTCGGCATGATTTTCACCAGCCCGCGATAGCTGTTCTGGCTGTGTCCGGCGGAGATACCTTTCGAGATAATGGTCGATCTGGTGTTTTTACCAATGTGGATCATCTTGGTGCCGGTATCCGCCTGCTGATGGCCGCTGGTAAGCGCCACCGAGTAGAACTCGCCGATGGAGTTATCCCCGCGCAGGATGCAGCTCGGGTATTTCCAGGTGATGGCCGAGCCGGTTTCAGACTGGGTCCACGACATTTTGCTGTTTTCCCCTTCGCACAGCGCACGCTTGGTGACGAAGTTCAGGATGCCGCCGGTATTGCCGTCGCCCGGGAACCAGTTTTGCACCGTCGAGTATTTCACCTCGGCGTCTTTATGGATGATGACCTCCACCACCGCCGCGTGCAGCTGATAGCTGTCGCGCACAGGTGCGGAACACCCTTCGATGTAGCTGACGTAGCTGCCTTCATCCGCGACCAGAATGGTACGTTCAAACTGGCCGGTTTTTTCGGCATTAATGCGGAAATAGGTGGAAAGCTCCATCGGACAGCGCACGCCTTTCGGCACGTAAATAAAGGTGCCGTCCGAGGCTACCGCTGCGTTAAGCGCCGCAAAGAAGTTGTCGTTAGAGGGCACCACGGTTCCGATGTACTTTTTCACCAGTTCAGGATGATCGTGAATCGCTTCGCCGAAGGAGCAGAAAATGATCCCCTGCTCTGCCAGCTTCTCGCGGTAGGTGGTGGCCACCGAGACCGAGTCAAAGATAGCGTCCACCGCCACCTCTTTCCCTTCGCGCACCGGTACGCCCAGTTGGTTAAAGGCTTCTTCCACCTCTTTGCTGAGGAAACTGTTCTCCGCGCCGGTTTGCTGCACCGCGCCGGGCTGCGAGGCGCAGGTGTCATCGCAGCTGCCGCAGGAGGGCGCGGAGTAGTAGCTGTAGTCCTGATAATTAAGCTTATCGTAGCGGGCTTTCAGCCAGTGCGGCTCTTCCATCTCCAGCCAGGCGCGGTAGGCGCTCAGGCGAAACTCCAGCATCCACTCGGGCTCGTTACGTTTCGCCGAGATCGCCCGCACGACATCCTCGTTGATGCCTTTTGCCAGCTCATCGGTCTGCAGCTGGGTGAAGAACCCCTCTTTATAGTTGAGGTGCCCGCCGCTCCAGGTATTTACTTCACTCGTTGCTTCAGTATTACGCGACATAGTTCCGCCTATACCCCAAAGCTTTCGCCGCAGCCGCATTCGTTCTGGGCTTTCGGGTTATGAAATTTGAATAACTGGTTTAAGCCTTCGCGGACGTAGTCCACTTCGGTGCCGTCGATAAAGGGCATGGCCTGCAGCGCGACGTACAGTTTTGCGCCGTCGGTCTCGAACACCAGGTCATCTTTCTTGGGTTCGGTGACGGTATCAAGCACGTAACCGAAACCTGCGCAGCCGGTCTGTTTGACACCTAAACGCACGCCGAGGATCTCGGGCTTTTTCGCCACCAGCTCGTGAATATGTGCCGCCGCCGCTGGCGTGAGCGTTAACCCGCGCCAGGCGAAATCGGCAGGATTAAAGGTTTCTGAATGCAGTTCCATAGGTCCACCTCATCTGATAAGCCATCAGGGCATAACACCATGTTAGTGATAACGATTATCACTTCAACCCTCTGTCAGCAGGGGCATTCGGCTAAACCGCCCTTTTTGCCTACTTTTATTAAGCATAGACCCTGTGGCAGGATGCAGGCAGGATGGATTTAATTGTTCAATACATTGATTAATAATGCATTTCGTTGTGGCATTTGGGCAGGAGAGGAGAAACGTAAAATATGCATTGGAAATGCCTATTTTTGAGATAGCTTTTGCATGGAAAGTGACAAAAATAAAAAAAGGCCCTCAAGGCCTCTTACACTTAATGATGAAATGAGACAGCAAACCCCTGTTCACGCCAGTGGTCGAGCTGTTCCTGCTGTCGAGGCGTTGGCGATTTCCCCGTCCAGACGAAGATTTTCTGCCCCGGGAAAAGCTCGGGACGCGGCGAATCAATCGGTTCTGCCAGGACATCAATGTGCCAACCCTTCTGCGATAAGCGCGCGGCTTCAAGCCACAGATGGGTGCGGTCATCACACTCCCAGCCAATCAGGAGCGCATCTTTACCGGCTTTTTTGCGAGACTCCGCCAGGCTTGCGATCGCGAATTCGATCAGGACCCCGTCAAACAGGCTCGCCATGTGACGCACGGTATTTTGGTCCTGGTTCATCCGCTGACGGACGGGAGAAATAATATTGTCAATCAGGGCATCTATCGGGTGATCGCGGCGGAACTCACCGACTTTGGCGCGCAGCTTTGCCGGGCTGGCATAGCGCAGAACGGTCATCATCTCTTCCTGGAACGAGACCCAGTTACCCTGAGTCAAAACTTCCTTGTTTTCCAGCAAGGCTTTTACTTTCCCGACCGAAACGCCGCTCTTCATCAGGCGTTTGATCTCTTCGATACGCAGGATATCTTCATCGTCAAACTGACGATGACCCCCTTCGCTGCGCTGCGGCTTCAACAATCCATAACGGCGCTGCCAGGCACGCAGCGTAACGGGGTTGATACCGCATCGTTCGGCCACTTCGCCGATACTGTAATAGGCCATTAACTCCCTCACGCTCAGAACTTCCATACCTAACTGCACCAACCTTATCAGATTGTACACACCATTTGTATAACTAAGACCGCATTTTGAACGGGTGAATGGCTTACGACGCCATTCACCTGTTAATACATTGTTGTATAAAATTTACCGTTCGTACAGTTACGTCTGTCCGATTGTGTACAGCTTTATCACAATTCGAACTTTTTCTCCGGCCACGCAATGGCTGGAATCCCGCCGTGCCGGGGGCTGGCAAAAAGATGCCCCTGGAACTGGGAAATCCCCGCAGATTCCAGCCACATCCACTCTTCCGCCTTCTCTACTCCAACCGCGCAGAACTGGATTTCAAGCGAGGAACAGCATTTGATGATGGCCTGAATAATGGCCTGTCGGGGGCCACTTTTATGCACGTTCGCGACCAAATCACGATTAATCTTAATTCTGTCAGGCTGGAAGTGGGCCAGTAGCTGCAGCCCGGCAAAACCGGCACCAAAGTGATCGATCGTCACGCTGATACCCGCGCTTTTTAACTGCCTGACCGAATCCGTGAACTCATCAAAGCGGGAAATGGCTTCGCTCTCGGTGAACTCCACCACGATTTGTTCAGGTACAAAACCGTTTGCTTCGATCGCGGTAAGCAGAAAATCCACGGCATTGGGAATGTTAACCAGCGTCATAGGAAGCAGGTTAAGGGATAACGTCTGGTCCTGTAACCCCAGCGCGCTGGCCATGGAGAGCGCCACCTGCTTGCTTTGCAAATCAGACGCGTACACTTCCTCATGCGGAAGGCTGGCGAAATAAGCTCCCGGCGAGTCGCCGGACGGGGTGCGGAGAAGCGCCTCCCAGGAGACAACCTGCTGCATAAATGGATCGACTATCGGCTGGAACGCGAAGCTGCAATCCGCCCCCTTCGCGACCACCTCAGGTTGCGCGGACAAGCGCGTTTCTTCGCGAACGAATTCCCATGAGTCCGCAGGCGGCAGTTCAAAATAGTTCGCTTTTTCCGTGGCCTCGACAAAGGTGCGGAAAAACTGCAGAGGGCGGTCGTTATATGTCAGCTGGTAGCGTGTCGTCCCCTTATTGAGCACCTGCTGCAGTACCTCGTCCCTGTCGAAGTGGCGCAAATCAAAAAGCTCCATACCCACGTTGCCAAAACGCCGGACAGGCCCGTGATCGCGCATTAACTCGACCACGTTATGGTGGCGCGGGTCGTTGCAGATCTGCTCATAGATAGCCGAAACCTGCTCAACCGGCCCCTCCAGCAGTTGAAAAAAATGTGTGCCGTTAAACAGCAAGATCCCCGTGACATTGGATTGCCGATTTTTACGATTTGCAGCAGCGACCATTGCTTCCAGCGCTTTCACTGGAACGTCCTCGCAGATATGACTGCGGTAAATGATGGTTGTGAGCATGCTATTCCTGGGGGTTAGGGTTTTGGCCACGAAAGACGTGGGTAATGTTCATTTATAGCACATTAATTGCCTGACAAATAATTTACATCTCAACCATTTACGGCAGTTAATGAGACCTTTTGACTCGGCTGTACAACTTACCAGCACCTGCGCTTTTTGTACAATATATCCTGCACTCGCCCCCCATCACAACGCCAACCCAACGCAATGAAAAATAAATGATTTATAAGATGTATCGTAAAAAATCTAAAAAATTGTACATTTTAGATGTACAGATTTGGAAATTATGTATACCTTAAATGTAACGTTACTGATTACAAAATTTTACAGGAGCGAAACATGCAGCAGAAAGGTTACGTCGCAGATTCCGCAGCAGCAATCGCACAGTACTTCGAAAAAGCCGCGCTTCCTACCCAGCAGGAAACGCTGGGCCAGGTGGTTGTTGAAATTCTCAGCGACGGGCGAAACCTTAATCGCAAATCGCTTTGTACAAAATTGCTGAGTCGCCTCGAAAAGGCCGATGGGCCGGAAGAGGAAGAGCATTACCACATGCTGCTTGGTCTGCTCTTCGAACGGTAAGGATATGAATCGCAGTAACGCAGACCGATTGATAGACCAGCTTATCGGTGAAGCCGTTCTCTCTCTTCTGAAAGAGCGGGGGCCGGTGACAACAGAAGGCTTGCTACAGCGTCTGCGGGTCATGAAAGAACATGAAAAGGATCCCCAGCGGCGGGAGACACTTGCGATGGTGATTGCCGAGATCGGCTCAAACAGCATCGCCTTTACACGTCGCAGAACCGCGCAAGGACGAACAAAAAGAGAGGGATCTCTCAACGATAACCGAGACAATGTAGTGCCGTTATTTGGAAGTGGAAAACCGTCCGATCCCAAAAAAATACATTGACTGCAATTTAACAGCTACGGTGAGAACAAATGAGACAAAATATTCAGCTTCAACCCGAATATCACTCTGCTTTTTTAGACAGTGCGCTGGCGGAGTATTTCCGCCATGCAGGCGATCGTTTTGCTGAAGAGTCCGCTATTTTTTCTACTGCAGTACGCTGTGTTCTGGCCTCTGAAGGCCATCTTTCCAATAAAGCGATCATCCTCTGGCTCATTCAGACGCTGGAATCCACCAACGACGTGGTTCAGGCGGATGTGATTCGTAAGACGCTGGAAATCGTGGTGGGTTACACCATGGACGATCTCTGAGTTCCTGCTCGCCGCGCCCCCTAACGTGTCATCGTCAAAACTGACGATCGGCCTGACGATGACACGCGCCCTCCCCCATAACACCCTGTAATACACGCAAAGCCAACCTGGCACGCTTTCTGCTTATCTCCGCATACGGGACTGGTTTTTCCAGTCAACTTTGCTTCATTTCTTAACAGGTCTGTTATTGATGAAAAAGATCGCCAGCGTCTGCCCGTACTGCGGTGCAGGCTGTAAATTGAACCTTGTCGTTGAAAATAACCGTATCATCCGTGCCGAAGCGGCAGAGGGGGTCACAAACCAGGGCACCTTATGTCTGAAAGGGTTTTACGGCTGGGACTTCCTCAACGACACCCGTCTTCTCACCCCCCGCCTTACCCAGCCCATGATCCGCTACCGCAAAGGCGAAGCCTTCACCCCCGTTACCTGGGAAGAGGCGATCCGCTACACCGCCCACAGGCTCAGCAGCATTAAAGCGCAGCACGGGCCGCGGTCGATCATGACCACCGGCTCCTCTCGCGGCACCGGCAATGAAACCAACTACGTGATGCAAAAGTTTGCCCGCGCGGTGCTGAACACCAACAACGTGGACTGCTGCGCGCGCGTCTGTCATGGCCCGTCCGTGGCGGGTTTACAGGAAACGCTCGGCAACGGCGCGATGAGCAACGCCATTAACGATATTGAAAACTCAAAATGCCTGCTGGTGTTTGGCTATAACTGCGCGGACTCCCACCCTATCGTTGCCCGCCGCGTGCTGAAAGCGCGTGAAAACGGCGCAAAAATTATTGTCTGCGATCCGCGCCGTATTGAAACGGCGCGTATTGCCGACCAACATCTTCAGCTGAAAAACGGCAGCAACATGGCGCTGGTGAACGCCTTTGGCTATGTGCTGCTGGAAGAGGAGCTGTACGATAAAAGCTACGTGGCGCGTTTTACGGAAGGGCTTGAGGCCTACCGGCAAACGGTAAAAGACTATGCGCCGGAAAAGGTCGAACATCTTACCGGCATCCCCGCCCGTGACGTCCGCCAGGCAATGCGCACCTTCGCAGCGGCCCCTTCCGCCACCGTGATGTGGGGGATGGGCGTGACCCAGTTTGGACAGGCTGTGGATGTGGTCAAAGGGCTGTCCAGCCTGGCGCTGCTGACCGGGAATCTCGGTCGCCCTGCCGTCGGCGTCGGGCCGGTGCGCGGTCAGAACAACGTCCAGGGTGCCTGCGATATGGGCGTTCTGCCGAATATGTTCCCCGGCTATCAGGATGTGACCGATCCGGCGGTCAGGCAGAAGTTCGCCGACGCCTGGGGAATTGACGTCAATGAGATGGACGATCGCGTCGGGACGCGCATTACCGAAGTGCCGCACCTTGCGCTGGAAGGCAAGGTTAAGGCCTATTACATCATGGGAGAAGATCCGCTTCAGACCGAAGCCGATCTTGGCCTGGTGCGCAGCGGTTTTGAGGCGCTCGATTTTGTCGTGGTTCAGGACATCTTTATGACCAAAACGGCAGAGGTGGCGGACGTTCTGCTCCCGGCCACGTCCTGGGGTGAACACGGCGGCGTCTTTACCTGTGCCGATCGCGGCTTCCAGCGTTTTGGCAAAGCCATCGACGCCAGCGGCAACGTGAAGCGCGACTGGGAGATCATCAGCCTGCTCGCCACCGAGATGGGCTACCCGATGCATTATGACTCCAACCAGCAGATCTGGGACGAGATGCGCGCGCTGTGCCCGCTCTTCTACGGCGTGACGTATGAAAAAATGGGCGAGATGGGCCACGTGCAGTGGCCCTGCCCGACGCTGGATCACCCCGGAACGCCGTACCTGTACAAAGACAATCAGTTCGACACGCCGAGCGGTAAAGGGCAACTCTTTGCCGCACCGTGGCGCGCGCCGGCGGAAACCCCGGATGCGGATTTCCCGCTGGTGCTGTGTACGGTACGCGAGGTGGGACACTACTCCTGCCGCTCCATGACCGGGAACTGCGCCGCGCTGCAAAGCCTGGCCGACGAGCCGGGTCGGGTGCAAATGAACCCTGCCGATGCAGAAAAGCTGGGCATTACTGACAGGCAGCTGGTCTGGGTACGTTCACGTCGCGGGAAAGTGATTACCCGCGCCAGCATCAGCGAGCGTATCAACGCCGGGGCCGTCTATATGACCTATCAGTGGTGGATTGGCGCCTGCAACGAGCTGACCCAGGACAACCTCGATCCCATCTCCAAAACCCCGGAAACGAAGTACTGCGCGGTGCAGCTGGAGGCGATTGAGGACCAGCGCTGGGCGGAGGACTATGCCGCGTCGGCGTATCAGTCCATGAAGTCGCGGCTGATGAGTGCGGCGAACGTCTGAGGAAAACAGGAATTAGCAAAAGTTTTACCCGGCACTGGGATGATCATCTTTTTGGCCGGGTAATTCCCTAACGAAATTGATCTAATGCTTCGCGAAACAAATTCGGGTTACAGCGTTTTTCCAGTAAGCTGTTCAGGAGTTCAAGCAACTCGTGCTCATTGCTCAGGTTGTACTTATGCATAACAGCATACTTATGGGCATAGACCGTCTTTGGCGTGAGCATCATCTCCCTGGCTATGTTTTTGACGGATTCCCCCTTGTAAATCCCGGCCATTATATTTAATTCGCGCTGTGATAACGTTTTATGCTTACAGCTTTCGCAGGCTTTTGAAAAGAAAGGGAGAGCGGAAGCACTGTATGCACCCCATGCCTGACGGAATACCCTTTTCAACAGATAGAGTGGCGCTGAGCGTGACACAAAGAAAGTCTGCTGAATGCAGAACGGTAAAAACGATGATGACGGTTCTTCCGCTTCTATAATACCAATGATGGCGCATTTAGGCGCACACTTTAATTCTGGGAAACAGGTATAATGCTCACCTTTGCTGAACGCATAAACGATTATTTCCGCCCGAGCAATATTCTCCACCTCATAGCCTTTGAGAAAATTGACGTTTTTTGCATATTCATTGTTAAAAAAATCTTCAACAAATGACCTGAGGCTATGGTGATATAAAAAGTCATCTTCTTTAATTAAAACATTTATCATTTATTAGACCGAGACATAATCAATATTCAACCTTTTTTCAGGCCAAAGAAATCCCTGCATTAAATTGCACCCTGAACCCTGAGCCAAAGCAAAGAGCTCGTTATCTTCGATGCCTTCAATAAGTACTTGCTCTACCATTACTGAGCAGTAAGCTATCATTGATTGTAAGACCCAGGGGGTACATCTATTTTCCCATAAGCTTTTTTTATCTACTTTAACGCCATCAAATACGCTAATACGTTCACCCAGCAGCGCTAAATGCTCGCTTTTAACATCATCTAACCATATCTTTGCACCTGTTTTTTTTATCTTCTGATGCAATGTATTAAAACTGTCTCGCTCTTCATTTGTTAGCAAAATGAAATTACATGGATCTTGCACCTCAATAACGATACCAGAACGCAGGCTGGGCAATATTTCACTGACCAATTCGGATTGGCATAATAACCTTGCGGGGACGTTAATAAAATAGTCACCGGCCTCTTCACACAGAGAAATTATACGCAACTGCCAGCGCAGCAAACGAGAGCTTGCATTTAAAGACATCTTTTCAAAAAACGTTTCGCAGTCAATTCCCTGACGTAAGGTACTTAGCATCTCCCATGCCTTTATCTTGTTTTCCTGTGAAGAATAGATAGGCTGGAACCGAACACCACATATAGCATGCCCAAGCAAGGAATTAATCAACATGGAGGTCTCAAACATATTATTTTGAAAAAGATATTTCAGCCGTTATTGATAGGTAAAATCAACGTTCATTACTGACTGGAACGTTCCGGCAGTGGAATTTCCCTGCGGCGTAAACATTCTCGCTGACAGCGGGAATGTCGAACTGCGCGTGCTGCTGTCGACATTCACCTGCATTGTGCTGTTCACGCTATATGTTGTCGCATGATCCCTGCTGGCAATACGTAATGCCACATTGTTACTGGTTCCGCTGTTTTTCCATGCCGTGGGATCTTGCGTATCGGCATTACCGGTAAATTTGGCCGTTACGCTGCTGGTGCCAGCTGGGCAACTTTGCACCAGCAGATCAAAATCAGACCAGACGCCCCCATCACCGGCATTAATGAGATTCTGCTTTGTATCTTCCCCCAGATTGACCACTTTCGAAACGGTGCCCGTGTCAACGACACACGGGCTGGCAATAACCTGGCCTGTAACGTTGATATTGGTATCAGCGCAGGTAATTAACGGGGCTGAACTCAAGAGGAAGGCAGATAAAAAGAGTTTAGTATTCATATAATTTTACTTTCACTGATAACTCATTGTAACAATTATAACCGAATTAATCGTACCAGGTGTCGTATTGCCATAAAGAGAATATGCGCCAGCTTTAAGTGCCATCGATGCTGTACGGTCGCTCTGCACTGGTAAAAATACTGTAGAACCAGGACCTAAAGAATCACCCGTCACGCCATTATACAAAAGAACATAAACATTCCCTGCCGTACCTGAATTCTCATAAAGATTAGGCGCATCATGTGATGCAGAACCCCCTATATCAGCTCGGACAGTACTGGTGCCTGTTGGGCAATTTGTGACTGTCAGTGTAAACGGTACCGCAGTAGATGATGAGTCAGGAGCTGCCAGTGCTGTTGCCTGAATATTACCTAAATCAACATTAAGGCTGCTTGCTCCTCCGTTGACAATACAGGGTGATGCCACGATATTACCTGTCACGTTAATATTTACCGTATCTGCTGAATAAGACAAAAACGGTATCATTGCGGACAAGCTCAGGACTAAACATTTAATATTCATATCTTCCCCCTTATTGATAGGTAATGTTCAACGTTGCTGTTGTGTTCGCTGTCCCAGGTAAAACAACAGATTTAGTCTGATAATAACGGGCCACGATTGGGAATGACGCCAACCCACCGCCAGATTGCTGCAGGAAAACGGTATTATTAAGATTAAGAGGTGTACCACCATATAATATTTGTACACCTACTCCCTGCGCTACCCCCGGGCCACCCTGACCCGATAACGCTAAAACGCTGGTATTGGCCACATCAGGGTTTTGCTGTCCACTCAAAGAAATGTTGATATTTGCGCCAGGATTGCAGGTTAAGCCGAGAGTCTGCGAAACCTGAGTATTAACTGGCGTTGTACCCACTGTTGAGCCAAAGCTTGTCGCAGGGATATTACCTATCGGAAAACTCAGCGATCCAGAAGAAAGACTACAGGCAAGTGTCGTAATGCTTCCGCCAGTGATGTTCCATGTCGCAATGAAAAATTGGTTTGAAATAGATACGTTAGCAATTTGACCGCTGCGTAGCGATCCGGATGCAGCAGGATCAGATGTCCTGACCAACTCAACTTTATACATATATGACGCGCTATAAGTACCAAGAGCAAATGCCATAGGAAAGTAGTGGTGGAACCCGCCGCCTGAATCATTTTCTGACACACGTATGCCGTACCCACTTACGCCTATATCATAAAGGTTATTTCCCAGAGAGGTACCGTTCATCGCTTCCTGATAGGTATTCGAGGAATCAGTACATGAGAAATTCACATTGTAAATACCCGACTGTGCAGCGACAACCGTTCCTGGCGCCACGTCCCGCTGCGCAGTAATTGTATTAAAATTTAAATTAAAGTTTTGCGTAGCGATATTGTTCGTACAGCCTGCAAAGCTTTCTACGGATATTAACGTCAAAAGCAACAGCAAAAAATATTTAAATGCATTCATTTTCTTTCCTATCGACAGACAGTACTGACAACCGCAATGTTATTTTTAACATCGGTAGGTTTTAACACGTATGAGGCTTTACACTGCTTATCACTACCCTCACCCCATTGCGCGATAAGGTCGACATTCTCGCCTAGGCCTGTGAGATAAACCTGTCCATTATCGCCGACAATAAAGCCGCTGTTTTTAATACCACCTACGCTGACAATCGCCCCAAAGGGAATGGGCTGTCCGTTACCACGCAATAACGTAAATAATGCACGTTGACCGACGTTGGCAGTGTATTCAGCGCGAACAACAGCCCCACGCGTTGGCACAACGGTTCGGGTCGTGAGATCCAGTTCTACATCATCGGACATACTTTCTGGGTCGATTACGATATCGTTTTTACGGTAGACGTTGACGTTATTTACCGTGGTATATCCCCGATAGTCCGTTTTCGCGCCCGTTTGGTTTCGCACCGTCAGACCTTTCGCTCCCGGCACTTTTACCAGAACGTTCGTTTCGCCCAGCGGTTGCGATAACGTCACGCCGTCAGCATGCGCGATGACCCCGCCCTGGATACCGTAGTTCAGACGCTCATTGTTCTGGTCGTAGCTGTATCCGGCCGTCACCTCAGCATAGGTCCCCTTGTAATCACCGTTCACGTTGCCGCTGTATCCGACATTATTGCTGCCATATCCCTGCTGAACGTTCCAGTTCAGGGCATTGTTTTCCAGCGCGGTGCCGTTGATGCCAACCGTATGGGTCGTTCCGCTATTTTTACTGTTATTGACGCTGTAGTTTGCCCACGTCTGCGGCAGGAATTTATCCAGCGGCACGCTGATGTTAAACGCCACCATCCGGTCTTTGTCATAGCTCGTCGGGTTACCGTAGGTACCAGGCGTCCCGTTACGCGTTGAGGTATACGTCAAACCGTAGCTGATGCCGTTCCAGAAATTGTTATATCCCAGACTCCAGGACTCCATCGCTCGCCCGGAGTTCCAGTAATCTTCCCGGACAGCGCTCACCATGATCGAGCCTAATGAACCGCCCAGAGACTGGTTCATCGTCAGCTCCATACGGTTACGACGTCTGTTTTGCATCACACCGTTATCGCCATAGGAATCAAGCACTTCCTGCATACCGTAAAAGCCTTTAGTCGAATAGCGGTAGCCTGCAATAGCAAAGTTAGTGCCGGTGTTGACAAAGTTCTTACTGTAGCGTGCTCGCCAGGACTGGCCGCTATCGCTCGGCAGATTTTGTGGGGTGGACCATGCCTGAATGACGTCGACAGAAACTGCGCCGAGATCTCCCATGTTCTTACCCATACCGGCAGCGACCGACTGGTAGCGGCTGGACGTTTGACCACCGCCGTATGCCGTTAAGCCATACGGTAAGCCATAGATGCCCGTAATTTGCGCAAACGGCGTCTTATCTACACTACTGTTGTAGGAACGATATTGCCCACCCGTGACGGCGTACTTAAATCGCCCTTCTCGCTGCAGTACAGGCAATGACGCAAAGGGAACGGTGAATTGTTGAATGCTACCGTCAGCCTCTTTTATCGTGACCTGCAGATCGCCTGCTCCCCCTGTCGGATACATATCCGTAATCTCGAAGGCACCAGGCGCAACGTAGGTCTGGTAAATCTCATACCCATTCTGACGGACAATGACCTGCGCATTGGTACGCGCGATACCGCGGACGACGGGTGCGTACCCTTTGAGGGAGTCGGGTTGCATATCATCATCGGAGGCCAGCTGCGCACCGCGGAACGGCATGCTGTCGAAGACATCAGCGGGCGCAGTGCTATCGCCAAGGGTCATCTGCGCTTTTAGCGGAACGATCGCGCGCTGGGCGTAGGTATAAACGCTATCCCATTTGTCCTTGCCATCTTCATCCCGTGACCAGGTCGTGTAATTGCGCAGACGCCATGGCCCGATATTGATTCCCGGACGCAAATTAGCGTACTGCGTGTTGCTGGTATCACTGCTCCCGTTGCGCGAGCGGTTGTTGGCGCCACTCAGGCTGTAGTTGAGCAGCGCAGCCGTGATACCGTCATCCCACTGTTCTGGTGGAACGTATCCACGCGCCTGACGAGAAATGGCCGCCTGCGGGATGCTGATGAGCAGACGCTGTGCGCCAAACTGGAATTCAGTGGATCCGGATGGTATCGCGTGCAGGTTCGCACAACGCTCGTTGTCCACCGCCAGCGCCGGGAATAGATCGGTTTTTACGCCCCACTCTTTAAGCTGCTCCACGGTCAGACAAGGTTCTAATTTCCCCTCATCATTGGGAGCACCAGAGGTTTTGAATTCGATATCACGCGTATCAACAAGTTCGTTATCCAGCATCACATCGACGTGATAGGTTCCCGGCGCCTGCGAGCCCGCTTCAAACGCAGCGAGATCGGCTTTACCTCCATTTTGCGGATTATCGAGTTCAACCAGGTCCGGGTTGAAGTAATCACGCGCCATGGCATTCTGCATTGAACCCGCGAGGGCAAATGCAATTAATAAAGCCAATCGCGCAGGTTTAAAATTATTATATTCCCTTACTATCATCATTCACGTCACCTTGGAAACGACATTCCAAAACCAATTATTTTCACAAGCTTGCGCTTTGCACGTCACTCACCGCCCCATAATCATTAATGACTTTATAATTAATAGAGGTTGAGTTAGCGCCAGCAGGCAGCGTGAAATTCATTGATTCCCCAGGAAGTACATACGAAACATTTTCAATTTTTTTACCGCCCAGACTGATTTCATTGAAGTTAATGACATAGCTGGTTGGGTTGGTAACCTGAAGTTGATTTCCATTCCGGCGCCAGGTTAACTGATGACTCAACTCCTGCGGCTGCTGAGACTTTAAGCCTGCCGGACGGTATATCAGCTTAATGCGCGTTTTAATCGCAATTTGCAGCGTATTATCTTTTTTGGGCGCTGACGGTATCGCTTTAATATTTAGCCAGTAGAGACTTTCTTTATCCTGTGGCAAATTGCCGGTCACAACGACACGCTCAATGTTTTGCTGTCCACCATCGAGACGATAAAGTGGAGGGGTAATAATAAAAGGAGCTTTCTCAGCGCCACCATTTAATGTCTCAACCCATGACTGAATAAGGTACGGCGTCTTATCCGGGTTGTTAACATCAATGGAAGCTTCTTTTTTATTGCCATCATAGACGACACGCGTTCCGCCAATAATAACACCCGCATTGGCGGCGGACACGCTTGCTGAAATCACTGCGCAGGCAATTAAAGTTTTGCTAAGAAAATTCATTTTACACCTCGATAAAAAAGGGCCGTATACCGGCCCTCATATATTTTTCCGGTCAGGAAGATTACTGGTAGCTAACGGAGAAGTTAGCTACACCGTTTGCTGGACCTACGCCAACAGTTGCAGACGTTGCTTCGTACTGAGCAAAGAAGTCCAGCGTGTTTGGTACAGTTTCAGCCAGGCTGTATACGTGGCTGTTAACACCCGCCAGCGGCAGATCCTGGCTATCAGCCGTCATCAGGTTAATAGCAACACCCGTTGCGCCACCGGTTACAGCCAGCAGGTTAGAGTTTGCTGGATCTGCAGAACCGTCAAACTTGATGGTTGCGCCAGTTACGGTTGCCGGGCAGTTGGTCAGAACGATTGAGAATTTAGTCGCAGCGGTTTTATCGCCAGCAGCGGTAAATTCAGATTTGCTGTAACGGCCCAGATCAACGGTCTGGTTTACAGAACCCGCATCAACGGTGCACGCTGCATCGATGATTTCGCCGGTAAAATTAACGGTACCAGCAGAAGCGAATGCATTAGACATGGTCAGAGCAGCAGTCGCAGCGAAAGCAGCAGCAATAATCGTCTTTTTCATGATTTATATCCTTAGTAACTTTATTTATAACTATCATTTCGGCAACATCATCCCTATGGTTTATTCGACCATTTATATGTGCCGGTTTTAAAAGTGCCGTAAGCATAACGTTGAACCCTCTCCCTTTAAATAACAGACAACGTCTGCAAACAAGACAGGAGCTTCAATGCTGTTCACTGGCTGAAACGAAATTTATTAAAATGCCCGATAAAAGACAATTTAATTTTCAGTCCAACTGTAGACCTTAACCCTATAAAGAAAACATTAACCTTTTAATAACTTCACATACAGAATCAAAGCCCAAGAAAATTCTTACATTCAAATAAAAAACCAGTCCAAACATAGACCAGTCACTCGCTAATAAATAAATCAAGAACTTATAATAACTATTACTTTAACGGTCTACATTTAGACCGGTAGGGTATATTTCCCTGGTGCTTAACGTTTTAGATAATGCGGCTATGTGCGCATGCTCAACTGCACCGGTTAAAACAGAGGTTAACTATGAATACCAGGCTAGAGACGTTATCCCCTCAGGCGCGGATCTCCGCCTTAGCGACAAAACCTTTCTCCGCAATTGAATTACTCATTAATCACATGGTGCCATTCTCAGAGCGGATGGTAATCGAGAAAGGTGAGGTTATGCACTATTATCGCGACGAAGCACGCTATTGCTTTTTATTGTTAAGCGGCAGCGTTGCCCTGCACCGTCGAGGGGATGGCATCATTCTCAACTCTGAGTCGGCTCCCTTTGTTCTGGGCGTCAGTAACCAGCATACCAACGGCCATATGTACGTCAGGGCGTTAGAAACATCTGAGATTGGTATGCTGGCGCTCGCCAGCTTCAATCAGATCATTGCGAATGACAATTTGTGGGAACACTTCGCCAGGCTGCTAATGTATTCGGCTTCCCGGGTATACGAGCATTGCGCGATGATATCGCAGCTGTCCGCGTACGATATTATCTGCACTCAGCTCGTGGAGCTTATGCAGGAACCCGAGTCCATTCGGGAACATACTACTGCGGCAAATTACATTAAGAGCCGTACATGGCTTTCACGTAGCGGCATCATGCGGATCCTCTCCGAACTCAGAACAGGCGGATACATTACGATGCAGCGTGGGGTTCTACAGGAGATAAATCATTTACCGTTAAAGTATTGATAACACCTTGCTGAGTTAGAGCCTGAAAGCCCTGTCGGCGCTATAATGTTTCGATAATACAATGAAACAGTAAGGTCGTTATCTATGCCAGATTTTGAGGACATCGCAGATGATCGTTATCGCTCATCACCTTTCGCGAGTGAACTAATTGCACATCTGCGTCCCTTTGCTGTCTTTCATACGACAGTCGTCGGAGAACGTTTAGAGCATACAATTCATGGTGAGGCCATGTGCTACCTCATACTGGAGGGAAGCGTGGCCTCCTACCGCCGGGATGATGAGACCCTGTTGTTCACCGTGCAGGCCCCCGCTTTGTTTGGGATAGGCAATGTGACGGACGTCTTTTTTGATGAGTATTGTAAAGTCATTACACCAGGGCTGACGGGTGTTATCTCGGTAGAAAAAGCGCGGGAAGTTGTGGAAACCCACAATCTCTGGAACATTCTATCTCAACATATTATGCATGTTACCAATCGCCTCTATAAAAACATGCTTCATCGAATTGCGCCCTCTGCCTATGAGATTATTCGTGGACAGTTAATCGATTTGATGCGCGAAGAAGACACTTTTCGCAAATCGATAACCGCTGAACGCTATATTCGCGATAAAACCCACCTCTCCCGCAGCGGCGTGATGCGCATTCTGGCGGATTTGAAAACCGGCGGATTTATCGAAATGGAAGAAGGCAGGCTTATCAAAATCAACAAGCTCCCCGCTAAATACTGAATCTCAGGCACAAAAAAGGCCGCAGTTGCGGCCTTTTCAACATTACTCTCTCAATGGACGTGAACGCCCAACCGCCAGGCAAAGTAGATCTCTTCTTTCAGCTCATTCGAAGAGAGCGCCAGCAAATCTGTAAATTCCAGCTCAAGCTGTTTCAGCTTTTTCAGGTACTGCGCCGGGGACAGATTGCTCTTATCGCGACGTAAATATTCAATTGCCAGCTGTGTTGGGGTTATTTCAGTATCCATGATGTCCTCGCTTATGTACAAAACCTGACCAGTATATCACAACCCGCTGGCTAGTTTTTGACCAAAGGCAAAACATCTGAAAACTTTACACGACCGCTGTCGTCAACCTTGAAGAGCAGCACAGGCGATCCTGCTCGTCGAGAATGTCAATCTGCCACACCTGGTGGCGACTACCGGCGTGCAGCGCGCGGCACACGCCGCGCACGCGCCCGCTGCGTACCGAGCGGATATGATTAGCATTCACCTCGAGTCCGACCACCTTCTGCTCCCCTTCGGTACAGAGATATCCCGCCACCGAGCCCAGGGTTTCGGCCAGCACGACGGACGCCCCGCCGTGCAATAAACCAAACGGCTGGTGGGTGCGATGATCGACAGGCATGGTGGCCTCAATGTCATCGTCGCCAATGCGGGTGAACTGGATATCCAGCAGCCCCACCATATTCCCCTCGCCCATGGCGTTCAGCGCCTGCAGCGTCACGGCACGTTTCCAGATCATCCAATTATCTCCAGTAAAGCCTGCAATGGGTGGCGTACGCCGTTACCCTCTACCCGTTTCACCTGGCTGCGGCAGGAGTATCCCGTCGCCAGACAGCGGTTTCGCGGCAAGCGCTGCATCGCCTGATGCCAGGACAGCTCATAAATGCCGAGCGAGTTGGCGTGGTTTTTCACTTCGTGTCCGTACGTGCCGGCCATGCCGCAGCAGCCCACGCTAACGCTCTCCAGCTTCGCGCCGAAGCGGGCAAAGACGGACGCCCACTGCGCGGGGGCGCCAGGCAGCGCGGTGACTTCCGTGCAGTGTCCGAACAGATACCACGGCTCACCGCTGACGTCCTGAACCGCTTTGTCTTCCAGGGCCGTCGGCAGCCACTCGTGCACCAGCATGACGTGGAAATCACCGCGCTTATCGCCCAGCGTCTGCCTGTATTCATCGCGGTAGCACAGCACCAGCGCCGGGTCGACGCCGACCATCGGTATCCCGAGTTGCGCCACGCGGTTTAAGAAGTCAGATGTTTTCTGCGCGGTCTTCGCAAAGCGCGTCAGGAAGCCTTTAATGTGCTGCGCCTTGCCGTTGGGCGAGAACGGCAGCACAACCGGCTGATAGCCCAGCTTTTCCGACAGGCGGATAAAGTCCGCAACCACCTGGGCATCGTAGTAGCTGGTAAACGGATCCTGCACCACCAGCACCACCTTCGCTTTTTGCTCGGGCGTGAGCGCCTCCAACTGCTCCAGGGTCATGTTCGCCGAACGATGCCCGACGAGCTGGCGCTGCAGAGACGGCACCGACAGCAGCGGCAGATCGACCATGCCGATATGCTTTTCGGAAAGCTTGCGCACCAGCGGCTGGTTGATAAAGAAGTTGAAGGTCTTCGGCGCGCGCGCCATCAGCGGCGCATAGCTCTCTACCGTCGCCACCAGATGGTCGCGTACCGGACGCAGATAGCGCGTGTGGTAAAGCTGCAGGAAGCGCGAGCGGAATTCCGGGACGTCGATTTTAATCGGGCACTGGGTCGAGCAGGCTTTACAGGCCAGACAGCCGGACATCGCCTCTTTCACCTCATGGGAGAAATCATACTCGCCCTTGTTGGCATGCCAGCTGTTGCGGGTGCGCTCAATCAGCGAGCGCAGGCTGGCCCGTTTTTCCGGCAGCTCCTGCTCCAGCCTGAGAGGATCGACGCCACGGTCCGCCAGCAGACGCAGCCACTCGCGCACCAGCGTCGCCCTCCCTTTCGGCGAATGAATGCGGTTGCTGGTGATTTTCATTGACGGACACATCGGGCTTTTCACGTCAAAGTTAAAGCACAGGCCGTTGCCGTTGCACTCCATCGCGCCGCGCCAGGAGGAGCGCACCGCAATCGGGATCTGTCTGTCGTAGGTGCCGCGCTTGACGGCATCCACCTGCAGCATGGGGGCGTCCACGCCTTCTGGCGGGCAGATTTTACCCGGGTTGAGGCGGTTATGCGGGTCGAAAGCCGCTTTCACCTTGCGCAGCTCCGCATAGAGCTGTTCGCCGAAGAACGCCGGACTGTATTCTGCGCGGAACCCTTTCCCGTGCTCGCCCCAAAGCAGACCGCCGTATTTAGCGGTTAAGGCCACCACGTCGTCGGAGATCTGCTTCATCAGGATCTCCTGCTGCGGGTCGCACATATCCAGCGCCGGACGCACGTGCAGCACCCCGGCATCGACGTGGCCAAACATGCCGTAGCTCAGGCCGTGGCTGTCCAGCAGGGCGCGAAACTCGACGATATAATCCGCCAGATGCTCAGGCGGCACGCAGGTATCTTCGGCAAAGGGAATCGGCTTCGCCGCCCCTTTCGCATTGCCGAGCAGACCCACGGCTTTTTTACGCATCGCATAGATACGCTCAATCCCGGCCAGATCGTTACAGAGTTGCCAGCCGATCACGCCGCCTTCGCCCTGCGAAATCAGCTCATCCAGCCGCTGGCAGAGCGTGGTGACCTGGCTCTCAATCAGCGCCGCGTCGTCGCCAGCAAATTCCACGATGTTAAGACCGAGCATCTCTTTGTCCGGCACGTCGGTAATGAGATCGCTGACGGAGTGCCAGACAATATCTTCCCGGGCCAGGTTGAGCACTTTGGAGTCGACCGTCTCAACCGACAGCGCTTTCGCCTCCACCATAAACGGCGCATTGCGCAGGGCGGAGTCGAAAGAGTCATATTTGACGTTCACCAGACGACGCACCTTCGGCAGGCGGGTGATATCCAGCCGCGCCTCGGTGATAAACGCCAGCGTCCCTTCGGAACCGGTGAGCACGCGGGTTAAATCGAACTGGGTCAGGTCGTCGTTAAAGACGTGGCGCAGGTCGTAGCCCGTTAAGAAGCGGTTCAGTTTGGGGAATTTGTCGAGAATAAGCTGGCGGTTGTCGCGGCAGCGCTCCAGCACGGTACGGTAGATGCGTCCGCTGGCGGTGTTATCTTTCCCCAGCGTTTCCGCCAGTTCGACCGGCATCGGCTGCGTATCGAGAATATCGCCGCCCAGCAGAACCGCACGCACGCCCAGCACGTGATCGGAGGTTTTGCCGTAGACCAGCGAGCCCTGACCGGAGGCATCCGTGTTGATCATCCCGCCGAGGGTCGCGCGGTTACTGGTGGAAAGTTCCGGGGCAAAAAAGTAGCCGTAAGGCTTGAGGTACTGGTTAAGCTGATCTTTGATAACGCCCGCTTCGACCCGCACCCACCCCTCTTCCGGGTTGATCTCAATGATGCGGTTCATATAGCGCGACATATCAACAATGATGCCCTGGTTCAGCGCCTGACCGTTGGTCCCGGTGCCGCCGCCGCGCGGCGTAAAGACCAGCGAGGCAAAGCGCTCCTGCGTGGCGAGTCGGGCAATCAGCGCCACGTCGGCCGTAGAACGAGGGAAAACGACGGCATCGGGAAGAAGCTGGTAAATACTGTTATCGGTTGCCATCGTCAGCCTGTCGGCATAGTTCGTGGCGGTATCACCTGTAAAACCCTGTTGCTCCAGTGCCTGCAAAAAATTAAGCACCAGCTGAACGACGCCGGGTGCCTGGGAAATCTGTGGGATCATGACTGTCGACCCTAATTAGAGTAATGTGAAATCGTTTGCGTTGTGTCCGGAAAGTTTTATCACATTTTTTTCTTATGTGCTTCGTAGAATTACGGGCAAAATCCGCCTGTCAAAAACCGCTGAGATCATTAATGATTAAAGAGATGCGGTTTTCCGTTCCCGCCAGCCGCGCTGGCGTTCTTTTAAGGAAAGTTTCATTTATGGTCAATCTTCGCCAGCCCAGGGATGTTGCGCAAATTTTGCTGTCGGTGCTGTTCCTGGCCCTCATGATTATTGCGTGTCTGTGGATTGTTCAACCCTTTATTCTTGGCTTCGCCTGGGCCGCGACCGTTGTCGTTGCCACGTGGCCTCTGCTGCTGCGCTTGCAGAAGCTGCTGTTCGGCCGCCGCGGGTTAGCGGTGCTGGTCATGACGCTGCTGCTGTTCCTGCTGTTTATTATTCCCATTGCGCTGCTGGTAAACAGTCTCGTCGACTCCAGCGGCCCGGTGATCCGCGCCGTGACCAGCGGCGATCTCACGCTGCCGGATCTCACCTGGCTGAACAGCATTCCGGTCGTGGGCACCAAGCTCTACAGCGGCTGGCACAGCCTGCTGGAGATGGGCGGCAGCGCGCTGATGGCAAAAGTGCGCCCGTATATTGGCACCACCACCACCTGGTTTGTGGGTCAGGCGGCGCATATTGGCCGCTTTATGATGCACTGTACCCTGATGCTGCTCTTCAGCGCCCTGCTTTACTGGCGCGGTGAGCAGGTGGCTTTGGGCGTTCGTCACTTTGCCACCCGCCTGGCGGGCAAACGCGGTGACGCGGCGGTACTGCTGGCAGCGCAGGCCGTACGCGCGGTAGCGCTGGGCGTGGTGGTCACCGCGCTGGTGCAGGCGGTGCTGGGCGGTATTGGTCTGGCGATTTCCGGCGTACCGTATGCCACGATATTCACCGTTGTCATGCTGATGACCTGTCTTGCACAACTGGGGCCGCTGCTGGTGCTGGTGCCCTGCATTATCTGGCTCTACTGGACGGGAGATACCACATGGGGAACGGTGCTGCTGGTCTGGAGCTGCGTGGTCGGCACCATGGATAACGTCATTCGCCCGATTCTTATCCGTATGGGCGCAGACCTGCCGCTGATCCTGATCCTCTCCGGGGTTATTGGCGGCTTGATTGCCTTCGGCATGATTGGCCTGTTTATCGGCCCGGTGCTGCTCGCCGTTACCTGGCGTCTGTTCTCCGCCTGGGTGCATGAAATTCCGCCGCCGGGAACCGACCCGGACGTGATTTTGAGCGAACTGGAAGAGCTGGAAGAGAAGAACACGCATTAAGTTTTTGCCGGGTGGCGCTAACGCTTACCCGGCCTACATCCCCCCACCCAATACTTTAACGCTGCTAAAGTATTTATTCGTTGCACACTGGTCAGACCCGCAATTTCTGCACTCAATCTGCTCATAACCTCAAGAAATCTTTATATCTCTTTAACTATTGAGACGAATCCGATCGACGCTAAAAGCGGACATGCCTACTATTAGCACACGGTTATAAATCAACACCTTGATTTATAAGCATGGAAATCCCCTGAGTGAAACAACGAATTGCTGTGTGTAGTCTTTGCCCATCTCCCACGATGGGCTTTTTTTTATCCTGACTACGCGCGCGTAACCTCACAGGTACTGAGCATCCGCCACTCGGCAGGCAGCACCCGCGTTTCCCCGGTCACATTGACCGTCACCACCTGGCGGATATCCGCCGACGATGCGCCAACCTGCAGTTCAAACTCGCCCGGCTCAACGATGCGTTTCCCGTCGCGACGGGTGAAGTTGAACATCTCCACCGGCAGCGTAAAGCTGAGCGTGGCGGTTTCGCCCGGCGAGAGCGTGACGCGCTGGAAGGCCTTCAGCTCCTGGAGCGGCCGAACCTGGGTGGCGACCTTATCCCTGACGTAAACCTGCACCACCTCGCTGCCGCTGCGTTCCCCGGTATTGGTGATATCCACGCTCAGCGTCACCTCGCCGTCGACCGGCACGCTGCTTGCAGCGACGCGGGCAGCATTCCAGCGAAACGTCGTCCAGCCGAGGCCGAAGCCAAACGGATAACGTGAACCGAAGTGGAACGCAAACGGCGTGCCCCCGCTTTTAAGCTTGTGATTGTAGTAATACGGCATGGCCCCGGCGCTTTTCGGCACGCTCACCACCAGACGCCCCTGCGGCTCTGCACGTCCCGTTAACACGTCCGCAATGGCCCAGCCCCCTTCCTGCCCCGGTGCCCAGGCCACGATCAGCGCGGCCACCTTGTCCTCCAGGCCCTGAAGAGTGTAAGGACGCCCGCCGGTCATCACGACAATCACCGGTTTGCCCGTCGCCACCAGCGCCTCCAGCAGCTGTTGCTGCACGCCCGGCAGATTCAGTGAGTCGGTGTCGGAACCTTCCCCCACGGTACCGCTCTGGAACAGCCCGGCGAGATCGCCCACGCAGGCCACCACCACGTCACTCTCCTGCGCGGCGTTGACAGCCTCGGGGATAAGGGCGGTGCTTTGCGACACGGGAGACTGCTGCATCGGTTTACCGCCGCTGTCGCCCGGGAAGACCGGCGCACCCGCCATCCGTTTCTCGATGATGTGACACCCTTTGGCGTAACGGACCTGAGACGCGCCGAGGTAGTGCTCCAGCGCCGCGCGCGGGGTCGTCACCTGCGAGGTCTCCTCCACCATATCGCTGATGATCAGATGCACCGGAAAGCTGTAGCCGCTGAGCAACGCCAGCGGATCGTCTGCCGTCGGCCCCACCAGCACCACGCGGGGTTTACCATTCAGCGGCAGAATGCCGTTGTTTTCCAGCAGCGTGACCGATTTTGTCGCCACCTCCCGCGCCACCTGGCGGGTCATCTCATTTTGCAGATCGATGCCGTTTTCATCGGCATACGGGTTCTCAAACAGGCCGAGACGGAATTTTTCGGTCAGCACACGGCCCACAATCTCATCCACTTTCGCCATAGAGATCAGCCCGCGCTCAACGGCGTCTGCCAGATGGCGTGCGCAGTCATCTTTCGGCAGCTCAACGTCCAGCCCGGCGTTGAAGGCCAGCGCGGCGGATTCGGCCGCATCGTGGGAAATGCCGTGATGCTGGTGCAGCAGGCTGACGCCGCCGTAGTCCGCCACAATAATGCCGTCGAAGCCCCACTGTTCGCGCAGGACGGTGGTCAGCAGGAAGCTGTCGCTGTGCCCCGGCTGATTGTCGATATCGTGGTAGGCGGGCATGACCGAACCGGCGTTTGCCAGCTTAACCGCCATTTCAAACGGCAGCAGGAAGGTGTCGTTCAGTTCGCTAAAGCCCAGATGTACCGGCGCATGGTTGCGCGCTCCTTCGCTGAACGAGTGGCCCACGTAGTGCTTGAGCGTCGCCAGCAGGTCGCGCCTATCGCCCTGTAAGCCCTTCACGTAGGCGGTCGCCATCACGCCCACCAGCCAGGGATCTTCCCCGAAGGTCTCTTCGGTTCGCCCCCAGCGCACGTCGCGGGAAACGTCCAGCACCGGCGCCAGCCCCTGCTGGCAGCCGACGGATCGCGCCTCTTTGCCAATCTGCTCTGCCGCGCGCTGCACCAGTTCCGGATCCCAGGTCGAACCGTAGTTCAGCGACGACGGGAACAGCGTGGCGTCTTTGCACAGCAGCCCCACCAGGCACTCTTCATGGAACAGGGCCGGAATGCCGAGGCGCGTCTCCTCCATCATCAAGCGCTGCAGGCGGTTGGCGGCGCGCACGCCGGTTTTCGCGTCAACGATATGGGTACCCAGCGGACGGGTGAGCTGCCCGACGCCCAACTTCAGCCGTTCGCTCAGCGCGGCCTGCTCGCTCACGCCGGCGAATTCGTCGCTGAGGTCGCTGCGCTCGCGGTGGTTGCCGTTTTCATCGAGGATCAGCCAGTACGCATGCATCTGGGCGAACTTCTCTTCCGGGGTCATACGCGCCAGTAAATCGGCGACGCGCTCGTGCACGGGACGTCCCGCGTCCTTATAGATAGCTTTCATGTTTTACTCCTGTAGTGCGGAAGGGGTTGCCGGGCTGAGCGGCCCTGCTTCGGGTCTCACCTCACGCTTGCTGGCCAGCTCCCGGGCGATGGAATCCACCAGCCGACTGTTAAGCTTGTAGATTGAAAGCAGCGCGACCATGCAGAGGAACAGCGCGCAAGGGATAAGGGTGAACAGGGCGTTGATCGTAGAGAGCACGTGCGGCGCCTGGGCTGCCTGTCCCGGGGCGTAATCCACCATGCCAAGCACCCAGCCGACGACTGCCCCACCCAGCGCCAGCCCAAATTTGATGGCAAACAGCGCGGTAGAGAAAACCAGCCCGTCCAGGCGGCGGCCGCTGCGATGCTCTTCGTAGTCGACCACATCGGAGAACATGGTCCACTGCAGCGGCGTGGTGAGGTTTTGCACAAAGCTAAAGACAATGTTGAGGCCAAAAATCAGCCACACCTGCGAAGGCGGCAGGAAGAAAATCAGCGCCCCGAAAATGACGAAGGAAATAATGGTCCACTGGTAGGCGCGCACGCGGTCAAACTTCCCCAGCAGCCGTTCAGATAATAGTGCGCCGCTTAAGGAGGCGACCATTCCGGAAACAATAAAGGCAAAAACCAGTTCCGGGCGCAACAGCACGTAGTTCACGTAATACATCGTGGCGGAACCGCGCGTTACCACCGCCGTTAACAGCAAAATATTAAACAGGAACACAATGCGCCACTGGCTGTTTCCGGCCAGCAGTTTTAAATCGGTGAGCATCGAGCCGGAAGTATCACTGCGCGGAGAATAACGCTCGCGGGTCATCAGGAAGCAGCAGAAAAACAGCACAATGCCCAGCAGCCCCATCAGGCTCATGGCATAGAAATAGCCTTTCTGCACGTTGCCCTGTCCTAACAATGAGACCAGCGGCAGGGCAATCACCGTCACAATCAATCCGCCGATAAACGACAGGCCAAAGCGCCACGACTGCAGGGAGTGACGCTCGCGGGGATCCAGCGTCAGCGCACCGGGCATAGCGCAGTAAGGCACGTTAATCGCGGAGTAAATCAGGCTTAAGATCGCGTAGGTCAGGCAGGCATAAACGATTTTCGCCGTCGGCCCCACGTCCGGTACATAGAAGGTGATGAGGCAGCTCACGCCAAACGGAATGGCGAACCACAGCAGCCAGGGACGGAAACGGCCGTGGCGCGTTTGAGTGCGATCCACCAGCGCGCCAATGCACGGGTCGACAAACGCATCGACCACGCGCACCACTAAAAACATGGTGCCCATGATTGCGGCGGGCAGCCCAAAAACGTCCGTATAGAAATAGGCGAGAAATAACGTTGCCGTTTGCCAGACCAGCGCGCTGGCCATATCACCTAAGCCATAACCTATTTTATCTTTGGTACGCAATACAGAGGAGAGTGTCATTGTTATTTGCCTTTTTATCAGGTTAAAACGTATTTCAACCAGTTGCGCATCATCTGAAGGGAAATGCGCATGTAAGGCTCAAGTATTAGCAACGGTTTGCGCGCTAACAATTGTCTAAATTGACAGGCAAATTATGATATTTAGTTTTTTACTTTATTTGTGATGGGGAGCATATTCGGGCGGAAATAAAAAAGGCGAGGAATAATATCCTCGCCTTTTCGGGTCAGCGTGGCGTTACTTGTTCAGTTCCGCCAGGCTCAGCCAGGTTTGCACCACGGTGTCCGGGTTCAGGGACAGGCTATCAATCCCCTCCTCCATCAGCCAGGCGGCAAAGTCTTCATGGTCGGATGGCCCCTGACCACAAATCCCGACGTATTTGCCCTGCTTCTTCGCCGCGCGGATGGACAGGGAGAGCAATGCTTTGACCGCCTCGTTGCGCTCGTCGAACAGCTCGGAGACCACGCCGGAGTCGCGGTCCAGACCCAGCGTCAGCTGCGTCATGTCGTTCGAGCCGATAGAGAAGCCGTCGAAGTGCTCCAGGAACTGCTCGGCCAGCAGGGCGTTGGACGGGATTTCGCACATCATGATGATCTTCAGCCCGTTCTCGCCGCGCTTCAGACCCTGACGCGCCAGCTCGTCAACAACCGCTTTCGCCTGATCGACGGTACGCACGAACGGGATCATGATTTCGACGTTGGTCAGCCCCATGTCGTTGCGCACGCGCTTCACCGCCTCACACTCCAGCGCGAAGCAGTCGCGGAAGCTGTCGGACACGTAGCGTCCGGCCCCGCGGAAGCCCAGCATCGGGTTCTCTTCTTCCGGCTCGTAGCGCTCGCCGCCGACCAGGTTGGCGTATTCGTTAGACTTAAAGTCAGACAGACGCACAATCACGCGTTTCGGATAGAAAGCGGCACCCAGCGTCGCGATCCCTTCGCTCAGACGGCCGACGTAGAACTCTTTCGGCGAGTCGTAGCCTTTCATCATCTCGCGGATTTCGTTCTGCAGCTTCGGCTCCTGGTCGTCAAACTCCAGCAGCGCGCGCGGGTGAACGCCGATCATACGGTTAATGATAAATTCCAGACGCGCCAGGCCTACGCCTTCGTTCGGCAGGCAGGCGAAGTCGAACGCGCGGTCCGGGTTGCCGACGTTCATCATGATCTTCAGCGGCAGGTCCGGCATGGTATCCACGCTGGAGCTCTTCACGCTGAAGTCGAGAATATCGGCATACACGTAGCCGGTATCGCCTTCGGCACAGGAGACGGTCACGTTCTGTCCGTCCTTCATGCGCTCGGTGGCATCACCGCAGCCGACAACCGCAGGAATCCCCAGCTCACGGGCGATGATCGCCGCATGACAGGTACGGCCGCCGCGGTTGGTGACGATAGCCGCCGCTTTCTTCATGATCGGTTCCCAGTCCGGGTCGGTCATATCGGTCACCAGCACGTCGCCGGGCTCAATACGGTTCATCTCGCTGATGTCGTGGATCACCTTCACCGGACCGGCACCGATGCGGTGACCGATAGCACGGCCTTCCGCCACGATTTTGCCCTGGGCGTGCAGCGTGTAACGCTCCATCACTTGGCCGCGTGAGCGAACGGTTTCCGGACGCGCCTGCACGATAAACAGCTTGCCGGTGTTCCCGTCTTTCGCCCATTCGATATCCATCGGACGGCCGTAGTGTTTTTCAATCTGCACCGCCTGCTTCGCCAGCTCCTGCACTTCGGCGTCGGTCAGGGAGAAGCGGTCGCGCTGCTCCTGCGGTACATCTTCAATTTTGACCTGCTTGCCATGCTCCTGGGTCGGGGCATAGATCATGCGGATTTTTTTCGAGCCCATGGTGCGGCGCACCACCGCCGGACGGCCAGCGGCCAGCGTAGGCTTGTGAACGTAGAATTCGTCAGGGTTTACCGCACCCTGCACAACCATCTCACCCAGACCCCACGCGGAGGTGATGAACACCACCTGGTCGAAGCCGGATTCGGTATCAATGGAGAACATCACGCCGGATGAGCCCACGTCCGAGCGCACCATGCGCTGTACGCCAGCGGAGAGCGCCACGCCGCGATGGTCGTAGCCCTGGTGCACGCGATAGGAGATGGCGCGGTCGTTGAACAGGGAAGCAAACACGTGCTTCACCGCCACCAGCACCGCATCGTAACCCTGGACGTTCAGGAAAGTTTCCTGCTGCCCGGCAAACGAGGCGTCCGGCATGTCTTCTGCGGTGGCTGAAGAGCGCACGGCAAAGGAGGCCTGCGCGTCGTCAGCGGAGAGCTGGTTGTACGCGTCGTGAATGGCTTTTTCCAGTTCCGGCTGGAAAGGTGTGTCGATGATCCACTGGCGGATCTGCGCCCCGGCTTTGGCAAGCTCGGTCACGTCATCAATATCCGTTTTATCCAGCAGGTCGTAAATGCGCTGGTTAACACCGCTCTGGTCTAAAAACAGGTTAAAGGCATCGGCGGTGGTGGCAAACCCGTTCGGTACGGAGACACCCATACCCGACAGGTTTGTAATCATTTCACCCAGGGAGGCATTTTTGCCCCCAACTCTGTCTACATCATTCATGCCGAGTTGGTTATACCAAAGCACCAGCGGTGACGAGCCATTGTTGGACATCGAAACAATCCTTTTGTGATATTTGATCGGAGTAAGAAACACCTGACTACGTATTTATACTGGCATAATTATTTCCGCTAAAAAAACGGTGAATCGTGTAAGCAATTTAAATTTTCAACTTTTCGGATACTTTCCCATCAACGATTAACCCGATGATTCCTCTATATTCAGCCAGAAACCCCAAAAATAAAGTCGCTATTTGAAAAATGAAATCCACTTTTCAGGAAAATCAAAAACAGCGTTTCATTCATAATTAGGATAAGTTCTTTGCTGTGTAAATTACTTTTTTAATTTATGCTTTCAGACAATTACGTCTGATATTCAGGGTGGGTAAAATGGATAGTGCTGTCGATCGTCACGTTTTTTATATTTCTGATGGTACGGCGATCACCGCCGAGGTGCTGGGCCACGCGGTGATGTCGCAGTTTCCCGTATCGATCAACAGCATTACGCTGCCGTTTGTCGAAAATGAGAGCCGCGCCAAAGCGGTGAAGGACCAGATCGACGCCATTTACCAGCAGACCGGCGTCCGCCCGCTGGTGTTCTACTCCATTGTGATCCCCGAGATTCGCGCCATCATTCTGCAGAGTGAAGGCTTCTGCCAGGATATCGTGCAGGCGCTGGTGGCTCCGCTGCAAAGCGAGCTGAAGCTCGACCCAACGCCTATCGCCCACCGTACCCACGGGCTGAACCCCGGCAACCTGACCAAGTACGATGCCCGTATCGCCGCCATTGACTATACCCTCGCGCACGACGACGGCATCTCGCTGCGTAATCTCGACCAGGCGCAGGTGATCCTGCTTGGCGTGTCGCGCTGCGGCAAAACGCCGACCAGCCTCTACCTGGCGATGCAGTTCGGCATTCGCGCCGCCAACTACCCGTTCATCGCTGACGATATGGATAACCTGGTGCTGCCCGCCGCCCTGAAGCCGCTGCAGCACAAGCTGTTCGGGCTGACCATTAATCCGGAGCGCCTTGCCGCCATCCGCGAAGAGCGCCGCGAGAACAGCCGCTACGCCTCCATGCGCCAGTGCCGGATGGAGGTCTCCGAAGTGGAAGCCCTGTACCGCAAAAATCAGATCCCGTGGCTGAACAGCACCAACTACTCTGTGGAAGAAATTGCCACCAAAATTCTCGACATCATGGGGCTTAATCGCCGCATGTACTAATATGCTAGTACATTAGCTCAGATTCAGGTATCATCATCGGCAACCACGGGGCGGTGTCGCCCCGAACTTGAAATCAGCAGGGATTGGTTTAAGGTGATGCCCATCACTTCCCGGTAGTCTGCCGATGAAGCAAAAATTTTCTGAGACATTCCATGAATAAAACCGATGAACTCCGCACTGCGCGCATTGACAGCCTGGTCACGCCGGCTGAACTGGCCCAGCGGCATCCTGTTTCCGCGGCCGTTGCGGAACACGTGACGGCCTCCCGCCGCCGCATTGAAAAAATCCTCAATGGTGAAGACAAGCGTCTTCTGGTGGTGATTGGTCCCTGCTCCATCCACGATCTGGATGCCGCGATGGATTATGCAAAACGGCTTCAGGGCCTGCGGGATAAGTATCAGCACCGCCTTGAGATTGTGATGCGAACCTACTTTGAAAAACCGCGGACCGTGGTGGGCTGGAAAGGGCTGATTTCCGACCCTGACCTCAACGGCAGCTATCGCGTGAACCACGGCATCGAGCTGGCGCGGAAGCTGCTTTTGCAGGTCAACGAGCTGGGCGTGCCGACCGCCACCGAGTTCCTTGATATGGTGACCGGGCAGTTTATCGCCGATCTGATCAGCTGGGGCGCGATTGGCGCACGCACCACCGAGAGCCAAATCCACCGCGAGATGGCCTCCGCCCTCTCCTGTCCGGTCGGCTTTAAAAACGGGACCGACGGCAACACCCGTATTGCGGTTGATGCCATCCGCGCGGCCCGTGCCAGCCACATGTTCCTGTCGCCGGACAAGAGCGGTCACATGACCATCTACCAGACCAGCGGTAACCCGTACGGGCATATCATCATGCGCGGCGGGAAGAAGCCCAATTATCATGCACAAGATATTGCTGCGGCCTGTGAAACGCTGGCGGAATTCGACCTGCCGGAACATCTGGTGGTGGACTTCAGCCACGGCAACTGCCAGAAGCAGCATCGCCGCCAGCTGGACGTCTGCGATGAGATCTGCCAGCAGATCCGCAGCGGTTCAACCGCCGTTGCAGGGATTATGGCGGAGAGCTTTATCAAAGAAGGCACGCAGAAAATCGTTGCTGGCCAGCAGATGGTGTACGGCCAGTCGATCACCGACCCGTGCCTGAGCTGGGAAGACAGCGAGCTGCTGCTGGAGAAGCTGGCTGCAGCCGTGGACACGCGCTTTTAACATCCTGCCGGGGGGCGGCTTCGCCTTACCCGGCCTACGATTCGTGCCGTTGTACGCCCGGTAAGGCGAAGCCGCCACCGGGCTTTTGATTGCACAATATTGATCCTCTCACCCTTTTTTCACAAAAACGCTTGCCGTAAATTTGCAGTTTATTGATAATGATTATCATTGTTACATTGATTGTTATTTATAAACATTATGTCACGTACGGATAACAGCGCGGCAACGCCAGCAAAAACAGACACAGCACCAGCCCCTACCGAGCGTCGAATTGACAGCAAAACCCTGCTCGGCGATGCGGGGCGGGTCATTATCGAGCATGACGGCCAGCGCTATCTGCTGCGCCAGACCCATGCCGGAAAACTGATCCTCACAAAATAAACCAAAAACTTCGCCAGCCACCCAGGTGATCCCCAGGCAGCCAGCGCTTTCGATTCTTTATGGAGAGTTGCTATGCCACACCTGCCTTCCGCGTCTTTACGCCCGTCACTTCTGGCGCTGGCGATTGTCAGCACCCTGCCGGGCGTCGCGTTTGCTGCCGCAGATGAAATGACCGTCACCGCCACGGGCAACGCCCGCAGCGCCTTTGAAGCCCCCATGATGGTGAGCGTGATTGATGCCACCGCCCCGGAGAAACAAACCGCCAGCTCGGCGGCCGACCTGCTGCGTAACGTTCCCGGCCTGACGCTGGACGGCACCGGGCGCACCAACGGGCAGGACGTGAACCTGCGCGGCTACGATCGTCGCGGCGTGCTGGTGCTGGTTGACGGCGTGCGTCAGGGCACCGACACCGGCCACCTGAACAGCACGTTCCTCGATCCGGCGCTGATTAAACGTATTGAAGTGGTTCGCGGCCCGTCGGCCCTGCTGTACGGCAGCGGCGCGCTGGGCGGCGTGATTTCCTATGACACCGTCGATGCAAAAGACCTGCTGGAAACGGGTAAAAACAGCGGTTATCGTGTGTTTGGTACGGGGGCGACAGGCGATCACAGTCTTGGGATGGGGGCCAGCGCCTATGGCCGCACCGACACGCTGGACGGTCTGGTGGCCTGGTCCAGCCGGGATCGCGGTGATATCCGCCAGAGCGACGGAGCAACCGCCCCTAACGACGAGTCCATCAATAACATGCTGGCGAAAGGCAGCTGGAAAATCGACCCGGCCCAGACCCTGAGCGGCGCCCTGCGCTACTACAACAATGATGCTCAGGAACCAAAAAACCCGCAAACCACTGGGGCGGACAGCAGTAACCCGATGACCGATCGCTCCACCATCCAGCGTGACGCGCAGGTGGGCTACCGCATCGCCCCGGAAGGTAACGACTGGCTGAACGCCGACGCGAAGGTCTACTGGTCCGAAGCGCGCATTAATGCCCAGAATATCGACAACAGCGGTGAGTTCCGCAAGCAGACCACCAAAGGCGGCAAGGTGGAAAACCGCACCCGCCTGTTCAGCGACACGTTTGCAGCACATCTGCTGACCTACGGTGGGGAATACTACCGTCAGGAGCAGCATCCGGGCGGCGCGACCACCGGCTTCCCGGAGGCGAAAATCGACTTCAGCTCCGGCTGGCTGCAGGACGAAATCACCCTGCGCGATCTGCCGGTCACCTTGCTGGGCGGTACGCGCTATGTCAACTACCGCGGCAGCAGCAATGGCTACGACGACGTGGATGCTGATAAATGGTCCTCCCGCGCCGGGTTGACCGTCAGCCCGACCGACTGGCTGATGCTGTTTGGCTCATACGCGCAGGCGTTCCGCGCGCCCACCATGGGCGAGATGTACAACGACGCCAAACACTTCTCTATTGGCCGCTTCTATACCAACTACTGGGTGCCAAACCCGAACCTGCGCCCGGAAACCAACGAAACGCAGGAGTTTGGGTTCGGTCTGCGCTTTGACGATCTGCTGCTTGCCAACGATGCGCTGGAGTTTAAAGCCAGCTATTTCGATACCAAAGCTAAAGACTATATCTCCACCACTGTCAATTTTGCCGCCGCGACCACCATGTCTTATAACGTTCCGAACGCCAAAATCTGGGGCTGGGACATGATGGCAAAATACTCTGCCGACCTCTTCAACCTCGACCTGGCCTATAACCGCACGCGCGGGAAAGACACCGATACGGGCGAGTACATCTCCAGCATCAACCCAGATACCGTCACCAGCAAGCTGGACATTCCGGTGGCGGAGAGCGGTTTTTCCGTCGGCTGGGTTGGCACCTTTGTCGATCGCTCAACGCATATCAGCAGCAGCTACAGCAAGCAGCCGGGCTACGCGGTCAATGACTTCTACGTCAGCTATAAGGGTCAGGAGCAGCTCAAAGGCGTGACCACGACGCTGGTGCTCGGCAACGCCTTTGACAAAGAATACTGGTCACCTCAGGGCATTCCGCAGGACGGCCGTAACGGCAAGATTTTCGTAAGCTATCAGTGGTAATTCCCGTCGGGGCAACTCTTCAGAAGGATAAGAAAATGAATCACTACACGCGCTGGCTTGAGCTGAAAGAAGACAATCCGGGTAAGTACGCGCGCGACATCGCAGGGTTAATGAACATCAGCGAAGCAGAGCTGACCTTTGCCCGCGTGGGTCACGACGCCTGGCGACTGCGCGGTGAAATCCGCGAGATCCTGGGCGCGCTGGAGGCGGTGGGCGAAACCAAATGCATCTGCCGCAACGACTACGCCGTTCACGAGCAGGTCGGAAGCTTCACCAACCAGCACCTGAACGGCCATGCCGGGCTGGTGCTGAACCCGCGCGCGCTGGATCTGCGCCTGTTCCTCAACCAGTGGGCAAGCGCGTTTCACATCAGTGAAGCCACCGCCCGCGGCGAGCGGCAGAGCATTCAGTTCTTCGACCACCAGGGCGATGCCCTGCTGAAGGTCTACGCCACGGATAACACCGACGTTTCCGCCTGGGGCGACGTGCTGACTCGCTTTATCATTGCCGATAATCCATCGCTGGCGTTGAAGAAGCCCGATATGCCTGCTCACGCGGAAAATGCGCAAGCTGCGCTCGTGGACAACGAGTGGCGCGCCATGACCGACGTGCACCAGTTCTTCAACCTCCTCAAACGCCATAACCTCAGCCGCCAGCAGGCGTTTCGCCTGGTCGGGGACGATCTGGCCTGCCGGGTAGAGAACAGCGCGCTGGCGCAACTGCTGGAGACGGCGCGCCGGGACGGCAATGAAATCATGGTCTTCGTCGGCAACCGCGGCTGCGTACAGATTTTCACCGGCGTGGTGGAAAAGCTGGCGCCGATGAAAGGCTGGCTGAACATCTTCAACTCAACCTTTACCCTGCACCTGCTTGAAGACGCCATTGCGGAGACGTGGGTCACGCGCAAACCAACCGCTGACGGGCACGTCACCAGCCTGGAGCTGTTTGCCGCCGACGGGACGCAAATCGCCCAGCTGTACGGCCAGCGCACCGAAGGCGAGCCGGAGCAAAGCCAGTGGCGCAGCCAGATAGACGCCCTGACGGCGAAAGGGCTGGCCGCATGAAACGGTGGCTTGTCCTGGTCAGCGCCCTGCCCCTGCTGGCGTTTGCTGCGCCGCAGGAGAAAATCGTCACGCTCGGCGGCGACGTCACCGAGATTGTCTACGCCCTCGGCGCGTCGTCTTCCCTGGTGGCCCGCGACAGCACCAGCCAGTGGCCGCAGGCGGCGAACGTGCTGCCGGACGTGGGCTATCTGCGCCAGCTCAATGCGGAAGGGATCTTATCCATGCGCCCCACGCTGGTGCTGGCCAGCGCTCAGGCGCAGCCGTCTCTGGCGCTAAAGCAGGTTGAGCAAAGCCACGTCAGGGTGATCGCTGTTCCTGCCGGTAACGACCTGAACGTCATTGACGAAAAGGTGCGGATTGTCGCTGAAGCGACGCACCGCGAGGCCGAGGGGGAAGCCCTGCGCGGCAAGCTGCGTCAGGCGCTGTCAACCCTGCCCACATCGCCACTCAACAAACGGGTGCTGTTTATTCTCAACCACGGCGGGATGACCGCGATGGCTGCCGGACAACAGACCGGCGCGGACGCGGCCATTCGCGCGGCAGGGCTGCAGAATGCGATGCAGGGGTTCACCCGCTATCAGCCGCTGTCTCAGGAAGGGGTGATTGCCAGCCGGCCCGATCTGGTGGTGATTTCGCAGGACGGCATCAACGCCCTGGGTGGGGAAGCGAATCTGTGGACGCTGCCCGGGCTGGCGCAAACCCCGGCAGGACGCAATAAGCAGGTGCTAGCGATTGATGATATGGCGCTGCTGGGCTTTAGCGTGCGAACGCCGGAAGCCATCCGGCAGCTGCGTACCAAAGCGGAGCAACTGCCCTGATGTCCCGGCGAGTCGCCCTGTCATTGTGGATGCTGGCCGCGCTGCTGGTCGTCACGACGCTGACGGCCAGCGGTATTGGCGCGCTGCGCCTGCCGGTCAGCCTGCTGTGGAACGGCACCGACGAGGCCCTGCGTCAGATCTGGCTGACGATCCGCCTGCCACGCGTGCTGCTGGCGCTGGCGATCGGCGGTTCGCTGGCGCTCGCGGGCTGCGTGATGCAGGGGCTGTTCCGCAACCCGCTGGCGGACCCGGGCCTGCTCGGCATCAGCAGCGGCGCGGCACTTGCCGTCGCGCTGTGGGTGGTGCTTCCGCTCTCGCTGCCTGCACTGGTGATGCTGTATGCCCCGATGCTGGCGGCGTTTCTCGGCGCGCTGGCCGCCACCTCCGTGATTTTCCTGCTCAGCCGTCAGCGTGACGCTTCCCTGTCGCGCCTGCTGCTGGTGGGCATTGCCATCAACGCCCTGTGCGGTGCGGCCGTCGGCGTGCTGTCATGGCTCAGCAATGATGCCCAGCTTCGCCAGCTTTCACTCTGGGGAATGGGCAGCCTCGGCCAGGCGCAGTGGTCGACGCTGCTGGCCGTCGCGTCGCTGATGATCCCCACCGTACTGATTATCTGGCGCCTGGCAGGGCCCCTCAACCTGCTGCAGCTGGGCGACGAAGAGGCGCACTATCTCGGCGTGGAGGTGGCCGCCGTGCAGCGGATCCTGCTGCTGTGCAGCGCCCTGCTGGTGGCTGCCGCCGTTGCGATCAGCGGCGTGATCGGTTTTGTTGGCCTGGTGGTGCCGCACCTGGTGCGCATGTGGCTGGGAGCCGACCATCGGGCCACGCTCCCCGGCTCGGTGCTGGCCGGTGCGCTGCTCCTGCTGATGGCCGACACGCTGGCGCGCAGCGTGGTCGCTCCGGCGGAAATGCCGGTTGGCTTATTGACCAGCCTTCTCGGCGCGCCGTGGTTCCTGTGGCTGATCTTTCGTCGTGGAGGTACGCATGGCTGAACGCTATTGTGCAGAAAACCTTGTTTTTCGCGCCGGGCAACGCACGCTGATTAACGACGTGTCGCTGACCTTATCTCAGGGCGAGCTGGTGGCGTTGATTGGCCCAAACGGCGCCGGGAAATCGACGCTGTTGCGACTGCTTACCGGCTATCTTAAACCTGCTGGGGGACGGTGTAGCCTGGCGGGCACACCGCTTGCGGCCTGGCAGCCGGAAAGGCTCTCCCGCTACCGGGCGGTGATGCGCCAGAGCACGCAGCTCGGATTTGACTGGCCGGTTGAGGCGGTGGTCGGTATGGGGCGTGCGCCCTGGACCCGCACGCCAGAAGCGTCGGTGATCGAGGAGGTGATGGCCATCACCGGCTGTTTACCGCTGGCGGGCAGGCAGTTTGCCGCGCTCTCCGGCGGCGAGCAGCAGCGCGTTCAGCTCGCCCGCGCGCTGGCTCAGCTCTGGTGCGACGGTGCGCCGCGCGGCTGGCTGTTTCTTGATGAACCGACGTCCGCGCTGGATCTCTATCACCAGCAGCATCTGCTGCGCCTGCTGAAATCCCTGACCAGCCGGGGACATCTGCACGTGTGCGCGGTGCTGCACGACCTCAACCTGGCAGCGCTGTGGGCGGATCGCATCCTGCTCCTGCACAGCGGCAGGATCGTGTCCCGGGGAGAACCGGAAACCGTTTTGCAGGCCGATGCGCTGGCGCGCTGGTACGGCGCACAGGTTCACGTCGGCAGGCATCCCGCTCACGCCGTGCCGCAGGTGTTTCTCGCCCCCTGACCGGTCCGGATTCTGACGACGCCGACTCCGGCCAGACACTAGCTTGAGCAACTGACCTCCAGCCGCTTGCCCCACTCAGGCGGGCGGCTGACGTAATCATCATCCCGGTCGGCAAACGGCGTGCGCAACGCCACGTGCAGACGGTGTAACTCGTCGTACTCGCCCTGCTCGGCCTGCTCAATCGCCCGCTGCGCCAGCCAGTTGCGCAACACCATCGCCGGGTTCGTAGCGTTCATCTGCGCCTGGCGGGTCGCATCATCCACCTGCTCCTGCTGCAGCCGCGCGCGGTACGATGCAAACCAGTCGTCAAACGCCTGTCTGTCAATAAACTCATCGCGCAGCGGCGAGGCGGCACTGTGCTGCTCCGTCTGGCCCAGCATCCGGAAGGTGCGCGTGTAATCGCTGCCCTCGCGCGCCATCAGGGCAAACAGGCCATTGAGGATGTCGTTATCGCCCTTCTCCTGCGTGACTAGCCCCAGCTTGTTGCGCATCAGCGAGCCATACTCTCGCAGTAAGATCGCCTGATAGCTGTCGAGCGCATCATTGAGGGCATCAACGTCGATGAACGGCGACAGGGTTTGCGCAAGCCGCTGCAGGTTCCACAGGCCCACCGCGGGCTGATTGTCAAAACTGTAGCGCCCCTGATAGTCGGAGTGGTTACAGATGTACCCTGGCTGATAATCATCCAGGAAACCAAACGGACCGTAGTCAAAGGTCAACCCGAGAAGCGACATGTTGTCCGTATTCATGACGCCATGGGCAAAACCTACCGTTTGCCAGCGGGCAATCAGGGCTGCGGTACGGGCCACCACGTCCCTGAACCAGAGAACGTATTTATCCGCGTCGTCCTGCAACTGCGCCCAGTGGTGACGAATGGCAAAGTCAGCCAGCTGGCGCACCTTGTCCGGCTCGCGGCGATAGTAAAAGTGCTCAAAATGACCGAAGCGCAGATGGCTTTGCGCAATGCGCATCAGCATTGCGCCCTTTTCCACGGTTTCGCGCGCAACCGGCGTGTCGCTGGTCACGATCGACAGCGCACGGGTGGTGGGGATACCGAGGGCATGCATCGCTTCGGAGCCCAGGCATTCGCGAATCGTTGAACGCAGAACCGCACGCCCGTCGCCCATCCGCGAATAGGGCGTCAGGCCCGCACCTTTCAGGTGCCAGTCAACCGTCTCCCCGTTGGGAAGCTGTTGTTCACCGAGCAGGATCCCCCTGCCGTCGCCCAGTTGCCCAGCCCAGACGCCAAACTGATGCCCGCTATAGACCTGAGCAAGGGGTTGCATACCGGCGAGCAGCGTTTCGCCTCCCCAGACGCCAGCGCTCCCTGAACTCTGAAACAGCTCAGGCGGAATGGCCAGCTCTTCTGCCAGCCGATCGTTATGCCAGATAAGGCGTGAATTTTGTAACGGTGTGGGTTTGAGTGCGGTATAAAATCCCGGCAACTCGTCATGCCAGTGAGCAGTAAAAGACAGGGTCATAAGTCCTCCTGCTTTTAGTGTAGAGGGTTTACCCGGACTTAAACACGGGCGAAAGCAAGGGTTATCGCTGCTGAACCAGCGTAGTGACGTGTTCCGCCGAGACGGCAGGCCAGAGTGTTCCCTGCATGGCGCCAAAATTAAAGGACAACACGCGCTGCAACAGACCGTGGTCGTCAATGCCCGAGACAATCACAGACTGGCAGTGCGGCGTGATTTGCCAGAGGATGGCGCGCATAAATGGCTCAAAAGAGAGCTCTGAAGCACGCTGCTGAATGAAGCCTTTATCGAGAATAACCCGTTTAAATAATCCATCATACACCGCTTTGAGCGATGCAGCGCCTGCACCAAAGTTTGCCAGCACCAATGGGAAATGGATTGCCATTCTCGCCAGCTGAAGATCGTCCTTTCCGTTATTTAAACCTGGATAATTCTCATTAACAGTAAACTCAAGAAACGGATAACGCTCAAGAATTGAAACAGCGTTTCCATTACTTAATAAAAATTCAACTATTGCAGGTGTAATATTGATCCATGCAATTAACTGATGCTGAATAAAAAACAGTTTGCAGGTATCAAGCAATTGCAGTTTTTCGTTAAACAGCGCTAACTCTTCAGCCGCTGAAAGTCGTGGGATAACAAGCTCAGTGGGGATCCGCACATCGCTGTCGACGCCAGTAAAGTTAACCAGAATTTCTAAACCTTTAAGCTCCCCTGCGCTATTACGGGCAGGCAAAAGCAGCAGTTCAGACTGGTAAGCATTATCTAGCGTAATTATCATTGCACTCGCCCCGCATTAAAGATGAGAGAGGACATCCTGGAGCAATTGCCGACACAATTCCACTGTCTTGATTTTAATAAGATTAATTTCATTAGTTCCGTATTAATTTTCAGATTTTTCCCTGAATCTAAAATAATCTTATCCTGGTTGCAAAATAATAGCCAGTTTTAGATAAAACAGATACATGAGGGATTCGCTAATTTTAGGTAAATTTAACTTTAATCATCTTATTTGAGAAAAAACGGCATGTTTATTCGCTACCATGCCGTCATAAGAGAGGTATACGACGAAGATTATATACGTCGTGCCTGCCAGAAATTTTTACGCCAGTAAACATTATCAAGAGAAGAGCGCATCACGCCGCGGCTCGTCGAGGCGTGAATGAACTGGTTGTCAGTATCATAAATGCCCACATGAAGTCCGCTTTCCCCCGATCCGGTTTTGAAGAAAACCAGGTCCCCGGGCAGGAGGTCGTCTTTATCAATTTCCGTGCCGATTTCTGCCTGTTTACGCGTTTCACGCGGCAGCTGTAAATCAAACTTGTCGCGAAACGTCATCAGAACGAAGCCGGAGCAATCTACACCGCCACGGCTCATGCCGCCGTAGCGATAAGGCGTGCCGCGCCAGTTGCTCAGCTGATCGTTGAGGCTGGCAATGACGGTGATCGAATCTGAAAGCCGTGGGTTAGGCGGCGGTGCACGATGGCTACTGCATCCCGCAAGAAAAAGTGCGGCCATCAGGAGAAACCAGAATCGCATTTTCAGACGAATCCTCTGCTTTTTTTGTTCTTTTCGTAATTTAGCGTGCAATTGTGCTCACAGGCAAGAAACGCTTACTCCTGCCCGGTCGAAATCAGCATCTTATGGCCCTCAATATCCAGCCTGCGGAACGACATGTTGTACGCGCGGGCAAGATTGGGCGGCGTAAGAACCTGATCCCGCGTACCGCTGGCGATCATCCTCCCCTGCGACAGCAGCCACACCCGGTGGGCATGACGCAAGGTGTGGTTGAGGTCATGACTGCTCATCACCACGGCGATGCCTTTTCTACTGAGCGCACTTAGCAGGGTATCCAGGGCCGCCTGCTGCGCCACATCCAGACCGCTCATCGGTTCATCGAGAAGCAGCATCCGCCCATGAGGATTACCGGCCGGGTGGATCTGAACAATGACAGCCGCCAGACGCACCCGCTGCCATTCGCCACCGGATAGCTGGCTGACATGCCGGGAGAGTTTATCCTCCAGCCCCAGCGCCGCGGCCACGTCCGTCAGCAGTGCCGTAGAATGTTTGTCGTGCAAATGCAGCATCAGATAGTGCCAGACCGGCATCGCAAAGGGGGGTACCTGCTGCTGCACGAGATAGCTGCGCCGATGCGCCAGCGAGACCGGCGACCACTCGGCCAGCGTATGCTCCAGCAACATTATCTGCCCTTCTCCGGCAGTCATGCCTGCCATCCGTGCCAGCAGCGTGCTCTTTCCTGCGCCGTTTGGCCCGACAAGATGCAGGATTTCTCCCGCATTGACGGCGCCGGTTATCGGCTCCAGACGTCCCTTCTCGGCAACGTCCGTGAGCTGCATCAGCAGCGACATTATTTCGCCAGCGCCAGCTTGATCGATTCCATAACGATCGGATCTTCAGGGGTCATATCCGGTGAAAAACGCTGTACGACCTGGCCGTCGCGACCTATCAGGAATTTTTCAAAGTTCCACAGAATATCGTCCGGATAAAGCGGCGCGCGGCCTTTGCTGGCCATGCGTTCATAAAAACCGCTGCCTTCCGGCGCGACGGCTTTCGGTGCGGCAGCGATCAGCTTCGCATACAGCGGATGGCGGTCTTCACCGTTGACATCGATTTTGCTGAACAGCGGGAACGTTACGCCGTAGGTAGTGCTGCAGAAGGTTTTAATCTCCTCTTCGCTGCCCGGCTCCTGCCCCAGGAATTGGTTGCAGGGGAAGCCCAGCACGGTAAAACCGTCTTTCTCCCAGGCCTTCTGAATGTTTTCAAGCTGCTCGTACTGCGGCGTCAGGCCGCATTTGGATGCCACGTTGACGATCAGCAACACATTGCCTTTGTAGCCTTCCAGCGTGGTTTTATCGCCATCAATGGTGGACACTTCAGTATTCAGGATATCTGACTGCATAGCATTTCCTCAGGTTGTCGATTTAACGTCCAGCTTTTAATAGTAGCCAGATAAAGACCGGCGCGCCCAGCGTGGCGGTCACCACGCCAATGGGCAGCTCTGCGGCCGTCAGGGCAAGCCTGGCGATGATGTCGGCCACCAGCAGCGTGACGGCCCCGGCAACCGCCGAGGCCGGAAGCAAGGTTCGATGGTCCGTGATTCCGCACAGTCGAAGCATATGCGGAATCACCAGACCGATAAAGCCAATCGCGCCCGCCAGAGCCACGCTGACGCCGACCAGCCAGCCAATGGCGATGACCAGCACATTACGCCAGAACCCAATCGGCATGCCCAGCTGGCGGGCTGAGGTTTCACCCAGCGCGAGCATATTCAACGGCTGCGCCTGCAGGGCAGCCCACACGATGACCGGCACCAGCAGCGCCATCAGCCAGCCCTGCTGCCAGTCGACGCCGCCAAAGCCGCCCATCATCCAGTACATGAGCTGCCGAAGGTCAAAAGAGGTCGAGAAGTAGACCGCCCAGGTCATCAGCGCGCTACAGATGATCCCCAGCGCCACGCCGGCAAGCAGCAGACGGCTGGTCGATAAGTGCCGTCTGGCAAAACGAAGAAGGATGAGCGTTATCAGTAATGCGCCAAGGATCGCGCTCAGGCTAATGCTCCAGCCGGAGAGTTCTCCTCCGCCCAGCATCACCGCTGCAATCAGCCCCACGCCCGCACCGTTAGACACGCCGAGCAGCCCGGGCTCCGCCAGAGGATTCTCAAACAACGCCTGCATAATGGTGCCGCACAGCGCCAGCGCGGCCCCCACCAGCATCACCGCGACGGTACGCGGCAGACGAATTTGCCAGACGAAGAGCTGTCCGTCAGGTCCCCACCAGCTTTCGGGCCCTATCCACCGGTCACCGGCGCAGAGGCTAACGCCTGCGGCGACAATGAGCAGCAGCACCAGAAAAAGCAGGTGACGCCGATCGGAACGGTGCTGGAGATGGACATAATCAAGCATGTTTACGGTTTTCGTAGCGAGAGATGTAATTGATTTTACGGCGGGTTTGCCTGAGAGCGCAAAGAAAAAAGGCCGCGTGGGCGGCCTTTTTAGTTAGTTCATATTACTCTGCTTTGGGCGTTGCGTTTTCGACACGGCTTTTTAACTTCTGGCCGGGTCTGAAGGTCACCACGCGGCGGGCTGTAATGGGAATATCTTCCCCCGTCTTCGGGTTGCGGCCCGGACGTTGGTTTTTGTCTCGCAAATCAAAATTGCCAAAGCCGGAGAGTTTTACCTGCTCACCATTTTCCAGAGCACGACGGATCTCTTCGAAAAACAGCTCTACCAGCTCTTTGGCATCCCGTTTGCTAAGCCCAAGCTTATCAAACAGATATTCTGACATTTCAGCTTTTGTAAGCGCCATAGGTTCAATCCCTCAATGATGCCTGGAATCGCTCTTTTAATGCCTCTACACATTTGGCGACGGTAGCGGCAATCTCCTCTTCTTCGAGTGTACGGCTGGTATCCTGAAGGATCAGGCTGATAGCCAGGCTCTTAAAGCCCTCTGCTACGCCCTTGCCGCGGTACACGTCAAATAAGTTTACGCCAACTACCTGATTTACGCCAACTTTCTTACATTCGGCCAAAATATCTGCTGCGGGCACATTTTCCGCGACCACAACCGCGATATCACGGCGGTTTGCCGGGAAGCGGGAGACGTCCTGAGCCTGAGGAATCACGCGGTCTGCCACCAGGTTCCATTCCAGCTCAAACACGATGGTACGGCCATTCAGGTCCAGTTTACGCTCCAGCTCAGGGTGAACAACCCCAATGAAACCAATGCGTTTGCCGTCTAAATAGAGGGCAGCGCTCTGGCCTGGATGCAGGGCCGGGATGGCTTCTGCGCGGAATTCAATTTCAGATAATTTACCGGTCAGATCCAGAATCGCTTCCAGATCGCCCTTCATATCGTAGAAATCAACCGTGCCTTTTGCCAGGTCCCAGTGCTCTTCATAACGGTTACCGCTGATGGCGCCAGCCAGCATGAGATCCTGACGGATGCCTAAATTTGCCTGATTATCCGGTACAAAGCGCAAACCGCTTTCGAAAATTCGCACGCGGTTTTGCTGGCGATTCTGGTTGTAAACGATAGTGCCCAGCAGGCCCGTCCACAGGGACAGACGCATCGCGGACATTTCGCTGGAAATTGGGCTTGGCAGGATCAGCGCTTCCTGACCCGGGTGGATCAGCTGCTGCAGCTTTGGATCAACAAAGCTGTAGGTGATCACTTCCTGATAGCCTTTGTCGTTCAGCATGGTTTTTACACGCTTCAGGGACAGGTCGGCTTCACGGTGGGTGCCCATCACCAGACCGGCCTGTACAGGCTCGTCAGGGATGTTGTTGTAGCCATAAACACGGGCCACTTCTTCCACCAGATCTTCTTCAATTTCCATGTCGAAACGCCATGACGGCGCAACGGCTTTCCACTCGTCCTGACCTTCGGTTACGTCGCAACCCAGACGCTTCAGAATATCGGTCACCTGCGCGTCGGCAACGTGGTGCCCAATCAGGCGATCCAGCTTACTGCGACGCAGGGTGATGGTCGCACGCTTCGGCAGCGTGGCTTCGTTGGTGACGTCGATAACCGGGCCCGCTTCGCCGCCGCAGATGTCGATCAGCAGGCGAGTCGCACGCTCCATCGCTTTGTATTGCAGCGCAGGATCCACGCCGCGCTCGTAGCGGTGGGACGCATCGGTGTGCAGGCCGTGACGGCGTGCGCGACCAGTGATGGAAAGCGGGCTGAAGAACGCGCACTCCAGCAGGACGTTTTGCGTTTCGTCGTTGACGCCTGAATGCTCGCCTCCGAAGATACCGCCCATTGCCAGCGCTTTGCTGTGGTCAGCAATCACCAGGGTGTCGGCGTTCAGTTTCGCTTCGGTGCCGTCCAGCAGAACCAGGGTTTCGCCCTCTTTCGCCATGCGCACCACAATACCGCCTTCGATACGATCTTTATCGAAGGCGTGCATTGGCTGGCCCAGTTCCAGCAGAACGTAGTTAGTCACGTCAACCACGGCGTCGATAGAGCGGATACCGCAGCGGCGCAGCTTCTCTTTCATCCACAGCGGGGTTGGCGCTTTCACGTTGATGCCTTTCACCACGCGACCGAGATAGCGCGGGCAGGCATCCGCAGCGTCAACCTGGATAGGCAGCACGTCACTGATGGTCGCTTCAACCGGGGCGATCTCCGGCGCGTTCAGCTCGGTCTGGTTCAGCACGGCAACGTCGCGCGCCACGCCGATGATCCCTAAGCAGTCAGCGCGGTTTGGCGTGACGCTGATTTCGATGGTGTTGTCATCAAGCTTCAGGTATTCGCGGATGTCGGTGCCGATTGGCGCATCCAGCGGCAGCTCAATGATGCCGTTGTGATCGTCGGAAATACCCAGCTCGGAGAAGGAACACAGCATGCCTTCAGACGGCTCGCCGCGCAGCTTAGCCGCTTTGATTTTGAAATCGCCCGGCAGTACCGCACCGACGGTCGCCACGGCCACTTTCAGCCCCTGGCGGCAGTTTGGCGCACCGCAGACGATATCCAGCAGACGGTCACCGCCTACGTTTACTTTTGTTACGCGTAGTTTGTCCGCGTTAGGGTGCTGACCGCACTCTACCACTTCACCGACGACCACGCCGTTGAATGCCCCTGAAACCGGCTCAACGCCGTCCACTTCCAGACCTGCCATGGTAATCTGATTAGAAAGCGCGTCGCTGTCCAGCGTGGTGTTCACCCACTCGCGTAACCACAGTTCACTGAATTTCATTGTTCTGTCCTGCCCTTATTTAAACTGTTTGAGGAAACGCAGATCGTTTTCGAAGAATGCACGTAAGTCGGTGACGCCATAGCGCAGCATGGTCAGACGCTCCATGCCCATACCGAAGGCGAAGCCGGAGTAAACTTCCGGATCGATACCCACGTTGCGCAGGACGTTTGGATGCACCATGCCGCAGCCCAGCACTTCCAGCCATTTGCCGTTTTTGCCCATCACGTCAACTTCCGCAGACGGTTCGGTGAACGGGAAGTAGGACGGACGGAAACGAACCTGCAGATCTTCCTCAAAGAAGTTGTTCAGGAAATCGTGCAGCGTGCCTTTCAGGTTGGTGAAGCTGATGTTTTTATCAACAATCAGGCCTTCCATCTGGTGGAACATTGGGGTGTGGGTCTGATCGTAGTCGTTACGATAGACGCGGCCCGGCGCGATAATACGGATTGGCGGCTCCTGATCCTTCATGGTGCGGATCTGAACGCCGGAGGTCTGGGTACGCAGCAGACGCGTCGCGTCGAACCAGAAAGTGTCGTGGTCAGCGCGTGCCGGATGATGGCCAGGAATGTTCAGGGCATCGAAGTTGTGGTAATCATCTTCGATTTCCGGGCCAGTCGCCACGGTAAAGCCGAGCTCACCGAAGAAACTTTCAATGCGATCGATGGTACGGGTAACCGGGTGCAGACCGCCGTTCTCGATGCGGCGACCCGGCAGAGAGACGTCGATCGTCTCTGCGGCCAGACGCGCATTCAGCACCGCGCTTTCCAGCTCGGCTTTGCGTGCGTTCAGCGCCTGCTGTACCTGCTCTTTGGCTTCGTTAATCACCGCCCCCGCTGCCGGGCGCTCTTCTGGCGGCAGCTCACGCAGGGTTGTCATTTGAAGGGTCAGGTGCCCTTTCTTCCCAAGATATTCGACGCGGACATTGTCTAACGCGGCAACATCTGAGGCCTGATTAATGGCGGCTGTTGCACTGGCAACCAGCTCTGCGAGATGTGACATGATTTTCCTCATTATGTCGGTGCAGACACCGATTTGGTGGAGTTATTCTCTCAAATTCAGGCACAAAAAAAGCCTCCATCGGGAGGCTTATCTGGCGCTGTTTTTCGTTTCATCTTTCACGCGCTAGCCTCCTGAAGTCAGGTGCTAAAGTAAAAGAAGAAGCGGAAAATAGCAGCATTCATGCTTGCGTTACCTTGTTGGGTAAAAACCGTTGAGACCTTATTGAAAAGCCTGCACGGGTAAATGTCAATCTTCTTACAGGGTTATATGAAAAGAGGGAGCCAGGCCCCCTCTCTCAACTGGCTTATGCCAGTGCTGCTTTCGCTTTTTCGACCAGAGCGGTGAACGCTACTTTGTCGAATACTGCGATGTCAGCCAGGATCTTACGGTCGATTTCAACAGAGGCTTTTTTCAGGCCGTTGATGAATTTGCTGTAAGAAATACCGTTCTGACGTGCTGCTGCGTTGATACGCGCAATCCACAGTTGACGGAACTGACGCTTACGCTGACGACGGTCACGGTAAGCGTACTGACCTGCTTTGATAACAGCCTGGAAGGCAACGCGGTATACGCGTGAACGCGCACCGTAGTAGCCTTTAGCTTGTTTCAAAATTTTCTTGTGACGTGCACGTGCAATTACACCACGTTTTACGCGAGCCATGTGTGCTCTCCTGTATCTATTCTAAGTTAAAAAAGTTAAACGAAACGACTTATGCGTACGGCAGGCACGCGATGACCAGGCCCAGATCGCCTTTAGAAACCATGGCTTTTGGACGCAGGTGACGTTTACGCTTGGTAGCTTTCTTAGTCAGAATGTGACGCAGGTTAGCGTGCTTGTGCTTAAAACCACCTTTACCGGTTTTTTTGAAGCGCTTAGCAGCACCGCGTACGGTCTTAATTTTTGGCATTTTAATAACTTCCACTTCGCATTGTTAAATAAACGAAACATAGGCGAACAAAACCTATGAAACCCGAAGGCTCCACAGATTTTGCTGCTTGAAGGCCTTACTGTTTCTTCTTAGGAGCGAGCACCATGATCATCTGGCGGCCTTCGATCTTCGTAGGGAAGGATTCGACTACTGCCAGTTCACTCAGATCGTCACGGACGCGGTTAAGCACTTCCATACCAATCTGTTGGTGGGCCATCTCACGACCGCGGAAACGCAGTGTGATCTTGGCCTTATCGCCATCTTCCAGAAAGCGAATCAGGCTGCGGAGTTTTACCTGATAATCGCCATCGTCGGTACCAGGACGGAATTTGATTTCCTTAACCTGGATAACTTTTTGCTTCTTCTTCTGTTCCTTAGAAGACTTACTCTTTTCATAAAGGAACTTGCCGTAGTCCATGATACGACAAACTGGCGGTTCGGCGTTAGGGCTGATTTCAACTAAATCTACTCCAGCTTCTTCAGCCTTTTCGATTGCTTCTCTCAGACTCACAATCCCCAGCTGCTCGCCTTCCAGACCTGTTAAGCGAACTTCCTGGGCGCGAATCTCGCCATTGATACGATTCGGACGTGCCGTTTGAACTCGTTTTCCGCCTTTAATACCTTATTCCTCCAGTTGTTGAAGACTGCGGCTGCGAATCTCTTGTTGCAGCTTCTCAATCACTTCACTTACGTCCAGGCTGCCCAGGTCTTTACCACGGCGGGTGCGAACGGCAACTTTGCCTGCTTCCACCTCTTTATCACCACAGACCAACATATACGGGACACGACGTAAAGTGTGCTCGCGGATTTTAAAGCCAATCTTCTCATTTCTCAAGTCTGCTTTTACGCGAATGCCCGCATTTTGTAGTTTCTGCGTCAATTCTTTAACGTAATCTGCCTGAGAATCGGTAATGTTCATCACCACCACCTGCACCGGCGCAAGCCAGGTTGGGAAGAAGCCGGCGAACTCTTCGGTCAGGATGCCGATGAAGCGCTCCAGAGAACCGAGAATTGCGCGGTGAATCATTACCGGCACCTGACGCTCGTTGTCTTCGCCAACATAAGAGGCGCTTAAACGCTGCGGCAGGGAGAAGTCCAGCTGTACAGTACCGCACTGCCATGCGCGATCGAGGCAGTCATACAGGGTAAATTCAATTTTCGGACCGTAGAATGCGCCCTCGCCCAGCTGGTATTCGAACGGAATGCCGTTCTCTTCCAGCGCCACGGCGAGATCCGCTTCTGCGCGATCCCAGGTCTCATCGCTACCGATACGTTTTTCCGGACGCGTTGAGAGTTTGACCACGATCTTCTCGAAGCCAAAGGTGCTGTACATATCGTAGACCATACGAATACAGGCGTTAACTTCATCACGGACCTGATCTTCGGTACAGAAGATATGCGCATCATCCTGCGTAAAGCCACGCACGCGCATCAGACCGTGCAGCGCACCTGATGGCTCGTTACGGTGGCAGCTACCGAACTCCGCCATACGCAGCGGCAGGTCGCGGTAGGATTTCAGACCCTGATTGAAGATCTGAACGTGGCCCGGGCAGTTCATTGGCTTGATGCAGTATTCACGGTTCTCAGAGGAGGTGGTGAACATCGCATCCTTGTAGTTGTCCCAGTGGCCAGTTTTTTCCCACAGCACACGGTCCATCATGAACGGGCCTTTCACTTCCTGATACTGGTACTCTTTCAGCTTGGAGCGTACGAAGGTTTCCAGTTCACGGAAGATGGTCCAGCCGTCGTTATGCCAGAACACCATGCCCGGCGCTTCTTCCTGCATATGGTACAGGTCGAGCTGCTTGCCGATTTTACGGTGGTCACGCTTCGCCGCCTCTTCCAGGCGCAGCAGGTACGCGTTCAGGGCTTTTTTATCGGCCCATGCGGTACCATAGATACGCTGCAACATCTTGTTGTTGCTGTCGCCGCGCCAGTAGGCGCCTGCGATCTTCATCAGCTTAAAGTGATGACAGAAGCGCATGTTTGGCACGTGCGGTCCACGGCACATGTCGACGTATTCTTCGTGATGGTACAAGCCAGGCTTGTCATCATGCGAAATGTTTTCGTCAAGAATCGAGACCTTATAGCTCTCGCCGCGCTTCACGAAGGTTTCACGCGCTTCGTGCCAGCTGACTTTCTTCTTGATGACGTCATAGTTCGTTTCGGCGAGCTCGTGCATACGTTTTTCGAGCGCGTCGATATCTTCCTGAGTCAGGGTATGGTCAAGGTCAACGTCGTAGTAGAAACCATTATCGATAACCGGACCGATCGCCATTTTGGTGTTTGGCCACAGCTGTTTGATGGCATGGCCCAACAGGTGCGCGCAGGAGTGACGAATGATCTCCAGACCTTCTTCATCTTTTGCGGTGATGATCGCCAGTGTCGCATCGTTTTCGATCAGATCGGAGGCATCCACCAGCTCACCGTTGACACGGCCGGCGATGGTCGCTTTCGCGAGACCAGGACCGATGTCCAGGGCAACATCCATTGGGCTAACAGCGCGGTCGAAATGGCGTTGGCTGCCATCAGGAAGAGTAATTACAGGCATTTTATATCCTTATTTGCAGTGATGCCCCACACATAAGAGCATATACAAAGAAAATAATCGTGATTTGACAATAGATTACGACACCATCTGACCAACAATCGTCAAATTGGTTCGTCATCATTCACCTGCCGGAAAATCAGACAACGCCGGATATACGGCAAGCCTTGCAATGTTAACACTAACAAAAGGGAGATTGCACCCTCTGCTGGCAGATTGATGTGCTGGCACTTTCGCATGAATTTGCAGGTTGCATATTCCCGGCGCTCGCAATTTAGAAATGCAGGGCTACTCTTGAACAGGTCTTTAAACCCAAAGGTGCATACCATGAACGTATCCAGTAGAACGGTTGTGATATTGAACATCCTTTCCGCCACAGGTTTATTGTTGATTCTCGCCGAACGATTCCACTGGTTCTGAACCGCCCCCTACGCTGGCATAACCCAATCGTTCCTGCGAAGGGGCATATTCAGGCCCTGTTTGGTAGACTGTGGATATCAACGAACAAGGATTAGGTTATGCCAACAAAACGATTTGCCGTAAAACACTGGAAAATGGTGCTGGTGCTGATTGCCATCTGCGGCGCAATGCTGTTACTCCGTTGGGCGGCGATGATTTGGGGTTAGGGGCGAGTAGAGCTCATCAGAAGGGACGTCACAAGATCAGAGAGAATAAACGGGCCGACATGATCATCGGCCCGTCTTTATTACATTCTATAACCCAGTGAAACCGTGGTTCTGCGGTCGGTATGATCCGGCGCAGACTCTGGTGGTGAAGAGTTCCAGGTCACGTTGTAGGCGACTTTCAGACCAAAGTGTTCGTTGATGGCCACGTTGAGCGCCGTCTCAGAGTTCAGCGTCGTGTCGTCGGCACCAAATACAGAAACACCCTGTGTAAATTTGGTGTTATCAGTCATCTGCCAGGCATAGGTACCAGAAGCGTAACCGAGCGGTTGGGTTTTGGTATCGCCATTGGTGTACTCGTCGTAACGCACACCGGGACCGAATTCAAAACGGAGGCTGTGTACCGGACCGTTCAGGAACTGACGACCATAACCCGCCGTGAACACGTCACGCTGGCGATAACCGTTGTAACGGTCGGTTAACCAGCTTGCCTGACCAAACAGGTAGTCATAGTCGGTCATGTTGTAACGGCTACGTCCGCCTACCGCATATTTCTCGGAAGAGCGTTCGTCATTAGCGGACGTATTGCTGGCATTACCCCACAGAGACCAGGCGGTGGTATTACCGTACCAGGTGAGCGTACTGTCCGCCGTCAGAGAAGAGCTTTTGGTGTTACCGGATTGTGCCAGGTACCCCGCGTTCAGGTTACCTTCAAACGGTTTTTTCGCGGTGGAGGGATCGTCCATGACAGTAAAAACGGAATCATCGGCGGTCGCGTTCATAGCCGCAAACACGCCACCCGCCAGCATCAGTGCAGCGGGCACTGTCTTTAAAAGCTTCATTTTATTAAGGAGTCCGTACAACAAAAAAAGAGACCACACGGTCCCGGAATCTTTCTTGAGGATCAATGACAAGGCGTCCAGAGAAAGGTAACAAATTATAAAAAGCCGCAAATAACATAGCAATGTTTTCTTATTTCATTTTTTGAATAAGAACGATCCCAAAAAGCGTTTTATTTTATATGTCTCCGGCCTCACTTTTATTCACTATTCATATTTAAAATCATACTGTTATTTACATTGCCTTCCTGACAAATGGTGCCAGACTAAAAGGAACCCATGCTAAAAGGAGGTAATGATGGTTCCTATCTACACCCTGACGCTCTCCCCTTCCCTTGATTCCGCCACCCTGACGCCGCAGATTTATCCGGAAGGTAAATTGCGCTGTAGCGCCCCGGTCTTTGAGCCCGGCAGTGGCGGTATCAACGTGGCGCGCGCCATTACCCACCTCGGCGGCAAAGCCACGGCCATTTTCCCCGCAGGCGGTGCTACCGGTGAACACCTGGTCTCCCTGCTGGCAGATGAACAGGTGGCCGTAGAGACCGTCGAGGCGAAAGACTGGACGCGGCAAAACCTGCATGTCCACGTGGAATCCAGCGGCGAGCAGTACCGGTTTGTCATGCCGGGCGCGAAACTCACCGATGACGAGTTTCGTCAGCTTGAAGAGAAAGTGCTGACGATAGAAAGCGGCGCGCTGCTGGTGGTCAGCGGCAGCCTGCCGCCCGGCGTCAGCACGGAAAAATTAACCGCGCTGATTCAGGCGGCGCAGCAACGCGGTATCCGCTGCATCGTCGACAGCAGCGGCGAGGCTCTGCAGGCGGCCTTAGTGCCGGGCAATCTTGAGCTGGTCAAACCCAACCAGAAAGAGTTAAGCGCGCTGGTCAACCGAGACTTGACGCAGCCTGACGATGTGCGCACCGCCGCGCAGGAGCTGGTACGCAGCGGCAAAGCGCGACGCGTGGTGGTTTCCCTCGGTCCGCAGGGGGCGCTGGCCGTCGATGAAACGTCGTCCGTTCAGGTTGTTCCACCGCCGATGAAGAGCCAGAGCACGGTTGGCGCGGGTGACAGCATGGTGGGTGCGATGACGCTTAAGCTTGCGCAGGGTGCGTCACTGCTGGAGATGACGCGCTACGGCGTGGCGGCGGGTAGCGCCGCCACCATCAACCAGGGCACGCGCCTCTGTTCGCTGGCCGATACGCAAAAAATCGTCGATTACCTGTCCCGAAATTAACGTCTGTTCCCCTTCATCTGCATGGAGGGGAACGTCATCCCCGAGTCGCCAAACGCAAACTATCGACTATGCTAAGAAAACTTCCATGATAACAATGAGGTGAATTATGAGCAGTGGTGACATCACTCGTTATGTCGTAACCGTCAACCTTCATGAAGCATCGCTTACCGAGCTAAATGAGCTCAACAATGCCTTCACCCGGGCTAATTTTCTCCTCACCCTGACGGATGACGAAGGCAATATTCATGATTTAGGCACTCTGGCATTTGGCCTGATCGGCGCGCTTAATAAAGAAGAGGTCCATGCGCTGGCCGCCAGCCTGGTGGAAAGTGTGACCGACAAGCCAGCCGAAATTGACGTCGACACCTGGGAAAGCTGGCAGAAAAAAGAACAATAAGTGCCCTGTATGAAATTAAACCGCTCAGGTGTGCGTTAGTTCGTATTTTTTTACCGCAATAATGCGCTAACTTTATGATCTGGCAGACAACATGGGAGAGTCAACATGTGGCAGGCTATCAGTCATCTTTTAAGTGAGCAGCTGGGTGAAGGTGAAATTGAACTGCGTAACGAACTGCCAGGCGGAGAGATCCACGCCGCGTGGCATTTACGCTACGCAGGGCGCGATCTCTTCGTAAAATGCGATGAACGCGAGCTGCTTCCGATTTTTACCGCCGAAGCCGATCAGCTGGAGCTGTTGTCGCGCAGTAAAACGGTGACGGTCCCGCAGGTTCTGGCCGTCGGTAGCGACCGCGATTACAGTTTTCTGGTCATGGAATATCTCCCCGCCCGTCCGCTGGATGCCCATAACGCTTTCATTCTTGGCCAGCAGCTAGCTCGCCTCCATCAGTGGAGCGACCAGCCGCAGTTTGGCCTTGATTTTGACAACGATCTCTCCACCACGCCGCAGCCCAATGCCTGGCAGCGTCGCTGGTCGACGTTTTTTGCCGAGCAGCGCATTGGCTGGCAGCTAGAGCTTGCCGCCGAAAAAGGGCTGGAGTTTGGCAATATTGATGCCATCGTCGAACACGTGCAGCAGCGTCTGGCCTCCCACCAGCCTCAGGCGTCTCTGCTCCACGGTGATTTGTGGTCCGATAACTGCGCGCTGGGGCCCAACGGCCCCTATATCTTCGACCCGGCCTGCTACTGGGGTGACCGAGAGTGCGACCTTGCCATGCTGCCGCTGCACCCAGAACAACCGCCGCAGATATACGACGGGTATCAGTCGGTTTCGCCCCTGCCGCCCGGCTTCCTCGATCGTCAACCGGTGTATCAGCTTTATACGCTGATGAACCGCGCCATACTTTTTGGTGGGGAACACCTGGTTAACGCCCAGCGGGCGCTTGAGCGCATGCTTGCCGCCTGAGACGCGAACGGGTGGCTTTGCCGCCACCCGTATCGGTTACAGAAAACCGAGCAGTGAGAAGAAGAAGTATCCTGCCACAATGATAATCACGGGAAGGATATAGAGCGGAAAAATTTGCAGGAAAATGGTGTGGCGCGGCACAACAATGCGGGATTCAATCTGCTCCCGGCTCATGCCTTCCGGGCCTTTGGCCTGCTCCAGAATGAGCTGGTCCTCGACGCCCTCGCGTAAGAAGCGCATCTGACGGCTCATTCGCGCGCCAGAGGCCTGCAGCGCCAGCGCAACAAAGATCAGGGCGTAGATCACCCAAAAGCCGATATTCAGCTGATGCTGAAAATCCGGGGTGGGTGAGTTAAACCAGAAGACATTCAAGAATGGCGTATTAAAACGCATCATCTCAATCATAACATGCGCAAAATCAAGCATAACCGCATTGATACCCGGCTGTTTTTCGCTGTGCTCGTACATAAATTTGAGTACAGAAATCAGCGTAGAAATGACGGCAGGAATAAAAATCACCCAGCCAGCAATACGTTTTAAGACCGCAATGCGTCCAGCTTGTTGATACGTCATCAGTTCCTCTTCATAAAGACGCGTTATTTGTGCCTAAGTCTACCTGCTGGTCATCAATTTCGCCCGCTCTTTAAAAGCAATATGCTAAATTGCAGAGTGTGCTTAGCACTTATTGTCTGTCGAACACCCTGGATAAGGAGACGTTGTGATGTCGACACCGCGCCAAATTCTTGCCGCAATTTTTGACATGGATGGATTACTGATCGATTCCGAACCGTTGTGGGATCGCGCCGAACTGGAGGTCATGGCCAGCCTGGGCGTGGACATCAGCCGCCGTAATGAACTTCCCGATACGCTGGGCCTGCGCATCGATATGGTGGTTGACCTGTGGTTTGCCCAACAGCCGTGGGCTGGACCGGGTCGTGATGAAGTGACCGCGCGCATTATCAGCCGCGCCATTTCGCTGGTAGAAGAGAGCAAGCCGCTGCTGCCCGGCGTACGTGAGGCCGTCGCGCTGTGTAAAGCCCAGGGGCTCAAGGTCGGCCTGGCCTCGGCGTCACCGCTGCATATGCTGGAAAAAGTGCTCATCATGTTTGAACTGCGCGACAGTTTCGGCGCGCTGGCGTCCGCTGAGAAATTGCCTTACAGCAAGCCGCACCCGCAGGTCTATCTCGACTGTGCCGCTAAGCTCGGCGTGGATCCCCTCAACTGCGTTGCGCTGGAAGATTCCGTTAACGGCATGATAGCGTCTAAAGCCGCGCGGATGCGCTCCATTGTGGTGCCTGCGGAAGAAGGCCGCCACGATCCCCGGTTTGCCCTTGCCGATGCGAAGCTGATTTCACTGGCAGAACTCACGGCGCATCACCTGCGGGGCGGTTAAGACCCTCCTGCAGTTTGTGACAAACAGTTACACCGTCACCTCTTCCGCCTACTGTATAAAAACCCTATACTGTATGAATTGACAGTTTTATGGGTTTTATCATGACGGCGGAAGGCCACCTGCTTTTTTCTATCGCGTGCGCAGTATTTGCCAAAAACGCTGAACTCACCCCCGTGCTGGCACAGGGGGACTGGTGGCATATCGTCCCTTCCGCCGTTTTGACCTGTCTGCTGCCCGATATTGACCATCCCAAGTCCTTCCTCGGTCAGCGCCTGAAGTGGGTGTCAAAACCCATCGCCCGCGCGTTCGGCCACCGGGGGTTTACGCACAGCCTGCTGGCCGTGTTTGGCCTGCTGACGCTTTTCTATTTAAAAGTGCCCGAAAGCTGGATCGTCCCCGGTGATGCCATCCAGGGGATGGTGCTGGGCTATCTGAGCCATATTCTGGCCGATATGCTGACGCCCGCGGGCGTACCGCTGCTGTGGCCCTGCCGCTGGCGCTTCCGTTTTCCCATCCTCGCACCGCAGAAAGGGAACCAGCTGGAGCGCGTCTTGTGCATGGCGCTGTTTGCTTACGCCGTCTGGATGCCGCAAACGTTGCCCGAAAACAGTGCAGTCCGCTGGTCTTCCCAGATGATTAATTCGCTACAATTTCAGTTCAATCGCTTTATTCATCACCAGATTGAACAGTAAACCAACAAAACTATCCCATTTGTCATAACCCATTCCATTTGGATATAAGCGCGACATCACACTTCTGCTAACCTTCCGCCAACAGGATCGGTAAAAACCGACCCGATAATAAATCAGGAGAACGGGGATGAATTTTCCACTCATCGCGAACGTCGTTGTGTTCGTTGTATTGCTATTGCTTCTCGCGCAGGCGCGCCATAAACAGTGGAGCCTGGCGAAAAAGGTGCTGGTTGGTCTGGCCATGGGTGTCGTATTTGGTCTGGCATTACAGGCTATTTATGGCTCCGATAATCCAGTACTGAAAGATTCCATTCAGTGGTTCAACATTGTCGGTAACGGCTATGTTCAGCTGCTGCAGATGATCGTTATGCCGCTGGTGTTCGCCTCTATTCTGAGCGCCGTTGCCCGTCTGCATAACGCGACCCAGTTGGGAAAAATCAGTTTCCTGACCATTGGTACGCTACTGTTCACCACGCTGATTGCCGCGCTGGTGGGTGTGCTGGTCACTAACCTGTTTGGCCTGACCGCAGAAGGTCTGGTTCAGGGGACCGCTGAAACGGCGCGTCTGACTGCGATTCAGACCAACTACGTCGGTAAAGTGGCTGACCTGACCGTGCCGCAGATGGTGCTCTCCTTCATTCCGAAGAACCCGTTTGCTGACCTGACCGGTGCGAGCCCAACCTCCATCATCAGCGTGGTTATTTTCGCCGCGTTCCTGGGCGTGGCGGCGCTGAAGCTGCTGAAAGACGATGCGCCAAAAGGCGAACGCGTGCTGACCGCGATTGATACCCTGCAAAGCTGGGTGATGAAGCTGGTTCGTCTGGTCATGCAGCTCACCCCTTACGGCGTGCTGGCGCTGATGACCAAAGTGGTTGCCGGCTCTAACCTGCAGGACATCATTAAGCTGGGCAGCTTCGTTGTCGCCTCTTACCTGGGCCTTGGCATTATGTTCGTGGTGCACGGCATCCTGCTGGGCGTGAACGGCGTCAGCCCGCTGAAATACTTCCGTAAGGTCTGGCCGGTACTGACCTTTGCCTTCACCAGCCGTTCCAGCGCCGCGTCTATTCCGCTGAACGTTGAAGCACAGACTCGTCGTCTGGGCGTGCCTGAATCCATCGCCAGCTTCTCTGCCTCCTTTGGTGCCACCATTGGTCAGAACGGCTGTGCGGGTCTGTACCCGGCGATGCTGGCGGTAATGGTTGCTCCTACAGTCGGCATTAACCCGCTGGATCCGGTCTGGATCGCCACGCTGGTCGGGATTGTTACCGTAAGCTCCGCAGGCGTTGCGGGCGTTGGCGGCGGCGCAACCTTCGCCGCGCTGATTGTGCTGCCTGCGCTGGGCCTGCCCGTGACGCTGGTTGCCCTGCTGATCTCCGTTGAGCCGCTGATCGACATGGGCCGTACCGCGCTGAACGTCAGCGGCTCCATGACCGCCGGTACGCTGACCAGCCAGTGGCTGAAGCAGACCGACAAAGCGATTCTGGAAAGTGAAGACGACGCCGAACTGGCGCATCGTTAATCGCTGTAGAAATAAAAAAACCGCCAACAGGCGGTTTTTTTATGGATGTTATTCTTCAACCTCTTCATCCTGGCGGATCTGCATCGCCCACCGCTGTGCGGACTCCGGCACCGTAAAGGTGGGAGAGCGACGGAAATGCTCGCCGATCAGCACAAAGGCCACGTATTTCCCCCGTAACTGCCACACATCGCGAAAACCCTCCACTTTCAGGGCATGGTCTGGCGGCGCGGGCTCAACGCGGGGCACATAGCTAATAACCTGGCGGTTTTGTTGACGAAGAGGTTTCATAAGCGACGGATTCACTAAAGCAAATTCTTGAAGCAGGAAAATTCTATGATAGCCGATCCTGCTGCCTTCCGTCGCGCTCCGAGTGGGTGAGATGGCTCCTTTCGTTAATGATGGCATGTGAAAACTCTTAGTTCGCGAGCCATCTTACGACATTGTTCTATCCTTAATAGGGTTTTTAGCAATGGATAAAGGAGAAGCGTGCAATGTCGAACAAAGATAAAACACATCAATCACCGATTCATGGCACTGAAGAATCTCAACCGGGCATGGACTCTCTCGCCCCTGCAGACGGCTCTCACCGCCCCTCCCCGGGCCCTTCCGCACCAGGCGAACAGCCTACCGCACCGGGAAGCATGAAATCCCCGGATACGGGAAACGACAAGCTGAAATCGCTTGAGCCACACCGTAAAGGCGGCGAAGGTTTTGCGCTCACCACCAATCAGGGCGTGCGCATTGCTGACGATCAGAACTCACTTCGCGCAGGCTCGCGCGGGCCAACCCTGCTGGAAGACTTCATTCTGCGGGAAAAAATCACCCATTTTGACCACGAGCGGATACCGGAACGCATCGTCCACGCACGCGGTTCCGCTGCGCACGGCTACTTTCAGCCCTACAAGAGCCTGAAGGCGATCACCAAAGCGGACTTCCTCTCCGACCCGGATAAAATTACCCCGGTATTTGTGCGTTTCTCCACCGTGCAGGGCGGCGCAGGTTCGGCAGACACCGTCCGGGATATCCGCGGCTTTGCCACCAAGTTTTATACCGAAGAGGGGATTTTCGATCTGGTCGGCAATAACACGCCGGTGTTTTTCATTCAGGACGCGCATAAATTTCCTGACTTTGTCCATGCGGTAAAACCGGAGCCCCACTGGGCCATACCGCAGGGACAAAGTGCGCATGACACCTTCTGGGACTATGTCTCCCTGCAGCCTGAAACCTTACACAACGTGATGTGGGCGATGTCAGACCGCGGGATCCCCCGCAGCTACCGCACCATGGAGGGGTTCGGCATCCATACCTTCCGTCTGATCAATGCCGAGGGGAAAGCCACGTTTGTCCGTTTCCACTGGAAGCCGGTGGCGGGTAAAGCCTCGCTGGTGTGGGACGAGGCGCAGAAGCTGACCGGGCGCGATCCGGACTTCCATCGCCGCGAGCTCTGGGAATCCATTGAAGCGGGCGACTTCCCGGAATACGAGCTCGGCCTGCAGCTCATCCCGGAAGAGGACGAATTTAAGTTCGATTTCGACCTTCTGGACCCGACGAAGCTGATCCCGGAAGAGCTGGTACCGGTGCAGCTGGTGGGTAAAATGGTGCTCAACCGCAACCCGGATAACTTCTTTGCCGAAAACGAGCAGGCCGCGTTCCACCCGGGGCATATCGTGCCGGGGCTGGACTTCACCAACGATCCGCTCCTGCAGGGACGCCTGTTCTCCTATACCGATACGCAGATCAGCCGTCTTGGCGGGCCGAACTTCCACGAAATTCCGATTAACCGCCCAACCTGCCCGTACCACAACTTCCAGCGCGACGGGATGCACCGTCAGGATATTGATACCAACCCGGCAAACTATGAGCCGAACTCCATCAACGATAACTGGCCGCGTGAAACGCCTCCCGGACCGAAACGCGGTGGATTCGAATCCTATCAGGAGCGTATCGATGGCAATAAAATTCGCGAGCGCAGCCCCTCGTTCGGCGAGTATTACGCCCACCCTCGCCTGTTCTGGAACAGCCAGACGCCGATTGAGCAACAGCACATCATCGGCGGCTTCAGCTTTGAGCTGAGTAAAGTGGTGCGCACCTACATCCGCGAGCGCGTGGTCGATCAGCTGGCGCATATTGATGTTCAGCTTGCCCAGAGCGTTGCGGATAACCTGGGCATTACGCTGACCGACGAGCAGCGTAACCTCGCTCCGCCGAAAGAGGTTAACGGCGTGAAGAAAGATCCGTCGCTGAGCCTGTATGCAGTGCTGGGCGGCTCGATTAAAGGCCGCGTGGTTGCCATTCTGCTTAACGACAAAACCCGCGCCAGCGACGTGCTGGGGATCATGCAGGCGCTAAAAACCCAGGGCGTGCATGCCAAACTGCTCTATTCCCGCATGGGTGAAGTGACGGCCGACGATGGCTCTGTGCTGCCGGTCGCGGCGACCTTTGCCGGTGCGCCATCGCTCACCGTCGATGCGGTGATTGTGCCGGGCGGAGATCTTGCCAGTCTGCTGACCAACGGCGACGCCGTCTATTATCTGCTGGAAGCCTATAAGCACCTGAAACCGATCGCGCTGTCCGGCGATGCGCGACAGTTTAAAGCGCAGCTGAAGGTGGCCGATCAGGGTGAGGACGGCATTGTCGAGGGAGATAACATTGACGATGCCTTCATGACGAAGCTGTTTGATTTGCTCGCCGCGCACCGCGTCTGGTCGCGAAGCAGCAAGGTCGATCAGATTCCGGCGTGAAAAAAGCCGGGTGGCGCTTACGCTTACCCGGCTTGCATGTCGATTGCTTTTGTAGGCCCGGTAAGGCGAAGCCGCCACCGGGCTTTATCTCAAAGATCCCCAAAAGTCCCCAACCGGTACCCGCGCTCGGCAATCGCGTATTTCAGCGAGGCCGACGTCAGCACGTCCAGCTCCGCCAGCCGCGGCCAGCAGTAGGCGCTTTTACGCACGGTGTTATCGACAAAGGCAGGATGCGCCATCACTTCCACCGAGGTTTCCCCGCGGGCAGCGGAATCATCCAGCACCTTCAGGAACAGCGCTTCGCTGATCGCTTCTCCGTAAAACGCGCTGCTGAACCCCTCAGTGGATGTAAAAGCGCAGTCCGGCAATCCGTGCACCTCGCGATCCACGCGCATCGCCACGCCTTTGCGCTGCGCAAACCCGGCGACAACAGGGAAAATTGTCGGGATCATATGCACGTGGTGATGGCTGTCGATATGCGTCGGCGCTTTACCAAACACATCAACGAAGCGGTTGAACTGGCACTCCAGCTCGCGGGCAATCTCTTCGAGCGGCAGAGCACCCTGCTCCGCCCGTTCCCAAATCCATTTACCCAGCTGGCCGTCGCGCGTCAGGCCCGGCATTGGCGAAAGCGGCATCCCGAGCGTCAGCACAAAATGCATGCCGACGCCCAGCTCTGGCACCTCGCGGCTCAGCTGCGCCGCGTGTTCAACCGCCTCACCATTTACCAGCGCCGTTGTAGAGGTCACAACCCCCCGGCGACAGGCTTCAATAATGCCGTAGTTCTGGCCTTTCGAGAGGCCAAAATCATCAGCATTAACGATCAGCAGGTTTTCCATTGTGCGTCCTCTTATTGCTGTTTGAACTTCAGCTTCTCGATCGTGGCGACAAAGTTCGGCAACCACTTTTCATGCGCCAGGATCATCTCGCTGGCCAGCTGCTCCGCGTCGCGGTCAGAATGCACCAGCGGGCTGAGGTTCAGGGCCAGCAGCACGTCATTGAGCTCCCCGCTCAGCGCCGCGTTGCTTGCTGCCACTTCAAAGCCTTTGATGGTATGAATCAGCCCCATGACCTTGTCATCGAAGTGGGTGATACGCGGATGCGGTTTAGCCCCCTCGCGCCCCAGGATGCAGGTCATTTCAACGGCCCAGTCAGCCGGAATATTGTCGACATGGCCGTGATGCGGGACGTTAACATAGTGCTCCGCCTGCTTATCGTTGTAGATGGCGTTGATCACTTCACACGCCGCATCGGAGTAATAGGCCCCGCCGCGCTGCTCCAGCTCTTTCGGTTTGACGTTCAGGTTCGGGTCTTTATACAAATCGAACAGCTGCTTTTCGACCTTCTGAACGATCTGCGCACGCGCGCCGCCCTTATAATACTCGCCCATTTCGATGGCCAGCATCTCTTTCTGCTTGAAGTAGTAAAGCAGGTACGAGCAAGGCAGCAGATTCAGCGAGCGGATCAGCCCTTCGCTGAACGGCAGGTCAAAGATGTTTTTCACCGATGCCGCCGTCAGACGACCGGAGGCTACGCCGTCGAGGAGCTCGGCAAAGCGCGATTCTCCGTTCACGATGACATCTTTAATAAACACCATGTGGTTCAGGCCGAACAGATCGATGGAGAGATCGTCGTTGTCGGTCAGCGCCAGCACGTCGCGGATGAACATCTTCATGCCGATCGGAATATTACAGACGCCGATAAAGCGCTTGAAGTTCGTATGACGATAGACCGCCTCGGTCACCATACCGGCCGGGTTGGTGAAGTTAATGACCCACGCGTTCGGGCAGATCTCCTGCACGTCTTTGACGATGTCGAAAATCACCGGGATGGTGCGCAGGCCTTTAAACAGGCCGCCCGCGCCGTTGGTCTCCTGCCCCAGATACCCGTGGCTCAGGGGAATACGCTCGTCCAGCTCACGCGCCTTCAGCTGGCCGACGCGCAGCTGGGTGGTGACAAAATCCGCATCTTTCAGCGCCAGACGACGATCGAGGGTTTTATGCACGGTCAGAGGCACGCCTGCTTTTTCCACCATGCGCTTGCACAGGTCGAAAATAATATTCAGCTTCTCCTGACCTTCCTCAACGTCTACCAGCCATAATTCGCTGACCGGTAATTCATGATAACGTTTCAGGAAACCTTCGAGTAATTCCGGGGTATAGCTGCTGCCGCCACCAATGGTTACGACTTTTAATTTCTTCTGCATAATATCTCCCTTAGCGTATCAGGTTAATCGCCTGCAAGGTATAGCGTGCTCTTCCCGCTATTTGGGCAAGCCATTAAAGCAATATTCGTGGCGGGTAATCCGCCGACAGTTAATTAATTACCGTCAAATTTTTCCGGTAACTGTTCGGTGTGAATGACGTCAATTTCTTAAAGGTTTTAATAAACAGGCTGGGGCTGCTGTATCCTGACTCGTATGCAATATCGGTAACAGAATAGTTGGTAATTTCCAGCTGTTTTTTAGCAAAATTAATGCGGATTTCATTAATAATTTGCACGGGCGTTTTACGGTAATAACGCTGCGTCGCGCGGGTCAGATATTCCTGGGATTTGCCCGACAGGGAGACCATATTTTCCAGCGCATTTTCGCTGAACTGGCTTTTATCGTGCATCAGCTCAACGGTGCTGCGCAGCCATTGCGGAATATCATCCGTCACCTGCTGCTCTTCACGATGATGGCGCAGCCGGTTCATCACGTAGAAGGTCACCGTTTCAATAAACTCATCAAATTCATTGTCGCGGAAGTTAAGCGAGGCGATAACCGTTTCAATCCAGGTCATGAACTCGTTTTTGACGCGATAAACCTGGGAGGCCACAAAGCAGAACGGCGCCAGCGGCAGATAGTGCTTCTCGAAGAAACGTCTGCTGACGCCCACATTCAGAATGCGGGTGGCACCAAATTCGTAAAAGCTCTGGTGATAAGACCCCATCGGCAGGAAGACAAAATCCCCTCGTTCAAGCAGAACGCGCTTACCGTTGATCTCCTGGTAGTAGCGGCCGGTCAGAACAATCGTGAACTCGTAGTAGTCATGCTGATGCAGACCGCTGGCGCTCTCCGTCTTGTTGTAGATAACCACGTGAAAATTTTTGCCATTAAACAGCTGCTGTTCAAGTGCGGTTTTAATTTCCATCGTGCTGACCTCCTGCTACTCAGTCTGACTTACTGCATCTTCTCGTGAAGCTCAATAAGCTCCGCCACCAGCTCGCGTGCCAGCATCGAGGTCATCAGGTGATCCTGCGCGTGGACCAGCACCAGGCTGACCTTCATCTTCCCTTCGCCCTGATCGCTTTCAATCAGCTTTGTCTGCACCAGGTGCGCTTCGTTCAGCGCCGTGCGGGACTGTTCCATCATGGTTTTCGCGGCGGCGAAATCCCCCTGCTTGGCCTGCTTCAGCGCGGCGTAGGCCAGGCTGCGGGCCTGCCCGGAGTTGATGATAAGCCCCATCACCACTTCTTCGAGATCGTTCTCGACGGCTTCGTCTGCGACAATATTATCCAAATCTAACATCTTTAAGCTCCTTGTGGCTGGCGCGGGTTTCCCCGCGCCGTCAATCTTAGAATTTCAGTGAGAGGGCGATATCCTCTTCGCTCTCTTCTTCATCAATGATGGTGGCGGCTTTGTTCGCAATCGCCACGAACGGCATGTACAACAGGGTGGCAATCCCGAGGTTAAATATCGCCAGCAGGAAGGCTGCGACGCTGCCGTTGGTGTTGAAGAAGGCGCCCAGACCCGCTGGCATGGTCCACGGTGCAATGTTGGTGACCGGTGGAATGATGCCCATGTAATACGCCGTCAGGGTGATAGCGGCCAGCAGCGGCTGAACCAGGATGAACGGAATGAACATGACCGGGTTCATGATGATTGGCAGACCGAACAGAATCGGTTCGTTAATCTGGAAGATGCCTGATGGCAGCGCCAGCTTCGCGACCTGACGGTAGTCTGCGCGACGAGAGACAATAAAGACCGCGATGATCAGACCCAAGGTTGCCCCGGTACCGCCCAGGAAGATATAGGAGTCAAGCATCGGCTTCGCCCACACATGGAAGGTTTTACCCGCTGCCAGCGCCGCGTCAACGGAGCCGTACTGCTGATAAAGTGCAACGTTTTCCAGTGCCCACGGGGTCATAATTCCGCTGTCCAGCGCGGCCAGTGCCAGTGAACCATGCACGCCAAAGAACCACAGCAGAGAGGTGAAAATTACGTACGCCCAACCGACCACGCCACCCATTGACGCCAGCGGCGTAGAGATAGAGTCCATGATGATCTGGTGGAAGTTTGTGCCCCAGTGGGAGAGCGCCCAGGCGATAATCCCCATGATAGAGAGAATAATGAAACCTGGAATCAACGCGGAAAATGAACGGGAAACGGAGGCCGGTACGCTATCCGGCAGGCGGATCACCCAGTTGCGACGGATAATAAAGGTGAACATCTCTGCCACCACCAGGCCGATAACAATACCGGAGATGATGTTAGCCCCACCCAGCCAGTTGGCGCCCACAGCATAGGCTTCACCGACGCTGTACGGGGTCACTGTCATAAAGGCGGCGACGGATAATAACCCGGCGGCCAGCGGGTCCACCTTACGCTCTTCTGCCAGCGCCATCCCAATAAAGAAAGGCGCCATCAGCGACATAATCCCCAACGTACCGTTATAGACGTTGCCGCCGATGGCTTTAAAACCATTAAGGGTTTCAATTGTGGAAGCGTCTAACCGAATTCCTAATGAATAAAAGAAGGAACCTTCACCAAAGCTCAGAAAAACGTTGTTAATTAAAACGAACATGGCCCCGGCCAGCGTCAACGGCATTAATTTAATAAAGCCGTTTTTGATGGCATTAACGTGAGGCTGCTTTCCTATTTTAACAGCAAAAGGAAGGAGTACCTTTTCAAGTGAAGCGATGACTTTACTCATAGGAAAATACCCTTAAATGCCGTAACGCATGTTACGGCGTATTGTGTGTGAAATAACTCTTTGACGGGAAAAATAAAAATTAATTAGCAGCTTTTTTAATCGCTGCCACAGCAGCTTTAAGAACACCTAAACCATCAATCTTGCCGTACAGCCCCGAGTCGATCACTTCGACCGGTTTATTGGGTAACAGTCGTTGAATTTCGGGCAACATATAGGCAATTTGCGGTCCCAGTAAAACAACATCGGCTGTCTGACCTTTTTCGCCCGCCAGCGTTTCCGGGAACGCTTCGATCACCACAGGGACTTCATACTTTTCAGCCTGCGCACGCATCTTTGACACCAGAAGCGAGGTTGACATGCCCGCTGAGCAGAACAGGTAGATATGTTTCTTTTCCATCGTAATTTCCCTCTTGTATGACTACCTGCCGTCGCGTTCTCACTCGACTCGCTGTCCCGGCAGACAGGTAGTTTGCGTACTGTTGTTTATCGTTGGAGTGAGTATACGCAATGGTACAGACAGGGGATAATTCTGAACAGACTCAAATTGTCTCTCATTGACCTGGCTTGTTGACTACCCTCACATTTCGGGCAAATAATTCGCGAAAAGAAATAAGATTTTCCGATGCATAAAAAAACCGGCCTCAGGGCCGGTTTGTTAACATCCTCAGGCAAGCAGGGTGACTACGCCTTAGGTGCCTGCGGGTCAGTATCGTATTCAGCACAGGTCTGATAGCCGGAGTTGATCACATGACCGGTATCATCCAGGGCGACAAAGTAGGTTTCTGCCTTACCATCACGTTGACCCAGAATGTAGGTCTGGCAGGTCCCTTTCGCATGAATCATGGTGACTTCGGAAGAAGGTTTACCGGCAATCGCAGCGACCTGCGAACGGGTCATCCCTTTTTTGACATCTTTTACTACGGGCTGCGTAAATTGATCCTTGGTGCGATCGTAAGCCGTACACCCTGCCAGCATAGTCAGTACCGCCGCTGCGCTAAGAATTCCTGCTACGTTCTTGTTCATATTCCGTCCTCTTGTTTATCAGCGTGTTATCTAAGCATGGGATAAAAAGTACTATTGTTCAACTTTGTGCGTTACGCCAGACGAATTTCGGAAAATTCTAATAAAACAACGATAACCTGCTAAAACGGCGTAAATTAGCGCACTCGAAACTGTGATCCTTGTCGTTTTACGTCCAAAGGGTTAGTTTTAACAGTTAACACATTCTGTTTATGGAGAGCGTGATGACTCTGCAACAAGAGATTATCCAGGCGCTGGGCGCGAAGCCTGCGGTAGATGCACATGAAGAGATCCGCCGCAGCGTGGATTTTTTAAAAGCGTATTTAAAGAAGAACTCTTTCCTGAAATCTCTGGTGCTGGGCATCAGCGGCGGCCAGGATTCAACGCTGACCGGTAAGCTCTGCCAGATGGCCATTTCAGAGCTCCGCGAAGAGACGGGCGATGAGACGCTGCAGTTTATCGCTGTGCGCCTTCCTTACGGCGTACAGGCAGACGAGCAGGATTGCCAGGATGCAATCGCCTTCATTCAGCCTGACCGCGTGCTGACCGTGAATATTAAAGGCTCGGTGCTGGCAAGCGAGCAGGCGTTACGCGAAGCGGGCATTGAGCTGAGCGATTTCGTTCGCGGCAATGAAAAAGCCCGCGAGCGCATGAAAGCGCAGTACAGCATCGCCGGGATGACCAAAGGCGTCGTGGTCGGCACCGACCATGCGGCCGAAGCGATCACCGGCTTCTTCACCAAGTACGGCGACGGCGGCACCGACATCAACCCGATCTTCCGCCTGAACAAGCGTCAGGGCAAGCAGCTGCTGGCCGCGCTGGGCTGCCCTGAGCATCTGTATAAGAAAGCGCCGACAGCTGACCTTGAAGACGATCGCCCTTCCCTGCCGGATGAAGCGGCCCTTGGCGTCACCTACGACAACATTGATGATTATCTGGAAGGCAAAAAGCTGGATGAAGGCACCGCGAAGATCATCGAAGGCTGGTATCTGAAAACCGAGCACAAGCGTCGCCCACCGATTACGGTGTTTGACGACTTCTGGAAATAAATGCAAAACGGTAACCCCGTTTTGTAGGCCGGGTAAGGCGTCGCCGCCACCCGGCTCTTTTTTAACCACCACACTCCTGCTACACTGTATACCTGAACAGTATATGGAGCAGTATGTGAGCAGGCGTCAATCCGCCCCGCGTCTTGAGTTTGAAGCGGCGGCTATCTACGAATATCCCGAGCACCTTCGCCCCTGGCTTGAAGCATTGCCTAAACAGCCGGGCGTGTACATCTTTCACGGCGAAAGCGACACCCTGCCGCTCTACATCGGCAAGAGCGTTAACATTCGCAGTCGGGTGTTATCCCATCTGCGTACCCCGGACGAGGCCGCCATGCTGCGCCAGTCGCGACGCATTACCTGGTTCCAGACGGCAGGAGAAATGGGTGCGCTATTGCTGGAAGCGCGTTTGATTAAAGAGCAGCAGCCGCTGTTCAACAAGCGCCTGCGCCGCAACCGTCAGCTCTGCTCCCTGCAGATCAACGAAGGCAAGCCGCAGGTCGTCTACGCGCGCGACGTCGATTTTTCTCATGCCCCGAATCTCTATGGACTGTTCGCCAATAAACGTGCGGCACTTCAGGCGCTGCAGACGCTGGCGGACGAGCTCCAGCTTTGCTACAGCCTTTTGGGCCTGGAGGCGACCACGCGCGGACGCGCCTGTTTTCGATCCGCGCTGAAGCGCTGTGCCGGTGCCTGCTGTGGGAAAGAGAGCGTTGAGGCGCACCACGCCCGGCTCCTCGCCGGTCTGGCGGCCATCAGCGTGAAGTGCTGGCCCTGGGAAAGCGCCGTTGCGCTAAAAGAAGTGGGTGACGCGATGACCCAATATCACATCGTCAATAACTGGCTCTGGCTGGGCGCTGTCGAAGATATCAACGACGCGGCAACCCTGCTGCGCACGCCCGCCGGATTTGACCACGATGGCTACAAAATTCTCTGTAAACCTGTCCTGGCCGGTAAGTTTGAAATCATTGAGCTCAATGGCCTGGCAGCCACGTGATTTCGCTGAACAATAAGGTACCCTGAGCCTCCAGCAGACGCAGCGTATGGGTACCCTCCTCCCAGCTGGCGCCCTGATCGGCCGTCAGCAATTTATCACCCAGCTGCCACGCCCCGCTTAACACAAACACCACGCCCCCGCGTGTGCCAAAGGTGGTAAAGGTACGGTCAGCCACGCGCACCTTCGCCCGGCAGCAGTCGCGACGGGTCATGATGTTGAAGTCCATCGCCATCCGCCCATCGGACAGCAGCGCTTTCACCGGCAGGTCGCCGGCAAAGCTGTAGGGCTGATGGTGCTTCAGGGTATGGAAGAACGCCTGACCGGCATCCAGCGTCACCTCCCCGCCTTCCAGCAAGGTAATTACCCGATCGACGCCGGGAAAAGAGGAAAATTCGCCGTTGCTGGCGATAGTTGCGATACTGGCGCGCCAGTGAAAATCGCGCGTTGCGGGAGGGAAACAACAAATCTCACGCGTTTCACCCGCACCATTGCGCCAGAGGCTGACCGGCATCTTACGGATATCAAAGAACTCCATCACCACTCCTGAATGGCACAACCCGTGCCAGGGCAAGGATATTGCTATCGTTGCTGTCTTGTTTGTTATCGTTAGGTATTCACAACACAGTATCGGCAGCAGAGCGGGCAGGCCTTAGCGGAACGTTAATAAAAATTCTAACGCCATGACTCTACAAACATTCTCTGATGCGACTACAGGAGCATACCGCGCTGGCGGCGGCAGACAAGAGGGCAGGAAAGAAAAACCGCCGGTCCTGTCCACAGCGATTGCGCTTTTGTGGACAGGATCCCGGCGGTCTTAAGAGAGTGAACCGATTATTCGGTTGGTGCTGGCATTTTACCTTCCATCGCCGGACGTTCTGTCAGACGCTTCTCAAAATTCGCATTAAATTGTTTTTTCTGTTCCGGGGTCAGAATGTTGTAGATCTTGTTCTGGGTTTCCAGGTGAGCCAGCATACGGGCTTTGTGCTGCTCGGCCATTTTGTCGATCTGCGCTTCGGCTTTCGCCTTGTCGAAGCTGTCGCTGGCGATGATGTCATGCATGGCACGACGCTCTTCCATCGGCGGACGTTTCATCTGGTCGCGTTCGCTTTTCCGGATATCGCGGATCTGCTGTTTCTGCGCATCCGTCAGGTTGAGATCCTTAAACATCATCATCTCGTTGTGCATACCCGGGCCTTTATGATGCATCATCATTTTGCCTTCAGCAGGCGCGGCAGCGGTGGTGGCCGCAGTATCTGCGGCGAACGCCATGCTGGTAGCGCCCAGAGCCAGGGTAGAAGCAACAAACAGTGCAGTAAACTTACGCATAATTTATTTCCTTTCTTTCAGTTATTCTTCGGCGCTATGCCGTGTTGACGAGATTAACTTTACGGGGTTTATCGTCAATTAGTCAGAGCAACGGTAAAACAATGAAAGTGTAAAAAACAAATTTTCGCCAAATGTGGAGGAAATAAGGATAAAGCGTGGAGAGTTGCAACCAAAAATATTCAATACGATGATTTTAAAGCGATTTAGCAAAAGTATAACGGAGTGAAGGTGAATAATAAAGCAATTCACCAGGAATATTCTGCAAAACACGTTCACGCGCTTTAATTGCTAAGAAAAGGTATTTAACTTCCCCTCCCGGATGATGAGAGGGGAAAGGTTCAGGATATTTTTTCCAGCATCAGCCCGGCCCGCAGGCCAAACGCGACGGTTGGGTTAGGGAATAAAACATACTCGGTGGTTTTCTGCACCTCGTAACGTTCCTCGCCATCCTCGGCCAGCAGCGCCCCTTTGCGGAACGGGGTGAAGTTGAGGGTGTGTGCGGCCATGTGGAGCAGGAAGGCGTCGCTGCGGCGCGTGATCTGCTGTACGACCCGGTACCGCTCAACGGTCTGGTGCGTAGGCTCGGGAGCCGACCCGCCCAGCAGCGCCCGCAGGGCGAGATGCGTTGGCGCAAAGCGGGTGAGATCGTTTTCCCCAAACGGCAGCGCTTTCCCCAACTCCAGCGTACAGGACAACGCACCAAAGTGCTCACAGGTGAAGTGCGTAAAGGTTCCGCCCGGCGACTGGTGAAACACCAGCGCCTCCAGCCCGGCATCTCCCAGCCAGCTCAGGAAATCTTCCTCCCACGGCTGATTGCGCTGCGGCAGCACGCCGAAGCGGACATGGTAGGACGCGCGGATGGCCGTATGCAGATCCAGATGCCAGCGCACGGGACCCGCAGCGGCAAAGAACGCGGTCACCACATTCTCCAGCCACGCCGCCCGCGCCGTTTCGTCACTCTGCGGAAACTGCGACCAGCGCCCGCCGAACATGCGGTTAATGTCGCTCACCAGATACCGTTTGTTTTGCGCCAGCGCAGGGGGATTGCCGAGCACCACCAGCACGCGGCACTTCAGGGCAATTTCATTGCGATACAGCGCGTGCAGCAGCAGATCGACAATCTCAACGGGCGCCGTTTCATTCCCGTGAATGCCTGTTGAAAGCAGCAGCGAGAGATCGCTCTTTGCGGTCGGCGTCAGCTCAAGCACCCCGCGCCCCAGCCACCGCCAGCGAAATGAGGGGCCATCCCCCTCTTTCTGTTCCGGCGTTTCATCGGCCAGGGTCAGCGCCAGTAAATTTTCCATACCCACTCCTTTAGCGCTGGAACGGATAAACCGATCCCAGCTGCAGGATTGTCGACAACGCGTCCAGCGCCTCGCGACCTTCGCGCAGAAGCTGCGGGTCAACCAGATCGGCCTGCATTAGACGGTCGCGATAGTAGCGATCGACCCAGTCATTCAGGCGCGTAAAGAGCGTATCGTTCATCATGACCGCCGGATTAACCGCCTGCATTTCGTCCTGAGTCAAGACCACGCGCAGACGTAAACAGGCTGGACCACCGCCGTTGGCCATGCTTTCACGCAGGTCAAACACGCGCAGTTCGTCAATCGGGTTATCCGCCTTCACCAGCTCGGTCAGGTAGCGCCATACGCCCTGATGATCCCGGGACTCCTGCGGCAGGACCAGCATCATGCTGCCGTCATCGCGGCTGAGCAGCTGGCTATTGAACAGATACGTTTCAACCGCGTCCTGCACGCTCACCGCCTCCGTTGGCACCTGGACAGGCGTGAAGCCGCGCACGCGCTCATGCAGCGTGGCGAGCAGCTTTTCCTGATGGGCAAACGCCTGCTCGTGGCAGAACAGCACCTGGCGGTTAGAAACGGCAATCACGTCGTTGTGGAACACGCCCTGGTCGATCACATGCGGGTTCTGCTGGGCAAAAATCACCTGGGAAGGATTCACCTGGTTCAGGCGGGCAACCGCCTGGCTGGCCGCCAGCGTCTGACGGGCAGGATAACGGGTTGGCGCGACGTGGCCCCCCTCTTCTCGCCCGTAAATAAACAGCTGCACACCCGGCTCGCCATAATCGCCCCCCAGGCGGTTATGGTTGGCTGCGCCTTCGTCGCCAAACATCGCCACCTGCGGCAGGGCCTGATGCACCGCGAAATGGGCGTCCTGGTTGAAAATGGCGCGCAGCACGCGCTCGGTGGTTTCCGCTTCGGTGGCGCGGTGAAACTTGTTATTCAGGTTCGCTACCGTCAGGTGGACTTTGCCATCCAGCGTATCGGCTGACGGCGCGACGGTGGCCGCGTTGGCGACCCACATCGAAGAGGCGGAGCTTGCCGCCGAGAGCAGGTGCGGCGTCTGCGTCCCCGCTTTTTCGACCACCTGCTCATCGGTACCGCTAAAGCCGAGCTGACGCAGTACCGCCACGTTCGGACGCTCCTGCGGCGGGATCACCGCCTGCGGGAAACCGGCATCCGCCAGCGCTTTCATCTTCAGCAGCCCCTGCTTCGCCGCCAGCTTCGGGTTGGAGACCTGAAAACGGTGCTTCGTGGAGGCTTCATTACCAAAAGAGAGACCGGCATAGTGGTGGGTCAGCCCCACCAGCCCGTCAAAGTTGACTTCACGCGCTTTCATGACGGTCCCCTCCGGTAAAGTCCAGCCCCGGATTAAGCGTTTCCGGCAGCGTCAGCGCCGGGGTTTCCAGGCTCGCCATCGGCCAGGCACAGTAATCGGCGGCATACCACGCACTGGCGCGATGGTTCCCCGACGCGCCCACGCCGCCGAACGGCGCGGTGCTCGCGGCCCCGGTGAGCGGTTTATTCCAGTTCACAATCCCGGCGCGTGCTTCCAGCAGCAGTTGGTCAAACTTCTCGCGATGCGGCGAAATCAGCCCACTCGACAGACCATAGCGGGTCTTATTGGCCATTGCGATGGCGTCGTCAAAATCGTCATAGCGCCAGACGCACAGCAGCGGGCCAAAGACCTCTTCATCCGGCACGTTGCTCGCGCCGCTCATCTCAACGATGCCCGGCGTCAGCAGCGAGGCACCCGGCTGAACCTGTTTCGGTTCGAGCAGGGTTTTCGCGCCGCGCGTGACGTGGTCCTGCCAGGCCTTCAGCACGTTCAGCGCGGCCTGCTCGGAAATCAGCCCGCCGATAAACGGCTGCGGATCGGCATCCCACGCGGCTGGTACCAGACGCGCGCTCACCTCAACCAGACGTTTGAGGAACGCATCCCCCTGCGCGCCCCGTTTCACCAGCAGGCGGCGGGCGCAGGTGCAGCGCTGTCCGGCGGTAATAAAGGCGGACTGAATCGTCAGGTGCACCGCGGCGTCGATATCGTCAGGGTCTTCCACAATCAGCGGGTTGTTGCCGCCCATCTCGAGAGCAAGGATTTTTTCCGGCTGCCCCGCCAGCTGGCGATGCAGCTGATAGCCCGTCCCGGCGCTGCCGGTAAACAGCAGGCCGTCGATATCGCTCAGCGCGCTCAGCGCCTGGCCGGTTTCGCGTCCGCCCTGCACCAGGTTCAGCACGCCCGGCGGCAGGCCAGCCTGTTCCCACAGCTTAACCACCGCCTCGCCGGTTAATGGGGTGAGCTCGCTCGGCTTGAAAATCACGGTATTGCCTGCCAGCAGCGCGGGCACAATGTGGCCATTCGGCAGATGCCCCGGGAAGTTGTACGGACCAAACACCGCCAGCACGCCGTGCGGACGGTGGCGCAGCGTGGCCGCGCCGTCCGGCATCTCGGTGTGCTGTTCGCCGGTGCGGGTGTGGTACGCCTTCACCGAAATGGCGACTTTGTTGATCATCGCCGTCACTTCGGTTGCCGCTTCCCAGCGCGGTTTACTGGTTTCAGACGCGATGATGCGCGTCAGTTCGGCCTTATTTGCCTCCAGCAGCCCGGCAAACTTTTCAACAAGCGCCTGGCGCACGGCGAAAGGCTGTTTTGCCCACGCCGGGAACGCGCGGCGAGCGGCATGGCAGGCTTGTTCCACCTGCGCGGCGCTGGCGTCGTTCCCCTTCCAGAGCACCTCTTTTCCTACCGGATTGGTCTTTACGCGCTGTTCGCCTTCGCCCGTGACCCAGTCACCGTTAATCCATAATGTCATGCTGTTTTCTCCTCAGGGCAGAGACGCACCAGGCGAACCTTATCGCCGGCGTTACATTTCAGGGCATCCAGTTCTGCAGCCGTCAGCACCAGACGTTCACATTTCGGGTTGGTCCGCACCAGCATCGCACGGAAGTTGGCGTAATTTTCGTTCGCCACCAGGCATGCCGGCCAGTCGCCCGGCGCGGGCTGGCCTTCAGAGACCTCAACCAGCCGGCTCTTACGGATCGCGCGCACGCGGTCGATATCGCACTCAAGCGTAGGCCCACCGTCAAAGATGTCGACATAGTTGCGGTAGCGGAACCCTTCTTTCTCCAGCACCGCGCGGGCAGGCGCGGTTTGCGGATGCACTTCACCGATCACCGCCTGCGCTTCCGGGCTGAGGAAATGGGTATAGATAGGATGCTTCGGCATCAGTTCGGCAATAAAGGCTTTCTGACCCGTGCCGCAGAGATAGTCCGCCCGGCTGAACTCCATAGAGAAGAAGCGCTCGCCCAGGCTCTCCCAGAACGGTGAATAGCCGGTGTCGTCGATCACGCCGCGCATCTCCGCAACCACCTTTTCGTTAAAGCGATCGCGGAAGGCGGCCATAAACATAAAGCGCGATTTGGAGAGCAGATAGCCGTTGCCCTCCTTGCGCCACGCCGGGTCGAGGAACAGCGTGCAAAGCTCGCTGGCGCCCGTGTGGTCATTGCAGAGGAACAGCGTCGGCAGCGCGTTATAGACGTTCAGCTCTTTCGAGGCATGAACCATGGTGCCGACGCGGTAGTTGTACCACGGGTCGTTAAGCCCGACGGCCACTTCGATGGCGCAGATCCCGGCCACGGTCCCCGTGTCGGTGTCTTCCAGCACGAACACATACCCCTGTTCGCTTTTTGGCAACGTCCCCTGCCAGGTTTGAAGGGCGCGCTCAATGCGCGCCGACAGCGTTTTTTCATCAGCAGGAAGCGAGGTCAGCCCGCCTCCCGTCTTACCGGCAAGCTGCATGAGCCCGGCGAGATCGCCGCGCTCAACGGGACGGATGACCATCATGATGACACCCCGGATTTCACCTTTTCACACGCCAGCGCAAAGCGGTCCAGACCGGTTTGCACCTCTTCCTCGCTGACAATCAGCGCGGGAGCAAAACGCACGACGTTGGCACCGGCAATCAGCACCATCACGCCGACTTTTGCCGCTGACTGTGAAATAAGTTTAGCTTTTCCGGCAAACTCAGCGGTGAGCTCGCAGCCGATTAACAGCCCCAGGCCACGAATTTCTTTAAACAGGCCAACCTTGCCGTTGATGGCATTCAGGCGCTCAACAAACCAGTCGTGGCGCTGCTTAACGCCCTTCAGCACCTCAGGGGTATTAATGATGTCGAGCACCTGTCCGGCAACGGCAGTGGCCAGCGGGTTGCCGCCGTAGGTGGTGCCGTGGGTGCCGACGGTCATCACGCTGGCGAATTTCTCGGTGGTCAGCGTCGCGCCAATCGGGAAGCCGCCGCCCAGCGCTTTGGCGGTCGACAGCACATCCGGCGTGACGCCGTAGTGCATATAGGCATACAGCTCGCCGGTGCGGCCCACGCCGGTCTGCACTTCGTCGAAAATCAGCACCGCGTTATGACGATCGCACAGCTCGCGCAGCCCCTGCAGGAATTCCTTTTGCGCCGGAAGCACGCCACCCTCACCCTGCATCGGCTCGACGATCACCGCACAGGTGGTGTCGTTAATCAGCTCGCTGGCAGACTGCAGATCGTTATAAATACCGTGACGGATATCCGGCGGCAGCGGTGCGAAATCCTGCGAGTAGGAAGGCTGGCCACCCGCGCTGACGGTAAAGAGCGTGCGTCCGTGGAAGGCATTTTTAAACGCCACGATACCGCTCTTGTGGGTACCAAACTTATCGTGTGCATATTTGCGCGCCAGCTTCAGCGCCGCTTCGTTGGCTTCCGCCCCCGAGTTACAGAAAAAGACTTTTTCGGCAAACGTCGCGTCGATCAGTTTTTTGGCCAGGCGCAGCGCAGGCTCGTTGGTGAAGCCGTTGCCGGTATGCCAGAACTTCGCCGCCTGATCGTTCAGCGCCTGACGCAGCGCCGGGTGCGCATGACCCAGCGCGTTCACCGCAATCCCACCTGCAAAGTCGATATACTCTTTACCCTGCTGATCCCACAGGCGCGAGCCTTCCCCACGAACCGGAATAAAAGCCGCCGGAGCGTAAACCGGCATCATCCATTCATCGAAATTTTCACGCGTAATTGACAGAGACATAGCGACCTCATCCGGTAAATAAAAGGTTATTTGAATGTTAAATAATTGAGTGTTTGCACTGTGAATGTAGATTGCAGCCTTCGTGCCAGCCAGCGATAAAAATGCATAAACGGGTTGAGGTAACAGAATATCAATGAGTTACAATATGGAGTTATTCACTGTTAGTGCATAAAAAGTGAATATTTTTACGACAAGCGGCGCTTTGCCGCATGAAAATCAGAAAGAGTATGCACAGGCCAAATATAATTCTGGAATTGTGATCGCTCGCGAAATTTATCGGCCATTTACGCCCTGTTTGGGGGCGAAGCGCGTCAGAATGGTGCAAATATTGCACCACCGGCATTATCTGTTGCAGTTATTGGTCGAAGCCGGTAACAGTTGACGCAAATTCTGCTACCATCCTTGCACTATTCACCTTGCACTGGCAGCGACTATGAAATTTGTCTCTTTTAATATCAACGGCCTGCGTGCCCGCCCTCATCAGCTTGAAGCTATCGTTGAGCAACATCAGCCAGATGTGATCGGCCTGCAGGAGACAAAGGTTCACGACGACATGTTCCCCCTCGAAGAGGTGGCGAAACTCGGCTACAACGTCTTTTATCACGGCCAGAAAGGTCACTATGGCGTCGCGCTGCTCACCAAAGCGCCGCCGGTTTCCGTGCGTCGCGGCTTCCCGGGCGACGGTGAAGAAGCGCAGCGTCGTATTATCATGGCGGAAGTCCCTTCTGCGATCGGCAATATCACGGTCATCAACGGCTATTTCCCGCAGGGTGAGAGCCGTGACCATGAAACCAAATTCCCGGCGAAAGCGAAGTTTTATCAGGATCTACAGGACTACCTGACCACCGAACTCAAAAAAGAGAATCCGGTGCTGATCATGGGCGACATGAATATCAGCCCGACGGATCTCGATATCGGTATTGGCGAAGAGAACCGCAAACGCTGGCTGCGCACCGGCAAATGCTCCTTCCTGCCGGAAGAGCGTGAGTGGATGGAGCGCCTGCTGGGCTGGGGCCTGGTGGATACCTTCCGCAATGCCAACCCGGAAACGCAGGATCGCTTCTCCTGGTTTGACTATCGCTCTAAAGGCTTTGACGACAACCGCGGCCTGCGTATCGATCTGCTGCTGGCCAGTTCCCCGCTGGCCGAGCGCTGCATCGAAACCGGGATCGACTACGACATCCGCAGCATGGAAAAACCGTCTGACCACGCGCCGGTGTGGGCTAAATTCAAGCTGTAATGACGCGTGAACCTTTCAAAAACACTCTTCCTGTGCGCCCTTCTGGGCGCCTTTATTCTGGCGTTTATCATGCTTCCGCCGAGAACCCTCTCCCTGGAAGAGATTAAAACGCACCAGCAGGCATTACTCTCCTATGTCGACCACTCGCCGCTGCGCAGCGCGCTGATCTTCTTTGCGGTCTATGTGGCGGTCTCCGCCCTCTCGATCCCCGGCGCGGCGATCCTGACCCTGCTGGGCGGGACGTTGTTTAGCCTGTGGGAAGGCACTGTGCTGGTCTCGTTTGCCTCCACGCTTGGGGCCACGCTGGCGATGCTCGCCAGCCGCTATCTTTTGCGCGACTGGGTGCAACGGCGGTTTGCCCGGCAGATGAGTACGGTGAATACCGGCATGGCGCGCGACGGCGCGAACTTTCTTTTTGCCCTGCGCCTGATGCCGCTGTTCCCGTTTTTTCTGGTGAATTTGCTGATGGGGCTGACCCGCATGAGAGTATTTCGCTACTGGTGGGTCAGCCAGCTCGCCATGCTGCCCGCAACGGTGGTCTTTCTCAACGCCGGGCGCGAGCTGGGAAAAGTGACCTCGCTACGCGATATTTTGTCGCTGGGCATGCTATTCGCCTTTACACTACTGGGGTTATTGCCGTTGGTCACCCGCCGGCTGTTTTCCCGTTATCTCCCGTCTGCTAAAAAGTGAGGCATTATGCGCCGTGTGCGTTTTTGCGCGTTTCTGACCGGGCTGCTGCTGGCGGCCCCTCTGTATGCCGCCGACGGCTGGCAGGCCATTCAGCAACAGGCTAAAGGCCAGACCGTCTGGTTTAACGCCTGGGGCGGCGATCCGGCGGTCAACCGCTATCTGGAGTGGGTCAGCGGCGAGATGCAAACGCACTATGCCATTACCCTTAAAATTGTCCCGCTGGCGGATGCTGCCGACGCGGTAAAACGTATTCAGACCGAAGCCGCCGCGGGGCGTAAGACCAACGGCTCCGTTGACCTGCTGTGGGTTAACGGCGAGAACTTCCGCACGCTGAAAGAGGCAAACCTGCTGGAGACCGGATGGGCGCAGACGTTGCCCAACTGGCGCTATGTCGATACCCGCAAGCCCGTCACGGAGGATTTTGCTATCCCCACAGACGGCGCGGAATCGCCGTGGGGCGGCGCGCAGCTGACCTTTATCGCCCGTAAAGCCACCATGCCGACGCCGCCGACCGATCCTCAGGCGCTGCTGGCGTACGCGCAGCAGCATCCGGGCAAGATCAGCTATCCTCGCCCGCCCGATTTTACCGGCACGGCATTTCTTGAGCAGTTGCTGATGACGCTAACCGCTCACCCGGAGGCGCTGCAACAGGCCCCCGATAGCACCTTTGCCGAGGTCACGGCCCCGCTCTGGGATTATCTGGACACGCTCCACCCGCTGCTGTGGCGCGAAGGGAAAGATTTTCCCCCTTCTCCTGCACGGATGGATGCCCTGCTTGCCCGCGGCAGCCTGTACCTGTCCCTGACCTTTAATCCGGCCCATGCGCAGCAAAAAGTGGCGAGCGGCGAACTGCCCGCCGACAGCTACAGCTATGGTTTTCAGGGCGGGATGCTCGGCAACGTCCATTTTGTGGCGATTCCGGCCAACGCTAGCGCGAGCGCGGGGGCGAAAATGGTCGCCAATTTCCTGCTGTCGCCGCAGGCGCAGATCCGCAAAGCTGACCCTGCCATCTGGGGCGATCCGAGCGTGCTGGATGCGAAAACGCTGCCCGAAGAAGAAGCCAGACAGCTGCTGGCACACACGCCTCAGGGGCTGCCGAAGGTGCTTGCCGAGCCGCAGTCCGCCTGGGTGAACGCGCTGGAGCAGGAATGGCTGCGTCGTTACGGCACCCGCTGAGCGGGCTCGTCTGGCTGGCGATGGCGGTGATTTATCTGCCGATCCTGCCCGCCGGCGCCATGCTGCTTGCCCCGGCGTTTTCGCTGACAAACTGGCAGCGGCTGCTGAACGATCCGCAGCTCCCGCAGGCGGCCGTCGCCACGCTGGTCTCAACGCTCATCGCCACGCTGGGGGCGTTGTTCATTGCCCTTCTCCTCGTCAGCCTTCTCTGGCCCGGTAAACGCTGGCGACGTCTCACAACCCGCCTGCCGTGGCTGCTGGCGATCCCCCATGCAGCGTTCGCCACCGGCGCGCTACTGCTGTTTGCCGAGGGCGGCCTGTTTTATCAGGTCTGCACCGTGTGTTCGCCGCCGTTTGACCGCTACGGCGCCGGGCTGGGGCTGACGCTCGCAGTCAAAGAGAGCGCGTTTGTCCTGTGGGCCATTTATGCCGTACTGCCGGAAAAACGGCTCGCGCAGCAGAAGATCGTCCTGCAGACGCTCGGCTACGGGCGATTTCAGACGCTGAGCTGGCTGATTCTGCCAGCTATCGCGCCCGTCCTCGGGGCAGTCATGCTGGCGGTGCTGGCATGGTCGCTGTCGGTCGTGGACGTGGCGATCGTTCTCGGGCCCGGCAACCCGCCTACCCTGGCCGTGCTGGCCTGGCAGTGGTTAAGCCAGGGCGACGCGCAGCAGCAGGCAAAAGGGACGCTGCTGTGCCTGCTTCTCCTTCTGCTGCTGGCCGCGCTTGCCGCTCTGGGATACGGACTCTGGAAGGCATGGGTTCGCACACTTGCGGACCTCACCGGAACGCGTCCCCGGTCGCAGCGCGTCCTGCCTGAGCGGGCACTGAGCGGGTTTCTGCCCGCCTGCGGCGTCCTGTGCGCCGCGGTACTGCTGATGCTGGCGCAACGGGATGACGTTGGCCCGGTGGGAACCAGCCTCTCCTTCGGTCTGCTTTCAGCCCTGATTGCCCTGGTCGTCGGGTTACTCTGGCTGGAGTGGGGCCCGCAGCGCGGCACGCTGTGGGTATGGTTACCGCTCGCCCTTCCGGCCCTCCCGCTCGTCATCGGCCAGTATGCCATTGCGTTGCACCTGGGCATCGACGGGCACTACGCCGCCGTGCTCTGGAGCCACCTTCTGTGGGTATTGCCGTGGATGCTGCTGGTACTGCAACCCGCCTGGCGACGGATCGATCCCCAGCTTATCCTCACCGCCAGAACCCTCGGCTGGCGGCGGACAAAAATCTTTTTACTGCTGAAATGCCCGCTGCTGGTGCGCCCTGCGCTACTGGCCTTTGCCACCGGCTTTTCCGTCAGCATGGCGCAATACATGCCGACGCTGTGGCTGGGCGCGGGGCGTTTCGCCACGCTGACCACCGAAACCGTCGCGCTCAGCAGCGGGGGCAGCATCCCGATTCTCGCTAACCGGGCGCTGGGATTACTGTTGGTCACGGGCACGGTATTTGGTCTTGCCGCCCTGCTATCCCGGCTCGTGGGCCACTACCGACAAGGGTTACGTTAATGCTGAAGGTAAAAAATCTCACCATCGAACCGCTTTTCCGCGAGGTCAGTTTTTGCGTGCCCCGCGGGGAGATCGTCACTCTGATGGGGCCGTCCGGCAGCGGAAAGTCGACCCTTTTTGCCTGGATGGTCGGCGCGCTGTCAGACGATTTCCAGGCGCGGGGCGAACTGTGGCTCGACGCGCGTCGCTGCGACGCGCTTCCCGTGGAGTCCCGCGGGCTGGGTATTCTCTTTCAGGACGCGCTGCTGTTCGATCAGTTCAGCGTCGGGCAAAATTTGCTGCTGGCGCTGCCCGAGCGCATCACCGGACGCGCGCGTCGGGAGGCGGTCGCGCAGGCGCTGGATTCCGCCGGGCTGAGCGGCCATTACGCCAGCGATCCGGCCACCCTCTCCGGCGGGGAGCGTGCCCGGGTCAGCCTGCTGCGGGCCCTGCTCGCGGAGCCGCAGGCGCTGCTGCTGGATGAACCGTTCAGCCGCCTCGATAAAGCGTTACGGGCCACGTTTCGGGCATGGGTATTTGACGCCGTCCGCGCGCGCAATATTCCGGCGGTGCTGGTCACGCACGATGAGGACGATATTCCACCCGGCGGCGAGCTGATTGAGATTTCTCGCTGGCAATAATGTGCTAACGCAATGTTTTCCGTTTCGGGAGAGACGACAATGCCCCCCTCTTTTACTGACGTCAGGTTATTCGATGAAACGTGTTTCTCAACTGACCGCGCTGGCCCTGCTCTGCGGCCTCGCTTCTTTTTCCTCGCTGGCGGCTGATATGCCCAACGCCATCACGCTGTCTCAGCTTCAGGCACAGCACGGCACGCCTGTCGACACACGCGCCAGCGCCTTCTATAACGGCTGGCCGCAGACGCTTAGCGGCCCCTCCGGGCATGAACCCGCCGCGCTCAACCTTGCTGCCGCCTGGCTCAGCGCCATGAGCGACGAGCAGATTGCGCTGTGGGCAAAACAGCATCAGCTTACCCCTGCGACGACCATCGCCCTGTACGGCGACGAGAACGATAACCAGGCGGTGAAAGCCCGCCTGGAGAAAGCCGGGTACCGCCACGTTTCGCTGCTCAGCGATGCTCTGCAGACGCCCGAACGCCTTCAGCGCCTGCCTCACTTTGAACAGCTGGTTTACCCGCAGTGGATCCACCGGCTCCAGCAGGGTAAACCCGTGGCTGCCGCACCGGCGGGCGACTGGAAAGTGATTGAGGCCGCCTGGGGTGCACCGAAGTTTTACCTGCTGAACCACATTCCCGGCGCGGGCTATATCGACACCAACGAGGTGGAAAGCGAACCGCTGTGGAATAAAGTCTCCGACGACAAGTTGAGAGCGATGCTGGCGAAGCACGGGATCCGTCACGATACTACCGTCATTTTGTATGGCCGCGACGTCTACGCCGCCGCGCGCGTGGCGCAGATTATGCTGTATGCGGGCGTGAAGGATGTGCGTATTCTCGACGGCGGCTGGAAGGCGTGGTCAGATGCAGGCCTGCCGGTTGAGCGCGGTACGCCCGGTAAAGTGACGCCCGCCCCCGATTCGGCGCGCCAATCCCCGGCCAGCCGCAGCTGATGGTGGATATGGAACAGGCGCGCGGCATGCTGCACCGTCAGGATGCCTCTCTGGTCAGCATACGCTCGTGGCCGGAGTTCATCGGCGAAACCAGCGGCTACAGCTACATCAAGCCAAAAGGTGAAATTGCCGGTGCCCGCTGGGGTCACGCGGGCAGCGATGCCACCCACATGGAGGATTTCCATAACCCGGATGGCACCATGCGCAGCGCTGACGACATCGCCGCCCAGTGGAAGCGCTGGAATATTCTGCCGGAACAGCACGTCGCGTTTTACTGCGGCACCGGCTGGCGGGCGTCTGAAACCTTTATGTACGCCCGGGCGATGGGCTGGAAGAATATCGCCGTCTATGACGGCGGCTGGTACGAATGGAGTAGTCATCCGCAGAACCCCGTGACGACCGGTGAGCGCGGGCCTGAAAGCGCGCGCTAAGGATTGAGTGACTTCAGCGTCACGTAGCCGCTCCAGATGCGCGTTGTGGTGGTCAGCCAGCACAGCGCGCCGAATACCCACGCGAAGAGCGTAAAGTGCGCAGGAAAAAGGCAGCACAGCACAAACAGCGCGATGGTCTCCGTCCCTTCCGTTAACCCGCCGATGTAATAAAACGACTTGTGCGCATAGCCGGGGTTGTCGATGTCGTGCTTCGCGGCCAGGGCCGCGAACGCCAGAAAACTGCTGCCGGTCCCGATAAACGCGAACAGCAGCCAGGCGGCTGCCAGCGCATTTTCCGCCGGTGCTGCCAGCGCAAAGCCAAACGGCACCAGGGCGTAGAACAGAAAGTCGAGCGCGATATCGAGAAATCCCCCCGCATCGGTCAGGCCTCTGCGGCGCGCCAGCGCCCCGTCCAGACCGTCCAGCAGGCGGTTAAGCACGATGGCGACCAGCGCCGCCGGATACCAGCCGAGGGCCAGAAACGGCAGCGCCAGCACGCCGATGGCAAACCCGGTCAGGGTCAATCCGTCTGGCGTGATGCCCGGCCTGTCCAGCATAGAGACCAGACGATCCAGAGCCGGTTTTATCCGCGGGTGAAGATGGCGATCAAGCATGGGGCGTCTCGTTAAAGGTGGCGCATAGCCCCTGCGCCGGAATATCCAGCGCGGCGTTAAAGCGGGCAGAGAGATTCTGAAAGGCAATGAGCGCCGTCATCTCGGTGATGGCATCTTCCGTAAAGTGGCGCTTCAGCGCCGTTCTGATGGCCTCATCCGCCCGGGGCGGCGTGGCGGTCACCGCCTCGGCGTAGGCCAGCGCCGCGCGCTCCTGCTCCGTGAACAAGGCGGAACCCTGCCAGTCGCTCACGGCCTGCACCTTATCCAGCGCCCCGCAGCGCTCGGCTAGCCGCAGGCTGTTGGCATCAATACAGAAAGCGCAGTGGCAGAGCTGGGACACCCGCGTCATGAGCAGCGAACGCAGCACGGGTGACAGGCGCGCGCGACGACGCTCCAGAAAACCGACGAACAGCGCGACCAGCCAGAACAGACGCGGCATGCGCCCCCACCAGCGCGTGGGATTCAGCACGGCGCCAAAATGCTTTTTCTGCATCACGGCAATGGGTTTAAGGCTGGCGGGAAGGGATTCGATAGGGGCAACCCAGGCGGTAGTCTCTTTCACCTGATTCTCCTGATTACTGGACTCTGAGAAAGGGCACGATAATATGTCTTTTTTCGCTATCAATTATTGACGACCATGCTGAAAACACTCGATGTCGTTGCCGCCATCATCGAAAAAGACGACAAAATTTTACTGGCGCAGCGCCCTGCCCACGCCGACCAGCCTGGCATGTGGGAATTTGCAGGCGGCAAAGTCGAGGCGGGTGAAACCCAGCCCGAGGCACTTATCCGCGAGCTGCGTGAAGAGTTAGGTATTGAAGCCCGCCCTGCGCAATACGTGGCAAGCCACCAGCGCGAAGTCTCGCAGCGCTTAATCAACCTGCACGCCTGGCACGTTCCTGCGTTTAGCGGTGCGCTCACGGCGCACTACCACAGCGCGCTGGCGTGGTGTACGCCTGAAGAGGCGTTTGGCTATACCTTAGCCCCCGCGGATATTCCCCTGCTGGAGGCGTTTATTGTTTTACGCGACGCCAGACCAGCGGGTTCGTGCTGATGGCGCGCTCGTCGCGCTGGCACTGCAGCAGCACGCCCTCCGCCTTCACGACGGCCCCTTCAGAATAGTTTTGATCCTGATAAATGCAGCACTGGTTACACGGCTGCGCACGCTGGCCGCTGGAGGTAAACACTTCCGGCGGCACATTCACTTCCACATCCGGGCGAATGCGGTCAGCCTGCGCGCCTGCGGTCAACATCAATGATAACGCGGCCATCACGTAACGGTTCATAGACTTCTCTTCCTGTTGTGTCCTGATAATGACTATAACGGTAAATCGGGCAGAATCTTTAATTTAGCGCGCCATCGCTTTTGGTTATGACGCAGCACCTGTCATTAATTTCCCTTTCGTCCTGAATTTCTGCTTGCCACACAAAGCGGTACGGGTGGTATAGTCAAAAAAACAACACAAAACGCATAAGTCATATACAAACACTATTATAAGAGGTTCTTATATCTATGGATCAGACACGCTCTCTGGAAAGTTTCCTTGCCCATGTTCAGCAGCGCGACCCGCACCAAAGCGAGTTCGCCCAGGCCGTGCGCGAAGTGATGACCACCCTGTGGCCCTTCCTTGAACAAAACCCGCGCTATCGCCAGATGTCTTTGCTTGAACGCCTTGTCGAGCCAGAGCGCGTGATCCAGTTCCGCGTGACGTGGGTGGACGATCGCAACCAGGTGCAGGTTAACCGCGCGTGGCGCGTACAGTTTAACTCAGCCATCGGTCCGTTTAAGGGCGGCATGCGTTTCCATCCGTCCGTGAACCTGTCGATTCTGAAATTCCTCGGCTTCGAGCAGACCTTTAAAAACGCGCTGACCACGCTGCCCATGGGCGGCGGGAAAGGCGGCAGCGATTTCGATCCGAAAGGCAAAAGCGAAGGTGAAGTGATGCGTTTCTGCCAGGCGCTGATGACCGAACTCTACCGTCACCTCGGCCCGGACACCGACGTGCCTGCCGGTGATATCGGCGTGGGCGGACGTGAAGTGGGCTTTATGGCCGGGATGATGAAAAAGCTTTCCAACAACAGCGCCTGCGTCTTTACCGGCAAAGGGCTGTCGTTTGGCGGGAGCCTGATCCGCCCGGAAGCGACCGGGTACGGCCTGGTATACTTCACAGAGGCCATGCTCAAGCGTCACGGCTTAGGCTTCGAAGGCATGCGCGTAGCCGTTTCCGGCTCCGGTAACGTGGCGCAGTACGCGATTGAAAAAGCGATGCAGTTTGGCGCTCGCGTGGTGACCGCCTCTGACTCCAGCGGAACGGTGGTGGATGAAGCGGGCTTCACGGCAGAGAAGCTGGCGCGCCTGTGTGAAATCAAAGCCAGCCGCGATGGACGCGTAGCGGATTACGCCCGGGAGTTTGGCCTGACCTACCTCGAAGGGAAACAGCCGTGGGGCGTGCCGGTGGATATCGCCCTGCCGTGCGCCACGCAGAACGAGCTGGATGCTGAAGCCGCGCGCACGTTGATTAGCAACGGCGTAAAAGCGGTCGCCGAAGGGGCAAACATGCCGACCACCATCGACGCGACGGATCTGTTCCTGGAGGCAGGCGTGCTGTTTGCACCGGGCAAGGCCGCCAACGCGGGCGGCGTGGCAACCTCCGGCCTCGAGATGGCGCAAAACGCCGCGCGTCTCGGCTGGAAGGCGGAGAAAGTGGATGCGCGCCTGCACCATATCATGCTGGATATTCACCACGCCTGCGTGGAGTACGGCGGTGAAGCATCGCAAACCAACTACGTGCGTGGGGCGAATATCGCCGGGTTCGTGAAGGTAGCGGATGCGATGATTGGGCAGGGTGTGATTTAAGTTTTCGCGGCGTTCTCGCCCTGTAGGCCCGGTAAGCGTTAGCGCCAACGGGCTTTTTTCAGGCCGCAGAGCGGCTTTTCGCCGGGTGGCGGCTTCGCCTGACCCGGCCTACGGGTTAAGAGGCGGCCGCGCTCTTTTTCTTTTTAAACGGTTTCTTCGCGCCACCACCGGGTGCAACCATCCCTCTGAACGTTTTCACCGGCGTGCTGCGCGCCTGATCGATCAGCTGGTAAAGCGTCCCCACCAGCGGCTGCATAAAGTCCTGATAGCGGCACTGCTTCTCGCTGATCTGCGTCAGCACCGATTCCCAGTGCGCGGTCATGTCCGGCCTGGCGGCCAGCTCCGGCAGGGAGTGAATCAGCGCGCGGCCCGGCTCGGTCGAATGGATATAGCGCCCCTTTTTCTCAAGAAAACCGCGCTTAAAGAGCAGCTCGATGATCCCCGCGCGGGTTGCCTCCGTGCCCAGACCGTCGGTGGCGCGCAGGATCTTCTTCAGACCTTTATCCTGCACGAACCGGGCGATCCCGGTCATAGCCGACAGCAGCGTCGCATCGGTAAAATGGCGCGGCGGCTGGGTCTGGCGTTCCACCACTTCCCCTTTCTCGCACAGCAGTTCGTCGTCTTTAGCCACCACGGGCAGCGGCGTACCGTCGTTCTCTTCGTCACGCTCTTTGTTGCCGAGCAGCGTGCGCCAGCCTGCTTCCGCGAGGAAACGGGCTTTGGCGATAAACTTCCCTTTTGCGATTTCCAGCTCGATCACGCATTTGCGGAACACCGCGTCCGGGCAGAACTGCATCAGGTACTGACGAGCGATCAGGTTGTAGACCTTCGCTTCGTTATCCGTCAGGTTGACGCTGCTGGCGCGCGCCGTCGGGATAATCGCGTGGTGGGCGTCCACCTTTTTGTCGTCCCAGCAGCGGTTATGGGTATCTGGGTTCACCACCGGCTGCGGCAGCAGATCCGGCGCGTGCACGCTAATGGCGTTCATCACCGAATGACGACCGGCAAAATGCTCTTCCGGCAGGTAGCGGCTATCCGAACGCGGATAGGTGATCAGCTTATGGGTTTCATAGAGCTTCTGGCAGATATCCAGCACGTTCTGCGCGCTGAGGCCAAAGCGTTTCGCGGCCTCAATCTGCAGGGCCGACAGCGAGAACGGCAGCGGCGCGGGTTCTGATTCCCGTTTATCGTTATAGCTGGTGACGATAGCGGGCTGTCCGGTAATGCGGTTAACCACATGATCCGCCAGCGGACGGTGCAGCAAACGCCCCTCTTCATCCTGATATGACTCGCAGGCATCGCTCGGCTGCCAGACGGCGGTAAAGCGTTCGTCTTTAGGCGTGACGATATGCGCTTTCACTTCAAAGAAATCTTTGGCGACGAAGTTCTCAATCTCTTCATCACGACGCACGACCAGCCCCAGCACCGGCGTCTGCACGCGCCCCACGGAGAGCACGCCCTGATAGCCCGCGTTGCGCCCGAGTATGGTGTAGGCGCGGGTCATGTTGATGCCGTACAGCCAGTCCGCGCGCGCGCGGGCCAGCGCGGAGACGCACAGCGGAATAAACTCGCTGTTGGCGCGCAGGCGCGAGATCGCACGCTCCACCGCCTGCGGGTTGAGGTCGTTGATCAGGCAGCGCTGCACCTGCTGGCGCTTTTCCGGCGCCAGCTCCAGATAGTCCAGCACCTCATCCACCAGCAGCTGTCCTTCCCTGTCCGGGTCACCCGCGTGCACGATTTCTTCGGCTTCATGCAGGAAGCGCTTGATCACGTTGAGCTGTTTGGTCACCGAAGGTCGGGGCTGCAGGCGCCATTTTTCAGGCACGATGGGCAGATCGTTTAAATTCCAGCGGGCGTAGCGGCTGTCATAGACATCCGGCTGCGCCTGCTCAAGCAGGTGACCGATACACCAGGTAACCACCTGCCCGTTACCGCATTCGATAAAGCCGTCGCCTTTGCGATGCGGCTTGGGCAGCACATCGGCAATGGCACGGGCCAGGCTCGGCTTTTCGGCAATAAACAACCGCATCGAATTAACGGATCTCAATCATCGGTCGGCCACCGCGCGCGGTCACCAGCTCGCCGATCGCCGTCAGGGTAATGCCGAACTCGGCGGCCGTGGCCTGAACCTCGGCTTCGGATTCCGGCGTGACCGCCAGCAGCAGGCCGCCGGAGGTTTGCGGATCGCACAGCAGGTTGCGCCATTCTTCTGGCATTTCGCCCATCAGGTGACCATAGCTGGCGAAGTTACGCTGGGTACCGCCCGGGACCGCGCCCTGAGCAATATACTCTTCCACGCCCGGTAGCTTCGGCACGTCCTGATACCAGACCTGCGCCTGCACGCCCGCGCCCTGACACACTTCGGAGAGGTGCCCCAGCAGACCAAAACCGGTCACGTCGGTCATCGCCTTCACGCCGTCGATATTGGCGAACGCCGCACCCGCGAGGTTCATCTGGCACATGACTTCGGTTGCCAGCCCTATGTGCTCAGGCTTCAGCAGGGATTTTTTCTCGGCGGTGGTCAGCACACCAATGCCCAGCGGCTTGGTGAGGAACAGCTTGCAGCCCGCCTGCGCGGTGCTGTTGCGCTTCACGCGCTCGGTCGGGACCACGCCGGTAACGGCCAGGCCGAAGATAGGCTCCGGCGCATCGATAGAGTGACCACCGGCCAGCGCAATCCCCGCCTGCTGGCAGGCGAAACGGCCGCCATCAATCACTTCACGGGCTACTTCCGGCGGGATAGTGTTGATCGGCCAGCCCAGAATAGCGATCGCCATAATCGGTTTGCCGCCCATGGCGAAGATATCGCTGATGGCGTTGGTGGCCGCAATACGCCCGAAATCGAACGGGTTGTCGACAATCGGCATAAAGAAGTCGGTGGTGCTGATAATGCTGGTGCCGTTACCCAGGTCATAAACCGCTGCATCGTCACGCGTTTCGTTGCCGACAAGCAGGTTCGGGTCGACAAACTTCGCCTGTTCGCTGTGCAGGATGGTCTCCAGCACTTTAGGGGAAATTTTACAACCGCAACCGGCTCCGTGGCTGTACTGCGTTAAACGAATGGTTTGCTCGCTCATGGACGTCTCCTGTCATCTCAATCGCGCTATGGTAGCGCTCATTCCATAAAGAGGTAAGTATGACTGTCTGAATTCTGCGGCAGATGCTCAGAATCCAGACAGTTTAGCGCGCGTTATCAGAAACGGCTGACGAAAGGCGTGGTGTCCGGCACGCTGATGGTGCTGGAGGCTTTAAGCTGCGGAGTACCGAGATAGAGGAAACCGACAATTTTGTCATGCTCACCGCAGCCAAAACCGTCCCGGACCGCCGGGCTTTCGGTCAGCGCACCGGTGCGCCAGATACCGTTAAAGCCTTGCGCGACGGCGGCCATCTGCATCGCCATCACCGCACAGCCCGCAGACATTTCCTGTTCCCAGACCGGGACTTTATGATCCACCTGGCATTTTGCCACGACAGCAATGATCATCGGGGCGCGGAACGGGGCATTACGCGCCTTATCGATTCCTTTCTCATCCTGCCCTGCGGCCACCGCCCCCTGCCCCAGCAGTTTACTGAAACGATCGCGACCTTCGCCTTCAATCACAAAGAAGTGCCACGGCTGCAGCGTGCCATGATCGGGGGCACGCATGCCGGCACGCAGAATGTTCTCCAGCTGCTCGCCTGCCGGGGCAGGTTCGGCCAGACGGGAAGCGCTACGGCGGTTAACAAGCAGTTCGAGTGCGTCCATTGGTTAACTCCTTTCTTGAAATTTACTCACAAAATTAACACGACGGCAGATTTTGTTACAGCCTGGCAGGCGATTCCTGCTGACAAGTGGCGGTTGGGTCATTACGATAACCCAACATTACCGTCCAGTGGCGACGGAAACAGTCATTTTCTGGTTAGGGAGAATACATGCGAACCCTTTGGCGAATTATTGCCGGTTTCTTTAAATGGACGTGGCGACTGCTCAACTTCGTCCGCAACCTGGTGATGAATATCTTCTTCATCCTGTTGGTTCTGGTTTGCGCGGGCATCTGGATGCACATCAGCAACGCAAATCAGGCGCAGCATTCGACTCGCGGGGCCCTGTTACTCGATATCACCGGCGTCATCGTTGATAAACCGTCAGCCAGCAACCGTCTGGGTGTGATCAGTCGCCAGCTGTTTGGCGCCACGTCCGACCGCCTGCAGGAAAACTCCCTGTTCGATATCGTCGATGCCATCCGTCAGGCGAAAGATGACCGCAACATCACCGGCATCGTGCTGGATCTGAAAGATTTTGCCGGCGGCGATCAGCCGTCTATGCAGTACATCGGTAAAGCGCTGCGCGAATTCCGCGACAGCGGCAAGCCGGTCATTGCCGTGGGCGACAGCTACAGCCAGGGACAATATTATCTGGCGAGCTTCGCCAATAAAATCTGGCTCTCCCCGCAGGGTACGGTCGATCTGCACGGCTTTGCCACCAACGGCCTGTACTATAAATCGCTGCTCGATAAGCTGAAGGTTACCACCCACGTCTTCCGCGTCGGCACGTACAAATCCGCCGTGGAGCCGTTTATCCGCGACGATATGTCACCTGCCGCCCGCGAAGCGGACAGCCGCTGGATTGGCGAGCTGTGGCAGAACTATCTCGGCACCGTTGCCGCTAACCGTCAGATTACGCCTGAGCAGGTGTTCCCTGGCGCGCAGGGCGTGCTCGAAGGCCTGCGCAAGGTTGACGGCGATACCGCGAAATACGCGCTCGATAACAAACTGGTTGATGCCCTGGGCACCAGCGCCGAGATTGAAAAATCCCTGAGCAAACAGTTTGGCTGGAGCAAAGAGGACAAAAATTACAGCGCCATCAGCATGTATGATTACTCGACGAAGAAACCGGATGAGAACGGGGACAGCGTCGCGGTGGTCTTTGCTAACGGTGCGATCATGGACGGTCAGGAGACCCCGGGGAACGTGGGCGGCGATACCACCGCGTCACAAATCCGCGATGCGCGCCTGGATCCGAAAGTGAAGGCGATTGTCCTGCGGGTCAACAGCCCTGGCGGTAGCGTCAGCGCCTCCGAAGTGATCCGCGCTGAACTGGCCGCGGCCCGCGCCGCCGGTAAGCCGGTCGTCGTCTCAATGGGCGGAATGGCCGCCTCCGGGGGTTACTGGATCTCCACGCCAGCCAACTACATCGTGGCGAACCCAAGCACGCTCACCGGCTCGATTGGCATCTTCGGGGTGATCAACACCGTAGAAAACAGCCTGGATTCTCTGGGCGTGCATACTGACGGCGTAGCGACTTCTCCGCTCGCGGATGTCGCGGTGACCAAATCCCTGCCGCCGGAAGTCTCTGAGATGATGCAGCTCAGCATTGAGAACGGCTATAAACGCTTTATCACCCTGGTCGCCGACTCGCGCAAAAAGACGCCTGAGCAGATCGACCAGATTGCGCAGGGCCACGTCTGGACCGGTCAGGATGCGAAGAGCAACGGACTGGTGGACAGCCTGGGCGACTTCGATGATGCGGTGAAGAAAGCCGCCGAACTGGCGAAGCTGAAGCAGTGGCATATCGAGTATTACCAGGACGAACCGTCGTTCTTCGATATGGTCATGGACAGCATGTCCGGCTCGGTACGCGCCATGCTGCCGGAGGCGCTGCAGGCTTACCTGCCTGCGCCGGTCGCCACGGCGGCAAAAGCGATGAAGGCAGAAAGCGATAAGCTTGCGGCCTTTAACGATCCACAGAGTCGTTACGCGTTTTGCCTGACCTGCGCGAACGTCCGTTAAAAACCGTCCCCTCTTCCTACGAAGAGGGGATTTTTTTCTTTTGAAGAACAAGAACTCACTACCATGCAGAAGAAATCGATTTATGTAGCCTACACTGGCGGTACCATCGGTATGCAGCGCTCTGAAAACGGCTATATCCCCGTCTCCGGCCACCTGCAGCGTCAGCTTGCGCTGATGCCCGAATTCCACCGTCCGGAAATGCCTGACTTCACCATCCACGAATACGAGCCGCTGATGGACTCCTCCGACATGACGCCGGAAGACTGGCAGCACATCGCGGATGACATTAAAGCCCATTACGACCAGTACGACGGCTTCGTGATCCTGCACGGTACCGACACCATGGCATTTACCGCCTCGGCGCTCTCCTTCATGCTGGAGAACCTGAGCAAGCCGGTTATCGTCACCGGATCGCAAATTCCGCTGGCGGAGCTGCGTTCTGACGGGCAGATCAACCTGCTGAACTCCCTGTACGTGGCGGCGAATTACCCGATTAACGAAGTGTCGTTGTTCTTTAACAACCGTCTGTATCGCGGGAACCGCACCACCAAAGCCCACGCTGACGGCTTTGACGCCTTTGCCTCACCCAACCTGCAGCCGCTGCTGGAGGCCGGGATTCATATCCGTCGTCTGGGAACCCCTCCTGCGCCGAACACCGCGGGCGAGCTGATTGTGCATCCGATTACTCCGCAACCGATTGGCGTGGTGACCATTTATCCGGGTATCTCTGCGGACGTGGTGCGTAACTTCCTGCGCCAGCCGGTGAAAGCGCTGATCCTGCGCTCCTATGGCGTGGGCAATGCGCCGCAAAACGGCGAGTTTCTGAAAGAGCTTCAGGAAGCCAGCGAACGCGGAATTGTGGTGGTGAACCTGACCCAGTGTATGTCCGGTAAAGTGAATATGGGCGGCTATGCCACCGGCAACGCGCTGGCGCATGCGGGCGTGATCAGCGGTTTCGATATGACCGTTGAGGCAACGCTGACTAAACTTCACTATTTACTGAGTCAGGATCTGGACATTCAGTCCATTCGCAGCGCGATGATGCAAAACCTGCGCGGCGAACTGACGCCTGACGAATAAGGAGGTCTCATGAAGCAACGCGCCCTGCTCCTGGTCGATTTGCAAAATGATTTCTGCGCGGGCGGTGCGCTGGCCGTCGCCGAAGGTGACAGCACCGTTGACGTAGCCAACACGCTCATTGACTGGTGCAAAGCCCGTGGTGAAGCAATTGTCGCAAGCCAGGACTGGCACCCGGCAAATCACGGCAGCTTTGCCAGCCAGCACAATGTCGAGCCCTTCACCCAGGGTGAACTCGACGGGCTGGCGCAAACTTTCTGGCCGGATCACTGCGTACAGCAAACGGAAGGCGCGGAGTTACATCCGCTCCTGAACCAGAAAGCCATCGACGCGGTGTTCCATAAAGGTGAAAACCCGGCTATCGACAGCTATAGCGCGTTTTTTGATAACGGGCATCGCCAGAAAACGGCGCTGGACGCCTGGTTACGTCACCATGAAATCACCGAGCTGATTGTACTGGGGCTGGCAACGGACTACTGCGTGAAGTTCACCGTGCTGGATGCGCTTCAGCTTGGCTACACCGTCAGCGTCATCACCGACGGCTGCCGCGGGGTGAACATTCACCCGCAGGACAGCGCTCAGGCGTTTATGGATATGGCTGCGGAAGGCGCGACGCTGTATACGCTCGAAGACTGGCTGGAAACGCAGGCGTAGTCTTTTAAGCCGGGTGGCGGCTGCGCCTTACCCGGCCGACTTCTTTGGTTTTGTAGGCCGGGTAAGCGTCAGCGCCACCCGGCAAAACTCCCCCTCCGATCCCCATAAAGTGAACTCCCTCGCAACCTCAGCGAAGCGGCAATGCTATTCTCTTCAGGCTGTTTTTTCGCCACGCCTTTTCCGTGGCGTGGTTAATTTTATTAAGTCAAAGAGGAACTTGTATGAAACGTTTGCCCTTGCTGGCAGCACTACCCTTGCTTTGCGCGTCAGTTGCCTCCGCCAGTTCCCTGATGTCCGTGGGCTACTTTAACGGGGGTGGCGACGTCACCGCCGGACCGGGTGGCGATATCAATAAGCTGGACGTTCGCCAGATCACCCACCTGAACTACTCGTTTGGTCTGGTCTATAACGACGAAAAAGACGAAACCAACGCCGCGCTGAAAGATCCGGCGAAGCTGCATCAAATCTGGCTATCGCCAAAAGTGGCGTCCGACCTGGCCTTAATCCCCACGCTGCGTAAGCAAAACCCAAATCTTAAGGTCCTGCTCTCCGTCGGCGGCTGGGGCGCGCGTGGCTTCTCTGGCGCAGCGGCAACCCAAGAGAGCCGCGCAGTGTTCATCCGCTCCGCGCAGGAGATTGTTGAAAAATATGGTCTGGACGGGATCGACCTCGACTGGGAGTATCCGGTCAACGGCGCCTGGGGCCTGGTGGCTAGCCAGCCCGCCGACAGGGATAACTTTACCGCCCTGCTGAAGGAGATGCGCGACGCGTTCGGGCATAAAAAGCTGGTGACCATTGCGGTAGGCGCGAATGCGGAAAGTCCGAAAAGCTGGGTGGATGTGAAAGCCATTGCGCCCCTGCTCGATTACATCAACCTGATGACCTACGACATGGCGTACGGCACGCAGTATTTCAACGCCAACCTGTACGACTCCAGCGCCTGGCCGACGGTGGCCGCCGCGGACAAATACAGCGTCGATTTTGTGGTGAACAACTATCTGGCCGCCGGGCTGAAGCCACAGCAGATGAATCTCGGGATTGGTTTCTATGGCCGCGTACCGAAACGCGCCGTGGAGCCGGGCATTGACTGGACGAAACCCGATGCGCAAAAAAATCCGGCCACTCAGCCCTACTTCGGGCCGCAGGAGATCGGGCTATTCAAGTCACTCGGCTATGACCTGACCAAAGATACCTACGTGAAGTACAACGATATCGTCAAAACGTTGCTGAACGATCCGCAGAAACGCTTTACCGAGCACTGGGACGACCAGGCAAAGGTGCCGTGGCTTTCGGTGAAGGGTGCCGATGGCAACGCGCTGTTTGCGATTTCGTATGAGAACCCGCGATCCGTGGCGATCAAAGCGGACTACATCAAAGAGAAAGGTCTCGCCGGGGCGATGTTCTGGGAGTACGGCGCGGATGACGAAAACCAGTTAGCGAAGCAGCTGGCGGCGTCGCTCGGGATCCCGCACTAAAGTGTAGCGTGCCGGGTGGCGCTAGCGCTTACCCGGCCTACATGAGAGCATTATTTGAAAGTCGCAATCGGCTTCGGGGTGATACCAAAGTCCTCTTTCAGCTCACGCTTGCTCTTCATCACCATTTGACCATGGGTGTCGATCGTCATGTGCTGCGCGTCGGTGTTGTTGCGCGCCTGCCACAGCATCACCAGCTGCAGGCTGTTCTCTTTCTGCTCCGGGGTCAGCGCGACGCCATCGGGCCATTTTCCCAACTCTACGGCGGTGACCAGACGCTGATAAATTTCCGGCGTCATACCGCTAATCATGTCTTCAATATTCACAGTCCCGCCCTTTAAAAGGAATAATTTGCTGAATCGTTTTTTCAACCCTTGATCTGGTCGCCGTTTTCGTCGTCAGTGAAGCTCATTGAGGCTGAATTCACGCAGAAACGCTCGCCCGTTGGCTGAGGGCCATCCGGGAAGACATGTCCAAGGTGCGCATCGCAGTTGCCGCAGCGAATTTCCGTGCGCACCATACCGTGCGACGAGTCGGTCAGATAGCGGATAGCCTCATCGCTCACCGGCTCGTAAAAGCTCGGCCACCCGCAGCCCGAATCAAATTTCGTTTGGGAATTGAACAGCGGAGCATCACAGACCAGGCAGTGGTAGACGCCGTCTCGCTTGTTGTGCAGTAAACGTCCGGTGAACGGCGGTTCCGTCCCGTGGTTTTGCGTCACGTAAAACTGCATTTCTGTGAGGTTTTTTTTCAAATCGTCGGGGTTACGTTGGTTCGACATATGCTTACATCTCGCTGTAGAAACAGACATCTTTTACCCCGCATTCTAACAAAACATTAACACCCTTGCGTGCACTTTTGATCTAAACTTATGTGTCGCGAAAAGGCGGTCAGGCAATTGTGATCATATTCACATTTTTATCCTGCGAGGACTTTAAAATTCCGGGCGCAGCCCCCATGTGGTTGCAAGCTCAAAGGGAAAGTGAGGCGAGTCAGTCGCACAAACGTTAGTCACAGGATTGATTTGTCGCAATGATTGACACGATTCCGCTTGACGCTGCGTAAGGTTTTTGTAATTTTACAGGCAACCTTTTATTCACTAACAAATAGCTGGTGGAATATATGACTATCAAAGTAGGTATCAACGGTTTTGGCCGTATCGGCCGTATTGTTTTCCGTGCTGCTCAGAAACGTTCTGACATCGAAATCGTTGGTATCAACGATCTCCTGGACGCTGAATACATGGCGTACATGCTGAAGTACGACTCAACTCACGGTCGTTTCGACGGCACCGTTGAAGTGAAAGACGGCCACCTGGTTGTAAATGGCAAAACCATCCGCGTTACTGCTGAGAAAGACCCAGCTAACCTGAAATGGAACGAAATTGGTGTTGACGTTGTTGCTGAAGCAACCGGTATCTTCCTGACCGACGAAACTGCACGTAAACACATCACTGCGGGTGCGAAGAAAGTTGTTCTGACGGGTCCTTCCAAAGACAACACCCCAATGTTCGTTCGTGGTGCAAACTTCGAAACTTACGCTGGCCAGGACATCGTTTCCAACGCATCCTGCACCACCAACTGCCTGGCACCGCTGGCTAAAGTTATCAACGACAACTTCGGCATCATCGAAGGTCTGATGACCACCGTTCACGCAACCACCGCTACTCAGAAAACCGTTGATGGCCCGTCTCACAAAGACTGGCGCGGCGGCCGTGGCGCGGCTCAGAACATCATCCCATCCTCTACCGGTGCGGCTAAAGCTGTAGGTAAAGTACTGCCAGAACTGAATGGCAAACTGACTGGTATGGCGTTCCGCGTTCCAACTCCTAACGTATCCGTTGTTGACCTGACCGTTCGTCTGGAAAAAGCTGCTTCTTATGAAGAAATTAAGAAAGCAATCAAAGCTGCTTCCGAAGGCCCAATGAAAGGCGTTCTGGGTTACACCGAAGACGACGTTGTTTCTACCGATTTCAACGGCGAAGTGTGCACTTCCGTGTTCGATGCTAAAGCAGGTATCGCACTGAACGACAACTTCGTTAAACTGGTATCCTGGTACGACAACGAAACCGGCTACTCTAACAAAGTACTGGACCTGATCGCTCACATCTCCAAATAAGTTGAGATGAGTGTTTGATCCAAAAAGGCGACTTCGGTCGCCTTTTTTATTTATAAGACAGAGGATTGCTTAATGATTAATAAAATTTTTGCACTTCCGGTAGTCGAACAACTTACCCCTGTGCTCTCCCGCCGCCAGATTGACGGTGCTGACGTTATCGTCGTTGACCATCCGCGCGTTAAGGCCTCCGTGGCGCTGAACGGCGCCCACCTGCTCTCCTGGAAGCCGGAAGGTGAAGTTGAGGGATTGTGGCTCAGTGATGCGACCTCCTTCAAAAAAGGGGCTGCAATCCGTGGTGGCGTACCGATCTGCTGGCCGTGGTTCGGCCCGTCCGCACAGCCGGGTTTACCTTCTCACGGTTTTGCCCGTAACCAGCAGTGGACCCTGAAAGCGCATAACGAAGACGACAGCGGCGCCGTGCTGACCTTTGAGCTGCAGGCAAATGACGAAACCCGCGCTCTGTGGCCGCACGATTTCACCCTGTACGCCCGCTTTAAGCTGGGTAAAACCTGTGAAATCGAACTGGAAGCCCACGGCGAGTTCGAAACCACCTCCGCCCTGCACACCTATTTCAACGTGGGTGACATCAGCGCTGTGAAGGTGAGCGGTCTGGGCGATACCTTTATCGATAAAGTCGACAACGCGAAAGAAGGCAAACTCAGCGACGGCGTTCAGGCGTTTCCTGACCGTACCGACCGCGTCTATCTGCATCCGGAAGCATGCAGCATGATCCACGACGGTGCCCTGAACCGCGGCATTGAGGTAGTACATCACCATCACAGCAACGTGGTGGGCTGGAACCCGGGCCCTGCACTGTCTGTCAGCATGGCCGACGTGCCTGACGACGGTTATAAAACGTTTGTCTGCGTGGAAACGGCCTGCGTGACTACCCCGCAGAAAGCGAGTGAAGAAAAGCCATCTCGTTTAGGTCAGACGATCCGCATTATTAAGCGATAATCTCGCTGCACCACACTAAAGCAAACGGGGCGCAAGCGCCCCGTTTTGATGCACCAATTGCACAATATAAGTGCGCAATCAGAACTTGTAGGTCACACCGACAGAGAAGATGCCTGCCCAGGACTTATCGACCATCGGGCTGTCTTTCACTTCATCGCTCAGACGCTCATAACGGCCAGTACCGTACACGCTCCAGTCGCCAAGGAAGTTATAGCTCGCGGTCAGCTCCAGGTACGGATCCCAGCCGTCATCTGCGCTGTAGCTCTTCAGACCGCTACGACGGGACTCGTTTTTAGAGACGCCATAATAGTAGTCATTGTAGTTCTCGCTGTTGTACTGCACACCGATACCCGGCGTCAGGGTCAGACCACCGTTGGTGTAACGGTACAGCCACGCCAGATCCCAGATAAAGCCGTTGCTGTTATCCAGCGTATCGCCTGCCAGGGCCGTACGCAGGAAGCCATACTGGGTGTTATGCACATAAGAGAGGCCGGCCATCATCGAGCTTTTACGCTTGTCGAGCTGGCGAAGCGCGTGGCTGTCGCTGTCACCCGGCTTGAAGTGCGTAGGATCGTAGTACGCCATGATGGAGAGCTTATCGGCCGTATCGTTCCACAGATAGTAGCCGCCGCCGAGCCCACGGAACCAGACGTTATCGCCTTCATAGGTGATAACCGGGACAGGATAAACATCACGGTCATACTGTTTGTACGGGCTGTTAATGACGCCAACACCCGCGCCAACCGTCCACTGACTTTCCGCCTGTGCGGTGCTTACTGCGGTCGCGGCAAGGATGCCTAATGCCAGAAGTTTGAGTTTGGTCACAATCCATTCTTTCCTGTAGTCAAATAATCAGCGGGTGAAGTGTAACCGCCATTCCCGTACATCCCAAAATTTTTTGCCTGCTAATCAGTCTGATTAACCCATTATTTTTAACTTATCAGATGACAACCGGCTTTCATTTACATGACCGCTGAATGAAAAATGTGCTTTTGCCTTATTACCAGAGTGGAAATTTTTGGATGAGTTATTGATATGTCATTGAAAGTAGATTTTATGGGCATGCAAGTTTTGCAAATGCCATCTACGCTTTAATTTAAGAAGAGTTTTCCTGAACACCCTGCGGTTCTTAGCGTCTGACCTGGCACACAGGTTGCTGCTCTGGCAGTGAGGTGCGAGAGATTCTCTTCCGGGAGCCTCCACTACTCATACGAACGGCTCTTATCCTGTGCTAAAAAACGAAAGGACGGCATGCCATGAATATATTCGATCACTATCGCCAGCGCTATGAAGCTGCCAAGGACGAAGAGTTCACACTGCAGGAGTTTCTTACCATCTGTCGGCAAGATCGCAGTGCCTATGCCAATGCGGCAGAACGGCTATTGATGGCTATTGGTGAGCCAAACATGGTTGACACTGCCCTGGAACCCCGGCTTTCCCGTCTCTTTTCGAATCGGGTGGTCGCCCGATACCCGGCGTTTGAAGAGTTCTATGGCATGGAAGATGCCATAGAGCAGATTGTCTCCTACCTGAAGCATGCCGCTCAGGGTCTGGAAGAGAAGAAACAGATCCTCTATTTACTTGGCCCCGTGGGCGGCGGTAAATCCTCGCTGGCGGAACGCCTGAAGTCGCTGATGCAGCGCGTGCCTATCTATGTCCTGAGCGCCAATGGCGAGCGCAGCCCGGTGAACGACCATCCGCTGTGCTTGTTCAATCCGCAGGAAGATGCGCAGATTCTGGATAAAGAGTACGGCATCCCGCGTCGCTACCTCGGCACCATCATGTCGCCGTGGGCGGCAAAACGCCTGCATGAGTTTGGTGGCGACATCACCAAATTCCGCGTGGTGAAAGTCTGGCCGTCGATCCTGGAACAGATCGCCATCGCCAAAACGGAACCCGGTGATGAGAACAACCAGGATATTTCGGCGCTGGTCGGTAAGGTCGACATCCGCAAGCTGGAAAACTTCGCGCAAAACGACCCGGATGCCTACGGTTACTCCGGCGCGCTGTGCCGGGCTAACCAGGGGATTATGGAATTCGTCGAGATGTTTAAAGCGCCCATCAAGGTGCTGCATCCGCTGCTGACGGCCACTCAGGAAGGAAACTACAACGGGACGGAAGGTATCTCCGCCCTGCCGTTTAACGGGATCATTCTTGCCCACTCGAACGAATCTGAATGGGTGACCTTCCGTAACAACAAAAACAACGAGGCCTTCCTTGACCGCGTGTACATCGTCAAGGTGCCTTACTGCCTGCGGATCTCCGAAGAGATCAAAATTTACGAGAAACTGCTTAACCACAGTGAGCTGGTGCATGCGCCGTGCGCGCCGGGCACGCTGGAAACGCTGTCTCGCTTCTCCATCCTGTCGCGCCTGAAAGAGCCGGAAAACTCCAGCATCTACTCGAAAATGCGCGTCTATGACGGTGAGAGCCTGAAGGATACCGATCCGAAAGCGAAGTCGTATCAGGAGTATCGCGACTACGCCGGGGTTGATGAAGGGATGAACGGTCTGTCCACGCGCTTCGCGTTTAAGATCCTCTCCCGCGTCTTTAACTTCGACCATGCGGAAGTGGCGGCCAACCCGGTGCATCTGTTCTACGTGCTGGAGCAGCAAATCGAGCGCGAGCAGTTCCCGCAGGAGCAGGCTGAACGCTACCTTGAGTTCCTGAAAGGTTATCTGATCCCGAAATACGCCGAGTTCATTGGCAAAGAGATCCAGACGGCCTACCTGGAATCCTATTCAGAATACGGGCAGAACATTTTTGACCGTTATGTCACCTACGCTGACTTCTGGATCCAGGATCAGGAATACCGCGACCCGGATACCGGCCAGCTGTTTGACCGTGAATCCCTGAACGCAGAGCTGGAAAAAATCGAGAAGCCTGCCGGGATCAGCAACCCGAAAGACTTCCGTAACGAGATTGTGAACTTCGTCCTGCGCGCCAGAGCGCATAACAACGGGCGCAACCCGAACTGGACCAGCTACGAGAAGCTGCGCACGGTCATTGAGAAGAAAATGTTCTCCAATACCGAAGAGCTGCTGCCGGTGATCTCGTTTAACGCCAAAACCTCAACCGATGAACAGAAAAAGCACGACGATTTTGTCGACCGTATGATGGAAAAAGGCTACACCCGCAAACAGGTCCGCCTGCTCTGCGAATGGTACCTGCGCGTGCGTAAATCGTCTTAAAACAAGTGCCCGGCGGCGGTTAGCGCCTGCCGGGCCTACAAAATGCAAGTTGGCAAATGCAGTACGGGGGGTATATGACCTGGTTTATTGACCGGCGTCTTAACGGCAAAAACAAGAGCACGGTGAACCGCCAGCGCTTCTTGCGTCGTTATAAAGCGCAAATTAAACAGTCTATCTCCGAGGCCATCAACAAACGCTCGGTGACCGACGTCGACAGCGGCGAGTCTGTCTCCATCCCCACCGATGACATCAGCGAACCGATGTTTCATCAGGGGCGAGGCGGCCTGCGCCATCGCGTACACCCAGGTAATGATCACTTCGTTCAGAACGACAGAATTGAGCGCCCTCAGGGCGGCGGCGGTGGTTCAGGAAGCGGTCAGGGACAGGCCAGCCAGGACGGTGAAGGTCAGGACGAATTTGTCTTCCAGATCTCAAAAGATGAATATCTCGACCTGCTGTTCGAAGACCTGGCGCTGCCGAATCTGAAAAAGAATCAGCATCGTCAGCTTAATGAATATAAAACCCACCGCGCGGGCTATACCGCCAACGGCGTGCCCGCCAACATCAGCGTCGTGCGTTCGTTGCAGAACTCGCTGGCGCGACGCACGGCCATGACGGCAGGCAAACGTCGCGAACTGCGCGAGCTGGAGAGCAGCCTGAAGGTAGTGGAAAATACGGAGCCGGCGCAGCTGCTGGAAGAGGAGCGCCTGCGTAAAGAGATTGCAGAGCTGAGGGCGAAGATCGAACGGGTACCGTTTATCGACACCTTCGACCTGCGCTACAAGAATTACGAAAAACGTCCGGAACCCTCCAGCCAGGCGGTGATGTTCTGCCTGATGGACGTGTCCGGCTCGATGGACCAGGCCACCAAGGATATGGCAAAGCGCTTCTATATTCTGCTCTATCTGTTCCTGAGCAGAACCTATAAGAACGTCGAGGTGGTCTATATCCGTCACCATACCCAGGCGAAAGAAGTGGATGAGCATGAGTTCTTCTACTCGCAGGAAACCGGGGGCACCATCGTCTCGAGCGCGCTGAAGCTGATGGATGAAGTGGTCAAAGAGCGCTACGACCCGGCACAGTGGAACATTTATGCCGCGCAGGCGTCGGACGGCGATAACTGGGCCGACGACTCGCCGCTGTGTCACGAGATTCTGGCGAAGAAAATTCTGCCGGTCGTGCGTTACTACAGCTATATCGAAATCACCCGTCGCGCACACCAGACCCTGTGGCGGGAGTATGAGCATCTGCAGTCGATGTTCGATAATTTTGCCATGCAGCATATCCGTGACCAGGATGACATTTATCCGGTGTTCAGGGAGCTGTTCCACAAGCAGTCTGCTACCAGCAACGCATAATCCCACAGCCAGCGAACCCGCTGGCTGTTTTCTTTCGACCCCGTTCATCCCGTGCTAATGTAGACCCCTGCATACTGGATTATCACCGGGAAAATCGTTATGACTGACGACGTTATTGGAACAGGAACCCACCAGCAGCTCATTACCTTACTCACCGAGCAGGGCGCGCGTTTTCGCGTCATGGAGCACGAGGCGGTCGGGAAATGTGAAGCGGTAAGTGAAATTCGCGGAACCGACCTGCGGCAAGGCGCCAAAGCCCTGGTTTGCAAGGTGAAGGGAAACGGCGTAAAGAAACATGTTCTGGCGATCCTCGCCGCCGACCTGCAGGCTGACCTGAGCCAGCTTGCCAGCCATTTTGGCGGGCTAAAGGCCTCCCTCGCCAGCCCGGCCGAAGTCGATGCCCTGACCGCCTGCGTTTTCGGCGCTATCCCGCCCTTTAGCTTCCATCCTGACCTGGCACTGGTTGCCGACCCGCTGCTGTTCGAGCGCTTTGACGAAATCGCGTTTAACGCCGGCCTGCTGGAGAAATCCGTCATTATGGATACCCAGGATTACCTGCGCATCGCCCGTCCTGAGCTTGTCACCTTCCATAAAGCGTAACTGCGATGGCTGACGCCCCTGTCAGCCTTTTCTTTCCAGGAACAGCACGGAGGCAACAAGAATAACGGCAATAGCGAAAAACGATGAGGAGATAATCAGCGTTTCCACAAACATGTGATCGTTCATGATAGCGACCCTTTTGCGATATCTGCTTTCGTTTTAATCCGCGTAAATGACAAGGTTATGACAACGATAAAATCTTTTTAAAACTGTTCTCTGCCGCGTTTGCGCGTACAGTAAACAGGACCATTATTCTGGCAAGGATTCCCTATGTTTGACCCTACTCTGCTCATTCTTCTGGCACTCGCCGCGCTCGGCTTTATCAGCCATAACACCACCGTTGCCATCTCGATTCTGGTACTGATTATTGTGCGCGTGACCCCGTTAAATACCTTTTTCCCGTGGATAGAAAAACAAGGCCTCACCATCGGGATCATCATCTTAACCATCGGGGTAATGGCGCCCATCGCCAGCGGCACGCTTCCCGCCTCAACGCTGCTGCATTCGTTTGTAAACTGGAAATCGCTGGTGGCGATCGCGGTGGGGATTTTTGTGTCATGGCTGGGCGGACGCGGCGTCACGCTGATGAGCAGCCAGCCCTCGCTGGTGGCGGGTCTGCTGGTGGGCACCGTGCTGGGCGTGGCGCTCTTTCGCGGCGTGCCGGTCGGCCCGCTGATTGCGGCAGGCCTTGTCTCGCTGTTTATTGGGAAGTCGTAGTCAGGCTGGCCATATAACGCGCCGGCGTCTGGCCCAGTCCCTTCCTGAACATGGTGATAAACGCGGTGGTCGAGTCATAGCCCAGTGACTGTGCCACCTGCTGTACCGATTTTCCGCCGATCAGGTGCTGTAACGCCACAATCAGCTGCAGCTGGTGACGCCAGCGGCGGAAGCTCAGACCGGTCTCCTTCACTACCAGCCGCGCCAGGTTGCGCTCGCTCATGGCGAAGTGGCTCGCCCACTGCGCCAGCGTCTGCCAGGCGGCGGGCTCTTCCGCCATCTTCTCGCTCATCAGCCGGATTTTGGGATGGGGCGACACGGGCAGCTGCAGATGCTCCTGTCGCTGGAGCGGCAGCTCGTCAAACAGGACGTCCACCAGACGCGAGGTGGCCGCGAGCTGCAGCTGTTCACGTGATTTTTCCGCGAGCGATAAAATCAGCTCCCGCACCAGGGGGGAGATTTTCAGGGTACAGCAGCGCTCGGGCAGGCTGGCAGCCCCCGGCTCAATGAACAAAAAGCAGAGCTGCGCGCCCGGCGTGGCCCTGTTACTGTGCGGCATCTGTCCAGGGATCCAGACGGCATACTGGGGCGGCACCATCAGCATGGCATTTTCCACTTCACAGGTGATTGCGCCGCCGAGGGCCAGAATCAGCTGCCCCTTACGGTGATGATGAAGCGGAATATATTGTTCCTCCGCCACTACCTGAATGCGAAATGCGACGGCCGCATCGTACTGGCTATCTGGATCGTAGCCCTCCAGTCCCAGACCAATCATCAGTTTGTCCGATATGAGCGATAAACTGTCATTTTAGCCTGATTTCAACCGCTGAGAAAATCGGTATTGTGTGCGCTCGCTTGAACGTATGAGAACATAATGACTACTGCTATTCGCACCTCAGGAAAACACGGCGCGCTGTTGATTGCAGGCATCCTGATGATTGCCACCACGCTTCGCGTCACCTTTACTGGCGCAGCGCCGCTGCTCGATACCATTCGTCTTGATTATGGCTTAAGCACGGCGCAAACCGGTCTGCTGACCACCCTGCCCCTGCTGGCTTTCGCCCTTGTCTCGCCGCTCGCCGCAGGCGTTGCCCGGCGTATCGGCATGGAGCGCAGCCTGTTTATCGCCCTGCTGCTCATTTGCGCCGGGATTGCCGTTCGCTCGCTGCCTTCCGCCGCTTTGCTTTTCATCGGAACGGCGATCGTCGGCTGCGGTATTGCGCTCGGGAACGTGCTGTTACCGGGATTAATTAAGCGTGATTTTCCGGGCCAGGTGGCGAAGCTCACCGGCGCCTATTCCCTGACGATGGGCGTCTCGGCGGCGTTTGGCTCAGCGATGATCGTTCCCCTTGCACAGGGGAGCGCGGGCTGGCATGGCGCGCTGCTGATGCTGATGGCGTTTCCGCTGGTCGCACTGCTGCTCTGGCTGCCGCAGTGGCGTCAGAAACACGTCGCAACGGTAACGGGCGCAGGCGCGCTGCAAAACCGCGCGCTCTGGCGCTCGGCCCTCGCCTGGCAGGTGACGCTCTTTTTAGGAATTAACTCGCTGATCTACTACGTCATCATCGGCTGGCTGCCGGCGATATTGCTGAGCCACGGCTACAGCGAAGCGCAGGCCGGTTCGGTGCACGGTCTGTTGCAGCTGGCCACGGCCGTGCCGGGACTCGCCGTTCCGCTGATCCTCCACCGCCTGAAAGATCAGCGAGCGATCGCAGGCTTAGTGGCACTGATGTGCGCGATAAGCGCGGCAGGATTATGGTTTATGCCCGGAATGGCGGTGATGTGGACGCTGATGTTTGGCTTTGGCACAGGGGCAACAATGATCCTCGGCCTGACGTTCATCGGCCTGCGCGCCAGCTCTGCGCACCAGGCGGCGGCGCTCTCCGGAATGGCACAGTCGATTGGCTACCTGCTTGCCGCCTGCGGCCCGCCGCTGATGGGGAAAATTCACGATACCGCAGGAGACTGGCAAATCCCGCTTCTGGGCTGTGCGCTGGCCGCTGTGATAATGGCTATCTGCGGTGTGTTAGCCGGGCGAGACCGGGAGATCGCGCCCGTTAAATCCTCAGGCAGACCACCGGGTCTGCCTTTTTTACCCGCGCGCCGCGCGCAGCATCGCCTGCACCAGCACGACCGGGCGTCCTTCCAGCGCGGCACGTTCATGCTGGAATAAGGTGATCACGAAGAACGGGTGCGTCACCAGCTCCGCGGCACGAATTTCACCCTGATCGTCCCAGCCCGTTACATGCATATCACCGCTTTCCAGCGCCTGCGCAAACGCCGGCGACACGCCATAGTTACAGTGATACCCCTCTTCAATTTCCGGCTTGCCGTACGCTTTGGCGATCAGCGTATTATTGCGCAGCTCAATGGCATCCGTTTTTTCCACCAGCGAGCAGGTCAGCGGCGCAATCACCATGGTGCCTTCGGTATCCGTCTCAGCGTGTGCCGCATCAGCCCAGCCCAGCACGTTTCGGGCATACTCAATCAGCGCATGCTGGAACCCGCCGCAGGTGCCCAGGAACGGGATGCCGTTCTCACGGGCGTAGCGCGCGGCAATAAAAGCGGCCGCCGTGTTTTTATAGGGGCTGGCAGGAACCAGCCAGATGGCATCGTAGCCCACCAGATCTTCAGCGCTTGTTAGCTCCGTCGTGGCCAGCCAGTCGTAATCGGCGGTGAGGTCAAGCACTGCGGCGGCGTCGTCAATGGCCAGCGGGATAGCCTGATGCGCAATAACATTGGGATTGTAATCGCCAACCAGCGCAATGCGCAGCGTTGTTTTAACCGGGAGGTGTTCCATGAAAGGTTCCTTATGCCAGAGTATTATCAGATAACATAAGGAACCTCAGACTACCGATCTTTTGCAATTATCACAATACCTTAAATTGGGAGGGTGGAATCATGATTCAGTGCAAACGGGTCTACGAACAGGCAAGCCCTGACGACGGCTATCGGGTACTGGTGGACAGGCTGTGGCCGCGCGGGCTGAAGAAAACGGATCTCGCGTATGACGAATGGTGTAAAGCGCTCACGCCCTCAACTGAACTACGCAAGGCCTTTCACAGCGACACGATTGATTTCGCCGCCTTCAGTCAGGCCTATCGGGAAGAGCTGGCGCAGCAGGCTGACGAGGGCGTGCGTCTGGCGACGCTGGCGCGCAGGCAGACCGTCACCCTGCTCTTTGCTGCCAAAAATACGGAGCAAAATCACGCTCTGGTCTTAGCCGACTGGCTGCGCCATCTGTGATCAGCCGATCGCCAGTTCATCCAGAATTTGCGGCGCTTCATCCGGGGTGAGCGGCATCAGATGTTCGGCGCGGACAAACGCAAAGCCGTGCTGGTTGTCAAAGGCGTAGACATCACCCGTCACCAGCCAAAGCGCGCGATCTGCGGTGACCGGTAATTGCGTCATCACGCCGTTGACGGGGTTAACAAAACGCAGGCCAGGCTGGCAAAGGCCAAACAGCTCAACGGATTTACCAATATTGCGACGGCCTGACGCCGTGCGGGCGCCAACGATCATCGCCATGCTGCCCGGTTTTAGCTGAAACATACTTCTCTCACGATAACGAACGCCAGGAACTGGCTAAGAATAATCTTAAAGAGAAGTGTATCGCAGGCAATATTACTTTGTCACCTGGCGGGTTGCGGATGGTCGCGACGATAGAGCGTCCATTCATCAATCACTTCGCCGCCCGGTAATTTGCACTCGGTACGCACGCCCTGCGGGCTTTGAAACGGGACCTGTTCCCCGCCTTTCTCCAGACAGTAGACGGAAGCTGGGTTCGCCATACCGATAACGTGCGGCGGTTTCGGTGCATCAGGTGGCGTGGTTTTGGCGGTGCAGGCGGCCAGGGCAAGCGCCAGCGCCAGAAGCAGAAATCTCATCTCATTGATCCTTTTGACGTCATCAGAGTCTAAGGGTAACGGGTCATCGCCACGTTCTCCATGATTTCTCCATTTTAACTGCACTTTTCAGCACTATAGTGTGGCATGTTCTCGATATGACCAGAGAACATCATTCCGTAATCAAGATGTCTTTGCCCCGGTCTCAACAACGGGGCTTTTTTCTCGCCTGCTGCCCGCCCCCTGCATATATTAAATTTTCTGTATTCATGTTTTACTATGTCTGAAGCCTAAAAATTCAGCATAACATGCAGATGCAGACGTCTTCTGCCTGGGAGTTATTCTACGTCATGTCGGATCTTATCCTCGCTCGCGTTTCAGAAACCCTTGCCACCGAGCAATCCCTTGAAAGCCTCGTTCGCCAGCTGCTGGAGATGCTGGAGATTGTCACCGACATGGAGTCGACCTACCTGACGAAGGTGGATATCGAAGCGCGGCTACAGCACATTCTCTACGCCCGCAACAGCAAGCAGATGACGATCCCGGAGGGGCTGAGCGTCCCATGGGATGAGACGCTGTGCAAGCGCGCGCTGGATAGTGACACGATATTCAGCAATGACGTGCCCGAGCGTTGGCCCGAGTGTGAAGCAGCGAAAGCACTTGGCATTACCACCTACATGAGTATTCCTGTCCATCTTGCGGATGGTTCACTTTACGGAACGCTCTGTGCCACCAGCACGGCCAGAAAGCCGCTGAGCGAGCGCGGTGAACAGGTTCTGAAGCTCTTCGCCGGGCTGATCGCCCAGTCCATTCAGAAAGAGTCGCTGGTCACCCAGCTTCGCGAAGCCAATGCGGCCCTCATCGCGCACTCCTATACGGATGCCCTTACCGGTTTACCCAACCGTCGCGCCATTTTTGAAGATCTGACCACCCTCTTTTCTCTGGCCCGGCACCTTAAGCGTAACGCCATCATCGCGTTCATCGATCTGGATGATTTCAAACTGATTAACGATCGTTACGGCCACGAGGCTGGCGACCAGTTCCTGATAGAAGTGGGTAAGCGTTTGACGGAAGAGAAACAGCAGGACGATATTATCGGTCGTCTGGGCGGGGATGAATTTCTGGTGGCGTCGCTAAGCCAGCCCCACCAGGACGGGGATAACGCGCAGCTTACGCTGCTCAAAACGCGCCTCAGCGCCTGCATCGCTGGCGAATACTGGCTGGGCAGCGTTCATATTATTTATCCGGGCGCCAGCTTCGGCGTGATCGAAGTGGACCCTGCCGCAACCGATCCTGACAGCGCGTTACGCGCTGCGGATGTCGCGATGTATCAGGATAAGAAAGGAAAAAGCAAATCACGCTTTCTCACCATTGATTAACCCCGTACACTCTACGGCGTTACAGAAACCGAAACAGGTGATGGTATGAGAATAGGGATCCTCTTCCCGGTCGTTATATTTATAACGGCGGTGGTATTTTTAGCGTGGTTTTTTGTCGGCGGTTACGCGGCGCCGGGGGCATAAATGCGGATGACAACCGTCATTATGCTGATCGTTGCCATCGCGGCGTTTGCAGGCACGCAGCTTGGCTGGTGGTAAACGCCAGTACGTAAAAAGGCCGCCATCTGGCAGCCTTTTTCAACGCTTTAAGACCTTAGCTTTTGATCTTTCTGTAGATAAACAGAACAACCAGCGCACCGATCACCGCGACGGCGAAACTGCCGAAGTTAAAGCCATCGACCTTGCCAAAACCGAACAGCGTACTGATCCAGCCGCCGACTACCGCGCCGACAATACCCAGTATTACGGTGACGATAAACCCACCGCCATCTTTGCCCGGCATGATCCACTTCGCCAGAATACCCGCAATAAGCCCAAAGATAATCCAGGATAAAATTCCCATAACTTTCCTCTCTGTATGGTTTTTGTCATTAAATCAACGACACAAAAAAGAATAGCACAGGATTCCAGAAAGGAAATTTGTGATAAGCATCACAATGAGAGAGTGGGGAATTATTCATCAAAAAAATGTACGGGCCACAGAAACTGTGGGGTTGCATCTTTTGTTGAGAAAGATTATCTTTCTCAACACTGAATAGTTGAGAGAAACACTCAAGTATTCAGTACGACATTGCTCACATTGCTTCCAGTATTTCTTGCCCACTCCTGAGTGGGCTTTTTTTTCTCATACCCCAACAAACGCGTACCGGTTACGTCCCGCGCGTTTCGCCTGATAGAGCGCCTGGTCTGCGGCAATAATGATATTTTGCTGGCTGCCTGCAATGTCGACGGCACGGGCGGTGGAAATTCCGACGCTTACCGTCACCCGGCCGAAGGGGCTAAAGGCATGCGCGATTTGCAGCGAGAACACATTGCGAATAATCGTCTGGGCCAGACGAAGTGCCTCCTGAATATCCGCATCCGGCAATATCAGCGCAAACTCCTCTCCGCCGTAGCGCGCCACAAGCTGATTATCACGGGTAAGGCTCTCCCTGAGGCTGTTTCCGAGCATTGCCAGACACCGGTCCCCTTCAGGATGACCATAGTTATCGTTGTATTTTTTGAAGTAGTCCACGTCCACGATCAGTACCGAAATCGGCGCGTCATGCGCGGCGCACGTAGCAATTTCCGAGAGGATTTTTTCATCAAAGACGCGGCGGTTGTACAGCCCGGTCAACGCATCTTCTGAAGCGATAATCTTCAGCGCTTTGTTATCCCGTGTTTTTCGGGACAGGTCGGAATACAGGAAGTACGACGCCACGATGAGTATCGCCGTAAACACGAAAATGAGTACCGCCAGCTGAATCGCCTGCTTGCGCCAGGGTGCAAGAGCTTCATCAATGCTAACGGCCACTGTGGTGACCAGTCCGTAGCGTCTGTTTTTCTCATAGGCATAGATGCGCTCGATTTTATCAAACCGTGAGATGGAGCTGGCTATCCCCGTATTTTGTACTTTGAGATATTTCCTGAAGAGCGGTGAATCAGAAACAATCGTGCCGATATAGGTATTTTTAAAGGGATAACGGACCAGCAGCACGCCTGATTGCGTCGTTAAGCCGATGACGCCCGAGTGGCCGATATTAATCTGCCCGTAGAGTGCCAGAAAATTTTCAATACCGAGCGTCACCACCACGACACCGTTAAATGCCCCGGACTGGGTTTCAAGGCGCCGACTGAGGGTGATAACCCATTTGCCATTGGTTCTGCTTACCACCGGCTCCCCAATAAAGACCTGCTGAGTTTTATTTTCCTGGTGATAGATAAAAAACTCTCTGTCCGAGCCTTTGCGTGGCCCCGTGAAACTTTCATGCAGCGCGGTGAAGATATCGCCCTGAGCATCGTAAACAACCACATTATTAATCTGGGTAAGAAGGTTATCCTGATTATGGATCATGTGCTGAATATTGGTCGCCTGCTGCGGGGTCATGCCATAAATTTCGATTATGTCGGAAACGGTAGTAATTAACATTTCACTCTGGCGCATGATCCCTTCAGTATAAACATCCAGGGTGTGGCTAAGATTAGCGACGCTGGTATTAATTTGCTGGATTGACTGCTGTCTGGACGTGGCAATTTGGACGGCAAGCGCCAGCGAGATGATCAATGAGACAATGATGACGGTAATGGTTGTTGTGTAAAAAGTATTTTTCACATGCACGAGCTTTTCCACCTTATCACGCCTGATATCCCTGGCTGACAACTCTTGTCACTGTAACAAAGCTCAGGATAAGAGGAAAATGAATTGCACTTAAGCATACAACAGAAGCTCGTCTTTATTTTGTTTTTCACCGCCAGGCAACCCGCTCTATTCCTGATTTTTTTACAGCGCCTGACGTTTTACAGCATCACGGCCTCCCTGGGCTTAGATAAAATGACTTTAATAAAATCGATATAGGAGACGGGTTTACCAAAATAATACCCCTGCAACAGGGTAATTTCATTACGGTTGAGGTACTCCAGCTGCTCTTTCGTTTCTACGCCTTCGGCCACGATACGCAATGAAAGTTTTTTCGCCAGGTCAATAACGCAGCCCAGCAGGATCGTTGAGTCCTTCTCCTCAGAAACCCGGTTAACAAAGCTTTTATCAATTTTAATATAATCTATGGCAAGCGCATTAAGACATGACAGCCCGGAATACCCCGTCCCAAAATCATCCAGTGCAATGACAAAACCGGCGTTATGCAGCGCGTTGAGGTTTTCCACCAGATGAGGATTATCGATCAACGGTTCACGTTCGGTCACCTCGAGAACCAGCTTCACGGCTTTACCCTGAAACCCCTTGCCGAAGAGACGACAGTCACCGAGGAAAGAAGGGGCATCAATGTGTCTGGCGCTGATGTTCACCCCGATATGGAACCCATCCGGTAGCTTCGGCAACAGCGGCTTAAGCTGTGTGACCACTTTCGCCATCAAGCCTTTGGTCAGCGGAATAATCAACCCGCTACGTTCAGCAATCGGAATAAAGACATCCGGCGGGATAAACCCAGACTTTGGATGCTTCCACCTTGCCAGGACTTCAACCCCGTATAACCCGCCGGTGTCCCCGTTCACGATCGGCTGATAATAAGGCACGATCTCTCCCTGCAAAATGGCCTTACGCAAATCGTCTTCAAAGGTGGTGCTTTTTCCCTTGTATCGGCGGATCAAAATGCCCACCGCCAGGGATAGCGCGAGAATCAGCAGTATCAGGCTCCAGCCCTGGTGCAGTAGCCGCGTCAGGCTAAAAAAGGCAGGCGGTTGCCAGGCCAGACTAAAGGGGAATTGCGAAGATGCCGTAAGTGAACCCGTCCACGAGGCCGCTTTCCAGCCGGTCACGTCACCGTTGCGCGTAAACATGCTTTCGCCGACAACCAACCCCAGGTCAACGCTGTTTGATGCGTTCGCGATGACGTCCTGCAAATGCGCATCGCTGACGCTGACGATGATGCGCCCGCCTGCGATGGGCATCTGGAAGACAAGTACCGGGATCCCGTTCACCAGTCGATTACCGGGGAGCAGCATTAATTCTTTTTCAGGTAGCGTCTCCGGATGAACAATCAATACGCCATTCCCCGGAAGGGATGTACAGATGATTTCACCCTGCTGCTGGATCATGATGGCGCGCAGATGCGGTTTTAGCGCAGCTTCTGTCCCCAGCGCCAGCTGCCCGCTGCTGGTACACCCCTGCTCCGCAACGCGCTTCGCCGTGCTGGCCGCACTGACGGCTTCCGACAAAATGCTTTCTATTTTCTGGGTGCTTACCGTGGCGGTATGAACGTTATTCATTTTCGCCATCTGCCATAACTGCCAGTTAATAATCAGTATGCCGATCAGAAAAAGAAACAGGGCACTGAGAATAGGGATCATCACGTTGCGCACGATGTTTTCCTTAATAGAATAAACAAGCATGAAGGATCTGAAAGAAGAACCCGTGGTTTACCTGACGTTGCCGATCGCAATGAAAATATCTTAGCTGAGAATTGTCTTAAAAAACTGATGCTTTCGTATGAGTTCACCCGCCCGAATTTGCTCACCCGGCGTGACTATCAGGCTTGTGCCTTGCCCAGGCTGTGTTAAGATTTATGAATTCAGGGAGCGGACAGGATAACCGGAAAATGAAAAAGCGCATTGCCGTTGCGATCGTTTCAACGCTTCTGGTCATCCTGTCTCTTTATGCGGTCAATGCGGTTATCCTTGGTCAGCAAAAAACCAAACAGCTTGAAATATCCCGGACCCTTTTACATTATTCCGAAGACCTGTCCCAAAACGTGGCGCTGGGCCTTAAAAGCATAACGACGCAGGGGTGTGATAAAACCAGCCTTGATAGCTACAGACAAATAAAGCTTAACAACCTCTATTTCGGCGATATCGGTTTTATTGAAAAAGGAAAAATTATCTGTACTGCTTTTTGGGGTAAACTCGCGACGCCCGTTCCACTTCCTGCGGAACTGCATAAAACGCCGAGAGGTTTTCTCCTCGCGCAGTTTTCAAGAAAAGACTTTTTCACGGGCAATGCGGCCATTTATAATAATATTATTATCTTCACCTCCCGCTATGCTTACGATAAATTCACCCCGGTTACCGCAAGCTATTCTCTGAGTGCCACCACAAAGGACTTTGGCCGGATCTTTTTTTCGGCTGCCCCCGACCTGCGAGCGCGGAGCTGGCTGCACTCCACGTTGTTCACCCTGACCATTACACAGTGCAGCGCCGTGTGGGATTTATGCGTGATTGTAAAACATCACGATGCGGGACTGGCCTCGTTACCCCCGTTTATCTTGACGTTTCTCGCGATCATTCTCTACTTTATCTGGGCCGCGATAACGTTATTTGTCTTCCGTATCCATGAAGACCGTTTTTCGCTGGAACGTACGCTAATCAAAGCCGTGATAACAAATACCTTCAGCGTTAACTATCAGCCCATTATTCGCATTCGCGATCAAAAAATCGTGGGCGTGGAAGTTCTGTCGCGATGGCGCGATCAAAAACACGGAGACGTCTCGCCGGAGCTGTTTATCCCATTAATTAAGAAAATCGGGCTGTATAAAAGATATTATGGCAATGTTATCGGTAAATCTCTCTCAGAAATTGCCCCGCTGGCGATTAAGCATCAGCTGATCGTTTCAATCAACGTTGGGCGGAAAGAAATTGAAGACGGACAGTTTATTAACATTTTGCGTCGCGAGTGCTTAGTCAACAACCTTCCCCTTTCCCTGATGAAGGTCGAGCTTTCTGAGAAAGCCGTTTCCGCTGCGGATATCCTTGAGGGATTCTGCCAGGAACTAAAATCGCTTGGCGTTAAAATTTCAATCGATGATTTCGGCGTACAAAATTCAAATCTGGCGCGGCTGTCACAGCTTGAATATGATGAAATCAAAATCGATAAATCGCTGGTGGATGGCATCAGCGAAGATTATAAGCAAAACATCTTTGTTATCTTCAGCGATGCCCTCGCGAAGTTGAATAAAACCCTTGTTTTCGAGGGCGTGGAAAATGAAACTCAGTATCGCTTTATTGCGGACAGATATCCCGACGCGCTGATCCAGGGATGGTATTTTTCAAAAGCACTCACCCGGAGCGAGCTGGCGAAGCGACTCACCGGCGTCGCCCCCTAACATGAAGCCTGTCCTGCTCGTTTTTTTACACTCGGACGTTTCCATTTTTTCCGCCAAAACATATAGTCGTCATATTCAGACGGTAGATTACCCTGAAGCACACTCTTATTTTGGTTAAAAACGTGAAATTATCCTTAGTTTTTCCAGCAGTACTCTTTTTTCTGATCGTTATTTTCGCGCTGCTTGTCGATAAACCCGCTTCGCCTATTCTGCGGAAAAAATGCATGTGGTCCGATAGCGTGATGCTGAGCTGTATCGCAAAGCATCACCATAACGGTTTTTGAGGCAGGCTATTCATTTCCCCACTGATTGAGGAAGTTCGCAACATCATCAATGCGACCCGCACGGATCCCGGCTTCTGTGGCCATCTCCTGCTGGGCTTCCTCGCTGATCTCCTCATTATTCGCTAAGCGGGTAAGCAGCAGCTGGAAATAGTGTGCAAGCGCGTCGCGCTCTGATTCCGCGACTTGCTCTGCAGCCTCCGTCGCGTACTCATCGGCAATATCATAATATTTCAGGGGGATATCGTTGTGCATAACAGTCTCGTCTCTGGTCAATAAAGGTAACGTCACGAGTATATCGGACGCATTATCTCAACCAAAGCATTGCTTCAGATGAGTAACGCAAGCAGCGCAGCGAGCGCGGGAATGGCCTGCACGTACAAAATTTTTCGGCTGGCGGTGGCTGCGCCAAAAAGCCCGGCGATCAGCACGCAGGTCAGAAAGAAGATGGCCACCTGAATCCCGTTTTCGCCGAGCCAGAGGCTCCACAGCAGGCCCGCCGCCAGGAACCCGTTATACAGACCCTGATTCGCCGCCAGCACGCGGGTGTCGCGTGCAAAATCAGGACGCAGATTAAAGGCCTTGTGCCCTGTTTTGGTATTCCACAGGAACATTTCCAGCACAAGAATGTAGAGATGAATAAGTGCAACGACAGTGATAAGGACAGTGGCTAACATCGGGTTGTCTCCCGCGGGCAGAGGCAAAAAAAACGGGAACCCTCAGGCCCCCGCTCTTGTTTAACCCAGAATCTGGATTACATGTTCGCGATAATCGCGTCGCCAAACTCTGAGCATTTCAGCAGCTTAGCGCCTTCCATCAGACGTTCGAAGTCATAGGTTACGGTTTTCGCGTTGATTGCGCCTTCCATACCTTTAACGATCAGGTCTGCGGCTTCGAACCATTCCATATGACGCAGCATCATCTCTGCGGACAGGATGATAGAGCCCGGGTTCACTTTGTCCTGGCCTGCATATTTTGGTGCAGTACCGTGGGTAGCTTCGAACAGGGCGCACTCGTCACCGATGTTCGCGCCAGGGGCGATACCGATACCGCCAACCTGAGCTGCCAGGGCGTCAGAGATGTAGTCACCGTTCAGGTTCATACAGGCAATCACGTCGTATTCCGCAGGACGCAGCAGGATCTGCTGCAGGAACGCATCGGCGATCACATCTTTAATGACGATCTCTTTGCCGGTGTTCGGGTTTTTGATCTTCTGCCATGGGCCGCCGTCGATCAGCTCACCGCCGAACTCTTCTTTCGCCAACTGGTAGCCCCAGTCTTTGAACGCGCCTTCGGTGAACTTCATGATGTTGCCTTTGTGAACCAGGGTCACAGAGTCACGGTCGTTGGTGATCGCATATTCGATGGCCGCGCGCACCAGACGCTTGGTCCCTTCTTCGGAGCACGGCTTAATGCCGATACCGCAATGCTCAGGGAAGCGAATTTTCTTCACACCCATCTCTTCGCGCAGGAATTTAATCACTTTCTCTGCATCAGCAGAGTCCGCTTTCCATTCGATACCCGCGTAGATGTCTTCTGAGTTTTCGCGGAAGATGACCATGTCGGTCAGTTCTGGGTGCTTAACCGGGCTTGGGGTGCCCTGATAGTAACGAACCGGACGCAGACAGACGTACAGGTCCAGCTCCTGACGCAGTGCCACGTTCAGGGAACGGATGCCGCCGCCAACTGGCGTCGTCAATGGGCCTTTGATAGCAACGCGGTAGTCGCGGATCAGGTCCAGCGTTTCTGCTGGCAGCCAGACGTCCTGGCCATAAACTTGCGTCGATTTCTCACCGGTGTAAATTTCCATCCAGGAAATTTTACGCTCGCCTTTGTAGGCTTTCTCAACAGCGGCATCAACCACTTTCAGCATTGCCGGGGTAACGTCTACACCGATACCATCACCTTCGATGAATGGAATGATCGGATTGTGAGGAACGTTAATCTTGCCGTTTTGCAGGGTGATCTTTTTACCTTCCGCCGGAACAACTACTTTGCTTTCCATTAACCTCTCCTTCGAGCGCTTCTGGTTGTTACTGATCTTATGTTAATAAATTGTAATGAGCCCTTCGATAGTACCTGATTGTCCGACTCCATGAAAGGTCTTCGTTATTAGGCTATAATGCGGCAATTGATAACGCCTGAAAATACCATGAAGAAAACTTCTTTTACAAAACACCGGGTTGAGCGATTCAGCTCGCGACAAGCCGCCAGACGACCGCAAGAAACCCAGCCAAAGCGGGTGATTCTGTTCAATAAACCCTACGATGTTTTGCCGCAGTTCACCGATGAAGCCGGACGCAGCACGCTTAAGGACTACATCCCGGTTCAGGGGGTCTACGCGGCCGGGCGTCTGGACCGCGACAGCGAAGGCCTGCTGGTCTTGACCAACGACGGCGCGCTGCAGGCGAAACTCACGCAGCCGGGGAAACGCACCGGCAAAATTTACTTCGTCCAGGTAGAAGGCGAGCCGGATGACGAGACGCTGGAAAAATTGCGCAAAGGCGTCACGCTAAACGACGGTCCCACCCTGCCGGCAGGTATTGAACGCGTGAATGAACCGGAGTGGCTGTGGCCGCGTAACCCGCCTATCCGCGAACGCAAATCCATTCCGACAAGCTGGCTTAAAATCACCCTTTATGAAGGCCGCAACCGCCAGGTTCGGCGCATGACCGCACACGTCGGCTTCCCCACCCTGCGCCTGATTCGTTATGCCATGGGTAACTACACCCTGGAAACGCTGGCAAACGGTGAATGGCGGGACGTTACCTCTTAAGGAGTCACTATGTTTAAACCTCATGTCACGGTTGCCTGCGTGGTCCACGCCCGGGGGAAATTCCTTGTTGTCGAAGAGAGCATTAACGGCAAAGCGCTGTGGAATCAGCCTGCCGGGCACCTTGAAGCCAATGAGACCCTCCTGCAGGCGGCAAAACGCGAGCTGTGGGAAGAGACCGGTATTCACGCCGAGCCCCAGCACTTCATCCGTATGCACCAGTGGATTGCGCCCGACAGCACACCGTTCCTGCGTTTTTTATTTTCCGTTGAGCTTAGCGAAACGTGCGCCACTGAGCCGCAGGATGACGATATCGACCGCTGTCTGTGGGTCACCGCCGACGAGATCCTGAACGCGCCAAACCTGCGCTCGCCGCTGGTTGCGGAAAGCATCCGCTGCTGGCAGTCAGGCGCACGCCTGCCGCTGGATGTCATCGGCGCATTTAACTGGCCGTTTACAGAGGGTGCCAATGGTGGGGGGGCGTGATAGAATACGCCGCCTTGAAGTTCAATGTCGTGAGTATTCCATGTCAGATAACAGCCAGAAAAAAGTGATCGTCGGCATGTCCGGCGGTGTCGATTCCTCCGTTTCCGCCTACCTGTTACAGCAACAGGGCTATAAGGTGGAGGGCCTGTTCATGAAGAACTGGGAGGAAGATGACGGCGAGGAATACTGCACTGCCGCAGCGGATCTCGCCGATGCGCAGGCCGTGTGCGATAAGCTCGGCATTGAACTGCACACCGTTAACTTTGCCGCAGAATACTGGGACAACGTTTTTGAACTGTTCCTCGAAGAGTACAAAGCGGGCCGTACGCCGAACCCGGATATTCTGTGCAACAAAGAGATCAAATTTAAGGCCTTCCTGGAATTCGCCGCGGAAGATCTGGGCGCAGACTACATTGCGACCGGTCACTACGTGCGTCGCGCTGACGTGAATGGCAAAAGCCAGCTGCTGCGCGGTCTGGACGGCAACAAAGATCAAAGCTATTTCCTCTATACGCTGAGCCACGAGCAAATCGCCCAGAGCCTGTTCCCGGTCGGCGAGCTGGAAAAGCCTCAGGTGCGTAAAATCGCCGAAGAGCTGGACCTGATCACCGCGAAGAAAAAAGACTCTACGGGTATCTGCTTCATCGGCGAGCGCAAATTCCGCGATTTCCTCGGACGTTACCTGCCCGCACAGCCGGGTAAAATTGTCACCGTCGACGGGGAAGAGATTGGCCAGCATCAGGGGCTGATGTACCACACCTTAGGCCAGCGTAAAGGCCTGGGTATCGGCGGGACGAAAGAAGGTAGCGAAGATCCGTGGTACGTGGTCGACAAAGATGTCGAAAACAATATTCTGGTTGTTGCTCAGGGCCATGACCATCCGCGTCTGATGTCCGTTGGCCTGATCGCGCAGCAGCTGCACTGGGTCGATCGTGAGCCGCTGAAAGGCACGCTGCGCTGCACGGTGAAAACACGCTACCGTCAGACCGATATTCCTTGCACCGTTACCGCGCTTGATGACGACCGCATTGACGTGCGCTTCGACGAGCCGGTCGCCGCCGTCACCCCGGGTCAGTCCGCTGTCTTCTACAGCGGCGAAATCTGCCTGGGCGGCGGGATCATTGAACAGCGCCTGCCGCTGCCCGCTGTTTAACAGCGTTTGCACACATAAAGGAGACCGTGTGGCGAAGAACTACTATGACATCACCCTGGCGCTGGCGGGAATTTGCCAGTCAGCCCGTCTGGTGCAACAGCTGGCGCATCAGGGTCATTGCGACGCTGATGCCCTGCACGTTTCACTCAACAGCGTTATCGACCTCAACCCCGGTTCGACCCTGGGCGTGTTCGGTGGCAGTGAAACCAATCTTCGTCTCGGTCTTGAAACCCTGCTTGGCGTGCTTAACGCCAGCAGCCGTCAGGGGTTAAACGCAGAGCTGACCCGCTACACGTTGAGCCTGATGGTGCTGGAGCGTAAGCTGAGCGCAGCAAAAGGTGCGCTTAATACCCTGGGCGATCGCATTGCCGGGCTACAGCGTCAGCTTGACCATTTTGACCTGCAGTCCGACACGCTGCTGAGCGCCATGGCCGGCATTTATGTTGACGTCATCAGCCCGCTGGGCCCACGGATTCAGGTCACCGGCTCCCCTGCCGTGCTGCAAAGCCCGCAGGTACAGGCAAAAGTACGCGCCTCCCTGCTGGCAGGGATCCGTGCCGCCGTACTGTGGCACCAGGTTGGCGGTGGCCGCCTGCAGCTAATGTTTTCTCGTAATCGCCTGACCACTCAGGCAAAACAAATTCTTGCTCATTGTTAACCTCCCGGAGTTGCGAATTATGGAATTATCCTCACTGACCGCCGTATCCCCTGTCGATGGACGCTACGGCGATAAAGTCAGCGCGCTGCGCGGGATCTTCAGCGAATATGGTTTGCTGAAGTTCCGTGTTCAGGTTGAAGTACGCTGGCTGCAAAAGCTGGCCGCCCAGGCAGCAATCAAGGAAGTTCCTGCTTTTGACGAAAAGGCAAACGATTACCTTGATAAAATCGTTGCCGAGTTTAGCGAACAAGACGCCGCGCGCATTAAAACCATTGAGCGCACCACCAACCACGACGTGAAGGCGGTTGAGTACTTCCTGAAGGAGAAAGTGGAAAGCGTTCCTGCGCTGCACGCCGTGTCTGAGTTCATTCACTTCGCCTGTACGTCTGAAGACATCAACAACCTCTCTCATGCGCTGATGCTCTCCACCGCGCGCAAAGAGGTGGTGCTGCCTTACTGGCGTAAAATCATCGACGCGGTGAAAGCGCTGTCCGTGGAATACCGCGACATTCCGCTGCTCTCCCGTACCCACGGCCAGCCAGCCACCCCATCCACGATGGGTAAAGAGATGGCGAACGTCGCGTACCGTATGGAGCGCCAGTACCGTCAGCTGGAACAGGTTGAAATTCTGGGCAAAATCAACGGCGCGGTCGGTAACTATAACGCCCACATCGCCGCGTATCCGGAAGTGGACTGGCACCAGTTCAGCGAAGAGTTCGTGACCTCGCTGGGCATTCAGTGGAACCCGTACACCACCCAGATTGAGCCGCACGACTACATCGCCGAGCTGTTTGACTGCATCGCGCGCTTTAACACCATCCTGATCGACTTCGATCGTGACGTGTGGGGCTACATCGCCCTGAACCACTTCAAGCAGAAAACCATCGCCGGTGAAATCGGCTCTTCCACCATGCCGCACAAAGTGAACCCGATCGACTTCGAAAACTCCGAAGGTAACCTGGGTCTGGCGAACGCCGTGCTGCAGCATATGGCGAGCAAACTGCCGGTATCCCGCTGGCAGCGCGACCTGACCGACTCCACCGTACTGCGTAACCTGGGCGTGGGCATCGGCTACGCGCTGATCGCGTATCAGTCCACGCTGAAAGGCGTGAGCAAGCTGGAAGTGAACCGCGATCGTCTGCTGGACGAACTGGATCACAACTGGGAAGTGCTGGCGGAGCCGATTCAGACCGTGATGCGTCGTTACGGCATCGAAAAACCGTACGAGAAGCTGAAAGAGCTGACCCGCGGCAAACGCGTTGATGCCGAAGGTATGAAGCAGTTTATCGACGGCCTGGCGCTGCCGGAAGAAGAGAAAACCCGCCTGAAGGCGATGACTCCGGCGAACTACATTGGCCGCGCCATCACCATGGTTGACGAGCTGAAGTAATCTCCTCTCCCCCCTTTCCGCCCGGAAAGGGGGTTGCTTTTCCACGGTTTACTCAATGTTTATCCCCACAGCAACATAATCAGCGTTAAACTATTCATACTATTTATTCTGGGAGAAAAGATGATGCGCGTACTGGTTGTTGAGGATAACGCATTGCTACGCCATCACCTGAAGGTTCAGCTTCAGGAGATGGGACATCAGGTGGACGATGCTGAAGATGCAAAAGAAGCCGATTATTATCTCAATGAACACCTGCCGGATATCGCCATTGTCGATTTAGGGTTGCCTGACGAAGACGGCCTGTCGTTGATTCGTCGCTGGCGCAGCCACGATGTTTCCCTGCCGGTTCTGGTGTTGACCGCTCGTGAAGGCTGGCAGGATAAGGTTGAAGTGCTCAGCGCGGGTGCAGATGATTACGTCACTAAGCCGTTCCATATTGAAGAGGTGGCGGCCCGCATGCAGGCGCTGCTCCGTCGCAACAGCGGGCTGGCGTCGCAGGTTATTTCCATCCCGCCTTTCCAGGTCGATCTCTCCCGCCGCGAGCTCTCAATTAACGATGAAGTCATCAAGCTGACCGCATTCGAATATACGATTATGGAAACGCTGATCCGCAACAGCGGCAAGGTGGTGAGTAAAGATTCTTTAATGCTTCAGCTCTACCCTGACGCTGAACTGCGCGAGAGCCATACCATTGACGTGCTGATGGGACGACTGCGTAAGAAAATTCAGGCCCAGTACCCGCAGGATGTGATTACCACCGTCCGCGGTCAGGGCTACCTGTTTGAATTACGCTAAATGAGACGGATTTTGCGTCATCTTCTGCCCCTCTCACTGCGGGTTCGTTTTTTACTGGCAACGGCTGCGGTGGTGCTGGTGCTGTCGCTCTCCTACGGCATGGTCGCCCTGGTGGGGTACAGCGTCAGCTTCGATAAAACGACCTTTCGTCTCTTACGCGGCGAAAGCAATCTGTTTTATACCCTGGCGAAATGGGAAGACAACCGAATCACCGTCGAAATGCCGGAAAACCTTAATCAGCAAAGCCCCACCCTCGCCCTGATTTACAACGAAAAGGGAAAGCTGCTGTGGGCGCAGCGCGACATTCCGTGGCTGGTCAAAAGCATTCGTCCGGAGTGGCTTAAAACCAACGGGTTTCACGAAATTGAAGCCGATCTCAACACCACCAGCTCGCTGATCCGTGAAGATCGTTCCCTGCAGCAAAAGCTGAACGAGATCCGCGCCGACGACGCCGAAACGGAGATGACGCACTCCGTTGCGATTAACCTTTATCCGGCGACGCTAAACATGCCGCAGCTGACCATCGTGGTGATCGACACCATTCCGGTCGAACTGAAGCGTTCTTATATGGTCTGGAGCTGGTTCATCTACGTTCTGGCGGCAAATCTGCTGCTGGTGATCCCGCTGCTGTGGATAGCGGCGTGGTGGAGCCTGCGCCCCATTGAATCACTGGCGAAAGAGGTTCGCGAGCTGGAAGAACATCATCGCGAAAAGCTTAATCCGGAAACCACCCGCGAGCTCACCAGCCTGGTGCGTAACCTCAACCGCCTGCTGAAAAGTGAACGCGAACGCTATGATAAATACCGTACGACGCTTACCGATCTGACCCACAGCCTGAAAACCCCGCTCGCGGTGATGCAAAGCACCCTGCGTTCCATGCGCAGTTCGAAGCTGAGCGTCGACGATGCCGAGCCGGTGATGCTGGAGCAGATCAGCCGTATTTCCCAGCAAATTGGCTATTACCTCCACCGCGCCAGCATGCGTTCCGGCAGCGCCCTGCTGAGCCGCGAGCTGCATCCGGTCGCCCCGCTTCTGGATAACCTCACGTCCGCCCTCAACAAGGTGTATCAGCGTAAAGGGGTGAATATCAGCCTCGATATCTCGCCAGAGATAAGCTTTGTGGGTGAAAAAAATGACTTCATGGAAGTGATGGGCAACCTGCTGGATAACGCCTGCAAATACTGTCTTGAGTTCGTGGAAGTGTCGGCGCGCCAGACGGATAACGAACTGCATATCATCGTGGAGGATGATGGCCCGGGGATCCCGCGCAATAAACGTGATGTGGTGTTCGATCGCGGTCAGCGCGCCGATACGCTACGTCCTGGCCAGGGCGTTGGATTAGCCGTCGCCCGGGAGATTGTCGACCAGTATGACGGGAAAATCGAAACCAGCGAAAGTTTGCTGGGCGGCGCGCGAATGGAGGTCATTTTTGGTCGCCAGCAGCCGACATCGAACGATAGTTAACCCGTTATGTGAAAAATGCGAGGATCTCGCAGCCGGGGACCTGAGCTTCCGTTATAATCCGAGTCAGTAAGAGCCTGCGGAATAAAAAAATATGGATTATCACTTAACGCTTAACTGGCCCGAGTTTATTGAACGTTACTGGCAAAAACGCCCGGTCGTTCTGAAACGCGGGTTCAGCAATTTTGTCGACCCTATCTCGCCTGACGAGCTGGCCGGTCTGGCCATGGAAAACGAAGTCGACAGCCGCCTGGTCAGCCACCAGGACGGGAAATGGCAGGTTAGCCACGGTCCTTTCGAAAGCTACGATCACCTCGGTGAAAACAACTGGTCGCTGCTGGTACAGGCTGTCAACCACTGGCATGAGCCGACGGCCGCCTTAATGCGTCCGTTCCGCGCCCTGCCCGACTGGCGCATGGACGATCTGATGATCTCCTTCTCCGTGCCGGGCGGCGGCGTAGGCCCGCATCTGGACCAGTACGATGTGTTCATCATTCAGGGTACGGGCCGCCGCCGCTGGCGCGTGGGCGAAAAAGTGCCGATGAAGCAGCACTGCCCGCATCCGGACCTGCTTCAGGTTGATCCGTTTGAAGGGATTATCGACGAAGAGCTGGAGCCGGGCGACATTCTCTACATCCCGCCGGGATTCCCTCATGAAGGCTACTCCCTGGAGAACTCCCTCAACTACTCCGTCGGGTTCCGCGCGCCTAGCGGCCGCGAGATGATCAGCGGATTTGCCGACTATGTTCTGCAGCGCGAGCTGGGCAGCTATCGTTACAGCGATCCCGACATGCCTGCGCGTGAGCACCCGGCAGACATCCTGCCTGCGGAGCTGGATAAGCTGCGCGGCATGATGCTGGATCTGATCAACGAGCCGGAACATTTCCGTCAGTGGTTTGGCGAGTTTATTAGCCAGTCCCGCCACGAGCTGGACGTTGCGCCTCCGGAGCCGCCGTATCAGGCTGACGAGATTTACGATGCGCTTCAGCAAGGCGACAAGCTGACGCGCCTGGGCGGGTTGCGCGTGCTGCGCATTGGTGAGGATGTGTTCGTCAACGGCGAGAAGCTGGACTCTCCACACCGACCGGCGCTGGAAGCCATAGCCAGCCATCTGGTGCTGACTGCGGATACCTTTGGCGATGCGCTGGAAGACCCGTCTTTCCTCGCGATGCTGGCCGCGCTGATCAACAGCGGGTACTGGTTCTTTGAGGACTGAGTCGTGATATTTGCCGGGTGGCGGCTACGCCTTACCCGGCCTACGAAAGCGCGATCCTGTAGGCCCGGTAAGCGTAGCGCCACCGGGCGTTTTTATCGCCGCTCCCCCGCGGCAAAATCCTCAATCTCTCCTGCCCAATCCACCGGATACAACCCTTCAGCCACGTCCCGATGAAACGTTGAATACGGCCAGTCGCTGACTTTACCCACATAGCCGTGCTTCAGCGGATTGACATAAATGTAATCCACATGCCGCCGGTAGTCCTCTTCGTTGCGGATAGTGTGCTCCCAGAATCGTGGCTGCCAGATATAGCGCATGTCGATGCTGCGGCTGAATGTCTTTTTGATATCCCGCCAGCGGGCGGAAAAATCACTGTCCCCGTCCGGTAGGCTCCAGATACAGTGCATATGTTCAGGCAAAATAACCCACGCGTTGATGGTGAAGGGCTTCGCACGCTTAACCGTTGAGGTGGCGGAACGCAGGTTATCGATATGGCGGGTAAGCAAATCGCTCTGACGGTTTTGCAGGTTAACGGTGAAAAACCAGGTGCCACCGGGGACGTAATGGCGACGGTAGTTTGACATGGGCACTCCTTGCCTCATTGCTCGGTGGCGGCTTTGCCTTACCCGGCCTACATTCGGATCGTAGGCCCGGTAAGCGCAGCGCCACCGGGCATTTTTTAGCGTTTAGCGGTCAACTCCGCGATCCGCACTATCACCTTCACCGCCTTTTCCATCCCTTCCAGCGTCACAAACTCATGTTTACCGTGGTAGTTATAGCCACCGGTAAACAGGTTCGGGCACGGTAGTCCCATAAACGACAGCTGAGAACCGTCGGTACCGCCGCGAATCGGTTTTAATACCGGTTCAATATCGCAGTCGCGCATCGCCTGCTGGGCGATATCGAGAATATGCGGATGGGCCATCACCTTCTCGCGCATATTGTAATAGCTGTCTTCGATGATGAGCTCAATATAGCAGTCAGGATGCAGGCCCTTGCCCACCTTCTTGGCGATTTCCATCATCTTACGCTTGCGCGCCTCAAAGGCTTTACGGTCAAAATCGCGGATGATGTAGTGCATCTGCGCGCTGTCCACGGTGCCTTTGATGCTGGTCAGGTGATAGAAACCTTCATACCCTTCGGTCTGTTCGGGGCTCTCTTCCGCCGGGACTTCTGCATGAATACGCGACGCCAGCGACAACGCGTTGACCATGACGCCTTTGGCAGAGCCTGGGTGAACGTTGTTGCCGACAATTTTGATCGTGACTGACGCGGCATTGAAGTTTTCATACTCCAGCTCACCGACGCCGCCACCGTCGACGGTGTAGGCCCACTGGGCGTTAAAGGCGTCCACGTCGAAGTGCTTCGCGCCCTTGCCGACCTCTTCATCCGGCGTAAAGGCCACGCGGATATCACCGTGCGGAATATCGTTGCCCTTCAGCACCGCCAGCGCCGTCATGATCTCCGCGATGCCCGCTTTGTCATCCGCCCCCAGCAGCGTTTTACCATCGGTGGTGATCAGCGTCTGACCGAGCAGCTGGTGCAGCACCGGGAACATCACGGGCGAGAGCACTTCGTCGCCAATGCCCAGCGCAATGTCGCCGCCGCGGTAGTTTTCAACAATCTGCGGGTTCACATGTTTACCGCTAAAATCCGGAGAGGTGTCGACATGGGAGATAAAGCCAATCGCCGGAATGTCGCCCGGGACATTCGCCGGCAGCGTTCCCATCACAGTGCCTTTCTCGCTTAACGTGACGTTGACCAGCCCCATGGCGTCAAGCTGCTCTTTCAGCAGGTTTAATAGCTTCCACTGGCCTTCGGTGCTCGGCACCTGGCGAACACCCGGCTTAGATTGGGTATCCAGCGAAACGTACTGTAAAAAACGCTCAAGTAATTTATCCATGCAGTCACCCTCACTTTTTGTGACAACATTATCAATAAGCATCAAAACGCAAATATTGCGTCAGGTCACTTTTATCCCGCAAACGAGAATATTTTCCGTTTATATCGTTATGCGTTAGTAAATGTAGCTTATGAATCAGTGACAAGGATTGGCGATTGCGGGGGATTGCCGTAGAATGTCCGCCCTCATTACGAGTCACCAAGGTGGTTACACACAAACCCCGCTTCAGTCTGCTGCCTGAGGCGTCTATATGGGACAGCGCAAAAATTGAATACACAATCCCGTTCACGTTCACCGCTGGTGCAACTGGAACGAATTCGTAAAAGTTTTGATGGCAAAGACGTCATTTCCGACCTCACTCTCACCATCAATGACGGTGAGTTTCTGACGCTGCTTGGCCCCTCCGGCTGCGGCAAAACCACCGTACTGCGCCTTATCGCCGGGCTGGAGAGCGTCGATAACGGCCATATCCATCTTGAAAACCAGGACATCACCCAGGTTCCCGCTGAAGACCGCCACGTCAACACTGTCTTTCAGAGCTATGCCCTCTTCCCGCACATGACCGTGTTTGAAAACGTGGCGTTTGGCCTGCGGATGCAAAAAACCCCGGCGAATGAAATCGAACCGCGCGTCACCGAAGCCCTGCGCATGGTGCAGCTCGAGACGTTTGCCCAGCGAAAACCGCATCAGCTTTCCGGCGGCCAGCAGCAGCGCGTGGCCATCGCCCGCGCCGTGGTCAACAAGCCGCGTCTGCTCCTGCTGGATGAATCCCTCTCCGCGCTGGATTACAAGCTGCGCAAGCAGATGCAGAACGAGCTTAAAGCCCTGCAGCGCAAGCTCGGCATTACCTTTGTCTTCGTCACCCACGACCAGGAAGAAGCCCTGACCATGTCCGACCGCATCGTGGTGATGCGCGACGGCAAAATCGAGCAGGACGGCACGCCGCGTGAAATCTACGAAGAGCCGAAAAATCTGTTTGTCGCCAGCTTCATTGGTGAGATCAATATCTTCGACGCCACGGTGATCGAGCGTCTGGATGACCAGCGCGTTCGCGCGTGCGTCGAAGGACGCGAGTGCGCCATCACGGTGAATTTCCCCGTCGAAAAGGGACAAAAGCTCAACGTTCTGCTGCGCCCGGAAGATCTGCGCGTCGATGAAATCCACGGCAATGCCGAGGCCGAAGGGTTAATCGGCTATATCCGCGAGCGCAACTACAAAGGGATGACGCTGGAGTCTGTCGTCGAGCTGGAGAACGGCAAAATGGTGATGGTCAGCGAGTTCTTTAACGAGGACGACCCGGACTTCGACCACTCTCTCGACCAGAAAATGGTTATCAACTGGGTAGAAAGCTGGGAGGTTGTACTGGCTGATGAAGAACACAAGTAAGTTCCAGAATGTGGTGATTGCCACGATCGTCGGTTGGCTTGTGTTGTTTGTCTTTTTACCCAACCTGATGATCATCGCCACCAGCTTCCTGACCCGGGACGACGCAAACTTCGTTTCGCTGGTTTTTACGCTGGACAACTACGCGCGCCTGCTCGATCCGCTCTATTTTGACGTGCTGCTGCATTCGCTCAATATGGCGCTGATTGCCACCATTGCCTGCCTGGTGCTGGGGTATCCTTTCGCATGGTTCCTCGCGGGCCTGCCGCAAAAGGTACGTCCCCTGCTGCTGTTTTTACTGATTGTTCCCTTCTGGACCAACTCGTTAATCCGCATCTACGGGCTGAAAATCTTCCTGAGCACCAAAGGCTACCTCAATGAATTTCTGCTGTGGCTGGGGGTGATTGATACGCCGATCCGCATCATGTTTACCCCGAGTGCGGTGATTGTGGGTCTGGTCTATATCCTGCTGCCGTTTATGGTGATGCCGCTCTACTCCAGCATTGAGAAGCTGGATAAACCGCTGCTGGAGGCGGCAAAAGATCTGGGTGCCAGCAAGTTCCAGACCTTTATCCGCATTATCATTCCGCTGACCATGCCCGGCATTATCGCGGGCTGTCTGCTGGTCATGCTTCCGGCCATGGGTCTGTTCTACGTTTCGGACCTGATGGGTGGCGCGAAAAACCTGCTGATTGGGAATGTGATCAAGAGTCAGTTCCTCAACATTCGCGACTGGCCGTTCGGCTCCGCCACCAGCATTACGTTGACGGTGGTGATGGGTCTGATGCTGCTGGTTTACTGGCGCGCCTCACGGCTGCTGAACAAGAAGGTGGAACTCGAATGATCGGTCGACTGCTTCGCGGCGGTTTTATGACCGCCATTTACGCTTACCTGTATATCCCGATCATTATTTTGATCGTGAACTCGTTTAACAGCTCGCGCTTTGGGATTAACTGGCAGGGCTTTACCACCGACTGGTACAGCCTGCTGATGAACAACGACAGCCTGCTGCAGGCCGCTCAGCACTCGCTGACGATGGCGATCGTCTCCGCCACCTTCGCCACGCTGATTGGCTCCCTGACCGCCGTGGCGCTCTATCGCTATCGCTTTCGCGGTAAGCCGTTCGTCAGCGGCATGCTGTTTGTGGTGATGATGTCGCCGGACATCGTGATGGCGATTTCGCTGCTGGTGCTGTTTATGCTGCTGGGCGTACAGCTTGGCTTCTGGTCGCTGCTGTTTTCCCATATCACCTTCTGCCTGCCGTTTGTGGTGGTGACCGTCTTTGCGCGCCTGAAAGGGTTCGACGTGCGCATGCTGGAGGCGGCGAAAGATCTGGGCGCCAGCGAGATGACCATCCTGCGCAAAATCATCCTGCCGCTGGCGATGCCCGCCGTGGCGGCCGGATGGCTGCTGAGCTTTACCCTGTCGATGGATGACGTAGTGGTCTCCTCCTTCGTGACCGGGCCGAGCTATGAAATTCTGCCGTTGAAAATTTATTCGATGGTGAAAGTCGGCGTTTCACCTGAGGTGAACGCGCTGGCGACCATTCTGCTGGTGTTTTCGCTGGTTCTGGTGATCGCCAGCCAGGTTATTGCTCGTGATAAAACAAAATCTCAGGGGACAATGAAATGAAAAAAATGCTCGCCGCTGCGGCGCTGGTGCTTGGTATGGGTGCCGCACACGCTGATGACAGCAAAACGCTCTACTTCTACAACTGGACCGAGTACGTGCCGCCGGGCCTGCTGGAGCAGTTCACCAAGGAGACGGGCATCAAGGTGATCTACTCGACCTACGAGTCGAATGAAACCATGTACGCCAAGCTCAAAACCTACAAAGATGGCGCGTACGATCTGGTGGTTCCGTCCACCTACTTTGTCGACAAAATGCGCAAAGAGGGCATGATCCAGAAGATCGACAAAACGAAGCTAACCCATTTTTCAAACCTCGATCCTGAGATGCTCAACAAGCCGTTTGACCCAAATAACGACTACTCCATTCCGTATATCTGGGGGGCAACCGCGATTGGCGTTAACAGCGAGGCCGTCGATCCGAAATCGGTGACAAGCTGGGCCGATCTGTGGAAACCGCAATACAAAGGCAGCCTGCTGTTGACCGACGACGCGCGCGAAGTCTTCCAGGTGGCGCTGCGCAAGCTTGGCTACTCTGGCAACACGACGGATCCTAAAGAGATTGAAGCGGCATATGCCGAGCTGAAAAAGCTGATGCCTAACGTGGCGGCATTCAACTCTGATAACCCGGCAAACCCGTATATGGAAGGCGAAGTAAACCTGGGGATGGTGTGGAACGGCTCCGCGTATGTGGCCCGCCAGGCCGGTACGCCGCTTGAGGTGGTCTGGCCAAAAGAGGGCGGGATTTTCTGGATGGACAGTCTTTCAATCCCGGCCAACGCGAAAAACGTGGACGGGGCACATAAGCTGATCGACTTCCTGCTGCGCCCGGACGTGGCGAAACAGGTTGCCGAGACGATTGGCTACCCGACGCCAAACCTGGCCGCACGCAAGCTGCTGAAGCCTGAGGTGGCTAACGATAAGTCGCTCTACCCGGATGCGGAAACCATCAGCAAAGGTGAGTGGCAGAACGATGTCGGCGACGCCAGCCGGCTCTACGAAGAATATTACCAGAAGTTAAAAGCGGGCCGCTAACCGGTATCGCGTACTTCCTCACGCCGCCTGCGCGGCGTGAGGAAGGATTAACTGACCGTATTCTCTCCAGCCCAGAGCGTCGCTTTTCGCATCGCCTCAACCACCTCTTCATCTGACAGGCCCAGCGCCTGACGAACCCGGGTCGCCTCGTCCCACCGCTGCTGTTCATAGTAACGGCAGAGGTTAATCATGTCGGCTAACCGTCCCTCCTGGTGGCACAGCGCGTTGCTCACGCTCTGCGGTACCGCAATTTGCTTCATCAGCTCTGCCATCGGAAGCTCCAGGAGGGTATCGAGCAGAGAAAACAGGCCGCACATGAACGCATTTTCAGCCAGAGTAGGTTCGTTCATCGTCTCAGCCAGCAGTTCGCAAAATTTGCCGCGCATCATGCTCAGCGGGTAAAGCTCGCTGACGGTGTCATTGCCCGCACTGGCGAGGACCACGACGGCAACAAACCGTCGGAGCTGGTTTTCGCCAAGATACCTGAGCACCTCGCTCAGGGTTAACTTGCTGAAATTACAGGCGCCGACATGTTTAAACGCCGTATGCTTCATATAGCGCATGATTTTATAAGAGAGCGTGAGATCGGTTTTTATCAACGACTCGATGATTCGAAAATCAGGTTTATTGCGTCCGACCTCCATTTGCAGCCGAAAAATCGCCAGCTGATTTTGCGACAGCCGTTTATATTTAATGACCTCCGGACGGCAGAAAAAATAGCCCTGAAAAAGGGAAAATCCCTCGTCTCTGTATTGGTTGAATTCCTCTTTAGTCTCAATTTTTTCAGCCAGATATTTAATATGACCGGTCAGATGTTTGCGTGCTTTCAGATACGCTTTAATTTGCGCTAAGGTATAATTTCTGACGTCAAATTTCAGGATAGAAATATAGGGTAAAAAAACATCCCATTCTGGCGCAAGGGTGAAATCATCAAGCGCAAACTGATAGCCGTGCGCATTCATCTCCCTGACGGCCTGCAGCAGTTCGGCCCCCGGCACAGCATCTTCAAGGATTTCAATCACCACGCTCTCTTTATCAAGCGCTTCTCCACTGCGGTCAATAACCATCCTTGAAGGGAAATTAATAAACGACGTATGTGCCCCGGCAATGCGCTGGGACGGCACACATAAGAACTGATCTGATATCATCCTGGACGTGGCATATTCTGCCGACACATCCGGAAAACGATTTGTCATCCCGTCTCTGAAAAGCAGCTCATAGGCTACGGTATTCATTTCAGGGTTAAAAATGGGTTGTCGCGCGATAAATCCGTACATATCCCATCCTCCTCTACCACTTTATATTTATTAGCATCCTCTTTCTACACGACGATAACGAGTTTTATCGAGCACTATTTTGATTGAATGCACAAAATAAAAGCATCCACACTAATTAACGGGAATTAATCGTCTGGATTTAAATTAAATATATCCTTCGCTCTACAGAAAGGGGATGAAATATCCGATAAGTACTTTGTGCCTGCCCGACATGCACGACATTACGGGAGATGAGAATGAAAGACGCCATGGTCCGAAGACAAAAAATAAGAGTCAAGACGTTGATGCTATTGTCCATTTTCCTCACCGTGACGGTGGGCTTTACGGCAACGATCGGGTTTATGATGTGGCAATGGATGGCGCAGCAAGAGGTGCTGGCCAAAAACCATATCCGCCAGATAGCCGAGGTACACGCTTTACAGGTCAGCAAACAGCTGGATTCTGCCCTGACTGCCGCCCGGGATATGGGCAACAGCGCCCTCGCGCTACGCGAAGCGGGCATTTCCGACCGCCAGAGCCTGAACCAGCTGCTCGTCCACTTCCTCTCGGCTCACCCGTCGTTTCTCTCCATGTCGATGGCCTTTGAGCCCAACGCGTTTGACGATAAAGATGCCGTCTTTGCCGGTCAGAGCGGTGAAGATCCTGCCGGGCGCTACGCCCGCTACGTCGACCGCGATGCCACCGGCAAACCGACATTGCACCTGCTGACGGACATCGAAACGCCCGGCAGCGGTGATTACTATCTGTTGCCGAAACAGCGGCATAAAGATGTGATCATCGAACCCTATATTTACCCCTACAACGGCGTGGACGTGATGCTCACCTCAATTGCCGCCCCCATCATGCGTGACGGTCAGTTTCTGGGCTCAGTCACCTCTGACTTCTCGCTCGCCACGCTGCAGTCCATGATTGGCGCCATTAAACCGTGGAACGGCACAGGCTACGCCCTGCTCCTGTCTGCGGGCAATAACGTGGTGTCCAGCCCGGACAAAGGTGCGGCAGGCAAGCCTTACGCGGGTCAAATTGCAGGACATGACGTCACCCGGGTAAACGATCCGCTGCTGAAAGAAGAGGTATTTATCACCTGGCAGGCGATCGCCGTCGGTAATAGCCAGACGCCGTGGAAACTCGCCATCATCACCCCGGTCAGCGAAGTGATGGCCGAAGCGCGCGCATTTTTACTGAAGGCCATCGTCATGATGGTGTTAAGCATCGTTGCGGTTAGCCTGGTGATGGCCCAGATTTTTACCCGCAAGGTTGATCGTCCGGTGGGGGGAGAACCTTCCGAGGCCGCCGGGATCGCCCTGGCCGTCGCCCGCGGGGATCTGAACAACACCATCCCGGTGCGATCCGGGGATACCCACAGCATTTTTTATGCCCTGCACACCATGCAGACGCAGCTCAAGCGCATCGTCGACAACATCAGCGAAGCCAGCCACTCCGTGCACGGCGGGACCAGCGAAATTTCGGCGGGCAACCTTGACCTCGCCTCGCGTACCGAGGAACAGGCGGCGGCGATTGTTGAAACCGCTGCCAGCATGGAAGAGATTTCGGTTACGGTGAAGAACAATGCCGACAACGCCCACAAGGCGACCACCCTGACCGATCGCGCCGCGAGCCTTGCCGGACATGGCGAAACGCTGGTGAACGATGTGGTCGTGGTGATCGGCGAGATTGATGAGAGCGCGCGCAAGATCGGTGAGATTAACAGTATCGTCGATGGCATCGCCTTCCAGACCAATATCCTGGCGCTGAATGCTGCCGTTGAAGCGGCGCGCGCGGGTGAACAGGGACGCGGTTTCGCGGTAGTCGCAGGTGAAGTACGCAACCTTGCGCAGCGAAGCGCTAACGCGGCCAAAGAGATCTCTCAGCTGATTGCCGAGTCCTCAGGCCGCGTCAGCAAAGGCGTTGAGCTGGTCAATGAAACCGGCGTAATGATGAAACAGGTGATTGAGGCGGTGTCGCACGTGCATCTGGTCATCAACGACATTGTCCAGGCGCTGGACGAGCAGAATCGGGGGATTAGCCAGGTCAGTACCGCCGTTAACCAGATGGACAGCACCACCCAGCAGAACGCCTCTCTGGTTCAGCAGATCTCTGCGGCGGCGCTTTCGCTGGATGAGCAGGCTAAATCGCTGGAGAAGACGCTGGCCTTCTTTCATTCTTAAATAAAAAGGCACCCGCCCGGCGGGTGCCTTTTCACGCCATGAGCGTCACAGCCCTTTCAGCAGCTTGTCGACAAACTCCGGAACAACCGTGCTTGCCAGGCCGTAGTGTTTCTCTTCAAACTCGCTGCCCACCTGGCTCGGCTCAAGATTGAGTTCAACCGTATGCGCACCGTGCAGCCGCGCTTCGTGGACAAACCCCGCCGCCGGGTAAACGTGGCCGGATGTGCCGATGGCGATAAACACGTCGGCCATCGCCAGCGCGCTGTAGATCTCATCCATTCCCAGCGGCATTTCGCCGAACCAGACCACGTGCGGACGCAGGCGAGACGGGAACTGGCAGCAGTGGCACTTATCCTCCGGCAGCACGTCCTCTTTCCAGTCCAGCACCTGACCGCTCCAGGCGCAGCGAACCTTGAGCAGCTCGCCGTGCATATGGATGATGTTCTTGTTGCCGGCCCGCTCGTGAAGGTTGTCGATATTCTGCGTTACCAGCAGAAAACGATCGCCCAGCGCCTCTTCCAGCTTCGCCAGCGCCAGATGCGCGGCATTCGGCGCGACGTCAGGCTGCTGAAGCTGACGACGGCGGGCGTTGTAAAACGCCTGCACGAGATCCGGGTCGCGGGCAAAGCCTTCAGGCGTGGCGACATCCTCCACGCGGTGCTCTTCCCACAGCCCGTCCGCCGCGCGGAAGGTTCGAATACCTGACTCGGCGGAGATCCCCGCCCCGGTCAGCACCACCACTCTGGGTTTATCCATCGCTTCTGGCATCATTCTGTCTCTGAAAAAGATCCGCTGGCGCAAGCGCTCACGCAAGCGGCGTTTATTTTTGCGAAAACGGCTGAGTCGACCCTGGCGACGCGACAGCATAGAAACCTCGTAAACTAATCGGTGAGATGAAGGAATGCGGCTCCGCGCATGCCTCCTGCGTCCCCGTGTCGCGCGCGTTCAATACGCGGCACGCGGGCAACCGGCAATAAATGTCGGGGCAAACGCCCGGACAACCGTTCCGTAATCGCGGTAAAGTTTGAGAGCCCTCCCCCAATCACCAGCAGATCCGGGTCGACGATGGTGAGAATATTGCCCAGACACACCGCCAGCAGATCCAGATAGCGCTCGACGTGCTCACGCGCCTGCGCATCCCCTTGCTCCCACAGGGTAATGATTTGAGGGGCCTCAAGTTTCTGATGATAGAAGTGTTCGTAAAGCCATGCAAACCCGCGGCCTGACAGGTAGTTCTCAATACAGCCGTGCTGCCCGCAGCCGCAGCGGGTCAGCGGGAAATCACGGCCGACGACCTCCAGCGCATCCACCGGGAGGCGGATATGACCAAACTCGCCGGTGATGTAGCTGCGGCCGGTGATGGGCTTACCGTTGATGACGATTCCTCCGCCGACGCCGGTACCGAGGATCAGCCCCATCACCAGCGGATATTGACGGAACTCATCATCCCAGGCTTCGGAGAGCGCAAAGCAGTTGGCGTCGTTATCTAAACGCACGTCGCGTTCAAGGAGCGCGGAGAGATCGGCGCGCAGCGGTTTACCGCTGGCGGCAGGCACGTTGGCCGCGTAAAGCGTACCGTCGTCGGTTTCCGGCATGCCCGGAATACCAATGCCGACGCTGCCTTTCACGCCAAAGCGTTCATCGGCCTGCGCCACCAGCGCGGCAATGGCAGTTAAAAATTCGTCGTAGCTGTCGCGCGGCGTGGGAACGCGGGTTTCCCACTGCAGTTTGAGGTCTTTATCAAACACGCCGAGCGCAATCTTGGTGCCGCCAATATCAAATCCATAATACATAACGTATTCCTCTTTCGATCTGGCGACACGAAAGCCGCTAGATCGTGACGTAATTACTGGCCACTTAATACCCTCGCCGGATCAATTCGGCTTGCGCGACGCGCCGGATACCAGCTTGCCAGCAGACTCAGTAAAAGTGCTGTAAGCAGCACATAAAAAACATCCAGCCAGTGCAGTTCAGACGGCAGGAAGTCAATAAAATAGATATCACCCGACAGGAACTGGTGACCAATAAGCTTTTCAATCCCGTTGATAATCGGCGTTAGCTGCAGGGAAACCACCACGCCAATCACCACGCCGCACAGGCTGCCGAACAGTCCTGCCAGCAAACCGTACCAGACGAAAATGGCGCGAATAAGGCCGTCTTTTGCCCCAAGGGTACGCAGCACGGCGATGTCGCCGCTCTTGTCTTTGACCGCCATCACCAGCGTCGAGACGATATTAAAGCACGCGACACCGATCACCAGCACCATCGCCAGATACATAATGGCGCGGATCATCTGGATATCACGGTACATATAGCCGTAAGTGCCGATCCAGCTTTTGATGTAGACATAGTTATTGGTCACGCTGCCCGCGTCGCGCACCAGTTTGTTAGCGTTAAAGACGTCGTTCACCTTAATGGCAATGCCCGTCACGCTGTCGCCCATGTCGAGATACTGGCGTGCATCCTCCATCGGCACCATCGCAAAGCTGTGGTCAAGCTGACCGCTCAGCTGAAGAATACCGGTAACGTGCAGGCGCACGCGCTTTGGCTGCTGCAGTTTGTGATCGGCGCTGGCATTCGGGATCATGATTGACACCCAGTCGCCCTGCTTCACCTTCAGGGCATCAGCAACGCCTTTACCCATGATGATCTGCTGCTCGCCCGCCTTGAAGTTGGCCCACGCGCCGTTCTGCACGTAGTTCGGCAGCGCGCTGAGGCGCGCTTCCTGCGTCGGATTCACCCCTTTCACCTGGATAGCGCGCAGGTTTACCCCGCTCTCCACCAGCCCGGTAAAGTTAATGTAGGGCGCAGCCGCGGCGATGCCGGGCACTTTTTCCACTTTGTTCAGGGCGTCGCTCCAGTTCGTCCACGGCTGGTTAACCGGTTCGATCTCCCCGTGCGGCACGACCGCCAGAATACGGTTATTCAGCTCGCGCTCGAAGCCGTTCATGGCGCTTAAGCCCACGATCAGCACCGCCACACCCAGCGCAATACCGATGGTCGAGATAACGGAGATCAGCGACACCATGCCGCCGCGACGGCGGCCGCGGCTAAAACGTAAACCGATGAGTAACGATAACGGTGACGCCATTACTCTGCTCCCATCAGGGTCAGTTCCGCGTTCAGATGGCCGTCGCGCATCTCAAGCTGGCGCCCCATGCGTTTTGCCAGCTGCAGATCGTGGGTCACCACCAGAAACGCGGTGCCCTGCGAGGCGTTCAGCTCGCCCAGAAGCTGGAAAATACTGTCCGCGTTGCGCGCGTCCAGGTTACCGGTAGGCTCATCCGCCAGCACCAGACGCGGGTTGTTGACCAGCGCACGGGCAATCGCCACGCGCTGACGCTCGCCGCCGGACAGCTCCGACGGACGGTGGTTTCCGCGATGGCCCAGCCCTACCGCTTTCAGCATGTCGCTGGCGCGGGCGTTAATCTCAGCCGGTTTCTTTTTGCCAATCAGCAGCGGCATCGCCACGTTTTCCAGCGCCGTGAAGTCCGGCAGCAGGTGGTGGAACTGGTAGATAAAGCCCAGCTCGCGGTTACGCAGCTCGGCCTTCGCCGCCGAGGACATTTTGCTCATCGGCTGGCCGGAGAAAATCACGTCGCCGTTGGTTGGGGTATCCAGCCCGCCCAGCAGATGTAATAAGGTACTTTTACCGGAGCCGGAGCTGCCGACAATCGCCATCATCTCGCCTTCATCCACGCTAAAGCTCACATTGTGCAGCACGTCGGTTTGCACAGTGCCTTCCTGATAGCGTTTGGACAGGTTGTCGCATTGCAACAGGATCTTATTCATAACGTAAAGCCTCAGCGGGTTGAGTGGCGGCAGCGCGCCAGGAAGGATAAAGCGTAGAAAGCAGCGCAATGGCCATCGCGGCCAGCGCGATACCGACCACCTGCAGCGGCTCGATGGCCACCGGCAGCGCCGCGCCGTCAAGCAGCGCGCCGATGATCGGCATTAAATTGTTGAGCTGGCTGGCAAGCAGCGCACCCAGCCCCGCCCGAGCAGCGCGCCGATGATACCGGCGCTGGCCCCCTGCACCATAAACACGGCCATGATCTGCCGCGGCGTCAGCCCCTGGGTTTGCAGGATAGCGACCTCGCCCTGCTTCTCCATCACCATCAGCCCCAGCGAGGTGATGATGTTAAAAGCAGCCACGGCGACGATCAGGCTCAGCAGCAGCCCCATCATGTTTTTCTCCATCCGCACGGCCTGGAACAGCTCGCCTTTACGCTCGCGCCAGTCCTGCCATTTGGTGCCGTCCGGCAGTTTTTGCTGGCTGAGGGTATCGACCTTCAGCGGCGCGTCGAGCCACAGGCGCCAGCCGGTGATATTGCCGGCCGGGTAGCGCATCAGGCGTGACGCGTCCTGAATGTTAACCAGCATCTGGTAACCATCGACTTCACTGTTGGCGGCAAAGGTCCCAACCACGGTAAACAGGCGTTGGCTTGGCAGGCGCCCCATCGGCGTAAACTGGCTGGCTGAAGGCACCATCACGCGGAGCTGGTCGCCGCGGTTGACGCCAAGCTGACCGGCAAGCTGCTCACCCAGAATCACGTTGTATTTTCCGGCTTCCAGATCGGTCTGCTTCACGTTTACGAGATACGGCGTCAGCGGGTCTTTTTGCGCCGGGTCAATACCCAGCATCACGCCGACCGCCACGCTGCGGGCGCTTTGCAGCACCACGTCGCCGGTGGTCAGTGGCGCAACGCGCGTGACGCCCTGTAACTTCGCCGCGCTTTCCGGCAGCTGTTGCGGGTTAACCGAACCGTTAGTGGATGAGAGTACGGCCTGCGGCATCAGCCCCAGGATGTTGTTTTGCAGCTCGCGCTCGAAGCCATTCATGACGGAAAGCACCGTCACCAGTGCCATCACGCCAAGCGTAATGCCAATAGTCGAAAGCCAGGAGACAAAGCGACCGAAGCGGTCCGCGGCGCGCCCACGCATGTAGCGTAAGCCTATGAAGAGTGCGACAGGTTGATACATGAAGTCCGTCTGTTTGCTGATAGCAGACCCACGAGTATATAAGCGAATCCGTTAAGCGTAAATGACTGAAACCGTAAGCTTTGGTAATCATTTTTCCAAAAAATTCAGATAAATCAGGATACTAATATCTGAAACCGCACCTCGTAACCTCCACCTTTTCCGAAAAACCTCCTGATACAGACTGTTACCCATTACAGCCCGGTTTCGTTTAACAACAATTGCTCGTTCGTCTATGGCAATAAGGTAGTTGCGAACAATGAAGCAAAAAGCATTATGGATTAACCAGATAAAAGGGCTGTGCATCTGCCTGGTGGTTATCTACCATTCAGTTATCACGTTTTATCCGCACCTGATGGGGCTGCAACACCCCCTCTCTGGCCTTCTCGCCAAATGCTGGATCTATTTTAATCTCTATCTCGCCCCCTTCCGTATGCCGGTCTTTTTCTTTATCTCCGGCTATCTGATCCGTCGTTATATTGACGAGGTGGACTGGCGAACCAGCCTCGACAAGCGAATCTGGAGCATTGTCTGGGTTCTGGCGCTGTGGGGGATTCTGCAATGGCAGGCGCTGACCCACCTGAACGCCTGGCTGGCGCCCGATCGCGAGGTTGCCACCTCATCAAACGCGGCCTACGCCGATTCGCTCCTGGGATTTGTGCAAGGGATGCTCACCGCCAGCACCAGCCTGTGGTATCTGTATGCCCTGGTGGTCTACTTCACGTTGTGTAAACTGCTGAGCCGCTGGAAGCTGCCGATGCTGGGACTGCTGGCGCTGGCAAGCATCGCGATCAACTTCCTGCCGCTGCCGTGGTGGGGAATGAACAGCGTGGTACGCAACATGATCTACTACAGCCTCGGGGCGTGGTATGGCGCTGAGCTGATGGCATGGATGAAAAATCTAAACCTTCGCCGCACCTGGCTGGCAACGGGCGCTTTCGCCGCCGTCTCCGTGGTGCTGTGGTTTGCTAACGTTCCGCTGCTGCTCTCCTTGCTGTCGATTGTGCTGATCATGAAGCTGTTCTACAGCGTTGAGCAGCGCTATGCCGTTCACCCTGACAACCTGCTGAACGTGATTGGCTCCAATACCATTGCGATTTATACCACCCACCGCATCCTCATTGAGGCCTTTAGCCTGTTCCTGATTGGCGAGATGAATGCCGCTTACTGGCCGGTCTGGGCCGAACTCACCTTAATTCTGGTCTACCCGTTTGCCAGCCTGCTTATCTGTACCCTGGCCGGGCTGGGGGTGCGTAAACTCTCCACCGCGCTGTTCGGGGACATTTTCTTTTCTCCGCCTTCGACGCTTACGCTCTCGCCGACCACCCGTTAATGCCCTCTCCGCCCCCTTTCGGGGGCGTATAACCCCGCCGTGCGGTTCCGATTTGCTTATGTAAAACGATCGAGGATAATAAAGACATTGCGTATCAGTGATATGCCCCAATACTGTTGGTATATCCATAAGGGACTCTGACATAGCCATGCCTGAACACTATCGTTATTCCTTGCCTGTCAAAGCGGGCGACCAGCGCCAGCTGGGTGAACTCACGGGCGCAGCGTGCGCCACGCTGGTGGCGGAAATTGCTGAGCGTCATCCTGGCCCGGTGATCCTGGTTGCCCCGGATATGCAAAACGCCCTGCGCCTGCACGATGAAATTCGCCAGTTCACCGATAATCTGGTGTTCAGCCTGGCCGACTGGGAAACGCTGCCCTATGACAGCTTCTCTCCGCACCAGGAGATCATCTCCTCGCGCCTGTCGACGCTGTATCAACTCCCGACCATGCAGCGCGGCGTGCTGATTGTGCCGGTGAATACCCTGATGCAGCGCGTCTGTCCGCACAGCTACCTGCACGGTCACGCGCTGGTAATGAAAAAAGGTCAGCGCCTGTCCCGTGATGCCCTGCGGGCGCAGCTTGACGGCGCCGGGTATCGCCACGTGGATCAGGTGATGGAGCACGGGGAATATGCGACCCGCGGCGCGCTGCTCGACCTTTACCCGATGGGCAGCGACCAGCCGTATCGTCTGGACTTTTTCGATGATGAAATCGACAGCCTGCGCGTCTTCGACGCCGATACGCAGCGCACGCTGGAGGAGGTCGAGTCCATCAATTTACTGCCCGCACATGAGTTCCCGACGGACAAAACCGCTATCGAACTGTTCCGCAGCCAGTGGCGCGATAAGTTCGAGGTGAAGCGCGACGCGGAACATATTTATCAGCAGGTCAGCAAAGGCACGCTGCCTGCCGGGATCGAATACTGGCAGCCGCTGTTCTTCAGCGAGCCGCTCCCTGCCCTGTTCAGCTACTTCCCGGCGAATACCCTGATTGTTAACACCGGGGATATCGACGCCAGCGCCAGCCGCTTTGAAAGCGAAACCCGCGCTCGCTTCGAAAACCGGGGCGTTGACCCGATGCGTCCGCTGCTGCCGCCGGAGGCGCTGTGGCTGCGTACCGACGAGCTCAACGCCGAGCTGAAGCGCTGGCCGCGGATGCAGCTGAAAACCGATTCGCTTGCCGACAAGGCCGCGAACACCAACCTCGCCTTCCGGACGCTGCCGGACCTGGCCGTCCAGGCGCAGCAGAAATCCCCGCTGGATAATCTGCGCAAGTTCCTGGAGTCCTTTACCGGCCCGGTGGTGTTCTCCGTTGAGAGTGAAGGCCGTCGCGAAGCGTTAGGTGAGCTGCTGGGACGCATTAAGGTGGCGCCGAAGCGCATCCTGCGCCTGAGCGAAGCGACCGGAAACGGCCGTTACCTGATGATTGGCGCCGCCGAGCATGGGTACATCGACACGCTCAACAACCTGGCGCTGATTTGCGAAAGCGACCTGCTGGGCGAGCGCGTCGCGCGCCGTCGTCAGGACAGCCGTCGAACCATCAACCCGGACACGCTGATCCGCAACCTGGCCGAGCTGCATCCGGGCCAGCCGATTGTGCACCTGGAGCATGGCGTTGGGCGCTATCAGGGCATGACCACGCTCGAGGCGGGCGGCATTAAAGGTGAATACCTGATGCTGACCTACGCTAACGACGCCAAACTGTATGTCCCGGTGTCGTCCCTGCATCTGATCAGCCGCTACGCGGGCGGTGCCGAAGAGAACGCGCCGCTGCACAAGCTGGGCGGCGACGCCTGGGCGCGCGCGCGCCAGAAGGCCGCGGAAAAAGTGCGCGACGTGGCCGCCGAGCTGCTGGATATCTACGCCCAGCGCGCGGCCAAAGAGGGCTTCGCCTTTAAGCATGATAAGGAACAGTATCAGCTGTTCTGCGACAGCTTCCCGTTTGAAACCACGCCGGATCAGGCTCAGGCTATTAACGCCGTGCTGAGCGACATGTGCCAGCCGCTGGCGATGGACCGTTTAGTGTGCGGCGACGTCGGCTTCGGCAAAACCGAAGTGGCGATGCGCGCCGCCTTCCTTGCGGTGGAAAACAACAAGCAGGTGGCGGTGCTGGTGCCAACCACCCTGCTCGCTCAGCAGCATTTCGACAACTTCCGCGACCGCTTCGCCAACTGGCCGGTACGCATCGAGATGCTGTCACGTTTTCGCAGCGCCAAAGAGCAGACACAGATCCTGGAGCAGGCCAGCGAAGGCAAGATCGATATTCTGATCGGCACCCACAAGCTCCTGCAAAGCGACGTGAAGTGGAAAGATTTGGGGCTGCTGATCGTCGACGAAGAGCACCGCTTCGGGGTGCGTCATAAGGAACGCATCAAAGCGATGCGCGCCGACGTCGATATCCTGACCCTGACCGCGACGCCGATCCCGCGCACCCTGAACATGGCGATGAGCGGCATGCGCGATCTGTCGATTATCGCCACGCCGCCGGCGCGCCGTCTGGCGGTAAAAACCTTCGTCCGCGAATACGATAATCTGGTGGTGCGAGAGGCCATTCTGCGTGAAGTGCTGCGCGGGGGTCAGGTCTATTACCTGTACAACGACGTGGAAAACATCCAGAAAGCGGCCGACAGGCTGGCGGAGCTGGTGCCGGAAGCGCGCATTGCTATCGGTCACGGGCAGATGCGCGAGCGCGAGCTGGAACGGGTGATGAACGACTTCCACCATCAGCGCTTTAACGTGCTGGTGTGTACCACCATCATCGAAACCGGGATCGACATTCCGACGGCGAACACCATCATCATTGAACGTGCGGATCACTTTGGCCTGGCGCAGCTTCACCAGCTGCGCGGCCGCGTCGGGCGTTCGCACCATCAGGCCTACGCCTGGCTGCTGACGCCGCATCCGAAAGCGATGACCACCGATGCGCAGAAGCGTCTGGAAGCCATCGCCTCGCTGGAAGACCTCGGTGCAGGCTTCGCGCTGGCCACGCACGATCTCGAGATCCGCGGTGCCGGTGAACTGCTGGGTGAGGACCAGAGCGGCTCGATGGAGACCATCGGCTTCTCGCTCTATATGGAACTGCTGGAAAACGCGGTTGATGCCCTGAAGGCCGGGCGCGAGCCGTCGCTGGAAGATCTCACCAGCCAGCAGACCGAGGTCGAGTTGCGTATGCCTTCCCTGCTGCCGGATGATTTCATTCCGGACGTGAATACCCGACTGTCGTTCTACAAGCGCATCGCCAGCGCGAAGACGGAAAGCGAGCTGGAAGAGATTAAGGTTGAGCTGATCGACCGCTTTGGTCTGCTGCCCGATGCGGCGCGAAATCTGCTGGATATCGCGCGCCTGCGCCAGCAGGCGCAGAAGCTGGGCATTCGCAAGCTTGAAGGCAACGAAAAAGGCGGCGTGATTGAGTTCGCCGAGAAGAACCACGTCAACCCGATGTGGCTCATCGGTCTGCTGCAAAAACAGCCGCAGCATTTCCGTCTGGATGGCCCAACGCGTCTGAAATTTACCCAGGAGCTGACGGAGCGCAAAACCCGCATGGACTGGGTGCGTAACTTTATGCGCCAGCTGGAAGAGAACGCGATCGCCTGACCTCCCTTCCCCCGTTAGCCCAGCGCTAACGGGGGACAATTTACAAACTCTTTGCACTTCACCCGATCTTCCCGACACACCCATTCGCCATAATTATCGTTAACGCCTTATAAAACAATAACCTTATCATTTGCATGGATTATGGTGATGATGACCTCTTCGCGTATTTCTCGCTGGTTAACCCTGTTTGCGCTGGCAGCCACCGTTGCGGTTGCGCTTCCCGCTCGCGCAAATACCTGGCACCTTCCTCCGCCCGGCAGCAAGGTGGTGGGGGAAAACCGCTTTCATGTGGTTGAAAATAATGGCGGTTCGCTGGAAGCCATTGCCAAAAAATATAACGTTGGTTTTCTGGCCCTGCTGCAGGCGAACCCTGGCGTCGACCCCTACGTCCCGCGCGCGGGCAGCGTATTGACTATCCCGTTACAGACTATCCTGCCGGACGCTCCGCGTGAGGGGATCGTCATAAATCTGGCGGAGCTGCGTCTGTACTATTACCCGCCGGGTAAAAATGAGGTGACCGTCTACCCGATTGGTATTGGTCAGCTGGGCGGCGACACCCTGACGCCGACGATGGTCACGACCGTCTCGGATAAACGCGCGAATCCAACCTGGACACCAACGGCCAATATTCGTGCCCGTTATAAAGCTCAGGGCATCGATCTTCCAGCCGTGGTGCCAGCAGGCCCGGATAACCCGATGGGTCACCACGCGATCCGTCTGGCGGCCTACGGCGGCGTTTACCTGCTGCACGGAACGAATGCGGACTTTGGCATCGGCATGCGCGTCAGCTCCGGCTGCATTCGTCTGCGCGATGACGATATCAAAACGCTGTTTAACGTCGTTACGCCGGGTACCAAAGTGAATATCATCAATACGCCGATCAAGTTTTCTGAGGAGCCGGGCGGCGTGCGGCTGGTTGAAATTCACCAGCCGCTGTCGAAAAACATTGGCGATGACCCGCAGACGCTGCCCATTAACCTGAATGCCGCGATGGTAAGCTTTAAAACGAATGCGAATACCAACAGCGAGGTGATGGAGCGCGCAATGGAGGCCCGCTCAGGCATGCCGACCGACGTCACCCGGCATCACGATGTCATCCAGCAATCGATGTAAATCATAAATAAAAAAACGCCCTGCTTAGCAGGGCGTTTTTTATTGCAGTGGCATAAATGAGGGTTTATGCCCGGCTTATTTATAGATGACGGCGGTGCCGTGCAGGGTGTTAGGACCGGTCACAGAGGTGATGCGGTAAGATTTTGCACCCATCTCTTGCGCTTTTTGCGCCAGCTGATCTTCCAGTGAACCCAGGTTAGTCCCGGCAGAGGCAGAGATCGTGCCGACTTTATGCTGATCGACCGGGGTGGACTGTACCTGTACAGCCGCAAAGCTTGCGAAAGAGAGTGAACTCAGGACAGCAGCAGCGATGAGGGTTTTTACGTTTTTCATGATGTTTACCTTTAGCAGATGAATTTGGAGGTCGTTAGCTATTTAGTTAACGATCGATAGGTAAATAATAAATGTGATCCATCTCACACGTCAACATAATTTTATAATGGTCATTAACTTAATTTTAAAGTCGTTATTTTTCATACTCATATGATTAATTTATTTTTAAGCATTCAGCGCTGGTGGTGACTTGCGTTTATTTTTATAATGGTCATTCAACAAACCAACAGAGGACCAACGGCACATGACAACCGACGTCACGAGTTGTGCAAAGAAAAGCCGTGGCCGACCAAAAGTGTTTGACAGGGATGCAGCGCTTGATAAGGCCATGACTCTCTTCTGGCAACATGGGTATGAAGCAACCTCGCTTTCCGATCTGGTAGAAGCCACCGGCGCCAAAGCGCCGACGCTCTATGCCGAATTTACCAATAAAGAGGGGCTGTTCAGGGCGGTGCTGGACAGATACATTTCGCGCTTTGCGGCGAAACACGAAGCCCAGCTGTTTTGTGAAGAGAAAAGCGTCGAACAGGCGCTTCGGGATTACTTCACCGCCGTCGCGACCTGCTTCACCAGTAAGGACACGCCTGCGGGCTGCTTTATGATTAACACCTCTGCCACCCTGGCGGCGTCCTCGAAAGAGATTGCCAATACGGTGAAATCGCGTCATGCCATGCAGGAGGAGACGCTGAGCGCCTTTCTGGCTCAGCGGCAGCAGCGCGGTGAAATCCCTGCACAGTGCAACCCTCAGCTGCTGGCGCAATACCTGAGCTGTATTTTGCAGGGGATGTCGATCAGCGCCCGTGAAGGGGCAACGCTGGAAAAACTGCAGAATATTAGCGACACCACGCTGCGGCTGTGGCCTGAGCTACTCAAAATCTGAAGCAAAAAAAAGCTCCTCAGCCTGAGCGCATGAGGAGCTAAATTCAGAGAACATCTTTTTTACACTTTGTTATTCAGAACCAGCTGGCCATTTCCATCGAGCGGAATTTGCGTGCCCGGGTCTTTATCCATGCGGATTTTGCCCTGCTGATCGCCAATTTTGTACGTCACGTCATAACCCAGCATTTTTTCCGACTTGTCATAGACGGTTTTGCAGCGTTGCTGAGTCGTGGTGTAGGTATCGTTATCCTGCATCGCGCCCTGCACCTGGTTACCGGCATAGCCGCCACCCAGCGCGCCGACCACGGTCGCCACATCTTTACCCCGGCCGCCGCCAAACTGGTGACCAATCACGCCACCCGCTACCGCACCCAGAACAGAACCGGCGATACGGTTTTCATCCTGCACCGGACGACGATGCGTCACGGAGACGTTACGGCACTCCTGACGAGGCGTTTTTACCGTTTCTTTAATCGGTGTAGCAGAAACCACCTGCGCATACTGCGGACCGCGGTCTAATACGTTGAGACTGGCAACGGCAGCCACACCTAACGCAGCCGCGACGCCAATCCCTATACCCGCCAACATTGATTTATTCACGGGACTTCCTCCTTTGTTGCTATTGGTAACAATTTTGCAATGGAGGCACGGCTTCGCCAATCAGATAAAGGATCAAAAAAGGGGCATAGCGAGGAGATATATTCTATTTAGGAGAACTCTTAAGCAGTCAAACTGTGATCTACAGCATGAAATGCTAAAAACTCCCTCCGGAGAGCCCGGAGGGAGTGAAAGATTAGTGCAGCTTCAGACGCGGACGGATCACGCGGTTGATTCTGCCCACCAGCATCATCAGCCCGGTTTTGAAGTAGCCGTGCAGCGCAATCTGGTGCATACGGTACAGGGAGATGTACACGAAGCGGGCAATGCGCCCTTCTACCATCATCGAGCCGCGCATCAGGTTGCCCATCAGGCTGCCGACGGTTGAGAAGTTTGACAGAGACACCAGAGAACCGTGGTCTTTGTAAACATAGGCCTTCATTGGCTTGCCTTTGTACTGCGCCAGAATGTTGTGCAGGACCAGGCTTGCCATCTGGTGTGCAGCCTGGGCGCGCGGCGGCACGAATCCACCTTCAGGACGGGCGCAGGAGGCACAGTCACCGATAGCAAAGATTTCAGGGTCACGCGTGGTTTGCAGCGTTGGCTCCGTGACCAGCTGATTAATGCGGTTGGTTTCCAGGCCGCCGATATCTTTCATAAAGTCAGGCGCTTTGATACCTGCCGCCCAGACCATCAGATCCGCTTTGATATACTCGCCGTCTTTGGTGTGCAGGCCGCCTTCGTCGGCGCTGGTCACCATGGTCTGCGTCAGCACACGCACGCCCAGCTTGGTGAGTTCATTGTGCGCCGCACCGGAAATACGCGGAGGCAGCGCAGGCAGAATGCGTTCACCGGCTTCGACCAGCGTGACGTTCAGCGCTTCGTTCGTTAACCCTTTATAACCGTAGCTGTGCAGCTGCTTCACCGCATTGTGCAGCTCAGCGGACAGCTCAACGCCCGTCGCACCGCCGCCGACAATGGCGATATTGACCTTACCGTTCGCACCCATATTGCTGGTGTACTTCAGGAACAGGTTCAGCATTTCCTGATGGAAACGACGCGCCTGGTGCGGGTTATCGAGGAAGATACAGTGCTCTTTCACGCCCGGCGTGTTGAAGTCGTTGGAGGTACTGCCCAGCGCCATGACCAGGGTGTCGTACGGCAGCTTGCGCTCAGGAACCAACAGCTCCCCTTTTTCATCACGCAGTTCTGCCAGAGTGATGGTTTTGCTTTCACGGTTGATGTCCACCACCGAGCCCAGCTGGAACTGGAAATGATGGTTGCGCGCGTGTGCCAGATAGCTGAGCGCGTCCACGCCCTCGTCCAGAGAGCCGGTCGCTACTTCGTGCAGCAGCGGTTTCCACAGGTGGCTGTGGTTACGATCCACCAGCGTGATTTTGGCTTTTTTACCGCGCCCCAGCTTCTTACCCAACTGTGTCGCCAGCTCCAGCCCGCCAGCACCACCGCCTACAATCACTATCTTTTTCAATGGCGTAGTCAACGTGACCCCCTCAAATTATTAACCAATTGTTAATTAAAAGTTATAAAAATAACCCTTAATTAACAACAGGTTACAGCACTGAAACCATTCAGGTGCACTGAGAATACCACGTCAGGCGCATTGGTCATACCAAAATTGATATGCATCAAGTTTTGATGGCTTAAAAGTAGACAATTCTGGACAAAAAGAAACCCGGTGCGCGTTCGCGACCGGGTTTCTGAAGTGGCAGGCTGTGGTTTAGCCCAGCGTTTTAAAGGCTTTGATGCGCTGCAGATGCGGGGAGATATTCTTAAACTTGTGGGTCTGTTCTTCGTCCCAGACAATTTCATAGTAATGATGCAGGAGTTCTGCTGCCCGGTGGCTGTTGAGCGCCTCATCGTTACGCGACAGGATCACCAGGCAGCGGTCACGGTTTTTCTCCCGAAAATTGCTGACGCACTTGGTCGCAATATCGACATACTCTTCCGGGCGGTCGATTTTGCCTTCCATGTTTTCGTTCGGGAAAAGGTTGGGATTGAATACCACCTGACGGATGTCACACAGGAAGCCAATCCGCTCTGCCCAGTAGCCGCCCAGCCCCACGCCGCAAATCAACGGCCGATCGTCGACGTTGAGCTGCAACATCTTGTCCACCTCTTTGAGCAGGTGCTGCATATCATGCTTCGGATGGCGCGTGCTGTAGCTGATCAACCGGACATCCGGATCGATAAACTGCAGCTGCAGCACCTTCTCATGATTACCAGGACTGTTTGAGTCAAAACCGTGTAAATAGATGATCATCGTCTTCTCACCACGCTACGCCTTCCGGGAGGGTTTACAGGCTGGCTTTATGTGCCTGCCAGCGCTCATTCAGGTCTTCAAGCCGGGCGTTGACCGTCTTCCAGCGCGCCGAATCCATCAGCTCCTGACGGCTAAATGAACCTTTATGATACAATTGTGTAACACGCTCTGCATTGATCGGCGACAGGTTATCCAGCACGCTAACGGCACCTTTACGATTATTGCAGACCAGGATCATATCGCAACCTGCATCCAGCGACGCCTGACCGCGTTCAGCGTAGCTGCCCATGATCGCCGCCCCTTCCATTGATAGATCGTCAGAGAAGATCACGCCATTGAAGCCCAGCTCCTGACGCAAAACGGTTTTCAGCCAGTGCGGAGAGCCGCTGGCAGGACGTGGGTCAACGTCGCTGTAAATCACGTGCGCCGGCATGATGGCATCCAGCTTGTTGTCGGTGATAAGCGACCTGAACACCGACATATCTTTGGCGCGAATTTCTGCTTCCGGACGCGGATCGCGCGGGGTCTCTTTATGCGAGTCCGCCGTCACCGCCCCGTGGCCAGGGAAGTGTTTCCCGGTGGTTTTCATCCCGGCATCGTGCATGCCGTCAATGAAGCGGGTCGCCATGGCCAGCGCAATGCGCGGATCGTCATGGTAGGAGCGCTCGCCAATGGCGGCGCTGATATGCCCCACGTCCAGCACCGGGGCAAAACTGATGTCGATATCCATGGCAATCATTTCGCTGGCCATCAGCCAGCCGGCCTCCTGCGCCAGTGTCCCGCCCTCTTCCGTGCCGAGCAGCGCGGCAAAAGACTGGGCCGCCGGCAGGCGAGTAAACCCTTCCCGAAAACGCTGCACGCGTCCGCCTTCCTGATCGACGGCGACCACCAGATGGTTGCGCGACGCGGCGCGGATCTGGCGCACCAGCTCGCGCAGCTGCGCCGGATCGTGATAGTTGCGGGTAAACAGGATCAGGCCCCCCACCAGCGGATGCGCCAGAATTTCACGCTCCTCCGCATCCAGTTCAAACCCTTCTACATCCAACATGACTGGACCCACATCCACCTCTCTTATCCTTTCGTTTATAACTGACGCCAGGCATCGTCTGCCAGCGCAATAAAATGTTTGTCTCTTGACTGCTGATAGCGCATTTCAAACCAGCCAGCCATTAACATGACGACCCATGGCCGCCAGCGTTTGACCTGACGCCTCAGCGCGTCGGCGTCAATGTGCGCCACCTCGGCGTAGTCCCTGATAAGCCTCTGCCGCGCGTCGTCACTCTCCGTCCAGACTGCCGCCAGCTCCAGCGCCACATCGCCATCTCCGGCGTATTCCCAGTCGATGAGCCTGATGCCCTCTGCCGTATGCACAATATTTCCGGCATGAACATCCATGTGCAGCGGCGATAGCCGAATCGGCTGCGGCTCGCCTGCTTTACGCAACCGCTTGAGATGTGCCAGCCACACTGGAGTGCGTCTGTCAGGCGCGGCCTGCTGCCAGTAGCGTTCAAGCAGCGGGTATAACGTGATTCGCCATCCCAGACGTGGCTGTCGGTGCAGATGATACAGCATTGCCGCGAGCGTCGGCGTGTCCGGCAGCGCGCTTTTCACGTCACCGTCCAGATAGTCGACTGCCATCCAGCCCTCTCTGAAAAAACGGGGGGCAGGCACGAGATCTGACGGAAGGCGCCTCAGGGCGCGAAACTGACGACGGAAGTGGGAGGCAGGCGCATAGGGGTCGTGATGTTGCCGCAAGACCAGACGTCGTTCGCCCTGCGCTATAATGCAACTCGCGCCGCCAAGCCCGGAGTGGGCCTGCGGCGCGATAAGGCGGTACTGAGGAAAATAGCGCGTCAGAATCTCTTCACGCGTGCTGTCATTGTTGCGTAACCGCACCTTTACCTGACCAGATAATTTCGCCTGTCTGAACCAGCATCAGCTGCATCTGCAGGGCCGGTGTATTCACGTTACCGGTGGCGTTAGAGTACAGCACATACTGTGCGCCAACGTTACGGGCAATGCCGATCGCCTTGCTGCGTGTGCCGAGGCTATCCTGCGGCGACAGGCCCAGCTGCTGTTTGGCTACCGCGAGCTGCTGAGCCGAGACCAGCGTAAACTTACCGTTGTTTGCCAGCGCATTGCGCAGCGTTTCCGTCGCTTCACCCGCGTTCAGCGAACCGTTGGTACGGTTGTTCACGCTATCGACCAACAACACGCTGCCTGCCGTCACGCCCTGTGCCTGCAGCATTTTGCCGACCATGGGCTGCATTGCGCCGTTCCAGTCGTAATGGCGCACGCGCGGCGTGGGCTGCGACGTCTGGTCAGGATGCTCAATCGGGCCAGGCTGTGACGGAATAGACGGTACGGACGGCACGGTTGGCTGCGGCTGCGTTGGCTGTGTCGGCTGTTCAGTGCCCGGTTTCGCCTCTTCCACAGGCGCTGGCTGTTCAGTTCGGGTCACACACCCCGCCAGGAACAGCGCGAAAGCTGTCACGAGCGCATAGCGGCTCAAGTTTTTAATCAAGGTTCACCCCTTAGAGATAAAGATAAAGTCTCACCTTATGCGCACCCAGATAGTTGGCGCTGCCATAGAGCGTTACCGACGATCTGGCCGGAATGGTGACGCTGCGCGGCGCCTCCAGCGGATGCATTTCAAGACCTCTTACGTCATACCAGAAAAAACGGTAGTGGACCGTCACGGGTTCATGTCTTTCATTAAAGAGCGTAGAGGAGGCAGAGGAATTGATTTCACTGATGGTCAGCACGGGTTGTTGCGCCGTGATGCCCGCGGCAAGCACGGAGGATTCCATCACCAGCGTCTGTTCATCGTTCACGGGGATCGCCGGGCGCGAGCTGCACCCCACAATCATCATCGTCAATACCAGCGCTGCAATACGCCCTTTACGCATATCAAAGACCTTTATGTGCCAGCATCGGCCCCAGAGGACGTCCACCCAGCAGATGCATGTGAATATGATAAACTTCCTGACCACCATGACGGTTGCAGTTCATGATCAGACGGTAACCGTCTTCTGCAATGCCTTCCTGTTCAGCGATTTTCGCGGCCACCGTCAGCATACGACCTAACGCCACTTCATGCTCGGTTTTTACGTCGTTTACGGTCGGAATCAGAATATTGGGAATGATAAGGACGTGCGTCGGGGCCTGAGGGGAAATATCCCGGAAAGCCGTTACCAGTTCATCCTGATAGACGATATCCGACGGGATTTCGCGACGGATAATTTTACTGAAAATCGTTTCTTCAGCCATGACCTTTTCCTTTTTTGTTTAATCTGGCGCGAGCAATTGCTGTTAACACACGCTCTGGTTGAGTGCGTGACACAATTCAAGAGTATGAGCGAGTTTCTCCTGTCCTTTCAACCTCCTCCCTCGATTTCTTTCCTGAATGTTCATCAGCTGAACGAAGAGTGACCGTTAAAGCGTGCTGCTGCATTTTTTTAAGACAGAAATAAAAAAGGCAGCCATTCGGCTGCCTTAGTCTCCCCAGGTCACAGCTTAGTTGTTGCGGATGTATTCATCCATTTCGGTTTTCAGGTTATCGGATTTCGTACCGAAAATTGCCTGTACACCAGAACCTGCAACAACCACGCCCGCTGCGCCCAGTTTTTTCAGACCCGGCTGGTCTACTTTCGCGACGTCGGCAACGCTCACACGCAGACGAGTGATGCACGCGTCCAGGTTAGTGATGTTCTCTTTACCGCCGAACGCGGCAACCAGTGCCGGAGCCATTTCGCTGGTCGCGCCAGCTTTGCTGTCTTCTGTCGCATCTTCACGGCCTGGGGTTTTCAGGTCCAGTGCTTTAATCAGCACGCGGAAGATGGTGTAGTAAACAACGGCGTAGCACGCACCCACGATTGGGAACAGCCACAGTTTGCTGCTGTTACCGGACAGAACGATGAAGTCGATCAGACCGTGAGAGAAGGACGTACCGTCACGCATACCCAGCAGAATACAGATTGGGAACGCCAGGCCCGCCAGAATCGCGTGGATAACGTACAGGATCGGCGCAACGAACATGAAGGAGAACTCGATCGGCTCGGTGATACCGGTCAGGAACGAGGTCAGCGCTGCGGAGATCATGATACCGCCCACTTTTGCACGGTTCTCTGGCTTAGCAGAGTGCCAGATAGCAATCGCCGCTGCTGGCAGACCGTACATTTTGAACAGGAAGCCACCAGACAGTTTACCTGCAGTTGGGTCACCCGCCATGTAACGTGGGATATCGCCGTGGAATACCTGGCCTGCTGCGTTGGTGAATTCACCAATCTGCATCTGGAATGGAACGTTCCAGATGTGGTGCAGACCGAATGGCACCAGGCAACGCTCGATGAAGCCGTAGATACCAAACGCCACAACCGGGTTCTGGTAAGCAGCCCACTGAGAGAAGGTCTGGATAGCGGAGCCGATTGGTGGCCAGATGAAGGACAGGATCACGCCAGTGAAAATCGCTGCCAGACCAGAGATGATCGGAACGAAACGCTTGCCCGCGAAGAAGCCCAGGTACTCAGGCAGCTTGATGCGATAGAAGCGGTTGAACATGTACGCTGCAATCGCACCGGAAATGATACCGCCCAGAACACCGGTGTCCGCCAGGTGTTTCGCGGCGATCTCTTCTGCCGGTAAATGCAGAACCAGCGGCGCAACCACAGCCATGGTTTTCACCATGATGCCGTAAGCAACCACTGCAGCCAGCGCAGATACGCCGTCGTTATTGGTGAAGCCCAGAGCCACACCGATCGCGAAGATCAGTGGCATGTTAGCAAAGACAGAACCGCCTGCTTCGGCCATCACATGGGACACTACGGCTGGCAGCCAGCTGAAGTTAGCAGAACCGACACCCAGCAGGATACCTGCGATAGGCAGTACGGATACTGGCAGCATCAGCGATTTACCGACCTTTTGCAGGTTAGCAAATGCATTCTTAAACATAATTGAGAGTGCTCCTGAGTATTTGTGCTTTTTTTACGCTTTCACGCATTGGCCCGGGGGGAGTACCGTGCCGTGGACAGGACATCTAAGCGCCCTTTATTTATTACACAGAGTAAAATAATTCCCTCTGAGTTTGTTTGACGGCTATCACGTTTCAGCTTAAGGCGGTCGAAAAACTTTCAGTTATTTACAAAAAGCATGTCCGGATGTGTCTAAAAACACCCTCACCGCCCCAAATGAGGCGGTGAACTTTACTCGTTTTATTTATTAATTACGAGCCTAAAAAAAACAGGTGTATCAGACAGATTGCAGGCGGGCGGGGTCAATATGGAACAGCGTTGAGAAGTTTTCCGTGGTCACGCGGGCCAGCTCTACGATGCTGACGCCCTTCAGTACGGCCATGTACTCAGCCACGTCTCGCGTCATCGCCGGTTGGTTCTCTTTACCGCGATGCGGTACCGGGGCCAGATACGGAGAGTCTGTCTCCACCAGAATGCGATCGAGCGGAACATAACGCGCGGCATCCCGGAGCTGCTCAGCGTTACGGAACGTCACGATCCCGGAAAACGAAATATAAAACCCTAAATCAAGCAGTTTACCCGCCGTTTCTCTGTCTTCTGTGAAACAGTGTAGTACGCCACCGCAATCCGTCACGTTTTCTTCCCGAAGGATCGCCAGGGTATCGGCACGCGCATCACGGGTATGCACAATGACCGGCTTGTTCAGTTCGCGGCCAATGCGGATATGATGGCGGAAGGACTCCTGCTGCCGCGGTTTCGTTTCCGGCGTGTAAAAATAGTCCAGGCCGGTCTCCCCCATCGCCACCACGCCTTCTTCTGCTGCCAGTCGGCGCAGTTCCTCAACGTCATACGCCTCGTCCTGATTCAGCGGATGCACGCCGCAGGAGAACACTACGTTGTCGCGAACGCCCACCAGCTCACGCATGGTGCGATAACCCGGCAGCGTCGTCGCCACCGCAAGGCAGAATTTCACATCGCGGGCAGCGGCTTTTTCCAGCACGTCATCCACGTTTTTATGCAGGGATTGATAATCCAGGCCATCAAGATGGCAGTGTGAGTCGACTAAAAACATAATGTCTCTCTCAGAGATGGGAAACTGGCGGTGTGACGCCGGGTTGCAGGTAATGTTCAATACGCAGTAACTGGTCGGTCAGTAAAAGCTCGCGATTAAGACCCGTCACGGTTAAAAGCTGTTCGCGGCTCTGGCAAACTTCATGAAGCATCGCATGAAGAATCGCGCCGGAGAGGCGGTTCGCCAGCGTACTCACCAGTGGCCACGCGTCAGGGTTAGTCAGCAGCGTTGCCCCTTGCTGAATTTTAAGGGCATCCAGCAGCAACGCGGCCAGCCAGTGCAGACGCTCAACGGCACTATCGCTGTTAAGTGTCGGGAGTAAGCTTAGCCAGTCGTTGTTATTCAGCGCCGCTTCAACGGCCCGGCAGAGCGCTTCTCGCTGTGACCAGACGTCAGGTTGCAGCAAGGCCAGCGCCGCCGCGGGCGCGCCGCTACTCAGGCGCAAGGCGGACAGCGCACTTTCAGGTGACGTTGTCACCTCTCGCTCCAGCCAGCTCAGCGCCCATGATTCCTGAGGCACCGCAAGGTGATGAAGACGGCAGCGGCTGCGCAACGTCGCCAGCAATCGTCCCGGATCGCGGCACGAGAGGAAAAACCACGTTTTTTCCGGCGGCTCTTCAAGAGTCTTAAGCAGGGCGTTAGCCGCCGCCTCGGTCAGCAGGGTGGCGTCTTTGAGCAAGACGACCTTAGCGCCACCCAGACGCGCATGTTCGTACAATTTTTCACTAACTTCACGCACGGCATCAATACCCAGCGCGCTCTTGCCCTTCTCAGGCTCAAGGGTGTAGTAGTCAGGATGTGTGCCCGCCTGCATCAGCTGGCAGCCGCGGCACTTACCACAGCTTTTGTGCCCTTCCGGCTGCTGGCACATCAGAAAACGGGTGAGGGCATAAATTAACGCCTCATCCCCCATCCCTGGCAATGCCTGAATCAGTAACGCATGATGCCCCCGCCCCGCCTGATAGCTGCCGATCAGCTGCTCAAAGTGCGGACGCAACCATGGATACCATTTCATGCCTGCTGCTCCTGTACCCACTGCGTAACGGTCTGCTGGATGTTGTGCGTGACGTCATCCAGCGACTGCGTCGCATCGATGGTACGAATAGCGCTATCCTGTGCCGCCAGCTCAAGATAGCGCGCACGGGTGCGGTTAAAGAAATCAAAGGACTCTTGTTCAATGCGGTCCAGCTCGCCGCGCGCGCGCGCGCGCTTGAGGCCCACTTCCGGCGTAACATCCAGATAGAGGGTCAGGTCGGGGCGAAAATCACCCAGTACGGCATCGCGCAGCGTTGCCAGCATCGTCTGGTCAATACCACGCCCCCCGCCCTGGTAGGCCTGAGTCGACAGATCGTGGCGATCGCCGATCACCCATTTACCCTCGGCCAACGCGGGTTTGATCACCGTCTCAACCAGCTGTACGCGCGCCGCGTAGAACATCAACACTTCAGCTTTGTCAGTGATAACTTCGTCGCCAACGGATTTAATATCCAGCACCAGGCTGCGCAGTTTCTCCGCAAGTTGTGTACCGCCCGGCTCGCGGGTGAAGACCATGTCGGCGACGCCAAGCGATTTCAGCGTGTCCACCACTACGTTGCGGGCAGTGGTTTTACCCGCCCCTTCGAGTCCCTCAATGACAATGTATTTACTGCGCATTTTTTTCCTTAAGTGCCTTCAGATAGTCCTGAACAGAGCGATTGTGGCTGGCAAGGTTAGTGTTAAAGGTATGCCCCCCTTTTCCATCAGCCACAAAATAGAGATACGGTGTTTTCGCCGGGTGCGCAGCGGCTTTGAGAGAAGCCTCGCTCGGCGTGGCAATCGGGCCAGGCGGTAAACCGCTAATCACGTAGGTATTATACGCCGTTGGCGTTTCCAGATCTTTTCTGGAAATCTTGCCGGTATAGCTCTCACCCATGCCGTAGATGACGGTAGGGTCGGTTTGCAGGCGCATACCAATGCGCAGACGATTGATAAATACTGACGCCACCCGATCGCGTTCAGCAGCAACGGCGGTCTCTTTTTCGATAATCGAGGCCATGGTAACAAACTGATTTTGATCTTTATAAGGTAAACCATCCATTCGCCCTTCCCAGGCGGCATCCACGGCGGCGACCATTTTTTTGTGCGCCCGCTTCAGAATAGCCACATCGGTCGTGCCTGCGGTGTACATCCAGGTATCTGGCCAGAACCAGCCTTCCACCCATTCAGGATGCTCAAACTTGAGCACGTCGGCCACCGTCTGATAGCTGTCATCTTTCAGGGTATGTTTGATATACGGCGCATCGCGCAGCTGTTTGAGGTAATCGCTCAGGCGCATCCCTTCGACAAAACGCAGCGGGAACTGGGCTTCTTTACCGCTTTCCAGCAGTTGCAGCATCTCTCTGACGGTCATGCCGGGCGTAAAGCGGTAGGTACCGGCCTTGAAGTGAGATAGGTCAGGCTCAATACGCAATAACCACTGGAACACACGAGGACGGTTAATGATTTTATCCCCGTAAAGCTGCTCGCCCAGCGCCATCCGCCCGGTACCGGCTTTCAGGGTAAAAATCGTCTCGTCTTTAATCAAGATTTTACTGTTCGCCAGCTGGCGGACTTTCCATACTCCCGCTCCGCCAGCAATGCCCAGCGCAATAATAAGGAGAAGGACAAAACGCAACATTTTCTTCATGACTATCTGGTTTGCTCACATATCGGGGCTAAAAACTGGAACAGCTCGCGCGAAGACCAGCGCTGTTGGTCATACGCACGGACGGGTATAACAGGCATCAGCGCATTGCAGATCACAACTTCATCGGCGGACAGCAGCGCCTCTTCCTTCGCGTTTACTTCGACAACGCGAAAACCTGCATGTGCCAGCTGTTGCAAACAAAACTGGCGCATGATGCCGTTAACGCCAGCCTGCGCCAGCGAAGGGGTGAAGACCTCACGGCCCTTCCGCCAGAGTAAATTAGCCGCACAGCATTCCGTAATGAACCCTTCGCTGTCAAGGACTAGCGCCTCATCGGCGTCCGTCTGTTCAAGATGAGTACGAATAAGCACCTGTTCAAGGCGGTTAAGATGTTTTAGTCCGGCAAGCATCGGGTTTCGCCCCAGCCGCACCGGGCTCAGCGTCAACGTCACGCCCTCTTCAAGCCAGCGCGCATAGTGAGCAGGATAAGCTGAAACAGAGAGAATACGTGTTGGATGCTGACAGGCGGCACCGCTGTACCCCCGCCCACCGCTGCCTCGGCTAATGATAACTTTTAAGACACCGCTGGTTTTACCTGACGCCAGCTGACGCATCTCATGTTCAAGAATTTCCCACTGCGTAAAAGGGATCAGTAACGTCTGGCAGGCGTCTTGTAGACGGCGGAGGTGTGCATCAAGCAAGCATACGTCGCCTTCCAGAATACGCGCAGTCGTAAAGCAGCCATCGCCAAACTGCGTCGCCCTGTCGCTTGCTGGCAGCGTGTCTTGCTCAAGGCCATTAATTAAAAACATGGTGGCTCCTTATGCGTGGGCGTTTAGTCTGGCAGGATGCCATGCAACCGACAAGAAGATTAGGCTTAATAAAAAAGGCCCGGCAAGCGGACCTTTTTTTTTAGCTTTCGGGCCGTCAGGCTCAGACCTTTTTGAAGATCAGAGAACCATTCGTGCCGCCAAAGCCGAAGGAGTTACACAGGGTGTACTCCATACCGCTAACCTGGCGCGCTTCATGAGGAACGAAGTCCAGATCGCAACCTTCATCCGGGTTATCCAGGTTGATGGTTGGCGGAACAGCCTGATCGCGCAGCGCAAGGATAGAGTAGATGGACTCTACTGCACCCGCAGCACCCAGCAGGTGACCGGTCATAGATTTCGTGGAGCTAACCAGTACGCGGCTGGCAGACTCGCCGAAGATAGACTTCACAGCCTGCGCTTCAGCTTTGTCGCCTGCTGGCGTAGAGGTACCGTGAGCGTTAACGTAGCCAATCTGCGCTGGGGTAATACCCGCATCACGGATCGCGTTTTCCATCGCCAGCGCAGCACCCGCACCGTTCTCCGGAGGAGAGGTCATGTGATAAGCATCGCTGCTCATACCAAAGCCAACGACTTCAGCATAAATTTTCGCACCGCGTTTTTTCGCATGTTCGTACTCTTCCAGCACGAGCATACCTGCCCCGTCACCCAACACGAAACCATCGCGGTCTTTATCCCACGGACGGCTCGCCGCCTGAGGATTATCGTTACGGGTAGAAAGCGCACGCGCTGCACCAAAGCCACCGACACCCAATGGGGTACTGGCTTTTTCAGCACCGCCCGCAACCATAGCATCTGCATCGCCGTACGCAATGATACGCGCGGCCTGGCCGATGTTATGCACGCCAGACGTACACGCGGTAGCGATAGAAATGCTTGGCCCACGCAGGCCGAACATAATGGTCAGGTGACCTGCCACCATGTTAACAATCGTGGACGGAACGAAGAACGGGCTGATCTTACGCGGTCCGCCATTCATCAGCGATGTATGGTTTTCCTCGATCAGGCCAAGACCGCCAATCCCGGAGCCGATAGCAGCGCCGATACGGGTTGCGTTCTCTTCCGTAATCTCAAGGCCAGAATCCTGCATGGCCTGAACGCCAGCGACAATTCCATATTGAATGAAGGCATCCATCTTGCGCTGTTCTTTGCGCGAGATGATCTCTTCACAGTTAAAATCCTTTACTAAGCCAGCAAATTTCGTTGCATAGGCGCTAGTATCGAAATGGTCGATTAGGCTGATGCCGCTCTGACCGGCAAGGAGAGCTTTCCAGGTGGACTCTACGGTATTGCCGACAGGAGACAACATGCCAAGTCCGGTCACAACTACACGACGCTTAGACACGTTTGTCCTCCAGGGAGGGATAAAAAAAGAGATTCGTGGGACTAAAAAAGATAAAACTCAGGCGGTCGAATGACCGCCTGGAGATGTTCACTTACGCCTGGTGGCCGTTGATGTAATCAATGGCAGCCTGAACGGTGGTGATTTTCTCAGCTTCTTCGTCCGGAATCTCAGTATCAAACTCTTCTTCCAGAGCCATTACCAGCTCAACGGTGTCAAGAGAATCTGCGCCCAGGTCTTCAACGAAGGAAGCGGAGTTCACAACTTCTTCCTGCTTAACGCCCAGCTGTTCGCCGATAATTTTCTTAACGCGTTCTTCGATAGTGCTCATACTCTTAAATTTCCTATCAAAACTCGCTTTCGCGATGGTTTTCGTAGTGTATAAAATGTTGAAAAATTTGCAACTAAATCCCGGCAGGTCTTACCACGATTTTACGTTATTTTGAGGCCATTTGCCCTAATAACGCAAATATTTTCGATCGTGATTAAACCATGTACATCCCGCCGTTGACGTGGAGGGTCTCACCAGTGATGTAACCCGCTTCGTCAGAGGCTAAAAATGCAACCGCACTGGCGATTTCTTTAGGGTCGCCAAGACGACCCGCCGGAACTGCCGCCAGTGTACCCGCACGCTGCTCATCGGTCAGCGCACGCGTCATGTCCGTTTCAATAAAGCCCGGAGCAACAACGTTTACAGTAATCCCGCGGGACGCGACTTCACGCGCCAGCGATTTACTGAAACCGATCAGACCTGCTTTCGCCGCAGCGTAGTTAGCCTGACCAGCATTTCCCATGGTACCAACCACAGAACCAACAGTGATAATACGACCATGACGCTTTTTCATCATAGCGCGCATTACCGCTTTTGACAGACGGAATACAGATGACAGGTTGGTTTCGATAATATCGTTCCACTCGTCATCTTTCATTCGCATCAGCAGGTTGTCGCGAGTGATCCCGGCATTATTGACCAGAATATCCACTTCACCAAACTCTGCGCGAATATTTTCCAGAACAGATTCGATAGATGCTGGTTCGGTCACATTCAGTACCAGACCTTTACCGTTCGCACCCAGATACTCGCTGATGGCCTGCGCGCCATTCTCGCTGGTTGCTGTACCAATCACCTTCGCGCCGCGCGCAACCAGTGTTTCAGCAATTGCACGCCCGATACCGCGGCTTGCGCCAGTCACCAGGGCGATTTTTCCTTCAAAACTCATGGTATTCCTCTTTTATTGCGAGAGTGCCGCTGACATCGCTTCCGGCTCGTTAATCGCCGAGGCTGTCAGGGTGTCAACAATACGTTTCGTCAGACCGGTGAGGACTTTCCCTGGGCCGACTTCATACAGATGCTCAACGCCCTGAGCGGCCATAAACTCAACGGTTTTGGTCCACTGTACCGGGCTATAGAGCTGGCGAACCAGTGCGTCGCGGATAGCTTCCGGCGCGGTTTCGCATTTCACATCGACGTTGTTCACAACGGCAATCGTCGGTGCGTTAAACGTAATTTTTTCCAGCTCAACCGCCAGTTTCTCGGCGGCTGGCTTCATTAACGCACAGTGGGACGGCACGCTGACCGGCAGCGGCAGCGCGCGTTTCGCGCCAGCAGCTTTACAGGCAGCACCGGCACGCTCAACCGCTTCTTTATGACCAGCGATAACCACCTGGCCCGGCGAGTTGAAGTTAACCGGTGAAACCACCTGCCCTTCAGCAGATTCTTCACACGCTTTTGCAATCGCAGCATCATCCAGACCGATGATAGCAGACATGCCACCTGTGCCTTCTGGCACCGCTTCCTGCATGAATTTACCGCGCAGTTCCACCAGACGTACGGCGTCAGCAAACGCGATCACACCGGCACAGACCAGCGCTGAGTATTCACCCAGACTATGGCCCGCGAGCAGCGCTGGCGCTTTACCGCCCTGCTGCTGCCAGACACGCCACAGCGCAACGGACGCTGTCAGCAGCGCTGGCTGTGTCTGCCAGGTTTTGTTCAGTTCTTCGGCCGGGCCCTGCTGGGTCAGCGCCCATAAATCATAACCCAGTGCATCAGAAGCTTCACGGAAAGTCTCTTCAATGACCGGATAGTGTGCTGCCATTTCAGACAACATCCCAACGGTTTGAGAGCCCTGCCCCGGGAACACAAAAGCAAATTGCGTCATTTTTTATTCCTTATCCTAGAAACGAACCAGCGCGGAACCCCAGGTGAACCCGCCACCGAAGGCTTCAAGCAAGACCAGCTGGCCCCGTTTGATTCGCCCGTCGCGTACCGCTTCATCAAATGCGCACGGTACTGACGCCGCAGAGGTGTTGCCGTGACGATCCAGCGTCACCACAACGTTATCCATCGACATGCCCAGCTTTTTCGCGGTCGCGCTGATGATACGCAGGTTCGCCTGATGCGGCACCAGCCAGTCGAGCGCGGAGCGCTCAAGGTTATTCGCTTCCAGCGTTTCATCAACAATGTGCGCAAGCTCAGTCACCGCCACCTTGAACACCTCGTTCCCTGCCATGGTCAGGTAAATCGAGTTGTCCGGATTAACGCGATCGGCGTTAGGCAGGGTCAAAAGCTCACCATAGCTGCCATCAGCATGAAGATGCGTAGAGATGATACCCGGCTCTTCGGACTGCCCCAGCAGCACCGCGCCCGCACCATCACCAAAAATAATGATCGTTCCGCGATCGGTTGGATCGCAGGTACGCGCCAGCACGTCAGCACCGATCACCAGCGCATATTTGACGGCTCCGGACTTCACGTACTGATCGGCAACGCTCAGCGCATAGGTAAAACCTGCGCACGCAGCGGCAACGTCAAACGCCGGGCAACCTTTAATGCCGAGCATATTCTGCACCTGGCATGCCGCGCTTGGGAAAGCATGTGTAGCAGACGTCGTGGCCACCACGATCAAACCGATCTGTTCTTTATCAATGCCCGCCATCTCGATAGCACGCTGTGCGGCTTCGTAACCCATGGTGGACACGGTTTCGTCTGGCGCGGCGATACGACGTTCACGGATACCTGTGCGCGTGACAATCCACTCGTCAGACGTATCTACCATTTTTTCCAGATCGGCGTTGGTACGCACTTGTTTTGGCAGGTAGCTGCCGGTACCTAAAATCTTCGTATACATGTACGCTCAGTCACTTTTAGCTAATACAGATTCCAGGCGAGCGGCAATCCGCTGAGGGACTTGTCGCTGCACCGCCTGCACTGCCTGTTCAATGGCGACAGAAAATGCTCGCTGATTGGCGGCGCCATGACTCTTAATCACGATGCCGCGCAATCCTAACAGACAGGCGCCATTATACTGGTCGGGGTTGAGGTGACTGAATCGCCGCGTCAGGCTCTTTTGTAACCAACGCTTCAATAAAATCAGCCACCAGGCGCTTTTTTTGCCCTCTCCCTGTGATTTCAGCAGAGAAAGAAACATCCGCACGACCCCTTCCATGGTCTTCAACGTTACGTTTCCAGTGAAGCCATCGCAGACCAGAACATCCGTTTTACCCGTCAACAACTCATTGGCTTCGAGATAACCAATATAGTTGATGGAGGGAACCTGTTTGAGCAATTCAGCTGCTTCGCGAATGCTGTCCAGGCCTTTGGTCTCTTCTTCACCAATGTTCAGTAACGCAACACGGGGAGTGTTGATCCCGACCACTTCTTCTGCCAGCACCGATCCCATTACGGCAAACTGAGCCAGCATTGTACTATCACAATCGACGTTCGCGCCCAAATCAAGCACCACCGTCTTGCCCTTCTGCTGATGCGGCAACACCGTCACCAGCGCCGGGCGCTCAATACCGTCAATCGGTTTGAGCAACAATTTCGCCAGTCCCATCAGCGCGCCGGTATTACCCGCGCTGACGCAAGCCTGGGCTCGTCCTTCTTTCACCAGCTCCAGCGCTATCCGCATCGAGCTGCCGCGGCTATTGCGAATCGCCTGCGAGGGTCGGGCATCACTGGCAATAACTGACTGCGCAGGAATAATCTGCAGACGTGAACGTTGTTCAAAGTCAGCTTTTGCAAGTAATGGCGTGATTGCGTCGGGATTGCCGACTAAAAGAAGAGTGAGTTGCGAATTAGAATTCAGTGCCTGCAATGCTGCAGGCACTGTCACGGAAGGGCCAAAATCTCCCCCCATGACATCTAACGCCAGGGTTAGACGTGTCAAGGTATCGTCGCAGCCTGGTTCGGTAAGTTCCCCGTTTGCACGGGGAGCTCCTCACTAAGCCTAATCACGCTGACGCGTGATTACTTAGTGATAACCTTGCGGCCGCGGTAGAAACCGTCAGCGGTGATGTGGTGACGCAGGTGTTTCTCACCAGAAGTCTTGTCTACAGACAGGCTGGTAACTGCAGTCAGCGCGTCATGGGAACGACGCATGCCACGTTTGGAACGGGTTGGTTTATTCTGTTGTACGGCCATGGACCTTACTCCTCAATTACTTACGCTTTAAGCTGGCTAATACGGCAAATGGGTTTGGTTTTTGCGCTTCATCAGGCAGTTCCCCAAAGACCATGTCCGCCTCGGACACTTCACAGTGTTCAGAATCATGCACCGGAACGACTGGCAAGGAGAGGATGATTTCATCTTCAACCAGAGCCAGAAGATCGATTTCACCGAATTCGTTAACCTCAATCGGCTCATACGCTTCCGGGAGTGCTTCAGCCTGTTCGTCAGAACGAACCGGACTGAAACAATACGTTGTGTGAACATGCTGTACAAACGGTTTCCCGCAACGCTGACACTCGAGCGTTACCGTCACCTTTGCATCACCGGTTAACACGGCGAGGCGCTGGTTGTCGATAGCGAACGACATGGAGCATTCTACATCACTGTCCACACTGACTACGGATTCGGCAATACGCTCAGCCTGATCGGAAGTATAGATACCTTCGTAATCGAGGCGTTTTTGAGCCGTACGTACCGGATCAAGAGTCAGGGGTAATTTTACCTTTTGCATAGGGCGCGCATATTAACTTTGTAACGTCATAGAGTCAAAGAAAAAGGCAACCAGAGCTGCCTTTTGCCAATTATTCGCACACATTGCGGCCTGTAGTTTAAAATGGCTGGCATCGATACGCTATATCTGGTGATAAAAATATGCCAAATCTCGTCCTTGCTTCCACGTCTCCCTACCGCCGAATGCTGCTGGAAAAGCTCGGGATCCCGTTTGAATGCGCTGCACCAGACGTGGATGAGACGCCACAGCCGGGCGAGTCACCGCGCCATCTGGTGACGCGTCTTGCTAAGGAGAAAGCGCAGTCGCTGGCCGCACGCTATCCTTCGCATTTGATTATAGGCTCCGATCAGGTTTGCGTAATGGACGGCGAAATCACCGGCAAGCCGCATACAGAGGAAAATGCCTGCCAGCAGCTTCTGCGCGCGCGCGGTACTATCGTGACCTTCTATACGGGCCTCGCCCTCTATAACGCCGCGTCAGGCCATCTGCAAACGGAGTGCGAGCCGTTCGACGTACACTTCCGCCATCTCAGCGAGCAAGAGATTATGGATTATGTGCGTCGTGAGCGTCCGCTGAACTGCGCGGGGAGCTTTAAAAGTGAGGGGCTGGGGATTGCGCTGTTCGACAAGCTGGACGGTCGGGATCCGAACACCCTGGTGGGGTTACCGCTGATTGCCTTGTGTCAGATGTTACGGCGAGAAGAGTGTAATCCGCTGACGATGTGACCTTCGCCGGGCGGCGCTGCGCTTACCCGGCCTACAAAACCGTAGGCCCGTGCAAGCGCAGCGCCGCCGGGCAAAATCAGCCGCGCAGAACCTTCAGGCAGCGTTTCAACTGCTCATCCAGCGGCGCTTCAATACGGATGACTTCACCGGTATTTGGGTGGGTAAATTTCAGCGCTGCCGCATGCAGGAACAGACGCGATAGCCCCGTCCCCGTCAGCTGCTTATCAAACTCGCGGTCGCCATAGCGGTCATCAAACGCGATGGGGTGCCCTGCAAACTGCGTATGCACGCGGATCTGGTGGGTACGACCGGTCACCGGACTGCAGCGCACCAGCGTGGCAAACTCATAGCGCTCTTCAACCTTAAAGCGCGTCTCAGACGGTTTCCCTTCCTGGCTGACGCGGACAATACGCTCGCCGCTTTGCAGAATGTTCTTCAGCAGCGGCGCCTGCACCACTTTTACATGGGACTGCCATTGGCCGCGCACCAGCGCCAGGTAGTCTTTCTGCATCCCTTTTTCACGCAGCTGTTCATGCAGGGAACGCAGCGCAGAACGTTTTTTCGCTACCAGCAGCACGCCAGAGGTGTCACGGTCAAGACGGTGCACCAGTTCAAGGAAACGCGCTTCCGGGCGCAGGGCGCGGAGCCCTTCAATCACACCGAAGCTCAGGCCGCTACCGCCATGGACTGCCGTTCCTGACGGTTTATTCAGCACCAGAATGTGGTCATCTTCGTAAAGGATGACATCGCTCAGGGCCGCCACTTTCTGTAGCTTCGGTGAAACGGTCTCTTCTTCACGCTCTGCCACGCGCACCGGCGGAATACGCACTTCATCCCCCGCCTCGAGTTTGTACTCGGGCTTCACGCGTTTTTTGTTCACCCGCACTTCGCCCTTACGCAGGATGCGGTAAATCATGCTCTTTGGCACCCCTTTCAACTGGGTGCGCAAGAAGTTATCGATACGTTGCCCCGCTTCATCTTCAGCGATGGCAACCATTTTTACGGCTGGAGTCTCTGTTTTCATGGTTGGCGATTCTAAATATCGTCAGCCATTAGCGCCACTCATTTTTCTATGCTTATATTTACTTTTATCCGGCCTGCGCCCCGTTTCACGCAATCGATTTGGTGGTTATTAAACCAATCACCACCTTGAGGTGAAGAAACTGTGAGTAACCGGGTGATAATTGGTAAAAGTCATCTTGCTATAACCCGGCGAGCAGTGGAATAATGAGGTCGTTTTCCGCGTTAAATCCGGGTTTTGTAAGGATGTCGACGGAATGACCAATTTTGTCTGACCGATCATCCACGCAGCAATGGCGTAAGACGTATTGATCTTTCAGGCAGTTAGCGGGCTGCGGGTTGCAGTACTTCCCGGTATAAGGATTGTTCTCTGGAGAGTTCTACCCAGGCAATTCCCCTGATAATTGCGCTGTGTTTCCGTATGAAATACAGGCAACCGACACTCTGCGCCTCTTAAGCGAGCGACAACCGTGAGGTTGGCGACGTGAACAGACACGAGGCCATCGGTTCATACCCCGGAAAGCGTCACCTTGCCCGCAGCTTTGTCGTCAATGTAAGAATAACGAGTAAGTTACGATGAAAAGAATGTTAATCAACGCAACTCAGCAAGAAGAGTTGCGTGTCGCCCTTGTGGATGGGCAGCGCCTGTACGATCTGGATATCGAAAGTCCTGGACACGAACAGAAAAAAGCGAACATTTACAAAGGCAAAATCACCCGCATTGAACCAAGCCTTGAAGCTGCATTTGTCGATTACGGTGCTGAGCGTCATGGTTTCCTCCCTCTGAAAGAAATCGCCCGCGAATATTTCCCTGCACACTACAACGCCCATGGCCGCCCAAACATCAAAGATGTTCTGCGTGAAGGTCAGGAAGTTATCGTTCAGATTGATAAAGAAGAGCGTGGCAACAAAGGTGCCGCACTGACAACCTTTATCAGCCTGGCGGGGAGCTATCTGGTGCTGATGCCAAACAACCCGCGTGCGGGTGGTATCTCTCGCCGTATCGAAGGTGATGACCGTACCGAGCTGAAAGAAGCACTGGCAAGCCTTGAACTGCCTGACGGCATGGGGCTTATCGTGCGTACCGCAGGCGTCGGGAAATCCGCCGAAGCGCTGCAGTGGGACCTCAGCTTCCGTTTGAAACACTGGGAAGCCATCCAGAAAGCAGCGGAAAGCCGCCCTGCTCCGTTCCTGATCCACCAGGAAAGCAACGTGATCGTGCGTGCCTTCCGTGACTACCTGCGTCAGGACATCGGTGAGATTCTGATCGATAACCCGAAAGTGCTTGAGCTGGCGCGCCAGCACATCGCCGCGCTGGGCCGTCCGGATTTCACCAGCAAAATTAAGCTGTATACCGGTGAAATCCCGCTGTTCAGCCACTATCAGATCGAATCCCAGATTGAGTCCGCCTTCCAGCGTGAAGTGCGTCTGCCATCCGGCGGTTCTATCGTTATCGATACCACTGAAGCGCTGACCGCTATCGACATCAACTCCGCGCGTGCAACCCGCGGCGGCGACATCGAAGAGACCGCTTTCAACACCAACCTTGAAGCCGCTGATGAAATCGCCCGCCAGCTCCGCCTGCGCGACCTGGGTGGTCTGATTGTTATCGACTTCATCGACATGACCCCTGTTCGTCACCAGCGTGCGGTAGAAAACCGTCTGCGCGAAGCGGTGCGTCAGGATCGTGCGCGTATTCAGATTAGCCATATCTCACGCTTTGGCCTGCTGGAGATGTCCCGTCAGCGTCTGAGCCCATCGCTGGGTGAGTCCAGCCATCACGTCTGCCCACGCTGCTCCGGCACCGGCACCGTGCGTGATAACGAGTCGCTGTCCCTCTCTATCCTGCGTCTGATTGAAGAAGAAGCGCTGAAAGAGAATACCAAAGAGGTTCACGCGATTGTGCCTGTGCCAATTGCGTCCTACCTGTTGAACGAAAAACGTGCTGCGGTCAGTGCCATTGAAGCGCGTCAGGGCGGCGTTCGCTGCATCATCGTGCCAAACGATCAGATGGAAACCCCGCACTACCACGTGCTGCGTGTCCGTAAAGGCGAAGAGACGTCAACGCTCAGCTACCTGCTGCCGAAGCTGCACGAAGAAGAGATGGCCCTGCCATCTGATGACGAGCCAGCAGAGCGTAAGCTGCCAGAGCAGCCTGCGTTAGCGACCTTCATCATGCCAGAAGCCCCACCGGAAGCCGCCCTGGAAAAACCAGCGGCCAAACCTGCGGCGCAGAAACCAGAAGCGACGGCAGCGAAAGCCCAGCCTGCGCAGCCGGGTCTGCTGAGCCGCTTCTTCGGCGCGCTGAAGAAGATGTTTGCCGGCGAGGAAGTTCAGCCAGAGCAGCCGAAAGAAGAGCCAAAAGCGGCCAAGCCTGAACGTCAGCAGGACCGCCGTAAGCGTCAGAACAACCGCCGCGACCGTAATGACCGTAGCGATCGTAATGAGCGCAACGAGCGTCGTGACAACCGTGACAACCGCTCTGACAATAACGAAGGCCGTGAGCAACGCGAAGACAACCGTCGCAACCGTCGCGAGAAACAGCAGCAGAATGTTGAAGATCGTGAAATTCGCCAGCAGGCGGGCGATGAGTCTGAGAAGAGCAAACAGCGTGACGACCAGCAGCCGCGCCGTGAACGCAACCGTCGTCGTAACGACGAGAAGCGTCAGGCACAGCAGGAAGTCAAAAACCTGAACCGCGAAGAGCCTGTAGAGCAGCAGGACGGCGAGCAGGAAGAACGTACTCAGGTCATGCCGCGCCGTAAGCAGCGCCAGCTTGCTCAGAAAGTCCGCTTCGCCTCTGAAGCAACCGAAGAGACAGCAAACGTTGCGGTTGAAACTCGCGAGAGCGCAACCGGTACGCAGCTGGCAAAAGTTGACCTGCCAGCGGTCGTTGATAACAACATTGAGCAAGATGAAAACGGTGAAAACCGTGATAACGCCGGTATGCCGCGCCGTTCACGTCGTTCCCCACGTCATCTGCGCGTCAGCGGTCAGCGCCGTCGTCGCTATCGTGACGAGCGGTACCCGACTCAGTCTCCAATGCCGCTGACCGTTGCCTGTGCTTCACCAGAAATGGCTTCTGGCAAAGTCTGGATCCGCTACCCTGTTGCTCGCCCGGAGCAGGTTGTTGAAGAACAGCCGGTAACGGAAGAGGTCATTGCACCTGTAGCAGCGGTAGAAGAGGTCGTGACTGAAACGGCAACCGTGGTTGAACCTCAGGTTGTTGAAACTGAAGCACCTCAGGCCGCGGACGTCGAAACCACGCATCCGGAAGTGATTGCCGCGCCGGTTGATGCCGCACCGCAGCTTATTGCTGAAGAAGATGTCGTGGTGGCTGAGGAAATCGCTCAAGAGGCTGAACCTGTAGCCGCGGTAGAAGAAGCCGCTGAAACCCTCGTCGAAACCACCGCTGAAGAGGTCGTTCAGGACGTTGAGATTCAGGTTGAACCGGTTGTTGAAGAGCCGAAAGCGCCAGAAGTGAAGCCTGAGCCGGTTGTCTCTGCGCCAGCCGCTGCCCACGTGGCAACAGCACCGATGACCCGCGCCCCGGCGCCGGATTACGTGCCTGAAGCGCCGCGTCACAGCGACTGGGTTCGCCCGGCCTTCAGCTTCGAAGGTAAAGGCGCAGCCGGTGGTCATAGTGCAACGCATCAGGCGACTGCACCGGCAACGCGTCCACAGTCTGTCGAATAACGACAAACGACACTGAAGTAAAAAGCCGACCCTTGGGTCGGCTTTTTTTATGGCTGCTGAACAGGCTTTCTCATCCCGGTCACCTCCGGCATGACCTGCCGCATCAACTCCAGAAATCGCCGCAAGCGTGCCGGATAATAACGGGACCAGGGATAAACCAGATGTACCGGTAGCGCCGCGGGCTGCCACTCGGGCAGCAAATGCACCAGCCGCCCTTCCCGAATATCGTCCTGTACCGTCCAGCTGGATACCACGGCCACGCCAAGGCCGGTAAGTGCCGTATTGCGTGCGACATACAGGCTGTCGGTGCTGAGCCGTGGCGTAATAGCAATCCGCGCGGTGGCGGACGAGGCATAGTGAAAAAGCTCCACGTGGCGCTGGTAGAAAGAGCTGATGGCTATCCAGGGAAACTGCTGCAAATCCTCCGGCGTATTCACCGCCGGGAAGCGGGCCAGCAGTGCCGGAGAAGCCACCACCGAGCGCGGCACCTCCGCCAGCAGTACGGATACGGTTGCCGGATCGACCTCCACGCCCACCCGAATAGCACAGTCAAGGTTGTCGCCGAGGAAATCCGCCGACCGATCGTTGAGCATCCACTCAATCGAAAGCTGCGGATAGCGTTGCAAAAATTCGGTTACGGGTTTCAGAAGCTGATCCTGACCAAACGCGTGCGGCGCCCGCACCCGCAGCACGCCTACAGGCTCATCTTCCGTCTGCCCCACCTCATCCTCCAGCGCCAGCCAGCTGTCAATCACCCGACGGGCGTGCTGATAGCAGCGCTCGCCGTCATCCGTTAGCCGCGTCGTGTGGGTGGTGCGCAACAACAGGCGCACGCCCAGCATGGTTTCAAGCGACTGCAGCCGTCGGCTTACCGTGGCCTGGGTTGTTGCCAGCTGCCGCGCCGCCGCTGAGAGCGAACCCGCCTCGACAATGCGGACAAACGTCCGCATTAACTCTACCCTGTCTATACGCTCAGCTCTTTTCATCGCATTTTCACTTATACGTTCAACGTATAAGCGTTTTACCACCGGGCCCGCTACCGTCGCAAGGCGTACTGATAAAAAATAGCCTCACACGATGAATGAGGAACAACTTATGAACACAACAACGACTCCCCATGCTGTAAGCCGCTGGGTGATCTTTATGCTGGCTCTGGGGGCTGGCTTCAGCGTGGCATCAATCTATTACGCGCAGCCCCTGCTGCCGCTGATGGGTGCCGACCTGCATTTGAGTATTGAAGGTATGGGCCTGGTGCCAACATTAACGCAGGCAGGCTACGCGCTTGGCATCCTGTTCCTGCTTCCTCTGGGCGATCGCCACGACCGCAGGACGTTAATTTTGATCAAAAGCGCGGCGCTGGCGCTGTTTCTTCTCGGCTGTAGCCTGACCGGGCAGATCCATTCCCTGCTGCTGGCAAGCCTGCTTATCGGCATGGCCGCCACCATGGCGCAGGATATCGTCCCTGCCGCGGCCATCCTTGCGCCGGAAGGTAAACAGGGGAAAACCGTGGGCACGGTAATGACCGGGCTGCTGATGGGTATCTTATTATCAAGAACCGTAAGCGGCGTGGTGGGCGAAGCGTTTGGCTGGCGCGTCATGTACCAGCTGGCAGCGGCGAGCATTGCGTTCATCGGGGTAATGATGTGGTTTGTACTTCCCCGTTTTGCCATTCACTCCACGCTGAGCTACCCCGCGCTGATGCGCTCGATGGAACACCTGTGGCGTCGCTACCCGGCGCTGCGCCGCGCGGCGCTGGCTCAGGGTTTCCTGTCGATTGCCTTTAGCGCCTTCTGGTCAACGCTTGCGGTCATGCTGCTGGAACGCTATCACCTGGGTAGTGCCGTCGCAGGTGGTTTTGGTATTGCCGGTGCCGCGGGTGCGTTAGCTGCCCCACTGGCGGGGGGGCTGGCGGACAAACTGGGGGCAGGAAAAGTCACGCAGCTTGGTGCCGTTCTTGTGACCGTCTCTTTCGCCCTGATGTTCCTGATGCCCGCGCTGGGCGTTCATGGACAGCTGATGCTGATCGCCATCTCTGCCGTCGGGTTCGACCTGGGCCTGCAGTCCAGCCTGGTCGCCCATCAGAACCTGGTGTACAGCCTTGAACCGCAGGCGCGTGGTCGTCTCAACGCCCTGCTCTTTACGGTCGTCTTTATCGGGATGGCCCTGGGGTCCGCGTTAGGCAGCAATATCTACTCGCTGGCTGGCTGGACGGGTGTGGTCGCACTGGCCACCGTCTGTGGCGTCATTGCGCTGGTCATCCGTCTGATAGAAAGCGCGCGTGTCGCCTCAGTAACGGCAGAAGTCGCATAAAAAAATGCCCAATCCAGACGGATTGGGCAGCAAAACATGCCCAGTTTCAAGACATGTTCTAAGAGGTCAAGATGTTATTTGTTCAGCTGGAACAGAGACATGCCCTGCATATCGCTAAACGCTTTATAAGACGCCTGCAAGGCCGCCTGCTGCATGGTGTAAGAGGAAATCGCTTCGTTCCAGTCGACATCCACCAGGTCGCTCATCTGCTTGGTCTGGCCCAGCGCGCGGTCATCGCCCAGCGTATCGAGTTTTTCCAGCTCGTTCATCTTGGTGCCCACATCGGCAACGACTGTCAGAATATTGTTCTCGGTGTTCTGAATACCGATTCGCGCATTGGCAATCACCTGGTTTTGGACTGCAGCTGCAGCCTGATCGTTCTCAATCGGCGTCTTCAGCGCAGCAACGGCAGAATCCAGGATTTTGAACATGTTTGTCTCGCCATAACCACCACCCGGCAATTGCTCCGCATTACTGGTAATGCTTTCGAAAATCTGCTGGCCGGTATGACTAATCGCCATATTTCGCGCCGTATCGACCTGCTGGGTGATGGCTTCAGCGCCGCCCCGGTACTCGCCGGTTACGGAATCAAACGGTGCGCTCTCGGTTTTGTATCCCGCAAAGATAAAGCGACCATTACCATCCGTCGTGTTGGCCAGGTTCATAAGCTGATCGCGTATCCCCTGAATATCGGTCGCCAGAGCAAGACGATCGTCATCGTTTAGTGTGCCGTTTGACGCGTAGACCAGTTTCTCCCGCACGCTTGAGATCGCGCTATTCACCTGAGCCAATACGTTATCTTCCAATGAGACCTTTTGCGTGGCAAAGGTTCGCGCCAGAGCAAATTGGCTGTTTTGTGACTGAGATTGTGACAAAACAATAGCCTGCGAAGCCGCGATCGGATCATCGGACGGACGATTGACGCGCTTGCCGGTGGACATTTGTTCACCATAACTCAGCCATCTGCTTTGGGAATCGGTGATCCCACGCATGTTCTGCTCATACATCATCTGGGTGCTAATACGCATTGTTCACCTCAACCTTAACGGATGTTGATAATTGCATCGAAGAGCGTACTGGCAGTCTGGAGAACCTGGGCGTTCGCCAGGTAATACTGCTGATAACGCTGCAAATTGCCATACTCTTCGTCGAGGTTTACCCCAGAGATGGTCTGCTGCTGTCTGATCAGCTGCGTTTCTACATCGGCTTTCGTCTGGCTGCTTACTTTCAGTGAGGCCGTAGAACTCCCGACAGTACTTACCAGCGAGGCATACGCATCGTTGAAGCTTTTGTTCCCGCCTACCACTTTGCTGTTTTGCAATTCGAGCATTTTCTGGCCATTGCGGTTGTCGCTCTCACCGCCGGTCTGCACGGACGCCATCGCCAGTTTGGACTCGTCGCTGATCGCCAGATCCATGTTCATGATGACGTCGGAAACCGGCTTCACGGTAAAGCTGTCTTTGGTATTTGCCGTGCCGCTCACGTTGACGTTAAGACCATCAAACGACAGGTTGCCGCTGGCATCCGGGCTCATCGTAAAGCTGGTTTTGTCTGATGTACGGGTGATCGTCCAGTCAGTGCCGTTGAACTGCAGCTTATAGTCTGTCGCCTGGACCTGTTTGCTGTCCGCCACAGAGGCCGTAACAACCGCCGACCCGCCGTTCTTGCTGTTGGACAGCACCGCCGGAGAACCAAAGTTGAACAGCTTACCGCCCGCATCACCGTTAGCGTCAAAGCCGGCCTCATGCTGCGTGTTCATCGAATCGGCAAAGGCCAGCGCCATCTGGTTCAGGGTGTTACGAGCTTTATCCAGATCTTCCGTGCGGAAGGTCAGTAAACCGCCCAAAGAACCGGTGGTGATCATCTTTTCCGGGATCTCTACGGTCCCGGCCACGTCATCGACATAGGCTACGGTAGTACGAGCCGGATCGGCACTCGACTTCACGGCAGCCAGCTGGTTGGCTTTGCTGCCCTGTACCAGGCTGTAACCGTTGCCGAAAGAGATGTTAAACGTACCGCTATCCTGAACAGACACTTCCACGCCGACGATTTTGTTCAGCTCATTGACGAGCTGATCGCGCTGATCAAGCAGATCGTTAGGCGATGCGCCCGCACCGACGCCGGTCAGACGGGAAATCTGATCGTTCAGGTTGGCAATCTGTTTGGCATAGTTGTTGATCTGAGAAACGCTGGTGCTAATCGCGGTGTTCACCTGCGTATCCTGGTCACGAAGATACTGATCGTTGGTTTTGAACTGATTGACCAGACCGCCCGCTTTACCCAGCACCGTCTGACGCGCCGCCGGATCTTCCGCGTTGCTCACCAGGGTTTGCAGGCTTTTGAAGAAGTCCTGCAGCGTGGTGGAGAGCGAGTTGGTGGTATCGGAGAGCACATCGTCGATTTTTGACATCTGCTGATAGCGCGTCGTCAGGCCGCTGCTCTGCGTCTGTGCGGCGCGCAGCTGATTGGTGATGAAGGCGTCATACTCACGCTGGACACCGGAGACATACACCCCGTTACCCACCCAGCCACCGCCGGTCAGCGTGCTGTTAGATGCGCCCAGCACCGTGGTCTGGCGGGTGTAACCTGCCACGTTATAGCTTGAAATATTATTACTGACGGTATTGAGTGCCGACTGCGCAGCACTGAGGCCACTCATGGCGCTGTTAATCAAACTGGACATGGGGGTTCCTTTTATACGTTCAGACACGAGTCCTGATGAAGGTTATCGGCAACCTCCACCGGGACTTGAGAACTTTCAGAACAGATTTTCAATATCTGTGCTATAGGCTTTGCTGACCTTCTCGCCCATGGATTTCAGCTGCTGGATCATGCTGGTGAGCTTGCGTGCATAGTTCGGGTCGGTCGCGTAGCCCGCGTTTTGCAGCGCCTGAGCGCCCTGCTCCGCCGTTGCCGCCTGCGTCACGGCGGTATAGCGCGGATTTCGGCTCAGCAGGCCAACATAATCGGACAAGGCTTCCAGATACGAGCTGTAGACGCGGAATTTGGCTTTGACCTTCACCGCCGCACCGTTCTCGTATTCGGTGGTTGTGATCTCCGTAGTTGGCCCCTTCCAGCTGGAGGTGGCCTTCACGCCGAAGATGTTGAAGCTCGGCTCGCCGTTTTCCTTGCGGATCTGGCGCTGCCCCCAGCCCGACTCCAGCGCGGCCTGCGCCAGAATCAGGTGATGCGGCACGCCGCTCTGTTCGCTGGCAAGCCGTGCAGGCAGAGAAAGCTGCGCCAGGAAGTCTTTGCTGTCACCGGAGAGCGGCTCATCGCCGCTGCCCGTGGCTTTCGGCATGGCTTTACGCACCATTTGCGTCAGAGCCTGGTTCTGATAGCTGGTCACCGTTTCCAGGTCGAACTTCATCGGTACCTGCTGCGGCTGATCCTGAGGCTGAATGCCCTGCGCCGCTTCGGTCTGCTTGACAATCATGTCAGCCAGACCGAGGCCTTTGCCGGCGGTCATCTGCTGCGCAATCTGCTGGTCATACATGCTGGTGTAGAGACGCGTTGAATCGCTGCTGAACATCCCGTCTTTCGGCAGGGTTTCGCGCATGCTCTTCAGCATCATCTGTACAAACATCCCTTCCACCTGGCGGGCGACCGGGCGGATATTCGCCGCCGGGTCTTTACCTGCTTTGGTTTTCAGTTCGTTGAGCGACTGGGCGTCCCAGGCTGCACTGGTCAACAATTTGCTATCGGTCAGCATTAAATGATTTCCAGTTTGGCGCGCAGGCAGCCCGCGCTTTGCATCGATTGCAGGATGGACATCAGATCCATCGGCGTTGCGCCCAGGGCGTTCAGGGCGCGCACCACGCTGTTCAGGTTGGCGCTTGATCGCACGCTCTGTAAAGACCCACCGCTCTGACGTAAATCAATCTGCGTTTGCGGGGTTACCACCGTCTGACCACCGCCAAACGGCGTGTCCGGCTGGCTCACGTTCGCGGAGCGGTTTACCGTCACCGACAGGTTCCCCTGCGCCACGGCACAGCTGTCGAGCGACACTTCCCGGTTCATCACCACCGAGCCAGTTCGGGAGTTGATGATCACCTTCGCATCCTGGACCGGAACGTTCACTTCCATATTCTGGATATCGGCCAGCATGCGCACCTGGTTGCTGCTGCCGGTGGAGGTACGGATCTGCACGGTACGCGCATCAAGTGCCGTGGCATTACCGTAGCCACGGCTGCGGTTGATGGTATCGGCAATCTGCTGCGCCATCGTGAAATCTTCATTATTGAGCTGCAGGTTAATGGTGTTGCCCGCGCCAAACTGGGTCGGCAGTTCACGCTCAATGATCGCCCCGTTGGTAATCCGTCCGCCGTTGAGCTGGTTCACCTGCACGCTGCTTCCGCCTGCGGATGCACCCGCACCGCCGACCAGAATGTTCCCCTGCGCCAGCGCATACACCTGGCTGTCGACGCCCTTCAGCGGGGTCATCAGCAGCGTACCGCCGCGCAGGCTTTTGGCGTTACCCATTGAGGAAACCACCACGTCAATGGTCTGCCCCTGACGCGCGAACGCCGGGTAGGACGCGGTGACCATTACTGCCGCCACGTTTTTCAGCTGCATGTTAGTTCCCGCCGGCACGGTAATGCCGAGCTGGGAAAGCATGTTGTTCAGACTTTGGGTGGTAAAGGGGGTCTGGGTCGTCTGGTCACCGGTACCGTCCAGCCCCACCACCAGGCCATAGCCAATCAGCGAGTTTTCACGCACGCCCTGAACGCTGGTGAGATCGCGAATACGGTCAGCCTGGGCAAAGGTAGCCACCAGCGCGAGCGCCACGGCGAAGATCGATTTAAACATGGGTCACCTCGCTTACATCGGCGATAAGTTAAGGAAGAAGCGCTGCAGCCAACCCATATTTTGCGCTTCATTAATGTAGCCGTTACCGACGTACTCAATGCGCGCATCCGCCACCTGGGTGGACGGAACGGTGTTGGTGCCGCTGATGGTGCGAGGGTTAACCACGCCCGAGAAGCGAATGAATTCAGTGCCCTGGTTGATGGCGATCTGTTTTTCACCCACCACGTGTAAGTTGCCGTTAACCAGTACCTGGTCAACCGTGACCGTCAGCGTGCCGCTGAAGGTGTTGCTGGCGTTCGCGCCACCTTTACCGTTAAAGGTGTTGCCGCCAGAGGCATCGACATCAGCACGCGCGTTGCCGAACAGTCCCTGCAGGTAGCGCGGGACGGTATCGAAGCCAAAATTCGTTTTGCCATCGCGGCTGGCGTTCGCCGACGAGCTCTTGCTCGCGCTGACGTTTTCCTGCAGCACAATGGTCAATGTATCGCCGACGTTACGCGGGCGGCGATCTTCAAACAGCGGCTGATAGCCGTAATTAATCGGCTGCGCGGTCTGGAAAATGGAGCCGTTGACTACTGGCGCAGGGCCAGGAACGGGTTGGGCAGTCGTCGCACCCTGGACCAAAGGTTTAGACGGGATCCAGGCACACCCGCTGAGAGTGACGGCCAGAATAGTCAGTATCGGATAACGAAACGCCGCGTTTTTTTGCATTGCCTTCATCTTCGAAAACAGGGAGCCGGCGCGGCGTTTACCGCACCGGGCTACACCTTAGAGTTGCGTCAGTTTCTGCAGCATCTGGTCGGTCGTCGACACTGCTTTACTGTTAATTTCATACGCGCGCTGAACCTGGATCATATTCACCAGCTCTTCCGCCACGTTCACGTTGGAGGTTTCAACATAGCCCTGATACAGCAGGCCCGCGCCGTTCAGGCCCGGGGTGCTCTCATTTGGCGTACCGGAGGATTGCGTCTCGGTGTAGAGGTTCTCACCAATGCTTTCCAGACCGGTATCGTTCATGAAGGTGGTCAGGTTGAGCTGCCCAACCTGAACCGGCGCAGCCTGCCCCTGCTGGGTTACGCTGACCACACCGTCACGTCCGATGGTAATGCTCAGGGCGTTCGCCGGGATGGTAATCGCAGGCTGAACCTGGAAACCGCCCGCCGTCACCAGCTGGCCGTTCTGATCGACCTGGAACGAGCCGTCGCGAGTGTAGGCAGAAGTCCCGTCAGGCAGCTGCACCTGGAAGAAGCCCTGGCCTTTGATCGCCACGTCTTTGCTGTTGTTGGTCTGAGACAGGTTGCCCTGGCTGTGCAGACGCTCGGTCGCCACCGGACGAACACCGGTACCGATCTGCAGGCCCGATGGCAGCGTCGTCTGTTCAGAAGACTGCGCGCCCGGCTGGCGGATGGTTTGATAAAGCAAATCTTCGAAAACGGCGCGTTGACGCTTGAAACCATTGGTGCTCACGTTTGCCAGGTTGTTGGCAATCACGTCCATATTGGTTTGCTGGGCGTCCAGGCCAGTTTTCGCGATCCATAAAGAACTGATCATAAGGAATCCTGTTAGCTCATAGCCAGAAGTTGGTTAGCCTTGCCCGCGTTTTCATCGACGCTGCTGATGATCTTCATCTGCATTTCAAAACGACGGGCGCTGGCGATCATGTCGGTCATGGCTTCGACCGGCTTGACGTTACTGCCTTCCAGAACACCGGACATCACGCGGATGCTCGGATCGGCCTGTAAGGTGGCACCCCGCGTCGCCTGCGCCGCCTGGGTCAGACGGAACATACCGTCGTCGCCACGCTGCACCTCTTTGCCTTCCGCCTTAACCAGCTTCAGACGACCGACGGGCGCAACGGTATTGGCCGGGTCGCCCGGGTTGAGCGCCGAAATGGTGCCGTCCGCAGCGATAGTCAGCTCAGAGCCTTCCGGTACGGTCAGCGGACCCGCTTCCCCCATCACCGGATGCCCCTGAATCGTCAGCTGGCCCGTCGCGCTCACCTGGATGTTCCCGTTACGGGTATAGCCTTCGCTACCGTCCGCCGTTTGCACCGCCAGCCAGCCGTCCTGCTGCAGAGCCACGTCCAGCGGGCGTGAGGTGTAATCCATCTGCCCTGGCGTCATATCGGCGCCAGGGGTTGATGCCGTCACCAGCGTACGGGTCGGCAGGGAAAGCCCTTCTACCGGCACCGCGCGCAGCGCATTAAGCTGCGCGCGAAAGCCCGGCGTTGAGGCGTTTGCAAGGTTGCTGGCGGTAACGGCCTGCTGATTGAGCGTCTGACTTGCCGCGCCCATCGCGGTATATATTGCGTGATCCATTGCGCTTTCCTGTTAGCCGCTTAACGCAGGTTAACCAGCGTGTTGAGGATCTGGTCCTGGGTTTTGATGGTCTGCGCGTTCGACTGATAGTTACGCTGCGCGACGATCATGTTCACCAGCTCTTTACTCAGATCGACGTTAGAGGCTTCCAGCGCACCGTTGGTCAGCGTGCCGAAGTTACCGCTTCCGGCAGTACCCAGCAGCGCCACGCCGGAGGACTGGGTGGCAGACCAGACGTTGTCGCCTTCCGATTTCAGACCTTCGTTGTTGGCGAAGTTTGCCAGCACGATCTGGCCCAGAACCTGGGTCTGTTCGTTGGAATAGTTACCGACCACAGTGCCGTCGTCATTGATTTGGTAGCTCACCAGGTCGCCTGGTTTAAAACCATTCTGGCTGGTCGCGACGATATTGTTCGCACCGGTGTTCTGCTGCATGGAGTTAGCAAAACTCATGGCGAAGGTCGCTGGCGTCGCACCTGGGATGGTCGCGGTAGTGATGTTGATATTTCCACCACCGGTCAGCGTACCGTTATTATCGAAGGTCAGCGTGGTGGCCAGTGCCGCCGTGCTGCCTGCGACGCTACCGTCCTGGGCATACACTTTCCAGGAGTTAGCCGGGGTCGCATCTTTGACATAAAACAGGTTCATGTTGTGCGCATTACCCTGGCTATCAAAGACGGTCACCGTACCTTTTTTGTTGTACGTGTCCGGGTTAGCCGGATCAAAGGCGGTGGTCGGCGCGGTATCGGTGGAATTCAGGTTAATCTGCTGGGAAGCCGTGGTGGTGGACTTCGCGGCCATCAGCGTGGTTGGGATATTAATGACCTGTGGGTTCGCCCCGGTCTGAACCGTTGATGGCGTCCCGGCAACCGGATAACCGGTTAACTGCATCCCCTGCATGTTCACCAGGTTACGGTTTTCATCCAGCTTGAACTGGCCGTTACGGCTGTAGAACACAGAGCCGTTGGAGTCGACCATACGGAAGAAACCGTTCTGGCTGATGGCGACGTCCAGACCACGACCGGTATTGGTGGTGGTGCCGTCGCTAAAGTCCTGAGTGATGCCCGCAACTTTCACGCCCAGACCGACTTTGGAGCCGGCAAACATGTCTGCAAAGGAAGCAGAACCGGATTTAAAACCATAGGTCGCGGAGTTGGCGATGTTGTTGCCAATGACGTCCAGGTTGGTGGCCGCAGCATTCAGGCCGCTGACCGCTTGAGAAAAGGCCATGACTTACTCCTGATAAGTGTTAAGGCTTAGATAATCTGCCGAACTTCGTCGAGTGTGGTGGAACCAGAGGTTCCCAAATCCAGTTTGTTGCCGTCGCTTCCTTTAATCACGCCCTGGACCAGCGCGAACTGCAGCGGCTGCGCCACCAGCTGGGTCGTCCCGTTGCTGGCGCTGATCGCGACTTTGTAAGCACCGTTTGGCGCTTTCGTGCCGTCGGTCAGGCTGCCATCCCACGTAAAGGTGTGAACGCCCGCCTTCAGCTCACCGATATCAATGGTGCGCACGACCGTGCCGTTGCTGTCGGTAATGGTTGCGGTAACTTTCTCCGCCGCCTGCTGCAGCTCAACGCCAAACGGCGTTGTGGTCGTTGTGGTGTTGCCTTCGGTAGTGCTGGTGCCTGCCAGAATCGTGGTTCCCGGGATCATCACCCCGTGGCCAATCAGGCTTGCCGCCTGCAGAGACTGGGCGCTATTAATCTGTCCAGAGACGGAACCAAGGGTGGTGTTGAGTTTCTCAATGCCGCTAACGGTGCTGATCTGCGCAAGCTGCGTGGTCAGTTCGTTGTTCTGCATCGGGTTAGTGGGATCCTGGTTCTTAAGCTGCGCCACCAGCAGCGTCAGAAAGCTGCCCTGAAGATCGGCGGCGTTACTCCCCGTCAGGGAGTTAGAACCCGTCGTACTCTTTGTGTTGTTAACACCCGAGTTCGTCGGATCATTCACATTTACGGCGATGGACATGCATGTCTCCTTTACTGGCCGAGAGTGAGTGTTTTGAGCATCATGCTCTTCACGGTATTAAGCACTTCGACGTTGGCCTGGTAGCTACGGGAAGCCGACATGGAGTTCACCATCTCACCCACCACATCCACGTTTGGCATCTTCACGTATCCGCTGGCATCCGCCAGTGGGTTACCCGGCTCATACACCAGTCTGTCCGGGGCCTGGCTCTCCACCACATCCGAGACCTTCACGCCGCCCGTCGCCGCGCCTGGCGCAGCATCGACCTGAAAGACAACCTGTTTGGCACGATAAGGCTGGCCGTCGGGTCCGGTGACGCTGTCGGCGTTCGCGAGGTTACTGGCGGCCACGTTCAGGCGCTTGGACTGTGCGGTTAACGCCGAACCGGCGATATCAAAAATATTCAGCAAGGCCATCTATCAATTCCCCCCCTGCAGGACGTTCATCATGCCTTTGATTTGTCCGCCGAGTACGGTCAGGCCCGTCTGGTATTTCAGGCTGTTGTCGGCAAACTGGGTACGCTCCCGGTCCATATCCACGGTGTTACCGTCGAGTGAGGGCTGATCGGGAATGCGATAAAGTAAATCGGTCGCTGGCGCGGTCATCGCCTGAGCAGGAATATGGCGAGAGGATGTCATGGCAAGTGCAACACCCGTTCCTTCGGCACGTCCACGCTCCATCACCTTTTTGAGTTCACTGGAAAAATCAATATCGCGCGCCTGATACCCCGGGGTATCGGCGTTAGCGATATTGGCGGCTAAAATCTCCTGCCGCTGGGCGCGTAAGTTGAGCGCTTCCTGCTGAAAACGTAACGCGGCGTCGAGTTTATCGAGCATGTCTCCTCCGCTGATGGCAAAATTTCAGTTCACAGCTTAAATCTCACCCGGTCTCCCCTATCGACGGAATAAGCGCAAAATGCGTCGCTATTTATTCCGTTGATGCAAAACCACAGCAGGTAGAATTCGTTCAACTCTGGAAACGGTGGAACTTGCGATGCAAACGTTAAAACGTGGTCTGGTGGCGGCTCTCTTGCTGTTAAGCCCTCTGGCGCAGGCTGAAGGGATACAGGATCGGCTAACGGCTTTTTTTGCTGAAAAACTGGCAGGCTTTAGCGATGACGTGACCGTTACCGTGCGCACGCCACCGAATCTGTACCCGACGTGCGACCAGCCGTCCTTCAGCGTGGTAGGGTTCACAAAGCTCTGGGGGAATGTGAACGTGCTGGCACGCTGCGCCAACGAAAAACGCTATTTACAGGTTGCCGTTCAGGCGACGGGCAATTATGTTGTCGCCGCCGTGCCCATTGCGCGCGGCAGCGTACTGCAGACAAACAGCGTGACCTTGAAGCGCGGCCGTCTGGATCAGCTGCCGCCACGCACCATGCTGGATATTAACCAGGCACAGGACGCCGTCAGCCTGCGCGACGTCGCGCCAGGCCAGCCGATACAGATCTCCATGCTGCGTCAGGCATGGCGGGTAAAAGCAGGCCAACAGGTGATGGTGGTGGCCAACGGAGATGGCTTTAGCATCAACAGTGAAGGGAAAGCGTTGAACAATGCCGCGGTGGCGCAAAACGCCCGCGTCAGAATGTCCTCAGGCCAGGTGGTGAGCGGAACCGTCGATGCTGATGGGAATATTCTGATTAACCTATAATCTTTTTAAAGATTTCGCGGCGCGTGCCGATAAATATTCCACTAATGATGATGTCAGGCGCAAACGCCGCGAACCCTCGATGAGGACAACACTATGAGCATTGATCGTACATCAGCCCTGAAGCCGGTAAGCGCTGTACAACCTCGCGAAACGAATGACGCAACGGCGCAGAAAACGCGTCTGGAAAAACCGTCAACGTCCAACAGCACCAGCGTGACCCTGAGCGACGCGCAGGCAAAACTGATGCAGCCGGGCAGCAACGATATCAATATGGAACGTGTTGAAGCGCTGAAAACGGCTATTCGTAACGGTGAGCTGAAAATGGACACCAGCAAAATCGCTGACGCCCTGATTCAGGAAGCACAGAGTTTCTTACAGAGTAACTAACCGTATGAGTCGACTGTCAGAAATACTGGATCAAATGACGGTTGTCCTGAACGACCTGAAAACGGTAATGGACGCTGAACAGCAGCATCTCTCTTCCGGTCACATCAACGGCAGCGCGCTGCAGCGTATTACTGAAGACAAAAGTTCGCTTCTGGCAACGCTGGATTATCTGGAGCAGCAGCGACGCGCTGAGCAAGATCCTAAGCGCAGCGCCAATGACGATATTATTGAGCGCTGGCAGACCATTACTGAAAAAACCCAGCACCTGCGCGATCTTAACCAGCATAACGGCTGGCTACTGGAAGGGCAGATTGAGCGTAATCAGCAGGCGCTTGAGGTGTTGAAACCGCATAAAGAAACCGGTCTGTACGGTGCGGATGGTCAGACGGCGACGGCGCGTATTGCAGGTGTGAAAAAGATTTCGATTTGACGCATAAGCGACTAATCATGCAGTGGGGAGCACCATGAGGTGAACTCCCCTTTTGGCGTTTATGCCGTCCGGCGGGCAAACTCTTTGACTTTGAAACCCAGCACCGCGAGCGTGGCAAAGTACGCCACCACACCAACGCACACCACGGCCATCAGGCGCATCAGACGATAAGGCATCGTGCCCAGGGACCACTCCGGCATCACGTGCATCATGCCCAGCAGCGCGGCAGACATCACCAGTACCGCAACGATCAGACGCACCAGGAAACTGCCCCAACCCGGCTGCGGCGTGAAAATATCCTGCTTGCGCAGCTGCCAGTACAGCAGGCCGGCATTCAGACAGGCCGCGAGACCAATCGATAATGACAGGCCGGCATGTTTCAGCGGACCAATAAACGCCAGGTTCATCAGCTGCGTCATAATCAGCGTCACGATGGCAATTTTTACCGGCGTTTTGATGTCCTGACGCGAGTAAAAGCCCGGCGCCAGCACTTTCACCACGATCAGCCCCATCAGTCCCACCGAGTAGGCAATCAGCGCGCGCTGGGTCATGGCGGCATCGAAGGCAGTGAATTTCCCGTACTGGAAGAGCGACACCGTCAGCGGTTTGGCCAGAATACCCAGCGCCACCGCGCTTGGCAGGGCCAGCAGGAAGCAGAGACGCAGGCCCCAGTCCATCAGGCGGCAATACTCATCATGATTGCCGCTGGCAAAACTTTTCGACAGCGACGGCAGCAGGATGGTCCCCAGCGCCACGCCCAGCACCCCGGACGGAAACTCCATCAGGCGGTCGGCGTAGTACATCCAGGAAACCGAGCCGGACACCAGGAACGAGGCAAAGATGGTGTTGATAATCAGCGAGATCTGGCTGACGGAGACGCCGAGAATGGCGGGCCCCATCTGCTTGATGACGCGCATCGCCCCGGCATCTTTGAGGTTGATGCGCGGCAGCACCAGCATGCCGATTTTTTTCAGGTGCGGCAGCTGATACGCCAGCTGCAGCACGCCGCCGACGGTGACCGCCCAGGCCAGCGCCAGCACCGGCGGGTTGAAGTGCGGGGCGGCGAACAGGGCAAAGCCGATCATGCTGACGTTAAGAAACGTCGGCGCAAACGCCGGTACAGAGAAGCGGTTCCAGGTATTGAGGATCGCCCCCACCAGCGAGGCCAGCGAGATCAGCAGAATATAGGGGAAAGTAATGCGCAACAGCTGCGAGGTCAGGGCAAACTTGTCGGCCGTATCGGCAAAGCCGGGCGCGGTCACCATAATCACCCAGGGCGCGGCCAGCATCCCGAGGACGGTCACCACCGCCAGCGCCAGCGTCAGCAGGCCGGAGACATAAGACACAAAGACGCGCGTGGCGTCCTCGCCCTGCTTGCTTTTATATTCTGCCAGGATCGGGACGAATGCCTGGGAAAACGCCCCTTCCGCAAAAATACGACGCAGCAGGTTCGGTAATTTGAACGCGACGAAAAAGGCGTCCGTGGCCATCCCTGCACCAAATACCCTTGCCACAATGGCGTCGCGCGCAAAACCCAGCACGCGGGAAAACATGGTCATCGAGCTGACGGCCGCCAGCGATTTTAATAAGTTCATTAACGTGAATTTCCAGAACCATACGGATTTCCAGGACGGGCAAGCGTAAGCGCCACCCGGCAAAGCCTACAAGCGGCGCTTAGTCTACCCGGATTTCAACGAATTACTATCCGCAGATGTTACAGCGAGTTATTCACTCATGGCCTCGCGCCAGAGCCTTTCCACAATGCGCTGCGCCATGATGGCCTGCTCACCGGACGTTTCAGGAACCGTCTGATTTTGCACGCAGGTGATGAAGTGGCGGGCGCAACCGGCAAAACCGCGCTGTTCAAGCGTGCTCTGCCAGCCAGGCGCGGGGAGCGTCACCACGCCGCTGCCCTTCTCTTCCCGCCATTCACGCATGTCGGTAATGTCGTACAACGCCCCGTCGGTGACGGCCTGGACGCATTCTCGCTGGCTGCCGGCACGACGATGCATGCTGGTCGTGATCTGCAGATGGTCAATCGCGAAATGGTGTTCGGCGTAGACCATTTCACCCTGCTCGTTCGTGAGCAGCGTGCCACTTTGCAGCTGCGCGTTGCTGCCGGCGAGCCACAGCGCCGTATCCACAACGTGGAGATAATCATCCAGCAGCGTGAAGCGCAAATCGTTCGGCCCGATGCTGTCCGTGCGGTGCTTATCCATCCGCAGCGAGGCAAACCTGCCCGACTGTGCCTTGAGCTGCTGGTAAAGGGGCGCGAAGCGGCGGTTGAAGCCGACCATCAGCGTCAGTTTTTTACGCGCCGCCAGCTCAATCAGGCGTTCCGCGTCCGGAACATTTTCCGCCAGCGGTTTATCCACGCAAACGTGAACGCCCGCATTGAGCAGCTCGCTCACGACCTGATAGTGGGTAGACGTTGAGGTATGCACAAAGACCGCATCGCACTCGCGGGCCAGATCCTGAAGCGATGCCGCATACGGCATACGCCAGGTTTCGCAGATCCGCTCGGCTTTCTCGCGCGTGGGTGACCATGCCCCTTGCAGCGTCCAGTCCGTCGCTGCCCCCAGAACCGGCAGCCAGGCTTTTTGTGCAATACCGCCCAGCCCTACTACGCCAATGCGTAATTTTTTCACCGTCAGTCTCCCAAATGTGCCAGCAGGGCATCCAGACGCTGTTTCAGCCCGGCGACCTCGTCTTCCAGCGCCGCTACGCGGGCAACCAAATCATCATCTACGGCCGTTATGTCGGTTGCGCTGGATTTAACTGAACTATCAACTTCACCGCTGAACAGGTGCATATAGCGGCTTTCACGCTTGCCCGGCTCGCGCGCCAGACGCACCACGTAAGGACCGTCTTCACGCGCGGCCAGCCCTTCGAGGGCCTGCTCGACCTCCTGCATATCGCTGAACTCATGCATGCGGGAAGCGCGCGTGCGCAGTTCTCCCGGCGTTTGCGCACCGCGCAGCAGCAGCGTGGTGATGACCGCCACTTCCGCACTGCTCAGCTTCAGGTCACCAAATTCGGAGTTACAGAAGCGCTGTTCGTATTTGGTCACGCGGTTGCCGAAGCCGCTGACGGTGCGCAGATAGTGGCGTTTGACCAGCGCATCCAGCACGTCCTGAACCTCATACTCGCTGAGGTTCATCACCGGCTCGCGGTTGGTTTTCTGGTTGCAGGCCATGGTCACGGCGTTGACGGACAGCGGATACTGCTCCGGCGTGGTGACCTGTTTTTCGAGTAAGCACCCAATCACGCGCGCTTCTGTACCGTTTAGCTGATACTTCATCTTTTCTCCTTAACGACCTGCAGTCCAGTCCCGGGTGGTTAATGCCGTCAGAACGTGGTCGCGCCACTCTCCGTCTATCAGCAGATAGTCTTTGGCGTAACCCTCTTTCTCGAACCCTAAACGCGCCAGCAGATTTCCGCTGCGCTGGTTATGCGGCATATAGTTCGCCATAATGCGATGAATGTGCTGGGTGCGTTGCATATAGCGGATCGCTACCGTCAGCGCCTCGTACATCAGCCCCTGCCCCTGCCACTTCTGGCCGATGGAGTAGCCCAGGTAGCAGGCGTGAAACGATCCCCGCACCACGTTTGAAAAATTGGCGATCCCGATAATTTCTTTCTCTTCAGGATCCAGCAGCGCGAAATAAAACGCGCTGCCCTGCTTGTGAAATTCCGTAATCATGCTGAGGCGCGCCTGCCAGCCGGAAGGGTAACAATGGCTCTCATCCCGAACGGGTTCCCAGGGTTTTAAAAACTGGCGATTCTCGGCGTAATAATCCGCCAGACGCCAGGCATCACGCTCATGCACCAGACGAACGACCAGCCTGTCCGTTGTCAGACGCACTTTTGGCACATTACTGCGATAGCCAAACATCGATACCACTCCTTCCCGTCACTTCAGCTTGCCCATTAGCTTTACTATACCTGCGCCTGCGCCGTCTGTGAAAACAGTGACATACCATTTTCACCTCTTTTCACATTTTTCGATGAGAACTCTCTATCAAAGCACCCTTTTGATAAAAAAATATTGTCACGTGCAGGGGTGGGAAAAAACGCGGCGACACCGCAGAATGTTAGCGTGCTCACCATCTTATTTTCCCTGGAGGGAAAATGTCCCGCGTATCACAGGCCAGGAGCCTGGGTAAATATTTCCTGCTCGTCGATAACATGCTGGTCGTGCTCGGCTTTTTTGTCGTTTTTCCGCTTATTTCGATCCGCTTTGTCGATCAGATGGGCTGGGCGGCATTAATGGTCGGCATTGCCCTGGGGCTACGCCAGTTTGTCCAGCAGGGCCTGGGCGTCTTTGGCGGGGCCATTGCCGACCGCTTTGGCGCGAAACCGATGATCGTCACCGGTATGCTGCTGCGCGCGGCAGGGTTTGCCACGATGGCGGTCGCCCAGGAGCCCTGGCTGCTCTGGTTCTCCTGTTTCCTCTCCGGTATCGGGGGCACGCTGTTCGATCCGCCCCGCACCGCGCTGGTGGTAAAGCTGATTCGCCCGCAGCACCGCGGCCGTTTCTTCTCGATTCTGATGATGCAGGACAGTGCCGGGGCGGTTATCGGCGCCCTGCTGGGAAGCTGGCTGCTGCAGTATGATTTCCGTCTGGTCTGCGCGGCTGGGGCGGTGCTCTTTATGCTGTGCGCGCTGTTTAATGGCCTGTTCCTGCCGGCGTGGAAACTGTCAACGGTGAAAGCGCCGGTTCGGGAAGGGCTGGGCCGCGTCCTGCGCGACAGACGTTTTGTCACCTATGTGTTGACCCTGACGGGATATTACATGCTGGCCGTGCAGGTCATGCTGATGCTGCCGATCATGGTTAACGACATTGCAGGTACCCCTGCGGCGGTGAAATGGATGTACGCCATCGAAGCCTGCCTGTCGTTAACGCTCCTCTATCCGATTGCCCGCTGGAGCGAGCGGCGTTTTCGCCTGGAGCATCGCCTGATGGCCGGACTGTTCCTGATGACGCTGAGCATGATGCCGATCGGCCTGGTGAACACGCTCCAGCAGCTGTTTACGCTGATTTGCACGTTCTATATTGGCTCGATCATCGCCGAGCCTGCCCGCGAAACGCTGAGCGCCTCGCTTGCGGATGCGCGTGCACGCGGCAGCTATATGGGGTTCAGCCGACTGGGGCTGGCGCTTGGCGGGGCATTAGGTTACGCTGGCGGCGGCTGGTTGTTTGATGCTGGCAAAGCGTTAAATCAACCTGAACTTCCGTGGATGATGCTGGGCGTGGTGGGCTTTATGACGCTACTCGCCCTGTGGTGGCAGTTCAGCCAGAAACGCAGCGCGAGCGGCATGCTCGAGCCTGGCGCGTAGCCTTTCCCTCGGGCGGGAGCCCTTCCCGCCCCACTTCTCAGTTTTTTCTGCTGGTTTCTGCCCATTCACGCTGACATACTGGCGTAACAGGACAGAAGCGCCGATTTTTCGTTGAGGAACACTATGAAGAAAATTGTCTTAGCCGCGGCATTGATTGTCAGCGGCCTGCTGGTTGGCTGTAACCAGCTCACGCAATACACCGTCAGTGAACAGGAAATTAATCAGGCGCTGGAAAAACATAACAATTTCTCGAAAGACATTGGCGTACCGGGTCTTGCCGATGCGCATATCGTGCTCACAAACCTCACCAGTCAAATCGGACGTGAAGAGCCAAACAAAGTCACCCTGGCCGGTGATGCGGACCTCGATATGTCCTCCCTCTTTGGCAATCAGAAAGCCAACATCAAGCTCAAGCTGAAGGCACTGCCTGTTTTCAACAAAGAGAAAGGGGCGATTTTCCTGCAGGAGATGGAAGTGGTCGACGCGAAGGTGTCTCCGGACAAGATGGCGCCAGTTCTGCAAACCCTGATGCCCTATCTGAATCAGTCGCTGCGGAATTACTTTAACCAGCAGCCCGCGTACGTCTTAAGTGAAGACAAAAGCAAGGGTGAAGCTCTGGCGAAAAAATATGCAAAAGGCATAGAGGTGAAACCGGGCGAAATTATCATTCCTTTCACCGATTAACCTGAAGGGCGCTGCGGCGCCTTTTTTTTCACGGAAAAGTGTGCAAACGAAAACGTTTCCGCTTATGATTTGTGTCCGGCAAAAACAGCCATCCTTATGACTGATTCCTGACAAGCCGGAGCTTCCATGACTGCACAACCCCAGGTTCTTAAAATCCGCCGCCCTGACGACTGGCATATCCATCTGCGTGATGGCGATATGCTGAAAACCGTCGTGCCTTATACCAGCGAAATTTATGGCCGCGCGATTGTCATGCCTAACCTGGTGCCACCAGTCACCACCGTCGATGCCGCGATAGCCTATCGCCAGCGCATTCTCGACGCCGTTCCTGCGGGACACGATTTTACCCCGTTGATGACCTGCTATCTGACCGATTCACTGGATCCGAACGAAGTGGAGCGCGGGTTTAACGAAGGCGTCTTTACGGCAGCGAAACTCTACCCGGCGAATGCCACCACCAACTCCAGCCACGGCGTCACCAGCATTGATGCCATTATGCCGGTGCTGGAACGCATGCAGAAACTGGGTATGCCGCTGCTGGTTCACGGCGAAGTAACGCATGCCGAGATTGACATTTTCGACCGCGAAGCCCGTTTTATCGAGACCGCGATGGAGCCTTTGCGCCAGCGCCTGCCGGCGCTGAAGGTGGTCTTCGAGCATATCACCACCAAAGACGCGGCAGAGTACGTGCGTGACGGCAACGATCTTATCGCCGCCACCATTACGCCACAGCACCTGATGTTTAACCGTAACCACATGCTGGTGGGCGGGGTGCGCCCTCACCTCTACTGCCTGCCTATTCTTAAGCGCAACATCCACCAGCAGGCGCTGCGCGAGCTGGTCGCCAGCGGGTTCTCCCGCGCGTTCCTCGGTACCGATTCCGCACCTCACGCCCGCCATCGTAAAGAGGCGAGCTGCGGCTGCGCGGGCTGCTTCAACGCCCCAACGGCGCTGGCCAGCTACGCAACCGTGTTTGAAGAGATGAACGCGCTGGAACATTTCGAAGCATTCTGCTCCCTTAACGGCCCGCGCTTCTACGGCCTGCCGGTCAACGACACCTTCATCGAACTGGAGCGTAAAGCGAGCCACGTTGAGGAGTCCATTGCCCTGACGGACGACACGCTGATCCCCTTCCTGGCGGGTGAAACCGTAAGCTGGACGGTAAAACGTTAAAAAATCAGTGCCCCTTGTTGTCAAACTGATAATATGCCTGTATAAATAAACAGTATATTACACAGGGGGCATTTATGCGTATTGAAGTCACCATAGCCAAAACTACCGTTATGCCTGCCGGCGCGCTTGATGCACTGGCAGGCGAATTATCCCGTCGTATTAACAACACCTTTCCCGACAACGCGGGTGCCGTCACGGTGCGTTACGCCGCGGCGAACAACCTCTCCGTCATTGGCGCCGCAAAAGAAGATAAAGATCGCATCAGCGAAATCCTCCAGGAAACGTGGGAAAGCGCTGACGACTGGTTCATTACGGATTAACACTGCTCCCTCATTGTGTTTTTTTGCCGGGTCGCCCCGGCTTTTTTTTGCCTCAAAATCCTGTAAGTTCAAAATAATTCGGCATCTTCTTTAAAAATCGTGAACGAGATGGTGTTTTATTGTTCGAACAATCCTAAAAAGCAGAAAAATGTGTTGCCACCTGTTTATTTTTCCCTTCGGAACCCTTATTACTTGGTATACTGAAGTTGCTTTCAGAAAAACATGCATTGAACCTCAAAGCCGTTGTCTTCTAACACGCATTAAGGGGGTTATAATGGAAAAGAATAGTGAAGTCATCCAGACCCACCCACTTGTTGGCTGGGATATCAGTACCGTAGATAGCTACGATGCGCTGATGCTGCGTTTGCACTACCAGACCCCAAATCAACTCAACCGTGAAGAAGCGGAAGTTGGACAGACGCTGTGGCTAACAACAGACGTCGCCCGTCAGTTTATTTCTATTTTAGAAGCAGGTATTGCAAAAATAGAATCTGGCGACTACCAGGAAAATGAGTATAAACGGCACTAAGCTTATGCCCACTTTTCTCTCTACAGGCACCCTCGCGGTGCCTTATTTATTTCTCCCTTGTCTAACCCCGCGTTGTTAATTACTCTGCTAACAAAACATCAGTTTATGAGATGCATATGAGATACGACTTAATCATTATTGGCAGCGGCTCCGTAGGATCTGCCGCAGGCTATTACGCAACACAGGCAGGTCTGAAGGTTCTGATGATCGATAGCCATCTGCCTCCTCATGCGGAAGGCAGCCATCATGGCGATACCCGCCTCATCCGCCATGCGTACGGTGAAGGTGAACGCTACGTTCCGCTGGTGCTTCGCGCCCAGACGCTGTGGGATGAACTGGCGAAACAGACCGAAGATCGTATTTTCGAACGTACGGGCGTCATCAACCTGGGTCCGGCACATTCTGCGTTTCTCGCTGGCGTCGAACGCAGCGCGAAAGCGTTTAATCTGAACGTTGAGAAGCTGGATGCGACGGGCATTACCGCACGCTGGCCCGAAATTACCGTCCCGGACGATTATATTGGCCTCTTTGAAGCCCACTCCGGGGTGCTCCATTGCGAAACGGCGATCAAAACCTGGATCGAGCTTGCTGCGAAGGCAGGCTGCGCGCAGCTGTTCAACTGTCCGGTAGAGGCCATCACCCATGATGATAATGGCGTCACGGTCACCACTATTGACGGCGATTATTCAGCGTCCCGCCTGCTGGTCAGCGCAGGTACCTGGGTTACCCGCCTGCTGCCCGATCTGCCGATCCAGCCGGTGCGCAAGGTCTTCTCCTGGTTCCAGTCGGATGGCCGTTACAGCGCCCAGAATAAATTCCCGGCCTTCACCGGCGAATTACCCAACGGGGACCAGTTCTACGGCTTCCCGTCAGAAAAAGACGCGCTGAAAATCGGTAAACACAACGGCGGCCAGGCGATCGCCTCCCCTGAAGAGCGTAAACCTTTCGGCGCCTTCCCACAGGATGGTTCAGAGGCCTTCTCGTTCCTGCGCACTATTCTTCCGGGCGTCGGTGGCTTGCTGTATGGCGCGGCTTGTACCTACGACAATACGCCGGATGAAGACTTTATCATTGATACGCTGCCGGGGCATGACAACACCCTGCTCATCACCGGACTGAGCGGCCACGGCTTTAAGTTTGCTTCCGTTCTGGGTGAAATCGCCGCGCAGTTTGCCCAGGGCATTGCGCCGCAGTTTGATCTGACGCCCTTCTCCCTCTCGCGTTTTAACGGATAATCCGCACGGGCTCCGGAGGTCACGGGGCCCGCTTCATTCACACCGCATGTTGGGGCGTTATGCGCAAGATCGTTAGCTTTCTGATGAATAATATTCGCGAGCATTTTATGCTCTATCTCTTATTGTGGGCGCTGCTGGCCATTATTGATTTTGTTTACATTGTATTTTACTGAAAACCCAGACTGACAATAATTGACATTACTTTATCTTTATTGAAGCTTATAATTTCATCTTGCACGAAGAGATTGAATTAGCGTTAGCGATCCTTTTCAAAATTGCTGAAATAAATAAAATAAAAATCAATAGCCAATTATTTCAGTTGCAATATCCCGCCTTCCCGTTCATTTTTACCCTTCGGTTAATTTGAAAATGGACATTCTGATGCAATGGCGTAACTCCTCCCGGCGCTACGGAATAATATCCATAGGTTTGCACTGGATATTTGCTCTTGCCGTCTACGGTATGTTTGGACTTGGGCTCTGGATGGTCACACTCAGCTATTACGATGGCTGGTATCACCAGGCGCCGGAGTTGCATAAAAGCATTGGTGTCCTGCTGATGCTGGGGCTGGTTTTCCGCGTGATCTGGCGACATATTTCCCCGCCGCCCGCGGCGCCAAAGACCCACAGTAAATTTACCCGCCTCAGTGCCGTTGCCGCGCATATTGCCCTCTATGCGCTGCTGTTTGCCATCCTGATTAGCGGCTATCTCATTTCGACGGCTGACGGTAAGCCGATTAACGTTTTTGGCCTGTTCGAGGTTCCGGCAACCCTTAGCGATGCCGGCGCTCAGGCCGACACGGCGGGGGTTGTTCACCTCTGGCTCGCCTGGAGCGTGGTGATTCTGTCCGTGCTGCACGGGCTTGCCGCCCTCAAACACCATTTTATTGATAAAGACGATACGCTAAAGCGCATGCTTGGCCGCTCGTCAGTTGACTCTGGAGCATAAAATGAAAAAACACCTGCTGGGTATCGCACTGGGTTCTCTGTTATTCACCGCCGGCTCCGCCGTGGCGGCGGATTATAAAATAGATAAAGAGGGCCAGCACGCTTTCGTCAATTTCCGTATTCAGCACCTGGGATATAGCTGGCTGTACGGCACCTTTAAGGATTTTGACGGCACATTCACCTTTGACGAAAAAAATCCCGCAGCCGATAAAGTCAATGTGACCATTAATACGAACAGCGTCGACACGAACCACGCAGAGCGCGATAAACACCTGCGCAGTGGGGAATTCCTCAACGTCGCGAAATTCCCGCAGGCGACCTTCACTTCTACTGAGGTGAAGAAAGAGGGTGATAAGCTGAATATTACCGGCAACCTGACGCTTAACGGCGTAAACAAACCGGTCACGCTTGATGCGAAATTACTGGGCCAGGGTGACGATCCGTGGGGCGGTAAACGCGCAGGCTTCGAAGCGGCAGGGAAAATTCACCTGAAAGATTTTAATATCACAACGGATTTAGGCCCGGCGTCTCAGGACGTGGAGCTGATTATTTCCGTTGAAGGTGTACAGCAGAAATCATAATAACGTCGCCCGGCAGGCTTTTGCCGTGCCGGGCGTTATTATCATTCCGGGTCAGGGATACCCAGTTTGGTATTCAGACGACCGCGAGATTTATTGAAAATCTTGTTGCCGTTTTCACGTCCTGCGCGACGGCGACGCTGCTCTTCTTCCGGCAGGATGCTCTCTTCGCTGCATAACTCGCTACAGCAACCGTTAAACTTCTCGGCACAGGCCGGGCACTGAATGAACAGCAGATGACAACCGTCGTTTTTGCAGTTGGTGTGGGTATCGCACGGCGCGCCGCACTGGTGGCACTGGGCGATGACGTCATCCGAAATACGTTCACCCATACGCTCGTCAAAGACAAAGTTTTTCCCGATAAAGCGTACCGGCAGCCCCTGTTCACGGGCTCGGCGAGCGTACTCAATAATGCCGCCTTCAATGTGCCAGACTTTATTGAAGCCGTTGTGCTTCATCCACGCGCTGGCTTTCTCACAGCGGATACCGCCGGTGCAGTACATAACGATCTTTTTATCTTTATGCTCCTGCATCATCTCAACCGCTTTCGGCAGTTGCTCGCGGAAGGTATCCGCCGGAATCTCCATCGCATTCTCGAAATGCCCCACTTCATACTCATAGTGGTTACGCATATCGATGAACACGGCATCCGGATCGTCCAGCATCGCATTCACTTCCGCCGCCTTCAGATATTCACCGACGTCCGCCGGGTTAAACTCCGGATCGTCGATACCGTCCGCCACGATGCGTTCACGCACCTTCATGCGCAGCACCCAGAAGGATTTCCCGTCATCATCCAGGGCAATGTTCAGGCGTAAGCCGTTAAGGGCCGGATCAAAGTGATAAAGTACGTCGCGGAAGGCGCTGACTTTGCTTTCCGGTACGCTAATCTGCGCGTTGATGCCTTCACGGGCAAGGTAGACGCGGCCGAAGACGTTCAGCGCCGTGAACGCCTGATAAAGCGCATCTCGGGTCGCCTGCGGATCGTCGATCGTGAAGTATTTATAGAATGAGATGGTTGTGCGCGGTTCGGTTTCAGCCAACATACGCGCTTTTAACATCTCGTTCGAAACGCGGTTGTGTAACACTGGCATGGTGTACAGTCCTGGAGTCGTTAGAGAGAATGAAAAATCGGTCGGCATCATATAGCAAACAAAACCAATTTACATCCACACAATTTACGCTACATTTCACACACCCTGATTAATCAGGATTAACAATTGCTGTATTCGTGCACGCTTCGAAAGCAGATATTTTGGCTACGCCTCAAAAAATGAGACACTAGCGAAACAGGACGTTTGAACACAGGAAAGACATGACCCAGTTACCAAAATTTACTGCCGCCCTTTTGCATCCCCGCTATTGGTTGACCTGGCTTGGCATCGGCTTTTTATGGCTTCTGGTACAGCTTCCCTACCCTGTTATTTTTCGGTTGGGTAAATTTCTGGGCCGTTTCGCACAGCTGTTTATGAAGCGTCGCGCCAGAATCGCGTACCGCAACCTTGAGCTGTGTTTTCCGCAGATGAGCGACTCAGAGCGTCACAATATGGTCGCGAAGAATTTCGAATCCGTTGGGATGGGCCTTATGGAAACCGGCATGGCGTGGTTCTGGCCGGACAAACGCATGGCCCGCTGGAGCGAGGTAACGGGAACCGGCATGGATCCTGTACATACGCTTCAGGCCAACCAGACGGGCGTTCTGCTGATCGGCGTCCATTTTCTGACGCTGGAAATCGGGGCGCGTATGTTCGGCATGCAGGCGCCCGGCATTGGCGTTTATCGCCCTAACGATAACCCGGTCATCGATTTAATCCAGACCAATGGCCGCATGCGCTCCAACAAAAGCATGATCGACCGTAAAGATCTGAAGGGAATGATCCGTGCGCTGAAATCCGGCGAAGTGGTCTGGTATGCCCCCGACCACGACTATGGCCCACAGGCCAGCGTTTTTGTCCCCTTCTTCGCCGTTGAAGAGGCCGCCACAACCACCGGTACCTGGATGCTGGCGCGGATGTCCAAAGCCGCCATCGTACCCTTTGTTCCCCGCCGCAAGCCTGACGGTTCGGGCTACGAGTTGATGATGCTGGAACCGGAACTCGCGCCGCCGCTTGACGATGCAGAAACCACCGCGCGCTGGATGAACGGTATCGTAGAGAAATGCATCATGCTCGCACCCGAGCAGTACATGTGGTTGCACCGCCGCTTTAAAACGCGGCCAAAAGGCACGCCGTCCCGCTATTGATTTTCAGGATGCGATCCCCAGGGTCGCATCCTGTTTTAGCTTTAAAAGCTCCCCCTCATTGCGGCAATCATAACCCAGGCGCATAATTAGCAGGCTTATTACTTCTTGCTTCAGGTGCTCAGCACCTCATTATGCGGATTGTTATGTCACCTTCAGATGCCCCCATAAACTGGAAGCGTAACCTCACGGTTGCGTGGCTTGGCTGTTTTCTCACCGGCGCGGCGTTTAGCCTGGTCATGCCTTTTCTGCCGCTCTATGTTGAACAGCTGGGCGTGACGGGCCATAGCGCGCTCAATATGTGGTCCGGCCTGGTATTCAGCATCACGTTCCTGTTCTCCGCGATAGCCTCGCCCTTCTGGGGCGGCCTTGCCGACCGCAAGGGCCGTAAAATCATGCTGCTGCGCTCGGCGCTGGGGATGGCCATTATCATGGCGCTGATGGGCGTGGCGCAGAACGTCTGGCAGTTCCTGATTTTGCGCGCGTTGCTGGGTTTGCTGGGAGGATTTATTCCCAATGCCAATGCCCTGATTGCCACGCAAATTCCTCGCCATAAGAGCGGCTGGGCGCTGGGCACACTCTCAACCGGCGGCGTAAGCGGTGCCCTGCTGGGGCCACTGGCCGGCGGACTCATGGCCGATAGCTATGGCCTGCGTCCGGTGTTCTTTATCACCGCCTGCGTGCTGTTCCTCTGCTTTGTTGTCACCCTGCTCTGTATTCGGGAAAACTTCACGCCCGTTGCGAAGAAAGAGATGCTACACGCCAGGGAGGTGCTGACCTCGCTTAAAAATCCCAGACTGGTGCTGAGCCTGTTCGTGACGACCCTGATTATTCAGGTCGCAACCGGATCGATTGCCCCTATCCTCACGCTGTACGTTCGCGATCTGGCGGGGAACGTCAGCAATATCGCGTTTATCAGCGGGCTGATTGCGTCCGTGCCCGGGGTGGCGGCGCTGCTTAGCGCGCCGAGGCTGGGGAAACTGGGGGACCGCGTCGGTCCGGAAAAAATTCTGATCTGTGCGCTGGTGATCTCCGTCCTGCTGCTGATCCCCATGTCGATGGTGCACTCTCCGTGGCAGCTGGGCTTACTTCGCTTTTTGCTTGGTGCCGCAGACGGGGCCTTGCTGCCCGCCGTACAGACCCTGCTGGTTTACAACTCCACGAACCAGATTGCCGGGCGGATCTTCAGCTATAACCAGTCATTTCGCGACATCGGTAACGTCACCGGACCGCTTCTCGGGGCGAGCATCTCCGCCAGCTTCGGTTTTCGCGCCGTCTTTATCGTGACGGCGGGCGTGGTACTGTTTAATGCAATTTATTCGTGGTTCAGTTTATCCCGCGCGCTACGGCCAGTGGCGGAATAAGACGAACGCCTGACGCTTATTTTCGCATTCATACTTGCAGAATCGGATATTAAGCTATTCTTTCCCTGAAACCTTCTGGAAAACAGGGAGACACCAATGACCATGTACGCCACGCTGGAAGAAGCTATTGATGCCGCTCGTGAAGAGTTCCTCGCCGACAACCCCGGCGTTGAAGAAGAAGATGCTGACGTGCAACAACTTAATATCCAGAAATACGTTCTGCAGGATGGGGATATTATGTGGCAGGCCGAATTCTTTGCCGATGAAGGTGAAGAAGGGGAATGCCTGCCGGTCCTGAGCGGTGAAGGTGCGCAGGCCGTCTTTAACGGTGACTATGATGAAATCGAACTGCGGCAGGAATGGCTGGAAGAGAACACGTTGCACGAGTGGGATGAGGGCGAATTTCAGCTCGAGCCACCGCTGGATACGGAAGAAGGTCAAACCGCAGCCGATGAGTGGGACGAGCGTTAATTTACGCTACTCGTAAGGGCCGTGGCTGGCATCTATCGGCAGCAGCAGCGTGTCGAAAATTAGCGAGAATGGCAGATCCAGCACGGTGAGGTAGCGCCATGCGGAGTCTCGGAGATCCCATTTCACACCCGGGTAATACTGATTCCCGTGGCCCTGCCCTGGAATGGTGCGGCTGATGATGCTGCCGCAGCCGCTGAGCAGGCATGCCATCAGAACGACGATGATGATTCTCATGAGTAACCTCTAAAAAAATACCGGCGATTATGCCGGTATTTTAGTTGGCGGGAGGTGCTTCGCTTACCTGCCCTACTTAACCACTTACTTCGCCTTCAACGCCAGCGGGTTCAGCTTCAGTTCTTTATAGTAGTTTACCCACGAAGAGTATCTCTCCGGAGCGGACCAAACGCGGTAGTGAAGACGCGCCATCGTAACCGGGTCGCTCAGCAGGACCAGACGACGGTCACGGTTGAGTTTTTCCGGGGTCTCGTTCAGCGCCTGCTCAACGTGACGATCGCGGGCAATCTCCAGCACCTGGCTGGCACGGTGACGCGCCGTCGCCATTGCCGTCGCCAGGGCGTTGAATGACGGGTTAAACACGGCGTGCATAAAGCCGTCATCCAGCGTGCGATTGCGGTTCTGCTCGAGATAACGATCGGTGTCTACCAGCACCTGCGGCGGGGAATACTCTTCCGGGATCAGGAACAGCTTCCAGCGTTTGGTCCGCAGCCCCACCGTCGAACGGCTGGAGATGACGGAGACAAACGGCGACAGGATCAGCGAGAAGACAATCGGCGCCAGCCAGAACAGGAAGCGCAGATCCAGCCACGCCATCCCGGCCGCCCACACCAGACCCAGCAGCAGCTGAGAACCATGGCGCATAAAGGCTTCGCTCCACGGCGTGGAGTCGTCATCACGCTGCGGTGAGTTCCAGACCACTTCCCAGCCCAGGAACGCACTGACCACGAACACGGTGTGGAACAGCATACGCACCGGTGCCAGCAGCACGGAGAACAGCACTTCCAGCAGCAGTGAAAGGGTCACGCGGAAGAAACCGCCGTACTCTTTCGAGCCTTTGCACCAGATCAGGATGATGCTAAGCAGCTTAGGCAGGAACAGCAGCACCATGGTGGAGGCAAACAGCGCAATCGCCAGTTCCGGACGCCACTGCGGCCACACCGGGAACAGCTGGCGCGGCTGCAGGAAGTATTGCGGCTCCGTCAGGGCATGCACGACCTGCAGCGCTGTGGAGAGCGCAAGGAACATAAACCACAGCGGTGCGGAGAGATAAGACATCACGCCCGTCAGGAACACCGCGCGGTGAACCGGGTGCATCCCTTTCACCAGGAACAGACGGAAGTTCATCAGGTTACCGTGACACCAGCGGCGGTCACGCTTGAGCTCGTCCAGCAGGTTCGGCGGCAGCTCTTCGTACGATCCCGGCAGGTCGTAGGCAATCCAGACGCCCCAGCCAGCACGACGCATCAGCGCCGCTTCTACGAAGTCATGCGACAGAATAGAGCCGGCAAACGAACCCTCGCCCGGCAGCGGCGCCAGCGCACAGTGCTCAATGAACGGCTTCACGCGGATGATGGCGTTGTGACCCCAGTAGTGGGATTCACCCAGCTGCCAGAAGTGCAGGCCCGCCGTGAACAGCGGCCCGTAAACACGGGTGGCGAACTGCTGACAGCGCGCATAGAGCGTGTCCATACCGGACGCTTTTGGCGAAGACTGAATGATACCCGCGTTCGGGTTGGCTTCCATCAGACGCACCAGACCGCTCAGGCAGTCACCGCTCATGACGGAGTCAGCATCCAGCACCACCATGTAGCTGTACTGGTTACCCCAGCGGCGGCAGAAGTCATCGATGTTACCGCTTTTACGCTTCACACGACGACGGCGGCGACGGTAGAAGATCTGTCCTTCGCCCTGCACTTCTGCAATCAGCTCCATCCACGCTTTTTGTTCTGCCACGCAGATATCGGGGTTGTAGCTGTCGCTCAGGATGTAAACGTCGAAATGCTCCGCGTTGCCGGTGGCCTTCACGGACTCCCAGGTGGCACGCAGGCCCGCAAACACGCGGTCAACGTCTTCGTTACAGATAGGCATAATCAGCGCGGTACGGTGCTCAGGATTGAGGGGTTCATCCCCGACCGTTGACGCCGAAATACTGTATTTGTCACGCCCCATCAGCAGCTGCAGGAAGCCCATCAGCGCGGTCCAGAAACCGGCCGAGACCCAGCAGAAGAGAACCGCGAACAGCAGAAGGATGCCGCTCTGCAGGATATACGGCAGCAGCTGCATGAAGGAGACCCAGAGATCCTGGCCCATCATGTCCATCGGATTGATGAACGCCCAGCCCTGATACGGCAGGATGGTTTTCATATACCAGGTCGCGACGACCGTCTGCGCCAGCGTCAACAGCAGCAGGATGTAGCGACGGAGGGTCCCCACGGTACGCCATTTCTGTTCGGAAGCCTGCTCTTCTTTCGTCAGGCGTGACAGATAGCGCGGCGTCACATCACGCCCGCGCAGGCGATCCCAGAAGCGGCCCACCGGGTTGGTGCGCCACGGATCGGGGAACATTGAGGAACGCGTGGCCTTCGGCATCGCCTGAAGCTGATCGCGCCCTTCGTCGTCTTTAATCAACTGCCCTTCTGCCAGCGAGTCCGGCCAGGCCTGCTCCAGACGTGCCTTTACTGACCCCAGCGGCGTATCATCATCACGGGAAAACTGACGATGTTCACCATCCAGCGCGGTGTGAACCGCGCGGATGTCGCTCTTAGGCAGTGCCGCTTTTTCGATATCCGTCAGCGGCATGGCATCAATATATTCAGATGTATTATTCATTGGCAGGTAGCTGATAGCTCCAGGTTTCACTCAGCGGCTGATCGTTACTGACCAGCGCAGCACGCATTTCAGTGGTCTGTTTCGGATCTTTCACTTTCACGCGCAGGGTCAGACGCCAGCCTTTGGTTACCGGGTTGTAACGCACGGTATTCTCAACGATTTCACCGTTATCACCGATGCTGGCCTGAGCGGCAACGGCGGTGTCCGGTGACAGTTTCTTCATATCCTGGCCTGTAAAGTCCACGACAAAGGCCACGGTACCGTCAGGCTGACGGATAAGATTAGACTGCTTCACATCACCCGTTGAACGACGAGTCTGCATCACATACGCGTTATCCGGCGCATGCAGCTTATCTTCGTCGCGGCTGAAGGTGATGGTGTACTTGAAGTTCATCTCTTTACCGGCTTCCGGCAGCTGATCCGGCGTCCAGTAAGCCACGATGTTATCGTTGGTTTCGTCGTTGGTTGGAATCTCAACCAGCTCAACCTTACCTTTACCCCAGTCACCGTTTGGCGTGACCCAGGCGCTTGGACGCTGGTCATAGCGGTCGTCCAAATCTTCAAAGCGTGAGAACTGACGGCCACGCTGCAGCAGGCCAAAACCTTGCGGATTTTCCATCGCGAAGCTGCTCACCGCCAGATGTTTCGGGTTGTTCAGCGGACGCCAGATCCACTCTCCGTTACCGGCATGAATAGACAGACCGTTGGAGTCGTGCAGTTCCGGGCGGAAGTTAGTGGCCGGAGACGGCTGGTTCGGCCCAAACAGGAACATGCTGGTCAGTGGTGCAACGCCCAGTTTGCCCACTTTATCACGCAGGTAAACCTTGGACTGCACGTCAACCACGGTGTCACGACCCGGCATAATCACAAAGCGATAGGCGCCGGTCGCACGCGGTGAATCCAGCAGCGCGTAAATGGTCAGACGTTTATCCGTAGGTTTTGGACGTTCAATCCAGAATTCACGGAAACGTGGGAATTCTTCACCTGATGGCAGCGCGGTATCAATCGCCAGTCCGCGCGCAGAAAGCCCGTATACCTGCCCCGCGCCAATCACGCGGAAATAGCTGGCACCCAGCATGCTGACGATTTCGTCGTTTTTATCTTTGCTGTTGATCGGGTAAAGCACCTTAAAGCCTGCGAAGCCCAGGTCTTTCACCGTATCTTTATCGTGTTGCACATTGCCAAAATTGAAGTAATCCGGGCTGTATTTGATCTTACGTACCGCTGTGGCCGTCACTTCGTTGATGGCAACAGGCGTGTCGAAATACATACCCTGATGATAAAACTCAAGCTTGAACGGGGTCTTGATGTTGCTCCAGTAGGCTTTGTCGTGATTGAACTGGATCTGCTGATAGTCCGCATATTTCATATCGCGGAAAACGGAGGGCAAGTTACTTTTCGGCGCTTCGTAGCTCTTGCCAGCCATCGATTTTGCCTGTTTTGCGACATCGTCGATGTTAAAGGCCAGTGCCGATGAGGTATACAGTGATAACACCACTGCAGCACCTAACCAACGCATTTTCATCATCTGTGGTTTATGTTTCATAATAAGTAAGCACTTCCCCCTTTGTGTGCTTATATCGATCCGATCCATTTTAATGGAAACTCAGGCAATCCGACAACATTATCACTGCTTTGTTCAGCTGCTGGCTCATGGATTAAGCAAATGAAAGAACCCATTATTCACTTTGCGTGCTTATCCTGGAGACAGGGTGTCGGTCTTGGTGTAGGGTTGCTTTCGAATGTAACCATTATGAGTCTTAGGGATAAGACGAAAAGTCTGAGAATGCACAACGTTATATGAGCACAACACCAACAGAACGTGAATATTTCCTCGACTCGATCCGGGCATGGCTGATGCTATTGGGGATCCCTTTTCACATATCACTGATTTACTCCAGCCACACCTGGCATGTGAATAGCCAGATGCCCTCCTGGTGGCTGACGCTGTTTAATGACTTTATTCACGCCTTCCGTATGCAGGTGTTTTTTGTCATCTCCGGCTATTTCTCTTACATGCTGTTTCTGCGATACCCGCTTAAACGCTGGTGGAAGGTGCGCGTCGAGCGCGTGGGGATCCCCATGCTGACCGCGATTCCGCTACTGACGCTGCCTCAGTTCATTATGCTGCAGTACGTCAAAGGCAAAGCGGAAAACTGGCCGAATCTGTCACTGTATGAAAAGTACAATACGCTGGTCTGGGAGCTGGTGTCTCACCTGTGGTTCCTGCTGGTCCTGGTGGTGCTCACTACGGTGAGCCTGTTCATTTTCAGCCGCCTGCGTCACCACCTGAGTTCGAGAGCTGACGCCTTTTTCGCCACCGTTACGCTGGGCAAACTGTCAGTGCTCTTCTTGCTGTTGGGTATCGCTTACGCCGCGGTGAGACGCATCCTGTTTATCGTCTATCCACCGATACTGAGCGACGGCCTGTTTAATTTTGTGGTGATGCAGTCCCTTTTCTACATTCCGTTCTTTTTAATTGGCGCGCTGGCGTTTATTTACCCAAAGCTGAAAGCGCTGTTTACTACCCCGTCACCGTGGTGTGCTGTGGGTGCGGCCATCGCGTTCGCGGCCTATCTGCTGAACCAGCGCTACGGGAGCGGTGACGCCTGGATGTACGAAACGGAAAGCGTGATCACCATGCTGCTGGGTTTATGGATGGTGAACGTAGTATTCGCGCTCGGCCACCGCCTGCTGAACTTTAAGTCCAGCCGCGTGACCTACTTCGTGAATGCGTCGCTGTTTATTTATCTGGTGCATCACCCGCTCACGCTCTTCTTCGGGGCTTACATCACCCCGCATATCGCCTCCAACACGCTGGGCTTCTTTACCGGTCTGGTGTTTGTCGTGGGGATTGCGATCGTGCTCTATGAAATCCATCTGCGGATCCCGCTTCTGCGTTTCCTCTTCTCAGGAAAACCTCAGGTAAAAGCCTCATAAACAACCGCGGCGCACTCAGTGCGCCGCGTTTGCTTCAGGTCTCCAGTTCCTGCCCGCGCTGGGTCAGCAACCGTTGATAAAGGTGGGTGGTTTCTTCATCGAAACAGACAAAGATTACTTTCTCAGGCATCGGTTTTAGCGACAGATAGCGGTAAACGGTATCGACGGCGATCGTAGCGGCAGCCGCCTTAGGATAGCCATACACCCCCGTACTGATGGCCGGGAACGCCATTGTTTTATAGCCGTTGTCGGCAGCCAGCCGCAGACAGTTCCGGTAAGCCTCTTCCAGAATACTCGCCTCGTGCCGATCGCCACCGTGCCAGACAGGCCCTACGGCGTGGATCACCGCTTTGGCAGGCAGATCGCCCGCAAGCGTAATGACCGCATGGCCGGGAGGACATTCGCCCTGCTGTTGCCGTACGGTTTTGCAGGCTTCCAGCAGCTGCGGTCCGGCAGCCCGGTGGATAGCCCCGTCCACACCGCCTCCCCCCATCAGGGAGGGATTGGCCGCATTGACGATGACGTCGACGTGCATGGTCGTAATATCACCATGAATAACTTCAATTTGCGGTTTCATAAAGCCCCTCTGCAACCCGCCTTTTTATTAAGTGTATCGCAGGGCTGCCCGGGAGAAAAAACTATCAGAAAAAATCCTCTTCCGCACAAAGCGGAAGAGAGAGCGCTATCGATACTGGATTTCGACAACCGCGAGCGTTTTTTCAGGGTTAAGGTATTTCATGCGGAGCGACACCAGATCTGAATCGGACACTTTGCCATTAAGCGCCTCTTCATAACTGACCATGCGCGTTTGCATACGATTATTATCCGGACAGGACATAGCAAACTGTCTCTGCTGCGGCGTAACTTCACAGGGGTCTGCAACAATGGCACCGCGAAAATGAATAACGCCACCGTTCACAATGGTAGCCGAATAAACCGGGAGGCTAAAAACAGAAACAATCAGGCCCAGACCCGTCACGAGTCGAGCGAAAGAGTGGTTCATTATCGGTACTCCTCAATGAAAATCGTCCTTGAGGGGTAAACGCACTTCATTATGACAAACGAAGTCTCACGTTAAGGAACATAATGACCTGATCCCTGATATCAGCATAGCTCAACGGCACAGACCCGCCACATTCGCAACACATTGATTTCATGAATGATTAAAGCGAACGTTCCGCTGGCGACCACTGCTGAGATAAATGAAGCGATTTACCGTCTGAAACGGTGACAACGATTTTTACCGTGTCTCCCGCATTAATATTTAAACTCAGGCGCATTAAATCAATCGTCTGATTAGCGGGTATAAAAAGGGTATTTTGCTGTCGGGACGAACTTTGTCCGCCCTGCCCTTCCCGAACGGAAACAATCTGAACCTGACAATCACACGGCTGCGCCAGGGTGACCTGAGGAATAATGGTGGTCATATTTTCCTGCTGCGACGTTTTGAAAGTTATCTGGCTGGAAAGCGCGGCAAGAAGAATTAAGGTATTCATGATGTACTCCCGAAAAAACAGGGCATCAGCCCTGTTTTTTTGTAGCACAGATTTCAGTATCAGTACTGATGAGCTGTCGCGTGGTTACCAAAGCCAATCTGGGTAACGTTAACAGTAGAGTTAGAGGCAGTCTGGTCGACGAGGGCGCCGTTAAAGCCGCCGGACTGGTTAACGTTCATAACAGATTTTTTGCTGTTCCACTGATCCAGTGTTGCACTGTTGCCAAATCCTTTCTGGGTCAGGTTGATTTTACTGTCATCAGAACCCTGACCAACGTCAGCGCCGTTACCGCCACCTTTCTGGGTAATATTCAGCACGGAATTTCTGGCGTCTGTCTGCAGAGCAACCGCGGAGTTACCGCCACCGTCCTGATAAATATTCAGGGTTGAATTTGGGCCACTGTATCCGCCATGACCATGCCCATGACCCCAGCCGCCCTGATTAATAGAACCCGCCATAGCACTACCAGAAACTACGATTGCTGCAAGCGCTGCCACTTTGAGAAATTTCATGGTAAACCCCCATCGGATTGATTAAAATCGTCGCGAATGCGCTAATGTTGAATAACGTTAATCGCCATTTGCGACTGTTTCTGCACTACAACTGCGGTTTTCTGCGTACCGTACTGCGTAATATTTGCTCTATTACCCGACCCTTTCTGGATAATTTTCGCGCTATTACCGTATCCCTCTTGCGTAATACCTGCATCATTCGCGGTACCGCTCTGATCGATCCAGGCTATATTGTAACTCCCTGATTGATCAACTCTTGCTCTGTTGCCCGCCCCATCCTGTGAAACAATGGACAAGAGTTTTGAACCTTCCTGGCGAACCTGAGCGTCATTAAAAACACCCTGTTGACCAATAATGGCTGCCTGATTGAGTGATGAAAGACTTAATTCGTTAACCGCAAAATTATATTCAGCATTGGCTAAATCTGAATTCGCTGCGGTTACAAATCCAGGCGCACCCAGTAATGTAAACACCATAAATAACGATGTGTATTTCATGTTGTCACCCTGGACCTGGTTATTTAATCACGCCATAACCTATAACCGTGTTACTTGTAAAAACGATGCATATTGTGTTAACGCGTCGTTACGGTGAAGAGTATGTCCGCTGAAACATTTTAAATATCTCACCCGCGCGGCTTATTTTTATTTTTCGGATCACCACAAAGTCGTAATTTACGACAAAAATCACTTTACTCAGGCCAGCTTATATTTTTTATTTCCCCTGTCCAGCAATCAGGTTGTACAACGAGGCGAAGGCTGTCCACGCGTCTTCTCGCGTTGTTTAAACGTAACAGCAGAAGGACACTTTTTCACAGTCGTGACACGAAGCCCGTTTTCTTAAGCCAGACAACCGCGCATTTATGGGCTTAGAAATAATCTGTACCTCATACTGTTTTATCGTTCACATAAAATAACAAATATACTTAAAAATCAATGATATATAAATATTTGTATGATTTTTAAAAACTGTGCACCTCTATTTAGATGTACAACTTTCTCATCATTTCTCGCCATTCATCACAAGTGATTTTCACAAATTAATATTGATTTTTACATTCGGTTACATGTTTAACACTTGCTTTAAACTTCGTAAAAGCTAGATTGAAATTAGATGTACGAAATTGGTTTTATATTTACCTCCCCGTGGAGGTTATGGTCTGATTCTACACACAGCAGTGCAACATCTGTCAGTACTTCTGGTGTCCTCTATTAAACAGGAGGACAGCTGCCAGGTGCCAAAAAAAAGTGGGGTTTCATCATGTATAATGAAGTCCATAGTTTACATGGTCATACATTACTGTTGATCACAAAACCTTCTTTGCAAGCGACAGCGTTATTACAACATTTAAAGCAATCTTTATCACTGAACGGGAAATTGCATAATATTCAACGTTCTTTTGATGATATTGCACCTGGCAGCATCATTCTGTTCGATATGATGGAAGCTGATAAAAAGCTCATCCATTACTGGCAAGATATTTTAAGCAGGAAAAACAATAATATCCGCGTGCTATTATTGAATACGCCTGATGAATATCCTTTCAGGGATATTGAAAGCTGGCCGCATATCAATGGCGTGTTCTACGTCACGGAAGAAGAAGACCGGGTAGTTGAGGGTCTGCAAGGCATATTGCGCGGAGAGTGTTATTTTTCGCAAAAGCTGGCCAGCTACCTCATCACGCACTCCGGAAATTATCGCTATAACAGCTCAGAGTCAGCACTGCTCACGCACCGTGAGAAAGAGATCCTGAATAAGTTACGCATTGGTGCTTCAAATATTGAAATCGCCCGTTCGTTATTTATCAGCGAAAATACGGTAAAGACGCACCTTTATAATCTTTTCAAGAAGATAGCTGTAAAAAACCGAACTCAGGCGGTTTCGTGGGCAAACGATAACCTCAGGCGTTAATCACATGAAGCGCACGTTGAGTTGGATCGCCGCAGCGAGTTTCCTGCTCGCTGCCGGGAATCTGAAGGCCGTCGAGGTCGAAGTTCCCGGATTGTTAACTGACCACACTGTCTCATCGGTCGGGCACAGTTTTTACCGAGCCTTCAGTGACAAATGGGACAGTACTTATACCGGAAATATAACAATCAACGAGCGGCCCAGTGCACGATGGGGAAGTTGGATAACAATAACGGCCAATCAGTACGTTATTTATCAAACGTTTTTATTCCCCACTAAAATGGACTTCGATAAAAACGTAGCCCTGGCACTGGCCCAATCAGAAGACGCTATTAATCGCCTGCAAATAGATAAAGCCCTATTAAGCACCAGCGATTTAGCTAAAGACGAGTTCTAGCGAACCGATATGCGGAGGCTGTCATGCGTATTGCATATGCAGTTGTTTCGATAATGCTAATAACACCTATAAGCTGGGCCGGAAATATGACGTTTCAGTTCCGTAACCCTAACTTTGGCGGTAACCCTAACAACGGCGCCTTTCTGCTGAATGAAGCGCAGGCGCAAAACTCCTATAAGGACCCAAGCTTAAAGGATTTTAGCGTTGATACCCCATCCGCACTGGACAACTTCACTCAGGCTATCCAGTCGCAGATTTTAGGCGGGTTACTGACCAACATTAATACCGGCAAACCCGGCCGGATGGTGACCAACGATTTTATCGTTGATATCGCCAACACTGATGGACAGCTTCAGCTGAACGTGACCGATCGTAAAACCGGAAGGATCTCCACTATTCAGGTTTCCGGTCTACAAAGTAATTCAACTGACTTTTAAACAATAGCTAAATAAGGACAACGATCATGCAGCGCTTCCTGATATTTGTTGCAGTGTGCTTATTGAGCGGTTGTTTAACTGCTCCACCTAAAGAAGCTGCAAAACCAACATTAATGCCTCGGGCCCAGAGTTATCGTGATTTAACGCATTTACCTGCTCCAACGGGGAAAATATTTGTCTCCGTATACAACATTCAGGATGAAACCGGGCAATTTAAGCCTTACCCGGCAAGTAACTTCTCCACGGCCGTGCCGCAAAGCGCCACCGCTATGCTGGTTACCGCGCTCAAGGATTCGCGCTGGTTTATTCCGCTGGAACGTCAGGGTCTTCAGAACCTGTTGAATGAACGGAAAATCATTCGTGCCGCACAGGAGAATGGTACCGTCGCGGCCAATAACCGCACGCCTCTGGAATCTCTGGCGGCAGCGAACGTGATGATTGAAGGATCGATTATTGGTTACGAAAGTAACGTTAAATCGGGTGGTGCGGGCGCGCGGTACTTCGGTATCGGTGCGGATACCCAGTACCAGCTCGACCAAATCGCCGTTAACCTGCGTGTGGTCAACGTCAGTACAGGCGAAGTGCTCTCTTCGGTGAACACCAGCAAAACCATCCTGTCTTATGAAGTTCAGGCAGGGGTATTCCGCTTCATCGATTACCAGCGTTTGCTGGAGGGTGAAATTGGCTACACCTCTAACGAGCCGGTCATGATGTGTCTGATGTCGGCCATTGAAACCGGCGTGATCTTCTTAATCAACGACGGTATTGACCGCGGGCTGTGGGATCTGCAAAACAAAGCAGACGTGCAGAACCCGATACTGGTGAAATACCGCGATATGTCAGTCCCTCCGGAATCCTGACAGGAAGCGCATAAAAAAGGCGAGATGATTATCTCGCCTTTTTTTATTCGCTCACCGCCGTGATGTCTTGCGCTTTTTCCCGCCGCGACGCCAGCCAAAGACCGCTGTTTTTCATGGCATAGCCAAACAGCAACCCCAGCGCCAGGGAAGGCACCACCAGCTTCCAGTCACCCTGCCCTGCAAAGGTCGCGCACGCCCCGATAAAGGTGCCCGGCACAAACGAAAGCAGGAGATGCTTAGCCTGAATACACATCAGGAAGGCAACAACGCCCGTCATAATGTACCCCAGCATCTCCAGATGCGGCGCCAGCGCGCTGCCTTTCATGATCACCAGCGCCCAGATAACCCCGCTCATCAGCGTGCAGCCTGAGATAAAGAGCCCTTTGACGCCCCCCTGCGGGCAGGCGAAATAGGCCGTACAGCCAAGGAATCCAGCCCAGCTGAGCAATCCGAGAGATACGGCCACCCATCCCCAGAGCCCGGAGAGAATGCCCGTTGTTATTGCGATACAAAGTAATATGTTCATGGCGCGCATCTTAGCAGAAGCGCACCATAGAAATGCGATCAGAAGCACATTATGTGCAAATTGAAATGCGTCGTTGCAGGATTTATGTGATCTAAATCACTCTTCGTTCTCTTCTTCCAGCTCATCCCACATCGCCGCAATTGCGTCGCGGGTCAGCGGTGCCAGCGTTCTCCAGAATGGCGAGGCGGCGTGGGCTTCGACTTTCCCAAGGAATGTTCCGACCCACGGCAGCAGGTACGTTTCGAAAAGCGTTTCGATAGCTTCGTTCTCATCATCCCCGGCGTTATCTTCAATCCAGGAAGCGGCCAGCAGCAGCGTACCGATATGATCCGCAGGCGTATCGCTCAGCGGCATACCGCGCGTGGAGAGGAAAGCACGGACTTCCGCTTCCGTCGCCCCTTCCTGCCAGGCAGAACGGTATGGCGAAACGCGGCACTCATCGCCGACGAACAGCGCATTGTAATCGGTCGCAATCTGCTGCATGTCGCAGCTTTTTTGCAGACGCGCCAGTAAATCATCCTGTTCCAGCGGCCAGTTCTCCGCCAGCTTACCTTCACGAATTAACGTAAAGAGCGGAACCAACAGCGGGTCTTGCGGCTGGCGATAATAGAGCGTACCCAGCACGCGGCAAAGGATGGAAAACTCGTTCATTTTTATTATTCCATTACACAATTAAAGATCGGCAAATTCGGCAATCGGCTCCATGCCGCGCGATTCGAGGAAATCGAGCATGCGGCGGGGAGTCACGTTCAGGATTTGCGCTTCCGGGAAGTTAACGTCATTGAGCACTTTCAGGCACTCGCTGAAATCGCCCAGCGTAAAGGCGGTATGGGAATCCGAACCCAACGCCACCATGCCGCCCGCATCGCGTACGGCGGCGGCCACTTCGCGGCAGTTGGCTTCACTGCCCTTGCGCGAGTGAACAAAGGAGGAGTTGTTAATCTCCAGCGCCACGCGGTGCTTCGCTGCCGCCTGCGCGACAGCCTGAATATCAATCGGGTACTTCGGGTTGCCGGGGTGGCTGATAATGTGCACATTGCCGCTGGCAATGGTGGCAATCATCGCCGCGGTGTTGGTCTCTTTATCCTGAGGTGCAAAAACCGGCTCGTGGAAACCGGCGAGGATAAGATCCAGAGACGTCAGCATCGGCCCGGTGCAGTCGATCTCACCGTCGGTATTTTTGATATTCGCCTCGATGCCGCGCAGTATCCCAATGCCGTCCACCAGACGTGGCCAGATCCGCATATTCACAAAATGCCAGTAGTGCGGCGCATCCGCCATGTCCGGACCATGATCGGTGATCGCGAACAGCTTAATGCCTTTCAGCTTCGCCTGGGCGATATAATCATGGAGGTTGCTATACGCGTGGGTACTGGCGACGGTGTGCATATGCAGGTCAACGGGATACATCTCTCTCTCCTCTGCGGTTTTTCCAAAGGATAGCAGTTATCAGCGGCGAATATTAGCAAAAACCCGGCGAACGCCGGGTTTCTCTCAGTAGCCGCGCTGTCTGTCAACCTGGCCGGTGACCGCGTTACCCTTCTCCATTTCGCTGATGGTATGGGATATGTACGCCACCGCTTCTGCAGGACGAGTCACGGCGGCCACGTGCGGGGTCATCGCCACGCGCGGATGCGCCCACAGTGGGCTTTCCACCGGCAGCGGCTCACGGCTATAGACATCCAGCATGGCGCCTTTTAGCTTTCCGCTGTCCAGCGCCTTCAGCAGATCGGGCTCGACCAGATGCACCCCGCGCGCCAGGTTCATCAGGTAGCTCTGATCGGCTAACTGGTTGAGCAGGGTTTCATTGATGATCCCTACCGTTTCCGCCGTGTTGGGCAGCAGATTGATCAGCACGCGCGTGCCGTTCAGAAAGGCCGGAAGCTCATCCGTTCCGGCAAAGCTCTCTACGCCCGGATAGTCCTTACGGCTGCGGCTCCAGCAGCGCAGCGGGAAGCCCCACGGAGCGAGGGCTTCAGCCACTTTTGAGCCCAGCACGCCCGCACCGAGGATGCTGATGGTAAAGTCTTCGCGACGGTAATCCGGCAGCGGCTCCCAGTGGGCCTGCTGTTTAAAGGCCTGATAGTCATCAAAGCGGCGGAACCAGTGCAGCACCTGGCTGACGGCATATTCCTGCATCTGCTGGCCCATTCCGGTATCCTCCAGGCGGAACAGGGGAATCGCTTCCGGCAGCATGTCAGGGTGCGCCTTCAGCTTGCTCAGAATGGAATCCACGCCCGCCCCCAGGGCAAAAACGGCCTTCAGCTTACGGCCCTGGAGCATTTCTACCGGCGGATGCCAGACCAGCGCATAGTCAGCATGTTCGTTATCTCCACGCTTCCACTCGCGAACGCGTGCGCCGGGTAAAGCTGCCGTGAGCGCCTCGATCCAGTAGGCCGTATCAAACGTGGGGTGATAGAAAAGTATATCCATAGTCATTCCTGCCTTTTATTGCGCTGATTTATTTTGCTTTTTAACGAGGTTGTCAGCATAACAAATTTATTGCGCGGCTGTGTTGCTGATAAAAAAGACGCTTTCAGCACAATTAAGAATCATGTTGCCTGAAGTTTGTCTAAACACGCTAATTTACTGAAAAAGTGAGTTGACGGCAGTTCGGCTTTTCCTTACATTAGCGCCCGTCCCGTCAACAACGGGATGACAATATGGTGAGGTGTCCGAGTGGCTGAAGGAGCACGCCTGGAAAGTGTGTATACGGCAACGTATCGGGGGTTCGAATCCCCCCCTCACCGCCATATTTGAGATGAGAGCTCGTACGAAAGTACGGGCTTTTTTCTTTTATATTCTCCGAAAGGGGGGAATTCGAACCTTGAAACTCCCTGCGCTCTTTATGTCGGGTGGCGCTGCGCTTACCCGACCTACAAAAAGCTACTCCTCCACCATCTTCGCATACTCTTCAGTCAGAAAATCCACCAGCGTCCTGACCGACGGCAGCATGCCGCGCCGCGAAGGATAAACCGCGTGAATCACTTCCCGTTGGGGTTCCCACGCGTCCAGCACCCGTACCAGTTCCCCTGACGCAAGCTGTTCCTTCACCATCAATATCGGCAACTGTACAACGCCCACGCCCGCCATCGCTGCTTCCCGCAATGCCAGCATGTCGGTGGTAATAAAGCGCGGTGCGTAGTGGATCTCCGCTTTCGCCCCTTCTGGACCACTGAGCTCCCATTTATGCACCTGTTTACCGGCCCCCATACTTAATCCAGGCCATTCACTGAGCTCGGAAGGCATTCGCGGTTTACCCATACGTTCAATCAACTGCGGACTTGCCACCAGGCAATGCCCCCTGTCAGCCAGCACCCTTAACACCAGATCGCTGTCATCAAACGGACGCGGGCGCACGCGGATAGCCACATCAATACCTTCGCCAACAAGATCGACCCGACGATTGGTGGCCTCAAGCTGGAGATTAATCCCGGGGTAGCGCGCCATAAACCGCGCCAGCATCGGTCCCACGTGGACGTGCAGTAACGTGACGGGACAGGTGATCCTGACGATGCCGCGCGGCTCAGCCTGCAGCGCAGCAACGGCCTCCTCTGCCGCTTCTGCTTCTATCAGCATTGCCTTACAGTGCTGATAGAAAGTGTGCCCCACTTCCGTCACCGTAAACTGCCGCGTCGTGCGCTGTATCAACCGTACGCCAAGCCGCTCCTCCAGCTGCGCGATCCTGCGGCTCAGTTTGGACTTGGGTTGGTCAAGCGCCCTTCCCGCCGCCGCAAACCCCCCGTACTCCACTACCTTCACAAACCAGACGAAGTCATTGAGATCCTGCATAAATCCTCATCGTTCTATTTTCAGAACAGTGAATGCCATTTTCACTATCTACCGGGATATTAACCCTGAATATAAGCTAATTACATCAACAGAACATCAGGAGTTAATCATGAAAAACATCACTGGCGTTTATACCGCTCCTCGTCAGCACTGGGTGGGCGACGGTTTCCCGGTCCGTTCAATGTTCTCCTATCAGACGCACGGCGAGCCGCTCAGCCCGTTCCTGCTGCTGGACTACGCGGGCCCATACACCTTTCCGGCAGACGGTGCGAAACGCGGCGTAGGCCAACACCCTCACCGGGGTTTTGAAACGGTCACTCTCGTCTATTCCGGTGAAGTGGAGCATCGCGACTCCACGGGGAAAGGCGGCGTCATTGGCCCCGGGGACGTGCAGTGGATGACCGCCGGCGCAGGCATTTTGCACGAGGAGTTCCACTCCAGCGCGTTCTCGCAAAAAGGCGGAGAACTCAAAATGATGCAGCTTTGGGTCAACCTGCCGGCGAAAGACAAGATGGCCGCACCGGGCTACCAGAGCATCACGAAAGCCGACATCCCGGTAGTGACGCTGCCTGACGACGGTGGAACGCTGCGGGTTATTGCCGGTCGCTACGACACGGTGACCGGCCCGGCGCACACCTTCTCGCCGCTCAACGTCTGGGACATCGCGCTGAACCAGGGAAGCCATCTGACGCTCGCTCAGCCGGAAGGCTGGAGCACAGCGCTGGTCGTGCTTGAAGGCAGCATCACGGTAAACGGTACCGCTCAGGCAGGTGAAGCCCAGTTGGTCGTGTTGAGTCAGGAAGGCGACAAGCTGCACCTGGAAGCCAGCAGCGATGCCAAAGTGCTGCTGATGGCGGGTGAGCCACTGAATGAACCTATCGTGGGCTATGGCCCGTTTGTGATGAACAGTAAAACCGAAATCAACGAAGCCATTCGTGATTTCAATTCCGGCCGCTTCGGCCAGATCCGATCGTAATAAAGGAGAAGAACATGTCTACACCTGCGAACTTTAATGGAACCCGTCCGGTCATCGATGTGAACGATGCTGTGATGCTCCTTATCGATCACCAGAGCGGTCTGTTCCAGACCGTTGGTGATATGCCAATGCCGGAACTGCGTGCCCGTGCGGCAGCGCTGGCAAAAATCGCTACTCTGGCGAAGATCCCGGTGATCACCACCGCATCCGTCCCGCAAGGGCCGAACGGACCGCTTATCCCGGAGATCCACGCCAACGCGCCGCATGCGCAATATGTTGCCCGCAAAGGCGAGATCAACGCCTGGGATAACCCGGAATTCGTGGCGGCGGTAAAAGCCACCGGGCGTAAGACGTTGATCATTGCGGGTACCATTACCAGCGTCTGCATGGCCTTCCCGTCGATCAGCGCGGTTGCGGACGGGTATAAGGTGTTTGCGGTGATTGATGCCTCCGGCACCTACAGCAAAATGGCGCAGGAGATCACGCTGGCGCGCGTTGTACAGGCCGGTGTGGTCCCGATGGATACGGCGGCGGTGGCCTCTGAGATCCAGCGTACCTGGAACCGTGAAGATGCGGCGGAGTGGGCGGAAGTGTACACCCACATCTTCCCGGCTTATCAGCTGCTGATCGAAAGCTACAGCAAAGCGCAGGAAGTGGTTAAAAACAGCGAAGTGCTCGATTCACAGCGTTAATCCCCTGCTCCGCGGCGTAAAAACCGTGGAGCTGATTATTGCTTAACCGAACAGGCACTAAAGCTGAAAATCTGCTTGACCGTGTCAGCGCAACTCCCTATAGTAGCGCCCCGTTGCCCCCACGCGGTCAGGCAGCAAAACAATATGGTGAGGTGTCCGAGTGGCTGAAGGAGCACGCCTGGAAAGTGTGTATACGGCAACGTATCGGGGGTTCGAATCCCCCCCTCACCGCCATATTCGAGATGAGAGCTCGTACGAAAGTACGGGCTTTTTTTTCGCATATTGCACGCATGCAGTATTGTAGGTCGGGTAAGCGCAGCGCCACCCGACGACATGCCCGCACAAAAAACAAAGCCCGGTTTCCCGGGCCTTGAACGCAACAGCAAACTCAGTAATAGGCTTGCAGCGTGCGCTGGCAGAGCGCCGAGCGCACGCAGTCATCTTTGGTGAAGCGTACCACCCCAATCATCTCATCTTCCTCAAAACGTGACATGGCGTCGCTCAGTCCGGATTTCACGCCGGACGGCAGGTCACACTGGGTAATATCGCCGTTAACGATAACCGTCACGTTCTCCCCGAGGCGCGTTAAAAACATCTTCATTTGCGCAGCGGTCACGTTCTGAGCCTCGTCAAGAATGACGACCGCATTTTCAAATGTACGTCCGCGCATGTAGGCGAACGGCGCGATTTCCACCTTGCCAATCTCTGGCCGCAGGCAGTACTGCATGAAGGATGCACCCAGCCGCTTCACCAGCACGTCATAGACGGGCCTGAAGTACGGGGCAAACTTCTCCGAAATGTCACCGGGCAAGAAGCCGAGATCTTCATCAGCCTGCAGTACCGGACGGGTAACAATGATTCTTTCCACGTCCTTATGGATCAGCGCTTCCGCCGCTTTGGCTGCACTGATCCAGGTTTTCCCGCATCCGGCTTCACCGGTTGCAAAGATGAGCTGTTTACTCTCGATAGCATTCAGGTAGTGCGCCTGAGCCTCATTACGCGCAACAATTGGAGAATTATCACGGCTGTCACGGGCCATGCCAATTGCCTCTACGCCACTCATCTGCACAAGCGAGGTGACCGATTCTTCTTCACGCTGTTTATGGCTACGTGAATCCCGTCTCAGCACACGTTTTGCTTCGCGACGAGCTTTGATCACTGCTTTTTGTCTTCCCATGGATAGCACCTTGAGTTGTTGGTATTCATCACACGCGCCAGCGTCGGCACGATTATGCGCACGAACATCAGAGGGTTGGCTTCCTTGTAAGCCATTGCTTGCACTATCGGATGACGATACGGAACAGCTACGCGCACCGTTCTGCACGTCGGTCGAATCAGATTCTTGAGGGAGGGGGGAAAATTTAGTGGTGAGGAAATCGCTGCCGGAGTCTGAGCCTCCGCGCCGGGTGCTGCGGTTGTTATGTTTACCTTGTCCAGTACAGGACGCAACCATTCGCGATCTCCATAGTGATTCAGCATCACTGCCGGGAACTACCGCTGTCTTATCTTAAGTACATCAGGAGTTATCATAAATGCAACATTTATTTTACCTGAATGCAACTTTTAGGACTGTCCCTACAGTTGAAATCAGTCTCATATAGAAATATTACAGAAATATAACAGCAGGATAGTCATATGAAAAAATAATGTCCCCGCGAACGGTTGCGGGGACAATTATCAGGCTTCAATAAGACCCTGCGCGAGATACGCGTTGCTGTCGCGCACGCCTGGCAGGGCAAAGAAATAGCCGCCGCCGATAGGTTTAATGTACTCTTCCAGCGCTTCGCCGTTTAAGCGCTTCTGTACCGTCAGGAACCCCTTCTCGAGATCGTGCTGATAGCAGACGAACAGCAGCCCCATATCGAGCTGACCGGAATTGGTCACGCCGAGCGAATAGCTGTATCCCCGACGCATCATCAGACTGGACTGCGTCTCTTTGGTACGCGGATTGGCCAGACGAATATGGCTGTCCAGCGCAATCACGTCGCCATTCGGATCGCGGGCGTAGTCAGGCACATCATGCTCGTTCTTCATGCCGAGCGGCGCCCCGCTTTGCTTATCGCGACCGAAGATCGTCTGCTGCTCTTTGAGCGGCGTGCGGTCCCAGAACTCCACGTGGAACTGAATAATGCGCACCGCCTGATAGCTACCGCCCACCGCCCATGCCGGTTCGCCCTGATCGGCAGTGACCCACACCACCTCCTTCATGAGCGCACTATCATGGCTGTCCGGGTTGGCCGTGCCGTCCTTGAAGCCCAGCAGGTTCACCGGTGTCTCTTTCCCTTTGCTGCGGGCGGCGTGGTCAGAGATAAACCCTTCCCGCTTCCAGCGCACGCTCAGCAGATCCGGCGTGTGCTTAATGATGTCGCGCAGGGCGTGGATTACCGTGTCCTGCGTATTGGCGCAAATCTGCAGAAGCAGATCGCCGTGGCAGAGGGCGGCGTCCAGGGAATCATTCGGGAAGCGCGTCATTTTTTGCAGCGCCTTCGGCTTCTGTTTTGCCAGCCCGTAGCGCGCGTCAAACAGCGATTCACCCAGCGAAACGGTAATGGTCAGGTTATCCGGGGCGATGAAAGGCCCCAGAATGCCGGAGTCCATTGGCGGCAGACGCGGGTTCGGCGTATCGGGCGCCGGTCCACCGGCGGTCAGAAACGCGATGCGCGTCGTCAGCAGGCGGAACAGGCGTTCCAGATCGGCTTTATCGCTGGCCAGCGAATCAAAGGCCACCAGCATCATCGACGCCTGCTGCGGCGTCAGAATGCCCGCCTGATGCTCGCCATAAAACGGCTGCGTCTCCATGCGGGCGTTGGGTGACAGCGTGCCGGGCGCGCTTTGCGGTTTCGCCGCGTGCGCCACCGGACACCCGCCAGCCAGAGCAAGCGCGCCTCCCAGCGCCCCTACCCCTTTTAACAGCCGACGACGTGAGGGCTCTGCCACGTCGCTCTCGTTGTGCTTATCCATCGTGCTTAGTCCAGACCCAGTACGCCACGCAGCAGGGAGAGATCTTCCGCCAGGGCGGTAATCGGGCCTTTCAGCGCGTTACGGTCGGCATCGGTCAGCTTGTCGTAGGTTTCAAAGCCGTCTTTGGTACGGTACTTCGCCAGAATGGTGTCGACCTTTTTGAAGTTGGCGTCCACCTTGGCCAGCAGTTCGCCGTTCTCTTTCTGCAGCTGAGGACGCAGCAGGTTAACAATTTTCTGCGCGCCGTCGACGTTAGCCTGGAAGTCCCACAGATCGGTATGGCTGTAGCGATCCTCTTCGCCGCTGATTTTGCTCGCGGCCACTTCTTCAATCAGACCGGCCGCGCCGCCCACCACTTTAGACGGCGGGAAGGCCAGCTCACTGATGCGCTTTTGCAGCTCCAGCACGTCGCTGTTCAGCTGCTCAGCGTATTTCTCCATCCCTTTGGTGGTGTTGTCACCAAACAGGGCTTTCTCCAGACGGTGGAAACCGGTGAATTTCGGATCGGCGGCCTTCTGCTCGAAATCATCTTCACGGGCATCGATGCTGCCATCAAGGTCAGAGAACAGCTCGGCGATCGGCTCGATGCGCTCGTAGTGCTGACGGGTTGGCGCATAGAGGGATTTCGCTTTTTCGATATCCCCGGCCTTCACCGCATCGGTAAAGGCTTTGGTTGCCGTCGCCAGCTCCGCCGTCTCTTTCGTGACATAGGCTTTATAAGCCGTAATCGCGTCGCCCAGGCTCAGCACCGCCGCGCCTTTCGCCGCATCGGCCGTCACTTCACCTTTGACGATCAGCTTCCCTTTCGGGTTGGTCAGCAGGCCGCAGGTCATCTCATACTCGCCCGGCTGCAGGTTGGCGGTCATCTTCTGGCTAAAGCCAGGGGCGATATTTTCACGCTCTTCCACCACCAGAACGCCTTTCAGGATCTCCCACTCCAGCGCCTTCTGGCTGTGGTTCTGAATAATGAACTGGGTTTTGCCGCTGTCCACCGTGAGGGTCATCGGCTCACACTGCTTATCATTGACGGTGACTTTGACCTGAGGAACATCCGCGCCCCAGGCGGAGAATGCAGAAGCGAACAGCGCGGCAATGCCTGCGCATAACGCACTACGACGGAACTGAATTGCCATGACTCTTCCCTTTAAAAGTATGTTGTCACTAAATCAAAAATTACGGCGCAACGCGCGACGCCTGCGTGCCGGTACGCGGCGGCATGGCGAACAGCACCAGCGCCGGAACCAGATAAATAAAGTACATCGCCACTTCGCTGACGCTCGGCGTTTCCTGATAGCCGAAGATACCTTCGAGCAGGGTGCCGGTCAGAGAGTGCGTGGAGAGAACGTTGCTGAGGTCAAACGCCACGTCCTGGAAATGGTTCCACAGGCCCGCTTCATGGAAGGCGCGAATCGCCCCTGCCGCCAGACCCGCGGCCACCAGCAGAATAAACAGGCTGGTCCACTTGAAGAAGGCGCCCAGGTTCAGGCGGATACCGCCCCAGTACAGCAGGAAGCCGAGCACCACGGCCGTGGCGAGGCCCAGCACGGTCCCCAGCGGCGGCCAGATCCCCACATCCTGCTGAAACGCCGCCAGCAGGAAGAAAACAGACTCCAGCCCTTCACGCGCGACGGCGAAAAAGACCATCATAATGAGCGCCCAGCCGTGGTTGTTCCCCTTCTGCAGCGCGTTATCCACCGCCTGCTCCAGCTGCACCTTCACGTTACGCGAGACTTTACGCATCCAGAACACCATCCAGGTGAGGATCACCACCGCAATCACGGCGACGATACCTTCAAACAGCTCCTGCTCTTTCTGCGGGAACTCGCCGGTGGTTTCGTTAATGAGAATGCCCAGGCCCAGGCAGAGCGCCGCGGCAACGAATACGCCGACCCACATGACGCCAATCCAGCGCCCGCGCTGGGTTCGCTTCAGATAACTGGCGATGAGGCTCACGATAAGGGCGGCTTCGAGCCCTTCACGTAACATAATGAGAAATGGAACAAACATGCCGACACCTTAAATGTTTATCGCGGTCAACTGATGCAAAGAAAGGTAAATTCTTGTGATAGTGATTATCATTACGACGGAAAGAAAAACAAGCGAAATGTGCGGTGTTTTGATGACGAGTTGTAAACGCAAAGCCTGATAATAGTGACGTACGTAACGTTCAGGTTTATAAGTTATAACGAAAATGCCCATTTACGCTGATTCAGGGCTGTGGCTAAATATCCGCCTCACAACCTAACTGAAAATAAACCATGTTTAAAATTGTCCATTTCCTGCTGGCGCTGGTGATTATTCTTGCGCTCGCCTGGCTTACGAGTTTTGACCGCCGGAAAATTCGGGTTCGTTTTGTTTTACAGCTGATTGTTATTGAAATTGCGCTGGCGTTCTTTTTCCTGCACGCCGAAAGCGGGTTATTCCTGATTAAATACGTCTCAGGATTTTTTGAGTCACTGCTCAAATTTGCTGGCGAAGGCACCAATTTCGTCTTTGGCGGTATGGGTGAAAAAGGGCTGGCGTTCATTTTCCTCGGCGTGCTTTGTCCGATTATTTTTATTTCCGCGCTGATCGGTATTCTTCAGCACTGGCGGATCCTGCCAATTTTTATTCGGGTAATCGGTACGCTGCTGTCAAAACTGAACGGTATGGGCAAGCTGGAATCCTTTAACGCGGTGAGCTCGCTGATCCTCGGCCAGTCGGAAAACTTCATTGCCTACAAAGGCGTGCTGGGCGATCTCTCCTCGCGTCGTCTGTTCACCATGGCGGCCACGGCCATGTCGACGGTCTCCCTGTCGATTGTAGGGGCGTATATGACCATGCTCGACGCCAAATATGTCGTCGCGGCGCTGATTCTCAACATGTTCAGCACCTTTATTATCCTCTCGGTCATCAACCCGGCGCGCCCGGAAGCGGAGCCGGATGTTAAGCTCGAAAAACTGCATGAATCGCAGAGCTTCTTCGAGATGCTCGGCGAGTATATTCTGGCCGGTTTTAAGGTGGCGATGATTATTCTGGCGATGCTGATTGGCTTTATCGCGCTTATTAGCGCCGTTAATGCCCTCTTCTCCAGCGTATTTGGCATGAGCTTCCAGCAGATCCTGGGCTATGTATTTTATCCCCTGGCGTGGCTGGTAGGGATTCCGCTGAGCGATGCCTTAAACGCGGGCAGCATTATGGCGACCAAGCTGGTGGCGAATGAATTTGTGGCGATGATTGAGCTGCAGAAAATAGCCCACCAGATGTCCCCGCGCGGGCTGGGGATTTTATCCGTCTTCCTCGTCTCGTTCGCGAACTTTGCCTCTATCGGCATCGTGGCCGGGGCGATTAAGGGCCTGAACGAGCAGCAGGGTAACGTGGTATCGCGTTTCGGGCTGCGTCTGGTGTACGGCGCGACGCTGGTGAGTTTGCTGTCGGCGAGCTTTGCGGGGTTGGTGCTCTGATGCAATGCCGGGTGGCGCGCAGCGATCCCGGCCTACAAAACAACAACGGCGGGAATTCCCGCCGTTTTCATTAAAACTGCACGCACACCGGCTGATCGACACGCATCACCGACTCCTGCGCGAAGCGGGACTTATAAATCCCGCGTAACGCTTCGATGTTCTTCTCGCTCTGCGCATCTTTACCGTGGATCAGCATCAGCGCCTTGCTCGGCTCGCGCGCCACTTTTCCGTCGTTCCCCAACCACTGCCCGCGGGCATCAAACACCGTTAAGCCATCGCGAAAGCGCGGCGTCACGTCCTGGTCAACAAACTGCTGCCACTCGTTGCTGGTAATCTGCGCCCCGGCAGGACGGTTCAAGCCGAAATAGAGCGTGGTTTGCTGCATCTGGCTATCCGCTTTGCAGGTCTCCACCGCCGCGTGTTGCGATGGCGCGCTGCAGCCCGCCAGCATCAATAATGCCGCCGCCATTAACCCTGTTTTGATTGTCATGCTTCGCTATCCTCATTGTTATAAGCACAGGGATATCACAGGAAAAGACGGATTTTGGCAAGAAAAAAGCCGGGTGCGCTTGCGCTTACCCGGCCTACGGTTTTCCGTGGGAAAAATTATTCCGGCTGCAGCTTAGACGGCGGCGCGGAGTGGTAATGCGCGTCGGCTTCCGCAAAGCGTTTCTGCATGGAGGCAGACGGTGCTTTACCCAGCAGGCTGAAGACCACGATACCGATGCTGCCGAAGATGAAGCCAGGAATGATTTCGTACAGGCCCAGCCAGGCGAACTGTTTCCAGACGATAACGGTCACCGCACCGATAATCATCCCCGCCAGCGCGCCGTTACGGGTCATACGGGACCACATGACGGAGAACAGGACGACCGGACCAAACGCCGCACCGAAGCCCGCCCACGCGTAGCTCACGAGACCCAGCACGCGGTTTTCCGGGTTGGCCGCCAGCGCAATCGCCACCAGCGCCACCAGCAGCACCATAAAGCGCCCTACCCACACCAGCTCTTTCTGGCTCGCGTTTTTACGCAGGAAGGCCTTATAGAGGTCTTCGGTGATTGCACTGGAGCAGACCAGCAGCTGACAGCTCAGGGTGGACATCACCGCCGCCAGGATCGCAGAGAGCAGAATACCGGCAATCCACGGGTTAAACAGAATCTGCGCCAGTTCGATGAACACGCGCTCGGCGTTCTGGTTCACCGCGCCCGCCTGCGCCGGGTTGTTATTAAAGTAGGCGATACCGAAGAAGCCGACCGCACACGCGCCCGCCAGACACAGAATCATCCACGTCATGCTGATGCGACGCGCATGAACGATGGTGTGATGAGAATCCGCCGCCATAAAGCGCGCCAGAATGTGCGGCTGACCGAAGTAGCCCAGACCCCAGCCCATCAGGGAGACGATGGCGACAAAGTTCAGCCCTTTCAGCATGTCGACGTTTTCAATGCTCTTCTGCTTGATCACTTCCAGCGATTCGCCAAAGCCGCCAACGGTGAAAATCACAATCACCGGGGTCAGGATCAGGGCAAAGATCATCAGACTCGCCTGCACGGTGTCGGTCCAGCTTACCGCCAGGAACCCGCCCACGAAGGTATAGAGGATGGTCGCCGCCGCACCGGCCCACAGGGCGGTTTCATAGCTCATGCCGAAGGTGCTTTCGAACAGGCGCGCGCCCGCCACGATGCCGGAGGCACAGTAGATGGTAAAGAACAGGAGGATAACCACGGCAGAGATAATGCGCAGAATGCGGCTGTTATCTTCAAAGCGTCCGGTGAAGTAGTCCGGCAGCGTCAGGGCATTATTGTTAGCCTCGGTATGCACGCGCAGACGGCCCGCCACCAGCTTCCAGTTGATCCACGCGCCCACGGTCAGACCGATGGCGATCCAGCTTTCCGAGATACCGGAGATAAAAATCGCACCCGGCAGACCCATCAGCAGCCATCCGCTCATGTCCGATGCGCCCGCGGAGAGTGCGGTCACCATCGGGCCTAAACTGCGTCCGCCCAGAATGTAGTCGTCAAAGTTTTTCGTGGAACGCCACGCCAAAAACCCTATCAGGATCATGCCAAAAATATAAACGAGAAATGTCACCAGCATCGGTGTGCTAATTGCCATTCAAATTCTCCAAAAGTGTCGAGCGACAACCATCCGGGTTGCCTTGTTATATGATCACCGGAACGAGGTGACGGTATCTTGTGTTTCGGTTGGGCGCGCTATCCTGCCGTATGCGCCCTCCGCTGACAAACGATTTAACACTGCATTTACATCAATTTCATCCCCGGTTTGATACGAGTTTCCTATAGGTTGCACTCGCTCACGCTTTTACGGGTTGCACCTTTGAAAAGTGTTAACTCCCGCATAAAAACAGGCTTTCCGCGACAAAGCCAGCACGTTTTTCCAGCTAACCATTCGTTAACAATCCATTCATTTTCTGGGTTGCAAACCAGGTCACATTTAACACGGTTGCACAAAGTTGCAACATGGTGGATATTTCACGCTAACGACCAAACACGATGAAAGCACAACAGGAGCTTTGGCATGGGTATGACCACCATGGGGGTTAAGCTGGATGACGCAACCCGCGAACGGATTAAGACCGCAGCAACCCGCATTGATCGCACGCCGCACTGGTTAATTAAGCAGGCGATTTTTAACTATCTCGAAAGACTCGAGAGCGACGAGGGCCTGCCGGAGCTGCCTGCCCTGCTCGCCGGTGCCGCCAATGAAAGCGAGGAAGCGCCAGCCGCTGGCGATGAAAGCCATCAGCCGTTCCTCGAATTCGCCGAGCAGATCCTGCCGCAGTCCGTCAGCCGCGCCGCCATCACCGGTGCGTACCGTCGCGCCGAAACCGACGCCGTACCGATGCTGCTGGAACAGGCTCGTCTGCCGGAAGCTATTGCCGCACAGGCGCACAGCCTGGCGTACCAGCTGGCTGACAAACTGCGTAACCAGAAAACCGCCACCGGCCGCGCCGGGATGGTTCAGGGTCTGCTGCAGGAGTTTTCCCTCTCCTCACAGGAAGGCGTGGCGCTGATGTGCCTGGCGGAAGCGCTGCTGCGTATTCCGGATAAAGCCACCCGCGACGCGCTGATCCGCGACAAGATCAGCAACGGCAACTGGCATTCGCACATTGGCCGCAGCCCGTCGCTGTTCGTTAACGCCGCGACCTGGGGCCTGCTGTTCACCGGCAAACTGGTCTCGACCCATAACGAAGCCAACCTGTCCCGCTCCCTGAACCGCATCATCGGCAAGAGCGGCGAGCCGCTGATCCGCAAGGGCGTGGACATGGCGATGCGTCTGATGGGCGAGCAGTTCGTCACCGGGGAAACCATTGCCGAAGCGCTGGCGAACGCCCGCAAGCTGGAAGATAAAGGTTTCCGCTACTCCTACGACATGCTGGGCGAAGCGGCGCTGACCGCCGCCGACGCGCAGGCCTACATGGTTTCTTACCAGCAGGCGATCCACGCCATCGGTAAAGCGTCCAACGGTCGCGGTATTTATGAAGGCCCGGGCATCTCCATTAAGCTTTCCGCCCTGCACCCGCGCTACAGCCGCGCGCAGTACGATCGGGTAATGGAAGAGCTCTACCCGCGCCTGAAGTCCCTGACCCTGCTGGCGCGCCAGTATGATATCGGCATCAACATCGACGCCGAAGAGGCCGACCGTCTGGAGATCTCCCTCGATCTGCTGGAAAAACTGTGCTTCGAACCGGAGCTGGCGGGCTGGAACGGCATTGGCTTCGTGATCCAGGCCTACCAGAAGCGCTGCCCGTTCGTCATTGATTACCTGATTGACCTGGCCAGCCGCAGCCGCCGTCGCCTGATGATCCGCCTGGTGAAAGGGGCCTACTGGGACAGCGAAATCAAACGCGCCCAGATGGAAGGGCTGGAAGGCTATCCGGTCTACACCCGCAAGGTCTATACCGACGTCTCTTACCTCGCCTGCGCGAAAAAGCTGCTCGGCGTGCCGAACCTGATTTATCCGCAGTTCGCCACCCACAACGCCCACACCCTGGCGGCCATTTACAGCCTGGCCGGGCAGAACTACTACCCGGGCCAGTACGAATTCCAGTGCCTGCACGGCATGGGTGAACCGCTGTACGAGCAGGTGACCGGTAAAGTGGCGGACGGCAAGCTTAACCGCCCGTGCCGCATTTACGCCCCGGTGGGTACCCACGAAACCCTGCTGGCGTACCTGGTGCGTCGCCTGCTGGAAAACGGCGCGAACACATCCTTCGTTAACCGCATCGCCGACACCACCCTGCCGCTCGACGAGCTGGTCGCCGATCCGGTGCAGGCCGTTGAGAAGATGGCGGCCCAGGAAGGCCAGATTGGCCTGCCGCATCCGAAGATTGCCCTGCCGCGCGAGCTGTACGGCAAGGGTCGCGTCAACTCGGCGGGGCTGGATCTCGCCAACGAACACCGTCTGGCGTCCCTCTCCTCTGCCCTGCTCAACAGCGCGCTGCAGAAGTGGCAGGCGAAACCGATGCTGGAGCAGCCCGTTGCTGACGGCGACATGCAGCCGGTCATCAACCCGGCGGAGCCAAAAGATATCGTCGGCTACGTGCGTGAAGCCACCGAAGCGGAGGTGGATCAGGCGCTGGACAGCGCGGTGAATAACGCCCCTATCTGGTTCGCCACCCCGCCGCAGGAGCGTGCCGCCATTCTGGAACGCGCGGCGGTGCTGATGGAAGATCAGATGCAGTCGCTCATCGGCATTCTGGTGCGCGAAGCGGGTAAAACCTTCAGCAACGCCATCGCCGAAGTGCGCGAGGCGGTCGACTTCCTGCACTACTACGCCGGTCAGGTGCGCGATGATTTCGACAACGAAACCCACCGTCCGCTCGGCCCGGTCGTCTGTATCAGCCCGTGGAACTTCCCGCTGGCGATCTTCACCGGCCAGATTGCCGCCGCCCTGGCCGCCGGCAACAGCGTGCTGGCAAAACCGGCAGAGCAGACCCCGCTGATTGCCGCACAGGGCATCAACATTCTTCTGGAAGCCGGCGTACCGGCGGGCGTGGTCCAGCTGCTGCCGGGCCGCGGTGAAACCGTGGGCGCCAAACTGACCTCCGATAACCGCGTGCGCGGCGTGATGTTTACCGGTTCGACCGAAGTGGCCTCGCTGCTGCAGCGCAATATTGCCACCCGTCTGGATGCGCAGGGTCGTCCTACGCCGCTCATCGCGGAAACCGGCGGCATGAACGCCATGATCGTCGACTCCTCTGCCCTCACCGAGCAGGTGGTGGTTGACGTGCTGGCCTCCGCCTTCGACAGCGCCGGTCAGCGCTGCTCCGCCCTGCGCGTGCTGTGCCTGCAGGATGACGTGGCGGACCACACGCTGAAGATGCTGCGCGGCGCGATGGCCGAATGCCGCATGGGCAACCCGGGCCGTCTCACCACCGACATCGGGCCGGTGATCGACGCGGAAGCCAAAGCCAATATTGAAAACCACATTCAGGCCATGCGCGCGAAAGGCCGTCCGGTGTTCCAGGCGGTGCGAGACAACAGCGAAGACGCCCGCGAGTGGCGTTCCGGCACCTTTGTGCCGCCTACGCTTATCGAGCTGGCAAGCTTCGACGAGCTGAAAAAAGAGGTCTTCGGTCCGGTGCTGCACGTGGTGCGCTACAACCGTAACAACCTCAACGAGCTGGTTGAGCAGATTAACGCCTCCGGCTATGGCCTGACGCTCGGCGTGCATACCCGTATCGACGAGACCATCGCGCAGGTGACCGGCAGCGCCAAAGTGGGCAACCTGTACGTTAACCGCAACATGGTGGGCGCGGTCGTGGGCGTGCAGCCGTTCGGCGGTGAAGGCCTCTCCGGCACCGGTCCGAAAGCGGGCGGTCCGCTCTACCTGTACCGTCTGCTGGCGAACCGTCCTGAGAACGCGCTGGGCGTTACCCTGGCGCGTCAGGATGCGGAGTATCCGGTGGATGCGCAGCTGAAAACCGTGCTGACCCAGCCGCTGGAAGCGCTGATCGCCTGGGCGGAAAAACGTCCTGAACTGCGTGCCGTGGCGCAGCAGTATGGCGAGCTGGCACAGGCCGGTACGCAGCGTCTGCTGCCGGGGCCGACCGGCGAGCGCAATACCTGGACGCTGATGCCGCGCGAGCGCGTTCTGTGCGTGGCGGATAACGAGCAGGACGCGCTGGTACAGCTGGCCGCCGCGATGGCCACCGGGTGTGAAGTGCTGTGGCCGGAAGATGCGCTGCATCGCGACCTGGCCAAACAGCTGCCGAAAGCGGTCTCGGCCCGTATCCACTTCGCGAAAGCCGATGCGCTGCTTACGCAGCCGTTTGATGCCGTCATTTATCACGGTGATTCTGACCAGCTGCGCGAGCTCTGCGAGCAGGTTGCGGCCCGCAGCGGGGCAATTGTTTCGGTGCAGGGCTTCGCGCGCGGGGAAACCAACCTGCTGCTGGAGCGTCTGTACGTGGAGCGTTCCCTCAGCGTCAACACCGCGGCAGCGGGCGGTAACGCCAGCCTGATGACCATCGGTTAATCGTGTAAACTTTCCCCGGTGGCGCTACGCTTACCGGGGCGACAAAACAACCGTAGGCCGGATAAGCGCAGCGCATCCGGCTTTTTTACACGGAGGGGATGATGAAAAGAGTATTTCTCGCAGGCGCAGCGCTGCTGCTGAGCGCCAGCGCGCTGGCCGACGAGTGCGACAAAGCGACCACCCAGGTTGAACTGAATACCTGTAGCGCGCAGCAGTACCAGGCTGCCGACAAAAAGCTCAACCAGACCTATCAGGCCGCCGTCAAGCGTGCGGAAGCCCCTCAGCGCGAGCTGCTGAAAAAGGCGCAGCAGGCCTGGATTGCCCTGCGCGACGCAGATTGTGCGTTTATCGGTTCGGGGACGGAAGGCGGCAGCGTTCAGCCGATGATCGTGAATCAGTGCTTGGCGGAGAAAACCGTGGAGCGCGAGGCGTTTCTGGCCTCGCTGATGCAGTGTGAAGAGGGCGACTTAAGCTGCCCTCTCCCACCGGGGAACTAGCGCAAGCGGATCCCTTCGATAATCATCCGCTGCACGTTCTCCAGGGTGCTGTGGAAAAACGCTTCGTCCTGGAGCGTTTTTCCGGTCACCGCCTCGACCTGGGCCGCAAAGTCAGCGTAATGCTGGGTGGAGGCCCAAATCATAAAGATCAGATGATGCGGATCGACCGGGGCCAACTTTCCGCTGGCCACCCATCCGGCGATAATGGCCGACTTATCGTCCACCAGCTGCTTTAAATCTCCGGTCAGCTCCGCCTGCAACAGCGGCGCCCCCTGCAGCATCTCAAGACAAAACAGCCGTGATGCCTGCGGGTAATCGCGCGACACCTCCAGCTTCAGGCGAATGTACTCCCTGATCGCCACCAGCGGGGCCAGCTCCTCGCGGAACGCTTTCAGCGGCGCCAGCCAGATATCGAGGATCTGCTGCATCACCGCAACATACAGCGCCTCTTTCGACGGGTAATAGTAGAGCAGATTGGTTTTAGACACCCCGGACTGCTCCGCCACCTGCTCCAGGCGCGTGCCGTGAATGCCAAACTGCGAAAAGGTCTCCAGGGCCGCGCTGAGGATCGCCTGCTTCTTGGCGCTCACCGCCTGCGAACGTTTACCTGGTATTTTCACTGCGCCTTGTGTCATTCCCGCTCTCCTTATTCTGCGTTGCCCTCAGCATAGCAAAACCCCCGTCTCGCCACGACATCCTGCACCCCGATCGCGCATGAATGCCTGTTTTCTGTGCAATGTTTTTGACCAGTTAGTCCACATTTAATCATATCAAACCACCAACCTCTGATTAACACATTAATAACACTGCCATTTTCAAAACTGGCACTGCCTTTGCACAAACACCGTTACACCTGCGACGTAATGAAGAGAGGTTCGTGATGAAAATTGGCGTATTTGTACCCATCGGCAACAACGGCTGGCTTATCTCGACCACTGCACCGCAATACATGCCGACCTTTGAGCTGAATAAAGCCATCGTGCAAAAAGCGGAGCACTACCATTTCGACTTTGCGCTCTCGATGATCAAACTGCGCGGCTTCGGCGGCAAAACCGAGTTCTGGGATCACAACCTGGAGTCCTTCACCCTGATGGCCGGGCTAGCCGCGGTCACCTCGCGGATCCAGATCTACGCCACCGCTGCCACCCTCACCCTGCCCCCGGCGATTGTGGCGCGCATGGCCTCCACCATTGACTCCATCTCTGGCGGACGCTTTGGCGTCAACCTGGTTACCGGCTGGCAAAAACCCGAGTACGAGCAGATGGGGCTCTGGCCGGGCGACGATTACTTCTCGCGTCGCTACGACTACCTGACCGAGTACGTGCAGGTCCTGCGCGACCTGTGGGGTACCGGCAAAAGCGATTTCAAGGGCGACTTCTTCACCATGAACGACTGCCGCGTCAGCCCGCAGCCGTCGGTGCCGATGAAGGTGATTTGCGCCGGGCAGAGCGACGCGGGAATGGAGTTCTCGGCGAAATACGCCGACTTCAACTTCTGCTTCGGTAAAGGGGTTAACACGCCTGCCGCCTTCGCCCCGACCGCCGCGCGCATGAAAGAGGCCGCCGACAAAACCGGGCGCGACGTGGGCTCCTACGTGCTGTTTATGGTGATTGCCGACGAAACCGACGACGCCGCGCGCGCCAAATGGCAGCGCTATAAGGACGGCGCCGACGAGGAGGCCCTGAGCTGGCTCACCGAGCAGAGCCAGAAGGATACCCGCTCCGGGGCGGATACCAACGTTCGCCAGATGGCCGACCCGACCTCCGCGGTCAATATCAACATGGGCACGCTGGTCGGCTCGTACGCCAGCGTCGCCAGGATGCTGGACGAAGTGGCAGCCGTTCCCGGGGCGGAAGGCGTCCTGCTGACCTTTGATGACTTCCTCACCGGCGTGGAAACCTTCGGCGAGCGCATCCAGCCGCTGATGCAGTGCCGCGCCCACATCCCTGCCGTCACGAAGGAGGTAGCGTAATGACAACCCTTAACGCACGCCCGGAAGCCATCACCTTTGCGCCGCAGCAGAGCGCGCTGATCGTGGTGGACATGCAAAACGCCTACGCCAGCCAGGGCGGTTATCTGGATCTGGCGGGGTTCGACGTCTCCACCACCCAGCCGGTGATCGCGAACATCAAAACCGCCGTCGCCGCCGCGCGCGCCGCGGGCATGCTTATCATATGGTTCCAGAACGGCTGGGATGACCAGTACGTTGAGGCCGGTGGCCCCGGCTCGCCCAACTTCCACAAGTCGAACGCCCTGAAAACCATGCGTAAACGGCCCGAACTGCAGGGCAAGCTGCTGGCAAAAGGCGGCTGGGATTATCAGCTGGTGGATGAGCTGGTCCCGCAGGCGGGTGATATCGTCCTGCCGAAACCGCGCTACAGCGGCTTTTTCAACACCCCGCTCGACAGCCTGCTGCGCAGCCGGGGCATTCGCCATCTGGTCTTCACCGGCATTGCCACCAACGTCTGCGTGGAGTCGACCCTGCGCGACGGCTTTTTCCTCGAGTATTTCGGCGTGGTGCTGGAAGACGCGACCCATCAGGCCGGGCCGGATTTCGCCCAGAAGGCGGCCCTGTTCAATATCGAAACCTTTTTTGGCTGGGTCAGTAACGTTGCGGAGTTCTGCGACGCCCTGACTCCTCCGCTCGCCCGTATCGCCTGAGGAGACACACGATGCCGAAATCCGTAATCATCCCGCCGGGCACCAGCACGCCCATCGCCCCGTTTGTCCCCGGCACGCTCGCCGACGGCGTGGTGTATGTCTCCGGCACGCTGCCGTTTGATAAAGACAACAACGTGGTGTTTATCAACGACCCAAAGGCGCAAACCCGCCACGTGCTGGAGACGATCAAAACCGTGATCGAAACGGCGGGTGGCACGATGGAAGACGTGACCTTCAACAGCATCTTTATTACCGACTGGAAAAACTACGCCGCGATTAACGAAATCTACGCGGAGTTCTTCCCCGGCGATAAGCCGGCCCGATTCTGCATTCAGTGCGGGCTGGTGAAGCCGGACGCGCTGGTTGAGATCGCCACCGTTGCGCACATCGCGAAGTGAGGCGGCCATGAAACTCTCCGTCTCACCGCCCCCTTATGAGGGTGCGCCCGTGGTGGTCCTTATTGCCGGTCTCGGCGGCAGCGGCAGCTACTGGCTGCCCCAGCTGGCCGCGCTGGAACCGGAGTATCAGGTGGTGTGTTATGACCAGCGCGGAACGGGCACTAACCCCGACGCCCTGCCGGAAGGCTACAGCCTGGCACAGATGGCGGACGAACTGGCCCGGGCGCTGGCTGAGGCCGGGATCGCGCGCTACAGCGTCGTCGGTCACGCGCTGGGGGCGCTGGTCGGCCTGCAGCTGGCCCTCGACCGCCCCGACGCCCTCACCGCGCTGGTGTGCGTCAACGGCTGGTTGACCCTCAACGCGCATACCCGCCGCTGCTTTCAGATCCGCGAGCGCCTGCTGCATTACGGCGGCCCGCAGGCGTGGGTTGAGGCGCAGCCGCTGTTTCTCTACCCGGCAGACTGGATGGCCGCTCGCGCCCCCCGTCTGGAGGCCGAAGAAGCGCTGGCGCTGGCCCATTTTCAGGGAAAAGCCAACCTGCTGCACCGGCTGAACGCCCTGAAAAAGGCCGACTTCAGCCGCCACGCCGAACGCATCCGCTGCCCGGTCCAGATCATCTGTTCCGCCGACGACATGCTGGTGCCCTCTGTCTGCTCGTCTGAGCTGCAGGCAGCCATCCCGCACAGCCACAGCGCGGTGATGCGTCAGGGCGGCCATGCCTGCAACGTCACCGAGCCGGACACCTTCAACACCCTGCTGCTGAACGGGCTTGCCAGCCTGCTGCACAGTCATGAACACGCTTTATAAGGAGCCTTAATGAGCGAAGCCATTACCCCCGCCGCGCTGGAAACCCTGTTCACCGGCGCCCGCACCCATAACGGCTGGCAGGATATTGCCGTCACCGACGAGACGCTGCGCGAAATCTACGACCTGATGAAATGGGGGCCAACCTCGGCCAACTGCTCCCCGGCACGGATTGTGTTTGTGCGAAGCGCGGAAGGAAAAGAGAAGCTCCGCCCGGCGATCTCCAGCGGCAACCTGGAGAAAACGCTCACCGCCCCGGTTACGGCGATCGTGGCCTGGGACAGTGAATTCTACGAGCGCCTGCCTGAACTGTTCCCGCACGGCGATGCCAGAAGCTGGTTTACCGCAAGCCCCGCGCTGGCGGAAGAGACGGCTTTTCGCAACAGCTCGCTGCAGGCCGCCTACATGATTTTCGCCTGTCGCGCGCTGGGGCTGGACACCGGCCCGATGTCGGGCTTTGACCGACAAAAGGTCGACGAGGCCTTTTTCACCGGCACGACGCTTAAAAGCAATCTGCTGATCAACATTGGCTACGGCGACCCGGGCAAACTTTACGGGCGCCTGCCGCGCCTGACCTTCGACGATGCCTGCGGGCTGGCGTAAGGAGCGATCATGACGACACCGGATAAGCAAACCTTTCGCGACGCCATGGCCTGCGTTGGCGCGGCGGTGAACATCATCACCACCGACGGCTCGGCGGGGCTGGCAGGCTTCACCGCCAGCGCGGTGTGCAGCGTTACGGATTCACCGCCCACCCTGCTGGTGTGCCTGAACCGCGGCGCGTCCGTCTGGCCGACGTTCAGCGAAAACCGCACCCTTTGCGTGAATACCCTCAGCGCCGGACAGGAGCCGCTCTCAAACCTGTTTGGCGGCAAAACGCCAATGGAAGAACGCTTCGCCGCCGCCCGCTGGCAAACGGGCGACACGGGCTGTCCGCGTCTGGAGGATGCGCTGGCCTCGTTTGACTGCCACATCAGCCAGGTGGTGAGCGTCGGCACCCATGACATTCTGTTCTGCGACATCGTTTCGATTATTCGCCACCCGGCGCCGCAAGGGCTGGTGTGGTTTGACCGCGGCTACCACGCGCTGATGCGACCCGCCTGTTAAGGCGCTCTAAGGAGACAGACCATGTTCGGATTTCCCCACTGGCAGTTGAAATCGACCTCCACAGAAGCTGGCGTGGTCGCGCCGGATGAACGCCTCCCGCTCGGGCAGACGATGGTGATGGGCGTCCAGCACGCGGTCGCCATGTTTGGCGCCACGGTGCTAATGCCGATGCTGATGGGACTCGATCCCAACCTCTCGATTCTGATGTCCGGTATCGGCACCCTGCTGTTCTTTTTTGTCACCGGCGGGCGCGTGCCCAGCTATCTCGGCTCCAGCGCCGCCTTTGTCGGGGTGGTCATCGCCACCACCGGGTTTAACGGCCAGGGAATCAACCCCAACCTGAGCGTGGCCCTCGGCGGCATCATCGCCTGCGGTCTGGTGTATACCCTGATCGGTCTGGTGGTGATGAAGATCGGCACGCGCTGGATCGAACGCATGATGCCCCCCGTCGTCACCGGCGCGGTAGTAATGGCGATCGGTCTGAACCTTGCGCCGATTGCGGTGAAAAGCGTCTCCGGCTCGCCCTTTGAAAGCTGGATGGCCGTCGTGACCGTGCTGTGCATCGGTCTGGTGGCGGTCTTTACGCAGGGCATGATCCAGCGGCTGCTGATCCTGGTCGGGTTGATTGTCGCCTGTCTGGTATATGCCCTGCTGGCAAACGTTTTTGGTCTCGGCAAGCCGGTTGATTTTACGCTGCTGCATCAGGCCGCCTGGTTCGGCCTGCCGAAGGTGACCTCCCCCACCTTTAACACCCAGGCGATGATGCTTATCGCCCCCGTCGCCGTTATCCTGGTGGCGGAAAACCTGGGTCACCTGAAGGCGGTCGCGGGAATGACCGGACGCAGCATGGACCCGTACATGGGCCGCGCGTTCGTCGGCGACGGGCTGGCGACCATGCTCTCCGGTTCCGTGGGCGGCAGCGGCGTTACCACCTATGCCGAGAATATCGGCGTGATGGCGGTGACCAAAGTCTATTCGACGCTGGTCTTCGTGGCGGCGGCGGTGATGGCGATGCTGCTCGGCTTCTCGCCGAAATTCGGCGCGCTGATCCATACCATTCCGTCACCGGTCATCGGCGGGGCATCAATCGTGGTGTTTGGGCTGATCGCCGTGGCCGGGGCGCGCATCTGGGTGCAGCATCGCGTCGACCTTAGTCAGAATGGCAACCTGATTATGGTGGCGGTCACGCTGGTGCTGGGCGCGGGCGATTTTGCCCTGACGCTGGGCGGGTTTACGATCGGCGGGATTGGCACGGCGACCTTCGGCGCGATCCTGCTTAACGCCCTGCTGAGCCGCCGGATGGCCGCTGCGCCGCAGGGCGAGGTGGTGCGTCAGGAGTCGTGAAATCTCATTGTCGGGTGACGGCGATGCCTTACCCGACCTTTATGTTCGCTAAGAACACCTTTATGTCAGGCAATCACGCCTGCTCAAACAGTCGTTCGATAGATTTTGTAGGAAAGAAAAGAGAATGGCTGTTTTCATCCGTCAGCGGAATAAAGCCCTGCTTCAGATAAAATTGTTTTGCCTGGTCGTTGAGTGCATCAACAAATATTCCGTGTACGCCCACCGCCTGCGATGCCAGATAGACAACCCGCATGGCATGCGTGACGAGCGTCGTTCCCCACTCCAGCCCCTGTAAGTCTTTATGTATCGCCAGACGTCCCAGCGTTACGCTCGGTACGTTGCTATAAGGGATCCGACGCTGCTGAGTCTTAGAAGGCAGCATCGCTTTTTCAAAGCAACTACCAGACAACGTGTAATAGCCCAGGACTCGCGGACCATCGCGATCTTTAAGCAAATAGCCTCGTAAAATACGCCCATTGTGCTGACGCACCAGATGTTCTGTGAGGAAGACATTTAGCGAGGGTTCACCACAATCGAAGTCCCTGAAATCATAGTCTTTTCCCTCTGAAAACATTTCGATCGTGAGATTGTCCACGACGCTTCACTCCATGTTTCGAAGACGTTTCGCCGCTCGCTTCAGGCGTTCATTTGGCTCTGGTGGATTGTCGATGGCATCCATCACCGCATTCCAGGATGCTTCGTTTAATACGAGACGGCGGTGCTGCTCGATGACTTCCGCTGCCCGCTCTGACGCACTGTTCACCATAAACTGGGTGATCGTTTGATTCGTCATCGCTGCCGCTTCTTCAATCATTGTTTTGTCTTCGTCCGTTAAGCGAAGATCGATACGCTGTTTTTTCAGTGCTGGCATGGTTTACTTCACCGTGTACGGTATTTATCCGTACATATCGTAGATAAACCCGTCTGTTTTTTCAATCTAAACCTTCTTCAGCAGTCATGTCGCTCACAGGGTTCCGACGCTTTCTGAGCTTCAACTCGCTCACCAGCACCCCGGCGACAATAAACGCCGCGCCCACCAGGGCCAGCAGCGGCAGACGTTCCCCGGCCAGTCGCCCGAAAATGCCCGCCCAGACCGGCTCGCCGGTGTAGATGACCGTTGCCCGCGTTGGCGATACGCTGCGCTGCGCCCAGTTCATGGTGACCTGGATAATGGCGCTGAAAATCCCCAACCCCAGCGCCACCACGACCAGGCCGGTGGACAGCGGCGGTACGGACTCACCTGCCGGCACCATCGTCGCAAAGGCCACCAGCGAGGCCGTGGCGAGCTGCACCACCGTCACCCGTTTGACGTCGACCTTGCCCGCCCAGGCGCTGATCAGAATAATCTCCGCCGCAATGGCAATCGCCCCAATCAGGGTAATGATCTCGCCCGGCCCCAGCGCCAGAAGATTGTTTTCCGGCCCGGCCAGTAAGATCAGGCCGATAAACGCCAGCACGATGCCAATACAGGACATCAGACCCGGCAGCCGCCCCAGGCACAGCCATTGCAGTAGCGGCACCAGCGGCACATACATGGCAGTGATAAACGCGGATTTGCTGCTGGAGATGGTCTGCAATCCCCACGTCTGCAGGCTGTAGCCCATGGCTATCGCCACCCCAATCGCCACGCCCGCCTTAAGCTCTTTCAGCGTCAGACCCCGCAGCGTTTTAAGGGATATTAGCCCCACGGCTAACGCCGCCGTCGCAAAGCGAAGGCCGACAAAGAAGAACGGATCGCTGAGGGTCACCGCGTACTGAACGGCCAGAAACGTCCCGCCCCAAAACATGGTGATGAGAATGAGGATGGCTTCCTGTGGTTTTACGGAGAATTTAAAGCGTGAGACAGACATGCGGCACCAGCAAATGAGAACAATTCTGTAGTGTGCGTTGCCTTTGGTTACAGTTCAATGTTGCAGAAATAAAAAAACCGCCGGGGGAAACCCGGCGGCAGGGAGTCAACCCGGCGAATTACTTATTACCGCCATGGCTGTTTTTCCCCCCTTTCTTGCCAGCCTCAGATGCGCGCTGAGGGTCATTTTTAAAATTCCCCCCGCTATGCTGGCCACCTTTACGGCCTGCTTCTGATGCTCTTTCACGGTCTTCTGCGAAATTACCTGAACCACCACGATGGTTTGCCATCTCTAACCTCCAGAGTGTGAAACATTAGACATCATATTGCATTCAGTAAAAGAGGATTCTTTCACCTCGCGGCTCAAGGACAACGCCTTTATCTGTGCCGCGTGAAACTAAGCTTAGTGGAATGAGGTTATCCGGCAAGCCGAAGGTAATATCCTGCAACATGATCTCAGTCTTTCGGGTGAGATGACGCGGCGGTAATTCATAAGCCTTTCTTATCATTTTAAAAATCCGCACCGGGAAAGTTGTATCATTTTGCTACAAAGCCATTTTTCTCCTCATGTTGTTATAAATCAAATAAATGGCGTTCATTTTTGCAGTCTGGCTGTGATGACATATCTTTAAAAGAGCGCAGCGATCCGCTGTCAGAGAAACCAACGAGGAGTGAAGCAAAATGGCAAAAGTTCTGGTGCTCTATTATTCCATGTATGGACACATTGAAACCATGGCTCACGCGGTAGCAGAAGGTGCAAACAGGGTTGACGGCGTTGAGGTTGTGGTGAAACGCGTACCGGAAACCATGCAGGCAGAAGCCTTCGCGAAAGCCGGGGGAAAAACACAAAACGCCCCGGTCGCCACCCCGCAGGAGCTGGCGGATTATGATGCCATTATCTTCGGCACCCCAACCCGCTTCGGCAATATGTCAGGCCAGATGCGCACCTTCCTCGATCAAACCGGCGGACTTTGGGCATCCGGGGCGCTCTACGGCAAACTCGCCAGCGTATTTAGCTCTACCGGCACCGGCGGCGGTCAGGAGCAGACGATTACCTCAACCTGGACTACCCTTGCTCATCACGGGATGGTGATTGTGCCAATTGGCTACGGCGCGCAGGAGCTGTTTGATATTTCCCAGGTGCGCGGCGGTACGCCGTACGGTGCAACCACCATTGCCGGTGGGGATGGTTCACGCCAGCCAAGCAATGAAGAACTGTCTATCGCCCGCTATCAGGGTGAATACGTCGCGGGTCTGGCCAAAAAACTCAACGGCTAACACCCAACAGGAGGACAAGCATGCCAACTCAAGAATCCAAAGCTCACCACGTGGGCGAATGGGCAAGTTTACGCAACACCTCTCCGGAGATTGCCGAAGCTATCTTTGAAGTCGCGAAATACGATGAAAAGCTGGCCGAGCAGATTTGGGAAGAAGGCAACGATGAAGTGCTGGTGCGCGCCTTCGAAAAAACGGACAAAGACTCGCTCTTCTGGGGTGAGCAAACCATCGAACGTAAAAACGTTTAAGCGTTTCCCCCCGCCATCACGCGGGGGGTTCTCTCTTACTTCGCCGCGTTATTCATCACCGCATTGAATTTATCAACAGGACAGAAGCCGTTCGCATCCACCGGGCAGCCCTTCAGCTCCAGCGTCACGCGCTGCGCCGGAGACTGCAGCGACAGCACGCTGGCGTTGCGCAGCTGCTCTGAGCTCTGATAGACATACTCAATTTTCATCAGCTCCTGGTTGGCATTTTTGTCATGCCAGCGCTGGAAGACAATCTTGCCGCCAATCGGGGTGCGCTCCTGCTGGTCGTGCAGCTGGTACGGTTTGAAATCGAGGGCGGTGAGCAGGGAAGCAATGTTCGAATCATGCCCCACCAGCAGGGTGATCTTAGGCGCTTTCGCCTGCTCGGTGACCAGCGTTTTATCGATATACTTCACCAGCGGTTTCGCCACGTTTTGCGCCACCTCGGTAGAGGTAAACAGCGAGTCCTGATAGCCGTTTTTCAGCTTCGACAGCACGCGCCACTGCTGGTCGGTTTTGATTTCGCCCCAGGCGACCTGGTCGGCCGGGAAGCCTTCGTAATACTGCAGCGTGAACGCGTCCACCAGCGAGTTACCCACCTTCAGCGGCCCGGAAACGCCGGGCTCTTTTTCATAGTCGGCGCTGAAGGTATCTTTCGCGTCCGCCAGCGAGCAGACCTTTTTCTCTTTGCAGGACGGCGAGTCGGCGTAGTTGGTCATCTGCTCCAGCAGCTTGTAGCTTTCACCAAGCTGCATTTTCTGCCGCTCGGACTCCATCGCCTTGAGCGCTTTTTCGCGGAATTCCGGCGAGTTATCGGTAATCACCGGATTGAATGTCGGGTCCATGGTGCCCATTTTTTCCTGATGGTGCACGGGCACATCGCAGCCCGGGAACGCGCCGGTAATGAAGAACTGCGCGGTGGCGACGGTGCGCTGCAGGCTGTTGGCGTAAGCATAAACGCTATCCGCCGGTGGACATTCTCCCGTCTTCACCATCCCCTGCTGCGCCAGCCACTCGCGCATGTAGTGCCCCATATAGACCTCCAGCACGCCACCTTTGGTGGTGAGCTGGCCGCCCGGCACTTCCCACTCCGGCCACTGCTTCGGCGTGGACTGCTCCAGCACGCTGCCGTTATTGGCCAGCGGCGCGCGCAGGTTGTGACGGCTCATGATTAAAACTTGCTCCAGCTGATACCCTTCCGGCGTCTCTTGCGCCTGTACGCCAAACGTTGCTGAAATGGAACCGGCGACTGCCAGCGCGAGTAGTGCTTTTCTCATCCCTAATTCCTCACTCGTTTTAAAATGTCGCGTTCAGTGTGACAGGTTCGTCACAATTTTCCGGGAAGCATTTCTCAAACTGATGATTAACGTGCTTACGGAGTGTGCCAATTAGTTTTATAATAAAACCACACCCCACCGGAGAATTCGCTGTGAAACGTACCCGCCTTGAAGAGAGCACCTGCCCCGTTGCCCGTTCGCTGGATATCATTGGCGACTGGTGGTCGCTGCTGATCGTTCGAGACGCGCTTCGCGGTATTAAACGCTTCGGCGAGTTTCAGAAAAGCCTCGGTATCGCGAAAAACATGCTGACCACGCGGCTCAAGCTGCTGGTGGACGAAGGCATCCTCCGGCTTCAGCCCGCCTCCGACGGCAGCGCCTGGCAGGAATACGTCCTGACCGACAAGGGACGCGCCCTGCAAACCGTGCTGGTTGCCTTGTCCCAGTGGGGCAATGAATTTTTGTTCGCGGAAAACGAATGCGGCACCGTTCTTGTCGATAGCGAACAGCGCAAACCGCTGCGAAAACTGATGCTTATCGCCGACGACGGGCGCGAACTGACGCCTGAAGAGATCGTGGCCAAACTCCCCTCCTGAGCCCACCCGCCAGGCAAAAGCAAAAAAAACTCGCCAATGTGGTTGCATTATAAAACCAAATGACAGAGAGTTAATTCAGTTTCATATTGAAATCAAATAACCCACTTTGCCTGAGGTAATGCATTATGACTACGCAAATCACCACCGCCCTGATCACGGGTGCCTCTTCCGGGATCGGTGCCGTCTATGCCGATCGCCTTGCCGCGCACGGTGCCAACCTGGTCCTGGTCGCCCGCCGCGAGGATCGCCTGAAAACCCTCGCCGCCGACCTGCGCGCGCGCTACGGGGTCGCAGTCGATATTCTGGTGGCCGATCTCACCGATGAAGCCGGGATCCGCGCGGTGGAAGAGGAACTGCGCAGCAATACCGCCATTGATACGCTGGTTAACAACGCGGGCACCGCGCAGATGGCGCCGTTCCTCGCGGGCGAGGTGGCGCAGCATCAGGCCATCAATACCCTCAACACCACGGCGCTGATGCGGCTGACCTACGCCATTCTCCCGCGACTGGCGCGGAACAATCGCGGCACGCTGATCAATATCGCCTCGGTGTTATCGCTTCATGTCCGTGCGGGCAGCGCGCTCTACAGCGCCACCAAGGCCTGGGTACTGAGCTTTACCCGCGGACTGCAGGAAGAATTTGCCGACAGCAGCGTGCGCATTCAGGCCGTGCTGCCCGCCGCCACCGCGACGGAGATCTGGAGCCATTCTGGCGTCACGGTGGACGATCTGCCGGAAGGATCGGTGATGACCACCGACGATATGGTGGATGCGTCACTGGCGGGGCTGGATCAGGGCGAACCGATCACCATCCCGCCGATGCATGACGTCAGCCTGTGGGACCGCTACGAAGCGGCGCGCCTCGAGCTGTTTAACAGCGCGCGCACCGGCATCCCGGCTCCGCGCTACGTAAAGCAGTAGCCTAACGCTCCAGCTGGTCGCCGTACTCGCTCATCCAGGCGGCCAGCGGCGAGAGCGCATCCTGCAGGGTTAACCCCAGCCCGGTAATCTGATACTCCACGCGCGGCGGGATCTCCGGGTAGACCGTCCGCGTCACCAGCCCGCGCTGTTCAAACAGGCGCAGCTGCTTCGTCAGCTCTTTCTGGGTGATGGGTGCAGCCGCCCGCAGCAAATCGCCAAAGCGGACAGGCGTGTTAATCACAATAAGACGATAAAGGATCGGGATTGCCCATTTGCCGGAAATCAGGTTTACAAACTGCGTCATCGGGCAGGTATAGGCCTCAGATTTTTTTTCACAGCACTCACCCAGCATTTCTGCCATAGCACACCTCTTGCCTCGTTAGTATCCATTTGGTACCTGGTTTCCTTTCGATACTAACGTTTCTATAGTGCTTTCTCCAGTGACATTTCAGGAGAAGAACATGGGTCGTTTAACCGATAAGTATACGTTGATTACCGGCGGCACCAGCGGCATCGGTCTTGCCACCGCGCAGGCGTTTATCGCCGAAGGGGCGCGCGTCGCCGTGACCGGACGCAACCCGGACACCCTCGCTGAAGCTGAGCGCATTCTGGGCGATAAGGCCTGGGTGATCCCGACCGATGCGGGCGATATCGCCTCGCAAAAAGCGCTGGCGGAAACCCTCGCCGCCCGCTGGCCGCGCCTGGACGCGGTGTTTCTCAACGCCGGCGACGTGACGCACGCGCCGCTGGAAGCCTGGCAGGAAGAGGCCTGGGACCGTCTGATGAACATCAACCTGAAGGGGCCGTTCTTTTTAATCCAGGCGCTGCTGCCGCTGCTGAATAACCCGTCCTCGATAATCCTCTGCGGCTCCGTGAGCGCGCGCATCGGCCTGCCCACCAGCAGCGTGTATGCCGCGAGCAAGGCCGCCCTGCTGTCGCTGGCGCGCACGCTGTCGGCAGAGCTGCTGCCGCGCGGGATCCGCGTCAACGGCCTGAGCCCCGGTCCGGTGGAGACCCCGGCGTTTACGAAAACGGGCTTAAGCGACGAGGCGCTTAACGCGATGATGGCGGAAATCATCAAGCTGGTGCCGCTCGGCAGAATGGGCTCGACGACGGAGCTGGCAAAAGCCGCGCTCTATCTGGCCTCCGACGAGTCGAGCTACACGGTGGGAACGGAGCTGCTGGTGGACGGCGGCATGGGAAGTCTGTAATTCAAAAGGCGCTGATGCCGGTGACCGCGCCGACATACAGCGCCGCCCACGCGCAGGCGGAAAGCAGGCTGACGGCGTAGACTTTGACGGCGTTCAGCCTGAGCATACCCGCCGCCAGCGGCACGACATAACGCAACACCGCCAGAAAGCGCGACGTAAACAGGGCGATGACGCCGTTCTTTTGTAGCTGATGCTGGACCCGTAAAAACGTAGCGGCATGCTTCGCCGTGAAGCGCGTGACCAGCCGGGTGTGCCCCATCAACTGGCCGATATGGTAATTCAGCATCGAACCTGCCGTCGCCCCCATCACCACGGCCAGCCACGCCAGGGCAGGATGCATGCTCCCCTGGCTGACGCCGATGCCCGCCAGCAGCATCACCGAGGCGGGCGGCAGCACGGAGGAGATCAGCACCGTCGATTTGCTCAGCGCCATCACGAATAACAGCGCGAACAGATGTGCCGGATACAGCGCAAAATGATTCAGCAGATTATCAAGCCACGCCATTTTCCTCTCCCCCGTTAATTATTTAATTCTCCATTTAAAATGAATAACCTTAAATAAACCCTCAACATTTTATTAATAAGATTTATCTAAACCGTTCTTAAACATTATTTAATTTTCTGAGCGCTAAATTTAAACAGGCGTATTATCCCTCTCGTTTTACAACGATCTCGTTATGGCGAGGCTCCTGTACAAATACACGTTATCGCTCTGGTAGGTTCGAGAGAACCGGCACAGGGTAAAACAGGCACTGTCGAATCAAGGCTTTGTCAGTATAACTTCCCTTGCGGGATACGGTGTACAGTGCTGAACCCAGGACGTGGGGATCTCCTCTTCGACATGCCCTGTCTTGCTCGCCCCTGAGAGATGTTATTATTCAAAGGGAATTCACTATGTCTTACGCTATTCACAACCAAAACCTGGCATTCAATGACAGCGCGGTCGCGCAATATATGAATACCGATTTTATCGTCCTCGATATTGCATTATGCGTGGCGCTGGCGCGCGAGCAATTCTTCAAAAAATTAAAAGACGATGATATTCCGTCGCATATTTTTATTGAAGACAATGGCCGCCTTGCGGGGATGGTTGCCGTGCGCAAGCTGCTACAGACCACAGATACCGTACAGCCAATTAAAAGCCTGATGATTTCGCAGTTTTTGCAGGTCAAACCGGAGGATGAACGTGCCGATGTTGCAGGACTGCTGGCGCACGGCGACGCAGATGTCGTGCCCGTGGTGACCCACGGCAAACTCGTCGGCTGCCTGACCGAGCGCGAAATCGCCCATCTGCTGGAAGATGACGTCACCGAAGATGCCCAGCTTCAGGGGGCGACGCTGCCGCTGGAGAAGCCCTATCTGGAAACCAGCGCCTTCAGCCTGTGGAAGAAACGCTCCGTCTGGCTGCTGCTGCTGTTTGTCGCCGAAGCCTACACCAGCTCGGTCATTCAGCATTTTGAAGAGGCACTGGAGTCCGCCATCGCGCTGGCGTTCTTTATTCCGCTGCTGATCGGCACGGGCGGCAACAGCGGGACGCAGATCACCTCCACGCTGGTGCGCGCCATGGCGCTGGGTGAAGTTCATCTGCGCGACGTGGGCCGCGTACTGCGCAAAGAGATGACCACCTCGCTGATGATTGCTGTGACGCTCGGCATTGCCGGGTGCATTCGCGCCTGGATGATGGGGATTGGGCTGGAGATTACGCTCATCGTCAGCCTGACGCTGGTGTGCATTACGCTGTGGAGTGCGATCGTGTCGTCCGTCATTCCGATGGTGCTCAAGCGCTGCGGCATTGACCCGGCGGTCGTCTCCGCGCCGTTTATCGCGACGCTGATCGACGGTACCGGGCTGATTATCTACTTTAAGATCGCGCAATATACGCTGGGGCTGGAGTGATGTGATTCCTTGCCGGGTGGCGCTGCCGCTTACCCGGCCTACCCATCCCGTAGGCCCGTGCAAGCGCAGCGCCGCCGGGCAACAATCAGATCGCACCAAGCGCTCTCACCGCCTGCCCAAATGCCTCAATCGCCAGGGCAACATCCTCAGCCATCACCGATTCCGCCGGATGGTGGCTTATCCCGCCCTTACAGCGCACAAACAGCATCCCCACCGGCCAGCGTTCCGCCAGAGCGATGGTGTCATGCCCGGCGCCGCTGGGCAGAGATAACGAGCGCCCCTGCACCGATTCAACCGCGTCGCCCAGCAGGCGCTGCAAACGCGCATCGCACGGCGTGGCGGCGATCCGGTAAAACTCCTCGGCGCTGAAGCTCAGCCCGCGACGGGCGGCGATCGCCTGCGCCTGCGCCAGCAGTTCAGCGAGCAGCGCGTCCAGCGGGGCATCCTGCGGGCCGCGAATATCCAGCGAGAGCGCAACCTCGCCGGGGATGACGTTCACCGCGCCGGGCAGGCAGCGCAGTTCCCCGACCGTCGCCACCCGGTTGCCGCCCTGCTGCCGGGTGGTGTTTTCAATCAGCACCATCCACTCGGCGGCGGCGGCCAGAGCATCCTTACGATGGTTCATCGGCACGGTACCGGCGTGCCCGGCCTCGCCGGTGAAGCGGCAGTTGAGGCGGCGCGCGCCGTTGATGGCTTCCACCACGCCCAGCGCCAGCCCTTCCTGCTCCAGACACGGTCCCTGTTCGATATGCAGTTCCAGACAGGCGCTGAAATCCTCCTGATGGCGTGCCGCGAGCGCCACGCGAGTGGGATCGAGTCCTGCCTGCACCATCGCCTGCGCCACGCTGATGCCCTGGGCATCGCACGTCTCCAGCCAGCCCTGCGGCCAGGTTCCCGTCAGACCACGGCTGCCCAGCAGGGTGATGCCAAAACGGGTCCCCTCTTCGTCGCCAAAGCCGACAATCTCGATGGCCTGCGCCAGATGCCGCCCCTGCTGGTGCAGGTTGTCCACCACTTCGATGGCGGTGAGCACCCCGAGCATGCCGTCGTAGCGCCCGGCGTTGCGTACGGTGTCCAGATGCGAACCGAGCAGCACCGCCTGCGCCCCCTCCTGCGCGCCCTCGTAGCGTCCACAGATATTGCCCACGCTGTCCTGCCAGACGGTCATGCCCGCCTGGCGCATCCACTCTCCAACCAGCTGGTTGGCCTGGAGATGCTGCGTGGAGAGATAGACCCGCGTCAGGCCGTCCGGGGTTTCGCTGATGGCGGCCAGCGCGTCGGCGCGCGCCATCACCCGCTCTGCCGCCGGGCTCATTGCGGCGTCTCGCGACGATAGTGGTCCCACGCGGCCTGCATGGCGGCCCCCTGGGTGGTGGTGAATTTGAGGTAGTTCAGCACCGACTCCAGCGCGCTCAGGGTAGTCATCACGCAGTCCTTGCGCGCGTTGTAGCCCATGGTGCCAATGCGCCACACTTTGCCGTGCAGCGGGCCAAACGAGGTGCCGATTTCAATCCCGAAATCCTCCAGCATCAGCTTGCGCACCTGGTCGCCGTTGACGCCCTGCGGTATCACCACGCCCAGCACGTTGTTCATCTTGTGCTTCAGGTCGCCGAAGGTCTCCAGCCCCATCGCCTGAATGCCCTTCAGCAGCGCATCGCCGTGCAGCCTGTGGCGGGCGATGCCGTTATCCAGCCCCTCCTGCAGGATCAGTCGCGCGCATTCGCGAGCGCCAAACAGTGCGGTGGTCGCTTCGGTGTGGTGGTTCAGCCGCTCCGGCCCCCAGTAGTCCATCACCATGCCGAGATCGAAGTAGTTGGAGTAGATCATCTCCTCGTCGCCGTCGCGGTGGGCGTCGGTGCGAATACCCTCCTCCACGCACTTGCGGCGACGGATTGCCTCTTCCATCCGCGCGCTCAGGGTGATCGGCGACGTGCCGGACGGGCCGCCGAGGCACTTCTGCATCCCGGCCGAGACGGCGTCCAGCCCCCAGGCGTCGGTCTCCAGCGCGTTGCCGCCGAGCGACGCGGTGGCATCGGTGTAAAACAGCACGTCGTAGCGGCGGCAGATCGCGCCAAGCTCGGCGAGCGGCTGCAGCATGGTGGTGGAGGTGTCGCCCTGCACGGTTAGCAGCAGGCGCGGACGAATACGCTTAATCGCATCCTCCACCTGGTCCGGGGTAAACACCTCGCCCCACGGTACTTCGATGGTATGCACCTCCGCGCGGCAGCGGCGGGCAATTTCGCACAGCAGGTGACCAAAGCGGCCAAACACCGGCACCAGCACCTTATCTCCCGGGCGAATGGCGGAGACCAGAATGGCTTCAATCCCCGCGCGGGAGGTGCCGTCCACCAGCATCGTCCAGCGGTTTTCGGTGCGGAACACGCCGCGATAGAGCGCCATCACCTCGTTCATGTAGTGGGTCATGGCCGGATCGTACTGGCCGATCAGCTGGCTCGACATGGCGCGCAGCACGCGCGGGTCGGCGTTGATCGGGCCCGGCCCCATCAGCAGGCGCTGGGGCGGGTTGATTTGCGGAAAGTGTGCGATATCCATTGTTCAGTCCTTATCAGTTGAGACCGCGCACGGAGGAGATGAACTGCTTCAGTTCCGTGGTCTGCGGGTTGGCGAACAGCGTTTTGCTGTCGCCCTGCTCCCAGACTTTCCCCTGGTGCATAAACACCACGCGGTCGCCCACTTCGCGGGCAAAATTCATTTCATGGGTAACCAGTATGAGCGTCATCCCCTCGGCTGCCAGCTGCTCCAGAACCTTGAGCACTTCGCCCACCAGCTCCGGGTCGAGGGCGGAGGTGATCTCGTCGCAGAGTAACACTTTCGGCGACATGGCCAGCGCCCGGGCAATCGCCACGCGCTGCTGCTGGCCGCCGGAGAGGCTCGACGGGTAGTAATCCAGACGATCGCCAAGCCCCACTTTCTCCAGCATGCGCTGGGCCAATTCGCGGCATTCGGCGGCGCTTTTCTTCAGCACCCGACGCGGGGCGAGCATCACGTTCTCCAGCGCCGTCATGTGCGGGAACAGGTTAAAGCTCTGGAACACCATCCCCACCGAGCGGCTGATTTCGCGCGCCTGGGAATCCCGGTCGGTAATGGTCATGCCGCCCAGCTTGATGCTGCCGTCCTGATAGCCTTCCAGGCCGTTGATGCAGCGCAGGAGCGTGCTTTTGCCCGATCCGCTGCGCCCGATGATGGAGATCACCTGGCCCATGTCGATATCCAGATCGACGCCCTTGAGCACGTGGTTATTACCGTAGTACTTCTGCACCTGATTAATGGTGATGAGAGGCATTGAATTTCGTCTCCAGATAGCGGCTGTAGCGCGACAGCGGATAACACAGAATAAAGTAGCCGAGCGCCACCAGCGCAAAGACCTTAAACGGCTGATAGGTCACGTTGGTCAGCATGGTCCCGGCCTTGGTCAGCTCGACAAAACCGATAATCGACGCCAGCGCGGTGCCTTTGATCACCTGCACGGCAAAGCCGACCGTCGGCGCAATGCCGATGCGCAGCGCCTGCGGGGCGACCACGCGAAACAGGGTCTGTCCAAAGGTCAACCCCAGACAGCGCGACGCTTCCCACTGCCCCTTCGGCAGCGCGCGAATGCTGCCGTACCAGATATCGAGCAGAAACGCGCTGGTGTAAAACGTCAGCGCCAGCGAGGCGGCGGTCCACGGCGAAACGTCGATGCCGAACAGCGCCACGCCGAAGAAGGCCAGGAACAGCTGCATCAGCAGCGGCGTGCCCTGAAACAGCTCAATATAGCCGCGGATGATGCGCTTCACCGTGCGCCCGCCGGTGAGGCGCAGCAGCAGGAGCGGCAGCGTCACCGCCGCCCCGCCGACAAACGCCACCAGCGACAGCAGCACCGTCCAGCGCCCGGCCAGCAGCAGGTTGCGAATAATGTCCCAGTCGGTAAAGGTGGTCATCATGCCTGCACCCCCAGCCATTTGCGTCCTGCCGCCATCATCAGCTGGCGCAGGGTAATCGACAGCGCCAGGTAAATCCCGGTGGTCACCAAATAGACCTCAAAGCTTAAAAACGTTCTGGACTGGATCAGGTTGGCGGCGAAGGTCAGCTCTTCATACGAGACCTGCGACACCACCGACGAGCCGAGCATCACGATGATGCACTGGCTCACCAGCGCCGGGTAAATGCGCTGCAGCGCGGGCGGCAGCACCACGCGGATAAAGGTCTGCAGGCGGGTCAGCCCCAGCACGCGCCCGGCCTCCCACTGCCCTTTCGGCGTGACCTGAATGCCCGCGCGGATAATTTCGGTGCTGTACGCACCCAGGTTCACCACCATTGCCAATAGCGCCGCTTCCCCCGCCGTCATCTTCAGGCCCAGATTCGGCAGACCGAAGACGATGAAAAACAGCTGCACCACAAACGGCGTGTTGCGGATGATTTCCACGTACGCGCCCCAGATACGGCTGAACCAGGTGGTGCGTCCGCTGCGGATCGCCGCCCCGAAAATCCCGATTGCCAGCCCGCCGACGGTGGCCATTACCGTCAGCTGAACGGTGACCCACAATCCCGCCAGCAGCGCCGGCCAGTGCGGCCAGAGGGCTGAAAAATCAAGTTGCTCCGTCATCGGCTCAGGCGCCAAGGTTTGCCGGCAGCGGGGCCTTCAGCCACTGCTCGGACAGGCCGTTCAGCGTGCCGTCCTTAATGCCCTGCTCGATCAGCGCGTCCACTTTTGCCTTCAGGGCCGGTTCGTTTTTCTTCAGGCCAATAAAGCACGGCGAGTCTTTCAGCATAAAGCTCGGGACCGGGGCTTTATCCGCGTTCTGGCGCGAAATGGCCGCCACCACGAGGTTGCCTGTTGCCACGTACTGCACCTGGCCAGAGAGGTAGGCGGAGAGCGTGGTGTTATTGTCTTCGTAGCGCTTCACGTCCGCGTCTTTCGGCGCCAGGCCGGTCAGCACCATGTCCTCCACCGCCCCGCGCGTCACGCCGATGGTTTTTCCACTCAGCGCGGCGGCGTCCTTCAGTTCAGCCCCTTTCGGACCAAACACGCCGAGGAAGAACGGCGCGTAGGCGCGGCTGAAGTCGATCACCTTCTCGCGCTCCGGGTTTTTACCGAGGCTGGAAATGACCAGGTCCACCTTATCGGTTTGCAGGTACGGCACGCGGTTGGCACTGGTCACGGGCACCAGCTGCAGCTTGAGCTTCATCTGTTTGGCCAGATAGCGCGCCATGTCGATGTCATAGCCCTGCGGCTGCAGATCGGTCCCCACCGAGCCAAACGGCGGGAAGTCCTGCGGAACGGCAATGCGAATCGTGCCGCGCTTCTCGATATCCTGAAGCTGGTCAGCCTTTGCCGGCAGCTGTGTGAAGAGGCATGCGGCCCCGGCCAATGCAATTAACAGTTTTTTCATGGTGCTTCCCCGTAACGTTAACATGAAACAAAAGATTCTTTGAAGGTGATTTTGCAACTAATGTGCCAGATAACGCGAAGCGGGGATTTTTCTAATAAAGCCTGATAAAACGCGGGCGGGGCGAAACCGCTCTCCATTTTCGCCCCGCCCTTATGCACCATTTTAATGCAAAGCACCACCCTGATGCCCCATTATCGCTGTTCGAGTTCGTCCAGTAGCTGGTAGAGGGAGGCGATCTCGTGAATGCGCGGACGGCCCTGATCGAGAATGTCATGCAGGAAGGCGTTCGCCAGCAGGTTGATCAGGCTGTTGACCGAGGAATAGCTATCATAGGCCGAGACGCTGTCCAGCGGGGCGCAGAGCTGCCAGCTCGCCAGCGGAAAAAGGCTGTGGGCCTGCGGCTCGCACATCAGCAGCACCGGAATACCGCTGCTCTGAAGCTGCTGCAGCAGCGGGCGGATGATGCGCGGGCGACGGCGAAAGGCCATCATCACCACCAGATCGTCCGGCGTTAAGTCCACCAGCTCCTCGCTCAGGCTCTGCCCCGGCTGCGGCAGCACCAGCACCTGACCGCGCGCCTGCAGCAGCTGCTGGCGCAGGTGCAGCGCCGCCGGATAGGCGTTACGCATGCCGATAATGACGATGCGGCGCGCCCTGACCATGCAGGCTATGGCGTCGGCAAACTGCTGCGCGTCGAGGGCATTGACCCACTGGGTCAGGTTCGCCATCTCCTGCTTATAGTGGCGCGCCAGCAGCGTGTTGCCCTGCACCGCGTCGCGGTTATCGGTGAGCGGCATTCCGCTCTGGCGCAGGGTGCGCAGCTCGTCGCGCATGTCCTTATATTTCTCATAGCCCAGCCGCTTAAACAGACGGCTCACCGTGGCTTTCGACACCCCGCTCAGCTGCGCCAGCTCGGCGCTGTTGTAGCTAATCAGATCGTCAAAATGGTCGAATATAAAGTCCGCCACCCGCTGCTCCTGCGGCGACAGCGACGGGTATTGTGCTTTCAGACGTTCATCTAACTGTTCCATAGCGCCTCTGTAACTTTTGTTTCATTACATTGTACCTTTTTTGTATGTATTCATTATACGTGCCAGTTTAATGAAACTTTTCTTTCAGAACTGGAACAGCTTTTGCAGCACCTTGTGACTTTCAGGGTTACGAGGACGCTTCATGCAAAGTAATGTCTCCACGCACGGCATGGCCGTTGCGCCCCACCATCTTGCCAGCCAGAGCGCGCTGGCGGTGCTGCGCGAAGGCGGCAGCGCGATAGAGGCGATGGTCGCGGCAGCGGCCACCATCGCCGTGGTTTACCCGCATATGAACGGGCTGGGCGGCGATGGCTTATGGCTTATCGTGCCGCCGGAAGGCGACCCCATCGCCATTGACGCCAGCGGCGCGGCGGGATCGCGCGCGACGCTGGCCGCCTACGATGGGCTCACGCAGATCCCCCATCGCGGACCGCAGGCGGCGCTAACCGTCGCCGGCACGGTAAGCGGCTGGGACGAGGCGCTGAAGGTCTCGCGCGAAATCACCGGCAAAACGCTGCCGCTGGCCCGCCTGCTGGCCGACGCCATTGACTATGCGCAGAACGGCACCCCGGTCACGGCCTCTCAGGCCCACGCCACGGCCAGCAAGTTCGACGAGCTGAAGGCTATCCCCGGATTCGCGGAAACCTGGCTGGTGAACGGTAAGCCGCCGCAGGTCGGGAGCCGGTTTTACCAGCCCGCCATGGCCACGACCCTGACGCGCCTGGCGGAAGAGGGTCTCGACAGCTTTTATCGCGGCCCGCTGGCGGAAGTCCTGGCGCACGGCATGGAGACGCTGGGTCTCCCCGTAACGCTGGCCGATCTCAACGCCCACGCGGCCCGGCGCACCACGCCGCTGAAGCTGGAGCATCAGCAGGGAGAGATCTTTAACCACGCCCCGCCAACGCAGGGGCTGGTCTCGCTGGCGATACTCGGCATCACCGACCGCCTGAACATGGCGGAGGCCGACGACGCCGAAACCCTTCACCGCATCGTGGAAGCCACCAAGCTGGCCTTTGGCCTGCGCGATGCCCACATCACCGACCCACGCGCGCTGAAAACCGATATTCAGGGTCTGCTGGATCCCGCCGCGCTGCAGGCGCTTGCCGACAGGGTTGACGACGGCCGCGCCGCGCCGTGGGGAACCGGAAAAGGCCCCGGCGATACGGTGTGGATGGGGGTGATGGACAGCAGCGGGCTTGCCGTCTCGTTTATCCAGAGCCTTTATCACGAGTTCGGCAGCGGCGTTGTCCTGCCCGATACCGGCATCCTCTGGCAGAACCGGGGCGCATCGTTCAGCCTCGATCCCGCCCATCTTCTGGCCCTCGCGCCGGGCAAACAGCCGTTCCACACCCTGAACCCGGCGGCGGCGCGTCTGAAGGACGGGCGTGTGATGGTGTACGGATCGATGGGCGGCGACGGACAGCCGCAAACCCAGGCCGCGCTCTTTACCCGCTACGTTGTCCAGGGCGTGCCCCTGCAGGAGAGCATCACCCGCCCACGCTGGCTGCTGGGGCGCACCTGGGGGCAAACCTCAGACACCTTAAAGCTTGAAGGGCGTTTTTCATCCGAGACGGTCGCGCGCCTGCGGGCACTCGGTCACGAGGTGGAGCTATTCCCTGACTTTAGTGAAGCCATGGGCCACGCGGGCGCCATTGTTCGCCACCCCAACGGGCTGTTTGAAGGGGCATTTGACCCGCGCAGCAACGGCGCGGCCGCCGGATTCTGAGGAGAAAATAATGACGACACACCAACCCGACTGGCAGGCGTACCTGGCGCAGATGGAAACCGTACTCGGCGTGACGCTGGATGACGCCCGCCGGGCCGAACTGCAGCTGCAGTTTAGCCGCATAGCCAGCATGGCCGCCCCGCTGATGGCGCTGCCGCTCGACGACCGTCTGGAGATCGCAGGAGTGTATAAAGCATGACGCTACACGAGATGAGTATCAGCGCTATTCAGCAGGCGCTGAGCGCGGGGGAGCTGAGCGCTCGCGAGATCGCCCGACAGACGCTGGAGGGGATTGCGCGCGTTAACCCGCAGATCGGCGCCTGGACCGCCGTGACGGAAGCACGCATGCTCGCCGAGGCCGACAATATCGATACCCTGCGACGGGAAAAGCGCCCCCTGCCGCCGCTGGCGGGCGTGCCCTACGCGGTGAAAAACCTGTTCGACGTTGCCGGTCACACCACCCTCGCCGGGGCCGAGCTGTTCAGCCAGCGCCCCGCCGCGGCCGCCGACAGCTTCGCCGTGCGCCAGCTGCGCAGCGCGGGCGGGCTGCTGACTGGGATGGTCAATATGGACGCCTACGCCTACGGCTTTACCACCGAGAACAGCCACTACGGCGCAACGCGTAACCCGCACGATCTGACGCGCATTGCGGGCGGGTCGTCCGGCGGTTCAGCCGCCGCGGTGGCCGCCGGGCTGGTGCACTTTTCGCTCGGCACCGACACCAACGGCTCGATTCGCGTTCCGGCCTCCCTGTGCGGCATCTACGGCCTGAAGCCCACCTTTGGCCGCCTGTCGCGATCCGGCAGCCATCCGTTTGTCGCGAGCCTGGATCATATCGGGCCCTTTGCGCGCCGCGTATGCGACCTGGCGTCCGTGTACGACGCGCTGCAGGGCCGGGACACCAGCGACGGTTTTCAGGCAGAGAGCTCGCGGGAACAGACGCGCCCCCTGCTTGACCGCGGGCTTGACGGCCTGCGCTGCGCGGTGCTCGGCGGCTACTTCACCACCTGGTGCGACGCGGACGCCAGAGACGCCGTGGCGCGGGTGGCGAAGGCGCTCGACGTGCAGGATGAGCTTCTGTTTCCTGACGCCGAGCTGGCGCGCTCCGCGGCGTTTATCATCAGCGCCTCCGAGGGTGGAAATCAGTACCTTCCCGCGCTTCGCCGCGAGCCCGAGCGTTTTGAGCCGCACTCCCGCGAACGCCTGCTGGCCGGGGCGATGATCCCTTCCGCCTGGTACATTCAGGCCCAGCGGTTTCGCGCGCAGGCACGGCAGGCGTTTCACGCGTTGTTTGCACGGGCCGACGTGCTGATTGCCCCGGCAACGCCGCGCAGCGCCACGCGGATCGGCGAGCAGACCATGGAGATTAACGGTCAGCCGCTTCCCATCCGCGCCAGCATGGGGATGCTGACCCAGCCGATTTCGTTTTTAGGCCTGCCCGTGACCACCGTTCCGCTGCGCACCGCGCAGGGCGCGCCCATTGGCCTGCAGCTGATTGCCGCGCCGTTTAACGAGCAGGCCTGCCTGCGCGTCGCGCGGGTTCTGGAAGAGAGCGGCATCACCGATGCCCGCCCGGCGGAGATAGCAGCATGATGAATCACGATGACATTAACCTCCCGTGGGTGGTTGCCGAGGTGACGGCCGCGTTTTACCGCTATGAGGACGCGCTGGTGAGCAACAACGTTGCGGTGCTGGACGAGCTGTTCTGGCACGACAAAAACACGGTACGGCTGGGGGCGGGTGAAAACCTGTACGGGATCGATGAAATCCGCGCCTTTCGTGCGGCGCGCCCCGCCGCCGGGCTGCAGCGGACGTTGCGCCACACCGTCATCACCACCTTCGGGGAGGATTATGCCGTATGCAGCACCGAGTTTACCCGCGAGAGCACGGAACGCGTTGGCCGCCAGCAGCAGACGTGGGTGCGGTTTGCCTACGGGTGGCGCATTGTGGCGGCGCAGGTGAGTTTGATGGTGTAACGCTGAAAAACCTGCCCGGTGGCGCTGCGCTTACCGGGCCTACGATGTCCCGTATGCCCTGTGGGCCCTGTAGGCCGGGTAAGGCGCAGCCGCCACCCGGCAAAACATCGCACACTTACTGCTGAAACGGATGTACCTCCCGCCAGTGGTCGGCAATCTGCTGGCGGGTACAGACCCACACCCGCTCGTGCTGCTCAACGTAATCCAGGAACCGCTGCAGCGCGCGAAAACGCCCCGGCCGTCCCAGCAGGCGGCAGTGCATGCCGATGGACATCATCTTCGGCGCGCTTTCCCCCTCTTCGTACAGCACGTCAAAACTGTCCTTCAGATACGTATAAAACTGCTCGGCGGTGTTAAATCCCTGCGCGGTCGCAAAGCGCATGTCGTTCGCATCCAGCGTATACGGCACGATCAGGTGCGGCTTGCGGGAGCCGTCGCTGCAGGCCACTTCCGTCCAGAAGGGTAAGTCGTCGCCGTAGTAGTCGCTGTCGTAGTCAAAACCACCGTGCTCCACCACCAGCTGGCGCGTGTTGGGGCTGTCGCGCCCGGTGTACCAGCCGGTTGGCGGCTTGCCAAACAGGTCGGTCAGAACGTGCACCGCCTTGTGCAGGTGTTCGCGCTCCTGGCTGATGTCCATATTCTGATAGTGGATCCAGCGCCAGCCGTGGCTGACCACGTCGTAATCCGCCGCTTTGATCGCCTCAACAATCTCCGGGTGACGCGCCAGCGCCATCGCCACGCCAAAGACCGTCAGCGGCAGGCCGCGCTTCTGAAATTCATTGTGGATCCGCCAGAACCCGGCGCGGCTGCCGTATTCGTAGAGGGAGTCCATCGACATGTGCTTATCCGGGTAGCTGGCCGCGCCGATAATGTCCGACAGGAACTGCTCGGATCCGGCATCGCCGTGCAGAACGTGGTTTTCCGCCCCTTCCTCATAGTTGAGCACAAACTGCACGGCAACGCGCGCCTGATTCGGCCACCGCGCGTGCGGCGGGTTGCCCGCGTAGCCGCGCAGATCCCGCGGATAATCCTGTTCAAAAAGCCCCATTGCTACCCCCAAAAATTAAAATGGATTCAATGCCTGAAAATGCCCGCTTAACGGTTTTTTCTCCGGGAACGCCAGATCCCCGTGCTTGCTGGTCGACAGCCCCAGCGCCACCAGCGACTCCACCATCTTCACCGCCGCGCTGACGCCGTCGATCACCGGCACGCGCAGCTCGCGGGTCAGCTCCTGCGCCAGCGTCGCCATGCCGCCGCAGCCCAGCACGATGGCGCCACAGCCATCCTCTTTCAGCGCCTGTATACAACGCGCGCGCACTTTCTCCTGCGCCAGACCGCTGCCATCCTCCAGCGCGAGCACCGGAAGGTCGATGGCGTGCAGCGCCGCGCAATGGTCCTGAAAGCCATACTGGTGCAACAGATGACGGGCAATAATCAGCGTGCGCGGCAGCGTGGTAACCACCGAAAAACGCGTCGCCACCAGCGTCGCCATGTGCATCGCGGCTTCGGCAATGCCGATAACCGGCCCCTGGGCCAGCTCGCGCGCCGCCAGCAGGCCCGGATCGCCAAAGCAGGCAATCACGTGACCCGACACGCCCTGTTCCCTGCCTTTTTTGATCTGTTCCAGCACACCGACGGCGGCGATGGCCTCATCAAAGTGGCCTTCTATAGACGGCACGCCCGCGCTCGGGCAGACCGCGAGGATCTCCGTCCCCGGCGCCGCCACCGCGCGCGCCGCCGCGCCGATGGTTTCCGTCATGGCGAGGCTGGTGTTGGGGTTGATCACTTGTATACAGACAGACATTACGACTCCTTGTGGCCGGCAAACAGCCGGGCAAAATCAGGCAGGCACTCGCCCGCCAGCTCGAAGCAGAGGCTGGCGACGATATGTTCAAAATGGTGCATGAGGGCATCGCTTAATGGCTCAAGCGCCTTCTGGCGCAGCAGATCCACAAGCTGTTCGTGATCGTTGCAGCGGCAGCCCTGACGCCACGGCGCGCCCCAGGTGGCGATCACCAGCGAAGAACGCTGGCTCAGGCTGGTCACCATCTCAGTGAGCACCTGGTTGCCGGAGATGGCCTGCAGCTGAATGTGGAAATTGGCGGAGTGGCGAATCGCCGCCGGGCCGTCATAGGCCTCGTGCGCCTGCTGCTCCTGGCGAATAATGGTCTCCAGCGCGGCAAGGTGCGGCGGCTGGCAGTGCGCCAGCACGTCCGGAAGGTTAGCGACCTCCAGCAGCGCGCGGGTGCGAAAGATGTGTCGCGCCTCTTCCACCGTCGGGCTGGCGACGTGTGCACCACGCTTGGGCGTCAGGGTGACCATTTGCACAGCGGCGAGTCGTTGAAGCACCTTGCGGATGCCCGTGCGGCTTACGCCAAACACCTCGGCCAGCGCCTCTTCCGGCAATTTGCTCCCCGGCAGCAGCTGATGTTCGACAATCGCGGTCATCAGCGCCTGAAAGATCGATTCGTCTTTGTCATGCAGGTCTGGCGCGGTCTGCAGGGCGTTTATGTTGTTCATTCACCACTCCGTCTTTTACTCTTCGTTATCGAATCGTATACATAAAAATAAAATATTGCATACAAGATTTATTATTTTGGCCTGGATCCTGCAACACCGTTTGCACTCCCGCTTAACGGGTTTTCATTCACAGGAGCAGGTTTCATGCCAAACAGTCAAAACGCACAGCAAGGTACGGCCGCTGATTCCGGTGCGGTTTACAGCCCACGTCTTTGCAATGAGGATCTGGCACCGACGCGTGACCAGAACTGGAGCTGGTACAACATCTTTTCGTTCTGGATGTCGGACGTTCACAGCATGGGGGGTTATGTTGTCGCCGCGAGCTTCTTTACGCTCGGGCTGGCAAGCTGGCAGGTGCTGCTCTGCCTGCTGGTGGGGATTTGCATCGTGCAGCTGTGCGCCAACCTGGTGGCCAAACCAAGCCAGATGGCGGGCGTGCCCTATGCGGTGATCAGCCGTCAGGCGTTCGGCGTCTTCGGAGCCAATATTCCGGCGGTGATCCGCGGGCTGATTGCCTTCGCGTGGTACGGCATCCAGACCTATCTTGCCGCCAACGCCCTGATGCTGGTGGCGCTGAAGTTCTGGCCATCGCTCTCTTCACTCACTACCGGCGCATTCCTGGGCCTGTCGCATCTGGGCTGGATCTGCTTTGCCATTATGTGGGTCCTGCAGGCGATGGTCTTCTGGCACGGCATGAGCGCCATCAAGCGCTTTATTGATATCGCCGGTCCGGCGGTCTATGTGGTAATGCTGGCCCTCGCCGGCTGGATTGTATACAAGACCGGTTTTGACGGGATCTCCTTTACCCTCGCCAGCAAATCCCTGAGCGCGGGCGAGCAGACCTGGCAGATGATCACCGCCACGGCGTTGGTGGTCTCCTACTTCTCCGGCCCGCTGCTCAACTTTGGCGACTTCTCCCGCTACGGCAAAAGCATGGGCGAGATCCGCCGCGGCAACCGCTGGGGGCTGCCGTTTAACTTCCTGCTGTTCTCCATCGTCACCGTGGTGATTGTCTCCGGCACCCAGTCGCTGTTTGGCCGCATGATCACCGATCCGATCGAAACCGTCAGCCGCGTGGGTAACGATCTGGCCGTGGCGATAGGCCTGCTGACGATGATCACCGCCACCATCGGGATCAACATCGTCGCGAACTTCGTCTCCCCGGCGTTTGATTTCTCTAACTGCTCGCCGCAGAAAATCAGCTTCCGCACCGGGGGCATGATCGCCGCCGTCGGTTCGATCCTGCTCACCCCGTGGAACCTGTTCAACTCGCCGGAGCTTATCCACTACACCCTGGACGTGCTCGGGGCGTTTATCGGCCCGCTGTTCGGCATTCTGATTGCTGACTTCTACCTGATTAAGCGCGGCAAGGTGTCGGTTGACGATCTGTTCGACGACACGCCAAAGGGCAAATACTGGTACCGCAACGGCTTTAACCCGAAAGCCATTGGCGCCCTGATCCCGTCCGTTGCCGTGGGCCTGGTCATTAGCTTTATCCCGGCCCTGCATGAGGTGGCAAACTTCAGCTGGTTTATCGGCGTCTTCCTCGGCGGCGTGACCTACCGCTGGCTGGCGCGGGAAGAGCGCGAGACGGCAGGCGCGACGTCGTTTGGCTCCCGCGTGGCGACGCAAAAAGAGTAACCCCTCCCCTCTGGCCGCAGCGTATCTGCGGCCCGTTCATTCTGGCACCGTTCTTGCTGAGCTTTCCCACCCCGCTACGCACACACGAAGGCAGGAACCATGATGGAATACCAGACTGCGATACGCGGTGCATTTTTTGATATTGCCCGGGTCTGCGACAGCGCAGACGCCATTGCCCAGCACGCGCGCTATCTTGAGGACGGCCTGCTGTTTATCCAGAACGGAAAAATTCTGGCGCACATGCCGTGGCAGGAGGGCGAGCAGTATCTTGACCCGCACAAAGGCTATACCGACCTGCGCGGCAGGCTGCTGCTGCCCGGTTTTGTCGACACCCACGTCCATTACCCGCAAACGGAGATGATCGGCGCCTTTGGCGAACAGCTGCTGGAGTGGCTGACCACCTACACCTTCCCGGTGGAAAGCCAGTTTGCCGATGAGGCCTACGCGAAAGAGATCGCCGAATTTTTTATTCAGCAACTGGTGAGCAACGGCACCACCACCGCGCTGGTGTTTTGCACGCTGCATCCGGAATCGGTCGAAGCGCTGTTTACCGAGGCCCTGCGCCTGAACATGCGCCTTATCGCCGGAAAAGTGATGATGGACAGACACGCGCCGGACTACCTGAGCGAAGACGCGAAGCAGAGCTACCGGCAGACGCGGGCGCTAATCCAGCGCTGGCACCACCGGGGACGGCTGGGCTATGCCATTACGCCGCGCTTTGCCCCGACGTCATCCCCCGAGCTGCTTGCGGCGGTCAGCCTGCTCAGAGAGGAGTTCCCGGACACCTGGCTGCAGACCCACCTGAGCGAAAACCCCAACGAAGTGGCCTGGGTAAGCGACCTCTGGCCGGAGCATGAGCGCTATCTCGACGTGTATCACCACTACGGCCTGACCGGCGAGCGCAGCGTGTTTGCCCACGCGATCCATCTGCACCACAGCGAGTGGCAGTGCCTGCATGACACCGGCTCGGCGGTGGCGTTTTGCCCTACCTCTAACCTGTTTCTCGGCAGCGGGCTGTTTCGCCTGCCCGCCTGCTGGCAGCACAGGGTGCGGATGGGCATCGGCACCGACGTTGGGGCGGGCACGACCTTCAGCATGCTGCGCACGCTGGGGGAAGCCTACAAGGTCGGCCAGCTTCAGAGCTACCGCCTGCGCGCCAGCGAGGCGTTTTATCACGCCACGCTGGGCGGCGCGCACGCCCTCCGGCTGGACGATAAGATTGGCAACTTCACACCCGGCAAAGAGGCGGATTTTGTGGTCATCGATCCCGACGTGACGCCGCTGCAGCGCCTGCGCAATCGCCGCTGTCAGGATATCTACGAGCAGCTTTTCGTGCTGATGACCCTCGGAGACGAGCGCAACATCAGCGAGACCTGGGTCAACGGCGAGCGGGTGTGGTCAACTGCCCCGGTAGGTTGACCATCCGCCGGGGGCAATCACAAACGGCAGATGGAAATGCTCGTCTGCCGTTTCTCCCGTCACAAAATCAATTTGCGCGCTGGGATAGAGCGTGTCGCGACCGGTTTCGCTAAACCACGCCCCGATCTCCGCCACCAGCCGATAGCGACCTGCGGGCAGAGAGGGAACGAACGCGGCAATGCGCCCCTGGGCGTTGGTCACGCCCGTGGCCAGCGTGCTCCCGTCCTGTTGTAGATGAACCGTTACGCCCTCCGCGGGCTTGCCCGTTGAGATATCGAGAATATGGGTGCTGAGTGTGCTCATTCGCTAATAACTCCTTCCAGCCGAAGCAGCGTAATTTCCCGCAGCTGTTCCAGCGCGGCACGGACTTCCTGCGCGTCGCTGTTCTCCAGCCGCGCGTGCAGGGCCCGCAATATCTCCTCGCCGCTGCGGCCCTTCGCGCGGATCAGAAAGACGCGTCCAAAGCGGGCTTCGTAGCGGGCGTTGCCTTCACGCAGCGCCTGGGCAAGGTCAGCATCGCGATCGTTCACAGCGCCCTGCTCCTGACGCGACAGCGCCGCCTCTGCCGCTGAACCCGCGGGCTTTTCCCCGATGCGCGGATGGGCGCTCAGGGCCTGCGCCAGCTCCGCTTCGTCCCAGTTTTGCGTCAGCGCGTTTGCCGTACTGAGTAATTCGTCCCGGCTGGCATATGGCCGCCCCAGAGCCAGCGCGTCGGCCCAGCCGGGTATCGCCACGCAGGGCAGAAGCAGCGTAAGAGCATCTTTCTCAGGAAGCTGATTGAAGTCGTGCAGTGCGATCATAGTGTCTCCTTTATTATCCTTCTCCAGGCTATTGCACAAACCACGCCACCCTGAACGCGGGCGTGAAACAGTCGATTCCGTATAGCTCAACTGGAAATTTTTGATTCATAAAAAGGCACGCTCACCGCGTTTACGCACCTTAGCAGTGCAAACGTCTCCCTTACAACGCCGTTTTCGCCATGCTGCAGCCTGGTACGCAAATTGCTGAATGTCTTTACACCCTGCAAAAGGAGAGAAGCATGAAAGCAATCGTGATTGGCGCGGGCATTGGTGGCCTGAGCGCTGCCGTGGCGCTGAAGAAAGCGGGCATCGACTGTACCGTGTTTGAAGCCGTAAAGGAGATCAGGCCCGTCGGGGCGGCCATCTCCATCTGGCCTAACGGCGTGAAATGCATGCAGCACCTCGGCATGGGCGACATCATCGAGACCTATGGCGGGCCGATGCGTTTTATGGCCTACAAGGATTACCGGCGCGGCGATACCCTGACCCGCTTTAGCCTTGCCCCGCTGGTTGAGCGTACCGGCGGGCGTCCCTGCCCCGTCTCGCGCGCTGAGCTTCAGCGCGAAATGCTGGACTTCTGGGGTCGCGACAAGGTGCAGTTCGGCAAGCGCGTCGAAGGCGTCCATGAAGACGACGCGGGCGTGAGCGTGACCTTCACCGATGGCACCACCGCCGCCGGCGATTTTCTGATTGCCGCCGACGGCAGCCACTCGGCGGTTCGCCCGTACGTGCTGGGATACACCCCGGAGCGCCGCTACGCGGGCTATGTGAACTGGAACGGGCTGGTGAAGATTGACGAAGAGATCGCCCCGGCGCACCAGTGGACCACCTTCGTTGGCGAAGGCAAACGCGTGTCGCTGATGCCCGTCTCCGGCGGACGCTTCTATTTCTTTTTTGACGTGCCGCTGCCCGCAGGCCTGGCGGAGGATCGCACCACCCTGCGCGCCGATCTCACGGGCTACTTCCGCGGCTGGGCGCCGCCGGTGCAAAAGCTTATCGCGGCGCTGGATCCTGAAACGACCAATCGGATTGAAATCCACGACATTGAGCCGTTCGACAGCCTGGTGCGCGGCAACGTCGCGCTGCTGGGCGATGCCGGGCACAGCACCACGCCGGATATCGGCCAGGGTGGCTGTGCGGCGATGGAAGACGCCGTGGTGCTGGGGGAATGCCTGCGTGAAAACCACAACATCACGCTGGCGCTGCGGCAGTACGAGGCGCTGCGCTGCGACCGCGTACGCGACCTGGTGCTGAAGGCGCGCAAGCGCTGCGACGTCACCCACGGCAAAGATATGGCGTTGACGCAGGCCTGGTATCAGGAGCTCAAAGAGGAGACCGGAGAGCGCATCATCAACGGTCTGTGCGAGACCATTCAGGGCGGCCCGTTAGGCTGAACGCAAGAGGGACTACGATGAAAAGAGAACCGACCCCACCCGCCCACTGTACGTTTGAGCCAGAGGACTGGCTGCGTCTGGCGAAATGCTGGCATCCGGTCGCGCGCGCCTGCGACGTCGGTCCGGCGCCGGTCAAAGCGACGCTGCTGGATGAGCAGCTGGTGATTTACGGCATTAACGACCAGGTCGTGGTCGCCCGTGACGTTTGCCCGCACCGCGGCGTGCCGCTGACGCTCGGCTTTCACGACGAGCACGGGATTATCTGCCCCTATCATGGCTTACGCTTTGGGGAGGACGGCCGCTGCAACCGTATTCCCTCCAGCCCCGACCAGCCCGTTCCGGCGAAGCTGAACCTGATTAACTACGCGGTCAAAGAGCGGTTCGGGCTGATCTGGGCCTGCCTGGTCTATGATCCGGAAAACCCCGCGCCGCTGCCCACCATGCCGCACTGGGATGACGACGGATTTCAGCAGATTAACTGCCCGGCGTTTGAGGTGAACGGCTTTGCCGGACGTCAGGTAGAGGGTTTTCTGGACGTGGCGCACTTTGCGTGGATCCACACCGAAACCTTTGCCGCCCCCAATAATCAGCTTGTACCTGCCTATCAGCCGCAGGAGACGCCGTTCGGCTTCGTGGCGGATTACTGGAGCTCCGTGAGCAACTATCCCGCCAGTTCGGACGTGCAGGCACCAGAAGGGTTCCAGTGGCTGCGCCATTTTGAAATGCACCTGCCGTTCACAGCCACCCTGACGATTCATTTTCCGGGTGAATCGCGGCTGGTGATCATGAACGCCGCGTCGCCCGTGTCGTCGCGCGTGACCCGCATGTTCGCCCCTATCGCCCGCAACTTTGACCTGCATATTCCGGTGGAGGATGTGCATGCCTTTAACCTGCGCATTTTTGAAGAGGATCGCCTGATGGTCGAAACCCAGCGCCCGGAAAGCCTGCCGCTGGATCTGACGCTGGAAGCCCATATTCCCGCAGATAAAAGCTCAATTGCCTACCGTCGGGGGCTGAAGAAGATGGGCTTTGGCGAATTTTTCCTGGTATGACGGAGGCCGATATGCTGAGCGTAATTGTTGACGGGCTGTGGCGCGAGGGCGACAAAAGCCTCGCCGTCAGGCTGGTGGCTGAAAACGGCGAAGCGCTGCCGGCGTGGCAGGCCGGCGCGCACGTTGATGTCCACCTGCCCTGCGGCGTGGTGCGCCAGTATTCACTGACCGGAGCATGTGGGGACGAGAGCTATCTTATTTGCGTGGGGCGTGAAACCGCCTCGCGCGGCGGGTCGCGCTACGTTCACGAGACGCTGCGTCCCGGGCAGAAGCTGATGATATCAGCTCCGCGCAACCTGTTTCCGCTGCAGCAGGCAGAGCGGGTTTTGCTCCTGGCGGCGGGGATTGGCATTACGCCGCTGTATGCGATGGCCCTGCAGCTGAAGGCGACCGGAACGCCGTTCACGCTGCATTATTACGTCAGAAACCGTGAAAGCGCGGCGTTTGGGCGCGAACTCTCCCGGCTCGGTGAGTGCCTCATTCATACCGCCAGCCCGCGCACAGCGCTGGCGGCACATCTCCCGGTGGCCGAATCTGGCCTTCACGCCTGGGTCTGTGGTCCGGCAGGTTTTATGGAAAAAGTGCGTGAGGTCGCCACGGCAAAGGGATGGGATGACGCCCATCTTCACAGCGAGGCGTTTCAGCCCGTTGCGCCCGCCGCAGGCGGTGAAGCCGGGGAGATCTTCACGGTCAAACTGGCCTCCACCGGGGAGCGCTGGCCGGTGCCTGCGGATAAAACCATCGCCCAGGTGCTGCAGGAAAATGGCGTGGCGGTCCCGCTTTCCTGTGAGATGGGGATCTGCGGCGCCTGCCTGACGCCGGTGATTGACGGTGTGGTGGATCACCGGGATAGCGTGCAGTCGGAGGCGGAAAAAGGCGCGATGGACCAGCAGGTGGCGCTGTGCTGTTCGCGAAGCTATTCCGGGGAGCTGGTGATTGGGCTGTAAAACGAAAAAACCCTGCGATATTGCTATCGCAGGGTTTTCGAATTTGGCGGAAGCGTAGAGATTCGAACTCTAGAACCCTTTCGGGTCGCCGGTTTTCAAGACCGGTGCCTTCAACCGCTCGGCCACGCTTCCAAAGTGAGGCGCACTATAAACATCTATTAGCGCCTTGTAAAGCAGGAATTTTTCGATTTTTCCCCACGGGCGTTTGACTGCGCAAAAAGTCACCCAAACGCTGACATCCCCCTCACTCTCCGCGACCTTGTACATACCGTAACACAGCAACGCTCATCGTTTTAAATCGCTCTGGTATAGAATGCCACAAAAATAGACGGCCATTTGTTGTGTAATTGTTATTAATCTGAATTTCCGCAGATTTAAGACATTACTGCCATGCAGTGTTACTGGTTGATGATGAAAATCAAAAATACGCTTTGCTTACATTTTCTGATGGCGTTTCTGGCCATTTTGTTTCTTTGTCTTCACCCGCTGGTGGCGAGCTTCGATCCGCCGCTTACCTTCCAGCCGCTGATTAAATCAATGGCGGGCACGCCTAAAGAACAGGCGGAAAAAATTGCCACTATTTCTCATGCCTTAGAAGGGAATGCGATATTCTTCATTGGTGCGTCTGAGGTGGCGACGTCAGAAGATGAACATTACGCTGTCTATAATTACTTTAATAAGCAATTGCACAAACCCGTCGTGGCGTATGGCGATGCGTTTGTCGATGACGAAACGCAGTTTTTACTGTTCTCACGTTTTAAAAATAGCCTTAACGCAAACAGTAAAGTTGTTTTGCTGCTGGCACCTGACAGCTTTTACTCAAAAGGCCTGCCTCCCGCTATCTATGCCGATAATTTCCCGGGTTCTGTTTTTAATCCTTTGATGAAGGATCCGCAGGCACGCCCAATATTGGTTAATTATTTAAAACATATTGATAGTAAAGAAATAAGCCATTTAACCTTTGGCCAAATGCGTGTCTTTGGCTGGCACCCCGATCTGATATGGGACGAGGTGAGTTTCCAGTTTGCCAACGTCTGCACCCTGATAAAAAACGACTGGCTGGCGCTGCTTCACGTCACGCCCCGGACGGAACAGCCGTGGCCGCCACAGCCGACCACCCACATTGCCCCTGACTGGGATAAAGAGCTGGCGAATGCCCGCGAGTTAAATAAAAAACGCCAGCAGAGCGCGGCCACCCTGTGGATGGACAAAACGATTTACGAGGAGGACGGTACGCGGCAGCAGTGGGATGACACGCCGGTCGTGCCTGCGCAAATCGCCGCCTTCAGTAAAACCGTCCAGCTGCTTAAAGAACACCACGTGCAGGTGATTGCTATCGTCGACCCGGTTAACCCCTGGGCGCTTTACAACACCGATACCTTCCGCCCGGTGGATAAGCAAATAAAAACCATTCTGGAAAAGAACCAGATCCCCTATTTTGATATGTACGCCATGCCTTATCAGAATGGCTGGAACTGGGATCGTTTGCACCCTTCCGAACTGGCCTGGGTTCCTATGATTCGCTTTATTGCACAGAGCTTTAAATAATGAAAATCGCGATTCGTCTTTTTTTCCTTTATCTCCTGCTGGCGATCACCATCGTCGCGTGGACCTCTGTCGATGACAGTATGAGTATGCAGCTGCATTTTGAATATCAAAAGTTCTGAGGCCGAATGATGTATAGCTCAGGAATGTTTTTTGTCTGTTTGTTTTCATCCGCCCTGGCGTTTGCGCTGGTCAATCGCCTATTACGCCATCGCCTGACGTATTTATCGGCCTTATCCGTCATGGCCGCATTAGGCTGGGGCTATATTTTTCAGGGTGATTACCGTGTTCCCGCGGTCGTTTTTATCAGTTTTTATCTAGTCGCCGCGTTAAAAGAAAAAGGATGGTTAAAAACCTGGCAGGCGATTGTGTTAACGCTGCTTCCTTTATTTTTGGTGAAATTGCACCTTAATCATCATCTCGGCATGATCGGCCTCTCTTTTATGACATTCCGCGCGGTGGACGTGCTGCTCTATCGCAGTAAAAAAGAAGGGCAGAATTTCCTGCACTATTTCTGCTATCTGTTTATGCCCTTTATTATTCTGGCAGGCCCAATGTACCGCTGGCGGACATGGATGAACGACGTCAGCAAGCCCGTCTTTGCCCTTAACCGCGAACAGTTTTTAGTGGCGCTGGAGCAAATCATTACCGGCATTATCCAGAAGTTCCTGTTTGCCATGCTGGTTGATTCACTTGTCGTGCAGCCCTGGAGCCATAAGCCGTTTACGCTGACCGTGGGCGTGGTGATGTCGATTGCCTATAGCGCCTACCTCTACTTTGATTTTGCGGGCTACAGCAATATGGCCATCGGTGCGGGCCGCCTGTTTGGGCTCAACATCCCGGCAAACTTCAATATGCCGCTTCTGGCAAAGAACCCGCAGGATTTCTGGCGCCGCTTCCACATCAGCCTGTCTGAATGGTTGCGCGATGTGGTCTTTATGCCCGTTTATATGAACCTGATGAAGTTCAATTTTTTCCGTCAGAACAAAACGCTGGCGCAAAATATCGGTATTTTCTGCACCCTGTTTTGCATGGGGGCATGGAATGGCCTGGAACGCCATTACGTCATCAGCGGCGCGCTGTTTGGCGCCATTTCTGTCGCGCACAACATGCTGCTGTGGTCAGCCAAACGCAGCCCGGCGTTACACCGCGGGTTGCAGTATCCGGCTGTTGCGTTTTTAGGGCGCATTCTGACGCTGGGAAGCGCCGCGGGCGCCCTTTACATCTTTAGTGGAATGTCACCTCTATGAAAAATCTCTCCGATCTTCAGGAACTGCAGGATTTCTTGCGTGCGGCATTATACGATCCCGCCTCCCCGCAGCAGCTGGCCGTCAGCGGCAGCGACGAAGCCTTAAGCTGGCTGCAGCTTTCCACGGCCGTGACGGACTGGGCGCAGCGCTATCAGCGTAGCCAGCCTGTTGCCGGTACGCCGGTCGTCTTGTACGGACACCAGCAGGCCGAGTTCGCCGTGGCGATTTATAGCTGCCTGCTGCACAACATTCCGTACATTCCGGTGGACTGCATTTACCCGCAGGAGCGCCTGCGGGAGATCTGCCACCTGGCCAGCGCCCCTCACTATTACGACGTCGCGACCCGGCAGTTCATCGCCACGGGTGAACCGGGCAAGGTGCTGGAGGAGCAGGATCTGGCCTACATCATGTTTACCTCCGGCAGCACCGGCAAGCCTAAAGGGGTGCAGATTGGGCGTGAAAGCGTGTGGCACTTCATGAAATGGGTCAGCAATGACTTTTCGCTGCCGGAAAAACCGGTCCTGATGAACCACGCGGTGTTCAGTTTTGACCTCTCCCTGATCCCTTTACTGGCAAATCTGGCGATGGGTGGACACATCGTGCTGAACGCCAAAGACGATATTCAGAAAGCGAACTGGCTGGAGCGACTGAAAAGCAACGCCGTCTCCGCCTGGGTTTCCACCCCCTCTTTTGCTTACCAGCAGCTGCTTTCCCCGCAGTTCAACAGCGAGTATTTACCTGAACTCAACGTCTTTATCTTCATTGGTGAAGTGTTGAATAAAGCGCTGGTTAAACAGCTTCGCCGCCGTTTCCCGCAGGCCAAAATTATTAACTCCTATGGCCCAACGGAAGCGACCATCGCGACCACCGTGGTCGAGATCACGGATGCGATCCTGAACAGCGACAGCGCCGTGCTGCCGGTGGGGGTCATGATGCCTGAGAGCAGAATGGAAATTTCCGCCGAGGGCGAGCTGATTATCTGGGGTAAAAACGTCATGCGCGGCTACCTCGGCCTGCCGCAGGAGAACGCAGAAAAATTACTTCATCGGGAAAACGAGGCGTTTCGCGGCTACCGGACCGGCGATCTGGGCTATGAAGCGGGGCTCATCTACTGCCAGGGACGCAACGACAGCCAGGTCAAACTGAATGGCTACCGTATTGAAATTAACGAAATTGAAAACCGCCTGCTGGCGATGTCCGGGATTAACGAAGCGGTGGTGATGCCACTGATGAAACCCTGCGGCAGCGTGCTGCGCATTGCCGCGTTCTGCGTGACGGAGCTGGCGCCGGATACCATCAAAACCTCGCTCTCGAAGGTAGTCCCCCACTATATGGTGCCGTCACAAATTATCGTAAAAGACGCTTTGCCGCTGAATCCTAACGGCAAAATTGACCGCAAGCTGCTGGACGCTTACGCCCGCACAAATTAATGACTCCAGGAAAAATTATGGAACAAGAAATTCTCGCCCTGTTCGAAAAAGTGTTATCCCGTAAGGTGGGCTTTCACGATGAGCTGATTGAATCCGACATTCTCGACTCCATCCTGGCGGTCGATATGGTTCTGGAAGTGCAGGACGTTTACGGCTGCATGATCCCGCCGACAGACGTGGCGACGGTGCTGAAAACCCCGGCGGACCTGGCCCGCTATATTGAAGAAAACCGCTAAACGCCCCTGCTGTTAATCCTGCCCTGAAGGCCCTGGCGCATCGCGCCAGGGCCCAGACGCAAAATGAATATCCTTCACCGGAATTAAACCAACCGCTTTTGGGATTTCTCCTACACTTTAGGGGTCGTGTTGTTCTTAACAGAGGAGTCTGCGGTATGGCATTCGTAACCACGAAAGACGGCGTCAACATTTACTACAAAGACTGGGGTCCGAAAGAGGCTCAGCCTATTGTCTTCCACCACGGCTGGCCGTTGAGTGCCGATGACTGGGATAACCAGATGCTCTTCTTCCTGGCAGAAGGCTATCGCGTTATCGCTATCGATCGCCGCGGACATGGACGATCGGACCAGGTGAGTGAAGGCCACGATATGGATCATTATGCGGCCGATGCGTCAGCCGTGGTTGAAAGCCTGGATCTGCACAATGCCGTGCACGTCGGTCACTCCACCGGCGGCGGCCAGGTCGCCCGCTATGTTGCGAAGTACGGTCAGCCGCAGGGGCGCGTCGCCAAAGCGGTGCTCGTCAGCGCCGTCCCGCCTCTGATGGTCAAAACGGAGACGAATCCCGGCGGAACGCCGATCGAGGTTTTCGACGGCTTCCGCAAAGCGCTGGCGGCTAACCGCGCCCAGTTTTATCTCGACGTTGCCAGCGGTCCTTTCTACGGTTTTAATCGCGATGGTGCCGACGTTTCGCAGGGTACGATCCAGAACTGGTGGCGTCAGGGGATGATCGGAAGCGCCAAAGCCCACTACGAGGGGATTAAGGCGTTTTCAGAGACCGACCAGACGGAAGATTTGAAAACCATCACCGTTCCCGTTCTGGTGCTGCAGGGCGATGACGATCAGGTTGTGCCGTATAAAAATGCCGCCCTTCTCCAGGACAAGCTGCTGGCGAACAGCGTGCTGAAAATTTATCCGGGCTTCCCGCACGGGATGCATACTACCCATGCGGATACTATCAACGCGGACATTCTGGCCTTTATTCGCTCATAACGCCGCGTTTCTTGCCGGGTGGCGCTGCGCTTACCCGGCCTACGCCACGATATCCCGCTCAATGCATGAACGCCACCCGAGGGTGGCGTTGTTTATTCCGCTTAGCGATTATCCAGCTGGGCGCGAACGTTGTTCAGCCCGGTGGTGTTGATGCGGTAAGGCTGCCCGTTCACGGAGCGGATCAGCTTTTTGGTGCGGAGTTTTTTGAAGACGTTCAGCGTGCAGTCGCTCAGTATCAGCCCTTCACGGGTGTAGCACTCAACGGACGTGACGCGGCCAGAACTGTCGCGGACGTGCACGATACGCCCACCTTTGGCGAGAACGTGTAAGGTACGTTGTTCCTGACGGGATAAATTCATACTGGAAAACCTGTGTAATCATCATGCGTAAAAACGAGCCCACACCCGCAGGTGCGTGCGTAAGGTTTAAGCGCAGCGATAACCAGTCCGTCCTGAAAAGGGCGGGAAGCTGATTATCTGATGAAAACATTCTCCAGCATCAAAGCCTCGGTAAGCGATGAAAAGGTATTTACGGGGTGAATGATAACGCCGGGGTTTTACAGGGAAATAACCGGGTCTTAAAAATGTGAGGCGGATCGGCTAATCCAAAAGAAAAACCCCAGGTCAACGAGTAACCTGGGGTTTATATCTGGCGGAAGCGCAGAGATTCGAACTCTGGAACCCTTTCGGGTCGCCGGTTTTCAAGACCGGTGCCTTCAACCGCTCGGCCACACTTCCTGAGTGAGGCGAACTATAAACACCTCACCGCGTGCTGTAAAGAGTGGCTGCACTCGTTCGCTGTAAAAATAGTCAATACGTGTTTAATCGGTTGAACTGACAACACATCGACGATTTTATCAGCACAGGCCTAGTGTTTCTTGATGTACATGTCTTTCGTGTAATAGTACCCCAGCTTATCCGGCGTAAATCCGCCCACCCACGGTTTAACCAGGTGAGTACGGACGTAGTGATACACCGGAATGGCCGGCACATCGCGTCCCAGCAGATCTTCCGCCTGCTGGTAGAACTTACCCCGCTCTTCCGTTGTTTTGGCTTTTGCGGCATTCACCAGCGCCTGGTCGTATTCCGGATTGCTGTACTGGCTGGTGTTTTCGCTGTCGCCGGTGCGGAAGTTGTTCAGGAACGTCGCCGCGTCGTCGTAGTCGGCAATCCAGGCGTAACGCACCGCGTCAAAGTTGTGGGTGTGCATGGTATCCAGCATGGTTTTCCACTCCTGATTTTGCAGCTTCGCGTCCACGCCGAGGTTTTTCTTCCACATGGAGCTGGCGGCAATCGCGATGCGCTGGTGCGATTCAGAAGTGTTATAGAGCAGGTTGAAGCTCAGGGGATGGCTTTCGTTATATCCGGCCTCGTTCAGCAGTTTTTTCGCCTCGGCGATGCGCTTGTCCAGCGGCCAGCTGGCGTAATCCGGGTTCTGGAGCTTTACGCCGCCGATGTCCGGCTGGCTGATGAGCCACGCCGGGCGCTGCCCCTGCCCTAATACTTTTCCGGCAATGATGTCTTTATCGAGCGCCATGTTCAGCGCCTTGCGCACGCGGGCGTCGTTGAACGGCGGCCGGGTGGTATTGAATTCGTAGTAATAGGTCGCCAGCTGCGGAGAAACATCCAGCTGGCTGCCCAGGGTTTTCTTGAGCTGGGCAAACTGGTTGATCGGCACCGTGTAGACAATATCAATTTCGCCCGCTTTATAGCGGTTCACATCCGAGGCCTCCGAGGTGATGGGCAGGTAGGTCACCTTGTTAATCACGGTGTGCGCGTTATCCCAGTAGCGCGGGTTGCGCTCCGCCACGATGCGTTCGTTGACCACCCACTGCGACAGCTTATACGCCCCGCTGCTGACGAAGTGCTCAGGCTTGGTCCACTTTTCGCCAAAGCGGCCAATCAGCACTTTATCCACCGGCACAAGCGACGGGTGCGCCAGCATGGCGAGGAACGCCGCGTTTGGCTGGGTGAGCGTCACTTCCAGCGTGGTGTCGTTAATGGCTTTCACGCCCAGCGTGTCGGGGGATTTTTTCCCCTGAGCGATATCGGCCGCGTTGGCGATATGCATGTTGCCCGGATAGCTCGCGTATGGTGACGCCGTTTTCGGGTCAATCAGGCGCTGCCAGCTCCAGACCACATCCTCTGCGGTAATCGCCGTGCCGTCGCTCCAGGTGATGCCCGGACGCAGATGGAACGTCCAGACGGTGTTGTCCTTGTTCTCCCATTTTTCCGCCAGCCGGGGCTGGACGTCACCCGACGGGGAAACGCTCACCAGACCTTCGAATAAATCACTGATAATATTGAATTCGATGTCGCTTTCGACTTTATGCGGGTCGAGCGAAGCCGGTTCACTGCCATTATTCCTGACCAGTTCCTGTTTATCGGCCAGCGCGGTTCCTGCCGGCACGTTAGCCGCCCAGGTAGCCGTGCTGGCGCACAGGATCCCGGCGGTAAGTAAAGAGAGCGTAAAGCGCGTGCGTGTTTGTGGTTTCATGTCCTTCGCCTTATTGTCTGTTTTTGTGACGATCCGGAAATAACTCTTAGCGGCCTTATGGTAATAACGCAATAATTTTCAGTAACCTATAAGAGGTTGATCTGATTAATCGCGTCAAACCGCTGTTCATACTGGTGAAACGTATTTATGTAGAAGAAACAACCAAGTCCCGCGCTAACCTGCTGAGTAAAGATGGGTAAAACCACTTTGAGAGTGACGCGCCGTTTCCTATTCTTTCCGTTAATTACATCTGTCATAAGAGAGTGACTCATGGATCGTATAATTACTTCCTCACGCGACCGCACATCGCTACTCAGCACCCACAAGGTGCTGCGCAATACCTATTTCATGCTCAGCCTGACGCTGGCGTTTTCGGCGATCACCGCCACCGCCAGCACCGTGCTGATGCTGCCGTCTCCGGGGCTGATCCTGACCCTGGTGGGTATGTATGGTTTGATGTTCCTGACCTACAAAACCGCTGACAAACCGGTCGGTATTCTGTCCGCGTTTGCCTTCACCGGCTTCCTGGGCTACATCCTGGGGCCAATCCTGAACGCGTATCTGTCCGCCGGAATGGGCGATGTGATTGGTATGGCGCTGGGCGGCACCGCGCTGGTGTTCTTCTGCTGCTCGGCCTACGTGCTGACCACGCGTAAGGACATGTCCTTCCTCGGCGGCATGCTGATGGCGGGTGTTGTGGTGGTGCTGGTGGGTATGGTGGCCAACATCTTCCTGCAGCTGCCTGCTCTGCACCTGGCGATCAGCGCCGTATTTATTCTGATCTCTTCCGGCGCGATCCTGTTTGAAACCAGCAACATCATTCGCGGCGGTGAGACGAACTATATCCGCGCCACCGTGAGCCTGTATGTGTCGCTGTACAACATCTTCGTCAGCCTGCTGAGCATCCTGGGCTTCGCCAGCCGCGATTAAGCTGACCTGCTGAAACAAAAAGGAGAAAGGAGAATGCCCCCGGCATTCTCCTTTTTTTATGCCTTAATCACCCCGGCAAATATAGGTGGGGTAACGCCGGTCCTGAATCAGCCATACGGAAGGCGAGAGTTCAGAGATCGTGAGATAGTAGCGTGCGGTCGGGCTGGCAAAGCTTCCCCACTGGGCATCAGGAGTGTTGTCATTGTGTCGACGCCAGGTCTTGGTGTAGCTCAGGACAATTACCTTATCATCGTCCCGTCGCTCCCACGTAAAATCCACGTCCCTGTCAACGATCAGGCTCTTACCTTCAGCCTTTGCAGCGCCTTTGTAGGTGGTCAGGCCGGTGCCGTTACGATGAAAATAGAACTGGGCAACGGCATTGACCTTCACTTCATTTGCCTTTCCTTGATTGCGCGTAAAATTAAACTCGGTGCTGCAGGCCAGCGCATCGCGCTTATAGGCTCCGCCGGTGTAGATAAAGAGCGCAAACGCCCCGCCAACGACTGCGCCACCCAGTCCGAACAGAAGTCTGTTTTTCATTCTTCCGCCCCGCTTTTATAGCGAATAGTTTTACACAGGCTGGCTTCACTCACCGGGCAGGCGCCGATGAAAACCTCATCGGCGGCGGCAAGCGAAAAGCGGGCGCTGAAATAATAAATGTTGTACTCCTCGCGCTCGCACGCGACGTTATTTTTCTTCAGCAGCTCGGCCAATTTTGATAACACCAGCGGTCGGCCATGATCGTTGATCACCCAGAGCCGACAGCCAGCTATTTTTTCCTTAACGGGTTTGAGTGTTGCGGGTACGGTTATCTCAAGCTGTCGGCTAAAAAACAGGCTAAACCCCACGACTGACGTCGTTAATACCGCTAAAACCAGCCACCACTTTTTGGATAAACGCTTATATCCTGACGGCTGCTCAACGGACGGCTGAGATACTTCGGGCGTAACGCTCTCTGCGGGCTTAAAAATAACGTCGGCGTCAAAGCGGAATCCAAACCGGGGCACGGTCACGATATAGTCGTGGCTGTCGCCCAGGGCGTGGAAGCTTTTGCGTAATTCACTTACCGCCTTATTGAGGTTATTTCCCGACGGCGTAAAGCCGAACTCCTCCCACACGCGAGTGATCAACTCCTCCCGGCTCAGGTCGCGCCCTTTATGACGAATAAACTCCTGTAAAAGACGAACGGCCGGAGCCGAAAGCGTTAATACAGACTCGGGTTGCCCAACAATACTTATTGCATGTGCTTCAGGATCGAATAACAACGAATTATTGCATATAAAAAACATCTTTTATTCTCGGCTGTTACCGCATGCTTTTTAATCCCTGATACAACGACAAGAAAATCGCCTCCTGAACTGATTGTTTTTTCATCAGAAGGAGTTTTCTCCCCATCCCGGGTCGCGGTATTTTCGCTTAACTATACAACCTTAAAGCCAGGAAAGCAGGATAAAAAACTGTATATAACGAGTTAATTAATACAAATTTTCACAAACCGCTGTTCTGGTTAAAGTTTCCCTGCCCTGAAGCAATACGTTAGCAGAGGGTGTCCCGTTGTGAATGCGCCGGGAATGAACTCAACGCAGGCGGACAGAAAGTGAAACAGAAAAATAGTGTGAATAAGACAACTGCCTTTTATATCGCCGCGCTGTCATTGCCATTTTTCTCAGAAATGGCACTGGCCAATATGAGCGTGTATCCCATGGAACTTAACGTGGATAAGTCCGGTGCGGCGCAAATTAAGGTGGCGTCAAAAACGGATGATATTCAGTTCATTCGGGTGAGGCAAAAGAAAATTCTTAATCCCGGCACGCCCCAGGAAAAAGAGATTGATGTGGCCTCGTGGAAAGAAGGTGGCGTTGTTGTCACACCGGAAAAATTCGCCCTTGCGGCAGGCACAATGCGCGTGGTTCGCCTGGTATCGCTTGCACCACCGGAAAAAGAGACGACCTGGCGCGTCTATTTTGAAGGCGTAAAGCAGCCTGACAGCATTATTCCGGGCAAGGCAGAAAGCCCTGCGGCGACGGCACGACTGGGCGTCAATGTGATCTGGGGCGCCCTGATCCATCTCGCACCGGAAAAAAGCGTGGTTTCACTGACGATTGACCCTCTCAGGGGAACGTTAAAAAACAACGGCACGTTGCGCGTGCCGCTCAGGGAGATCGGTGTTTGTGATGCGGATTCATCGTGTAGATGGATTAAAGAAGACGCGACGATTTATCCGGACACCGAACGGAAATTAAAAACGCTCACGAAGGTACAAGGCCAGAAATATAAATTCCGCTACTTCAACTGGCTGAATAAAAGCGCTGAAGAAGCTGATTTACCCGTCGTGCAATAACACGACGTCACCGTAAAAACCCCACAGGGTTTGATTAAAGAGCCAGGGTGCTCATTTGTAAATATGGAGATATCAATGCGTAAGTACTTTAAACCTCTGATGATTGTTGCCGCGATGACCACGTCCGTTAGCGCGCTGGCGATTCAAAAAGATATTACCGTCAACGCCAGCGTTGATTCACAGCTGGATATGACTCAGGCCGATAACACGCCGCTGCCGGCAAGCATCGATATGCAGTACCTGCCTGGCCGCGGTCTGGAAAGCTACCGTCTGAATACCAAGGTGTGGTCTAACTCCGCCACCAGCAACGTGAAAGTCCGTCTGGTGAGCGCCGCGAAGCTGGCGAATGCCGACGGTGCTGAAACCATCCCTATGACGGTGAAGCTGGGCGATAAAACCCTCTCTACCGCAGATGTTGAATACACCGGTACCGAACTGTTCCCAGGGAGCATTGAAAACGGTTCTGCGGTACTGCCGCTGACCATTTCCCAGACCACCAAAGGCATTCTGAAAACCGGTCAGTACAGCGGCGTTGTCAGCCTGATGCTGACGCAGGCGACGACCACGGAAGGCGGTGCGTAACACCACAGCACCTAAGGAATAACGTCAGAGGGTGCCCACCCTCTGACGTCAGGATGATGTCGAGGCTCGTTCATGGCGTTTCACAGAAATACTCTCCTCTTTGTTGCTTTGTTACCCGCTTCCATCCAACTCGCCTGCGCCGGGCTGGCCGTCCCACCAGGTTTTGAAGATCTGGCAAAGACGCAGCGCCTGTGGACAGAGGTGAACCTCTACGGCGAATCGCTGGGCCTTTTTGAAACGGATATCACGCTTGAAACGGTGAGCTTTGTCGCACCTGAGAACGTGGTAGCGGCCATCAAACGCCGGTTTAATGACGCCCCATCCCTCGTTGCCACCGTCTCTGCCGCGCTGGCCGTTCCGCTTGCCCGTAACGGCAACCTGGCCTGCAGCAGCAACGGCTCCGCAGCGGGCTGCGATTACATCGATACCGATCGCGCGGCCATTGTTTATGACGAGAATAACGCCCGCATTAACCTGTTCCTGGACAAGAAATTTCTGCCTAAGCAGACGGCAGAGAACACATGGTATCAGCCCACGCACGGCACCGAAAATGCGCTGATCCATCAACAAAACATTAACTTCGTTGCCGACAGGGATTATCAGTCGGCCACCGTGCAGGGCAACGGCGCGCTGGCGCTCACCCAGGACGGCTATGTGAATCTCGACTGGACCTGGCTGGGGCAGCGTTCACGGCACCAGCAGCAGCAGGAGGTCACCGTCAACAACGCCTGGTTCCGCCAGGATATCCTGCGTCAGTACTACGTCCAGGCAGGCGAGATGGATACCCGCGATCTGTTCAGCAATGCCGGCGGGAATATCACCCTCAGCCAGCTGCCGCTGGGCAAAATTCGCGGCCTGCGCACGGGTTCAACACGGGCGTGGATGAACCCGGTTCAGCAGTCGAAGGGAACCCCTGTTACCGTGCTGCTTTCCCATGACGCGCGTATCGACGCCCGCCGGGGCAACCAGCTGCTGGCGAGCTTCTATCTGAATGCCGGGGCGCAAACCCTTGACACGCGCTCGTTCCCGGACGGGAGCTACACCGTGACGCTCTCCATCTATGAAAATAACCGGCTGACGCGCACCGAGCAGGTGCCGTTTACCCGAACCGGCATTACGCCATTCGACCGCATCGAGTGGTTCCTTCAGGCGGGTGAAACCGATAATAGCGATCAAAACGAAGAGCGCCGCGCGGTTGCGCAGGCGGGCATTCGTCTGCCCGTCACCCCGACGCTGGCGCTGACCAGCGGCGCAACGTTCAAGAAAAACCAGCGTTTCCTGGAGAACGCGCTCGACTGGAGCCGGGGCTTCAACGCGGGCCCGATCGATGGCGTGCTGAGTACCCGGTTTAGCTACCTCTACGGCAGCGAAGGCCAACGCGGTAATATCCAGCAAATCAGCTACAACGACGGTTTTTCTTTGAGCGTCTATCGAAACGCGTTATCCGCTGAAAACTGCAACACTCAAAGCGCGGGATTTGACGCCGTGAACGGCTGTTATCGCACCCTCTCGGTGATGTTCTCCGTCCCGGTCGGCGCCTGGTATGCGAGCCTGGGGTATTCGGATAACCGCAACGAAGGCCGGTACGTTTCACGCCGGGAGCTGCCGGACAGTGACGATCGCCACGATGCGGGTTTGCCGTGGGAATCGGTCTATATGACCCGCTCGCGCACGCGGGCCTGGCAGGCTGGCCTGAGCAATGCCTTCAGCACCCATGGCCTGAATATTAACAGCAGCATTAACCTGTTCATGCGTAACGATGACGCCCGCGAAGGCAGGGATAAAGGCGGCTACCTGAGCGTGAGCCTGTCCATGGCGCATAACCGCCAGGGCGATGCGTCAAGCTACACCTCTCTGGGCGCGACATGGCAGCACCAGCAACGTGAAAAAAACCAGCTGAGCTACAACGTGGCGCATAACTGGTATGCCGATGCCCGCGGCGAAAATGAGTACGGCCTCAGCGCGTCGGGCATTAACAGCGACTCGCTGAATACCTCAGCCTATACGCGCCAGGGCGGACGATATGGCAACGGGAGTCTGACCGTCAGCGACGCCTGGGATCGTCAGGATCGTCGCCATACGCTGAGCAGCAGCGGCAACTACAGCTCGACGTTTGCGCTGTCCCGCTCTGGCCTGTGGCTGGGCCGCTGGAGCGACGGTCGCCCTGCTTCCGCCGTCGCGGTGAACGTGACCACGCCGGAAGATGCTCAGGATCCGCGCGTCGCCGTGTCGCTGGATAACGGCGGCAGTGCCGATATTCCAGGCAATAGCCGCGCCCTCTTCGCGGTGCCGGGCTATCAGCAGACAACGTTGACGGTTAACGAATCGCTGGATGTCTCACGAGGAGCCAGCAGTGAAATCACGCAAGGATCGGGCAGCAGAACGCTGTTTATGGTGCCTGGCAAACTGCTGCGCCGGGACGTGCAAACCACCGCAAGCTACACCTGGCTCGGCCAGTTAACCGACGAGCGTCATTCGCCGTTTATCGGCGGCGTGCCGCTGAACGTGAACGGCTGGAGCGACCTTGGCAACGGCGGGTTTAGCGCCCAAAGCGACGCCCTGCTCCATCACCTCTACCTGGTGCGTCAGCAGCAGTTTTATCAGTGCGCGCTGAACGTGAAGAGTATGCGCGACGTGGTGCGTTACGTCGGGTCGATCCCCTGTAAGGAGTTAACCTTCTCCGCCCTGCCGGATGCCGTCCAGCAGCAGGCACAGCTGATGCTGGCCGGACGGTCGGTCCCTGCTGGACCGACTGCCATGAACACCGATAGCCTCACTAAAGGGAAATGATGTGATTAAGTGCCTCTTTATTTTTCTGTTCTTAAGCCTGTGGGCCAGCCAGACGCTGGCGGGCGCTCCCGCGGGACGAAATACCAGCGTAGGGATCAGCTTCGATCGCACCGCGCCGCCCGCGCGTTTTGACATCTGGTTTCATGAATCGGGCGGCTTTGACGCCGCCGATCCGCAAAAGTGGGGGCGCAATACCCTGACCTGTCAGTCCCGTACCGATACCACGAACGGCGCCTGCATGAACTCACCGGTCTGGTTCTCGGCGAACCCGGCCGCGCCTTATGCCATCAATTTAGCGTTTAGCCATTCCCTTACCGGCAAGACGGTGAATATCAAGGTGTATGGCGATCACTACATGTTTATCAACAATAAAGTGTTCACCTTTGCCAGCTTTGTCACGGGAGGGACGACGGAAATTGCTAGCTGGAACAGAGAGCCCTACTTCGATTTCTATATCGTGAAAAGCGAGCTGGATAAGCTCGCCCTGCCGGGGATCTGGACCGCCACGCTGAAGCAGAACCTGCGCCAGTGGGGAAGCGCCGACTGCGGCGGCAACTTCAATGACGTGAATGTCGGCTGTCCTGGCTATCTCACCATCGCCAAATGGCAGGCAAATATTCGCATTGAGGTGGTCGACCCGGGAAACCAGCAGATTTATCTGCCGGCCTTTCCGCACTCCACGCCCATCGTTAACCTCAACCTGACCAACTTCCCGGGGCGCCCCGGGGGCAGCGAGATCAAGGGGGAAAACACGCTGGATATGTGCCTGTACGACGGCAAAAACAGCACCAGCACCCGCGCCTATCTTCGTTTTGAAGATGACGGGCTTCCCTCAGCGGGACGTGCCGAAGGCGCGTTTTCTATCCGGCGGCGCGGTGGAAGCCAGACGGATGCGCGGGACCGTCTCGACTATCAGGTCTTCGTTACCCATCCCGTCACAGGCGCAACCGAAACCGTCGCGAACGGTAAAACCGTAGTCTGGCAAGGCACTAACGATCCGCAGTATCTGCGTCAGGTCGTGCTGCCCGGCGGACGCGAGAGCGTACTGTGCATTCCTGCGCCAATTATCCTGAAAACCCCCGCGTTCGCCGCCAGCAGCAAAAACGCGGGCGACTATACCGGCACGCTGCGCGTCATCTATACGCCCAGCACGTTATAACGAGGTCACCGTGAGTTACGCCATTCTCGACAATAATCGATTTTACGCCGAAGGACTGCGCTATGCGCTGCTGCGTCGGGGCGTTCAGTTAGAGGTCCAGAGCGATACCGTACAATGGCAGCCAACGCTGCTTACCCGCCGCGTGATTGTCGTCCGCTGCCGTTTTTCCGTGGCGGCGACGCATCAGGCGCTGATCAATATTTTGCTCAGGCTGGAAGCCGCCCGCTGGAAAGGCAGCCTTTATCTGGTCTGCAACGAAAAGGGGTGGGCGCTGGCGACGCATTTACGCAAGCGTTTCAGTACGCTAACGCTTTATATCATCGACGACCGGATCGCCGTTGCCGATGCGGCGTATTTGCTGGCAAAAGAGCCGCGTCGCGTTCGAAGCCTGGACTGCTGCCTGACCGTTCCTGAATTCAACGTGCTCGATCTGATGCTGACCGGGTTGCCGGTCCGCCACATTGCCATCGTGACGCACATGTCGGAGAAACAGGTTTCAACCCATAAATGCAACGCGCTGAAGAAGCTCAATGCCAACAACCTGCTTCAGCTGCTCCTGTAGGTCACGGTTTATCCTGAGCCCGCTTTTTTGCTACACTGTCGCCGATTTTTCACCTACGACAGAAGATTATGTTCATTTTTGCAGGCCAGGAAATTGAGACCGATAGCGAAGGCTATCTGAAAGATACAACGCTCTGGAGCGAACCGCTGGCGGAGAAAATTGCGGAAAACGAAGGGATTACTCTTTCCCCGAACACTGGGAAGTGGTGCGTTTTGTGCGCGAGTTCTATCTTGAGTTCAACACCTCTCCGGCCATCCGCATGCTGGTCAAGGCGATGGCCAATAAGTTCGGTGAAGAGAAAGGCAACAGCCGCTATCTCTATCGTTTGTTCCCGAAAGGGCCGGCAAAACAGGCCACCAAAATTGCCGGCCTGCCTAAGCCGGTGAAGTGTATTTAATACCGAATACCGAAGTTGACGTATTCGCGCCCCGGTTGATGGGGTTCCGTTAAGACCTTATCAACCCGCGCGCTGCGCGGCCCACCCGCTTTCAGCCACGCCACCAGCTTGTCAACCTGCTCCGCTTCGCCACAGGCGACCACCTCAACGCTGCCGTCATCCATGTTGCGCGCGTATCCCGTTAGCCCAAGCTCAATCGCTTCGCGCTGGGTACTGTAGCGGAAACCCACGCCCTGAACGACGCCGTGAACCCAGGCAATAGTGCAGACTTTAGACATTCTTCTTCTCCTTAACGTAGCGTTTTCGGCAAACAGCCGTAGTGTTGCCGAAAACGGGCGGTGAAACGAGAGCTGGACAGATACCCACATTGTAATGCGATTTCGCCGATCGGTAATCGGGTTGACTGTAACTGTGACAAAGCCACGGCCATCCTCACCTCCTCGACAATCTGGCGAAAACTCTGCGACTCCTCGCGTAACCGTCTGCGCAGCGTCGGCACGCTCAGGGCCAGACGGCTGGCGACGTCCTGCGCGGTCCAGGCTCTGGCGGGCGACAGCATAATGAACTGTCGCACCTGCTCGGTCAGGTTATTGCTTCGCTCGATAAGCAGCGGACCTGCCACGCCGTCATGCAGCAATGCCAGCAACAGACCGAAGGCCTGATGTTTTTGCAGCGCCTCCGGTAAATCCTGACGCACGGCGTGCAGCAGGTTATCCCACATAAACGCCAGCCCCTCGCTCAGCGGAGCGCAGAGCGAATGCAGCGTCGTGCGTGGCCAGGATTTCAGGTAATGCGCTTTAAACTCGGCAACGATTTCCGGCGATAACATCAGCAAGTCCGAGTGAAACAGACCGTTTGCAGGCTGATTGATGATCTCCATTGCCGTATTGGCAGGGATAATGATGAGTTCATCCCGGGTGGCCACCAGGCGGTTATCGTCCTGCACAATCACCTTGCTGCCGTGAGTGATATGGCAAATCGCCGGGAAAAAGAGCTTAACCTGGTGCAGGCGATGCATTTTGCTGGCACTCACTTCACCCGCCGTGAGATGTTTATGTCGAAAATGGAACTCCTGCACCTCGCCATCCTTATCTGCTGTAGGTTGCGGTTAACTGAGCCTTTGCCAGAACGTGACTATTGAGCATAAAGCCGACCAGCGCGCCGCTCGCATTGTTGTCGACGGGCAGGGTATCCACGTCCAGCGCCCAGACGGTCATCTGATAGCGGTGAGGCTTGTCCCCGGCAGGGGGACATGCGCCGCCGAATCCAGAATAACCGAAATCATTACGCCCCTGCACAGCGCCAGCAGGTAATTTTTCGCCATTTGGGTTACCGGCATCAGCGGGCAGCGTCATTGTCTTCACGGGAATGTTGGCTACTGTCCAGTGCCACCAGCCGCTGCCGGTAGGCGCATCCGGGTCATAGACCGTAATGGCAAAACTTTTCGCACCCGCGGGCGGATTTGTCCACGCCAGCTGCGGGGACTGATTACCACCGTGGCAGCCAAATCCCTCAAACACCTGCTGTGGCGCTAACCGCCGGTCGCCGGAAATATCCCGGCTGGTCATGCTGAAAGGCGTTGCGGCTAAAACCTGAAAACTCATTGCCGTCAGAGCGGCTATTGTGATGACACTGCGCTTTTTCATGGGGGGTTTCCTTTGCTGAACCGGAATCCCACTGTATATCCGGCCGCAGTGCCGTAATGTGCTTAAGCGATTTGATTTTGTGCCGAAACGCTCAACGGCATCCGCAGATGATTGCGCCTTGCTGAATGTGCTACTCTACGCGCCATTTCCCTGAAATCGACAGAACAGCAAATTATGAGTGTACGTTTAGTGTTAGCCAAAGGGCGCGAGAAATCCTTACTGCGCCGTCATCCCTGGGTCTTTTCCGGCGCGGTTGCCCGTATGGAAGGCAAAGCCAGCCTCGGTGAAACCATTGATATCGTGGACCACCAGGGGAAATGGTTAGCGCGAGGCGCCTACTCGCCAGCCTCCCAGATCCGCGCGCGCGTCTGGACCTTCGATAAAGACGAAACCATTGACATCGACTTCTTCGTGCGTCGTCTGCAGCAGGCGCAGCAGTGGCGCGACTGGCTGGCTAAACGCGACGGGCTGGACAGCTACCGCCTGATTGCCGGTGAATCTGACGGCCTACCGGGCGTGACCATCGATCGCTTCGGTAACTTCCTGGTGCTGCAGCTCCTGAGCGCCGGGGCGGAATACCAGCGCGCTGCGCTGATTAGCGCCCTGCAAACGCTGTTCCCGCAGTGCGCCATTTACGACCGCAGCGATGTGGCGGTGCGCAAAAAAGAAGGCATGGAGCTGACTCAGGGGCCGGTCACGGGTGAACTGCCGCCTGCCCTGCTGCCAATTGAAGAGCACGGCATGAAGCTGCTGGTGGATATTCAGGGCGGGCACAAAACAGGTTACTACCTTGACCAGCGCGACAGCCGCCTCGCGACGCGTCAGTACGTTGCCGACAAACGCGTGCTCAACTGCTTCTCCTACACCGGTGGGTTTGCCGTTTCGGCGCTGATGGGCGGCTGTGCCCAGGTGGTCAGCGTGGATACCTCGCAGGAAGCGCTGGACGTGGCAAAACAGAACGTCGAGCTGAACAAACTGGACTTGAGCAAAGCCGAATTTATACGCGACGACGTCTTCAAGCTGCTGCGTAAATACCGCGATCAGGGCGAGAAGTTCGACGTCATCGTGATGGATCCGCCAAAGTTTGTGGAGAACAAAAGCCAGCTGATGGGCGCCTGCCGCGGATATAAAGATATCAACATGCTGGCTATCCAGCTGCTGAACCCGGGCGGGGTTTTGCTCACCTTCTCCTGCTCCGGCCTGATGACCACAGATTTATTTCAGAAAATCATCGCTGATGCCGCAATAGATGCTGGCCGTGATGTACAATTTATAGAGCAGTTCCGTCAGGCAGCCGATCACCCCGTGATTGCTACCTACCCGGAAGGACTGTATCTGAAAGGGTTTGCCTGTCGCGTCATGTAACTTGAAAAGAGAAATATTGCCCGCACATAACGTGTAAGTCGTATTTCCCGGGAGGTGACTATGATTGCCAGCAAATTCGGTATCGGCCAGCAGGTCCGCCACACTTTGCTCGGGTATTTGGGTGTGGTCGTGGATATCGACCCGGAGTATTCCCTTGATGAGCCGTCAGCAGACGAGCTGGCGGTGAACGCAGAGCTTCGCGCTGCACCCTGGTACCATGTGGTGATGGAAGGTGACGACGGGCAACCCGTCCACACCTACCTTGCCGAAGCGCAGCTAAGCAGCGAGCTGCAGGAAGAGCATCCGGAGCAACCCACTATGGATGAACTTGCTCAGACTATCCGCAAACAGTTACAGGCTCCGCGCCTGCGGAACTAAGCGTGTAAAAAAAGCCCGATGAACGGGCTTTTTTTTATTACTTCGCCAGCCCCAGACGGGGGATGTCGATCGCCGGACAGCGATCCATGACGACGTTCAGCCCCGCATCCCGCGCCAGCACGGCAGCTTGCTCGTTAATCACGCCCAGCTGCATCCACAGCGTTTTCGCCCCAACGGCGATAGCGTCCTGCGCCACTTCCCACGCCGCCTCGGAATTACGGAAGACATCGACCATATCAATTTTTTCCGGCACGTCAGCGAGCGTGGCATAACCCTGCTGGCCCAGTAAGGTTTTCCCCGCCACTTTTGGCGAGACCGGGATGACGTGATAGCCCTGATCGAGAAGGTATTTCATCACCCGATAGCTGGGACGATCGGGTTTATCGCTCGCGCCCACCAGCGCAATGGTACGCGTGGATGTCAGAATCTCGGCAATATCGTTCTCTTTCATGGTTTTTCTCCTGGCTTTTTTAAAAGTGTACGCCAAACCGCACATCTCAACCATCCATCCCATACCGATGCATGAGGGCAAAACGGCCAAATATGTCTATATGTTAGTAAACGTGATTATCGAAAAATTTTGATACATTAATGCGGCGACAGGATTTCTGACGGGAGCCTTCTATGAAAACCGGTATTGCCACTGCTCTGATTGCGTTAGTGATGCCGGTCTGCGTTTTTGCTACCACGCTCCGGCTCTCAACCGATATTGATCTCCTGGTACTGGACGGAAAAAAGGTCTCCAGTTCGTTATTACGCGGTGCGGACAGTATCGAGCTGGATAACGGACCGCATCAGCTGGTATTCCGCGTAGAAAAATCGATCGGTCTGGCGAATCACGAGCAAAGGATGTATATCTCCCCGCCGCTGATCGTCAGCTTTAATACCCGACAAATCAGTCAGGTGAATATTACCCTGCCACGCCTTGAAACGGAGAAGGAATCAGCGGCCTTCGACGCGTCTCCCCGCATTGAACTGCTGGACGGGGATGCGATGCCGATTCCGGCGAAGCTGGATATTCTGGCGCTGACGACTTCACCGAAAGGTCCGGACTACGAGGCCGCGACGCAGACCTATAACAAAGCCGGTAAACGCGCGTCGCTTCCTCAGTTTGCCACCATGATGTCCGACGACAGTACGCTGCTTTCCGGCGTCTCTGAACTGGACGTCATTCCCCCCCAGTCCCAGGCCCTGACGGAACAGCGCCTTAAATTCTGGTTCCAGCAGGCCGATGCCGACACGCGGGCCCGGTTTTTACAATGGGCAAAACAACAACCTTCATCATAAGCCACATTTTTTACGCCTTTCTCTTGCAGCGTCAGACGGTTCCCGTCATCGTGTAGGCAGTTAACCTGATGGATATGATTATGGAACTGACAACACGCACGCTCCCGGAACGCAAACACATTGCTCTGGTGGCGCACGATCACTGTAAACAAATGCTGCTTAACTGGGTTCGCCGCCATCAGTCTTTGCTGGAAAAGCACGCCCTGTCGGCGACCGGCACCACCGGTAACCTGATCCAGCGCGAAACGGGTCTGGAGGTAAACGCCATGCTGAGCGGCCCGATGGGCGGCGATCAGCAGGTCGGCGCACAGATTTCCGAAGGAAAGATTGATGTGCTGATCTTCTTCTGGGACCCGCTAAACGCGGTTCCGCACGACCCGGACGTCAAGGCCCTGCTGCGCCTGGCGACGGTGTGGAATATTCCGGTGGCGACAAACCTCTCGACGGCGGATTTCATCATCGAATCGCCGCAGTTTAACTCGCCGGTAGATATCCTTATTCCGGACTATCAGCGTTATCTTTCAGAGAGATTGAAGTAGCTTTTTTTGCCGGGTGGCGGCTACGCCTTACCCGGCCTACCCATCCTTACCCTTCGTCGTTATGGCTTCCGCGCCACCGGCACATCAATACTCTTCAAAATATCGACAAACACGGATGGCTCTTCTTTATTGAACAGCAGCCACACGCGATGGCGCGCGCGGGTCATCGCCACATACAGCAAACGCCGCTCTTCGGCATCCGGAAAGTCTTCCGGCACCGGCAGCAGGGCCTGCTCCATGACCGACTCGCGGGCCGGGGCCGGGAAACCGTCGCTCCCCTCTTTCAGCCCCATGACAATCACATAGTCGGCCTGCTGCCCTTTGCTGGCGTGAATCGTCATAAATTCAAGCTGCAGCTTCGGCCAGCGGGTGGCCGCCTTTTCCAGCGCCTCGGGTTTGAGGTGATGGTATCGTGCCAGCACCAGGATACGTTCATCAGGCTTCGCGTAGCCGCTGAGCTTGTCCAGCAGCGGTTCCAGCTGGTCTTCCGCCAGCAGGGTCACGGCTTTTTTATCCCCTGCCCGCAGGCTATTGAGCGGCTTTGCCAGCTGATGCGGGTTCTGCTGGATAAAGCGGTTGGCGATTTCACCAATCCGTGAATTGAAGCGGTAGGTGGTGTCCAGATCGCTGCGATCGCCTTCGCCAAAATAGTCGTGGAATGCGGTCGTCAGCGAAAGCTGCGCCCCGCTGAAGCGATAGATGGCCTGCCAGTCGTCACCCACCGCAAACAGCGAAGTATGCTTATTTTGCGCCCGTAGCGCCGAAAGCAGCGCTGCGCGCTGCGGAGATATGTCCTGAAACTCATCCACCAGAATATGTTTCCACGGGCTGACAAAGCGCCCCTTCTCAAGAATGATGATGGCCTGGTGGATTAGGCCGGAAAAATCGACGGCATTTTCCGCTTTCAGCGCGGTTTTCCAGGCCTTCAGCAGCGGCGCCATCAGCTTGACCCGCTTCGAAAACAGATCGCGGATCGCCTCCGGCGCGCTTTCAATCATCTCTGCCTGCGTTCCGCCGTGCATTCGCATCAGGCTGACCCAGCGGTCAAGCCGTGAACCCAGCCGACGCGCCAGTTTGTCATCCTGCCAGAAGCTGCCCTCCGGCACGTCCCAGTCGAGCTCCTCCTCGAGCCACTGGCGCCACCCTTTCGCCTGCGCCTTTTTCTCACTGCACTGCTGGCGCCACGTTTTGATAAACAGCGCCTGGCGCGCCTGCGCGTCGTTTTCCAGCTTACTGATAGCAGGCACTTTTTTACTGCCCTGCTGAATAATATGCAGGGCAAGGGCATGGAAGGTTCTGGCCGTGATATCCCGGGTATGCAGACGTTCCTGGATCCGTTCGTCCATCTCCTGGACCGCCTTGCGGCCAAAGGCCAGAAGCAGAATTTGATCGGCGACCGCTTCCCCGGTCGTCAGCAGCCAGCCGGCACGCGCGACCAGCACCGACGTTTTACCGCTACCGGCCCCCGCAAGAACCAGCAGCGACTGCTCGCCGTTGACCACCGCGCGCGCCTGAGCCGGATTAAGCGGAGAGGACTCCACCGTACTGAAAAAGTCGGCGTATTGGGTGAGCATGGCGTCCGTCCAGGCCTGGTTATGGGCGAGTCGGCTCTTATCCTTATCATTCAGCCAGGCCTGGCACTGGCGCCAGGCGTCGCGACAATTGTCAAACTCCTCAAGACGCGCCACGGATAACGGCAGCGCCGAGAGTGCCTGCCGGATTTTTTGCTGTAGCCCGGCGGTCTGCTGACGGGTGAGCCACGAATGCTGCGCGTTGCTTTGCGCGATATCGTCCAGCACCTTTTGAAGCACTCCGGCGGCAATCACGCTCATATCCTGACTCCACTGCTGCCAGAGCGCGTTCAGGTGATGATGGAAACGCTGGGTTTCTGCCCACTCGGTGCCGTGAAGACGCACGACTTTATCGTCAGGCAGTACGAACTCGAGTTCGCCCCACACCAGCCCGCGTTTGCAGTGGATAGCCAGAAGCTGATTAAACGGAATAAGGTATTCGTGGCGTTCTCCAGAGACTTTTACCCCGGCATTGAGGAGAACCACCCGGTCGTAAGGGTGTTGCGCCAGACGTTTGCCTAACGACGTTGCTTTCAGTTCCATGTTCCGCCAAATCCACGAAGAGATAATTTACCTGACAGTGTAACTGCCAGTTTTAAGGTGCTCCAGCCTAAAAAAACGTTACAATCATTGGGCGTTAATTTTATCGAAAGGAAGTGAGGGTTTATGCGTACCGTTCTGAATGTGTTGAATTTTGTGCTGGGCGGTTTTGCCACCACCCTTTCCTGGCTTTTTGCCACGCTGGTGAGCATCGTCCTGATTTTTACGCTCCCCCTGACTCGCTCCTGCTGGGAAATCACAAAACTCTCCTTCGTCCCCTACGGGAATGAAGCCATCCACGTTGACGAGCTGAATCCGGAGAACAAAAACGCCCTGATGAATACGGGGGGTACCCTGCTTAACATTCTGTGGCTGATTTTCTTCGGCTGGTGGCTCTGCATCATGCATATTTTTGCGGGTATTGCGCAGTGCATCACGATTATTGGTATTCCGGTGGGGATCGCGAACTTTAAGATCGCCGCTATCGCTCTTTGGCCCGTCGGGCGCAGGGTTGTTCCGGTCGAAGTGGCCCAGGCGGCGCGTGAAGCCAATGCGCGTCGTCGTTTTCAGTAACTAAGGACTGGCCGCGTTTATGCTAAGCCCACTGCTTCGCCGTTATACCTGGAACAGCACCTGGCTTTATAACGTCAGGATATTTATCGCACTTTGCGGCACGGTTGCCCTGCCCTGGTGGCTGAATGACGTCAAGCTCACCATCCCGCTCACGCTGGGCGTCGTGGCCGGGGCGCTGGCGGACCTGGACGATCGTCTGGCCGGGCGTTTACGCAACCTGGTCATCACGCTCGTCTGCTTTTTTATTGCGTCAGCGTCCGTTGAGTTACTTTTCCCCTGGCCCTGGCTGTTTGCCCTGGGTCTGACGCTCTCAACCAGCGGGTTTATTTTGCTGGGCGGCCTTGGGCAGCGCTATGCCACTATCGCGTTTGGCGCCCTGCTGATCGCCATCTATACCATGTTGGGCGCATCCCTCTACGACCAGTGGTACCAGCAGCCGGTTCTGCTGTTGCTCGGCGCCATCTGGTATAACCTGCTGACCTTAACCGGTCATCTGATCTTCCCTGTTCGTCCTCTGCAGGACAACCTTGCCCGCAGCTTTGAGCAGCTAGCCCACTATCTGGAACTGAAATCCCGGCTGTTCGACCCGGATATCGAGGAAGAAAGCCAGGCGCCGCTCTACGATCTGGCGCTGGCAAATGGTCAACTGGTCGCCACCCTTAACCAGACAAAAGCCTCTCTGCTGACCCGTCTGCGCGGCGATCGCGGTCAGCGCGGAACGCGAAGAACCTTACACTACTATTTTGCCGCCCAGGACATTCATGAACGCGCCAGCTCCTCGCACGTCCAGTATGCCGCCCTGCGCGAGAAGTTCCGCTACAGCGACGTGATGTTCCGCTTCCAGCGCCTGCTCTCCATGCAGTCCCAGGCGTGCCAGCAGCTCTCGCGCTCCATTCTGCTGCGCACGCCCTATCAGCATGACCCACGTTTTGAACGCGTATTTAGCCATCTTGATGCGGCACTCGACCGCGTTCAGGCCAGCGGAACGTCACCGGAACACATCAAAGCGCTGGGCTTTCTGCTGAACAACCTGCGGGCGATTGACGCACAGCTGGCGACCATCGAGTCCGAGCAGGCGATGGCGCTTCCGGGCAGTGAGGTCGACAATCAGCTTGCTGATGACAGCGTGCACAGTTTTAGCGATATGTGGCTACGCCTGAGCCGCAACTTTACCCCGGAGTCGGCTCTCTTCCGCCACGCGGTGAGAATGTCGCTGGTGCTGTGCGTGGGGTATGCCTTTATCCAGATAACCGGGCTGCATCATGGCTACTGGATCCTGCTGACCAGCCTGTTCGTCTGCCAGCCGAACTATAACGCCACCCGACACCGTCTTGCGCTGCGCATTATCGGCACGCTGGTCGGCGTCGCAATCGGCCTGCCGGTGCTTTATTTCGTGCCTTCCGTCGAAGGTCAGCTGATTCTGATCGTGATCACCGGCGTGCTGTTTTTCGCGTTTCGCAACGTGCAGTACGCCCATGCCACCATGTTCATCACGCTGCTGGTGCTGCTCTGCTTTAATCTGCTGGGTGAAGGGTTTGAAGTCGCCCTGCCACGCGTGATTGATACGCTGATTGGCTGCGCGATTGCCTGGGCCGCGGTCAGCTTTATCTGGCCGGACTGGCGTTTTCGCAATTTGCCGCGCGTGGTAGACAGGGCGATGAATGCCAACTGTCGTTACCTTGACGCAATTCTGGAGCAGTACCACCAGGGCCGCGATAACCGTCTGGCTTACCGGATAGCACGTCGCGACGCGCACAACAGTGATGCTGAACTGGCCTCCGTGGTCTCTAACATGTCAACGGAGCCGCGCGCCACGGCTGAGATTCGTGAGACAGCGTTCCGCCTGCTCTGCCTGAACCATACCTTCACCAGCTATATTTCGACGCTGGGGGCCCACCGCGAGAAGCTCACTAACCCGGCGGTTCTCAACCTCCTCGATGATGCCGTCTGCTATGTCGATGATGCGCTTCATCACCGCCCGGCCGATGAACCGCGCGTTCGACAGGCTCTGGATGAACTGGCTCAACGCATTGCGCATCTTGACCCGGGAAACGACAGCAAAGCGCCGCTGGTTCTTCAGCAGATAGGCCTGCTTATCGCTCTGCTGCCTGAAATTTGCCGGCTGCAACAGCACATCGCTACCTGGAGGAACGACTCTCCTGCGGCTCAGGCAGCGCATTAAACCACTCCGTCAGCTCCCGGCGGATACCTGCCGGGAGTGCCGCCTCATGCAGCCCTTCGATAGCCCCTTCCAGCGCAAAGAGCACTTTTATACTGAGTGCTTTATTCTTTGCCCGCATCTTCAGCCAGCTCGCTCTGGCGCCCAGCGCCCGCAGCGTTTCTTCATTGGTGATACCGGCTTCAAAGAGCAAGACTTCAAGCTGAAAGGTCAGGTTCGGCAGATCCTTAAGACGGGTTCGTTGATGACGCTGGTAGCGCTCTTTCCTTGCCGCACTGAGTGCAAACGAGGAGAGCTGAAGCAACCGCTCCCTGTCCTGCCATAATCCGTCATCCACACGATAATAGTTGAGCAGCACCGGGCGGCCTCGCTTCATCAACGTCAAGAAGGAGGAAGCATTTTTTACACAGTATTTTGCACTCTCTTCACACGCGCGAAGGTAAAGTTCGCCATCGGACACCATGGCAAAGACCGCATCATCCACTGCCAGGGTGTAACCGCCAAACAGCGCGCGATGATGAATCTCGCCCAACGGAGAGAGGTATTCCTGGGATTTATAAATCCGTTCATAAGATATCTTTTTCATGATATTTCCCTTCAAAATCATAGGCTAACAACGAAATTTCTTACTAGCGGATCCGTTAGCAGGAAAATAGGCAACTTATCGTCGTTGAGCAAGATGATTTTTCGAGGGGCATCAAGATTGAATGAATTTTGCGAGTCGCTTTCCGAAAATGAGGTTGATCTTTGGGTATACAGGGGTTACTGTATATCCATACAGTAACTACAGGGCTGGAATGAATATGCACACTTCAGGCTATGCAAATCGCGCAATCTCTCTCTCTTCTGCTGCAGGCAATGTCGCGCAGAATTCCGTCGAGCGTGTTTCCACAGGGCTTATCAGTGAAGTGGTTTATCGTGAAGACCAGCCCTTGTTAACGCAACTTCTTTTACTGCCATTATTACAACAGCTCGGTCAGCAATCGCGCTGGCAGCTTTGGCTCACGCCTCAGCAAAAGCTGAGTCGCGAGTGGGTTCAATCCGCAGGCCTTCCGCTGACCAAGGTCATGCAGATTAATCAACTTTCGCCTTGCGATACCGTTGAGTCGATGATCCGCGCGTTACGCACAGGAAATTACAGCGTGGTGATTGGCTGGTTACCGGAAGAATTGACGGAAGAGGAACATTTCCGACTGACTGAAGCCGCTGAAGAAGGGAATGCGATCGGGTTCATTATGCGTCCGGTTCGATCGGATTCTTACCGCAGAGGACAACTTTCTGGGCTAAAAATTCACTCAAATTTGTATCATTGAGTGAAATTAAGATTTTTCCTGGAATTTTTTTTGACCGCAAGATGGGATTTTAGTTCCCGGCCTTAAAATTGCGGCAAGGCTTGTCTGGTGCGGTTCTCCTTAATTTTATTGCACAAAATTCGTTCAAAAAATGTTAAATAATCGGTATCCGGAACTTTTTTTTTCATATGCCTGACGGACTTCACACTTGTAAGTTTTCAGCTACGTTGTAGACTTTACATCGCCAGGGGTGCTCGGCCTAAGCCGAAGATATCGGTAGATTTATATTTGACCACGCCCCCCGGTGAAGGATTTAACCGTGATTCTCTCTTGAGACTTTCATGGCGAATTTTGGATGATAACGAGGCGCAAAAAATGAAAAAGACAGCTATCGCGATTGCAGTGGCACTGGCTGGCTTCGCTACCGTAGCGCAGGCCGCTCCGAAAGATAATACTTGGTATGCAGGTGGTAAACTGGGCTGGTCTCAGTTCCACGACACCGGCTGGTACAACAGCGCAAACAACAATGATGGCCCGACTCACGAGAGCCAGCTTGGTGCAGGTGCGTTCGGTGGCTATCAGGTTAACCCGTATGTTGGTTTTGAAATGGGTTACGACTGGTTAGGTCGTATGCCATACAAAGGCGACAACACCAATGGCGCTTTCAAAGCACAGGGCGTACAGCTGACCGCTAAACTGGGTTACCCAGTAACCGACGATCTGGACGTGTACACCCGTCTGGGCGGCATGGTATGGCGCGCTGACTCCAGCAACAGCAACGCTGGCGACGACCATGACACCGGTGTTTCCCCAGTATTCGCTGGTGGCGTTGAGTGGGCTATGACCCGTGACATCGCTACCCGTCTGGAATACCAGTGGGTTAACAACATCGGCGACGGCAACACCGTTGGTGTTCGTCCAGACAACGGCATGCTGAGCGTAGGTGTTTCCTACCGTTTCGGCCAGCAGGAAGAAGCAGCACCAGTTGTTGCTCCAGCGCCGGCTCCAGCTCCAGAAGTACAGACCAAGCACTTCACTCTGAAGTCTGACGTTCTGTTCAACTTCAACAAAGCGACTCTGAAACCAGAAGGCCAGCAGGCACTGGATCAGCTGTACACCCAGCTGAGCAACCTGGATCCTAAAGACGGTTCTGTAGTGGTTCTGGGCTTCACCGACCGTATCGGTTCTGACGCTTACAACCAGAAACTGTCTGAGAAACGTGCTCAGTCTGTTGTTGATTACCTGATCTCTAAAGGTATCCCAGCTAACAAGATCTCCCCACGTGGTATGGGCGAAGCTAACCCAGTTACTGGCAACACCTGTGACAACGTGAAAGCTCGCGCTGCACTGATCGACTGCCTGGCTCCAGATCGTCGCGTAGAGATCGAAGTTAAAGGCATCAAAGACGTTGTAACTCAGCCAGCGGCATAAGTTATCGTCTTATAAAAAAACCCCGCAATGCGGGGTTTTTTATTGTCTGAAGAAAAGTAAAAAAACTACTTTTTACCCAACAGCGCCTGAAGGTCATTCTTCAGTGTCGACATCTGGTTGGCGTACTTCTCTTTATGTTCTGCATCCTCAATCAACTGCACGATGGTTTCCGACAGCGTTTTACCCCGTCGTTGTGCCAGCCCGGCCAGGCGCTGCCAGACAACAAATTCCAGATCGATTGATTTTTTGCGAGTGTGCTGGTGCTCAGCATTAAAATGCCGTTTGCGTCGCGCGCGGATAGTTTGCTTCATCCGGTTTAACAATGCAGGATTAATGTGTTTCTCAATCCAGCCGTTGACCTGTACCGGTTCGTTTTCGAGGGTCAGCAAAATATCCACGGCTTCTTGCGCAGCGCTGGCTTCGATGTAGCAGGTGATCAGCTCCCCTTCACGGTGCTTTTTGACCAGGTACTTCCATTTCCAGCCGCTTTCGAGATTTTCCAGTTGTTGATATTTCATTGCGATCTCAGTGTTACCACGTAACTCTGTTCAGAATATCAGTTTTTTAGCAATCTGCTGAAAAGAAATCATATCCTGTGAGTGAATGCAGCCAATCACCCTGTCGAAATCCCCAATCCTGCTTGGGTACAACCCCCCGCTTACGGTATACTCCACGCTTTTACATCTGACTAAAAAACATCAACTTTGACCATTACGAAACTTGCATGGCGTGACCTTGTTCCGGATACCGAAAGTTATCAGGAACTGTTTGCACAGCCAGATCTCGCAAAAGAACACGAATTCATCCTTAGCGATACGCAGCCCCGTTTGCATTATGCGCTGGAGCAGGTATTAAGCCCCTGGGCAGCTGCGCCTTTCATGCTGCTCAAAGCCCCGGAAGAAGCGGAATACCTGACGTTGTTCGGGGATGCCGTGCGTCAGCTAAAGCCGGAAGCGAACGCCGTTTTTGGCGGCCAGTATCGTATCGCTGGACATGATGTCACTTTCGAACCGGCGACGCAGGCTGACGGCCTTTTTGCCGCTAAGGGCGAGGTGATTACCGCGAACTGGGTCGAGGCTGAACAACTCTTTGGTTGTCTGCGCCAGTTTAACGGCGAGCTTTCGCTGCAGCCTGGGCTGGTACATCGCGCAAATGGCGGTGTCCTGATCATCTCGCTGCGTACCCTGCTCTCGCAGCCGCTGCTGTGGATGCGTCTGAAAACCATCGTGCATCAGCAGCGTTTCGACTGGGTCGGCTACGATGAGTCTCGTCCTCTGCCTGTCTCGGTTCCGTCTATGCCGCTGTCATTAACCGTCGTGCTGACGGGCGACCGTGAATCGCTGGCAGACTTCCAGGAAATTGAGCCTGAACTGGCTGAACAGGCGGTGTATAGCGAATACGAAGACAATATCCAGATTGCCGATGCCGACGATATGGCGCAGTGGTGCCAGTGGGTGATGGCCGTTGCTGAACGTTTTGCGCTGCCAACGCCTGCGGCTGACGCATGGCCAGGCCTGATCCGCGAAGCGGTGCGTTATACCGGTGACCAGGAAACGCTGCCACTCTGCCCGCTCTGGATCGGCAAACAGCTGCGTGAAGTGGGCGTGGTGAGCGGTAGCGGTGCGTTCACCGGGGAGCAGCTCACCCAGATGCTGGCTCAGCGTGAGTGGCGGGAAGGCTATCTTGCTGACCGTATGCAGGATGAAATTCTGCTGGAACAAATTCTGGTGGAAACCGAAGGCGAACGCGTCGGGCAAATCAACGCCCTGTCGGTGATTGAATTCCCTGGCCATCCGCGCGCGTTCGGGGAGCCGTCCCGTATTAGCTGCGTTGTGCATATTGGCGATGGCGAGTTTACCGACATCGAACGCAAAGCCGAGTTGGGCGGAAACATTCACGCCAAAGGCATGATGATCATGCAGGCGTTTTTGATGTCTGAACTGCAGCTTGAGCAGCAGATCCCCTTCTCCGCCTCGCTGACGTTTGAGCAGTCCTACAGCGAAGTGGATGGCGATAGCGCCTCTATGGCTGAACTGTGCGCCTTAATCAGCGCCCTGGCGGAAGTGCCCATCAATCAGAACATCGCGATCACCGGTTCGGTGGATCAATTCGGTCGTGCGCAGCCTGTGGGTGGCCTCAACGAAAAAATTGAAGGCTTCTTCTCTATCTGTCAGCAGCGCGGTTTAAACGGCAAACAGGGTGTGATTATTCCGGCTCCCAACGCACGCCATTTAAGCCTCAGCCAGGAGATTCTGGATGCGGTTGAACAAGAGCAGTTCGCTATCTGGGCCATCGAAGGGATTGAGGATGCACTACCCTTACTGACAAACCTGGTATGGGATGGCGAAGGGCAAACCACCCTGATGCAGACTATCCAGGAGCGCATTGCTCAGGCAACACAGCAGGATGCTCGTCACCGTTATCCATGGCCGTTACGCTGGCTGGGCTGGTTTAGTTCGAACTGATCGGACTTGTTCAGCGTACACGTGTTAGCTATCCTGCGTCCTTCACTAAAATAAGGCTTACTGAGAACATGGTAGATAAACGCGAATCCTATACAAAAGAAGATCTTCTTGCCTCTGGTCGCGGTGAACTGTTTGGCGCGAAAGGCCCACAGTTACCGGCCCCGAACATGCTGATGATGGACCGTGTCGTGAAAATGACCGAAACCGGCGGCAACTTCGATAAGGGTTACGTAGAAGCAGAACTCGATATCAACCCGGACCTGTGGTTCTTCGGCTGCCACTTTATTGGCGATCCGGTAATGCCTGGCTGCCTGGGTCTGGATGCCATGTGGCAGCTGGTTGGCTTCTATCTGGGCTGGCTGGGTGGTGAAGGTAAAGGCCGCGCGCTGGGCGTAGGCGAAGTAAAATTCACCGGCCAGGTTCTGCCTACGGCGAAGAAAGTGACCTATCGTATTCACTTCAAGCGCATCGTTAACCGCCGCCTGATTATGGGCCTGGCAGATGGCGAAGTGCTGGTAGACGGTCGTCTGATCTATAGCGCAAGCGACCTGAAGGTTGGCCTGTTCCAGGACACGTCCGCGTTCTGATCGTGCTTTCGCACCTCCAGAAAGGCGAAACCTCCGCATTGCGGAGGTTTCTTTTTTGAAAGAGACGTTATCAGGCTATGAGTGCCCTGTCGCCGATGGCTTCTCGCCAGCCTCCAAGCCATTGTGACCTTTGATTTATCGTCTGATAAGGACACATTTCTTTAGAACGTCCAGCGATGCCGGCCTGATAACCACGTTGATGAGCCCGTTCCAGGCGATCTCGTTTCTGTCTCTTCATGCCTCGTTTCCCTCATTCTTTTGTCTGGTGGAAAGAAAACAGTGTCTGCACTATCTGCACAGGCACAGATAACGAATACCCCGAATTAGTCGCATCGTCAATGTTCAAAATTCATACGGGTGTCATATTTGTGAGCTAGCTGGAAGTTCATTTGTACAAAAATTGTGACGTGGCACAAGTAACAACCTGAGTTGAAAACGAAAAAAAACCGCAATCAGCGACAGACCGATTGCGGTTTCTGATGATGAATTTTACTTATGGCAGTCGGGAAATCTCTCTCGCGATACTGGCCGACTCCTGCGCCCATCCCTGAGCCAGGACTTTCACCATTTCGTCATAGCCATCTTTCTGCTGCTTCAGCTCCAGATGGAAAGGACGCTTAATCAGCTGCCCCTGATGGTTCAGCAACCACTCCCCGCTGATGACCACCGCACCGTCATAACGGCCGTGGAAGCCCGTTACGGTGACGTTCAGCGTATCCTGATCGTTACCCAGCGGCTGCGATGCGACTACCCACCCCGGAAGCTGACTGCCCAGGTTAGCCACCAGCGTGTTGCGCAGCTGCTGATCCAGCGGGCTGGCCCACAGGTTGTTGGTCGCAATCACGTATTTCACGTCGCTGGTCTGATAGACCACGCCGTTTCCTGCCAGATAATCCGGCACGGCGACCTGCTCAACCCACAGCTGGCGGTTCCCCTGGCTCGCCGTGCTTTGCCCGCCGCTGTGGGTTGCCACAGGCAGCTGATAATAGCTTTTATTATCTCCCCCTGAACTGCATGCCGTTAACAGCAGAGCGCCAACCATCAATAGCCATTTTTTCATTCTTTTGCCCTCTTCGGCTCAGGATCCTTTTTATCTTTCGCTTCGAACACCAGCGCATTGCTCTTCTCGTTGAGCGTTTTCAGCACCGGCTGCAGTTCACGCAGGACCTGATCAAGACGCTGCATATCTGCCACCATCTTGTTATAGGCCGCTGATCCCGGCTGGAAGCCCTGCATACTGCGGTTCAGCTCACGCAGCGTTTTCTGCATGTCCTGCGGCAGCTGCTGCATGCTCTGGCTCGCCGTAATCTTGTTGATGTTATCCAGCGTGGTTTGCAGACGGCGCATCGTTGCCTGGCTTTCGCTCAGCGAGTTTGTTGCCGCTTCAATCATCGGATTCAGTGGCAGATTGTTGATCTTATCCAGCGTCTCCATCAGACGCTGCTGGATCTGCGCCAGACCGCTGCTCACCGTTGGGATGATCTTGTAGCCACCGAATTCACGGATACCGGTAATCGGCGGTGCTTTCGGGTAGAAGTCCATATCCACATACAGCGCACCGGTGACCAGGTTGCCGGTTTTCAGCGACCCGCGCAGACCGCGTTCCATCAGCTGGGTGATATGAGTCGCGATATCCTGATTTTCACCAATCTGATTAAGCAGACGCTCTGGTTCAATGCGGATCAGTACCGGAATGCGGTAATCATCATCCAGCACCTGCTGAAGGCCCGGAACGAAGAACGGCACTTGCCCAACCGTACCGAGACGAATGCCGCGGAACTCAACAGGCGCCCCCGGCTGCAGGCCGCGAACGGAGTCTTTAAAGAACATCAGGAAGTCAACGTGATCGGTATAGAGCGCATCCTGAATGCTTTTTTGATCGTCAAAGAGACGGAACGCGGTGTTCTCTGCGACCGGCTGCCCTAAATCCAGGCCCTCCGGCACGTCAAAACTCACGCCGCCACCAAACAGCGTGGTCAGCGAACCCATTTCAACGCGCATGCCTGCCGAAGTCAGATCTACCGCGATCCCGCTGTCTTTCCAGAAGCGGACGTTGCTGGTGACCAGGCGATCGTTTGGCGCATTAATGAAGAGCTGATAGCTGATCGCGCGTTTCTGTGGATCAAACGTGCTTTTCTCAACCGACCCGACGCGGTAGCCGCGGAACAGAACCGGGTCGCCCGCCGTGAGCTGACCCGCTTTTTTACTATCGAGGATCACGCGGATGCCCTTGGCATCAGGCGGTGCAAGCGGCGGTGAATCCAGAAGCTGGTATTGGGCCGGCTGGTTACCCTTAGCGCCCGGCTGCAGCTCAATGTAGGCACCCGAGAGCAGCGTCCCCAGGCCGCTGATCCCTTCACGCCCCACCTGCGGCTTAACGACCCAGAAAACGGAATCGCCGTGCAGCAGTTTTTCCATGCCGGCATTCAGGCGCGCCTTAATCTCCACATGGGTTAAATCATCGGTCAGGGTTGCGCTTTCCACCACGCCCACATCCACGCTACGGCTTTTGATGGTCGTTTTACCGCCCTCAATCCCCTCGGCATTGGTGGTTATCAGCGTCACTTCCGGCCCCTGATGGCTGTAATGATAAAACAGGATCCAGGCACCGATCAGCGCAGTCACGATGGGAAAAATCCACACCGGAGACCAGTTTTTGACCTTCTGCACTTTCGCCTCTCCACTCTTATTTTCCATGCTCTTACTCTTCCTCATGGCTTGATTCAGGCTCACGATCCCACGATAAACGAGGGTCGAAGGTCATGGCCGCAAACATGGTCATGATCACGACCAGTGCAAACATTAAAGCCCCCATCGCAGGATAAATACTCATCAAACCGCCCATCCGCACCAGCGCAGAGAGAACGGCGATGACAAACACGTCAATCATTGACCAGCGTCCGACAAACTCGACCACTTCATAAATCAGGTGCATGCGTTCGCTGTCGCGTTTCCCATGACCTTTTGCATCCCAACAGAGCCAGGCGATGGCGATCATTTTTAAGGTAGGCACCATAATACTGGCGATAAAAATGACGCCAGCGACCGGATAGGAACCTTCGCCCCAGAGCAGTATCACCCCGGCCAGGATCGTCGAGGGCATTTTGTCGCCGAGCAAATCGGTGATCATGATTGGCAGAATATTGGCTGGCAGATACAGCATGACGGACGTGACCAGCAGCGCCATCGTCCACTGCAGGCTATTTTTACGGCGCACGTGCCCTTTCGTTTCGCAGCGCGGACAAACGTCGAGATCGGCGGGCAGCACGGCGGTACAGCACGGGCACGAGCGAAGCCCCTGACGAATGCCGGGCACGCCGACCTTCACCGTCTGCGCAAGCGTCGGTGCCGGGGCGATATCATCCCACGCCCAGCGTCTGTCCACGCACTGGAAAGCGCGCAGCTGCAGAACGCAGTACAGACACCAGGGAATAAAGCTGCTGCCAATCCCCACGTCGCCGTACGCCATCAGCTTCACGAAACTGACCAGGATCCCCGCCAGAAAGATCTCCGCCATCCCCCAGCTTTTGAGCTGAAACAGAATACGCGCAAGTCGGATTTTCAGCGGTGCCGGCATCCTGACGCGGTTCACCAGCAAAAGGATGACGACCAGGCAAAAAGCCGGGACTATCTGGACAAACAGGAGAAAGAAGGTCCCCAGGCTGGCGTAATCTTCCGAGAACATCACGCCCGGGATTTCAAGCAGATCCACCTGACTGGTGATCCCCCCCACCTTCATATAGATGAAGGGGAAGAGATTAGAGAGCAGCAGCATGAACAGTGCTGCCAGCGCGTACGCAGTGGGACGCTGCCGCGGCGCGTCCCACTCGGTTGTCAACGTCGCGCCACAGCGTGGACACAGGGCTTTATGTCCGTGACCAAGCTCTGGCAACGCCACGAGCATATCGCATTGCGAGCATAAAATATGCCTGTCGGCATGGTGCTGGTCACACATATGTTATCCCTGTTTATGCGCCGTTTTTCAGAGACTCAAGGTACTCCCAGCGCTCAAAGGCGTCTTCCAGGGCTTTTTCAGCCGCGGACATTTCAGCCAATACTTTCTGAGTATAGTCATGCGATTGGGTAAAGAATGACGCATCAGCAACCTGTTTTTGCAGATCCTCAAGCGCAGCCTCCAGTTCTTCAAGACGCTGCGGTAGCCCCTCCAGTTCGCGCTGCAGGTTATAGCTTAGTTTAGCCGAGGTTTTCTTGACAGTTTCTGCTTTTGTTACAGCAGGTTCAGAACTTATTTTGGACTTTGACTGTTTCGTCGCCAGCGACTGTGCCTGCTGCCCTTTTGCATCGTGATAACCGCCGACATATTGACCAATTCGCCCTTCACCTTCGAAGATCCAGCACTCGGTCACGGTGTTGTCAACGAACTGACGATCGTGGCTGACCAGCATCACGGTGCCCTGATAACCGTCAATCAGTTCTTCCAGCAGTTCCAGCGTTTCGACATCCAGATCGTTGGTCGGTTCATCGAGGATCAGCAGGTTGCTTGGCTTCAGGAACAGGCGCGCCAGCAGAAGACGGTTGCGCTCACCGCCCGACAGCGCGCGCACCGGCGTCATGGCGCGCTTCGGATGGAACAGAAAGTCCTGCAGGTAACCCAGCACGTGGCGCGGCTTGCCGTTCACCATCACTTCCTGCTTGCCTTCGGCGAGGTTGTCCATCACCGTACGGTCCGGATCCAGCTCCGCGCGGTGCTGGTCGAAGTAGGCGACCTCCAGCTTGGTCCCGCAGTGAATGCGTCCGCTGTCGGCCTGCAGCTGGCCGAGCATCAGTTTCAGCAGCGTGGTTTTACCGCAGCCGTTCGGGCCAATCAGGGCGATTTTGTCGCCGCGCTGAACCTGTGCCGAGAAGTCTTTCACCAGCACTTTACCGTCAACCTGATAGTTAACATTTTCCATTTCAAAGACAATCTTGCCGGAACGGGACGCCTCTTCCACCTGCATTTTGGCGCTGCCCATCACTTCACGGCGTTCGCTGCGCTCGCGACGCATCGCCTTCAGGGCGCGCACGCGGCCTTCGTTACGGGTACGGCGGGCTTTGATGCCCTGGCGGATCCAGACCTCTTCCTGCGCCAGCTTGCGGTCAAACTCCGCATTCTGCAGCTCTTCCACGCGCAGGTTTTCTTCTTTCTCCAGCAGATAGGTGTCGTAATCGCCAGGATAGGTCACCAGCTTGCCGCGGTCGAGATCGACAATACGCGTCGCCATATTGCGAATAAACGAACGATCGTGCGAGATAAAGATGATGGTGCCGCTGAAGGTTTTCAGGAAGCCTTCCAGCCAGTCGATCGCTTCGATATCCAGGTGGTTCGTCGGTTCGTCCAGCAGCAGCACCTTCGGCCCGCTGACCAGCGCACGACCCAGGGCGGCTTTACGCAGCCAGCCGCCGGAGAGCGCTGACAGCTCCATGTCGGGTTCCAGCCCGAGCTGCGCCAGCACTTCATTAATGCGGTTTTCAAGCTGCCACAGACCGTGGTGATCGAGCATCTCCTGCACTTTTGCCAGTTCGTTGAGGTTTTTGTCGCTCGGATCGGTCATCACCAGATGCGAAATCTCGTGATAGCGCTTCAGGTATTCAGCCTGCTCGGAGATCCCTTCCGCCACGAAATCGTACACGCTGCCGGTCACGTGACGCGGTGGATCCTGCTGCAGGCGGGAGACAATCAGATCCTGTTCGTAAACAATGCGTCCGTCATCCAGGCCCTGTTCACAGTTAAGGATTTTCATCAGCGTGGATTTACCCGCGCCGTTACGGCCCACCAGACAGACGCGCTCGTTATCTTCGATGTGCAGTTCTGCATTGTCGAGAAGCGGTGAGTCGCTGAAAGAGAGCCACGCGCCGTGCATACTAATTAAAGACATTTATTTTTCCTTTCAGACCGCGGTAATCAACCAGCAGTTATGGATTTGACGGTTACGGGCAAAGTCCTGAGACAGCGTTTTTTGGCTGATTTCTTGTGCTTTCAGTCCCAGGGCTGCTAAGCCGTCATGATCCATACGGAAGCCGCGTTTGTTGTTCGAGAACATAATGGTGCCGCCTTTACGCAGCAGGCGCTTCAGGTCGGTCATCAGGCGCAGGTGATCGCGTTGAACGTCAAAGCTATCTTCCATACGCTTGGAGTTGGAGAAGGTCGGCGGATCGATAAAGATCAGGTCGAACTGCTCGTCGGTGTCGCGCAGCCAGCCCAGCACGTCAGCCTGCATCAGGCGATGCTGACGCCCGGTTAAGCCGTTAAGACGCAGGTTGCGCTCCGCCCACTCCAGATAGGTGCGGGACATATCCACCGTGGTGGTGCTGCGCGCGCCGCCCAGACCAGCATGCACGCTGGCGCTGCCGGTATAGGAGAAGAGATTCAGGAAGTCCTTGCCCTTGCTCATCTGGCCCAGCATGCGGCGGGCGATACGGTGGTCGAGGAACAGGCCGGTATCCAGATAGTCGGTCAGGTTGACCCACAGGCGGGCGTTATATTCGCCCACTTCGATAAAGTCACCCTTCTCACCCATCTTCTGGTACTGATTTTTGCCTTTCTGACGTTCACGGGTTTTCAGCACCAGCTTGTTTGGCGCAATACCCAGCACGGCGATGGTGGCGGCAATAACGTCCAGCATGCGCTGACGCGCTTTTTGCGCATCAATGGTTTTCGGCGGCGCATATTCCTGAATCACCACCCAGTCCGCGTAGCGGTCAACCGCCACGTTGTACTCCGGCAGGTCGGCATCATACAGGCGGTAGCATTCAATGCCCTCCTGCTTCGCCCACTTCTCAAATTTCTTCAGGTTCTTGCGCAGACGGTTAGCGTAATCTTCCGCCACGCCGGACGGCTTGCTGTCGGCCGCCTTCTCCGCCAGATGGTAGTTTTTCTGCACGCAGTCCAGCGGGCCGTTTTTCGCCTTAAACTGGCGGTCGGCGCGCAGCTGCAGGCAGCTCAGCAGTTCCGGCGAGGCGCTGAACAGAGACAGGTTCCAGCCGCCGAAGTGGTCCTTCATGTTGCGGCCAAGCAGGCTGTGCAGGGCAATCAGCGCCGGTTCGCTGTCCAGACGTTCGCCGTATGGCGGGTTGCTGATCACGGTACCGTACGGGCCTTTTGGCAGCGGGTTGGTCAGGTTTGCCACGTCTTTTACTTCGAAGGTGACCAGCTCGCCAATACCGGCACGGCGGGCGTTGCTGCGCGCGCGCTCAATGACGCGAGGGTCGCTATCGGAGCCGTAGAAGTGGGAGGTGTACTCCGCCAAGCCTTTACGCGCGCGGGTCTGCGCATCGTCTTTGACCTCTTTCCAGAGCGCTTCATCGTGCTGCGCCCAGCCTTTGAAGCCCCAGTGACCGCGATGCAGCCCCGGCGCGCGGTCGGTGGCCAGCATGGCTGCTTCAATCAGCAGGGTACCGGAACCGCACATCGGGTCGAGCAGCGGCGTGCCCGGCTGCCAGCCGGAGCGCATCACAATGGCGGCCGCCAGGGTCTCTTTGATGGGTGCCATGCCGGTACGATCGCGGTAGCCGCGCAGGTGCAGGCCCGCGCCGCTCAGATCGAGAGAGATACTCGCCGTGTCGCCGTTCAGCCAGACGTTAATACGCAGATCCGGGTTTTCACGATCGACGTTCGGACGTTCCTTATTTTTACGCGTAAAGCAGTCCACAATGGCGTCTTTTACGCGCAGGGCACCGTACTGGCTGTTGCGGATCTCGTCGTTCACGCCGTTGAAATGCACCGCAAAGGTGGCATTCGGGGTGAAGATCTCTGTCCAGTCGATCATCTGTACGCCGGTGTAGAGGTCAAGGTCGCTATAAACCTTGCACTCCTTCATCGGCAGCATGATGCGCGACGCCAGGCGGCTCCACATCAGGCTCTGGTAAATAAGCCGCGTGTCGCCCTCAAAATGGACACCACCCTGAACCACCTGACACTCTTGTGCGCCCAGGCTTTCCAGTTCAGTTTTTAACAGCTCTTCCAGCCCACGGGCCGTACTGGCAAACAGAGAATTCATATCGTCACTTTTACTCTTAGAAAATTGTCGCGCATTATAGCTAATATGGCGTGTATGTCATAAAGTTGAAGGCTTATTTTCATTCGAGGGAGTGTGCAGTGGCGACGTTATCCAGGCTTTTTATTCATCCGGTGAAATCCATGCGCGGCATCGGCGTCTCTCACGCGCTGGCCGACATGAGCGGATTCGCCTTCGATCGAATTTTTATGGTCACCGAGCCTGACGGTACGTTTATTACCGCACGCCAGTTCCCTCAGATGGTTCGCTTTACCCCTTCCCCGCTTCACGACGGTTTGCATCTTACCGCGCCGGACGGTTCCAGCGCGGTGATTCGCTTTGCTGATTTTGCGCCCGTCGATGCGCCAACGGAAGTGTGGGGGAACCACTTTACCGCGCGCATCGCCCCGGATGAAATTAACCGCTGGTTAAGCGGTTTCTTCTCCCGTGACGTGCAGCTGCGGTGGGTTGGACCTGAACTGACGCGTCGCGTGAAGCGACACGACGCCGTTCCCCTCTCCTTCGCCGATGGCTTCCCGTTCCTGCTGACGAACGAAGCCTCGCTGCGTGATTTACAAGGCCGCTGCAAAGCCAGCGTTCAGATGGAACAGTTCCGTCCGAACCTGGTGGTGACGGGTGCCGAGGCCTGGCAAGAAGATACCTGGAAAGTGATCCGCATTGGCAGCGTCATTTTTGACGTGGTGAAGCCCTGCAGCCGCTGCATTTTCACCACGGTGAGCCCGGAGAAAGGCCAGAAGCATCCTTCCGGCGAACCGTTGAAAACCCTGCAATCATTCCGCACCGCGCAGGATAATGGCGATGTCGATTTCGGCCAGAACCTGATCCCACGCTCCAGCGGCGCGATCCGCGTCGGCGATGAGGTCGAAATTCTTGCTCGTGGGCCAGCGAGAGTGTACGGCTCGGGTCAGGAGGATGAGCTTGTCGACGTTGAGACGAACGTCGCCTCTGCGGTAGATATTCACTGGCAGGGCAACGTCATCCGGGGTAACAACCAGCAGGTACTGCTTGAGCAGCTGGAACAAGCGGGGATCCGCATACCCTATTCCTGCCGCGCGGGCATTTGCGGATGCTGTCGTATCAGACTGGTGGATGGCGAAGTGAGTGCGTTGAAAAAGTCGGCAATTGGAAATGACGGCACAATTCTGTGCTGTAGCTGCGTCCCGAAAACGTCCGTACAGCTGGAAGCTTAAACCGCCTGCTCGAGGCTGAAGGCATCCACGCGAAGCTGGGGCTTCAGCCTGTCGTTCATGACCTTAATGGCATCCCCGAGCTGCATCGTCCGCCCGGCAATCGTCACGCCAGGCTGGGCCAGCAGGCAGAGCGCGGCATTTTCGCCTGGCTCCACCACCAGCAGGCTCACCTCTTCTGCGGTATCGCTCAGGTTGACGCTGGCCGCATCGCCCGTTGCCGGGGTCCAGTTCATGCCGTGCGGCAGGAAATGCCAGCTCTTTGGCATTTGCGGCTTCAGGAAACGGATAGCCACCAGCGCATTTAATACCAGCTCGGCGCGCTGCTCTTTCGAGAGCATCAGATCGCGACATTTTTCCTCAAAGGAGAAATAAAGCGCAGCGTCATCAACGCAAAAGCCTGACGGGGAAAAAGCGTCCGGGGTTAACATTCGGCGGGCAAAACGAGAGCGAAACAACATGCCATTGGCTAAGTCGAGCATCATTCGGTCATGCTCGTCGCAAAAATACCAGCGCCAGTTATCGTCAGGTTTAATTCGCATGTTTCTCTCCCGTCCCCGAAACGTCCTGTACTAAAAATGTCCTGTTTGCCGCTTCGTTTATAACACCATTAATAAAAGACTATAATGTCTAAATAAGCAACAGTGACGGAATATAAAACAACCAGGGCTGGAAATAAAGCCCCGGTTGTCTGATTACGAGAAAAGATTAGATATGCGTAACGATTTCTTTAATCAGCGGCGGCCCTTTAAAAATAAAGCCGGAATAGATTTGCACCAGTGACGCACCCGCCGCCATCTTCTCACGCGCAGCAATCACGGAGTCAATGCCGCCGACGCCAATAATCGGCAGGCGGCCATTTAATTCCGCAGACAGGGCGCGAATAATTTCGGTGCTTTTTAATTGCACCGGACGGCCACTTAACCCACCCGCTTCGTCACAGTTTTTCATTCCCTGCACGAGGGAACGATCGAGTGTGGTATTGGTCGCAATTACACCATCAATATTATGGCGAACCAAACTGTCGGCAACCTGGATCAATTCTTCGGCAGAAAGATCCGGGGCGATCTTAACCGCGACCGGAACATATTTGTGGTGGATCGCCTGGAGTTCATTTTGCTTATTTTTAATGGCACTCAGAAGATCGTCCAGCGCTTCACCATATTGTAAGGATCGCAGGCCTGGGGTATTGGGTGAGGAAATATTCACCGCAATATAACCGGCATAGGCGTAGACTTTTTCCATACAAATCAGATAGTCATCTTTACCCTGCTCGACCGGCGTGTCTTTATTTTTGCCGATATTGATGCCCAGTATTCCGTCAAAGTGGGCTTTTTTTACGTTCTCGACCAGGTGATCAACACCGTGGTTGTTGAAGCCCATGCGGTTGATCAGCCCTTCGGCTTCCACCAGTCGGAACAGGCGCGGTTTGTCATTTCCCGGCTGCGGGCGCGGGGTGACGGTACCGATTTCAATGGAGCCAAAGCCCATCGCGCCCAGGGCATCAATGCACTCGCCATTTTTGTCCAGACCGGCCGCCAGACCCAGCGGATTTTTAAAAGTCAGCCCCATGCACTGCACAGGTTTTACCGGCACATGCAGGCGCACCAGCGCGGCCAGAGGCGTGCCGGTAATACGACGTAATTGCTGGAATGTAAATTCATGAGCGCGCTCAGGGTCGAGCTGGAAAAGGGCTTTACGAACGAAGGGGTAGTACATGAACTCTCCTGGATTCCCGGTGTGCAAACCGGGAGGGGATTATGGGCGATCCCATCGCGAAAGGGAATTGACCTGCGGCAAAAAAACCGCGTAAAACGCAATCGTTTACCTCCCCGTCCATTTCTTATGCACTTTTTCGCATTTTAATTGCAGATAAATCATTTAGTGGAATAAACGCGCGGTGTCACACTCCTTAAAATTGTTATGAATGTTAGATAAAAGCAAACAATTAGTTATAAGGAGGAAGTATGCGCGTCATTACCCTGGCCGGAAGTCCACGATTCCCTTCGCGCTCCAGCGCCCTGCTGGAATATGCCCGTGAAAAACTGAATGCTCTGGATGTGGAAGTGTGCCACTGGAACCTGCATAACTTCGAACCTGAAGATTTGCTCTACGCCCGTTTCGACAGCCCCGCGCTGAAAACCCTCATTGAGCAACTTAACGGCGCGGACGGCCTGATCGTAGCAACGCCCATCTATAAGGCCTCCTTTTCCGGGGCCCTGAAAACCCTGCTCGATCTGCTTCCGGAACGCGCGCTGGACGGCAAGGTGGTGCTGCCGCTGGCAACGGGCGGTACGGTTGCCCATTTACTGGCCGTGGATTATGCCCTGAAGCCGGTGCTGAACGCGTTGAAAGCGCAGGAGATCCTCCACGGCGTTTTCGCCGATGACTCACAGGTCATCGACTATCAACACAAACCCCACTTTACGCCTAACCTGCAAACCCGCCTCGATAATGCTCTGGAAACGTTCTGGCATGCCCTGCATCGCCGGGATATCCAGGCCCCGGCGTTTGGTCAGCCTCAAGGAGTCGCACATGTTTAAAACGTTAACCCGCATCGGACTGGCCGGTTTGATGGCGCTTACCTCGCTGGCCCATGCCGCAGAAACGGCTCCGGAAAGTTTACGCATCGGGTATCAGAAAGGCAGCGTCAGCATGGTGCTGGCAAAAAGCCACCAGCTTCTGGAAAAACGCTTCCCGGACACCAAATTCTCCTGGGTGGAGTTCCCGGCCGGCCCGCAGATGCTGGAGGCCCTGAACGTGGGCAGTATCGATCTCGGCAGCACGGGCGATATCCCACCTATATTCGCCCAGGCCGCGGGAGCGGACCTCCTCTACGTTGGCGTTGAGCCACCAAAGCCTAAGGCCGAAGTCATTCTGGTGCCTGAAAACAGCGACATTAAAAGCGTCGCCGATCTTAAAGGTCATAAGGTCGCTTTCCAGAAGGGATCCAGCTCACACAACCTTTTGCTGCGCGCTCTGCAAGAAGCCGGACTCAAGTTCACCGACATTCAGCCCGTCTACCTGACTCCCGCTGACGCGCGCGCCGCGTTCCAGCAGAAGAACGTTGATGCCTGGGCCATCTGGGACCCGTACTACTCCGCCGCATTGCTGCAGGGTGGCGTTCGCGTGCTGAAAGACGGTACCACGCTGAAGCAGACCGGTTCGTTCTACCTGGCCGCGCGCCCTTACGCTGAAAAGAACGGCGCGTTTCTTCAGGGCGTGCTGGATACCTTTACCCAGGCCGATGCCCTGACACAGAGCCAGCGTCAGGAGAGCATTGCCCTGCTGGCGAAAACCATGGGCTTACCTGAGCCGGTGATCGCGAGCTATCTCAGCCACCGTCCGCCGACCACCATTACGCCGGTGGACGCACACGTCGCCGCACTTCAGCAACAAACGGCTGACCTCTTCTATCAAAACCGCCTGGTTCCAAAACAGGTCACTATTCGCGAACGCATCTGGCAACCCGCAGGCAAAGAAGGAGCTAAATCATGAGTCTGAATCTTTTCTGGTTTTTACCCACCCACGGTGATGGACACTATCTTGGTACAGAAGAGGGTTCACGCCCGGTTGACCATGGCTACCTGCAGCAGATTGCACAGGCGGCGGACCGAATCGGTTTCACCGGGGTGCTGATCCCGACCGGACGATCATGTGAAGATGCCTGGCTGGTCGCCGCGTCGATGATCCCGGTCACCCAGCGTCTGAAGTTCCTTGTCGCGTTACGCCCGAGCGTCGTCTCCCCTACCGTGGCGGCACGTCAGGCGGCCACGCTGGACAGGCTGTCCAACGGCCGCGCCCTGTTTAACCTGGTAACGGGCAGCGATCCGCAGGAGCTGGCGGGCGACGGCGTGTTCCTCGACCATACCGAACGCTATGAGGCCTCCGCCGAGTTCACCCGCGTCTGGCGACGCCTGCTGGAAGGGGAAACCGTCACCTTTGAAGGTAAGCATATTCACGTTCGCGACGCGAAGCTCTACTTCCCGCCGGTGCAGCAGCCGCGCCCGCCGCTCTATTTTGGCGGGTCGTCGGATGTAGCCCAGGATCTGGCGGCGGAGCAGGTCGACCTCTATCTGACCTGGGGCGAACCGCCTGAGCTGGTGAAAGAAAAAATCGCTCAGGTCCGCGCCAAAGCGGCCGCCCATGGCCGCAAGGTGCGCTTCGGTATCCGCCTGCACGTGATTGTGCGCGAAACCAATGAAGAAGCCTGGCAGGCCGCTGACCGCCTGATTTCCCATCTGGACGACGAGACCATCGCAAAGGCGCAGGCCGCGTTTGCCAAAACCGACTCCGTCGGGCAGCACCGGATGGCGTCCCTGCACAACGGCAAGCGCGAGAATCTGGAGATCAGCCCGAACCTGTGGGCGGGCGTCGGCCTGGTGCGCGGCGGTGCGGGTACGGCGCTGGTCGGCGACGGCCCGACCGTGGCCGCGCGCATCAATGAATACGCCGAACTGGGCATCGACAGCTTTATTCTCTCCGGTTATCCGCACCTGGAAGAGGCGTACAAGGTCGGCGAGCTGTTGTTCCCGCATCTTGATGTCGCCATTCCGGAGGTTCCGCAGCCGCAGCAGCTCCAGCTGCAGGGCGAAGCCGTGGCAAACGAATTTATTCCACGCAAAGCCGCACAGAGCTAAGGAGTGACCATGTCTGCCACCTCACAAAAATGGCTGCTGCGCGCCGCGCCGTGGTTTTTACCCGTCGGCATTGTGGCGCTCTGGCAGCTCGCATCGTCCACCGGCTGGCTGTCGAGCCGCATTCTGCCCTCTCCGGAGGGCGTTGTAGAAGCGTTCTGGTCGCTGAGCGTCAGCGGAGAGCTGTGGCAGCATCTGGCGATCAGCTCCTGGCGCGCCGCGATCGGGTTTTCCATCGGCGGCATTATCGGGCTGGTTCTGGGTCTGGTGAGCGGCCTTTCACGCTGGGGCGAGCGGCTGCTGGATACCTCCATCCAGATGCTGCGCAACGTGCCGCATCTGGCGCTGATCCCGCTGGTCATTCTGTGGTTTGGGATTGATGAGAGCGCCAAGATCTTCCTCGTGGCGCTGGGCACGCTGTTCCCGATTTACATCAACACCTGGCACGGCATCCGCAATATCGATCGTGGTCTGGTGGAGATGGCGCGCAGCTACGGCTTATCGGGTTTTTCCCTCTTTGTTCACGTGATTCTGCCGGGCGCCCTGCCCTCCATTATGGTCGGGGTGCGTTTCGCGCTCGGCCTGATGTGGCTGACGCTGATTGTGGCGGAAACCATCTCAGCCAACTCCGGGATTGGTTATCTGGCAATGAACGCCCGCGAATTCCTGCAAACGGACGTGGTGGTAGTAGCCATTATCCTTTATGCCCTGCTCGGCAAACTCGCTGACGTAAGCGCCCAGTGGCTGGAGCGCAGCTGGCTGCGCTGGAATCCGGCCTATACCCTTCAGGAGGCGAAAGCATGAATACTGCACGACTGAATCAGGGGACCCCGTTACTGCTGAACGGTGTCACCAAACGCTACGGCGATAACACCATTCTTAACGGGCTGGATCTGCATATTCCCGCCGGACAGTTTGTGGCCGTAGTCGGGCGCAGCGGCGGCGGCAAGAGTACGCTGCTACGGCTGCTGGCCGGACTGGAAGCCCCCAACGGCGGCGACATTCTGGCAGGAACGACGCCGCTTTCGAATATTCAGGGCGATACCCGCATGATGTTCCAGGATGCGCGCCTGCTGCCGTGGAAATCGGTTATCGACAATGTCGGGCTCGGTCTTAAGGGTAACTGGCGGGATGAAGCCCGCCAGGCGCTGGCCGCCGTTGGGCTGGAAAATCGCGCCGATGAATGGCCTGCCGCACTCTCGGGTGGGCAGAAGCAGCGCGTGGCGCTGGCGCGGGCGTTGATTCACCGTCCGGGCCTGCTCTTGCTCGATGAACCACTGGGCGCGCTCGACGCCCTGACGCGAATCGAAATGCAGGATTTGATTGGTTCCCTCTGGCAGACGCACGGCTTTACGGTATTGCTGGTGACGCATGACGTGAGTGAAGCCGTCGCAATGGCCGACCGGGTGCTGTTAATAGAGGAAGGAAAAATCGGTCTGGATCTGACGGTGGATCTTCCCCGGCCTCGTCGCGTGGGCTCGGCAAGACTGGCGGAGCTGGAGGCAGAAGTGCTGGATCGGGTGATGAAACGCGGAGGTACGGAGTTACAGCGAGCTAAGGCTAATGCCTGATGCCCTCACCCCCGGCCCTCTCCCACAGGGAGAGGGAGGGTAAACTTTTATTACGCTAACGCTTTAGCAATCTTCTCGTACAGATCGCCAGACAGGTTTTCCAGCCCTTTCAGCTGCTCGAGCGCGGCACGCATCTTCGCCTGACGCTTCTCATCGTAGCGTTTCAGACGGATCAGCGGCTCAATCAGGCGCGACGCCACCTGCGGGTTACGGCTGTTCAGCTCGGTCAGCATTTCCACCATGAACTGATAACCGCTGCCGTCTTCGGCATGGAATGCGGCCGGGTTGCTGCTGGCAAACGCGCCAATCAGCGAGCGCACGCGGTTTGGGTTGCTCAGGGTAAAGGAACGATGCTTCAGCAGGCTGCGCACCTTGCTGAGCGCATCGGCCGCCGGGCTGGTCGCCTGCAGGATGAACCACTTATCCATTACCAGACCATCCTGATGCCACTTGTCGTCATACTCCTGCATCAGCGCATCGCGGCACGACAGTTCGGCGGCAACGCTTGCGCCCAGCGCGGCCAGCGCGTCGGTCATGTTATCCGCCTCGTGATACTGCTTGCTCACCAGGGTGTTCGCCAGCTCGGTTTCACCAAACGCCAGATAGCGCAGGCAGGTGTTACGCAGAGAACGTTTACCAATGTCCGCGTGCTCAACGCGATAAGCGTCAAGCTTGTTGGCGTTATAAATGGCGAGGAACTCGTCCGCCAGTTCAGCAGCCAGCGTACGGGTCAGCGCTTCACGCACCGCCACGATCGCGATCGGATCGATAATCTCGAACAACTCCGCGATTTCCGTTGCTGACGGCAGGGTCAGAATTTCAGCGGCCAGCGCCGGGTCAATCTTCTCATCCAGCAGGATCGCGCGGAACGCGTCAGCCACGTGAACAGGCAGCGACAGCGGCTGACCCTGCTGGTGACGGTTTACGTTGATCTTGATGTAGGTCGCCAGCAGGCTTTGCGCCGCATCCCAGCGGGAGAAGTCGTTGCGGGCGTGACGCATCAGGAACGTCAGCTGCTGATCGCTCCACTTGTACTCCAGCTTCACCGGCGCGGAGAACTCACACAGCAGCGCAGGCACCGGCTGGAAGTAGACGTTATCGAAGATAAAGGTCTGCTCGGCCTGGGTCACGTTCAGCACGTGGTGTACCGGGTGGCCGCCCTTCTGCAATGGAATGACTTTGCCCTCGTTATCGTACAGCTCAATGCTGAACGGAATATGCAGCGGGTATTTCTCTTCCTGCTCTGCCGTCGGCGGCGTGCGCTGGCTGATGGTCAGCGTGTACTGCTCGGTTTCCGGATTGTAGTCGTCTTTGACGGTAACAACTGGCGTACCGGCCTGGCTGTACCAGCGGCGGAAGTGGGAAAGATCAACATTAGAAGCATCTTCCATTGCCTGCACAAAATCGTCGCAGGTGGCCGCACTGCCGTCATGGCGCTCGAAGTAGAGCTGCATCCCTTTCTGGAAGTTCTCTTCACCCAGCAGGGTGTGGATCATGCGGATAATTTCAGCGCCTTTCTCATACACCGTCAGGGTGTAGAAGTTGTTCATTTCGATGACTTTATCCGGACGGATCGGGTGCGCCATTGGGCTGGCATCTTCCGCAAACTGCAGGCCGCGCATGGTACGCACGTTATTGATGCGGTTCACCGCGCGTGACCCCAGATCGGAGCTGAACTCCTGGTCACGGAAGACGGTCAGGCCCTCTTTCAGGCTCAGCTGGAACCAGTCGCGGCAGGTGACGCGGTTACCGGTCCAGTTGTGGAAATATTCGTGGCCGATGACGCGTTCGATATCGAGATAATCTTTATCGGTGGCGGTATCGGTGCGCGCAAGCACGTATTTGGAGTTAAAGACGTTCAGGCCTTTGTTCTCCATTGCGCCCATGTTGAAGAAATCAACGGCAACGATCATATAGATGTCGAGGTCATATTCGAGGCCAAAGCGCTCTTCGTCCCACTTCATGGAGTTGATGAGCGAGGTCATCGCCCACGGCGCGCGGTCCAGGTTACCGCGGTCAACAAACAGCTCCAGCGCCACTTCGCGGCCTGAGCGCGTTTTGAAGGTGTCGCGCAGCACGTCGAAGTCCCCCGCCACCAGCGCAAACAGGTAACACGGTTTCGGGAACGGATCCTGCCACTGAACCCAGTGACGGCCATTCTCCAGCTCGCCTTCGCCTACGCGGTTGCCGTTGGAGAGCAGGAAGGGATACAGGGTTTTATCGGCGATGATTTTGGTGGTGAAGCGCGCGAGGACGTCCGGGCGGTCGAGATACCAGGTAATGTGGCGGAACCCTTCCGCTTCACACTGGGTACACAGCGCCACGCCTGACTGGTAAAGCCCTTCCAGCGCGGTGTTGGCGGCCGGGCTGATTTCATTCACGATGCGCAGCGTAAACTGTTCCGGCAGGTTGTCGATGACCAGCTGGTTGTTTTCTTCTTTATAGTCTGACCAGGCTTCATCATTAATATGCAGGGAGACCAGCGTCAGGTCTTCGCCATCCAGACGCAGCGGCACAGCAGTTGCGCTGTGGCGCGTCACCTGACTCACCGCCGTGACAACGGTTTTAGTGGCATCCAGGTCAAAAGTCAGATCGATTTCGCTAATCAGATAATCCGGCGCACGGTAGTCGTGGCGGTATTTGGCTTGTGGCTGTTGTGTCATAGAAAACCTTATGCATCGTTTGTCGAGTAACGTTTCAATATATTCCTGTTGCGCAAAACGCGCTATGCAGAATGTTCATCTTTTCAGGGTCAATACCTTTTTTTGCTACATTTGTATAACACGGGGCACAAAATGCCCTCGACCATAAAACGCGCTTATGTTGTGATCGGGGTTCAATAAATCACTAAACAAGGTATACTCCGGAGTTGTTTATTGTACTAAACGCTCCTGTGAGAGGATGCTACTGCGCACCTATGACTCAATTCGCTTCTCCAGTTCTGCATACGTTGCTGGATACCGACGCGTATAAACTGCACATGCAGCAAGCCGTTTTCCACCATTACTATGACGTTCATGTCGCGGCGGAATTCCGCTGCCGTGGCGACGACTTGCTCGGTATCTACGCAGACGCCATTCGTGAACAGGTCAATGCTATGCAGCATCTGACGCTGCAGGACGAGGAATATCAGTGGCTTTCTGGCCTGCCTTTCTTCAAAGCCGACTACCTGAACTGGCTGCGCGACTTCCGCTATAAGCCGGAGCAGGTCACCGTGGTTAACGATAACGGCAAGCTGGATATTCGCCTTGCAGGTCCGTGGCGGGAAGTGATCATGTGGGAAGTGCCGCTTCTGGCGGTAATCAGTGAACTGGCTCACCGCTACCGTTCCCCGGAAACGGGCGTAGCGCAGGCGGTGGCCTCGCTGGAAAAGAAACTCGCTGACTTCTCCACGCTGACCGCAGGGCTGGACATGTCCCGCTTCCGCCTGATGGACTTTGGCACCCGCCGCCGTTTTTCGCGTGACGTACAGGAGGCCATCGTTAAACGTCTGCAGCAGGAGCCGTGGTTCGTGGGCACCAGTAACTACGATCTGGCCCGTCGCCTCAATCTGACGCCAATGGGTACCCAGGCGCACGAGTGGTTCCAGGCGCATCAGCAAATTAGCCCTGACCTGGCTAACAGCCAGCGCGCAGCGCTGGCCGCATGGCTTGAGGAGTACCCGAGTCAACTCGGAATTGCCCTCACGGACTGTATTACGATGGATGCCTTCCTGCGCGACTTTGGACCTGAATTTGCGGAGCGTTATCAGGGGTTGCGCCACGATTCCGGAGATCCGGTTGAGTGGGGTGAGAAGGCGATTGCCCATTACGAGAAACTGGGCATTGACCCGATGAGCAAGGTGCTGGTCTTCTCCGATAATCTCGATCTGGCGAAAGCCGTCGAACTCTATCGCCATTTCAACGCCAGAGTGAACCTGAGCTTCGGGATCGGTACCCGGTTAACCTGCGACATTCCTCAGGTAAAACCTCTGAATATCGTGATAAAGCTGGTGGAATGTAATGGCAAACCGGTGGCGAAACTCTCCGACAGCCCGGGCAAAACCATCTGCCATGACAAGGCGTTTGTCCGCGCGTTGCGCAAAGCCTTCGATCTTCCCCAGATCAAAAAAGCCAGTTAAGCGCTTAAGGGAGCCTTCATGGCTCCCCTCTTCTTATTTATTTCTCAATTCTTCCCTTTTGACCGCGAAATTTACTTGTCTGATAGCGGATGGCAGGTAACATAGATATCCCCCCATAAGGGTGGACAAGTGTTTATTTTTTCCGACTATTAACAGAGAGAATATTATGAGCGTTGTGCCTGTAGCCGACGTACTCCAGGGCCGTGTCGCCGTTGACTCAGAAGTCACCGTGCGCGGATGGGTGCGTACCCGCCGAGATTCTAAAGCTGGCATCTCCTTCCTTGCCGTCTATGACGGTTCCTGCTTTGATCCTGTACAGGCCGTCATTAATAATTCTCTGCCCAATTACAATGATGACGTTCTGCACCTGACGACGGGCTGTTCCGTTATTGTCACCGGCGTGGTCGTGGCATCCCCGGGCCAGGGTCAGAGTTTCGAAATTCAGGCTTCTGCCATTGAAGTCACCGGCTGGGTTGAAGATCCGGATACCTATCCGATGGCGGCTAAACGTCACAGCATTGAGTATCTGCGTGAAGTGGCGCACCTTCGTCCACGTACCAACCTGATTGGTGCGGTTGCTCGCGTACGTCATACGCTGGCGCAGGCGCTGCATCGTTTCTTCGATGAGCAGGGTTATTTCTGGGTGTCTACCCCGCTGATCACCGCGTCCGATACGGAAGGCGCCGGTGAGATGTTCCGCGTCTCAACGCTGGATCTCGAAAACCTGCCGCGCACCCCGGAAGGTAAAGTGGACTATGACAAAGACTTCTTTGGTAAAGAGGCCTTCCTGACCGTATCCGGTCAGCTCAACGGCGAAACGTACGCCTGCGCGCTGTCTAAAATCTACACCTTTGGCCCTACCTTCCGTGCCGAAAACTCCAACACCAGCCGTCACCTGGCGGAATTCTGGATGCTGGAGCCTGAAGTGGCGTTCGCCAACCTGGACGATGTCGCGGGTCTGGCGGAAGCGATGCTGAAATATGTCTTCAAAGCGGTGCTGGAAGAGCGTCCGGACGACATGAAATTCTTCGCCGAGCGCGTAGACAGCGACGCGGTAGCCCGTCTGGAGCGCTTCGTCTCTGCCGATTTTGCGCAGGTGGATTACACCGACGCGGTGGCGATCCTCGAGAAATGCGGTGAGAAGTTCGAGAACCCGGTTTACTGGGGCGTAGACCTGGCGTCTGAGCACGAGCGCTATCTGGCCGAGAAGCATTTCAAAGCGCCGGTTGTCGTTAAAAACTACCCGAAAGACATTAAGGCCTTCTATATGCGCCTTAACGAAGACGGTAAAACCGTGGCAGCGATGGACGTCCTGGCGCCGGGCATCGGTGAAATCATCGGTGGCTCTCAGCGTGAAGAGCGTCTGGACGTGCTGGACGCGCGTATGGAAGAGATGGGTCTCAACCCTGCGGACTACAGCTGGTACCGCGATCTGCGTCGTTACGGTACCGTACCGCACGCCGGTTTTGGTCTGGGCTTTGAGCGTCTGATCGCCTACGTGACCGGTGTGCAGAACGTTCGTGACGTGATTCCGTTCCCACGTACGCCACGTAACGCCAGCTTCTAATCGGTAAAAGACTAAAATGGCCAGCCTGTGCTGGCCATTATTTTATCCTGTATTGTCAGTTTTCGTCAGCGTAAAGTCAGCATCTTCAAACCTTCACCCCGTCACAACCACTACCTGTTACGTTTTGTTTCCGCGAAATATCCAGCCACAAAAAATAAACCCCATTCTTATTGCGCTTATTACATCCTCAAGCAATAGCACAAATTTCAACCAATTTTACAGCCATCCAGAAGGCTTTTCGGCGTCATAAGAAAAAACGAGTCGTTTATCGTCTGTTTATATGAATTGCCTTTATCCAAATTAATCATAAGGAATTCATATATATAGGATAGATACTGTCGCTTAATTCACCAGGGCGTTCTGAAGTTTGAGGTGGTTCACAAAGTTCCCAAAAATACACATTTAGTTACATATATTTTCTTTTGGTTACTCAATCTTGAGAATTGTAGCACTTTCAGGCTAGCGAAACGCTTCGGCGAATGGAAAGATGCCTGTCAGATACATAAAGACACCAAACTCTCATCAATAGTTCCGGAAATATTTATTGACAGAATTTATTGACGGCAGTGGCGAGTGTCATAAAAAAACCAATGAGGGTAATAAATAATGATGAAGCGCAATATTCTGGCAGCGGTAATCCCTGCCCTGCTGGTAGCCGGTGCAGCCAACGCTGCAGAAATCTATAACAAAGACTCTAATAAACTGGATCTTTACGGGAAAGCGGTTGGTCTGCATTACTTCTCTGACTATGCTGGCAACGATGGCGACCAGACTTACGCTCGTCTGGGCTTCAAAGGCGAAACGAAAATCAATGACCAGCTGACCGGTTATGGCCAGTGGGAATACAACTTCCAGGGTAACAACTCCGAAGGCGCCGATGCTCAGAGCGGTAATAAAACCCGTCTGGCGTTCGCAGGTCTGAAATTCGGTGATGCAGGCTCCTTCGACTACGGTCGTAACTATGGCCTGGTGTATGATGCAATCGGCATCACCGATATGCTGCCAGAATGGGGTGGCGACACTGGCAAGAGCGATAACTTCTTCTCCAGCCGTAATGGTGGTCTGGCGACTTACCGTAACAGCGGCTTCTTCGGCCTGGTTGACGGTCTGAACTTTGGCGTTCAGTACCTGGGCAAAAATGACCGTGATGATGCAGTACGTTCTAACGGTGACGGTTGGGCAACCTCAGTTAGCTATGATTTCGAAGGCTTTGGTGTTGTGGGTGCATACGGCGCAGCTGACCGTACCAACAGCCAGCAAAAACTGGACTGGGGTAAAGGCGATAAAGCTGAGCAGTGGGCAACTGGCCTGAAGTATGACGCAAACAACATCTACCTGGCAGCACTGTACGGCGAAATGCACAACGCCGCGCGTTTGAGCAGCAAAGGTTTCGCTAACAAATCTCAGGACTTCTCTGTTGTCGCTCAGTATCAATTCGACTTCGGTCTGCGTCCATCCATCGCTTACTACAAATCTAAAGCGAAAGACGTAGAAGGCATTGGTGATGAAGATTTCATCAACTACATCGAAGTTGGCGCGACTTACTACTTCAACAAAAACATGTCCACCTATGTTGACTACCAGATCAACCAGCTGAAAGATGACAACAAACTGGGCATCAACAACGATGACACTGTAGCACTGGGTCTCGTCTACCAGTTCTAATCAGTACACCACTTTGTTATATGCTTAATGAACAGGGCTTCGGCCCTGTTTTTTTATGCCTGACAGAAAATAATGGCGACTTTTGAAAAGCCGCACGCTTTTCGTCGCAAACGGTTGGCATTTTGTAAATCTACCGTTAACCTGATAGCGGATTTCACTTCTGTAATCACAATGGAACTTCGTCATGTTTGAGAACATTACCGCCGCTCCTGCCGACCCGATTCTGGGCCTGGCCGATCTGTTTCGTGCCGACGACCGCCCTGGCAAAATCAACCTGGGTATTGGTGTATATAAAGATGAAACCGGCAAAACTCCGGTACTGACCAGCGTTAAGAAAGCTGAGCAGTATCTGCTGGAAAACGAAACCACCAAAAACTACCTCGGTATTGATGGTATCCCTGAATTTGGTCGCTGCACCCAGGAGCTGCTGTTCGGTAAAGGCAGTGCAATTGTGAGTGACAAACGTGCCCGTACGGCACAGACCCCGGGCGGTACCGGCGCGCTGCGCGTGGCGGCGGATTTCCTTGCGAAAAACACCTCTGTGAAGCGTGTCTGGGTAAGCAATCCAAGCTGGCCGAACCACAAGAGCGTATTTAACTCTGCGGGTCTGGAAGTGCGTGAATACGCCTACTACGACGCAGCAAACCACTCTCTGGACTTTGACGGCCTGCTGGCAAGCCTGAGCGAAGCGCAGGCAGGTGACGTGGTGCTGTTCCACGGCTGCTGCCACAACCCAACCGGTATCGATCCAACGCTTGAGCAGTGGGAACATCTGGCGAAGCTGTCCGTAGAAAAAGGCTGGCTGCCGCTGTTTGACTTTGCCTACCAGGGCTTCGCCCGTGGTCTGGAAGAAGATGCCGAAGGCCTGCGCGCGTTCGCCGCGGTGCATCAGGAGCTGATCGTTGCAAGCTCCTACTCCAAGAACTTTGGTCTGTACAATGAGCGTGTAGGTGCCTGTACGCTGGTTGCGGCTAACGATGAAACCGTCGATCGCGCGTTCAGCCAGATGAAATCCGTTATCCGCGCTAACTACTCTAACCCGCCGGCACACGGTGCCTCTGTTGTTGCGACTATCCTGAGCAACGATGCGCTGCGCGCCATTTGGGAACAAGAGCTGAACGATATGCGTCAGCGTATTCAACGCATGCGCCTGCTGTTTGTGAACACCCTGGCGGAGAAAGGCGCGGACCGCGACTTCAGCTTTATCATCAAACAGAACGGCATGTTCTCGTTCAGCGGCCTGACCAAAGAGCAGGTTCTGCGTCTGCGTGAAGAGTTCGGCGTGTACGCCGTAGCGTCTGGCCGCGTGAACGTTGCAGGCATGACGCCTGACAACATGGCGCCGCTGTGCGAAGCGATTGTCGCCGTACTGTAATTTGCGCCCATAAAAAAGCCTGCATCATGCAGGCTTTTTTTATTCGGGTTACCAGACAGGCATTTCATCCTGAAGGAACGGATTATGGAGCCGTTCATAGCCCAGCGTCGACATCGGACCGTGCCCAGGGATAAACGTCACATCATCACCCAGCGGCAATAACTTCTGTTTAATCGACTGAATCAGCTGTCCGTGATCGCCGCGCGGAAAATCGCTGCGTCCTACGCCACCTTTGAAAATCACATCGCCGGAGATCAGCAGACGGGACTGGTCATCAAAGAAGACGATATGGCCTGGCGTATGCCCAGGACAATGCAACACCTGTAAAGTCACATTCCCTATGCTAACGCGCTCTCCTTCGTTCAGCCAGCGATCGGGCGTCAGGGGCTGACACTCATCCAGGCCAAACATGCGGCTTTGGGCGGGTAACCCCTGCAGCCAGAACTCATCTTCTTTTTCCGGACCGACAATCGGCACGCCGTAGTGTTCAGCCAGTTCAGCCGCTGCGCCCACATGGTCGAGGTGACCATGCGTCAGTAAAATCTGCATAAGCGTCACGCCGCTGTCGGCGACTTCCTGCTTGATCTTCTCAGCGTCACCGCCGGGATCGACAAGCGCGGCCAGTTTAGTCTGTTCGCACCAGATGAGTGAGCAATTCTGGGAGAACGCGGTAACCGGAATAATACGATAGTTCATACTGCTCCTGTGTTTCGTTATTACCAGTGCCGAACCGGACCGGTATCAATATGCACAAAGTTGCTGCTGGGGTAATATCCTACACCACCTGCGCGCATAGATAACGCAGCTTTGCGAATATTGGCTAACGAAACGCCCTCAATATGGAAATCCATTGCCTGTCCCTTCGTGTGATAGCTTTTTTTCGCTACCCCGCGACTGTGGGCGCGCAGTTCATTATTGGTATCAATTGAGCGATAACCAGAAATAAGCTGCACCGGCTTGCTGGTACCCAGCAGGCCCTGAAGGCGGTAAAGCTGATCAAACAGTCCTGGATCGATGGCTTTTATTTTATTCGCGCGGAAATCACGGAAAAAATGGTTAAGTCTTGCTAATTCATCCTGAATATAGCCTCTGCCATCGAAGAACTCCGCTTTTAGCGACTCACCGGTATGAAGATTGTTGAGCGTTAAAACTCGCGGACGAGGTGTCGAGAGGGTGGCAAATGCTGGCGTCGGCAAGATGGCCGCTGCGCCAAGCGCAACACCACCTAACGCCAGCAGTTTGCGGCGATTAGCGTCAAATTTGTCCATGATAATCAGGTCTACAGGTAAAAGAAATCGTAATATGCATAGCGCACGAAGGGCACCTTAACTGGCAAAACCGGGTACGTCAAGGCGCCCAACCCCAGTGAATACGCGGCTTGCAGCGATATAGCCCCTTATTCACCCTAACTTACGACAATCAATTTTCCCGAACTGCTTCATTTACCTGATTAATTGTTCCGCTTTTGGCAAAATTTGTGCGCCGGATCGCGCGGTGAGATCATAATTGTAAATATCTGTACGGTACTGAGTCCGCCCATCTTCGCCCACAAACGCCGTCAGATAGTAAAGATTGACCGGAATATTGTGTCGAATATTAACGTAACGCGTATCCCCTTGTTTCAGGGCATCCGAAATGCGCGTATCGTTCCACCCTGCATCCTGCAGCAGCATATTGGCCAGCTCCGAGGCTTTGTTCACGCGCACGCAGCCAGAACTCAGCGCGCGCGTATCTTTCTGGAACAGATTGTGGTTCGGCGTATCGTGCAGATAGATAGCGTCAGAACTCGGCATATTGAATTTGTAACGCCCTAAAGAGTTATGCGCCCCCGGTGCCTGCTGGAAACGGAACGGCAGGTTTGACGCCGTGATTGTCGACCAGTCGACCATATAAGGATCGATAGCCTCTTTACTGTTCCATCCACGCATCACCGTATAGCCATGACGTTCCAGATAACCCGGATCGTTCCAGACCTTCGGCAGAATGTCTTTCCGCGCCAGCGTCGGTGGCACGTTCCACGGCGGGTTAACGACTACGTTATTGAGCGCGCTGCTCATCATCGGTGTTTTGCGATCCGGACGCCCGACAATCACGCGCGACGCCAGTTTTTCGCTACCGTCCTGGTAATAGACCAGGGAATACGCCGGAATGTTAACCATAATGCCGGTAGAGAGGGTTCCCGGCAGCAGGCGCAAACGCTGGATATTGAGCGCCAGCACCCCTGCCCGCTGCGCAGGCGATACGTTCAGCCAGTCTCGCGTCGTCTGGCCAATGACGCCATCGGCTCCCAGTCCCTGAGCGGCCTGGAATTGCTTCACTGCCGCAACCAGCTCGCGATCGTATGCTGCGGGTTTATTGCTGACGGCAATCGCTTTTTTCTCTTTCACGGGCGCTGACGGGCTGACCGCCGCGTTTTGCGGATCGTCGCCTGGCAGGGCGATATGTGGCCCGCCTTCAAGAAGACCCGAGCGCGTCAGGATCTCGCGCAGAGCAGGCACATCGCTGCTCCACTGCCCCGGACGCAGCGTCGCGGTGCCGCGCATCTGCGGCCATGGGCGCGAGTCGCCCACCAGCGCGAGGAGCGACTGGTGAAGCGTGGCGTATTGTGGATGCGCCGGTGCGAGGCTGGCAATAAAGCGCGGCAGTTCACCATTATCGAGGGCTAACTGCCACTGGTTAATCACCGACAGCGCTGGCGTCGCGAGCTTATACGGCTTATCGCTGTAAAGCCAGCGGTTGCCATTGACCGGAATACCCGCCACGAACTGCAGGTAACCCATCATGGCATCGGAAAGCACCACATCTCTCGCCTGCCCTGTTACGGCAGGATCGGTTAACAGCTCAACCCACTTTGTAAACTGCGGCTGAAACCCTGCAATCGCGACCTCCGCCAGCTGCTGCTGAAAGGCGCGCACGGCATCGCGGTTTTCCCACATCGGTTTCATATCGCGGGCAGCATAAAGCAGCGTGAGCTGATTGAGATAGACAGGCGTGTAGCCTGACGGCAGCCCCGACTGCAGCTGCTGGCTGAGCGATTCGGCGTCGATGCCTTCCGGCAGCGGCTTAATACCGGCCATGATCGCCGTCGCCGGAGATTGCTCCAGCGGCTGGAACAACGACGTAGGCTGCGCGCCCGTCGTTGCCGAGCTGTCAGTCGGCACAATTTCAGGCTCGTCGGCCTGGGCGGTTAACAGTGGAGCAAACATCACTGCCAGACATAAACTTAGCGCCGACAGCTGACGACCACATTTTTTCTTAAGCAACATCCCTTGCCCCCTGTTTTCACGACATGCCCATCACGTTGGGGCTTTCTTTCATTATAGGTAGACGGCTAAGCTGTTGCCTTACCTTATGTAAAGAAGTTTAAAGATAACGCAGCCCTAAGCACAAGTTAAGTTTAAAAAAAAAGCGGCGCCAGAGCGCCGCTTCGGGTCAGAAGACACTTCAGGAAGCGTCCGCCGTGGTTTCCGGCAGTGACTCCGGCGGCTGCGGCGCAAAGCCGCGCAGCCCGACAACGTGAACGTGCTCGCTGTTCTGGAACACTTTACGCACCAGCTTGTAGGTTGTCCCTTTTTCAGGGCTAATGTTCTCCGGTGCGGCAATGATGAGCTGCATATCGAGACGTTCGCAAAGCTCAAACAGCGTGGCAATGGAGCGCGCATCAAGACGCGCCGCCTCATCCAGGAACAGCAGTCGGCATGGGGAGATGTCTTTGCCGCGCAGGCGGCGCGCTTCGTCTTCCCAGCTCTGTACCACCATCACCAGAATCGACATCCCGGTACCGATCGCTTCACCGGTAGAGAGCGCCCCGGATTCCGCGCGCAGCCAGCCGTCGGAGCCACGGTTTACCTCAACCTCCATTTCCAGGTAGTTACGGTAATCCAGCAGCTCTTCCCCGATGGTTTGCGGCGTACGCTGTCCCATATCAATCTGCGGATTCAGGCGCTGATACAGCTTCGCCAGCGCTTCGGAGAAGGTCAGACGGTTGCTGTTGAACAGATCCTGGTGCTGCTCGTGCTGCTCAGACAGCACTTCCAGCAGCGTCGCGTGGGCTTCACGCACGTTGACGTTGAGGCGCACGCTGTTCACCTGGCCAAACGACACGCTCTGCAGACCCTGGTTCAGCTGGCGAATGCGGTTCTGCTCGCGCTGAATAGTTTTGCGGATGATATTCGCCACGCTGCGGGAGCTGATCGCCAGCTTCTGCTCGCGAGAGGTCAGCTCTTCCGTCAGACGCCCCAGCTCGATTTCCATCTGCTCAATGGCTTCGACCGGATCGTCGGTACGGATAATGTCCTGACGAATACGCTCGCGCAGGTGCTGGTAAACCGCCACGAAGAACTGGATTTTACGTTCAGGACGTTTCGGATCTTCTGACATACGCAGGACATCGCGCAGGTGTTCGTTATCCGCCACCGCCAGACGCAGCGCACCCAGCGCCTTATCCGACATGGAACGCAGCTCATCGGCAGAGAGATACGCCAGCTCGCGACGGTGCAGACGACGCTCAACGTTATTGTCTTTCACCATGCGCATTACCGCGCACCAGCCCGCCTTGGCGGTCACGACCTGCTCGCGCATCTCAAAGTAGTCGCGCTCCAGCTTGCGCAGGCGACGGGTCAGGTTATCCATCTCCGCTTCACAGAAGGTCAGCGCTTTTTCCAGCTGATTGCGACGCGCGCGGTTATTGCTGAGCTGAGCATGCAGCTCGTCACGACGAATGCGCGCGCGCTCTTCCGCCCCGCTGTCGGCACGGACGCCGATATCCTGAAGCTCTTTCTGCAGGTCGTTTAACAGCTCTTTCTTGGTGTCGAAGGAGCTTTTCAGCGAGGCCAGCACCTGGTTGTACTGGTTCAGCTGAGCGGAGTGGCTGCGCATCGCTTCGCGGGCGCGGGTACGCTCCGCTTCCGCCTGCTCAAGGCGCTGACGCAGCTTTTCATTCAGATCGCTGTTACCGCTCAGCATTTCAGCCGAATCGGAGTAGCCGAAATGGGCGCGACGCTGCACCACTTCCGTCAGGGCAAACGCCTGCTGACGCGCTTCGCGCTGCACCTGCTGTGACCAGGCATAATCTTCTTTTAACTGCTCGAACTGTTCCGGGTCGCTCTGCAGGACAGAGACAACCGGCTCCAGCTTCGCCAGCTGATTGCCGTGCTGCTGCACGAAGCGCGCGGCTTCCTGCGCTTCATCCAGACGCTCCTGGATCTCATCCACGCGGTCGGCCAGCGTGTCGTCTGCCAGCAGATTCAGGCGCGGCAGAATACGGTTAAGGGCCGCAACGCCCTCTTTCGCCTGCTCGAACTGGACGCGACTCTGCTGGTTGTCGCTTTCATGACTGGCAATCGCCCGTTCCAGTTCGCCACGGCGGGTATTGAGTTTGCGAATTTCCGCTTCCGGGTCGGCTTCGAAGGCCACGGCCAGATGGCTGCCGATAAAGCGGCTAAACGCCTGATGCAGACGCTGGGTTTTCTGCACGTCAAACGACAGCGTCGCAAAACGTTCAGACAGCGTCTCACGCTCGGCGTGCAGGCTTTCGATGCGGCTTTCACGCGCGGCGCGGCCAAACAGCGGCAGTTCCGGGAAGCGGGAGTAGCGCCACTGACGGTCGGCGATTTTGACTACCACCGCTTTTTCCAGCTCGTCGACGCTAAATACGCTGTCATCGAACGACTGCGGATCCCCTTCGATCAGGTAGAGATCTTCCGGACAATCTTCCAGACCGGCAAGCTGCTCAGAAATCAGCGACAGATCCGGCACCACGATCGCGTTACGGGATGGACCGTACAGTGCCGAGAAGTATGGCGCATCGTCCAGGCCGACGTCGTCGTAAATCTCAGACAGCAGTACGCCGCCAAAACGCTCTGCCAGGGCATTGAGGCGCGGGTCTTCCGCACCGCCCGGCTGGCTTAAGCGCTCAATTTCTTCGTCGACGTCACGCTTGCGCGCGCCCACTTCATCACGCTCAACAATCGCCTCGCGCTCGCGCTCCAGCAGCTGCTGCAGGTATTCAGTGACTTCCTGGCTGGATTCGAACTGCTCGCCGCACTGCTCACTGAGCTGGTTAAGGCTGCTCTGGGCCGCCAGCCAGACCGGGGCACGCTGCAGAAGTGCTTGCGAACGGGACTGAAGCTGTTCCAGCTCCTGACGCAGGGTCATACGCTGTTCGCTGGCGCTGGAGACCGTGTCTGAAAGCGCAGCGATACGCGCCTCGAGCTCCTGATGCAGGGCCTCAAGCTCGTCAAAATCGTAATGTTTGCCCTGACGCTTGCAGAATTCGGCCAGCAGACGCTCGGCTTCCTGCTGCTCGCGCAGGCGCTGTTCCAGCTCGTTCAGACGCATACGCAGCGGCTGAACCTGCTCGGCCAGATGGCGCTGGTTCACGCCGTCGCGCAGCAGCTCGCGGGCAACGTCCCAGGCTTCGTTACGTGCCAGCGGGCCGTTAATCGCCACAACCAGCTGATAGGCCTGCTCAAACTGGCTGTGCGCCGTTTGGGCGACGCTCATTTTCTGTTCGAGGGAGAGCAGTTTCTCAGTGGCTTCCTGCTCTTTGGCCTGGAAGGTATCCAGCCACTCGTCGGCGCTTTCCGGCGTCAGGTCAGGCAGATGGCACAGCTCTTTCGCGCGCTGTAAGGCCTGCAGTGCCTGGGTGTACTGGATCGCACGCGTCTGCTGCACGTCCAGCGCCTGCTGGTAATCGGCAAGCTGGCTTTTCAGCTCATCCACTTCCAGCTCGGCCGCTTCGGCGCGGGCTTCGTTCTCTTCCTGCATCTCGGCGGCTTCGGCCACCACTTCATTTTGCTCTTCAAGACGAATTTGCAGCTCGTCGAGGTCCGCTTCATAGCGCTCGATTTTTTCCTGCTGACGCAGCGCAGTTTGCACCAGGTTCAGGTGATCGCTGGCGGCCTGGTAATCGGCTTCCAGGTCACCTTCAGCACCGTTGTGCTCACCGAGCTCGCGCGCCATTTCGACGTGCTTGTACTGCTCGGCCACCAGCTGTTTGCGGGAGGTAAACAGCTCGCGGCGGTATTCTAATGCCTGATCGAGGTGAACGCGGCGCTCGTTGGCGTGGCGCATGTAGTCCGCCGCCACGTAGTTAGTGGCTTCGCTGATCAGGTGTTTAAACAGATCGCGGTCAGACTGGGTCACGCGAATCGCTTCCAGCGTCATGCGGTTTTCACGCAGCGCCGCCTCCATGTCCTGGAAGGCCTTACGCACGCCGCTGTTTTCCGGCAGCAGGTAGTCGCGCAGGGAGCGGGTAATGGCGCTGGAGATACCGCCGTACAGGGACGCTTCGATCAGGCGGTAGTATTTGCTACGGTCTGATGCGGTACGCAGACGACGCGCCACCACGCCGAGATCGAACATCAGCGAGTGGTAGTCTGTAATCGAGTTGAACTGTTTGAACTGCACGCCTTCGATCGCTTCGAGCTTATCTTTCAGCTCCTGCAGCGTCAGCACGCGCGCCTGGCGCTCGTTCAGGGTTTCCGTCAGCAGCGCCGTCGGCTGCACAGACGTTGGCAGCCCCTGGATGGCGAACGGTTTAATGTCGACTTTACGGTCGCGACCGGCAACCTGCTGCAGGCGCACACCCACCACCACGCGCTGATGGCGGGAGTTAATGACGTCCAGAACCGAATAACAGACGCCGGCCTTCAGCTTCCCGTGCAGACCTTTATCACGGGAACCGCTTGTGGCCCCCGCTTCGGTGGTGTTACGGAAGTGAAGCAGCGTCAGGTCAGGGATCAGCGCCGTGACAAAGGCCGCCATGGTGGTGGATTTACCCGCCCCGTTACCGCCTGAGAGCGTCGTCACCAGCTCATCCAGATCGAACGTTCGGGCAAAGAAGCCGTTCCAGTTAATCAGCGTCAGTGAGCGAAATTTACCGCGTTCAATCATTACTCTTCCTCCCCGCTATCCGGCAGATTCTCTTCATGCTCGTCATTGAGCTGCAAATGGTTTTCCACCGGCATCGCTTCACCGTCGCGGATCATGCGAAGCTGCGCTTCACGCGCGTCATCGCCCGCACGCACGTCGGCGCCGAAGCGGAAGACAGATTCCGTAATGCGGAATTTGCTGCTGTCGTGCCCCATAAACCAGACCATCCCCAGACGACGCAGACGGTTCAGGGAAGAGCGGACTTTTTCCTGTAATTTCTGACGATCGAGATCCGACCCCGTGGAGCGGTTGTTCACCAGCTTGAGCAGCTTGCTCTCATCTGCCAGCGTCAACAGCTCGTCGTAAAGTTCCTGCTGGGTGAAGATCCCTTCATTCGCCAGACGTTCCGGGCTGAGGTAGAGGTAGCAGAGAATTTTGCCGACCATCATATCCAGCTCGGAGAGCACGGAACGCGGAATCAGCGTCGTGGAGCGCGGGCGCAGGTAGAAAAACCCTTCCGGCGCGCGGATAAGCTCCACGTTGTAGCGGGCGTAAAACTCTTCCAGGTACTCCTGGAAGTCCATCAAAAAGGCGTGATTATCCAGCTCGTCTAAGCCAATGTGACGACCGGCACGCAGCTGGCTGTCAAGCGCCGGAAATAACGGATTCGCCAGCGCCTGTGCCAGCTTAACCGGCATCACTTGTTCAATATTTGTCAATGACATGCGCCTGTACCTTGGCTCCGTAATCGTTAATTGGCTGCCACTTCGGCGGCAGTCCGGTGAAATCGGCTTGCGCGATACCCAGGCGAACCGCCTGGTCTACCACAATGCGGGCAACGTCGAAGTGGCGCGCGCGAGGATATTGCGCCAGATAGTCGCGCACCACGAGCCCCAGATCCAGCGGAGCTTGTCTGGTTTTGTAGACCGCGAGCTGTTCTTCGATCATTGCCGCAAGCTGCTCGCGAATTTCGTTAAATTCTTCGTATTCCAAATCCGGCGGCAGTTCACCGGTTACCTCTTCATCACGCAATGCCATCTCTTCGTCGCGCATATCCAGCAGACGATCGGCATTGGCGTAGGTCAGCGCCCACGGCGCATCGAAATAGGTCTGCACCGACTGGCGCAGACGCTGGGCAAAGACGCGGTTTTTATCCATATCGATCGCGGTACGGATAAATTTATGCACGTGTCGGTCGTAGCCGATCCACAGGTCGATCGACTGCTGGCCCCAGCTGATGATGCGGTCCAGCTTGCTCTGCAGGTCGAACACTAAACGATCGATAAAGTGCAGATCGTCGTGTGCCAGCGTCGCGTCCTGGATGCGCAGCAGGTTCGCCTGCAGCTTATCCCCTGCGGCTTCCAGCGTATCCTGCAGCTCACGCAGCGTACCGGAGGTTTCTGACAGCAGAAGTTCACAGCTGGAGATGGCTGCACGCCAGTCTTTATTCAGCAGCTGTGCGATATCGTCTTTGACCTGCTGCTGCTGTTCGTCCATCAGGCGCTGGGTCAGATCGATACTGTCGAAGATTTCCGCCACCGAGTATTTCAGCGGTGCATAGACGTTTCGGTGCCAGTGGAATTCGTCACCGTCTTCATCTGCCGCATCGGCGGCGCGCTTAAGCTCACCGGCCACGATCGACAGCTGCATGGACAGACGCAGCGTGGAAAATTCGCGCTGGCGAATGTAGTAATCGGTGATGCCGATGCCCAGTGGCGTCAGGCGATAGATGGCGTTTCCTTCCGCCTGCTCGCTGGTAAAGCGGTTCAGCAGACGTTGACGCACCATATCGTTGATTGCGTTGTTGGCACGCACGCTAATGGTTTCGCTGGTTTGCTCAAACGCATCACTGACATGGCGGAACGCATCCACCAGTTCACCCTCGCTCATTTCCCCATCCAGCCGCTCGCCGTTCAGCGTGGCGACCGCCAGCAGGAAAGAGAGTCTGTCTACCGGCAGCGAGATGGAGAAATCGTTTTTCCTGGCCCAGGCAACCAGTTCGGGGACTGTCTGGGAAAATTCACTCATAGGTTATCCTTGCATCTGCGGCTTGTGCGCGGTGACGTGAATATAGCGGCCAAGGCTGACAAAAGGCTCCTGGCGGCAATACCGCGTTTCCAATTCTGTTAAGGTGTCAAAACAGTCACGCTGTTTGTGTTTTTCACGCAGATAATCATGAAACACCCTGACGCCCGTCTTCCCGACAATCTGCCAGCCAATCGCTTCCAGCCAGCCATAGACCTGCTGTGGATCGCGCGGATAGTCCGGGGAAAGCGTGCGTTTTTTCTTTTTGGGCATCCCGACCTGAACATAGTCGAAGTTTCCCGCAACCATGTTGTGCATCAGGAAGCCGTTAGCATTGTAGAACATCAACGACAGCGTGCCGCCCGGGCGCAACATCGACCACAGGGTTTGTAACACGCTTAGCGGATCGGCAACCCACTCCAGCACCGCATGAAACAATATCAGATCAACCTGGGTTTCCAAATGCTGTGCGATGTCCTGAGCGGCGCATTGTATAAAATGCATGTTGTCGCTCACACCTTTCTCTTCTGCCGCACGCGTCGCGCGGGCGACCATTTCAGCAGAAAGATCGCAAAGCGTGACGTGATGACCGCGTTCCGCCATTTTTATGGCCGTCTGCCCTTCACCGCCTCCGGCATCCAGCACGCGCAACGTTTGACCACCAAAGGTAGCCAGAATGGTGTCCAGATCCTGCCAGAGGATCGTCTGACGGAGCTGCCCTTTCGTGGTGCCATAAATGTTGCGCGAAAACTTTTCCGCGATGTCATCAAAATTGCGATCCCGCATTGGGAGAGTTCCACTCGCTAACTGCAAAACCGCTATTTTGTCACACCCGCGCGGAGAATGAACCTCTCTGGTGTAATATCACCGTCAATCACCTGCTATATGGTCAAAAAAGGAACCAAAAAGGATGCTTTTTACCCTTAAGAAATACATTGGAGGGATGATGCTTCCCCTTCCGCTGCTGCTCATCATCATCGCGCTGGGGCTGGCGCTGGTGTGGTTCAGTCGCTTTCAGAAGAGTGGCAAAACGCTGATCACGTTCGGCTGGTTGGTCCTGCTGCTGCTGAGCCTGCAGCCGGTGGCTGATGGTCTGTTACGCCCCATCGAAAACAGGTACCCGACATGGCAGGGAAATCAGAAAGCGGCGTACATCGTGGTGCTGGGCGGCGGATATACCTGGGATCCTGACTGGGCCCCCAGCTCAAACCTGATCAACAACAGCCTGCCGCGGCTAAACGAAGGCATTCGCCTCTGGCTGGCGAATCCGGGATCAAAAATGATCTTTACCGGCGCGGCGGCCAAAACGAACCCGGTGAGTACGGCGGAAGCGGGTGCCCGGGTCGCGGAATCACTCGGCGTACCGCGCTCCTCAATCATCACGTTGGACAGCCCAAAAGATACTGAAGAAGAAGCTGCCGCAGTGAAGCAGGCGATTGGCGATGCCCCGTTCTTACTGGTGACCTCCGCCTCGCACCTGCCGCGCGCGATGATTTTCTTTGAAAAACAGGGCCTGCACCCGCTTCCCGCACCGGCGAACCAGATGGCCATCGACGCGCCGCTTAATCCGTGGGAGCGGGTAATCCCGTCCCCGATGTGGCTGATGCATAGCGATCGCGTCGGTTATGAGACGCTCGGACGCCTCTGGCAGTGGCTGAAAGGTTCCTCAGGCGAGCCAGGGCAAGAGTGATTTAGTCGCCAGATCGAAGTTTGCGCGATTAAAGCGTCCGGTGTTAACCAGCTGCGCAACTTCGTCCCAGAGCAGGTAGAGCCAGCGCCGCCAGAGAAACGCTTCCGCAACGGGGGCGCGTTGAAGGTAATGCCACAGTAAACCTTCCGCCGCCCCGCTGTCGCTGAGCCTGAACAGCTCATATTCGCGCGGAGCCCAGAGCATGATCCCCGGCCCCACCATCGCCAGAAGCTGATCGCTGCGGGGGTCTTTCAGCATACTGCGCAGGGTGAAGTTACCGTGGATCAGCACGCAGTTATCGTTAAAACCTTCGAACAGCGCCGGTAAACACTCCCGGGTGCGAAAGAGAATACGTTTGTCCTGCATGGTTAAACCGGTATTGTTGAACTGGTTAAGCGTTCCCCACAGCACTTCAACCCGCTGGCGATACCACAGCGGCCAGAGATTTTCCTGAGTGCTGTCGACCGGCCCGACAAGTCCGCGGCTATCCTGACGGTGCCACGCCAGCAGCGCCTCGACAATCTGGTCTTTTAGCTGTTCCCAGCGTTCCGGCGTTCGCGCGGGCGCTTCAACGGGTACACCACGTAAACGTTCAATCAGCAGTACGTCCGGGCCGGGGTGTTCCTCATGGGTCATCACGCCGTACACCGTTGGCATACGCACGGTTCCCTCCCGCGCCAGCATCGACATTTTCCATGCAAGCTGCCTGGCAACGCCGGGTGACGTGAAACTCCGTGCCATCAGCGGCATTGGGTTACCCTCACTGTCGTACAACGACCAGAGCGCGGTATCGGCTTTTTCACTCACGCATTCGACCCGGCTTAACTTTTCACCCAGCAGATGGCTAAGTTCGGCACGCAGCTGTTCCATATGAGATTACCCCCATTAAGACTACTGCTTTTATAATGAGCGTCCTTAATGAAGATGTCACCCGGAAGAGATCAATCAGGAAAAAGAAAGTGAAAAATAAACCGGAGAATGCATCTCTCCCAACGGAGAGATGCCGGTAAGATTAACGCAATTCAGCGCGAACGCGCTCAAGATCTTCAGGGGTGTCTACGCCCGTGCCGGGGACTTCCTCAGCAACGGCAACGTGAATTTTCTCGCCGTACCAGAGCACGCGGAGCTGCTCCAGCATTTCGATATGCTCCAGCGGACTCGGGGCCCAGGCCACATAACGGCGAATAAAGCCGGCGCGATAGCCGTAGATCCCAATATGACGCAGGAAGGTATCACCGATGGTCTCTTTAGAAAGCGCAAAGCGATCGCGATCCCACGGGATCGTGGCACGGGAGAAATAGAGCGCATAGCCTTCCGCATCCATGACGACCTTCACCGCATTCGGGTTGAAAGCTTCTTCTGCATGATGAATGGGTACCGCCAGCGTGGCCATTCCAACCTGACGCTGCGCCAGGTTTTCGGCCACCTGACGGATAATGACAGCGGGGATCATCGGCTCGTCACCCTGCACGTTTACGATAACCGTATCATCACTGAAACCGCATTTCTCAACCACTTCCGCCAGACGCTCGGTGCCGGACTGGTGATCTGCGCGGGTCATGCATACCTCACCGCCTGCCGCCTCAACCGCACGAGCGACATCCGGATGATCGGTGGCAACAATCACACGGTCAGCACCGGATTCACGCGCCCGCTCAAGGACATGCACGATCATCGGCTTGCCATTGATATCCACCAGCGGTTTACCCGGCAGACGGGTTGAAGCGTAACGCGCAGGAATAATGACAACAAAACTCATGGTTTGCTCTCTTCTGCCACCAGGGAACGGGCTTCGTTTTCCAGCAATACCGGAATACCGTCGCGCAGCGGGAAAGCCAGGCTGTCCAGCTTGCAAATGAGCTCTTGTTTGTCCTGGCTGTAGTAGAGTTTGCCGTTGCATACCGGGCAGGCAATAATTTCAAGTAAACGGTGATCCATAGTTCCTCCGTATGGGTAATCGCTAAAGCTTAACACATTCCTTTTTCAGGGCGTGCCTGTTTCCCAGCCACTTCGACAGGATGTAAACAATCCGTCAGGTACCCGGCCCAGCGTCACGTCGTCGGCCCCCTGCCAGCGCGCGAATTCGCTAATGGCGGACGTTAACCCTTTTTCCAGGCTCGCCGTCACCCTGACGCCCTCTTGCAAATAAAGCGCAATGATTTCAAGCGTGCCGGTCTTGCGGTGCATTTTGGCATCCATGCGCCCGACCAGCTGCCCCTTATGCAGGAGCGGTAAAACAAAGTAGCCATACTGGCGCTTTGGGGCCGGGGTATAACATTCCAGCCGGTAGCTGAAATCAAAGAGTTGCTCGGCGCGTTTTCTGTCCCAGACGACCGGGTCGAAAGGCGACAATACCGCGCTGTGGGTCGCCTGCAGTTTCCCCTCCAGGGCCTGAGGCAATAGCGGGAGGAGATCCGCATGTAGCCACATTTCGCCCAGCGTTTCCACGGTAACGGGAATGACGCGCTGTTCGCGTTGCCACATGTCCAGCAGCGGTTTCAGCGCGGGCTGGCGCAGGCGATAATAATCTGCCAGCCATTGCGAGCGAAAAATCCCCAGGCTGCGGGCGCTGTTTTCTAACATAATGGCCTCGGCCGCCTCCTGGGTAAGCAGGTCGCGCTCGTCGTCCCAGTGGGGCATCACGCGATGCGTGAGGTCGTAGACACGCTGAAAATTACGCCGCTCAATCACCATGACTTTGCCTGAGGTAAACAGGCCTTCGAGATGACGCTTGTGCGGCTTCCACTCCCACCAGCCGCTTGTACCTTTGCGCGGGTGTTCAAAATCGGCGGAGCGTACAGGACCGTTTTCCTGAATATGCGCGATGAGCTGCTCTATTTCAGCCGCATGTTCCTGCATCCACGCCTGCCGGTATTTCCAGCCCATCTTTTCCGGCGCAAGCATACGGTGACGCACAAGGGCAAAATCGCTGCGGGGAAGGAAGCAGGCTTCGTGCGCCCAGTACTCCATCAACTCCCCCTTGCTGAGCGCCTCATCCAGCCACTGAGAAGGATAGCTCCCCAGGCGGCTGAACAGCACCAGGTAAGGGCTACGTGCCACAATATTAATGGTGTCGATCTGGAGTAGCGACATGCGCTGTACGGTAGAGAGAATATCGGCAGGCTGCGCGCGACGGCGGGGCTTTTTGAGCAGCCCCTGCGCGGCAAGGTGGAGATTACGTGCGGCTGAGAGCGAGAGTTGCGGTAAAGACATGCGTTTTCCTGTCAGTCAAAGCGCCACCAGAACCGCGTAAGCCTTTAGTGCACCAACGCAATCAGTTCCTTGAGCAAATGTTCCGGCTGCTCACCGCTGAGTTCGGCGTCAACCGGCAGATACCACCAGTTATCTTTCGCAAAGGCACGGCATTTCACCGCATCTTTTTCGGTCATGATCAGCGACTGCCCGGGTACGGTCAGGGCAGCGACCTGCCCTTCCACCAGCGTCTGATGGTCGGCCAGCGGAACGCGTTTTTCCAGCCGGGCACCACACTGTTCCAGCGTCGCGAAGAAGCGCGGCGGATGACCAATGCCCGCCATCGCTACCAGTGAAGGAAGCTCTGAAACCGACCGGCGTTCACCCGTCACCAGGTTGATTGCCAGACCCGGCTGCAGGTGCATCGGGATTTCACCCGTTTTCGCCTCACCACCGTTCACGATCACCGCATCAACGGACGTCAGACGCGAAGCGCGTTCGCGCATGGGTCCGGCAGGTAACCACCAGCCGTTCCCAAAACGGCGAACCCCGTCGATGACCACAATCTCTTTATCTCGCGCCAGGGCATAATGCTGCAGACCATCGTCAGTGATAATGATCTGTACCGCATGTTCGGCAAGCAGGGCCCGGACGGCATCGCTGCGCACCGGGGAGACCGCAACAGGGGCGCCAGTACGCTGGAAAATCAATACCGGTTCATCACCCGCTTCAGCCGTCGTGGTTTCCGCCGTCAGCAACAGCGGGTAATGCGCCGCTTTACCACCATATCCCCGCGATACCACGCCCGGGCGTATACCGCGCTTTTGCAACTGCTCCACCAGCCAGATCACCACCGGCGTTTTGCCGTTGCCGCCCGCCGTAAGATTACCGACAACCACAACGGGCACCGGCGCGCGCCAGGCCCGCTTCACCCCAAGACGATAAAGCAGACGGATAATGCCGCTCACCAGGCCGTAGAGCCAGGAGAGCGGCAAAAGCAGCAGCCACAGCGGGGATTCACCGGACCAGATGCGTGCAATCATTCGCCGAACTGCATCTTATGAAGCTGAGCGTAAACGCCGCGGTGTTCCAGCAGATCAGCATGGCTTCCGCGTTCAACAATGACCCCATCCTCAACCACGACGATTTCATCAGCCTGCTCGATAGTCGACAGACGGTGCGCAATCACCAGCGAGGTGCGGTTCTTTTGCAGCTCATCCAGCGCCGACTGAATCGCGCGTTCAGATTCCGTATCCAGCGCAGAGGTCGCTTCGTCCAGGATCAGTATCGGGCTGTCGCGCAGCAGCGCTCGGGCAATGGCGATACGCTGACGCTGCCCACCGGAGAGCAGTACACCGTTCTCGCCGATGATGGTATCCAGACCGTTATCCATCTTGTTGATAAAGTCCATCGCGTAGGCCATACGTGCGGCGTTCTCAATCTGCTCGCGGCTGTACTCTTCAGTGCGTGCATAAGCAATATTGTTTGCCACGGTATCGTTGAACAGGTGCACGTTCTGGGAGACCAGCGCCACCTGGTTACGGAGCGACTGCAGGGTATACTCCCGCAGATCGTGACCGTCTAACAGAATTTCACCTTCGTCAATGTCGTAGAAACGGGTGATCAGGCTGGCAATGGTCGATTTACCCGAGCCGGAACGGCCTACCAGCGCAACGGTTTTCCCCGCCGGAATGGTCAGGTTGATATTGCGCAGAGCCGGTGTTTCGCGGCCAGGATAGGTAAAGGTCACATTGCGGAACTCAACGTCACCGTTCGCGCGCTCAATGACGCGTTTGCCTTCATCTTTTTCCTGCTCGGAATCCAGAATGCTGAACAGGGTCTGACAGGCCGCCATCCCACGCTGGAACTGGGCGTTGACGTTTGTCAGTGATTTCAGCGGACGCATCAGGGCGATCATTGAGGAGAAGACCACGGTGATGGTACCCGCCGTCAGCGTCTCCATGACGCTCGGGAAGCTTGCCGCATACAGAACGAACGCCAGCGCCAGTGAGGCAATCAGCTGAATAATCGGGTCGGAGATAGAAGAGGCCGAGACCATTTTCATCCCCTGCAGACGCATTTTGTTGCTCACTTTATCAAAGCGTTTGGTTTCAACGTCCTGACCACCAAAAATCAGCACTTCTTTATGCCCTTTCAGCATCTGCTCTGCGCTGGTAGTCACCTGCCCCATCGTATTCTGCATATTCTTGCTGATATTACGGAAGCGTTTTGAGACGACGCGGATAGCAATAGAAACCACCGGTGCCAGAACGATAAGGATGAGCGACAGCTGCCAGCTGTAGTAGAACATCATCACGAACAGGCCGATAATCGACGCGCCCTCGCGCACAACGGTAATCAGCGCGCTGGAAGAGGAAGAGGCAACCTGCTCGGAGTCGTAGGTGATCCGCGACAGCAGCGTCCCGGTTGACTGCTTGTCAAAGAACGCAACCGGCATGCCCATCATGTGACTGAACAGCCGACGGCGCATGGTCATCACCACTTTCCCGGATACCCAGGAAATGCAGTAGCTGGAGATATAGCTGGTGATACCGCGTAAGATCATCAGTCCGATAACCACCAGAGGCATCCATAGCAGCACTGAGCGATCCGTTTTACCAAAACCGTCGTCCAGTAACGGTTTGAGAAGCGATAGCATAAAGGTATCGCTGGCTGCGTTGAGGATTAACGCTACACCCGCCACGATCAAGCCTGCTTTAAAAGGGGCAATCATCGGCCAGAGTCGGCGGAACGTTTGCCACGTGGAGAGATCTTTGTCGTTATGCATTCAAAAAACCAGCATTGTTGAAATAGCCGCATATTCTACCCGTTATCGACGGGCGCGCCAAACCACTGATGATACCAACGTGGTAAAATTTGCTCTCGCAAGCGCCGGATTTGCCAGTGATGTTGCGAGAATGTCACCGATATTTGTCCTGAATGAGGGGTATCGTGCCAGATATATCCCTCTTTTCGATAACGTCGAACGACTTTTGCCGACGGGAAGTGCCATGCGTTATAACGGGCCGCAGAATCCAGGGCGATCTGTCCTTCCACCCGCTGTACCAGCGGCAATGAAGACGAGGTATTGCTGCCATGATGGGGGACCTGTATGAGCGTGGCCCTCAGATGACGCCAGTAATGGCTAAGCATAGCCTGTTCCGCCTGCACTTCAATGTCCCCTGTTAGCAGAACGCTTTGCTCCCCGTCGTCCACCTTTACCACACAGGAATGGTTATTCCCCTGGGCCGGGTAATTTTCAGGAGGCCAGTGGACGGTGAAGGTTAATCCCTGCCATTCCCATTTCTGCCCACGAAAACAAGGGCGGTGTCCCGTCCTGCGTAACGGGCTTCTTACCCATATATCCGGCCATGCTTTTTGCAACGACGCGAGGCCTCCTGCATGGTCGAGGTGTTCATGACTGAGAATCACCCCGTCTGGCCGCAGGTGATGCCAGCGAAGCCAGGGAATAATTAACCGCTGCGCGCTGTCTCCGTCCGGCCAGGCGAGCCCGGTATCATAAAGAATGGCTTTTCCCTGCCTTTCAATGACCATGGCCAGCCCCTGCCCCACGTCCAGCATATGCAGCGTCCAGCTCTCGCTTTTTGCCGCTCGCCAGAGGGGAAATGTCAGCAGGACACTGCCTGCAAGACAAACGGCAGGAACGGTTTTCCAGGCACGAAAACGCCAGGCAATAATACTCAACCACGGCAGTAATGCCATGATTTGCCAGCGTTGATCAACATTCTGCCAGCCATCTGGCAGGCGCATCAGTAGCCAGAAGAGTCCCGCAAGCGACTTATCGGCGGCAAACCAGATGGCACTTTCTACCGCAGCCAGCGGTAACAAATGGAGCAGCATACCGAGCAGGATCAGCGGGACGGAGACAAAGGTTACCAGGGGAACGGCAAAGAGATTCGCGACAAGGGAGGAGAAGCTGAAGCCATGGAAAATCAGAACCTGTAACGGCATGAGCAGCAGCAACATCCCGATCTGCAGATAAATCAGGTTCAGTAGCGGCCGCATCCGTCGTGTCCAATTCCAGTCGGGAAGAGGCAGCCACTGAAACCAGAAAATCAGCGCGGCGACGGCAAAGGCTGACAGAACCAGACTCTGCGAAAGTACGGCTAGGGGATCGTTAATCAGTATCGCCGCGATGCAGCAGCTCCAAACCTGCCAGGGAGACCATTGACGGCCAGTAATCCGCAACAGAGCAAGCACCGCAAGGGCGATGATCGTCCTCAGCGCAGGCGGTTGCAGACCGGTAAGCCAGGCGTAGAAAGCAGCAAAGAACAACCCGGCAAGGAGAGGCATTTGCCAGTGGACGCGGTGGCTGGGTAATAAAAACTGGAGTCCACGAGCAAGTAACCAGACGAGAGAGGCTGCCAGCGCGATATGCAGACCCGAAATCGCCATCAGATGCAGCGTGCCGGTTTCCCGCATCAGGTCTTTTATTTCATGGGATACTTCCAGGCGTTCTCCCATCCCAAGCCCCAGGATAACCGCTCCCCATCGGTAAGCTGAAAGTCGGTTTTGCAGCGACATCAGATATTGCGCTCGCAGGCTGCAGCGCCCGTCGACGATCTCCGCACGGGTGAAGCGCCCGCTCAGCGTTTGATGTCGGGCAAAAGCGCTGCGCTGAGAATCATAACCGCCGTCGTTGAGTTCGCCGTGTGCAGGCCTGAGCCTGAGCGTCACGCTCCAGCGCTGCCCTGCACACGCCTTTTGCGGCAGATAATTGCCATACAGCGTTACGCCGGTAGAGGCCCACCAGCGCTTGCCATTGACGCTTAGAATGCTTCCCTGATGTTGAGTGGCGCCGTCGGTCGCGGTGAGCTCTATCTCAGCCTGCACGGCCCCCGTTGTTAAATGCTGCATCGGCCAGATGCTCTCCTGCGCGGCAAAAATGCCCCAGGCACACAATAACAGCGTCATACCCGCATACTTCAGTCGACTGTTTTGCCATGCAGCAAGCGCTAGCCCGCCAGCCATCATTACCCAAACGGTGTTGGGGGAAGGCAGTTCAGGTAACCAGAGTAACGGAACTATCGCCAGAATGGCGCAGATGCTAAGCGCGGGAATTCCCATTGCTACCTCCCTGTTTCAGGGTGGCAGTATGCAAGCAGGCTGAGCGGTCGTCAGGTGTGAAGAATACGATTTACGGCAAGCGCAGCAAGGTATTTAACGGGTTGCAGAAAACGAAACGGAAAATGCGGGGCACCTTGAGAAAGAAAGCGACAGCGACAAAAAAAGCACCCGCAGGTGCTTTCTTTCGAACCCAGTTTAACCGGCTGGCTAAACTCAGTTGCCGTAAATATTGGCGCGATCGCGCAGTTCTTTACCCGGCTTAAAGTGTGGAACGTACTTACCTTCCAGTTCGACTTTATCGCCAGTTTTCGGGTTACGCCCGGTACGTGGAGCACGATAGTGCAGAGAAAAACTACCGAAACCGCGGATTTCAATGCGCTCGCCCTGGGCAAGAGTGGAGGCCATATGCTCCAGCATCTCTTTTACGGCATCTTCCACTGCCTTGGCAGGGATATGCGGTTGCTGACTGGCAAGTCTTTCAATCAATTCTGACTTGGTCATGTTTCCTCCGGTTCCTTTCAAACCAATTAGCTGAACAGCTCATTAAACAAGGGCGGCCGTAGCCGCCCTTTGTTATTGATTACAGGACGAATCCTGTAATCTGTCAAGTTTGCTCCTCATCCTTCGCGCTGTAAATGCGTTACAGCGCAAATGATGCTGAGAACCTGATATTACTCGCCTTTAGCTGCTTTGAAAGCTTCAGCCATTGCGTTGTTAGAGAAGTTTGCATCTTCCTGTTTGTTAACAGTTGCGATTGCATCTTTCTCATCAGCTTCGTCTTTAGCACGAACAGACAGGCTGATTGCACGGTTCTTACGGTCAACACCGGTGAACTTAGCTTCAACGTCGTCGCCTACGTTCAGAACCAGAGTGGCATCTTCAACACGGTCACGGGAAGCTTCAGAAGCGCGCAGGTAACCTTCAACGCCGTCAGCCAGTTCTACGGTTGCGCCTTTCGCGTCAACTGCAGTGACTTTACCGTTTACGATTGCGCCTTTCTTGTTCAGTGCAACCCAGTTGTTGAACGGATCTTCTGCGAGCTGTTTAACGCCCAGGGAGATACGCTCACGCTCTGCGTCAACCTGCAGAACAACTGCAGCGATTTCGTCGCCTTTTTTGTATTCACGAACTGCTTCTTCGCCTGCAACGTTCCAGGAGATGTCAGACAGGTGAACCAGGCCATCGATGCCGCCGTCCAGGCCGATGAAGATACCGAAGTCAGTGATAGACTTGATTTTACCTTCAACACGGTCGCCCTTGTTGTGGGTTTCCGCGAACTGCTGCCATGGGTTGTTTTTGCACTGCTTCAGGCCCAGGGAGATACGACGACGTTCTTCGTCGATATCCAGAACCATCACTTCCACTACATCACCAACGTTAACAACTTTGGATGGGTGGATGTTTTTGTTGGTCCAGTCCATTTCGGAAACGTGCACCAGACCTTCAACGCCTTCTTCGATTTCAACGAAGCAGCCGTAGTCAGTCAGGTTGGTTACGCGACCAGTCAGTTTAGTCCCTTCTGGGTAACGCTTAGCGATAGCTACCCATGGATCTTCGCCCAGCTGTTTCAGGCCGAGGGATACACGAGTACGCTCGCGGTCGAACTTCAGCACTTTAACAGTGATTTCGTCGCCCACGTTCACGATTTCGCTTGGGTGCTTAACGCGTTTCCACGCCATGTCGGTGATGTGCAGCAGGCCATCAACGCCGCCCAGGTCAACGAATGCGCCGTAGTCAGTGAGGTTCTTAACGATACCTTTGACTTCCATGCCTTCCTGCAGGTTTTCCAGCAGCTGATCGCGTTCTGCGCTGTTTTCGGATTCGATAACGGCACGACGGGAAACAACAACGTTGTTACGCTTCTGGTCCAGCTTGATTACTTTGAACTCAAGCTCTTTGCCTTCCAGGTGCAGGGTGTCACGAACTGGACGAACGTCTACCAGAGAACCTGGCAGGAACGCACGAATACCATTCAGCTCAACAGTGAAGCCACCTTTAACTTTGCCGTTGATAACACCGACCACAGTTTCAGCTTCTTCGTAAGCTTTTTCCAGCGTGATCCATGCTTCGTGACGTTTCGCTTTCTCACGAGAAAGCAGGGTTTCACCGAAGCCGTCTTCTACTGCGTCCAGAGCAACGTCAACTTCGTCGCCAACCTGGATTTCCAGCTCGCCCTGGGCGTTTTTGAACTGCTCTGCCGGAATGGCGGACTCAGATTTCAGACCGGCGTCAACCAGTACTACGTCTTTGTCGATAGCAACAACAACACCGCGAACGATGGAACCCGGGCGGGTTTCGATTTCTTTTAAGGATTCTTCAAACAGTTGAGCAAAAGATTCAGTCATGTTTAATCTTCAGGTTAATATTAACGTCCACCTGGCTCCATGCCGGATGGGGTTGTTTCACATACCCGCCGTCAATCCATTGCAGCGGGGGTACTGCTAAATCGGTCGCGATTACGCGAGTGCCAGTTTTTGGCGCGCATATTGTAGCGCTTTTTCAATCACTTGCTCAATAGTTAAACTGGTTGAATCCAGAACTAATGCATCTTCTGCTGGAACAAGTGGGGCGACGGCGCGGTTACGATCGCGGTCATCGCGCTCTTTTATCTCGGATAAAAGGCGATCAAAGTTAACACTAAACCCCTTTTCCTGCAACTGAAGCATGCGGCGTTGAGCGCGTTCTTCCGAAGAGGCGTCAAGGAAAATTTTCACAGGTGCATCAGGGAATACCACGGTTCCCATATCGCGTCCGTCCGCGATCAAACCCGGTGCTTCACGGAACGCGCGCTGACGACGTAACAGCGCCTCACGAACGCGCGGGAAGGCCGCTACCTGAGAGGCCGCATTCGCCACTTCCTGAGTACGGATTTCCCCGCTCACGTCTTCCCCTTCAAGGATGACTTCCAGGTTGCCATTGGTCGACACGAAACGCACATCAAGATGCGCAGCCAGCGGAACCAGCGCTTCTTCTGACGCCACGTCCACATGATGATGCAGCGCAGCCAGGGCCAGCACGCGATAGATTGCTCCCGAATCTAAAAGATGCCATTGCAATGCTTCCGCCATCGCTTTGCACAGAGTCCCTTTCCCTGCGCCACTCGGCCCGTCAATGGTGATTACCGGGGCAATTGCCGTCATCTTTTTCTCCTTAAATAAGGCATACCGTTTACATGAACGCCGCGCATTATACGCGTCAACGTGCGCAACTGTTACCTTTGCGTGCAAATTACGGATTGATTGAAGCAGAGTGTAGAAGAAATGAACGGAAGTGTTCGTCAGGAAGCGTAAGGAAATGCCGCATCAGGTGATGCGGCAAGCGTCATCAGGCCAGCGTGCTAATGCGTGCCAGCTGTTCAAAGTAGTCCGGGAACGTTTTCGCCGTACATTTCGGATCGAGAATGGTCACAGGCGTGTCGGACAGTGCCACCAGCGAGAAGCACATCGCCATACGGTGATCGTTGTAGGTGCCGATCTCGGCAACCTGCAGTTTTGCAGGAGGCGTGACGCGAATGTAGTCTTCGCCCTCTTCCACCTCAGCGCCGACTTTACGCAGCTCAGTCGCCATCGCAAACAGACGGTCAGTCTCTTTTACGCGCCAGTTGTAGATGTTACGCAGCGTGGTGGTGCCTTTTGCAAACAGCGCCGCCGTGGCAATGGTCATCGCCGCATCCGGAATATGGTTCATGTCCATGTCGATGGCCTTCAGCTCGCCGTGGGTACAGGAAATGAAGTCATCACCCCAGGTCACAACCGCGCCCATTTTTTCCAGCACGTCCGCAAAACGAATGTCACCCTGCACGCTGTTGCGGCCAATACCGGTCACCTTCACGGTACCGCCTTTGATCGCGCCTGCAGCCAGGAAGTAAGATGCCGACGAGGCGTCGCCTTCAACAAGATAGCTGCCCGGAGACTGGTACTGCTGCGCCCCACGCACGACAAAACGCTGATAAGACTGGTTTTCCACCTCAACGCCGAAGGTTTTCATCAGGTGCAGCGTGATATCAATATACGGTTTGGAGACCAGCTCGCCTTTAATCGTGATAACCGTATCCTGCGGTGCCAGCGGCGCGGTCATCAGCAGTGCGGTCAGGAACTGGCTGGAGACGCTGCCGTCCACCTCGACGTGACCGCCGGCAAAGCCCCCGCGCAGACGCAGTGGCGGATAATTTTCCTGCTCCAGATACTCGATCTGCGCGCCGCCCTGACGCAGGGCATCCACCAGATGGCCAATCGGACGCTCTTTCATGCGCGGCTCGCCGGTCAGCACAATGTTGTTGCGCCCCAGGCACAGGGCCGCCGCCAGCGGACGCATCGCGGTACCCGCGTTGCCCAGAAACAGCTCAAGCTCTTCACCCGTCTGCAGCGCGCCGCCGTTGCCGGTCACTTCGCAGCGGGTACGATCGTCGGAGAGAGTGTAATGAACGCCCAACGCTTTCAGCGCATTGAGCATATGGCGCACGTCATCGCTGTCCAGCAGGTTTGTAAGGACGGTGGTGCCGTTTGCCAGTGCTGCCAGCAGCAGAGCGCGGTTCGAGACACTTTTTGAACCAGGCAGATTAATGGTGCCATCTACCCGCGCGATAGGTTGTAACGTCAGGGATTCCATGAAAACTTAACTCTCAACTCAACATAATAAAAACCCCGCAGCAGGGCTACGGGGGTGAAAACAGCGCAATTAACCGTGGCGACGTTCGAAGTCGATCATGAAATCGGTCAGCGCTTTAACGCCTTCCAGCGGCATCGCGTTATAGATGGAGGCACGCATGCCGCCCACGACACGGTGACCTTTCAGCGCGTGCAGGCCGGCCGCGAAGGACTCTTCCAGGAACACTTTATCCAGGTTGCTGTCCGCCAGCTGGAACGGCACGTTCATGCGGGAACGGTTAGCTTTCGCCACGTCGTTGCGGTAGAAATCGCTCTTGTCGATCACGCCATACAGCAGTTCGGCTTTCTGCTGATTCACTTTGTCCATCTGCGCAACGCCGCCGTTTTGCTTCAGCCATTTGAAGACCAGGCCGGAGAGGTACCAGGCAAACGTCGGTGGGGTGTTGAACATAGAATCGTTGTCGTTCAGCACGGTGTAATCAAGAATGGACGGGCACGATGTATGCGCTTTACCCAGCAGGTCTTCACGCACGATAACAATCGTCAGGCCTGCAGGGCCGATATTTTTCTGCGCGCCCGCGTAGATCACGCCATAACGGCTGACGTCAATTGGTGCAGAAAGAATGGTGGAGGAGAAGTCAGCGGCAACCACGACGTCTTTACCGAAGTTCGGCGTCTCGTCGATGGCAATCCCGTCAATGGTTTCGTTCGGGCAGTAGTGCAGATACGCTGCGTTATCAGAAAGCTGCCATTCGCTCATTGGCTTCACGGCGCGCAGGCCGTCAACGGTCACTTTGGCGTCAATCACATTCGGCGTGCAGTATTTGTGCGCTTCTTTCACCGCACTGGCCGCCCAGTAGCCTGCGTCAACGTAGTCTGCCGTCGTTTTATCGCCCAGGATGTTTAGCGGTACGCCTGCAAACTGGCCGCGCCCGCCGCCGTGACAGAACAATACTTTGTAGTTCGAGGGAATATTCAGCAGATCGCGAAAATCCTTTTCTGCCTCTTCCGCCACCTGAATAAACTCTTTACCCCGGTGGCTGATTTCCATCACCGACGTTCCCAGACCGTTCCAGTCACAAAGTTCCTGTTGAGCCTGTTTAAGCACGTCTGCCGGTAACATTGCCGGACCTGAACTGAAATTAAAGACTTGAGCCATTTCCCCTCACCACGCTAAAAGCCATAAGTTATAACTGTGGATATCGGTTTTATCATTCAGTGACACGCGCCGCAATGTCTAAAACTTATGACCCGTGAAATGTGCCCCACGTCACACAAAACAATCTGCCGCCTCGCCAGGACAAAACCGACAAAATGGCTGTCAGGTGATGCGTTTAGCCCGGCTAACCTTCGTCCATTCCGGATTTGCACAGCGGGGGCATAATTGACGATCCCCCGGCTGCATCGCGACTACATGGCTACATCTCACGCAGGCATACTCGCCTGATTCCGGTACGGTTCTGAAACGCTCGACCAGCATATCCGGCAGGATGCACAGTCCCGGCCTCACCTCATCGTCAGAATAGTAATAGACGCTGATCTGCCCGTTGGTCTCCATGATCGCCAGACGCACCTGCCCGAGCTGTTCCACGCTGTTGAGGCGTAGCTCCATAAAGAACTCAAACTCGGTCATATTGGCGCTCTGAACGTTTTCCCAGGCCAGCTGACCGTCCTCGACGATAACGACCGGCTTCCCTTCAAGCAGATCTTCCAGCTTTTCACTTTTCGACATTAGCCACATGACAAGGCGGTAAAGCAGCGCCAGGGTGACAAAAACGATAAATACCGGCACCATCGGCACATCATCATAGAAGGCGACATCCCCCGCCGCGGAACCCAGCGTCAGGATGATCAACACTTCAAAAAGCGACATCTGCCGCACGCCGCGACGACCGGTGATTTTAAGAAACAGGAAGACCAGAACGAAGGTATACAGACTACGCAGCGCCACTTCGCCTAAAAATTCAGGAGGGACTTTATCAAACGCCATCCGCTGGAGATCGAATGCTTTCATTTTTCTATGCCTTAACAGTGAGTTACTGGCAGTAAGCATAGCCCAGTCTTTTATTTTCGCCGGAGATAGCACCCGTCACGCAAAACCCGTATCATTGCGCGCTTTACGTACGATAAAAGTGAACGCCATGACTCAAACGTTTATCCCCGGCAAAGACGCCGCTCTGGAAGATTCCATCGCTCGCTTCCAGCAGAAACTGACCGACCTGGGTTTTAACATCGAAGAAGCCTCCTGGCTCAATCCGGTGCCTCATGTCTGGTCTGTGCATATTCGCGATAAAGACTGTGCCCTGTGCTTTACCAACGGTAAAGGCGCGACAAAAAAAGCGGCACTGGCCTCCGCGCTGGGTGAGTATTTTGAGCGTCTGTCCACCAACTATTTCTTTGCTGACTTCTGGCTGGGCGAAACCATCGCCAACGGCCCGTTCGTTCACTATCCGAACGAAAAATGGTTCCCGCTGACCGAAGACGATGAACTGCCGGAAGGAATTCTCGACGCGCGCCTGCGTGCCTTCTACGATCCGGAAAACGAACTGACCGCCAGCATGCTGATCGATCTGCAGTCCGGCAACGACGATCGCGGTATTTGCGCCCTGCCGTTTACCCGTCAATCTGACGAGCAGACCGTCTATATTCCGATGAACATTGTCGGCAACCTGTATGTGTCTAACGGCATGTCCGCCGGTAACACCCGCAATGAAGCGCGCGTGCAGGGGCTGTCTGAAGTCTTCGAGCGTCATATCAAAAACCGCATTATTGCCGAATCCATCAGCCTGCCTGAAATTCCGGCAGAGGTGCTGGCGCGCTACCCGGGCGTGGTGGAATCCATCGCCAAGCTGGAAGCAGAAGGTTTCCCAATCTTTGCGTATGACGGCTCGCTGGGCGGCAAGTATCCAGTGATCTGCGTCGTGCTGTTTAACCCGACCAACGGCACCTGCTTCGCCTCCTTCGGCGCGCACCCGGACTTCGGCGTGGCGCTGGAGCGTACCGTTACCGAGCTGCTCCAGGGCCGTAGCCTGAAAGATCTCGACGTGTTTACGCCGCCAACGTTTGACGATGAAGAAGTGGCCGAGCATACCAACCTCGAAACCCACTTCATCGATTCCAGCGGCTTAATTTCCTGGGATATGTTCAAGCAGGACGCGGACTATCCGTTCGTGGACTGGAGCTTTGCCGGTACCACGGAAGAAGAGTTCGCGACGCTGATGGCGATCTTTAACGCGGAAGACCAGGAAGTGTACATTGCCGATTACGAGCACCTGGGCGTTTACGCGTGCCGCATCATCGTGCCTGGCATGTCTGATATCTATCCGGCGGAAGATCTGTGGCTGGCAAACAACAGCATGGGCGCGCACCTGCGAGAAACGCTGCTGGCTCTGCCGGGCAGCGAATGGGAGAAAGAAGATTATCTGAACCTGATCGCCCAGTTGGACGAAGAAGGCCACGATGATTTCACCCGCGTACGCGAACTCCTGGGCCTGGCGACCGGTAAAGACAACGGCTGGTACACCCTGCGCATCGGTGAGTTGAAAGCGATGCTGGCCCTGGCGGGCGGCGATCTGGATCAGGCCCTGGCCTGGACCGAGTGGACCATGGAGTTCAACCAGTCGGTCTTCTCTGCCGAGCGCACCAACTATTACCGCTGCCTGCAAACCCTGCTGCTGCTTGCACAGGAAGAGGATCGCGAACCGCTGCAATATCTGAATGCTTTCGTGCGCATGTACGGCGCTGAGGCCGTTGAAGCAGCCAGCGCAGCCCTGAGCGGCGAAGCGCCGTTCTATGGCCTGCAGGCCGTTGATAGCGATCTGAAAGCCTTCCCGGCGCATCAGTCACTGCTGAAGGCCTACGAAAAGCTGCAGAAAGCAAAAGCCGCTTACTGGTCAAAATAAGCGCACATAACATTACCAGCAGTAGGCGTATTCAATCGTCTGGGCTATATTACGGGGCAATTTCATTGCCCCTTTTTTTATTTCCTTCGGCAATGATTGTTGATTGTAATAATAAAGTTAAACACGGGTAAATATAATAATATTGATCTGGGCTTTACTGTTACTTTTTATGGTTAATACTCCATATTAATTAACTGATAAAGAGGTGGCTGAACGAAAAAATTCAACTCTTTTCATAACTTTTAAAATTTATTTTTATACGGATAATCAAACACTTACTCCGCATTTGCTGTAAATCCATACACATTGCGGGCCTATAAGCCAGGCGAGATATGATCTATATCAATTTCTCTTCTATAATGCTTTGTTAGTATCTCGTCGCCGACTTAATAAAGAGAGAGTTAGTGTGAAAGCTGACAACCCTTTTGATCTTTTACTCCCTGCTGCGATGGCCAAAGTTGCCGAAGAAGCAGGTGTCTATAAAGCAACGAAACACCCGATGAAGACGTTCTATCTGGCGATCACGGCTGGTGTGTTCATCTCTATCGCTTTCGTCTTCTACATCACCGCCACTACCGGTACTGCCGGAATGCCTTTCGGCATGGCCAAACTGATTGGCGGCATTTGTTTCTCACTGGGTCTGATTCTTTGCGTTATTTGCGGCGCCGACCTCTTCACCTCAACGGTGCTGATTGTCGTGGCAAAGGCGAGCGGAAGAATTACCTGGGGTCAGCTGGCACGTAACTGGCTTAATGTTTACGTGGGTAACCTGGTTGGCTGTCTGCTCTTTGTTTTGTTGATGTGGCTTTCTGGCGAGTACATGACCGCCAACGGTGGCTGGGGCCTTAACGTCCTGCAAACTGCCGACCACAAAATGCACCATACATTTATCGAAGCCGTTGCTCTCGGCATCCTCGCGAACCTGATGGTCTGCCTGGCTGTATGGATGAGCTACTCGGGTCGTAGCCTGATGGACAAAGCCTTAATTATGGTTCTGCCGGTTGCGATGTTCGTTGCCAGCGGCTTTGAGCACAGTATCGCGAATATGTTCATGATCCCAATGGGCATTGTTATCCGCGACTTTGCGAGCCCGGAGTTCTGGACCGCAGTTGGTTCATCCCCGGAAAGTTTCTCTCACCTGACTATTATGAATTTCATTACTGATAACCTGATCCCTGTCACTATCGGGAACATTATCGGTGGGGGTCTGTTAGTTGGGTTGACATACTGGGTCATTTACCTGCGTGGCGACGATCATCATTGATGGTTTTCTCAGGCAGTAAATAAAAAATCCACTTAAGAAGGTAGGTGTTACATGTCCGAGCTTAATGAAAAGTTAGCCACAGCCTGGGAAGGTTTTGCGAAAGGTGACTGGCAGAATGAAGTAAACGTACGTGACTTCATTCAGAAAAACTATACCCCGTATGAAGGTGACGAATCCTTCCTGGCTGGCGCAACTGACGCGACCACCAAGCTGTGGGACAGCGTAATGGAAGGCGTTAAACTGGAAAACCGCACTCACGCGCCAGTTGATTTTGACACCTCCGTTGCTTCCACCATCACTTCTCACGATGCTGGCTATATCAACAAAGCCCTTGAGAAAATCGTTGGTCTGCAGACTGAAGCACCACTGAAACGCGCAATCATCCCGTTCGGTGGTATTAAAATGGTTGAAGGTTCCTGCAAAGCGTATAACCGCGAGCTGGACCCAATGCTGAAAAAAATCTTCACCGAATACCGCAAAACCCACAACCAGGGCGTATTCGATGTTTACACCAAAGACATTCTGAACTGCCGTAAATCTGGCGTTCTGACTGGTCTGCCAGATGCATATGGCCGTGGCCGTATCATCGGTGACTACCGTCGCGTTGCGCTGTACGGTATCGACTTCCTGATGAAAGACAAGTACGCGCAGTTTGTTTCCCTGCAGTCCGATCTGGAAAACGGCGTAAACCTGGAAGCGACTATCCGTCTGCGTGAAGAGATCGCTGAACAGCACCGCGCGCTGGGTCAGATCAAAGAGATGGCGGCTAAATACGGCTGCGATATCTCTGGTCCTGCTACCAACGCTCAGGAAGCTATCCAGTGGACCTACTTCGGCTACCTGGCCGCAGTTAAATCTCAGAACGGCGCAGCAATGTCCTTCGGTCGTGTATCCACCTTCCTGGATGCCTATATCGAACGTGACCTGAAAGCAGGCAAAATCACCGAGCAAGACGCTCAGGAAATGATTGACCACCTGGTCATGAAACTGCGTATGGTTCGCTTCCTGCGTACCCCTGAATACGATGAGCTGTTCTCCGGTGACCCAATCTGGGCAACTGAATCCATCGGCGGTATGGGCGTTGACGGCCGTACTCTGGTGACCAAAAACAGCTTCCGCTTCCTGAACACCCTGTACACCATGGGTCCTTCTCCGGAGCCGAACATCACCGTTCTGTGGTCTGAAAAACTGCCTCTGAACTTCAAGAAATTCGCCGCTAAAGTGTCCATCGACACCTCTTCTCTGCAGTACGAGAACGATGACCTGATGCGTCCGGACTTCAACAACGACGATTACGCTATCGCTTGCTGCGTAAGCCCAATGGTTGTTGGTAAGCAAATGCAGTTCTTCGGTGCGCGTGCAAACCTGGCGAAAACCATGCTGTACGCAATCAACGGCGGCGTTGATGAAAAACTGAAAATGCAGGTTGGTCCTAAGTCTGAGCCGATCAAAGGCGATGTGCTGAACTATGACGAAGTCATGGAACGCATGGACCACTTCATGGACTGGCTGGCGAAACAGTACGTCACTGCGCTGAACGTTATCCACTACATGCACGACAAGTACAGCTACGAAGCCTCTCTGATGGCGCTGCACGACCGTGACGTTATCCGCACCATGGCGTGTGGTATCGCAGGTCTGTCCGTTGCTGCTGACTCCCTGTCTGCAATCAAATATGCGAAAGTTAAACCAATTCGTGACGAAGACGGTCTGGCTATCGACTTCGAAATCGAAGGCGAATATCCGCAGTTTGGTAACAACGATTCTCGCGTTGATGACATGGCGGTTGACCTGGTAGAACGTTTCATGAAGAAAATTCAGAAACTGACTACCTACCGTAACGCTATCCCGACTCAGTCTGTTCTGACCATCACCTCTAACGTTGTGTATGGTAAGAAAACCGGTAACACCCCAGACGGTCGTCGTGCTGGCGCGCCATTCGGCCCAGGTGCAAACCCAATGCACGGTCGTGACCAGAAAGGTGCGGTTGCCTCTCTGACTTCTGTCGCTAAACTGCCGTTTGCTTACGCGAAAGATGGTATCTCCTACACCTTCTCTATCGTGCCAAATGCGCTGGGTAAAGACGACGAAGTGCGTAAAACTAACCTCGCGGGTCTGATGGATGGTTACTTCCACCACGAAGCGTCCATCGAAGGTGGTCAGCACCTGAACGTGAACGTGATGAACCGTGAAATGCTGCTCGATGCGATGGAACACCCTGAGAAATATCCTCAGCTGACCATCCGCGTATCTGGCTACGCAGTACGTTTTAACTCCCTGACGAAAGAACAGCAGCAGGACGTTATTACCCGTACTTTCACTCAGTCCATGTAAGTGGAATTGACTGAAATCACGCGTTAAAAAGCGTACAATAAAGGCTCCACGTCAGTGGGGCCTTTTTAGCACCCTCTCCACCTCAGTCTCTTTTGTCCGCTATCTATACTGAATGGATAACAGCCAAAACAGACTTAACACAGCCGGCTTTGAGCTGTGCATACACAGGCCCCGGACGGGCCGATGATGGAGATATCACCGCAATGTCAACTATTGGTCGTATTCACTCCTTTGAATCCTGTGGCACCGTCGATGGCCCGGGTATCCGCTTTATCACCTTTTTCCAGGGCTGCCTGATGCGCTGCCTGTACTGCCATAACCGCGACACCTGGGACACGCACGGCGGTAAAGAAGTCACCGTCGACGATCTGATGAAAGAGGTGGTGACCTATCGCCACTTTATGAACGCCTCCGGCGGCGGTGTGACCGCGTCCGGCGGTGAAGCCATTCTTCAGGCTGAGTTTGTCCGCGACTGGTTCCGCGCCTGCCATAAAGAAGGCATTCATACCTGCCTCGACACCAACGGCTTTGTACGTCGCTACGATCCGGTGATTGATGAACTGCTCGAAGTGACCGATCTGGTGATGCTCGATCTCAAACAGATGAATGATGAGATCCACCAGAATCTGGTGGGCGTCTCCAACCACCGCACGCTGGAGTTTGCCAAATACATTGCCGACAAGGGCATCAAAACCTGGATCCGCTACGTGGTTGTTCCTGGCTGGTCAGATGACGACGACTCCGCGCACCGCCTGGGAGAATTTACCCGCGACATGGGCAACGTCGAGAAAATCGAGCTTCTGCCCTATCATGAGCTGGGTAAACATAAATGGGTGGCCATGGGTGAAGAGTACAAGCTTGATGGCGTGAAGCCGCCGAAAAAAGAGACGATGGAACGCGTCAAAGGTATTCTTGAACAGTACGGTCACAAAGTGATGTATTAAAGAAAAGGCTCGGTGAGAACCGGGCCTTTTTTATTCTATTTAAAGACGCCGTTAATAACGGAAGTCACAATCGCAGTACTCAGCGCAATTAAGACCAGGTCGTCACCCACTACGCGCCATTCATAGCCGGGATAGGAAGGAAGCTGGTCCAGCATTGAGGCCGGAACGGCCTTCTTCGCAATACCCGGAGGCAGTGGTTTACCGCGCGCCAGGTTTTTTGCGATCCCCGGGGGCAGTGACTTATAGCCCGTTAAGCCGTAATTCACGGCCAGATGACGGACATGATCGAAGCTCACGCGAGCATCAACGTCATTACCGACATCTTTGCTGTTTTTGAAGTTCTTATCCGATTTTCCAGGGTTATCCTGTCCGCTATTTTGCTTATTACCATGGTTACCGGAGTTACCAGAATTCCCGTTACCATGATTGCCGCCATTACCTTGTCCGCCACCGTTTCCGTGACCACCGCCGTTCCCGTTGCCAGGATTAGCCATGACCGGAGCCGCTGCAAACGTTAAAGACAACACTACGGCAAGTGCGGTAGTGGAAAAACGACGTATAGACATGATTGTTGCCTTTTAGTGGTAGAACTCATTTGAATTATCGCCAGGCGGGAAAAACAAACAATACGTAAAAGTCTTATATGTGACAGGGACAAAAAAGCCTGTCGATGACAGGCTTTTATTTAATCAGGCGTGTGCCACAGGCGTTGGATGTTCGCCCGCTTTACGCAGCAGCATTAAGAGATAAATAAACGACACGCTGGCGATCATGATAAACAGTAAATTGTCGGAATAATTTTGCATCAGCATCGCGGTAAACGTCGGCCCTAATAAGCTGCCGATGGTATAGCTCAGTAACAGCGCCTGGTTCATTGCCACGAGCTGGTGATGCTCAACTTTCTCACAGGCCCACGCCATCGCGACCGGATAAAGCGTGAAACCTGCCGCCCCAAGAATAAACAGCGCAGGTGCCATCGCGGCATTGCTGAGCATGGCGAGGCATCCCATGATCACCACGAAGACCTGAACGCGCAGCACCAGCAGACGGCCAAAGCGATCAGCCAGACGGCCTATTGGCCATTGTCCAACAATACCCGCACTCACCATCACCGCCATCCAGAAGCCAATTCCGGAGTCGCTGACGCCCTGATGGTTCAGATAAAGCGGCATCAGGCCATAGAGCGAGCCCAGTACAATCCCCGAGATAATGCAGCCGTTAACGCCCAGACGCGCCTGACGCAGTCTCAGCATGGGCCAGACGTGGGTTGCTTCCTGGTGTTCACTGTTCTGGTTCACAATGCGCGTAAAGAGCAGCGGCAGGATTGCGGCCAGCACCATGCCCGTTACCCACGGCAGAACGCTCATCAGGTCGGTTGGCAGCTTACTCACCATCAGTTGTCCCAGCACGGTGCCGACATAGTAAACCATCATGTAGGCAGCCAGCAGGCGTCCGCGGTTGCGGGAGGTCCCGCTGCACATCAGCGCACTTTCAACGACCACCCAAATCATCGCGCAGCCAACGCCGGCGATAAAGCGCCATGCCATCCAGCTCCAGAAGCCGACCATCAGGCCCAGCCCCGCACATCCGGCGGCGAAAATCAGCGAGGCCAGATAATAGCTGCGGTTAAAGCCAAAGCGCTTGATCAGGCTCCCGGTCACCAGCGTACCCAGCAGGTTCCCGGTAAAAAAGGATGAGCTGACCATACCCACCTGCCAGGTCGGTAAGTTTTCATGGGCGAGCCACAGCGGGACGAGCGTATTTAACACTGCGATCGCCAGGGTCAACAAAAGCAGGCCACAGAGCAACAGCAGCACTGGCCGGGTATAGGTGGTCATGGATTAAAAACCGCGAGGAAGTTCAGATTTCGTGCGCATCATGCCACTGGCAAAAACAAAGTCAATCCACTGATTTAGCCGCCTCGCACAATATGTTCCCTGTCGATTTAAAAAACTTATCCTGCTAATGCCACGCCTGCTATAGATATTAATTATGTCTCTGTTTTCATTTATTAATGGGGAAAATTAAAACAAAACGACAGTTGAAAAATTTCATGATCGAAAAAAGAAAAAGCCGGGCACTCTGGCCCGGCTTGATATAACCAAATGCAACGTTAACTGGCGACAGCCATACCAACGGTCATATGCAACCCGTAGAACACGCCGCGACCAATCAGTTCACCCGCCAGTACCAGCACAAAAGCCAGTGACAGCAGCGGCAGCGCCGGCTGATAACCTTTGAGCTGAGGGGCAATCCAGAATACCAGCGCGGCGACCAGCAGAACGATACGCCAGGCCATCAGCGCACCGTAGTCCGGCACCAGGGCAGAGGCCTGCTGAATAGAGCTGTGAATGGTTGCCAGTTCAGAACCCTGCATCAGGGCGACTATCGCACTCACTACCAGCGCCAGCAGCGAAACAGCGGGTAGCAGACGCATTGCCCATCCGTCGACACCCGCCACGCGCAGCAGCAGGTAGCCCAGCAGCGGCCCGCCAATAAACATCGTCAGGAAGAAGCTCATTGGCGTCCAGACGCTGTACCAGGTGGGGACGGTATCGATGGTGTTATAGACACGTATCATCATCCACACGAACACCACGCCCAGCACCATGGTCACAATCAGCCACAGGCTGCGCAGACCCGCAGGCAACTTCTTCATAGCGGCCAGCAGCCAGCCCATCCCACCGACGGCAAAGAAAATTGCGCCACTGGCAATCTCGTTACTCAGTGATGAGGCCCCCACGCGGTTCAGAGAGTTAAACGCGCGCATCGGCGAACCCAGGTGCAGCGTAGAGGCGATAAAGCCGATCCCCATCAGCACCCACAGGCCAAACATACTCAACACCAGGCGCTGCTGCTGTTCAGCATTGAGACGACCTTTCAACAACGCCAGCGCGAGCACAGTGAAGCCGCCCGCTACGCACTGACCAAAGACCGTGAAGATCATCAGCGGCCATTCATGCCATCCACTTCCCATCTCACACCTCCTTCGGATTTGCCAGGTAGCCGGTGGTGTCACCTGTAGGACGGCTGTTGGCGTTAGGTTTAATCACAATACTCGGCTTCGTGAAGTGCGCAGACGGCAGTGGTGCCACTGCGGCAAGCTGACCGTGTTTTTGACGCAGCTCTTCAATCGGGCCGAAGTCCAGCGCGCGCAGCGGACAGGACTCAACGCAAATCGGCTTTTTGCCATCCGCTACGCGGGTGTGGCAGCCGTCGCATTTGGTCATGTGGCCTTTAGCGGCGTTGTACTGCGGCGCGCCGTACGGACAGGCCATATGGCAGTAGCGACAGCCAATGCAGACATCTTCATCCACCACCACAAAACCGTCTTCTCGCTTGTGCATCGCCCCGCTCGGGCAGACTTTTGTACAAGCGGGATCTTCACAGTGGTTACAGGCAATTGACAGGTAATACGCAAAGACGTTCTGATGCCAGACGCCGTTATCTTCCTGCCAGTCGCCCCCGGCGTATTCGTAGATGCGACGGAAGCTCACGTCCGGCGTCAGGTCTTTGTAATCTTTGCAGGCCAGCTCGCAGGTTTTGCACCCGGTACAACGGCTGGAATCAATAAAAAATCCATACTGAGTTGTCATCGGTTACTCCTTAAACCTTTTCAACCTGGACAAGGTTAGTGTGGGATGGGTTACCCTTCGCCAGCGGCGACGGACGCTGTGTGGTCAGTACGTTAATACTGCCCGCCTGGTCGATGCGGTTGGCATCCGGGCTGTACCAGGCCCCTTCCCCTAACGCCACCACGCCGGGCATCATGCGCGGGGTGACTTTGGCTTCAATATGCACCTCGCCGCGACCGTTGAAGATGCGCACGCGATCGCCATTGCTGATGCCGCGCGCTTTCGCGTCCATCGGGTTGATCCACATCTCCTGGCGGCAGGCGGCTTTCAGCACGTCGACGTTACCGTAGGTGGAGTGAACACGCGCTTTGTAGTGGAAACCGGTCAATTGCAGCGGGAATTTCGCCGTCAGCGGATCGTTATAGTTTTCAAAGCCCGGCGTGTAGATCGGCAGTGGATCGATAACATCCCCTTCCGGCAGCTCCCAGGTGGAGGCGATTTTTTCCAGCGCTTCGGAATAGATTTCGATTTTGCCCGACGGCGTGGTCAGCGGGTTCGCCTGCGGATCTTCACGGAACGCTTTGTACGCCACGTGGTGTCCTTCCGGATCGCGCTGTTTGTACATCCCCTGCTTGCGGAAGGTATCAAAGTCAGGGAGGTCAGGAATTGCCTTACGGGAGAGTTCATGCAGATGGCGCATCCACCCTTCCTGAGTACGCCCCTCGGTGAACTGCTGCTCAACGCCTAGACGTTTCGCCAGCTCAGAGGTCATCTCATAAATGGTTTTGCACTCGAAGCGCGGTTTAATCGCCTGGTCGGTAAAGATCACGTAGGACATGTTGCCGCAGGAGGCGTCCAGCGCGAAATCCATCTGCTCAGAGGCGGTGCAGTCCGGCAGCAGGATATCGGCATATTTTGCCGAGGAGGTCATGTGACAATCGATCACCACAATCATCTCGCACTTCTTGTCGTCCTGCAGGATTTCATGGGTGCGGTTGATTTCAGAGTGCTGGTTGATGAGACAGTTGCCGGCGTAGTTCCAGATCATCTTGATCGGCACGTCCAGCTTGTCCTTACCACGCACGCCGTCGCGCAGGGCGGTCATTTCCGGGCCACGTTCAATCGCATCGGTCCACATAAACATGGAGATGCTGGTCTGAACCGGGTTATCCAGCGTTGGCATACGTTCAAACGGCACTTCATATGAGCCTTCACGCGCGCCGGTGTTACCGCCGTGAATACCGACGTTGCCGGTCAGAATAGAGAGCATGGAAATGGCACGGGTCGCAATTTCACCGTTCGCATGACGCTGCGGACCCCAGCCCTGGCTAATGTAAGCTGGTTTGGCTGAGCCAATCTCACGCGCCAGCTGAACGATACGCTCTGCCGGGATGCCGGTGATGGTGGACGCCCACTCCGGCGTTTTTGCCACGCCATCGCTACCCTGACCGAGAATGTAAGCTTTGTAATGTCCGTTTGCCGGTGCGCTGGCTGGCAGGGTTTTCTCGTCATAGCCGACGCAGTATTTATCCAGGAAAGGCTGATCGACGAGGTTCTCGGTGATCATCACCCACGCCAGCGCTGAGACCAGGGCCGCATCGGTACCCGGACGTATTGGGATCCACTCGTCTTCACGTCCGGCACCGGTGTCGGTATAGCGCGGATCGATGATGATCATGCGGGCATTGGATTTGGCGCGCGCCTGTTCGAGGTAGTAGGTTACCCCGCCACCGCTCATGCGGGTTTCCCCCGGGTTGTTACCAAACAGCACGACCAGCTTGCTGTTTTCGATATCTGACGGGCTGTTGCCGTCCGCCCAGCCGCCGTAGGTGTAGTTCAGTCCCGCTGCGATCTGCGCCGAGGAGTAGTCGCCATAGTGATTGAGATAACCGCCGCAGCAGTTCATCAGGCGCGCCACCAGCGTTTTTCCCGGCGGCCAGGAACGGGTCAGCGTGCCGCCGAGCGTCCCGGTACCGTAGTTCAGGTAGATGGATTCGTTGCCGTACTCTTTAATAAGGCGCTGCATATTGGTGGCGATGATGTCGTAGGCCTCATCCCAGCTAATCCGCTCGAACTTCCCTTCCCCACGCTTACCGACACGCTTCATCGGATATTTCAGGCGGTCCGGATTATAGACGCGGCGACGCATGGAGCGACCACGCAAACACGCACGAACCTGATGTAACCCTTCGTAGTTATCGTCCCCGGTATTGTCGGTTTCGACATATTTAATTTCGCCATCCACCACATGCATACGCAGCGGACAACGGCTACCGCAGTTAACGGTACAGGCACTCCACACCACTTTTTCCGGCGAAGTGGCCGGAGACAGAGCATCTGCCGCCGACGCCAGTCGGGTAAAAGGGAGCGTGAAGGCACTACTGGCTACAGCCAGGCCGCCTATTGCCGTGGTTTTCATCAACCCACGGCGAGTGACCTCGGCAGCCATTAATGCTTCAGGCGCGTTGATTTTCATAGAGACTCACTTTGGTTGCTCACAAAGAAAAGAGAGGCGGCGCAAACCGCTATGTAGTTTTATATATAACGAATATTATCGTTATCAGCTTTTTATGCTGACTTTCATTCGAAGGAGTATTACTACTTTAGAGGGAGAGGTTATTGCGTCGTATCAAACCAAAGGCATAAAAAAAGCGCCCTGAGGCGCTTTTTTGTTTTAAGACAAATTATTAGCCGATGTACTGCTGGCCTTTCATGTATGGACGCAGCACTTCAGGGATCTCGATACGACCGTCTGCCTGCTGATAGTTTTCCAGCACGGCAACCAGGGTACGGCCCACAGCCAGGCCAGAACCGTTCAGGGTATGCACCAGACGGGTTTTCTTATCAGATTTGCTGCGGCAACGTGCCTGCATGCGGCGCGCCTGGAAATCCCAGACGTTAGAGCAGGAGGAGATTTCACGGTAAGTATTCTGCGCAGGTACCCACACTTCCAGATCGAAGGTTTTGCAAGCACCAAAGCCCATATCACCGGTGCACAGCGCCATACGACGGTATGGCAGACCCAGCAGCTCCAGCACTTTTTCAGCGTGGCCGGTCATCTCTTCCAGCGCGTCCATGGATTCTTCAGGACGGACGATCTGCACCATCTCAACTTTGTCGAACTGGTGCATACGGATCAGACCGCGCGTGTCGCGCCCGTAAGAGCCTGCTTCAGAACGGAAGCACGGAGAGTGCGCCGTCAGTTTGATTGGCAGGTCGTCTTCGTCGATGATCTCATCACGCACGAGGTTAGTCAGCGGCACTTCCGCGGTTGGGATCAGCGCGTAGTTGCTGCTGTCTGCTTCCTCGTCCAGCGGACGGGTATGGAACAGGTCGCCGGCAAATTTCGGCAGCTGGCCCGTACCGTACAGCGTATCGTGGTTGACCAGATACGGCACATAGGTTTCGCTGTAGCCATGCTGCTCGGTGTGCAGATCCAGCATGAACTGCGCCAGCGCACGGTGCAGATGGGCAATCTGGCCTTTCATTACCACGAAGCGAGAGCCGGTCAGCTTAACAGCAGCCGCAAAATCCAGGCCCGCGTGCATTTCGCCCAGCGTCACGTGATCGCGCACTTCAAAGTCAAACTCACGAGGCGTACCCCAGCGTTTCACTTCAACGTTGTCGTTTTCATCTTTACCGACAGGCACGCTGTCGTCAGGAATATTCGGGATAGCCAGGGCAATATCACGAATTTCGGCCTGAAGAACATCCAGTTCAGCTTTAGCCTGATCCAGTTCTTCACCCAGCTTGTTCACTTCCAGGCGTAATGGCTCAATATCTTCCCCGCGCGCTTTCGCCTGGCCGATGGATTTCGATCGAGAGTTACGCTCTGCCTGCAGATTTTCAGTTTGTACCTGCAGTACTTTACGACGCTCTTCAAGAGCGCGCAGCTTATCTACATCCAGCTTAAAGCCCCGGCGTGCCAGTTTTTCAGCGACTGCGTCTGGCTCATTACGCAGCAGATTGGGATCGAGCATGCTTATCCTGTGCTTATCGAATTAAAATAGGAAATGTGACCACAGCCTGCGGCCACAAGGATACAATTGCCAACATTACCGCAACGATTGAACTAACGGTAGCGTTTTATAGGGCTATTTTGATCCTGTCCGGCGAGCCAGGTGAGCTTTTCACCAATCTTGCCTTCAAGACCTCTGTTTGTGGGGTGATAATAGCGCGTTTGTGCCATCTCCTGCGGGAAATATTCCTCCCCGGCAGCGTAGGCATTGGGTTCATCATGAGCGTAGCGGTATTCCTGCCCATACCCCATCTCTTTCATCAGTTTGGTCGGCGCATTACGCAGATGAACCGGTACATCGTAGTCCGGGCGTTCGCGTGCGTCAGACATCGCGGCCTTAAACGCGGTATAGACGGCATTGCTTTTCGGCGCACAGGCCAGATAAACAATCGCCTGCGCAATGGCGCGCTCACCTTCTGCGGGTCCAACCCGGGTGAAACAGTCCCAGGCCGACAGCGCGACCTGCATGGCACGCGGGTCGGCATTGCCGACATCTTCTGAGGCAATCGCCAGACAGCGGCGCGCGACGTATAGCGGATCGCCACCCGCAGTAATAATACGCGCATACCAGTACAGCGCCGCATCCGGCGCACTGCCGCGCACGGACTTATGCAGCGCCGAAATCAAATCGTAAAAACGGTCACCTTTATTATCGAAACGCGCGCTGCGTTCCCCGGCAATTTCGGTGAGCAGTTCCGGTTTTAGCACCCGCTTGCCGGCATCGTCGACCTCGGCCATGTCGGCCATCATTTCCAGCGTGTTCAGCGCCCGACGCGCATCGCCGTTAACCAGCTCGGCAATCGCACGACGCGTCTCGTCAGGCAGCACGATATCCTGTCCGCCGTAGCCGCGCGATTTGTCGTCCATCGCCTGAGTGAGAACCTTTTCGATATCCTCGGTCGTCAGCGATTTGAGCAGATAAACGCGCGCACGGGAAAGCAGCGCCGAGTTCAGCTCAAACGACGGGTTTTCGGTGGTCGCCCCAATGAAGAAGATCGTGCCGTCTTCAATATGCGGCAGGAAGGCATCCTGCTGGCTCTTGTTGAAGCGATGGACTTCGTCGACAAAAAGAATGGTGCGGCGTCCGGCGTTGCGGTTCTGACGCGCACGCTCGATAGCCTCACGGATCTCCTTCACGCCGGACGTCACCGCTGAGATACGCTCAACGTCCGCGTTGGCATAACGGGCAATCACTTCTGCAAGCGTAGTCTTGCCGGTGCCTGGGGGGCCCCAGAGGATCATGGAGTGCAAATGCCCCGCCTCAATGGCGCGCGGCAAGGGCTTCCCGGCAGCCAGCAGGTGCTGCTGACCGATGTACTGCGCTAAATTTTCTGGCCGCATACGGGCGGCCAGAGGTTGAAACGCGTTATCTGAAAAATCGAGCGACAGATTGCCCACTCACGCCTCTTACTTATTGCGTTGGTCGTCCACCGTTACGCCCTTCGGCGGGGTAAAGGTGAACTTCGATGCATCAACGGCGCCGTTCTGCTGAGATTTGAGCTGATAGCTGCTACGCTGATCGTCCTGCTCAACCGCGCCGAACTGATTAATGGTACCGTTGGTGCTGACATTGATGGTGAACTGCTTCAGGTTGCCGTTGCTGCCTTTCGGCGTAAGGACAAACTCGTCACCCGTCTGTTTAATATTGTACTGCTGCCAGTCGCTGGCCTGGTTACGGGCAATCAGCATAAATGGCGTATTGCTGGTGGCATCTTTCAGCCAGGTCGCAGTAGCCTGCTCAACGAACGGGTTGTAGAACCATAAGGTTTTACCGTCAGACACCAGGATGCTTTCATCCGGCTGGGTCATGTGCCAGTTAAACAGATTTGGGCGTTTTACCCACAAGTCCCCCTGACCTTCCTGCACCGCGTTGCCGCTGCCGTCCGTCACTTTCTGCGTGAAGCTGGCGTGGAAGCTGCTTACTTTATCCAGTCGGCTTTTAAGGTCGCTGGCTGCATCAGCCCAGACGCTGCTGGCGACAAAACTGGTGAGTAATGCACAGGCGATGGCGATTTTTTTCATTGTTATTCCTTAAAATACGTCTTCCCGAAATGGGGTTTCCGTCTTCTATTCTGGGCCTGCCCGGAGGCAGGCGACAGAAGAAAATGCTTAATTTTGGCTGATTTACCCTTCTTTGCAATCGCGAAAGGTTAATCAAACGGTGGCGGAGCCAGCACCTCGCGGTTACCGTTATGCCCCTGCTCGCTCACAATGCCCTGCGCTTCCATCTGCTCGATAATGCGCGCAGCGCGGTTATAGCCGATGCGGAACTGACGCTGTACGCCGGAGATAGACGCTTTACGTTTTTCGGTAACGAAATTCACCGCCTGATCGAATAACGGATCCAGCTCTTCACCGCCGTCAAAGCCACCGCCGCCGCCTTCGCTTTCCGTATCGCTGGTGATGCCATCGACGTATTGCGGACGACCGCGCGCTTTCCAGTCCTGCACGACCGCGTGCACTTCCTGGTCGCGCACGAACGCGCCGTGAACACGCACCGGAGAGGTGGAGTTCGGCCCGGAATAGAGCATGTCACCCATTCCCAGCAGCGACTCTGCACCGCCCTGGTCAAGAATGGTACGGGAGTCAATTTTACTTGATACGGTAAAGGCGATACGCGTCGGGATGTTCGCTTTAATCAGACCGGTGATAACGTCTACGGAAGGACGCTGGGTCGCCAGCACAAGGTGAATACCGGCCGCACGCGCTTTCTGCGCCAGACGGGCAATCAGCTCTTCCACTTTCTTACCGACGGTCATCATCAGGTCAGCGAATTCGTCGACCAGCACCACGATATAAGGCAGTTTTTCCAGCACCGGATGCTGGGCATCCATGCTGTCACCCGGCTTCCAGTACGGATCCGGAATCGGACGGCCCATGCGCGCCGCTTCGGCGATTTTCTCGTTATAGCCGGCCAGGTTACGCACGCCCAGCGCAGACATCAGCTTGTAGCGGCGTTCCATCTCATTCACGCTCCAGCGCAGGGCGTTGGCGGCGTCTTTCATGTCGGTGACCACTTCAGTCAGCAGATGTGGAATACCTTCATAGACCGACAGTTCGAGCATTTTCGGGTCGATCATGATGAAACGCACATCTTCCGGCTGCGCTTTATAGAGCATGCTGAGGATCATGGCGTTCACACCGACGGACTTACCGGAACCGGTGGTACCCGCGACCAGCAGGTGAGGCATTTTTGCGAGGTCTGCCACCACCGGATCGCCAGCGATATCTTTACCCAGCACCACGGTCAGTGGAGATGGGTTATCACGGAACTTGGTGTTATCCAGCACTTCACGCAGGTAGACGGTCTGACGTTTCTTGTTCGGCAGCTCAAGACCAACGTACGGTTTGCCCGGTATCACTTCCACCACGCGCACCGCCACGGTTGACAGAGAACGCGCCAGGTCGCGGGACAGGTTGGAAATACGCGCGGCTTTTACGCCCGGCGCCAGGTTCAGTTCAAAACGGGTGATCACCGGACCCGGCGAGTAGTTCACCACGTCCGCCTTGATACGGAAGTCAGCCAGACGGGCTTCAACCAGACGGGCCATCTGCTCCAGCGCGAAGGTATCGACCGGCTCCACTTCTGACGGCGGCGGCGTCAGCAGGTCCAGCGACGGCAGGGGCGTGCTTGGACGCTGCAGCGGACGGCTGTCACCGTTACGCATCAGCAGCGGGTGAATCAGGCTCTCCTGCGGCTGTGGCGCAGGCTGCTGGAACTGCTGTTGCTGCGGCTGCTGTGGTTGCACATACGGCTGTTGAACAGGTTGCTGTGCGTAGGTCGATGGTGTCTGCTGGCGCACAGGCTCCGCTTCCGGCATCACGCTCGGTGTAAATAAAGGCTCGCTTGGGCCATCATCCACCAGATCTTTCATCGGCGAGAATTCAAAGTCCGACAGCGAGAACGGATTTGCCCCTGCCGGCTGTTCACCGGAGTAACGCTGCTGCTGCGTTGCCGCAAACTGGCGCGCTAATTCAGCTTCTGCCGCATCATCTTCGTCTTCCAGCGCAGGTTCGTCGTGCTGATAGTCTTGACCGTAGCGCTGATTCTGCTGCGCAGCGAACTGGCGGGCCAGCTCGTCCTGCTGCATTTCATCAGCCTCATCGTCGTACTCAGACTCGCGCGCTTTTTCTTCAGCCATGCGCTGGGAAGGCAGCTTGATGCCATAAGACGCAAGCTCGCGGCGAGTTGGCACGCGGACGCGGTTAGGACGAGGCAGTTGCGGACCAATCCCCTCTTTCACCTGAGGACGCGGTGCGCCCCCTGTTGCCAGGCTAAAGACCGGTGCCGCCGCTGCTGCGGCCGCAGTAGCCTGCTTAACGCCTTCCGCTACGGGTGCTACAGCAGGCGTCGGGTCGACCGGCGGAACGGAAACAGAAGGCGCCTTCGTAACCGGCTCCTGCACCGGTTCAGGCACAGGCTGATACCAGGCGGCCAGCTGTTCGCGTTCACGCGCACGACGCTCTTCGACTTCTTCGAAATAGTATAGCGGCGGACGAGCAGGCTTCACCTCTTCCACGATTTCAGGCTCAGGTTCAGGCTGCGGTGCCACGTAAGGCTGCACAGGTTCAACGGGTTCAGGCACGTACTCCTGATAAGGCTGGGACACTGGCTGCTGATATTGCTGCGGTGCATACTCAGGCTGCGGCGGCTGATAAGGCTGCTGCCACTGTTCCTGCTGCACGGGGATGTAGCTTTCAGGTTCAGGCGCAATAACGGGCTCCGGCGTGTGAACACCCGGCGCAGTCTGCCAGTCAACCTGAGGTTGCTGAATAACGGATTCCGGCGGCGGGACCGGCGCGGATGGCATCACGGCGTCGACAGGCGCGGCATACGCCTGCGCAGCGGTCGTCGCGGCGGCGGCAGCCGCAACCGGCTCGGTAACCGAGTGGCCGTTCAACAGTGGATCGTATTCGTCGAAGTCACCCGGCGTGGCACGGCTACCGGAAAAAAGCACATCATCAGGATCGACGGCGGTACCTGCTGCACGATACTCAACCTGCTCGTCTTCATCCATGCGTTTACCGGAGAAGAGCGCCGCATCGGTTTTACGGCCCAGCGGGTTGGCAAATTTCTCAGCAACACGCTGGCGACGCGCCAGCGCACCGCGCAGAATTCGGGCACGACGAGACTCGCGACGCTGCACAGGCGCATCGTCTTCCTCTTCATCTTCGTATACGTCTTCATCCACCCACGTATCGTCACGACGGGTACGGTTACTGGCGAAGGTCAGAATGGTGAGGATAAAGCTGCCAATTTTCTCGGCAATGCTCACCCAGGACCAGCCGGTAAACAGCGTCAGCCCGGCGGCCCAGATGCACAGCAGCGCCAGCGTGCCGCCGCTGCTGTGCAGCATCGGCTGAAGCGCGGAACTTAATAAGCTGCCGATTACCCCGCCAGAGGCGAAGTACCAGATATCATCCGCATTGATCGCTGCCAGCCCGCAGGAAGTGAGAATCAGCGCCAGCGCGCCAATCAGGCGCAGCGAGACGGCGAAATAGTCGATGTAATCATCGTTCTGACGATGACGCCACGCAAACCAGCATCCGCCAATGATAATGACGGGAAGGGTGTAGGCCATCACACCGAAAATGAAAAACAGCGTGTCCGCAAGCCAGGCACCGGGGACACCGCCTAAATTATGGATAGGCTCATGCCATGCAGTTTGTGACCAGCTGGGATCAGAGGGGTTGAAACTGAGTAAGGCTGCCATCAGCCAGACGGCAAAAAGGGCAATAACAATCAGCAAAGCCTCGAGGAGACGACGTCCGCTGCTTAGCTTCGATAGTGTGACTTCTTTGTCTTCAGTGTATTCCTGGCTCAAGAAAGGCTCTCCAGGTATCAGGCATATCCTGCCTGTTTGCTAAAACGGACAACAGCGCCGGGACTCCCCGGCACTGTTGCTGTATGGATTAACAGGAGTGTAATCAAACTACGCTGATTTTGCACCTGTTCCGTGTTAGCGCGTCTTAATAACCAGACGATTGCTCTGTTTGACCTCTTCCATTACCACATAAGTACGGGTGTCGTTCACGCCCGGCAGACGCAACAGGGTTTCCCCCAGCAGCTTACGGTAGGCGGACATATCAGGCACACGGGTTTTCAACAGGTAGTCGAAATCACCGGACACCAGATGACACTCTTGAATTTCTTCAAGTTTTTGTACAGCGGCGTTAAATTGCTCAAACACATCCGGCGCACCACGATTCAGAGTAATCTCAACAAATACCAGAAGTGAGGCATCCAGATAATGCGGGTTCAGCAGAGCCGTATAGCCCTGAATAAAACCCTGTCTTTCCAGTCGGCGCACACGCTCAAGGCACGGCGTCGGGGAAAGTCCCACACGTTTTGAAAGCTCGACGTTGGAAATACGCCCATCCTTTTGCAATTCATTCAGAATGTTACGATCGATACGGTCGAGATCTTTGCCAGGGCGCTTCTTGCTATCTACCATTATTATTGTCTCTCTGTATTCCTTCCCTACTCCTGCCTGGACCCTGTGCACATCACTGTTCAGAGCCTGTACCCGTTAGTCATCACATCGCCTGGTTTTGTATTAGACGCGATGCGGATTCGGGTTCTGTTGGTAAGAAGACCGTTGCCCGAAGGCTGTCACCGACATCACGTATGGCGTCTGTCCACGCCATGCGTAGATTTCACTGACCCGGTAAAAATGGCATTTACGTGCATGCCTATGCGGCATACGGTTAACGCGGTTTTTTTTCTTCCTTGAATGTTTTCGCAAAAGCGCAGGGGATTGTCAAAGCAAAACATCGTTTTTTAGTACAACATGCCGGATATTCATTACGACAGGGTATTAATCCTCATTTTATTGCCTTATAAACGACCGGTTTTCTTAAGAAAGCGTGATGTTATCGCGCGCGATTCATCGTCCACGGCTATTACACAGATTGATATCAAAATTGCTGCGCTCTTTTTTTACGGCAACAAATTCCCTACAATCCAGCCAAATGTCTGCCAACAACAATGGGGATCTCATGGGCACGGCCAAACACAGTAAGCTGCTAATCCTTGGTTCTGGACCTGCGGGATATACCGCGGCGGTCTACGCTGCACGCGCTAACCTGCACCCGGTACTCATCACCGGCATGGAAAAAGGCGGTCAGCTGACCACCACCACCGAAGTGGAAAACTGGCCAGGGGACCCGAACGACCTGACCGGGCCGCTGCTGATGGAGCGCATGCACGAGCATGCCGCTAAATTCGAAACCGAAATTCTGTTCGATCACATCAACAAGGTCGACCTGCAGAACCGTCCGTTCCGCCTGACGGGTGACAGCGGTGAATACACCTGTGACGCGCTGATCATCGCTACCGGCGCCTCTGCCCGTTATCTCGGTCTGCCATCCGAAGAAGCGTTTAAAGGCCGCGGGGTTTCTGCCTGCGCCACCTGCGACGGTTTCTTCTATCGCAACCAGAAAGTCGCGGTTATCGGCGGCGGTAACACCGCGGTGGAAGAAGCGCTTTATCTGGCCAACATTGCCTCTGAAGTGCACCTGATCCACCGTCGCGAGACCTTCCGCGCGGAGAAGATCCTGATCAAACGCCTGATGGACAAAGTGGCAAGCGGCAACATCGTGCTGCACACCAACCGCACCCTGGAAGAGGTGACGGGCGACCAGATGGGCGTTGCCGGTCTGCGTATCCGTGATACCCAGAACACCGATAACGTCGAAACGCTGGAAGTGGCGGGTCTGTTCGTGGCTATCGGCCACAGCCCGAACACCGCAATCTTCGAAGGCCAACTGGAGCTGGAAAACGGCTACATCAAAGTGCAGTCCGGCATTCACGGTAATGCGACTCAAACCAGCATCCCGGGCGTATTCGCGGCCGGCGACGTGATGGACCATATTTACCGTCAGGCGATCACCTCTGCGGGCACCGGCTGTATGGCCGCGCTGGATGCTGAACGCTACCTCGATGGACTGGCTGAACAAGGTAAATAATCTTTACAAGTCAGTAACAAACGTAAATAAAGGCGGCGATAAGTCGCCTTTATTGTCTCCCCGTTGTAACATTGCGCTGCCCAACTTCTAATAACGTCACCTGCAAAGTACGCAATGGAAAAAACCCGTCAACAAGAGTTAACACGCTGGCTGAAACAGCAAAGCGTTCTTTCCCGCCGCTGGCTTACGATTTCCCGTATTTTGGGTTTCATCAGCGGTCTGTTGATTGTTGCCCAGGCATGGCTGCTGGCCCGCATTCTTAATCACATGATCATGGAGAACATTCCCCGCGAAGCGCTCCTGCTGCCCTTTATTGTCCTGATCCTGATTTTTATCCTGCGCGCCTGGGTGGTGTGGCTGCGTGAGCGCGTCGGTTTTCACGCCGGACAGCACATCCGCTACGAGATCCGCCGTCAGGTGCTCGACAGGCTTCAGGAAGCCGGGCCCGCGTGGATCCAGGGTAAACCGGCCGGTAGCTGGGCGACGCTGATCCTTGAGCAGATTGACGATATGCATGACTACTACGCGCGCTATCTGCCGCAGATGGCCCTTGCCGTCTTCGTTCCGCTGCTGATCGTGATCGCCATTTTCCCGGTGAACTGGATGGCAGCGCTAATTCTGCTGGGCACCGCCCCGCTGATCCCGCTTTTTATGGCGCTGGTCGGGATGGGGGCCGCGGATGCCAACCGCCGAAACTTCCTGGCACTGGGTCGCTTGAGCGGTCATTTTCTCGATCGCCTGCGCGGCATGGAGACGTTACGCATTTTTGGCCGCGGTGAAGCAGAAACTGAAAATATTCGCCTGGCGTCGCAGGACTTTCGTCAGCGCACCATGGAAGTGTTACGCCTCGCCTTCCTGTCCTCCGGCGTACTGGAATTCTTCACCTCACTGTCGATTGCCCTCGTGGCGGTCTACTTCGGCTTCTCCTACCTCGGCGCGCTGGATTTCGGCCATTACGGCACGGCGGTGACCCTTTCCGCCGGGTTCCTGGCGCTGATCCTGGCGCCGGAGTTTTTCCAGCCGCTTCGCGATCTGGGGACCTTCTATCACGCCAAAGCCCAGGCGGTTGGCGCCGCCGATAGCCTGAAAACGTTCCTGGAAACGCCGCTGGCCCACCCGGAGCGCGGTGATGTAACGCTGAATGCTAAAGACTCCGTGACCATTGAAGCGCAGGACTTTTCCATTCTGTCGCCCGAAGGCAAAGTGCTCGCCGGTCCGCTGAACTTTACCTTACCTGCCGGACAACGCGTGGTGCTTGTCGGCATCAGCGGTTCCGGGAAAAGTTCTCTGCTGAACGCGCTATCCGGTTTTATGGCCTACACGGGTTCACTGCGAATCAACAAAACCGAACTGCGCAACCTTGATCCTGACGCCTGGCGTAAACAGCTCAGCTGGGTAGGCCAAAACCCGCAGCTTCCCGCCGCGACGCTGCGTGAAAACGTGCTTCTGGCGCGCCCGGACGCGCGAGAAGATGAACTGCAATCGGTTCTCGACCGCGCCTGGGTCAGCGAATTTCTGCCGCTGCTGCCGCAAGGGGTGGATACCGTAGTCGGCGACCAGTCCGCCGGGCTGTCGGTCGGGCAGGCGCAGCGTGTGGCCGTTGCACGCGCGCTGCTTAACCCATGCCAGCTAATGCTGCTGGACGAGCCCGCAGCCAGCCTTGACGCACACAGCGAGCAGCGCGTCATGGAAGCGCTTAACGCCGCCTCCCTGCAGCAAACCACCCTGATGGTCACCCACCAGCTGGAAGGGATTGCCGACTGGGACCAGATCTGGGTCATGGAAAACGGCCGTATTGTTGAGCAAGGCGACTACGCCTCTCTCGTTGCCGCCCAGGGGCCATTTGCGACCCTGCTGGCAAACCGTCAGGAGGATATCTGATGCGCGCTCTGCTGCCTTATCTTGCGCTCTATAAACGCCACAAATGGATGCTGACGCTGGGGATTGTGCTGGCGATTATCACGCTGCTCGCCAGCATCGGCCTGCTCACGCTTTCCGGCTGGTTCCTGTCGGCCTCGGCCGTCGCGGGGTTCGCCGGATTATACAGCTTCAACTATATGCTTCCGGCCGCCGGGGTTCGCGGTACCGCCATCACCCGTACTGCCGGACGCTATTTCGAACGGCTGGTCAGCCACGACGCCACTTTCCGCGTACTGCAGCACCTGCGTATCTATACCTTCAGCAAACTGCTGCCCCTCTCCCCTGCCGGGCTGGCGCGTTTTCGTCAGGGCGAGTTGCTTAACCGCGTGGTGGCGGACGTTGACACGCTGGATCACCTTTACCTGCGCGTGATTTCCCCTATCGTGGGCGCGTTTGTGGTGATTGTGGTGGTCACGCTGGGGCTGTCTGTTCTGGATGTTCCCGTTGCGCTGACGCTGGGCGGGATCATGCTGCTGACGCTTATCGTTCTGCCGCCGCTGTTTTACCGCGCCGGGAAATCCACCGGGGAAAACCTGACGCGCCTGCGCGGGGACTACCGCCAGCAGCTGACCGCCTGGCTTCAGGGGCAGGCAGAGCTGACCATTTTTGGTGCCAGCAAGCGCTACCGCGCGCGGATGGAAAGTACGGAGCTGAACTGGCATGAGGCCCAGCGCCGTCAGTCGGAGCTGACGGCCTTCTCTCAGGCGCTGATGATGCTGATCGGCGGCGTGGCGGTGATTGCCATGCTGTGGCTGGCTTCCGGCGATATTGGGGGAAACACACAGCCGGGTCCGCTTATTGCCCTTTTCGTTTTCTGTGCGCTGGCCGCATTTGAAGCGCTGGCTCCGGTGACGGGCGCCTTCCAGCATCTGGGACAGGTCATCGCCTCTGCCCTGCGCATCACCCAGATTGCCGAGCAGGAGCCTGAAGTCACGTTCAGTGCCGGGCAGACCGCTGTCCCTGAGCAGGTTGCGCTGACGCTTGAAGATGTTACCTTCAGCTATGACAAACAGGCGCAGAACGCGCTGGACGGTATCACCCTTTCTGTGAATGCCGGTCAGCGGATTGCGATCCTCGGCCGTACCGGCTGCGGTAAATCGACGCTGCTGCAGCTGTTGACCCGCGCCTGGGACCCGCAGCGCGGTCAGATTCGTTTTAATAATACGTTGCTGACCGATTTCAGCGAGCAGGCCCTGCGCAAAACCGTCAGCGTCGTTCCGCAGCGCGTGCATCTGTTTAGCGCCACCCTGCGTGATAACCTGCTGCTGGCTGCGCCAGAGGCCTCTGATGATGCGCTTCGCGCCGTGCTGGAACAGGTCGGTCTGCATAAGCTGCTTGAGGGCGATGGACTGAACAGCTGGCTCGGTGAAGGCGGTCGTCAGCTTTCCGGCGGAGAGCTGCGCCGTCTGGCGATTGCGCGCGCGCTGCTGCACGATGCGCCGCTGATGCTGCTTGACGAACCCACCGAAGGGCTGGATGCCACGACCGAGAGCCAAATCCTTGATTTGCTGGCCAATGTCATGACCGGTAAAACCGTCCTGATGGTCACGCACCGCCTGCGCGGACTGGCGAGTTTTGATCGGATAATTGTGATGGACAACGGACACATTATTGAGCAAGGTAGTCACGCAGAGCTGTTGGCGAAACAGGGTCGCTACTTCCAGTTTAAACAGCGTCTGTAGACTATATTTGTAGCGTCCTCACTCGCGTACTGGAGTTTTGCTGTCATGCGCCTGGTCCAGCTTTCTCGTCATAACATCGCGTTCCCTTCTCCTGAAGGGGCGCTGCGTGAGCCCAATGGGCTGCTGGCCCTTGGTGGTGACCTCAGCCCTGCGCGGCTGTTGATGGCGTACCAGCGCGGCATCTTCCCCTGGTTTTCTCCCGGCGACCCGATTTTATGGTGGTCTCCCGATCCGCGTGCCGTGCTGTGGCCAGAGCAGTTTCACCTGAGCCGCAGCATGAAGCGTTTCCATGCAAAATCACCGTACCGCGTCACCCTGAACCACGCCTTTGGTCAGGTCATTGAAGGCTGTGCCGAAGACCGGTTTGAGGGAACATGGATAACCCGCGATATCATTACCGCTTACCACCAGCTTCACGAGCTTGGCTACGCGCACTCCATTGAGGTGTGGGACGGCGGAGCACTGGTCGGCGGCATGTATGGCGTGGCGCAGGGGACGCTGTTTTGTGGTGAGTCGATGTTCTCCCGCGCGGTTAACGCCTCGAAAACGGCGCTGCTGGTCTTCTGCCAGGCGTTTGCCCAGCGCGGCGGACGCCTGATCGATTGTCAGGTGCTCAATGAGCACACGGCTTCCCTCGGCGCCGTTGAGATACCGCGACGCCAGTACATCGAGCATCTGGATGCCAGCCGTCAGGAAAAGCTCCCGCGCGACTTCTGGATACCGAGAACGCTCTTTATGCCCAATGCCTAAATGTTTTCCGCATATTTTTTGTGAGGGTGTTATAATTACGCCGCAGAGTAGCTTCTGCCTGTTGCCCCGCCGCCGTTTGGGACCTTCGCTTCAGATAACGTCCTGACGTTTATCCTGTTGTATCCCCTTTACGAATGCGCTTTCCGTTCGGTTGTACCGTGACGCTTGGGCAATGCGCCGAAACTGTTTTGCTGCGTTTCAAACGCGCAATTCTTTACTTAATTGATGAATTTCGGCATTATCTTGCCGGTTCAAAACTTGGTAGTGATACCCCAGAGGATTAGATGGCCAAAGAAGACAATATTGAAATGCAGGGTACCGTACTTGATACGTTACCTAATACCATGTTTCGCGTAGAGCTGGAAAACGGTCACGTGGTAACTGCGCACATCTCCGGTAAAATGCGCAAAAACTACATCCGCATTTTGACGGGCGACAAAGTGACTGTTGAACTGACCCCGTACGACCTGAGCAAAGGCCGCATTGTCTTCCGTAGTCGCTAATTGTTTTCGCCTGTAATGGCAGATGAATATTTAAAAGGTCGGGTTAAACCCGGCCTTTTTTATTTGTGGCTTTAATTTGGCTATGCCGGGGGATGTATTTTTTGGCAACCTGGTGGCCTCATCCCAGCCCTCTTCCACAGGGAGAGGGCGAAAGCGGGCATAAAAAAACCGGGCTATTGCCCGGTTTTTAAGACCTACGTAAGAAATCAGTGAGCCGCTTCCGGCTTGTGCTTCGCCGCACTCTGGAAATCGTACGTCAGTTCGTTCTTCGCCTGGTCCAGCGCCACGGTCACCTGGCCGCCGTCCACCAGCGAGCCAAACAGCAGCTCGTTCGCCAGCGGTTTCTTCAGGTTGTCCTGAATCACACGCGCCATTGGACGGGCCCCCATCGCACGGTCGTAGCCTTTCTCGGCCAGCCAGTTGCGGGCCTCCTGGCTTACTTCCAGCGACACGCCTTTCTGATCCAGCTGAACCTGCAGCTCGACGATGAACTTGTCCACGACCTGATGGATCACCTCGGTAGAGAGGTGATCGAACCAGATAATGTTGTCCAGACGGTTACGGAACTCCGGCGTGAAGATCTTCTTGATCTCCTCCATCGCATCGGTGCTGTTGTCCTGGTGGATCAGGCCGATGGATTTACGCTCGGTTTCACGTACCCCGGCGTTGGTGGTCATCACCAGCACCACGTTGCGGAAGTCCGCCTTGCGCCCGTTGTTGTCGGTCAGCGTCCCGTTGTCCATCACCTGCAGCAGGATGTTGAACACGTCCGGGTGCGCTTTCTCGATTTCATCGAGCAGCAGTACCGCGTGCGGATGCTTGATCACCGCGTCGGTGAGCAGGCCGCCCTGGTCAAAGCCCACGTAGCCCGGAGGCGCACCAATCAAACGGCTGACGGTGTGACGCTCCATATACTCGGACATATCAAAGCGCAGCAGCTCAATGCCCAGCGCTTTGGAGAGCTGAACCGTTACCTCGGTTTTCCCCACGCCGGTCGGGCCGGCAAACAGGAAGGAACCGACAGGCTTGTGCTCATGCCCCAGTCCTGCGCGGGCCATCTTGATCGCTTCGGTTAAGGCCTCAATGGCTTTATCCTGACCAAAGACCAGCATTTTCAGGCGATTGCCAAGGGTGCGCAGCGTGTCGCGGTCGCTCTGAGAAACGCTCTTCTCAGGGATACGCGCGATGCGGGCCACCACGGACTCAATATCCGCCACGTTAACGGTTTTCTTACGCTTGCTGGCCGGCATCAGTCGCGCACGCGCCCCAGCCTCATCAATCACGTCAATCGCCTTATCCGGCAGATGACGGTCGTTGATGTATTTCACCGCCAGCTCCACCGCCGCACGCACCGCTTTCGCGGTGTAACGCACGTCGTGGTGCGCTTCATACTTCGGCTTCAGGCCGTTGATGATCTGCACCGTTTCCTCGACGGACGGTTCGGTCACGTCGATTTTCTGGAAGCGGCGCGCCAGCGCACGGTCTTTCTCAAAGATGTTGCTGAACTCCTGGTAGGTGGTGGAGCCAATCACGCGGATCTTGCCGCTGGAGAGCAGCGGTTTGATCAGGTTAGCCGCATCCACCTGGCCACCGGAGGCCGCCCCTGCGCCGATGATGGTGTGGATTTCATCGATAAACAGGATGCTGTTGGTGTCCTGCTCCAGCTGTTTTAACAGCGCCTTGAAGCGTTTTTCAAAATCACCACGGTATTTGGTGCCCGCCAGCAGCGAGCCGATGTCCAGCGAGTAGATGGTGCAGTCGGCAATCACTTCCGGTACGTCGCCCTGCACAATGCGCCAGGCAAGGCCTTCGGCAATCGCGGTTTTACCCACGCCAGATTCCCCCACCAGCAGCGGGTTGTTCTTGCGGCGACGGCACAGCACCTGGATCGCGCGCTCCAGCTCTTTATCGCGACCAATCAGCGGGTCGATACCGCCAACGCGAGCAAGCTGATTAAGGTTGGTGGTGAAGTTTTCCATACGATCCTCCCCGCCTGCTTGCTCTTCATTGTTATTGACCTGATTGCTGGAATCCGATGCCTGGTTAGGCTCGTCTTTGCGCGTTCCGTGAGAGATAAAGTTAACCACATCGAGGCGGCTGACTTCGTGTTTGCGCAGCAGATAGGCAGCCTGTGACTCCTGCTCGCTGAAGATGGCGACTAAGACGTTTGCGCCAGTCACTTCGCTACGTCCGGAAGACTGGACGTGGAATACCGCGCGCTGCAGCACGCGCTGGAAGCTGAGCGTCGGCTGCGTGTCGCGCTCCTCTTCACTGGCTGGCAGCACCGGTGTGGTTTGTTCAATGAAGGCTTCGAGTTCCTGACGTAGCGCCACCAGATCCACGGAGCAGGCTTCCAGCGCTTCGCGGGCAGATGGGTTGCTAAGCAGTGCGAGCAGTAAATGCTCGACGGTCATAAACTCATGTCGGTGCTCACGCGCTCTGGCGAAAGCCATGTTTAAACTGAGTTCCAGTTCTTGATTGAGCATAGGCACCTCCCCCAATTTTATGCCTTATCAGGCCTTTTCCAGCGTACACAGCAACGGATGCTCGTTCTCCCTCGCATAGTCGTTCACCATCGCCACTTTGGTTTCCGCCACTTCGGCTGTGAAGATGCCGCAGATAGCTTTGCCACGATAATGAACGGTAAGCATCAGTTGCGTTGCACGTTCTACATCATAAGAAAAGAACTTTTGTAGCACGTCAATAACAAATTCCATCGGCGTGTAATCATCGTTCATTAACATAACTTTATACATAGATGGCGGTTTTAGCGCGTCACGCACTTTGTCTTCCGCCAGCTGGTCAAAATCCAGCCAGTCGTTGGTCTTACCCATTTTGCATAACCACTTTGAATCTACCTCAGATGTTAGATAACAATCATCTATTACTGTCATCCGCGATGTCTGTCACAAACTGTTGCAATAGCGTTAACTGCTTCAAACTTTGGTTGATTATTGTCCCATCTCCAGCGCCAAACGCTTGACGACGTCTTTCGTTTCTCTAAATTGTACAAGCGTGAGATGGCGAGGTTTTGAACAGCCCCCACTCCACCACCGGTTCATTCCATCTTAACTTATAAGATTTACGAAGGATGTCGAAGCATGGAAATGGGTACTGTTAAGTGGTTCAACAACGCCAAAGGGTTTGGCTTCATCTGCCCCGAAGGCGGCGGCGAGGATATCTTCGCTCACTATTCCACCATTCAGATGGATGGTTACAGAACGCTCAAAGCCGGGCAGTCCGTCCGGTTCGATGTCCACCAGGGACCAAAAGGCAATCATGCAAGCCTTATCGTCCCCATTGAAGCAGAGACGGTTGCATAGCTCTCTGTTTTATTGTGTACATCCCGCAGTCAAAATGCCAGCCCGATCGGCTGGCATTTTTATTTTCGGGTTATTCCCGAGCCAGCGCATCCACCGGATCCAGCCGCGCCGCGTTGCGGGCGGGCAACCAGCCAAACAAAATGCCGGTAAAGGTTGAACACAAGAATGCGGTAATAATGGCCACCGGCGAGAAGCCAATCTCCCAGCCGGGTAAAAAGAGCTGGAGCGCGAAGGCGATCATCATCGAGAGCGCAATCCCCATCGCACCGCCGACCAGACACACCAGCACGGCTTCAATCAAAAACTGCTGCAGCACGTCGCTGGCTCTGGCCCCGACCGCCATGCGGATGCCAATCTCCCGGGTACGCTCGGTTACCGACACCAGCATGATGTTCATCACCCCGATACCGCCGACGACCAGCGAAATCACCGCCACCAGCGTGAGGAACAGCTGAAGAGTACGTGTGGTCTTTTCTGCCGTTTTCAAGAGGCCGTCCATATTCCAGGTGAAGAAATCTTTCTTCCCGTGGCGCAGGGTGAGCAGCCGCTCAAGCTGCTGTTCGGCCAGCGCGCTGTCGTAGCCCTCCTTCACGCGCACGGTGATGGAATTGAGCCAGGACTGGCCCATAATCCGCCCGGAGATGGTGGTGTACGGCAGCCAGACGCGCAGGATCTTGCTGCTGCCAAACATCGACTGCTTCTCTTCCGCCACGCCGATGACCGTGGCAGGCATGTTGCCGACCAGGATCACTTCGCCCACCACGTTGGCTTTATTGGGGAAGAGCTGCCTGCGCGAGTTTGCGTCCAGCACCACTACCTGCGCCCTGCCCGCCAGCTGTTCGGCGTTAAAGGTGGCGCCTTCGCTGAAGGTCATACCGTAGACGTTGAAATAATCCCCGCTGACGCCGTTCGCGCTGGCCGCCACGTCAACATTGCCCACGCGCAGGCGCAGGTTTTGCGACACCGCAGGCGTGGCGGAGTTGACCCACGGCTGCTTCTGAATGGCCGCCAGATCGTCGTATTTCAGCGCCTGCTGATACTGAGGCTCGTCGTCGCCAAAGTCTTTGCCGGGATAAACGTCGATGGTATTGGTGCCGATAGCGCGGATATCGGCCAGCACCAGCTGCTTGGCCGCGTCGCCCACCACCACAATCGACACCACCGAGGCGATACCGATGATGATGCCGAGCATGGTCAGCAGAGTACGCATTTTATTGGCCGCCATCGCCAGCCAGGCCATGGTCAATGCTTCACGAAAGCCGCTGGAAAATTGCCCCCATCCGGTTGATGCCGGAAGCACTTCTTTCGGCGCCGTAGCCCTGGACTCACGCGGCGGCGGGTTGCTGACCAGCTCGCCGTCGTGGATCTCAATGATTCGCTCCGCCTGCGCCGCCACCTGCGGATCGTGGGTCACGATAATGACCGTATGCCCCTGATCGCGAAGCTGGTGCAGGATCGCCATCACCTCTTCGCCGGAATGGCTGTCGAGCGCCCCGGTTGGCTCATCCGCGAGGATCACCTGCCCGCCGTTCATCAGGGCGCGGGCAATACTCACGCGCTGCTGCTGGCCGCCGGACAGCTGCGAGGGCTGATACTCCACCCGCTCCGCCAGCCCCAGGCGCGTCAGCAGCATCTGCGCGCGCTCGAGGCGTTTTTTCCGCTCGACGCCCGCATAGACCGCCGGTACTTCTACGTTCTGCGCGGCATTGAGGTGAGAAAGCAGATGGTAACGCTGGAAGATAAAGCCGAAGTGCTCCCGACGCAGCTTCGCCAGCGCGTCGCCGTCCAGCGTTGAGACGTCCGTCCCGGCCACGCGGTACGTGCCGCTTGTCGGTTTATCCAGGCAGCCGAGAATGTTCATCAGCGTCGATTTACCGGAGCCCGATGCCCCGACAATCGCCACCATCTCGCCCGCCTCCACCCGAAGGGAGATGCCTTTTAGCACCTCCACCGGGCCATCGCCCGACGGATAGCTGCGGCGAATGTCTTTCAGCTCAAGCAATGCCGTCATTTCGCGGCTCCGGGCAGGCTTTCGCTGATGACAACCTCCTCACCCTCTTCCAGCCCTTTCACCACCACCACGTCGGTGTCGTTGCGCGCGCCAATCACCACTTCGCGCTCGCGCGTTTCACCGTTGCGCAGCACTTTCACTTTATAGCGGCTATCACCGGCGGACTCACCCAGCGCGGAGAGGGGAATGGTCAGCACGTTCTTCACGCCGGTCAGTTGGATATGCACCTGCGCGGTCATGTCGAGACGCAGCACGCCCTGCGGGTTCGGCACTTCAAAACGGGCATAGTAGAAGATGGCGTCGTTAACCTTTTCCGGCGTCGGGAGAATGTCTTTCAGCACGCCTTCGTAGCGCGTCTGCGGATCGCCCAGCACCGTAAACCAGGCATTCTGCCCCGGTCTGAGATGGATAACGTCCGCCTCCGAGACCTGAGCTTTGACCAGCATGGTGCTCATGTCCGCCAGCGTCAGAATGTTGGGCGCCTGCTGCGCGGCAATCACCGTCTGCCCCTGCAGCGTGGTAATTTGCGTCACTTCCCCGGCCATCGGCGCAACGATTTTGGTGTAGTCGAGGTTGGTTTTCGCCGTATCCAGCGAGGCCTGGTTGCGTTTGATTTGCGCGTCAATCGTGCCAATCTGCGCCTGCTTCACCGCCAGTTCCGTGGTGGCCGTATCTAAATCCTGCTTCGAGATCGCCTGGGTTTTGGCCAGCGCCTGCTGACGGGTCAGCGTCACCTGGGCAAGGTTACGCTCTGCCTGCGCCTGCGCACGCTGCGCGCGCAGCTCCATCAGCGTGGCTTCCACCTCGCGGATCTGGTTCTCGGCCTGTTCAGGATCGATCACGCCGAGCAGCTGGCCTTTTTTTACCTTATCGCCAATCTCAACCGACAGCGTTTTCAGCTGACCGCTGACCTGTGCGCCAACGTCAACCTTGCGCAGGGCATCAAGTTTGCCCGTCGCGAGGACGTTTTGTTGCAGTTCGCCCGGACGAACAATCAGCGTCTGATACTGCGGCACCGGCGCATTCAGCACCTGCCATAGCCAGTACCCACCGGCTAACACCACGACCGCCAGCAGCAGAAACAGCGTTCTGCGTTTTCCCTTGAGGTTCATAAATATTCCAAATAAATGTTCTGGCAATGATAAATGCTGATTCTATCTAAACGAATCCTCAACGAAACCCCTGTTCTCCGAAATCGTCACAATTTGTTTACGAGACGTTGAACGTTCGCCTGCTGAAATAGAAATCTTCATCAAGAAGCAGGATCTAACATGTCTTCCATCGTCGATACACCTTTTTCAAACCTGCCACAGCCTGCATCGGGTTGGCAGCTCTTCAGTCATCTGGCTTCCGGTAAGCTCACGCCAGGGCTGGCGTGGCAAAACCCCGCCTATCGACGTAAATTCATGCTACGTTCGCTGGCGACGCCTGTAAGTACCGCTCGCCTGTTGACGAGCCTTGCAAAACAGCCGAGCCTGATGCAAATGCTGCAGGTGCAACCAGGACTGCCGTGCCGTCTGCATCGCCCCTGGCTGACGGTGAATATGGATCGCCGGCAGGCCCTTGAGTCCCTTAACTGGCACTATCAAACGATGAGCCGCCATATGCCGGCATCGCTGCTCTCGGGCTATCTGTCGAAAAAGGGCTTCACGCTGCTCACCTTAACCGGTAAAGATGAAGAGCAATTTACCGTCCGCCTGTGCGCCGATGCGTTTCTGGATAAAGAAGGGGAAGCCACCCTCGCCTTCTGCGACCACCAGAATACGGTGCTGGCCGAGATGACCTTCACCCTGTGCCAGTTTGAGGGAAAATCGACGCTGTTTATCGGCGGCCTGCAGGGCGCAAAAGCCCACGTTCCCCATGAGCTGATCCAGGGTGCGACGAAGGCCTGCCATGGTCTGTTCCCGAAACGTCTGCTGGTCGAAGCCGCCATGACTCTCGGCACCGCCTTCCCGGTAGAACAGATTGTCGCCGTCAGTAACGACACCCATATTTATCGCAGCTGGCGCTACCGCAAGAAAAAAGAGGGGAAACTGTTGGCCGATTACGACAGTTTCTGGATCTCCATCGGCGGCGAAAAGCAGGATAGCGGCAACTTCATGCTGCCACTCGTCATGCCGCGTAAACCGATGGAAGAGATCGCGAGCAAAAAACGCTCCGAATATCGCCGCCGCTACGCGCTGCTGGACAGCCTGATTCAGCAGGTGAAACAGGCGACTCAACGTTAATCCGCTCTCCCGCGTGCCAGCCACAGCACGCGGGAGAACATCTTCCGCAGCAGGGTCGGCACCGCCTCCACGCCCCGCCTCCCCGCTTCCGTCGCCACTTCAATGGCTAAATCCGGTTTCGAAGAACGATGAATAGCTTTGGCGATCACGCGCCGCATGTTCATCGGGACATCGACCGGCACCATGGCAATTCGGTGGAATACGTCGTCGAACCCCTGACGATACATAAAGTGTTCCATGTCCATGGCGGGCAGCATGGTTAAATGGTCGCGCTCTTCCTCGCGCTCGTTATTCAGCAGGCTGCGTACGGTCGAGGCATATTTTTTGCCCGCCTCATCACCGTCGACCAGCACATGCCACTCGATCCCCATCCGGCGGGCAAATTTGATCAGCGGCTTGAGTCCCGACTGGGCAAATTCAATCACCTTAATCCCTTCCGCATCAAAATGGTGGCCGCACTGGCGCGCCAGTTCGTTGATGACCCAGGTTTCCGTCTCTCCTTCCACCAGCAGCCAGCAGCGGGCAAAGAGCGACGACGCGCGGTTAAAGCGAATATGAAACGCGATACGCCGCCCGTCTTCCGCGTTCAATCCCCCCGGCCCTAAGCGGAAGGCGGAGACGCGGGAAGATTCACGCACCAGACGACAGACGTGCTCGACCGGCGTCAGCGATAATAATTCACCGGAATTGGTGGTCGTAACGCGCTGGAGCGGCAGCAGGTTCAGCAGATGCCATGCCACGGAGAGCATGATGGGATGCAGGCGCGTTTCCGGGTCTTCCACCAGCAGCAGCGGCCTGGCGTCCCGGTCAAGACGAACGGTGCCTTTGGCCTGCAGAAGCGTTGAAAACAGCCCCAGCAAAATCACCCGATGGGTACGACCACCGGGCCGGTCGATCATCCGGTTAATGATATCGAGGTAGCGCCAGCTGCGCTGTTCGTCATGAGAGCGGCGGCGCATCAGGCGATGGCGCGACTCCGACGTTCCCTGCTCGGAAAAATAGTGCTCCAGCAGCTGTACCATTGCGGACAACCCCTGACGAATTTGACCGTCGGTCAGATTCTGCGGACGCGACACCAGCTCTCTCGCCAGAAAATCCAGCTCGCGGGCGGTGACTTCCACTTCCGGCATATTTGGTACGGTACCGTTACGAATGCGCCGCATAAAACGCGCGTCGCGCAGGCGCAGCACCGGCGTCAGGCGGATCAGATGGCGGGCCAGATCGTCGATATTGTCCAGCGGGATCGGGCTGGCCTTCTCATCAAGAAAATCACGCAGGGTCAACACGCCCTCGTTTTCCGCCATCTCCCCTTCCAGCCGGTAGAATATCCGGTGGAAACCGTCATCGCACGGCACCCAGCAGGGTGACAGCGGGCGGAAGCGACGCACCCGATGGCGTCCGGGTTCGGATTCGCGGAACGTCAGGATAATATGCAGGTGCTTCTCGCGCCCCGTCACGTCGCCGGGGGGGAACCAGAAATCGTCGCGAACGAAGTGATACAGATCGTCTTCGGGCGAAAGCAGTAACGTCAGCGCATCCAGCAGGCTGGACTTACCCCAGGCGTTCTCGCCGATCAGGACGTTGTTCTGTTCCAGCTGCAGCGACAGGCGGTTAATACCGCGAAACCCGACAATTTCCACACGTTCGAGAAGCATAAATCCCCCGCGCAATGTTCACTTTTTCCTTTAAGTTATCAGCAGTATAGCGGGAGGCGCCCTGTCACGACAGCACAACATTCACCCTTACGAGAATTGGTCTATGCTCTATTTACCGCTGATTTGAACAAGGATTGACATCACATTGCCTTAAATCAAATTAATCGAATTTATTTAAGTGGCGAAGGGGTGTTATTGGTTTCTAAAATACGGACTCTTTGAGTCGTCATCCCTTTATGGCGATATATCCCGCGCGCGGGAAAGCGTGCGGAAAATTATTTGAGGTGGTTATGTTTAGAAAATTGGCAGCAGAATGCTTTGGTACATTCTGGCTGGTATTTGGTGGCTGCGGTAGCGCCGTTCTGGCAGCAGCATTCCCGGAATTAGGTATCGGTTTTGTCGGCGTCGCGCTGGCATTTGGTTTAACCGTATTAACCATGGCCTTTGCCGTGGGGCATATTTCCGGCGGTCATTTTAACCCGGCAGTGACATTAGGTTTATGGGCCGGCGGTCGTTTTCCGGCGAAAGAGGTGATGGGTTATATTGTCGCTCAGGTGGTGGGCGGTATTATCGCAGCGGGCGTTCTGTACGTCATTGCCAGCGGTAAAGCTGGCTTCGACGCGGCGGCCAGCGGCTTCGCCTCTAACGGCTTCGGCGAGCATTCTCCGGGCGGTTATTCCATGCTGTCTGCCATCGTGATTGAAATTGTGCTGACCGCAGGTTTCCTGCTGGTGATCCACGGCGCAACCGACAAACACGCGCCAGCCGGTTTCGCGCCGATTGCCATTGGTCTGGCACTGACGCTTATCCACCTGATCTCCATTCCGGTCACCAACACCTCCGTTAACCCGGCACGCAGCACCGCCGTCGCCATCTTCCAGGGCGGCTGGGCGCTTGAGCAGCTCTGGCTGTTCTGGGTGATGCCGATTATCGGCGGTATCCTGGGTGGCGTGCTGTACCGCACCCTGCTGGAAAAACGCGATTAATTGCGCGCGGTGTCGGGTGGCGCTAACGCTTACCCGACCCACGTGAGTGTGCACTTGTAGGCCGGGTAAGGCGCAGCCGCCACCCGGCTTTTTTATTGCCGCTTTACTGAACAGTCTTTATTGGGTAGTGTCTCTGGCGCTCAACAGATACTCAAAAGGACCGGCTGTTCATGTTTTCAGGACTCCTCATTATTCTGCTGCCCCTGATTGTGGGCTATCTCATCCCGCTGCACAGAGAATCCGCATTACGGCTTATCAACCGTTTTCTCAGCTGGATTGTTTACGTCATTCTTTTCTTTATGGGGATCAGCCTGGCCTTCCTGGATAATCTGGCGACGAATCTGCTTTCCATCCTGCATTATTCTGTGGTCACCGTGGTGGTTATTTTGCTGTGTAATATCGCCGCATTATTCTGGCTTGAGCGCACCGTTCCGTGGAAAAACCATCATCATCAGGAAAAACTGCCTTCCCGAATTGCGATGGCGCTGGAATCATTAAAACTGTGCGGCGTCGTGGTGCTCGGTTTTCTTCTTGGGCTGACCGGCTGGGCATTTTTACAGCACGCGACAGAGGCCAGTGAATATACGCTAATTTTCCTGCTGTTCCTGATCGGTATCCAGCTGCGAAATAATGGCATGACGCTGAAGCAAATTGTTTTAAACCGTCGGGGAATGATGGTTGCGGTCATTGTGGTCGCCAGTTCCATGGTGGCGGGCGTGATTAACGCTTTTATTCTCGACCTGCCGCTGAAAACCGGTCTGGCGATGGCGTCAGGCTTTGGCTGGTATTCCCTCTCCGGTATCCTGCTGACCGAATCCTTTGGCCCGGTCATCGGCAGTGCCGCCTTCTTTAACGATCTGGCGCGCGAGCTGCTCGCCATTATGCTGATCCCGGGGCTGGTTCGCCGCAGCCGCTCTACCGCGCTGGGCCTGTGCGGCGCGACGTCTATGGACTTTACCCTGCCAGTGTTGCAACGCTCTGGTGGACTGGAGATGGTGCCCGCCGCCATTGTTCACGGCTTTATTTTAAGCCTGCTGGTTCCGGTTCTGATGGCCGTCTTCTCGGCCTGATACCTCTTTGGCGGTAGGGTGCCTGCCGCCAAAATTGCGCTAAATCAATCTCCCTCTATTTTGTAGCAGAAAGCCCTTTTCTCCGTTCTGGCACAGGCATAACCTTAAACATGTATATCAAATATAACTTTAACAGGTGTGATTATGTTTTGTGTGCAATGTGAACAAACCATCCGTACCCCGGCAGGCAATGGCTGCTCTTACGCACAGGGTATGTGCGGCAAAACCGCAGAAACATCTGACCTGCAGGACCTGCTGATTGCGGCCCTGCAAGGCCTTTCCGCATGGGCGTGCAAAGCCCGCGAATATGGCATCATCGACCACTACGTCGACAGCTTCGCCCCGCGCGCCTTCTTCTCCACGCTGACCAACGTTAACTTCGACTCTCCGCGCATTGTCGGCTATGCCCGCGAAGCCATTGCCCTGCGTGAAGCGCTGAAGGCGCAGTGCCTGAAGGCGGATGCTAACGCCCGCGTGGAAAACCCGATGTCTGACCTCCAGCTGGTAAGCGACGATCTCGGCGATCTGCAGCGTCAGGCGGCCGAATTCACCCCAAACAAAGACAAAGCGGCGATTGGCGAGAACATTCTCGGCCTGCGCCTGCTGTGCCTGTACGGCCTGAAAGGCGCTGCGGCCTATATGGAACACGCGCACGTGCTCGGTCAGTACGATAACGACATCTACGCCCAGTACCATAAAATCATGGCGTGGCTGGGCACCTGGCCTGCCGATATGAACGCGCTGCTGGAATGCTCAATGGAAATCGGCCAGATGAACTTCCGCGTGATGAGCATTCTGGATGCGGGTGAAACCGGCACCTACGGCCACCCGACGCCGACGCAGGTCAACGTCAAAGCGACCGAGGGCAAATGCATCCTGATCTCCGGTCATGACCTGAAAGATCTCTACAACCTGCTGAAGCAAACCGAAGGCACCGGCGTTAACGTCTATACCCACGGTGAAATGCTGCCAGCGCACGGCTATCCGGAGCTGCGTAAATTCAAGCACCTGATCGGTAACTACGGCAGCGGCTGGCAGAACCAGCAGGTGGAATTTGCCCGCTTCCCTGGTCCTATCGTGATGACCTCTAACTGCATCATCGACCCGACCGTGGGCGCGTATGACGACCGCATCTGGACCCGCAGCATCGTCGGCTGGCCGGGCGTGAGCCATCTTGAAGGTGACGATTTCGGACCGGTGATAGCGCAAGCGCAGCAGATGGCAGGCTTCCCGTACAGCGAGATCCCGCATCTGATCACCGTCGGCTTCGGTCGTGAAACCCTGCTCGGTGCCGCCGATTCGCTGATCGATCTCGTCAGCCGCGAAAAGCTGCGCCACATCTTCCTCGTCGGCGGCTGCGACGGCGCGCGCGGCGAGCGTAACTACTTTACCGATTTCGCCACCCGCGTGCCGGAAGACTGCCTGATCCTGACCCTGGCGTGCGGTAAATACCGTTTCAACAAGCTGGACTTCGGCAACATCGAAGGCCTGCCGCGCCTGATCGATGCGGGCCAGTGTAACGATGCTTACTCGGCCATCATTCTGGCCGTTACCCTGGCGGAAAAACTGGGCTGCGGCGTGAACGATCTGCCGCTCTCGCTGGTGCTCTCCTGGTTTGAGCAGAAAGCGATTGTCATCCTGCTGACCCTGCTCTCTCTGGGCGTGACCAACATCATGACCGGCCCGACAGCGCCAGGCTTCCTGACGCCGGACCTGCTGGCCGTGCTGAACGAGAAATTCGGCCTGCGTTCCGTGACCAACGTTGAAGACGATATGAAGCAGCTGTTGAGCGCGTAAGGAGTAATTTATGACCATGCCAACCTCACAATGCCCGTGGCGGATGCAGGTGCATCACATCCATCAGGAGACGCCGGATGTGTGGACGCTGTCGCTGCTGTGCCACGACTACTATCCGTACCGAGCCGGTCAGTATGCGCTGGTCAGCGTTCGCCATTCTGCGGACACCCTGCGCGCCTACACCCTCTCCTCCACGCCGGGCGTGAGCGAGTACATCACGCTCACCGTCCGCCGCATTGATGACGGCGCGGGCTCGCAGTGGCTGACCCGTGACGTGAAGCGCGGGGATTATATCTGGCTCTCCGACGCGCAGGGTGAATTCACCTGTGACGGCAAAGCGGAAGATAAATTCCTGCTGCTGGCGGCGGGCTGTGGCGTGACGCCGATCATGTCGATGCGCCGCTGGCTGGCAAAAAACCGCCCGCAGGCCGACGTGCAGGCGATCTTCAGCGTGCGCTCTCCGGACGATGTCATTTTTGCCGAGGAGTGGCGTGATTATTCGGTGACGCTGGTGGCTGAGCACAACGCGACGCACGGTTTTGTGCCCGGTCGCCTGAGCCGCGAGCTGCTGCAAAGCGTGCCGGATATCGCGAACCGCACCGTGATGACCTGCGGCCCGGCGCCGTACATGGATATCGTCGAGAAAGAGGTGAAAGCGCTCGGCGTGACCCGCTTCTTCAAAGAGCAGTTCTTCACGCCGGTGGCGGAAGCGGCAACCAGCGGGATTCAGTTCACCAAACTGCAGCCTGCGCAGACCTTCTTTGGCCGCGTGGGCACGACGCTGCTGGAGGCGCTGGAAAGCAACAACGTACCGGTGGCGGCGGCCTGCCGTGCCGGGGTGTGCGGCTGCTGTAAAACAAAGGTGGTTTCCGGGGAGTACACCGTCACCAGCACCATGACGCTGTCCGACGCGGAAATTGCCGAGGGTTACGTGCTGGCGTGCTCGTGCCATCCGCAGGGCGATCTGGTCCTCGCATAAACAATAAACGTTCGTTCGTAGGCCCGGTAAGCGTCAGCGCCACCGGGCTTTTTTGCCGGGTGGCACTGCGTTTACCCCGCCTACAACCCCCTACCGCCATGCAGGTGTTTTCCCCAGCGCAAACCGCCCTGCCCCTAAAAACGCCACCGCCAGCGAGCCGATAAAGAAGTACACCAGGCTTTCAATCGCCCATGCGCCGACCTTGTCGAGCGCGAATGTCTCATCCAATCCCACCATCAGCCACGCCACGATCATCGTAAACGCCAGCACCAGCGCGGCCGGGCGCGTAAAGAGCCCGACAATAATCAGGATCGGCGCCACCACTTCGCCAATCAACACGCCGTAGGCGATAAACCCCGGCAGCCCTTTCTCCACCAGCATGCCGCTGATAAAGCCCACCCCACCAAACAGCTTATGCAAACCGTGAAAGAGCATCAGCCCGCCGACGGCAAGTCGTAACAAGAGTTTGCCGAGATCGTCGCACGATAGCTTTTCATTAACAGCAATTAACAATGATTTAACAATTTGAAATGATTCCTGTTTTCACTGAGGTATCATCAGATTATGCCGAAGCGTTGCGCGTGAAAAGCACCTTTTAATTGGGGGGATGTGACGGGCAATACGGAGACTTTCTTCTAAGCTTGTAAGCGTTATCACAAAAAGGAGACGGACAACCATGAAACAAACCGTGGCTGCATATATAGCGAAAACGCTCGAACAGGCTGGCGTAAAACGTATCTGGGGCGTCACCGGCGATTCTCTCAACGGACTCAGCGACAGCCTCAACAAGATGAAGACCATCGAATGGATGCCGACCCGCCATGAAGAGGTTGCCGCGTTCGCCGCAGGGGCTGAAGCGCAGCTTACCGGTGAACTGGCCGTCTGCGCCGGATCCTGCGGGCCGGGTAACCTGCACCTGATCAACGGCCTTTTCGACTGCCACCGCAATCACGTGCCGGTGCTGGCGATTGCCGCCCACATCCCCTCTTCCGAAATCGGCAGCGGCTATTTTCAGGAGACGCATCCGCAGGAGCTGTTCCGTGAATGCAGCCACTATTGCGAACTGGTTTCATCCCCGGAGCAGATCCCGCAGGTTCTGGCGATCGCCATGCGCAAGGCCGTGCTGAATCGCGGCGTGTCCGTGGTCGTTATCCCGGGCGACGTGGCGCTCAAGGCCGCGCCGGAAGGAGCCAGCACCCACTGGTATCACGCGCCGCAGCCGGTGGTGACCCCAGCCGAGGAGGAGCTGAAAAAGCTGGCGCAGCTGCTGCGTTACGCCAGTAATATCGCCCTGATGTGCGGCAGCGGCTGTGCGGGCGCGCATAAAGAGCTGCTGGAATTTGCCGGAAAGCTGAAAGCCCCGATCGTCCACGCCCTGCGCGGCAAAGAGCACGTTGAATACGACAACCCTTACGATGTGGGGATGACCGGTCTGATCGGTTTTTCCAGTGGCTTCCACACCATGATGAACGCCGACACGCTGATCCTGCTCGGCACCCAGTTCCCGTACCGCGCGTTTTACCCGACGGATGCCAAAATCATTCAGATTGATATCAACCCGGCCAGCATCGGCGCGCACAGCAAGGTCGATATGGCGCTGGTGGGCGACATCAAATCCACCCTTGCCGCCCTGCTGCCGCTGCTGGAAGAGAAAACGGACCGCAAATTCCTTGATAAAGCATTGAGCGACTATCGCGATGCCCGCAAGGGTCTGGACGACCTGGCCAAACCGAGCGACAAAGCCATTCACCCGCAGTATCTGGCGCAGCAGATCAGCCATTTCGCGGACGACGACGCCATTTTTACCTGCGACGTCGGCACGCCAACCGTCTGGGCGGCACGCTACCTGAAAATGAACGGCAAACGCCGACTGCTCGGCTCGTTCAACCACGGCTCGATGGCTAACGCCATGCCGCAGGCGCTGGGCGCAAAAGCGACGGCGCCTGAGCGCCAGGTGGTGGCGATGTGCGGCGACGGCGGGTTCAGCATGCTAATGGGTGATTTCCTGTCGGTGGTGCAGATGAAGCTTCCGCTGAAAATCGTGGTCTTTAACAACAGCGTGCTGGGCTTCGTGGCGATGGAGATGAAGGCCGGCGGCTATCTGACGGACGGCACCGAGCTGCACGATACCAACTTTGCCCGCATCGCCGAGGCCTGCGGCATCACCGGCATCCGTGTCGAGAAAGCCTCCGAGGTGGATGAAGCCCTGCAGCGCGCCTTCTCCATCGACGGTCCGGTGCTGGTCGATGTGGTGGTCGCCAAAGAGGAGCTGGCGATCCCGCCGCAGATCAAGCTGGAGCAGGCCAAGGGCTTTAGCCTGTACATGCTGCGCGCGATCATCAGCGGGCGCGGTGACGAGGTGATCGAACTGGCAAAAACCAACTGGCTCAGGTAAAACATCTGGCATCGCCTTTTTAAATATAAGGACATGCCATGATTGATTTACGCAGTGATACCGTTACCCGCCCGAGTCGCGCCATGCTCGAAGAGATGATGGCCGCCCCGGTCGGGGACGACGTCTACGGCGATGACCCGACGGTCAACGAGCTGCAGCGCTATGCCGCAGAGCTGAGCGGAAAAGAGGCCGCCCTGTTCCTGCCCACCGGCACGCAGGCCAACCTGGTGGCGCTGCTCAGCCACTGCGAGCGCGGTGAAGAGTATATCGTCGGCCAGGGCGCGCATAACTATCTCTACGAAGCGGGCGGTGCCGCGGTGCTCGGCAGCATTCAGCCGCAGCCGATCGACGCTGCGCCGGACGGCACCCTGCCCCTTGATAAAGTCGCGGCGAAAATCAAAGCCGATGATATTCATTTTGCCCGCACTCGGCTGCTCAGCCTCGAAAACACCCACAACGGCAAGGTCCTGCCGCGCGAATACCTGAAGGCGGCGTGGGAGTTTACCCGCGAGCGCGGGCTCGGTCTGCACGTGGATGGCGCGCGCATCTTCAACGCCGTGGTGGAATACGGCTGCGCGCTGAAAGAGATTACGCAATATTGCGACTCGTTCACCATCTGCCTCTCTAAAGGGCTGGGCACCCCAGTGGGTTCCCTGCTTGTCGGCAACGCGGACTACATCAAGCGCGCCAACCGCTGGCGTAAAATGACCGGCGGCGGCATGCGCCAGGCGGGTATTCTGGCGGCTGCCGGGCTGTATGCCCTGAAAAACAACGTGGCGCGCCTGAAGGACGATCACGACAACGCCGCGTGGATGGCGGCGCAGCTGCGTGAAATTGGCGCCGACGTGATGCGCCACGACACCAACATGCTGTTTGTCCGCGTGGGCGATGACCACGCCGCTGCGCTTGGCGAGTTCATGAAAGCACGTGGCGTGCTGATCAACGCCTCACCTGTGGTGCGTCTGGTCATGCATCTCGACGTCAACCGCGAGCAGCTGGCCGACGTGGTAAAACACTGGCAGGCGTTTTTACAGCGATAAGGAGCATCACGTGCCGCAACGCATTCTGGTGCTCGGCGCCAGCGGGTATATCGGTCAGCATCTCACCGCGGCGTTAAGCCAGCAGGGGCACCAGGTGCTGGCTGCGGCACGCAATACCGAACGCCTGCAAAAACTCGGTTTGCCGGGCGTTACCTGTCACAACGTTGACCTCAACTGGCCGAAGGCGCTTCCCGCGCTGCTGGAAGGGGTCGACACGCTTTACTACCTGGTGCACAGCATGGGTGAAGGCGGAGATTTTATCGCCCACGAGCGTCAGGTAGCGATGAATGTCCGCGATGCCCTGCTGCAAAGCCCGGTGAAGCAGGTGATTTTTCTCAGTTCACTTCAGGCACCTGAACGCGAGCAGTCCGATCACCTGCGCGCCCGCCAGCTGACGGCGGACATCCTGCGGGGGGCCAATATCCCCGTCACCGAACTGCGCGCCGGGATCATCGTTGGCGCCGGTTCTGCCGCCTTCGAAGTGATGCGCGATATGGTCTACAACCTGCCGGTGCTCACGCCGCCGCGCTGGGTCCGTTCGCGCACCACGCCGATTGCGCTGGAGAACCTCCTGCATTATCTGGTGGCCCTGCTGGATCACCCGGCGGAGCAACACCGCGTGCTGGAAGCCGCTGGTCCTGAAGTATTGAGCTATCAGGCGCAGTTCGAACATTTCATGCGCGTCAGCGGCCGCCGCCGCTGGCTGATCCCCATTCCCTTCCCGACGCGCTGGATTTCGGTGTGGTTTTTGAATGTCATCACCTCGGTGCCGCCGACGACCGCCAAAGCGCTGATTCAGGGGCTGAAGCACGATCTGCTGGCCGACGATCGCGCGCTGCGCGCCTTAATTCCTCAGGATCTGATCCGCTTTGACGATGCCGTGCGCAATACGCTCAAGGAAGAAGAACAGCTGGTGAACTCCAGCGACTGGGGCTACGACGCCCAGGCCTTTGCCCGCTGGCGGCCTGAGTATGGTTTTTACCCGAAACAGGCGGGCTGCACGGTGAAAACCTCCGCGAGCCTGGCCGCGCTCTGGGAGGTGGTGAACCAGATTGGCGGCAAAGAACGGTATTTCTTCGGTAATCTCCTCTGGCAAACGCGCGGGGCAATGGACCTGCTGGTGGGCCACCGGCTGGCAAAAGGCCGCCCGGCACGCCCGTATCTTGAGGTGGGTGACGCGGTTGACAGCTGGAAGGTGATTATTGTCGAGCCGGAAAAACAGCTGGCGCTGCTGTTCGGCATGAAAGCCCCGGGGCTGGGCCGACTCTGCTTTACCCTGAAAGACAAAGGCGATCATCGTGAACTGGACGTCCGCGCATGGTGGCATCCGCACGGAATGCCGGGTCTGTACTACTGGCTGTTGATGATCCCTGCCCACCTGTTTATCTTCCGGGGCATGGCGAAACGCATTGCGCAACGGGCAGAACAAAAGACGGAAAAGATCTAAATAAAACTCTCTTTCTTTCACCTTTCCCATTGCATAGCGCCGTAATTCACGAAAGAATGCGCACGAAATTCTTTTCAACACAGTGGATAGCTATGAAGGTACTGGTTACCGGGGCGACCAGCGGCTTAGGCCGAAATGCGGTCGAATTTCTGCGCAACAAGGGCATCAGCGTCAGGGCTACCGGTCGCAACGAAGCGATGGGTAAGCTGCTGCAAAAAATGGGCGCAGAGTTCGTCCATGCCGACCTGACGGAGCTGGTCTCCTCGCAGGCGAAGGTGATGCTCGCCGGTATCGACACGCTATGGCACTGCTCCAGTTTTACCTCCCCGTGGGGGACCCAGGAAGCCTTCGATCTCGCCAACGTGCGGGCCACCCGCCGTCTGGGGGAATGGGCCGTTGCCTGGGGCGTGCGTAACTTTATTCATATCTCGTCACCGTCACTCTATTTCGACTATCACCACCATCGTGACGTGCAGGAAGATTTCCGCCCTGCTCGCTTTGCCTGTGAATTTGCCCGCAGCAAGGCGGCCAGCGAAGAGGTCATCGACCTGCTGGCACAGTCAAACCCGCACACCCGCTTTACGGTCCTGCGTCCGCAGAGCCTGTTCGGGCCGCACGATAAGGTATTTATTCCGCGTCTGGCGCAGATGATGCACCATTACGGCAGCGTGCTGCTGCCGCGCGGCGGCGATGCGCTGGTGGATATGACCTATTACGAAAACGCCGTTCACGCCATGTGGCTGGCCAGCCAGCCGGACTGCGATAAGCTGATCTCCGGTCGCGCCTACAACATCACTAACGGCGAACCCTGCACGCTGCGCAGCATTGTGCAGCGGCTGATCGACGAGCTGCAGATCAACTGCCGTATCCGTTCCGTGCCCTACCCAATGCTGGATATGATTGCCCGCAGCATGGAGCGCTTTGGCAGTAAAACAGCCAAAGAGCCTGCGCTGACGCATTACGGCGTCTCTAAACTCAACTTTGACTTCACGCTGGATATTTCGCGGGCGGAGAATGAGCTGGGGTATAAACCGGTTGTGACGCTGGATGAAGGGATTATGCGCACGGCGGCGTGGCTGCGGGATCACGGGAAGCTGCATCGCTAGCCTTTTTGCCCGGTGGCGGCTTCGCCTTACCGGGCCTACAACGGCTCCGTACTGACCCCTCGCCCCTTAGCCTCATGTAGGCCGGGTAAGCGCAGCGCCACCCGGTAAAAGACAGAGGGTGCAAATACGAAAACGGCAACCCGAAGGTTGCCGTTTGCTTTTACAGAGCCGTCCAGGCATCAGCCCACGCCAGGCCAGCGCCGGGTTCGTAGTATGCCGGGGCATTGTTACACCAGCCGCTGTACGGGAACGGTTTGCACTGGAACAGTTTACCGTGGTTGTTCACGATATCACCTGCGTTGTACTTGCTGTTCGCGCTCCACGCGGCGTAAGAGCCGGAAGTGCCTTCGTCCTTAGACTCGGCTTTCGCTTTCACATTCAGCAGGTAGGACGTGGTGCTGGTCAGTTCACCATCGCTGACGGTCAGGCCGATTTCGTACTGCTGAGCCGTTGCAGACTCTGGCGCCTTGAAGGTCACCACCGCTTTGTCCTGACCGGTCACGGTCTGGCCATCCTGGGAACGCCAGGTGTAGGTCAACTTGTTACCGTCGGCGTCAGTGGAGCCTTCCGCGCTCAGGGAAACCTGCGCACCCGCTTCAACCGCCCCGATTGGGCCCGCAATCTGCGCCACAGGGGCGTGATTCACGGTAGCCGGTTCAACAGGGGTGGTATCTTCCGCTGGCGTCGTATCCGCTGGCGGCGTGGTGTCTGCCGGGGTTTTGTCTTCTCCTGGGGTCACGGCTGAGCCGTCGTCGTTAATGATGTTCACGTTATAGAACTTCTTAACGCAGTTGGTGTAGTCACCCTCTTTGAACGCGCTGAACGGCGTCTGGTACCCCACCAGCTGGCAGGAGTAGGTCTTACCGTCCGGCGTATCCGGGCTCCACCCCCAGTCCTGCTCCCAGTAGATCTTCAGCACGCCGGCGCCGCCTTCATCGAACTGCTTCATGTTGGCGCAGCCCAGCACTTCATTCGCCGGAACAGGCACTTTCAGGTAGTTCGCGAACTCTTTGTAGTACTTGATGCGGTTTTCAGACTGGGCAATCTCGGTTGGGCCGCCGCACTCTACGCCACCGTTGATGATCTGGGTGGTCACGCCGAAGCCCGGAACCAGGCCGTTGGCTTTATCGTGATCGTTTGGCTGCCAGGTGCCGTCGATAACCTGCAGCATGCTTGGTTTTGGCGGCTGCGGATAGGCGAAGAAGAAGATCGCACTTGCCAGGTTCAGCCAGGTATCCGCCACCAGCTCAGGCTTGTCGAGCAGGGTGCGGACGGTGCCAAACATCGCTTCAGAGAACGGACCGTAGTTATAGTTGTAAGACAGCTGCTTCGCGCCGCGGCCAAAGTAGCTTACGAAGTCGCCGTCTTTGTCTTTACCGCATGGCCAGGTCTGCCCCTGCCAGATGTCTGGGTTACATTCGCCGTTATAGCCGCCTTTCTGGCCTTCGGTCCAGCCCATTTCACGGACGTGAACCAGGGCCTGACGCCATTCGGCTTCCGGACGCGAGCTCTCATGGCCGCCGGTTTCCTGCGCAAAGTGGGCGAACATGGTCGCCAGCTCTTTGCGGCAGATGGCGTCGCTGTCGCGACCATCGTTATAGGTCTTACACAGTGCCGGGAATTTACCAACAGCCTTCAGGAAGTTACTGTAGGTATAAGACTGAGCGCGCAGCGGGAAGAGATATTCCCAGTCGCTGGCCTTCACGATCCCTTCAACGCGCTTGACGTTGTCAGGGTTCGAGGCACGACCTGGCTCAATCTGCTCAACGAGGCTATTGTCCAGGGTCGCAATGGTATCCTTCACCGAAACCATCAGCGGGAAATTGGTCAGCTCTTTTTCCTTTTTCGCCAGATCGCTGGCTTTCATGGTGTACGGCTCACTGCTGGCCGCCTGCAGTGATGCAGCCTGGGCCATAAAGGGTGCAATACATGCCCCCGCCACGAGAACGCTCAGTAATGTCCTTTTCGTCATTTCAAATAATCCTGTATTTAAGCAACTAGGGTGAGTACATTCCCGGCTTATGTATTACTCCCTTAATAAATAAGCCAGAGAGTGTGGTTCTTTTTCATTTTCTGAAGAACACCGAAAGGAATTCTTCAAAAAATAAAAATAATGCCACGGTTATTTACCCGATTTTATTTGTTGATACTTCGTCCACACTTTATGGGCATAACGCATGCGCTGCGGATAATTTTCTTTTTTCAATCCGGCGTTATACGCGCCCACCGCTTCCCAGTTATAGCCATACACGTTTATCATCCCGGACAGGATGGAGGCGCCGACCATAATGGAGGTACAGGGCTCATTAATAAGCTGATTCTCATCAATACCCTGACGTGCTAACTCACTGAAGTGTGAGCTGTTAATCTGCATCAACCCGACGTCACGCGTGCCGTCGTGGTTCCAGCCTACCGCGTGGGGATTCATTCCGGATTCGACTTTGGCAATTGCATACAATAACCACGGATCGACATGATAATAATGTCCGGCGTTATCCCAACAGTTCGCGAATACGCTTTGACTAAACAGCAGTAAAAATATAATCACGCGTTTCATGAGCACCTGCTTTTTAAATACTGAACCTCTTTCCGCTCATCATTAGCGATAATTCTGACGTGTTGGTCACACCCGAAGTGGGGTGTGACCAACTATTGCGGGTGGATATCATTCCCGCAATCCACGGTTCAGAAGGTTATTTGCAGTCTGTTGAAGGACCTTCTTTCACCCATACATCGCTGTTAGCCGGGTTGTCACCGCGGGTCCACCATTTGGCACGGTAAACGTTGCCCTGGTAGGTTGTGGTTTCGCCGCCGTTATAAACCAGGTCAGAACGCCAGTTCATCTTCACGTTGCTGACCAGCTCCCAGGCATCCACACCGAAGCCAGGCTGGTTGCCTTGCGTCCAGTACTTCGCTTTCCACACCAGATGGTCGAAGCTCACGGTATCGCCACTGTTGTAGATTTTGCTGGCATCCCACGCGGCATATTTGCTGGCGTTAGCATCGACAGGCGCATCGCAGCTACCGGTTGCAGACCCTTCGTCAGATGGCGGGGTCACGTCATCAGACGGAGGCGTAACTTCATCAGAGGGTGGCGTTACGTCATCAGACGGAGGTGTAACGTCAGCCGGTTTCGGATTCACGGTTACCTGCACGTTAGACTGCACGCTGGTTTTGCCGTCGCCTACAACTACGCTCAGCGTATAGGTAGACGTGGTGGCAACGTCTGGTGCAGTGATCGTCACGTTCGCGGTATCGGTACCGGTTGCATGCATATCCGCTGGCACGCTCCAGGAGAAGGTCATCGCATCACCGTCTGGATCCACAGCCTGCGCGTGCAGAGCATAGGTTTCTCCTGCCTGCAGCGTCACTGCCTCCATTGCGTTCACGACTGGCGCCTGGTTAGCTTTTGGCGCTTTGTTCACAACCTGCACATCAATGGCGTTGCTCAGGCCTTTAGCATCCGTAACCGTCAGGCGGAACACCATGGTCTGGTCGCTGGTTGCTGCCGCAACGTTGAAGGTGGCTTTCGCTTTGGTGCTGTTGGAGAGAGTTACAGATGGGCCAGAAACCTGGGTCCATTTGTAGGTAATCGCATCGCCGTCTGGATCGCTGGAAGCAGAACCATCAAGCGTGACGGTTGCCGGGCCAGAGACGTTCTGATCCGCAGAAGACGCGATTGGCGCATGGTTGGTGACGACCGGGTCGACCGGGGTAGAACCGCCCAGCAGACTTTCGTTCATCGCGTTCAGGATGTCGCCAGTATCAGAGTCAATAGACCAGGCAAAGAGTCCGCCCAGGTTTTTCGACAGCACATACTTGCCTTTAGCGGCGGTAGAGCGTGCATCTTCATAGGTGATCAGGTCGCCGGTAGACTTATTGAAGACATATGGCGCTTCAGCATTCGCGTCGTAACCATATTCCCAGCCAGGCTTGCCTTTGTACTCGTTAACGATCTGACGGTAGTCGACCACGCCAGGTTCCCAGGTACCTTTCACCATACCGGTTGCGGTACCCGTGAATGGATTGTCACCGGTGTAGCCATGCACGCCAGTCCAGCCGCGGCCATACATGCCCGCACCCACCACGATCTTGCCTGGCTGTACGCCCTGAGCAAGCAGCGCGTCCACGCCGTTCTCGGTGGTGTAGTTTGTGTCCGGACGCCATGACGGTGCGCGCAGTGCGGCCTGGTGGCCCAGCTCGGTGTTGCTCCAGCCGCCGTAGAAGTCATAGCTCATCAGGAAGATGTGGTCGAGGTACTGCTGAGCAGCGGTGTAATCCACGTCTTCGATCTTATCGCGGCCCGCACCGATGGCGCTGGTCAGTTCATAGGTACGGCCAGTCTGTGCAGACAGCTCGTTCAGCATGGTGCGCAGGTCATGCATCAGGGCGGTATACGTCGCTTTATCCTGCTGCGGGTTACCCAGGTGTTCGCTCACGCCGCCGCCGCCAGGGAATTCCCAGTCGATATCCACACCGTCAAAGAACTTCCAGGTCTGCAGGAAATCTTTCACAGAGGAGACGAAGCGGGCACGGATTGCCGGGTCGCCCATGTGGAAGAACGGATCGGACAGCGTCCAGCCACCGATGGATGGCAGCACTTTCAGGTCCGGATGCGCTTTTTTCAGCGCCATCAGCTGGCCAAAGTTACCTTTGTACGGGTCGTCCCAGTTGGAGACGCCAGACTGCGGTTTTTGCAGCGCAGCCCACGGATCGTGAATGGCGACGGTATAGTCCGGACGACCCGCGCAGTCGCGCTGCAGTACGGAGAAGCTGTTACCGCCTTCAACGGTTTTCAGGCCATCGTTGATGCCGTCGCCGCCACAGATTGGAATGAAGCCATAGAGGATGTGGTTAAGGTTCGCTGCCGGGATTTTATCAACCGGGAAGTTACGATCGTAAACGCCCCATTCAGGGAAATACGCCGCAACCACTTTATCAGTATGTTTGGCGAACGTTTTGTTGTTCTCCTGCAGCGGCGCGTTCAGCGGCAGCAGATGGCTGCCGTCGGTGTCCGCCACGATGATCAGCTTGCTGGCGCTTTTGGTACAGCCGCTGGCATTACAGACTTCCACCTGCTCCTGATAACGTCCGCCCTTTTTCACTTTAAAGGTGGCTGAGCCGCTTGCACCAGCTGCGCCGGTCCACACGGTTTTACCATCCAGCAGCACTTTTGCAGAGGTTGGCGCGTCGCCGCTCCACACGTTCCACTCGACTTTCACATCCACGCCGTCGTTATGTACCTTGACGAGGCTGTTGTAATCCTGCGCGGCCTGATCCACCTCGACCAGCGCAAATTTGTCATTGCCGGAGCCGATGGTCGGCGCACCTGGCGCAGCAGCGAATGCAGAACCGGTTGCCGCTGCAATAAAGAGCGCCAGATATTTAGGCTTAATAAATTTCATTTTTCTTTCCTGATAAATTTATTCGTAAACGAAATTGATCCATGTCTTCCTTTAGAACATGGAATGATATTCACATAGTGCGTTTTTAAATACGCAGACAGCCGTTATCCAAACCTTAAAGACGCGTTGTATTCCTCCATTAAAAGATACAAGCTAAAAATCCGTGTAGCTTATGCCTTTTACGATACACTGAGGATAAAAGGTCGTCCTTCTCTTTCCTCGTCGAAAATATTGATAAAAAAACTTGACCCGGTTATTTAATAGGTATTCACAAATAGCTGGCAGGTATAGAGCGCTATTCCAGCAAAAGCCAGATAAGGTCCGAAAGCGATGGTTAGGTTATTTTTATTCGATTTATTTAATAGCAAATAGCCCACTATGCCACTTAATGCGGCAATTAATTCAATTGCAGGCAGTGACTGCCAGCCGCACCAGGCGCCCAGCGCCGCCAGCAGCTTGAAATCGCCGTAGCCCAGCCCTTCCCGACGGGTAAGCAGACGAAACGCCCAGTACACCAGCCAGAGCGAAAGATAGCCTGCCACCGCGCCGAGCAGCGCATCACGCAGGGGCAGCCCGTGGCTGAAGGCGTGGAACAGCAGCCCGGCCCAGAGCAGCGGCTGCGTCAGGCAGTCGGGCAGCAGCTGGTGCTGTCCGTCAATCATCGCCAGCGGCAGCAGAAAGGCCGCCAGCACCCACAGCGAGAAAAGGGATGCTAAGTCCGGTATCCACCGGGCGGTGAGGCCAAAGAACACCGCCGTCAACAGCTCGAGTAAAAATAACCGCAGCGGAATCGGCGACTTGCAGCAACGACAGCGTCCCCGCAGCGCCAGCCAGCTCAGCAGCGGGATGTTCTCCCATGCGCGCAGAGCATGCTGGCAGACGGGACAGTGTGACGCCGGGAAAAGCAGGTTGCTGCGGCTCTCCTCCTCTAGCACCATCCCCGGCACGCGATCCACCACAACGCCGAGAAAGCTCCCCAGGATCGCGCCGAACACGCCGCTCATCGCGGCAAACCCGACGGGATAACTCTCCCGGACGAGTATCAGCCCGTTCATGCCACTTTTTTCCAGGTCAGCTGGATTTCGGCCTTCACGTCGCTCAGGTGATCCACGGGCGTGAGGTTCATTTTCTCCAGCCTGACGCCTGACGCGAGGTTCATCTCCCGCAGCCAGTTTTTTAATTCATACACGTTGACCCGGTTCACGACAAAGGCCAGAGTCTGACCATCCTGACGAATATCGGTCAGCGTCAGGTTGATTTCATGCGCGCTGTTCTCCACCACGCTGCGTGGATTATCGGTTTTCACCTGTAGCACCGGCAGATGATTTTTATCAATTTCTGTTTTCATCCAATTTACCGTTTCAATTTGTCGCGCCAGCGTCGCCTGGCTATTTTTTATCATGTTATCCAGGGGAATTATCCCTGCGTAATAGATGACGGCGCTGCATAAAGCTCCCGCCGCTATTTTTAAAATGAATTTTTCTCTGGTGCTGTATTGTTGATAACGAGATGTAAACTGTGCAATTCGCGCTTTCATTTATATTTCCCTGTAATCATGGCCGTATACGGCGCGTCCTTTGAAATAGGCTGTAACGTAAAATCAAAATTCGTGCTGGCCTGATGAATGAATTCCTGTAATGCCTGCGCGTTTTGCGCACTCACGCTTAATGTCAGGGCTCCCTGCGTGTCGTCATATTCAAACAGCGTAATTTCCATCGACGGAACGGACTGACGGATCTTTTCCAGTTCGTCCATCTGCAAAAAAATGCCTTTGGGCTGCTTCTTGATGTTCTGTCCAAAATGGTACTTAAGGTTGGTCTGGTGACGCATACTCGGAAAATGGTGTTGATAAAGCTCGACCATCTCCTGCTGCACCTGATTTTCCCGATCTGCCAGCATCCACGCCAGGGTGATGCGGGGGCCGAGCAGCAGGCCCAGTGAGAGAAGTCCCATCACCGCGATGGCGGCCTTCATCCCTTTCGCCGCCCTCGCGCTGGTCGCTTTCGCGCTGAACGCACCGTGCAGCACGTTGACGCGGCACGCCCGCCACTGCGGCTGGATCAGCACCAGCGGATGTTCTGCCGCCAGCTGTTCGTCAACCTCAATGCCCGGCGGGATGTCCCCGTAGCAGCGGACCTCGCCCTCTCCGGCTTTTTGCATCAGCAGCGGCAACAGGCCAACCTCAACGTTACAGGCGATATGCGGGGACAAGCGCAACCAGTAGTTCTCTTCCCGCGCAACCAGCGTGCTTCCACCCGCCGTGACCGGCAGCAGCCAGGCGTCAGGCAGGACCTGAATGACCTTCAGGCCCGCCTCGTGAAAGCGGGTCAGCCACTGCTGCAGGCGGGCGGAATCTATCGCCACGGCGTCCACCTCGGCGCCTTTTTTGTTCAGCACCGTCCAGTGGAGATCGTCCACCTCACCAATCAGAGTCTCCTCCGCCATCCACGAGAAGGCGGTCGCCTGCGACGCCATTTTCTTCGGCAGCGTAAAGTGGCGGAAGATCATCTCACTGGCGGGCAGCAGCAGACACACGCGCGCAGCCAGAGGATGGTCGGCAAGGGTATGCAGCGCCTGCGGGGTGTCCAGGGTTGTAACCTGTTCGCTTCCCGACTCACACCACATGATTTTCCCGTCCTCACGGCTGTCGGGACGAACAAAAAGGACCTGTTTCATAGCGTTCTACTTTTCTTATTCAATCATTCGGTAACGACGTTGCCACGTCACAATTTCACCGGCTTCGTTATTCACCTGAAGCTGGCTCACCACGCGAAGCGTTAACTCATCGGTATTGCCGGTGTAGTTGACGCGAAAATACCGGCTGTTGATGGAGAGCAGCCCGGCCACCTGCGGCAACTCTTCCTTCAACTGCGGGAAGGCCTGTTCCAGCGCTTTGCTGAAGACGTCCATACTTTCCCAGCCGGTTTCCGGCCGCGACGCAATCAGGCGTACGGCATCGTCCGCGGTGAGTTTTCCCGGGAACAGGGCTGCCAGTAAGGGCGCCTGCTCCGGCGTCAGGGTATTGACATCCACCTTGCTGGCCGCGTCCGGCAGCGCGCATAACAGCTTGCTCACTTTCGGGTACGCTGCAGCAGGAAACGCCGGCAGCAGCTTGATCTCAGCAAGGGTGCGCATCATCTGATTCGCAGGCTGACGCGCCGGCACTACGCCAGACCAGGCGTCCATCTCCGCGCCCTCTTTCACCGTCGTGGCGTCGCCGTCGAGATAATCCACCAGCTGCTGATAAATTTCTTCCGCCGCCGTCTGGCTGATGCCGCCGTCCGTCAGGATCTGCTCGACAATCTTCTCTTTTCGCGGTTTTTCCGGCACGGTTGACGCATTTTGATCCTGAGCCACTTTGTCTGCGGCCAGCAGGTTATTGACGTTGAAGCAGTCCTGCGCGTCGTCGACCTGGCTGACCACCGTATAGTCTTCACCCTGCGTCTCCAGCGGCTGGTGCCAGTCGCCCGCCGGGTCGAGCGGTTTGCTCTCGCCGCTGGCGTCGTTCTGCAACCGGTCTTTCACCACTTTTTCCTGCGCCTGCATTGCCCAGCGCAGCTGCTGCTGGCTCACCTGATAGTGGGTTTTCTGCAAATTACGGCAGAACTGCTGGCTGATTTTGGCCGCCAGGGCCGACATCATGACCAGCAGGATCAGCACAACCAGCAGGGCAACACCGCGTTGCTGATGGACCCGGCTCATGGCTTCACGTCCGGCGCAGGCGCATTTTGCGGGGCAGGCGCGTTTTCTGCCGCCGGTGCCACCGCTTCTGGTATCTCTCCCGGCGTGGTAAACACCCAGCGCCAGGTGTCGCCATTTTCCATGGTCAGCGTAAGCTCCACGCCGTCTGGCAGATGGGCAGAGTCACCCCAGCTTTTTTGCCAGCCCTGGTGATAAAACCGCCACTGCATCGCTTTCACCTCGCTGACGATAGGCACTTCATCGGGTTTGACGTCCGCCGGGCTGTCAATCACCGGCCAGACGTCGCGATACAGACGCCCTTCTTCCAGCCGCCAGCGCACGCGCTCCAGCTGGACCGTGCCACTCACGCCGTTCAGCGTGGTAAATTCCACGGCATCGCCAACCTGTAAAAACAGATCCGGCGCGTTGCGCGGCGCCCGCGCCTGCAGCTGGAAAAAATCGCGCTCCATCAGGCTCCAGGCACGCTGAAGCTGATTAAGCTTCGCCGCGCGGGTATCGGTTGCCGAACTGGTGCGCATCGCGCCGTCGAGAATTTGCCAGGCCAGGGTGCTGATGACCGCAAAAATGGTCAGCGCAATCATGATCTCCAGCAGGGTAAAACCGCGCTGGCGTCGGCTCGTCTTCACTTGCTCTCTTCTCCCGGCCCAATGATCTGAAGCGAAATGACCGGCTGGCTTTTATCGCCTTCGGCGTAAACGCGGATGGCATTGGCCCAACCGCTATTGGCGGTTTTCACCCGCTGCTTATGCCAGTACCAGCTGCGCCCCCCCATGATTTCCGTCCCCTGCTCCTCGGCATCGGGAAAATCGGTTTTGCTAAGCTGGGCTTCAGCCAGCTGATTTTCTGCAACCCAGCTGGCCTGCAGCGTTTCGGCCAGCCCATGGGTGAAGCGCACGTTCAGGGAGACGGAATTCATCAGCGCCAGCGCGGCGGTGGAGAAAATGACCAGCGCCACCATCACCTCCAGGAGCGTCATCCCGTTCTGCTTAACCTTGCCTTTAGTCATCGTTCTCTACCGAAACCGGGGCCGCGCCCTGCGACACCACGCGGAAGTGATGCTGTTTGTCGTAACTTTGCAGCGTCAGCGTAAAACGGCCAATCTCACCGTCCGGCAGAAAGAGGATCTGGGGGTCGGCCTCGACGTTAGCCGCCAGACGCTGAGGCGAGAGCGACACGTGCATCTCTTCCGGGAAATCGCCCTTCGTGGTAATACGGCCGGCGGATAACGGCACCCAGTGACGTTCGCCGTTTTTATCGTCGAGCGTGACCAGCTGATATTTATCGGTAGCGATCACCAGCCCGACAATATTTCCGTCCATGACCGCGCGGTCTGAACCATAATCAACGAGGGCTTTTAATTGCTGACCAAATATATCCGCACCGCTGCGTGAGGGTATTGTTGAGACAACCATCATGGCGCAACTGGCAAATATCACCAGCGCCAGAATAATTTCCAGCAACGTAAAGCCGCGTTGATTCTTCATTATTTCTCTTTCTTATCCAGAGACCAGTTCGTAATATCGTCTGCGGTGTTGGCTTCGCCATCAGGACCGGCAGAGAAGACGTCTACGGCGCCGTGTTCACCCGGGCTGACGAGCAGATAATCGTTGCCCCACGGATCCTGCGGCAGGCGGCGAATATAGCCGTCGGCGCGGTAGCCGTTGGGAATAGGCGCGATCTCAGGCTTGGTCACCAGCGCCTGCAGCCCCTGCTCGGTCGTTGGGTAGCGGTGGTTATCGAGCTTATACATATCCAGCGAGCCTTCGAGCGCAACAATATCGCTGGTCGCCTTTTGCGCGTCCGCTTTTTCTTTATTACCCATTAAATTGGGCACCACCATACTCGCTAAAACGCCGAGAATAACGATCACCACCATTAATTCGAGCAAGGTGAACCCCGCCTGGCGAGCCAGACGTTTTGTTTTTATAGCCATGATTTAACCTACCATATTATTAAGTTGCAGAAGCGGCTGTAATATTGACAGCACGATGAATAAAACAATCGTCGCCATGGAGACCACCAGCGCCGGTTCAAATACCGAGAGCGTTAACGTAATACGATGCTGTAGCGCCGACTCCTGGTTCTCCGCCGCGCGGTCCATTAAGTTGCCTAACTCGCCGCTCTCTTCGCCGGAGGCAATCATGTACAGCATGGTGGGCGGGAATAATTTCGCCTGCTCCAGCGCGGCATAGAGCGAGGCCCCCTGACGCACGGTATCCGCCGCCTGCTCCAGCACCTGCCGGGCGTAGAGGTTTTCGATACCGTCCATCGCGATATACATCCCTTCAAGCAGCGGCACGCTGCTCGCCTGCAGGATGCTGAGCGTGCGGATATAGCGGGCGCTGTTGATCGCGCACACCAGCTTTTTAATCGGCGAGCCGTTCACCAGCCAGCTGTGCCAGCGAAAACGGTTTTTGGCGTTTCTGAGCCAGGTCTTAAAGCCAACAAACCCGCCGCCGAGGATCCCCACGATGTAGATCCCGTACGCCTGCAGGAAATCGCTCACCGCAATCAGCGTGCGGGTGGTGATCGGCAGCTGCTGCTTCATGTGGGTGAACTGCTCGATCACCTGCGGCACCACCGCCACCAGCAGAATGCTGATGACCGCGATGGCGACCACGGTGAGGGTAATCGGGTAGACCATCGCCTGCGTCAGCTTGCTCTTCATCTTCTGGCGCTGCTCGTTGTACTCCGCCAGCTTCTCCAGCACGTCGCCCAGGTGGCCGGTCTTTTCACCGGCCATCACCAGCGTGCAGTAGAGCTTGTCAAAGGTGCGCGGGAACTGGCTGAAGGCGTCGAACAGGGTGTGACCTTCCACCACCTTCTCGCGGATCTCCACCACCATTGCCGCCAGCTTTTTGTCTTCCGTTTGCTTCGAGATCGCTTTCAGCGCGCTCTCGAGCGGCAGTGCGGCGTTGACCAGCGTGGAGAGCTGACGGGTAAACATCGACAGCACCGGCGTGGAGAGCCTGGCTCCGGTTTTTGCTTTTCCGGCAGACGCCGCTTCACGGGTTTCGCTGATGCTGACGGGCATCAGCTTTTGCTCGCGCAACATCTGGCGAACCTGCTTTTGCCCCTCGGCCTGCAGCGTGCCGCGCTGGGTTTTGCCTGCGACATCCGTCGCCGTCCAGGCGTAGAAGGCCATTACGCCTCCCCCCCGCGCTCGGCGGTCACACGCATCACCTCTTCCAGCGAGGTGACGCCGCTAATCACCTTCAGCAGCCCGTTTTCGCGCAGGCTGTAAGCCTGCTTAAAGAGCTGCGTCTCGATGGACATTTCGTCTTTATCTTCATGAATGGCGCGGCGCATGGCGCTGTCCACCACCAGGAACTCGTGAATACCGGCACGGCCCTGATAGCCGCTCTGGCGGCAGTGTTCACAGCCCACCGCGCGATAAATGGCTTTTGGCGGCGCGTCCATAAAGCTGAACAGCGCTTTTTCATTGGCATCCAGCGGACTGGTGGTCCGGCAGTGCGTACACAGCCGACGCACCAGACGCTGGGCAATGACACCGAGCAACGATGAACCGATTAAAAAGGACTCCAGCCCCATGTCCCGCAGACGCGTAATCGCCCCGGCGGCGCTGTTGGTGTGCAGCGTAGACATGACCAGGTGACCGGTGAGCGACGCCTGCACCGCAATTTGCGCGGTTTCACCGTCACGAATTTCCCCGATCATCACCACGTCCGGGTCCTGACGCAGAATAGCGCGCAGCCCGCGGGCAAAGGTCATGTCCACGCGCGGGTTAACCTGCGTCTGCCCCACCCCTTCCAGCTCATATTCGATCGGGTCTTCCACGGTCAGGATGTTGCGTTCGTGGCCGTTCAGCGCCGAAAGAATGGCGTACAGGGTGGTACTTTTACCGGAGCCTGTCGGCCCGGTGACCAGGATAATGCCGTGCGGGCGCTCAATCAGCCCTTTTAACTTCTCCAGCTCTTCATCGATCAGGCCCAGCTTGTTGATGTCGGGCTTGAGATTGCTTTTATCGAGCAGGCGCATGACCACGCGCTCGCCGTACTGGGACGGAATGGTCGAGACGCGCACGTCGATCGCCTTGCGGCCAATGCGCAGTGAGATACGGCCATCCTGCGGCAGACGTTTTTCGGCAATGTCGAGTTTCGACATCACCTTGATACGCGACACCAGCAGCGGGGCGAGCTTACGCGCCGGTTGCAGCACCGGGCGCAGCACGCCGTCAACGCGAAAGCGAATGCTCAGCGTGCGCTCGAAGGTTTCGATATGGATATCCGACGCGCCGTCCTTAACCGCCTCGCCGAGAATGGCGTTGATCAGGCGGATCACCGGCGAGTTTTCGTCGTTATCAAGCAGATCTTCGTTATCCGGGATCTCCTCGGTTAACGCCATCAGGTCGATATCCGCATCCATGTCGTCCACCAGCTGCTGTGAAACGCCGCTGCTCTGCTGCCAGATTTTGGCCAGCATCTCGTCAAACGCTTCCGGCGTCACAGTAACCGGGACGAACGCGCGGCCCAACACCCGGCGCACTTCCAGCAGTGCTAACGCCGGGGTGTCCTCACGGATATAGACGTCATTGTTGTAAAGCAGAACGCCGTTATCTTTTGCGTAGCTACTGCTACACAGTGTTTTACTCAGTTCGTCCACGTTGCCCCTCCGCCTTACTCTTTAAACGGATTGCGTGTCGCGCGGGTTTTCACCGGTGCGGCGTGAGGGCTTGCTGAAGGAAACGCGGGCAGGACGGCATTGTCGCTCGGCTCAACAATACCGAGCTTTTTCTCTTCCACGCGCTGCATCTGGCGCACCCGGATCTGGTCATATTTCTCTTTCGAGGCCGCGCTGTAGTTGTCGTCGTCACGCAGAACGGTGGTATGAATGAACACCATCAGGTTGCGCTTGGAGGTATCCTGGGAGGTGTAGCGGAACAGCTGACCGACCAGCGGGATATCGCCGAGCAGCGGCACTTTGGACACGGACTGTTTGGTCACATTTTCCATCAGACCGCCAAGCACCACCGTCTGGCCACTGTGGACCATCACTTCGTTATTGATCGTGCGCGTATTGAAGGTTGGGCCGAGGCTGGAGTCTTCCGTCGCGCTGTTGTCGACGCTGGAGACTTCCTGCTCAATCTTCAGATGGATCATGTCGCCATCGTTAATCTGCGGCACAATTTTCAGCTTGGTACCGACCGTCTTACGCTCAACGGAGTTAAAGACGTTGTCGCCACTGGTGGTTTGCGAACCGGAAAGTACCGGCACATCCTGGCCCACGTTGAACGACGCTTCTTTGTTATCCAGCGTGACCACGCTTGGCGTGGAGAGGATGTCATTTTTGCCGTCGGTGGAAAGCGCAGTCACCAGCGCACCAAAATCACCGTTAAAGAAGCCGGTCGCCAGGCCAGTGAAGCTCGCCCCTTTCATAGTGCCATTTTTAATCTGGCTGATTGGCAGGCCGGTGGAGCCGAACTGCACGCCGCCGTGCTTGCTGGTCCACTGCACGCCGAGATCCAGGCCGTTCCCGTCCTGCACTTCCGCGATGATGGCTTCCACCAGCACCTGCGGACGACGGATGTCGAGCTTGTCGATCACCTTCTCAAGGGAGTTCATCACGTTAGGCTGGGCGGTAATCACCAGCGAGTTGGTTGCTTCGTCGGCGGTAATGTTCAGATCGCTGGACGCTGGCGCGGTTTTCGACTTCGGCGCGCCGGCCTTGTCCTTCAGCTGCTCGCCGATGCCGGTGAGTACCGGCACCACCTTGGTGGCGCTGGCATACTTGAGATAGAAGACGCGGGTATTCCCCTCGTTGTTCTGCTCGCGATCCAGCTGATGGATCAGGGAGCGGGTCCGCGCGCGCGCATCTTCCGAACCGCTGATCACCAGGCTGTTGGTTTCGTCATCGGCCACCACTTTGGTCGCCAGCTGCGGCGCGTTCTGCCCTTTCTGCTCTTCGTTGTTGAGGTTATTCAACATCTCCGAGAGCTCTTTGGCGGACGCAAAGCGCAGCGGCACGATTTCACGACGCTGAATACCGTCTTTGTCCACGCGCTGGACCAGATCCACCAGGCGGTTCACCACCGAGGCTTTACCGGTAAGCAGCAGGACGTTGGACGGCTCAAAGTGGACCACGTTACCGATGCCGGTGGCATCGTTGAGCTGACGCAGCAGCGGCGCCAGCTCGCGAACAGGCACGTTTTCCATGCGCACAACGCGGGTGATGATCTCGTCGCCTTTGCCCGGATTTTTACCGTCGGCCAGCGGCGCACCGGCGGTGCGGGCAATGCTCGAGCGCACCACTTTAACCATGCCGTTATCCATCGGGATCACCGACAGGCCGTACAGGTCCAGCACGCTCAGGAAAAACTGGTAATATTCGTCTTCCGTCAACACGTTATAGGTTCTGACCGACACCGTGCCCTGAACGGACGGGTCGACCAGAATGGTTTTGTTCAGATTGCGGCCTACCGTATCAATAAATTCGCGGATATCGGTGTTTTTAAAGCTGGCGCTAAAGTTAGCTGCGAGCAGCGAACTGGAATATAACGACAATGCGGTCAGCGCCACGCACGCCCAAGGAAATTTCTTCATGTCTGTACACTTGTTAATTGTTTAGAACATTGACCCGAATATTTTCAAGGTGAGCGTGACGTCTGACGACGACCTCCGCTTCTTTCATTTTCGACCAGTTGGCAATAATATCTTTTGCCTTTTTTGCATCGGTCATATCGACAGAATTGACTTTTACCGCCACATCACCTTTTTCCAGACCGGCATGACTGTAGAAGTCAGAGGCATTCCTTGGATTAATGTTGTAGCCTTCCAGCTGGCCCTTTTCGATAAGTGGCTTTAACACCAGATAATCATCCAGATGCACGCTTTCAGCACCAGCATCTTTCGTCGATTGGGTTATCGGGCCGCTGTCAACGCCGCCCTTAAAATAGTCAGGTTTATTTAACGCCAGTACCTGCGTAGCACCTTCGTAATTAACCACCACATTGTCTTTGTTTATTTCCTGAATAAAGGCATCGTTAAAACCGGTCAGCGCTTCGCCTTCGCGATAGCTCTTTTGACCACCCGGCGTTTTGATCACGGCGAAGGACAACCAGGCATCGTCGCTGCGGACGATCCCCTCAATTTCGGCAGCGAGCGGGGCTTTTCCGGCTGCTGGCAGGTTGTCCTGACGCACGGCGGCGGTGAAAAGTGAAAATGTCTTTTCTTCCTGACGTTTTCTTTGCGGTTTCGCCGCTGCGTTCGCGAGTTTATTCGTCACTTTTTTATAATCTTTAAAAATGACGTAGCCTTGCTGACCGCAAAAAATCAGCAATACAAACATAATACAGGGCGTTATCCACCGTGAAAAAAGTGAGAGCCTCATTATTCATCTGGCCTTTAGCAAAGCGGAAATAAGCAGCGTCATGCTGCGCCAATATGTGACATAAATAGTAATTAGCGGCCTGACAATCGACCACCTGCTTCGCCGTTAACTTTGATAAAGAAAAAGATTGACCGCCAAAAAAACCAGTGTTAGAAGAAGCCGACAGGTTATTTTTACCCTGCCCGTAAATTGACCATGACGCACCCTTGCCGTACTTTTCTGGACCATTGCTATTCATGCCCAGAGACGGTAAGTCGTTATGTATCAGAGTCATTTTAAATTTAATCACCCGCCTTTTCGAAAAATTACCCGCGCCTCGGGCGATTTCTTCGTGCCGTATCACCAGGATATTTTCAACCTGCTGAAAGAGAAAACCCAACAGGCGGGGATTATTGGGCTCTTTGCAGACGATGCCCCGCTGCTGGGCCAGTTCAGCGACGCCCTGAAATCCGCAACCCCTGACGTTATTGCCATCAACGCGTTTCCAAAACTGAGTGCCAGTAGCCTGCTGTATAAACTCAACCCGGGAACGAAAGAGAGCAAAAACCGGCTTCAGGCGGTGGATGCCATCCTGCACCAGTGGCAGGGGGGAAAAAGCAGGACGAAAGTGCTGGTGATTAGCCATACCGATGCCATGAAAGAGACCTGTCGGGAGGTGCTGGCTCTGCTGCTGACGCGCGCGCAGGAGCTGGAGTTTCGTCTGTCCGTCGTACTGATGGGTGCAGCGGATCGGGAAGCCGTTCTGATGCAGCAGTCTGAACTGCGTGAATATGCGCATACCTGCCACACTCTGCGACCCCTTACCTGCCGCGAGTTTCTCAGCTACGTTCAGGCGCAGTGTGAAACGCACGGGTGTGAGCACTCGCCGTTGACCCCGGCGCGCGTACGTAAAATGCATGCGCTGACCAAAGGGAATATCAGCAAGCTGAACGAGCTGGCGCACCTGTCGATGCTCGCCGCCTGGGCCGAACGCGCAGAACAGGTTAGCCCGCGTCATCTGCGCCTGGCGGCCGGCGAGATCCTGCCTGCGAAAAAACACGGTATGCGCCTGGCTACCGTGGGGCTGTTCGCCTCCGTGCTGTTCGCTGCCTGCGGCTGGTATTTGACCTCCTCGATCGGAGCAAGACTTCCGATTCAACTGCCGGTGCCCGCGAGCTGGAAACAGCAGACGCCCATCGAGCAGGCGCCGGTGGTGCCGGCTATCGACAACGAGGTGGTTAATCAGCCGGATGCGATGCATCAGCTCTATCTGATGTGGGGGTATGACGCCTCGGCGGACGATGCCCTGTGCCAGAACGCCGCGAAGGTGAACCTGATGTGTAAGCAGGGAAATGCCTCACCGGACGCGCTGGCCCAGGAAGGGTATCCGTGGGTGAGTGAACTGAAAACCGGCAACCACCTTAACTATGCCGTGGTCGCCCGCGTCGGGGATAACTCACTCGACCTGCTGATGAATAACCGCACCTGGCAGGTAAGCCGTCACTGGTTTAACCAGCATGCCACCGGCAATTATACCCAGCTCCACCGCCTGACGCCGGAAGGCAAAGACGCCATCAGCGCCACCAGCGATGCGAAGGACATGGGGTGGCTGGATCAGCAGCTGAGCCAGGCCCTTGCCGAGCCGGAAACCCACGCTCAAACCTGGACGACGGAGATGATGAAACGCACCCGCGAGTTCCAGCAAAAAATGCATCTGCGCGTCGACGGTATCCCGGGTGAAGAGACGCTGATGCAGTTGATGCGCGACACTAACACCACGCCGAGCGTGCTGCTTCAGCCCCCCCATGCCGCACCGGACGCGAAAACGCAGGAGAAGCATTCCTAATGTCTACCATCTGTCTTGCGGCTCAGCGCAGCTACGTTTCCGGGGAGGCGGTCTGGTTTTCGTACCGCATTCCCCGCCTGAGAAAAATCGCTTCTAACGCCTTTTTAGGAATAGTAAGCCTCTGCGTCATGCTGATGGCGGGGCTGTACGCCCACGTATACTGGCAACTGCGCCACCCTGCGCCGGAGCCGGTAAAAAAAGTGAACGTGGCGAAGCCCGAGACGCAGCTTACCGATATGCACTACGTGTACGTGAGCAAGCCGTTCCCGCATCCGCACCCGAAACCCGTCCCGGTGCAGGCCGACGTCCCTGCCATGCAGGATCTGCCAATTAACAGCGACGACGCCGACTGGCAGCAGATGCCTGACGGCACGGTGCCGCACGATACCTCGCGGGATACCCTCCCCGGAACGGAAGCGCACGACGATGCCGTCTCCCCCCGCACGGAGGGTGACGACGCATCATTAACCGAACTGTTTAAGCAGGCGTTAAAAGAACAAGAGCAGGATTATTCGCAAGGGAAAATACCCGCACCGCCGGTTGACGAAACGCAGGATAATACTCAGGCGGACGCATTACATAAAGAAAGTTCCCGGTCTCCATTAAGTAAAAAAGGAGACCGGCTGGAATAGTTAATATTTTTCAGGCAGGTTGGTGATATTAAGGAGTCGACCCTTTTCCACCACAATGTATTGACCTTTTTTCAGATCGGAGAGGATTTTTATAATCGTACTGCGTGCCAGGCTGGTGTATTCCTGAATATAATCATAAACATTAATATCGCGTTGATGATGTACAATCAGTTCATTAATTTCCAGCAAAAATTCGCGCACGACAGAATAGGCGCTGCGGGCAACCAGCACGTCATCGCGCTTGCTCAGGAGACAGATATACCAGGCCAGCACCTTGGTGAGTTCAGGCCACAAGCCTTTCTCGGTCATCAGTTGAGAGAAAACGCTTTTCGGAATCGAGCGCACCACGGTATTCGAGCGGACCAGGCCATACATATGGGACGAATGATAAAAAATGGAAGAGAGTCCAAAAATGCACTGCCCCTGCAGGGTGAACAAGCAGAGCTCGTCGGATTCGCGGCGGAATTCCACTTCACCGCTGACGATAATATGAATAAATTCATTATCGACGGTGGAAATTTTTTGCCATTTCTTTAACGATTTTTCTTCAAATCCTTCCGTTGCGGAAATGATTTTTTCTATTTCATGATGAGGACGTAATTTTCTGCCGTAAATGCTTAACATTGTTATACCCGAATTAAGATGTAAATTTTAGATAAAAAATGGCCACGGTGGAACCACCGAAACTATTCGTATAATCCTGATAAAAAACTTCAAGGAGAAGTGATAATAAAAATCACTGTGCAGGTGTTATTTTTTATAAATACTTAGCAAGCTATACGTCTATCTTAAATGAGGGTACTTTTAAGTCAATTAACTAAAAATGAATTGAGAATGTACTTAAGATTAATCTCAAGAAAACTAAGGTAATACGGCCTGGTCAGGGGCAGCCCTGAGGACTACCCTTGCCCGTACTTCTCTAAAAGCGCCTCGGCGATGGCCAGGGTTTCTACATCAGCCACGCCGTTCCACAGCGCGGGGCGGAAGTGCATTTGAAACGCACTGATCACCCTCTTCTGCTGCTGTTCCGTGGCGTTGTCCGGCACCTCGTAGCCATAGCGTTTCAGCACATCAAGCAGCGCACCGCGCTCGACCTCCTGATAGCGCGGCCGCCCGTTAAGATAGAACGCCACGCGCGCGGGATCGGGCCAGGCTCCTATCCCCTGCTGCGCCAGCTGCTGCCACGGAAACAGCGGGCCGGGATCGTCTTTACGCTGCGGAGCAATGTCGGCATGGGCAACCACGTTCTGCGGCTGAATGTCATAGCGGGCAATAATGTCCCTGGCAAGCGGGATCAGCGCTGCAATCTGCGCAGGCGCAAACGGGGTAAAGGTTTTCACGCCGCCACGCGTTTGCCAGCCGCGGTTCTCGAGCTCAATCCCCACGGACGTATCATTTATCCGGTTGGTACCGCGCCAGAAGCTAATGCCCGCATGCCAGGCCAGCTCGCTCTCGGGAACCAGCTGCCAGATGCGCGGCTTGCCGTCCGGCGCCGGGGGGTTGGCGGGGATCAAATAGTGAGAGCTAACGTTTTTATCCGTCAGCGTGGCAAGCGAGCTGTCAAAATCATCCGCGGTGTAGTGGATCACCAGCACCTTGATGCGCGGGTAAGCCGCCTGCGCCTGATGACGTGTATCCAGCTCGTAGGCACCTTTATCGATAATCCCCTTTTCCGTAACGCATCCTGCCAGCAGCAGCGCCAGCAGGAGCGTGGCAAACGCACGCCTCATCGCAGGGTTTTCACCGCCGTACCGCTTACGCTCACCATCAGCATGCTGCCGTCTTTCCCGACCGTTTCGTAGTCAATATCGATTCCCACGACCGCATCCGCGCCGAGGGCTTCCGCCTGCTCGCCGAGCTCTTTAAAGGCGATTTCGCGTGCTTTGCGCAGCTCTTTTTCGTATGCGCCAGAGCGGCCACCCACGATATCGCGGATACCGGCAAAAAAGTCACGGAAGATATTGGCGCCGAGAATCGCTTCGCCGGTGACCACGCCGCAGTACTCGGTTATTGTCTGTCCTTCCAGGGTTGGCGTTGTTGAAAACTGCATGGTTTCTCTCCTTCTTTAGCGTTCAATGCCTTAGGCACAGCATTATCGGTTCGTTACGCTATGATTGAAAGGATAGTTAATAAATAAGGAAATCAACATGCGCTATTCAGCTTTAACACTTTTAGTGCCCTGCGCGCTGGTGCTCAGCGCCTGTACCACCACGGTCACGCCAGCCTTTAAGGATATCGGTACCCGCAGCGGCCCCTGCATTGAGGGCGGCCCGGACACCGTGGCGCAGCAGTTCTATGATTACCGCATTCAGCACCGCAGCAACGACCTCACCGGCCTGCGCCCGTATCTGAGCGATGGTCTGGCAAAACTGCTTAACGATGCCTCCCGCGATCCGCAGCACAACGCGCTGCTGAAATCCGACCCGTTCTCCAGCCGCACCACGCTGCCGGACAGCGCAGAAGTGGCCAGCGCGTCAACCATCCCGAACACGGATGCCCGTAATATTCCGCTGCGCGTGAAGCTGACGCAGGGCAGCCAAACCTGGCAGGACGAAGTGCTGATGATCCGTGAAGGCCAGTGCTGGGCGGTGGACGACGTACGCTACGTGGGCGGCAGCGTGCATGCCCCGGCCGGCACGCTGCGCCAGTCGATTGAGAACCGCTAATTCATCAGTGATAAAAATGTTACCCCCGTAAAATGTCCGGCATTTCTCGCGGAATGCCGACATTTATACTCGCCGCCTTTGCCCTTCGCTATTTTGTGCTATGTTTAAGAGGAAATACGGGTTATATTTAACTTTTAACGCAGAAATATTGCATAACTATTCTGTCAACGGTACTATCTGCGGCCTCAATTGCTATAGATTGCCTGGATGAGTAAAGACTGCCCCGATGAGTATTAAACTAAACGGCATTAACTGCTTCTACGGCGCACACCAGGCGCTGTTTGACATCACGCTGAACTGCCCGGAAGGCGAAACGCTGGTTTTGCTTGGCCCAAGCGGTGCAGGCAAAAGTTCCCTTCTGCGCGTCCTTAATCTGCTTGAAATGCCTCGTTCAGGTACGCTGGCAATTGCCGGTAACCATTTTGATTTCGCAAAGACGCCGTCTGATAAAGCGATTCGCGAGCTGCGTCAAAACGTCGGCATGGTCTTCCAGCAATACAATCTCTGGCCGCACCTGACGGTGCTGCAAAACCTGATTGAAGCCCCGTGCCGCGTGCTGGGGTTAAGCAAAGATCAGGCCATCGCGCGTGCCGAAAAGCTGCTGGAGCGTCTGCGCCTCAAGCCCTACAGCGACCGCTACCCGCTGCACCTGTCCGGTGGTCAGCAGCAGCGCGTGGCCATTGCCCGTGCGCTGATGATGGAACCTGCGGTACTGCTGTTTGATGAACCCACCGCCGCGCTGGACCCGGAAATCACCGCCCAGATCGTCAGCATTATTCGCGAGCTGGCGGAAACCAACATTACGCAGGTTATCGTTACCCACGAAGTGGAAGTGGCGCGTAAAACCGCCAGCCGTGTGGTGTACATGGAAAACGGGTATATCGTTGAGCAAGGTGATGCGAGCTGCTTCGCTAACCCGCAAACCGATGCCTTCAAAAACTATTTATCTCATTGATTGTGTCAGGGGAAATATAATGAAAAAAGTATTACTTGCCGTGCTGCTTGCTGGCGTTACCCTTTCCGCTACCGCAGCTCAGACCATTCGTTTCGCCACGGAAGCCTCTTACCCTCCGTTTGAATCCATTGATGCGAACAACAAAATTGTTGGCTTCGACGTGGACCTGGCTAACGCCCTGTGTAAAGAGATCGATGCGACCTGCACCTTCAGCAACCAGGCGTTCGACAGCCTGATCCCAAGCCTGAAGTTCCGCCGTATTGACGCCGTAATGGCCGGTATGGACATCACCCCGGAGCGTGAAAAGCAGGTGCTGTTCACCACCCCTTACTACGATAACTCTGCCCTGTTCATTGGTCAGAAAGGCAAATTCACCTCTGTCGATCAGCTGAAAGGCAAAAAAGTGGGCGTGCAGAACGGTACCACGCACCAGAAATTCATCATGGATAAGCATCCGGAAATCACCACCGTGCCATATGACAGCTACCAGAACGCGAAGCTGGATCTGCAGAATGGCCGTATCGACGGCGTATTTGGCGATACCGCTGTCGTGACCGAGTGGCTGAAAGCCAACGATAAACTGGCGCCAGTGGGCGACAAAGTGACCGATAAGGATTACTTCGGTACCGGTCTGGGGATTGCCGTTCGTCAGGGCAACACTGAGCTGCAGCAGAAATTCAACGCTGCGCTGGAAAAAGTGAAGAAAGACGGCACCTACGAAACCATCTATAAAAAATGGTTCCAGAAGTAATTCCTGATGAATGAAATTTTTCCTTTAGCAAGCGCCGCCGGGATGACCGTCGGCCTTGCCGTTTGCGCACTGATTATCGGCCTGGTGCTGGCGATGTTCTTTGCGGTGTGGGAATCCGCGAAATGGTTCCCCGTCGCCTGGACAGGCTCCGCGCTGGTCACCGTGCTGCGTGGGCTACCGGAAATTCTGGTGGTCCTGTTCATCTATTTCGGTTCCTCGCAGCTGCTGCTCACGCTGTCGGACGGCTTCACGATTAATCTCGGCTTTGCGCAGATCCCGGTGCAGATGCAGATCGACAACTTCGACGTCAGCCCGTTCCTGTGCGGCGTCATTGCGCTCTCCCTCCTCTACTCCGCGTACGCGTCGCAAACCCTGCGCGGTGCGCTGAAGGCCGTGCCGCAGGGACAGTGGGAGTCGGGTCAGGCGTTAGGGTTGTCAAAATCCGCCATCTTCTTCCGTCTGGTGATGCCGCAGATGTGGCGTCATGCCCTGCCGGGCCTCGGCAACCAGTGGCTGGTGCTGCTGAAAGATACCGCGCTGGTGAGCCTGATAAGCGTTAACGATCTGATGCTGCAAACCAAAAGCATCGCCACCCGTACCCAGGAGCCGTTTACCTGGTACATTGTGGCGGCGGCAATCTACCTGGTGATCACGTTGCTCAGTCAGTACATCCTCAAGCGTATTGACCTGCGAGCGACGCGCTTTGAACGGAGACCAGGCTGATGCTTGAATACTTTCCCGAGTTGATGAAAGGGCTGCACACCAGCCTGACGCTGACCGTGGCGTCCATTATCGTGGCGCTGATCCTGGCGCTCATCTTCACCATCATCCTGACGCTGAAAACGCCGGTGCTGGTGTGGATTGTGCGCGGGTACATCACCCTGTTTACCGGTACGCCGCTGCTGGTGCAGATCTTCCTGATTTACTACGGCCCGGGCCAGTTCCCGTCGCTGCAGGCGTATCCGGTTATCTGGCATCTGCTCTCTGAGCCATGGTTGTGTGCCCTGATTGCCCTTTCGCTGAACAGCGCGGCCTATACCACCCAGCTGTTCTTTGGTGCGATCCGCGCCATTCCTGAAGGCCAGTGGCAGTCCTGCGGGGCGCTGGGCATGAGCAAGAAGGACACGCTGGCGATCCTGCTGCCGTACGCCTTTAAGCGCGCGCTCTCCTCCTACTCCAACGAAGTGGTGCTGGTGTTCAAGAGTACCTCTCTGGCCTATACCATCACCCTGATGGAAGTGATGGGCCACGGGCAGCTGCTGTACGGGCGCACCTATGACGTGATGGTGTTCGGTGCGGCGGGCGTGGTCTATCTGGTGGTGAACGGTCTGCTAACGCTGATGATGCGCCTTATTGAGCGTAAAGCGCTGGCGTTTGAGCGCAGGAATTAACCGCGCAAGTGCATAAAACGGTATTCATGGAGCGGGTAACCTGATGGGTTATCCGCTTTTTTTTGTGATTAACATAATACTTAATCATTTTTATTGCATATAAATTCATTAACTGGCATTGTACATCCAGGCCGCAGACACGGCGCATCAATAAGACAGACGGGAGCATTACAATGAAAAAGTTAGTTCTGGCCGCATTACTTGCCACCTTCGCCGCTGGCGCATCCGCTGCGGATAAAATCAATTTCGGCGTGTCCGCCACCTATCCGCCGTTTGAGTCGCTGGATGCCAGCAACCAGATCGTCGGTTTTGATATCGATCTGGCGAAAGCGCTGTGCAAACAGATGCAGGCCGACTGCACCTTTACTAACCATGCTTTTGACAGCCTGATCCCGTCGCTGAAGTTCAAAAAATACGACGCGGTGATCTCCGGGATGGACATCACGCCTGAGCGCAGCAAGCAGGTCGCGTTCACCGACCCGTACTACGCCAACTCGGCGGTGGTGATTGCGAAGAAAGGGGCGTACAAATCCTTCGACGAGCTGAAAGGCAAACGCATCGGGATGGAAAACGGCACCACGCACCAGAAATACCTGCAGGACAAACATCCTGAAGTGAAGACCGTGGCCTATGACAGCTACCAGAATGCGATTATCGACCTGAAAAATGGCCGTATCGACGGCGTCTTCGGCGATACCGCCGTGGTGAACGAATGGCTGAAAACCAACCCGCAGCTGGGCACCGCAACGGAAAAAGTGACCGACCCGCAGTACTTCGGCACGGGCCTCGGCATCGCGGTACGTCCGGATAACAAAGCCCTGCTGGAAAAACTGAACGGCGCGCTGAAAGCGATTAAAGCAGACGGTACGTACCAGAAAATTAGCGAGCAGTGGTTCCCGCAGTAATGTCTTTTGCCGGGTGGCGGCTTCGCCTTACCCGGCCTACGGGGGGAGTTGTAGGCCGGGTAAGCGCAGCGCCACCCGGCACTCTCTCACAGCGGCACAAAGAACCTGAACCGTGCCCCTCTCGCCGACTCCATCAGCCTGATCCCGCCGCCGTGCAGCTCCAGCATCCGTTTCACGATTAACAGCCCTAACCCGCCGCGATTCTCTCTTGACGCTTGGGTGTTGAGCGCCGACGGCCGCTGGAACAGATCGTCGCGCAGCGAGGCATCCACGCCCGTTCCGCTGTCGGACACTTCGACCTGCAGCTGTTCATTTTCCTGCCACACCGCCAGGCGAATTTCTCCGCCGCCAGGCGTATGGCGCATCGCGTTATCCAGCAGGTTGGTCACCACGCGTTCAATCATCGACACATCGGCGTTTACCATCGGCAGCGGCCCCGGCACGTCAATATGCAGATTGACCTCTCGCGTGCGGGCCGTGAGCTCAAACTTCTGCGCCACGTCGGAAATCAGCTCCGCCATTGCGAACCGCTCGCGCTGGGGTTTGATGCCGCCGTGCTCAAGGCGCGCCAGCTCAAACAGCTGCTGAGAAAGATGACGGACTTTTTGCCCCTGACGCAGGGCGGTGGCGAGATACTGCTGGTGCTCCTGCGGCGTCAGGGTGGCGGATTTGAGCGACAGGGTTTCGAGATAGCCCAGCAGCGAGGTGAGCGGCGTGCGGAGGTCGTGCGAAATATTGGCGATAAACTCCCGGCGCTGGCGATCGCTGTCGGCCAGCCGATCCCACTGCTGGGTGATTTTGCGCGCCAGCTCGATAAAGCTGTTGCGCAGGATCGCCACTTCATCTTTTGCCGCCGCGTCCGGCGTCTGTGCCGCCAGCAGCCTGATTGCGCTCATGCTGTCCTGCTCCAGCCCGGCGACCTCCACCGTCAGCTGGTTAACCGGGCGCGTGACCCAGTACCAGACCAACAGCCCTGCCAGCAGCCCAAACAGCGCGACCCACAGCAGCGACCACAGGACGGTACTCCACAGCGCCTTGTGCCAGGCCATTTCCGCCAGGGCGTTTGACTCCTCGCCCTGCAAAATGATGTACAGGTAGCCCTTAAGCTCGCCGTCCTGCCGTAGCGGCGTGGCGCTAAAGACTTTTTGATTTTGACTCCGCGGATCGTCGCCCAGTACCGGCATGGCCGTGCCGCTCAGGAAGCTCTGCACCGGCGCCAGGTCGATTTTTTGCCGCTGAATATGGCCCGGCGGGGCAGCGTCGGCGAGGATATCGCCGTCCGGGGAGACAACGTAGAGCTCAACGCTCGGATTAAAGGTCATCAGCCGGCCAAACAGCGGTTTCAGCGCGCTGCGGTCGACCCTGCCCTGCGCGTCCAGAATCGGTTCGCGCTGGACGATCTGCTGCGCCAGCCCGCCCGATAACCGCTGCACCATCGCATTACCGTACTGCATGCTGCTGTAGAGCTGTACCGCGCAGGCGACGGCGGCGCAGAGCATCATCAGCAGGATGAAGAGCAGCGTCAGGCGCTGGCTCAGGCTAAAGCGACGCATCATGCTGCGGCTCCGCAAATTTGTAGCCCTTGCCCCAGACGGTGCGAATGATCTCCGGCTCGGCGGCGTCCTTCTCTATCTTGATGCGCAGGCGGTTGATATGGGTGTTGACGGTGTGTTCGTAGCCTTCGTGCTGGTAGCCCCAGACCTGCTCCAGCAGCGCCAGACGGGAGAACACCTCGCCGGGATGACGGGCAAAGAAGTAGAGCAGCTCGAACTCGCGCGGGGTGAGATCCACCACCTGGCCGTGAAGCAGCACGCTGCGCGCCAGCGGATCGATGGTCAGCCCGTGCGCCTGAATGTGTCCGTCGGTTTGCGCCTGCCCCATCGCCTGCTGGCGACGAAACAGCGCTTTGATCCGCGCAATCAGCTCCTGCACGGAGAACGGTTTTGCCAGATAGTCATCGGCGCCGGTTTCCAGCCCGGTAATGCGGTCGGTTTCGCTGCTGCGGGCGCTGATGATGATCACCGGCAGGTAGCGCGTCATCTGACGGATGCGGCGGCAAATCTCCAGACCGTCAACGTTGGGCAGCATCAGGTCGAGGATCACCGCATCCCACGTCTGGGCGTCAAGACGCTGTAAGGCGTTGCCCCCGTCGGGCTCGTGGGTGATGGCGTAGCCTTCGTCTTCTAAATTGAGTCGCAGAAGCGCCGCGATATCGTGGTCGTCTTCTACCAGCAGGATCTGCTTCATGGGTAAGCCTATATTCATGTCTTATGACGTAAGCTTACCTGATTTCGCCGGGATGAAGAGTTCACATTTTGTTTAAGATTTTACGAGCAACGTCAACACTTCATAATGCGCGGTGTGCGGGAACATATCGAAAAGCTGAACGCGTTCAATGCGATAGCCCGGCAGTTGAGCGATGTCTTTCGCCATGGTCTGCGCGTTGCAGCTGGAATAGATGATGTATTCCGGCGCCATCTGGCTCAGGTAGTCGCACAGCGCATTCCCGATGCCGCGGCGCGGCGGGTTAACCAGCACCAGTTCCGGCACGTTGCCCTGGCCGGTGGCGAACTGCGTGGAGTCGAGCGCCTGGAAGCGCAGATTCGTTAACCCCAGCTCAGAGGCAGACTGCTTCGCGCAGGCAATCGCTTCGGCAGAGATCTCAATCCCGGTGAGCTGCATCTCCGGCGTGGCGCAGTGCAGGCCAAACCCGCCCACGCCGCAGAACAGATCCCACATATGGTGAACGTTCAACGCACGCACCCAGTCGCGGGCGGTGGCGTACAGGCTGCTTGCCACGGTCGGGTTGGTCTGGAAGAAGCTTTGCGGGCGGATCCACAGCGGCACGCCGTTGAAGCGCTCCGCCAGCGCGTGCTGGTCGGTGAAGAAAATCTCTTTCTCCCCTTCCATGATGGCCATATGCACCGGCTGAATGTTCGCCGTAATGACCTTCAGCTGCGGAAGCTGCGCCTGCAGCCAAGGCAGGGCCGCGCGCAGCTGCTCAAGCTTAGTTTCAGAGCGCAGCACGAAGCGCAGCATCATGCCGCCGTCGATCTGGCTTTCGGTCAGCAGAAGGTATTTCAGCTCGCCGCGCTTGCGGGCCACGTTATAGGGCGTTAACCCCGCCCGGGCAATAAACGGCTTAAGCGCGGCAAAGACCGGTGCAAAGGAGTCGGGATACAGCGGGCAGTCGGTTAAGTCTTCCGGCGTGCCGTCGCGGTGCAGCATTCCCAGCAGCGGTTTTTCTACGCTGCCGCTGACCACCATTTTGGCTTTGTTGCGAAAACCCTGTTCCGGGCCGCTGACGGGTGCGCACCACTCGCCCACCGCGTGTGCTGCCAGCAGCTGTTGCAGGTCGGCCATTTTGGCGGTGAGTTGTTGAGAGACCGGCTGTTCTATCCACTGACAGGAGCGGCAGCGTCCGGCGTCATAGAGTGCGCACTGCATATCAAAACCTTAAGAATCACGAGGGCTGCGATTATACACATTATTGCAGGCGGAAGAACCGCCGACTGGAGGCCGGAACGAAGAGGAGACAGAGCACCAGCATATCCGGCAGCTTTTGCATAAACAGCGCGTGGAAGATTTCGCGTTTGGATCCGCCGGCAATGCTGAACAGTTCCGGGTAGCCGTATCCCAGCGAAGCCGCCCACAGATAGCTCGCCGCGGTAATCTGCGTCAGCAGATAGACCCAGCGCGCCCAGTTGCGCCCTTTGACCAGCGAAAACGCGCAGTAAATCTCGATAAACACCAGCACCAGGCTGCTCAAAAAGACCAGCGTCAGATTCCACGTCTGCACGCTGCGGTGAATGAATTCACCGATGCCGCGCACGCCCAGGGTGTTTAAAATCATCAGCACGTCCAGGCAGCGGATCATAATAATGGCGAGCGCCGCCACCTGAACCAGTGCAGGTACGTTAGGACGCGCGTGCGTAATACGTGATTTTTTTAATAATCCCAATGTTTTACTTCCCTGAAAAACAGTGCCGCGTCATGCGCGGCACATCACTGGAAATTTTAAATCCTTCAGCCGCGTCTTGCACGCTGGATATCGCGCACGCGCTGTTTTTCCGCGCGCGCCATCAAATACCAGGCGATAAATCCGACAATTCCGACCACGCCGAGGATGATAGAGGCCAGGGCGTTGATCTCCGGGTTGACCCCCATGCGCACGCTGGAGAAGACCAGCATCGGCAGCGTCGTCGCGCCCGGGCCGGAAACAAAGCTGGCGATCACCAGATCGTCGAGCGACAGGGTAAACGCCAGCAGCCAGCCAGAGATCACCGCCGGCATAATCATCGGCAGCGTGATGATGAAAAAGACCTTCAGCGGCGTCGCGCCGAGATCCATCGCCGCCTCTTCAATGGAGCGATCCAGCTCGCGCAGGCGCGAGGCGATCACCACCGCGACATAGGCGGTACAGAAGGTGACGTGCGCCAGCCAGATGGTGAGCATCCCGCGATCCGCCGGCCAGCCGATGGCATGCGCCAGGGCCACGAACAGCAGCAGCAGCGCGAGACCGGTGATCACGTCCGGCATAACCAGCGGGGCGGTGATCATAAAGGCGAAGCCGTTCGAACCGCGAAAACGCCCGAAGCGCACCATCACCAGCGCGGCGATCGTGCCCAGCACGGACGCCATGGTCGCCGCCAGCGCCGCAATGGTCAGGCTCAGCCCCACCGCGCTCATCATCGCATCATCGTGGAACAGCTCGCTGTACCAGCGCGTCGACCAGCCTGCCCAGACCGTCACCAGTTTGGAGCTGTTAAACGAGTAGATCACCAGCATCAGCATCGGCGCATACAGGAAGGTAAAGCCGATGACCAGGATCGCAATTCGCCACGGGGAGCGCACTACCGGTAAGTTGTTCATCCGCGATCTCCCATCTGTTTCTGCTGATGCTTGTGGAACCACATGATCGGCACGATCAGCAGCAGCAGCATGACAATCGCCACCGCCGACGCCACCGGCCAGTCGCGGTTATTGAAGAACTCCTGCCACAGCACGCGGCCAATCATGATGCTGTCTGGCCCGCCGAGCAGTTCCGGGATCACAAACTCCCCCACCGCCGGGATAAAGACCAGCATCGACCCGGCGATAATGCCGCCTTTGGTCAGCGGGACAATGACGCTGAAGAAAGTTTTTAACGGACGGGCACCGAGATCGAGCGACGCTTCTACCAGCGAGTAGTCAATACGCGTCAGCGCCGTGTAGATCGGCAGCACCATAAACGGCAGATAGGCGTACACAATGCCAATATAGACCGCGAGGTTGGTGTGCAGGATCGTCAGTGGCTGATCGATAACGCCTAACCACATCAGAAAATTGTTCAGCACGCCGTTGTTTTTCAGGATGCCCATCCAGGCGTAAACGCGGATCAGGAACGAGGTCCACGACGGCAGGATCACCAGCAGCAGCAGAATGTTTCGCGTCGACGGCTTGCTGTGCGCCACCGCCCACGCCAGCGGATAGCCCATCACCAGACAGCAGAGCGTCGAGATCGCCGCCACCTGCAGCGACTGCAGATAGGCTTCGAAATAGAGCGGATCGTCGGTGAGCTGCAGGAAGTTACCCAGGTTTAAGGTCAGCGTCAGCTGCCCGTCGGCCCAGTCCAGCAGGTTGGTGTAAGGCGGGATCGCCCGCGCCATTTCCGCCAGGCTTATCTTGAAAACAATCAGGAACGGCAGCAGGAACAGCAGGATCAGCCACACGTACGGCATGGCGATCACCAGCTTGCGGCCGTGCTTCATCTGCATGCGCGTCAGCCAGTGGGCAAAGCCGCCCGGCTTTTCGACGCGGGCTGGAGGTTCAAGTGTACTCATTGGCCGCTCCTTATACCGTCAGCACAACGCAACTGTCTGCATCCCAACACAGGCGCACTTCGTCGCCCCAGGTCGGCTGCCCCTTGCGGTAGCGATGTTCGTTCTGTAACTGCGCGCTGAGCATCTGCCCGCTTTTCAGGCGCACGTGGTAGATGGAGAGATCGCCCAGATAGGCAATGTGCACCACTTCGCCCACGGCAAAGTTATAGCCATCGGCAGGCGGATCCTCACAAAGCATGATCTTCTCCGGACGCAGCGCGACGTAAACCGGCACGTTATCCACCACCGAGTTATCCGGATCGACCTTAAGCGGATGCTGCAGCCCCGGCGATTCGATGACCAGGCCATCTTCCTGACGATCTTTCAGCAGCCCTTCGAAGACGTTAACCGAGCCGATGAACTCCGCGCTGTAGCGGGTGGTCGGATGCTCATAAATCTCTTCCGGCTCGCCAATCTGCACGAACTTCCCGCGGTTCATGATGGCGATACGTCCGGCCATGGTCATGGCCTCTTCCTGGTCGTGGGTGACCATCACGCAGGTCACGCCCACGCGCTCGAGGATATCGACCACTTCAAGCTGCATACGGTCGCGCAGCTTTTTATCCAGCGCGCCCATCGGCTCATCAAGCAGCAGCAGTTTCGGGCGTTTTGCCAGGCTGCGGGCCAGGGCCACGCGCTGGCGCTGGCCGCCGGAGAGCTGGTGCGGCTTACGCTTGGCGAACTCCTGCATGTGCACCAGGCTCAGCATCTCGGCCACGCGCGCGGTAATTTCAGCCTTCGGCAGCTTGTCCTGCTTCAGGCCAAAGGCGATGTTCTGCTCCACCGTCATATGCGGGAACAGCGCGTAGGACTGGAACATCATGTTGATCGGGCGCTGATACGGCGGCACGCTGGAGAGATCCACGCCGTCGAGCACGATCTGCCCGGCGGTGGGCTGTTCAAAACCGGCCAGCATACGCAGCAGGGTCGATTTACCACAGCCAGAGGCCCCCAGAAGGGCAAAAATTTCGCCTTTATAGATCGTCAGGCTGACGTCGTCCACGGCATGCTGGCCATCGAAAGATTTGGTGAGGTTACGAATTTCAAGCAGCGGGGTCAGCGCTTTACGGACTTTCGCCTGCGGGCGGGGGATCGCGTCATTCACGGGGTGTTCTCCGGTAGAGATCAAATCATGGTGCAGGCGCACCAGAACGGTGCACCTGTTGCCGGGGGCGCTTCGCTTGCCCGGCCTGTGACAAAGGGTTATTTACCGCTTTTCACCTTGGTCCACGCGCGGGTACGCACGCGGTCAATTTTTGGATCCTGGACTTTCAGGGTGAAGAGCTTGGCGAACACATCCGCTGGCGGATAGATAGCCGGGTTATTACGGATCTCTTCGCTCACCAACGGCACGGAGGCCTTGTTACCGTTCGCGTAGTAAACGTGGTCGCTGATGTGGGCGATAACCTCAGGACGCATCAGGTAGTTGAGGAACTGATACGCTTCGTCTTTGTTTTTGGCGTCAGCCGGCATCGCGAAGACGTCGAAGAAGGCCAGCGCCCCCTCTTTCGGAATGAAGTAGGAGACGTTCACGCCGTTTTTCGCCTCTTTCGCGCGGTTTGCCGCCTGCCATACGTCCCCTGCCCAGCCGATCGCGACGCAGATGTCGCCGTTCGCCAGGTCGTTAATGTACTGGGACGAGTGGAAGTAACGAATGTTTGGACGCAGCTTCAGCAGCAGATCGGTCGCCGGGCCGGTGTAATCATCGGCCTTATTGCTGTTCGGATCTTTGCCCAGGTAGTTCAGCACGGTCGCGAAAATCTCTTCCGGGGCATCGAGGAAGGAGACGCCGCAGCTTTTCAGCTTCTCAAGGTTTTCCGGCTTCAGCACCACGTCCCAGCTGTCCAGCTTCACGTCCGGGCCCAGCGCGGCTTTGACTTTATCCACGTTGTAGCCGATACCGGTGGTCGCCCACAGGTAAGGCATCGCGTATTTGTTGTCCGGGTCGTGCTTAGCCACCAGCTTCAGCACTTCCGGATCGAGATTTTTCCAGTTCGGTAATTTGCTCTTATCCAGCGGCTGGAAGACGCCTGCCGTCAGCTGGCGCTCCAGGAAGCTTGCGGAAGGCACCACGAGGTCAAACCCGGTGCTGCCCGCCATCAGCTTTCCTTCCAGCACTTCATTGGAATCGAACACGTCGTAGACGACTTTAATGCCGGTCTCTTTTTCAAAATTTGCCACCGTGTCCGGCGCAATATAGTCAGACCAGTTATAAACGTGCAGCGTTTTTTGTTCCGCAGCGAGCGTGCCGGCAGAGACGGCCATCAGAGCACCCGCAACCAGACCCGATAACCATTTTTTATTCAAGGCGATCATAGTGTTATTCCTTCTGAAAGCTCGTTAACAAACGAACTAAAACTGTGCAATCAGGATATATGCAAAAATCATGCATAGTTTGTCGCTCTGCTCAAAATAAAAAGAAACCTCTTTACCCGGCAGCTTCCGCTCGCTTTTTTAAGCATCGCAAGAATAACTGTAGCCCGTGTCCCCGGCTATAGCCCAGACGAAAAAACGCCTTTTATCAATTTTTTATGCAGGTTAAGTCTACGTGATAAGCCGAAACGGCCTTCAGGGAGGTGAATAATTCTTTAAAGAAAGGTTAAAAGCAGCAGAAAAAATGGCCTTCTGCAGCCGCTATGGCAGCGACTGCGCAAAAGTCAGACAGGCTTAGTGAAGAAAATTGGGAGATGCATCATTATTCTCTGCATCATCTTCCGCGCTATACAGCAGATGGTGTGCATTGGCTTCCATCATAACCATGGAAATTTGCTCTTCGCTCAAGCGCATAAACCAGGCGAACTGCTTGAACGACAGCCCTGCCCCGGAGAATAAAGACTGGCAAACGACCAGTTTTGGCAGATTATCATCCTGTATGTCGAGAAATGCCTTCACCGTCAAAGAACTGGCATTGATTGCCGACAGGTCGGAAGCCAGCGCCAGCAGCGCGGAGGGCTTCACTTCAGCCAGCGCGGAGAAAAGGATCACGTCGTTAATCAGATCGATTTTGGCATCGAAAATGCCGTCGAAATTCTGCATATGAGGCAGATGCAGCGCCTGGCAGGAATCACATTCGAAGAACGTAATTCCGGCATCATCAAGCCATTGACGTAACGTATCCAGTGTAGGTACGACCTGTAAATCCATCGCGATGCAGCCTCTTTAATAAAAACTTCGCATAGGGTACTTAAAAAGCGCGCGGTAATCCATTTAACCACCCGTTTTCAGACAGTAGCCCGGCGTCGCATGACGCTCGATCCATAAGATCATTTTACCCGCAATATCGACCCCTGTGGTTTTTTCCACACCTTCCAGCCCCGGCGAGGCGTTCACCTCCATGACCAGCGGCCCGCGCGTCGCGCGCAGAAGATCTACACCCGCCACGTCCAGCCCCAGGGTTTGCGCCGCTTTCACGGCAATTTCCCGTTCGCGATCGCTGATATCGGCGATTCTGGCAATGCCGCCGCGGTGAAGATTAGAGCGGAAATCGCCCTCTTTGGCCTGCCGCTCGATCGCCGCCACGACCTCGTTACCCACCACAAAACAGCGAATATCGCGCCCTTTCGCCTCTTCGATATACTCCTGCACCAGAATGTGGGCATTGAGGCCCCGGAAGGCATCAATCACGCTCTCCGCCGCCTGACGGGTCTCCGCCAGCACCACGCCAATGCCCTGCGTGCCTTCCACCAGCTTGATCACCAAAGGCGCGCCGCCCACCATGTCGATCAGATCGCTGGTGTCGTCCGGGGAATGGGCAATCCCGGTGACGGGAAGATCGATCCCCTGACGGGCAAGAAGCTGCAGCGAGCGCAGCTTGTCGCGGGCGCGGGAAATGGCGACGGATTCGTTGAGCGGGTAGCTGCCCAGCATCTCGAACTGGCGCAGCGCGGCGGTGCCGTAGTAGGTAATCTGGGAGCCGATGCGGGGGATCACCGCATCAAAGTGCGGCAGCTTGCGGCCTTTGTAGTGAATCGACGAGGCGGCCGGATCGATGTTCATATAGCAGGACATCGGGTCGAGGATTTCAACCTGATGCCCGCGTTTCGCCGCCGCTTCTCGCAGGCGCTTACATGAATAGAGCGTTCCATCCCGGGACAATATGGCAATTTTCACCCTGCACCTCTCTGAAGACATGGAAAAAGCCTGCGTATCATATACGCAGGCAGGCGCAGGATAAATGGACTATCGCGTCGCCCAGCCCTGTTTGTGCAGGTAATCAAGAATAAACGGGCGATTTTCTTTAATGATGGTGCGGCGAATATGGTCAGTCCAGGTGTCGCGGCGGTTATTGCTGCCGCGCGTCATGTAGTAATTCGCCAGCTCTTCATCGTAGTGATTCAGAACATCCTGATCGACCGGCTGGTAGTGGTTTTCATGCACCAGCATCGCCGCAGGAATGCGCGGCTTGAGATCCGGGTTGTCCGCCGGCCAGCCAAGGCACAGGCCAAACAGCGGCAGCACGTGTTTTGGCAGCTTCAGCAGGTCGGTCACGCTTTGAATGTTGTTACGCAGGCCGCCAATGTAGACGCCGCCTAACCCCAGCGACTCCGCCGCCGTAAAGGCGTTTTGCGCCATCAGCGCGGTATCCACCACGCCCAGCAGCAGCTGTTCGGCCAGGCCCAGCTCGGCCTCAGGGCAGATCTGCAGGTGGCGGTTAAAGTCGGCGCAGAATACCCAGAACTCGGCTGCCTGAGCCACATGCTTCTGCCCGCCGGTCAGCGTCACCAGCTGTTCACGCATCGCCGGGTCGGTAATGCGGATAATGGAGCTGCACTGCAGGAAGCTGGAGCTGGAGGTCGCCCTTGCGCTGTTAATAATCGCTTCGCGCTGCGCATCGGTAATCGGCTCATCGGTGAAGTGGCGAATGGAACGATGGGAAAGGAGCAGGTCTATGGTTGGCGTCATCTTGTCTCTCTTTGTCTTGCTTAAACCGTATGGCAGCCAGTATAGGCAATGATATGCGCGGTGTAATTGGCGAAACATAGCTCATAGATATTATAACGACAGGCGAAACCTTCTTTAATGACGACAGGTTATGGGGCACTATACGTGTCATTCGCCGTCAGGCTTGTTTTTTTGAGGAGAGAGAAATGTTTGCAGTTATTTTTGGTCGTCCAGGGTGCCCTTACTGTGTGCGCGCGAAAGAGCTGGCTGAGAAACTGACCGAAGAGCGCGATGACTTCAACTTCCGCTATGTGGACATCCACGCGGAAGGCATCACCAAAGCCGATCTGGAAAAAACTGTCGGTAAGCCGGTTGAAACCGTACCGCAGATCTTCCTCGATCAGAAACACATTGGCGGCTGCACCGACTTTGAAGCTTACGCCAAAGAGCACCTGGGCCTGTTTGCTGCCCAGTAATGAAATGAAAGGACGCCCTCACCGAGAGGGCGTTTTTATTTGTGGTGTCGTCGGTTATGAAACAGACTGCGCACAAATAAGTAGCAGAGCGCGCCAAGAGCGCACCAGAAAACAGCGCTCATCAACCACGCCAGCTCCTGCCAGAAACTCCGCGTAGAGATATACAGCAAGCGCATCATCAGCAAACAGAGCGGCGCGGCCAGCATGGCGCCCAGCAGCGGCTTCACCACCTCCCCTTTACGGGAGAGAAAACTGGCAGCTGCCCCCGGCAGGGTAAAAAAGAGCAACCCGAGCTCCGGATGACCCGACGCCCTGAATGCCCCTTTCACGTTAAAAGCAAGCGACATGCATACGACCGTGAACAGCAAAAAGCAGCTGATCACCCCCGCCCAGTTTCGTTTCATATTCAACCTATCCTCCTGACTTATCTCTATCAAATACACTTTCGTCGGGTAGACGCCCAGTCAGATAAAGCAATGCGGCAATCCTTGCCAAAGTACGCACAGGGTGATGCGATAATCAGTAGCTGTCAGTAGCTAATGCGATTAAACTACACGCCAGCTAATGTTTTAGGGAATAAAGCAGGAAACAGGGAGCGTTAACGCTTTTCCCTGACCCAAAAAACAGTAGCCCAAAAAGTCCTTTCATTCAACAACTTACTGGTAAACAAGAAGTTAGCCTCCGTGAATATAAACGTCGCAGACTTGTTAAATGGGAATTACATCCTGTTATTATTTGTGGTACTGGCGCTGGGTCTTTGCCTGGGTAAATTGCGCCTGGGTTCGGTTCAACTCGGTAATTCCATTGGCGTTTTAGTCGTCTCCTTATTATTAGGCCAGCAGCACTTCAGCATTAACACGGACGCGCTCAACTTAGGTTTTATGCTGTTTATTTTTTGTGTTGGCGTGGAAGCGGGACCTAACTTTTTTTCCATTTTCTTCCGCGACGGCAAAAATTATCTGATGCTGGCGCTGGTGATGGTCGGCAGCGCGCTGCTGATCGCGTTAGGGCTGGGTAAACTGTTTGGCTGGGATATCGGGCTAACGGCCGGTATGCTGGCAGGCTCGATGACCTCCACTCCGGTGCTGGTGGGTGCCGGTGATACCCTGCGCCACTCCGGGATGGCCGGGGAACAGCTCTCCACCGCCCTCGACCACCTGAGCCTGGGCTATGCCCTGACCTATCTGATTGGTCTGGTGAGCCTGATCGTTGGCGCACGCTACCTCCCAAAACTGCAGCATCAGGATCTGCAGACCAGCGCCCAGCAAATCGCCCGCGAGCGCGGTCTCGATACCGATTCCAAACGTAAAGTCTATCTCCCGGTGATCCGCGCCTACCGCGTCGGGCCGGAGCTGGTGGCATGGGCAGACGGTAAAAACCTGCGCGAGCTGGGGATTTACCGCCAGACGGGCTGCTACATCGAACGTATCCGCCGCAACGGTATTCTGGCGAACCCGGACGGCGACGCGGTGCTGCAGATGGGCGACGACATTGCGCTGGTGGGTTACCCGGACGCCCACGCCCGTCTCGACCCGAGCTTCCGTAACGGCAAAGAGGTGTTCGACCGCGACCTGCTCGACATGCGCATCGTCACCGAAGAGATCGTGGTGAAAAACCATAACGCCGTGGGCCGCCGCCTGGCGCAGCTGAAGCTGACCGACCACGGCTGCTTCCTCAACCGCGTGATCCGCAGCCAGATTGAGATGCCAATCGACGACAACGTGGTGCTCAACAAAGGCGACGTTCTGCAGGTCAGCGGCGACGCGCGACGCGTAAAAACCGTGGCCGACCGCATCGGTTTTATCTCCATTCACAGCCAGGTCACCGACCTGCTGGCCTTCTGCGCCTTCTTTATCGTTGGCCTGATGATCGGGATGATCACCTTCCAGTTCAGCAACTTTAGCTTCGGCATCGGTAACGCCGCCGGGCTGCTGTTCGCCGGGATCATGCTGGGCTTCCTGCGAGCGAACCACCCTACCTTCGGCTACATTCCGCAGGGCGCGCTGAACATGGTGAAAGAGTTCGGTCTGATGGTCTTTATGGCGGGCGTGGGCTTAAGCGCGGGCAGCGGCATTGGCCACAGCCTGGGTGCCGTTGGCTGGCAGATGTTGGTTTCCGGACTAATCGTCAGCCTGGTGCCGGTGGTGATCTGCTTCCTGTTCGGCGCCTACGTGCTGCGCATGAACCGCGCCCTGCTCTTCGGGGCGATGATGGGAGCGCGTACCTGTGCCCCAGCGATGGAAATCATCAGCGACACCGCGCGCAGCAACATTCCGGCGCTGGGCTATGCGGGCACCTATGCTATCGCTAACGTACTGCTCACGCTGGCGGGTACGCTGATCATCATCATCTGGCCGGGGCTCGGATAACTCCTAAGAATGCGCGTGGCGGAAAATATTTTCGTTACGCGCAGAACTTTTTTAGCAGGGGGTAGTCATAACTAGTGCCACTGCTTTTCTTTGATGTCCCCAATTTGTGGAGCCCATCAACCCCGCCGTTTTGGTTCAAGGTTGATGGGTTTTTTGTTGCCTGAAATTCCCTCACTCACAGAATCAATCGCTTACAGCCACGCTTTCTGATGTTGGGCGTCAGCTCCGGACAAAAAAACACTATCTCCTTACTTTTTCCTTCCAGGCTTCATAAAACTATCGCTCCCTGACAGCAAAAGAATAAAATCAGGGAAAACGTCAGCAAGGAAAGCCGCATGTTCGATTTTTATCCCGAGAAAACCTACAGCAGAACGGAAGTGATGAGCAGGCCAACACCAGTTCCTGCAGTAAACGGTGTCTACTTCTGGTGGTTTAAGGAAATCCCTCCAGGCGTGCCGACCGAGGGCTGCATTACCTCAGACGGCTACACGCTGCTATACGTTGGTATTTCACCCGACCAGAGGGGGAAACCTAACAGCCGTTCGAACTTAAGGAAACGAATCAAAACGCATTACAGCGGCAATGCGGCTGGATCAACACTCAGGCGCACGCTGGGTGTGTTATTGAGTGGTTTAAGTGGCTTTCCCCTGCGGCGCGTAGGTTCAGGATCCAGAATGACATTTACTCACCCTGGCGAGCAGTGGCTTGACGCCTGGATGGAAGAGAATGCCAAAGTTCACTGGCATCCTGTCGAAGCGCCCTGGGAACTTGAAGACACGCTGATCGCATCGACTCCCCTACCATTAAATATTCAGGGTAATCTTCACACCTTTAAATCCAAACTTTCGGAAATGCGTAGTCAAGCTGCTGCGGAGGCAAGAATGATGGAAATTGCTGATGAACGGTGTTTTAAAAGGCGTTTAGCAGCTCAGTGCTCAATCTAGTCTATGGTAAATCCCTCTTTGGGAACAGCTACTGACCTTTCCAGCCCAGCGTTTGTTGAATCCCCGACGCGGCAGCACAATCATCACGTCCGTTTCGTCCAGCTCCAAAACGAGCTGGTCCGCTTCAAAATCCCGGTTTTCTGTCAGCGTCAGACTCATCCGTTGCCCGTACATCACCATCGTCACATCTTTGCCTTCGGTGGTTATGCGGATGCAATGCTAGGGTGTTGTGGGAAGGAGAAAATGTGTTTGTAAGAAATGAATTAAATCCACTACAAGTAACTATCGAGCCAAATAATATTTGGTTCGATGAGGAAGTAATTAAATTTAGGAGTTACTCAATTGATTAATCCCTCTCCAAGCAAACCTGTTAACCTGGAGAGGGTGTAATTTAGTGATTCCAAAGACTAGTATATGCCTCTCCAGCGAGTCTATCCGTTCTATTTATGATATTATCGGAGTTCCACTCCCCACCATAAATAGTCTGTAGCTCATGAACAAATTCCTCTGTAAGGATAAACTCAGACTGCTCATAGATAGAAATCTTGCGTTCCAACGGCTTATCGCCAGCTTGCTCATTTAGTTCTTTAGATAACGGGATAAGGTTACCAATCATACCAATTTCCTTCCCCCCACCATTACTCTGGGGCAAAACATGCTCTAAGGTTATTGAATGCGGCCTATATTCATTACCAGCATGCCGAGACATTTCAAACTTACTCAAAATATATTGAATGAGTTTCTTTTGCTTATTTTTTTCATCAGTAAATGTCAGATCTCTGAAGTTTTCAGTGAAGACTGTCAACTCTGGCTTACGATTACTTAGTAGTGTGCATAATTGCTCAATAACCTCACCATTTGTGACTTTCGTCGATTGGGGAGCATTTATTGCTCTCGCAGCCTTCGAATAAGCACCTTCGATCCCTGATGGGCGTAAAGAGCAAACAGCATTAAAAACAAAATGGAAGTTTTCAATTGTATGCAAAGCTCTAAGCAAATCACGTTGCCTGAGTTTACCCGCACGTTTCGCTTTCATTAATGCCAATAAAAAAGGCTTGCACTGAGTAACACTAAAAAGTCGTAATGCGTTTAGTGACTGATAAAGAGGTTTATCTTCCTGCTGCGGAAAATCGCTATCAAGCGGTGAGGATATTAATACATATAATCTTGCATCATCTTTTAGCTCTTGAATAAATGCAGCTGGGTCTATATCTCCTTTTCGCCACTTTGTTATAAATGATTTATATAGATTCTCATTGCTGACATATGCATATTTAGAAACCCACCAATGCCTCATAAAACTTTCAATGGTACCCACACCATTCCTATCTGTTAGAATAGTACGAATCGATTTCCAATTATCTTTTGCATCATCATTTGGATGTTCATCAGTCAAAGCTTTAAACAATTTATTCTTAATCAAATCAACAAAACTTAAATTCATACCTCGAGCATTAAGCGTTTCAAATATAGTATACGCCTCATCTTCCTCATTTACTGTAATAAAAATAATCTTTAAATATCTTAAGATTTGATCACGAACACACTTCAAAATAACTGCATAGCTTTCATCGTTAGTTAGATCGGTGGAAAAGTATCTACCCAGCCTTTCCCTTGACGCAAGACTTGATATTTCTTTATAGGCAGCTAAAAGATTCCTTTCTTCTTGTGATTGAGGCTGTTCCTCTGCTTTATCGATATGTTGAATATTTTTCTGAAAGAAAGGCTTTGGTGTTTCATTAATTAACTTAAAAAATTTCCTCCCTTCATCATCTCTACCTTCGATGTAATTCTCAAATAATGCTTCCGCCAACCCACGCTGATCAATACTTATGAAACACTCACATAAAACTGATAAGAATATTGTTAAGGTCGTCAATCTTTGTTGACCGTCGACTATTTGCATCTCCCGACCAGTTTCATCGCCAACAAGAACTAGCGAACCTATAAAATATTCATTATTAACGTATGCGTTCTTAGTATTAGGCTTTATATTAGATATAACGTCATACCAGAGCTCATTTATTTGCTCCCGAGCCCATGAATATTCTCTCTGAAATCTTGGGACAACATATTTTCTGTTTACGGACAATAATTCTGAAATAGTTCGTGTATAAGCATGTAGTTCCATTTTGCACCTATCGCTCTGAATATGTGAGGATACATTACATCAATCTAATGAAGTGTAAAGCGTGAACGCTCGCTCGTCCCCCTCCACACTTGGCCGCTTCATGTTGTGGTTTTCATGCAGGTTTATAATGGGCCGGAAAGAGCGCCAGTCCTGACGGTCGCAACCAATCGAGATCCTTTTTGGATCATGTTAATCTACGCACCACAGACATGCACTGCTTTCTTAAACCGCGGGATGCCATATGGAAGAGAGTTTCCCATGGAGCAAAGTCACTGATGCGCACACTCATCGTGCCTTACTCCATATTTATTCAGCTTAGTAATAAGGTCCCTAGTCAGATCTCACATCCACAAAAGCGCAATTTCCTTCTCGTCATCGATACAATCTGAACTAGAGACCAGCTGGGCCATAAGTTCTATCCACTACAAAGTAAGTAACTCCATAAACAAATCGTTCACAATTCCCTACCAATGCTACTGTTCATATGCAAAGTTAACCATATGTTTTTAAAAATTAAATAGTTTTCTACTCAGCTAACACAACGATTAATAGCTATGCCATCTCCCTGCACCACTGACACCAAATTTCATACTTTTCCAGACGCTAGTTTTCTAGGTTATACGCAACCCGGCTCCAAACGGCGAACTTCCATCATTCAGCATCAGATCTACTTCCGCTTCTATCTTGCAATCAAAACATATATGATTAAACACATATAAAATCACACCTGCAGGAACCCCCATGCTCCACCCACTCCACCTCTTCAAAACCCTCTCCGACGAAACGCGGCTCGCCATCGTCATGCTGCTCCGCGAAGCGGGCGAGCTGTGCGTCTGCGATCTCTGCGCCGCCACCGCCGAATCTCAGCCGAAGGTTTCCCGCCATATGGCGCTGCTGCGCGAGTCCGGGCTGGTGATCGACCGTCGCGAGGGTAAGTGGGTCCATTACCGTCTCTCTCCCAACATGCCTGCATGGGCGGCAGCCGTTATCGACACCAGCTGGAACTGCCTGCGGGAAGAGACGCGTATGAAGCTGAAAAACCGGCTTCCGGGTTCGTGCTAATCAAAACACATTCACAAAAACAGATATAACGGAGTAAGCGATGTTTCTGGCAGGGGCAATTTTTCTGTTTACGCTGGTGCTGGTCATCTGGCAGCCCAAAGGACTGAGTATCGGCTGGAGCGCGACTATTGGCGCCGTGCTGGCGCTGGCCAGCGGCGTAATTCACATTAACGATATTCCGGTAGTCTGGAATATCGTCTGGAACGCCACGGCAACGTTTATCGCCGTTATCATTATTAGTCTGCTGCTGGATGAGTCCGGCTTTTTCGAGTGGGCAGCGCTGCACGTCGCTCGCTGGGGGAAAGGTCGAGGGCGATTGCTGTTTACCTGGATTATCCTGCTGGGCGCAGCCGTCGCAGCGCTGTTTGCTAATGACGGCGCGGCGCTGATCCTCACGCCTATCGTCATCGCCATGCTGCTGGCGCTGGGGTTCAGCAAACAGGCCACGCTGGCGTTTGTGATGGCGGCAGGTTTTATCGCCGATACCGCCAGCCTGCCGCTGATTGTCTCCAACCTGGTCAACATCGTCTCGGCAGACTTCTTCGCGCTGGGGTTCAGCGAGTACGCTTCGGTGATGATCCCGGTGGATATCGCCGCGATTGCCGCAACGCTGGTGATGCTGCACCTGTTCTTTCGCAAGGAAATTCCTCCAGAATATGACCTGGCGAAACTCCAGGAGCCTGCGCGGGCCATTCACGACCTCCCGACGTTCAGAACGGGCTGGATCGTCCTCCTCCTTCTGCTCGTCGGTTTCTTCGTGCTTGAACCTCTCGGCATTCCGGTCAGCGCCATTGCGACCGTCGGCGCGCTGATTTTATTCGCTGTCGCAAAACGCGGACATGCGATAAATACCGGAAAAGTGCTGCGCGGCGCGCCGTGGCAGATCGTCATCTTCTCGCTGGGGATGTATCTGGTGGTGTATGGCCTGCGCAATGCCGGGCTGACGGATTATCTCACCGGCGTGCTGAATAGCCTGGCCGGACACGGACTGTGGGCCACCACGCTGGGAACCGGGTTCATCACCGCGTTTCTGTCATCCATAATGAACAATATGCCCACGGTGCTGATTGGCGCGCTCTCCATTGACGGCAGCACGGCAACAGGATTGATAAAGGACGCGATGATTTACGCCAACGTGATTGGCTGCGATCTGGGGCCAAAAATCACGCCTATTGGTAGTCTCGCCACCCTGCTCTGGCTTCACGTGCTGGCGCAGAAAAACATGACGATTACCTGGGGCGGCTATTTCCGGACGGGCATCATCATGACGCTGCCGGTCCTGTTTGTGACGCTCGCCGCCCTGGCGCTACGTCTCTCCTTCACACTGTAATGAGCCACTGATATGAGCCACATCACCATTTACCACAACCCCGCCTGCGGCACCTCGCGCAACACGCTGGAGATGATCCGCAACAGCGGCGCGGAGCCAGAGATTATTCTCTATCTGGAAACCCCGCCGTCGCGCGATACGCTGACCGCCCTGATTGCCGATATGGGCATTTCGGTGCGCGATTTGCTGCGTAAAAACGTAGAGCCCTATGAACGGCTCGGCCTGGCCGAAGACAGCTTCACCGACGACCAGCTTATCGATTTTATGCTGCAACACCCGATCCTGATTAACCGTCCGATCGTGGTGACGCCGCTGGGCACCCGCCTGTGCCGCCCGTCTGAAGTCGTCCTCGACATTCTGCCGGACGCGCAGAAAGGGGCGTTTACGAAAGAAGATGGCGAAGCGGTGGTGGACGCCAGCGGGAAGAATATCCTGAAAAAATAATCCATCGTCAGGTGGACGACAGGGCCAGCGCCCGGCGGGCCCTGAACGCCTGGAGAAAACAACCGCCCGCTAGCTCGCCACGCAGACCCGGTTGCGCCCCTCACGTTTTGCACGATAAAGCTCACGATCGGCTCGCGCCAGGGCTGACTGCACGCCATGTTCAATCTCCAGTTCATCCGGCGTCATGCATACGAGCCCCATGCTGGCGGTGAAGCGGATCGTCTGCCCATTGAAGTCGACGTTCTGGCTGGCAAGGCTCATCCGTACGCGCTCGGCGATCTCAGCGGCCGTCTCCATAGAGGTCTGCGGCATTGCCACGACAAACTCTTCCCCGCCGAAGCGGGCGACAATGTCGCTTCCTCTCACCAGTGCCGGAAGCGCGTTGCCAATATGCTTCAGCACCGCATCGCCGCCGTCATGGCCCCAGGTGTCGTTAATACGCTTGAAGAAATCCAGATCCATGCTCATCAGGCACAGGGGTTGCTGATGCCGACGGGCAAGATTGCAGGCCCGCAAAGACCACTCATCAAACTGGCGACGGTTTGCCAGCCCGGTGAGCGGATCGAGCCGCGCCTCCTGCTGGAAACGCGCCCGCTGCAGGGCGTTGACGTGGATGTAATGCATCAGAAACCACTGCGTAATGGAGATAACCAGAATCGCCAGCGCCGTCCACAGAGCCTGATAATACCAGCCGTGCAGCACGTCTTTTCTGGCCAGCCCGACGGCCAGCACCCATTTGCGTTCGTTGAGGTTAAGAAATACTCCCATACGTTCAACGCCATCAATCGGAGAGGTATATCGTTGGACCTGTGCGGTATCGCTTGCGTATTCCAGCAGCTTCGCGAGGCGCGGGTCGGAGGTGTTCAATTGCGAACCGTCATTCGCCCCCATACGGGCAAGCTGCACCGCATTGTCACGATCAAGGACCGCCATCGCCCCACCCTGACCTAAATCGAAGCCCTGCGCTTCCATTTTGCGAAACATATCGTTCATGGTGTTACCATTGAAGAAACCCAACGCACCACCAAGAAAGCGACCATGTGCGTCGCGCACTGCACGGAACATCACGAAGCCCAACATGTTTTTATCCGTGCCGTTGCTCTGCCAGTAAAACAAACTTTCGGTAACTTCATCCCGGCGAAAATCGGTAAACAGAGGGTGCTGCCGAAAGCTGGCCTGCGCAAGCGTAGAGGCGTCCAGAGCGCGCTCAAAAGGAAATAGCGCGCGGCTGCTGAGAAAATCACCGTCTTCATCAAAGACGACAACGCCATCCAGCCAGGCGCGCTTGAGCTCCCCTTGCAGGAATGGCTGCGCGTTTTCAGGCGTGACCGTATGGTTGAGCAGAAAGGCATTTCCGATAAAGCGCATCTGGTAGCGCATCGCGTTAAGGCTGGTATCAAACTGCTGGGACTGGAGTATGGCCGTATTGCGAAGGATACGTGCAGCGTTATCCTCCACATAGCCGCGCTGGTAGAGCAGATGCCCAATCAGCAGACTTGCCTGAACCAAAATCAACAGTACTAACAACGCTCTCTTTTTTGCCAGACTGACCTGCACGAACCAGGTACTTACTTTTTCACCCAACGCCAACCTCAACCACTGAACAGTAAATAACCACCGCGGTGGATAGTCACGTGTTAGGACCGGATTGTCAATATGGAGAAAAATCGTAATACATTGAAAAATATGAACTAATTTTCTTTATTTAACGGTGTAATACCCGCAATCCTCCCCACCATCGCCCGAATCTCCTCCCGGCTTAACGGCGCCCGGTCGGTGACATAGTGCAGCGTCATCCCTTCGATAAACGCGTCCAGCGCGCGGGTGGTGACCGGGTCGAACCACTGCTCCAGCGTGGTCTGGCTCATCTTCATCCAGTCCTGCATCACCGTTTTCAGCGCCGCACTGCGGTGCATAAAGGCGTAAAGCTGATACATCTGCGCCATGTTGTGCGGCGTGGTCACCTGCGAACTGTGGATCAGGGTGGTGATGGATTCGCACGCCATTTCCGGCCCGGTGACGCCCGCGAAGAAATCCCGGTACTGCTGCGACATCTGGCGGGTAAACCACGTGAAGGCCTCCTCCAGCAGCGGCTCCATGCCGTCGAAATAGTAGGTCATCGACCCCAGCGGCACGCCCGCGCAGGTGGCGATTTTACGGTGCGTGACGGCGTGAATACCGTGTTCAGCAATGGTGTCGAGCGTCGCCTGCAGGATCTTCTCCCGGCGATGCGGATCGTTGGGTGGTCTGCTCATCAATTCCTCACCTGGTTTGTGTACAAATGTACACAAACTTGCTAGTGTTGTCGCTATTGTTGTACTTCTGGTGCTACCCCAATGACGCTGACCTCTCCCCGCAAAGCCCTGCAGCTCCGCATGTGGGCGCTGTTTATGTTCTTCTTCATTCCCGGTCTGCTGATGGCCTCCTGGGCCACGCGCACCCCCGCCATTCGCGACATTTTGTCCGTCTCTACCGCAGAAATGGGCATCGTGCTGTTCGGCCTGTCGATAGGCTCCATGAGCGGCATTCTCTGCTCCGCATGGCTGGTGAAGCGCTTCGGTACGCGGGCGGTGATCCGCACCACCATGTGCTTCGCGGTGTTCGGGATGATGGTGCTGAGCGCGGCGCTGTGGTTTGCCTCACCGGTGCTGTTTGCGCTGGGGTTGACGGTGTTTGGCGGCAGCTTCGGCTCGGCGGAAGTGGCGATAAATGTGGAAGGGGCAGCGGTCGAGCGCGAGATGAACAAAACCGTGCTGCCAATGATGCACGGCTTCTATAGCCTCGGCACGCTGGCCGGTGCGGGCGTGGGGATGGCGCTGACGGCCACTGGCGTGAGCGCGAATCTGCATATTCTGCTGGCGGCGCTGGTGTGCATCATTCCCATTCTGACCGGCATCCGGGCCATCCCGGACGGCACCGGTAAAAACTCCGCGGACGAACAGCATTCTGCCGAAAAAGGGCTGCCCTTCTACCGCGATTTCCAGCTGATGCTGATCGGCGTGGTGGTGCTGGCGATGGCGTTCGCGGAGGGGTCCGCCAACGACTGGCTGCCCCTGCTGATGGTGGACGGTCACGGCTTTAGCCCGACCTCCGGCTCGCTGATTTACGCCGGGTTTACGCTGGGGATGACCGTCGGGCGCTTCACCGGCGGCTGGTTTATCGACCGCTACAGCCGCGTGGCGGTAGTGCGCGCCAGCGCCCTGCTCGGCGGGCTGGGTATCGCGATGATCATCTTTGTGGACGTGGACTGGATTGCCGGCGTCTCGGTGATCCTCTGGGGGCTGGGTGCATCCCTCGGCTTCCCGCTGACCATCTCTGCCGCCAGCGATACCGGCCCGGATGCCCCGACGCGCGTCAGCGTGGTGGCAACCACGGGCTATCTCGCCTTCCTGGTCGGGCCGCCGCTGCTCGGCTTCCTCGGGGAGCACTACGGGCTGCGCAGCGCCATGCTGGTGGTGTTAGGGTTGGTCATCATCGCGGCGCTGGTGGCGCGCGCGGTGGCAAAGCCGGAAACGAATCAAACGACACTGGAGAAGGGATATGAGCGTTAAACTGATCGCCGTCGACATGGATGGCACATTCCTGAGCGATGCCAAGACCTACAATCGCCCGCGCTTTCTGGCGCAGTACGCGCGCATGAAGGCGCAAGGCATTCGTTTCGTGGTCGCCAGCGGCAACCAGTACTACCAGCTCATCTCCTTTTTCCCGGAGATTGCGCATGAAATTTCATTCGTCGCCGAAAACGGCGGCTGGGTCGTGAGCGAAGGTGAAGACGTCTTTAACGGTGAACTGTCGAAAGCCCATTTCGAGACCGTCGCAAGCGTCTTAAACGACGTGCCGGGCATTGAGATTATCGCCTGCGGAAAGAGCAGCGCCTACACTCTCAAGTGCTATGACGAGGGCTTTAAGGCCATCGCGGCGAAGTACTATCACCGTCTGGAAATGGTCAGCGATTTCGACAACCTGAACGATATTTTCTTCAAATTCGGACTCAACGTGTCCGATGATGAAATTCCGCGTATTCAGGCGCTGCTGCATGAAAAGCTCAGCGACATCATGGTGCCCGTCACCACCGGTCACGGCAGTATCGACCTCATTATCCCCGGCGTGCATAAAGCCAACGGCCTGCGGATCCTGCAACAGCGCTGGGGCATAGAGAACAGCGACGTGGTGGCCTTCGGCGACAGCGGCAACGACGTGGAGATGCTGCGCCAGTCCGGGTTCAGCTTTGCGATGGCGAATGCCAGACCGCATATCAAAGCGGCGGCGCGCTTTGAAGCGCCGCACAATAACGAGGAAGGCGTGCTGGATGTGATTGAGAAGGTGTTGAATGGGGAGGCACCGTTTAATTGACCGCGTGCGGTCTGGTGCCCTCACCCTAGCCCTCTCCCACAGGGAGAGGGCATAAGAATTAAGGTTGCAGAGCGTTTCCGACGCGCTTGTCTTTCAGGAATACCACCATCAGGCCAACCCACAGCACGCCATTGGCGAGGTTAAACAGGCTGAACAGCCCGTTACCGCCCATCGCGTAGGCATGCTTGCTCACCTCGATACCGACGGTAAAAATCAGCATCTGTAGCATCCCCATCGCCGCGGAGACCGTGCCCTTACTCATCTCGCTGGCAAACAGCGTCAGGCGCACCAGCCCGGCGTTCGCCACGCCAATCCCGAAGGCGTAGATACTCAGCCCCGCCGTCATCCACAAATAAGCGTGAGATGACGCGACGGTTGCCACCGCCGCCAGAATCAGCCCTGCCGCAATCGGCCAGCCGCCCATGATAATCAGCGAACGCACGGTGCGGCGTGACGTCAGACGAGCCAGCACCAGGTTACCGATAATCAGCGCACCAAAGATCGGCACCTGCAGCAGGCCGTACTCGTAGCTGCTGAGCTTTTCGCCGCTGATGATAATGACCGGAGACTGGGCAATCCACGCCAGCAGCGGCAGGCTAACAAACCCGGTCGCCAGCGCGCCCGCTACAAAGCGGCCGTTTTTCAGCACCTCTTTGTAATCCCGACCCAGCTCTTTCAGCGAAAGTTTCTCGCCGATGCGGGTGGCGGTTTCCGGCATCGCACGGTGCAGGCCAAAGAACGCGATGGCGGCGAGAACCGCAAACAGCACAAACATCCCTTCCCAGGGGGCCATATGCACCCATGCGGCGCCCACCAGCGGCCCGAGTAAGGGAGCGATCAGCGCCACGTTCGCCATCAGCGCGGTGATTTTGATACACACCGCCTCTTCAAACGACTCCTGAATGGCCGCATACCCCACGGCGCCGATAAAGCACAGGCTCACCCCCTGCAGGAAACGCAGCAGAGTAAATTGTTCAATATTTTGCGCCAGCAGCGTGGCAAGGCAGGTGACGATGAACCACACCACGCCCGTCAGCATCACCGGGCGACGGCCAATACGATCCGACAGTGGGCCTAACAGCCACTGCAAAAACATGCCGCCGGCCAGATAGGCGGTCATGGAGGTCGGTACCCACTCAATTCCGGCGTTGTACTGCGCCACCACGGCCAGCATACCGGGCTGGATCATATCGTTGCCGATATAGGTAGAAAATTCGTAGAGCACCAGACACAGGGGGAAAAGCAACGCCTGACGACCCAGACGTGAACCTGAAGAAGAACGGTTTAACATGCAATCTCTTTATAATGACAAAATCGCGACGAGTGTAATGAAATGCCGCAGCCCGAGATAGTGATTTATCGAGGATAAACAGAAATAAAGCACATATCGTCTTCGTTTAAGGTTTCCTTAATTTGACAGATTTATGATAGCCCCATTACTCGTCAACGACCCCAAATTATGTCACTCACCTCCAGCCGTTCAGAATTGTCTAAGTTACAGACAAATAAGACAAAACGCCTTTACCGCTTGCCGGCCCGCTTTTATGGTTATCAGCTTTTCATACTGATAGTCCTTGCCGTGGTGTTTACGTGGCTATCGCGCAATGAAGCGCTCGACAGATGGATCACCGGCTTCTGGTATGACGCGGCGACGCAGAGCTTCCCGCTGCAGAAAGACCACCTGCTGGATCTGCTCAACCATCGTCTGGCGAAGTACATTGCCATCGCTTTAGGCGCCGTGGCGCTGTTTTACGGCGCGTACAAGCGTAACGCGAGGCTGGTTACGGCGGCGCTGCTGATGGGGCTTGGCGCGCTGGTCGTGGGCGTGCTGAAAAGCATGAGCCATCACAGCTGCCCGTGGGACCTGGTGGAATATGGCGGTAAGGCGATGTCCTATCCCCTGTTCAGCGCCGTCCCGGCGGACAGCGGCCCGGGGCGCTGCTTCCCCGGCGGCCATTCTTCCAGCGGCTTTATGGTGATGGGACTGTTTTTTGCCTTCTGGCGCGAGCGGCCGCGTCTGGCCTGGAGCTTTGTCGTTCTCGGCATTTTGCTGGGTCTGGCGATGGGCTTCGGTCAGGTCATGCGCGGGGCGCATTTTTTCTCTCACAACCTGTGGGCCGGGTGGTGGGTCTGGTTTTCCCAGGTGGCAGTCTACGGGCTGGTTTCCACCCGGTTTGCTAAAGAGTGATAACGCTATGCTAGAGAATCTGAATTATCAGCTGTTTTATCTGATCAACGCCACCCCGGCCTCGCCCGAGTGGATGATCGACTTCGCCACCTTTCTGGCAAAAGATCTGATCAGTATCGTGCCCGCGCTGGCAGCCATCCTCTGGCTGTGGGGACCTCGTAGCCAGGTGAAAGCGCAGCGCAAGCTTGTAATCAAAGTGGCGATGGCTCTCGGCGTAAGCGTCCTGGCGAGTTACATTCTGGGCCATGCGTTCCCGCACGATCGTCCGTTTGTCGATCACGTCGGCTATACCTTCCTGCACCATGCGCCGGATGACTCTTTCCCGAGCGATCACGGTACGGTGATCTTCACCTTCGCACTGGCCTTCCTGTTCTGGCATCGCCTGTGGTCGGGTGCGGTGCTGATGGTGGTCGCTGTGGCCATCGCCTGGTCTCGCGTGTATCTGGGCGTCCACTGGCCGCTGGATATGGTGGGTGGCTTCCTGGTGGGGCTGATTGGCTGCGTGAGCGCGGCTATCCTGTGGAGCCTCATCGGGGAAGCGCTCTACCGTGCGCTTTCTTCACTCTATCGCGCCATTTTCGCCATCCCGATCCGCAAAGGCTGGATACGTGACTAACCCCGACCTGACAGGTTACACTTGAACCCCCGCCCTGCGGGGGTTCATTTTTTTATGCCGAGGAACTATGGAAACACGTCGCGATGACCGCATTGCTCAGCTGCTACAGGCGCTGAAGCGCAGCGATAAGCTGCATCTTAAGGAAGCCGCCAACCTCCTCGGCGTCTCGGAGATGACCATTCGTCGGGATCTGAACAGCGAGAGCGCACCCGTCGTGCTGCTGGGCGGATACATTGTGCTTGAGCCGCGTAGCGCCAGCCATTATCTGATCAGCGACCAGAAGACGCGCCTGGTGGAAGAGAAACGCAAAGCCGCGCGGCTTGCGGCTTCCCTGGTACAGCCGCACCAGACGCTGTTTTTTGACTGCGGTACCACCACGCCGTGGATTATCGAAGCCATCGACAGCAGCATTCCGTTTACCGCCGTCTGTTATTCCCTGAACACCTTTCTGGCGCTTCAGGAGAAACCCGAGTGCCGGGTGATCCTCTGCGGCGGTGAGTTTCACGCCAGCAACGCGATCTTTAAGCCGCTCAACCTGCAGGACACGCTCAGCAACCTCTGCCCGGACATCGCGTTTTATTCCGCCGCGGGCGTCAATGTGCGTCAGGGGGCAACCTGCTTTAATCTGGAAGAATTACCGGTCAAGCACTGGGCGTTGAGCGCCGCGCAGTACCATGTGCTGGTGGTCGATCACAGTAAGTTTGGTAAGGTGCGTCCGGCAAGAATGGGCGAGCTGGCGCAGTTCGATGCCATCGTCAGCGATTGCCGCCCGGACGACGAGATTGTGGCCCACGCGAAAGCGCAGCAGGTGAAGTTGATGTATTGAGGTTATGCCGGGTGGCGGCTTCGCCTTACCCGGCCTACAACGGCTCGAACGTAGGCCGGGTAAGCGCAGCGCCACCCGGCAAAAACTTAGCTAAACCAGCTGCCGAACCACCCGTGGAATTTCATCATCACGAAATCCCACATCCGGCTGAAGAAGCCGCCCTCTTCCACTGCTTCCATCACAATCAGCGGACGCTGTTCAATCGACTTACCGTTAAGCTGGAAATCAATCGTCCCAACCACCTGGCCTTTTTTCAGCGGGGCGGTGAGCTGCGGGTCGGTCAGAGTGTAGCTGGCCTTCAGGTTTTTCAGCTGGCCGCGCGGAATGGTTACCGAGCCCGCCTCACCCGCGCCCAGGTTCACCTCGCTCTTGTCACCAAACCAGACGCGCTGGCTGACGAACGTGGCATCCGGTTTAATCGGCGTCACGGTTTCATAAAAGCGGAAGCCCCAGGTCAGCAGTTTTTCTGATTCGTTAAAGCGAATGCGGTCGGTTTTGGTGCCCAGCACTACCGAAATCAGGCGCATGTCGCCCTGGGTCGCGGAGGCCACCAGGTTATAGCCTGCACCCGCCGTGGTGCCGGTTTTCATCCCGTCCACGTTGACGTTGCTGCTCCACAGCAGGCGGTTGCGGTTCGGCTGGCGAATTTTGTTGAAGGTAAACTCTTTCTCTTTGTGGATGGCGTATTCATCCGGCACGTCGTGGATCAGCGCTTTCCCCAGCAGCGCCATGTCGCGCGCGGTGCTGAACTGGCCCGGCGCATCCAGGCCGTGAACCGTTTTGAACGTGGTGTTGGTTAAGCCCAGCTTCTGCGCGTAACCATTCATCAAGCCAATGAAAGAATCCTGGCTGCCGGCAACGTAGTCGGCCAGCGCGATGCACGCATCATTTCCTGACTGAATAATCACCCCTTTATTCAGATCGGAAACGGAGACCTGATCCCCTGGCTTCAGGAACATCACGGAAGATCCGCGCAGGGCCGGGTTGCCGGTCGCCCAGGCGTCTTTCCCGATGGTCACCATATCGTCCAGCTTGATCTTGCCCGCTTTCAGCGCCTGGCCTACCACATAGCTGGTCATGATTTTGGTCAGGCTTGCCGGATCGAGTTTCTCATCCGCATTCCCTTCCGCCAGCACTTTACCGCTGGCGTAGTCCATCAGGATCCAGGCGCGCGCATCCACAGGCGGCGCTTCGGGCGCAGCCTGTTCAGCTGCGTAGAGCGTTGGTGCAAACAGGAAAAGAAGCGCAGAGCCTGCCGCCAGGCTGCGCAGAGAAGTCATTTTACGCGTCATAAATGCCACCCGAGTGTCCATTCAAAAATTACGTCACATCACCGTGTCGCAAGAAGCGATGAGTAATAGCGCACTAAAACCGTTAAAGAAACCCAACGAGGGTAAAGTTATTAAAGTTTATGCAATAACATTCAGATACGCTTTGATTAAGGCGATTTTTTTGTCTTCTGTTGCGTAATTGTTAGGTTTATCTCACCATGGCGAAAAGCTGATTCGGATTCACATCTCATCGGGAGTAAATATGATTACGCTGTGGGGCAGGAATAATTCGACCAACGTTAAGAAAGTGCTCTGGACGCTGGAAGAGCTGGATTTACCGTTCAATCAAATCATGGCAGGCATGGCGTTCGGCGTGAACAAGGAGGCCGACTATCTGGCCATGAACCCGAATGGCCTGGTGCCGCTGCTGCGCGATGATGAAACGGACGCGACGCTTTGGGAGTCCAACACGATTGTGCGTTACCTCGCCGCCCAGTACGGTCAGGGCCGCCTGTGGGTAGAAAACCCGGCCCGCCGCGCCCAGGGCGAAAAGTGGATGGACTGGGCGAACCAGACGCTGTCCCCAACCCACCGCGTGATCCTGATGGGGCTTATCCGCACGCCGGAAGCGGAACGCGATTATCCCGCGATTCACGCCGCGCAGGATGCCTGCGAAAATCTGTTTGCGATGATGGATGACGAGCTGGCGAAGCACGCCTGGTTCTCCGGCGAGACGTTCGGCACCGGCGATATCGCCGTGGCGCCGTTCGTCTGGAACCTGACCAACATGGGCCTGAAGTGGACGCCGCGCCCGCACCTGGAGCGCTGGCTTAAACAGCTGAGCGATCGTCCGGCGTACCGTAACGTCGTGATGATCCCGGTAACCTGATTACGCGCCGGACGGGCTGACTTTCAACAGCTGCCCGTCCGTCTCGTCGGTCAGGACATACAGATACCCATCCGGCCCCACCCGCACATCGCGAATACGCTGATCCCGGTCGCCCAGAATGCGCCCGTCCTTTGTCACCTTGTTACCCTCCACGCTCAGCACGATCACGTCCTTCTCCTTCAGCGCGCCGATAAACAGCTTGTTTTTCCACTGCGGGAAGACGTCGCTGTTGTAGAACGCCATGCCGCTTACCGCGGGTGAGACTTTCCAGACGAACAGCGGCTTCTCGGTGCCCTCAACGTGCTCGCCTTTGGCTTCCGGGATTTTCAGACCGCTGTAGTTAATGCCGTGCGTTGCCAGCGGCCAGCCGTAGTTCTTACCCTTCTCCGGGATATTGATCTCATCCCCGCCGCGCGGGCCGTGCTCGTTCAGCCACAGCGTGTCGCTCCAGGGGTTCATCGCCATCCCCTGCGGGTTGCGGATGCCGTAAGACCAGATTTCAGGTCGCGCACCGGGGGTATTCACAAAGGGGTTATCCGGCGGGACTTTTCCGTCTTCGGTGAGGCGCACCACTTTGCCCTGCAATTTATCCAGATCCTGCGCCGTGGGACGCTGGTTATTCTCGCCGAGTCCGATAAAGAGGGAGCCTCTGCCGTCGAACACCAGCCGTCCGCCGAAATGGTTACCGGTTGAGAGTTTCGGCATCTGGCGGAACGCCACCTGGAATCCCTCGATGCGGGAATAGTCGTCGCTCAGGCGGCCAAAGCCCACCGCCGTTCCGGCTTTGCCGTCATGCCCGGCCTCGGCGTAGCTCAGCCAGACGCGGCGCGACGTTTCAAAATCCGGCGCCAGCACCACATCCAGCAATCCTCCCTGGCCGTTTGCCCAGACTTTCGGTACGCCGACAATCGGATCGGAGAGCCCTTTTCCGGCCTGCCAGCGTTTGAGTTGGCCGCCCTTCAGGGTCACCAGCAGCCCGTTATTATCCGGCAGGAATGCCAGGGACCAGGGGTGATCGAGTCTGTTTTGCAGCACCTCGACCTTCACCGCCTCTGGCGCAGCAAGAAGTGAAAACGGAATGAATAACGCAGGCAGGGAAATCAGCGAGGATCGAGGCATAATGCGCTCCTTTATCGGCATATGGCATAAAGATTAGCCACTGTGTCCGGGCGCGTTACCACTTTTACAAAAGCTTAATCAGAAGGGGGAGTTGCCTCCCCCGGGATCAGTGCTGTTCGAGCTGTTTGTGCTCGTTCAGGCACATGATGCATAGAGAGAGCGTTGTCAGGCAGTTTTCAAGCTTCTCCGCGTTTACGGCGATAAAATTCGGGCAGTCGTGGCGTCCGTTCATCAGACACACCCCTGCAATGGAGAGCACCTCGGCGGCGCGGCGCAGCGCGACTTCTTCACTTTCGCCGTAGTTCGCCTGCAGGGCCGGTGCTTTTTCACGCATGAAATTGCAAAGTTCAAACAGGTTATCACGCAGATGTTCGCTTTCGCTGACTGACATATACCCTTTTGCCTTCCTCAACTGCAGGTACGCGGCCAGGTCGATTCGGGCGTTGATCAGCTTGTTCAGCAGATCGCGTTTTAGTCTGTCAACGGTCATGCTCTTTCCTCCTCTGTCAGCCATTGTGCCTAGTCAGGATAAGTACATTTTTTGTACAGTTTAATGCCTGGGATCAATTTTTATTAACTGATTAACATTATTTACAATGTTACAACCTCTGCCCGGCGCATCCACCTTGCAAAGAGTGTATAAATCCCCCGCGATACGCTGTAAAATCCCGCCCTGATAACTCCATAATTGATGAATTTTTAACCTATGAGCAATGTTACGCACCAGCCGAAAATCGGCTTCGTCTCCCTGGGCTGCCCGAAAAACCTGGTGGATTCAGAACGCATCCTGACCGAACTGCGCACCGAGGGCTATGACGTGGTGCCAAGCTACGACAACGCCGATATGGTGATCGTTAACACCTGCGGGTTTATCGACAGCGCGGTCCAGGAGTCACTGGAAGCCATCGGTGAAGCGCTGACCGAAAACGGCAAAGTGATCGTGACCGGCTGTCTGGGCGCGAAAGAAGACCAGATCCGCGAAGTGCACCCGAAGGTGCTGGAGATTACCGGCCCGCACAGCTACGAGCAGGTGCTGCAACATGTTCATCACTACGTGCCAAAACCCAAGCACAACCCGTTCCTGAGCCTGGTGCCGGAACAGGGCGTGAAGCTGACGCCGCGCCACTACGCGTACCTGAAAATTTCCGAAGGCTGCAACCACCGCTGCACCTTCTGCATCATCCCGTCCATGCGTGGCGATCTGGTGAGCCGTCCAATCGGCGAAGTGCTGGCGGAAGCCAAACGTCTGGCCGATGCGGGCGTGAAGGAACTGCTGGTCATCTCCCAGGACACCTCAGCTTATGGCGTGGACGTTAAGCACCGCTCCGGCTTCCACAACGGCGAGCCGGTGAAAACCAGCATGGTCGGCCTGTGCGAGCAGCTATCCAAACTCGGTATCTGGACGCGTCTGCACTACGTTTACCCGTACCCGCACGTTGACGACGTGATCCCACTGATGGCGGAAGGCAAGATTCTGCCGTACCTGGACATCCCGCTGCAGCACGCGAGCCCGCGTATCCTGAAGCTGATGAAACGTCCTGGCTCCGTTGACCGTCAGCTGGCGCGCATCAAACAGTGGCGTGAGATCTGCCCGGACCTGACCCTGCGCTCCACCTTCATCGTCGGCTTCCCGGGTGAAACCGAAGAAGACTTCCAGATGCTGCTCGACTTCCTGAAGGAAGCGCGCCTGGACCGCGTCGGCTGCTTCAAGTACAGCCCGGTGGAAGGCGCAACCGCTAACGAGCTGGCGGATCAGGTGCCGGAAGAGGTGAAAGAGGAGCGCTGGAACCGCTTCATGCAGCTTCAGCAGCAGATTTCTGCCGAGCGTCTGCAGGAGAAAGTGGGCCGCGAGATCATGGTTATCATCGACGAAGTGGACGAAGAAGGCGCGATTGGCCGCAGCATGGCGGACGCCCCTGAAATCGACGGTGCGGTGTACCTGAATGGCGAAACCAACGTTAAGCCGGGTGATATTATTCGCGTGAAGGTTGAAAACGCGGACGAGTATGACCTGTGGGGTAGCCGGGTTTAATTCCCCCCACTCCGCTTTTGTAGGCCGGGTAAGGCGAAGCCGCCACCCGGCACATTTCACTGCACTACCCCTTTATCCTCGGATCCAGCGCGTCTCGCAGCCCATCCCCCAGCAGGTTAAACGCCAGCACGGTCAGGAAAATCGCCAGACTCGGGAAGATCGCCACGTGTGGCGCAATCACCATATCGGCCCTCGCCTCGTTCAGCATCGCGCCCCACTCCGGTGTCGGAGGCTGTGCCCCCAGCCCCAGAAACGACAGGCTGGCCGCCGAGATTATCGACACGCCGATACGCATGGTGAAGTAGACCACGATAGACGACACCGTCCCCGGCAGAATATGGCTGAAGAGAATGGTGGCGTCGCTGGCCCCCATACTGCGGGCCGACTCGATAAAGGTCTGCTGTTTCAGCACCAGCGTGTTGCCGCGCACCAGGCGGGCAAAGGCCGGAATCGAAAACACCGCGACCGCAATGATGACGTTGGCCATGCCGCTGCCCATGATCGCCACCACGGCAATCGCCAGCAGAATGCCGGGGAAGGCAAACAGCACGTCGCAGATGCGCATGATGATGCGGTCCCACCAGCCTTCGTAATAGCCGGCGACCAGCCCCAGCACGATCCCAATGGTCGCGCCGATCAGCACCGCAAACACCCCGGCGGCGAGCGAGATCTGCGCCCCCACCAGCACCCGGCTAAAGATATCCCGCCCGAGAGAGTCCACGCCGAACCAGTGGAGCATTGAGGGCCCGTCGTTCAGGCGGTCGTAGTCAAAATAGTTTTCCGCATCAAACGGCGCCACCCACGGCGCCACGATCGCCACCACGATCAGCAGCAGCACGAACAGCCCCGCGGTCATCGCGACCGGCTGACGGCGAAAGCGCCGCCAGAATTCAGACCACGGGGTGCGGATGTGGTCCGGTTTTAGCCCCGGCATGGCGTTTAATACGGCCTGACGCCGCCAGTTCAATAATCGCATCTTACTTATACCTGATGGCCGGGTTAATGGCGGCGTAGAGCACGTCCACCACGAGGTTGATAAGAATAAACTCCAGCGAGAAAAGCAGGACTTCCGCCTGAATCACCGGATAGTCGCGCATCTCGACGGAATCGACCAGCAGACGTCCCAGCCCCGGCCAGTTGAAGACCTTTTCCACCACGATAGAGCCGCCCAGCAGGAAGCCAAACTGCAGCCCCATCATCGTCACCACCGGGATCATCGCATTGCGGAACCCGTGCTTGAGGATGACCCACTTCTCGCTGACCCCTTTCGCCCGCGCGGTGCGAATATAATCTTCGCTCAGCACGTCAACGAACGAGGCGCGGGTAAAGCGGGCCATCACCGACGACACGGCAGCCCCCAGCGTCATTGAGGGCAGAATGTAATGCTTCCAGGTATCGGCCCCGACGGTGGGCAGCCAGCCCAGCTCAACGGAGAAGATCTGCATCAGCAGCATCCCCAGCGCGAACGCCGGGAAGGAGATGCCGGTCACCGCCAGCGCCATGCCGAGCTTGTCCGGCCAGCGGTTACGCCAGACGGACGCCACAATCCCGGCGCCAAGTCCGAACACCACGGCCCAGCTCATGCTGGCTATCGTTAACCAGAACGTGGGCATAAAGCGAGTGGCGATCTCTTCCGACACCGGACGACGCGACACCATCGAGATACCAAAGTCACCCTGCAGAACGTTGCCAATATAGTGCAGAAACTGCATATACAGAGGCTGGTCAAGACCCAGCTGTTTACGCACCAGCTCAATGACCGTGGCATCCGCTTCGGGCCCGGCAACCAGACGCGCCGGATCGCCCGGCAGCATATGGACAAACAAAAACACCAGCACCGCCACAATCAGCAGCGTCGGGATAAGCCCCAGCAGGCGTTTACAAACATAGTTCAGCATGGGCGTTATTTTAAATCCGCATCGTCAAAGCTAAAGCCCGTATCCGGCATGATGTAGAACCCGGTCAACGCTTTGTTATGGGCTGACACCAGTTTCTCCACCACCAGCGGCACCCACGGCGACTCTTTCCAGATGATGTCCTGCGCGTCCTTGTAGAGGCGTGCTTTCTCCTCCGGTTTGGTGGTTTTCAGCGCATCGGCCAGGTCTTTGTCCACCTGCGGGTTGCTGTAGAACGCGGTATTGAACAGGGTTGGCGGCCAGTTCTGTGAGGCAAACAGCGGCGACAGCGCCCAGTCGGCTTCACCCGTCGAGGCCGACCAGCCGGTGTAGAACATCCTCACCCCGCTCTCTTTCTGCCCTTTCCCCTCGACCTCTGCCGCACGCTGTCCGGCATCCATGGCGGTAACCTGCGCCTTAATCCCCACCTGCGCCAGCTGCTGCTGGGTAAACTGCAGCACCTTCTGGGCGGTACTGTGGTTATGCGACGACCACAGCGTGGTGCTAAAGCCGTTCGGATAGCCCGCCTCTTTCAGCAGCTCGCGCGCTTTGGCCGGATCGTACGGCCACGGCTGATAGCTTTGCGCATACGCGATAGCCGGCGGCAGCACGCCGGTGGCCGGGGTGGCATAGCCCGCAAAAGCGACCTTCACCAGCGCCTGACGGTTAATGGCATAGTTAATGGCTTCGCGCACCTTCGGATTATCGAACGGCTTTTGCGTGACGTTCATGCTGATGTAGCGCTGCATGATCGACGGGCTGGCGACCAGCTCCAGCTTGCTGTTTTTCTCCAGAATGGCGGCCTGCTCGTACGGGACCGGGAAGGCAAACTGCGCCTCGCCGGTTTGCAGCATCGCCGCACGGGTGTTGTTATCCACTACCGGACGCCAGGTGATGGTGTCCAGCTTCGGCAGCCCTTTCTGCCAGTATCCCGCGTATTTCTTCACCTTCACAAAATCGGTCTGATTCCAGGTGACCAGCTCGTACGGACCGGTACCGACCGGGTGGAAGCCGATCTCCTTGCCGTATTTCTTCAGCGCGGCAGGGGAGATCATCGCCGTCGCCGGGTGCGCCAGAATATTGATAAACGCGGAGAACGGCTCTTTCAGGGTGATTTTTACCGTCGCCGGGTCGACCACCTCGGTTTTGGCGATGTTTTTATAGAGGTTATAACGCTTGAGGCTGTTCTCAGGATTGCTGGCGCGATCCAGGTTTACCTTCACCGCGTCCGCATTAAAGTCGGTGCCGTCCTGGAACTTCACCCCGGTTTTGAGCTTAATGGTGTACACCAGCCCGTCATCCGAAACGGTGTACCCCTCCGCCAGCACGTTTTTAAGCTTCATCTCTTTATCCAGGCCAAACAGGCCTTGGTAGAACGATTTCGCCACCGCCTGGGAGAGCGTGTCGTTAGCGTCATACGGATCCAGCGTGGTGAAATTAGAGCCGACGGCGACCACCACATCTTTGGCAGCGAACGCGGGGGCAGCGGCCAGGGCTGCCGTCACGCTCGCGGCTAACAACCATCTACGCGCTACAAATGTAACCATTATGTTCTCCTGCCTGTTGAAAGTTATAACCGCGAAAAGGCATTGTCCTGACGCGGGGGAGCCACGAAATGACCCGGACCGACCTCACGCAGCGCCACGCGCTCCACGGCCTCGCCGCGTTTACGAATATTGCTCGGCATTTCATCCTGCAACAGCACGCGCTGGCCGTGACGATGCGCCGGATCGGCGACCGGGACCGCCGCGATGAGCTTGCGGGTGTACGGGTGCTGCGGGTTCTCAAATACCGCCCTTCGCGGCCCGATTTCCACGATTTGCCCCATAAACATCACCGCCACGCGATGGCTGATGCGCTCAACCACCGCCATGTCGTGCGAGATAAACAGGAAGGCGATCCCCATATCCCGCTGTAAATCCAGCAGCAGATTGATGATTTGCGCCCGGATAGAGACATCCAGCGCCGAGACGGATTCATCCGCAATCACCACTTTTGGGTTCAGCGCCAGCGCGCGGGCGATGCAGATACGCTGCCGCTGCCCGCCGGAAAACTCGTGCGGATAACGCCAGGCGTGTTCCGGCTTCAGGCCAACGCGCTCCAGCAGCCAGGCCACGCGACGCTGCGCCGCCTCGCCGTCGAGCAGGTTATGCACCCGCAGCGGCTCCATGATCGAATACCCCACCGTATGTCGCGGATCGAGGGAGGCATACGGATCTTGAAAAATAAACTGAATATCCCGCCGCACCGCCTGCAGCCTGCTGTCAGGAAGGGTATCAATGCGCTCGCCGTTAAAGGTAATGCTCCCCTCCTGCGCGTCCACCAGACGGAGCAACGCGCGCCCGGTCGTGGATTTACCGCAGCCGGACTCCCCTACCAGCGCCAGCGTTTCGCCCGGCCAGAGGTCGAAGCTGACGTTTTCCACCGCGTGCACTTCGCGCTTTACGCGGTTCAGTACGCCGCTGCGCAGCGGAAAACGCGTGACCAGATTGCGCACTTCCAGAATGGGCTTGCCCGGCACCACGGTGTCCTGCTCGCGTTCCTCCTCCTGCGGCTCAGACGCCTCCAGGGAAATCAACGGAAAACGACGCGGCAGATAGCTGCCGTTCATCGCCCCCAGGCGCGGAACCGCCGCCAGCAGCGCTTTGGTGTAAGGATGCGCGGGCGCGTGAAAAATCTGCTCGACCGGGCCGGTTTCCACCGCGCTGCCCTTGTGCATCACCAGCACCCGATCGGCGATATCGGCGACCACGCCCATATCGTGGGTGATGAAAATCACCCCCATCTCCATCTCCTGCTGCAGCACCTTGATGAGCTGCAGGATCTGCGCCTGAATCGTCACGTCCAGCGCCGTCGTCGGTTCATCGGCAATCAGCACGGCTGGACGGCAGGAGAGCGCCATGGCAATCATCACCCGCTGGCGCATGCCGCCGGAAAGCTGATGCGGGTAGCGGCCCAGGATGGCCTGCGCCTCCGGAATGCGCACCAGCTCCAGCATGCGTCTGGCCTCCCTGAGCGCCTCATCGCCGCTTAGCCCCTGATGCAGGCGGATGGACTCGGCAATTTGTTCCCCGACCGGGAACACCGGGTTCAGGGAGGTCATCGGCTCCTGAAAGATCATCGCAATGTCCGCCCCGCGCACGCCCTGCATCTGCGCGCCGCTCAGCTCGTTTAAATCAATGACCTGACGGTTACGGCGGCGCAGCAGCATTTTCTCGCTGCTGATTTGCCCGCCCGTCTGTTCCAGCAGGCGCATCAGCGCCAGCGCGGTGACCGATTTCCCGGAGCCGGATTCGCCAACAATCGCCAGCGTCTCGCCGCGCCTGAGCGAAAACGATAAATTCTGTACTGCGGGGATGAACTGCCGCTCTTCCTGAAACGCAATATTCAGCTGATGGACAGCCAGCACTTCGCGGTTGTCCAGCTCTTCACTGTGCGGCACGCGCTGCCCCCTTATTCACGATAGATCCCCGTGCTCGGCTCATCGCCGGCATAGCCCCAGGCGCGGTACATGCCTTCACTGTTGAACGGCAGGGCCACGTTGCCCTCACGATCCACAGCAATGAGTCCGCCGACGCCGCCCAGGGCAGGCAGTTTCTCCATCACCACGCGCTCGCAGGCTTCGCTGAGGCTTAAACCGCCGTAATCCATCAGCGCGGTGATGTCGTAGGCCGCAAGGGCACGAATAAAGACTTCCCCGGTGCCGGTACACGACACCGCCGCCGTCGCGTTATTGGCATAGCAGCCGGCGCCCGGCAGCGGGCTGTCGCCCACGCGTCCGGGGAGCTTGTTGGTCATCCCGCCCGTGGAGGTTGCCGCCGCGAGGTTGCCCGCTTTGTCGAGCGCCACCGCGCCGACCGTGCCCATTTTGCTGCGCTCATCCAGCGGCGCAGTATGGTCAAGCTGCGTCATGCCCGCCGAACGGGCGTCCAGCAGCTGCTGATAGCGCGCCTCTGTGGAAAACAGATCGGGCGATACCGGCTCCATTCCGTGTTCGAAGGCAAACCTCTCCGCCCCCGCGCCCGTCAGCAGCACGTGCGGGCTCTCTTCCATCACCAGACGCGCGGCCAGCACCGGGTTACGCAGGTGGCTGACGCCTGCCACGGCCCCCGCTTTCAGGGAGATACCGTCCATGACGCAGGCATCCAGCTCGTGGGTTTCATCCCGGGTAAAGACCGAACCGATCCCCGCATTAAATAACGGGCACTCCTCCAGCAGGCGTACCGCCTCGGTGACCACGTCCAGCGCGCTCTCGCCCGCTTCCAGCATTTTCTGGCCCGTTTCGACAATGGCGTACAGCGCGTCGATGTAGCGCTTTTCCTGCTCAGGAGTGAGCTGTGCACGGGTGATTGCCCCGGCCCCGCCATGAATTGCGATTACCGCCTTAACCATTCGCATCACCCGTTAGCCTGTTTTGCGGCTTTTTCTATAAATATCATTATCGTCGACGAAACTTCAGATGATTTTTGAATATAGAAAGACGTAACAGTGATGTAAAGCGTACACCCTCCGGTCATACAGTTAGCCGCACTTTTCTGCCATAATGGACGCTTTCGTTGTTACTCCGCAGGAGCCCACCATGGATTTTACCGCCGGACTGATGCCGCTTGAGACGGCACTCACGCAGATGCTTGACCGAGTTTCCCCGCTGCATGACGTTGAGACGCTGCCCCTCGTGCGCTGTTTTGGCCGTATTGCCGCACGCGATATCGTCTCCCCGCTCAACGTGCCGGGGTTTGATAACTCCGCGATGGACGGTTACGCGGTACGCCTGGCGGATCTCCAGACGGGTAACGCCCTGCCAGTGGCGGGTAAAGCCTTTGCGGGTCAGCCGTTTAGCGGCGAATGGCCTGCGGGCACCTGCGTGCGCATCATGACCGGCGCGCCAGTTCCGGCTGGCTGCGACGCTGTCGTCATGCAGGAAGAGACCGAACAGACCGACGACGGCGTGCGTTTTACCGCCAGCGTCAAAGCGGGCCAGAACATCCGCCGCACGGGCGAAGACATCACCCTCGGCGCGACCGTTTTTGCCGCCGGGCAAAGGCTGACGGTGGCGGAGCTGCCGGTGCTGGCCTCGCTCGGCATCGCGGAAGTTGACGTTATCCGCAAAGTGCGCGTCGCCGTTTTCTCCACGGGAGACGAACTGCAGCTTCCGGGCCAGCCGCTGCAGGACGGCCAGATTTACGACACCAACCGCCTGGCGGTGCACCTGATGCTGGAGCAGCTGGGCTGCGACGTGATTAACCTCGGCATTATTCCAGACGACCCGGAACAACTGCGCGCGGCGTTTATCGAGGCGGATAAATCCGCCGACGTGGTCATCAGCTCCGGCGGCGTCTCCGTGGGCGAAGCGGATTACACCAAAACCCTGCTTGAAGAGCTGGGCGAAATCGCCTTCTGGAAGCTGGCGATCAAGCCGGGCAAACCGTTCGCGTTTGGCAAGCTTCCACACAGCTGGTTCTGCGGCCTGCCGGGTAACCCGGTCTCCGCCGCGCTGACCTTCTACCAGCTGGCGATCCCGCTGCTGGCGAAGCTTTCCGGCAACAAGGCCAGCCCGCTGCCGGAGCGCCTGCGCGTGCGTGCCGCCACGCGGCTGAAAAAATCGCCGGGCCGCCTCGATTTCCAGCGCGGCATTCTGGCGCGCGGTGCGGACGGCGAGCTCGAAGTGAGCACCACCGGACATCAGGGCTCGCACATTTTCAGCTCCTTCAGTCTGGGCAACTGCTTCATCGTGCTGGAGCGCGAGCGCGGCAACGTGGAAGCCGGCGAATGGGTTGAGGTCGAGCGCTTTAACCACCTGTTCGGAGGCTGACATGACGGTGGAGCTGAGCGACCCGGAGATGATGCGCTACAACCGCCAGATTGTGCTGCGCGGGTTTGATTTCGAAGGTCAGGAAGCGCTCAAGGCGGCCAGCGTGCTGGTCGTCGGGCTGGGCGGGCTGGGCTGCGCCGCCGCGCAGTACCTTGCCGCGGCGGGCGTAGGAAGCATGACGCTGCTGGATTTCGATACCGTATCGGTGTCCAACCTGCAGCGCCAGACGCTGCACAGCGACGCGACGGTGGGCCAGCCGAAAGTGGAATCCGCCAGAGCGGCGCTGGCGCGTATCAACCCCCACGTTCAGTTCACGCTGATTGACGCAATGCTGGATGACGACGCGCTCTCCGCGCAGATTGCCCGGCACGATCTGGTCCTGGACTGCACCGATAACGTCACCGTCCGTAATCAGCTCAACGCGGGCTGTTTTGCTCATAAAACGCCGCTGGTTTCCGGGGCGGCGATCCGCATGGAGGGGCAAATCAGCGTCTTCACGTACGCCGAGGGTGAACCCTGCTACCGCTGCCTGAGCCGTCTGTTTGGCGAGAATGCGCTGACCTGCGTTGAGGCGGGCGTGATGGCGCCGCTCGTCGGCGTGATTGGTTCACTGCAGGCAATGGAAGCGATCAAGGTGCTGACGAATTACGGCACGCCCGCCGCGGGGAAAATCGTGATGTATGACGCGATGACCTGCCAGTTCCGCGAGATGAAGCTGATGCGTAACCCGGGGTGTGAGGTGTGTAGTCAGTAAAAAGTCGGGTGGCGGCGTCGCCTTACCCGACCTACGACGGCTCGAACGTAGGCCGGGTAAGCGTTAGCGCCACCCGGCAACCGCGTCAGATGGACGTCCGTCCAAACGCCCCCTGCCAGTCCTGCTCAAACTTCACAATCGCTGCGTCTACCGCCGGAGAGGTAATAAACTGCTGCGCCACGTCCAGCGGCAGCGTGATGGACTCGCAGCCTGCCAGCAGGCAGTCCAGCGCCTGACGCGGGGTTTTAAAGCTCGCGGCCAGCACCTTTGACTGCGGCGCGTGCAGCGTCAGCAGCTGTTGCAGCTCAATTACGGTCTGAATCCCGTCCCCGCCCTGCGCGTCCACGCGGTTAACGTAAGGGGCCACATACTCCGCCCCCGCCAGCGCGGACAGCATCCCCTGCGCGGCACCGTAGACCGCCGTGCCCAGGGTCGGGATCCCTTCCGCCTTCAGCATCTTGATCGCCGCAAGCCCTTCTGCGGTCACCGGCACTTTCACCACCAGATCGTTAATGATGGCGCGCAGCTTACGCGCGTCTTCCACCATCCCTTCGGCGGTGGTTGCCATTACCTGCGCAAACAGACGGCCCTTGCCGCCCAGCGCGTCGTGCAGCGCGGGCAGCAGTTCGTCGAGCGGCGTTTTACCGGCCGCCACAATGCTTGGGTTGGTGGTCACGCCAGCCAGCGGGAAGATACGCGCCAGCTTTTTGACTGCCGCAACGTCAGATGTGTCGAGATAAAGTTCCATGATGTCACCCTCAAAATTAGCCTGCACTTACCCTATCACGACAAAACCTGCTCAAGAGTTGACCTGCATCAAGATAACTTTCATTCGAAAGTAATTTAATCTTCATATGCAAGATGAGAGGCGAAAAACATGATCTTCAATATTCAGCGTTACTCTACCCACGACGGCCCCGGTATACGTACCGTGGTGTTCCTGAAAGGCTGCTCGCTGGGCTGTCGCTGGTGCCAGAACCCGGAAAGCCGCTCCCGCAGCCGGGACGTGCTGTTTGATGCGCGTCTGTGCCTGGACGGCTGCGACCTGTGCCAGCAGGCGGCACCGGGCTGCATCGAACGCGCGCTGAATGGCCTGGTCATCCACCGCGAAAAGCTGAGTGAAGAGACGCTTGATGCCCTCACCGACTGCTGCCCGACGCAGGCGCTGACCGTTTGCGGCGAAGAACAGCAGGTCGAGGAGATCATGGCGACCGTACTGCGCGATAAACCCTTTTACGACCGCAGCGGCGGCGGGATCATCCTCTCCGGCGGCGAACCGTTTATGAACCCGGAGCTGGCGCACGCGCTGTTTAAAGCCAGCCATGACCAGGGTATCCACACCGCCGTCGAAACCTGCCTTCACGTGCCGTGGCACTATATCGAGCCGTCATTACCGTACGTCGATCTGTTCCTCGCCGACCTGAAGCATGTCGACGGAGACGTTTTCAAGCAGTGGACGGACGGTTCGGCTAAGCGCATCCTGGACAACCTGAAGCGCCTGGCCGCCGCCGGGAAAACGATCACCATCCGCGTGCCGCTGATCCAGGGCTTCAACGCGGATGAAGCCTCCATCACCGCCATTACCAACTTCGCTGCCGATGAACTCGGCGTCGACGATATTCATTTTCTGCCGTATCACACGCTGGGCATGAACAAATACACCCTGCTCGGCCAACCCTACTCTGCCCCTGACAAACCGCTGGATAACCCTGCCCTGCTGGACTTCGCGCAGCAGTACGCCTGCCAGAAAGGGTTAACCGCGACCTTACGAGGATAAACCTATGACCACCCTGAATCTCAACACCCTCAGCGAGCGCATTAAGGCGCACAAAACGGCCCTGGTGCATATCGTGAAGCCGCCGGTCTGCACCGAGCGCGCACAGCATTACACCGAAATGTACCAGCAGCACATGGACAAGCCGATCCCGGTGCGCCGCGCCCTGGCGCTGGCGCATCACCTGGCCAAGCGTACCATCTGGATCAAGCACGACGAGCTGATCATCGGGAACCAGGCAAGCGAAGTGCGCGCCGCGCCGATCTTCCCGGAATACACCGTCTCCTGGATTGAGAAAGAGATCGACGATCTGGCGGACCGTCCGGGCGCGGGCTTTGCGGTGAGCGAAGAGAACAAGCGCGTGCTGCATGAGATCTGCCCATGGTGGCGCGGCCAGACGGTGCAGGATCGCTGCTACGGCATGTTCACCGACGAGCAGAAAGGCCTGCTGGAAACCGGCATCATCAAAGCCGAAGGCAACATGACCTCCGGCGACGCGCACCTGGCGGTGAACTTCCCCCTGGTGCTGGAGAAAGGTCTCGACGGCCTGCGCGCCAAAGTGGCCGAGCGCCGCTCGCGCATCAACCTGACGGTGCTGGAAGACCTGCACGGCGACCAGTTCCTGAAGGCGATCGATATCGTGCTGGAAGCGGTGAGCCTGCACATCAAACGCTTTGCCGAACTGGCGCGTGAAATGGCCTCCACCGAAACCCGCGTAAGCCGCCGCGACGAGCTGCTGGCAATGGCGGAAAACTGCGACGTGATTGCCCACGAGCCGGCAAAAACCTTCTGGCAGGCGCTGCAGCTGTGCTACTTCATTCAGCTGATCCTGCAGATTGAGTCCAACGGCCACTCCGTCTCCTTCGCGCGTATGGACCAGTATCTCTATCCGTACTACCGCCGCGACGTGGAGCTGAACCAGAGCCTGGACCGCGAGCACGCCATCGAGCTGCTGCACAGCTGCTGGCTGAAATTGCTGGAAGTGAACAAGATCCGCTCCGGCTCGCACTCGAAGGCTTCCGCCGGTAGCCCGCTGTACCAGAACGTCACCATCGGCGGCCAGAAGCTGGTTAACGGTGAGCCGATGGACGCGGTGAACCCGCTCTCCTACGCGATTCTGGAATCCTGCGGTCGCCTGCGCTCCACCCAGCCGAACCTGAGCGTGCGCTACCACGCGGGGATGAGCAACGACTTCCTCGACGCCTGCGTGCAGGTGATCCGCTGCGGCTTCGGGATGCCTGCCTTTAACAACGACGAAATCGTCATTCCGGAATTCATCAAGCTCGGCGTTGAGCGCGACGACGCCTACGACTACGCGGCGATTGGCTGCATCGAAACCGCGGTAGGCGGCAAGTGGGGCTATCGCTGCACCGGCATGAGCTTCATCAATTTCGCCCGCGTGATGCTGGCCGCGCTGGAAGGCGGCCGCGACGCCACCAGCGGCAAGGTGTTCCTGCCGCAGGAGAAAGCCCTCTCTGCCGGTAACTTCGATAACTTCGAGGAGGTGATGGCGGCGTGGGATACCCAGATCCGCTACTACACCCGCAAATCCATCGAGATTGAGTACGTGGTAGACACCATGCTGGAGGAGAACGTCCACGATATTCTCTGCTCGGCGCTGGTGGACGACTGCATCGAGCGCGCGAAAAGCATCAAGCAGGGCGGCGCGAAGTATGACTGGGTGTCCGGCCTGCAGGTGGGCATCGCCAACCTCGGCAACAGCCTGGCGGCGGTGAAGAAGCTGGTGTTCGAACAGGGCGTCATCGGCCAGCAGCAGCTGGCGGCGGCGCTGGCCGATGATTTCGACGGACTGACCCACGAGCAGCTGCGCCAGCGCCTGATCAACGGCGCGCCGAAGTACGGCAACGACGACGACAGCGTGGATATGCTGCTGACCCGCGCCTATCAGACCTATATTGAGGAGCTGAAGCAGTACCATAACCCGCGCTACGGCCGCGGCCCGATTGGCGGTAACTATTACGCGGGCACCTCTTCCATCTCCGCGAACGTGCCGTTTGGCGCGGCGACGATGGCGACACCGGACGGACGTAAGGCGCATACCCCGCTGGCGGAAGGGGCCAGCCCGGCTTCGGGTACGGACCACCTCGGCCCGACGGCGGTAATTGGCTCGGTGGGCAAACTGCCGACGGAAGCGATTCTCGGCGGCGTGCTGCTGAACCAGAAGCTGAACCCGTCGACGCTGGAAAACGACAGCGATCGCCAGAAGCTGATGGTGCTGCTGCGCACCTTCTTCGAGGTGCATAAGGGCTGGCATATTCAGTACAACATCGTCTCGCGCGAAACGCTGCTGGAGGCGAAGAAACACCCGGACCAGTACCGCGACCTGGTAGTGCGCGTCGCGGGTTACTCGGCGTTCTTCACCGCCCTGTCGCCGGATGCGCAGGACGATATTATCGCCCGTACTGAGCATACGCTGTAAGAAAACGCTCGGTGGCGCTGCGCTTACCGGGCCTACAGAGTCTCCCCGTAGGCCGGGTAAGGCGAAGCCGCCACCCGGCTTTCTGACTTTCATTCGAAATTAAATTTGTGCTCCCCGTCACCTTGTTATTAGAATGTTTCAAAACGCAGTGACCCAGGAGCACAGTATGACCGTTAAAGTTATCGTCACCGATATGGACGGAACTTTCCTTGATGATGCCAAGCAGTACGATCGTGACCGCTTCCAGGCACAGTTTGAACAGCTTAAAGCCCGCGACATTGAATTTGTCGTCGCCAGCGGCAACCAGTATTACCAGCTCATCTCCTTCTTTCCGGAGCTTAAAGATCGGATCTCCTTCGTGGCGGAAAACGGCGCGCTGGTGTTCGATCGCGGCGAGCAGATTTTTCACGGCGAGCTGACCCGCCATGAATCGCAGATCGTGATTGGCGAACTGCTGAAAGACAAAGGGCTGAACTTCGTGGCCTGCGGGCTGGAGAGCGCCTACGTCAGCGATAAAGCGCCGGACGCGTTCGTGGCGCTAATGTCAAAGCACTACCACCGCTTAAAGCGCATCAGCGATTACCGCGACATTGACGACGTGCTGTTTAAGTTCTCCCTGAACCTGCCGGACAGCGATATTCCTAATCTGGTGGATAAGCTGCACGTCTCGCTGGACGGCATCATGAAGCCGGTCACCAGCGGCTTTGGCTTTGTCGATTTGATTATCCCCGGCCTGCACAAAGCGAACGGCATCAGCCGTCTGCTGAAGCGCTGGAAAATTTCTCCGCAAGAGTGCGTGGCGATTGGCGACAGCGGAAACGATGCCGAGATGCTGAAGCTGGTGAAATATTCCTTTGCGATGGGCAACGCGGCAGAGAGCATCAAAGAAATCAGCCGCTACAGCACCGATGACAACAACCATCACGGCGCGCTGAACGTCATTCAGGCCGTGCTCGACAACCATTCCCCGTTCGACGCCTGATCCTCTTCTCGCCGGAGCCCTGCTCCGGCACCCTCACTCATTTTCCCGTCCTGTGGCGCAGGTCAAGTTTTTAAACTTGCATTAACTTATTTTTAACTTAAAGTATCACTTGTAGACACTTTTACTTTCGAATGAAAGATGCGAGGCAGTTATGACCTTTACCAGTGAAACCTTGCCAGCGGATCACAAAGCGGCAATCCGTCAGTTGAAACGTGAGTTACGCGCGCAGATCGGCGACGTGCAGGCGGTGTTCAACAAGCTCAGCGACAGCATTGCCACCCGCGTGGCGGAAATTAACGCGCTTAAAAATAAAGGTGAATCCGTCTGGCCGGTGATTCCGTTTAACGATGTGAAAAACGGCACGATTACCGACGCACAGCGCGAGGCCGTTAAGCGCCGCGGCTGCGCGGTGATTAAAGGTCACTTCCCGCGCGAGCAGGCGCTGGCGTGGGATCAGTCGATGCTCGACTACCTCGATCTGAACAAGTTTGACGAGGTGTACAAAGGGCCAGGCGATAACTTCTTCGGCACCCTGAGCGCTTCCCGTCCGGAGATTTACCCGATCTACTGGTCGCAGGCGCAAATGCAGGCGCGTCAGAGTGAAGAGATGGCGCAGGTGCAGTCGTTCCTGAACCGCTTATGGACGTTCGAGAGCAACGGCAAGCAGTGGTTCGACCCGGACGTGAGCGTGATTTACCCGGATCGTATCCGCCGCCGTCCGCCGGGAACCACCTCGAAAGGACTCGGCGCGCATACCGACTCCGGCGCGCTGGAGCGCTGGCTGCTGCCGGCATACCAGCAGGTTTTCGCCCGCGTGTTTGACGGCAACGTCGACAAGTACGACCCGTGGAACGCCGCGCACCGTACCGAAGTGGAAGAGTATACCGTCGATAACACCACCAAATGCTCGGTGTTCCGCACCTTCCAGGGCTGGACGGCGCTGTCGGACATGATCCCCGGCCAGGGGCTGCTGCACGTGGTGCCGATCCCGGAAGCAATGGCGTATATTCTGCTGCGTCCGCTGCTGGACGACGTGCCGGAAGACGAGCTGTGCGGCGTGGCGCCGGGGCGCGTGCTGCCGGTTTCCGAGAAGTGGCACCCGCTGCTTATCGAGGCGCTGACCAGCATTCCTGCGCTGGAGGCGGGTGATTCGGTGTGGTGGCACTGCGATGTGATCCACTCCGTCGCGCCGGTGGAAGATCAGCAGGGCTGGGGCAACGTGATGTACATCCCCGCCGCACCGATGTGCGAGAAAAACCTCGCCTACGCGAAGAAGGTCAAGGAAGCGCTGGAAACCGGCGCGTCGCCGGGAGACTTCCCGCGCGAGGATTATGAAAAAACCTGGCAGGACCGCTTTACCGTGAACGATCTCAACATCCACGGCAAACGCGCGCTGGGCATGGTCTAGCTGTCGTACAGCCCTTCCCGCTCCACGGCGGTGCGTCGTTTCCCCTGACGTATCCGCCGTACCGATTCCCGCACGGCCAGCGTGCCGTTCAGCAGCAATGTGCCTACCGGCGCGTCCAGTCGCATGAGCCGCTGCTGGAGCATGTGTACCGCTTCCGTTCCCAGCTCATCGCGGGGAACATGCACGGCCGTTAATGGAACATCCTGAATCGCCGCCAGGTTAAAGCCGTCGATGCTCATCACCGAGACGTCCTGCGGCACGCGCAGGCCGTGGTTTTGTAAGGCGCTGATGGTGCCCGCCGCCATAAAGTCGCCGCCAACCAGGAACGCCGTCGGCAGGTCTTTTCCCTGCTGATGATTTAGCCAATCGCTCACCAGCTGCTCCGTCTCTCTGGCGCTGAAGCTCGGCACCACCAGCAGATCGCGCTTGTCGTTGAACGCCAGGTTGTGGGACTGCCACGCGTCGCGGATCCCCGACAGGCGCAGCTCCATCGTGTAGCGACGCAGGCACAGCACGTTCATCACCTCGCGGTGTCCCATCTCGAACAGGTACTCCGCCGCCCGCTCGCCGATGGCGCGGTGATCCGGCGCAACGGCAGGCAGACGCATGTGCCGGTCGCGGCAGTTAATCAGCATGCAGGGTTTGCCCACGTCTACCGCCAGATCGTGGATATGCGGATCGTCAATACCGAGAAGAATGGCCGCCTGGGTGTCCGGCTCGTTCATCCGCGTCAGAAACAGCTGGGCGTCGCTGTCGTTCTCCTCCAGCGCGCAGTAGCGCAACCGGACCTCGTGGGAGGCAAGGGCTTTGCTCACGCTCTGGATCACGCGGTAGTAAAAGATGTCTGACCGCTCGTCGAAGGCGCGCTGCGGGGCAAAAACCACCAGGCTGTTAAGCAGCAGACGCCCGGCCGCCATGCCGTCCATTACCCCCAACTCGCGCGCGCACGCCAGCACCTTTGCACGCGCTTTTTCGCTGGTATTCGCTTTCCCCGCCAGCACCCGCGACACGGTGCTGATGGAGAGCTGCGTGCGGGCCGCGATTTCGGTGATTTTTAGCCTTTTGTCCATTTTGTGATCTGGCTCCATTTGCGAAATGAAAAAATTTTCATAGCGTGTTTATCAGGCAATAACTGACATGAATGCCATCATGCCAGAGTGTTTTCGTCGGTTATGAGAAATTTTGCACAAAATCCACTTTTGCCCACTCATTTTCTTCCTTAAGGTGAACTTGTCACACAGCTTCCATACTAGTTGTATAGCAACTTAAGCATTATAAGCGGATAGAAATCAAAGGCATAACAATCTGTGTGACACCTGAACCTCCGTCCCCTTACCGTCCGTCTTGTGGAGAGTAAAATGAGTCAGGACATCAATAACACCATTGCGACAAGCAAAACCCGTCGCGTCATCAAGAACCTGCGCTGGTACGTGCTGGTGCTGTTCTTACTTGGCGTCACCGTTAACTACATCACCCGTAACTCGCTCGGGATCCTCGCCCCGGAACTGAAAGAGAGCCTGGGAATCACCACCGAGCAGTACTCCTGGATCGTCGGCGCGTTCCAGATCGCCTATACCATTTTCCAGCCCCTGTGCGGCTGGCTGATTGACGTCATTGGCCTGAAGATTGGCTTTATGGTCTGCGCCGGGATCTGGGCGCTGATGTGTATTTTCCACGCGGGCGCCGGAAGCTGGCTGCACCTGGCCATACTGCGCTTCTTTATGGGGGCTTCAGAGGCCGCCGCCACCCCGGCGAACGCCAAAACCATCGGCGAATGGTTCCCGAAATCAGAGCGTCCCGTTGCCGCTGGCTGGGCGGGCGTGGGCTTCTCCATCGGCGCGATGCTGGCTCCGCCTATCATCTACTTTGCTCACGCCTCGTTCGGCTGGCAGGGGGCGTTTATGTTTACCGGCGTGCTGGCGCTGCTGTGGGTGATCCTCTGGTGGGCGTTCTACCACAACCCGGAGCAGCACCCGAACCTGAGCAAGGACGAGCTGGCGTTTATCAAGCAGGATAACGAACCGGCGCCGGTCAAACTCCCTTTCCTGACCGCGCTGAAAACCGTTTCAAAAAACAAACGTTTCTACGGTATCGCCATTCCGGCCTTTATGGCAGAACCCGCCTGGGCGGTGCTGAGCTTCTGGGTGCCGCTGTACCTTGCCAAAGAGCACGGTATGGACCTGAAGCAGATTGCGATGTTTGCCTGGCTGCCGTTCCTCGCCGCCGACCTCGGCAGCGTGGCAAGCGGCTACCTGACGCGTCTGTACACCCGCCTGTTCGGCTGCTCCCGCGTGAACTCGGTCGTCGCCAGCTCCGTGACCGGCGCGTTCCTGATGATCTCGCTGGCCATCGTGGCCATTACCCGCGACCCGTATATCACCATTGTGCTGATCTCCATCGGCGGCTTCGGGCACCAGATCATCTCCTGCATGCTCAGCGCCCTGGTCGTGGAGTCGTTCGATAAAGGCCAGATGGCGACCGTCAACGGCATGCGCGGCTCGGCGGCGTGGATCGCCAGCTTCCTGTTCTCGCTGTTAATTGGTGTAACCGCCGACAAAATCGGCTTTAACCCGCTCTTTATCGCCATGGGCTTCTTTGACCTGATTGGCGCTCTCTTCCTGGTAGCATTTATTGCTGAACGTCGCGCGAAGCGCGCCTGATAGTGGATGTATTGCATATGAAAACCCTGAAAAACTGGACCCTTGATACGCAGTCGGCAAACCATCTGGAACTGCTGGTCGATAGCCGGCACCGCCTGTGCCTGTATGTGCTGGAAGAGAACCTGTTCCGCGTGCTGATCAAACGCAAGGGCGAGCTGGCGCTGGACCGCACCTGGAGCATCGCACCGGAAAAAGACGTGCCGTGGGAAGGTCGCCGTCGCGACGATATCAGCGGCTTCTCCTGCCCCGCCTGGACGCTGACGCAGCAGGACGACACGTTAACCGTGGCAACCGAACAGCTGCGCGTCACCGTGCACCAGCCGCTGTGGCTGGAGTGGCACTACCGCAATGACGCGGGCGAGTGGCAGCCGCTGGTCAACGACCGCCCCACCAGCGCCTACCTGCTGAACGCCCACGGCGACGGCGTGGCGCACTACCTGAGCCGCCGCAAGGACGAGCGTTTCTACGGCCTGGGTGAGAAAGCGGGCGATCTGCAGCGCAACGGTAAACGCTACGAGATGCGCAACCTCGACGCGATGGGATACAACGCCGCCAGCACCGATCCGCTGTACAAGCACATTCCGTTCACCCTCACCCGCCGCGACGACGTGAGCTACGGCCTGTTCTACGACAACCTGAGCAGCTGCTGGCTGGATCTGGGTAACGAGATCGACAACTACCACACCGCCTATCGCCGCTGGCAGGCGGAAGCGGGCGATATCGACTACTACCTCTTTACCGGCAGACGCGTGCTGGACGTCACTAAAGCCTTTGTTCGCCTGACCGGAAAAACGCTGTTCGGACCGAAATGGAGCCTGGGCTACAGCGGCTCAACCATGCACTACACCGACGCGCCGGACGCGCAGAATCAGCTGATGAACTTTATTCGCCTGTGCGAAGAGCACGCCATTCCGTGCGACTCGTTCCAGCTTTCGTCTGGCTATACCTCCATCAACGACAAGCGCTACGTTTTCAACTGGAACTATGACAAGGTGCCGCAGCCGAAGGTGATGAGCCAGGCCTTCCACGACGCGGGAATGAAGCTTGCGGCGAACATCAAGCCGTGCCTGCTGCAGGACCATCCGCGCTACAGCGAAGTGGCGGAACGCGGGCTGTTCATTCGCGATTCAGAAACCGATGCACCCGAACGCTCCAGCTTCTGGGATGACGAAGGCTCACACCTCGACTTTACCAACCCGCAAACGGTGCAGTGGTGGCAGAACGGCGTCACCACGCAGCTGCTGGAGATGGGCATCGACTCCACCTGGAACGACAATAACGAATATGAAGTGTGGGACGGGGAAGCCCGCTGCTTTGGCTTCGGCCAGGAGATTGCCATCAAGCATATTCGCCCGGTGATGCCGCTGCTGATGATGCGCGCCTCGCTGGAAGCGCAGCAGCGCTTTGCGCCGGAAAAACGCCCGTATCTGATCTCCCGCTCCGGCTGCGCCGGGATGCAGCGCTACGTCCAGACCTGGAGCGGCGACAACCGCACCAACTGGGACACCCTGCGCTATAACATCCGCATGGGGCTGGGCATGAGCCTGTCCGGGCTGTTCAACGTCGGCCATGACGTAGGCGGTTTCTCCGGCGACAAGCCGGACGCCGAGCTGTTCGTGCGCTGGGTGCAGAACGGCGTGATGCACCCGCGCTTTACCATTCACTCGTGGAACGATGACCACACGGTGAACGAGCCGTGGATGTATCCGGGCGTCACGCCTGCCATTCGCGGCGCGATTGAGCTGCGCTACCGCCTGCTGCCGTATCTCTACACCCTGCTCTGGCAGGCGCACGCCGACGACGAGCCGATGCTGCGCCCGACCTTCCTCGACCACGAGCACGACGCGCAAACCTTCAAAGAGTGCGACGACTTCCTGCTGGGCCGCGACCTGCTGGTCGCCAGCGTCGTCGAAGCCGGGCAGCGCGAGCGCCGCGTCTGGCTACCGGATAACGAAACGGGCTGGTACGATTTTTACACTCACGCGTGGTATGCGGGCGGGCAATCCATCGTCCTGGATGCGCCGCTGGAAAAACTGCCGCTGCTGGTGCGCGCCGGGGCCGGTCTGCCGCTCAGCGAGCGCATCACGCATGTGAGTGCCGAAAAAGATACGACCCGCGAGCTGAAGCTGTTCCCGGTGAAAGGCGTGGGCACAACCACGGGGCTGCTGTTTGAAGACGACGGTGAAAGCTGGGGCTACCTGAACGGCAATGCGCTGTGGGTGGAATGGGAGATGGTGTGCGACGGCGCAACCATAAACCTGAAGGTGAACGCGCGCGGCGACTATCGTCCGGCGTGGAAGGCGCTGAAGGTATCATTACCGGCGGGGGAAAAACGTACGCTACGGGTGAACGGGGTTGAAAGGAGTGAGTGGGTGCTCTGAACATTGCCGGGTGGCGGCTTCGCCTTACCCGGCCTACAAAGTCACCCGTAGGCCCGGTAAGCGAAGCGCCACCGGGCTTTTTTTTAGCCGTCGATACCTTTGCTGCGCAGGTAATCTTCGTAGTTACCGGTGAAGTCCACCACGCGCTCTGGCGTAATCTCGATCACGCGGGTTGCCAGCGAGCTGACGAACTCACGGTCGTGAGAGACGAAGATCAGGGTGCCCTGATACATCTCCAGCGCCATGTTCAGCGATTCGATCGATTCCATGTCCAGGTGGTTAGTCGGTTCGTCCATCACCAGAATGTTCGGTTTTTCCATCATCAGCTTGCCGAACAGCATGCGGCCTTTCTCGCCACCGGAGAGCACTTTAGCCGGCTTTTTGATGTCGTCCTGGCTGAACAGCAGACGGCCCAGGATGCTGCGCACCGCCTGCTCGTCGTCGCCTTCCTGCTTCCACTGGCTCATCCAGTCGAAGACGGTCAGGTCATTTTCGAATTCGTACTCATGATCCTGCGCGTAGTAGCCAATCTGCGCGTTCTCGGACCATTTCACGGTGCCGTTGTCCGGCTGCAGTTCGCCGACCAGGGTTTTCAGCATGGTGGATTTACCCACGCCGTTGGCGCCCAGAATGGCAATCTTCTCGCCCACTTCCAGCAGCAGGTTGAAGTTTTTAAACAGCGGGCCTTCATCGAAGCCTTTGGTAAGGGCTTCCACTTCCAGCGCGTTACGGAACAGCTTCTTGTCCTGCTCGAAGCGGATGAACGGGTTCTGACGGCTGGAGGCTTTAACCTCTTCGAGCTTGATTTTGTCGATCTGACGCGCACGCGAGGTCGCCTGACGCGACTTAGAGGCGTTAGCGCTGAAGCGGCTAACGAAGGACTGCAGGTCCGCAATCTGCGCTTTCTTCTTGGCGTTGTCCGCCAGCAGACGCTCGCGCGCCTGGGTGGCGGCGGTCATGTACTCGTCATAGTTGCCCGGATAGACGCGCAGCTCGCCGTAGTCCAGATCCGCCATGTGCGTACAGACCATGTTCAGGAAGTGACGGTCGTGCGAGATGATGATCATGGTGCTGTCGCGGTCGTTGAGCGTCTGCTCCAGCCAGCGGATGGTGTCGATGTCCAGGTTGTTCGTGGGTTCGTCGAGCAGCAGGATGTCCGGGTTAGAGAACAGCGCCTGAGCCAGCAGCACACGCAGCTTCCAGCCTGGCGCAACTTCGCTCATCGGGCCGTAATGCTGTTCAACCGGAATGCCGACGCCCAGCAGCAGCTCGCCCGCACGCGCTTCCGCAGAGTAACCGTCCATCTCGCCGTACTGCGTTTCCAGATCGGCCACCTTATAGCCATCTTCTTCGCTCATTTCGGCCAGCGCGTAGATGCGATCGCGCTCCTGCTTCACTTCCCACAGCTCCGCGTGCCCCATGATCACGGTGTCCAGCACGGTGAACTCTTCGAAGGCGAACTGATCCTGACGCAGCTTACCGATACGCTCGTTCGGATCGAGCGACACGTTGCCGAGGGTCGGCTCCAGATCGCCGCCGAGGATCTTCATGAAGGTGGATTTTCCGCTACCGTTGGCGCCAATCAGGCCGTAACGGTTGCCGCCGCCAAATTTGACGGAAATGTTTTCGAACAGCGGCTTACTGCCAAACTGCATAGTGACGTTGCTGGTAACTAACACGGGGAGATTCCTGCGAAAAGTGTGATAAACACGGCATTATGCCACAATTCCGAATTGAGATCCCGTGTTGCGGCAATCCACTAAACTTTAACAAAATCGAAAAAAATGTGATTTCGTACACATCTGAATTCCCTGTTAGCGGGAATGCACATATAATGCGCTCCCATCACAGATTCAGACTTATCAACTCATCGCCAGAATGGCTTAGATACCTCGCACAACATGAACATGAAATTAACAACGCTTTTTGCGGCGGCGTTAGCCGTAGTAGGTTTTTGTAAGACCGCGTCTGCGGTGACGTATCCCCTGCCGACCGACGGAAGCCGTCTGGTGGGTCAAAACCAGGTGGTGACGGTGCCTGAGGGTAACTCTCAGCCGCTGGAGTATTTCGCCGCGCAGTACCAGCTGGGCCTGTCTAACATGCTGGAAGCGAACCCGGGCGTTGACCCGTATCTGCCAAAAGCAGGTACCGTGCTGAATATTCCTCAGCAGCTGATCCTGCCGGATACCGTTCATGAAGGTATCGTGATCAACAGCGCCGAAATGCGTCTGTATTACTACCCGAAAGGCACCAACACCGTTATCGTGCTGCCAATCGGTATCGGCCAGCTGGGCAAAGACACCCCGCTGAACTGGACCACCAAAGTTGAACGTAAGAAAGCGGGCCCAACCTGGACCCCTACCGCCAAAATGCACGCGGAATACATCGCTGCGGGCGAACCGCTGCCAGCCGTTGTGCCAGCCGGCCCGGATAACCCGATGGGTCTGTATGCCCTGTACATTGGTCGTCTGTATGCGATTCACGGCACCAACGCCAACTTCGGTATCGGTCTGCGCGTAAGCCACGGCTGCGTGCGTCTGCGTAACGACGACATCAAGTTCCTGTTCGAAAACGTGCCGGTCGGTACGCGCGTGCAGTTCATCAACGAACCGGTGAAAGCGACGTCTGAGCCAGACGGCAGCCGCTACATCGAAGTGCACAACCCGCTGTCCACCAGCGAAGACCAGATCAACAACAACGAGATCGTGCCGATTACGCTGAACAGCGCGGTGCAGTCCGTGACCTCTCAGCCTGACGTGGAAACCACCATCGTCGACCAGGCGATTCAGAACCGTTCCGGTATGCCGGTGCGTCTGAATTAATCACGCGCATTAAAAAAGCGGGCTTCAAGGCCCGCTTTTTTTTATCCGTTATTCACGATAACAATCCCGCCGTGGTCGTACCGATAGTGGCAGTGGGCATACTCCAGCGCGGTGCCGTCCTCCAGATAAATCACCTGCTCCACCTCCAGCACCGGATCGGTTTCCTCACAGACCAGATGCTCTCTGTCCAGCGCGTTGGGCTTTAGCGCCCTCACCACCCGGTACGATCCCATAATTTTCAGCCCCAGGGTCTCCTGAACGTACTGGAACACCGAACCTTCAAGATGGCTTTTCGTCAGGCCCGGCACCAGATTCATCGGCATCACCGTGGAATCCAGCGACATGGGTTCACCGTTTAATAAGCGCAGACGAATAAAGTCATAGACGGGCGCATCGGCGTTAATCATCAGCGACGCCTGCTCTTTTTCGTTCGGGAAGCGCAGTTCAAAATGCACCACCTGGCTCGTGACCGTGCCCAGATGTTCCCAGGTTTTGGTGGCACCGAAATAGTCGCTGCCGGAGAGATCCCACTGCGAGAGCTGGAGGAAGTTTTTGCGGATGAACGTCCCTTGCCCCTGACGGGTGTAGACCAGCCCTTCGACGATCAGCTGACGCATCGCCTGCTGGATGGTCATCCGGCTGGTGCTGAACTCCGCCGCCAGCGCAAACTGGTCCGGGAGCGGTTCATTGGCGGCGTACTGCTGGCTGATAATGCGTTTCTTGATTTCCCGCGCTATGGTGATGTACTTCGCCGCCATCGTCCTTCCTTTCTGTTAGTTTTCTATCCCGCTGTTTTTCAACGCCACTCGCTCGGCAATCTTGAGGAAAGGCAGGTAGAAGAATACACCAAATATAATGATTGCCAACTGCACCACCACCGCCCGCCAGTCCCCTGCCGTCGCCAGCCAGGCGCTGAGAATCGGCGGCGTGGTCCACGGGATCATCACCACGCAGCGCGACATGAATCCCAGCGTGGTACAAAGCCAGGCGAAGTAAATGCCGATGGCGGGCAACAGCACAAACGGGATCATCAGCGGCAGGTTAAACACAATCGGCAGGCCGAAGATCACCGGCTCGTTGATGTTGAACAGGCCGGGCGCCAGCGACAGACGCGCCACCTGCTTCGCCGACTGCTGTCGGGAGAAGATAAAGATGGCGATCAGCAGCGAGATCGTGCTGCCGGTTCCGCCCACCATGCCAAACGTCGGCACGAAGATGTTGTTGATGATGTGCGGAATGGGCTGGCCGTTGGCGAAGGCCAGCATGTTCTCGTTGGTGTTGATCAGCAGAAACGGCTCCAGCACCACGCTGTTGACCACCGACTGATGGATACCGAGCGTGAACAGAAAGTTGCCGAAACTGTAGATGAAAATCGTCCCCGGCAGGCTGGTGTTGATCAGCCGCAGCGGCTGCTGGATAAAGGTGGTAATGAGATGGATCAGATCCGTGTGCAGCACGTTTGCCAGTATGGCCGCCAGCACCGCGAACAGGGAGAGCGTGAGGATCGTCGGGATCAGCGCGGTAAAGGATTTGCTGACCGCTGGGGGCACATTTTCCCCGAGCGATATGTGCAGCGCCTTCAGGCGCGAAATCGCGATAAACACTTCCGTTGAGAGCAGCCCAATCAGCACCCCGGCGAAAATCCCGGTGGAGCCGATATTGGCGAAGGTCAGCACCTGCGTGACGTTCACCGCAGCGTCGCTGCCAACGGGCGTAACCTGTAAGCGCATCGGCATCATGATGATAAAACTGCTGACGGCGATAACCACTGCCGAAACCGGGTTGTCGAAATCTTTGTTGCGCGCCAGTGACCAGGCGATCATCGGGGCCAGCAGCAGCGCGGCGATGTTAAGCGTGCCGTTGATAATCGCCTCGCCCCACACTTTGAAGTGTGCCAGCGTATCGCCGTGAAAAATCCACGGAAACACCACGTTGTTCACCAGCACCGCCAGGCCGGCAAGGATGAAAATCGGCATCACCGTGGCGAAGGCGTCGCGCAGGGAGCGCAGGTGCACCTGGTTTGCCAGGCGCGCCGAGAACTCAACAAACTTATCGACAAAGGACTGCATATGCGGTGTGATTTTTGTTTCAGACATAGCGGAGTGTTCCCATCAATCAGTCACAAAAACGGCCCGGCAGCGTACGGCTTACATCTCGCGTCCGTTGGTATGGATAACCTGTTTTAACCACGCGTAGCTCTTCTTCGGCACGCGCCTGAGGTCTTTCAGGTCGTGGTTTTCCCGGTTGACGTAGACCACGCCATAGCGCTTACGCATGTCGCCCTGGGAGCTGAGAATGTCGATTAACCCCCAGCCGAGGTAGCCCATGACCTCTGCCCCATCCTCGAATATCGCCGCTTTCATCGCCTCGATGTGCGCCCGGTGGTAGTCGATGCGGTAGGTATCCTCGATGGGGTTGACGCCATCCCAGGACTCAATTACGCCAATGCCGTTTTCAATCGGGAAGACCGGCATGCGCCAGTCGTTGGCGTAGCGGGTAATGATGGTGCGAAAACCGAGCGGGTCGATCTGCCAGTTCCACTCGGTGGCTTTCAGGTAGGGGTTATTTTTCTCGCCGTGCAGCAGGTAATAGTTGACCGGCGTGCCTTCCGGGATCGCATCGCTGTCCAGCGTTTTGCTGGCGTAGTAGCTGAAGGCCATATAGTCGTTTCTGGTGCGCGCCAGTAGCGCTAAATCTTCGGCACGGTAGATATCACCAAAGCCTTCCTGCTCCACCACCGCCATCACCGCCGGGCTGTAGCCCTGCCCGGCAAAGACGCGCAGCAGGTTCTGGTTGAGGAACTCGTCATACTGCTGGGCGCAGAAGATATCGCGCGGTTTGCAGGTGGCCGGGTAAACCAGCTGGTGCGCCAGCATGCCGCCCATCAGCTGGCCCGGTTTTGTCTGGTGCAGGTATTCGGTCAACGCCATGTGCGCCACCATGGTGTGATGCTGCAGCTCGTACAGCTCGCGCAGGGTTTGATCGCCTTTCATGTAGCCAGAAATGCGAAACGCTTCCGGCATATGGAAGATGTTCTGCTCGTTGAAGGTCAGCCAGTACTTCACGCGGTCGCCAAAGCAGTCGATCATCTTTTTACCGTAGCGGATAAAGGCGTCCATTACCCGGCGGTCATTGAAGCCGTTGTACTCCTGCGCCAGCGCCAGCGGCATATCGAAGTGGTAGAGGCAGATCATCGGCTCAATACCGCGGGCGATGAGATCGTCAATAAAGCGGTCGTAAAACGCGATGCCCTCGTCGTTGAACGCGCCGTCACCCTGCGGACAGACGCGGCTCCAGGAGATCTGGAAGCGGTAGCAGTTCATGCCCAGATCCTGCATCAGGTCGAAATCTTCCCGGTAGCGATGGTAGGAGTCGGTCGCCACTTTCCAGTCGGAGATGTTCTCCCCGGCCTCACGAATGTCGTACACCGACATCCCCTTCCCGCCCTCGTTCCAGGCCCCTTCCGTCTGCATGCTCGATACCGAGTTGCCCCATAAAAAGTTGGCCGGCAGCTGATTGCTCATGTTTCCTCCCTATATGACTAGTCATTTAAAATTTCATGACTAGTCATATAGGCGAAGATGGCATGTCGATCAAAGCGGAGGATCGTTTTTTGTGAGGTAGGTTGGAAAGAAGACGCCGGGCAGGAAAAATGATTCGCGCAAACCCTGTTATTGAGGCCGGTGCGTTAGCCTATGCAAAATCACATTTCCCGATCGTGCCGCTGGCTGGCCTCATAAAATCACTATTAACTTAATGAGCACGAACCACGGCCCAGGCCGAAAAATAAAAATCTCAACCCTATCAAATGGAAAATGACGCTCATGAAGATATTTACTAGCCGTATCGCATTCGCTCTCAGCTTAGCGTTGCCATGCTCAATGACTCACGCGGCAACGGTGTATACGGGTGATAAGGTGCAGGGAGTGCCGGTTATCTCGACTCTGGATGTATCAGACCTGACAGCAGGACAGCATCGCTTCATGTTCGAGGGGGTTGAGACAGGAACAGGACAGCGCTGGTATGTCCCCATCATGGTGGCAAAAGGCAAAACGGACGGGAAGAACGTTCTGCTGCAGGCGGGCGTCCACGGGGATGAGCTAAACGGCGTGCGCATCGTACAAAAAGTGATGGAACAACTGGACCCCGCAAAAATGAACGGCAGCGTTATTGGCATTATCGGTCCAAACCGTTCTGGACTTGAAAGGGTCTCCCGGACATGGTCCGTTTCAACCGATGGGGGTGAGACGATCGACTACAACCGCGTGCATCCAGGAAAAGAAACGGGTAACCCTGCCGAGCGTCAGGCATGGATGATGTGGAATAAGGTTTACAAAGGAAATGTCGACCTGGCGATTGACTATCACACCCAGTCTACCGGAACGGCTTATCCGCTGTTCATTTATGCCGACTACCGCAATGCGGATGCCCGGACGATTGCAGAACTTTTTCCGGCCGATCAAATTAAGAAAGATCCCGGCGAAGCCGGCTCAATGGAGACAACCTTTATTCAAAATGGTATCCCGGCGATAACGGCCGAGACGGGAGAGCCGAGGATTTACCAGCAGGATATGATTGCCCGGGGTGTAGAGGGTGCCCTCAATGTACTGATTCATTACAAGGTGATTGAAGGCAAAATCGGCGCAACCGCCATCAGCAATAAAACGTATATTGGTAATTCGATCAGTTCAATACGAGCGACCACGGGCGGGTTTGCGGAAGTTTTCGTTAAGCCCGGCGACACGGTCAAAGCAGGACAAGAGGTCGCCCTGCAGCGAAATGCATTCGGTGATGTTGTCGCGAAGTATTCAGCAGAGCGGGACGGCAAAGTACTGTCAGTTGGAACAGATGTCGTGAGAGAACCCCGGGCCCTGCTGGTAAGAATCCTTGAGCAAAACCCAGCGGCAACCTGCAAAGACGGTTGCTGATTCCCGCCACAGCCCATCGTTGAATCGGCAAAAGCGTGCTCAGTGAAATAAGCCGCTTTCGCCGATTTCTGTACCGATGGGCAAACAAATTTAAAAATTACCTGATGCGGAGAGTTACTGTTGCGCGAGCTGATTACGGCGATACTCTCCCTGCCGCGCGAGCATCCAGCCGGGATACTCGCGCGGCAGCGCGCTCACCGCATCCAGCTGTTTTAGCTCGTCTTCGCTTAAGCGGATCCCGGTGGCGGCAATGTTGTCGTCCAGCTGTTCAACGCGTTTCGCGCCAATGATGACGCTGGTGACGGCCTTCTGATGCAGCAGCCACGCCAGCGCGATTTGCGCGACGGAGACGCCCTTGCTTTCGGCAATCACGCGCATCACGTCCACGCAGTCAAAGGCGCGCTCTTTGTTCACCGGCGGGAAGTCAAACTCCAGACGACGACCACCGGCTTCGCTCTGCCCGTCGCGGCCATATTTTCCGCTCAGCAGGCCGCCCGCCAGCGGGCTCCAGACCATCAGCCCGACGCCTTCGCTCTGCATCATGGGGACCAGCTCGCGCTCAAGATCGCGTCCGGCGATGGTGTAATACGCCTGGAGGGATGCGAAGCGCGCCAGCCCGAGGCGCTCGGAAATACCCAGCGCTTTGGCAATCTGCCACGCCGCCCAGTTCGAGACGCCGATATAGCGCACGTGGCCGTGCTGCACCAGGTTATCCAGCGCATACAGCGTCTCTTCAATCGGCGTGGCCGGGTCGAAGCCGTGCAGCTGATAGAGATCGATATGATCCAGCTGCAGGCGGCGCAGGCTCTCCTTCACGCTGCTGATGATGTGATAGCGCGAGCTGCCGCGCGAGTTCACTCCTGCCGTTCCCGTTTCGCCAAATACTTTAGTGGCGACGACCACGTTCTCGCGCGGAATTTTCAGGTTTTTCAGCGCCTGGCCGACGATCGCCTCCGAACGCCCTTCCGAGTAAACGTCCGCGGTGTCGATAAAGTTGATCTCGGCATCCAGCGCGCGGCCCACCAGCTGTTCTGCTTCGCTTTGCTGGAGCTGACCAATCTTGCCCCACATGCCGCCTTCACCGCCGAAGGTCATGGTGCCGAGGCAGAGTTCAGAAACGAACAGTCCGGTATTGCCCAGTTTTTGATAACGCATAACGCTTTCCTCGCATGTCGATTGGGTGTCTGTTAGTTATACCCGCCCCTCAACCATCGCGAATGTGGCGTTCCTGTCCGTTTCTTGCCCAATCCTCTGAAAATTTATCCGCGCGGGGCGTCGCCAAAGACGCTGTAGTCCGGTAATTGCACCTGCTGATACGGCTCCCAGCCGCCGCCGAGCGCCTTGTAGAGCGCCACCAGATCGAGTGCGCTTTGCACCTGCGCCTGCGCGCGCTGCTGCTCGGCCTGCGCCAGCTGTCGCTGGGCGTCCAGCACGTCAATGAAGCTGGCGATCCCCTGGCGGTAGCTGTCGCTGGCTAAATCAAAGGCGTTTTGCAAAGCGTCGATCGTTTTTGCGAGACCCGCTTCACGCTGCTGGTCGGTGCGATAGCTCACCAGCGCATTCTCCACATCCCCAAGCGCGGTCAGTACCGTCTGGCGATAGTCCAGCACCGCCGCCCCCTGCTGCGCGCGCGCCACCTTCACGCTGGAAACCAGTCGTCCGCCCTGGAAGATGGGAATCGAAACCTGTGGACCAAAACTGTAGAAGTGGCTGCTCCAGTCGGTCAGCCAGTTGGTTTCGCTGTTGCGCAGGCCAAACTGCCCGGAGAGGGTAAAACTCGGGAACAGCTGGGCCACCGAGACGCCAATCTGCGCCGTGGCGGCATGAAGATTCGCCTCCGCTTCGCGCACGTCCGGACGGCGTCGCGCGAGCGTAGACGGAATGCCGGTTTGCACGATATCCGGCAATGCGGGCATCGGCTGCACGCTTTGTAACTCCGCATCGAGCGCACCTGGCGGCTTGCCAAGGAGGATCGCCAGGCCATTCATCGCCTGCCGCGCCTGCGCCTGGTACTGCGGCAGCTGCGCCTCCAGGTTACCCAGCTGTGCACGCGCATTTTCCACGTCCATCTGCGGCGACAGCCCGCCCCGCTGGCGGCTTTCGGTCAGATCCAGCGTCTGCTGCGCGCTTTTAATCTGGGTGTTCAGCGTGGCGATAATGCTCTGCGCCCCGCGCAGCTGGAGCCACGCGCGCGCCACTTCCGCCTCCAGCGACACCAGCGCGTCGTTACGCTGCTCGATAGCCGCTTTCTGCTGCGCTTCGGCGGCTTCCACCTGTCGGCGCACCTTGCCCCAGAGGTCAATTTCCCACTGGGCGTCGAAGCTGCCCTGGTAGAGGTTGATCGGCTGCGTCAGGGGGCCTAACGCGCCCCGCAGCTCAGGATCGACATTATCCAGCTGGTCATACACGCCGTGGGATTTCAGCTCCCCTTCCAGCCCGAGCTGCTGGCGCGTCGCCTGCAGATTGCCGTTCACCGACGGGTAAAACGCCCCGCCCGCCTGGTTAATCTGCTCGCGCGCGCCGGCGATGCGCAGCACCGTCTGCTGCAGCGTCAGGTTTCCGGCGATGGCGCGCTCAACCAGGCTGTCGAGCTGCGGCGAGCCGAAGGTCTTCCACCAGCGCGGATTGGTCGCGGCGGAGGTCGTCTGCGATTTTACCCCGCTGTCGCCCTTATCGTTCCAGTGCGTGGCGGCGGGCGGCGCGGGCTGCTGGTAGTCCGGCCCGACGGCGCAGCCTGCCAGCAGCATCATTATCATCAGGGGGTGTAAACGTCTGTGTATCATCAATGTGCTCCTGCACTCCCCTCGCTCTTAACCGGCGAGAGCAACAAACAAAACGGAATCAATAGCAAGGCCACCGCGCTCAGAAGGGTGAAGACGTCGATGTAGGCCAAAAAGCGCGACTGCTCAATCATCGTCTGGTACATACGCCCGGTGGCGATGCCGGTGGGATCGCCCACCTGGGTGGTGAAGTTCTGGATCGCCTGCGCGCTATCGCGTATCGCCTGCTGAAACTGCTCGTTAAACGGCGAGGCGTGGTACGCAAGGTGCGCGCTATGCGCCTGAGACCGTTCGGTGATGGCCGCCGTCGACAGCGAGATCCCGACCGAGCCCGCGACGTTACGGAACATAGTGAACAGCGCCGCCGCGTCGGCATTCAGCCGTCTTGGAATCGAAATAAAGGCAATGGTGGTCAGGGGCACAAACAGGAACCCCAGCCCCAGCGACTGGGCGCTGCGGAACAGCACCAGGGTTTCAAAGTCGATATCCGGGGTCAGCGTGCGCGACCAGAAGAACGACACCGCCAGGCAGGTAAAGCCAAAGGCGATAATCCAGCGCGTCTGCACCACCGGCATCAGCTTCAATACCAGCGGGATCGTTAATACAATCAGCACCGCCCCGGGCGACAGCACCAGCCCGGACCAGGTGGCGGTATAGCCTAAATCCTGCTGCGCCAGCTGGGGGATCACCACCGAGCTGCCGTACAAAATCATCGCCATCCCCGCCATCAGCAGGCTGGAAATCGCAAAGTTGCGGTCCTTCATGCAGTGCAGATCCACCACCGGTTTTTTGGCATACACCAGCCAGTAAATGGCACCGATAATGCCGATTAGCGTTAACACGGCGAAGGTACGGATAAAGTTCGAGTAGAACCAGTCCTCATCTTCTCCACGGTCAAGCATCACCTGCAGGCAGCCAAGCCCTAAAGCGATCAGGCCGATCCCCGTCCAGTCGATGGTCAGCTTCTCTTTAGACTTGCTCTCCCACGGCGGATCTTCCAGCAGCTGGTAGATCGCCAGCACCGTAACAATCCCCACCGGGATGTTGATAAAGAACACCCAGCGCCAGGAGTAGTTGTCGGTGATCCAGCCCCCCAGCGTCGGGCCGAGGACCGGTGCAACGATAATCGCGATGGAGGAAAGGCCGAACGCTTTGCCCCTGTCCTCCGGCTTGAAGTAGTCGAGCAGTACCGACTGCTGCGTGGGCTGTAGCCCGCCGCCAAAAAAGCCCTGCATCACGCGGAACAGGATGATCTGCCACAGCTCGGTGGCGATGCCGCAGAGGAACGAGCAGACGGTGAACATGACGATGCAGATCAGGAAGAACTGCTTGCGGCCGAAGACGCGGCTCAGAAACGCCGAGATGGGCAGCACGATGCCGTTCGCGACCAGGTAGCTGGTTAACACCCAGGTGGATTCGTCATAGCTGGACGAGAGTGAACCCGCCACGTGGGGCAGCGCCACGTTGACGATGGTGGTGTCGAGGATTTCCATAAACACCGCCAGGGTGACGACAATCGCCACCGCCCACGGATTGCTGGCGGGCTTCCAGCTGTCGTGGCTGTGATCCGTCATTCCACCGTCACCTTCGGCGCGACCGACAGCCCCAGCGGCAGCGGTTTGTTCGGATCGAGCCCCTTATCAATCACAATTTTCACCGGCACGCGCTGCACAATTTTGACAAAGTTACCGGTGGCATTTTCAGCCGGGAAGGCGGAGAAGCGCGAGCCGCTGCCCTGCTGGATACTGTCAACGTGGCCCTCAAGCGCCATATCCGGCCACGCGTCGACCGACACGGTGACTTTATCGCCGGGCTTCATGCGCTCAAGCTGGGACTCTTTGAAGTTCGCCACCACCCACACGTTCGGCGAAACCAGGGAGAACAGCGCCGTACCCGCCTGCACCAGCGTGCCGGGCTGCACGTTGCGTTTGGTGACAAACCCGTCGAACGGGGCGCGGACTTCGGTGTAAGAGAGGTTCAGATTGGCCGTTTCCAGCTGCGCTTTAGCCTGTTCGACCTGACGCTCGCGCGCTTCAACGTTGGTTTCCTGCTGGCGGATTTGCAGCTGGACCTGCTCTGCCACCTCCAGCTGCGCCTGGGCGCTGGCCAGACCTGCCTGGGCGCTGCGCAGCTGTGCGTTCGCGGAATCAATACTCTGCTGGGTGGTCGCCCGCGGATCGACGCCGCGCTGGCGGCGATACTCCGCCTGCGCGTTCGCCAGATCGGCCTGCGCTTTCAGCACCTGCGCTTTGGCTTCGTCACGCTGGGCGGGATACTGCACTTTGGAGAGTGCGAGCTGCGCCTGGGCCTGGTGCAGCTGCGCGATAGCCAGCCCAAGCTGGGCCTGAGCCTGATCGCGCTGCGCGGTGGTATCACGCGGATCGATGACCACCAGCAGATCGCCTTTTTTCACGCGCTGGTTATCGCGCACCCGCAGCTCGGTGACGTAGCCTGCCGTTTTCGGGGCAATCGTCACCACGTCGCCGTCGGTAAAGGCGTCGTCGGTCGTCTCTTCGTTACGGGTTAAAAACCACCAGACCAGCGCCACGACGACCATCACCACCACGACAATGCCGAGGATAATTAACGGTTTTTTGCCCGGGCGCTTACGCTCATTATTGTTTTTGTCCTGCTCGTCAGCAGGTGGAGTTTGATCTTCAGCCATAGTTCAGCAACGGTCCTGTCAGTGAGCGGCATCACACTATGCCGTTCACTAAAGCTAGGACGTTGCTATACGTTTGCCAGGAAAAACTGACAAATTGCGCACTATATGAGAAGGAATATTCCGAAACCGATCGCCGCGGCCCAAACCAGCATCGGGATTGACCAGAGATGGAAGCGCCACCAGATGCGGCGATCGTTGGCCATGCGCAGGGCAATCAGGTTGGCCAGCGAGCCGGGCAGCAGCCCAAACCCGCCGATATTCACCGCCCAGGCCAGCAGCGTGTCCGGCGGAACATAGTTGAGCAGCAGAATGGTGGAAGGCACGTTGCTGATAAACTGCGACAGGCCAATCGCCGTCAGCCACAGTCCCGGCTGAGACAGCGTGCTGACGCTGTGGAGCACGTTTTGCAGCACCGGAAGCTGGATAAGCAGATGCACATCAATAAACATCACCATAAAGACCAGCAGCAGCGTCCAGTCCACGCTGACCAGCACGCGTCGCGCGAGGACGACAAAGCCCGCGGCGACAAGCAACACGCCCGCCACCTCATACTTCAGCTCCAGCGCGAACAGAAAGACGATATATAACCCGAGGCAGCTCCAGACCAGACGCGGCTGCCACTGCGGGCCCGTGGTGCCGCTGTGGTACTGCAGTTTTTTATCCGGAAAGGCAAACCAGCAGACCGCCAGCAGCGACAGCATCATCACCAGCGCCAGCGGCGCCATCTGCCAGGTAAAAGCGGCGAACGACAGCCCGGAACGGCCCCAGAGGAGGATATTTTGCGGGTTACCGATGGGCGTTAACAGAGAACCGGCGTTAACAGCGAGCGCTTCGAAGATGATCAGCCGGCTTACCGGGATCTCGCAAAGCTTACGCAGCGTGAGGGTGAGGGGCACGATGATAAACAGCGCCACGTCGTTGGTCAGAAACGTCGACAGCACCGCGGCGGAGAACACCATAAACAGGGACAACCTGCGCTCGGTGGCAAAGCGGCGCACCATTTTACGGCCCAGAACGTCAAAATAGCCGCTCAGCTCAACCCCTTTGGTGAGCATCATCAGGCCGCTCAGGGTAATGATGGTGCGCCAGTCAATGGCAGCGGGCCAGGCCTGCGGCGCAAACGGCACAAAGAGGCTTAACCCTGCGCCAATGAGTAATAAGAGATGGAAGAAACGATCGCGTGCCAGGGCCTGCAGTCCAGGGATTTTCATTCAGCGGAGGGACCATATTTAAGGGTAAATTCGCGAAACTTCACCAGCGTCTCTTCGCTGACGTGGTGTTCCATGCCTTCCGCATCCCGGCGGGCAATCTCCGGGCTGACGCCCAGCACCAGTAAAAAATTCTCGACAAGCTGGTGGCGCTCGCGGCTCTCCTGCGCGAGTTTCTCCCCTTCCGGCGTCAGAAAGACCCCGCGCCAGGGGATCATTTCAATTAGGCCCACGGAGGCGAGACGTTTTAACATTTTTGCGACAGTTGGCTGCGATACCCCCAGCCTGGCGGCCATATCGACCTGACGCGCTTCCCCGACCTCACGAATCAGATCGGAAATGAGTTCAACATAATCATCAATCAGTTCACGCCGGTGCGCTTCACGGACCTGGCGAAAACCTTCGACATGCTCTTCAACATTCACCAGTTGCGTCGTTTTTTTAATGGTTGGCTTACCTGCGCGACGGTTCATTGTACTTCCTCAGTGGGGTGACGCTTCCAGCGCCCGGTATCGAGAGCGCACATTGTAAACCATCCCTCCACAAGCACAAAAAATTAACGAAATAGCCATAGCTATACAATATAGCCTGTGCTATATCTGTATGTAATGCAGTCACCCTTCACGGATCGAAGGGATCAAAAATCAGGAGGTCTTATGAACGAATTCAAGAGGTGCATGACCGTGTTTACCCACTCACCCTTTAAAGTGCGCTTAATGCTGCTGAACATGCTGTGCGACATGTTTAACGGCAAACCGCATCAGGATGACAAACCTTCCCACTAAGCGGCGTTGCGGTACGCCGCTTCATTTTCCCGTCACAATCTCGCTCTAAACTGGCTTCCAGCCGCCCTATTCCCGATCTTTTTTACGGATTTGCAATCCCCTTCGCAAAACATCTGTTTAGCAACTGTTGATATTATTTAGCGCTCGCACTATCTTCTTGCAGCCCTGCACAATTTGCGGCTCGCTGAAGCGGACCCTCATTCCCTCTCCACGCACTGTCAGGCAGGTTATGACCCTTGACGCCAGGGTGAGCACATGGCGTTTTCATCCATGATAGTGACCTATGAATGTAACCCTGATAGATACCGTTGTGACCCGCAGCCGGGCCTTAAGCCCGTGGACGGGTTTTTACTTTTTGCAGTCATTACTGATTAACTTTGCGCTGGGTTATCCCTTTAGTCTGCTCTACGCGGTGGCCTTCACCTGCATTCTGCATGTGCTATGGCGCGCCGCCCCGCGCGCGCAAAAAGCGTTAATCGGCATCTGTTCGCTGGTTGCGGCACTCTATTTCCCGTTTGGTCAGGCGTACGGCTCACCAAACTTTAATACCCTGCTGGCGCTGCACTCGACCAATATGGAAGAGTCGACGGAGATCCTGACGATCTTCCCGTGGTACAGCTACGTGGTCGGGCTCTTTATCTTCGCGTTGGGCGTTTTCGCCATCCGTCGTCAGCCGGGCGAGAAAAAATCCTGGGGTAAGATCGAAATACTCTGTGTGGTGTTCAGCGTTGCCGTGGCGTTTGTCGCCCCCATCCAGAACATTCCCTGGGACGGTAAGCTAAGGCTCACCAATATCGGCTACCCGGTTTTCCGCTTCGTGAAAGACGTCGTTGTTAACAATAAAGAGGTTCTCGACGAACAGGCCCGCATGGCTGAGCTTTCCAATATGAAAGATACCTGGAACGTGCTGGCCGTGAAGCCGAAATATCACACCTATGTAGTGGTGATTGGTGAAAGCGCGCGTCGCGATGCAATGGGCGCGTTTGGCGGCCACTGGGATAACACCCCGTTTGCGAGTTCGGTCAAAGGCACCCTGTTTACCGATTATGTCGCGGCCAGCGGCTCGACGCAGAAATCACTCGGTCTGACCCTTAACCGGGTGGTGGATGGCAAACCGCAGTATCAGGATAATTTCGTCACCCTGGCAAACCGCGCGGGTTTTCAGACGTGGTGGTTCTCTAATCAGGGGCAAATTGGCGAATACGATACGGCGATTGCCAGCATCGCCAAACGGGCTGACGAAGTGCAGTTCCTGAAAAATGGCGACTTTGAAGCTGACAAAAACACTAAAGACGAAGCGCTGCTGAAAATGACGGCGCAGGTCTTCGCCACCCCGCGCACCCAGCCGCAGCTGATCGTCCTGCACCTCATGGGGTCGCACCCACAGGCCTGCGATCGGACAGGCGGAAAGTACGCGGAGTTTGTGCAGTCCAAAGAGACCTCCTGCTATCTCTACACCATGACGCAAACCGACGACCTGCTGAGCAAGCTGTACGATCAGCTGCGCAATACGGGCGACAGCTTCTCCATGGTCTATTTCTCGGATCACGGGCTGGCGTTTAAAGAGCGCGGTAAAGAGGTGCAGTATCTGGCGCACGATGACAAGTTCCAGCAGAACTTCCAGGTGCCGTTTATGGTGCTGTCGAGTGACGATAAAACGCATCGCGTCATTAAAGCACGCCGTTCAGCAAATGATTTCCTGCAGTTTTTCTCGCAGTGGACGGGGATTACCGCCGGGCAGATAAAAAATGTTTATCCGTTTGTCTCTAACAAGAAAGCTCCCCCAGTGTACGTTACCAACTTCAAGTTACAGAAAGTTGACTACAACCATCTGGGTACGGATATTTTTGATATTAAGAATAAGTAATTGCCGTCTCGTGCGGACCGATGCCCTCACCCTGGCCCTCTCCCACGCGGAGAGGGAACCAACACTCAAAACGGCAACCTCAGGTTGCCGTTTTGCTTTTATCTTCGACAAAAAAAATCCGCCACAGTGGGCGGATTTTTTATTTAATCACCGAAGTGATTAGAAGCGGTAACCTACGCCCGCGATCCAGGTGCCAACGTCAACGTTGCGGATACGGCTCTGCTCATAGGAGAAGTCCAGAGCAACGTCCTGGATTGGGTTGAACTGCAGGCCTGCGCCATAGGAGAAGCCGTAGTCGCTGTTGCTTGCAGTGCGGTTCAGACCTTCGTTTTCGGTCTGCTGGAATTTACCGTAGCCAACACCTACAACACCGTAGATGCTTGCCCAGTCGTTCAGACGGTAAGCTGGACCAGCAGTGATACCGTAGTACTGGCCTTTGTTGTATGCGCCGTTTTCAGAACGATCTTTCTCGGTGTAGGTGAAAGAACCGATCACGCCCAGTGGGTTGTTATCCTGCTCGTAACGATACTTCAGGTTGAAACCGTTAGCTTTGTTCATCACGCCCTGATAGTCGCTCTGAGCGTAACCACCAGTAACAGTAGAAGTAGCAGCTACAGCGGTACCTGCGGAAACAGCCAGTACAGCGGCCAGTGCTGAAAGACATGCAATTTTTTTCATAACCACCTCAAATGTGATCCAAGTAAGTCCGTAAGTTTTAAATATATCAAAAAAATTTGCGAAACTCTTTGTGATTCGTGATGTCTAATGAAACCTTTCCTGTAACAGAACGTTTCCAGCGTAAGCTATCTCTTTCAAATCACATGCAATTTTCACTACTAAATGCGCATAGTGCGCGTCTGCGCCGTTACATTCATCCAGATTATTCCTAATCTGACAGGCGATAAATCCACCAGCGCTTATCCATTTTACGGATTTCACCTGCTTTTTTTTCAACAGCGCCTCAACCGTCGCCGCATATTTCCTTTACACTGCAACCTTTACCTCATTTGACATAAGCTGACAGGAGAAAGGATGCCTGGGTTATCCCGCACGTCGTCGGTCTGGTTGCCGGTTGCAGTCATACTCATTGCCATGTTGTCCATTCAAAGCGGCGCCTCGCTGGCAAAATCGCTTTTTCCACTGGTTGGCGCGCCCGGGGTGACCGCCCTGCGTATTGTTCTGGGCACGGCGATACTGGTGGTCATTTTCAAACCGTGGCGACTGCGCTTTAAAAAGGAGCAGCGTTTACCGCTGCTGTTTTATGGACTCTCCCTGGGGGCGATGAACTACCTGTTCTATCTCTCCATCCAGACGATACCGCTGGGTATTGCCGTCGCGCTGGAGTTTACCGGCCCGCTGGCGGTGGCGCTGTTCTCCTCCCGACGTCCGGTCGATTTTATCTGGGTCGTGTTGGCCGTACTGGGCTTATGGTTCCTGCTGCCGCTGGGCCAAAGCGTTTCTGAGATTGACCTGACGGGCGCAGCGCTGGCGCTGGGCGCAGGTGCCTGCTGGGCTGTCTATATCCTCACCGGGCAGCGCGCAGGGGAAGAGCACGGACCGGCAACGGTGGCGCTGGGTTCCCTGATTGCGGCCATCGTGTTTGTGCCCATCGGCATGGCGCAGGCGACAGAATCGATCTGGCAATGGTCCGTCATGCCCATCGGGCTGGCGGTTGCGATTCTCTCTACCGCACTCCCCTACTCTCTGGAGATGATTGCCCTTACGCGTCTGCCGACGCGCATATTTGGCACCCTGATGAGCATGGAGCCTGCGCTTGCAGCCATTTCCGGGATGGTGTTTCTCGGTGAAACCCTGACATTGACCCAGACGCTGGCGCTCTGCTCGATTATCGCGGCATCAATGGGATCGACGCTCACCATGCGCCCCGAACCTAAAGTTGAGAAAGTGGATATCAACTAAGGCCATATATTCTGCATGGCTTCCACGCCATGCAGAATAAAGGCCAAAAAGACAGTCGTTATAATTTCTTACACTCTGATTCCTGCCAGCTAAATATCCCTCTGCGCTGACTTCCTCATTCAGCAATTAAGATTGATCTGTATCAATTTAAAAATTATTCAATATTTTCAATACATTAATTTCTCAACCTCCTTCTCGCTATTAAACCGATAGGCACAGCCAAACCGCAGAGGAAAAATCCGGTGCTATACTTAGTTCCGTAATTACCTGGGACATAAACATCAAGAGGATATGAGATTATGAGTACCGCTAAACTGGTGAAAACGAAAGCGTCTAATCTGCTTTATACCCGTAACGATGTATCGGACAGCGACAAAAAAGCGACCATTGAGTTGCTGAATCGCCAGGTGATCCAGTTCATCGATCTTTCGCTGATCACCAAACAGGCCCACTGGAATATGCGCGGTGCAAACTTTATTGCCGTTCATGAAATGCTGGATGGCTTCCGCACAGCACTGGTTACCCACCTCGATACAATGGCTGAACGTGCCGTTCAGTTAGGCGGCGTGGCGCTGGGTACCACACAGGTGATCAACAGCAAAACCCCGCTGAAAAGCTATCCGCTGGATATCCATACCGTTCAGGATCACCTGAAAGAGCTGGCGGACCGCTACGCGATTGTGGCGAACGATGTGCGCAAAGCGATTAGCGAAGCGAAAGACGAAGATACCGCAGATATCTTCACCGCCGCGTCCCGCGATCTGGATCAGTTCCTGTGGTTCATCGAATCTAACATCGAATAATTCATACGAATTTTCTATCAAACCCTCGCCTTCCGGTGAGGGTTTTGCACATCTATGGTGCACGTTTTTTGCCTGAGAACGTGCAAAAGTGAAGAAATTGTAATAATCACCTCACACAACCGTTAACGGAAGATTGTTTTTTCGTCAGAATTTACGCTAAATATCTCCCCGTCAGTTGAGCCAAACGAGGCGCACCAAAACAGTGCTCCACTTTGGTGCAATAAAACCTCATTGCCCCATTTATTGTGCAATGCATGACATCATCCCCTTTGCAAAACAACAGCTTGTAAAGTTGGCACGATTTTTTCATTGTGCCACCTGTTCTCGCAGGGGATCGCCCCGTGGATATAAAAGGAAATGCTATGAAGTCTGTATTAAAAGTTTCACTGGCTGCACTTACCCTGGCTTTTGCGGTGTCCTCTCAGGCTGCCGACAAACTGGTTGTGGCGACCGACACGGCGTTCGTTCCGTTTGAATTCAAACAGGGTGATAAATACGTTGGTTTTGATGTGGATCTGTGGGCCGCAGTCGCAAAAGAACTCAAGCTGGATTATACCCTGAAGCCGATGGACTTCAGCGGCATCATCCCGGCACTGCAAACCAAGAACGTTGATCTGGCGCTGGCGGGTATCACCATTACCGACGAGCGTAAAAAAGCGATCGACTTCTCTGACGGCTACTACAAAAGCGGCCTGCTGGTGATGGTCAAAGCCGATAATAACGACGTAAAAAGCGTGAAAGATCTCGACGGCAAAGTGGTGGCAGTGAAGAGCGGCACCGGGTCAGTTGATTACGCGAAAGCGAATATCAAAACTAAAGACCTGCGCCAGTTCCCGAACATCGACAATGCGTACATGGAGCTGGGTACCGGCCGCGCTGACGCAGTGCTGCACGACACGCCAAACATCCTGTACTTCATCAAAACCGCGGGCAACGGCAAGTTCAAATCTGTGGGCGAATCTCTGGAAGCTCAGCAGTACGGTATCGCCTTCCCGAAAGGCAGCGACGACCTGCGCACGAAAGTTAACGGCGCGCTGAAAACGCTGAAAGAGAACGGCACCTATAACGAAATCTACAAAAAATGGTTCGGTACCGAGCCTAAATAATTTCACCTGAATTCAGGTTTGTAACGCCCGGTGGCGCTGCCGCTTACCGGGCCTACGTTTTTCGTTTTTCACCACGGTATACAGGAATACATCATGCAGTTTGACTGGAGCGCCATCTGGCCTGCCATTCCACTCTTGCTTGAAGGCGCTAAAATGACCCTGTGGATTTCGGTCCTGGGTCTGGTTGGCGGGTTGATTATCGGTCTTGTCGCCGGTTTCGCCCGCACCTACGGTGGCTGGATTGCAAACCACATCGCACTGGTTTTCATCGAAGTGATCCGCGGCACCCCCATTGTCGTGCAGGTCATGTTCATCTACTTCGCCCTGCCTATGGCATTCACCGACCTGCGCATCGACCCGTTCAGCGCCGCCGTCGTCACCATTATGATTAACTCGGGCGCCTACATTGCGGAAATTACCCGCGGTGCGGTGCTGTCGATTCATAAAGGGTTCAGTGAAGCCGGTCTGGCATTAGGCCTTTCACGTCGCGAAACGATCCGCCACGTTATTCTGCCGCTGGCGCTGCGTCGCATGCTGCCACCGCTGGGTAACCAGTGGATCATCAGCATTAAAGATACGTCGCTGTTTATTGTTATCGGCGTGGCCGAGCTGACCCGTCAGGGACAGGAGATCATTGCTGGCAACTTCCGCGCGCTGGAAATCTGGAGTGCGGTGGCCGTTGTCTACCTGATCATTACTCTGGTTCTGAGCTTCGTTCTGCGTCGTCTTGAAAGAAGGATGAAAATCCTGTGATTGAATTTAAAAACGTTTCCAAGCACTTTGGCCCAACCCAGGTGCTGCACAATATCGATCTGAACATCAAACAGGGTGAAGTGGTGGTGATTATCGGGCCATCCGGCTCCGGTAAGTCGACCCTGCTGCGCTGCATCAACAAGCTGGAAGAGATCACCAGCGGCGACCTGATTGTCGACGGTCTGAAGGTGAATGACCCGAAAGTGGATGACCGTCTGATTCGTCAGGAAGCGGGCATGGTGTTCCAGCAGTTCTACCTGTTCCCGCACCTGACGGCGCTGGAGAACGTGATGTTTGGCCCGCTGCGCGTGCGCGGTGCCAACAAAGCGGCGGCAGAAGCGCTGGCGAAAGATCTGCTGGCGAAAGTCGGCCTGGCTGAACGCGCCCATCACTATCCTTCCGAGCTGTCCGGTGGTCAACAGCAGCGCGTGGCGATTGCCCGCGCGCTGGCGGTCAAGCCGAAGCTGATGCTGTTTGATGAGCCTACGTCCGCACTCGACCCGGAGCTGCGTCACGAGGTGCTGAAGGTCATGCAGGATCTGGCGGAAGAAGGGATGACGATGGTTATCGTGACCCACGAAATCGGCTTCGCGGAGAAAGTGGCATCCCGCCTGATCTTTATTGATAAAGGCCGTATCGCGGAAGACGGTAACCCGCAGGAATTGATTGCGAACCCGCCGAGCCCGCGTTTGCAGGAGTTCCTGCAGCACGTCTCCTGATCCCTCGCTTTACGCTAAGCCGGGCCTGCCCGGCTTTTTTACGCCAGATTGTTCCCAAAAATCCCCCTCCGCGTCCCGACTTCTATACTTATCATTTTGTTCGACATTTTCACCGGAGGACGCCGTGCCGTGGATCCTGTTGCTGTTGATTAGCCTGTTTAGTGCGCCATCGTTCGCCGTCGCGATCCCCGGTGTGACCACCGGAACAACCGCCAGCCAGCAAAGTACGCCCCCTCCGGAACCGGATGTTGAACAGAAGAAAGCGGCTTACGGCGCGCTTGCCGACGTTCTTGAGAACGACACCTCCCGAAAGGAATTAATCGAGCAGTTGCGCAAAGCCGCCGCCACGCCGCCCCAGGAAACCGTTCCGACCCTCACCCCTCCGCAGGAGGAGGAGCAAAAAACGGTGCTGGAAAATGTCACTGACGTGAGCCGCCACTATGGGGAAGCGCTCTCCTCGCGCTTTGCCCAGCTCTACCGCAACCTGATTGGCTCACCGCATAAGCCGTTTAACCCACAAACGTTTACCGCCGCCGCCATGCAGTTCCTGATGCTGGCCGGTGCAGTCTTCCTTTTGTACTGGCTGGTGCGCCTGTGCGCGTGGCCGCTGTACCGCAAAATGGGGCAATGGGGACGCAGAAAGAATCAGCAGAAAAGCAGCTGGCTGCACCTGCCGCTGATGATCGCCTCAGCGTTTATCATCGATTTACTGCTGCTGGCGCTGACGCTGTTCTTAGGCCAGATGCTGGCCGACAGGCTGAACGCGGGCAACAAAACCATCGCCTTCCAGCAGTCGCTTTTCCTGAATGCCTTTGCCCTGATTGAGTTCTTCAAGGCGCTGCTGCGGTTACTCTTTTGCCCTCACGTGCCGGCGCTGCGTCCCTTCTCCATTCGGGACGAGAGCGCAACATACTGGGCGCTGCGCCTGAGCGTGCTCAGCGGGCTGATTGGCTACGGTCTGCTGGTTGCCGTGCCGATCATCTCCAACCAGGTGAACGTCCAGTTTGGCGCGCTGGCAAACGTCATTATCATGCTCTGCATTACCGTCTGGTCGCTGTACCTTATCTTCCACAATAAAAAGACCATCACTGAGAGCCTGCTGCATCTGGCCGATCGTTCCCTCTCGTTCTTCAGCCTGTTTATTCGCGCATTCGCCCTGGTGTGGCACTGGCTGGCAAGCGCCTACTTCATCGTATTGTGCTTCTTCTCGCTGTTCGACCCGGGAAACAGCCTGAAATTTATGATGGGGGCAACATTCAAAAGCCTGGCCATTATCGGCATCGCGGCATTTGTCTCGGGGCTGCTGTCGCGCTGGATCTCGAAAACCATCACCCTGTCGCCGCAGGTACAGCGTAATTACCCGGAACTGCAAAAACGGGTGAACGGCTGGATGTCGGTATCCCTCAAGGTGGCGCGCATTCTCACCGTCTGCGTGGCGATCATGCTGCTCCTTAACGCGTGGAGCCTGTTTGATTTCTGGAACTGGCTGCACAACGGCGCAGGTGAAAAAACGGTCGACATTCTGATTCGCATAGTGCTGATTTTGTTCTTCTCTGCCGTCGGCTGGACGCTGCTGGCGAGCCTCATCGAGAACCGTCTGGTGTCAGATATTCACGGCAGGCCCCTGCCCAGCGCGCGGGCCCGCACCTTGCTGACGCTGTTCCGCAACGCGCTGGCGGTCATCATCAGTACCATCACCATCATGATTGTGCTGTCAGAAATCGGGGTGAATATCGCCCCGCTGCTGGCCGGTGCAGGTGCCCTGGGGCTGGCGATCTCCTTCGGGTCGCAAACGCTGGTGAAGGATATTATTACCGGCATCTTTATCCAGTTTGAGAACGGGATGAACACGGGCGATCTGGTGACCATCGGGCCGCTGACCGGCACGGTGGAGCGGATGTCGATTCGCTCGGTGGGCGTGCGTCAGGATACCGGGGCGTACCACATCATCCCCTGGTCTTCGATCACCACCTTTGCCAACTTTGTGCGCGGCATTGGTTCCGTGGTGGCGAACTACGATGTGGACCGTCATGAGGATGCCGATAAAGCGAAGCAGGCGCTGCGCGATGCGGTAGAAGAGCTGATGCAGATGGAAGATATTCGCGGGCTGGTGATTGGCGAGCCGTCATTTGCCGGCATTGTCGGGCTGACGAACACGGCCTTTACCCTGCGCGTGTCGTTCACCACCCAGCCGCTGAAGCAGTGGACGGTGCGCTTTGCGCTCGACAGCATGGTGAAAAAGCACTTCGATCTGGCGAACGTGCGGATGCCGGTACAGACGTATCAGGTCCTGCCGCCGCCCGCAGCGCCGCTCCCTCCGCAGGAGCCGACGCTGTAGCCGGGTTGCCGGGTGGCGGCGTCGCCTGACCCGGCCTGCGACGCAGCGCTATTTGCGACGTTTGTTATCGTCCATAAATGACCAGGCGATAAAGCGGCTTTGCTTCTGGCCCTGCGCCATCTCTTTTTTCACTACTTTCACCGCGCCCGCTTCGGTGAGCGCGCGGTAAAGTGGCGGCAGGTTATCTCCGCGGGAAACCAGCGTCGTAAACCACTTCACCTGACGGCCAAACTGCTTGCTTTCCGCAATCATGCGCAGGATAAAGGCCACCTCGCCGCCTTCACACCACAGCTCCTGCTGCTGACCGCCGAAGTTCAGCGCGGCGTCTTCAGCCTGACCCAGGTTGCGGCGCTTGCGCTCGCTGCCCGCGCGGGCCGCTGCCGCCGAATCGTGGAACGGCGGGTTGCACATCGTGGCGTCATAGGTTTCATTTTTATGAATAATGCCGTTGAAGATTGAGGCGGCCTCTTTCTGACGACGCAGGCGAATGGCGCGGCTTAATCCCGGGTTCGCGTTGATAATCGCCTGGGCGCTGGCGAAGGCCTCGGCACCGATTTCGCTTCCGGTAAAGCGCCAGTGATACTCATGCGCGCCGATCAGCGGGTAAATCAGGTTCGCCCCGGTGCCGATATCCAGCACGGTCGCCTGCTGAGGAATAATGCCATCACGGTCTTCAGCCAGAAGATCGGCAAGGTGATGAAGGTAATCCGCGCGGCCCGGAACGGGTGGACAGAGAAAGCCTTCCGGAATATCCCAGTTCGCCACACCGTAGTAGTGTGCGAGCAGCGCTTTGTTCAACATTTTAACCGCCTGGGGGTCAGCAAAGTTGACCGAAGGTTCACCCGCGGGGGTCTGGACAATGTAGTCCTGCAGCGGCGGGCAGCTCAGGCATAACGCATTCATGTCGTAGCGGCTGCGGTGGCGGTTTCGTGGGTGCAATCCCGGCTTTTGGGAAGTCATGGCGTTCTCCTTTAAACAGCGGCGTAAGATACCCTTTGCAGGCCCAACGGTAAATCTTTCTCTGCGGCGCTTAAAAAGCCGCCATAAATCAAACACCTTTATGTCTATGATCTGTCAGCGCAATGTCAATTTTTATCGTTCAAAAAATAAGCAGATCATCATCAAATATTTGCGCTAAGTCACACTCGTCAGGCTTCTAAACTTAAGGGGAATCACCTGTTGTTTCCTCATGAGGATGTGATTATGAAAAAGTACCTGACCCTTGTTGTTATCGCCGCCGCCCTGACGACCGCGTCATTTTCTGCGATGGCCGTTCAGTCGCTGACCCAGAGTACCGACACCAGCCAGCTTCAACCTGCAGGCACCGTCTCCGTAAGCCGCGCCAGTAACCTGGACGATCTGCAGAATAAACTGGCGGAAAAAGCCCGCCAGGAAGGTGCAAAAGGCTTCGTGGTGAATTCCGCTGGCGGAGATAACCATATGTACGGCACAGCGACCATCTATAAATAATCTGCCCCACCCCATGACTGCATCTGCCTGCCAGATGCAGTTTGCTCTCTTCCTCGCCTTGATTGTTCATTTTTTAACCCCATATTAAAAGCAGGGCATAACACCATTTCAGGAGGATGCTATGGCTTCCGGTTGGGCGAATGATGATGCCGTAAACGAACAGATCAACAGTACGATTGAAGATGCGGTTGCGCGCGCTCGCGGTGAAATCCCGCGCGGCGAAAGCCTGGAGGAGTGCGAAGAGTGTGGAGAACCGATCCCGGAGGCGCGGCGAAAAGCCATGCCAGGCGTAAGGTTATGCATTACGTGTCAGCAGAATAAAGATTCAAAAAATGCTTCACATTCAGGTTATAATCGCAGAGGTTCGAAAGACAGCCAGTTACGTTGACTTTCCTTTACCTAAGTTAACCGCCGGGGCGCTTACCTTTACGCTCACGATTTTTAGCGAACCGCGTAGCAAAATGTGCCCTTCATTTTTGTTCTGTAAAGCGCATCCACAAGAAGTGTAAAGCGCCACTTTGAATTTATTAGTAATCAATAAGTTATTTGTCATTCAATTTTTTTGATTGACCACGTCAATTCTCTTCGATTTTATCTCTCAAGAAAAAACGTGATACTCATCACATCGACGGAACATCGTCCCCTTAACAGAAACACCTGCGAGAGATTACTTATGAAAACCATCAAATATGCTGTAGCTGCTGTTGCCCTGTCCGCTCTGTCTTTCGGCGCTTTCGCCGTTGAGCCAGTCTCTTCTGCTCAGGCACAGAACATGAACAAAGTCGGTGTGGTGAGTGCTGATGGCGCGACCACCCTGGACGGTCTGGAAGCCAAACTGGCTGAGAAAGCGGCTGCTGCCGGTGCAAGCGGATACACCATTACCTCCGCTAACGGCAATAACAAGCTGAGCGGTACCGCGGTTATCTACAAATAATCGCCTGAATGAATGCTGTCCCCTCGCCAAACCCTCTGGTGAGCTGCTCCAACCCTCATTGACCCTGTTGTTTGTTACCCTTGCTTGCCCGTCCGCCACTGGACGGGCTTTTTTTTGCCTAAAACGCCGCGTCCACGCGTTTGAGACCGGCCTCGACCGTATCAACTTCCCCGGTTGCCAGCAGGCAGCAGGCCATCTGCAGCTTAATGGACTGCGGCACAGGCACGTTTCCGGCGAGGCACTGTTCAATCCAGTGCGCGGTGGTGTGCGGGTCTTTCGCTTCAGGGAGAATGACGTCCGTATTCTCTTCCCCGCGCGCCAGAACAGCGCGCGTACCGGCAGAATCGATCAGCATCAGCTGAGGGCAGCGCAGTGGATTGGCATACACCTCACCTTCTGTACCGTGCATCAGCAGCGCCCTGCCGCCAATCTCCTCAAAAAATTTCCCGACACGCCCCACGTATTCCGGGTGCGATACGCTGGAAAGGCGCAATGCAGCATCTTCTGCAAACGGCGTCGCCAGCTTCGCCAGGGTGTGGGCGCTGTTGCGCACGCCCATCCGCCAGCGCATATCCAGCTGCTTTTCCAGCGGCGGGCACAGGGCTCCGACGGGGATGTAAACCGGCTGATGGCCATCCAGCTTCGCCTGCGCCTGTCCTGCATGACGCGTTGGCTCAATCCCCAACATGCCGAAAATGGTCTCCGTCAATACGCGGGTGGGATCTTCGCTGACCCCGTGAACCACCACCGGGAACCCCAGCTTATGCAATAAGATCGCCAGCAGCGGAGTGAGGTTTGCCTGCTTGCGCGCGCCGTTATAGCTCGGGATGACAATCGGCATCGGTTTTGCCACCGGCGGCGTCAGGCGCAGCGTTTGTGCCTGCATCGCCTCGTAAAAACCGCGCATCTCCGCTTCGCCTTCGCCTTTGATACGCAGCGCAATCAGGATGCCGCCCATCTCCAGGTCAGGTACCTCGCCATCGAGCATTCGGGTATACAGGGCGCGAGCAGTTTCATGGTCCAGATCGCGGGCGTGGTTTTTGCCCCTGCCTACCTCTTTGATAATCTTGCGATAATCCACGACATCTCTCCTGAAAATATCCTTCTGGTAACAATATAGCCCTGTTAAACGTTCGGACGTTAGTTTTTTTCTACATCATCAACGTTCTGTTTTTAAGGATAAAAATGAAACTCAAGCATTATTTCAATTATTTGTGATTCCAGCAGAAGATTCTTAATGCACCATTATTTGTTTAAATAACCAGCGGAAAGTCATTAAGGGTCAACGGTGAAAACGTCCAGGCAACGCTCTCACCAGAAACATATCAGGATTTGTTATGAACAAGGTTGCTTTAGGTTTAATCATCGCCGCAGCGGTGGGATGTTCTGCATCCACGTTTGCGGCAACAAACGGTGAAGGTCAGATCAATTTCACCGGTGAAATTATCGATTCTGCTTGTCAGGTCGTGAATGGATTAAGTAATCCATTAAATGTTCAGCTGGGAAAAGTGTCTAAAACGGTATTTACCGGTGCTGGCTCTACCAGCACATTAACGAAGTTTGATATTCAGTTAACGAATTGTCCCGACACGGTCACCTCCGCAGCCATTAATTTCGGCGGTACGCCAGATGCGAATAACAACGCTACGCTGGCCTTAACGCCAGATAGCGATGCGGCGACCGGTGTGGCAATTCAGCTGGTTGATGCCTCAGAGCAGCCTGTCAGCCTGTATACGCCATCGCAGCAGTATCAATTAACCTCCGGTACGGCGGTTAACGATCTGGAATTTGGTGCCCGTTATATCCAAACCGGCGCTGCGATCACCGCAGGCCCTGCTAACTCTGTATCGACCTTCACCGTTATTTATAACTGATCTTATCAATCCTGAGATATTAATGCTTTTGCGGGCATTAATATCTCATCTATTTATTGAGAAATCTGTATGCGCCACGGTTATTTACTGAGCACGCTTTTACTGGTAGCCGCCACTGCACATGCGGGCGTCATTATTAATGGCACCCGTCTGGTCTACCAGGGAGATAAAAAGGAATCATCTCTTGGTCTTTCAAATCCAGATGCGACGGATTATCTGGTGCAGTCCTGGGTTGATTCCGGCGGTAAAAACCTGGCCAAAGCCCCGTTCCTCATCACCCCGCCGCTTTTCCGTCTGGATGCGAAAGAAGATAACGTTCTGCGCGTGGTACGTACGGGCGGAAATTTGCCTGAAGACAGGGAATCCCTGTACTGGTTGAATATTAAAGCGATCCCTTCCTCAAAGCAGGTGGAAGGCGTGAATACGCTGCAAATTGCGATTAATACCCGTATTAAATTGCTGTATCGCCCCTCTGCGGTAAAAGGCAGACCAGAAGACGTGGCCGATAAGCTTGAATGGCGTCGCGAAGGTAACGAGCTGGTGGTGAATAACCCCACGCCGTTTTATATGAATTTCCAGGCGGTCACCCTGAATGGTCAGAAAGTGACGAAAGCGACCTGGGCCGCTCCAAAAACAGAAACGCATTTTGCCATACCGGGTAATGTCAGAGGCTCGAACGTGACGTATTCCATTATTACTGATTACGGCAGCATCAGCCATACCTGGTCGAAATCCGTTCATTAATACTTTTCCCCGGTAATAAAATAATCATGTACAGCCATAAAAAGCCGTTCACCTGCCGATTTTCGTCATTGCTGGTCATTCTTTTTGGCCTGGTAATGGCGATCTTTGCGCATCAGGTTATGGCTGATGATTATTTTAACCCTGCCCTGCTGGATATTGATAATCCCCAGCAGGGAAAAACCGATTTATCCGTCTATGAAAAAGGCCCAGGTCAGGCGCCGGGTAAATATCAGGTTACGGTGTTTATCAATAATAATAAAATTGATACCCGCGATGTCACCTTTACGCTGCAGAAAGACGATCACGGCAACAGCACGCTGCAACCTTGCTTTAACGTGGACGATTTAAAAAGCCTCGGGATCAAGACCCAAAAATATCCGCAGCTGAAAGCCAAAGGCCAGTGCGCCGATTTACACGCCATCCCTGCGGCATCCGCGACTTTCCGCGTTCGCAACCAGCAACTGCTGCTGAGCATTCCCCAGTCGGCGCTCGGTCAGGTGCCTCGCGGCTACATTGACCCAAAAGAGTTTGACGAAGGAATTAACGCGGGCCTGCTTAACTACAGTGCAAATGCCAGCCAAAGCCATGCGCGCCAGCCGGGTGAACAGGATAACAGCAGCCAGTACGTTAACCTGCGTCCGGGTTTGAACATTGGCGCATGGCGCATTCGCAACTATTCCACCTGGAATCGCAGCACCACGGGTAACGAGGAGGACCAAAAATTCACCTCCGTATATACCTACGCGCAACGCGATATGGTGGCGATGAAAAGCGACCTCACCGTCGGCCAGAGTTCCTCGCCTTCCGACGTTTTTGACAGCGTACCCTACACCGGCGTGGAGCTGAAATCCGATAACGACATGCTGCCGGACAGTGAAAAAGGCTACGCCCCCATTATTCGCGGCACCGCCCACAGTAACGCGCAGGTGGTGGTACGCCAGAACGGTTACATCATTTATCAGAATACGGTCGCCCCCGGCGCGTTCGAAATTAACGATCTCTACCCCACCGGCAGCAGCGGCGATCTCCAGGTCACCGTGAAAGAGACCGACGGCAGCGAAAGCCATTTCGTTGTGCCGTTTGCCTCCGTGCCGGTATTGCAGCGTGAAAAAAATCTGCGCTACAGCGTGACTGCCGGACGCTACCGTTCTTATGACAACGACGTCGAGAAGACCCCGTTTGCCCAGGGCAGCGCCATCTACGGTTTACCCTACGGTTTCACCGCCTACGGTGGCGTGCAGCAGAGCAGCCATTACCAGTCTCAGGCGGCTGGCGTCGGGAAAAACATGGGCGATTTAGGCGCCTTCTCCCTTGACGTGACCCGCGCGAAGGCTCTGTTGAAAAAACAGCAGGCCAGCAAAGGCCAGTCGTGGCGCGTGCGCTATAGCAAAGACATCGCCCGGTCAGGCACCAACTTCTCGCTGGCCGGCTATCGCTATAACAGCAAAGGGTTTTACACCCTTGAAGACACCATGGAGTCATATACCCGCTCCGACGACTGGTCTGCACCGCAGCAGCGCCGCGCCCGAACCGAAGCCACCATCGACCAGACGCTGCCGGAAGGCTGGGGATCCGTCACCCTGAGCATGGTGAAAGAGACGTACTGGAGTCAGAGTCAGAACATGACCTCGATGAGCGTCAGCTACAACAATAGCTGGCACGGGGTGAGCTACAGCCTCAGCTACAGCATGAACAAAAACACCCGGGACAGCGATGAAGACGGTAACGAGGTGACAAACGACAACCAGTTCTCGCTGAGCGTCTCGGTGCCGCTGGACCGCTGGATGCATAACACCTGGGCCACCTACAACCTGAACAACACCAAAGACGGCACGACGCAGAACATCGGCCTGAACGGCACGGCGCTGAAAGAGGACAACCTGAACTGGAACATCCAGGAAGGGCTGAGCAGCACCGGCAGCGGTAACTCCACCAGCATCAACGCCGATTATAAAGCGACCTATGGTGAAGTGAGCGCAGGCGTCAGTCAGGATAAATATCAGCAGACCGTGAACGTCGGTTTGCAGGGCGGCGTGGTTGCCCATGCGAACGGAATAACCCTGAGCCAGCCGCTCGGTGACACCATCGCGCTGGTGAAAGCGCCGGGCACGCACGGAACCCATATCACGAACCAGACGGGCGTCGAGACCGACTTCCGCGGCTACACCGTCGTGCCGTTTGTTACCGCGTATCGCCACAACACCATCGCGCTGGATACCGAAACGCTACCGGACAACGCCGACGTCACCCACGCGGCGCAGATCGTGACGCCAACCCGCGGGGCCGTGGTGCGCGCCAGCTTTAACACCCGCGTGGGTAACCGCGTCCTGATGACGCTTACGCAAAAGGGTAAACCGCTGCCCTTCGGCGCGACGGTGACTACTGAGGATAAGGACAGCGAATTTATCGTTGGCTCCGATGGCCAAACGTACCTCTCCGGTCTTCCCGCACGCGGAAAACTCTCCGTTGCGTGGGGTGACAATGCCAGCGAACAATGCATCGCGCAGTACGCGCTGGCTGAAGAGAGAGATAAATCCGGCATTATTACCGCTGCCGCACCATGTCAGTAATGCACTGGCTGAGACGAAAGATGATGCAAATCGTTAAACAGAGTTTTTTATTGTTAGTGCTGGGAATATCCGCATTTTTCATGCCGCACGCGAAAGCGTCATGCACGTCACCGGATATGCCAAAGATGATTGATGTGGCCTCCATCTCTGTTCCCACCTCGCTGGCCGTTGGCGCGACCATTCCGGGTTCAGAGCAGACGGTGCACGTTGCCGGGAATTGCTCCAGCACCTACAGCCCGGGGATGGAAATAGTGGCCTGCTATTATGGTTCCGGTTCAGAAATACCGGGCCTGCCGGGCGTGTACGACTCTGGTGTCGCCGGGATTGGTATCGCCCTGATGAACGATCAGGGGCAACGCATCCAGGGGGCCGGTGGCGTCCACTGTGATTCCCGCAATACGCCGGTGGGGTATCTCTCTTCAGATGGACAGCTCTCGTTCAATTTTGACGTGACTCTGGAGCTGGTGAAAACCAGCTCCACGGTGTCCTCAGGTTCGCTTTCTCAGGCTCAGACGGAGTTTGGGCTTGGCGTTTACAATCAGGAGGGCATAGGCAGTCCGAACACCATTTCCTATTCAGGTAACGTCACGTTCAACGAAGTCACCTGCTCCGTTTCGCCGAAAAGCCTTACCGTAACGCTGGGCGATTTCCCGGTCAGCGACTTCACCGGGACAGGAACCCTGACGTCGCCTCAGACGTTCGACGTTACCGTCAACTGCAACGACACCGTGCAGCCCGAAGTCATGGTTTCCAGCGCAAACGGTTATGAAACAGATTTTCCCGGCGTCATCAAACTCACTCAGGAGAGCGGCGTGGCAACCGGTGTAGGGGTACGCATGTTGTTCGATGGCGAAGTCGCCGACTTTGATACCTACAAAAATACGGCAGCCATCGCACAAGCGAACGTTCCGCTGGCGATTCCGTTTGAGGTCGCATATCAACAAACGGCAGCCAGCGTCACCCCCGGCACAGCAAACAGCATTGCCACGATTACGTTGGGATATAAATGAAAAAAATCACCTTACTGCTACTGGCAGGCCTTCTCACGCAGGCGCATGCCGATGAGATCGCGATCCAGATGAGAGGCAATATCATCGCCAATACCTGCTCGGTAGACAGCGCCAGTCAGAATTTGACCATCGATCTGGGACAAGCCGCCTCCAGCGATTTTAAGGATGTGGGGGATACCGGGGAGTGGAAGAATTTTGACCTTACGCTGTCAAAATGCCCGTCCACCACCACGCTCGCCACCGCGACCTTTAACGGCCAGGCAGACAGCGCACACCCGACGAAATTTGCCAGCACGGGCAGCTCCGGCGGGCTGGCGCTGGAGCTGGCAGACCGCCTGGATCGCATTACGATTGCCCCGCAGGCTAGCTTCAGCGCCCTGGTTAATCAAAGCGATCATACCGTCGATTTCCCACTCGCCGCACGCTACTACGCCACCTCCATGCCGGTGAGCACAGGGACGTTCAGCAGCGTGGTGCAGGTGACCTTCACTTACCAGTAGGACCGCGCCCCTTAGCACGGATGCTTTTCCTGCGCCCGGCGGTCAGTGTTGCCGGGCGTTTTTTTACCTCGGGGACCTCTGGCTGTTCAATCGGAAAGATCGGCAGCGCGTTTAACAACCGTTGGCCGTAATTTTTAGTGAGCAGACGCTTGTCATAAATCACCACCTCCCCCCAGCAGCCGTGGCTACGGATCAGACGCCCGACCTGCTGAATAAGGTTAAACGACGCGGCAGGTAAACTCTGCACCTCAAACGGATAGCGGTTGAGGCTCTTCAGCCACTCGCCCTCGGTGATAACGACCGGGCTGTCGATGGGCGGGAAGGCAATTTTATGAATATGCACCTGCGTCAGGTAATCGCCCTTCAAATCCAGACCTTCCGTGAAGGACTGCAATCCTACCAGCACGCTGCGCTCGCCGTTATCGATGCGCTTGCGATGGGTTTCCACCAGCCGGTAACGGGGCTGGTCGCCCTGGACCAGCAGAAGCAGGCGCAGGTCGGTCACATGTTCCAGAAAACGCTGCATCGCCCGTCCGCTGGCAAACAGCACCAGCATACCGGGGTACTTTCTGCTCTCAACCTGTTCGCGGAAGTAGGCCGCCATCTCCGCAATGTGCTGCTCTTCGTTGTCGATAAGCGGCTCATACTTCATGCGCGGGATCACCAGCTTACCCTGCTCGCAGTGGTTAAACGGCGAATCCAGCGCGACAAAACGATCGCCCGCTTTCTCTTTCAGGCCGCTCATCTCCTGCAGCCGCGAGAAGCTGTTCAGGGAGCGCAGCGTGGCGGAGGTCACGACCACGTGCGGCACGCTGCGCCAGATGAGCTTTTCCAGCTGATCGGCCACGCGGATGCCCACGCAGTGGAAAAACAGGTGGACCTGGCCGTCGCGCACTTCACGGGTGGCCCATTTGGTGACCGGCGCGCCCGACGCCTGCGCCATCGAGGCCAGCCGCCAGAGCTTGCTCTGGGCTTCGAACATGCCGAGCGCACGGTTCATTTGCAGCAGAATGCGGTGCAGGCGAACAACGTCATGGGTGCCGGTTTTCTCGCTGAGATCGTTTAAGAACATCTCCGCCAGCCCGCGCAGCTTTTCAAGATGCTTCGCCAGCTGCTGGCAAATCTCCATCACCTCCTCCGGCAGTTCGCCCATCGCAAAGCGGTGTTCCGCCTCCTGGGCTGCGGGAAGATAAAGATTCAGGATGTTGTTCAGAGACGAGATAAGGCTGTAAACCTCTTCGCAGTGGTCGCTCAGACGCTCCGGCACCGCCAGCGGCGGCGTGGTTTTCGGGCGAAACTGCTCCATGCAGGTGGCGACAAGCTTGCAGAAGAGATCCAGCTGCAGGCGGAACCAGGGCGCGGTAATTTCCGCGCTCATCTCCAGCGCGTCGCGCGCCACGTCGGGCAGATGGTGGCCTTCGTCGAGCACCAGCAGCAGGTTTTTCGGCTCCGGCAGCACCGCTTCGCTCTCCAGCGCCGCCATCACCAGCGCGTGGTTAGCCACCACCACTTCGGCTTCCTGAATTTCGCGCCGCGCGACGAAGAACGGGCATTCGCGGTAGTAGTGACAGTTGCGGTTCAGACAGCTGGCCTTGTCGGTGCTGAGCCTGCGCCACAGATCGTCGCTGATGGCTTTATCGGTGTGATCGCGCAGGCCGTCCCATTTATAGCCATCAAGATCGCCTTTCAGCGTTGCGCAGAGCTCCTGCTCGGCTTTGTTGTTGGGCGTGAGATCGTCGTCGAGGAACGCCAGCAGATCCTGTTGCGACGCCTCGCTGCTGGCAAGCCCTGCCAGGTTACGCGGGCAGACGTAGCGCCCGCGGCCAAAGGCGGCCGTAAACCGCAGGTCGGGGATGATTTTGCGCAGCAGGGGCAAATCTTTGCTGAAGATCTGGTCCTGCAAGGCCACGTTGGCGGTGCTGACCACCAGCGTTTTGTCCTCCTCCCGCGCGATGGCGATGCCGGGAATGAGATACGACAGGGTTTTCCCGACGCCGGTCGGGGCTTCAATCGCCAGATGTCGCCCGTCGTCCCCGGCGAGCGTTTTTGCCACGTCGGCAATCATCTGCCGCTGTGGCGCTCGGGGGATAAAATCGGGGATCTGCTGCTGTAGCGCCTTATACCAGGCGCCTATTTGCGCTTTCAGCGCCGCGGTTAAAGCCATTGGAAAACCTGAAATACTGTATAAACAGCCACTATTGTGGCACTTTCTCTTCGCTGCCGCAAAAACAAAAGCCCGGCTTTACGACCGGGCTTCCAGATTACTGCGGGTTAGCAGGCTTGCGCGGGCGGCGTCGGCGCTGCCCTTCGCCTGCCGGCTTGCCTTCGCCGCTGCGCCACGGATTGTCACCGGCCGGTTTGCTGTCGTTGCCACGACGCGGCGGTTTGCCCGCTGTCTTCGGCGCGCCACCTTCAGCACGGCGCGGCTGCTGGCCGCGACCACCGCCGCCCTGACCGCGACCGCCCTGACGACCGTTCTGAATCGGCTCGGCTTTGATCGACGGATCCACTTCATAACCTGGGGTTTCGATGCGCGGGATCTCTTTCTTCAGCAGGCGTTCGATGTCGCGCAGGAGCTTGTGTTCGTCCACGCACACCAGAGAGAGCGCTTCACCGGTGGCCGCCGCACGACCGGTACGGCCGATACGGTGCACGTAGTCTTCCGGCACGTTTGGCAGCTCGTAGTTCACCACGTGCGGCAGCTCTTCAATGTCGAGGCCACGGGCGGCGATGTCGGTCGCCACCAGCACGCGGATGTCGCCAGACTTGAAGTCCGCCAGCGCACGGGTACGCGCGCCCTGGCTCTTGTTGCCGTGGATCGCCGCACTGCGGATGCCGTCTTTGTTCAGCTGTTCCGCCAGGTGGTTCGCGCCGTGCTTGGTGCGGGTAAAGACCAGCACCTGCTGCCAGTTACCCTGGCCAATCATCTGGGAGAGCAGTTCGCGCTTGCGCTTTTTATCCACAAAGTGAACGTGCTGCGTCACCTGCTCAGAGGCGGTGTTGCGGCGCGCCACTTCCACTTCCAGCGGGTTATGCAGCAGCTTTTCCGCCAGCGCCTTGATCTCGTCGGAGAAGGTCGCGGAGAAGAGCAGGTTCTGACGACGCGGCGGCAGCTTGGCCAGCACGCGGCGAATGTCGTGAATAAAGCCCATGTCGAGCATGCGGTCGGCTTCGTCCAGTACCAGAATTTCGATGTTATCCAGCTTCACCGCGTTCTGGTGTTCCAGATCCAACAGACGGCCCGGCGTTGCCACCAGTACGTCCACGCCGCCGCGCAGCTTCATCATCTGCGGGTTGATGCTGACCCCGCCGAACACCACCAGCGAGCGAATGTTGAGATAGCGGCTGTAGTCACGCACGTTCTCACCAATCTGCGCGGCCAGCTCGCGGGTTGGGGTGAGGATCAGCGCACGAACCGGACGACGGCCTTTTGCGTGCGGCTGATTTTTTACCAGCAGTTCTAACAGCGGCAGCGTAAAGCCCGCGGTTTTACCGGTGCCGGTCTGGGCGCTGGCCATCAGGTCACGGCCCTGAAGAACGGCAGGAATAGCCTGTTGCTGGATTGGGGTTGGCTCAACGTAGCCCTGCTCTGCGATCGCGCGCAGAATTTCCGGGTTCAGGCCAAGGGAATCAAAAGACATAAAAACTCCGAACCGCCCCGACCATCACAGGTGTAGTTTTCAGGGAGATATAACAATTGAGAGGACAAAAACCACAATGTCGCGAAGGGGCGGAGTGTAGCAGCTTTTGTGACGTGGCGCATAAAATATCCCTCCGCGTTCCCTCGACGGGGATGCAAATCAAGCATAATCTTAATCAATCGATTGATTAATTTTTAATGCCGCCATGAATACAACACCCACAACAACCAAAGGTGAACAGGCCAAAAACCAGCTTATTGCCGCCGCGCTGGCGCAGTTTGGCGAGTACGGGCTGCACGCGACCACGCGCGATATCGCCGCGCTGGCCGGGCAAAACATTGCGGCGATTACCTACTATTTTGGCTCAAAAGAGGATTTATATCTCGCCTGCGCCGAGTGGATCGCCGATTTTATCGGCACGCAGTTTCACCCGCACGTTGAGGAGGCCACCGCGCTGCTCGGCCAGCCGTCGCCCGATCGCGAGGCCATCCGCCAGCTGATCCTGAGTGCCTGCCACAACATGATCCGCGTGCTGACGCACGACGATACGCTCAACCTGAGCAAGTTTATCTCCCGCGAGCAGCTCTCCCCCACTGCCGCCTACCAGCGGGTACACGATCGGGTGATTGCCCCGATGCATACCCACCTGACCCGGCTGATCGCCGCCTATACCGGGCGGGATGCCGGCGATACCGCGACAATTTTGCATACCCACGCCCTGCTGGGTGAAATCCTTGCCTTCCGTCTGGGCCGGGAAACCATCCTGTTACGCACCGGCTGGACACAATTTGATGAGGATAAAGCCGCGCAGATCGGTGAGGTGATCGCCTGTCATCTCGATCTGATCCTGCAAGGCTTAACGCAAAGGAGCCTGAAGTCATGAAAAAACCTGTCGCCATCATTCTGGTGGTCATTGTTTTGCTTGCCGCGGGCGTCGGTGGATGGCTGTGGTATCAGAGCCATCAGGATAAAGGCCTGACGCTGTACGGTAACGTGGATATTCGCACGGTGAACATGAGCTTCCGCGTGGGCGGACGTCTCGCCTCGCTGAGCGTTGACGAAGGCGATGCCATTAAAACCGGGCAGACGCTGGGGATGCTGGACAAAGCGCCCTATGAGAACGCGCTGCTGCAGGCCAAAGCGGGCGTCTCCGTTGCGCAGGCGCAGTATGACCTGATGCTGGCCGGCTATCGCGACGAAGAGATCGCCCAGGCCGCTGCCGCCGTCAAACAGGCGCAGGCGGCGTATGACTACGCGCAGAACTTCTACGCTCGCCAGCAGGGGCTCTGGAAAAGCCGCACCATTTCCGCGAATGACCTGGAAAATGCGCGCTCCTCCCGCGACCAGGCGCAGGCAACCCTGAAGTCCGCGCAGGATAAATTAAGCCAGTACCACACCGGTAACCGCCCGCAGGATATCGCCCAGGCGAAAGCCAGCCTTGAACAGGCGCAGGCCCAGCTGGCGCAGGCAGAGCTGGATCTGCACGACACCACGCTCATCGCACCGTCTGACGGCACGCTGATGACCCGCGCCGTCGAGCCGGGCAGCATGCTCAGCGCCGGAAGCACCGTTTTAACCCTGTCGCTCACCCGTCCGGTGTGGGTGCGCGCCTACATTGATGAGCCTAATCTCGGTCAGATGCAGCCGGGCCGCGAGCTGCTGCTCTATACCGACGGTCGCCCGGACAAGCCGTATCACGGCAAGGTGGGGTTTGTCTCCCCTACCGCCGAATTCACGCCGAAAACGGTAGAAACGCCGGACCTGCGCACCGACCTGGTGTATCGCCTGCGCATCATCGTGACCGATGCGGACGACGCCCTGCGCCAGGGCATGCCCGTCACCGTAAAAGTGAACAGCGGGGAACGACATGAATGACGCGGTTATTCAGCTCAACAGTCTGGTTAAACGCTTTAAGGGGATGGATAAGCCTGCGGTCGCGCCGCTGAACTGCACCATCCGGAAAGGCTATGTGACCGGGCTGGTTGGTCCGGACGGCGCGGGGAAAACCACGCTGATGCGGATGCTGGCGGGGTTGCTGAAGCCGGATGAAGGCTCGGCCCGCGTGCTGGGCCTGGATCCGATTAAGGACGACGGCCCGCTCCACGCCATGCTCGGCTATATGCCGCAGAAGTTTGGCCTGTATGAAGACCTGACGGTAATGGAAAACCTGAACCTGTACGCCGACCTGCGCAGCGTCACCGGCGAAGCCCGACAGAAGACCTTCGCCCGCCTGCTGGAATTTACCTCGCTCGGCCCGTTCACCGACCGGCTGGCGGGCAAGCTTTCCGGTGGGATGAAGCAGAAGCTGGGTCTGGCCTGCACGCTGGTGGGCGAGCCAAAAGTGCTGCTGCTGGACGAGCCCGGCGTGGGCGTCGACCCGATATCGCGCCGCGAGCTGTGGCAGATGGTGCACGAGCTGGCGGGCGACGGGATGCTGATCCTCTGGAGCACCTCCTACCTCGACGAAGCCGAGCAGTGCCGGGACGTGCTGCTGATGAACGAAGGCGAGCTGCTCTATCAGGGCGAGCCGACGACGCTGACGCAGAGCATGGCCGGGCGCAGCTTCCTGCTGCACAGCCCGCAGGCGTCCAACCGCTCGCTGCTGCAGCGGGTGCTCAGGCTGCCGCAGGTCAGCGACGGGATGATTCAGGGCCGCTCGGTGCGGGTCATCCTCAAAAAAGAGGCCACCGTCGACGATATTCGCCGGGCGCCTGGAATGCCGACGATTGAGATGGAAGAGACGGCGCCGCGTTTTGAAGATGCGTTCATCGACCTGCTGGGCGGCGCGGGGACCTCCGAGTCGCCGCTTGGGGCGATCCTGCACACGGTGGAAGGTACGCCAGGCGAAACGGTGATCGAAGCCAAATCCCTCACCAAAAAATTCGGGGATTTCGCCGCCACTGACAACGTCAATTTTGCCGTGAAGCGCGGCGAGATTTTTGGCCTGCTCGGACCAAACGGCGCGGGAAAATCGACCACCTTTAAGATGATGTGCGGCCTGCTGGTGCCGACGTCCGGCAAAGCGCTGGTGCTGGATATGGATCTCAAAGTCAGTTCCGGCAAGGCGCGCCAGCACCTGGGCTATATGGCGCAGAAGTTCTCGCTGTACGGCAACCTGACGGTCGAGCAGAATCTGCGCTTTTTCTCCGGCGTGTACGGCCTGCGCGGGCGTGCGCAGAACGAGAAAATTCGCCGCATGAGCGACGCCTTCGGGTTAACAACTATCGCTTCCCACGCCACCGACGAACTGCCGCTCGGCTTTAAGCAGCGGCTGGCGCTGGCCTGCTCGCTGATGCACGAGCCGGATATTCTGTTTCTGGATGAGCCGACCTCCGGCGTTGATCCCATTACCCGCCGCGAGTTCTGGCTGCATATCAACAGCATGGTGGAAAAAGGGGTAACCGTCATGGTGACCACCCACTTTATGGACGAGGCGGAGTACTGCGACCGCATCGGGCTGGTGTATCGCGGCAAGCTGATTGCCCACGGCACGCCGGACGACCTGAAAAACCAGGCCGCCGACGATGAGGTCCCGGACCCGACCATGGAGCAGGCGTTTATCACCCTCATCCACGACTGGGATAAGGAGAATGCCCATGCGCAGTAACGCCCTTTCCTGGCGCCGGGTGCGCGCGCTGTGCGTTAAAGAGACGCGGCAGATCGTGCGCGATCCCAGCAGCTGGCTGATTGCGGTGGTGATCCCCCTGCTGCTGCTGTTTATCTTTGGTTACGGCATTAACCTGGACTCCAGCAAGCTGCGGGTCGGGATTTTACTCGAACAGCAGAGCGAAGAGGCGCTGGACTTTACCCACGCCATGACCGGTTCGCCCTACATTGATGCCACCATCAGCGACAACCGCCAGGAGCTGATCCAGAAGATGCAGGCCGGGAAAATTCGCGGTCTGATCGTCATTCCGGTGGATTTTGCCGCCAACATGGCGCGGGCGAATACCGATGCGCCGATCCAGGTCATCACCGACGGCAGCGAGCCGAACACCGCGAACTTCGTGCAGGGCTACGCGGAGGGGATCTGGCAGCTCTGGCAGATGCAGCGCGCCGAAGACCGGGGTGAAGAATTTAAGCCGCTGATCGACGTACAGACGCGCTACTGGTTTAACCCCGCCGCCATCAGCCAGCACTTTATTATTCCGGGCGCGGTAACGATTATTATGACGGTGATCGGCGCGATTCTGACCTCGCTGGTCATCGCCCGCGAGTGGGAGCGCGGCACTATGGAGGCGCTGCTTTCCACCGAAGTGACGCGCGTCGAGCTGCTGCTGTGCAAGCTTATTCCCTACTACTTCCTAGGCATGCTGGCGATGCTGCTCTGCATGCTGGTGTCCGTCTTTATCCTCGGCGTGCCGTATCGCGGCTCGCTGATCGTGCTGTTCTTTATCACCAGCCTGTTTTTACTCAGCACGCTGGGGATGGGGCTGCTCATCTCCACCATCACCCGCAACCAGTTTAACGCCGCGCAGGTGGCGCTGAACGCCGCTTTCCTGCCGTCAATAATGCTCTCAGGGTTTATCTTCCAGATAGACAGCATGCCTGCCGTCATCCGCGCCGTGACCTACATTATCCCGGCGCGCTACTTCGTGAGCACGCTGCAAAGCCTGTTCCTGGCGGGGAATATTCCGGTAGTGCTGATTATCAACACGCTGTTTTTAATGGCGTCGGCGGTGATGTTTATCGGGTTGACGTGGATGAAAACCAAACGGCGGTTAGATTAAGGAGCGCGCATGTTTCACCGTTTATGGACGTTAATACGCAAAGAGCTGCAATCCCTGCTGCGCGAGCCGCAAACCCGCGCCATTCTGGTGTTGCCGGTGCTGATCCAGGTTTTACTGTTCCCGTTTGCCGCCACCCTTGAGGTGACCAACGCCACCATTGCCATTTACAACGAAGACAACGGCAAACATTCCGTGGAGCTAACGCAGCGCTTTGCGCGTGCGAAGGCCTTTACCCACATCCTGCTGCTGAAAAGCCCGCAGGACATTCAGCCCACCATCGACACGCAAAAAGCGCTGCTGCTGGTGCGGTTCCCGGCGGATTTCTCCCGCAATCTGGATACCTTCCAGACCGCGCCGATGCAGCTGATCCTCGACGGGCGCAACTCCAACAGCGCCCAGATTGCGGCCAACTACCTCCAGCAGGTGGTGAAGGATTACCAGCAGGAGCTGATGGACGGCAAACCGAAGCCCAACAACAGCGAACTGGTGGTGCGCAACTGGTATAACCCAAATCTGGACTACAAGTGGTTTGTGGTGCCGTCGCTGATCGCCATGATCACCACCATCGGGGTGATGATTGTGACCTCTCTCTCCGTCGCCCGCGAGCGCGAACAGGGCACGCTGGATCAGCTGCTGGTCTCCCCGCTCGCCACCTGGCAAATTTTCGTCGGCAAAGCGGTGCCGGCGCTGATTGTCGCGACCTTCCAGGCCACCATCGTGCTGGGCGTGGGAATATGGGCCTACCAGATCCCGTTCGCCGGATCGCTGGCGCTGTTTTACTTCACGATGGTGATTTACGGGCTGTCGCTGGTGGGGTTTGGGCTGCTGATTTCCGCACTCTGCTCGACGCAGCAGCAGGCGTTTATCGGGGTATTCGTCTTTATGATGCCCGCGATCCTGCTCTCCGGGTACGTCTCGCCGGTTGAGAATATGCCGGTGTGGCTCCAGGATCTGACGTGGATAAACCCGATACGCCACTTTACGGATATCACCAAGCAGATCTATCTGAAGGATGCGAGTCTGGATATTGTCTGGGGAAGTTTGTGGCCGCTACTGGTCATCGCGGCCACGACAGGCTCAGTGGCCTATGCGATGTTTAGACGCAACATCGCGTAGCTTTTTCTCTTTGGTCAGCAACGAGACCACCGCAGGCCCTGCGAGGATGGCCAGACCCGCCAGGGCCAGCAGCAGGTTGTTTTGCAGCACGCGTGACAGCAGCCACAGAACAATCATCGCCGCACCAAAGTACCAGGTGGTGGTGAGCTCTTCGAGCACGTCACCCACCTCGCGCCAGCGCGCGTCATGGTGGCGCTGTAAAAACAACATCGACAGCACGGTGACGCCGTAAAGGACGCATAGCCCCAGGCCAACACGTACCAGCGTGCCGCTCATCCAGCCCATCACCAGTACGGCCACGACCAGTAAATGCAACATTATCTGCCAGCAACTCAGGCCAGTTGCGACACGAACACGTTGTTGCCACTTCATGGCTTCTCTCCTGAAGGATTTTTCTCTGCTTAATCAGACTACCGCACTTTACGGAAAATTCCGTAACGCCGCATCTTTTTGTGACGACGACTACACTTTATTTTCATCGGGATAGTCACTCAGGAAGGAGCTTATGACGAAAAAAATGCAGCATTTCTCGCTTAAAGTGCTGACGATAAACATTCATAAGGGCTTCACAGCATTTAACCGCCGCTTCATTTTACCGGAGCTGCGCGACGCGGTGCGCACCGTCAGCGCGGATATTGTCTGCCTGCAGGAGGTGATGGGCGCGCACGAAGTACATCCGCTTCACTTTGAGAACTGGCCCGACACGCCGCACTATGAATTTCTGGCCGATACCATGTGGAGCGATTACGCCTACGGCCGCAACGCGGTCTATCCTGAAGGTCATCACGGCAACGCGGTGCTGTCGCGTTATCCCATTGAACATTATGAAAACCGCGACGTTTCCGTCGGGGAGAGCGAAAAACGCGGCCTGCTCTACTGCCGCATTACCCCGCCCGACCTTGAGCTGCCCATCCACGTCGGCTGCGTTCATCTGGGCCTGCGCGAAGCCCATCGTCAGGCGCAGCTGAAAATGCTGGCCGAATGGGCCAACGCGCTGCCTGACGGTGAACCTGTTGTCGTGGCAGGCGATTTCAACGACTGGCGCCAGCGGGCAAACCATCCGTTGAAGGTGGATGCCGGGCTGGAGGAGATCTTCACCCGGGCGAACGGCAGGCCTGCGCGCACGTTCCCGGTCCGTTTCCCGCTGCTGCGGCTTGACCGCATCTACGTTAAAAATGCCCACGCCAGCAGCCCGACCGCCCTGGCGCTTCTCAACTGGCGGCATCTTTCCGACCATGCCCCGCTCAGCGCGGAGATCCACTTATGAAATGTTCCTGGCAGGAAGGCAACCGGATCACGCTGCTGGTCAACGGGGACGAGTATTACCCGGCCGTGTTTAAGGCAATTGATAACGCCCAGCAGAAAGTGATCCTCGAAACCTTTATCTGGTTCGAAGACAACGTCGGCAAGCAGCTGCACAGCGTGCTCCTGCGCGCCGCACAGCGCGGCGTCAAAATTGAAGTACTGCTGGATGGCTACGGCTCGCCGGACCTCAGCGATGCGTTCGTCAATGAACTGACCGCCGCAGGCGTGGTATTCCGCTACTACGATCCCGGCCCTCGCCTGTTCGGCATGCGGACCAACCTTTTCCGCCGAATGCACCGCAAAATTGTGGTGGTGGATGAGACGGTAGCGTTTGTCGGCGGCATTAACTACTCGGCGGAACATATGTCCGACTACGGCCCGGAAGCGAAGCAGGATTACGCCATTCGCATTGAAGGCCCGGTGGTGCAGGACATCTTGCTGTTTGAGCTGGAGAACCTGCCGGGGAAAGAGGCCGTACGCCGCTGGTGGCGACGCCGCCATCGCCCGGAAGAGAACCGGAAGCCCGGCGAAGCGCAGGCGCTTTTCGTCTGGCGCGACAACGGCGAGCACCGGGACGACATTGAACGCCACTATCTTAAAATGCTGGCCAACGCCAAGCGCGAAGTGATCATCGCCAACGCCTACTTTTTCCCGGGCTATCGCCTGCTGCATGCCATGCGAAATGCTGCAAGACGCGGCGTGCGCGTGAAGCTGATTGTCCAGGGCGAGCCGGATATGCCGATCGTCAAAGTCGGGGCGCGGCTGCTGTATAACTATCTGGTGAAGGGCGGCGTACAGATCTACGAATACCGCCGCCGACCGCTGCACGGCAAAGTCGCGCTGATGGACGATCACTGGGCCACCGTGGGCTCCAGTAACCTCGATCCGCTGAGCCTGTCGCTGAATCTTGAAGCCAACCTGATCATACACGACCGCCAGTTTAACCAGACCCTGCGGGATAACCTGCAGGCGTTGATCGTTAACGACTGCGTGCGCGTGGATGAGTCTATGGTTCCCAAACGCACCTGGTGGAACCTGGGCATCAGCGTGGTGGTGTTCCACTTCCTGCGGCATTTCCCGGCGATGGTCGGCTGGCTGCCGGCGCATACGCCGAAGCTGGCGCAGGTGGACCCGCCGGTACAACCCGAAATGGAAACCCAGGACCGCATAGAAGCGGAAGACGGAGGCAAACCCTGATGTCAAAATCGCATCCACGCTGGCGTCTGGCAAAAAAGATCCTCACCTGGGTATTCTTTATTGCCGTCGCGGTGCTGCTGGTGGTCTACGCGCAGAAAGTGGACTGGGAAGAGGTGTGGAAGGTCATCCGCAACTATAACCGGATGGTGCTGCTGGGCGCGACGGGGCTGGTTATCGTGAGCTACCTGATGTACGGCTGCTATGATCTGCTGGGTCGGGCCTACTGCGGCCACAAGCTGGCCAAACGTCAGGTGATGCTGGTGTCGTTTATCTGCTACGCCTTTAACCTGACGCTGAGCACCTGGGTCGGGGGGATTGGCATGCGCTATCGCCTCTACTCGCGACTCGGCCTGCCGGGCGGGACCATCACGCGCATTTTTTCCCTGAGCATTACCACCAACTGGCTGGGCTATATTCTGCTCGGCGGGGTGATCTTCACCATCGGCGTCGTGCAGCTGCCCGCGCACTGGTATATCGACGAGGCCACGCTGCGCATTCTGGGCATCGTGCTGCTGCTGATTATCGCCGTTTATCTCTGGGCCTGCGCGTTTGCAAAGCGCCGCCATATGACCATCAAAGGGCAAAAGCTGGTCCTGCCCTCGTGGAAGTTTGCGGAGCTGCAGATGGCGGTCTCCAGCGCCAACTGGATGGCCATGGGGGCCATCATCTGGCTGCTGATTGGCGAGGACGTCAATTACTTCTTCGTGCTGGGCGTGCTGCTGGTGAGCAGCATTGCCGGGGTGATTGTGCACATTCCGGCGGGGATCGGCGTGCTGGAGGCGGTGTTTATTGCCCTGCTGGCCGGGGAGCATGTTTCTCAGGGAACGATTATCGCCGCCCTGCTGGCGTACAGGATGCTGTATTACTTCCTGCCGCTGGCGCTGGCAACGATCTGCTATCTGGTGCTGGAAAGTCGGGCGAAAAAGCTGCGGGCGAAGAATGAGAGGATGCTAGCGAAGTGAATAAGTCGGGTGGCGGCTTCGCCTTACCCGACCTACGGTTCGCGCTTCGCAGGACGGGCAAGGCGAAGCCGCCACCCGGCAAAGCAATCTTAACGACGGTTGCCTAAAATCCGCAGCAGCATCAGGAACAGGTTGATGAAGTCCAGATAGAGCGTCAGCGCGCCCAGAATCGCGTATTTGCGCAGGTTTGAACCGTCGCGCACGTCGATCTGCTCGCCGATGTTTTTCAGCTTCTGCGTATCATAAGCCGTCAACCCGACGAAGAGCACCACCCCGATATAGGTCACGGCCCACATCAGCGCTTCGCTCTTCAGCCACAGGTTCACCAGTGACGCCAGCACAATCCCAATCAGCCCCATAAACAGCATGCTGCCGAAGCCGCTCAGATCGCGCTTCGTGGTGTAACCGTACAGGCTCATCGCACCAAACATCCCGCCGGTGACCACGAAGGTGCTGGCGATGGATGAGTAGGTGTAAACGATAAAGATGCTGGAAAGCGTCAGCCCCGTTAGCGCCGAATAGAGCATAAACAGGGTCGTTGCCATGCCGGCACTCAGCTTGTGCACCAGACCCGAAAGCACAAACACCAGCGCCAGCTGCGCGATGATCAGCCCAAAGAAGGTGATTTTGCTGGAGAAGATAAACATCATCAGCTCCGGCGTATTCGCCGCATACCACGCGATAAACGCGGTAAGCAGCAGGCCAACCGTCATCCAGCCGTACACCTGAGCCATATACGTCTGCAGGCCGCTACGGGTCTGCTGTACTATTGAATCGGAACGCGGAAATCGGTCCATGATTCACTCCTGATTAAGATTAAGTAGACACACTCGTTAAGAGTAACACATCCACGTAAACCGACTACCAACGGCTGGCGGCCTGTTTATCGCTATCGCGAGATTCTACCCAGCGATCGCCTTCCGGCGTGGCTTCGCGCTTCCAGAACGGCGCTTTGGTTTTGAGGTAATCCATAATGAACTCCCCTGCCGCAAACGCGCTGCCGCGGTGGGCGCTGGTCACCCCGACAAAGACAATCTCCTCGCCAGGCCACATCTCGCCGATGCGGTGAATCACCGTGACGCGCCCGAGCGGCCAGCGGTCCCGCGCCTCGTCCACTATCTCCGCCAGCGATTTTTCCGTCATGCCGGGATAGTGCTCCAGCGTCAGCGCCTTCACGCTGTCACCGAGGTTATGGTTACGCACCTTGCCGGTAAAGGTCACGACCGCGCCGTCTTCATCGCGTTCCGCCAGCCAGCTGTATTCGGTCCCCACGTTAAAACGCTCGGGGCTCACCAGAATGCGGGTTTCACTCATATTAGCCCCCTGTCACCGGCGGGAAGAAGGCCACTTCATCCCCGGCCTTCAGCGGATGGGTAAGCTCCACCAGCGTCTGGTTAACGGCGGCCAGCAGCTTCCCTTCATCGAGCGCCAGCGCCCAGCGGTCGCTCTGTGCCGCCAGATGCGCGCGCAGGGCCGCAACGTTTTCAAAAGAGGCATCCAGCGTCAGGCTGTCGGTATTCACCAGCTCGCGCACCTGCGCAAAAAAGAGCACCTTAATCATGGCTGTCCACCTTAAAATCGCCGGATTTGCCGCCGCTTTTTGCCAGCAGGCGAACCGGGCCAATCACCATATCTTTCTGCACCGCTTTGCACATGTCGTAGATGGTCAGCGCGGCCACGGACGCTGCCGTCAGCGCCTCCATCTCCACGCCGGTTTTACCGGTTAAGCGGCACAGCGATTCAATCCGCACGCGATTGTGCTCCGGCTGGGCCTGCAGGTTCACCTCCACCTTGCTCAGCATCAGCGGATGGCACAGCGGGATGAGATCCCAGGTGCGCTTGGCGGCCTGAATACCCGCGATGCGCGCGGTCGCAAAGACATCACCCTTGTGATGGCTGCCGTCGATAATCATCGCCAGCGTTTCCGGCAGCATGGTGACGAACGCTTCGGCGCGCGCCTCGCGCACCGTTTCCGCTTTGGCGGAGACGTCCACCATATGCGCTTCGCCCGCGGCGTTAATGTGGGTCAGTTGTGACATAGCTTATTTCTTTAAATGGGGATGGAAATTACACGGACGGGTACGGGCATCCAGCTGCGGAGCGATGATGTTTTCCCACGCGGTGCGGCAGGCTTTGGTCGAGCCCGGCATGGCGAAAATCAGGGTGTTGTTCGCCACCCCGGCAACGGCGCGCGACTGCAGCGTGGAGGTGCCAATCTCTTCAAAGGAGAGCATGCGGAACACCTCGCCGAAGCCTTCCACCTCGCGGTCGAACAGCGGGATCAGCGCTTCAGGCGCCTGATCGCCCGCGGTAAAGCCGGTGCCGCCGGTGATCAGCACCACCTGCACCTCATCGCTGGCGATCCACTGAGAGACCTGCGCGCGAATGGCGTAGCGGTTCTCCTTCACGATCGCTTTATCGACGATGTGATGCCCCGCGTCATGGGCCGCCTCGCGCAGCCAGTGGCCGGAGGTATCATCCTCTTCGCCACGGCGGTCGGAAACGGTAAGGATAGCAATGCGTGTCGGGATAAATTCTGCGCTTACCTGACTCATCTTCTGATTCCTTCTTAAGCCTGATTACCCGCCGATGTAAGACAGGTTCTGAGTAATGCCGGTATTGCCCTGATGCAGGAAGTGGGTCTGTTTTTTATGCGTCAGCGCTTCAGAAATGCGCGCTTCAAGCGCCTCCTGCTGGGCATCGTCTGCCAGCAGATCGCGCAGGTCCACGCCGCCGTCCCCGAACAGGCACAGGTGCAGCTTGCCGACGGAAGAGACGCGCAGGCGGTTGCAGCTGGCGCAGAAGTCTTTCTCGTAAGGCATGATAAGCCCAATTTCGCCTTCGTAATCAGGATGGCAGAAGACCTGCGCCGGGCCGTCGCTGCGCTGACGGATCTGGTGGATCCAGCCGCGTTTCAGCAGCGCGTCGCGCAGGACCATGCCGGAGATGTGATGACGGCGGAACAGCTCGCTGCCCTCGCCGGTTTCCATCAGCTCAATAAAGCGCAGCTGAATGGGGCGGGATTTGATCCAGGCGAGGAAGGTGTCCAGCTGATGGTGGTTGACGTCGCGCATCAGCACCGTATTGACTTTGACCTTCTCGAACCCGGCGCTGAACGCCGCGTCGATGCCGTCCATCACCTGGCGGAATTTATCCTGGCCGGTAATGGCGTGAAACTGGCGGGCGTCGAGACTGTCCACGCTGACGTTAATGGCGGTTAAGCCCGCATCGCGCCAGGTGGCCACGTCGCGCGCCATGCGGTAACCGTTGGTGGTCACGGCAATCTGGCGAATGCGGTCGTTTTCACGCACGGCGGCAATGATGTCCGGGAAATCACGGCGCAGAGAGGGTTCACCGCCGGTCAGACGCACTTTTTCAGTGCCGAGCTCAGAGAAGGCGCGCGTGACGCGGCGCACTTCATCCACGGAGAGAAAGCCGTTATTGGTGACGCTGCCCGGTTTGTAGCCGTCGGGCAGGCAGTAGGTGCAACGGAAGTTACACACATCGGTAATCGACAGACGTAAGTAATAAAACTTACGCGCGAAAGCATCAGTAAGTTGTGAAGCCATGTACACCTTTCCAGATACGGGAGGCACAGTCATTTCTTTCTGTACCCTGGTGGCAAATTCGCCACGGCCAGAGCGCCATATCTTCCGACACAGGCACAAGGGCTAGAGTGTATGTTTTCAGTGTTGAAAACGTGGTTAAGGCGATAGTAGCGCGGAAAGTCTGACAGCGCCATTATCGCTTTTCGCTATATAATTACGTATATAGCGAATCAATCCTGCATTTTCGCTACAGAATACCTAAAAACTGCACTTTCACATTGATATACGTCATTTTGCTTCGGGTGAGGCATCGTCTTTTAGGGGTAGTTAGGTTACTGTTACGCGATCGAACGTGATAAGGAATACGTATGCGCAATCGCACTTTTGCGGATCTTGACCGAGTGGTCGCTCTTGGCGGAGGCCACGGCCTGGGCCGCGTCATGTCCTCTTTGTCGTCACTCGGCTCAAGGCTGACAGGGATAGTGACCACCACCGATAACGGCGGCTCAACCGGGCGGATCAGACGTGCCGAAGGCGGCATTGCCTGGGGAGATATGCGCAACTGCCTGAACCAGTTAATTACCGAGCCGAGCGTCGCGTCGGCGATGTTTGAGTACCGTTTTGGCGGCAATGGCGAACTTTCCGGGCATAACCTCGGAAATCTGATGTTAAAGGCGCTGGATCACCTGAGCGTAAGGCCTCTCGAAGCCATCAATCTGATCCGTAACCTGCTCAAAGTGGACGCATTCCTGATCCCGATGTCTGAACAACCGGTCGATTTGATGGCCATCGACGCCGAAGGGCATGAAGTGTACGGCGAGGTGAACATTGACCAGCTTCTGCTGCCGCCCAAAGAGCTGATGACTTACCCGAGCGTGCCGGCGACGCGTGAAGCCGTAGAAGCAATTGGCGATGCGGATTTAATTCTGATCGGCCCGGGCAGCTTTTACACCAGCCTGATGCCGATCCTGCTGGTGAAAGAGCTGGCGCAGGCGCTGCGCCGCACCCCGGCGCCGATGGTCTACATCGGCAATTTAGGGCGTGAGCTGAGCCCGGCAGCGGCGAGCCTGTCGCTGGCGGATAAACTCAGTTTGATGGAGCACTACGTCGGTAAGAAGATCATTGACGGCGTGGTGGTGGGGCCAAAGGTGGATGTATCCGGTATCGGCGATCGTCTGGTGGTGCAGGAGCCGCTGGAAGCCAGCGATATTAAATATCGTCACGACCGCCACCTGCTGCGCGAGGCGCTGGAGAAAGCGATTCAGGTGTTGGGTTAACAAAAACCCCGGTGGCGCTGCGCTTACCGGGGTGACAAAAGACGCTAAACCTGTAAGCCCGGTAAGCGCAGCGCCACCGGGCAAAAAACTCACGATGCCGCGATAAACAGATCCCGCAGCTGATGAAGCTGGTCGCGGATCTGTGCCGCCTCTTCGAACTCCAGGTTCTGCGCGTGCTGCATCATCTGCCCTTCCAGCTCGTGGATCTTCTGCTGCAGCGCCTTCGGCGTCAGCACGACGGTATCTTCTTCCACCACTGAACGCGCCTTGCCGCGGCCTTTCGCTTTGGTTTTGGCAATGTTCTGGCCCAGCGCCAGAATATCCACCACCTTCTTGTTCAGCCCCTGCGGGGTAATGCCGTGTTCTTCGTTGTAGCGCTGCTGCTTCTCGCGGCGGCGCTCCGTCTCACCGATCGCTTTCGCCATCGACGGGGTAATTTTGTCACCGTACAGAATCGCTTTACCGTTGACGTTACGCGCGGCGCGGCCAATGGTCTGAATCAGCGAACGCTCGGAACGCAGGAAGCCCTCTTTATCCGCGTCCAGAATCGCCACCAGGGAGACTTCCGGCATATCCAGACCTTCCCGCAGCAGGTTAATCCCTACCAGCACGTCAAACTCGCCCAGGCGCAGGTCGCGGATAATCTCCATGCGCTCCACGGTATCGATATCCGAGTGCAGATAACGCACCTTCTCGCCGTGCTCTTCGAGATACTCGGTCAGGTCTTCCGCCATACGCTTGGTGAGCGTGGTCACCAGCACGCGCTCGTTAATGGCGGAACGGGTGCGGATCTCAGAGAGCAGGTCGTCTACCTGCGTCGCCACCGGACGCACCTCGATAATCGGGTCCAGCAGCCCGGTCGGACGTACTACCTGGTCAACCACCTCATCGCCCGATTTTTCCAGCTCGTAGTTGCCCGGCGTGGCAGAGACGTAGATGGTTTGCGGCGCCAGCGCCTCAAACTCTTCGAACTTCATCGGGCGGTTATCCAGCGCTGACGGCAGGCGGAATCCGTACTCCACCAGCGTCTCTTTACGCGCCCGGTCGCCGCGGTACATTCCGCCGATCTGCGGGATCGTGACGTGGGATTCGTCGATCACCAGCAAACCGTCGGCCGGAAGGTAATCAAACAACGTCGGCGGCGGCTCGCCCGGCCCGCGCCCGGAGAGGAAGCGGGAGTAGTTTTCGATGCCGGAGCAGTAGCCCAGCTCGTTCATCATCTCCAGGTCGAACTGGGTACGCTGGCTGAGGCGCTGCTCTTCCAGCAGCTTATTGTTCGCCAGCAGCACCTTACGGCGCTCGGCCAGCTCCACTTTGATCTCTTCCATCGCCTGCACGATACGCTCGCGCGGCGTCACGTAGTGCGTTTTCGGGTAGATGGTGAAGCGCTGGATCACTGACTCAACGTGTCCGGTCAGCGGGTCGAAGAGCGACAGGCGTTCGACCTCCTCGTCAAACAGCTCAACGCGCAGCGCCATATCGTCCGATTCCGCCGGGAAGATGTCGATCACTTCGCCGCGCACGCGGAACGTACCACGCTGGAAGGCCTGGTCGTTGCGGGTGTACTGCAGCTCCGCCAGACGACGCAAAATCGCGCGCTGGTCGATAATCATCCCCTGCGTCAGGTGCAGCATCATCTTGAGATAGAGATCCGGATCGCCCAGGCCGTAAATCGCCGAAACAGAGGCCACCACAACCACATCGCGACGCTCCAGCAGCGCCTTAGTGGCCGACAGTCGCATCTGCTCAATGTGTTCGTTCACCGACGCATCTTTCTCGATGAAGGTATCTGAGCTCGGCACATAGGCTTCAGGCTGGTAGTAATCGTAGTAGGAGACGAAATACTCAACGGCGTTTTCCGGGAAGAACTCTTTCATCTCGCCGTAAAGCTGCGCCGCCAGGGTTTTGTTGGGCGCCAGCACCATCGTAGGGCGCTGGAGATCCGCAATCACGTTGGCAATGGTAAAGGTTTTACCCGAGCCGGTAACCCCGAGCAGCGTCTGGTGCGCCAGCCCATCTTCCAGCCCCTCTTCCAGACGACGGATCGCTTCAGGCTGATCGCCAGACGGACGGAAAGCAGAATTCAATTTGAACGGTTTACTCATGGGCGACAACCTGATGACGTTATAAGCGGCAGGTGAATAATTTTACTCCTTGTTGCCAGGAATGCCAGTAAAAAACACTGGATGAAAAACCAGTAGCATGTCAGGATATTTAGCATAGCGCCTGAATGATTAGCGCGATAGCGGCCAAAATTTGGACAGTGGCAACATAAAACACCAGTCAGGTCAGGTTATCCCCAGAACTTTTTCTTTTTTAACATTTGTCAAGCCAGGTAATGATAGTTTTATGGCAACGGGTGACACTTTCATGACGGGAATTGATTTTATCTAACCAATTAAAAAATAAACGATATTTTCTAAAGCCGCGTTTCGCGTCAATTTGGGCGTAAGCCGCGTCTTCTCTCGCTTATCGCGTGTTTTCTAACTCTAATGCACATGGTTATCCACAGGAATAGTGGATAACTGCTTCCAGCCCATACAAACTGGCGCTCTGCAAATTCCCGGATTTTCCCACGAGGCGGCAGCAAAAAATTTTTATAGCTCTTTTTTGCTGATTAACAGTCGCGTCATTCATAACCAACTGACGAGATCTTGCTCACATTTCCATCATTTCTGGCTCTGCACCACAACTCAACACCGTCGGCACCGTCGATGTGCAATCCCCCTTTTTATCCCCCGCGCTTCTGTGACTTATTCCTAAAAAAGACGCTTTTTTAATCACTTTCCGCTTTATGGCAGGGGTTTTGCAGTTTAACAACGAGCCACACCTACACACATTTTTAAGGAGAGAAAGATGTTGAGCCTGCGTGCAGTGAATCAGTTTTACGGAAGTCAACATACGCTATGGAATGTGGATTTAGATTTTCCGCAAGGGATGTGTACAGGCGTCGTTGGCCTGCCGGGGATGGGGAAAACCACCCTCATGAATTGCATCGCCGGGAAAGTTCCCGTCGAAAGCGGCAGCATCATCTGGTATGAGGCGGGCGCGCCGCCGCGCGATTTGCTCAACCCGCCGCCAGAACAGCGTTCCGGGCCGGGGATAGGCTATGTCTCGCAGGACAGGCGGATCTTCTCCCAGCTCACGATTGAGGAGAACCTGCATATCGCCATGCGGGCGACGGGAAAACCGAACCCGGAGGCGAAAAATGACGTTTACGACCTGTTCCCGGCGCTCTATGCCTTGCGACGAACCCGCGCCAACACGCTCTCTCCGGACGACCAGTATCAGCTGGCGCTGGCTAATGCGCTGGTGAACCGCCCTCACCTGCTGATCCTGGATGAACCGCTGCACGGCGCGGGGCACAGCGTTGCCCAGAAGCTGGTACAGCTGCTGGGGCGCTTAAACCGGGAGTTAGGGATGACGGTGCTGTTAGCGGAGCAGCAGCTGTCGTTTATCCGCCGGGTGGCGGACCGTTTCTGTCTGCTCTATCGCGGGCGTAACGTGGCGCAGGGCCACGTTAACGAACTGGATGACGAGCTTATCGCTCACTGGATGTCGCGGGAAGCAAAACGCTGAGATCGAGATAACGTCCGATTTCGGCATTTTCCGCGCCGTCAGCCAGCCAGGGAATTTCCCCGAGGCACGGCGCGGGAAGAACGCGCCTGAGCGTCGCCAGATACGCCTGATGGCGTTTACCCGGCGCAACCACGTCGTTGGCTATCCAGCCCGCAAGACGCAGCCCTGCCTGCTGTACGGCCTGCGCGGTCAACATGGCGTGATTGATGCAGCCCAGCTTGACGCCGACGACAAGAATGACCGGAAGCTGCTCGGCCTGCACCCAGTCAGCAAACGTCTGCGTGTCTGAAAGCGGCGTAAACCAGCCGCCAGCCCCTTCCACCAGCACCCAGTCGGCCTGGCTTTCCAGCGTCCGCAGTCCGGCGGACAGCACGGCGAAATCAATCGGACGGCCTTCATCGGCGCTGATAATGTGTGGCGAGGTCGGTTCGGCAAAGGTGTACGGATTCACTGCAGAATAGGCGAGTTCACGCGTGCTGTTACGCTGGAGCGCCAGCGCGTCGGTGTTGCGTAACCCTTCCGCCGTCATCTCGCTGCCGGACGCCACGGGCTTATACCCGGCGGTGTTTTTCCCGAGCAGCCGTGCCGCCTGCAGCAATGCCGTGCTGGCAACCGTTTTGCCCACTTCTGTGTCCGTGCCGGTGACAAAATAACGTTCAGTCACGTTCGATAACCCCATGAAAAAGTTGATAGGAGAGCGGGAAATGCCCCCGCTGCTGCGGCCAGGCCAGCTCAAGGCGCTGCAGCTGACCCCGGGTAAGCGGTTTTTTCTCGCGTCCGGTATGCAGGTGCGTGGCGCCAATACCCTTCAGCGAACGCATGGCGCTGAACGCATCGCTAAAATTGAGCGTGATGGTCTGCACCGTGCTGCGATAGCGCCAGCCTGCCAGCGCCTGCGTCACCTGCTCATGCGATAAAAACCGGTTAGCGTGCGGCTGTTCATCCACCGCTTTCCAGGCCTGATTCAGCTCCGGCAGCGAACTTTCCAGCAGGGTGGTAAAGGCCACCTTCCCGCCCGGCCGCGCCACGCGATAAAGCTCGCGCAGGGCCTGCGGCAGGCTACTGCACCACTGAACCGCCAGATGGCTCCAGACCAGATCGAACTGCGCGTCCGCCAGCGGGATCGCCTCGATATCGGCCAGCAGATAACGATCTGCCGCCTGCCGCTGGCGTGCCTCTTCCAGCATCCGGGCTGAGAGATCGATAGCCGTCACCTGGCTTCCCGCCCCGCGCCAGTAGCGGCTGTTGCTGCCGGGACCACACCCGGCGTCCAGCACTTGCGCAAACGAGGTCTCGCCAAGCGCGGCCAGAAGCCCCTGCGCGCTCAGACGCTGCAGCTCATCATGCTGCGAATAGCTCTGCGCGGCGCGGCCAAATGCGGCCGCGATGGCCTGCTTATTCACCGGCATCATGGAGCGCCTCCAGCAACGTCTCAATATCCTGTGCTTCATGCGCCGCCGTCAGGGTTAAGCGCAGCCGCGCCGTGCCCGGTGGAACGGTTGGCGGGCGGATGGCGGTGACCCACATGCCGCGCTGGCGCAGCGCCTGTGCCAGTGCCAGCGCGCGGGCATTTTCACCGACAATCACCGGCTGGATAGCGCTCTGCGAGTCGGGACTGTGGAAAGGCAGCGCCGCGAGTCCCTGACGGAAGCGCGCAATATGCTCTGCCAGCCGCTGGCGACGCTCCTCCCCTTCTGCGCTGCGTATCACCGCCAGCGACGCCGACAGCGCTACGGCCTGCGCCGGGGGCATGCTGGTGCTGTAAATCAGGTGGCGGGCAAACTGCAGCAGATAGTCGGCGACGGATTCGCTGCACAGCACGGCGGCCCCGCTGACGCCAAAGCCTTTGCCGAAGGTGACAATCAACAGCTCCGGCTTCACGTTTTGCTGGTATGCGCTCCCGCGCCCTTCGTCGCCCATCACGCCAGTGCCGTGGGCATCGTCCACCAGCAGCCAGGCATGCTGCCGCTTTGCGGCCTCGTGCAGCGCGGCAAGCGGCGCGCTGTCGCCGTCCATGCTGAACACCCCTTCCGTGACCGCCAGCTGTTGTCCGTCGCAGGGTTTATCCAGCAGCGCAGCAAGCTGCCCCGCATCGTTATGGGCAAAACGCCGCAGCTGCGCCGGGCTTAAATTTGCCGCCTCCAGCAGGGAGGCGTGGCTCAGGCGGTCGGCGACAATGCGATCGTCCTTGCCCATCAGGGCCGTGATGACCGCCTGGTTGGCGGCAAACCCGGAGATAAACAGCAGCGCGCGCGGGTAGCCCAGCCAGTCGGCAAGCGCCTCTTCCAGCGCCTGATGCGCCGTGGTGTATCCGCTGACGTGTCCCGATCCGCCGCTGCCCACGCCAAACCGCTCCGCGCCCTGCTGCCAGGCGCGGATAATGGCCGGATGCTGGCTCAGCCCGAGATAGTCGTTGCTGGAGAAATTGCAGAACCGCTGGCCTTCACGGGTAAGAAAACGGCCCGCGCCGTTTTCCACCACCCTGCGAACGCGAAATGCCTCTGCCGCCCGACGCTCGTCGAGCGCAGAGTTGATCCGTGCCTGCCAGGTCATACGGCTGCCGCGTTGTAGAACTGGTCGGTGTCGGCGTTGAAAATCTGCTGCTCCAGCTGCTGCTGTTGCTCGTTATCGCCCGTCAGCACCTCGGTCTGGTGCGGGTTCAGCCCCAGCTTGCGGAACAGCTGAACGTCTTTGTCCTCTTCCGGGTTCGGCGTGGTCAGCAGCTTGCAGCCGTAGAAGATGGAGTTGGCTCCGGCCATAAAGCACATCGCCTGGGTCTGCTCGTTCATCTGCTCGCGGCCCGCTGAGAGGCGAACGTAAGACGTCGGCATCATGATGCGCGCCACCGCGATGGTGCGGATAAAATCAAACGCATCCACGTCCTCGTTATCCGCCAGCGGCGTGCCCTTGACCTTCACCAGCATGTTGATCGGCACGCTTTCCGGCGGGGTCGGCAGGTTCGCCAGCTGCAGCAACAGGCCCGCGCGGTCTTTCACCGTTTCGCCTAAGCCCACGATGCCGCCGGAGCAGACCTTGATCCCCGCGTCACGCACTTTATCCAGCGTATCCAGACGCTCCTGGTAGGTACGCGTGGTGATGATGTTGCCGTAAAATTCCGGCGAGGTGTCGAGGTTGTGGTTGTAGTAATCCAGCCCCGCCGCCGAGAGGCGCTGCGCCTGCTCTTCGTTGAGCGTGCCGAGGGTCATGCAGGCTTCGAGGCCCATCTCCTTCACGCCCTTCACCATCTGCTCCAGATACGGCATGTCGCGATCGTGCGGGTTCTTCCACGCCGCGCCCATGCAGAAGCGGGTTGATCCAGCGTTTTTCGCCTTGCGCGCGGAGTCGAGGACCTGCTCGACCTCCATCAGGCGCTCTGACTCCAGACCGGTTTTGTAGCGCGCGCTCTGCGGGCAGTATTTGCAGTCTTCGGGGCAGGCGCCGGTCTTGATCGACAGCAGCGTGCTGACCTGAACATGGCGGGGATCGAAGTGCTGGCGATGCACCTGTTGGGCTTCGAACATCAGCTCAAGGAAAGGTTTGTTGAATAATTCAGTAACTTGCGACATCGTCCAGCGTGCGTGGTGAGCCATCGGGCTTCTCCAAAGGGTTTTGTTAATTTTCGGTTCGGTTTATACTCGTAAACCTAAAACTTTTCAAAATGGTTTACAAGTCGATTATGACCCAGGACGATCTCGCCTTCGACAAGCAGCATATCTGGCACCCTTACACCTCCACCACCCGCCCCCTTCCCGTCTATCCGGTGGCCTCCGCCCACGGCTGCGAGCTGCACCTCGCCAGCGGCGAGCGGCTCGTTGACGGGATGTCCTCCTGGTGGGCGGCCATTCACGGGTACAACCACCCGCGCCTGAACGCGGCGATGAAGACGCAGATTGACCAGATGTCGCACGTGATGTTTGGCGGGATCACCCATCAGCCCGCGGTGGATTTATGCCGCCGTCTGGTGGCGATGACGCCTGACTCGCTGGAGTGCGTATTCCTGGCGGATTCCGGCTCCGTGGCGGTGGAAGTGGCGATGAAAATGGCGCTGCAGTACTGGCACGCCAAAGGCGAAGCGCGCCAGCGTTTCCTCACCTTCCGCAACGGCTATCACGGGGATACCTTCGGGGCGATGTCGGTCTGCGATCCGGACAACTCCATGCACAGCCTGTGGAAGGGGTATCTGCCGGAAAACCTGTTTGCCCCTGCCCCACAGAGCCGCTTCGACGGCGAGTGGAACGAGATGGACATGGTCGGCTTCGCGCGGCTGATGGCGGCGCATCGCCATGAGATCGCCGCCGTCATTCTTGAGCCGATCGTGCAGGGCGCGGGCGGAATGCGGATGTACCATCCGGAATGGCTGAGGCGTATTCGCAAGATGTGCGACCGCGAGGGCATTCTGCTGATTGCCGATGAGATCGCCACCGGCTTTGGCCGCACCGGCAAGCTGTTTGCCTGCGAACATGCGGGCATTGCGCCGGATATTCTGTGCCTCGGTAAAGCGTTGACCGGCGGCACCATGACGCTCTCCGCCACGCTCACGACCCGCCAGGTGGCCGACACCATCAGCGACGGTGAAGCCGGCTGCTTTATGCACGGCCCGACGTTTATGGGTAACCCGCTGGCCTGCGCCGTGGCGAGTGAAAGCCTTGCGATTCTGGAGAGCGGCGAGTGGCAGACGCAGGTTGCGGCGATAGAAGCGCAGCTGAAAGCGGAATTGAGCGCCGCCTCGGGCGCGAATTTCGTGGCGGACGTGCGCGTGCTGGGCGCCATCGGGGTGATTGAAACCACCCATCCGGTGAATATGGCGGCGCTGCAGCGCTTCTTCGTGGACCAGGGCGTGTGGGTCCGGCCTTTCGGCAAGCTTATCTATCTGATGCCGCCGTACAGCATCACGCCAGAGCAGCTTCGAAAATTAACCGACGCGGTTGTAACAGCCGTTAACATTCCCGCGCATTTCACGATTTAACCCAATGCATTACACTTGCTGAACGAGCGATCAACGAGGGTAAACCGTATGAAAATCATCAGTAAAGATCTGCGCGACGGCGAAAAGCTGCCGGAACGGCACGTTTTCAACGGCATGGGGTATCAGGGCGATAACATCTCCCCGCACCTGGCGTGGGACGAGGTTCCGGCAGGCACCAAAAGCTTTGTCGTGACATGCTATGACCCGGATGCGCCAACCGGTTCCGGATGGTGGCACTGGATCGTGGCGAACCTGCCTGCCGACACGCGCGTGCTGCCGCAGGGTTCCGGTTCAGACCTGGTTGCCCTGCCTGAAGGTGCCATTCAGACGCGTACTGACTTCGGTAAAGCGGGCTACGGCGGCGCGGCGCCACCAAAAGGGGAAACTCACCGCTATATCTTCACGGTGCACGCGCTGGACGTGGAGAGAATTGAGGTCGATGAAGGCGCGAGCGGCGCGATGGTCGGGTTTAACGTGCATTTCCATTCCCTGGGGAGCGCGTCGATTACGGCGATGTATTCGTAAAAAAAGCCGGGTGGCGGCTACGCCTTACCCGGCCTGGATTTCGTACTCGTAGGCCCGGTAAGCGCAGCGCCACCGGGCAAAAAAATCACAGCACCGAAGGTAGCAGCCCCACCAGCCGCCCCTCTTCCAGAAGCTGCATCGCCTTATCAATATCCGGGGCAAAGAAGCGGTCATCATCGTAATGCGTGACGTGCTCGCGCAGCGCATGACGCGCCTGCTCAAGCAGCGGGCTGGATTTGAGCCCTTCACGCAGATCGACACCCTGACTTGCCGCCAGCCATTCCACCGCCAGCACGCCGCGGGTGTTGGAGGCCATTTCCCAGAGACGACGCCCGGCAGCCGGTGCCATCGAAACGTGATCTTCCTGGTTTGCAGACGTTGGCAGGCTGTCCACGCTGTGCGGGTGCGACAGGGCTTTGTTCTCGCTTGCCAGCGCTGCGGCCGTCACCTGAGCGATCATAAAGCCCGAGTTGACCCCGCCGTTACGCACCAGGAACGGTGGCAGCTGGGACATGTGTTTATCCATCATCAGCGCGATGCGGCGCTCAGACAACGCGCCGACTTCGGCAATCGCCAGCGCGATATTATCCGCCGCCATTGCCACCGGCTCGGCGTGGAAGTTACCGCCGGAGACCACCTCGTTTTCCTGGGCGAACACCAGCGGGTTATCGGACACCGCGTTGGCCTCCACCAGCAGCACCTCCGCCGCCTGGCGCAGCTGCGTCAGGCATGCCCCCATCACCTGCGGCTGGCAGCGCAGGGAATACGGATCCTGCACCTTCTCACAGTTGTGGTGTGACTCCGCGATCTCGCTGGTGTCGGTAAGCACGTGACGGTACATCGCGGCGGCATCAATCTGTCCCCGCTGACCGCGCACCTCGTGGATGCGGGCATCAAACGGGCGACGCGAGCCCAGCACCGCTTCGGTGGTCAGCGCGCCGCACACCACCGCCGAGGCAAACAGATCTTCCGCTTCAAACAGGCCGCGCAGCGCGAAGGCGGTCGATGCCTGAGTGCCGTTCAGCAACGCCAGCCCCTCTTTCGCCGCCAGCGTGATCGGCGTTAAGCCGGCTTTTTTCAGCGCCTCTTTCGCAGGCAGCCACTCGCCCTGCCAGCGCGCTTTGCCTTCGCCCAGCAGCAGCAGCGACATGTGCGCCAGCGGTGCGAGATCGCCGGAGGCCCCGACGGAACCCTTCGCCGGGATCCACGGATAGACCTCCGCATTAACCAACGCCATCAGCGCCTGGATCACGCTCAGGCGGATGCCGGAGAAACCGCGCGCCAGGCTGTTGATTTTGAGCACCATCATCAGACGGACAATCTCATCGTCAAGCGGCTGGCCGACGCCCGCCGCGTGCGACAGCACCAGAGAACGCTGCAGGTTTTCCAGATCGTGCGTCGCGATGCGGGTCTGCGCCAGCAGCCCAAAGCCGGTATTAATCCCGTAAGCCGTGCGCCCTTCGGCAACGATGGCTTCAACGCAGGCCACGCTGTCGTTAATGGCGGCGTGGGCGCTTTCATCCAGCGAAAGGGTGACCGGCTGACGCCAGACGTTACGCAGCTGCTTGAGCGTCAGTGAGCCGGGAGTGAGGGTTAATGCGTTCATTCATGCTTTCCTTGTGTGGCAGGGATCATCGGCAGGTTAAGGCCCTGCTCTTTGGCACAGTCAATGGCAATCTCGTAACCCGCATCCGCGTGACGCATCACGCCGGTGGCCGGGTCGTTGTGGAGCACGCGAGCGATACGCGCGGCGGCTTCATCCGTTCCGTCACAGACAATAACCATCCCGGAATGCTGGGAGAAGCCCATCCCCACGCCGCCGCCGTGGTGCAGCGACACCCAGGTCGCGCCGCTGGCGGTATTCAGCAGGGCATTCAGCAACGGCCAGTCGGAGACCGCGTCCGAGCCGTCGCGCATGGCTTCGGTTTCGCGGTTCGGGCTGGCGACGGAGCCGGAGTCCAGGTGGTCTCGGCCGATGACGATCGGCGCGGAAACTTCACCGCTGCGCACCATTTCGTTAAAGGCGAGGCCCAGTTTTTGACGCCACTCCAGCCCTACCCAGCAGATACGCGCTGGCAGGCCCTGGAAGTTAATGCGCTCGCGGGCCATGTCCAGCCAGTGGTGCAGGTGTTCGTCATCGGCGACGATCTCCTTCACTTTGGCGTCGGTTTTGTAGATATCTTCCGGGTCACCGGACAGGGCAACCCAGCGGAACGGACCGATGCCGCGGCAGAACAGCGGACGGATATAGGCCGGAACGAAGCCGGGGAAATCGAAGGCGTTATTCACGCCCATCTCTTTCGCCATCTGGCGAATGTTGTTGCCGTAGTCAAAGGTCGGAATACCCATCTGGCTGAAGGTCAGCATGGCGGAGACGTGCTCGGCCATGGAGCGTTTCGCGGCAAGCACCGTGCCTTCCGGGTCGGTCTCCGCTTTTTGCTGATAGTCTTCCCACGACCAGCCTTTTGGCAGGTAACCGTGCAGCGGGTCATGGGCGCTGGTCTGGTCGGTGACCAGATCCGGACGCACGCCGCGGGCGACGAGTTCAGGAAGAATGTCCGCCGCGTTGCCGCACAGGGCAATCGACATCGCTTTGCCTTCGGACGTGTATTTTTTGATGCGCGCCAGCGCATCGTCCAGGCTGGTCGCCTGTTCATCGACGTAGCGGGTACGCAGACGGAAATCAATGCGGCTCTGCTGGCACTCAATGTTCAGCGAGCACGCGCCGGCCAGCGTGGCGGCCAGCGGCTGCGCGCCGCCCATCCCGCCAAGACCGGCGGTCAATACCCAGCGGCCTTTCAGCGAGCCGTTGTAGTGCTGGCGACCGGCCTCCACGAAGGTTTCGTAGGTGCCCTGCACGATCCCCTGGCTGCCGATGTAGATCCAGCTCCCGGCGGTCATCTGGCCATACATCGCCAGCCCTTTCGCGTCGAGTTCGTTGAAGTGTTCCCAGGTGGCCCAGTGCGGCACGAGGTTAGAGTTGGCGATCAGCACGCGCGGGGCATTTTTGTGGGTTTTAAACACGCCAACCGGCTTGCCGGACTGCACCAGCAGGGTTTCGTCGTTTTCGAGTTCGGTCAGTGCCTTAACAATGGCGTCATAGCATTCCCAGTTGCGCGCGGCGCGGCCAATGCCGCCGTAGACCACCAGCTCGTGGGGGTTTTCCGCCACCTCAGGATCAAGGTTGTTCATCAACATGCGCAGCGGGGCTTCGGTGAGCCAGCTTTTGGCGGTAAGGGTGGTGCCGCGCGCGGCGCGGACGTCCTGCTGGCGGTATTTACCTGACGACATTGTGTGCTCCAATACGGGACAGATGATGCATTTAGATATACTTGTATAGACAAGCACACACAAGGTCGGATTTAACAAAAAAGATACAATTTTGTTATATTGCGTTAGCGATCACGCTTATAAAACTTATGACATAAAGTGGCCCTGCAGCCGGTAACGGTTCCCCGGGAAAAGCAGCCGGGCATGTGACACGATGTGCGACGAGGACCAGGTTCGACGGCGGATCAGCAGGCACGGGTCGTGCTCTTTAATGCGCAGCCGTTCGCACTCCTGCGGCGTGGCGCGCACGGCTTCCACAATGTGCTCCCCTTCCGTCAGCGGTGCGACGAGCGAGAGATAGGCATGCGGCGTGGTCTGGGTGTAATCCTGGTTCAGATAGTCCGGTATCCGTTCAGCGTTCACGCAGCGATCCTCAATCTGCACCGGAACGTCGTTTTCGAAATGCACCATCACAGAGTGGAAGATCCGGCTGCCTTCTTTAACATTCAGCTCTACCGCCTGCTCGGCGCTGGCCTGGGTCTCTTCGAGCACCAGCACCTCACAGCGGTGCTGATGATTACGCGCGGCAATCTCGTCCGCAATGCTGCGGATTTCAAACAGGGCGGACTGCCCTTTCGGCTCCGCCACAAACGTCCCGACGCCCTGCAGGCGTACCAGAAGCCCTTCGTCGGTCAGCTCGCGCAGCGCCCGGTTGATGGTCATCCGGCTAAAACCAAACTGCGCCACCAGATCGGCCTCCGAGGGAATACGGTCGTGCGGCCGCCAGACGCCGGTGGCGATTTTTTCGCTGATCGCCTGCTTCACCTTTTCGTAGAAAGGCGCGGGAGGGCTCGACGGCGGCAGGGGTGAGCGTGAAAACATCGTGACTCCTTGAATAGTGTTATGCCCACCAGTGAGCAATTTGCCAGGCCAGACGGGCGGCAAGCTTTGCGCCCTGCCCGTCCCGATCGAACTGCGGGTTAAACTCTACCAGATCGGCGGCCTGTAGCTTACCGCTACGGCAGATTTGTTCGATAACGGGGAGGAGATCCAGTGCCGGTATGCCTAACGCAGCCGGAGCGGAAACGGCAGGCATTTCGCTGGCGGGCAGGACGTCCAGATCGATTGTCAGGTAGACGCGATCGGCCTGGGCCAGCACCTTTTCCAGCGCGGATAGCGCATCGCGCCTGAAATGGAGATCCTCCACCAGCGTGACGTTCAGGCGTTCAGCCTCATCCCACAGCGCCTGCGTGTTCGCCGCCCGGCTCACGCCAAAGCAGGCGTACTGAAATGCCCGCCCGCGCTCATCGCAGTAGTGCGCCAGCTGGCGAAACGGCGTGCCGGACGTCGCCCGGTCGGCCTTGCGCAGATCGAGATGGGCATCAAGGTTGATAATGACCACCCGCTCGTTCGGGAAGGCGTCCAGCACGCCGCGACCGTGCGCCCACGCGGTTTCGTGTCCGCCGCCAAAGACCAGCGTGCGCATCCCGGAGCGCTGGCAGGCTGTCACGGCATCGCTTAACGCCTGCTGTGCCGCTTCCAGCTCGTCACCTTCAACGTAAACCGACCCCATATCCGCCAGCCGCTCGTGTCCCAGATGGCTTGCCATATTTGCCAGCGCCTTGCGCAGCACATCAGGCGCCTGCACGGCGCCGGGCCTGCCCTGATTGCGTTTTACCCCTGCATCACATTCAAAGCCTATCAGCGCAATGCCGGATGCCAGCGGCGTGAACGCCCCCTGCTGCCGTATCGTCTGGAAAATGCGCGTTGCGTTGCTGGCCTCGGCGCTGTCGTCGCGCCCCTGCCAGACCGTTTCGGCGACGGGCCGCCATAACCTCATACTGCCTCCCCACGGAAAATACGTTGATACAGCGGATTGCGTCCCGGCTCGTAGACCATCTCTACCGGATGGTGTGCATCCCAGACGATGAAATCGGCGACAAACCCGGCCCGCAGCTGTCCGTGGGTTTCCCCGCGGCCCAGCGCCTGCGCGGCATGCCGCGTGACGCCAGCCCAGGCTTCCTCGGGCGTCAGGCCAAACTGGACGCAGGCCATGTTCATCGCCAGGTGCAGGCTGGCAAACGGGCTGGTGCCGGGGTTATAGTCGGTGGCGACCGCCATTGGCACGCCCTGTTTTCTGAGCTGTTCCACCGGCGGACGCTGGCGCTCCTGCAGAAAATAGAACGCGCCGGGCAGCAGAACCGCCACCGTGCCGCTTTGCGCCATCGCCTGAACGCCTGCGTCGTCAAGATATTCGATATGATCGGCAGAGCGTCCTTTATACCGGCTGACCAATGCCGCACCGCCCTGATTCGACAGCTGCTCGACGTGCCCTTTCACCGGAATACCGAGCGCGGTTGCCGCCTTGAAGAGGCGCTCGGTTTGCGACGGGGTAAAGCCGACGTTTTCACAGAACACGTCGACAGCTTCAAACAACTCTTTTTGCCACAGCGTGGGCAATATTTGCTCGCAGACCAGCGTGAGGTAGGCATCCGGATCCTGTCGGTATTCCGGCGGAACCGCATGGGCCGCCAGCAGCGTTGGGCTGATATCGATCGGATTATTGAGGCTCAGCTGGCGTGCGACCTGCAGCATTTTCTCTTCGGCCTCGGCGTTGAGGCCGTATCCCGATTTGATTTCAACCGTGGTGACGCCTTCATTCATCAGACGCTGAAGCCGCTGCTGTGCCAGATTAAGCAGGGTTTCGGGTGAACTGCTGCGCGTCGCCGTCACGGTCGCGTTAATCCCGCCCCCCTGGGCACTGATGGTTTGATAAGAGACACCGTTGAGACGCTGCTCCCACTCCGCCGCGCGATCGCCGCCAAACACCAGGTGGGTATGGCAATCAATCAGGCCCGGGGTGACCAGACGACCCTGAAGATCGACACAGTGAGTGTGTCCGGCCGGAATGTCAGATTCAGGTATCACGGCCAGGATAGTTTGACCCCGTATAACCAGGGCGTGTTGATCTTTCAGTCCATAGGGCGCACGGACGTCCGGCGCCATCGTAGCCAGTCGCGCATTTCGCCATATCACATCGTCAGGATGAATCTGCTGCATGGGCTTTCCACTTGTCATGGGTTGTATAGACATTTATTTTCATCTGTTGTCTGCTGTCAACCGACTTTGCGGAAAATGTTATTTATTTGTGATCACTTACCCGCCGCTCCAGGGCTAAAAATGCAACTTTTACCCTTTTTATCTTCCCGTTTCGCTCAACTTAGTATAAAAAAGCAGGCTATTTCGTCTATCCCGTAAAGACTTGCATACCCAGGAGCTTCACCTTGAACATTTCCAGGATTTCCCGTCTGGCGTTAGCGCTCGCCTTTGTCGTGACCTTATCCGCATGCAGTTCAACCCCACCGGATCAGCGCCCTTCTGAGCAGGTCGCGCCCGGTACCGCCTCCCGCCCGATTTTGTCCGCTGATGAAGCGAAGAACTTCGACCGTGCGCACTACTTCTCGTCGATGGCTCCTAACGCTGCGCCGTGGACCCCGTCTTCGATTAACCTGCCGAAACAGCCTGACTTCGTGGTTGGCCCGGCAGGTGCGCAGGGCGTAACGCATACCTCTATTCAGGCTGCGGTAGATGCTGCCATCACGAAACACAGCGCGTCTCGCCAGTACATCGCGATCCTGCCAGGCGAATATGAAGGCACCGTGTATGTTCCGGCGGCACCGGGCAGCATTACGCTTTACGGTCTGGGCGAAAAAGCAATCGACGTAAAAATTGGCCTGGCGATTGATTCTGAAATCGACAGCAACACCTGGCGTCACCTGGTGAACCCGGCCGGTAAATATATGCCAGGCAAACCGGCGTGGTATATGTTTGATAACTGCCAGAGCAAGCGTTCCGCCACCGTTGGCGTGATGTGCTCAGCGGTGTTCTGGTCTCAGAATAACGGTCTGCAGCTGCAGAACCTGACCATCCAGAATACCCTGGGCGACAGCGTTGACGCCGGTAACCACCAGGCCGTCGCGCTGCGCAGCGATGGCGATAAGGTGCAGATTAACAACGTCAACATTCTGGGTCGTCAGAACACCTTCTTCGTGACCAACAGCGGCGTGCAGAACACCCTGCAGAATAACCGTCTGACCCGTACGCTGGTAACCAACAGCTACGTTGAAGGTGACGTGGATCTGGTGTCCGGCCGCGGCGCGGTGGTATTTGATAACACCGATTTCCGCGTGGTGAACTCACGCACTCAGCAGGAAGGTTACGTGTTTGCTCCGGCAACCCCGTCGAACCTCTTCTTCGGCTTCCTGGCCGTGAACAGCCGCTTTAACGCTGCCGGTGACGGCGTGGCGCAGCTGGGACGCTCCCTGGACGTGGACGCGGCGACCAACGGTCAGGTGGTGATCCGCGACAGCGTGATCAACGAAGGCTTCAACATGGCGAAGCCGTGGGCGGATGCGGCGATCTCTAAACGTCCGTTCTCCGGCAATACCGGTGCGGTGGACGATAAAGGGAACGTGCAGCGCAACCTGAACGACGCTAACTTCAACCGCATGTGGGAGTACAACAACCGCGGTCTGGGTAGCAAAGTGGTTGCTGAGCCGAAGCAGTAAGCTGTCCTTTTGCCGGGTGGCGGCTTTGCCTTACCCGGCCTACAGGTTATGTAAGCCCGGTAAACGCACTGCCACCGGGCATAAAAAAACCTCGCATTCGCGAGGTTTTTTGTTTTAAGCCGCTTAGTGAGCGTTAACCACCACCCACATCGGCCCCTGGCCTACGGCGTAGCGCCCTTTCTCTTCCAGCAGCCCCTGCTCGCCTTTAATTTCATACAGCGCGATGTGGTGGGATTTCTGCCCCGCCGCAATCAGGTATTTGCCGCTGTGATCGATATTAAAGCCGCGCGGCTGCGTTTCCGTCGGCTGGAAGCCTTCAATCGCCAGCACGCTGCCGTCTTCAGAAACGCTAAACACGGTGATCAGGCTGGAGGTGCGGTCGCAGGCGTACAGATGACGGCCATTTGGCGTAATGTGAATATCCGCCGCCCAGCGGGTGTCGGAGAAATCAGACGGCATCATGTCCAGCGTCTGCACGCACTCAATCTGACCGTTTGGATCTTTCAGCTCCCATACGTCCACGGAGCTGTTCAGTTCGTTGACCACGTAGGCGTACTGCTGGTTCGGATGGAAGACCATATGACGCGGGCCTGCACCTTCTACCGTCGTGACTTCAGCCGGATTCTGCGCCACCAGATGACCATCGTCGCTCAGGGTGAACAGGCAGATACGATCCTGCTTCAGGGCAGGCACCCACAGCGTGCGGTTATCCGGAGAGATATTCGCCGAGTGGCAGCCTTCCAGCCCTTCCACCACATCCACGGTTTCGACCGGAATGCCATCTTCCAGACGCGTTACGCTGACGCAGCCCGCATTATACGAGCCGCTGAAGACAAAGTTGCCTTTACGATCGGTTGAGATATGGGTTGGACTGCCCGGCAACGGCGCTTCGGCAGTGTACGTCAGCGCGCCGTCGTCCGGAGAGATGCGATAGGCCAGCACGCGAAACTCCGGGCGCACACCCACGTACAAGAAACGTTTATCCGGGCTGATGACCATCGGCTGTACCTGGCCTGGCACATCAACAACCTGAACCAGCGTGAGTGTCCCTTCGGTATTTAAGCGCCAGACGTGGATCTGCTGGCTTTCAGGACTGGCGGTATAAACGGTTTGTTTCATGAATATTCACTCCTCACTGCGCATGAAAGTAATTAACTTTTGACGGTGAATGCTGAATTGTCGACAGGAATTTTGAAGCATTCGCCTCTCGGTGTACCATCCCATCAAAACGTAAATTCAATATTAACCCGGGAAAACAGATGACCTCGCGTGTGATTGCTCTGGATTTAGACGGTACCTTACTGACGCCGCAAAAAACCCTTCTCCCCTCTTCTCTGGAAGCGCTTAAACGCGCGCAGGAAGCGGGATATCAACTCCTTATCGTAACGGGTCGACATCACGTAGCCATTCACCCTTTTTATCAGGCACTGACGTTAGATACACCTGCAATTTGTTGTAATGGCACTTATTTGTATGATTATCAGGCAAAAAAGGTTTTAGCCTCCGACCCGCTGCCGGTTCCCCAGGCGCTGCAACTGATTGATCTGCTGGATGAGCATGCCATTCACGGCCTGATGTATGTGGATAACGCAATGGTCTACGAGCGCCCTACCGGCCACGTGGTGCGCACCAGCAACTGGGCGTTGTCCCTGCCTGAAGCGCAGCGTCCGGTCTTTACCCAGGTATCCTCCCTGCGTCAGGCAGCCCAGGACGTTGAGGCTATCTGGAAATTCGCCCTGACGGATGAAGACACGACCAAACTGAATACCTTCGCGAAGCACGTCGAGGAAACGCTGGGGCTGGAGTGCGAGTGGTCCTGGCACGATCAGGTAGATATTGCCCGCAAAGGCAACAGCAAAGGCAAGCGTCTGACGCAGTATGTGGAATCACAGGGCTGGTCAATGCAGGACGCGATCGCCTTCGGCGACAACTACAACGACATCAGCATGCTGGAAGCCGTCGGTACGGGCGTGGCGATGGGCAATGCCGACGACGCGGTAAAAGCGCGCGCTAACGTGGTGATTGGCGACAACACCACCGACAGCATCGCGCAGTATATTTATACCCACCTGCTGTAATCAGGCGGTGATCGAGACGCTCTTAATTTGCGCGTAAAGCCACAGGCCGGGTTTGATCCCTAACTCATCCCTGGCCCACGGGCTGATGCGCGCCCAGAGCGTCCGGCTTCCCACCTCGAGCTTCACTTCCACCTGGCCGTTATCATCAAAACACTCCGCGACTTTGGCGCGCAGAATATTTCGAATACTGGTTTGCAGCGGCGGCTGCAGCACCAGCGAGACGTCAGATGCCTGAATACGAATACGCAGCGCGGACTGCAACGGCTTGTCGATCTTATTGACCCACAGGTGCTGATCGCCGAGCGCCAGCGCCGTCATCGCGTAGTGCGGATGGTGTTCCAGCACGCTCACCTTCAGAATGCTGCTCTGCTGTTCCCGGGGTAACCACGGGTGCATTACGCTGCTGCCCCAGACCTCTTCCAGGTTGCCGAAGGCCTTGACGCTGCCCTCTTCCAGCACCAGCACTTTGTCGGCCAGATGGAGGATCTCATCCAGCGAATGGCTGACGTAGAGCATCGGAATATTAATTTCTCGCGTCAGGCGCTGCAGGTAGGGCAGGAGCTCACGTTTGCGCGGAATATCCAGCGAGGCCAGCGGTTCGTCGAGCAGCAGCAGTTCGGGCGCGGTCAGCAACGCGCGGCCAATGGCCACGCGCTGTTTTTCTCCGCCGGAAAGCGACGAGGGCAGCCTGTCGAGCAGTGGCTCAATGCCTAAAAGCGTCACCAGCTTATCAAACTGTCCGGCCATGCTTTTCGCCATGCCGTAACGCAGGTTGCCGCGCACGCTGTAGTGCGGGAATAAGCGCGCGTCCTGGAAAACATAGCCAATGCGGCGTTTATCCGGCGTGAGATAAACCTTGTTTTCCACGTCGTTTAAGACGCGGTTATTCAATACAATCCGTCCTGACTGCGGGCGCGTCAGGCCGCTGATGGCATTTATCAGCGACGTTTTCCCCGCCCCCGAGACGCCGAAGATGGCAGTGATACCGCTTGCAGGCAGCGTCTCGTTAAGCGTCAGGGTATGGTTTCCCAGCGTCTGGGAGAAATTCAGTTCCAGCATGCTTATTTCCCCATCCGCTCGCGGCTCAGCCGCGCCAGCCATTCCGACACCAGCAGCGATACCAGGGCTAATACGATTGAAATGATACACAGCCGCGCCGCCGCGGCCTCTCCGCCCGGCGTTTGAATCAGGGTATACATGGCCGACGGAATCGTTCGCGTCTCGCCGGGGATGTTCGAGACGAAGGTGATGGTCGCGCCAAACTCGCCCAGCGAGCGGGCGAAGGCCAGTACCGTCCCGACAATAATGCCGGGTAACGTCAGGGGAAGCGTGATGGTGAAAAAAACGCGCCAGCGCCCGGCACCCAGCGTACGGGCCGCCTGTTCGAGCTTCATGTCCACGCCTTCCAGCGCGAGGCGGATCGCCCTCACCATCAGCGGGAATGACATTACCGCCGCCGCCAGTACCGCACCGCGCCAGCTAAACGCAAACGTCAGCCCAAACCAGTCGTAAAGTTTTTCGCCAATAAAACCGCGTCGCCCCATGGAAATTAACAGCAGATAACCGACCACCACGGGCGGCAACACGAGCGGAAGATGAAGCACGCTGTCGAGCAGCGCTTTGCCGGGAAACCGACAGCGAACCAGTAGCCAGGCAAAGAAGATCCCAAAGGGCAAACTCAGCGCAACCGCCAGGGAAGAGACTTTAAGGCTCAGCAGAACAGCCTGCCATTCAGGATCGGTCAATATCATCAGTGAGTCGTAAATCCGTAACGTTTAAAGATCGCGGACGCTTCCGGCCCCTTCAGATAATCGCGGAAGGCCGTCACGGTCGCATTTTTATGTCCATCAACAATCGCAACAGGATATTCCACTTTCTTGTGGGAGTCTTCCGGGAACGTTGCCACCACTTTCACACCCTTACTGGCAACGGCATCAGAGCCATACACAATGCCCAGCGGGGCTTCGTTGCGTTCCACCAGCGCCAGCGCGCCGCGGACATCTTCCGCCGGGGCCAGCTTCGGTGACAATGTCTCCCATGCGCCCAATTTTTGCAGCGCTTCTTTGGCGTAGATCCCGGCCGGAACGTGCTCCGGATCGCCCACCGCCAGACGCCCGCCGTTCAGCAGGCTTATCCAGTGGGTCTCTTTGTTGATGGTGAAGTCAGCCTGGGCGCTGGCTTTTGGCGCCACGACAACCAGGCTATTCCCCAGCAGCGTTTCGCGGGTTGCCGCATCAATCGCTTTTTTCTCCGCCGCGTAATCCATCCACTTCTGGTCAGCCGAGATGAACAGATCCGCCGGCGCGCCCGCTTCTATCTGGCGCGCGAGCGTCGAGGAAGAGGCAAACGAGGAGACCACCTCGACGTTGTTCTCTTTTTTATACGCTGCCGCGATATCCTGCAGCGCGTTAGTCAATGAGGCCGCCGCAAAGACCGTGATTTTACCCTCGTCCGCCAGCGCGTGGCCGGTCAGTGAAAGCGTCAGCGTTGCGCCTGCGAAAAGGCGTACCCAGGTACGTGCCATTTTTAACTCCTGTGAGTAGCGTTATATACATATCAATATAACGGTAACGTCAGGGAGATCCCAGCGTTTAATCGTACCGCTGAAGAGGTAAACCGGCGTGGTGCGTTAAAGAGTATCGGCGAAAATGGGAAAATCTTGAGAGCAAAACGCCCGGACTTGCCGGGCGTTTTGAGGGAATCAATGCTGCTTTTTAGCCTGGTCTCTGTGACCAATGTTCGAAAAGACGTTGAACACTTCACCCAGGCCGTAGATGGCACCGAGGATGATGGCCATCACTACTGGTACCATGATCACGGCGAATACCAGACTTTTCAACAACTCTAACATGGTTTTCTCCAGATATTGTGAACAGCTTATTCTACCCTTTCAACTGAGAAAAACATCCCCTTTTGTGCGGTACCCTTTGCGCCCTGCACCATTTGGGTCACAATACCCTTTTTGCCAGGACACTGTTATGCAGGCCGAAATTCTTCTCACACTCCGACTTCAGCAAAAGCTTTTCGCCGATCCGCGACGTATCGCCCTGCTTAAACAAATAGAACAAACGGGCTCGATTAGCCAGGGGGCGAAAAACGCGGGCATCAGCTACAAAAGTGCCTGGGACGCCATCAACGACATGAACACCCTGAGCGAACAGCCGCTGGTGGACAGAGCCACGGGCGGCAAAGGCGGCGGCGGTGCAATCGTGACGCGCTATGGTCAGCGTCTTATTCAGCTTTACGATCTGCTGGCCCAGATTCAGCAAAAAGCGTTCGATGTGTTAAGCGATGACGATAACGTTCCGCTGGACAGTCTGCTGGCCGCCATTTCCCGCTTCTCGCTACAAACCAGCGCCCGCAACCAGTGGTTTGGTACGGTGACGGCGCGCGACAATGTGCAGATACAGCAGCATATTGAGATCCTGCTTGCCGATGGCACCACCCGTCTGAAGGCCGCCATAACGGCGCAAAGCGCGGAACGTCTTGAACTGGATGAAGGGAAAGAGGTGCTGGTGCTCCTGAAAGCGCCGTGGGTCAGTATTACACGCGATCCCGACGCGGCAAAGACAGCAGATAACCAGCTGCAGGGCACCATCAGCCATATCGAACGCGGCCAGACGCAGTGCGAAGTGCTGATGACCCTGGCAGATGGGCAGCCGCTTTGCGCGACCATACCGCTCAGCGAGTCGGACAACGTAGAAGAAGGTGCTGCCGTCACCGCGTATTTCAACGCGGACCGGGTGATTATCGCCACTTTGTGCTGAGCACATTGACAATCGTACCGACAGTGCGTATCCCTGATATCTGGTGCCGCAAAAACAGGGATAAACCATGTCATCATTGCATATTTCGCAAGGCACGTTTCGTCTTAGCGATACCCGAACGCTGACAATTGCTGATTTGACGCTACGCGCGGGTGAAAGCTGGGCGTTTGTCGGCACAAACGGCAGCGGTAAATCCGCGCTGGCACGCGCGCTGGCCGGAGAGCTCAACCTCCTCAAGGGCGAATACCAGAGCGACTTTACGCGCCTGACGCGCCTGTCGTTTGAACAGCTGCAAAAGCTGGTCAGCGACGAGTGGCAGCGCAACAACACCGATTTGCTCAGCCCTGGCGAAGACGATACCGGCCGTACGACGGCGGAAATTATTCAGGATGAAGTGAAGGATCCCGCCCGCTGCCAGCGCCTGGCAGAACTGTTCGGTATCACCCCTCTGCTGAACCGGCGCTTTAAATACCTTTCGACCGGCGAGACGCGAAAAACGCTGCTTTGTCAGGCGCTGATGAGCGAACCTGAACTGCTTATTCTGGACGAACCGTTCGACGGTCTTGACGTGCAGTCCCGGGCGCAGCTGGCGTCTCTGCTGGCGTCGCTTAATCAGCAGGGATATACCCTCGTGCTGGTACTTAACCGTTTTGATGAAATTCCGGAATTTATCCAGCACGCGGGCGTCCTGGCCGACTGTAACCTGACCGAGACCGGCGAAAAAACCGCGCTGCTTAAGCAGGCGCTGATTGCCCAGCTCGCGCACAGCGAACAGCTCGACGGTATTACCCTTCCGGAACCCGACGCCCCGTCGGCGCGCCACGCGCTTGATCCCCACCAGCCGCGCATCGTGCTGCGCGATGGGGTGGTCTCTTATGACGATCGCGCTATCCTTAATCACCTCAACTGGACGGTCAATCCAGGCGAGCACTGGCAGATTGTCGGCCCCAACGGCGCGGGAAAATCCACGCTGCTGAGCCTGATCACCGGCGATCATCCGCAGGGCTACAGCAACGACCTCACGCTGTTCGGTCGGCGTCGCGGCAGCGGCGAAACCATCTGGGATATCAAAAAACATATCGGCTACGTCAGCAGCAGCTTGCATCTGTATTACCGGGTCAGTACCACGGTACGCAACGTGATCCTCTCCGGGTATTTTGACTCCATCGGCATTTATCAGGCGGTGTCGGACAAACAGTACAAGCTGGCCCAGCAGTGGCTGGACATTCTGGGCATGGACAACCGGGTGGCTGACGCGCCGTTTCATAGTCTTTCGTGGGGGCAGCAGCGTCTGGCGCTGATCGTTCGCGCGCTGGTGAAACACCCTACGCTGCTGATCCTCGACGAACCGCTGCAGGGACTCGACCCGTTGAACCGCCAGCTTATCCGCCGCTTTGTGGACGTGCTGATTAGCGAAGGTGAAACGCAGCTGCTGTTCGTTTCACATCATGCCGAAGATGCCCCCTCCTGCATCACCCATCGCCTGGAGTTTGTTCCGGACGGTGAGCACTATTACTATCGGCAAAGCAAAATCGATTAATCCCCGGAGGGCACCGCCCTCCGTTTTTCAGATAACCTGCACTAATACATTGCTATCCCGTTGATCTACAATGCCTCACGGTAGCTGAAAATCGGATTTTAAAAACAGTGTAAACGATTCCACTATTTTATCCCATGTCACACTTTTCGCGTCTCTGTTATGCTATGGTTATTACATACCATAAGCCCAATGGAGCGAAATATGCGAGTTCTGGTAACAGGTGGTAGCGGTTACATCGGTAGTCATACCTGCGTGCAGCTGCTGCAAAACGGCCATGACGTCATCATTCTCGACAACCTGTGCAACAGTAAGCGCAGCGTGCTGCCTGTGATTGAACGTCTTGGCGGTAAACACCCGACGTTCGTGGAAGGCGACATCCGTAACGAAGCGCTGATGACCGAGATCCTTCACGACCACGCCATTGAAGCGGTGATCCACTTCGCGGGTCTGAAAGCGGTCGGTGAATCCGTTGCTAAGCCGCTTGAGTATTACGATAACAACGTCAACGGCACCCTGCGTCTCATCTCCGCCATGCGTGCGGCCAACGTCAAAAACTTCATCTTTAGCTCTTCCGCCACCGTCTACGGCGATCAGCCTAAAATCCCTTACGTTGAAAGCTTCCCGACCGGGACGCCGCAGAGCCCGTACGGCAAAAGCAAGCTGATGGTGGAGCAGATCCTGACCGATCTGCAAAAAGCCCAGCCGGAGTGGAGCATCGCGCTGCTGCGCTACTTCAACCCGGTCGGTGCGCATCCGTCTGGCGATATGGGGGAAGATCCGCAGGGCATTCCGAACAACCTGATGCCGTATATCGCCCAGGTGGCCGTAGGCCGCCGCGAGTCGCTGGCGATTTTTGGCAATGACTACCCGACCGAAGACGGCACCGGCGTGCGCGACTATATCCACGTGATGGATCTGGCCGACGGCCACGTTGCGGCCATGCAGCAGCTGGCGGATAAACCGGGCGTGCATATTTACAACCTCGGCGCTGGCGTCGGCAGCAGCGTGCTGGACGTGGTTAACGCCTTCAGCAAAGCCTGCGGCAAGCCGGTGAACTACCACTTCGCACCGCGTCGTGAGGGCGATCTGCCTGCTTACTGGGCCGATGCCACCAAAGCCGACAAAGAGCTTAACTGGCGTGTCACGCGCACGCTTGATGAAATGGCACAGGATACCTGGCACTGGCAGTCACGCCACCCGCAAGGCTATCCGGACTAAGGATCCGTCATGACGCAATTTAATCCCGTCGATCATCCGCATCGTCGTTTTAACCCGTTAAGCGGGCAATGGATTTTAGTTTCTCCGCATCGCGCCAAGCGCCCCTGGCAGGGGGCGCAGGAGACGCCTGCAAAACAGACCCTGCCGCAGCACGACCCGGACTGCTTCCTCTGTCCGGGCAATACGCGCGTCACCGGGGATAAAAACCCGGACTACAAAGGCACCTTCGTGTTTACCAACGATTTTGCCGCCCTGATGACCGACACGCCGGACGCGCCGGAAAGCCACGATCCGCTGATGCGCTGTGAAAGCGCGCGCGGTACCAGCCGCGTGATCTGCTTCTCTCCCGATCACAGCAAAACGCTGCCGGAGCTGAGCGTTGAGGCACTGAAAGAGGTGGTCAACACCTGGCAGGCGCAAACCGCCGAGCTGGGTCAGACTTACCCGTGGGTGCAGGTGTTTGAAAATAAAGGTGCGGCCATGGGCTGCTCTAACCCGCACCCGCACGGCCAGGTCTGGGCGAACAGCTTCCTGCCTAACGAAGCCGAGCGTGAAGACCGCCTGCAAAAAGCGTATTACGCGGAAAACGGCTCGCCGATGCTGGTGGATTACGCGCAGCGTGAGCTGGCCGACGGCAGCCGTACCGTGGTGGAGACCGAACACTGGCTGGCCGTCGTGCCTTACTGGGCCGCCTGGCCGTTTGAGACGCTGCTGCTACCGAAAGCGCACGTGCAGCGCATCACCGAACTCAGCGACGCGCAGCGCGACGACCTTGCCCTGGCGCTGAAAAAGCTGACCAGCCGTTACGACAACCTGTTCCAGTGCTCCTTCCCGTACTCCATGGGCTGGCACGGCGCACCGTTTAACGGGGAAGAGAATCAGCACTGGCAGCTGCACGCCCATTTCTATCCGCCGCTGCTGCGCTCTGCGACGGTGCGTAAATTTATGGTGGGCTACGAAATGCTGGCAGAAACCCAGCGTGATCTGACGGCGGAACAGGCGGCTGAACGTCTGCGTGCCGTTAGCGACGTCCACTATCGCGAATCAGGAGTCTAAAAGATGAGTCTGAAAGATAAAACACAATCCCTGTTTGCTGAGAAATTTGGCTACCCTGCCACCCACGTAATTCAGGCACCTGGCCGCGTCAACCTGATTGGTGAACACACCGACTACAACGACGGCTTTGTGCTGCCGTGCGCTATCGATTACCAGACGGTCATCAGCTGCGCGAAGCGCGACGATCGCCAGGTTCGCGTGATTGCGGCGGATTACGGTAATGAAACGGACGCGTTTTCCCTCGATGCCCCGATTGTGACGCACGACAGCCAGCAGTGGTCTAACTACGTGCGCGGCGTGGTGAAGCATCTGCAGAAGCGTAATAAAAACTTCGGCGGCGCCGATTTGGTCATCAGCGGCAACGTGCCGCAGGGGGCGGGCTTAAGCTCCTCTGCGTCTCTGGAGGTCGCCGTGGGCACCGTGTTCCAGCAGCTCTATCATTTGTCGCTGGATGGCGCGCAAATCGCCCTGAACGGCCAGGAAGCGGAAAACCAGTTCGTGGGCTGCAACTGCGGCATCATGGACCAGCTGATCTCCGCGCTGGGCAAAAAAGAGCACGCGTTGCTGATCGACTGCCGCTCGCTGGGCACCAAAGCCGTTCCCCTGCCAAAAGGCGCGGCTGTCGTGATCGTCAACAGCAACTTTAAGCGCACGCTGGTGGGCAGCGAGTACAACACCCGCCGCGAGCAGTGCGAAACCGGCGCCCGCTTCTTCCAGCAGCCCGCCCTGCGCGACGTCACGCTCAATGAATTTAACAAAGTGGCGCACGAGCTGGATCCGATCGTCGCCAAACGCGTTCGTCACGTGCTGACGGAAAATGCCCGTACCGTTGAAGCCGCGTCCGCGCTGGCGAAAGGTGACCTGAAACGCATGGGTGAACTGATGGCGGAATCTCACGCCTCCATGCGCGATGATTTTGAAATCACCGTGCCGCAGATCGACACCCTGGTGGAGATCGTCAAAGCGGTCATTGGCGACAAAGGCGGCGTGCGCATGACGGGCGGTGGTTTTGGCGGCTGCATCGTTGCGCTGGTGCCTGAGGATTTGGTCCCTGCTGTACAGGACGCCGTGGCGAAGCAGTACGAAGCAAAAACAGGTATCAAAGAAACCTTCTATGTTTGCAAAGCATCACAAGGAGCCGGACAGTGCTAAACGAAACACCTACCCTCGCACCGGATGGTCTGCCGTATCGCCTGTTAACCCTGCGCAATCGCGCGGGGATGGTGGTTACGCTAATGGACTGGGGTGCAACCCTTCTTTCAGCACGCGTACCGATGCCGGACGGCAGCGTGCGCGAAACCCTGCTCGGCTGCGCCTCACCCGAGCAGTATGTTAATCAGTCTGCCTATCTGGGCGCATCCGTAGGGCGCTATGCGAACCGCATCGCGAAGAGCCGTTTTGAACTCGACGGCGTGCAGTACACCCTGCTGCCAAGCCAGGGTGAGAACCAGCTGCACGGCGGCCCGGACGGGTTTGATAAACGCCGCTGGAAGATTGTTCGTCAAAACGACGGCGAAGTGCTGTTCTCGCTGGATTCGCAGGACGGCGATCAGGGCTTCCCGGGTAACCTTATCGCCTCCGCGCGCTTTACATTGACCGACGACAACCGTATCGCCATTGAATACCGTGCGACGGTCGACAAGCCGTGTCCGGTCAACCTGACCAATCACGCGTACTTTAATCTGGACGGTAACCAGTGCGACGTGCGGAACCACAAGCTTCAGATCCTGGCGGATGCGTATCTGCCGGTTGATGAGATGGGCATTCCGTACCAGGGCCTCAAAGACGTGAGCGGCACCAGCTTTGACTTCCGCAGCGCGAAATCCATCGCCCAGGATTTCCTGAGCGATGACGACCAGCGCAAGGTGAAAGGCTACGACCACGCGTTCCTGCTGCAGGCTAAAGGCGATGTGAAACAACCTGCCGCACAGGTCTGGTCCACCGATGAGAAGCTGCAGATGACGGTTTATACCACCGCTCCTGCCCTGCAGTTCTACTCAGGTAACTATCTCGGCGGCACGACGGCGCGCGAACACGAAGAGTACAGCGACTGGCAAGGCCTGGCGCTGGAGAGCGAGTACCTGCCGGACAGCCCGAATCATCCGGAATGGCCGCAGCCGGACTGCGTGCTGCGCCCGGGTGAAGAGTACGTTAGCGTGACGGAATATCATTTTATTCCACATTAATATTCAGCCCTCCCTCTGGAGGGCTTTTTTCTGTGCGCCTTGCTGAAAATAGCGCCGATCGCAGACAAAATCATAACCCTGGATTCACAAGCATCTTACACTCAGAGACTATTTTCGCTATGGTTAGGGTTAAGCGTTGCTGCTGGCACGGCCACGGCAATATAATGAGAATTGTTATCATTCTAAAAATGCTTGAGGAGTAAGAGATGGCTATTACTAAGCTGGTTCTGGTGCGTCACGGCGAAAGCCAGTGGAACAACGAAAACCGCTTTACCGGTTGGTACGACGTTGACCTGTCCGAGAAAGGCGTAAGCGAAGCAAAAGCAGCAGGTAAACTGCTGAAGGAAGAGGGCTTCAGCTTTGATTTTGCTTACACCTCTGTGCTGAAACGTGCCATCCATACCCTGTGGAACGTGCTGGACGAACTGGACCAGGCCTGGCTGCCGGTTGAGAAATCCTGGAAACTGAACGAGCGTCACTACGGTGCGCTGCAGGGCCTGAACAAAGCGGAAACCGCTGAGAAATACGGTGACGAGCAGGTTAAACAGTGGCGTCGCGGCTTCGCGGTCACCCCACCAGAGCTGACCAAAGATGACGAGCGCTACCCGGGCCACGACCCGCGTTACGCGAAACTGACCGACGCTGAGCTGCCAACCACCGAGAGCCTGGCGCTGACCATCGACCGCGTTGTGCCTTACTGGAACGAAACCATTCTGCCACGTCTGAAAAGCGGCGAGCGCGTGATTATCGCCGCTCACGGTAACTCCCTGCGTGCGCTGGTGAAATACCTGGACAACATGGGTGAAGACGAAATTCTCGAACTGAACATCCCAACTGGCGTACCGCTGGTGTATGAGTTCGACGAAAACTTCAAGCCAATCAAACACTACTACCTGGGTAACGCGGACGAAATCGCAGCGAAAGCGGCGGCCGTTGCGAACCAGGGTAAAGCGAAGTAATTTTCGCTGACCATAAAAAAAGCGCGGAACCGTCCGCGCTTTTTTATTTGAGCCGTCAGAATTAACCGCGACGCGCTTTCACCGCATTCGCCAGCTGGCGCAGGATGGCGTCGGTATCGTCCCAGCCGATGCAGGCATCGGTCACGCTCTTGCCGTACACCAGCGGCTCGCTGCCTTCCAGGTTCTGGTTACCTTCAACCAGATGACTTTCGATCATCACCCCAATTACCGCCTTCTCACCGCCGGCAATCTGCTGACAGACATCTGCGCCCACTTCCATCTGCTTTTTAAACTGCTTGCTTGAGTTGGCGTGGCTGAAATCGATCATCACCTGCGGTGGCAGCCCGGCTTTTTCCAGCCCGACTTTGACTTCGGCCACATGCTTCGCGCTGTAGTTCGGCTCTTTGCCGCCGCGCAGAATGATATGGCAGTCACCGTTACCGCTGGTGTTAACGATGGCGGAGTGTCCCCATTTGGTCACGGACAGGAAGCAGTGCGGTGCGCCCGCTGCGTTGATGGCGTCGATAGCCACCTTAATGGTGCCGTCAGTGCCGTTTTTGAAGCCCACCGGACAAGAGAGACCGGACGCCAGCTCGCGGTGAACCTGAGATTCAGTAGTGCGGGCACCAATTGCCCCCCAGCTCATCAGGTCTGCCAGATACTGGGGCGTAATCATGTCCAGGAACTCACCGGCCGCAGGCAGTCCGCTGTCGTTAATCTCCAGCAGCAGCTTGCGCGCAATGCGCAGGCCGTCGTTGATTTGGAAGCTGTTATCCATGTGCGGATCGTTAATCAGCCCTTTCCAGCCAACGGTGGTGCGCGGTTTTTCAAAATAGACGCGCATCACGATTTCCAGCTCATCCTTCAGCTCTTCACGCAGGGTGAGCAGACGGGCTGCGTATTCTTTCGCGGCAGCAGGATCGTGGATAGAGCATGGGCCAATCACCACCAGAAGACGATCGTCATTACCTTTCAGGATCTTATGGATCGCTTTACGAGCATGAGAAACCGTGTTTGCGGCATTTTCAGTGGCGGGGAATTTCTCAAGGAGTGCTACAGGAGGTAATAACTCATTGATCTCTTTAATACGTAAATCGTCATTCTGATAATTCATCTTCGTTCCAGCTCTGCCATATCTTTAGTAATGAAAGCAATCCTTTCAATCTATCTTGTCGCTCAGGAAGTGTAAACACGGTTTTACACTTCACGCAGATAATTCCTGGAATTCGCCTAAAAATCGCCACAAAATAGCGAAAAACGAGATCTAACCTAAGCTTTTTAACTGTAACAACCATTTTTACACGCTTAAACGCGATTCCCGACTGACGTAAGTCCGTATGGCGGAATCTTTCGCCTCTGAAAAAGATGCACTGTTGGAAAATGTTATCCAGCGTAACGACAAGAACAGGAGCACCATGATGAAAATGACAAAACTGGCAACCCTCTTCCTGACCGCCACCCTCACCCTGGCCAGCGGTAGCGTTCTTGCGGCCGAAACGGGCTCATCGGGTAACGGTGATGCAAACGCGGCTGCGTCAGCAGGCCAGGTCGCCCCTGATGCCAAACAGAACGTCGCCCCGAACAATGTCGATAATAGTCAGATCAATAATGGAAACACCAACACCGGCGGCACCATGCTGCACCCCAACGGTACCGACTCCGGCACCATGAATCATGACAGCATGAGCAAAGATGAAGTTCATAAGAACTCCATGTGTAAAGATGGCAAATGTCCCGACCCGAATGACAAAGTGGGGGATGATGCCAATACCAAAACAGATGGTACGACTCAGTAACCGGCTGTGAAATTAATGATAAAAGGAGAGCTAAGGCTCTCCTTTCTTTTTGAGTAACCTATTAAAAACGCTACACTAAAAACGATAACGAATCAGGAAAGATAACATGGCACACACACATTCCCACGCCGCCGGCGACGACAACGCTAAACGATTGCTGCTGGCCTTCGGCGTCACCGCAACCTTCATGATTATTGAGGTCATCGGCGGTCTGGTCTCCGGCTCTCTGGCGCTACTGGCTGACGCCGGGCATATGCTTACCGATGCAGCGGCGCTACTTTTCGCCCTTCTGGCCGTACAGTTTGCCCGTCGTCCCCCCAATACACGCCATACCTTCGGCTGGCTGAGGCTGACGACCCTTGCCGCCTTTGTTAACGCGATTGCCCTGGTGGTCATTACCATTCTTATCGTCTGGGAGGCCATTCAGCGGTTCAGACATCCTCAGCCGATTGCCGGGGCGACAATGATGGTGATTGCCGTGGCAGGGCTGGTGGCGAATATCCTGGCCTTCTGGATTTTGCACCGCGGCAGCGAGGAAAAGAACCTCAACGTGCGCGCGGCGGCTCTGCATGTGCTGGGGGATTTGCTCGGTTCAGTCGGGGCGATTGTCGCCGCGCTGGTGATCCTCTATACCGGCTGGACGCCTGTCGATCCGATTTTGTCCGTGCTGGTGTCGTGTCTGGTCTTGCGCAGCGCCTGGCGGCTGCTGAAGGAGAGCGTGAATGAACTGCTTGAAGGGGCTCCGGCATCCATGGACATCGACGAGCTGAAGCGCAACCTGCGCCGTACTGTTCCGGAAGTCCGCAATGTCCACCACGTGCACGTCTGGCTGGTGGGGGAGAAACCGGTCATGACGCTCCATGTCCAGGTGATCCCGCCTCACGACCACGATGCGCTGCTCGATCGCATCCAGCACTTCCTGGAACATCACTACGACATTAGCCATGCCACCGTTCAGATGGAGTATCAGCCCTGTAGCGGACCGGACTGCCACCTTAACGAGGCGCAGTCCGGTCATTCACATCATCATGACCACTAGCTGGAAAGCGCGCGAGAGCCTCGCTCACGCGCGCTGTTAATCCACATCCGGCTACCGTTCAGCGCGATGAAGGTCAGCAACAGATATTCCAGCGACATGGCATAGACGCCCTGCAGGGCGAAGATCGCCACGCTGATAACGTTGATGATGACCCACAGCAGCCAGTTCTCAACGTATTTACGGGTCATCAGAATCATCGCCGCAATCGACAGCACCATCATGCAGGAATCCCAGAACGGGAAAGCATCCGGCTGGAGTTCTGGCATCGTCACGTTCAGGCCGATGCCGGACATGACCGAAACGGCAATGCGGGTCAGGAACGCAAACACCGGATTGATGAAGACGGTCATTAAGCCAATGGCCACCACGCAGGCAACAAACCAGGCGATGGCTTTCGGCAGGGGCAGCCAGCGAATCTGCAGTTCGGCCTCCTGCTGGCTGTTCTGACGCGTCCAGGCATACCAGCCGTAAATATTGGCGGCAAAGAAGAACAGCTGCAAAAGCAGGCTGGCGTACAGCTGGATCTGGAAGAAGATAATCGCAAACAGCGTGACGTTAATCAGCCCGAACGCATAATTGCTGATCTTCTCAAGGCTTGCCAGCCAGATACACAATAATCCCGCCAGCGTACCAACGGCCTCAATCCATGACAGGTCATAGCCACCTGCACCAATCGGTATATGAACCAGAATGTTCTGTGTGCTAAAAAAATCCATCTTTTCCCCGGGGCGTAGTGAATTAAGTACGTAGTGTAGCCGCAAAATCCAGCATGCGGTTAAGCGGAATTAACGCGCCTTCACGCAGGCCAGCATCCACGTGGATTTCATGCGCCGCACCACCGGTTTCTAACCCTTCGGCAATCGCTTTCAGGCCGTTCATCGCCATCCACGGGCAATGCGCACAGCTGCGGCACGTTGCCCCCTCGCCTGCGGTAGGCGCTTCGAGAAGCTCTTTCTCCGGCACGGCCTGCTGCATCTTGTAGAAGATACCGCGATCGGTCGCCACGATAAGCTGCTTGTGAGGCAACGTTCTGGCCGCGTTAATAAGCTGGCTGGTTGAACCCACCGCATCCGCCATGCCGACAATCGACTGCGGAGATTCAGGGTGCACAAGAATGGCGGCGTCAGGATAAAGCGCCTTCATGCGCGCCAGCGCCTGCGTCTTGAACTCGTCATGAACGATACAGGCGCCCTGCCAGCAGAGTACGTCAGCCCCCGTCTGCTTCTGAACATAATTGCCGAGATGGCGATCAGGCGCCCAGATAATTTTCTCCCCCAGACTATCCAGATGTTCAATCAGCTCAACGGCGATGCTTGACGTGACCACCCAGTCTGCCCGCGCTTTCACTGCTGCCGAGGTGTTCGCGTAAACCACCACGGTCCGGTCAGGGTGGGCATCACAGAAGGCCGTGAATTCGTCAATCGGACAGCCAAGATCCAGGGAACACTCCGCGTTAAGCGTGGGCATCAGAATGGTTTTTTCCGGGCTCAGGATCTTTGCCGTTTCGCCCATAAAACGCACGCCGGCAACCAGCAGCGTGGAAGCGGGATGCCGTGCACCGAAGCGCGCCATCTCCAGTGAGTCAGAAATGCAGCCCCCGGTCTCTTCCGCCAGCTGCTGAATTTCCGGGTCAGTGTAGTAATGGGCCACCATCACCGCGTCGCGCTCTTTAAGAAGACGTATAATCTTCTCGCGGTAGAACTGCTTTTCGTCCTGGCTCAGCGGGACAGGCTTAGGCGGAAACGGATAGATTGCGGCTTCAGGATCAAACATCACACTCATTATGGCTTCTCGTTTTACGGGCTTAACAATATTGCCTTTCATTTGCCTGACATAGCAAAACGCGTGGCAATTGTGTTTTGTATACTAAACAAGATAGCGAATCTGGCGTGAAAAGTCACCGGGAATAGATGGGCGGAGCATTTGTTGTACCGCAGATAGCAAAAAGGCGCCTTTAGGGCGCCTTTCTACACTGGTGGGTCGTGCAGGATTCGAACCTGCGACCAATTGATTAAAAGTCAACTGCTCTACCAACTGAGCTAACAACCCCTTGCGGGATTTTTTTCTTCGAAGTGGTGGGTCGTGCAGGATTCGAACCTGCGACCAATTGATTAAAAGTCAACTGCTCTACCAACTGAGCTAACGACCCATTCGGGTGCTGACTTCGAAGATTTTTACTCGGTACCACTTTAAAGTGGTGGGTCGTGCAGGATTCGAACCTGCGACCAATTGATTAAAAGTCAACTGCTCTACCAACTGAGCTAACGACCCGAGTGGTGGGTGATGACGGGCTCGAACCGCCGACCCCCTCCGTGTAAAGGAGATGCTCTACCAACTGAGCTAATCACCCACTCTGTACTGCCGGAACTGCGTTAAGTGGTGGGTCGTGCAGGATTCGAACCTGCGACCAATTGATTAAAAGTCAACTGCTCTACCAACTGAGCTAACGACCCACTTTTATGCTGCTTTCACGTTGTTTGATATCCCGTGGCAACGGCGGCATATATTACTGATTTAAGAATTCTGCGCAACAAAAATTTCGATGAAGATCACTTAACTGCTTAGTAATCATGCTGCACGACCAGAAATAACGCGATTTCTGGTCATGCGATAATCATCCCATCGAATTCAGACGTTTTTGCGCCTGCTTAGCACCTTCGGTACCCGGGAATTTTGCGACCACCTGCTGATAAACCGCTTTGGCTTTCGCCGTGTCGCCTTTGTCCTGCATGATCACGCCAACCTTATACATCGCATCTGGCGCTTTCGGCGATTTTGGGTAATTTTTCACCACTGAGGCAAAATAAAACGCCGCATCGTCCTTTTTACCCTTGTTGTAATTCAACTGACCGAGCCAGTAATTGGCATTTGGCTGATAAGTGGAATCAGGGTATTTCTTAACAAAGCTCTGAAACGCAGCAATCGCGTCATCCTGACGAGATTGATCCTGCACCAGGGCAATGGCCGCATTGTAATCCGTATTCGCGTCACCGCTCTGTACAGGCGCGCCTGTTGAGGCAGACGTATCAGCAGATGGCGCTGGCGTAGACGTCGCCGCACCGCTCTGATCGCCTGCGGCTGGTTGCGCTGCTGCACCACCACCGCTGCTCAGGCTATCTATCTGCAACAAGATTTGCTTCTGACGTTCCACAACCTGATTAAGCTGATACTGGCTTTCCTGAATCTGACCGCGGAGAGAGTCAATATCATTCTGGTTATCGGAAAGTTGTTGCTGGAGTTGGGTTAAAAGCTGGCTGTGAGCGTTAGAAATACGCTCGAGTTGAGTGACCCGGTCTTCTACCGAGCCTGAGCCGACACTACTGATTGGTGCCTGAGCAAAAGCGGCCCAGGGGGCCGCTATTCCAACCAGTAACGACAGACTCAACAGATGATGTCTGAAGTTACTGCTCATGCAATTCTCTTAGTAAACCAGTACGGCACGACGGTTTTTGGAGTAAGCCGCTTCGTCGTGACCCAGTACTGCAGGTTTTTCTTTACCGTAAGAAACGATGGAGATCTGGTCAGCAGAAACGCCTTTACCCTGCAGGTACATTTTAACAGCGTTAGCACGACGTTCACCCAGGGAGATGTTGTACTCTGGAGTACCACGTTCGTCCGCGTGACCTTCTACGGTGACTTTGTAAGATGGGTTGCTACGCAGGAAGTTAGCGTGCGCATCCAGCATCGCAGCGAAGTCAGAACGGATGTCGTATTTATCCAGATCGAAGTAAACGATGTTGTTCTGCTGCAGCTGCTGCATCTGAAGACGCGCCTGCTCTTCAGAAGACATGTTGCCATTGCCGTTCGCGTCCATACCGGTGCCGGCACCCATCATGCCTTCGCCGCTCTGGTCATTGCTGGCGTTCTTGTTTGAAGAACACGCTGCGATTGCCATTACAGGCAGAGCGATCATCAGCCCCTTCAGCACTTTGTTCAGTTGCATTTCTATGATTCCTTTAGTAATCAATTAATTATTATTTACAGATACGGCGACCAGGCAGGTGATTTTACCTGTCCATCAGTTGCCGGAATACGCGCTTTGAAACGCCCATCTGTAGAAACCAGATTCAGCACAGATCCCATCCCCTGAGAAGAGCTGTAGATTACCATAGTGCCGTTAGGTGCCAGACTTGGCGTTTCATCCAGGAACGTTGACGACAGAACTTGCACGCCACCCGCTACCAGATCTTGTTTGGCAATGTGCTGCTGCCCGCCGTTGGAGCTGACCATTACCATAAATTTACCGTCGCTGCTCACGTCTGCGTTCTGGTTCTGAGAACCTTCCCAGGTAATACGCTGCGGAGCGCCGCCGTTGATGTTCACTTTATAGATTTGTGGACGGCCGGCCTGGTCAGAGGTAAACGCCAGGTTTTGACTGTCCGGGAACCATGATGGTTCGGTGTTGTTGCTGCGACCATCGGTCACCTGACGGATCTGGCCGGAGCCAATGTCCATCACGTACAGGTTAAGGCTACCGGTTTTAGACAGCGCAAACGCCAGTTTAGAGCCGTCTGGAGAGAACGAAGGCGCACCGTTGTGACGTGGGAAAGACGCCACCTGACGAACCGCACCGTTTGCCAGCGTCTGGATAACCAGCGCAGAACGGCCGCTTTCGAAGGTGACATACGCCAGCTTAGAACCGTCCGGAGACCAGGCTGGAGACATCAGTGGCTGCGAGGAGCGTTTCACCAGGAACTGGTTGTAGCCATCGTAGTCAGATACGCGCAGTTCGTACGGGAATTGACCACCGTTGGTCTGCACCACGTACGCGATACGGGTACGGAACGCGCCTTTAATGCCGGTCAGTTTTTCAAATACCGCATCGCTGGCAGCGTGTGCCGCGTAGCGCAGGTACTGCTTAGTGACCTTGTAAGAGTTCTGGGCCAGAACGGTACCTGGTGCACCGCCGGTATCCACCAGCTGCCAGGCCACGTTGTAAGAACCGTCCGGATTAGGGGTAACCTGACCCACAACCACGGCATCAATACCCAGTGCAGACCATGCTGCAGGCTGAACTTCCTGCGCGCTACCCGGCTGCTGAGGCAGACGAGAACGATCTAACGGGTTGAATTTACCGCTGTTACGCAGGTCAGCCGCCACGATGCCACCGGCATCTTCAGGTGCAGCGCCAGGACCGGCCCACTGGAACGGAACAACACCGATTGGGCGTGCCGAGTCCACTCCCTGGGTGATCTCGATACGTACTTCTGCGTGCAGTACTGCTGCCCACAGCATTAAAAAACTAAATGCTACACGTAATGCCTGCTTCATCATATCTCCCTTATCCGGGTAACCTTACCCACGATAATTTAGCAGAATGTTAACAAACTCAAATAGACAAAACTACCCGAACCCTGTGACTAAACCTGGTCTATTTTTCCCCGTTTGCACGGGGAAAATGTAACTTAAGGTTTGAAGTCCAGCGGCGCATTTTTGAAGACTTCGTAGACTGCCTGCGAAGGCGGTTTAGGCATCTTCGCCTGACGCGCTGCAGCCAGGGCCGCAGTACATAAAGCCGGGTCGCCACCTTCAGACTTAATATCCAGCAGCATGCCATCCGGAGCCAGTTTTATACGCAACGTACACGTTTTACCGGTATAGGAAGACGCATCATAGAATCGGCTTTCAATAGCGGATTTAATCTGCGCGGCATAACCGTTGATTTCAGCCCCTGTCGCACCGTTACTCTTAGTGTTACCACTTCCGGTCGGCGCTGCGTTGTTTCCTTTCGCCCCACCGCCCGTTTTCGGCGCATTCTTACCGGAGCTCAAATCGCCCAGCAGATCGTCAACCCCTGCGGCAGCAGCGGCTTTTTCAGCGGCGGCAGCCTTTTTAGCAGCCGCTTTTTCAGCTGCAGCTTTCTTATCGGCAGCGGCCTTCTCAGCTGCAGCTTTTTTGTCAGCAGCGGCTTTTTCGGCAGCTGCGGCTTTTTCTGCCGCGGCTTTTTCTGCTGCTGCTTTCTCTGCAGCAGCCGCTTTCTTCGCGGCCTCGGCAGCAGCTTTCTTCTCTGCTTCCTGAGCGGCCTTCTTCGCGGCTTCCGCTTCTGCTTTCTTCTGAGCATCAGCTGCGGCTTTCTTCGCGGCTTCGGCTTCCGCTTTCTTCTGAGCATCAGCGGCCGCTTTCTTCGCCGCTTCGGCTTCCGCTTTCTTCTGGGCGTCGGCAGCCGCTTTCTTCGCCGCTTCTGCCGTTAATTTCGCCTGGGCATCAGCCTGTGCTTTCGCGTCCGCTGCGGCTTTTGCTGCCGCCTCTTCCGCCTGCTTTTGCTGTTCCTGTGCTTTTTTCGCGGCCTCTTCGGCTTGTTTCTGCTGCTCTGCCTGCGCTTTCGCGGCTTCCTGCGCCTGCAAACGTTCTTTCTCAAGCTGCTTCAGACGCTCCTGCTCTGCGGCCTGCTTTTCACGCAGTTCTTCCGCTTGCTGTTGCGCCTGTTTTTCACGCTGCTCTTCAGCCCGTTTTGCACTCGCCTTCTGCTGCTGTTGGCGATTATAGTTCTGTACTACCGCACCGGGATCCACCATGACGGCGTCAATGGAAGATCCTCCACCGCCGCCAGCTGATGCATCAATATGCTCGTCGAACGAACTCCAGATCAGCGCTGCAAAGAGAATAACGTGCAGCACTGCGGAGACGATTATCGCTCGCTTAAGCTTGTCGTTCTGTTCGGTTGCCTTTGACACTATCGGTTCCCAAAAACTACGCGGATGATCAAATAGGTTGGGTCATTAAGCCAACTGACTTAACACCCGCACTATGTAGCAAGTTCAGCGCTTTAATAATTTCATCGTAGGGTACGTCTTTCGCGCCACCGATTAAGAAGACCGTTTTCGGATTTGACTCCAGGCGACGCTGCGCTTCGGCAATAACCTGCTCAGGTGGCAGCTGATCCATACGATCTTTTTCTACCACGACGCTGTATTGCCCTACGCCGGAAACCTCAATGATAACCGGAGGATCGTCATTGGTGCTCACCGCCTGTGATTCTGTCGCATCCGGCAGATCCACTTCCACGCTCTGGGTAATGATTGGCGCTGTTGCCATGAAGATCAGCAGCAGTACCAGCAGGACGTCCAGCAGTGGAACGATATTGATTTCGGACTTGAGCTCGCGACGACCTCGTCCACGCGATCTGGCCATGGTTTACCCCTTGTTGCTCTCGGTGCTGGTAAACGCCTGACGGTGCAGAATCGCAGTGAACTCTTCCATAAAGTTGTCGTAGTTCAGTTCCAGTTTGTTCACGCGCTGGTTCAGACGGTTGTAAGCCATAACCGCAGGAATTGCCGCAAACAGACCGATAGCGGTCGCAATCAGTGCTTCAGCGATACCCGGTGCAACCATCTGCAACGTGGCCTGCTTCACCGCGCCCAGCGCGATAAAGGCGTGCATGATCCCCCACACGGTACCAAACAGACCGATATACGGGCTGATGGAACCGACAGTACCGAGGAAAGGAATATGCGTTTCAAGGTTTTCCAGCTCGCGGTTCATCGAAATGCGCATCGCGCGCGAGGCACCTTCCACCACCGCTTCAGGCGCATGATTGTTTGCACGATGCAGACGGGCGAACTCTTTGAAGCCGCTATAGAAAATTTGCTCGGAGCCGGTCAGGTTTTCACGACGTCCCTGGCTCTCCTGGTACAGACGAGAAAGCTCAATGCCCGACCAGAACTTATCTTCAAACGCTTCAGCCTCACGGCCAGCGGCATTGAGGATACGCGTTCTCTGGATGATGATGGCCCAGGATGCGATTGAAAAACCAATCAAAATCAACATGATAAGTTTAACCAGAAGGCTTGCCTTCAGGAACAAATCAAGGATATTCATGTCAGTCACTGCTTAAACTCCGCGACAATAGACTTAGGAAGCGCACGAGGCTTCATTATGGTTGGATCAACACAAACAATCAGCACTTCAGCTGAGTTCAGTACGGTATTCTCTGCGTTGACTATCCGCTGCGTGAAAACCAGTGAGGTCCCGCGCATTGATGTAATTTCAGTTTGGACTTCGAGCATATCGTCGAGTCTGGCAGGCGCAAAATACTCAAGCGTCATCTTGCGTACCACGAAGGCAACTCGCTCAGCCAACAGCACCTGTTGACTAAAGTGATGATGGCGCAGCATCTCTGTGCGTGCCCGTTCATAAAAAGCAACGTAGCTGGCGTGGTAAACCACACCACCGGCATCGGTATCTTCGTAATAGACACGAACCGGCCATCGAAACAGCGTTGTATTCACTTTACATCCCAGTAATGCAACAAAAGTTAGAGCTTTTAAACTTCGCTACTATACGCGCGGGAAAGATGGTTTGGAATGGGGGAAAGTAAACGGAGAGTAAATTTTTATGGGCTCGGGTAAGCCCATAACGTTAACGGACATTTCTTATTCAGAAGAAGAAGAAAATCAAACCGGCGAGTAGCACCAGATCGGCGATCGGCGGGCAAAAAATTCCCTGCCAGTGAACGGCTTTCGGACGAAAGCCCACGCCGTGGATCACACCTGCGCACACCGCCCACATGATGAGGAAGCCGTGCCAGATTTCAAGCTCGCTGGTTTTCGCTGCAAAGCGCGAAGGGTCCCAGAAGATACAGCCTGCCAGCAGTAATGCCATCACTAAAGAAAGCGCCCGTAACGGGCGCTTATCCATTACCGCGTAAAGTTTCGCGATAATATTCATCAGTGTTTTTCTTCACCCGCTTTGGTCGCTTCAACGTGCTCAAGCGCCAGGGCAGTGATGACACCAAATGCACAGGCAAGAAGCGTCCCTAAAATCCATGCGAAATACCACATATTCAGCTCCTTACTTAATACATAGAGTGGGTATTGCTTTCGATATGTTCTTTCGTGATGCGACCGAACATTTTCCAGTAACACCAGATGGTGTAGGCCAGAACAATCGGAACGAACACGCAAGCAACATACGTCATCAGGTTCAGCGTCATATGGCTGGACGTTGCATCCCACATGGTCAGGCTAGCATTCAGCATGGTGCTGGATGGCATGACGAATGGGAACATCGCAATACCCGCCGTCAGGATGATGCATGCCAGAGTCAGTGAAGAGAACACGAACGCCAGCGCGCCTTTTTCCAGACGAGACGTCAACATGGTCAGCAGCGGCAGCAGCACGCCCAGCGCCGGTATCGCCCACAGCACAGGGGTAGTGTTGAAGTTCACCAGCCATGCTCCCGCCTGACGCGCCACTTCTTTGGTCAGCGGGTTAGACGGTGCGGTGTGGTTAATGGCAGACGTCACCACGTAGCCATCAATGCCGTACACTACCCACACACCGGCCAGCGCGAAGCAGACCAGCGTAACCAGCGCAGCAACCTGAGCCGTCGCGCGGGAGCGCAGATGCAGCTCGCCTACGGTACGCATCTGCAGGTAGGTTGCGCCCTGAGTGATGATCATTGCCACGCTGACGACACCGGCCAGCAGACCAAACGGATTCAGCAGCTGGAAGAAGTTACCGGTGTAGTAAAGACGCATGTATTCGTCCAGGTGGAACGGTACGCCCTGCAGCAGGTTACCGAACGCCACGCCGATCACCAGCGGTGGAACGAAGCTACCGATGAAGATGCCCCAGTCCCACATGTTGCGCCAGCGGGTATCTTCAATCTTCGAACGGTAGTCGAAACCGACCGGACGGAAGAATAAAGAGGCCAGCACCAGAATCATCGCCACATAGAAACCGGAGAACGCAGCCGCGTAGACCATCGGCCAGGCAGCGAACAGCGCGCCGCCTGCGGTGATCAGCCACACCTGGTTACCGTCCCAGTGCGGGGCGATGGAGTTGATCATGATTCGACGCTCGGTGTCATTACGACCGAGGAAACGGGTGAGCATCCCCACCCCCATGTCGAAACCATCCGTGACGGCGAAACCGATCAGCAGAACGCCAACCAGCAGCCACCAGATAAAACGCAATACTTCATAATCGATCATTTGATGACTCCTGTCTTAGCGTGCCGGCTGAGTAGTCGCAGTGGACTGCTCGTAGTGATAGCGACCGGTTTTCAGGCTGCTTGGGCCAAGGCGCGCGAACTTGAACATCAGGAACAGTTCAGCCACCAGGAACAGGGTGTACAGACCACAAATCAGCAGCATGGAGAAGATCAGGTCGCCTGCGGTCAGGGACGAGTTCGCTACCGCCGTTGGCAGCACCTCACCGATCGCCCATGGCTGACGGCCATATTCCGCCACAAACCAGCCGGACTCAATCGCGATCCACGGCAGTGGAATACCGTACAGCGCGGTGCGCAGCAGCCATTTTTTCTCGCCGATGCGGTTGCGAATCACGGTCCAGAAGGACGCCGCAATGATCAGCAGCATGATGATGCCGCAGCCCACCATGATACGGAATGCGAAGTACAGTGGCGCAACGCGTGGAATTGAGTCTTTGGTTGCCATCTGGATCTGCGCTTCCGTCGCATCAGAAACGTTCGGGGTATAACGCTTCAGCAGCAGACCGTAACCCAGATCTTTCTTCACGTCGTTAAACTGATCGCGAACGGCCTGGTCGGTAGAACCGGCACGCAGCTGTTCCAGCAGCGAGTAGGCTTTCATACCGTTACGGATACGCTCTTCGTGCTGCACCATCAGCTCTTTCAGACCCGTCACCTGCTTATCAACAGAACGGGTGGCGATGATACCCAGCGCGTAAGGGATTTGAATAGCGAAGCGGTTTTCCTGCGCGTCCTGATCGGGAATACCGAACAGCGTAAAGGCAGCAGGTGCCGGCTGGGTTTCCCATTCGGCTTCGATAGCGGCCAGTTTGGTTTTCTGCACGTCGCCCATTTCGTAACCGGATTCATCACCCAGAACAATAACGGAGAGAATCGCAGCCATACCGAAACTTGCAGCGATAGCAAAGGAGCGCTTGGCGAACGCGAAGTCACGACCGCGCAGCATGTAGTAAGAACTGATACCCAGTACAAACATCGCGCCGCACACATAGCCAGAAGCGACGGTGTGAACGAATTTAACCTGAGCAACCGGGTTCAGGACCAGCTCGGCAAAGCTGACCATCTCCATACGCATGGTTTCGAAGTTGAAATCAGACGCGATAGGGTTCTGCATCCAGCCGTTCGCGACCAGGATCCACAGCGCGGACAGGTTCGAACCTAATGCCACCAGCCAGGTCACCGCCATATGCTGGACTTTACCCAGACGGTCCCAACCGAAGAAGAACAGACCTACAAAGGTGGATTCAAGGAAGAATGCCATCAGACCTTCAATGGCCAGCGGCGCACCGAAGATATCCCCTACATAGTGGGAATAGTAAGACCAGTTAGTCCCGAACTGGAACTCCATGGTCAGACCGGTTGCCACGCCCAGTGCGAAGTTGATACCAAACAACTTGCCCCAGAACTTGGTCATATCTTTATAAATCTGTTTGCCGGAGAGAACGTATACCGTTTCCATGATGGCCAGCAGGAACGCCATACCGAGCGTCAGTGGCACAAACAGGAAGTGGTACATCGCGGTCAAGGCAAACTGTAAGCGCGACAGTTCGACTATATCTAACATCATGACTCCTTGCTCATCGCATGAAGACTCCGAGAGTGAACCCCGTTAGAAAGAGATCCACACGCATGCCCCAATACAAATTATTCGCATCCTTGTCGTCGTTATTACCCTGAAGGAGGATAAAAACGATGACGTGAGGTTACAAATACGTTAATAAAAAACTCAAATTGATACCGCAAATATAATACGCTGCAAAACCCTTACAATAAACAGGTTTTTATTGAATCACATTTACGTTTTTCGACGGTGATCAATTTATAGCAAAATTACCACTTTTCGGCCATTTTGATCGGGAACAATTTAGCGCTTTTCAGCACCTTTTTCCAAGGATTAAACTTTGATTTAAATCAAAAACAAACCTTGATGTTAACTATGTTTAATCGTGGTGAGAATGGTAAAAACCATGTTAATGATATGTGCATGTAAAGATGTGATTGGTTATCGAAGACGAAAAAAAATATAAACAGAAGTGATTTTAATTAACGCGAAACAAAAGCCTCATTTCGATGCGCAGCAAACAATAAAGCATAGTCGGGCCGGGTTATTTTTCCACGGCATTTATGCAACCCTTCGTAATTACATTTATTTTACTTTTGTCACCCCATAACTTAACACCGCGGCGTGACTATTTAATGAAAAAGGCCGCAAACAGGGCAGCCTTTTAATGATATCAGCGATTCTCAGGCAAGAAGAAGGCTAAAGGTTCGCGACTGTCCCGGTCTGAACGCCCCGACAATCCCTTCGTCTTCACCGTGGTCCATCAGCCGTTCATTCATGTCCGTTTCGCAGCACCGCTTCACCGCCGGATTGACGGATAGCGTCGCGTCACTTGCACTGGACTGTGAAGGGTTGAACAGACGAAGAATGAGCTCATCACGATCTTCCGCTTTTTTGATCGCACTGAGTACGCATCCCGTTGGCGAAAGCGCTAACAGGCTGTAACTTTCCGGCGCGGTCAACGACGCGCGATTCAGCTTCATTGCATCCCAGGGGATCTTGTTATAACACTGCACCGGCGTTAACCACGATTGAGCCTGCTGCGCGACACCCGCGTTTTCCGGCGTGCCGCTGAAGCTGAAGAGGCTAAAGCGACAGCTTAGCGGACCACGCACCTGAGCGTCCGGGACCGGCATTTTGATACCGGATGGTCTGCCGGGGCGCAGGAGTAGATCTTCTTTGCCGAGTACCCCCACGCCGCGCAGCAAGGTCAGAGCAAATGCTTTTTGTTCATCGCCCACGACTTCAAATTCACGCAGCCCCTCGGTAAATAGCGCAAGCCCGTTTCGTTTTTCCTGCAGGACGGCGTAGTTGAGTAAATTCCAGACGGGAACCGGCGCTTCTTTCCACCCCTCCTCCTGCCAGTTTTGCATCGCCGCGTCCTGCACCGGACGAGAGATCGTGCCAAACTGCGTATCCGCTAACACCTCCCGGGTCGCAAACGGCGTTGGGATGAGCACGCGAACGCGGTGGTCGTCGGCCTGATTATCCAGGCGCACCCCCACGTCAATGCGTCTGCTGTTGCGGCTTAGCGTAATTTCAAATTCAGCGCCGAGGTAGCCGTTTCGCTGGCGCGCCGCGCGTTCCGCCAGGTTCGCCGGAACGGCGATTCGATGGCGGATAACTGCCCTGCTCTGCCAGCCTTCATGCGTAACCTCAAATTCATGCTCGCCCTGCGCGGAAGTGAGTCTCCACTCTTCCCGCGAAGGCGAGTAGTCGTACTCATCGCCATCATCCGAGCTCTCTTCGATTTCCAGCACGCGGTCATAAATAAGCCCGGTTTCTTTGTCGCGCAGGCGCAGCGAACCGTCGTCATTTACGTCAATCTGCCAGAAGGCGTTTTCAAGTAGGGAGGCGGTATTTTCCCCCGGAGAGAGCACCTTCCCGGCCACGTTAGGTTCGATAAACAGCGTACGGTAGCCCATCGACGGCAATATCTGGCTGAGCTGAATATCAAACTCCATAAACGGTTCGTAATTGCCGTAGTGAACAATTTGTCGGTCAATGAGGCCCGGGTCGAGCTCTCGCGCACTGCGGATGAAATACGGGATCTCGTTGCCTTTGTCATCCCGCAGACGGAACTGGCTGGCGCGCAGTCGAATCGTGGTGTTCATCACCTCCTCACGCGGCCAGGGCATCAGGTTAAACATCACCAGCTTATCGGCATCGCTTTGCGGCATGTTGTCGACAATCTTGCGCATATAGAAACGCGCCAGGTTGTCTGCCATGTCCTCAGCCAGCTCGAAGCGGGAAACAATCTCGCGATGCACCTTGTCGCTGCAGCAGCAGCCGATGCTGTCGTGAGCGTGGTTTTTGAGGATCTCTTTCCACATCTTCTCCAGCAGGCCGTGGTGGTAGTCGAAGCCCAGCGTCCAGGCAAGCGTCGCCAGCGGCTCGAGGATATTGACAATTTTGTTCTCAATACGCGCATGGGCAATTTTGATATCCATGCGCGTGGAGCCGATGGTCCGGTGCACGCGCATGTATTTCCCGTCGATAAACTCGCCTTTTAAGGTCGCCAGGTCATCGCGGTGCGCGTCGATGCGATCAAAGACCTCCTCAAACCGGCTCATCACAAATTGACGCTGCGGATAGATTTCACGCAGCTTCTCCATCACCGCGAAAATGTTCTGCTGCAGCGGCATCTGGTCGTGTCCGTTGGGCAGCAAAATCGCTTTGGTGACGGACGCCTTTTCCAGAACCTCGAAATAGCTGTCGAGCCGTTTTCGCAGCCCCGCTTCGTCCTCCGGTAAGTACTTACCAATCGCGTAGCCCAGCGGCAGCACCTGTGCCGTCACTTCACTGCCGTCCTGGCTCTGCCAGAGAAATTCGGTTTTATCGGTCCCGTGGCGTTCAGAACAACCGCGCCAGAACATCGTGCGGGTAATGCCAAACCCGTTATAGATATGCGGAAGCTGGCCGGACATGCCAAACGAATCCGGCAGATAGCCGATCTTCATCGGCTCGCCGAAGACCATACAATCCCGGATGCCGTACATCAGGTTGCGGACAATCGACTCGCCGCTCACGATCGTGGTATCGGTCTGGGTATACCAGGGGCCGATAATCAGCTTTCCACGCTCGACAAGCGCCTTCACGCGAGAGCGGTTTTCGGGCACAACGGCAAAATAATCCTCCAGAACAGCCGTCTGTCCATCGAGAACATAGTATTTGTACTCATCATCCTGCTCCAGCCGGGTCAGGATCTCTTCCATATTATTGACCAGAAGAATACGCGACTCTTCGGTGGTGAAGTACCACTCACGGTCCCAGTGCATATGCGGCGTGATATGAACGCGAGATACAGCTTTCATCTTCGTTTCCTGTTTGTGCGTTTTTACGATAAGGCGTCTTCAGTGACGTAGCTGCCCTTTTTTACCGCCTGGCGTCGCCAGAGCAGCAGAACCAGGGTGGAGATAGCGGTACCCACCAGCGCCGCGCCAAACCAGCCCGCCGCCGCAACCACACCGCCCAACCCGGCATCGTGAAGTAAAAAGAGAGAGAAAATCCCGGCCCCCGGCGTAGACAACCCGATCCCCATCGCACCGACAGCCGCGCCTGTCACCATGGATCCGAGTACAAATGAGCCAATGACGCGAAGCGGATCTTCAATCGCCATCGGAATCGCCCCTTCGGTAATGCCCGCGAGGCCGAGCAGCCAGGTCGATTTACCGGTTTCAATTTCAAACGACTTAAACAGCTTCGGTGCCAGCATCGTTGACGCCGTGACGGTGAAGGCTGAGACCATTTTGACGGAGGCAAAGATGGCATAGGGACCGTATACCCCGTTCGCCATCGCCCCCAGGCAAAACGCGTAAGAGGCTTTGTTGACCGGGCCCCCCAAATCGAATGAGCACATAAACCCGAGGATTGCCCCCAGAAGCAGCGCATTCGCGCCGGAGAGACCGTTAAGCCAGACGGTGAGCGTGTTATTGAGCCAGGCCACCGGTTCGCCAATCACAAACAGCATCAGGCTGCCCGCGCCCAGCACGCCAATCACCGGATAGAGATAAAAAGTCAGAAAGCCGTTGTAGCGGCGACTGAGCCGGATGTGGTTTTTCACCCAGCGCATCAGATAGCCCGCGATCAGCCCACCGACGATAGCGCCGAGAAAACCGGAGCCGATCATGTTGGCAGCCAGACCGGCCGCAAAGCCCGGCGTCAGCGCGGGTTTATCCGCCAGCGAGTAGGCGGTGTAGGCCGAGAGAACAGGCACCATCAAAATGCCGAGCATGCCGCCGCCAAGCTTGCGGTACATCCACAGCCACGAGTTTTCCTGGTCAAACAGGTGCTGCAGGCCAAGGATTTGCGCCAGCAGTACCGATACGGCCAGCACCGTACCGCCGGCAACGATCAGCGGCACCGCAAAAGAGATGCCGCTGAGAAGCGCCTGCTTGAGTTCAGTTTTAACGCGCTTTTTCGTTTCGGTATCGACCTGCGCATGGCGCGCATCGGTAGAAGGCTTTAGCGCCAGCGCGCGCTCAATCAACGCTTCAGCATGACGCAGGGGTTCCGCAACGGGAACGGAAATGGCGGGGATCCCCTGAAAGCGCTCGCTCTCTTTGATCGCCACTTCAGCGGCAAAAATACACGCTTTCGCCTCCAGCAACTGCTGGGCAGTAATTCGCCCTTCGATGCCGTTCGCCCCCTGCTTTTCGACCACCACGTTGACGCCGAGCTTACGTCCCGCTTTCTCCAGGTACTCTGCGGCCATATAGGTATGCGCGATCCCGGCCGGACAGGCGGTGACACAGACGATGGTTGGTGCATTCACCGGCGTATCAGCCTCGTCTTCCTTCGAGACACCGTTCAGCGCATCAAGCAGATCCTCCGCCGTCGCTGCAGCCATAACGCGTTCCCGGAGGACATCATCGGCCAGGCGAGACGTCAGCGCCGTCAGCACCTGGATATGCGTGGATCCCGCTTCAGCTGGCGGGATGGCAAGCAGGACGATCAGCTCTACGCGTTCAGGGCCGTCCACCCCCTCCCACTCCAGCGGTTCGCGCAGCGTAGCAACCGCAAAAGCCGCTTCGTTCACCGCGTTCGATTTACCATGCGGGACAGCCAGCCCTTCACCCAGGGCGGTTGGCCCCTGCGATTCGCGACGGTAGACCTCCGCCAAAAATGCCTCGCCATCGGTAACTTTGCCCAGCGCCACCAGCCGCATTGTAAGCTGGCGAATGGCCTCATCACGGCTGGCATAGTGTGCCTGCACGCAGACAGCACTGGTGTGGGTCAGAGTCGTCAGGTTCATAAGATCCTCACACATACGTTGTTATTGTCTGGCGGCAATTGTGGCAGGTCATACAATACATTTATGTGATCATTTTCACTAACAATGCAAATTTGTATTTGAGTTGTATTATTTACAAATTTTAAGTGGGAGGCATAATTCCATGAAAAGGTATTAGAAAGGCAGATTCGATGGGTAACAAACCGATGTACCGGCAAATAGCCGATGCGCTTCGCGAAAAAATCAGTGCGGGAGAGTTAAAGCCTGGCGATGCGTTACCGACGGAATCCAGCCTTCAGGAGGCATTCAACGTGAGTCGCGTCACGGTGAGACAGGCGCTGAAGCTGCTTACGGAAGAGCAGATCGTCGAGAGCATTCAGGGCAGCGGCACCTACGTAAAAGAAGAGCGCGTCAATTACGACATTTACCAGCTCACCGGGTTTTACGAAAAACTGGCGGACCGGAACGTGGATACCCACAGTGAGGTGAGCATTTTCGAAGTGCTGAAAGCCGATGCAAAACTTGCCGAAAAGCTGAATCTCTCTCATGACGATAAAGTCTGGCACGTCAAACGCGTCCGCTTTATCAAACAAAAACCGGTAAATCTGGAAGAAACGTGGATGCCGCTGGCCCTGTTCCCCGACCTCACCTGGGAAGTGATGGAGAATTCGAAATACCACTACGTTGAGCAGATCAAAAAGCTGGTTATCGATCGCAGCGAGCAGGAGCTGGTGCCGATCATGCCGTCAGAGGAGGCGATCGCCGCGCTGTCGCTCGATCCGGCAAAGCCGATCCTGGAAAAAGTCTCCCGCGGGTTTCTGAAGGACGGGCGGGTATTTGAATACAGCCGCAACGTGTTCAATACCGATGATTACAAGTTCACGCTAGTCGCCAGACGCAGGCAATAAAAAAGGCCGCTTTACAGCGGCCAACCATGTCGAAACGGACATTTTTATACTGCAACGCCCCCCTTTCGGGGAGCAGAGAGGACTTACTTAATGATGGATTTCAGTGCTTCGCCGATATCCGCCAGGCTGCGAACGGTCTTCACGCCTGCGGCTTCCAGCGCTGCGAATTTCTCATCAGCCGTACCTTTACCACCGGCGATGATCGCGCCTGCGTGACCCATACGCTTGCCTTTCGGCGCAGTCACACCCGCGATGTAACCCACAACTGGCTTGGTCACGTGTTCTTTGATGTAAGCAGCCGCTTCTTCTTCCGCGCTACCACCGATCTCACCGATCATCACGATCGCTTCGGTCTGTGGATCTTCCTGGAACAGCTTCAGGATGTCGATGAAGTTAGAACCCGGGATCGGGTCACCGCCGATGCCCACGCAGGTGGACTGGCCGAAACCGTAGTCGGTGGTCTGCTTAACCGCTTCATAGGTCAGGGTACCGGAACGGGACACGATGCCCACTTTACCCGGCTTGTGAATGTGGCCCGGCATGATGCCGATTTTGCATTCGCCCGGGGTGATCACGCCCGGGCAGTTCGGGCCGATCATACGTACGCCAGCTTCATCCAGCTTCACCTTCACGGTCAGCATATCCAGCGTCGGGATACCTTCGGTGATGGTGATGATCAGTTTGATGCCTGCGTCGATCGCTTCCAGAATAGAGTCTTTGCAGAACGGCGCCGGAACGTAGATCACGGTCGCGGTTGCGCCCGTCGCTTCTACGGCTTCACGCACGGTGTTGAACACCGGCAGGCCCAGGTGGGTGGTGCCGCCTTTACCTGGCGTTACGCCGCCAACCATCTGCGTGCCGTAGGCAATCGCCTGTTCGGAGTGGAAAGTCCCCTGGCTACCGGTGAAGCCCTGGCAGATAACCTTGGTATCTTTATTAATTAAAACTGACATTATTTCCCCTCCACTGCGGCAACAACCTGCTGAGCTGCATCCGTCAGACTTTTCGCTGCAATAATATTCAGGCCGCTGTCAGCCAGTTTTTTCGCGCCGAGTTCAGCGTTGTTACCTTCCAGACGCACAACCACCGGAACGTTAACACCCACTTCTTCTACCGCACCGATGATACCGTCGGCGATCAGGTCGCAACGGACGATGCCGCCGAAGATGTTAACCAGAACGGCCTTCACGTTGTCGTCGGAGAGAATGATTTTGAACGCTTCGGTTACGCGCTCTTTGGTTGCGCCACCGCCCACGTCGAGGAAGTTCGCTGGCTCGCCGCCGTGCAGCTTAACGATGTCCATGGTGCCCATCGCCAGGCCCGCACCGTTAACCATGCAGCCGATGTTACCGTCCAGCGCCACGTAGTTCAGTTCCCACTGTGCCGCCTGCGCTTCACGCGGGTCTTCCTGAGACTGGTCGCGCATTTCGCGCAGATCCGGCTGGCGGAACAGCGCGTTGCCGTCAGCGCCCAGCTTGCCGTCGAGGCAGATCAGATCGCCCTGGGTCGTGATCACCAGCGGGTTGATCTCGATCAGCGCCAGATCGCGCTCCAGGAAAATGGTCGCCAGACCCATGAAAATCTTGGTGAACTGCTGAACCAGCTTGCCTTCCAGACCCAGTTTGAACGCCAGCTCGCGACCCTGGTAAGGCATTGGGCCAGCCAGCGGATCGATAGCCACTTTGTGGATCAGGTGCGGGGTCTCTTCCGCCACTTTTTCGATTTCCACGCCGCCTTCGGTAGATGCCATGAACACCACGCGACGGGAGCTACGGTCAACCACCGCGCCCAGGTACAGCTCTTTCGCGATGTCGGTTGCCGCTTCAACCAGGATCTGGTTAACCGGCTGGCCGTTCGCATCTGTCTGGTACGTTACCAGACGCTTGCCGAGCCAATGTTCAGCAAACGCACGAATCTCTTCTTTGCTCTTAACAACCTTCACACCGCCCGCTTTACCACGGCCACCAGCGTGAACCTGACACTTAACTACCCACGGGCCGGAACCGATTTTAGATGCGGCTTCTTCTGCTTCACGCGGGTAGTACAGGCATAACCCACCGGAGCCGGTAAGCCATACCGGGCAAACAGCTGTTTAGCCTGATATTCATGTAAGTTCATGTGTTCTATCCATCCTTCAGGGTAATCGTTATCTTAAACCTGTAGACCGGCGCAGCGTGTGCCGGTCTACGGGCAGGTGATGCTAAATCGTGACTAGACGTCCAGCAGCAGACGCGTTGGATCTTCGAGCAGCTCTTTAATGGCTACCAGGAAGCCCACGGACTCGCGGCCGTCGATCAGGCGGTGGTCGTAAGAGAGCGCCAGGTACATCATCGGCAGGATCTCAACTTTACCGTCTACCGCCATAGGACGATCTTTGATGGCATGCATACCCAGGATCGCGCTCTGCGGCGGGTTAATGATCGGGGTAGACATCAGCGAGCCGAAGACGCCGCCGTTGGTAATGGTGAAGTTACCGCCGGTCAGGTCGTCTACGGTCAGCTTGCCGTCGCGGCCTTTCACCGCCAGCTCTTTAATGTTTTTCTCGATGTCGGCCATACCCAGGGTATCCACATCACGCAGAACCGGGGTCACCAGGCCACGTGGGGTAGAAACCGCCATGCTGACGTCGAAGTAGTTGTGGTAAACCACGTCATCGCCATCAATGGACGCGTTCACTTCCGGGTAGCGTTTCAGCGCTTCAACCACCGCCTTCACGTAGAAGGACATAAAGCCCAGACGGATACCGTGACGTTTTTCAAACGCGTCACCGTAATGCTTACGCAGGTCCATGATTGGCTTCATGTTCACTTCGTTGAAGGTAGTCAGCATCGCGGTAGAGTTTTTCGCTTCCAGCAGACGCTCGGCCACGCGCTTGCGCAGGCGGGTCATCGGCACGCGTTTTTCGCTGCGTGCGCCCAGAGCAGGCTGTGCTGCCGGTGCTGACGCAGGGGCTTTCGCTTCGGCCTGAGCAGGCGCTTTCGCCAGATGCTTGTCGATGTCTTCGCGGGTCAGACGACCACCCACGCCGGTGCCTTTAATGGCTGCCGGGTCAAGGCTGTGTTCCGCCAGCAGGCGACGGATCGCCGGGCTGAGAGCGTCGTTAGACTGCTCTTCCAGAGACGCCTGCTGGCGCTGCGCTGGCGTAGAGGCTTTCTCTTCAGATTTCGCGCTGGACTCTTTGCCCGCGCTGTTGCCTTCACGCAGGCGACCCAGGATCTGACGAGAGGTGACGGTGGTGCCTTCATCTTCCAGCACCGCGTCCAGAACGCCATCCGCCGAAGCCGGTACTTCCAGTACCACTTTGTCAGTTTCGATTTCTACCAGCACTTCATCGCGCTTAACGGCATCGCCTGGTTTTTTGTGCCAGGTAGCGACGGTCGCATCTGCTACAGATTCAGGCAGGTCGGGAACAAGAATATCTACGCTACTCATTATGTATCCTTTAATTAATCGACGTTCAGCGCGTCATTGACCAGATCTTGTTGCTGCTTCTGGTGAACGGACATATACCCTACCGCCGGAGAGGCGGAGGCCGGGCGACCTGCATAGCGCAGGGCTGACCCAAATGGAATCACTTCACGGAAATGATGCTGGCTGCAGTACCATGCGCCCTGGTTGAGCGGCTCTTCCTGGCACCAGACAAAATCATGAACGTGAGCGTACGGTTTCAGCGCTTCCTGCACCGCCTGGTGCGGGAACGGATAAAGCTGTTCGATACGCACGATGGCGACATCTTTCTGATCGTTCTTACGGCGCTGTTCCAGCAGGTCGTAATAAACCTTACCAGAACACATCACCACACGCTTCACGGCCTGTGGATCCAGCTCGTCAATTTCACCGATGGCTGGCAGGAAGGTACCGTTCGCCAGCTCTTCCAGGCTGGACACCGCCAGCGGGTGACGCAGCAGGGATTTCGGCGACATGACCACCAGCGGACGACGCATACCGCGCAGCGCCTGACGACGCAGCATGTGGTAAACCTGCGCCGGGGTCGACGGCACGCAAACCTGCATGTTCTGCTCGGCGCAGAGCTGCAGATAACGTTCCAGACGCGCGGAGGAGTGCTCCGGACCCTGGCCTTCATAGCCGTGCGGCAGCAGCATCACCAGGCCACACATACGGCCCCATTTCTGTTCGCCGGAGGAAATGAACTGGTCGATCACCACCTGCGCACCGTTGGCGAAGTCGCCGAACTGCGCTTCCCAGATGGTCAGGGTGCGCGGTTCTGCCGTGGCGTAACCGTATTCGAAAGCCAGTACCGCTTCTTCAGACAGCACGGAGTCCCAGACCTTGAACTGGCCCTGACCGTTGTGCACGTGCTGCAGCGGGGTGTAAGTTGAACCGTTAGACTGGTTGTGAACCACCGCGTGACGGTGGAAGAAGGTGCCACGGCCCGCATCTTCACCGGACAGACGAACAGGAATGCCTTCGTCAACCAGCGTCGCGTAAGCCAGCGTTTCCGCGCCGCCCCAGTCGAACAGCTTCTCGCCTGCCGCCATGGCCTGACGGTCAGCATAAATTTTCGCCACGCGAGACTGCATCTCGATAGCGTCCGGCACGGTGCTGATGCGTTTAGCCAGCTCCTGCAGGCGCTTCATCTCCACCTTGTTCGGATAGCTCTCATCCCACTCGTGGTTGAGGTACGGCGACCAGGTAAAGGAGTGCATGTTCATCGGGCGCAGCTCTTTCACTACGCATTCACCCGCGTCCAGCGCGTCGCGGTAGAGGTTGACCATTTCGGTCGCATCTTCCAGCGTCGCCACTTTGTCGCTTTCCAGCTTGTCAGCATAGATTTTGCGCGGCGTCGGGTGTTTTTTGATTTTCTGGTACATCAGCGGCTGGGTTGCACTTGGCTCATCCGCTTCGTTGTGGCCGTGACGGCGGTAGCAGAAGAGGTCAATGAACACATCGCGTTTGAAGGTGTTACGGAAGTCCAGCGCCAGGCGGGTCACGAAAGCCACGGCTTCCGGGTCATCCGCGTTAACGTGGAAGATCGGCGCCTGAACCATCTTACCGATGTCGGTGCAGTACGGGGTAGAACGTGCGTCCAGCGGGTTAGAGGTGGTGAAGCCCACCTGGTTGTTGATCACGATGCGAACGGTACCGCCCACTTCGTAACCACGCGCTTTGGACATGTTCAGGGTTTCCTGCACCACGCCCTGCCCTGTCACCGCCGCATCACCGTGGATGGTGATTGGCAGAACTTTGTTGCTGCTCGGCTCGTCCAGACGATCCAGACGCGCGCGCACGGAACCGATAACCACCGGGCTGACGATCTCGAGGTGCGACGGGTTAAACGCCAGCGCCAGGTGAACCAGACCGCCTTCGGTTTCGATATCTGACGAGAAGCCCATGTGGTACTTCACGTCACCGGTACCGAGGTGTTCTTTATGTTTGCCTGCGAATTCGTCGAACAGGTCCTGCGGTTTTTTACCCAGCACGTTGACCAGTACGTTCAGACGACCACGGTGCGCCATGCCCAGCACCACTTCACGGGTGCCGCTCTTGCCTGCGTGACGAATCAGCTCTTTCAGCATCGGCACCAGGGCGTCACCGCCTTCCAGCGAGAAGCGTTTTGCGCCCGGGAACTTCGCGCCCAGATAGCGCTCAAGGCCTTCTGCTGCGGTCAGTTCGCTGAGGAAGCGTTTTTTCTCGTCAGCCGAGAAGGTCGCGTGGCCCGCTACGGATTCGATACGCTGCTGGATCCAGCGCTTCTCTTCGGTAGAGGTAATGTGCATGTATTCCGCGCCGATGGAGCCGCAGTAGGTTTGCTTGAGCGCGTCAATCAGATCGCCCAGCTTCATCGTGTCTTTGCCGATGGCAAAGGAACCTACGTTAAAGCTTTCCTGGAAATCGGCCTCGGTCAGATCGTGATACGCCGGATCGAGATCGGCCACACGGTCTTGTTTCCACAGTCCCAGCGGATCGAGATTCGCATGCTGGTGACCACGGAAGCGATAAGCGTTGATAAGCTGCAGGACTTTAACCTGCTTCGCATTGGTGTCAGGGTCGGAAATCGCAGAAGAGTAACGTGAGGCATCCTTCGCCAGACGACGGAAATAATCACGTGTTTTGGAATGGAATTGATCCGGTTTGACCCCTGTACCAGGCAACTGCTGGAACATGGAACGCCAGTTTGCGTCCACTGAGTCAGGATCGGTTAAGAAGTCTTCATAGAGCTGTTCTATCCAGCTCTGGTTGGCACCAGAGAGGTAAGAAGAGTCCAGCCAGGCTTTCATTGCGCCGTTCTGCATCGTGATCCCTTAAGCATTTTTATGCTTACTTTCGCCGTAGAAACTACCACGCACACCACGTGTACGTGCCGGGGTTCACCTGCGAGCTCTTTTCATTTGGCCCGCGAAGGAACCTTTAGAAACTGTCTGGACTTCAGGGTAGTACAGGGCAGTTTTTAAAGGTTTCTGCATTTTGCCCGGTGGCGCTACGCTTACCGGGCCTACAGTTTTGTAGGCCGGATAAGCGCAGCACCATCCGGCAACGTTACTTACGCGCTGCGCTGCAGCAGCATCGACTTAATATGGCCGATGGCGCGCGTCGGGTTCAGCCCCTTCGGACACACACTGACGCAGTTCATGATGCTATGGCAGCGGAATACGCTGAAAGCGTCACTCAGTCCTTCCAGACGGCTGTCGGTTTCGGTGTCGCGGCTATCGATCAGGAAGCGATAGGCAGCCAGCAGACCGGCCGGGCCGATAAACTTGTCCGGGTTCCACCAGAACGACGGGCAGGACGTAGAACAGCATGCGCAGAGAATACACTCGTACAGACCATCGAGTTTTTCACGCTGCTCAGGAGACTGTAAGTGCTCACGAGCCGGTGGATTTTGCCCATTATTCAATAAGTAAGGCTTAATCTTCTCATATTGTGCATAGAATTGCCCCATGTCTACCACCAAATCACGCACGACCGGCAGGCCTGGAAGAGGACGGATAACAATTTTCTGACCAGGACGCTGCAACGCTGAAATTGGCGTGATGCAGGCCAGGCCATTTTTGCCGTTCATGTTCACACCGTCAGAACCACACACCCCTTCACGGCAGGAGCGACGGAACGACAGGGTTGGATCTTTTTCTTTCAGCTGGATTAAGGCATCCAGCAGCATCATGTCGCGACCTTCTTCCGCTTCCAGGGTGTAGTCCTGCATGCGCGGAGCGTCATCAACATCCGGGTTATAACGATAAACTGAGAATTCGAGTTTCATTATCCTGTCTCCGCATTAGTAAGTACGAATCTTCGGCGGGAACGCCGGACGCAGTTTCGGTTCCATGTTGACGCTACGACGCGTCATGGTTTCCGACTCTGGCAGATACAGGGAATGGCACAGCCAGTTTTCGTCATCACGCTCCGGGAAGTCGAAGCGGCTATGGGCGCCACGGCTTTCGGTACGGAAGTTTGCCGACATCGCGGTCGCGAACGCGGTTTCCATCAGGTTATCCAGCTCAAGGCACTCAACGCGCTGGGTGTTGAACTCGCTGGAGGTGTCGTCCAGACGGGCATTTTTCAGACGCTCGCGGATCGCTTTCAGCTGCTCAAGACCTTTGGCCATCGCGTCGCCTTCGCGGAATACCGAGAAGTTGTGCTGCATGCACTCCTGCAACGCTTTACGGATTTCCACCGGATCTTCGCCGTTACGGTTGCCGTTCCAGCGGTTGAGGCGCTCAAGAGAGGCATCAATTTCGTCGTCGGTCGCGTCACGCAGCGCGCCCTGCTCGGCAATGGATTCCTGCAGATGCAGACCCACCGCACGACCAAACACCACCAGGTCCAGCAGCGAGTTGCCGCCCAGACGGTTTGCGCCGTGTACGGATACGCAGGCAATTTCGCCCACCGCGAACAGGCCAGGAATAACCACGTCTTCGCCCTGCTCGTTCACGGTCAGCGCCTGACCGGTCACTTTGGTCGGAATACCGCCCATCATGTAGTGGCAGGTTGGGATAACCGGAATCGGCTCTTTCACCGGATCGACGTGCGCGAAGGTGCGGGACAGTTCCAGGATGCCCGGCAGACGGGACTCCAGCACTTCTTTACCCAGGTGGTCGAGCTTCAGCTTGGCGTGTGGACCCCAAGGGCCGTCACAGCCGCGGCCTTCACGGATTTCGATCATGATGGAACGCGCCACCACGTCACGACCCGCCAGGTCTTTCGCATTCGGGGCATAACGCTCCATGAAGCGCTCGCCGTGTTTATTCAGCAGGTAGCCACCTTCACCACGGCAGCCTTCCGTCACCAGAACGCCCGCACCGGCGATACCGGTTGGGTGGAACTGCCACATCTCCATATCCTGCACCGGCACGCCCGCGCGGATAGCCATACCGACACCGTCACCGGTGTTGATGTGGGCGTTGGTGGTGGACTGGTAAATACGGCCTGCACCGCCAGTCGCCAGCACGGTTGCACGGGCTTTGAAGTAGACCACTTCACCGGTTTCGATGCACAGTGCGGTACAACCAACGATGGCGCCATCGGCGTTTTTCACCAGATCCAGCGCATACCATTCGGAGAAGATGGTGGTGTGGTTTTTCAGGTTCTGCTGATACAGGGTGTGCAGCAGCGCGTGACCGGTACGGTCAGCCGCCGCCGCGGTGCGTGCCGCCTGCTCGCCGCCGAAGTTTTTCGACTGGCCGCCAAACGGACGCTGATAGATGGTGCCATTTTCCAGACGGGAGAACGGCAGACCCATGTGGTCCAGCTCCAGAATCGCTTCCGGGCCTGTTTTACACATATATTCGATGGCATCCTGGTCGCCGATGTAATCGGAACCTTTTACCGTGTCATACATGTGCCATTCCCAGTTATCTTCATGGGAGTTACCCAGCGCAACGGTAATACCGCCCTGCGCAGACACAGTATGGGAACGGGTTGGGAAGACTTTAGAGAGCAGCGCACAGCTCTGGCCACTCTGGGAAATTTGCAGTGCGGCACGCATACCTGCGCCACCGGCACCAATCACAACAGCATCAAATTCTCTGACTGGCAGTTTCATTACACACCCCACACCACAACGAATCCATAAATAACGTAAACCACCAGTGCAACCACAATGGCCAGCTGCAGTGGAAGGCGAATCGCCAGCGGTTTAACGTAATCGGTCAACACCTGCCACATGCCAATCCAGGCATGAATAAGGATGGAGAAAAGGGCCAGCAGGGTGAACACTTTGGTGAAGGCGGATCCAAAGAACCCACTCCAGATTTCCCACGTCAGCGTGCCGCTGGTCGCGAAGAAACCGATCATATAGATGATGTAGAGGGTGAGAACGATGGCGGTAGCACGGACCAGAATGAAGTCATGTACGCCGTTGCGTCCTAATGCGGAGGCGTTGCTTACCATACGAGAACTCCTGCGAGAAGTGAAAGCACGACTGTAATCACAAATGAAATGTTAGCGGAGCGTTTCCCGGCTTCGAAGGTCTCTTCCAGGTAGCCAAAGTCCATCAGCATATGGCGAACACCCACCACAACGTGGTACGCCAGTGCGGTCAGAATGCCCCACATGATGAATTTCACGAAGAAGCTGTTCATGATGGCAGAGGCCTGGAGGAATCCTTCAGGGGAAGAGAGGCTGGTGCCCAGTAACCACAGCAGAATACCGACCGCCACAAACGTAATCACACCAGAAACACGGTGCAGAATGGACGCTATTGCTGTTACGGGGAACCGGATCGTTTTGAGATCCAGATTGACAGGTCTTTGTTTTTTCACATTTCTTATCATGAATAACGCCCACATGCTGTTCTTATTGTTTCCTTCCTCCGGACTGCGATGCGGGTCAGACAGCGTTCCTTTTCTATAACTGCGCGTCATGCAAAACAGTGCTTCCAGATGCTTAAACGACACATTACAACGCTGGGTGGCTCGGGATTGCAGGGTGTTCCGGAGACCTGGCGGCAGTATAGGCCGTTCACAAAATCATTACAATTAACCTACATACAGTTTGTCGGGTTTTCTCTGGAACAGTGATCAGGGTCACGATAACAACATCTTTTTAATTTTTAATCATCTGATTTGACAAATGTTAAACAATATTGTTACAAACGTCATCAGAAAAGGCATATAATGCGCAAAAGTTATGAGGTCTCTCTTTCACCTGACAAATAGTTATGTAACAGTGTGATGGTATTGACCGAAGTTATCAGGACAGTTATTAGTGATATACAGGTTTGAATAATTCGGACTGCAAAAACGCTGATTTGCTGTTGTTTCACTGATATTTCATTCGTTTACCTGCAAGGCGCCATAGCTCTGTACCCTGGTTTGTCCTCGTGAGCTGAGCGGTAAGCCAAATAACAATCTGGTAACGGTGATTAACAGCTGAAAGCAAATCCGGTAAAGCGCAGTCTTAAGCATAAGGCGCTAAGGAGACCGTAAATGGCTGATACAAAGGCAACGCTCACCCTAAATGGTGACACTGCTATTGAACTGGATGTGCTAAAAGGCACGCTCGGTCAGGATGTTATTGATATCCGTACGCTGGGTTCCAAAGGGGTATTCACCTTTGACCCTGGATTTACCTCTACCGCATCTTGCGAATCCAAAATCACCTTTATCGACGGTGACGAAGGTATCCTGCTCCATCGCGGCTTCCCTATCGATCAGTTAGCCACCGAATCCAACTATCTGGAAGTGTGCTACATCCTGCTGAACGGCGAAAAACCGACGCAGGCCCAGTTCGATGAATTTAAAACCACCGTGACCCGTCACACCATGATCCATGAGCAGATTACCCGTCTGTTCCATGCGTTCCGTCGTGACTCTCACCCAATGGCGGTGATGTGCGGTATTACCGGTGCGCTGGCAGCGTTCTACCACGACTCCCTTGACGTGAATAACCCACGTCACCGTGAAATCGCCGCTTACCGTCTGCTGTCCAAAATGCCTACCATGGCGGCGATGTGTTACAAATACTCCATCGGCCAGCCGTTTGTGTATCCGCGTAACGACCTCTCCTACGCGGGCAACTTCCTGCGCATGATGTTCTCCACGCCGTGCGAAGAGTACGAAGTGAACCCGGTTCTGGAACGCGCGATGGACCGTATTCTGATCCTGCATGCTGACCACGAACAGAACGCCTCGACCTCAACCGTTCGTACCGCAGGCTCTTCAGGCGCGAACCCGTTCGCCTGTATCGCTGCGGGCATTGCCTCCCTGTGGGGACCGGCGCACGGCGGCGCGAACGAAGCGGCGCTGAAGATGCTGGAAGAGATCAGCACCGTTGAGCACATTCCTGAGTTCGTGCGTCGCGCGAAAGACAAGAATGACTCCTTCCGCCTGATGGGCTTCGGTCACCGTGTTTACAAAAACTATGACCCGCGCGCCACCGTGATGCGTGAAACCTGCCACGAAGTGCTGAAAGAGCTGGGTACCAAAGATGACCTGCTGGAAGTGGCGATGGAGCTGGAACACATCGCGCTGAACGACCCGTACTTCATCGAGAAGAAACTCTACCCGAACGTCGATTTCTACTCTGGCATTATTCTGAAAGCGATGGGCATTCCGTCTTCCATGTTCACCGTGATCTTCGCCATGGCGCGTACCGTAGGCTGGATTGCGCACTGGAACGAAATGCACAGCGAAGGCATGAAGATCGCCCGTCCTCGTCAGCTGTATACCGGCTACGAGCAGCGTGATTTTAAGTCTGACCTGAAGCGCTAAAAGTTAAGCCCGGTGGCGCTACCGCTTACAGGGCCTACAAATGCGAAACATAGGCCGGGTAAGGCGTAGCCGCCACCCGGCTTTTTTATTTTTGACAATGTGGACACCAGTAAAAGGGTCTCGAAGAGAGCATAATCCTGTCGATAATCCCGCCGCACCGCTCGCACTTCTTCCCCGCCCGATGAAACACCTTGAACCGGAACAGCGCCCCGTGGTGCTTGTTTTCATCTACGATGCCACGCGTGTTGTACGACAGCCGCGGGATGTCCAGCAGCGCGTGGGACAGCGCCTCCAGCTGTTCATCGCTCAGCTGAGAAGCTTTGTGCTGCGGTGCCAGCCCGACTTCCCAGAGGATCTCCACCCGCAGGTAGTTGCCAAGCCCGGCGAGAAAGGCCTGGTCAAGGAACAGGCCGGAAAACTGCCGGTTGCGGAATGTGGGCGATAGCAGCCGGGCCTTCACATCGCTCGCCGTCAGGCGCATATCCAGCACGTCCGGCCCGACCCGCTGTAAGAACGGGTGCGTGAGCAACTGCTCAGGCGTTAACATTTCGATATCAGAGGCGCTATAGAGCAGGATCGCCTTATCCGCCGTTTGCAGCCTGACGCGCAGCACGCGGGTCGTTTGCGGCTGTTCACCCGCCTCCACCACGCGCCACACGCCGTAAAGCTGGTTATGGCTATATAACGTCAGGTTATGGGAAAAGTGCGTGAGCAACGCTTTGCCGCGCGTTTCAATATGCGTTACCGACTGCCCCACCAGCTGTGATTCAAACGGTTTCAGTTGAGGAAAAGCAAACCAGACCTCCGTCAGCGGTTTGCCCTTTATCGCCGCCTCGAGGCTATCCGCCGCGCGGCGGATCTCCGGGCCTTCTGGCATTTTTCTGTCCTTTTATCATTAATCTGCGCTGACAAGAATGCCCTCTTCAGCGAACGCGGCCCGCAGGCGGCGCGCGAACTGGAGCGCATGCTCGCCATCGCCGTGTAAACATACCGTATCCGCCTGAACGTGCGCCGTTGTGCCATCCACGGCGGTCACTCGCCCGTAGCGCACCATCTCCAGCGTCTGCGCCAGCGCTTTCGCTTCATCGGTAATCAGCGCACCGGCTTGCGTGCGCGGAACCAGACTGCCGTCCGGCATGTATCCCCGATCGGCAAACACCTCCTGCCGCGTGGTCAGCCCCAGCCGTTCTCCGGCACGAATAAGCTCACTGCCCGCCAGGCCGACCAGAATCAGCTGCGGATTACAGTCCCGCACCGCACGGGCAATCGCCGCCGCCAGCACCGGGTCTTTTGCCGCCTGGTTATAGAGCATACCGTGCGGCTTCACGTGACGCAGTACGCCCTTCCCGGCGCGAACCATCGCCTCCAGCGCGCCAGTCTGGTAGAGCACCTGCGCGTAGACCGTCTCAGGCGGCAGGTCCATCGCGGTGCGGCCAAAGTTCTCCCGGTCAGGGAAGCTCGGGTGAGCGCCAATCGCCACGCCATTTTTGATGGCATGACGCACGCTCTCCAGCATGGTTTGCGCATCGCCCGCGTGAAAGCCGCAGGCAATATTGACCGAAGAGACCAGCGTCATTAGCGCCGCGTCGGCGCTGCCGCCCTCGCCCAGATCGGCGTTTAAATCAATCTTTACCATCGAGCCTCCACGCCAGCTGTTCGAGATAGCGCTGCTGATCCTGCCGCGCCTTTAGCGCTTCCTCCAGCGAACACTGCACGAAGTGAATCGGCTGACCGAGGGGAATTTGCGCCAGATGGTAGCGATCGGCTTCAATAATGCAGGCAATTCGCGGATAGCCCCCCGTCGTCTGCGCGTCGTTCATTAAGACGATCGGTTGCCCGTTGCCTGGAACCTGAATCACGCCGGGCAACAAACCGTGGGAGAGCAGTTCCCGGTCGGTGGTCCGGATCAGCGGCTGCCCCTGCAGACGATAGCCCATTCGGTTACTCTGCGGACTAAGCTTCCACGGCGCGCGCCAGAAAGACTCTTTTGAGGCCTCGTCGAACTCATGATATTCCGGCCCCGGTAAGGCGCGGATCTGGTTTCCCCAGAGAAGTTGTTTCACCCCCTGAGCCGTCGAGAAGTGACGCGAAGAGGGCTTAATCGCCAGGCGATCGCCGTCGCGCAACAGACGTCCTTCGTGACCGCCTATCCCGGCTTTCTGATCGGTACTGGATGAGCCCAGCACCTCAGGCACATCAATGCCGCCAGCCACCGCGAGATAGCTACGCACGCCGTGCAGAGGACGTTTTAAGGTCAGACGCTGCCCGGCTTTCGCCCGCAGACGCCAGCCGGTCCACACCGCTTTGCCGTCCAGCGTGGCATCACAGCCGGCGCCGGTGAGCGCGAACCAGGTCTCCTGACCAAACTCAATGACACACTGGCCGAGCGTAATTTCGAGCGCCGCCGTGCTGCCGGGGTTGCCCACCAGCAAGTTAGCGATTTCCAGCGCAGGACGGTCCAGCGCGCCACAATAGCTCACGCCGGACTGGCGCATGCCAAAGCGCCCGGCATCCTGTACGGAGGTGTACAGCCCGGCGCGAATAAGCGTTAACATACCCCCTCCTTCTGCGGGATAAAGCGAAGGGTGTCGCCCGGGCGCAGGAGTATTGGCGACGCCAGCGCGGGGTCAAATAACGGGGTGGCGGTATGCCCAATAAGCTGCCAACCACCGGGCGAAGCCAGCGGATATACGCCGGTCTGCTCGCCACCAATCGCGACCGTCCCCGCCGGTACGCTCAGGCGCGGTTCAGCGCGGCGCGGCGTATGCAGCCGGGGAGATAATCCCCCCAGATACGGGAATCCGGGCTGGAATCCCAGGAACCAGACGACGTAATCCACCGAACTGTGCAGCTCAACCACCTGCTTTTCGGTGAGCCCGCAATGGTCTGCGACCACACCAAGATCCGGTCCTCCCGTACCGCCATAAACGACCGGGATCTCAATGGCACGCGATTCCGGCTCCAGCGCCTCGCTCTCTTCCCACCAGCGCTGTAAACGCTCGATGGCATCCAGCGCCAGCGTATGCGGACTACGCAGCACCACCGTGATGTTATTCATCCCCGGAATGGCTTCAACCACGTCCGGCAGATCGACCAGACGCTGGGTTAGCCGCCAGATACGCTTTTGCGTGGCAAGGGTCACCGGCGGCTCGAGCTCCAGAACCACTGCCGTTTCTCCCAGAAGATAACAACGCGCTCGCTGCACTCAGGCACCTCTCATCAGGCCGGATTAGGGATATCAATAAAGGTTACATCCAGATCGGTATTTTCCGTCAGCCACTCGCTGAGGGCCCGAATGCCGCCGCGCTCGGTGGCATGATGACCGGCCGCGTAGAAATGCAGCCCCTGTTCACGCGCCGAGTGAATGGTCTGCTCGGAAACCTCGCCGGTGATAAAGGCATCAACACCGAAGCGCGCGGCGCTGTCGATAAAGCCCTGCCCGCCCCCGGTGCACCAGGCAACGCGTTTTACCAGGTCCGCGCCCGTATCGCCGCACCACAGCGGGCGACGCCCCAGGCGCGCTTCAATCCACGAGGCCAGCTCCAGTCCGGGAACCGGCATCGCCAGCTCGCCCCACGGCACCAGCGGCTCGATTTCGCCCATTACGGTAATCCCCAACAGCTGCGCAAGCTGAACGTTGTTGCCCAGTTCCGGGTGTGCGTCCAGCGGCAGGTGGTAACCGTACAGGTTGATGTCATTTGCCAGCAACGTTTTCAGGCGGTTGCGCTTCATGCCGCGAATAATCGGTGATTCGTTTTTCCAGAAGTAGCCGTGATGGACAATCACCGCATCGGCTTCCTGACGGACAGCCTCGTCCAGCAGCGCCTGGCTTGCCGTGACGCCGGTGATAATTTTCTGCACCGTTTCGCGCCCTTCTACCTGCAGGCCATTTGGGCCGTAGTCGCTAAAGGAGGCGGTATTGAGTTTTTCGTTAATCAGGCGTTCCAGTTCACTGTTTTTCATCTTTATGCTCTCAAACTTTTCGGGCGGCTTCGTACGCCGCCAGCGTGGCGGTGCGCGCCTGTTTATGGTCAACAATCGGGCGGGGATAATCGAGCTTTACGCCCTGTTTATCCGCCCATGTCCACGGGTCGTGGATCGCTTTCGCAGGAACGTTCCTGAGCGCGGGCAACCAGCGGCGGATAAAGTCGCCGTTGGCATCAAATTTTTGCCCCTGGGTAGTCGGATTAAAAATCCTGAAATAGGGAGCCGCATCGGTGCCGGTAGAGGCCGCCCACTGCCAGCCGCCGTTATTCGCAGCGAGATCGCCGTCGATCAGCTGAGAGATAAAATAGCGCTCTCCGATACGCCAGTCGATAAGCAGATCCTTCACCAGAAAGCTGGCGGTAATCATTCGCAGGCGGTTGTGCATCCACCCGGTTTCATTTAGCTGGCGCATGGCGGCATCAACAATCGGAAAGCCTGTCTCCCCTTTTTTCCAGGCCTGTAAAAGTGCCTCATCATGCTGCCATTTTACGTTGTCGGTCCAGGGAATGAACGGACGATGCTTACAGAGATCGGGATGATACGTCATCAGATGGCGATAGAATTCACGCCAGATGAGTTCGTTCAGCCACACCGAACCCGCCCCACCGTCCATCGCCTGCGGCTGCTCGGCCAGAAGACGATGTAAACACTGGCGAGGAGAGAGTACGCCCAGCGCCAGGCTTGCCGATAAGCGGCTTGTCCCTTCAATCGCCGGGAAATCCCTGCGCGCGTCGTACTCTCCCGCGCCCTGTTTGCAAAACTGGCGCAGCTTCGCAATTGCTGCCTTCTCGTTTGCGGGGAACAGAAGCTCATCGAATGCCTGTTGGGGATAGTTAAACGTTAATTCTGGCAGCGTGGTTATAGCTTCCCCTCTGGCTGCGGGTGCGGGTACGCACTCCGGCAGCGCCTCTTTCAGACGCTTAACAAAAGCATTTTTAAACGGTGTGAACACTTTATACATTTCATGGCCGCCGGTCATGACGCTGCCCGGTGCCAGCATTACGCTGTCATCAAATCCTTCACAAACCACCTCGCCCAGAATGTTCTCCAGTTGGCGATCCCGCAGCCGTTCGTTCAGCTCGTACTGGTAGTTGTAAAAAAGATGCGTGACGCCGTTCTGCTGACATACCTCCCGCAACATCTTAAGCTGCGCGGCAAAGTCACTGACCTCTTTGTAGATCAGGGGGATACCTTTTTCAGCCAGTGAGTGTTGCAGATCGTTCAGATGCGATTTGAGGTAAGCCGCCTGCCGCGGGGCCATATCATGCTGCTGCCACTGTTCGGGCGTAGCGATAAACAGCGCCAGCACGCTGGCGTCATCGGAACGGCAGGCTGCCGCGAGTGCGAAGTTGTCATGTACGCGCAGGTCCGCGCGAAACCAAACCAGATGGGTGGGCATAAAACTCCAGGCAAATATCCATTATGTCCGTAAGGGCATGCCGTAAAAGGAAAAAGCATGCATTGAACTACTTTGCCATGAAGTGTAGACGGGATGAAATAAAAAAGGCCGCCCAAGGCGGCCTTACAGACTGATGACAAGGTGCATGCTGTGCATTTCGCCCGGCGGCGCTACGCTTGCAAGGGCCTACAATGAAACATGCAATGCATTGATCTCTTTGCCCTGTGTAGGCCGGGTAAGCGCAGCGTCACCCGGCAAGAAAGACGGCTATTATGTGCCTGTAAACCCTGACGAGGGGCTATCGCTCCCTCGGCGTTTTTTTCTGGGTGTCGTCTTAGTATCAGTAAAAATCGCAGGTCGCTTTCTCGGCCTGATCCATCCACACCGGCTTCTCGCTGGTTTTCGCCCAGACGCGGTGCAGATAGCTATAAAAACGTGCACGATCTTTCCAGAACAGCATCACCGGCAGAGCCAGTACGCCAGCCACTACGGCGAAAGCGCGGCGCATGAACACGATATGAGCCGGAAACTCTTTATAAAGATCCATATTTTTCTCCCCTATAGTTGGCCGGAAACGTCATCCGGAAAATTCAAAATCTGTGACCTGGCTAAAATAATATCGCTTTGTTTGTAATTTTACTACTCATCCGACCACTTATTTTCGTCCGTTTAGCCAAAATTTACATTCACGCCGTAATTAAGTTACAAAAAAGTTAACGATTTACTTATCAATAGTTAAATTGTGGGCTTTGCCATTTTTATACTTTTTTTACACCCGCCCTTCTCATTTTTGCGAAATCTTTGCGCCATAAATCCTACCGTTAGCACAACAACAAAAGTCACCCGGAGGTGGATTGTGAGTGCAGGTCTTATTGCCGGCATCGTGCTGGTGTTCCTGTTATTGGGTTATCTGGTTTATGCCCTGATTAATGCGGAGGCATTCTGATGGCTGCTCAGGCGTTTTTGCTTATTGCCAGTTTCTTAGTGGTGTTGTTCGTCCTGGCAAGGCCACTGGGCTCGGGGCTGGCACGGCTGATCAATAACGTTCCCCTGCCCGGCACGGGAAGCGTTGAAAAAGGGATCTGGCGCGTACTGGGTGTGGACGATCGGGAGATGAACTGGCGTGACTATCTGATCGCTATTCTGCTGCTGAATATCGTTGGCCTCATCGCGCTTTTTGCCATGCTGATGTTGCAGGGTGTCCTGCCTTTGAATCCGCAGCAGTTACCGGGCCTGTCCTGGCATCTGGCGCTAAACACGGCGGTCAGTTTTGTCACCAACACCAACTGGCAGTCCTATGCCGGTGAAACCACGCTCAGCTACTTCAGCCAGATGGTCGGGTTAACCGTGCAGAACTTCCTCTCTGCCGCCAGCGGTATTGCGGTGATCTTCGCGCTAACGCGGGCGTTTGCGCGCCAGAAAGTGAGCACGCTGGGTAACGCGTGGGTGGATCTGACGCGCATTACGCTGTGGATCCTGCTGCCGATTGCGCTGCTGATCGCGCTGTTCTTCATTCAGCAGGGCACCCTGCAAAACCTGCTGCCTTACGCACCTTATACCTCGCTGGAAGGCGCAAAACAGCTCCTGCCGATGGGGCCAGTGGCGTCGCAGGAAGCCATCAAAATGCTCGGAACGAACGGTGGCGGCTTCTTCAATGCCAACTCCTCGCACCCGTTCGAAAACCCGACCGCCCTGACCAATTTTGTGCAGATGCTGGCGATTTTCCTGATCCCCGCCGCGCTCTGCTTTGCCTTTGGCGACGTGGTCAACGATCGCCGTCAGGGGCGTACCCTGCTCTGGACCATGTCGCTTATTTTCGTGGTCTGTGTTGCGCTGGTGATGTGGGCCGAATGGCAGGGTAATCCGCACTTCCTCTCACTGGGTGCAGATAGCGCAATCAACATGGAAGGTAAAGAGAGCCGCTTTGGCATTCTCGCCAGCAGCCTCTATGCAGACGTCACCACGGCAGCGTCGTGCGGGGCCGTCAATGCCATGCATGATTCCTTTACGGCGCTGGGCGGCATGATCCCAATGTGGCTGATGCAGATTGGTGAGGTGGTGTTTGGCGGCGTGGGCTCCGGTCTTTACGGCATGCTGCTGTTCGTGCTGCTGGCGGTGTTTATTGCCGGTCTGATGATTGGCCGCACCCCGGAGTATCTGGGTAAAAAGATCGACGTTCGCGAGATGAAATTAACCGCGCTGGCAATTCTGGTCACCCCGGCCCTCGTGCTGCTCGGCACCGCGCTGGCGCTGATGACCGAGGCTGGACGCAGCGGCATCTTTAACCCTGGCATTCACGGTTTTAGCGAAGTGCTGTATGCCGTCTCCTCTGCCGCCAACAACAACGGCAGCGCCTTTGCAGGCCTAAGCGCCAACTCTCCATTCTGGAACTGTCTGCTGGCGTTCTGCATGTTTGTGGGTCGCTTCGGGATCATTGTGCCGGTTATGGCGATAGCCGGATCGCTGGTGAACAAAAAAATCCAACCGACCACTACCGGGACATTACCGACCCACGGCGCGCTGTTTATTGGCCTGCTGACGGGCACCGTGTTGCTGGTCGGCGCCCTGACCTTTATCCCCGCCCTCGCGTTAGGCCCGGTCGCGGAATACCTCTCTTTACGCTGATTTTGCGGAGAAATTGTCATGAGTCGTAAACAACTGGCCCTGTTCGAACCGTCATTAGTTCGCCAGGCGCTCATGGATGCGGTGAAAAAGCTGAGCCCGCGCGTGCAGTGGCACAACCCGGTGATGTTTATAGTCTGGGCGGGAAGCGTCCTGACCACCGCCCTGGCGATTGCCATGGGAACAGGCCATATGCCGGGAAATGCGATGTTTACCGGCGCCATCAGCCTGTGGCTGTGGTTTACCGTGCTGTTCGCCAACTTTGCGGAAGCGCTGGCGGAAGGCCGGAGTAAAGCCCAGGCCAACAGCCTGAAAGGGGTGAAAAAGACCGCCTTCGCACGCAAGCTACGTGAACCGAAGTACGGTGCCCAGATGGACCACGTTCCGGCAGATGAACTGCGTAAAGGCGATGTGGTGCTGGTGGAAGCCGGTGACATCATCCCTTGCGACGGCGAAGTTATTGAAGGGGGCGCATCGGTGGATGAGAGCGCTATTACCGGCGAATCCGCGCCGGTGATCCGTGAGTCCGGCGGCGATTTCGCCTCCGTGACGGGCGGGACGCGCATTCTCTCCGACTGGCTGGTGATACAGTGCAGCGTTAACCCGGGTGAAACCTTCCTCGACCGGATGATCGCCATGGTGGAAGGCGCACAGCGTCGTAAAACGCCAAACGAGATTGCCCTGACCATCCTGCTGGTGGCCCTGACCATCGTCTTCCTGCTGGCAACCGCGACGCTGTGGCCGTTCTCTGCCTATGGCGGTACCGCGGTCACCGTCACGGTGCTGGTGGCGCTGCTGGTTTGTCTGATCCCCACCACCATCGGCGGCCTGCTGTCGGCCATCGGCGTGGCCGGCATGAGCCGTATGCTCGGTGCCAACGTCATCGCCACCAGCGGGCGTGCGGTGGAAGCCGCCGGTGACGTGGATGTCTTGCTGCTGGATAAAACCGGGACCATTACCCTCGGCAACCGTCAGGCGTCGGATTTCTTACCCGCCCCGGGCGTGGATGAAAAAACGCTGGCGGATGCCGCGCAGCTCTCATCCCTTGCCGATGAAACCCCGGAAGGCCGCAGTATCGTGATCCTCGCCAAGCAGCGCTTTAACCTGCGCCAGCGCGACGTTCAGAGCCTGCACGCCACCTTCGTGCCCTTCACGGCGCAAACCCGCATGAGCGGCATTAACATTCAGGATCGCATGATCCGTAAAGGCTCGGTTGACGCGATTCGCCGCCACATTGAGGCCAACAACGGTCATTTCCCGCCGGAAGTGGACAGCCTGGTCGAAAGCGTGGCCCGTCAGGGGGCGACGCCGCTGGTGGTGGCCGAAGGCGCGCGCGTGCTCGGGGTCATTGCCCTGAAGGACATCGTCAAAGGCGGCATCAAAGAGCGCTTTGCCCAGCTGCGTAAAATGGGGATCAAAACGGTGATGATCACCGGGGATAACCGTCTTACCGCCGCGGCGATTGCTGCCGAAGCGGGCGTGGATGATTTCCTTTCCGAAGCCACACCGGAAGCCAAGCTGGCACTGATTCGTCAGTATCAGGCGGAAGGCCGTCTGGTGGCGATGACCGGCGACGGGACCAACGATGCTCCTGCCCTCGCGCAGGCCGACGTGGCGGTGGCGATGAACTCCGGTACCCAGGCCGCAAAAGAGGCAGGCAACATGGTCGACCTCGACTCTAACCCGACCAAGCTGATTGAAGTGGTGCACATCGGCAAGCAGATGCTGATGACGCGCGGTTCGCTGACCACGTTCAGTATCGCCAACGACGTGGCGAAGTATTTCGCCATCATTCCGGCCGCGTTTGCTGCGACCTATCCGCAATTAAACGCCCTGAACGTGATGCACCTGCACTCTCCGGCCTCGGCGATTCTGAGCGCAGTCATCTTTAACGCCCTGATTATTGTCTTCCTGATCCCGCTGGCGCTGAAGGGCGTGAGCTATAAGCCGCTCACGGCGGCCGCCATGCTGCGCCGTAACCTGTGGATTTACGGCCTGGGCGGGCTGGTGGTGCCCTTCGTCGGTATCAAGGTTATCGACCTGCTGTTGACCCTGTTCGGCCAGGTTTAAAAGGTGAATCAAATGACCATGTTACGCCCCGCTATACTTCTGTTCATACTGCTGTCTCTCATTACCGGCGGGCTGTACCCGCTGGTGACCACCGCGCTGGGCCAGTGGTGGTTTAAGGATCAGGCCAACGGCTCGCTGATACTGCAAAACGGTGAAAACCGCGGCTCTCGCCTGATTGGTCAGAACTTTACGGATGCTCGCTACTTCCAGGGACGCCCTTCCGCCACTGCCGAAAGCCCGTATAATCCGATGGCATCCGGCGGCAGCAACCTGGCGGGCAGCAACCCCGAGCTGGACAAAGCCGTCGCTGAGCGCGTGGCAGCCCTGCGCGCCGCGAATCCGCAGGCCAGCCGTGACGTTCCCGTGGAGCTGGTAACCGCCTCGGCCAGCGGACTAGACTACAGCCTGACGCCAGCAGCCGTGGCATGGCAGATCCCGCGCGTCGCCGCTGCCCGTCAGCTGACCGTCGAACAGGTGAGCAGGCTTGTGGCAGAGCACACGCAAAAGCCGCTGGTCAGCTTCATCGGCATGCCCGTGGTAAATATTGTTGAGCTGAATCTGGCGCTGGACGCGCTAAGGAAAAACTAAATGACCGACGAGCCCATGCGCCCGGATCCGGACAGGCTGCTCGAACAAACAGCTGAGGCCCATCGCGGCAAACTGAAAATTTTCTTCGGCGCCTGCGCGGGCGTCGGGAAAACCTTCGCCATGCTGACGGAAGCCCAGCGGCTTCGGGCGCAGGGGCTCGATATTCTGATCGGCGTGGTTGAAACCCACGGACGTAAAGAGACGGCATCGCTGCTGAAGGGGCTGGCTACCCAGCCGCCCCGCCGCATCAGCCACCGCGGTCGGTTAGTCACCGAATTCGATCTCGATGCCGCCCTCGCCCGCCGCCCCGCGCTTATCCTGATGGACGAGCTGGCGCACAGCAATGCGCCAGGCTCGCGCCACCCCAAACGCTGGCAGGACGTTGAAGAATTACTTGAAGCCGGTATCGATGTGTTCACCACGGTTAACGTTCAGCATCTGGAAAGCCTGAACGACGTGGTCAGCGGCGTGACCGGCATTCAGGTACGCGAGACGGTGCCCGATCCCTTCTTCGATTCCGCCGATGAGGTGGTGCTGGTCGACCTGCCGCCCGATGATTTACGCCAGCGCCTGCATGAAGGCAAGGTTTATATTGCCGGCCAGGCAGAGCGCGCCATCGAACATTTCTTCCGTAAAGGCAACCTGATTGCCCTGCGCGAGCTGGCCCTGCGCCGAACCGCCGACCGGGTGGACGATCAGATGCGCGCCTGGCGCGATTTACAGGGACAGGAACGCGTCTGGCACACGCGGGACGCCATCCTGCTGTGCGTGGGCCACGGCAGCGGCAATGAAAAGCTTGTCCGCACCGCCGCGCGCCTGGCGGCCAAATTTGGCAGCGTCTGGCATGCGGTGTATGTCGAAACGCCGCAGCTGCACGCGCTGCCCGAAAACCAGCGCCGCGCGATCCTGAGTTCGCTGCGCCTGGCGCAGGAGCTGGGCGCGGAAACCGCCACCCTTTCCGATCCGCAGGAAGATAAAGCCATTCTGCGCTACGCGCGCGAGCATAACCTGGGGAAAATCGTCATTGGCCGTCGTCAGCATCGGCGCTGGTTTAGCCGAGAATCCTTTGCCGACAAGCTGGCCCGTCGCGCGCCGGATCTGGATCTGGTGATCGTGGCGCTGGACGACAAACCTACCCCCTTACCCAATCGCGCGCCGGACAGCCGTACCTTCAGCGATAAATGGCGCATTCAGCTTCGCGGCTGTCTTGTCGCCGTCGTGCTCTGCGCCCTGATTACCGTGATTGCCAGCCAGTGGCTGATCGCGTTTGATGCCGCCAACCTGGTGATGATCTACCTTTTAGGCGTGGTGGTGGTGGCGCTCTTCTACGGGCGCTGGCCGTCGGTCCTGGCGACGGTGATCAACGTCATCAGCTTCGATCTGTTCTTTATTGCCCCCCGCGGGACGCTGGCCGTCTCGGACGTACAGTACATCCTCACCTTTGCCGTCATGCTCACCGTCGGGCTGGTGATCGGCAATCTGACGGCGGGCGTGCGCTATCAGGCGCGCATCGCCCGCTATCGCGAACAGCGCACGCGCCATCTCTATGAGATGTCGAAATCGCTGGCGGTGGGCCGCACGCCGCTGGATATCGTGCAGACCAGCGAGCAGTTTATCCGCTCGACGTTTCATGCCAGCAACCTGATTTTACTCCCGGACGAACACGGCAAGCTGCGCCCGCTGACCTCCGCCACAGGCATGACGCCCTGGGACGAAGCCATCGCGCGCTGGAGCTTTGACAAAGGCTTACCGGCGGGCGCAGGGACCGACACCCTCCCCGGCGTGCCCTACCAAATTCTGCCCCTGCGCAGCGCCGATAAAAATCAGGGGCTGGTCATCGTGGAGCCTTCCAACCTGCGCCAGCTGATGATCCCCGAACAGCAGCGTTTACTGGAGACGTTTACGCTGCTGGTTGCCAGCGCGCTGGAACGACTGGCCCTCACCGCCAGCGAGGAACAGGCTCGGCTGGCAAGCGAGCGTGAAAGCATTCGTAACTCGCTGCTGGCGGCGCTGTCTCACGATCTGCGTACCCCGCTCACCGTCCTGTTCGGTCAGTCAGAAATTCTGACGCTGGACCTGGCGGCGGAAGGCTCGAAGCATGCACTTCAGGCCAGCGAGATCCGCCAGCACGTGCTGAATACCACACGCCTGGTGAATAACCTGCTCGACATGGCGCGTATCCAGTCGGGCGGATTTAACCTCAAAAAAGAGTGGCTCACGCTGGAAGAGGTGGTGGGCAGCGCGCTGAAAATGCTCGAACCCGGCCTGGGCGGGCGACATATTGCGCTGAACATGCCCGAGCCCCTGACCTTAATTCATGTTGATGGTCCGCTGTTTGAACGGGTGCTGATCAACCTGTTGGAAAATGCCGCCAAATATGCGGGCGCCAGCGCGCAGATTGGGGTGGATGCGACGGTGGACGACGGCGCGCTTCGCCTTAACGTCTGGGATACCGGCCCGGGCATTCCTGCCGGGCAGGAGTTGGCTATTTTCGAGAAATTCGCGCGCGGCAATAAGGAGTCGGCCATTCCGGGCGTGGGGCTGGGGCTGGCCATTTGCCAGGCGATCATTGACGTGCATGGCGGCTCCATTTCCGCGGAGAATCGTCCGGAAGGCGGTGCGCGTTTTTGTGTTACACTTCCTCTGGAAACCCCGCCAGAACTTAATGAATTACCAGAGGATTTGTGATCAACGTTCTGATTGTTGAAGATGAGATCGCCATTAGCCGTTTTCTGCGCGCTGCGCTGGAAGGAGACGGTCTGCGCGTCCATGATGCAGGTACGCTTCAGCGGGGGTTAATTGAAGCCGCCACCCGCAAGCCGGACCTGGTGATCCTCGATCTGGGTCTCCCGGACGGTGACGGCATCGATTTTATTCGTGAAGTCCGTCAGTGGAGCCAGATGCCGATCCTCGTGCTCTCCGCCCGTACTGAAGAGACGGATAAAATCGCCGCGCTGGATGCCGGGGCGGATGACTACCTGATTAAACCGTTTGGCATCGGCGAGCTACAGGCTCGCCTGCGCGTGGCGCTGCGTCGCCACAGCGCCACCACGCCTGCCGATCCAACCTACACGTTTGGGGATATCCGGGTTGACCTGGCCGCGCGGCGCATTGTGCGCGGCGAAGAGGAAATTCACCTCACGCCCATCGAATTTCGCCTGCTCGCCGTGCTGCTCAACAATCACGGCAAGGTTCTCACCCAGCGCCAGCTGTTAAGTCAGGTGTGGGGGCCCAACGCCGTGGAACATAGTCACTATTTACGCATATATATGGGGCACCTTCGTCAGAAACTCGAAGTCGACCCCGCTCGCCCTCGCCATTTATTAACTGAAACCGGTATCGGTTATCGGTTTATGCTCTGAATAACTATTCAGTTTATTTTTAAATAGAATCAAAACCCCTCAGAAAATATTTCATAAATAATCCACTCGATATTTTTTTGGTTATTTATGTCCATTTAAAACATTTGCAATACACCCTGTTAACCCGATATCAACAAATCAGAATTTTGATCTGCGATATTCATCAAAAACGACTATTTATTTCTAAAATGATCGGTTAACGGTGATCTCCTTCACAGTTAATCGCGTTTTCCTGGATAAAATGACCATGCTTTCAATTACTGAAAGGAAAATAAATAATGGAAAACAACAATCGTTTAATGCCCCATATAAGGCGGACAACACATATCATGATGTTTGCCCACCGAAACTGCTTTGACTTTCATCTCTTTAATGCCCGGTAGTCCTTCGACTTCTGGCGCATTCGCTTACAGGTTACCCTGAAACCTCTTATTTTACAGGCCATTGCCTGTGAACGCTTGCGCTCATTCATTTTGATTCAGACCCATCCGCACCGGGCGGACTGAATTTCAATCATCAAAAAAGCAATGTACTGATTTTAATCAGCGGCCACCCTTTGCTTTTTTTCCGGAAAATTATCGATTTCTTTTTTGCAAGAAATCGAGGGACGCTTATTACCTAAAATAAAGAGAGAAAGATGAAAAGTTTAAAAATCGCAGCCAGCCGCGCCTGTCCTGATTGCTTTACCACCCAGCGTGAACTGGTGGATGTCCGGGCCTCGGATTATATCGACGTTGCCGCTATTGTGCTGGCGGTCAGTGATATTACCGATGGCATACTGGAAGAAATAGAAGCCACCGGATTTGACATTCCTGTTTTTGTCGCGACGCATAAAGAAGAATTCATTCCGGCAGATTATTTATCGCGCATTCATGGCGTATTTGAGTATTCAGACACCAGCTACGACTTTTATGGACGACAGCTGGAAGCGGCTGCCCTGAAGTATGAAACCCAGCTGCGCCCGCCGTTTTTCCGCGCCCTGGTCGACTACGTGAATCAAGGCAACAGCGCGTTTGACTGCCCGGGGCATCAGGGCGGCCAGTTCTTCCGCCGCCATCCTGCCGGCAATCAGTTCGTTGATTTCTTTGGCGAGACGCTTTTCCGCGCCGATCTGTGCAACGCCGACGTGGCAATGGGCGATCTGCTGATCCACGAAGGCGCGCCGTGCATCGCACAGCAGCATGCGGCGAAGGTCTTTAATGCCGATAAGACCTACTTCGTGCTCAACGGCACCTCGTCATCCAACAAAGTGGTGCTAAACGCCCTGCTCACCCCGGGCGACCTGGTGCTGTTCGACCGTAATAACCACAAATCCAACCATCACGGTGCCCTCCTTCAGGCAGGCGCAACGCCGGTCTATCTGGAAACCGCGCGCAACCCGTACGGCTTTATCGGCGGCATTGACGCCCACTGTTTTGAGGAAAGCTATCTTCGCGAGCTGGTGGCTGAAGTCGCACCCGGCCGTGCACGCGATGCGCGTCCGTTCCGTCTGGCGGTGATCCAGCTGGGCACCTACGATGGCACCATCTACAACGCTCGCCAGGTGGTGGATAAGATTGGGCACCTGTGTGATTACATCCTGTTTGACTCGGCCTGGGTGGGTTACGAACAGTTCATTCCGATGATGGCCGACTGCTCGCCGCTGCTGCTGGAGCTGAACGAAAACGACCCAGGGATTTTGGTTACCCAGTCCGTGCATAAACAGCAGGCCGGCTTCTCCCAGACCTCGCAAATTCACAAGAAAGACAGCCACATCAAAGGTCAGCAGCGCTATGTCCCGCATAAGCGGCTGAATAATGCCTTTATGATGCACGCCTCCACCAGCCCGTTCTATCCGCTGTTTGCCGCGCTGGACATCAACGCCCGTATGCATGAAGGCCAGAGTGGCCGCAACATGTGGATGGACTGCGTGGTGAACGGTATTGAGGCGCGAAAACTAATCCTGGAGAACTGCCAGTATCTGCGACCGTTCGTGCCGGAGACGGTGGATGGCCGTCCGTGGGAAAGCTGGGACACGGCGGAGATTGCGACCGATCTGCGCTTCTTCCACTTCGTACCGGGTGAAAACTGGCACGCTTTTGAAGGCTACGCCGAGCATCAGTATTTTATCGACCCGTGCAAGCTCCTGCTGACCACGCCGGGCATTAACGCCCGCACCGGGGAGTATGACGACTTCGGCGTGCCTGCCACCATCCTCGCCAACTTCCTGCGTGAAAACGGCATCGTGCCGGAGAAATGCGATCTCAACTCGATCCTGTTCCTGCTCACGCCTGCGGAAGATATGGGCAAGCTGCAGCAGCTGGTGGCGCAGCTGGTGCGTTTCGAAAAACTGCTCGAGAGCGATGCTCCATTAAAAGAGGTGCTGCCTTCCATCTGCAGACAACATCCGGAACGTTACGCGGATTACACCCTGCGCCAGATCTGCCAGGAGATGCATGACCTGTACGCCCGTCACAATGTCAAACAGCTGCAGAAAGAGATGTTCCGCAAGTCTCACTTCCCGCGCGTGATGATGAACCCGCAGGACGCGAACTACGCCTATCTGCGCGGAGAAGTGGAACTGGTCTCCCTGCGCGACGCGGAAGGCCGCATCGCCGCGGAAGGCGCCCTCCCTTATCCACCGGGGGTATTGTGCGTGGTTCCAGGGGAGGTCTGGGGCGGCTCCGTGCTGCGCTACTTCGCCGCGCTGGAAGAAGGCATCAACCTGCTGCCGGGCTTCGCGCCGGAGCTGCAGGGTGTGTACGTCGAAGAGTGCGAGGGCCGCAAACAGGTTCGCTGTAACATCATCAAACAACCCGCCGCTCAGCCCGCGCTGCTGAAAGGAGAGAAATTATGAGTAAGTCCAATAAGATGGGCGTGGTGCAGCTGACCATCCTCACCATGGTGAACATGATGGGTTCAGGGATCATTATGCTGCCCACCAAGCTTGCCGAAGTAGGAACCATTTCAATTATCTCCTGGCTGGTGACCGCCGTCGGCTCGATGGCGCTGGCGTGGGCGTTTGCCAAGTGCGGGATGTTCAGCCGCAAGTCAGGCGGCATGGGGGGCTACGCCGAGTATGCCTTTGGCAAGTCGGGCAACTTTATGGCCAACTATACCTACGGGGTGTCACTGCTGATCGCCAACGTGGCGATTGCCATCTCCGCCGTGGGCTACGGTACAGAGCTGTTTGGCGCGACGCTTAGCCCGGTACAGATTGGCCTGGCCACCATCGGCGTGCTGTGGATCTGCACCGTAGCTAACTTTGGCGGGGCGCGTATCACCGGACAGCTCTCCAGCATCACCGTCTGGGGCGTGATTATTCCGGTTGTCGGCCTGTGCATCATCGGCTGGTTCTGGTTCAGCCCGACCCTGTACGCCAACTCCTGGAACCCGCACCATGTGCCGTTCTTCAGCGCAGTCGGCTCTTCTATCGCCATGACGCTCTGGGCCTTCCTGGGCCTGGAATCCGCCTGCGCGAACGCAGAAGTGGTTGATAACCCTGAAAAGAACGTGCCGATTGCGGTCCTCGGCGGTACGCTGGGCGCGGCGGTGATCTATATCGTCTCAACGAACGTCATTGCGGGCATCGTTCCGAACATGGATCTGGCCAACTCCACGGCGCCGTTCGGACTGGCCTTCGCGCAGATGTTCACGCCGGAAGTCGGGAAAGTGATTATGGGTCTGATGGTCATGTCATGCTGCGGTTCACTGCTTGGCTGGCAGTTCACCATCGCGCAGGTGTTTAAATCCTCGGCTGATGAAGGTTACTTCCCAAAAATCTTCTCCCGCGTCACCAAAGCCGATGCACCGGTGCAGGGCATGCTGGCGATTGTTATCTTCCAGAGCGGATTGTCGCTGATGACCATTAGCCCGTCGCTGAACAGCCAGTTCAACGTGCTGGTCAACCTGGCGGTGGTGACGAACATCATTCCGTATATTCTGTCGATGGCGGCGCTGGTGATTATTCAGAAGGTTGCGAAGGTGGATCCGCGCAAGGCGCGTGCGGCCAATATCGTGGCGCTGATTGGCGCAATCTACAGCTTCTATGCGCTCTATTCCTCCGGCCAGGAAGCGATGCTGTATGGTGCGATGGTGACCTTTATGGGCTGGACGCTGTACGGTCTGGTGTCGCCACGGTTTGAATTGAAGAATAAGCACAGTTGAAAAAAGCCCGGTGGCGCTAGCGCTTACCGGGCCTACGATCGTTGTTGTAGGCCGGGCAAACGCAGTGCCGCCCGGCACACAAACCGCACTTACGCGTTTTTCAGCACTTCGCTGACAATCTCTACCGCTTCTTTCTCAATCTGCTGACGATGCTCAGCGCCGAGGAAGCTTTCGCAATAGATTTTATACGCATCTTCCGTACCAGATGGACGCGCAGCGAACCAGCCGTTTTCGGTCATTACTTTCAGACCACCAATAGACGCACCGTTACCCGGTGCCGCCGTCAGACGCGCGGTGATCGGATCGCCCGCCAGGGTGCTTGCACTGACCATCTCCGGAGAGAGTTTGGACAGGGCCGCTTTCTGGGCAGACGTTGCGCTGGCCTGAATACGGTTATAGCTTGGCGCACCAAAGCGTGCTGCCAGGTCGTTGTAATGTTCCTGCGGGTTTTTACCGGTGACCGCGGTGATTTCCGCCGCCAGCAGGCACATGATGATGCCGTCTTTATCGGTTGACCACGGCGTGCCGTCGAAGCGCAGGAAAGAGGCCCCCGCGCTCTCTTCACCACCGAAGCCAAAGCTGCCGTCGTGCAGACCGTCAACAAACCATTTGAAGCCCACAGGTACTTCCACCAGCTTGCGGCCCAGCGCCTCGACCACGCGGTCGATCATCGCGGAGGAAACCAGCGTCTTACCGACAGCCACCTCTTTGCCCCACTGCGGACGGTGCTGGAACAGGTAGTTGATCGCAACGGCCAGATAGTGGTTCGGGTTCATCAGCCCGGCAGGAGTGACGATACCGTGACGGTCGTAATCCGGGTCGTTCGCAAACGCCAGATCGAATTTATCACGCAGCGCCAGCAGGCCCGCCATCGCGCACTCGGAGGAGCAGTCCATGCGGATCGCGCCGTCTTTGTCCAGGTGCATAAAGCGGAAGGTCTGATCGACGTGATCGTTTACGATGGTCAGATCCAGCTTGTAGTGCTCGGCGATACGTTTCCAGTATTCAATACCGGAGCCGCCCAGCGGATCCACGCCCAGCTTCAGGCCGGCTTTCTGGATGGCCGCCATATCGACGATCTCCGCCAGCCCTTCCACGAACGGCTGAACCAGATCCTGCTCTTTCACGTGGCCGGACGCCATGGCCGCATCCAGAGAGATGCGCTTCACGCCTTTCAGGCCGTCAGCCAGCAGGGCGTTCGCACGATCTTCCACCACTTTGGTGACGTTAGTGTCTGCCGGGCCACCGTTAGGTGGGTTGTATTTGATGCCGCCGTCTTCCGGCGGGTTGTGGGATGGCGTGATCACGATACCGTCAGCCAGCGCGCCACCTTTTTTGTTGTGCACCAGGATGGCGTTAGAGACCGCAGGCGTTGGGGTGAAGCCGTTGTTCTCCTGAACAATCACATCGACGCCGTTCGCAGTCAGAACTTCCAGCACGGAGATAAAGGCCGGTTCAGACAGCGCATGGGTATCTTTCCCCACGTAGCAAGGACCGGTAACGCCATTTTTAGCGCGCTCTTCCGCAATGGCCTGAGCAATGGCCAGAATGTGCGGTTCGTTAAAGCTGTGGCGAGCCGCGCTGCCGCGGTGACCAGATGTACCAAACTTCACTGCGTGTTCTGCGTTGCCCACGACCGGCTTCAGCACGTAATACTGCGCGGTCAGCTGAGCGACGTTAATCAAATCGCTTTGTTGTGCAGGTTGGCCTGCACGGCTGTGATTTGCCATTACCGGGTCCTTCTGATGCAAGGGTTAAATTGTACCGCAAACCTTCTCAATCAATTCCGCCGGGAACTGCATGGACTGCATGATATGTTCAATCATGCTGCACTTGCGGCCCGTATTGGTATTGGTGATCACCCAGTACGGGGTGCCAGGAACATGTTTGGGTTTGGTTTGATTGCCATTTTGCAGCAGCGTCTGCTCGTCGCCCGCGAAGTAGACGCGAGTACGACCGTGCAGCGACTCGGTCGCTTCAGCAAACGCTTTGTTATCCAGTGAATAAAGTGTAGACAGCACCAGCATAAAGCGGTTAACCGCCTTTTTTTGCTCCGCATATTCATCGGAGAGCAGCAGCTCGCGCATCGCGCGCACTTTATCTTTTGCCGGTGTCACGGCAGGTTTTGCTTGTGCAACAACGCTTGGCTGAGACACGACATCTTTGGTGACTGGGGTAGCAGGCTGTGAAGCGGCGGAAATTTTAAGCATGCGCCGTAAAATGTCGGACGCGCTCTCCCCGATATGCCGCGTCTGGCTGGCAATATACTGATAGAGTTCGTCATCAACTTCGATTGTTTTCATCTTAATCCAGTGCGATATCTTATCTGAATACAAGTCATTGGGATTATAAGGTCAAATCCCAACAGCGGATAGCGTCAAACCAGGTTGGCGGCAAAAGTCAGATTAAACTGGAACCTTGCAGCCGGGCGGCAGAATGGTCAACATGATACCCTAACCTGACATACGTAAAAAAAGAACTTTGCCATGAAATTGAATACCCGAGCGCAAACTGCACAATCGCCGAACAATAATTCTCCCATCGTACTGGTTCACGGGCTTTTTGGCAGCCTGGATAACCTGGGCGTGCTGGCGCGCGAGCTGGTTACCGACCACGATATTCTTCAGGTCGATATGCGCAATCATGGTCTTTCCGGCCGTTCCGACGAGATGACCTACGCCGCGATGGCGCAGGATCTGCTGGATACGCTGGATGCCAACGACTTGCAAAAGGTGACCCTCATCGGGCATTCAATGGGCGGTAAAGCGGTGATGGCCCTGACGGCGCTGGCCCCGGAGCGTATTAACGGCCTGGTGGTGATTGATGTTGCGCCCGTGGATTACGACGTCCGCCGTCACGACGAAATTTTTGCCGCCATCAATGCGGTCACCGAAGCGGGTGCCGCGACGCGTCAGCAGGCGGCTGCCGTCATGCGTGAGCATCTTGATGAAGAAGGCGTCGTCCAGTTCCTGCTGAAGTCATTTGTTGACGGCCAGTGGCGTTTTAACGTGCCGGTGCTCTGGAACCAGTACAACAATATTGTGGGCTGGGAAACCGTGCCCGCCTGGCCACACCCTACCCTCTTTATTCGCGGCGGTAACTCCCCTTATGTTACCGACGCGTACCGCGACGCCATACTGGCGCAATTCCCGCAGGCTCGCGCCCACGTCATTGCCGGAGCCGGGCACTGGGTGCATGCGGAAAAACCTGACGCCGTGCTGCGCGCCATTCGCCGCTATCTTGCTGATACTGCAAATTGATTAAAAAGAGAGCGACTGGAAGGCTGCGGGCTTCCAGTCGTTGGCGCGCCGTTTTTGGTGATGTATGATGGCGCGCTTATCGCCCGGGCATTAGCAGGGCGGCGTGTTTCCCCCGAAGTCTCAGAATCATGGCCAAAGAACAAACGGACCGTACGACACTAGATCTGTTCGCGAATGAGCGTCGCCCGGGACGACCGAAGACGAATCCGCTTTCGCGCGATGAACAGCTGCGTATCAATAAACGCAATCAGCTTAAACGCGATAAAAATCGTGGGCTTAAGCGTGTCGAACTGAAGCTCAACGCCGACGCGGTCGATGCGCTTAACGAGCTGGCCGACGCGCGAAATATCAGCCGCAGCGAGCTCATTGAAGAGATGTTGATCGCCCAGCTTGAGATGCTGCGCAGCCAGGCATAAGTCTGAAAATTCCCTTAATTACCCTTTTCATGTAGCACAGAGTGCAGTCCTGCGCGATAGCTGTTTCCGCAGGGTTGCCAGTTCTGCTATTATTGCCCTTATCCGTGGCCGAATTGCGCCACCATACTATTAAGTTTCAAGAGGTTATTTTACTCATGGCAATCATCGGCATTTTCTTTGGCAGTGATACCGGCAATACCGAAAATATCGCGAAAAACATTCAAAAACAGCTCGGTAAAGACGTTGCTGATGTGCATGACATCGCCAAGAGCAGCAAAGAAGATCTCGAAGGCTATGACATTCTGCTGCTGGGTATTCCGACCTGGTACTACGGCGAAGCCCAGTGCGACTGGGATGATTTCTTCCCGACGCTGGAAGAAGTGGACTTCAACGGTAAGCTGGTTGCTCTGTTTGGCTGCGGCGACCAGGAAGACTACGCCGAGTACTTCTGTGACGCGCTGGGTACCATCCGCGACATCATTGAGCCGAATGGCGCTGTGATCGTCGGCCACTGGCCAACCGCCGGTTACCACTTCGAAGCGTCCAAAGGCCTGACCGATGACGATCATTTCGTGGGTCTGGCCATCGACGAAGACCGTCAGCCAGAACTGACTGCAGAGCGCGTCGAGAAATGGGTTAAGCAGATCCGTGAAGAACTGCACCTGGACGATATTCTCAACGCCTGATTTTTATCGCGGCGCAACGGCGGTTGCGCCCGCGCACCAGGTCAAACCGATTAAATTAATTGCTACAATCTTTTAACTTTTTCGCCCAGACCTGTACAATGTCTCCCTGATAAAATGTGGTTTTCCACCGAGCAAGTTTGTTGGTGATACCCCATTTTTATAAGCCTATTTTGCCTGAGACTTGCAGTTTTCATTTAGCCATGGCAGTTCTATAATGAGACGCATTATCCCGGGTGCATTTTCTGTCACTTCCTACAGAAGTGAATCGTTTAGCAACAGGACAGATTCCGCATGACTGACAACAATACCGCATTAAAGAAGGCTGGCCTGAAAGTTACGCTTCCTCGGTTAAAAATCCTCGAAGTGCTTCAGGGTCCAGACAATCACCATGTCAGTGCGGAAGACCTTTATAAACGTCTTATCGACATGGGTGAAGAGATTGGGCTGGCTACCGTCTATCGCGTGCTGAACCAGTTTGATGACGCGGGCATTGTCACCCGTCATAATTTCGAAGGTGGTAAATCTGTCTTCGAACTGACCCAGCAGCAGCACCACGATCACCTGATCTGCCTCGACTGTGGCAAGGTCATTGAATTTAGCGATGACTCTATCGAAGCGCGCCAGCGTGAAATCGCCGCGCGTCACGGTATCCGCCTCACTAACCACAGCCTGTACCTTTATGGTCACTGCGCTGAAGGCGATTGCCGCGAAAATGAACATGCGCATGACGCAAAATAAGTGAGTGTTCATACTCTGAGCCAGCCGTAAGGTTGGCTTTTTTTTGCCAGAAAAAAGCCCGGTGGCACTGTGCCACCGGGCGTAAAGCAACTTATTTATTGTTATTGCGTATCTCGTTCCAGATCTTATCGCAACGCTTCGCCACTTCCTGATCGTTACCGGTTTTACGTGCCTGGATACAGGCCTGGTAATCCATCACGCGGACATTCTCCTGCGTCGCGAACTGCTCGTGCGCTTTCTCTTTCTTCAGCACGTTCAGCACGCTCTGGCAGGCTTCAATTTTCTCCGGCGAACCTTCCGCTGTATTAATACAGGCGCTGTAGGCCTCCTTGAGGCGGGAGTCCTCTTTCGGTGCCTGAGTCTGGGCACACGCCACCAGCCCCGATGCCAACAGCGCGACGATTACGATTTTTTTCATCATTTGCAGTCTCCGGTCCGGCGGGATCTAACCCGCCGGACGATTCATCAGAAGATGGTGAACGGTGCGATAACCATGAATTTCACGTCACGTTCATCCTGGAAGATGTTGCCGTAACCGCCCGCGTAGCTCGGGATATCGGAGTGGTTGTCGTACTGGGTGAAGTGCAGTTTGAACATCGTGCCTTTCGCGCGGCCATCCTGCAGGGTATAGATAGCATCCAGGCTGTAGGAAGACTCTTTCAGGCGATAGTTTGGATCGTAGTAAGCATCCGGTGTTGCCATGTCGGCAGGTTTTGCATCCCAGGCGTAAGCGTAAGAAGCGCCCACGGCCCAGCCCGGCAGATTCCAGTTTTTCAGGTCATACATCGCGCCGAAGAAGACTGCTTTCTCACCGTCGGCGTTGAAGTCGGAGCGGTTATCCCACCAGATATCAAGACGACCGTTGGAGGAAGCATAGGTCGGGGTCATACGCTGCAGGAAGTAGCCCTGCTGCCCTTCTGCTTTCACCCATGTGCCTTCCAGACGCAAATCAACCTGACCGACCTTGTAGCCGAAGGTTAACGCCTGCAGCCACGCGGTGCCGTCGTAGATATCATTGACGCCACCGTTACTGACTTTGTCGCGCGTACCGTAGAACTGGTAGCTGGTACTCAGCGGGCTACCCGCAATATCAAACTTATAGCTGGCCTTGGCAAAGTATTGATCGATATACCCTTGCGCCTGGCCGAATGCCGCTTCGAGAACCAGATCGTTTTTGAAGTCGTATTTCGCACCCAGCGAGTGAAGGTAATCGACTTTGGTTTTCTTATCGTTCTGGTAGAACTTGTCCATTTCAATGTGCCACGGTGCTTTGTACTCGTTGGTCCACATATAGGAGAAGCTCAGCGCACCTGCGTCACCGTAGTCAAAGTTAGCCCCGGCTTCTGCACCCTGATAGGTACCCGGCATAAAGCTCCAGTGTGGGGCTAACAGCGTCTGGCCGGTTGGCTGAATATAGCCCCCACGCGCCCAGACCGGGCCGTATTTGAATTTCGCTGCGGCTTTGTAAAGGCTGATACCGCTCTTATCCCCGGACCAGTCTTCATCATAGGCTTTGTTGCTGGAGGAGAAGGCGATTTCGTTCGGGTGGCCGCTGTCGCCGTTTTCCGCCATTTCGATCGCGGTGAACGCGGCGATATCCAGACCGAACATATCCGCGGCATAGCCTGACTGGAAGTCCAGGTTGGCGTTCCAGGTGGAGTGCGAGAGGTTGGTTTTGTATTTATCTTCAGTGACGTCTTTACGGTCACGCTCACGCTGCCAGTAATAAATACCGCCCGTGAGGGTAGAATCTTCGATGAAACCCGCTGCTTTTGCCTCTGGCGCAATCACCAGGCCCGACATTGCTGTCACACCGGCAATAGCCAGCGCCAGCGCACTACGTTTGCCACTGAACGTACGCATAGATTATTCCTCTTTGACGAATTAAAACGCCTGAAACGGCGTAAATAAAAAGACCAAATGGTCAGGGGTAGTTTTAAATACCCTCGAATTAACTACCGTCTTTAGGTTATTTTTCGCGACGCGAATTATCAATGCTTTTCAGCGGGCAAAGGTCAGGATTATGACGAAGTGCACATAATTGGTAGTGCTTTGTAACATTTACAGGAAGGCGAGGAATGACGGGAAATTCTCAGCTATTTCAGTGTCCATGCGTGGGATCGGTTTCCTTTTTTATAACCCTTTTGAATTTCCTAATGGCACAAACTTTTTTTTAAAAAATAAGTAGCACCTCATTGACCTGGTATTTTCATGACGCCACTTTAACCCCTGACTTAATACTCTGATCGTTAAATAAAAAAACGCCGCATAATGCGGCGTTTGTTTCTCATTGACCAGAGCAGCAATATTATTCGCCGATCTTCGTCCAGGTATCACGCAGACCCACGGTACGGTTAAATACCGGTTTTTCCGCCGTGCTGTGACGGCTGTCCAGGCAGAAGTAACCTTCACGTTCGAACTGGAACGCTTTGCCTGCTTCAGCCGCTTTCAGAGAAGGCTCCGCATAACCCTGCTTGATCACCAAAGATTCCGGGTTAATGGTCGCCAGGAAGTCTTCCGCCGCACCTGGGTTAGGCACGCTGAACAGGCGATCGTACAGACGAATCTCCACCGGCAGCGCGTGGGATGCGCTCACCCAGTGGATAACGCCTTTCACCTTGCGGCCATCCGCCGGATCTTTACTCAGCGTTTCAGCGTCATAAGTACAGAAGATGGTGGTGATATTTCCTTCCGCATCTTTTTCTACGCGCTCGGCTTTGATGACGTAAGCATTACGCAGACGCACTTCTTTACCCAGCACCAGACGCTTGTACTGCTTGTTAGCTTCTTCGCGGAAGTCAGCGCGGTCAATCCAGATCTCGCCGCTGAACGGCACGTCGCGGCTTCCCATTTCCGGTTTGTTCGGATGGTTAGGCATGGAGACCAGCTCGCTCTCGCCCTGCGGATAGTTTTCGATAACCAGCTTCACCGGGTCGATAACGGCCATCGCGCGCGGGGCATTTTCATTGAGGTCTTCACGAATGCAGGATTCCAGAGACGCCATCTCAATGGTGTTGTCCTGCTTGGTCACGCCGATACGCTTGCAGAACTCACGGATTGACGCCGCGGTGTAGCCACGGCGGCGCAGCCCAGAGATGGTTGGCATACGCGGGTCGTCCCAGCCCTCAACGTGCTTGTCGGTGACCAGCAGGTTCAGCTTACGCTTGGACATCACGGTGTATTCCAGATTCAGACGAGAGAACTCGTACTGACGCGGATGCACAGGAATGGTGATGTTATCCAGCACCCAGTCGTACAGACGACGGTTGTCCTGGAACTCCAGCGTACACAGCGAGTGGGTGATGCCTTCCAGCGCATCGCTGATGCAGTGGGTGAAGTCGTACATCGGATAGATGCACCACTTGTTGCCGGTCTGGTGGTGTTCTGCGAACTTGATGCGGTACAGCACCGGATCGCGCATCACGATGAACGGAGACGCCATATCGATTTTGGCACGCAGGCACGCTTTGCCCTCTTCGAAGCCACCGGCACGCATTTTTTCAAACAGCGCCAGGTTCTCTTCCACGCTGCGATCGCGGAACGGGCTGTTTTTACCCGGTGCGGTCAGCGTACCGCGGTACTCACGGATCTCATCTGCAGACAGTTCGTCTACATACGCCAGACCTTTGTTGATGAGCTCTACCGCGTAGGCATACAGCTGATCAAAATAGTCAGAGGAGTAGCAGATATCGCCAGACCAGTTGAAGCCCAACCATTGCACGTCATTTTTGATGGACTCAACGTATTCGATGTCTTCTTTTACTGGGTTGGTGTCATCGAAACGCAGGTTGCACTGTCCCTGGTAGTCTTGCGCAATGCCAAAGTTCAGGCAGATGGACTTCGCATGCCCGATATGCAGGTAGCCATTCGGCTCCGGCGGGAAACGGGTATGAATTGTGGTGTGCTTACCACTGGCCAGATCTTCATCGATGATCTGACGAATAAAGTTACTCGGGCGGGCTTCTGCCTCACTCATCGTGGATTCCTCAAAGCGTAAACAACGTATAACGGCATATGATCTTATAAGCCGGACGTAGTGACAACCCTTAGTTACGGAAAATACGTATCAGATGAAAATAATGGGGGCATTTGCTGCAAAAAAAAGCGGCGGAGGATATCCCCCGCCGCTTAAGGCATGACTCTACTCAGGAGCGATTACTTGCCTTTAATCTCATACAGCGGGGTTTGACCCGCAACAACCTGACCTTTCGCCTGGATGACCAGACCGCTGAAGTCGTCAATGTTGCTGCAAACCACCGGGCTTATCATGGAACGCGCGTTGGCATTCAGGAAGTCCAGATCCATTTCCAGAATCGGCTGCCCGGCCACCACTTCAGCGCCCTCTTCCACCAGGCGAGTAAAGCCCTGACCATTCAGCGCAACGGTATCGATACCCATGTGGACAACGATCTCCGCACCCTTTTCGGTTTCGAGGCAGAACGCGTGGTTGGTGTTGAAGATTTTCACGATGGTACCGGCAGCAGGAGACACCACGGTTTTATCCGTTGGTTTCACCGCCACACCGTCACCGACCGCTTTGCTGGCGAACGCTTCATCAGGTACCTGCTCAAGGTCAACCACGTCACCCGTTACCGGAGAGACCAGCGCGGCCACCGTCACGGCATTAGGCACGGCCTGCGGCTTCGCTACCGGGGCAGCCGTCGACGCAGGTGCGCTGTCGGCTGATGCTGCCGCAACCGGACCGCGGGCAACCACTTTCTTCATTTCGTCACCGATGGATTCCGCTTTGGCACCCACGATAACCTGGATAGTTTGTTTGTTCAGTTTAACCACGCCCGATGCACCAAGGCGTTTACACATTGCGTCGCTGACGCGCGCAGAGTCACCTACCGTCAGACGCAGACGGGTGATACAGGCATCAATGGCTTTCAGGTTGTCAGTCCCCCCGACGGCAGCGATATAGCTGGTCGCCAGCTGGGTCAGACCCTCTTCGGTGTTGCTGTTGGCTTCGCTGGTGACCACTTCGTCTTTGGTGTCTTCGCGGCCCGGCGTTTTGAGGTTAAACATACGAATAACCGCAGTGAACAGCACGAAGTAGATGACGAAGAAGACCAGACCCATTACCACCAGCATCCAGACGTTCTTGCTTGCCGCCGGCAGGTTGTACATCAACACGTAGTCGATCGCGCCTGCAGAGAAGGAGAAGCCAGCATGGATACCCAGCAGGGTCGCCACAAACAGGCTGATACCGGTCAGGACCGCATGCATGAGGTACAGCACCGGCGCCAGGAACATGAACAGGAATTCCAGCGGCTCGGTTACACCGGTCAGGAACGCGGTAATCGCAACGGACAGCAGCATGCCGCCAACCATTGGGCGACGCGCTTTTGGCGCAGCCAGGTACATTGCCAGCGCAGCGCCCGGCAGACCAAACATCATGATTGGGAAGAAGCCAGACATGAACATGCCTGCGGTGCCGTCACCCGCGTAGAAGCGGTTGATGTCGCCGTGGAATACGGTGCCCGCAGCATTGGTGAACTCACCAATCTGGAACCATGCGATAGTGTTCAGCACCTGATGCAGACCGGTTGGGATCAGCAGACGGTTGATAAAACCAAAGATACCTGAGCCAAGTGCACCCGCTGAAACAATCCACTCACCACCCGCATGGATCGCATGCTGTACCGGTGGCCAGACGTAGCCAAAGATAGCGGCCAGAACCAGACAGAAGAAACCTGTCGCGATCGGCACGAAACGTTTGCCGCCAAAGAAACTCAGGAAGTCTGGCAGCTTAATGTTTGCCCAGCGGTTGTACACAGCACCACCGACCAGACCGGTAATGATACCTGCCAGCACGCCCATGTTGATTTCTGGGTTAATGGTTACCATCGCTTTCGTCAGGATGAAATAACCGACTGCCCCTGCCAGCGCTGCGGCACCCGCGCTGTCTTTTGACCAGCTAGAGGCAACACCGATGGCGAAAATCAGCGCCAGGTTGTCAAAAATGGCACCGCCAGCCTGAGCAATAAACGGTACGTTAAGAAGATCGGGTTGCCCGAATCGCAGCAGCAGCGCTGCAACCGGTAGCACGGCGATAGGGAGCTGCAAAGCCCTACCGAGGCGCTGGAAAAAACCTAAAATATTCATCCTATTCCCCCTACGAGACCCTTTTTCAGGCTCGCGCATAAACTATGTTTTTATTGTGTCACGAACGATAGATACCGTTGATAATTCACTGGCAGTCTGAGTGTGTGAAAAATTAATTCGTATCGCAAATTAAACACCTATTTTTTGTGATTTTTGTCACCAAATATCGTATTCAGCCCTCCCTTACACTGGCTAACAGTGAAAACTTATTTTATCATTCAAAAAATCAAGACGGATTGATCCGGCCTGAAAGTTTCCAGGTTACGCTTTAGTATCAGGTTCCGAAGCCATCCGCCCACTCTTCTACTTAAACTTTGAGGTGAACAATGAGACTGATTCCCCTGGCAACTGCAGAACAAGTTGGTAAATGGGCCGCTCGCCATATCGTAAACCGCATTAACGCGTTCAAACCGACCGCCGATCGTCCTTTCGTTCTGGGCCTTCCGACCGGCGGCACACCGCTGACCGCTTACAAGGCGCTGGTTGAGATGCATAAAGCAGGCCAGGTTAGCTTCAAACATGTTGTGACCTTCAATATGGATGAATATGTTGGCTTACCGAAAGACCACCCGGAAAGCTACCATAGCTTTATGCACCGCAATTTCTTTGATCACGTTGATATCCCAGCTGAAAATATTAACCTGCTGAATGGAAACGCGCCGGATATTGACGCAGAATGCCGTCAGTATGAAGAAAAAATCCGTTCCTACGGTAAAATCCACCTGTTCATGGGTGGTGTAGGTAATGATGGTCATATCGCGTTTAACGAACCGGCGTCCTCTCTGGCTTCCCGTACCCGTATTAAAACGCTGACCCATGACACGCGCGTGGCAAACTCCCGCTTCTTTGACGGTGACGTGAACCAGGTTCCAAAATACGCCCTGACCGTAGGCGTAGGCACCCTGCTGGATGCTGAAGAAGTGATGATTCTGGTGCTGGGCGGCGTGAAAGCGCAGGCGCTCCAGGCTGCTGTTGAAGGCAACGTTAACCATATGTGGACCATCAGCTGTCTGCAGCTGCATCCTAAATCAGTCATCGTCTGCGACGAACCGTCCACGATGGAGCTGAAGGTTAAAACGCTGAAATACTTCAACGAGTTAGAAGCCGAGAACATCAAAGGTCTGTAATTGAATAACCGCCTCTTTATCAAGAGGCGGCCGCTTTTTTTAACCGGGGGTCGTTATGTACGCTTTAACCCACGGTCGGATTTATACCGGCCATGAAATTCTGGATGACCACGCGATTGTTATCGCGAATGGCCTGATTGAACGTGTTTGTCCGCTGGCAGAACTGCCGCCGGAGATTGAACAGCGCTCACTCAATGGAGCAGTAATCTCCCCCGGTTTCATCGACGTACAGCTCAACGGCTGCGGCGGTGTGCAATTCAATGATACCGCCGATGCGGTAACGGTCGAAACGCTGGAGATCATGCAGAAAGCCAACGAGAAATCGGGCTGCACCAGCTATCTGCCAACGCTCATCACCAGCAGTGATGACCTGATGAAGCAGGGTATCCGCGTGATGCGCGAATACCTGGCCAAACATCCGAATCAGGCGCTCGGTCTGCACCTGGAAGGGCCATGGCTGAACATGGTCAAGAAAGGAACGCATAACCCGGACTACGTGCGTAAACCTGATGCGGAGCTGGTTGACTACATGTGTGCCAACGCCGATGTGATCACCAAGGTGACGCTGGCACCGGAAATGACCGGCACGGACGTCATCAGCAAGCTGGCCGCCGCCGGAATTGTGGTTTCAGCGGGCCACTCAAATGCCACGCTGAAAGAAGCGAAAGCCGGTTTCCGCGCGGGCATTACCTTTGCGACGCACCTGTATAACGCCATGCCATACATCACAGGTCGTGAACCGGGTCTTGTCGGCGCGATTCTGGATGAGCCAGACGTTTACTGCGGTATTATCGCGGACGGCCTACACGTTGATTACACCAACATTCGCAACGCCAAGCGGCTGAAAGGTGACAAGCTCTGCCTGGTAACGGACGCTACCGCACCGGCAGGTGCAAATATTGAGCAGTTCATTTTTGCCGGTAAAACAATATACTACCGCAATGGACTGTGTGTGGATGAAAACGGTACGCTGAGCGGTTCCTCTTTGACCATGATTGAAGGGGTGCGTAACCTGGTTGAGCATTGCGGGATTGCGCTTGATGAAGTCCTGCGCATGGCCACCCTTTATCCTGCGCGCGCTATCGGCGTGGATAAACAGCTTGGCGGAATTGCACCAGGTATGGTTGCAAACCTGACGGCATTCACACACGATTATAAAATTATTAAGACCATCGTTAATGGTAACGAGGTCGTCACTGAGTAAGTAAAAGTATGACACCTGGCGGACAAGCTCAAATCGGTAATGTCGATCTCGTTAAACAGCTTAACAGCGCGGCGGTATATCGCCTGATTGACCAACACGGGCCAATCTCACGTATTCAGATAGCCGAACAAAGCCAGCTTGCTCCCGCCAGCGTGACAAAAATTACCCGCCAGCTCATTGAGCGCGGTTTGATCAAAGAAGTCGATCAGCAGGCCTCCACCGGGGGCCGCCGCGCTATCTCCATTATTACCGAAACCCGCAATTTTCAGGCAATTGGCGTCCGTCTGGGCCGTCATGACACCACGCTCACGCTGTACGATCTGAGCAGTAAAGCCATTGCGGAAGAGCACTATCCCCTTCCGGAACGCACCCAGGAGACGCTGGAGCATGCGCTGCTGAATACCATCGCGCAGTTTATTGAAAGCTGTCAGCGCAAGATCCGCGAACTCATCGCCATCTCGGTGATTCTGCCCGGTCTGGTCGACCCGGAAAGCGGCGTGATCCGCTATATGCCGCACATTCAGGTTGAAAACTGGGGGCTGGTCGACGCGCTGGAAAAGCGCTTTAAAGTGACCTGCTTTGTGGGCCATGACATTCGCTCTCTGGCGCTGGCAGAGCACTACTTTGGTGCGAGCCAGGACTGTGAAGACTCTATTCTGGTGCGCGTTCACCGCGGTACGGGCGCAGGCATTATCTCTAACGGCCGAATTTTTATCGGTCGCAACGGTAACGTCGGTGAGATCGGCCACATTCAGGTTGAACCGCTCGGGGAGCGCTGCCACTGCGGCAACTTTGGCTGCCTTGAAACCATTGCCGCCAACACCGCCATCGAGCAGCGCGTTCGCCATCTGCTTGAACAGGGTTACCAAAGCCGCGTGACGCTGGATGACTGCAAGATAGGCACCATCTGCAAAGCTGCTAATAAAGGCGACGCGCTGGCCTGTGAAGTGATCGAGCAGGTGGGGCGCCATCTGGGGAAAACCATCGCCATCGCCATTAACCTGTTTAACCCACAAAAAGTGGTGATCGCCGGTGAAATTGTGGAAGCGGAAAAGGTGCTGCTCCCCGCGATTGAAGGCTGTATTAACACCCAGGCGCTGAAAGCATTCCGCCAGAATCTTCCGGTGGTTCGTTCAAAGCTTGACCATCGTTCGGCGATTGGGGCGTTCGCGCTGGTTAAACGCGCCATGCTCAACGGAATTCTGCTGCAGCATTTGCTGGAAAGTTGATCGGACCTTATAGTAACGCCTTCTTTTTTTGATGTCGGACTGTCCATGACCATTAAGAATGTAATTTGTGATATCGACGGCGTGCTGATGCACGACAACGTTGCCGTGCCGGGTGCTGCGGAGTTTCTTCACCGCATCATCGACAAGGGAATGCCTCTGGTTCTTCTCACGAACTACCCTTCTCAGACCGGTCAGGATCTGGCAAACCGCTTTGCCACGGCGGGGGTCGACGTCCCGGACAGCGTGTTTTATACCTCGGCGATGGCCACGGCGGATTTTCTGAAGCGTCAGGAAGGAAAAAAAGCCTATGTGGTCGGTGAAGGCGCGCTGATCCATGAGCTGTATAAAGCGGGCTTTACCATCACCGACGTCAACCCGGACTTTGTGATTGTAGGTGAAACGCGTTCCTACAACTGGGAGATGATGCATAAGGCATCCTTCTTTGTGGCTAACGGCGCGCGCTTTATTGCGACCAACCCGGATACCCACGGTCGCGGTTTTTATCCGGCCTGCGGCGCGCTGTGTGCCGGTATCGAGAAGATCTCCGGGCGCAAGCCGTTCTATGTCGGCAAGCCCAGCCCGTGGATCATTCGCGCCGCGCTCAACAAGATGCAGGCCCACTCTGAAGAGACCGTGATTGTCGGCGACAACCTGCGCACCGATATTCTGGCCGGTTTCCAGGCCGGTCTGGAGACGATTCTGGTGCTCTCTGGGGTCTCTCAGCTTGATGACATTGACTCAATGCCGTTCCGCCCAAGCTGGATTTACCCCTCCGTCGATGAAATTGACATCATCTGATACCGAACCACGCCTCAGGGCGTGGTTTTTTATTTTCTCACCTGCAAAACACGACTACATCTAACGAAAAAGCACTTTCATTGCATAATCCTCAATAAAAGCGCTCATGACATACGCGTTTTTCACTGATCTGCAACCACCATTGCACTATTTCCGTTTTCGCCCGTAAAACGCTTGCGCGCCCTGCCCCTTTGCGGCATTTTCATAAGCAAGCAACATTACAAAGCAACAGGGTTAACGGAGAAGGTTATGTGTTCAATTTTTGGCGTACTGGATATTAAAACTGACGCGGGCGAACTGCGTAAAAAGGCTCTCGAACTGTCCCGCCTGATGCGCCATCGCGGCCCGGACTGGTCCGGCGTTTACGCCAGTGACAAAGCAATTCTGGCTCACGAACGTCTGTCTATTGTTGACGTCAACGCCGGTGCACAGCCGCTGTATAACGAGAAAAAAACGCACGCGCTGGCTGTCAACGGTGAGATCTATAACCACCAGGCGCTGCGCGCCGAGTACGGCGACCGCTACGCGTTCCAGACCGGGTCCGACTGTGAAGTGATCCTGGCGCTGTATCAGGAGAAAGGTCCCGAGTTTCTGGACGACCTGCAGGGTATGTTTGCCTTCGCCCTGTACGACAGCGAAAAAGACGCTTACCTGATTGGCCGTGACCACATCGGTATTATCCCGCTGTACATGGGCCACGATGAACACGGCAACTTCTACGTTGCGTCTGAAATGAAAGCCCTGGTGCCGGTCTGCCGCACCATCAAAGAGTTCCCGGCAGGCAGTTACCTGTGGAGTAAAGACGGCGAGATCCGTCCGTACTACCAGCGCGACTGGTTCGACTACGACGCGGTAAAAGACAACGTGACGGACAAAGCCGAGCTGCGTCAGGCGCTGGAAGATTCCGTGAAAAGCCACCTGATGTCAGACGTACCTTACGGCGTGCTGCTCTCCGGCGGTCTGGACTCCTCCGTGATCTCCGCGATCACCAAGAAATTTGCGGCTCGTCGCGTGGAAGATCAGGAGCGCTCAGAAGCCTGGTGGCCACAGCTGCACTCCTTTGCCGTGGGCCTGGAAGGCGCGCCGGATCTGAAAGCCGCGCAGGAAGTGGCAAACCACCTCGGCACCGTGCACCATGAAATTCACTTCACCGTGCAGGAAGGCCTGGATGCGATCCGCGATGTGATCTATCACATTGAAACCTATGACGTAACGACAATTCGCGCCTCCACGCCGATGTACCTGATGTCGCGTAAGATCAAGGCGATGGGCATCAAAATGGTGCTCTCCGGTGAAGGTTCTGACGAAGTGTTTGGCGGCTACCTGTACTTCCACAAAGCGCCAAATGCCAAAGAGCTGCACGAAGAGACCGTGCGTAAACTCCAGGCGCTGCATATGTTTGACTGCGCGCGTGCCAACAAAGCGATGTCGGCATGGGGTGTCGAAGCGCGTGTACCGTTCCTGGATAAGAAATTCCTCGACGTGGCGATGCGCATCAACCCGCAGGATAAAATGTGCGGCAACGGTAAAATGGAAAAACATATCCTGCGTGAGTGTTTTGAATCCTACCTGCCGGCGAGCGTGGCATGGCGTCAGAAAGAGCAGTTCTCCGATGGCGTAGGCTACAGCTGGATCGACACCCTGAAAGAGGTGGCGGCGAAACAGGTTTCTGACCAACAGCTGGAAACCGCAAGCTTCCGCTTCCCGTACAATACGCCGGGCTCGAAAGAAGCGTACCTCTACCGTGAAATTTTTGAAGAACTGTTCCCGGTACCGAGCGCTGCAGAATGTGTGCCGGGTGGTCCATCCGTCGCCTGCTCGTCTGCCAAAGCGATTGAATGGGATGAATCGTTCAAATCCATGAACGATCCGTCAGGACGTGCGGTAGGCGTTCACCAGTCAGCCTACAAATAATCACGCATTTCATCTCAGGCCCTGCGGGGCCTGATTTTTTTTGCCCCGCTTTTGCACAGCTAAAACCGATTAATAACCAATAATTGCCGAATATTCGGTCACGCTGTTCGCAACCTAACCAAACAGTCACATTCCGGCTATTTTCGTTGAAAAAGGTGTTGACGCTGCAAGGGTCTATACGCATAATGCGCCCCGCAACGCCGATAAGGTAACGCGAAAAAAAGATGGCTACGTAGCTCAGTTGGTTAGAGCACATCACTCATAATGATGGGGTCACAGGTTCGAATCCCGTCGTAGCCACCATCTTTTTTTGCGGGAGTGGCGAAATTGGTAGACGCACCAGATTTAGGTTCTGGCGCCGCAAGGTGTGCGAGTTCAAGTCTCGCCTCCCGCACCATTCCCGGGTAAGCGTTGCACGGATGGGGTATCGCCAAGCGGTAAGGCACCGGTTTTTGATACCGGCATTCCCTGGTTCGAATCCAGGTACCCCAGCCATATTTCTTCGATTTTGCGGTTCTCCGCGGTATTGGGGTATCGCCAAGCGGTAAGGCACCGGTTTTTGATACCGGCATTCCCTGGTTCGAATCCAGGTACCCCAGCCATCGAAGACTGTAGTACTGGCTACGTAGCTCAGTTGGTTAGAGCACATCACTCATAATGATGGGGTCACAGGTTCGAATCCCGTCGTAGCCACCAAATTGAGATTATCGATCGATTTCGGTAATGAGAAAAAATTGTTGGGGTATCGCCAAGCGGTAAGGCACCGGATTCTGATTCCGGCATTCCGAGGTTCGAATCCTCGTACCCCAGCCAATTTACAAAGTCGTTAAGCAGCTTGTTTAACGCAATTGGGGTGTCGCCAAGCGGTAAGGCTCTGGTTTCTGATACCAGCATTCCGGGGTTCGAATCCCTGCACCCCAGCCACTTAAAACAAAAAAGCCCGCTCTGCGGGCTTTTTTGTTTTTGTACAGAATTGTGCGGCCTGATGCCCTAACCCTGGCCCTCTCCCACGGGGAGAGGGAAAAAAGTTTAGAGGCCGAGAGCGTACTTAAGGGCCTGACGCTTCAGGCCACCGGCGCGTTCCGCTGCCATCAGACCTATGTTACGCAGAATACGCACCGGGGCTACGTCATTGCTAAACCCGGCATAGAACAGATCCATTCCCGACTGCATGAGGAAGTTATCCGCCATACGCCGCGTCTGATAACGCTTCAGCACCTGATGGCTGGCCCAGTTTTCCGCGTGTCCGCGGGCGCTGCCCAGCACATCCAGTAAGGCATCGACATCGCGATACCCCAGGTTCACGCCCTGCCCGGCCAGCGGATGAATGGTGTGTGCCGCATCCCCCACCAGCGCTAAGCCTTCGCGGGCATACTGCAACGCATGACGGCGCGTGAGCGGGAACGCCCCGGCGGCGACCGGCGTGACGTGCCCCAGACGGCTCGGGAAGTGCAGCAGGATCTCGCGCTGCAGCTGTTCCATGTTCATCCCCTGCAGCTGACGAATGCGCGCCGGTTTGTCGTACCACACCAGCGACGCCCAATTATCAAACAGCGGTAAAAAGGCATGCGGGCCGTTCGGCGTAAAGTGCTGCCAGGTGCTTTCGCCCGGCGCATTCTCGCACTCGGCGGTAATCAGCATACAGGACTGTTCATACTGCCAGGCATGAACCCCGATCCCCGCCATCTGTCTGACCTGGGAGTTAGCGCCGTCCGCCCCGATGACCAGCTTCACGGCCAGCTCATTGCCGTTGTCGAGCGTCAGTAGATAGCCACCCTCGTGAGGATGCAGCGCCTTAAGCGACGCAGGCACGCGCAGCGTCACCTTCGGATGCGCCTCCAGCGCCTGCCAGAGCGCCCGCTGGAGCACGTTGTTTTCCACCATATACCCCAGGCGCGGCAGCTTTAGCTCAGCGGCATCAAACGCGACGTGGGCATTTTCCCACTCCCAGGTTTCGAGGCGGCTGTAAGGGTGCGCGCGCATCGCCTGCACTGCCTCCCAGACGCCCAGCCCGCGCAGCAGATCGACGGATGCCGCGCTGATCGCAGAAATGCGCACGTCCGGTTTGCTGGCGGGATCGTAGGCTGGCGGAGCCGCCTGTTCGATTACCGTTACCTCAAATCCCTGCTGTGCCAGCCCCAGCGCCAGCGCGCCGCCGACCATACCGCCGCCGACAACGGCAACTTCGGTGTGTTGGAGTGTCATGGTCAATTTTCCTTATTGGAGAATCCCTTAAGTTTACCGGATTTTTGCGGTCCTGAGACACATAACCTTCATACTGGTCACAACCCCACCAAAGCATTACAATACGCGGCTTGCAATCCTGAGCTGAGCAAGTCGATGACTAAAAAACTCCATATAAAAACCTGGGGCTGTCAGATGAACGAATACGATTCATCCAAGATGGCCGATCTGCTGGATACCACCCACGGATACCAGCTGACTGAAAATGCGAAAGAAGCCGATGTGCTGCTGCTGAACACCTGTTCAATTCGTGAAAAAGCGCAGGAAAAAGTCTTTCATGTGTTAGGCCGCTGGAAACTTCTCAAACGAAAAAATCCGGACCTGATCATCGGCGTGGGCGGCTGCGTCGCGTCGCAGGAAGGCAAGCTGATCCGCCAGAGAGCTCCGTATGTGGACATCGTCTTTGGCCCTCAGACCCTGCACCGTCTGCCTGAGATGATCAATCAGGTTCGTGGCAACCGTAGCCCGGTCGTTGACGTCAGCTTCCCGGAAATCGAAAAATTTGACCGTCTGCCGGAGCCGCGTGCCGATGGCCCGACCGCCTTCGTCTCCATCATGGAAGGCTGCAACAAATACTGCACGTACTGCGTGGTGCCGTACACCCGTGGTGAAGAGGTCAGCCGCCCGGCAGATGACATTCTGTTTGAAATCGCGCAGCTTGCCGCGCAGGGTGTGCGCGAAGTGAACCTGCTGGGCCAGAATGTTAACGCCTGGCGCGGTGAGAACTACGACGGCACGACCGGCAGCTTTGCTGAGCTGCTGCGTCTGGTGGCCGCGATTGACGGCATCGACCGCATTCGCTTTACCACCAGCCATCCGATGGAATTTACCGATGACATCATTGACGTTTATCGCGATACGCCAGAGCTGGTGAGCTTCCTGCACCTGCCGATTCAGTGTGGCTCTGACCGCGTGCTGAACCTGATGGGCCGCCCCCATACGGTGCTGGAGTACAAATCCACCATCCGCAAGCTGCGTGAAGCACGTCCAGATATCCAGATTAGCTCCGACTTTATCGTCGGCTTCCCTGGCGAAACCGCAGAAGACTTCGAGCGCACCATGAAGCTCATCGGCGAAGTGAACTTTGACGTCAGCTACAGCTTCATCTTCTCTGCGCGTCCAGGAACACCGGCGGCCGATATGGTTGACGATGTACCGGAAGAAGAGAAAAAGCAGCGCCTGTATATTCTGCAGGAGCGCATCAACCAGCAGGCTAACGCCTGGAGCCGCCGCATGCTCGGTACCGTACAGCGCATTCTGGTGGAAGGCACTTCCCGCAAGAGCATTATGGAACTCTCTGGTCGTACGGAAAATAACCGCGTGGTGAACTTTGAAGGCACCCCGGATATGATCGGTAAGTTTGTGGACGTCGAGATTGTCGAGGTGCTGACCAACTCGCTGCGCGCGAAAGTGGTCCGCACCGAAGACGAAATGGGCCTGCGTATCGCAGAGTCACCGGAATCCGTGATCTCGCGTACCCGCAAAGAAAACGATTCTGGCGTTGGGATTTACCAGCCATAATCCTTCAGGCCTGCCGCTTTGGCAGGCCTTGTATTTCCTCTCATCGCCCCCAATATCTTCCGCAACGCTTGCGCCTTTATTCTGTGGCGTGAATAATTTCGGTAATGACCGTTTTATTGCGCCGTGTGGCAGCGGGTCAGTTAATCAATCAAAGAGGAACAGTTTGAACATAGATACGCGTGAAATTAGCCTTGAGCCAGCAGACAACGCTCGCCTGCTGAGCCTGTGCGGGCCGTTTGATGACAACATCAAACAACTGGAGCGACGTCTGGGTATCGAAATCAATCGTCGCGATAATCATTTCAAACTCACCGGACGCCCTATCTGCGTCAACGCCGCTGCGGACATTCTGCGTAGCCTGTATGTCGACACCTCCCCCATGCGCGGCGAAATTCAGGATATCGAACCGGAGCAGATTCACCTCGCCATTAAAGAGGCGCGCGTGCTTGAGCAGAGCGCGGAGAGCGTGCCGGACTATGGCAAGGCAATCAACATTAAGACCAAGCGTGGCGTCATTAAGCCGCGTACGCCAAACCAGGCGCAGTATATCGCCAATATTCTCGACCACGACATCACCTTCGGCGTGGGGCCGGCGGGTACGGGTAAAACCTATCTGGCCGTTGCCGCGGCGGTCGATGCGCTGGAGCGTCAGGAAATCCGGCGTATCCTGCTGACCCGCCCTGCCGTTGAAGCCGGTGAAAAACTGGGCTTCCTGCCTGGCGATCTGAGCCAGAAGGTCGACCCGTATCTCCGTCCTTTATACGATGCGCTGTTCGAAATGCTGGGCTTTGAGAAGGTCGAGAAGCTCATTGAGCGTAACGTGATCGAAGTGGCCCCGCTCGCCTACATGCGCGGCCGTACGCTGAACGATGCGTTCATCATTCTTGATGAGAGCCAGAACACCACCATCGAACAGATGAAAATGTTCCTGACGCGTATTGGCTTTAACTCGAAAGCGGTGATTACCGGCGACGTCACGCAGATCGATCTGCCGCGCAGCACCAAATCGGGCCTGCGCCACGCCATCGAAGTGCTAGCCGAGGTCGATGAAATCAGCTTTAACTTCTTCCACAGTGAAGACGTGGTACGCCACCCGGTGGTCGCGCGTATCGTTAACGCTTATGAAGCCTGGGAAGAGGCAGATCAGAAGCGTAAGGCCGAACTGGCCGCAGAACGTAAGCGCGAAGCGCAGGAGCAAGAACAGAAATGAGTCAGGTGATCCTCGATTTACAGTTGGCCTGTGAAGACAATTCCGGCATGCCAGATGAGGCACAGTTTCAGAAATGGCTGGATGCCGTTATCCCGCAGTTTCAGGAAGAATCAGAAGTCACGATTCGCCTGGTGGATGAAGCAGAAAGCCATGAGCTTAACCTGACCTATCGCGGGAAAGATAAGCCGACCAACGTGCTCTCTTTCCCGTTCGAAGCCCCGCCGGGCATCGAGATGCCGCTGTTGGGCGATCTGATCATCTGCCGTCAGGTGGTTGAACAGGAAGCCAAAGAGCAGCAGAAACCCCTTGAAGCCCACTGGGCGCACATGGTGGTACACGGCAGCCTGCATCTGCTCGGCTACGATCATATTGAAGACGACGAAGCGGAAGAGATGGAGTCCCTCGAGACAGAGATAATGCTTGCTCTGGGCTATGAGGATCCGTACATTGCCGAGAAAGAATAGTCAGTCACCGGACTGACTCCCCTGCCGCCACGAAAGGACATCGCGTGGCGGTAAACATTGAACTAACAAGAGAACCCTTAACAAACGCCATGAGCGACGACAATTCACACAGTAGCGACACGACAACCAGTAAAAAGGGATTTTTCTCCCTCATTCTGAACCAGCTTTTCCACGGCGAACCGAAAAACCGTGATGAACTGCTGGAGCTGATTCGTGATTCCGGGCAAAACGACCTTATCGACGAAGATACGCGCGAAATGCTCGAAGGGGTTATGGACATCGCCGACCAGCGCGTTCGCGATATCATGATCCCCCGCTCGCAGATGATCACCCTGAAACGTAACCAGACGCTGGACGAGTGTCTCGATGTCATCATCGAATCCGCCCACTCGCGTTTCCCGGTCATCAGCGAAGACAAAGATCACATCGAAGGGATTTTGATGGCGAAAGATCTGCTGCCGTTTATGCGCAGCGATGCCGAAGCCTTCAGCATGGAAAAAGTGTTACGCCAGGCCGTGGTTGTGCCGGAAAGTAAACGTGTGGATCGGATGCTGAAAGAGTTTCGCTCTCAGCGTTACCACATGGCGATTGTTATTGATGAATTTGGTGGCGTCTCCGGTCTGGTCACGATCGAGGATATCCTTGAGCTGATCGTGGGCGAAATCGAAGACGAGTATGACGAAGAAGAGGATATCGACTTCCGTCAGCTCAGCCGCCACACCTGGACCGTGCGGGCGCTGGCCTCCATTGAGGACTTCAACGACGCCTTCGGGACCCACTTCAGCGATGAAGAGGTCGATACCATTGGCGGGCTGGTGATGCAGGCCTTTGGCCACCTCCCGGCGCGCGGAGAGACCGTTGACATCGACGGTTACCAGTTCAAAGTAGCCATGGCCGACAGCCGACGTATTATACAGGTTCACGTCAGAACGCCGGACGACTCACCGGTGCCAAAACTGGAAGATTAATGTAAATGGCATTTGCCCCATTGCTTGAACGCCAGCGCGTCCGTTTGCTGCTGGCGCTGTTACTCGGAGCCAGCGGTACGCTGGCTTTTTCTCCTTACGACATCTGGCCTGCGGCCATTCTCTCCCTGATGGGGCTTCAGGGTTTGACCCTGAACCGTCGTCCGGTACAGGCTGCCGCTATTGGCTACTTCTGGGGACTGGGGCTGTTTGGCTCAGGGATTAACTGGGTCTACGTCAGCATCGCCCAGTTTGGCGGTATGCCGGGCCCGGTAAACGTCTTCCTGGTGGTACTGCTCGCCGCGTATCTCTCGCTCTATACCGGTCTGTTCGCCGGCATCCTTTCTCGCCTGTGGCCCAAAGCCACCTGGCTGCGCGTTGCCATTGCCGCGCCGGTGGTCTGGCAGATCACGGAATTCCTGCGCGGCTGGGTGCTGACCGGCTTCCCGTGGCTGCAGTTCGGCTACAGTCAGATTGACGGCCCGCTGAAAGGCCTGGCGCCGGTCATGGGCGTTGAGGCCATTAACTTCCTGCTGATGGTCGTTAGCGGCCTGCTGGTATTAGCGCTGGTTTCACGATGCTGGAAACCGCTGGCTGTGGCGCTGGTGCTGTTCGCCCTGCCCTTCCCGCTGCGCTATATCCAGTGGTTCACGCCGGAGCCCGCGCGCGCCATGCAGGTCTCCATGGTGCAGGGGAATATCCCGCAGTCGATGAAGTGGGACGAGAAAGAGCTGCTGAATACGCTGAAGATCTACGCCAACGCCACCGAAGAGGTGATGGGTAAATCGCAGCTGATTATCTGGCCGGAGTCTGCTATTCCCGATCTTGAGATCAACCAGCAGCCGTTCCTCAACATGATGAACGACCTGCTGCTCTCGCGTGGCAGTACGCTGATCACCGGGATTGTCGATGCGCGTCTGAATCAGCAGAACCGCTACGACACCTACAACACCATCATTACGCTCGGCAAAGACAGCGAATACAGCTACCACTCCACCGATCGGTACAACAAGAACCACCTGGTGCCGTTTGGTGAATTTGTGCCGCTGGAGTCAATTCTTCGCCCGCTGGCCCCGTTCTTCGATCTCCCGATGTCCTCCTTCAGCCGCGGACCGTACGTTCAGCCTCAGCTGCACGCGCACGGCGCAGCCCTGACGGCGGCCATCTGCTACGAAATTATCTTAGGCGAGCAGGTGCGCGATAACTTCCGCCCGGATACGGACTATTTGCTGACCATCTCTAACGATGCCTGGTTTGGTAAATCAATCGGCCCGTGGCAGCACTTCCAGATGGCACGCATGCGCTCCCTAGAGCTGGCCCGTCCCCTGCTGCGCAGCACCAACAACGGCATCACCGCCGTGATTGGTCCGCAGGGTGAAATCCAGGCCATGATCCCACAGTTCACCCGAGAAGTGCTGACCACCAACGTCACTCCTACCACCGGGCTGACGCCGTACGCCCGCACCGGCAACTGGCCGCTGTGGATCCTGACCGCGCTGTTCGGCTTTGGCGCGGTGCTGATGAGCCTGCGCCAGCGTCGTCGATAATCCCTCCTCTTCCTGCCGGGTGGCGCTAACGCTTACCCGGCCTACTGTTTCGCTTTTGTAGGTCGGGTAAGCGTTAGCGCCACCCGGCAATTCTCTCCAGACTTCAATTCTGGCACGCCTATTGCTTTGTTTATTCAGGTGAACGCAGTTTGGCTTACTGTGCAACTTTGTCGCACCAGCGTAGATCATCGGTAGCACCGAAACGGTGCAACGGGAGATATTTGCCTCTGAATGGTGCGGCGTGCTTCGCAAAAATAAACAATAACGCAGCAAAATCTTTACATTAAGCCAGACTAAATGTTAACAAGCTTGCATAACACTGCACTCGCATTGCGCGAGATATAACAACATCACAATGGGTATCAATGCGTCGCTGGCGCTGATAAAAAAGGAGTTGGGTATGCAATTACGTAAACTGGCCACAGCAATGCTGGTTATGGGGATGTCCGCAGGCGTGGTTCACGCTGAAGACGCTCCGGCAGCAGGCAGCACTCTCGACAAGATTGCCAAAAACGGCGTTATCGTGGTCGGCCACCGTGAATCTTCTGTCCCGTTCTCTTACTACGACAACACGCAAAAAGTCGTGGGCTATTCACAGGATTACTCCAACGCCATCGTTGAAGCTGTGAAGAAAAAGCTGAACAAACCTGACCTGCAGGTGAAGCTGATCCCCATCACTTCACAGAACCGTATTCCGCTGCTGCAAAACGGCACCTTTGACTTCGAGTGTGGCTCCACCACCAACAACCTCGAGCGTCAGAAGCAGGCTGCCTTCTCTGACACCATCTTTGTTGTGGGCACCCGCCTGCTGACGAAGAAAGGTGGTGAGATCAAAGACTTCGCTGACCTGAAAGGGAAAGCGGTCGTTGTCACCTCCGGGACCACGTCTGAAGTGCTGCTGCACAAGCTGAACGACGAGAAGAAAATGGATATGCGCATCATCAGCGCGAAAGACCATGGCGACTCCTTCCGTACCCTGGAAAGCGGTCGTGCCGTCGCGTTTATGATGGACGACGCCCTGCTGGCAGGCGAGCGTGCGAAAGCGAAGAAACCAGACAACTGGGATATCGTCGGTACCGCGCAGTCCAAAGAAGCCTACGGCTGTATGCTGCGTAAAGACGATCCGCAGTTCAAAAAGCTGATCGATGACACCATCGCCCAGGTGCAGACCTCAGGCGAAGCGGAAAAATGGTTCGACAAATGGTTCAAGAACCCGATTCCACCAAAAAACCTGAACATGAATTTTGAACTGTCAGACGACATGAAAGCGCTGTTCAAATCTCCAAATGACAAGGCTCTTAACTAATTAGAACAACAGGGGCGGGATCTCCTGCCCTCTCGATTGTCGGGAAGCATGGACAGACTATACGTTGAGTGGTCGTTCCCCACTCAGCGCGAAAAATGAGCTTCTCACCAATCTTCGAGGGTAGCGCTGCTACCCTTTTTTTTCTGGAGTTTATTATGTCAATCGACTGGAACTGGGGCATATTCCTGCAACAAGCCCCGTTCGGCAACACCACCTATCTTGGCTGGCTGTGGAGCGGCTTTCAGGTCACCGTGGCATTATCGATAACGGCGTGGATCATCGCGTTTCTTGTCGGTTCTCTGTTCGGTATTCTGCGCACCGTCCCTAACCGTTTTCTTTCAACACTCGGCACCCTGTACGTGGAACTGTTCCGTAACGTTCCGCTGATCGTGCAATTCTTTACCTGGTATCTGGTTATCCCGGAACTGCTGCCGGAAAATATTGGCATGTGGTTCAAGTCGGAACTGGATCCGAATGTGCAGTTCTTTGTCTCCTCCATGATGTGTCTGGGGCTGTTTACCGCTGCGCGCGTTTGCGAGCAGGTGCGTGCCGCCATTCAGTCATTACCCCGTGGACAAAAAAATGCGGGTCTGGCGATGGGGTTAACCCTGCCACAGACCTACCGCTACGTGCTGCTGCCTAACGCCTACCGCGTCATCGTTCCGCCGATGACCTCCGAGATGATGAACCTGGTGAAAAACTCGGCCATCGCCTCGACCATCGGTCTGGTCGATATGGCCGCGCAGGCGGGCAAGCTGCTGGATTACTCCGCTCACGCGTGGGAATCCTTCACCGCGATCACGCTCGCCTACGTTCTGATTAACGCTTTCATCATGCTAGTGATGAACCTGGTTGAACGCAAAATTCGCCTGCCGGGCAACATGGGGGGCAAATAATGTACGAATTTGACTGGAGTTCTATCGTTCCATCCATGCCTTACCTGCTTGATGGATTGATGATTACCTTAAAAATCACCGTCATTGCCATCATCGTCGGTATTGTCTGGGGCACCCTGCTGGCCGTCATGCGCCTGTCGAGCTTTAAGCCGCTCGCCTGGTTTGCGACCGCCTACGTTAACGTGTTCCGCTCCATCCCGCTGGTAATGGTGCTGCTGTGGTTTTACCTGATCGTGCCCGGCTTTCTGCAAAACGTGCTGGGTCTGTCGCCGAAAACCGACATCCGTCTGATCTCGGCGATGGTGGCGTTCTCGATGTTTGAGGCCGCTTACTACTCGGAGATTATCCGTGCGGGCATTCAGAGTATCTCCCGCGGGCAATCCAGCGCCGCGCTGGCGCTGGGGATGACGCACTGGCAGTCCATGCAGCTCATTATTCTGCCGCAGGCGTTTCGCGCCATGGTTCCGCTCCTGCTGACCCAGGGAATTGTGCTGTTCCAGGATACGTCCCTGGTCTACGTGCTGAGCCTGGCAGACTTCTTCCGTACCGCGTCCACCATCGGTGAGCGTGACGGTACGCAGGTTGAGATGGTGCTCTTTGCGGGAGCGGTCTATTTTGTGATTAGTTTAAGCGCGTCGCTGTTGGTCAGCTGGCTGAAGAAAAGGACGGTACAATGATTTCCCTGAAAAATGTTTCTAAATGGTATGGGCACTTTCAGGTGCTGACCGACTGCTCCACCGAAGTAAAAAAAGGCGACGTGGTAGTGGTGTGCGGGCCGTCCGGTTCCGGTAAATCGACGCTGATCAAAACCGTTAACGGACTGGAGCCGGTCCAGCAGGGTGAGATCGTCGTCAACGGCACCAAAGTCAACGACAAGAAAACCAATCTTGCTCAGCTTCGCTCTCACGTTGGCATGGTGTTCCAGCATTTTGAGCTGTTCCCTCACCTCTCCATTATTGAGAACCTGACCCTGGCCCAGGTGAAAGTGCTCAAGCGTGATAAAAAAGCGTCGCGCGAGAAAGGCCTGAAACTGCTGGAACGCGTTGGCCTCTCTGCGCATGCCGATAAGTTCCCGGCACAGCTTTCCGGCGGCCAGCAGCAGCGTGTGGCGATCGCCCGTGCGCTGTGCATGGATCCCGTGGCGATGCTGTTTGACGAGCCCACGTCGGCGCTCGATCCGGAGATGATCAACGAAGTGCTGGACGTAATGGTCGAACTGGCGCATGAAGGGATGACCATGATGGTGGTGACCCACGAAATGGGCTTCGCCCGCAAGGTGGCCAACCGCGTGATCTTCATGGACGAAGGGAAAATTGTTGAAGATTCCCCGAAAGAGGAGTTCTTCGCCAACCCGAAATCGGAACGTGCGAAAGATTTCCTCGCGAAAATCCTGCACTAACCTTCTCAGTGCGCAATCTGCGGATTGCGCACTGCCTCACGCTTTCGCTCACTTCTTCTCGTCGGTGCCCCATTGCAGCGTTAACCTTGTCACAAAATAACGCTATGAATGGAGAACGCTATGGCACAACCTATAATTTTCGATTGCGACCCGGGTCATGATGACGCGATCGCGCTGGTCCTTGCACTTGCCTCCCCCGAGCTCGACGTCAAAGCCGTCACCTCTTCTGCCGGAAACCAGACGCCGGATAAAACCCTGCGTAACGTTTTGCGCATGCTGACGCTGCTCAAGCGCACGGATATTCCTGTCGCCGGCGGCGCCCTCAAGCCCCTGATGCGTGAATTAATTATTGCGGATAACGTGCATGGCGAAAGCGGGCTGGACGGTCCGGCGCTGCCGGAACCTGGCTTCACGCCGCAAAGCTGCACCGCCGTGGAGCTGATGGCAAAGGTGCTGCGCGAGAGCGCGGAACCCGTCACCCTGGTGGCAACGGGACCGCAAACCAACGTCGCGCTGCTGCTGAGCAGCCATCCTGAACTGCACAGCAAAATCGCTCGTATCGTCATCATGGGCGGGGCTATGGGCCTGGGAAACTGGACGCCTTCCGCAGAGTTCAACATTTTTGTCGACCCGGAAGCAGCGGAAATCGTCTTCCAGTCGGGCCTGCCAGTTGTGATGGCAGGGCTGGACGTGACGCATCGCGCGCAGATTATGGCAGACGACATCGAGCGCTTCCGCTCCGTTGGCAATCCGGTCGCGACAACCGTGGCTGAGCTGCTCGACTTCTTTATGGAGTATCACAAAGCCGAGAAATGGGGATTCCACGGCGCGCCGCTGCACGATCCGTGCACCATTGCCTGGCTGTTAAAACCGGAGATTTTTACCACAGTCCACAGGTGGGTTGGCGTCGAAACGCAGGGGAAATACACCCAGGGGATGACGGTGGTGGACTACTACTCGCTGACAGAGAATAAACCGAATACCACGGTGATGGTGGATATTGACCGTGAGGCGTTTGTGGATTTGCTGGCGGAGAGACTGGCTTACTATAGTGCGTAGTGCGGCCTGATGCCCTCACCCCGGCCCTCTCCCACGGGGAGAGGGCGCAAACCTGCGCTTTTACCTAGGGTTCAAACGGCCGACGCTGGAACTGATCGTGGCCGCATTTCGGACACAGCGACAGGACCTCCGGCGTATACACTGCAATATGATGGTGGCAATTCTCGCACACCAGATTTCCCAGCCCGACCACTTCACCGCTGTGGTACACACCGTGGTGGTTTAAATCCTGAAAGACTTCACGCCACTCCAGCTGCGTTTTATCGGTGATATCGGCCAGCTCCTGCCACAGGCTCTCTTTAATCACCCGCATGAAAACGCTGTCCGTGACCTCCTCCTGACTCTCCTGGTAGCTGCGCGCGAACTCTTCCAGATCGCGACGCACGGCGCGGGTCACCTCTTCCACTTCGGTTCGCGTTAACTCACCCGTTTGCGACACGCGGGCACGCGCCTGCTCCACCAGCGTGTCGATATCACGCTCGCCGTTACGCAGCCGTTCCGTCAGTGTCGCCACCAGTTCGCGGTAAAATTGAGCAACCTTGTTCATCATTTTGCCTCCCGGGTAAGTAACTATTTCTAATAATAGACCTTATTTCAGCGCCGCTTTGTCAGGTGAAGCACAGACCCGGTAAATTCCTGCAAAGCGCATTTGTGCGAAAGGCTGTTTTGACGCGGGCGTTTGGGCTATGCTATGCGGATCTGAATTACCACATCCATTGGCTACATTTGTAGCTGTATTGAACACAGGACCACTGGCTGCCATGCAAGAGCAATACCGCCCGGAAGAGATAGAATCAAAAGTCCAGCAACACTGGGACGAGAAGCGCACCTTTGAAGTAACCGAAGACGAGAGCAAAGAGAAGTATTACTGCCTGTCGATGCTTCCCTATCCTTCTGGTCGACTACACATGGGCCACGTGCGTAACTACACCATCGGTGATGTGATTGCGCGCTACCAGCGCATGCTGGGCAAAAACGTTCTGCAACCCATCGGTTGGGATGCGTTCGGTCTGCCTGCGGAAGGCGCGGCGGTCAAAAACAATACGGCGCCGGCACCGTGGACGTACGACAACATCGCGTACATGAAAAACCAGCTCAAAATGCTGGGCTTTGGCTATGACTGGAGCCGCGAGCTGGCAACCTGTACCCCGGAATACTACCGCTGGGAACAGAAATTCTTCACCGAGCTGTACAAAAAAGGCCTGGTGTACAAGAAGACCTCTGCCGTTAACTGGTGCCCGAATGACCAGACCGTTCTCGCGAACGAACAGGTTATCGATGGCTGCTGCTGGCGCTGTGATACTAAAGTAGAGCGTAAAGAGATCCCGCAGTGGTTTATTAAAATCACCGCTTACGCTGATGAGCTGCTGAACGATCTGGATAATCTGGACCACTGGCCAGATACCGTTAAGACCATGCAGCGCAACTGGATCGGCCGTTCTGAAGGCGTGGAAATTACCTTCAACGTTGAGAACTACGACCAGACCCTGACCGTCTACACCACCCGTCCGGACACCTTCATGGGCGCGACCTACCTGGCCGTGGCCGCAGGTCACCCGCTGGCGCAGAAAGCGGCAGAAAACAATCCGGAACTGGCTACCTTCATCGACGAGTGCCGCAACACGAAAGTGGCAGAAGCCGATATGGCAACGATGGAGAAAAAAGGGGTTGATACCGGCTTTAGGGCCATTCACCCGCTGACGGGCGAAGCGATCCCTGTCTGGGCCGCCAACTTCGTACTGATGGAATACGGCACAGGCGCCGTGATGGCTGTTCCAGGTCACGACCAGCGCGACTATGAATTTGCCACTAAATATGGCCTGACCATCAAGCCTGTTATTCTGACGGCTGACGGTTCTGAACCAGACCTGTCCGAACACGCGCTGACCGAAAAAGGGACCTTGTTCAACTCCGGCGAGTTTAACGGTCTGAGCTTCGAAGAGGGCTTCAACGCTATCGCCGACAAGCTGGCCTCCCTTGGCGTGGGCGAGCGTAAAGTTAACTTCCGTTTGCGCGACTGGGGCGTTTCCCGTCAGCGTTACTGGGGTGCGCCAATTCCAATGGTGACGCTGGAAGATGGCACCGTGATGCCAACGCCGGAAGATCAGCTGCCGGTGATCCTGCCGGAAGACGTGGTCATGGACGGTATCACCAGCCCGATCAAAGCCGATCCTGAGTGGGCAAAAACCACCGTCAACGGTCAGCCCGCGCTGCGCGAAACCGACACCTTTGACACCTTTATGGAGTCATCCTGGTACTATGCTCGCTACACCTGTCCGCAGTATCAGGACGGCATGCTGGATTCCAAAGCAGCGAACTACTGGCTGCCGGTAGATATCTACATCGGTGGTATCGAACACGCCATCATGCACCTGCTCTACTTCCGCTTCTTCCACAAGCTGATGCGCGATGCGGGCATGGTGAACTCTGACGAACCGGCAAAACAGCTGCTGTGCCAGGGCATGGTGCTGGCGGATGCCTTCTATTACGTCGGGGCGAACGGCGAGCGTAACTGGGTATCTCCGGTTGACGCGATCGTTGAGCGCGACGAGAAGGGCCGTATCGTGAAGGCGAAAGACGCTGAAGGTCACGAGCTGGTCTACACCGGCATGAGCAAAATGTCCAAGTCGAAAAACAACGGTATCGACCCGCAGGTGATGGTTGAGCGTTATGGTGCGGATACCGTGCGTCTGTTCATGATGTTTGCCTCTCCGGCAGACATGACGCTGGAATGGCAGGAGTCTGGCGTGGAAGGCGCAAACCGCTTCCTGAAACGCGTCTGGAAGCTGGTTTACGAGCACACCTCATTGGGCGATGCCCCGGCGCTGAACGCTGCTGCCCTGACTGAAGATCAGCAGGCGCTGCGTCGTGACGTTCATAAAACCATTGCGAAAGTGACCGATGATATTGGTCGTCGTCAGACCTTCAATACCGCAATTGCGGCTATTATGGAACTGATGAACAAGCTGGCGAAAGCCCCGCAGGACGGCGAGCAGGATCGTGCCTTAATGCGTGAAGCGCTGCTGGCCGTCGTTCGCATGCTGAACCCGTTCACGCCGCACGTTAGCTTTACCCTGTGGCAGGAGCTGAAAGGCGAAGGCGATATCGACAACGCGCCGTGGCCGCAGGCTGACGAAGCCGCGATGGTGGAAAACACCACGCTGGTCGTGGTCCAGGTGAACGGTAAAGTCCGCGGTAAAATTACCGTGGCGGTCGATGCAACCGAAGAACAGGTTCGCGAGCGCGCGGGCCAGGAACCACTGGTCGCTAAATATCTTGAGGGCGTTACCGTACGTAAAGTGATCTACGTACCTGGTAAACTGCTGAATCTGGTCGTTGGCTAAGCGCGGGAGGAAACGTGCGACAACTGGCAACAATACTCTTATCTCTGGCGGTGCTTGTCACCGCTGGCTGCGGCTGGCACCTGCGCAATACCACGGCGGTGCCTGCTCAGATGAAAACCATGATCTTTGATTCCGGAGATCCGAACGGTCCACTCAGCCGGGCAATTCGCAATCAGCTGCGTCTGAACGGCGTTGAGCTTGTTGAGAAACAGACGCTGCGTCAGGATGTACCGTCTCTGCGTGTGACAGGAAGTGGTCTGTCGAGAGACACTGCGTCTATCTTCCAGGATGGCCGTACCGCAGAGTATCAAATGGTGTTGACGGTCAACGCGGCAGTCCTGATCCCGGGTAAAGATATCTATCCGATCAGCACGAAAGTGTACCGTTCGTTCTTCGATAACCCGCAGACGGCGCTGGCAAAAGATGCCGAACAGCAGATTATCATCAACGAAATGTATGACAAGGCGGCGGAACAGCTGATCCGTAAACTGCCAAGTATTGCAGCGTCAACCAAACAAGGATCTGACATTGTTGATAAACCGGTTGATGGCACGCTTCCTGCTGCTAACTCTCTGGGTAAATGATGATCAGGCTGTATCCTGAACAACTCCGCGCGCAGCTCAATGAAGGGCTGCGCGCGGCGTATCTGCTTCTTGGAAACGATCCGTTATTACTTCAGGAAAGCCTGGATGCCGTGCGGCATGCCGCCGCCGCGCAGGGCTTTGATGAACACCACACCGTCCAGCTGGATAACAATACCGACTGGAACGCCCTCTTCTCGCTCTGTCAGGCAATGAGCCTGTTCGCATCGCGCCAGACGATTCAGATCCTGCTGCCGGAAAACGGGCCTAACGCGGCGATGAACGAGCAGCTCGCTACGCTGGTCAGCCTCTTACACAGCGATCTGATCCTGATTGTGCGTGGCAACAAGCTGACCAAAGCGCAGGAAAACGCGGCATGGTTTACCCAACTCGCGCCCCACGCGGTGTTGGTCACCTGTCAGACGCCTGAGCAGGCGCATCTGCCTAAATGGGTCGCCGCGAGAGCGAAGCAGCACAACCTTCAGCTGGATGATGCGGCGAACCAGCTGCTCTGCTACTGCTATGAAGGTAACCTGCTGGCCCTGGCGCAGGCGCTGGACAGACTCTCCCTGCTCTGGCCGGACGGCAAGCTGACCTTGCCGCGCGTCGAGCAGGCCGTTAACGACGCGGCGCACTTCACGCCGTTCCACTGGGTGGACGCGCTGCTGTCGGCAAAAAGTAAACGCGCCCTGCATATTCTGCAGCAGCTGCGCCTCGAAGGCAGCGAACCGGTCATTCTGCTGCGAACCCTGCAGCGCGAACTGCTGCTGCTGATTACGCTCAAGCGTCAGTCTGCCCATACGCCTTTGCGTTCGCTGTTTGATAAACACCGGGTGTGGCAAAATCGCCGGGCTTTGACTTCCGAGGCCGTCAACCGCCTGAGTCATGAACAGCTTCGCCAGGCGGTACAGCTTCTGATGCGCGCCGAACTCACGTTAAAACAAGATTACGGCCAGTCGGTCTGGGCTGAGCTGGAAAGCCTTTCCCTGCTGCTCTGCCACAAGGCGCTGGCAGACGTTTTTATTGATGGATAGTATGCACTCTTTACAGGCCCTGTATGGCGGCACCTTCGACCCGGTACACTACGGGCATCTGAAGCCGGTTGAAATTCTGGCGAATCTGATCGGCCTTCAGCGCGTCACCATCATGCCGAATAATGTCCCTCCCCACCGTCCACAGCCTGAGGCGACCAGCGAGCAGCGAAAAGAGATGCTTGCCCTGGCCATCGCAGATAAGCCGCTCTTCCGGCTTGACGAGCGTGAGCTGCGTCGCGACACACCCTCCTGGACCTCGCAGACGCTTCAGGAGTGGCGCGCAGAACAGGGGCCAGACCAGCCGCTGGCTTTTATCATCGGACAGGACTCCCTGCTGAACTTCCCCACATGGCATAAATATGAAACCATCCTGGAGAACAGCCACCTGCTCGTCTGCCGCCGTCCTGGCTATCCGCTGACCATGCGCGAAGCGCAGTACCAGCAGTGGCTGGAAGATCATCTCACCGCCAATGTTGAAGATCTTCACACTCAGCCTGCCGGGAAGATTTATCTGGCCGAAACGCCGTGGTTCGATATCTCTGCAACCCTCATTCGCGAGCGCTTACAGCAGGGTTTAGCGTGTGACGATCTGCTCCCCGCACCGGTGCTGGCCTATATCCATACGCATGGTTTGTATCAGAAAAGCGCAGATGAATAGCCGGAGGGCATAAAAAGCGGCTTATTGTTTATCCTGCCTTGACAGGGTAAGCCATACTGTTATTCTCCGCTGCCAGACTTTCCCGCCGATGATTGCTTTACAGAAATTGTTTTACAAAAATGGCGATGCAATCTCAGGCAGAGGGTGGGATGATACCCGCCTTCAAAAGCCCGGCCGGAGACTTTTGTCCCGATACAGGCATGAGTTCAGGTATACTGTCTGGCTACGAATTCAACGTTTTACAATCTCATTCACCCCAGGGGGAAAACTTGCAGGGTAAAGCACTCCAGGATTTTGTTATTGACAAAATTGATGACCTGAAAGGTCAGGACATCATCGCTATCGACGTTAAGGGTAAATCCAGTATTACCGACTGCATGATCATCTGCACCGGTACGTCCACACGTCATGTTGTTTCAATTGCCGATCACGTGGTACAGGAATCACGTGCTGCAGGGCTGTTGCCGCTCGGCGTTGAAGGTGAAGCGACGGCTGACTGGGTGGTTGTCGATCTCGGCGATGTGATTGTCCACGTCATGCAGGAAGAGAGCCGTCGCCTGTATGAGCTGGAAAAACTCTGGGGTTAATGCGTGAAGTTGCAGCTGGTCGCCGTCGGCACCAAAATGCCGGACTGGGTACAAACCGGTTTTACTGAATATCTGCGTCGTTTTCCAAAAGACATGCCGTTCGAACTGGTGGAAATCCCCGCCGGTAAGCGCGGCAAGAACGCCGATATCAAACGTATTCTCGATAAAGAGGGCGAACTGATGCTGGCTGCCGCTGGCAAAAACCGCATCGTCACCCTCGATATTCCAGGAAAACCCTGGGATACGCCGCAGCTGGCGCACGAACTGGAGCGCTGGAAGCAGGATGGCCGAGACGTCAGTCTGTTGATTGGCGGACCCGAAGGGTTATCCCCTGCCTGCAAAGCGGCAGCAGAACAAAGTTGGTCCCTCTCCGCGCTGACGCTTCCCCACCCGCTCGTTCGGGTACTGGTGGCAGAAAGCCTGTATCGCGCGTGGAGCATTACTACCAACCACCCCTATCACCGCGAGTAATGACTGACCAGGGTAGATTAAGCAGCGGATGAAACTACAGAATTCTTTTCGCGACTATACGGCTGAGTCCGCGCTGTTTGTGCGCCGGGCGCTGGTCGCCTTCACCGGGATTTTGCTGCTTACCGGCGTGCTGATCGCCAACCTTTATAATCTGCAAATTGTCCGTTTTACCGACTACCAGACGCGTTCCAACGAAAACCGTATCAAGCTGGTGCCTATCGCGCCCAGCCGCGGCATTATTTACGATCGCAACGGCACCCCGCTGGCGTTAAACCGCACCATCTATCAAATCGAGATGATGCCGGAAAAAGTCGATAATGTTCAGGATACGCTGGAAGCGCTGAAAAGCGTTGTCGACCTTAACGACGACGATATCGCCGCCTTCAAAAAAGAGCGCGCCCGCTCACACCGATTCACCTCCATCCCGGTTAAAACCAACCTGACGGAAGTCCAGGTGGCCCGCTTTGCGGTAAACCAGTACCGTTTCCCCGGCGTGGAAGTAAAGGGGTACAAGCGTCGCTACTACCCTTACGGATCCGCGCTGACGCATGTGATTGGCTACGTCTCCAAGATTAACGACAAAGACGTCGACCGCCTTGATAAAGACGGCAAGCTGGCGAACTACGCCGCAACGCACGACATCGGTAAGCTCGGTATTGAACGCTACTACGAAGATGTCCTGCACGGGCAAACCGGCTATGAAGAGGTGGAGGTTAACAACCGTGGCCGCGTGATTCGCCAGCTTAAAGAAGTGCCGCCTCAGGCGGGGCATGACGTCTATCTGACCCTCGACCTTAAGCTACAGCAGTATATTGAAACCCTGCTGGCGGGCAGCCGCGCAGCCGTTGTGGTCACCGATCCCCGCACCGGCGGCATCCTGGCGATGGTGTCTATGCCAAGCTATGACCCGAACCTGTTTGTTGACGGCATTTCCAGTAAAGACTACTCCGGTCTGCTGAATGACCCCAACACGCCGCTGGTGAACCGCGCGACGCAAGGGGTTTACCCGCCGGCATCCACGGTTAAACCGTACGTGGCGGTCTCTGCACTGAGTGCTGGCGTCATCAACCGCAATACCAGCCTGTTTGACCCGGGCTGGTGGCAGCTGCCCGGTTCAGAAAAGCGCTATCGCGACTGGAAAAAATGGGGCCACGGTCATCTGAACGTCACCAAATCGCTGGAGGAGTCTGCGGATACCTTCTTCTATCAGGTGGCGTATGACATGGGGATCGACCGCCTGTCTGAGTGGATGAGCAAATTCGGCTACGGACACTACACCGGCGTTGACCTTGCGGAAGAACGCTCCGGCAACATGCCGACGCGCGAATGGAAGCTGAAGCGCTTTAAAAAACCGTGGTATCAGGGCGACACCATTCCGGTGGGTATCGGTCAGGGTTACTGGACGGCAACGCCGCTTCAGATGAACAAAGCCATGATGATCCTCATCAATGACGGCGTGGTGAAAGTGCCTCACCTGCTGCAGAGTACGGTTGAAGACGGCAAAAAAGTGCCGTGGAACCAGCCGCACGAAGCGCCGGTGGGTGACATTCATTCCGGCTTCTGGGAAATTGCGAAAGACGGTATGTACGGCGTGGCAAACCGCCCGAACGGTACCGCACACAAGTATTTCGCCGGTACGCCGTACAAAGTGGCGGCGAAGTCCGGTACTGCGCAGGTCTTTGGCCTGAAAGCCAACGAAACCTATAACGCGCACCGCATTGCCGAACGTCTGCGTGACCACAAGCTGATGACGGCGTTTGCCCCATATGACAACCCGCAGGTCGCGGTGGCGATGATTCTGGAGAACGGCGGTGCCGGGCCTGCAGTAGGGACCATCATGCGCCAGATCCTTGACCACATTATGCTGGGTGATAACAACACCGAACTGCCGGCTGAAAACCCGGCCGCCGCTGCGGCGGAGGACCAATAATCATGACGGATAATCCAAATAAAAAATCGCTGTGGGACAAAATCCACATCGACCCAGCCATGCTGCTGATCCTGCTGGCTCTGCTGGTTTACAGCGCGCTGGTTATCTGGAGCGCCAGCGGCCAGGACATCGGGATGATGGAGCGCAAAATCGGCCAGATCGCCATGGGCCTTATCATTATGGTGGTGATGGCGCAGATCCCGCCGCGCGTCTACGAAGGCTGGGCGCCCTACCTCTACATCTTCTGTATTATTTTGCTGGTTGCGGTCGATGCGTTTGGCGCCATTTCAAAAGGGGCGCAACGCTGGCTGGATTTGGGCATTGTCCGCTTTCAGCCCTCGGAAATTGCCAAAATCGCCGTGCCCTTAATGGTGGCACGCTTCATCAACCGCGACGTCTGTCCGCCGTCGCTGAAGAATACCGCTATCGCGCTGGTGCTGATTTTCCTGCCAACGCTGCTGGTTGCGGCACAGCCTGACCTGGGTACCTCTATCCTCATCGCCCTCTCCGGCCTGTTTGTCCTGTTCCTGTCGGGCCTGAGCTGGCGCCTGATTGGTATCGCGGTAGTGCTGATTGCGGCGTTCATCCCTATTCTCTGGTTCTTCCTGATGCACGATTACCAGCGCCAGCGCGTCATGATGCTGCTCGATCCGGAAACCGATCCGCTGGGCGCGGGCTATCATATTATTCAGTCCAAGATTGCGATTGGCTCCGGCGGCCTGCGCGGTAAAGGCTGGCTGCACGGCACGCAGTCGCAGCTGGAATTTTTACCGGAACGCCACACCGACTTTATCTTTGCCGTCCTGGCGGAAGAGCTGGGGCTGGTGGGCATCTTAATACTCCTGGCCCTATACGTTCTGCTGATCATGCGGGGATTGTGGATTGCAGCACGCGCGCAAACGACCTTTGGTCGCGTCATGGCTGGCGGGTTGATGCTGATTTTATTCGTTTATGTCTTCGTAAATATTGGTATGGTGAGTGGTATTCTGCCGGTGGTAGGCGTACCGCTGCCGCTGGTGAGTTACGGAGGCTCGGCACTGATCGTGTTGATGGCCGGGTTTGGTATCGTGATGTCGATCCATACCCACAGAAAAATGTTGTCAAAAAGCGTATAAAAATAAGGGGATCGGAATGCGTAAGCAGTGGCTGGGGATCTGCATTGCGGCAAGTTTACTTGCGGCCTGTACTAGTGATGATGGTCAGCAACAGGCAACCGTCGCGCCGCCGCAGCCTGCGGTGTGTAATGGCCCGATCGTAGAAATCAGCGGTGCCGATCCCGTTTATGAACCGCTGAATGCCAGTGCCAATCAGGATTACGAGCGCGACGGCAAAAGCTATAAAATTGTTCAGGATCCTTCCCGTTTCAGCCAGGCGGGCTTTGCCGCCATTTATGATGCCGAGCCTGGCAGTAACCTGACGGCCTCCGGAGAGACGTTCGACCCCATGCAGCTGACGGCGGCACATCCGACGCTGCCGATCCCGAGCTATGCTCGTATCACCAACCTGGCAAACGGCCGCATGATCGTCGTGCGTATCAACGACCGCGGCCCGTACGGTAATGACCGGGTGATCTCCCTGTCGCGCGCGTCTGCCGATCGCCTGAATACCTCGAACAACACCAAAGTCCGTATTGACCCAATTATCGTGGCGCAGGATGGCTCCCTCTCCGGGCCGGGTACCGCGTGTACGACGGTGGCGAAACAGACCTATGCCCTTCCCGACCGCCCCAATCTTGACGGGGGAATGGGCAGCGTCTCTTCTCCGGCCGAGCCTGCTCAGCCGGGGGGAGAAATACGCCCAATCAGCAACGACACGCTGCAAAGCGACGATTCAACGGGCGCACCGGTAAAGAGCAGCGGTTTTCTTGGCGCACCGACGACCTTAGCCTCGGGCGTGCTGGAAGGCAGTGAACCTACCCCAGCCCCCGCTCCCGTTGCTGCACCAGCGACCCAGTCGGCTCCCGTAACGGCGCCCGCGGCCACGCAAAGTGCCGCGGTGGCGGCTCCAACAGCGGCCAGCGGCAGCTATGTGGTTCAGGTCGGTGCTGTGAGCGATCAGGCCCGGGCTAAACAGTATCAGCAGCGTCTGAGCCAGCAGTTTGGCGTACCGGGACGCGTTGAGCAGAACGGTGCGGTCTGGCGCATTCAGATGGGGCCGTTTGCCAGCAAATCGCAGGCAGCCTCCCTGCAGCAGCGTCTGCAGAATGAAGCTCAGCTTCAGTCATTTATCGCTGTTGCGAAATAATTAACCGGCGGTATCCGAATTGTCAGTTTGTGTAAAACACATTCACAAACTCATGCTTAAAGTCGGATGCCTGCCTGAATAGCATTTGCTATAGTAAGGCACTTTTTTTAATTCCATCACGGATGTCGTAGTTCTGACCATGAAGACCACTTTTTCTGCTCGTTTTGTGCAGCGCATGGCGCTGACCACGGCCCTTTGCGCGGCTGCGCTCTCTGCAGCTCACGCCGATGACCTGAATATCAAGACCATGATCCCTGGCGTTCCGCAAATCGACGCGGAATCCTACATCCTGATCGATTACAACTCTGGCAAAGTGCTGGCAGAACAGAATGCCGATGCCCGCCGTGACCCGGCCAGCCTGACCAAAATGATGACCAGCTACGTTATCGGCCAGGCGATGAAGGCAGGTAAATTCAAAGAAACGGATCTGGTCACCATCGGTAACGATGCGTGGGCAACCGGGAACCCGGTCTTTAAGGGCTCCTCTCTGATGTTCCTGAAACCGGGTATGCAGGTTCCTGTTTCCCAGCTGATTCGCGGTATCAACCTGCAGTCGGGTAACGATGCCTGCGTGGCGATGGCCGATTTCGCCGCCGGTAGTCAGGATGCCTTCGTAGGCCTGATGAACAGCTACGTGAACGCGCTGGGTCTGAAAAACAGCCATTTCCAGACCGTACACGGCCTGGACGCAGACGGTCAGTACAGCTCGGCACGTGACATGGCGTTGATTGGTCAGGCGCTGATCCGCGATGTCCCTAATGAGTACTCTATCTATAAAGAGAAAGAGTTCACCTTCAACGGTATTCGTCAGACCAACCGTAACGGCCTGCTGTGGGATAACAGCCTGAACGTTGACGGCATCAAAACCGGTCACACCGACAAAGCGGGCTACAACCTGGTCGCCTCCGCCACTGAAGGCCAGATGCGTCTGATCTCTGCCGTGATGGGTGGCCGCACCTTTAAAGGCCGTGAAACAGAAAGCAAGAAGCTGCTGACCTGGGGCTTCCGTTTCTTCGAAACCGTGAATCCACTGAAAGCAGGCAAAGAGTTTGCGTCTGAACCCGTCTGGTTCGGCGACAACGACCGTGCTTCTCTCGGCGTTGATAAAGACCTCTACCTGACCATTCCGCGCGGTCGTATGAAGGATCTGAAAGCCAGCTACGTCCTGAACAGCACCGAGCTGCACGCCCCGCTGCAGAAAAATCAGGTTGTGGGCACGATCAACTTCCAGCTGGATGGCAAAACGATCGATCAGCGCCCGCTGGTGGTCCTGCAAGAAATTCCTGAAGGCAATTTCTTCGGCAAAATCATTGATTATATTAAATTGATGTTCCACCACTGGTTTGGTTAAAAATCGAACACTTGAAAGTGTGATTTTGATCCCCATATACTAAGTATCCTGATAACTCCCACCTGACGTGGGAGTTATTATTTTTTGACGTTACGCCGGAGCTGACATGAAAACCAAACTTAACGAACTGCTTGAATTCCCTACCCCATTTACCTACAAAGTAATGGGTCTGGCGAAACCTGAGCTGGTTGATCAGGTGGTTGAAGTGGTACAGCGCCATGCGCCGGGTGACTACTCTCCGTCAGTAAAACCAAGCAGCAAGGGCAACTACCACTCGGTTTCTATTACCATCACTGCGACACACATTGAGCAGGTTGAGACGCTGTACGAAGAGCTCGGCAATATCGAAATCGTTCGTATGGTGCTGTAGTCCCTTTGCGGTTACCCGGTTTGCCGGGTAACCCCTCTCCCCGCTGTGATATACTCCCGCATACCTTTTGTCCCTCGTCTTCGGAGACGCAGTTTTGTATCAGGATAAAATTCTGGTCCGTCACCTCGGGCTGCAACCTTACGAGCCTGTCTCCCAGGCTATGCATGACTTCACCGATTCACGCGATGACACTACCCCCGATGAGATCTGGCTGGTCGAACACCTGCCAGTCTTTACGCAGGGTCAGGCGGGAAAAGCAGAACATTTATTAATGACGGGCGATATTCCGGTTATCCAGAGCGATCGCGGCGGTCAGGTCACGTACCATGGTCCCGGGCAGCAGGTGATGTACGTCCTGCTCAATCTGAAGCGCAGAAAGCTCGGCGTGCGTGAACTGGTTACCTTACTGGAACAGACAGTCGTCAATACGCTGGCGGAATACGGGATTGACGCGCATCCGCGGGCCGATGCGCCTGGGGTCTACGTTGGGGAAATGAAGATCTGTTCTCTGGGGTTGCGTATTCGTAAAGGCTGCTCATTCCATGGCCTGGCCTTGAATATTAATATGGATCTCGCGCCTTTCCAGCGCATAAACCCCTGCGGCTACGCCGGCATGGAAATGACGCAAATGCGCCAGTGGGTAGAAACCGCTACGCCAGACACGATTCGTCCCGTGCTTTTGAAGAACGTGTTAGCACTACTTAACAATCCCCCGCACGAATATATCCCTGCTTAATATATCGTACAACAGGGCTCGCTAATTTGACGGGCCACTGTCTATTTACCGTTTTTGCACTTTACAATAATCCATAGATTCTATATTTTCGAAGCGCCCGAATATTACCGCTACATATTATTTAGCCTCCAGCATGCACGGCAAACACGGCATAAGCAACGTGAGCAATTATCACACAAGTGTTTGCTTTTGATAAACAAATGAAACAAAACCAACACTTTACGAATCTCTACAAGCATAATAAATAAATTCAACTATCATTCATATTGTGAATGTATACGGAGTGAAAGCGTGGAGTATAATAATTTACCAGCCAAACGACTGAATGAACCTGGTGGCGAAGACAAGCCGCAAATTTTTCGGACTTTACGTAATATTGATCTCAATTTACTGACTATTTTTGAGGCAGTATATGTCCATAAGGGTATCGTTAACGCTGCGAAAATTCTTAATCTCACGCCATCTGCAATAAGCCAGTCCATCCAAAAGCTACGCGCTATATTTCCTGACCCGTTATTTATTCGTAAGGGCCAGGGGGTAACGCCGACGGCCTACGCCACACATCTTCATGAGTACATCAGCCAGGGGCTGGAGTCGATTCTGGGCGCGCTGGATTTAACCGGGAGCTACGATAAGCAGAGAACTATCACCATCGGCTGTTCTCCTTCTGTGGGTGTGCTGGTGATGCCAGCGATCTTCCAGGCCGTAAAAGAGCATGCTCCGCAGCTCCTGCTTCGCAATGTGCCTCTCCATGAGCCTGACGTTCAGCTTGCCCAGTTCCAGACGGACCTGATTATTGAAAGCGGCAGCTTCAGTGCCAGAGCGCTGGGGCAAAATGTGCTCTATGCGGATAACCTGGTACTGGTTTGCCGTCAGCAGCATCCTGCCCTCAGCGAGCCGCTGACCATCGAAAACCTGCGCAACTACGACCACTCGTCTTTCATGACCGAAGGGCAGTCCAACCATGGCCTTCGTCAGCGTATTGATGAAATTTTCCCGGAACGTCAGATCAGCTTCAGCAGTTACAATATGTTCACCACCGCATCCCTGATAGGCAGCAGCGATATGCTGTGCATCATGCCATCGCGCCTGTACAGCCTGCTCCGGAAATGCTGGCCGCTGGACAGTATCCCCCTCAGCCAGCTTAATGGGGAATCTGTTGAAATTTCACTGCATTACAACAAGCTGAGCTTGCGCGATCCGGTTCTGGAAAACGTAATCCGCATTATCCGTCAGGCCTTCTGACAGGTTGAGCCAGCATAAGCCCCTGCGGCAGGCAGGGCAAAAGGCACAAAACAACAACTATTTTACAAATTGGCGATCTGGCAGGCTGCTTTAACGACCGTTTCAATGATATACTGCCTGTCGTTCGTTCAAAAATAGTTGATAAATACAACATTCCCTTGAATTGAAACGCTTTCCTTCGATATTCGCAACTGGAACACGCACGCTATGAGTAAACCCATTGTGATGGAACGCGGTGTTAAATACCGCGATGCCGATAAAATGGCCCTTATCCCGGTTAAAAACGTGGCTACAGAGCGCGAGGCGCTGTTAAGAAAACCGGAATGGATGAAAATCAAACTTCCGGCCGACTCTTCGCGTATCCAGGGGATCAAAGCGGCGATGCGCAAGAATGGCCTTCACTCCGTTTGTGAAGAAGCCTCTTGTCCGAACCTTGCTGAATGTTTCAATCACGGTACCGCGACGTTTATGATTCTGGGTGCTATCTGTACCCGCCGCTGCCCGTTCTGCGATGTTGCTCATGGCCGTCCGGTTGCACCTGATGCTAACGAACCCCAGAAGCTGGCGCAGACCATCGCCGACATGGCGCTGCGTTACGTGGTTATCACGTCCGTTGACCGTGACGATCTGCGCGACGGCGGAGCGCAGCACTTCGCTGACTGTATTACGGCCATTCGCGAGAAAAGCCCAAACATCAAAATCGAGACGCTGGTGCCAGACTTCCGCGGCCGTATGGACCGCGCGCTGGATATCCTGACCGCGACGCCGCCAGATGTATTTAACCACAACCTGGAAAACGTACCGCGTCTCTATCGTCAGGTGCGCCCGGGCGCTGACTATAACTGGTCTCTGAAACTGCTGGAACGCTTCAAAGAAGCGCATCCACATATTCCGACCAAGTCAGGTCTGATGGTAGGTCTGGGTGAAACTAACGATGAAATCATCGAGGTGATGCGCGATCTTCGCCGCCACGGTGTAACCATGCTGACTCTGGGCCAGTATCTGCAGCCAAGCCGTCACCACCTGCCGGTACAGCGCTACGTGAGCCCGGACGAGTTTGATGAAATGAAGGCCGAAGCGCTGGCGATGGGCTTTACTCACGCCGCATGCGGCCCGTTTGTTCGCTCCTCCTACCATGCAGATATGCAGGCAAAAGGCGAAGAAGTTAAATAATGCTGTAATATTCATTTACAGTAATACAAAAAAACCGGCCTCATGAGCCGGTTTTTTTTTCGCATGCCCTCAGGCGTTGCTGTCACTCTTTGTGAGAAAGCTTGTCTGCCGGGACGTCATCCTCAGCGCTTTTCTTCGCGGCTGTATCATCGTCGTTCATCGCTTTCTTAAAGCCTTTGATGGCAGCCCCCAGGTCACCACCCAGCGTGCGTAACTTCTTGGTACCAAACAGCAGGACGACCAGTGCGGCAACCACCAGCAGTTTGGTAATACTAATCTCACCCATAGATACCTTCTTTACTTAAAACAGGCTGCATTCAGCGCCAAAACCTGACTGTATTAACGGTCATTTAGCGCGTGCACACAATAGCAATCTGTAACAAGGTGAATCAAGCATTGTTGAAAAAAACATCACAATAATTGCGGTGGCGCAAACCGACGATTGCGAAGAACAGGTAATTGCTGACGTGCAAGCGCAATTCTGTCTATGTTTATCTCCGCCACCAGCAAATCCGGGGCTTCCGCAGCGGCGGCGATCGTCACACCCAGCGGATCGACTACCCTGCTTTGCCCGATGTTCTTCGTTCCGCATTCTCCTGCAGCAACGATATAGCAGGTGGTATCCAGCGCGCGTGCCGCCAGCAGCGTTGCCCAGTGATGTTCTTTTAACGGCCCTTTAACCCACGCGGCAGGCAGAACCAGCACGTCCGCCCCCTGTAGCGCCAGATGGAGTGCCAGCTCCGGAAAACGCAGGTCATAGCAGGTCATCAGCCCAACCTTTAATCCGTCAATCTCCAGCAGCGGCGGAACACGGTCTCCTGGGTCGACGCGCCGTGATTCCTGAATGCTGAAGGCATCATAAAGATGGAGCTTGGCGTAACGTGCGACTATGGCTCCGCCGCGAATCGCCACCAGCGTATTCACCGCCCGACCCGGCGTAGAGGGAACATGGATTGTTAAGATCGTCGTCATCGTATTGCCCACGCTCTGGGCGAGCAATTGCTGTAAAAATTCACCGTCCAGCGGCTGCGCGGACTTCACGGATAAATCCGGGTCATTATCATCCCTGGCCAGCAGCGCCTCAGGAAGCACCAGCAGCGACGCGCCTTTCTGTTGGGCCTGCATCATCAGATTGACGCATTTTATCGCGTTAGCCTGCCAGTCAGGCGTGACCGCAAATTGCCCTACCGCAACATACATATTTGTCCCCTCATCATAAACGGCGTTAAACTCGCTTCTCTTACACATCAAATAGCAGGTATTTAGCGTGTTACAACTACTTTTAGCCGTTTTTATTGGTGGGGGAACGGGTAGCGTTGCGCGATGGTTTCTCAGTATGCGGTTTAACCCCCTGCATCAGGCGATTCCCATGGGGACGCTGGCTGCAAACCTGATAGGTGCCTTTATCATTGGCATGGGGCTGGCCTGGTTTAACCGAATGACACACATTGACCCAATGTGGAAAGTCCTTATTACCACCGGATTCTGCGGCGGGTTAACCACCTTCTCAACCTTTTCTGCGGAAACGGTTTTTCTCTTTCAGGAAGGCCGTATCGGCTGGGCGCTGATGAATATGGCGATCAATATGCTCGGCTCCTTTGCGATGACGGGGATCGCATTTTGGCTATTTTCTTCTGCAAGCGCGCATTAACAGCCGAACCGTTAATGTTGGCTTAATTTTTCTCTGTCACTCTGGATGCAGTACTGAACGAGGGTGACAGAATGAAACAGAGTCTGATGAGCGCAGGCATGGTGTTGTTAAGCGTGCTGATCGTGGCCAGCTTCCTGAAAATGTATCTGCTTGGCTGATTCAAAACGAAAAAAACCCGCTCAGTGAGCGGGTTTTGAAATTCTTGCTGACGCGTCTGGATTACAGAGCGATTACGTTAGCAGCAGAAGGGCCTTTGGCACCGTTAGTGATTTCGAACTCTACACGCTGACCTTCAGCCAGAGTTTTGAAACCATTAGACTGGATTGCAGAGAAGTGTACGAACACGTCTTTGCTGCCATCTTCAGGAGTAATGAAACCGAATCCTTTGGACTCATTAAACCACTTAACGTTACCTTTAATCTTAGACATCAAAATTACCTTTACATTAAAAAACGACACAAATGCTGTGTCGGTTACCAGTACATCAATTGTGAGACCTTTTGTCCAGCGGATCTTTGATAAAAAGTGACTAAAGTCGCGTTAATTTTCACTGGCAGATTTTTATCGTTTATGAATCAACGGCTGCGCGTTTTATCACCAACAGGTAAAGTTTTTTCAGTTAAAACTGAAAACGCATCCAAGCGAAGTAAACGTTACCGTTGTTGTACGTGCCCGGGATGTAGGTCATCTGGAACGTTGCGGGGCCGTAACCGATAGAGGCCAACGGCAGCAGCACCGGGATCGGAATGTAGTTCCAGTTGTCACGCGCGGTGACCCCCGCGGTATAGCCCAACCCGACATGGAAGTTCTCGTCAGCTAGCGGGCGCCAGGTTTTCTCCCAGCCGTAGCCCCCAATCGGCTCCCATTTATTAAAGGAGTCTTTAAAGGCCATCAGATAGATACCATGCCAGTTTCCCTTATCATCCCAGCGCGACTGACCGAAACCAGCGCCCCACGGACGCTCGTTATATTTATCGGTTTTCTCTTTGTCGTAAGCAAAACGCGCATGCCACGTTATTGCCGGAACATAGAGATCATAATGTTCGGGCGCCGTCCAGGTCTGAGAGACATTATCCGTAAAGGTTGAGAACCACCCTTTATCCGTCGCGTTGTCCTCTGCCTGTGCAACAGAAGAAAACGTTAACTGCCCAAAAATAAACAATAAAATTGAGAAAAATGTATTACGTACGATCACAATGCAATTACCATTCTTAGTATTCGAGGCAAAGTTTACCATAAAGTAGTTGAATCAAGGCTTAACGACATCAGCGTTATTCCTAATTATTCGGCCTTTTTCCGGGAATATTCTCAATAAACTGGACCGCAAGTTTGAATAAGCACATTCAGAGTGAGCCTTTAACCTGTTTAGCCTTGTATATCAGCAACATGCTGAATTACACAAAATATTAACAATCTGTTATCATTGTAAGGACATATTGCGCTATTTCTTACGGTCAAGACTCTCATGGCGTAAATGTAAGAGCCATGGCAAAAACACGGTTGTTCTGCTCTCTAGTCGTCTGTTTATTGATTTTAATCAGCAAGAACAGGCCATTTATTCGGCACATTTTCATCCTTCTTATTTTTATTGATTTTTTGTGCTCCATTGCAGCAGAGATACAGGGGAAATCATGCTTACGTTATTCGAACTCCTTATTGGGGTCGTCGTCATTGTCGGTGTCGCACGCTACATCATTAAAGGCTATTCGGCCACGGGCGTATTATTTGTTGGCGGTTTAACGCTGCTGATTATCAGCGCCATAATGGGACATCAGGTATTACCTGCCAGTGCAACCAGTACGGGTTACACCGCCACTGATATTGTTGAATACATTAAGATATTACTCATGAGCCGCGGCGGCGACCTGGGTATGATGATCATGATGCTGTGCGGTTTTGCCGCCTACATGACCCATATCGGTGCCAACGACATGGTCGTTAAGCTTGCCTCAAAACCGCTGCAATACATCAACTCACCCTATCTGCTGATGGTCGCCGCCTATTTCCTCGCCTGCCTGATGTCGCTGGCCGTGTCGTCGGCAACCGGACTTGGCGTACTGCTCATGGCCACGCTGTTCCCGGTCATGGTGAACGTCGGTATCAGCCGCGGCGCGGCAGCAGCCATTTGCGCGTCTCCGGCAGCCATTATTCTTTCCCCGACCTCCGGCGACGTTGTGCTGGCGGCAAAGGCTGCGGAGATGTCGCTCATCGACTTCGCCTTTAAAACCACGCTGCCAATCTCTATTGTCGCCATTGTGGGAATGGGAATCGCGCATTTCTTCTGGCAGCGCTATCTGGATAAGAAAGAAAACATCAGCCACGAGATGATGGATGTGAGTGAGATCACCACCACCGCCCCCGCGTTTTATGCCATTCTGCCCTTCACGCCGATTATCGGAGTGCTGATTTTTGACGGCAAATGGGGCCCGCAGCTGCACATCATCACCATTCTGGTGATCTGCATGCTGCTGGCTGCCGTGCTGGAGTTTGTGCGCGGTTTCAACACGCAAAAGGTGTTCTCGGGTCTGGAAGTCGCCTATCGCGGTATGGCGGATGCCTTCGCTGGCGTGGTGATGCTGCTGGTGGCAGCGGGCGTTTTTGCTCAGGGTCTGAGCACCATCGGCTTTATCCAGAGCCTGATCTCTATCGCCACCTCGTTCGGCTCGGCCAGTATTATCCTGATGCTGGTCCTGGTGGTACTCACCATGCTGGCGGCCATGACCACCGGTTCCGGCAATGCGCCTTTCTACGCTTTCGTGGAGATGATCCCGAAACTGGCCCACTCCTCCGGTATTAACCCGGCCTATCTCTCCATTCCCATGCTGCAGGCGTCAAACCTGGGCCGTACCATTTCCCCGGTATCGGGCGTGGTCGTCGCCGTTGCCGGGATGGCAAAAATCTCGCCATTTGAAGTGGTAAAACGCACCTCAGTGCCCGTTATGGTTGGGCTGATTATCGTGATTATCGCCACGGAAGTGCTGGTGCCCGGCGCAGCCTAAGCTAAATTCCTGATATCCAGAAAGCGCCTGCGGGCGCTTTTTGTGCTTTAATAACCCCCAGAAATCAATCACGCTCATTCGATCAGGAAATCATATGTTCAGGAAGGATATCGTTATCCCGTCTGGGGCAATCGCGCTTGCCCTCTGTGTTTTCTCCACGCAGGCAGAACCGCTCAAGGCAACCCAGTATGGCGATTTCGATCGCTATGTGCTGGCCCTGTCCTGGCAAACCGGGTTTTGCCAGAGCATGGTCGAGCGCAACCGCAATGAACCTGACGAATGTCGCCTGCAAAAAGAGCGCGAAAATAAAGCTGATTTTCTGACCGTTCACGGGCTATGGCCCGGCCTGCCGAAATCCATTGCCGCACGCGGGGTGGATGAACGTCGCTGGATGCGTTTTGGCTGCGCCACGCGCCCCATTCCGAACATGCCGGAAGTGAAGGCCAGCCGCAAATGCGATGCCGCCGAAACCGGACTGTCGCTTTCCGCTGCCGCAAAGCTCAACGACGTGATGCCGGGTGCGGGGGGTAATTCCTGCCTGGAACGCTACGAATACGCCAAACATGGCGTCTGCTTTGGTTTCGATCCGGATGCCTATTTCGGCACGATGGTGCGGATGAATCAGGAAGTTAAAAACAGTGCGGTCGGTAAATTCCTTGCCAATAACTACGGAAAACCCGTCAATCGCAGCGACTTTGACAGTGCCGTAGCCAAAAGCTGGGGCAAGGAGAACGTTAAAGCGTTCAAGCTGACCTGCAACGGCAATCCGGCTTATCTGACCGAGATGCAGATTTCGCTGAAGGCTGACGCCATTAACAACCCGCTTTCTGCGGCCTCATTTGCCCCGCAGCCACATCCGGGTAACTGCGGAAAACAATTCGTGATTGATAAAGCCGGTTACTGATCCGCGCCCGGGCGCACCATATCAAACCGGTTTTCATCGCTGATGCCATAGTACGCTGTCGGCCCACCCGCACGCAGGATGGGCTGCGCTTTCGCCGTCTGGTATATCCCCTCTTCCAGCAGCGTTTCGGCAATATGGATACCGACCACTTCCCCCAGCACCAGCCACGTGTCCACCGGCGTACCGTCGGCCCCCGTCAATTGAATGCACTGGGACAGTCGACACTCAAAATTCACCGGGCTTTCTGCAACGCGGGGGGCGTTAACCAGCTGGCTGGCCGCTGGCGTGAGCCCGGCAAAGCTAAATTCATCCCGATCGTGGGGAAGCATCGCGGAGGTTTGATTCATCGCCTGCGCGAGATCGCGCGTTGCCAGGTTCCAGACAAATTCCCCGGTTTCCGTAATATTACGCACGCTGTCCTTCCAGCCGTTGCTGGAAAAGCCGATGATCGGCGGGCGGTAGTTAAAGCAGTTGAAGAAACTGTACGGTGCAAGGTTCAGCTGACCGGCCTTGTCGCAAGAGGAGATCCAGCCTATCGGACGTGGACCAATAATGGCGTTCAGCGGGTCATGCGGCAGGCCGTGCCCCTGAGACGGTTGATAGAAGTACATAATTCTCTCTCGTTGATGGGCAACGCCCGGGTTCAGGACACTCAGCGTAACGTATTCCGCCAGGAATGAAGACTGAATAAATTTCAGCGAAAATTCATATGGCCCATGAATGTGACTTTCATCACTTCAAACTTGCGCGCTCAGCCAGTATCATCGGGAGAGTTAAACCCTCGCTGCCAGACGGCGAGGGTTTTCTTTTGGATCAGTTTCTGCGTTAGACGCAGCATTAACGACATGGAGTAAAAAATGTCCAGACCTACCATTATCATCAATGAGCTCGACGCAGAACGTATCGACAGGCTGCTGGAAAAAGCGGAATTTGCCTCGCTCCCCGTGGCCGACGCCCTGAATGAGGAGCTCGACCGGGCACAGATGTGCACGCCTGAGACAATGCCGCATGACGTGGTCACCATGAACAGCCAGGTGAAATTCCGCAACCTGACCACCGGTGAAGAGTTGACCCGTACGCTGGTATACCCGGCTCAGATGACCGACAGCAGCACACAGCTTTCTGTTCTGGCCCCTGTGGGTGCCGCACTGCTGGGACTGCGTACGGGGGATACGATCCACTGGGAATTACCGGGTGGGGCGTCAACCCATCTGGAAGTGCTGGAGCTGCTCTACCAGCCAGAAGCCGCGGGCGATTACCTGCGTTAATCTCTTCTGAATAAGCGCCTACCCGCTTTGCACAGAGGATGCAGCCGCATCCTCTTTCCGCAAATTCACCCAATTTTCCTATACCGCGCAAAATGGCCTTAATCCACGCTTAACCTGTTTTGGTGCCGCGGGGACGGTCATGAGTGAGATAGGCGTTATCACACTTATCTTTCTGATTTTTGTGGCGATTATCGTCACGGCCGTGCTCTATCTTGAACGCCACTGGTAAGCGAATATTCTCAGGCAACCCCGCCCGGGAAGGCATTCACCAGCCCTTTAACGGTCTGCTCTGCGGCTTCGGGGGTCTCTGCGCCCGGGACCAGAATCACCTTCCGGCACTCCTCCTCCCGTTTTTCGAAAATCTTATAGGCGCGTTCCGCATCCGCAAGGGGGAGATAATGGGTCACGATCTCTTCCGGCGTAAGCAGCCCTTTTTCGATCAGCGGTAACAGTTCACCCAGCCAGGCATGGACGTGCGTCTGGCCCATCTTAAACGTCAGCCCCTTATCAAAGGCATCGCCAAACAGGAAGCCATGGATAAACCCTGCGTATACGCCGGGTACGCTGACCACCCCGCCGCGACGCACGGCAGCAATGCACTGACGCAACGCTTTGCCGCTGCTGCCTTCGATTTTAAGATTGCTGAGGATCGTTTCCGTGGTGCTGCCTTTCGCTTCAAACCCGACCGCATCAATCACGGCGTCAACGCCGCGCTGGCCCGCGGTCTGCTCGATGATTTTTTCCGCCGCGTCGTTGTCATCATCAAAGTTGATGGGGATAGCGCCATAGCGCGCCTCGGCAAATCGCAACCGGTAGGGATGGTGATCGATAACAAAAATCTGCTCAGCCCCCAGCAGCCGCGCACAGGCAATGGTCAGTAGCCCCACCGGCCCGGCGCCGAAAACGGCTACGCTTGAGCCTTTTTCAATCTGCGCATTTTTTGCCGCCTGCCAGGCCGTGGGCAAAATGTCGGACAGGAACAGCGCTTTATCATCAGAAAGAAGCTGCGGGACTTTAAACGGCCCGACGTTACCCTTCGGCACGCGAACGTATTCCGCCTGCCCGCCCGGCACGCCGCCGTAGAGGTGGCTGTAGCCAAACAGCGCCGCAGGCGCGGGAATTTGCTTTTTGTTCAGTGCGGCACCCTGCCCGGCGTTGGTATTCTCACAGGCCGCATACTGCTGGAGGCGACAGAAGAAACAGTCCCCGCAGGCGATAACAAAGGGGATCACCACGCGATCGCCCTTTTGCAAATTCTTCACCTCTGCGCCGCACTCGACGATTTCCCCCATAAACTCATGGCCAAAAATATCGCCGTGCTGCACCTTTGGGATCTTTCCGCGGTAGAGATGCAAATCGGAGCCGCAGATAGCCGTGGCCGTGACGCGCAGAATAATATCGTCGGGCTGTTCGATGATGGGGTCGGGGACATTCTCGACGCGAACATGGTGTGGACCGTGATACGTAAGTGCTTTCATGCGACCTCCGAAAGGTTCCGGGTAAGTGTATAAGGGTAGCTACCCCTGAAGGTCTGCCTGTGAATACGGGTCTTTTGAGATTTATCCTGGCAAGATAAGAAAACTGACGGAGCGCTTACAGAAACCATGACTATTTTGTGGTTGAATGAGTACAGCGTTTATAAACAAGGAGAAACGGGTATGTATCAGAGAATCATTATGCCGGTTGATGTTTTTGAAATGGAGCTGAGCGACAAGGCCGTACGCCACGCGGAGTTTCTGGCGCAGCAGGACGGTGTCATCCATCTGCTACACGTGCTGCCAGGCTCCGCCAGCCTGAGCCTGCACCGCTTTGCCGCCGATGTGCGTCGCTTCGAGGAACATTTGCAGCACGAGGCGGAAAATCGCCTGCAAACCATGGTCAGCCACTTCAGCATCGACCCTTCACGGATCAAAACACACGTCAGATTCGGCAGCGTACGCGATGCGGTCAATGAGCTGGCGACCGAACTGAAGGCAGACGTGGTGGTTATCGGTTCGCGTAACCCGTCCATTACCACGCATCTGCTGGGCTCTAACGCCTCCAGCGTCATCCGCCACACCCATATACCGGTGATGGTCGTTAGATAAAAAAAAGAGGCCACCTTTCGGTGGCCTCTCGCTATTGCAGGTGTAGCCTTACTTTCTTTTCTTATGCGGTTTTGGTGCGGATCAGGTAGTCAAACGCGCTCAGAGACGCCTTCGCCCCTTCACCCGTGGCGATAATGATCTGTTTGTACGGCACGGTGGTGCAGTCGCCCGCCGCAAACACGCCCTTCACGCTGGTTTCACACTTCGCATCAATGATGATTTCGCCCATGCGGTTGCGCTCAATCGCCCCTTCCAGCCAGGTGGTATTTGGCAGCAGACCAATCTGCACGAAGATCCCTGAAAGCTGCACGCTGTGCACGTCGCCGCTCACGCGGTCGCGGTATTCCAGACCGGTGACCTTGCTGCCGTCGCCCTTCACTTCCGTGGTCTGCGCGTTCAGTATGATGTCGACGTTTTTCAGGCTGCGCACTTTATCCTGCAGAACCTGGTCGGCCTTCATGTCTGGCGCGAACTCCAGCAGGGTTACGTGTTCAACAATCCCCGCCAGGTCGATCGCCGCTTCCACGCCGGAGTTTCCGCCGCCGATCACCGCCACGCGCTTACCTTTAAACAGCGGGCCGTCGCAGTGCGGGCAGTAGGTCACGCCTTTGGTGCGATACTGATCTTCGCCCGGCACGTTCATGTTGCGCCATTTCGCGCCGGTGGCAATGATGATGCTGCGCGCTTTCAGCACCGCGCCGGAGGCAGTTTCAATCTGGTGTAAACCACCCTCAACCGCAGCAGGTACCAGCCTGCTGGCGCTCTGGCTGTCGATCACGTCCACGTCGTAATCGCTGACGTGCGCCTTCAGCGCGCCGGCCAGCTTCTGGCCTTCGGTTTTCGGCACGGAGATATAGTTTTCAATGTCCACGGTATCCAGTACCTGGCCACCGAAGCGTTCGCCCATCAGGCCGGTACGGATCCCTTTACGCGCGGAGTACACTGCCGCCGCCGCACCCGCAGGGCCGGAACCGACAATCAGCACGTCGTAAGCCTCGCGTTTGTTCAGCGCTTCTGCGGCACGTTTTTCGGCACCGGTATCCACTTTGGCGACGATTTCCGTCAGCGTCATACGGCCCTGGCCGAATTCCTGACCGTTCAGATACACCGCCGGAACGCCCATCACGTTGCGATCGGTGATTTCATTCTGGAAGGTACCGCCATCAATTGCCGTGTGTTTGATGCGCGGGTTGAGGACCGACATCAGGTTCAGCGCCTGCACCACGTCAGGACAGTTGTGGCAGGAGAGCGAGTAGTAGGTTTCAAACTCAAAATCACCGTCGATATCGCGGATCTGCTCCAGCAGCGCCTGCGCCTCTTTCGACGGATGACCGCCGGTCCACAGCAGCGCCAGCACCAGCGAGGTAAATTCATGCCCCAGCGGCGAGCCGGCAAAACGCGGCCCCAGCTCAGAGCCTGGGTTAGTGATCAGGAAAGACGGCTTACGGACGTTAAGCGAGTTATCCTCTTTGAAGGTCACTTTTGGTGACAGTTCAGCGATCTCTGCCAGCAGTTCCTTGATCTCTGCCGATTTCGCGCTGTCGTCCAGCGTGGCAATCAGCTCAACGGGTTTGGTCAGTTTCTCAAGGTAGGCCTTGAGCTGGGTTTTCATCGTGGTGTCGAGCATGGTTCTTCCCTCTCTTAAAACGTCATCATGCAAGCTGCCTTATACGGGCGGCCTGAATGCAACTTGCATCATGGTGCTGGAATGAAATGGGCGCGGGTGCGCCCATTGATTGCCGGGTGGCTCGTCGTTTACCCGGCCTACGATACTGTAGGCCTGTGCAAGCGCAGCGCCGCCAGGCTTTACAGACTTAGATCTTGCCGACCAGGTCTAAAGATGGCGCCAGCGTTGCTTCGCCTTCTTTCCATTTAGCCGGGCACACTTCGCCTGGGTGAGAAGCGACATACTGCGCTGCTTTTACTTTACGCAGCAGGTCAGACGCATCACGGCCGATACCTTCAGCGGTAACTTCGATAGCCTGGATAATGCCCTGCGGGTCAACAACGAAGGTCGCACGGTCAGCCAGGCCTTCATCTTCACGCATGTTGTCGAAGTTACGGGTCAGGGCGCCAGTCGGGTCACCGATCATCGCGTATTTGATTTTGGCGATGGTTTCAGAGCTGCTGTGCCATGCTTTGTGGGTGAAGTGGGTATCGGTAGACACAGAGTAAACGTCTACCCCCAGCTTCTGCAGTTCGTCGTAATGGTCAGCCACGTCGCCCAGTTCGGTCGGGCAAACGAAGGTGAAGTCAGCCGGATAGAAGAAGAAGACGCTCCAGCGACCTTCGGTATCTTTCTCGGTTACTTCGATGAACTCACCGTTTTTGAACGCCTGGTTTTTGAAAGGTTTAATTTTAGTGTTAATCAAAGACATCTGTACTTCCTCCGTGTTTTCGTTGAGATGTAAGGTAACCAACTTTATCCATCGGGGCTAATGCGTATGCTTTATCAAATCAATCAGCCAAACCTTACAACGCCAACAAGACAACCTTGTGAACGGAACTAACGGAAAGCCTGAACGTAAAAAGGCCGCCCTGGTGGGCGGCCCTGATACCTGAACTTTCCACAGGAACTTTCAGTGCCAGCCTGGGCTGGCGTTGCGTTGCGCTCTACATACCTTATTTCAGGCCGTAACAGCGGTTTGATTACAGCACCGGTTTTCAGTTTGGGCAATCCGTCACGCCGGCATTCCGCCCTATGGCTGTGATAGGTTTTACCGAATAGCCTCCGCGTCTGCCTGACTCAACGAGAGGCTTAATAATGAGAATGAGTTGCAATAAGTGGTCTGCCTGGTGGCCAGAACGAAAGTGACAATAATGAGTCACAGCGAATGTATAACCAATAATGGTTATTTGAGAACAAAGCCGCAAGTTTTAAAGATAAAAATATCTTAATAACGGCTGAAGTTCTATTTCAATAATCCAGCCTCGTGATATATTAAGCTCGTATTCAAAACAAATTAAGTAGGTTAATCACAAGGATTGTAAATGATTAACTTCGAACTATAGTTATCAGTAATGTGATGACAACAACACACTCAGGATGATTTATGGCAAATCTTTACGACCTTAAAAAATTCGATCTTAATCTGTTAGTCATTTTTGAGTGCATTTATCAGCACCTTAGCATTAGCAAGGCAGCGGAAACACTCTATATCACGCCCTCAGCAGTGAGCCAGTCCCTGCAACGCCTGCGCGCGCAACTGAATGACCCGCTTTTTATTCGTTCGGGTAAAGGCATTACCCCGACGACGGTGGGGATCAATTTGCATCACCATCTGGAAGAAAACCTTAATAGCATTGAGCAAACCATTAATATCCTGAATAACGCGCAGATCAAAAAGAGCTTTGTCATCTACTGCCCGCAGATTGTGGCCCATGGGCGCTTCGGCAGCCTGCTAAGCTCTCTGCTTGCAGACGAAAATTACGACATAGAACATAATGATGTGCTCTTATCTCCTGAGTCAGCCGAGGATTTGCTCGCCTACCGCAAGGCCGACCTGGTGTTTAGCTTTGCTCCGGTTAACAGTCGCTCTATCATCTGTACCCGCTTTATGAAGTTAGCAATGCTGTTGGCGTGCAGTAAAGATCACCCCCGCCTCGGCGATAGCGCAACGATTGAGGAACTCAGCCAGGAAAAATTCACGCTGATGCGCAGTCAGGAGAATGGCATAAAAGAGTTCCAGCTGCAGTCAAACATTCTCCTTCCGGAACGCAACGTCTGTTTCCGCAGTGACTCACTGCTTTCGATTATGAATATTATTGGCGTGAGTGATTTAATAGGCTTTGTACCAACAATATTGTTTGAACGATATAAAGACCATCTCAACCTGAAGAGCATTTCCTTGCCTTTTGCGATTCCTCAAGTAGATGTTTATATGCTTTACAATCGCTCGGCGTTAAACAGCAGCGTGTTTACGCAATTCATTGAAAAAATCGAAGTGGAATAACTTGCGATATCGCCTGAATACTTTTTAATTACATTCGGGCAACAAATCCTTTAATGGAAGATCTTATTATTCCGGTTTCTCCTTAATATCTTTACTATTCATGGTTTATCAGCGTAAATAAAAGCCCCCGACTGTCATACTCAGGAAGAGATTGAACATGTCACTGTATAAATATCCCCTGCAGCTTAACGTGCTGGAGGCCGCGCAGGAGCGCATCGGCTGGACGTTCGCCACCTTTTCCCGCATCTGCGTCTCCTTCTCCGGCGGCAAAGACTCCACCGTCATGCTGCATCTCACCGCGCAAATGGCCCGGGCGCAAAAACGAAAAATCAGCGTGCTTTTTATTGACTGGGAAGCACAGTTCTCCTGCACCATTGAGCACGTTAATGCGCTGCGCGAAGGCTACCGGGACGTCATCGAGCACTTTTACTGGGTGGCGCTTCCGCTGACCACGCAAAATTCCCTCTCACAGTATCAGCCTGAATGGCAATGCTGGGCGCCGGACGTGCGCTGGGTGCGCCAGCCGCCGGAAGGCGCCATCACCGCTGCGGATTATTTTGATTTTTACCAGACGGGAATGACCTTTGAAGCCTTTGTCCGCTCGTTTTCCGACTGGTTTGCCCTGCACCGTCCGGCAGCCATGCTGGTGGGCATTCGCGCCGATGAATCCTACAACCGATTTTTGACCATCGCCAACAACCGCAAGCATCGCTTCGCGGACGATAAGCCCTGGACAACCACCGCGCCCGGCGGGCACGCGTGGTACGTCTATCCTCTTTACGACTGGAAAACCGCAGACATCTGGACATGGTTTGCAAAATCCGGAAGCAGCTATAACCCGCTCTACAACCTCATGTTTCAGGCGGGCGTCCCGCCGCGCTATATGCGCATCTGCGAGCCCTTCGGCCCGGAACAGCGCCAGGGACTCTGGCTCTATCACGTTCTCGAGCCCGAGCGCTGGGCCGCCATGTGCGAGCGCGTCAGCGGCGTGCGCAGCGGCGGCTTCTACGCCGGGCAGGACAACCACTTTTATGGCCACCGGAAAATCCTCAAACCCGATCACCTCGGCTGGCGCGACTACGCCATGCTCCTGCTGAACAGCATGCCGCAAAACACGGCTGAGCATTACCGCAATAAAATCGCGATCTATCTGCACTGGTATCAGAAGAGAGGCATGCCGGATATCCCCGAGACGCAGGACGGCGATATCGGCGCCAAAGACATCCCCTCATGGCGCCGTATTTGTAAGGTATTACTTAATAATGACTACTGGTGCAGGGCGCTGTCGTTCAGCCCGAATAAACCTAAACATTATCAGCGCTACAGCGAACGAGTGAAGGCGAAGCGCAAGGAGTGGGGCATTTTATGCGACAAAGAATAATTACCGAGATCGAAACGTACCTTCAGTCACTTTGCGAGGAGGATCGGATTACTGCCATCAATGCCTTTCGCGAAGCGATCCATAAAAACAGCCCTTTTCACGAGCAACCGATAGACTGCGTTCTCTGGATCAAACAGGACGCGATTATCGCTAACGACTACAACCCCAATAACGTTGCCCCTCCGGAAAAACGGCTGCTCAGCAAGTCGCTCGAACTCGATGGATTCACCCAACCTATTGTTGTGACGGAAAGTGAAGCCCATCACTACGAAATTGTGGATGGCTTTCATCGCCACGAAATCGGCAAAAATCGGGCGGCGTTGAAGCGTCAGCTCAGAGGATATCTCCCCGTCACCTGCCTGCGCCAGCACCGGCAGGATAAACATGACCGTATGGCCGCCACGATTCGCCACAATCGGGCGCGGGGTCGGCATCAAATCAACGCCATGTCAGATATCGTGCGCGAACTGGCACAGCTCGGCTGGAATGATGAGCGAATAGGCAAAGAGCTGGGCATGGACAGCGATGAGGTGCTGCGCCTCAAGCAAATCAACGGTCTGCTGGAGCTGTTTGCAGACCGCCGTTACTCAGAAGCGTGGACGGTGAAATAATCAGAGCGTGTTCAAACGCTCCGCCGCCGCCAGCAGCGTCGATTCCTGCTTCGCAAAGCACAGGCGGATCAGCTTGTGCGGGAAGGGATCGGCGCAGAACACCGACAATGGAATGGCGGCCACGCCGACCTCTTTCGTCAGCCACTGGCAAAAGCTAACGTCGTCCAGTTCGGAAATCGCGCTGTAGTCGGCGAGCAGGAAATAGGTTCCTTCAGACGGCAAAATTTCCAGGCGGCTTTGGCTCAGCGCCGCCACAAACAGATCCCGACGTTCACGATAGAAGTGCGGCAGCTCGCGGTAATGCGCGGGTTCCGCGCGCAGCATATCCGCCAGCGCCAGCTGAGCCGGCGTGTTCACGGCAAACGTCAGGTACTGATGCACTTTGCGCAGCTCAGCGCTGATGGCCGCCGGGGCCACGCAGTACCCTACCTTCCAGCCGGTCATATGGTAGGTCTTACCAAACGAAGAGACGGCGATAGCACGTTCACGAAGCTGCGGATGGGCCAGCACGCTGGCATGCCCTTCCTCAGCAAAGCAGATGTGCTCGTAGACTTCATCGCTCAGGACGTAAATTTCCCGTTCGGCGATAGCCTGCCACAGCGCGGCAAAATCGGCTTTTTGCCACACCGTCGCCGACGGGTTATGCGGCGTATTCAGGATCACCAGACGAGTTTTGTCACTCAGCAGCGCAGCAAATGCCTGCCAGTCAGGGCGGAAATGCGGCGGCTGGAGCGCCACACGTTTCACCACGCCGCCGGAGAGTTCAACCGCAGGCGCATAGCTGTCGTAGCTCGGATCAAAGCAGATGACTTCATCCCCCGCGCGCACCAGTGCGGTGATGGCCGCATACAGCGCTTCGGTTGCCCCTGCCGTCACCGTGATGTCGGTGTTCGCATCGGGCTTATGGCCATACAGCTCAGCCGTTTTGTCGGCAATCGCTTCCCGCAGCGCCTGCACGCCCGTCATCGGCGCATACTGATTCGCCCCCTGCGCCACGTGATACGCCAGACGCGCCTGCAGATAAGCCGGGCCGTCGAAATCCGGGAACCCCTGAGAAAGGTTAATGGCGTTGTGCTGCTGCGCCAGGGCGCTCATCTGCGTAAAGATGGTAGTACCGAGGTTGGGAAGTTTACTTTGCGGAATCAAGGCGTTAATGCTCATTGTGTTGTGCCTGCTTGTAATACTTATGTTGCTGCCACTATAACACGATGTTAGTCTTTGGCAATCAAGACGCTTAGACGTCTAAACAATATGAATATTCCTGGCCGAGAGGGTAAAAGGAAAATGACAGACAACCTGCAACTCACGCATCTGGTCGACGCCTGCCGCTGGATCGGTGCCAAAGGCTGGGCGCCCGCTACCGGCGGTAACATGTCGGTGCGTCAGGATGAACATCTCTGCTGGCTTAGCGAATCCGGCAAAGACAAAGGTAGCCTCACAACCGATGACTTTCTGCAGGTGGAGATCGCCACCAACCGCGCGCCGTCCGGTCGCAAACCGTCGGCGGAGACCGGTCTGCACACGCTGATTTATCGCCTGTTCCCGGAAGCCAACGCCGTGCTGCACGTTCACACGGTTAACGCCACGGTGCTGTCGCGTCTGGTCAAAGAGGCCGAGCTCAACATCAGCGGCTTTGAGATGCAAAAATCCCTCACCGGACAAACCACGCATCTGGATACGGTGGCTATCCCGGTCTTTGATAACGACCAGGATATCGACGCCCTCGCCTCACGCATCGCTCATTACGCCCAGGAACGGCCGCTTAATTATGGTTTTCTTCTGCGCGGTCATGGCTTAACCTGCTGGGGACGCGACGTGGCCGAAGCCCGGCGTCATCTGGAAGGATTAGAGTTCTTATTTGAATGCGAAATGCGTTTACGACAACTGGAGAGAGTATGATTCGCGCGATTGTGACGGATATTGAAGGGACCACCAGCGATATTCGTTTTGTCCATGATGTTTTGTTCCCCTACGCGCGTGAGCGACTGGCGGCCTTCGTGACCGCGCAGCAGTACGCCGAGCCGGTCAAATCCATTCTGGACAACCTGCGTGATGAAATCGCTAACCCACACGCCAGCGTCAGCGAACTTATCGACGCCCTGTTTGCCTTTATGGATGAAGACCGTAAATCTACGGCACTTAAAGCGCTGCAGGGGATCATCTGGCACGACGGCTACGTTAACGGCGACTTTACCGGCCATCTCTACCCGGACGTGCTCCCGGCGCTGGAAAAATGGAAAGCGCAAGGGATTGATCTCTATGTTTATTCCTCTGGCTCCGTCGCCGCGCAGAAACTGTTATTTGGCTACAGCGACGAAGGTGATATTACTCATCTGTTCAGCGGCTATTTCGACACCCACATCGGCGCCAAGCGCGAGGTGCAGTCTTATCAGAACATTGCGGCGCAAACGGGCATCGCCCCGTCGCAGATCCTCTTCCTCTCCGATATTCATCAGGAGCTGGACGCGGCTGAACAGGCAGGTTTTCGTACCCTGCAGCTGATTCGCGGCGATGATGACGGCGCAAGCCACCACCATCAGGTCCACCAGTTTGACGAGATTAACCCGGAGCAGATCCCTTCATGAGCGCATTGACCATTTATTCCGACAAAGACGCCAGTCAACACCAGTGGCACAGCACCGACGCCGCCGAGATTGCCCAACAGCTCAACGCGAAAAGCGTGCGGTTTGAACGCTGGGCGGCGGATCGCGATTTAGGACACGATCCCGCGCCTGAAGCCGTGATCGCGGCGTATCAACATGCGATCGACAAACTGGTGGCAGAGAAGGGTTACCAGAGCTGGGACGTGATCAGCCTGCGCGCCGACAATCCGCAGAAAGACGCGCTGCGCGCGAAGTTCCTGAACGAACACACCCACGGCGAAGACGAAGTACGCTTTTTCGTGGAAGGCGCGGGCTTGTTCTGCCTGCACATCGGCGATGAGGTATATCAGGTCTTGTGCGAGAAAAACGACCTGATCTCCGTGCCCGCGGGCACGCCGCACTGGTTTGATATGGGCTCAGAGCCGAACTTTACGGCGATTCGTATTTTCGATAACCCGGAAGGCTGGGTTGCCCAGTTTACCGGTGACGCAATTGCGGATGCGTATCCACGCCTGGCCTGATCTTTTCTCCCTCTCCCTGTGGGAGAGGGTCGGGGTGAGGGCACCAGCGCGCACTACGCGTTAAGCCCTTTCACATACTCCACCAGCTGATCCAGCACAATCCCCCACCCTTCGTGAAATCCCATCTGTTCATGCTGCTCGCGGATCTCCTTCGTTGGGTGGCGCGCAATCGCCGTATAGCGGGTTTTGCCCTCGCCCACCTCTTCCAGCAGCAGGATCGCCGTCATAAACGGCTTCTCGGCCGGTTTCCAGCCTTCGGTATAGCCGTCGGTAAAGACCAGCTTTTTCCCCGGGTCGATTTCAAGGAACACGCCCCGGTTATCCATCCGCTGGCCGTCCACCTCAAACACGGTGTTGAACCGCCCGCCCACGCGCAGATCGAGATCGCAGTCGAGCACCTTATGCGGTGCAGGGATGAAGAAGTGTTTGATGTGTTCGGGCGTAGTCCAGCAGAGCCACAGGAGGTCGCGTGGTGCGTCCACCACGCGCTCCAGTTTTAAGTCTGTTTCAGGGTCGAGCGTCACGATGTTGTCCTCTTAAGGGAGCCCCTTAAAGGATAGCCGGACTCAGGCAAATTTCCCTTCTGCAACCTCTTCCGGCGTGACCACGCCCGTATCCAGCACCCAGCCGCTAATCAGCGAGGCTGGGGTCACGTCAAACGCCGGGTTGTAGACCTTCGCGTTTTCAGGTGCCCACTGCACCGCGCCAATGCTTCCGGCGACGCCCGTCACCTCGCTGGCGGCGCGCTGCTCAATCGGGATCGCGTCGCCGTTCGGGCAGTCCGGGTCGAGGGTCGTTTGCGGGGCGGCGACGTAGAACGGAATGCCGTGGAATTTTGCCAGCACCGCCAGAGAGTAGGTGCCGATTTTGTTCGCCACGTCGCCGTTAGCCGCAATGCGGTCTGCGCCCACCCACACGGCGTCCACCTGCCCTTTCGCCATCAGGCTGGCGGCCATGGAGTCGGTAATCAGCTGATACGGCACGCCCAGCTCGCCCAGCTCCCAGGCGGTCAATCTACCGCCCTGCAGCAGGGGGCGGGTTTCATCCACCCAGACGTTGCTGACGTTGCCTTCCTGGTGCGCGCGAGCAATCACCCCCAGCGCGGTGCCGACGCCCGCCGTTGCCAGCCCGCCGGTGTTGCAGTGGGTCAGCAGACGGCTGCCGGGCTTCACCAGCGCGCTGCCCGCGCTGGCAATCGCATCGCAAAGTCGTTTGTCTTCGTCAATCAGGCGCAGCGCTTCGGCCACCAGCGCCGGAACATACTCTTCCTGCCAGAGCGCCCGCTTCATGCGGTCGAGGTTGTTCATCAGGTTCACCGCCGTCGGCCGGGACGCGCGCAGGGTTTCCAGCGCAACCGCCAGCTCGTCACGGCTTTTGCCGTTTTCCGCCAGCAGCGCCAGCAGCAGGCTTGCAGAGAGACCAATGAGCGGCGCGCCGCGCACCCGCAGGGCGTGAATATGCCCCACCAGCGCCTCTACCGTTGAGGCATCCAGCCAGCGTTTCTCCTGCGGAAGGGCCTGCTGGTCGAGAATAAAGAGCTGATTATCCGCTACCCGCAGGCTGGTCGTCTGTAATGTCTGCATGTCGTTAATTCCCTGTTGCGTTGTTGTAGCACATTGTGTCAGGATGAAATCCAGATGTATAGACGTCTACATGTCTTTATTAGCAAACCCGTGAGGAGCAGGCCATGTCGCAATACCGTACCTTTACCGCTCAGGACGCCGTGGAATATGCCAGGCAGTTTGGCGGCCTTGACGATCCTTCATCGCTGGTGGAGGCGCAGGAGGTAGGCGACGGCAACCTCAATCTGGTGTTCAAAATCTTCGACAGCGCGGGCGTGAGCCGCATCATCGTCAAGCAGGCGCTGCCCTACGTGCGCTGCGTCGGCGAGTCCTGGCCGCTGACGCTGGATCGCGCCCGTCTGGAGGCGCAAACGCTGGTCGAGCACCACCGGCACAGCCCGCAGCACACCGTGAAAATCCACCACTTTGACCCGGAACTGGCGGTAATGGTGATGGAAGATCTCTCCAGCCATCGCATCTGGCGCGGCGAGCTGATCAAAAATAATTATTACCCGCAGGCGGCGCGTCAGCTGGGTGAATACCTCGCGCACGCGCTGTTCCACACCAGCGATTTCTTCCTGCATCCGCACGAGAAGAAAGCGCAGGTGGCGAAATTCATCAACCCGGAGATGTGTGAGATCACCGAAGATCTGTTCTTCAACGATCCGTACCAGATCCACGAACGCAACAGCTACCCGGCCGAGCTGGAAAATGACGTCGCCGCGCTACGCGACGACGCCCAGCTGAAAATTGCCGTGGCCTCCCTCAAGCACCGCTTCTTTTCTCAGGCTGAAGCCCTGCTGCACGGGGATATCCACAGCGGCTCGATTTTTGTCGCCGACGGCAGCCTGAAGGCCATCGATGCCGAGTTCGGCTATTTCGGGCCGATGGGCTTTGACATCGGCACCGCCATCGGCAACCTGCTGCTCAACTTCTGCGGCCTGCCGGGGCACCTGGGCATTCGCGATGCCGCCGCCGCGCGCGAGCAGCGCCTGACCGATATTCAGGAGCTGTGGAACACCTTCGCGGAACGCTTCCAGGCGCTGGCGCACGAGAAAACGCGCGACGCGGCGCTCAGCGCGCCGGGCTATGCCTCCGCGTTCCTGAAAAAGGTCTGGCATGACGCCATCGGCTTCTGCGGCACCGAACTCATTCGCCGCAGCGTCGGGCTTTCCCACGTCGCGGATATCGACACCATTCAGGACGAGGCGATGCGCCACGAGTGCCTGCGCCACGCGATAATGCTCGGCAAGGCGCTGATTGTGATTGCCGAGCGTATCGAGAGCGCGGAAGATCTGGTGGCGCGGGTGCGGCAGTACAGTTGAGAACGTTTGCCCGGTGGCGCTGCGCTTACCGGGCCTACGAGAGCAAAATGTAGGCCGGGTAAGGCAAAGGCGCCACCCGGCAAAAACTCACCCCAGATACTCAATTACCGACAGCCCGCCGTTATAGTCCGTGCTGAAGATAATTCCCTGCGCATCCACAAACACGTCACACGACTGGATCACCTGCGGGCGATTCGGGCGGGTATCCATCATTTTCGCCGGCGCGGCGGGCACCAGCGCCCCCGTTTCAACCGGCCGATACGGATTAGAGATGTCATACGCGCGCACGCCCGCATTCTGCCAGGTGGCAAAAATCAGCGTTGAGCTGACAAAGCTCCCCGGCCGGTTCTCGTGCAGGTTGTGCGGGCCGAAATGCGCCCCTTTCGCCACGTAGTCGATTTCATCCGGCTGCGGGAAGGTAGAGATGCTGACCGGGTTCGACGGCTCGCGAATATCAAACAGCCAGATCAGCTTCTCGCCGTCTTCCTGGTTATCGAGTACCGCTTCGTCCAGCACCACCAGCAGATCGCGGTCCGGCAGCGGCAGCGCGGTGTGCGTGCCGCCGCCAAACGGCGGACTCCAGTTGCGGTGGCTAATGAGCTTAGGCTGGGTACGATCCTTCACGTCCAGCAGCGTCAGGCCGCCGTCGCGCCAGCTGCCGTACGCGGTATCGCCGGCAATAATCGCATGGTGGAGCGCGTAGCGTTTCCCTTCCGGCCAGTTAGGCTTCTCCCCTTCTGCCTGATTCATCCCCGGCAGCCACCAGCGCCCTGCCACCTCAGGCTTACGCGGGTCGGCCAGGTCAATCGTCAGAAAGATGTAGTCGGTAAAGCCGTCAATAAGCGCCGACACGTACGCCCAGCGGCCACCGACGTACCAGATGCGGTGAATGCCAATGCCGCTCAGCGGCAGAAAGCCGATTTCGCGCGGCGCGTCCGGCGTGGAGATATCAAAAACGCGAAGGCCAGCGCTCCAGCCTTTGTCCTGCACGTCGCTGACGGTCTCGCCCACCTGCCGGGTGTAGTAGACCTTCTCGTCGGCAAAACGCGCATCGGCAAACAGATCCCGGGCGTTGATGACCAGCAGCAGGTCATCATGCGCCTGCAGATGCACGTTCCAGGTGCCGGGCGGCGCGGGAACATAGCCCGCGGGTTTCGGGTTTTTCGGGTCGCGCACGTCCACTATCGAAAAGCCCTGCGACACCATATGGCCGATCCAGGCGAAACCGCGGTGCACCATCAGCTGCACGCCGTCCGGGCGACCGCCCTGATCGCTATGGCCAATCAGCCGCATATTGCGGCTGTATTCGGGAGGGGGTAAATGAGTCACCTTGAGCTCCTTTCGCCGGGTGGCGGCTGCGCCTTACCCGGCCTACAACACCGTAGGCCCGGTAAGCGAAGCGCCACCGGGCATTATTTTGACCTGGCTTCCAGCGTCGCAAACCACGGCGCAATGAAATCTTCCGTCTGGCCCCAGCCCGGAATGATTTTCCCCAGCGACGCCACGTTCACCGCGCCCGGCTGGGCGGTCAGCAGCGCCTGCGGAATCGCGGCCGCTTTGAAATCGTAGGTCGCAGGCGTTGCTTCCCCGGCAATCTTGTTCGCGACCAGACGCACGTTGGTCGCGCCAATCAGCTTCGGATCCACCGCCACGCTCACCTTCCACGGGCTGCCCGGCTCGCGCATCAGCTGCAGATCCTGGTTGGAGATGTCGATGCTGTAGAGTTTAATCTCGGTACGGCCGTTCTCCTTCAGCGCCTTATACGCGCCCTGGCTGAAGGCGTCCCAGGTTCCCCAGATGGCGTCGATTTTGCCTTTCGGGTATTTCGCCAGGATCGCCCCAACCTTGTTGGCGGTGTCGCCCTGCACGTCAGAGGAGACCGCGCCGATAGACTCCAGCTCTTTGATGTCCGGGTACTGTTTTTGCAACTCTTTATACGCCGCCTGACGACGCTCCATCGGCGGGAAGCCCGCTACCCACAGCTTGACGATATTGGCCTTGCCGTTGAAATCTTTCGCCAGCTGGCCGAAGGAGAGATTCGTCAGAGAGGCATCGTCCTGTTGGGTAACGGTCACGCCCGGGATCTCGCCGTTGACGGCGGTATCAAACACGGCAACCTTAATTCCGGCGTCCACCGCCTTCTTCACCAGCGCGGTGGAGTACGGATCGCGGCCCTGAGACAGGATAATCCCGTCGTACTTCTGGCTGATGGCCTGGTTCACGAAGTCCTGGAATTTGGCGTCGTCCCCGTTGCTTAAAAAGGTGCTGACCTTAAAGCCAAGCTTCTTCCCTTCCTGAATGGCCCCGGCAATAAACTGAGTGGTGTTGTCGTCTGAGCCGAGGTTACGGATCACCGCGATGCGAATGGGGCCGTCGTGGTTGGCAATGGCCGCCGGGAGCGGTGCGGGCGTGGCCGCGAAGCCAGGCAGAGCGGTGAATAACCCTAATGCCACCAAAGAGAGTGCAATCTTTTTCATTTTTTATCCCGTTGTGTTGTCAGCGTTTTTGTATGTAGGTAATCGCCAGCGCTACCGCGAGCACCAGCCCTTTTATAATGTCCATGGCGTAATACGGCACGGAGAGCATCACCAGCCCGTTCGACAGCACGCCGAGAATCACCGCCCCGACCAGGGTCCCCAGCGCATTCGGCTTGCCGGACCCGGCCAGCGAGAAGCCGATCCACGCCGCCGCCACCGCATCCATCAGATAACCGCCGCCCGCGTTCACCTGCGACGAGCCAATGCGCGAGGCCAGCAAAATCCCGCCCAGGCCCGCCAGCAGGGAGGCAATCACGTAGGCCGCCACCTTGTAGCGGGTGGTGCGAATCCCCGAGAGGCGCGCCGCTTCCGGGTTACCGCCAATGGCGTACATCCGACGACCGTGAGTGGTGAGCGACAGCCCCAGCTGCGCCAGAACCGTCACCACCAGCATGACGATCACGATAGTCGGCACCTGTCCCAGCAGGCTGAACGTCGCAGGGATGGTGCCTTCCGCCATGTCGCCGCTGGGCAGCACCATGTTCTCGGTAATCGACCCGCCGTAGCTGTAGGTCATCGCCACGCCCTGGATCACAAACAGGCTGGCCAGCGTCGCGAGCATGTCCGGAATGCGCAGGATGACGATCAGAAAGGCGTTAAACAGCCCCACCAGCGTGCAGAGCGCGAGGGTAATCAGAATCGACTCGGTGGTGCCGAAGCCGTGCCAGACGAAAAGCGAAATCACCAGCGCGTTCGCCAGCGACGCGGTAGACCCCACGGAGAGATCGAACCCGCCGATGGTCAGCGAGATCGACACGCCGATGGCAATCACCGTCACGATGGCAATCGAGCGCAGAATATTGATGATGTTGTTCGGATCGAGGAAGCTGTCCGACGCCAGGCCAAAGACGGCCACCAGCGCGACGACGGTTAACAGCATGCCCCACTTGTAGAGAAAATCGAAAATCTGCTGACGGCCAGACGCCGTCGCGTTTACTGAAAGGGCCTTGCTCACGACGCCGTTCCTCCGGTTGAATAATAAAGTAGTGTCTCTTCACGGGCCTCGGCCCCGGCGATTTCCGCCACGATGCGCCCGTCCCACAGCACGCAGATGCGGTCGCACAGCCCGACCAGTTCGGCAAATTCGCCCGAGGCGTAAATCACCCCTTTGCCCTCGCGCGCCAGGCCGTCAATCAGCTGGAACAGATCGGTTTTAGCCTTCACGTCCACGCCTTTAGTCGGCTCGTCGAAGATCAGCACGCTCGCGTCATTGCGCAGCCATTTGCCGATGGCGATCTTCTGCTGATTGCCGCCGGAGAGACGTCGCAAAACCTGCCCGGGACCGCGGGCGCGCACGCCGACGCGGGCGATCACCTCCTCCGCCCAGCGCCACGCCTGACGATGGCCGAAAAGGCTCCAGCGCGAAAAGCTGTTATCGGCGCACACGGCAAGATTCATGCTCACCGACTCGTCGATAAAAATGCCCTCTTTGCGCCGCTCTTCCGGCACCAGCGCCAGCCCGCGCAGCACCGAGTCCGCCGGGTCGCGCGGCTGCCAGGGCTGTTGATTCAGCTCACCGCGCGCCACGCGGCTTTTGCTGGCGCCAAACAGCGCCTTACAGAGTTCGGTTTTGCCCGCGCCCGCCAGCCCCGCAATGCCGAGAATTTCGCCCTTGCGCAGGTGCAGAGAGATATCTTTCAGCAGCGCGTCGTCGTGCAGCCCTTCTACCCGCAGCAGCGTTTCGTCGCCGTGCGGCGGCCGCGCGGGCGGGTAGATATCGCTCAGCACGTGGCCGAGCATCTTCTCGACGATCGCTTCGCCGCTCAGATCGGCCATCGGGCCGGACTCAATCAGCTTGCCGTCGCGGAGCACCGTCAGGGTGTCGCAGATGGCCTTCAGCTCGTGAATGCGGTGTGAGATAAACACCACGCCGATGCCCTGCTGCTTTAACCGTCTCACCACCGCAAACAGGCGCTCGCTCTCGTGCGCGTCCAGCGGCGCGGTGGGCTCATCAAGAATGAGAAAACGGCAGTGGTGTGACAGCGCACGCGCCAGCAAAATCTGCTGCTTTTCGGCAAGCGTGCAGCTGTCGATAGAGCGGCGAACGTCCAGAGAAACATCCAGCTGCGCCAGCGCCTGTCTCGCCTGCTGGCGGACGGCGCGCCAGCTGAAGCGATGCCCCGGCTGCGCCAGCTGGTCGAGCATGATGTTCTCGGCGATGCTTAATCCCGGGATCAGCGCCACGTCCACCTCCTGCTGCACGAGGTGGATGCCCAGCCGTTTGGCGTCCAGCGGCTCGCGGATGCTTACCGGCTGGTTATTGATGGAGATTTCGCCTTCATAGTGGTCGTGCGTCCCGCACAGCACCGCCATCAGCGTCGATTTCCCCGCGCCGTTGGCGCCGGTCAGCGCATGTACCGATCCGCCGGTTAAGGTGAAATTCACGCGCGACAGCGCCTGAAAGCCGGAAAAGGCCAGGCTGATACCGCGCATTTCAAGGCGACTGGAAACCATCCGCGTAAATCCTTCATTACTCTTCTGATTTATCGAATTTTTCACAGCTCCGGTTGACTGACAACGACGGAAAAGGCATAAGTTAAAGCGAAATATTATTAGCCATCCGGATGTCCAGACATAACATCGGGTTAGCGCTTGCTAAAAAAGGACAACACCATGAGCAACACCGATATCCGCGTCGTGCCTGGCCCGGCGAACTACTTCTCCCATCCCGGAAGCCTTGCGCGTCTGAATGACTTCTTTACCCCGGAGCAGCTTTCCCGCGCGGTGTGGATTTACGGCGAGCGCGCTATCGACGGCGCGCGCCCGTTCCTGCCGGAGAGCTTTCACGCGCCGGGAGCGAAACACCTGCTTTTTAAAGGCCACTGCAGCGAGCGCGACGTCACCCATCTGGTGGACGAATCCGGCAGTGACGCCAGCGTGGTGATTGGCGTCGGCGGCGGTGCGGTACAGGATGCCGTCAAGGCCGTAGCGCGTCGTCTGGGGGTGCCGTTCGTGGGCATCCCCACCATTGCCGCCACCTGCGCGGCGTGGACGCCACTCTCCGTCTGGTACAACGATGCCGGTCAGGCGCTGCAGTTTGAGATCTTCGATGACGCCAACTTCCTGGTGCTGGTGGAGCCGCAGATCATTCTCAACGCCCCGGCCGAATACCTGCTGGCGGGTATCGGCGATACGCTGGCGAAGTGGTACGAAGCGGTGGTGTTGGCACCTGAGCCGGAGAACCTGCCGCTGACCGTGCGGCTTGGCCTTAACGGCGCGCTGGCGATCCGCGACGTGCTGCTGGAACACAGTGAGGAAGCGCTGGCCGACCAGCAGCGCGGCGAACAGACGCAGGCGTTCCGGGACGTGGTGGACGCGATTATCGCCGGCGGCGGGATGGTCGGCGGTCTGGGCGAGCGCTATACCCGCGTGGCGGCGGCGCATGCGGTGCACAACGGCTTAACCGTGCTGCCGCAGACGGAAAAATACCTGCACGGCACCAAGGTGGCCTACGGCATTCTGGTCCAGAGCGCCCTGCTCGGCCAGGACGACGTGCTGGCGCAGCTGGTGGCGGCGTACCGGCGCTTTAACCTCCCGACCACGCTTCGCGCGCTGGACGTCGATATTCACAACCGCGACGAGCTGGATAAGGTGATAGCTCACACCCTGCGTCCGGTGGAGTCAATTCACTCTCTGCCGGTGACGTTAACGCCCGACGTTCTGCGCGCCGCGTTTGAGAAGGTGGAATCCTTCAGCCGTTAATCGCGCCGACAGGCTATACCTAATGATGATTCTCACCACTCTCGTCACGAGGTCATCATGCAGATCGATTTAACAGGTAAAAAGGCGCTGGTTACCGGCGCCAGCCGTGGATTGGGTCGGGCTATCGCGCTGTCGCTGGCACGCGCCGGTGCCGATGTGGTTATTACGTATGAAAAATCCGCCGATAAAGCCCAGGCGGTCGCCGATGAAATCAAGGCGCTTGGGCGGCACGGCGAAGCGATTCAGGCCGACAGCGCCAGCGCGCAGGCGATTCAGGATGCCGTCACCCATGCGGCGCGTTCCCTTGGCGGGCTGGACATTCTGGTCAACAACGCGGGTATCGCGCGCGGCGGCCCGCTGGAGTCCATGACCCTGGCGGACATCGACGCGCTGATCAACGTCAACATTCGCGGCGTGGTGATCGCCATTCAGGAAGCGCTGGTGCACATGTCCGACGGCGGGCGCATCATCAACATCGGCAGCTGTCTGGCGAACCGCGTGGCGATGCCGGGCATTGCCGTTTACTCGATGACCAAGTCTGCCCTTAACTCCCTCACCCGCGGCCTGGCGCGCGATCTGGGCCCGCGCGGCATAACCGTTAACCTGGTGCATCCCGGACCGACCAACAGCGATATGAACCCGGAAGACGGCGAACAGGCGGAAGCCCAGCGCCAGATGATCGCGCTCGGCCACTACGGCCAGCCGGAAGACATCGCGGCGGCGGTCACCTTCCTCGCCAGCCCGGTCGCCGGGCAGATCTCCGGCACAGGGCTGGATGTCGACGGCGGGTTGAACGCCTGATCGCACCTTTTCTGCAAGCCTCTGTCGCCCGGCAGAGGCCTTGTCGAGCCGCCTCGATGTTTCGCTTTTTACCGCTTACTTCCGTTTTATGTCCGCTCTACAGTACCTCATAAGAAATTCGGAATTTATCTAATAGTCTTATTATTTCCTTATAATTTGTGTGGGCGTACAGTGGAGGTACGGATGAAGATTGTCTGGTCTAATGGTGCAAAAAAGGCTTTTTCCAGAATTGACGAGCGGTATCAACTCCGCATTGAGCTAAAGCTTGCCGAACTGGATGACCGCTCGACACCCCGGCCCGATATCAAAAAAATATCGGCGACAGAAAATCATTTCCGGCTACGCGTTGGCGATTACCGCATCATCTATACGCTTCGGGACGATCCCGATAACCATTGTTATGTTTTAGCCGTCAAGCGCAGAACTTCAACGACTTACCTGCATGAGGAGAAAGCCCCCTATGGCTGTTCAGCTAATTAAGGACGATAACGGTAAAACGCAGTATGTGGTTATTCCTTATCACGAATACTTCCGCATGTGCTCACAGATGGCAGAGATCGACGACGAAACCGATGACGATCTGGAGGATATTGAGGTCGAACACGATAGTCTGGATGACGTGGAGTTGCCCGGAGACGTGTGCAGCATCATGACCTGGCAGAACGTCAGCCTGCAGGCCGCGTGGCGTATCCTGCGCGGGCTATCCCAGCAGGAGGTGGCGGAGAAACTCGGCATCAGCCAGTCCGCCGTGTCACAGCTGGAAGCGCTGGACTCCCGTCCGCAAAAGCGCACCCGCGAAAAGCTGGCGGCGATCTACGGCTGTAAGCAGGAGCAGATCAGCCTCTATCTCCCGAAAGAGGGTTAACAGCACTTCGCCCCGCCCTTGCCGCCGTAGCGGGCGTCCTGGCGGTCGCGGAAAAATTCTTCGTAGGTCATGGGCGTCTGGTCCGGATGGTTGACGCGCATATGCTCGACGTAGTTGTCGTAGTCCGGCACGCCAATCATCATTTTGGCGGCCTGGCCCAGGTACTTACCGGCTTTGGAAAGGGTGTCGAACATAGTTCTGATCTCACAGCGAATGTAGGCCGGGTAAGGCGAAGCCGCCACCCGGCACACGGGTTAATGCGCCCCTTTGGCCTGGGTAACAATCTCTTCCAGGTTTTCAGGCATTGGCTCATACGGCGTCTCTTTCGCCGTTGGCGCGTCGACTTTCAACGCCGCCAGCGCGGTCCTGAGAGAATACAACGCCAGCACCACGACCACCACCATAAAGAAGATGGTCAGCCCGGCGTCCAGACGGTTGTTAAACACCAGCTGCGACAGCTGCGATTCGGTGTACTGTGCCGGGATCTTGCCGCTGTCGATCATCGCCTGGAACTTGTTGGCAATCGCCAGGAAGCCCACCTTGTTATCCGGGCTGAAGGCCTTCTGCCAGCCCGCCGTCAGGGTACAAATCAGCAGCCACGCGGTCGGCACCAGCGCCACCCACGCGTAACGCTGGCGCTTCATCTTGAACAGCACCACCGCGCAGAGCATCAGCGCCATGCCCGCCAGCATCTGGTTGGCGATACCGAACAGCGGCCACAGGGTGTTAATCCCGCCCAGCGGATCGACCACGCCCTGATGCAGGAAATAGCCCCACGCCAGCACGCACAGCGCCGTCGCCAGCAGGTTAGCCGGGAGCGAATCGGTCCGCTTCAGGTTCGGGGAGATGACGCCCAGCAGATCCTGCAGCATAAAGCGCGCCGCACGGGTTCCCGCATCCACCGCCGTCAGGATAAACAGCGCTTCAAACAGAATGGCGAAGTGATACCAGAACGAGACGTCCATCAGCCCGCCCAGCGCGCCGTGAAGAATATACGCCATGCCAACCGCCAGCGTCGGCGCCCCGCCCGCGCGGGAGATAATCGACTGCTCGCCCACTTCGCTGGCGATGCTCGTCAACGTTTCAGGCGTAATCGCAAAGCCCCAGCCGCTCACCACCTGCGCGGCGGAAGCCACCACGTCAACGGTGCCCGCCGGAGCCAGGACCGCCATCGGGCTGTTCATCGCGAAATACACGCCCGGGTCGATAATACAGGCGGATACCAGCGCCATGATGGCGACGAAAGACTCCATCAGCATGCCGCCGTAGCCAATCAGGCAGGCCTGATTTTCATTCGCGAGCATCTTCGGCGTCGTCCCGGAGGCGATCAGCGCGTGGAAGCCCGACACCGCACCGCAGGCGATGGTAATAAACAGGAACGGGAACAGATTGCCGGTCCAGACCGGGCCGGTACCGTCGATAAATTTGGTTAACGCCGGCATGGTCAGCGTTGGGCGCATAATCAGAATACCGATTGCCAGCCCGACAATGGTGCCGATTTTCAGGAACGTTGAGAGATAGTCACGCGGAGCCAGCAGCAGCCACACCGGCAGCACCGCCGCCACAAAGCCGTAGCCCACCAGCATCCAGGTCAGTTGTACGCCGGTAAAGTCGAAGAACGGCGCCCAGGTCGGGCTTTCCGCCACCCAGCCGCCGGAGATAATGGCGAACACGAGGAATACCAGGCCAATCACCGACACTTCACCAATGCGGCCCGGACGCAGGTAGCGGATGTAGATCCCCATGAACAGCGCCAGCGGAATGGTAAAGGCAACGGTATAGGTTCCCCATGGGCTGTGGGTCAGCGCTTTCACCACGATCATCGCCAGCACCGCGAGGATGATCACCATGATCATAAAGGTCGCCACCAGCGCAATCACCCCGGCAGTGGCCCCCATCTCCTCTTTCACCAGCTCACCCAGCGAACGTCCGTCGCGGCGGGTAGAGACGAACAGCACCATAAAGTCCTGCACCGCCCCCGCCAGCACCACCCCGGCGAGGATCCAGATCATACCCGGCAGGTAACCCATCTGCGCCGCCAGCACCGGCCCCACCAGCGGGCCTGCCCCGGCAATCGCCGCAAAATGGTGACCGAACAGCACTTTCTTGTCGGTCGGCACATAGTCCAGACCGTCGTTATGGCGGACGGCAGGCGTCATGCGCGTTGCATCAACGCCCAGGACGTTCCTGGCGATATAGCGGCCATAAAAACGATAGGCGATCAGGTAAACGCAGACCGAGGCAACGACGATCCAGAGCGCGTTGATCTGCTCTCCCCGGTTGAGGGCGATATAGCCCAGGGCAAAAGCTCCCACAACGGAGAGCCCTGCCCATGTAAGGTATTTCCCTGAGTTGTTCATAGTTGTTGTCCGTTGTCGTGAAACAGTGAGATGTTACATTTTGTTTCTAGAACAACCGGAAAAATTTAACAACTTTGAAACGCAATAATGCGTGGTCAAACCAGAGATTTACACCACAGTGTTAAGCCGATCACTTTGATCTGCCTGAGTTAGCCCAGCACCATCGTGCTTAACCGGCAGGTGCAGCACCGCCGCCCCTGCTCGTCGAAGACCCCAATCTCCCAGCTCTGGCTCGAACGCCCAAGATGCAGCGGCTGACACACGCCGCGAACCTTGCCGTGGGAAACGGCCCGATGATGCGTGGCGTTCAGCTCCGTGCCCACCACGCTCTGCCCGTCGCGGGTCATCAGAAATCCGGCCATTGAGCCGAGCGTTTCCGCCAGCGCCGCCGAGGCCCCGCCGTGCAGCAGGCCAAACGGCTGATGGGTACGCGCATCCACCGGCATCTCCGCTTCCAGCGCGTCGTCCCCGAGGCGGGTATAGACGATGCCCAGGTTCGCCACCAGGGTATTCACGCTGGTGGCGTTCAGCTCCTCAAGCGATAAATGACGTTTCCAGATCATTTACGCCCCCAGCGTGGAGCCGCCGTCCACCACGATATCCTGCAGGGTGATGTGGCTGGCGGCATCGGAGGCAAGGAACAGCACGGTCGCAGCTATCTCCTGCGGGCGGGCGATTTTGCCCAGCGGAATGCCGAGCTTGAACTGCTCGCCAAAGCCGCGAATACGCTGCTGTTCCGCGTCGTCGCTGGTCCACAGGGTGCGCTGCATGTCGGTGTCCGTTGAGCCCGGCGACACCAGGTTACAGCGCACGCCGCAGCTCGCCAGCTCCAGCCCGACGGTCAGGGCCAGGCTTTTCAGCGCCGCTTTCGACGCACCGTAGGCGCTCATGCCAATGCGCGGCGCGTGCGCCGCGTCGGACGCCACGGTAACAATCGCCCCGCCCTGCTGACGGCGGAACTGGCCCATCGTCAGCTGGAACAGGTTGAACGCGCCGCCGACGTTGACCGCAAAGGTATCCTGCCAGTCTTCCTGCGAGAGTTGGTCCGTCGCCCCCATGCGCAGGATGCCTGCCGCGTTGACCAGCACGTCCAGGCGGTCGAGCGAAGTCAGCACGCGCCCGCACACCTCATGCACCTGCCCGGCATCCGCCACGTCCAGCGTTTCGGTGGCAAACGGATAATCATCCTGCGGGAAGGCCAGATCGAACCCGGTCACCTGCGCGCCGGCTTCGGCAAACGCCAGTGCGGTCGCGTAGCCAATCCCCTTCCCCGCGCCCGTCACCCAGACGGTTTTGCCGGTGAAATCAAACACCATCACTTCACCTCGCGGGAGAGCAGCGCCCACCAGGCGTCGAGGGTCGGATTTTTGGCCAGCATCACGAAGTCGATATCGCCGTGCACTTTGCGCCAGCGGGCGGCGAGCGCCATCATCCGTACTGAATCCAGGCCGTAGTCGATCAGGTTTTCGTCATCCATCGGCTCGTCGGACTCGTCCAGCAGCGGCAGGATCAGCGCGCGCAGCGCGGCTTTCGTTGCCGGAACGGACGGCAGCAGCTCGTCGGTCATCACCACGCGGCCCGAACGTCCGGCCACGTATTTCAGCGACATCAGGTGCTCGTCGCGGGTGAAGTCCGCCAGCGCATCGGCAATAAAGAACGGCTTGATGTCGCGCATAAAGGCGTCGGTGGCGGTGGTCATGCAGCCGATGTGGGCGTAAACGCCGGTAATCAGCAGCTGGTTGCGGCCGGTCTCTTTCAGCATCTGCTCCAGCGGCGAGCGGTGAAACGCGCTGTAGCGCCACTTCACCAGCACCGTGTCCGCTTCGTCCGGCGCCAGCTCGGCGACGATGCGCTGCTGCTCCGGCGAGCGGGTGAGGCCCGGCCCCCACATGTCGTTCAGCAGGGCGCGGTCTTCATCGCTCTGCTCTTTCGGCTGCGCGGTGTAGTACACCGGGATATTGTGTTCTTTGCAGTACGCGCGCAGTTTAGCGATGTTCGCGACTACCTGCTGCATCATCGCGCTATTTTCGCCCCAGAAGTTCAGGAAGTACTCCTGCATATCGTGGATCAGCATCGCGGCGCGCTCCGGCTCAAACGCCCAGTTCACCTTGCTGGTCGGCAGCTCTGCGGCGGTCGGCAGCGCGTAAGCGGTTAATTTTGGAATGGCCATACTCTGTTCCTCAGCCCCGGGCGCGTTCAGCAAGCCACAGGCGCAACTGTTTCTTATCGACTTTGCCGACCGGCGTCAGCGGAAGCGCATCCACGCTCTCCACGCGGTCCGGCAGCTTAAATTCGGCAACGCCCTGCTCGCGCAGGAAGCGGCGCACCTCCACCGCGCGCAGGGGCTGTTTCACCACCAGATACGCGCAGCTCTTCTCGCCCAGCAGGCTGTCCTCCATGCTCACCAGCGCGGCGTGGATCACCGACCCATGGCGCAGCAGCAGGTTCTCGATCTCCTCGGCGGCGATCTTCTCGCCGCCGCGGTTGATCTGATCTTTCTCGCGCCCCTGCACGGTGATGTAGCCCTGCTCGTCAATGGCGATCAGATCCCCGGAGCAGTAAAAGCCGTCGGCGTCGAAGGCGCTGGCGTTGTGTTCCGGGCTGTTGAAATAGCCGCGGAAGGTGTACGGGCCGCGCGTCATCAGGCGTCCGACCTCCCCACGCGGCAGCGGGTTGCCGTGCTCGTCCGCCACCCACACTTCGTCGTCCGGGCACATCGGGCGGCCCTGGGTGTTGATGATGCGTTCCGAGGCGTCGTCGAGCGCGGTGTAGTTCACCAGCCCTTCCGCCATGCCGAACACCTGCTGCAGCTGGCAGCCAATTTCCGCCGGAATACGCGCCGCGAGCGTGGCGGAAAGGCGCGCGCCGCCCACCTGCAGCAGCTTCAGTGATTTTAGCTGCGCGCTGTCCGCCCCGTCGGCAATCGCCTGCAGCCAGAGGCTGACGGCAGGCGGCACCAGCGAGGTGACGTTAATCTGATGCTGTTCAATCAGCGGGAAGCAGAGCGTGGCGCTCGGATCGTTCGCCAGCACCACGCAGCCGCCCGCGGTAAAGACGCCTAACGACCCCGGCGAGCTCATGGCGTAGTTGTGCGCCGCAGGGAGCGCGTTCAGGTAACGCGTTTCGGCGGTAATGCCGCAGATCTCGTTGCTGCGACGAATGCTGTAGTCATAGTCGTTGTGCGTGCGCGGGATCAGCTTCGGCGTGCCGGTGCTGCCGCCGGAGAGCTGGAAAAACGCCACCTCGTCGGCGGGCGTCGGGTTGGCAATAAAATTGTCCGCCGGGCGGGTAATCGCCGCCTCCAGCGCATGCTCGCCCCCGTCACCGCGAAGCAGGACGACGCGTACCGAACGGTGTTCACCCACGAAAGCGTTGAGGAAGTCATCGCCCGCAAACAGCGCGTGGTCGCGATCGGCGATCAGCACGGCGGGGTTGATCTGCGCCGCGTAGGCGTTGAGTTCGCTACGCTGATGGCTAAAGAGCGCGTTCACCGGCGCGACGCCGATTTGCAGCAGCGCGAAGAAGGTCATGTAGAACTCGGCCACGTTGCCAAGCTGCACCAGCGCCGTCTCGCCGCGCTGCAATCCTCGCGCCTGAAGGGCTGAGGCCAGGTTGCTTACGGCCTGATTCAGCGCGCGGTAGGTAATGTGGCGATCGCCATCGATAATCGCCACCGCATCGCTGTCCGCCCGATCCGTCAGGATGTGGGTCAACGGCAGATCCTGCCAGTAGCCTTTTTCACGGTAGCGGCGGGCAAAATCCTCAGGCCAGCGGGTAAAGGGAATGGTCATGAGTCTTCCTTAGTGCAAACCAAACACGTTGAGCATGGTGGAGAGCTTCACGCCCGTCTCGCGCCACTCGCCCACCGGGGAGGAGGCAGGCACAATGCCCGCACCGGCAAACAGGCGAACGGTATTTTCGCGAAGACGCGCGCAGCGGATGGTCACCACCCACTCGCCGTTGCCTTCGCTGTCGCACCAGCCAACGATGCCGCCGAACAGCTCGCGGTCGAACGGCTCCAGCTCGGCAATCAGCTCTTTCGCCACCTGATGCGGGAAGCCGCTCAGCGCCGGGGTCGGGTGCAGCAGGCAGGCCAGCGTCAGGGCGTTCTCGTTTTCACGCGCCTCGCCTTCTACCGGCGTTGCCAGATGCCACAGCGTCGGCGTGGTAATCAGTTGAGGAGAATCAGGCATGCTGAGATGGTGGCTGCGCGGTGCCAGAATGGCCTTCATCGCCTGGGTGACCAGGTCGTGCTCGTGGCGGTCCTTTTCGGAGGCCAGCAGCTTGTTGCCCGCCTCGCGATCCAGCACGTCGTCAGGCTGACGGCGCGCGGAGCCCGCCAGCGGCAGCGAGCTAAAGTGCGCTCCCTCTTTGCGCAGCAGCAGCTCCGGGCTGGCGCCCAGCAGCACCCCGCCGTCTTCCAGCGGCACGTGGAAGTTGAAGCTCGCCGGGTTCTGGGCGATCAGGCGCTCCATCAGAGCGCCGCTGTCCAGGCGTTTGTCGGTCGCGATATCAATCAGGCGCGACAGGACCACCTTGTTCACCTGCGGCGTGGCGGTCAGCGACGCGGCGCGAGCGACCATCTCTTCGAAGACGGGCTGCGGCGGGATCTCGGTGCGTTGTGCCACCTTCAGGGCCTGCGCGCCGGAAAAATAACGTGCGGACTGCTGACGTGCGGGACGGGAAAAGGTCTCCCAGCGTTGCGGAATAAACAGCGACGAGGGCTTGCGGGTGTCGAACGGGATCGCCCCCACCATCACCGGGTGAGCAATACCGCTGGCTTTTGCCGTGCGGAAGGCCTGGGCTAATTTTTGCTGGAAGCGACCCGCCGGATCGTCACCGCCGACGGCGGGTTCACTGAAGCGGGAAAAGCAGCCGGACGTGGTAAAGCTGCGGTAAGGCGACATAAAGAAAAAACGGTCTGATTCCAGCGTGGTTGCGGCGTGCTGAACTTCCTCAGCCAGGGACGTATCCATATCATCCTCCTCAAAATGATAAAAGAAGCAATAATGATTATCATTTATATTTTCGTCGGCTAACCTAATCCCACATCGCTTCGCTGTCAACCGTCGGGCAAATAACTTGTGCGACAAAAGCTTGCATCCCGTTGCGGCAAATATGAAAATGAGAAGCATTATCTCCAACAAAAACAGGATCCCGCGCTGTGAAATTCCCTGCCGTTTTCCGTAATCCCCTGCTTTTATTATCACTTTTTGTTTTAGGACTTACCTCAGCTGCTGCCGCCGACTGGCCCCGTCAGGTGACCGACAGCCGCGGCGTTCACACGCTTGAGAGCAAACCGACGCGCATTGTCTCCACCAGCGTGACCTTAACCGGCTCCCTGCTGGCCATTGACGCACCGGTCGTCGCCAGCGGCGCGACCACGCCGAACAACCGCGTGGCGGATGGACAGGGTTTCCTGCGCCAGTGGGGCGATATGGCGAAGCAGCGCAAGGTTGCCCGGCTGTATATCGGCGAGCCGAGCGCTGAAGCGGTGGCCGCGCAAATGCCGGACCTGATTTTGATCAGCGCCACCGGCGGGGATTCCGCGCTGGCGCTGTACGATCAGCTTTCCGCCATTGCGCCGACGCTTATCATTAACTACGACGACAAGAGCTGGCAGGCGCTGCTGACCCAGCTGGGCGAGATAACCGGACACGAAAAGCAGGCCGCAGAGCGCATTGCCGCGTTTGATAAACAGCTCGCGCAGGTGAAACAGCAGATGACGCTGCCGCCGCAGCCGGTGAACGCCATCGTCTACACCGCCGCCGCGCATTCCGCCAACCTGTGGACCGCCGAATCGGCGCAGGGCAAGCTGCTGCACCAGCTGGGCTTTACGCTGGCGGACCTGCCTGCCGGGTTGCAGACCTCAACAAGCCAGGGCAAGCGCCACGACATTATCCAGCTGGGCGGTGAAAACCTGGCGACGGGGCTGAACGGCGAAGGGCTGTTTGTGTTTGCCGGTGACGAGAAAGACGTGGCGGCGATTTACGCTAACCCGCTGCTGGCGCACCTGCCGTCGGTAAAAAACAAGCGCGTATGGGCGTTGGGAACCGAGACGTTCCGCCTGGATTATTACAGCGCGATGTTGGTGTTGCAGCGTTTAGAGGCAATTTTCGGGTAATGCCTGCGCCCGGTGGCGCTTTGCTTACCGGGCCTACGGGTGCAAAATGTAGGCCGGGTAAGGCGCAGCCGCCACCCGGCAAATCACACAGGGGCACTCTCCTGCCTGAAACGGCGCAATTCCACCAGCGCCACCAATAAGATCACACCAACCATTGCTAACACAAACCCGCTGCTGCTCGCCGACGCCGCCGGGGTCATTATTGCCCCCAGCCCGCCGAGGATCGCCGCGCCAATGGCATCGCCCGTGACGTTCTGCGCGGTCCACAGGCCGTTAATGCGCCCGAGCATTCCTTCCGGCGTCTGGGTCTGGATCAGGGTGTACTGCAGCAGCGAGCTGATGGCGCTCAGCCAGCCGAAGATCACCAGACACATCACCCCCAGCGCCCAGACCGGCATCAGGCTGAAGAAGCCAATGGCGATAAACGAGGCCAGCGTGGCAAGCAGCATAATCAACCCCGGCCGCGCGCTCTGTGCCAGGTTGCCGCTGGTCAGCGCCCCGCACGCCGCGCCGAGCGGAATGGCGGCGTAGAGAATGCCTATTTCCGAGGCGCTCATCTGCCACTCGCCCGCCAGCGCCGGGTACAGCACGCGCACGGCGCTCGCCATCGTCAGCAGGCCGCCGAGAAGCGCAATCCCGCCAATCAGCGGGTTGCTGAACAGGAAACGAATAGCGGCCATCAGCGATTTCAGCGGATGCTCGCGCGGCTGCGGCGGAGGAGGCAGCAGCGGCAGGCGCAGCAGCGTCAGCGTGGTGATAAAGGTCCCCGCCGCGGCCAGGCCGTAGTTCCACGCCACGTTGCCGGTTGCCAGCAGCAGGCCGCCGACCATCGGCGAAATCACCGAGCCGAGGCGCACGGTGAGCATGGTGATCGCCCCCGCCTGCATCAGATTTTCTCGCCCGACCAGCGCGGGCGTCGCCGCCAGCAGCGCCGTCACGCCTAAGGAGGCAAAAAAGCCGTCCCACAGCCCGAGGGCATATATGGCCATCAGCGACGGCTCCGGCAGCATGGCGTTCAGACACAGCCCGATAAAGCCCACGCCGCAGGTGCCGCGTGCCAGCAGGATCAGCTTTTTACGCTCGTAGCGGTCCGCCAGCACGCCGCCGACCATCAGGCCGATAAACATCGCCCCGCCGGTTAACGTCACCGATAACCCCACCAGCCAGCTGGAGTGGGTCATCGTCTGGATCTGGACCGGTACGGCCACGCCGAGCAGGCCGAGGGATAAAATGGAGATAAAGCGGGCGATAAACACGGCGCGATACGCCGGGTGCGTTTTAAGCAGGCTGAGGTTGAGCAGCCAGGATTTTTGATTCATGACAAAGCCTTGAGTGTAATTCTACCCATTCCATGGGCGCACATGCTAACATAGCCAAATAAGATAGATAACGATAATCACTATCATTATCAAATCATGGATGTTGCTATGTCGTTTTCCTCTTCTTCGGTGCGCGCCGTTGCCGTGCCCGTTTTATTGCTGCTATTGAGCCTGGCGATTGCACTCAGCCTGCTGGTCGGCGCCAGGCCGCTGCCTGCGTCCGTTATTGTCGATGCGTTCTCCGGCACCTGTCAGAGCGCCGACTGCACTATCGTGCTCGACGCCCGCCTGCCCCGCACCCTTGCTGGACTGCTGGCCGGCGGCGCGCTCGGCCTTGCCGGTGCCCTGATGCAAACCCTCACCCGCAACCCGCTGGCGGACCCCGGCATTCTCGGCGTGAACGCCGGCGCCAGCTTTGCCATCGTACTCGGCGCGGCGCTGTTCGGCTTCACCTCTCCGTCTGAGCAGCTGGTAATGGCCTTCTGCGGCGCGCTGGCCGCCTCGCTGGTGGTCGCGTTTACCGGCAGCCAGGGCGGCGGACAGCTGAGCCCGGTACGCCTGACGCTGGCGGGCGTGGCGCTCGCCGCGGTGCTGGAAGGCTTATCTAACGGCATCGCCCTGCTCAACCCGGACGTTTACGACCAGCTGCGCTTCTGGCAGGCCGGCTCGCTGGATATCCGCACCCTTGAAACCCTGAAAGTGGTGGCGTTCCCGGTTATTATCGCCGCCGCCGTGGCGCTGTGTTTAAGCCGGGCACTGAACAGCCTGAGCCTCGGCAGCGACACCGCCACCGCGCTCGGCAACCGCGTCGCGCGCACGCAGCTGATTGGCCTGCTTACCATCACCGTCCTGTGCGGCAGCGCGACCGCCGTGGTCGGGCCAATCGCCTTTATCGGCCTGATGATGCCGCACATGGCGCGCTGGCTGGTAGGGGCGGATCACCGCTGGTCTCTGCCGGTCACGCTGCTGGCGACGCCTGCCCTGCTGCTGTTTGCCGACGTGCTGGGCCGCCTGCTGGTGCCGGGTGAACTGCGCGTCTCGGTGGTCAGCGCCTTTATCGGCGCACCGGTGCTGATTTTCCTGGTGCGCCGTAAACGCGGAGGTGGCGCATGAGGGCCCCGTCCCGTCGTTTAGTCACCAGCGTCTCCCTGCTGGTCGTCGCCAGTCTGCTGCTGGCGGTCTGGAGCCTGCAAAGCGGTGCCGTAACGCTTGATTTCGCGCAGGTATTTCACGCTCTCACCGGCAGCGCGCCGCGTAACATCACCATGGTGGTCACTGAATGGCGACTGCCGCGCGTGGCGATGGCAATCCTGGTCGGCGCGGCGCTCGGCGTCAGCGGTGCGATATTCCAGTCGCTGATGCGCAACCCGCTCGGCAGCCCTGACGTGATGGGCCTCAATACCGGGGCCTGGAGCGGCGTGCTGGTGGCGATGGTGCTGTTCGGCCAGCACCTGACGGCCATTACCTTCACGGCGATGGCGGGCGGCATTCTGACGTCGCTGGTTATCTGGCTGCTGGCCTGGCGCAACGGTATCGACACCTTCCGGCTGATCATTATCGGTATCGGCATCCGTGCGATGCTGATGGCCTTTAACACCTGGCTGCTGCTGCAGGCCTCGCTGGAAACGGCGCTTTCCGCCGGGCTGTGGTACGCAGGTTCTCTCAACGGCCTGACGTGGGGCAAAACCTGGCCCGCCGCGCCGCTGATTGTGCTGATGTTTATCGGCGCGCTGCTGCTGGTGCGACGCATGCGGCTGCTGGAGATGGGCGACGACAGCGCCTGCGCGCTGGGCGTGAGCGTCGAACGCTCGCGCCTGATGCTGATGCTGGTGGCGGTACTGCTGACCGCCGCCTCCACCGCCATCGCCGGGCCGATCTCGTTTATCGCCCTTGTCGCGCCGCATATCGCACGACGTCTAAGCGGGACGGCGCGCTGGGGATTAACTCAGGCGGCGCTGTGCGGCGCGCTGTTACTGCTGGCCGCCGATCTCTGCGCCCAGCGGCTGTTTATGCCTTATCAACTGCCGGTGGGCGTAGTGACCGTCAGCCTCGGCGGGATTTACCTTATCGTCTTGCTCGTTCAGGAGTCACGCAAGAAATGACAGACACAACCACCCGCTTGCGCGGCGAACATCTCACCCTCGGCTACGGCAAAAAAATCGTTGCCCGCGATTTATCCGTCGTCATTCCGGACGGCCACTTCACGGCGATTATCGGCCCGAACGGCTGCGGAAAATCGACCCTGCTGCGCACGCTGAGCCGCCTGATGACGCCGGTGGAGGGCAGTGTCTTCCTGGACGGGGAGCAGATCCAGCGCTTCGCCAGCAAAGAGGTGGCCAGGCGCATCGGGCTGCTGGCGCAAAACGCCACCACGCCGGGGGACATCACGGTGCAGGAGCTGGTCTCGCGCGGGCGCTACCCGCACCAGCCGCTGTTTGCCCGCTGGCGTAAAGAGGACGACGAGGCGGTGAACCGCGCGATGCAGGCAACGGGCATCACCGATCTCGCCCAGCAGAGCGTGGACACCCTTTCCGGCGGCCAGCGTCAGCGGGCGTGGATTGCGATGGTGCTGGCACAGGAAACGTCGATCATGCTGCTGGACGAGCCGACAACCTGGCTCGACATCAGCCATCAGATTGACCTGCTGGAGCTGCTGAGCGAGCTGAACCGCACGCAGGGCTACACCCTGGCGGCGGTGCTGCACGATTTAAACCAGGCGTGCCGCTACGCCACGCACCTGATTGCCTTGCGCGACGGGGAGATTGTGGCGCAGGGTACGCCGAAAGAGATTGTCACGCCGGAGCTGATCGCGCGGATCTACGGTATGCGCTGCATGATTATTGACGATCCGGTGGCGGGAACGCCGCTGGTGGTGCCGTTAGGTCGGCGGTAATTGCCGGGTGGCGGCTACGCCTTACCCGGCCTACACTCGGCTCCCGTAGGCCGGGTAAGGCGTAGCCGCCACCCGGCGCTTTTGACGTTACCCCAAAATCTCCCTCAACACTGGCCCAATTTTCTCAAACGCCTGCGGTGAAATGATATCCACGTGGGCGCAATCCTGGCTGTACACCTCCAGTTCCCCCACCCACGGTGCCCAGGCGGCCTGCGGATCCATCATGCGCGTGCGTTCGGCAACAAACAGCGTTGCTTTACCGTCAAAGCGTGAACTGTGCGCCGTGGTGAGCAGCCGCACCGCATCGGCGTAGTTGCCTTCGATAGCGTTAAACAGCTCGCTGGAGCCCTGCCCCTGCTGGGCGGCGATAAACGCCTGCCGCTCGCGCTCGATCTCCGCCAGCACCGCCGGGTCGAGGCCGTTGGCCTCTTTTTCCGCCCAGTTCTGGGTTTCCGGCGGCCAGGTATCCAGCAGGCCGAGGAACGCCACCGCTTCACCCTGCTCGCGCAGGCGGGCCGCAATGCCCTGCGCCAGCGTGCCGCCGAGGGAATAGCCGAACAGGTAATACGGCCCCTGCGGCTGCTGCTTACGCAACGTGTTCAGGTGATGGTCGATGACCCCATCGAGATCCGCGCACTGCTGCATCGGGCCGTCCGGACGCGGCGACTGAATGCCGACGATTGACCAGCGCGGGCTGAGGTAGCGCGCCAGGACGCTAAACTGCCAGGCAAAGCCGGACGCCGGATGGAAGCAGAACAGCGTCGGGCCGTCGCCCTCACGCAGCGGCAGAAGGGTTTCATATCCCAGACGCTGCGCCTGCTCGTCGCTCATTTGCGAGTCCAGCAGCGCGCTAAGCTTACTCACCGTCGAGGCGACCATAATTTGCCCCGGCGTGACCTTGCGGTTGAACGCGCGGCTGAGTTGCGCCGCCAGACGCATCGCCAGCAGCGAGTGGCCGCCGAGGGCAAAGAAATCCGCCTCAATGTCGCTGATCTCACAGCCCAGCAGCGCGGCAAACGCCTGCGCCACGGCGATTTCAGTTTCGCTTTCCGGCGCGCGACCGGAGGTTTTACCGTTCAGTTCCGGCAGCGGCAGCGCCTTGCGATCCAGCTTGCCGTTCGCGCTGAGCGGCAGCGCGCTGATTTGCAGCAGCACCACCGGCACCATATGCGGTGGCAGCTGGGTTTTGAGCGATTCCAGCAGCGCGTCGCGGTCCAGCGGTAAGCCGGATTCAGAAACCACGTACCCCACCAGCTGGCGCGCATCGCCGCCCGTCGCCGCCGCCTGGTTGAACACGCAGGCGTGCGCCACGGCCTGGGCCACGTCCGGCAGCGACAGCATCGCCCGGTCGATTTCACCCAGCTCGATGCGCTGGCCGCGGATTTTGAGCTGGTCATCGCTGCGGCCCAGATATTCCACCGCGCCGTTGTCCAGCCAGCGGGCAACGTCCCCGGTGCGGTACATGCGCTCGCCCGGCGCGAACGGGTCGGCAATAAAGCGGCTGGCGGTGAGATCGGGGCGTCCCAGATACCCCTGCGCCAGCTGAATGCCAGTGAGGTAGAGATCCCCCGCCACGCCGAACGGTACCGGGCGCATCATCGCATCCAGAATGCGCAGCCCCGTGTTCCACACCGGGAAGCCGATCGGCACGCTGTTGCCTTCCACCGCCGCCAGCTCGGGCCCAAACGCCGGATACCAGCTGACGTCCACCGCCGCTTCGGTTGGACCATAGAGGTTATGCAGCGGCACATGGGTCAACGCTTCCCACTCACGGCACAGCGCCGTCGGCAGCGCTTCGCCGCTGCAGAACACCTGCTTAAGCGTTCTGCAGCAGTCGACGTTTTCCGGCGTCAGCGAGGCGACAAACGCCGCCAGCATCGATGGCACGAAGTGGGTTGTCGTCACGCCGTAGTGCGCGAAGAAGCTCTGCATCGCCTGCGGATCGCGGTGCGCGTCCGGCTCCGCCATCACCAGCTTCGCCCCGGCGATAAACGGCCACCAGAACTCCCACACCGACACGTCAAAGCTGCACGGCGTTTTCTGCGCCACCACGTCAAACGCCGTCAGCGGATAATGGTCCTGCATCCACTTCAGGCGGTTAACGATGGCAGTATGGCCGACCATGACCCCTTTTGGACGCCCTGTCGAGCCGGAGGTAAAGATGATGTACGCCGTCTGCTCCGGCTTTGCCAGACGCAGCGGTTCAGCATCGGTGGCCGGTAAAAGTGTGTTGTAACTAAACGTCTCGACGGACAGATCGCTAAAGCGCGGAAGCTGTTCGTCGGTGGTAATGAGCAGGGACGGCTTCGCGTCCTCGAGCATCATCCGCAGGCGATCGTCCGGGTAGCCGGTGTCGAGCGGCAGCCACGCGGCGCCCGCCTCCACAATGCCGTGCAGCGCTAACGTCAGGAATACCGAGCGCGGCAGGGCCACCGCCACGCTGTCGCCCGGCTTCACGCCGCGCGCGCGCAGCAGGTTTGCCAGCGCGACGACTTGCTCGCGCATCTGACGATAGCTGAGTTCAACGTGCGCATCCACCAGCGCCGTGGCATCCGGCGTTTTGCTCGCCTGTTCCGCCACCAGATCCGCGAGCGTGGTGGACGGCAGCGCCAGCCCGGTATCGTTGATGCGCGCGAGCTTTGCGTATTCCTGCTCTGAAACGGTTTCCACCTCGCCGCAGCGCAGGTCCGGGTTGGCCGCAAACTGCACCAGCATCGCGTTCAGGCGCGCAACATGTCGCGTCAGCGTCGCCTCGTCGTAACGCTGCTTATTGGCGAGGATCTCCATGCTCAGCCCGCCCTGCTCGTCCGGGAACAGCGCCAGCTCCAGATCGTTCACCGGGCCGGTCGCCAGCGTGTGGGTGATGGCCTCCACGCCGTCGATATCCAGCTGGTAGTCGAACACTTTAACGTTCAGCACCGGGCCAAACAGCGCTTCATCGCCCGCCGCTTTCCCGCTGTCGCGCACGATCTGCTCGGCGTCGTAGCGCTGATGGCGGCGCATTTTTTTCAGCTGGTTCGCCAGGCGCAGCGCCAGCGAGGGCAGGCTCTCCTGGGGATCGATATTGACCGCCAGCGGCAGGACGTTAAGCACCGGCCCGGTCGCGGTGAGCGCCGCGGATCCCATCCGGCGCATAAAGATAAACCCGGCGGCGTAGTCCAGCCGTCCGGTGAGGCGCCCCAGCCACAGCGCCACCAGCGCAAGCGCCAGGTCGGTGCGCTGTACCTGCCCTGCCGCCTGTGCAAGCTGGCTGAAGGCGCGGCCGTCGGCGGTAATTTTCAGACGCAGAATGTCGGTCGTGGCGGCGCGGCCCGGCAGCGGCGCGGAGGAGAGCGAGACCGGAGAAGGCAGCTCTTTGCGCTGCCCGGCCCAGAAGGCGCCGTCGCGCCGGTACGCCTCGCTGTCGCGATAGCGCTGATACTCGTCCACCACCTCTGCGAATGGCGTAAACGGGGATTCCGGCGTGGGTTCGCCCTTTTTCCACGCGGCATAAATCGCGGCGATCTGGCGGGTTATGGCCGGGAAGCTGAAGCCATCCACCACCAGATGGTGATAGCGCTGATACCAGTACCAGTGGCTTTCCCCCACCTGAATCAGCTGGTGAAACGCCAGCAGCTGACCGCTGTCGACGCGCAGGTTCTGGTTAAGATCGGCGTCCATCAGCGCCACGGCGGCGGCGTGGGAATCAACGCGAACGATGGACGGTTCCGGCAGAATGAAGGTGTCATCCACCCACTGCCACACCTCACCGTTGTCTTCCACAAAGCGCATGCGCAGGGTATCGGCCTGCATCATGCCCGCGGCAACGGCTTTTGCCAGCAGCGGCGCATCGATATCGCCTTTCAGCTCGGTGTAGTGCGCCACGCTCCAGGCGTTTGGCAGCGTGGACAGCTGTTCCGCCATCCAGATACCCGGCTGGGCGGCGACGAGAGGAAGACGGTTCATGCGTTCTCCCCCGCGAAATAAGACGGCTCAAGCGTCTGCCAGCGTTCCGCCAGCCACTGCTGGCACGCCTCCTGAGACTGTGCTTCGCACACCACGCCCCACCCTGCCGGCAGTTCGCACTGCTGTGGCCACAGGCTGTACTGCCCCTGGTCGTTTTGCAAAATGGCGAACTGTCCCTGCGGATTATCGAAAGGATTGCTGAATTCCATACAGACTCCGTTAGTGAATAAGCGGCTGCCAGAGGGTGATAAGCCCCTGCGTCAGCCCACCGCGCCAGCAAAGTGCATCGTGTCCGCCGTCAACCTGACGCCAGATAACCGGTTGGTGTGTGTGCAGTTCGGCATAAATCGCCTGATTCGCGCGGAAGATGAGCGGCTCGTTGCGCCCGGCCTCAAGAAGGATGCGTAGCCCGCGAGGGGATATTTCGCCGGTTTTAAGTTGCTCGATTAACAGCCCGTCCTGCTGGCCGCTGCGGTGTGGCCACCAGTAGGAGCCGGACTGGCTAAGCACGCAGCCAAAACGCTGCGGCCAGTGCAGTGCGGCATAAAGGGAAGAGAGACCGCCAAAGCTTTGCCCTGCGACCACCGTACGGTCGGCGCGGTCGCTAAACGGCGCATGTTTTTGGACAAGGGGGAGAAGTTCTTCCTGCACCGCCAGCCAGAAGTCGGGATTGCACGGCAGCTCGCGGTTGCGATGCGTCATATCGATAACATCGATTAAGACGTAGACCGCTGGCGGCAGGTTGCGCCCGGCAGTGAGCGACGCCAGCGCAGGCCAGACCGGCATGCTTTCGGCCCAGAACTGCCCGTCGAGCAGCACCGCCAGCGGGCGTTCCGGGCTATGATCCCCGGTGGTGAAAATCCAGATGCGGCGGCGATTTTTCAGGCGCGCGCTTTCCCACTCAATGCAGACTGGCGGCTGATACGGCGTATCGGGATGATTCCACCCCGGCTGAACCGGTGCTTGCGGCATTTCCAGCGCGGAAACGGCATGGCCGCGCCCGCCGCGCCAGCTTTGCGGGTTCAGCGGGTCTGAAACCGCGTGCGGCAGCAGCTTGCGCCAGCCTTCACGCAGCGCCATGCGTTCCGGCTGCTCGCCTTCAAACACAACGCTGGCAAAATCGTTTTCATTCACGGAAGGGATAAAACAGTAGCTTCCGCGCCACTCGGGGCTGAAATCGCCCTGCCACTGCCAGACGTCGGTATCGGGAATGCGTTCGAGGGACTGCGGGCGGGCATTTTGATGGTGATCGGTCACGCCGGTGACGTAGAGCCAGACGCGTTTGATCGGTGACGTTCTTTGCGTTCCTGTCGGGTCACGCCACCAGAACGTGACGCGATAGTTTCCCTTTTCCGGCGTCCATTCAGGCCCGTTTTTCGACTGCCACCACGCTTCACTTCCCGTTGTTAACGCCGTCACCCTTATAACCTCATGTTTAACAGTCTTTTTTGTTTCAGAGCAAATTTTATTGATAATATTATTGATAACTATTTGCATTTGCAATAGCGTAGTGCCCGCGCTGTGGGAAGCGCTCATAAAACAACCACAAAAGCAGGACGTACAATGAATAAGAAGATTCACTCTCTGGCCTTGCTGGTCAATTTAGGGATTTATGGCGTCGCGCTGCCTGCTCTGGCAGACGACAACACCGCCTCTGCGCAGCACGAAGATACGATGGTGATCACCGCCGCCGAGCAGAATCTGCAGGCGCCGGGGGTATCGACCATCACCGCCGATGAGATCCGCAAAAACCCGCCCGCGCGCGACGTGGCGGAAATCATTCGTACCATGCCGGGCGTTAACCTGACCGGTAACTCCACCAGCGGCCAGCGCGGGAATAACCGTCAGATTGATATCCGCGGCATGGGGCCAGAAAACACCCTGATCCTGATCGACGGCAAGCCGGTGACCAGCCGTAACTCCATCCGTCTGGGCTGGCGCGGCGAGCGTGACACCCGCGGCGATACCGGCTGGGTGCCGCCGGAGATGATCGAGCGCATCGAAGTGATTCGCGGTCCTGCCGCCGCGCGCTACGGCAACGGCGCGGCAGGCGGCGTGGTGAACATCATCACCAAAAAATTCGACGACCAGTGGCACGGCTCCTGGAACACCTACCTGAATGCGCCTGAGCACAAGGATGAAGGTTCCACCAAACGCACCAACTTCAGCCTGAGCGGCCCGCTGGGCGGCGACTTCAGCTTCCGCATGTTCGGCAATCTGGACAAAACCCAGGCCGACGCGTGGGACATCAACCAGGGTCACCAGTCTGACCGTACCGGTGCCTACGCCGACACGCTGCCTGCTGGCCGCGAGGGTGTAGAAAATAAAGACATCAACGGCGTGGTGCGCTGGGACTTTGCGCCGATGCAGTCTCTGGAATTTGAGGCGGGCTACAGCCGTCAGAACAACCTCTACGCCGGTGATACCCAGAACACCAACAACGACAACAGCTCCAGCGGCCTGGTGAAAAAGAACTACGGCAAAGAAACCAACCGTATCTATCGCCAGAACTTCGCGGTGACCTGGAACGGCGGCTGGGATAACGGCATTACCACCAGCAACTGGGCGCAGTACGAGCACACCCGCAACTCCCGTCTGGGTGAAGGGCTGGCGGGCGGTACGGAAGGCTTGTTCAACAGCAATAAATTCACCGACACCGATCTGGCCGACGTGATGCTGCACAGCGAAATCAACCTGCCGATTGATTTCCTCGTTAACCAGAACCTGACGCTGGGTACCGAGTGGAACCAGCAGCGCATGAAAGATTCCACCTCCTTCACGCAAACCCTGCAGGGCGGCACCATTCCGGGCATGAGTAACGATCGCAGCCCGTACACCTCAGCGGAAATCTTCTCCCTGTTCGCTGAGAACAACATGGAGCTGACCGACAGCACCATGCTGACCCCTGCCCTGCGCTTCGACCACCACACCATCGTCGGCAACAACTGGAGCCCGTCCCTGAACCTGTCGCAGGGTCTGGGGGATGACTTCACGCTGAAGATGGGCATCGCCCGCGCCTATAAGGCGCCAAGCCTGTATCAGACCAACCCGAACTACCTGCTCTACAGCAAAGGTCAGGGCTGCTACGCCAGCTCCGACGGCGTAGGCTGCTACATGATGGGTAACGACGATCTTAAGGCCGAAACCAGCATCAACAAAGAGATTGGTCTGGAGTGGAAGCGCGACGGCTGGCTGGCGGGCGTGACCTGGTTCCGCAACGACTACCGCAACAAGATCGAAGCGGGCTACGCGCCGATCGGCCACACCTCGTCCGGTAAAGTGCAGACGGATATCTACCAGTGGGAAAACGTACCGAAAGCGGTGGTTGAAGGGCTGGAAGGCTCCCTGAACGTGCCGGTCAGCGACACCATTAACTGGACCAACAACATCACCTACATGCTGCAGAGCAAGAACAAGGAGACCGGCGACCGTCTGTCGATCATTCCGGAGTACACGCTGAACTCGACCCTGAGCTGGCAGGTTCATCAGGACGTGTCGCTCCAGTCGACCTTTACCTGGTACGGCAAGCAGCAGCCGAAGAAGTACAACTACAAAGGTCAGCCAGTGACCGGGTCTGAGAAAGATGAAGTCAGCCCGTACAGCATCGTTGGTCTGAGCGCGACCTGGGACATGACCAAAAACGTCAGCCTGACCGGCGGCGTGGATAACGTCTTCGACAAGCGTCAGTGGCGTGCGGGTAATGCCCAGACGACCGGGAACGCCACCACCGGCGCGTATATGTACGGCGCGGGGGCTTATACCTATAATGAGCCAGGCCGCACGTGGTATATGAGCGTGAATACGCGATTCTGATAAAGGCAACAACGCCGCCCTCTCCCTGTGGGAGAGGGCTGGGTGAGGGCATCAGGCCGCACTATTTATTGATAGAGGGGAAACCATGCACACCACCCACCGCACGTTCATTCTCGCCGGCCATACCGTACACCACGTCACCTTCGACCCAACCACCTTCACCGACGCCGATCTCCTCTGGCTCCCCCACCACGCTGAGCTTGCAAACGCCGGGCGCAAACGCAAAGCCGAGCATCTGGCAGGCCGCATCGCCGCCGCACATGCCTTACCTGACCACACCGTGCCCGGCATCGGCCCCAGCGGTGAACCGCTCTGGCCGGAAGGCGTTTCAGGGAGCATCACCCACAGCGGCACGCAGGCGATGGCGGTTGCCGTCCGTTATCCAGACGCGCTTGTGGGTATTGATTGCGAAGCCATTCTTCCTGACCGTGAAGCCCGAGAAATCCAGGACGGCATCATTAATGCACAGGAAGCGATGTGCCTGACGCGCTCGGGCTACCCCTTTGCGCTGGCGTTGACGCTTGCATTCAGCGCCAAAGAGAGTCTGTTTAAGGCACTCTACCCGCGGGTGAAGATTTACATGGGTTTTGACTGTGCCCGCATAACAAGACTCAATGAGAAAACACTCACGCTAGCGCTGACCTACCCACAGGCTGAGTTTAAAGTAGGAACTCTATTTACACTTCACTGGCTGCTTCATGGCGACCACGCGATCACTTTGCTGTAACGCTCATCAGGTTTCGAAAATCTTCTTTCATTCCCTATTTGATTTATTTCTCACAACGCAAAAATCGTTTTTTAGGAATATATCAATCTTCTTTTCCATTTCGACAGGAGTAGGATAAAAACCCAATAACCACATTATTACAATGGATTTATAATGCCGGTAAATGAACGCATTATTCCCACCTCAGGAACCCCGATTAACCCAGGCGGTATCCGACAACTCACCATCGGTGAGATAGCCCTCGCGAAGACGCTTTACGGTTACAGTATCCATTATCATCTGGTGTGGGTGCACAGGGAAAGTTATCTTCCTTTTAATCTCCAGCCTGTCGATATAGCGATGAGTCCCAATGGTGAAATGTGGTTTAGAGAAGAAACTTATTCACCTGATTTCTCATTAGAGGACGACTTAGTTAAGAAGCATAGATTTATGCATGAGATGATGCACGTCTGGCAAACACAAAAAGGGATGTTTGTCAGGACCAGAGGATTATTTTCCGGTATTGCTGACTATACTTATAGTTTAGATAAAGTATCTCTATTGCATTATGGGTTAGAACAACAAGCATCAATTGTAAGCGATTACTGGTTATTGAAATACTTTGGTCTGGATAAAAATCAAAGTTTATTACAATATCGCGATCTGCATCTTAAAGAAACACTCTATTATCTCCTGAATAAATATAAAACAGTTTTAAAAGGATTTCCCGGATGAAAAAACTGCTGGTTATTATTGCTATATGTATTTCAATTACCGGCTGTCCCGGTGGTAAACGAGCCCCCAAAACACGACTAACTTTTATTAACGGCAATCATATTTGTTTCAGCATAAATAAAAATGACATTTTGAAATATTATACAATTTATTCAAGCAAAGCCCATCAGATAAGCATAGTGACGGGATCCGGATACGGTGATTTAAACGCTTCCTATCCTGATACTTGTATGAATATTAAATGGGAGAATGAACATACTTACGTAATTCACTACGGCTTAAATGGCAAAGAATATGTACATCAGTTCGATATCGATAAAAATGGCAAGCTAATAAATTTAGGAGAACGATAATGTCACTACCCGCTTACCTATTTCTCTACGACGAGAACGGAATGCTCGTACAGGGCGAATGTATGATGCCAGGTCGAGAAGGTGCTATCGAAATCATGAACAGCAGCTATGGTGTAAAACAAGCCGTCGATAGTCATACCGGAAATATGACCGGAACACGACAGCATGGCCCGGTTACGCTGCATAAGCAATTAGATAAGGTAAGTCCTTACCTTGCCGTTGTCGCTTGCGAAGGAAGACGCCTGCAAAAAGCCATTATTAAATATTATGAAATTATTGAAGCGGGAGCAGAAAGAGAGATCTACACCATCACGCTTGATAGCGTGGTAATATCATCTTTAGATTTTACGCATGTATACTATCCAGGCAGTTCTGCCCCTAACATGCATGAAGTAGTAGGCCTGCGATTTCGTGGCATTCAATGGAACTATGTTAAAGGCAATATTATTTATGATGATGCATGGATGAAATCTGCGCAGAAAGAAAAACAGAATGGTGAATATAAATAAAGGAAATATTGCCTTTCAGTCCCAAAGCACATTTAACGCCTGATGGCGCTTCGCTTATCAGGCCTATGGTAAACCGGTTTTGTAGGCCGGGTAAGGCATCGCCGCCACCCGGCATGAAGGCAGCGGCGATGCCTTTTTACGTTCTTCACTTCAAGGTTCAAACATCTGGGAACATCACGCTATTCCCCGGCGCTTCCCTGTGCAGATGGATAAAGTTCAGGTGCCGTTCATACTGGTCCAGAATGTCCGTAATCACCTGCTCCTTGCTGTAGTCCATCAAATCATTCCCCTGGCTTCCTTCAAGCAGGAAGGTCTCCAGCCGGTAGTAGGTCGATTTCCCGCTGCGCGCCCGGTAGGTAAAGCCGGGGACCGAGTACTGCTGCGGCCAGATCTGGTAGACAAAGTTCTGCTCGTCGCCCATGTGCACCAGCAGATCCAGGTGCCCCAGGGTTTCACCCTCCTCTGGCGGCAGGTTTTTCAGCTCCACGTACGCACCGCGCAGCTTCAGTTCCTGCGCCACCTCTTCCATTGCCGGGAAGCAGACCGTCTCCATCATCTGTTTGGTGTAGCGCGTGCCCGGGTAGTTCATCAGGCGCGACAGGCGTTTCTTCCAGCTCAGTCTGTCCTGCGCCCCCATCGGACGCGGTGCGGTATCGCGGCTGGCGCTGACGCGGCGGTAATCTTCCACCTTGAGCGATTTATACAGCCCGGCCATCACAAAGAAGATGACGAAGCTGAACGGCAGCCCCATGATCACCGTGGTGTTCTGTAGCGCCGAAATGCCGTTGGTCATCAGCATGCCGAGCGTCAGCAGGCCGATGGCGACCGACCAGAAGATGCGCAGCCAGTTCGGGGCATCGCTGTTGATGTCCTTCAGCTTCGAGGTGAAGTTACCCAGCACCAGCGCGCCGGAATCCGCCGAGGTGACGTAGAACAGCAGGCCGGTAATGGTCGCCACGGAGGCGCTAAAGGTGAACGCCGGGTACTGCGCCAGCAGGCTGTAGAAGCCGCGCTCCGGGTGCGCCATCGCTTCATGGGCAAAGGTTGCGTTGCCGTGGATGATCTCGTGCAGCGCGCTGTTGCCGAAAATCGACAGCCACAGCAGGGTAAAGGTGAACGGGATAATCAGCGTGCCCATCACAAACTGGCGGATGGTGCGCCCGCGCGAAATACGCGCCAGGAACAGGCCGACAAACGGCGACCACGCCACCCACCACGCCCAGAAGAACAGCGTCCAGTTGTTCATCCACTCCACCGGACGGTCAAAGGCGAAGCTGTTCAGCGTCATGCCCATAAAGCGGTTCACGTAGTCGCCCACGTTCAGCACTAAGGCATTGAGCAGGAACGAGGTGTCGCCCATAAACAGCACGAACAGGATGAGGCCCAGCGCCAGCGCCACGTTCAGTTCGGAGAGCACGCGGATGCCTTTATCGACGCCCGACGTCACCGAAATGGTGGCAATAATGACGGAGAGCGCAATCAGCGCCGCTTTCGCCGCCATCGAATCCGAAATATCAAACAGCACGCTCAGCCCGTAGTTGAGCTGCACCACGCCAATCCCGAGCGTGGTCGCAATACCGAAGATGGTGCCGATCACCGCCGCGATATCGACGCTGTGGCCAATCGGGCCGTTAATCTTTTTACCGAAAATCGGGTACAGCGCGGAGCGAATGGTGAGGGGCAAATTATAACGATAGCTAAAGTATCCCAGCGCCATGCCCATCAGGGCGTACATTGACCAGCCGGTCAGGCCGTAGTGGAACAGCGTCCAGACCATCGCCTGGCGCGCGGCCTCCATCGTCTGCCCTGCCCCTTCCGGCGGCTGCATATACTGCGTGACCGGTTCCGCCACGGAGAAGAACATCAGATCAATGCCGATGCCCGCGGCAAACAGCATCGCGGCCCAGCTCAGCAGGCTGAATTCTGGCTTGGACTGCTCTGGCCCGAGCTTCACGGAGCCGAAGCGCGAGCAGGCAATGCAGACCACAAAGACGATATAGAGCGTCGCCGCCAGCAGGTAGTACCAGCCGAAGGTCTTTGACACCCAGTTCAGGGTGCGCCCAATCCACTCGGCAGAAAAATCGCGAAAGAAGATCGTTGTCAGGGAAAACAACAAAATCAGCCCGGCGGACGTATAAAAAACGACCGGGTTGATTTTGTCTTTTTCTCTGTCCTGTGAAAGGTCTGTCATCCAGTATCCTCACTGTTTTTGTAACTATTAAAATCCAAATCCGCAACAATTAAGACACATTTTATATTGAACGTCCAATCAAAAACCGCTTTAATGGTTAACCAACGCTGATGAATGGAGTGGCAAAAATGCCCAAAGTGGGGATGCAGCCGATCCGGCGCAGGCAGCTTATCGACGCCACGCTGGAAGCAATAAATGAAGTGGGAATGCACGACGCGACGATCGCGCAGATCGCCCGTCGGGCAGGCGTTTCCACGGGGATCATCAGTCACTATTTCAAAGACAAAAACGGCCTGCTGGAAGCGACCATGCGCGACATCACCGGCCAGCTGCGCGATGCGGTATTAAGCCGCCTGCACGCCCTGCCGAACGGCAGCGCGGAGCAGCGTCTGCAGGCGATTGTCGGCGGTAACTTTGATGAAACCCAGGTGAGCAGCGCGGCGATGAAGGCCTGGCTGGCCTTCTGGGCAAGCAGCATGCATCAGCCCATGCTCTACCGCCTGCAGCAGGTGAGCAGCCGCCGCCTGCTGTCGAACCTGGTGTACGAGTTCCGCCGCGAGCTTCCGCGCGAGCAGGCCCAGGAGGCGGGCTACGGGCTGGCGGCGCTGATCGACGGGCTGTGGCTGCGCGCCGCGCTGAGCGGCAAGCCGCTGGATAAGACCCTGGCGCAGTCGCTCACCAGCCACTTTATCAGCCAGCATTTACCGACCGACTAACCGAGGAGAATTTATGTCCCGAATGGCAGAACAGCAGCTTTATATCAATGGTGGTTATACATCGGCCACCAGCGGTCGCACCTTCGAGACCATCAACCCGGCCAACGGTGACGTTCTGGCGACCGTACAGGCTGCCGGGCGTGAAGACGTCGACCGCGCCGTGGAAAGCGCAAAACGCGGGCAAAAAATCTGGGCGGCGATGACCGCCATGGAGCGCTCCCGCGTTCTACGTCGCGCCGTCGACATCCTGCGCGAGCGCAACGACGAGCTGGCAAAGCTGGAAACCCTCGACACCGGTAAAGCGTATTCCGAAACTTCCACCGTCGACATCGTCACCGGCGCGGACGTGCTGGAGTACTACGCGGGGCTGATCCCGGCGCTGGAAGGCAGCCAGATCCCGCTGCGTGAGACCTCATTCGTCTACACCCGCCGCGAGCCGCTGGGCGTGGTGGCGGGCATCGGCGCGTGGAACTACCCGATCCAGATCGCCCTGTGGAAATCGGCCCCGGCGCTGGCGGCAGGTAACGCGATGATCTTCAAGCCGAGCGAAGTGACGCCGCTTACCGCCCTGAAGCTTGCCGAGATCTACACCGAAGCGGGCCTGCCGGACGGCGTGTTTAACGTCCTGCCGGGCGTGGGCGCAGAGACCGGCCAGTACCTGACCGAGCATCCGGGCATCGCCAAAGTCTCCTTTACCGGCGGCGTCGCCAGCGGCAAAAAAGTGATGGCGAACGCCGCGGCCTCGTCCCTGAAAGAGGTGACGATGGAACTGGGCGGTAAATCGCCGCTGATTATTTTCGACGATGCGGATCTGGATCTCGCGGCGGACATCGCCATGATGGCCAACTTCTTCAGCTCCGGCCAGGTCTGCACCAACGGCACCCGCGTGTTTGTTCCGGCTAAGTTCAAAGCCGCGTTTGAGCAGAAAATCACTGAACGCGTGGGCCGCATCCGCGCGGGCGATCTGTTCGATGAAGCGACCAACTTTGGCCCGATGGTCAGCTTCCCGCACCGCGACAGCGTGATGCGCTACATCGCCAAAGGCAAAGAGGAAGGCGCGCGCGTGCTGTGCGGCGGCGACGTGCTGAAGGGCGAAGGCTTCGATAACGGCGCGTGGGTGGCCCCAACCGTGTTCACCGACTGCACCGACGAGATGACCATCGTGCGCGAAGAGATCTTCGGCCCGGTGATGTCCATCCTCACCTATGAGTCCATTGAGGAAGCGATTCGCCGCGCCAACGACACCGACTACGGGCTGGCGGCAGGCATCGTCACGGCCGACCTGAACCGCGCCCACGGCGCCATTCATCAGCTCGAAGCGGGCATCTGCTGGATCAACACCTGGGGTGAATCCGCCGCAGAGATGCCGGTCGGCGGCTACAAGCACTCCGGCATTGGCCGCGAGAACGGCGTGATGACGCTGCAGAGCTACACCCAGGTGAAGTCCATCCAGGTTGAGATGGGTAAATTCCAGTCCATATTTTAACCGGGAGGTTTATTTGCAATTTGACTACATCATTATCGGGGCCGGCTCTGCCGGCAACGTGCTGGCTACACGACTGACTGAAGATCCGAACACCACCGTCCTGCTGCTTGAAGCAGGCGGACCGGATTACCGCTTTGACTTCCGCACCCAGATGCCCGCCGCGCTGGCGTTCCCGCTGCAGGGCAAGCGCTACAACTGGGCGTACGAAACCGAGCCAGAACCCTTCATGAACAACCGCCGCATGGAGTGCGGACGCGGCAAAGGGCTGGGCGGCTCGTCATTGATCAACGGCATGTGCTACATCCGCGGTAACGCGATGGACCTCGACCACTGGGCGAAAGAGCCGGGCCTGGAGCACTGGAGCTACCTCAACTGCCTGCCCTACTACCGCAAGGCAGAGACCCGCGACGTGGGGCCGAACGACTATCACGGCGGCGACGGTCCGGTGAGCGTTACCACCTCGAAACCGGGCGTGAACCCGCTGTTCGAGGCGATGGTGGAGGCGGGCGTACAGGCGGGCTATCCGCGCACAGACGATCTCAACGGCTATCAGCAGGAGGGCTTCGGCCCGATGGATCGCACGGTCACCCCGCAGGGCCGACGCGCCAGCACCGCCCGCGGCTATCTGGATCAGGCGAAACCGCGTCCGAACCTGACCATCCGCACCCACGCCATGACCGATCGCATCCTCTTTGAGGGCAAACGCGCGGTGGGCGTCGAGTGGCTGGAGGGTGAAAGCACCATCCCCTCCAAAGCGACGGCAAAAAAAGAAGTGCTGCTGAGCGCCGGGGCGATTGCCTCCCCGCAGATCCTCCAGCGCTCCGGCGTGGGCAACGCTGACCTGCTGAAGCAGTTCGATATTCCGCTGGTGCACGATCTGCCCGGCGTGGGAGAAAACCTGCAGGATCACCTGGAGATGTACCTCCAGTACGAATGTAAAGAGCCGGTCTCGCTCTACCCTGCCCTGCAGTGGTGGAACCAGCCGAAGATTGGCGCGGAGTGGCTGTTTGGCGGCACCGGTATAGGTGCGAGCAACCACTTCGAAGCGGGCGGGTTTATCCGCAGCCGCGAGGAGTTTGAGTGGCCAAACATTCAGTACCACTTCCTGCCGGTGGCGATTAACTACAACGGCTCGAACGCGGTGAAAGAACATGGCTTCCAGTGCCACGTCGGCTCCATGCGCTCCCCGAGCCGTGGACACGTGCGCATCCAGTCGCGCGATCCGCATCAGCATCCGGCGATTCTGTTCAACTATATGTCCCACGAGCAGGACTGGCAGGAGTTCCGCGACGCGATCCGCATCACCCGCGAGATCATGCACCAGCCCGCGCTGGACAAGTACCGCGGCCGCGAAATCAGTCCGGGTATTGACTGCCAGACCGACGAGCAGCTGGACGAGTTCGTGCGCAACCACGCGGAAACCGCCTTCCACCCGTGCGGCACCTGCAAGATGGGTTACGACGAGATGGCGGTGGTCGACGGCGAAGGCCGCGTTCACGGGCTGGAAGGGCTGCGCGTGGTGGATGCGTCGATTATGCCGCAGATCATCACCGGCAACCTGAACGCCACCACCATTATGATTGGTGAGAAGATTGCCGACGCCATTCGCGGTCGCGAGCCGCTGGCGAAGAGCACGGCGGCGTATTATGTGGCGAACGGGGCACCGGTGAGACGCTAAGTCATTTGCCCTCTCCCCACCGGGGAGAGGGAATTCACTTCCCCGCCACAAATTTATTTTCATTTCCCTGCATCCAGTTTCCCCCCGCCCCTCGTATATGAGTATGTGAGCAACGCCTTTGCTCCTTAATCCGAGGATAAATGATGAAAAAGCTACTCAGTGTTGCATTCGTATCCAGCGCGATACTCTTCTGTGCAGGCGCATCAGCAGCCATGACGTCAGACACCGTGATGGTGGGCGGAGCGGCGATGTTCCCGAGCAAAAATATTGTTGAAAACGCCGTGAACTCGAAAGATCACACTACGCTGGTGGCCGCCGTCAAAGCGGCCGGGCTGGTGGATACGCTCCAGAGCAAAGGGCCCTTCACCGTGTTTGCCCCAACCAATGCGGCGTTTGCGAAATTGCCTGCCGGCACGGTCGAGAACCTGGTCAAACCCGAAAACAAAGCCACGCTCACCAGCATCCTGACCTATCACGTGGTCGCCGGTAATTACGATATGAAAGCGCTGGAGCAGAAAATTAAACAGGGCGGCGGCCACGCGGAGCTGAAGACCGTTAACGGTCAGCCGCTGTGGATCATGAGCAACGGCCCGCACAATATTCAGCTCAAGGATGGTAAAGGTAACGTGGCGAACATCAGCACCTACGACGTCCATCAGAAAAATGGCGTGATCGATGTGATTGATACCGTCCTGATGCCTAAGTAGTTGTCTATACTTCGGAAGTGTGACGTTGCCTTCCGGAAAAAACATGGATAACGCGCTGGCTGAACAGCAGTTGAAATTAATGCAGGCGATCGCTAACGGCGATCGCCGCGCATTTGAACAACTTTACCGACTCACATCGCCTCACCTGTTTGCCGTTGCGCTGCGCATGCTGCGCGACCGCGCCTGGGCAGAAGAGATCCTGCACGACTGTTTTGTCACCGTCTGGAGTAAAGCCGAAACCTACAACGCTGCACTGAGCTCCCCGATGACCTGGCTTACGCATATTGTTCGCAACCGCTGTATTGACTGGCTGCGCAGCGGGCAAACCCGGGCTGGAGCCCGTGAAGAGTCGTATTCGGAAGATATTCTGCTGAGCGAAAGCGATGAGCAGAATAACTGGCACGACGATGCGCAGGCTGAGCGGCTCAGGCATTGTCTCGAACATTTGAGCAGCGAGCAGCGCCAGAGCATTACGCTCGCCTACTATCAGGGAATGTCTCACAGCGACATTGCCGACTGGCTCCAGCAGCCTGTAGGCTCGGTGAAAAGCTGGATACGTCGGGCAATGGATCATCTTCGGGAGTGCGTGGGGCTATGAATGACGCAGAAAAACGCGACGACATGCTGGCAGCAGAGTATGCCCTCGGCACGCTGCGGGGAGGAGCGCGGCTTCAGTTCCAGAAAAGGGTCCTCCGTGAACCGGCTCTGGCCGCCCGCGTAGCGTACTGGCAGGACATGTTCAGCACGCTGGATAGTCATCTTGTGCCCGTCCCTCCACCCGAGACGGTGTGGAAAAGAATCGCCCTCGACCTGCCGCCCAAAAAGCCTTTACGCAAAAGTCGGCCTTATGTCGGCTGGATGGCTGCGGCCTCCCTCGCCGCCCTGTCGGTCGTTGCCTGGTATGCCATCCGTACCCCGGAACTCGTTCCGCTGATGGTCCTCAACGATGCCCAACAGCACGGGGAATGGGTCGTTAGCGCGGATGCCAGCCGCCAGCACTTAAGCATTGCCCCTCTTCGGCCGACGGCCGTCGCGGCGCAACACAGCCTCCAGCTTTGGCTGATCCCAGGCGGGCAGGCGCCGGTCTCCATGGGGCTGCTTCATAACGACATACCGACACGCGTCACCCTCAGGAACACAACGCTCCCTCCTGACGCCACGATAGCCATAAGCCTTGAACCAGAGGGCGGATCGCCCACTGGGCTCCCCACAGGCCCGGTGCTTTACAGTGGCAAATTGTAATTCTCAGGCCCTGTTCGCAGGGCCGCTATCGTGCCCCCATTTCATTTATATACTTTTCTCGGTTACCTATAAGAATTAAATATTAAGCCTGTAATTAATGTAATTATTAAAAAACGACATTGACAGACTCTTGCGTACTCCATTAAGTTTTAAACGAACATTATTTTATTTCCGATACACAATATATCAAAAACCGCATTAATGAATTTGTCATTATTCATTAATGCTTCTCTGCCTTTTATTTTTTGCATCACTCAATAGCGAGATAAGATCATGAATAATAGTGCAAACAAGGTTGTTGTCATTACCGGTGCCAGCAGCGGTATTGGTGAGGCGATTGCCCTCCATTTAGCGAATAACGCGTTTTCGCTGGTGCTGGTGGCGCGCCGTCTGGACAGAATTAATGCCCTGGTGGATCAGATTATTCAGCAAGGCGGCAAGGCGATAGCCGTGAAGGCCGATGTCACCCGTCAGGAGGAGGTTCAGCGCGCCATTGACGCTGCCGTTGCCGCCTACCAGCGCGTGGATGTGCTAATCAACAACGCGGGCTTTATGGCTATCGCCCCGCTTAGCGAGCTGAAAACCGACGAATGGGACAAGATGATTGACACCAATCTGAAAGGGGTGCTGTACGGCATCGCGGCCGCGTTGCCGGTGTTCCAGCGTCAGGGCAGCGGACATTTTATTAACGTTGCCTCCGTCGCGGGCATCAAGGTGCTGGCACCTGGCGGCGTGGTGTACAGCGCCACAAAATTCGCCGTCCGCGCGCTGAGTGAAGGCTTACGTCAGGAGGCGGGTAAAACTATCCGCACGACGCTTATTTCGCCCGGCGCCGTCGAAAGCGAGCTGCAATTCGGCAGCTCTGACGAAGAGAGTAAAAAATTTCTCCATGAGTTTTATAAGCAGGCTATTCCGGCTGACGCAATAGCCCGCGCGGTTTTATTTGCCATAGAACAGCCTGGCGACGTTGATATTAATGAAATTGTTGTGCGTCCAACGCAGGAAGAATTTTAGCCTGCGTTAAATAATGCTGAATGAGGTGTCAGTATGATTAAATCATTAACGTCCTTATCAGATCTCAATATGCGAACGGGTGCCGATATTCTTCTTGAAGTGCTGGAGAGTGAAGGCGTGGAATATATTTTTGGCAACCCCGGCACCACCGAGCTTCCTCTGATTGATGCCCTGCTTCGCCATGAAAATATTCACTATATTCTGGCGCTTCAGGAGAGCACCGTGGTGGCGATTGCCGACGGCTATGCGAAAGCCTCCGGCAAAACGGGCTTTATCAATTTGCATACCGCGAGCGGCCTGGGGCACGGCATGGGGAATCTCATTAATTCGCGGATCATGAAAACCCCGCTGGTGGTGACCGTTGGACAGCAGGATACGCGGCACTACGTCCGCGACCCGCTGCTGTATGACGATATTGTTTCCATTGGCTCCCCGGTCATGAAATGGGCGCAGGAGGTCACCAGCGCCGACCAGCTCCCGGTGCTGGTGCGCCGCGCGTTTCACGCTGCCAGCTATCCTCCGGCCGGTCCGGTGCTGCTCTCCCTGCCGATGAACGTGATGGAAGAGCTGAGCGATGCCGGGATACAGACGCCGTCGAGAGTGAACTACCACACCGTGGCGGGCTCGCTGGACGAGCTGGCGGAGGCGCTCAGCGAGATCGCGCCGGGCAGGATCATGATTGTGGCGGGCGATGAGGTGCACTCCAGCGGCTCGACGCAGGAGATTGTCGAGCTGGCGGAAGCGCTCAGCGCCCACGTCTACGGCTCCTCCTGGCCGCTGAATTTGCCTTTTCCCACTCAGCACGCGCTCTGGCGGGGCAATATGCCCACCACCGCCAGCGAAATCGCCAGCATCATCAATGCCTACGATGCCGTATTTATCATCGGCGGCAGAAGCCTGATCACCATTTTGTACAGCGAGGGCGAGGCTATTCCGGCGACCTGCGCGGTGTACCAGCTCTCGGCGGATATGCACGAGCTTGGCCGCACCTATGCCACTCGCCTTTCGGTGATGGGGGATATCAAACTGTCCCTGCACGAACTGCTGCCAAAGCTTAAGCAGCGCCTGATCGCCAGCACGCTGGCCCACCAGCGGCTGCTGGTGGCGGCCCGCGACGAACGAGAGAAGGAGTGGCAGCAACAGGAAGAACGTCTCGCCGCCGAGCGGCTACGCCCGGCCCTTTCGCCGATGGTCGCAGCCTGGGAAGTCATCCGATCCATTCCGGCGGGTACCACCATCGTGGATGAGGCGATAGCGACCGCCAGGCATGTCCGCCGGTTCATCTCTGACCAGCAGCACCAGCGCTACTACTTTATGCGCGGCGGCGGACTGGGCTGGGGGATGCCCGCAGCAGTAGGTCACTCGCTTGGGCTGGGCCGCGAGCCGGTAGTGTGTTTAGTTGGAGACGGAGCCTCCCTCTACTCGCCGCAGGCGCTCTGGACGGCGGCACACGAAAATCTGCCGGTCACCTTTATCGTCATGAATAACAGGGAGTACAACATCCTGAAAAACTTTATGAAGAGCCAGGCTGACTACAGCTCAACGCGGCTGGGGCGTTTTATCGGGATGGACCTGGTGAACCCGCATATCGATTTTCAGTCGCTGGCCACCGCCATGGGCGTCCACTGCTGCCGGGTGACCGAGGCTGCGGATATCGCCGAAGCGGTAACGCGCGGCCTGCAGTCAGGAAAAACCAACCTGATTGAAATCGCGATTTCCGCGGATTAACCGCGCGTTTACGCTGTACCCTACATAAAAAACTTATAACCGAAACGCCTCAAGCCGCTTTATCTGCCGCCCTTCATCGTCAAAATTCTCTGCCGCCAGCCAGGCGCGCAGCTCCGCGTCTCTTTGCGGCCATTCGCCGTCAATAATAGAAAGCATATCGCTGTCGCGGTTGCGCCCTTTGCGCACCAGCTTCTGGCGCAGGCGTCCTTCCCAGACAAACCCCAGCCGCTCCGCCGCCCTGCGCGACGCCACGTTCATGGAATCGCACTTCCACTCGAGGCGCCGGTAGCCGTGCTCAAACGCATTTTTCAGCAGCAGCCACACCGTTTCGGTGCCGATGCGGGAACCTTTCATTTTGCGCGACCAGGTGACGTGACCAATTTCCACCGAGCCCAACAGCCGCTCGTTGGCCATATAGCTCACCAGCCCCACCGCCCGTTCGGTGCGTAAGTCAATGACGGCAAACGGCACCAGCTCATCGTCCATGACCTTCGCCATGATCCAGTGCGCCGTGGCTTCCACGCTCGTGGGCTGCGTGCTGGCAAGCCACGTCCAGTCGCTGTCGTCGCCCAGCGCGTAGGCCTCAAAGAGATCGGCCGCGTGGCGATCGGCGTCCAGCGGCTCCAGGCGACAATACTGGCCGAACAGCGGCGTGCGGGTTAACGCGCGCGCGCCTTTCCAGTCGGGAACGATATCGTTAACGGTTTGACCATGTTGATTGATTTCGGGCACGGCGGTGACTCCCTGAAAGGTAAGGCATTTGTTATAGCAGGTTAAAAAGCAGGCGAAAAGCAGCGTGTTTTAATAGCCCGAGCGCATGCGATATTCCCGGAAGGCATAAGTAAAGCTGAATTTCGACTTTGTGGAATGTCACCGTCGCCCTAACGTAGCGGAGTATAAAACAATCACAATATATTCTTCTCAGGGATCGCTATGACAAAAAAACTGTTGCCGTTACTGGTGCTGGCTGCGCTCTCAGGCGCCGCCCACGCCGCTACGCCGCCCAACACGCTGGTGGTTGCCCAGGGGCTTGATGACATCGTGAGCCTCGACCCGGCCGAAGCCAACGAGCTCTCCAGCATCCAGACCGTGCCGAGCCTGTACCAGCGTCTGGTGCAGCCGGACCGCGATAATCCGGAAAAAATCACGCCGGTTCTGGCAGAAAGCTGGGACGCGGACGCGGCAGCAAAAACCCTGACCATCAAGCTTAAACCCGATGCGACATTCGCCTCCGGCAACCCGCTGCGCCCGGAAGACGTGATCTTCTCTTATACCCGCGCCGTGACGCTGAACAAATCCCCGGCCTTTATCCTCAACGTGCTGGGCTGGGACGCGAGCAACATCGCCAGCCAGCTGAAGAAAGTGGACGATCATACCCTCCAGCTTCACTGGACGGCGGACGTCAGCCCATCGGTGGCGCTGAATATTCTCTCCACGCCGATTGCCTCTATCGTTGATGAAAAAGAGGTCGCCGCGAATGTGAAGGATAATGACTTCGGTAACGCGTGGCTGAAAATGCACTCGGCGGGCAGCGGCGCGTTCAAAATGCGCGTCTATCAGCCGCATCAGGCCATCGTGCTGGAAGCTAACGACTCCGCGCCCGGCGGCGCGCCGAAGCTGAAAAGCATCATCATTAAAAACGTCCCCGATCCGGCTTCACGCCGCCTGCTTGTCCAGCAGGGGGATGCGGACGTGGCGCGCGATCTGGGTGCAGATCAGATAAGCGCCCTGGACGGCAAGCCGGGCGTGAAGGTGCTGAGCATCCCTTCTGCGGAGCAGAATTACCTGGTGTTTAACACCGGCAACAGCGCCAATCCGCTGCTGAACAACCCGGCGTTCTGGGAAGCGTCGCGCTGGCTGGTCGACTATGACGGCATCACGAAGAACCTGCTGAAAGGCCAGTATTTTGTTCACCAGAGCTTCCTGCCGGTCGGCCTGCCGGGCGCGCTGGAAGACAATCCGTTTAAATTTGACCCGGCAAAAGCGAAGGCAATCCTCGCCAAAGCGGGGATTAAGGACGCGCACTTCACGCTGGACGTGGAGAACAAGCCGCCGTTTATCACTATTGCCCAGTCGATGCAGGCGAGCTTTGCGCAGGGTGGCGTGAAGGTGGATCTGCTGCCTGCCGCCGGGAGCCAGGTCTATGCCCGCGTGCGCGCGAAGCAGCATCAGGCGGCGATTCGTCTGTGGATCCCGGACTACTTCGATGCGCACTCCAACGCCAGCGCCTTCGTGTGGAACGACGGGAAGTCCAGCACCGTGGCCGGTCTGAACGGCTGGAAAATCCCGGAGCTAAACAAGGCCACGCTGGCGGCGGTAGCCGAACCGGATCCGGCGAAACGTCTGGATCTGTACAAGAAAATGCAGGAACAGCTGCAGCAAAGCTCGCCGTACGTGTTCGTCGATCAGGGCAAAACCCAGATCGTGGTGCGCGATAACGTGAAGGGGTATCAGCAGGGGCTGAACGCGGATATGGTCTGGTACGATCGCGTCACGAAGTAGCCCTTGTTGCCGGGTGGCGCTGCGCTTACCCGGCCTGTGTTCTCGGTTTTTGTAGGCCGGGTAAGGCGAAGCCGCCACCCGGCATGAAGAGATTTTCCATGCCACATCTTTCCACCCGCGTGCTTCAGGGTCTGCTGACCCTGCTGCTGACGCTTTTCGGGCTGCTGCTCGTCACGTTTGCGCTCTCGGCGTTTTCACCGGTCGATCGCGTGCTGCAGATCGTCGGCGATCACGCCAGCCAGTCAACGTACGATCAGGTTCGCCACCAGCTTGGGCTGGATCGTCCCCTGCCCGTGCAGTTCTGGCACTACCTGCAAAACCTTGCCCACGGAGATTTAGGCATCGCCAGCGCCACCGGGCAGCCGGTGCTGCAGGATCTGCTGCACGCCTTCCCCGCCACGCTGGAGCTGGCGACCCTGGCGTTAATCATCGGGTCCGTGCTCGGCGTGACGGCCGGGGTGCTGTGCGCCCGCTACGCCGGTTCGCCGCTCGATTTAGCGATCAGAACGCTCACCCTGCTCGGCAACTCGGTGCCGATTTTCTGGCTTGGCCTGCTGATGCTGGCCCTGTTCTACGCGAAGCTGCAGTGGAGCGCGGGCCCCGGCAGGCTGGACGACATCTGGCAGTTCGCCGTCGAGCCGCGCACCGGCTTTGCGCTGATAGATACCTGGCTTTCCGGCGATCGCGAGGCGTTTCGCAACGCCATCAGCCACCTGGTGCTGCCGGTGGTGCTGCTGGCGTACTACTCGCTGGCGAGCATTACCCGCCTGACCCGCTCCGCCTGCCTCGGCGAAATGAACAAGGAGTACATCCTGCTTGCCCGCGCCAAGGGTGCCGGGGAGATGACCATTCTGCTGCGCCACGTGCTGCCGAACATTCGCAGCACCCTGCTGACGGTGATCGCCCTGGCCTATACCAGCATGCTGGAAGGTGCGGTATTAACCGAAACCGTCTTCTCGTGGCCGGGCATCGGACGCTATCTCACCACCGCCCTGTTTGCCGGAGACACCACCGCGGTCATGGGCGGCACGCTGCTGATCGGCGTCTGCTTTGTGCTGATCAATAACCTTACCGACCTGCTTGTGCGGGCGACCGATCCCAGGGTGCGCTGATGCCGTTTTATCTCTTCTTACGCCGCCTGCGCCGCTCCCCTGCCGCCGTTTGCGGGCTGATTGCCCTGGCGCTGCTGGTGTTTATTGCCCTGTTCGCGCCCTGGCTGGCACCGGTTGATCCGAACTGGCAGGACGCCGCCGCGCGCCTGCAGGCACCGAACGACCAGCACTGGCTGGGCACCGACAGCTACGGGCGCGATCTGCTCTCGCGCCTGATTTACGGCACCCGTCCGGCGCTCGGGCTGGTGGCATTAGTCACCGTTATCACCCTGCCCGCCGGGCTGCTGGTGGGGATTCTGTCCGGCTACTACGGCGGCTGGCTGGAGCGAGTCCTGATGCGCTTTACCGACGTGGTGATGTCGATGCCGCGCCTAATCCTCGCCTTCGCGTTTGTGGTGATGCTCGGCCCGGGGCTGGTCAACGGCGCGCTGGCGCTGGCCTTAACCACCTGGCCCGCCTACGCGCGTCAGGCGCGGAGCGAGATTCAGCGTCTGCGCCACAGCGATTATCTGGCCGCCGCGGAGATGATGGGGATCCGCGGCTCGCGCCTGCTGGTCGGCCATATTCTGCCCCTGTGCCTGCCGTCCGCGATTGTGCGGCTGGCGCTGGATCTGGCGGGGATTATTCTGGCCGCCGCCGGTCTCGGCTTCCTCGGCCTTGGCGCACGTCCGCCCATGGCCGAATGGGGGGCGATGATTGCCGACGGCATGCAGGTGATTTTCGACCAGTGGTGGATTGCCGCTATTCCGGGCGGAGCGATTCTGTTTGCCAGCCTGGCGTTTAACCTGTTAGGCGATGGCCTGCGCGACGTACTGGAGCCACAGCATGACTGAACACCGCGTCATCGTCGATGCGCTGAATATCGACTACCCCGCCGCACGCGTGGTCAACAACCTGAGCTTTACGCTTGGCAACGAGCGGCTGGCGCTGGTGGGGGAATCCGGCTCCGGCAAGTCCATGTCCGCCCGCGCCCTGATGGGTCTGGTGCGTAAACCCGGTATCGTGAGCGCCAACCGGCTTAACGTGCTGGGCAACGATCTGCTGACCCTGAACGCCCGCCGCTGGCAGGCGCTGCGCGGCAACGGGATTGCGATGGTCCTGCAGGATCCGCGCTACGCCCTTAACCCCGTGAAAAGCGTCGCCGACCAGCTTGATGAGGCGCTGACCCTGCATCAGCGCCTGCCGCGTCCGGAGCGTACGGCGCGTATTCACGACATCCTCCGCGCCGTCGGGCTGGGCGAGAACGTGCTGTCACGCTATCCCGGCGAACTTTCCGGAGGCATGGGCCAGCGGGTGATGATTGCGATGGCGCTGATCAACAACCCGCAGGTGCTGATTGCCGACGAACCGACCTCCGCGCTGGACGCCCGCCTGCGCAACCAGATCCTCGAGCTGCTCGTGCAGCAGTGCGAAGAACGCCAGATGGCGATGCTGCTCATCAGCCACGATCTGCCGCTGGTGGCGGAGCACTGCGACCGCGTGCTGGTGATGTATCAGGGCGAAAAGGTCGATGAGATGGCGGCAAGCCGGCTCCCGCAGGCGACGCATCCGTACACGCGCACCCTGTGGACCTGTCGTCCAGACGCCCATACCTATGGGCAGATGCTGCCGACGCTCGACCGTTCGCAGCCGTGGAAGGAGGCCAGCGATGGCGATCGTTGAGGTTAACCAGGTGCAGGTCGCCTTCGGGGAAAAAACGGCGGTTTCGGCCGCCAGCTTTAGCATTGAGAAAGGCGAGACGTTCAGCCTGATCGGTGAATCCGGCTGCGGGAAATCGACTATTCTGCGCGTGCTGGCGGGGCTGCAGCGCGAGTGGCGCGGCAGTATTGCGATGCTGGGAGAAGCGTTAACGCCAGGGCGACGCTTTGAAGGCGAGCTTCGCCGCAACGTGCAGATGGTGTTTCAGGATCCGTGGGCGTCGCTGCATCCCAACCACACGATTTCTCGCACGCTGTCGGAGCCGTTGAACATTCGCGGCGAGACGCAGGTCGCGGAGAAGGTGGCCAATGCGCTGCACGAGGTGGGGCTCTCCGCCGACGCGGGCAGGCGCTACCCGCACCAGCTTTCCGGCGGCCAGCGTCAGCGCGTTGCGATTGCCCGCGCGCTGCTGCTGCGCCCGCAGCTACTGCTGCTGGATGAACCGACCTCGGCGCTGGATATGTCGGTGCAGGCGGAAATCCTGAACCTGCTTAATCGCCTGAAGGCCGAGCATGAGATGACCTATCTGCTGGTGAGCCACGACGCGGACGTGATTGCCCATATGTCCGACCGGGCGGCATTGATGGCGCACGGGAAGATCCAGAAGGTGTTTAACCGTGAGGCGATGTTACGGGGCGAGCACAGGATGGGTTAAGTGCGTGCGGCGGTGCCCGGTGGCGCTGCGCTTACCGGGCCTACGTTTCGTGCCGCGTTGATGGTTTTTCGTAGGCCGGGTAAGGCGTGCCGCCACCCGGCAAACAATTACTTCAGCAGCTTCACCGTGGCATCGATGTCGATCTCATCTTCGGTGAAGATCAGCGTCGTATTCTGGAAGGTGGTGATCGCCAGCTTCTTCACCGTGCGCATTTCGCCCGGCTTTTTATCGGATTTTGGCTTGATGCTGTTCATCAGCAGGCCCACCGACAGCACCGCGTTCTCTTTGTCGATTTTGGTATCAACGGGCTCTTCTTCGCTGAACACCACGAAGGATTTGATCGAGGTGAGCTTTACGCGCTCGCCTGCGATATAGAGATGTTTGCTTTCGGGGATCACCTTCACCGCGTAGGCGGAAAGGCCTTTGTTGTTGGTGGTAGGCTCGAAGGTCACCGCGGCATCTTTCTTAATCAGATCGGGGTTCGCGACCTTAATCACATGAAAATAGCGGTTGTCGCCGTTTTCATCTTTGATAAATCCAAAGCCTTTATCTTTAAACCACGTTGTGATTGTACCGTTCATCGCTGTTACCGCCTGTCAGATCGTAATGACTAAAGTTTTGCAGCGCGCAGTGTAATGCACAATGACGGAGGAGACAAAAAAAAGCCCCTGCACGGGGGCAGGGGAAAACTCATGTCAGAGCTTATTAGAATTTAGTTGAACACCATCCCACCATCGATGAGCAGAGACTGGCCTGTCATGTAGTCAGAGTCCGGTCCTGCCAGGTATGAGACGCAGGCGGCGACATCTTCCGGCTCGGACAGGCGGCCAAGCGTAATGCGTTTGGCAAAAGTCTCGGTTCCGTAGCCGAGCGGTTTACCCGCCGCCTCAGAGACCTGACGGTCGATCTCCGCCCACATCGGCGTTTTCACGATGCCCGGGCAGTAGGCGTTAACGGTGATCCCCAGCGGAGCAAGATCCCGCGCGGCGGTCTGAGTTAGGCCGCGCACCGCGAATTTACTGGAACTGTAGACGGCCAGCTCCGGGTTACCGGTGTGGCCCGCCTGGGAGCAGGCGTTAATGATCTTGCCGCCGTGCCCCTCTTTGCGAAACGCGTCAATCGCGGCCTGGATCCCCCAGATCACCCCTTTTACGTTGATGTTGTAGACCTTATCGACAATCTCCGGCGTGATGGATTCGATTGGCGTGGATGGCGCAACCCCGGCGTTATTGACGATCACGTGGAAACCGCCCAGCGCGGTGCGGGCTTTCTCTACCGCCGCAAATACCTGCTCGCGGTCAGAGACGTCCACCTTCACGGCGACGGCGTTACCGCCGTTGCGGATAATTTCATCGGCCACGGCTCTGGCCGTCTCCGCGTTATAGTCGGCGATGGCGACGGCAAAGCCATCCTTCACCAGGCGAAGCGCAATCGCTTTACCAATCCCCTGGCCTGAGCCTGTTACGAGAGCAACTTTTTGCATTTCTCTGTCCTTATGTTGAGTCACAAAATCTGGCTGAGATGGAGCTGGCCCATCAGCAGCGGGTTATCGCTGTAGTCGACGGGAATGGCCACCACGGCCGGGCCATCCACATCCATTGCCGCGCGCAGCGTGGGTTCGAGCGCGTCGGCGCTCTCCACGGCAAAGCCTTTCGCGCCAAAGGCGTCGGCATAGACTTTGAAATCGACCGGGCCGAACTCGACGCCGGAAAGACGCTGGTATTTTTTCTCTTCCTGAATGGCAACCATGTTGTAGCCGTTATCCACCCAGATGATGTGCAGCACGTTAGCGTTGAGGCGCACCGCGGTTTCCAGCTCCATGCTTGACTGCAGGAAGCCGCCGTCACCGGAGACCGACACCACCTTGCGGCCCGGGTTGACCAGCCACGCGCCAATGGCCCACGGCAGCGCGACGCCCATGGTCTGCTGGCCGTTGGAGATCATCACCTGGCGCGCCCGGAAGCTGTAGAGGTAGCGGGCGATCCAGATGTGGAAGCTGCCCATATCCACGGTGAGCGTCACATCGTTATTCACGATGTCCTGCATGGCTCGCACGATGCGCAGCGGATGCAGGGCGAACTGGTTGAGCGAGGCGCCGCGGCGATCGAGCAGATCGCGCTGATGCTGGCGGTCGACCAGAATTTCGGAGGCCCGCTGGCTCAGATCCAGCTTGTGATCGATACGGTTCGCGAGCTGATTCAGCGTTTCGGCGATGTCCCCCACCAGCTCCAGATCCGGCACGTAGTTACGTTCTTCATAGGCAGGCAGCACGTCGATGTGCACCAGCGTGGCGTCGCCGCTGTTCCACATGGACGGCTCGTACTCCACCGGGCTGTAGCCGATGCAGATAATCAGGTCCGCCAGATGGAGCAGCCTGTCGCCCGCCTGGTTATTGAACAGACCGACGCGTCCGGCGAAGCGGGTGAAGTGCTCCTGATTCACCGCGCCGGCGGCCTGATAGGTGCTGGTGACCGGAATACGGCTTTTCTCCAGCAGCGTGCGCAGCGCCGCGCTGTTGGCGGGCTGGCTCGCCATCAGCCCCAGCAGGATGACCGGGTTTTTGGCCTTTTCGATAAGCTTCGCCACGTCATTGATAGCGGATTCCGGTGCCGGGCCCATCAGCGCGGGACCGCTGGCGGGTAAAATCGCCCCCGTCGCGGGCTGGTCGACAATATCCTGCGGCAGGCTGACGAACGCGCCCCCCGGCCTGCCGTGCTCGGCGGCGCGAAACGCATTCGATACCACTTCAGCAATCGCGTCCGGCGCACTCACCTCCACGGCGTATTTGGTGACCGGGCTGAACATGGCGACGGTGTCCATGCTCTGGTGCACCAGCTTGGCTTTATCCGCCCGCTTCACCGCCCCGCCCAGCGCCACCACCGGGTCGCCTTCGCTGTTGGCGGTAGCGATGCCGGTGATCAGGTTCGAGCAGCCCGGTCCGGAAGTGACCAGCGCCACCCCGGCCTTGCCGGTCAACCGCCCTACCGCCGCCGCCATAAACGCCGCGTTCGCCTCGTGACGCACCGGGATGATCTCAATGGAGGAGTCCAGCAGAGAGTCAAAGACCTTGTCGATTTTCGCCCCCGGGATCCCGAACACCTGCTTCACGCCCTGCGCTTCCAGCTGGCCGACAACCAAATCGGCGCCGTGCGCCCACTGACGTGACTGTTTCTCACTGTTCACGGTAGTTCTCCTGTTAGTTTTCGACGGCACGGATCGCCGCATCCAGATTGCTGGGGTGAAGGTTGGCCTGTAAAAAGGCGCTGTCGGCGGGCAGGTCAATCATCAGCTTGTGAATTTCACCGAAGGTGAGCACGCCGCTCTCCAGCTGGTAGTCAAGCAGATGGCCCCCGCCCTGACGGTCGTCGGTGATGAAGTGTTCGTGGTAGCCCGCCACGTTGATCCCCTGCATATGCTGCGGCGTGCGGAACCCGACCAGCACCCCTTCGCGCTGGTTAAAGCGGAACACCGGCTGGTCGTCCAGCACGTCGGTCATCGCGCGGTACGGCGGCGTCTGGCGCGGTACGGTGCGGGTGTGGGCATGGCGGAAGTTGCCGTCAATGCGCAGCGCGCAGAACAGATTGTCGGAGGGGATCTGCTGGTCGATGACGTCGTGGATCTGCTGACGGCTGACCGGCGCGTCGAAGGTTTTGCGGTACTGCGGCTGGAACCAGGTCATCACCGCAAACGGCGTTTTTTGCTCCGGCTTCGCGGCCCGGGCGCTGCCGTCGGCGCGCAGCTGGTACACCTGGCTGCTGAAGGCAATCATTTCGCCGTCCAGCTCGTTGAAGGTGCCCAGACCAAAATCACCGTGTGCCAGCAGATCGGCGATGGTGGTCTCTCCTTCATACACGCCGCTTAGCAGGGCGCTCATTAGCGATGTCTGATAGATCACGCTGTCAGGATGCTGGGCAGAGAACCCGCGCAGGGTCTCGCACAGGCTGGCTTCACAGTCGCAGGCAGATGAATGCACCATCATGCTCGTCCTCTTCAACTTTATTTAGAAAGGTTAAATAAATGTTGACCCGATTCAGCAGAGAGTTCCAATATAGAAACCATGCTGGTTTGAGACGTTTTAGATATGGAACTTCGTTATCTGCGGTATTTTGTCGCGGTTGCACGCGAGCGACACTTCACCAGGGCGGCCGAAGCGCTGGGTATTTCACAGCCTCCTCTGAGTCAGCAGATCAAACGGCTCGAAGAGGAAGTGGGCACGCCGCTGTTCAGACGCCTGACGCGGGGCGTGGAGCTGACCGAAGCGGGAGAAGCCTTCTACGAGGACGCCTGCAAGATCCTGGCGCTGAGCGACGCCGCGCTGGAGAAAGCCCGCGGCATCGCGCGCGGGCTGAACGGTAACCTGTCGATTGGCATCACCAGCTCCGATGCTTTTCATCCCAAAATTTTCGCGCTGATTCGCCAGTTTCAGGTGCAGAACATGGCGGTGCAGGTTCACCAGGTGGAAGCCAATATGTCGTCGCTGACGACGATGCTGGCGGAGGGTGAACTGGATATCGCCTTCGTGCGCCTGCCGTGCGAGAGCAGCAAGGCGTTCGAGTTAACCATCCTCGATCGGGAGCCGATGGTGGTGGCGCTGCATCGCGACCATCCGCTGGCGGCGTGCGATTCGCTGGCGTTAGAGCAGCTTCGGGATACGCCGGTGGTGTTGTTCCCGCAGGAGGTCGCGCCCGGCCTGTACGACCGGGTTCACGGCTGCTGCGAGCGGGCCGGGATCGACGTGCAGCACGCGCTGCAGTCGTCACAGCTTTCATCCTCCCTGAGCATGGTTTCCGCCGGCGGCGGGTTTGCGCTGGTGCCGAAATCCATGGCGGCCATTTCTCCGCCGAATGTCACCTACCACGCGCTGAGCTCGCCGGAGCTTTATACCGATATCGCGCTCTGCTGGCGGCGCTTTGAACGCTCGCGGACGGTGAAGCGGTTTCTGGCGATGATGAGCGAGGGGTAGCGGCCGGTTTGGTTGGTGGTTTTTGTAGGCCGGGTAAGGCGTAGCCGCCACCCGGCAATGCCCTTCTGGAAGCCGCCTCGCAAACCTGCAAGCAACCTGATGTAATTAAGGGTTATCCCCTTTCCTTCCTTTTTTCACCGCCGTAAAGTGCCTGCGTTGCGGCCCATCCGTAACCGGGCGTAGGAACCCGTTAGCATAACGTGACATTTTTACCTAAAGAGGATGCTAAATGGCTACTGTCCCTGAGTTTTCTTATGCGCTCTCTGAAGAAAGCGCCGTTCACCACCTCATCGACCTTCAACTTTGCGATTCCGCAGATCTCTTCGAACTGGCTGACACCTGCGCCGCCTGCGTGAGCGTGCTGGTTGAAACTGACGATCCTGTGACATTTTCTATACTTTGCGAGCGCTTGCTGGCACTGCTTAAACGCCTGCGTGAATGTTGCGATACAGAACTTCCCCCGCATCTGGTTGAAAGGCTTATCGCAGGAGAAAAGATCGTTTCCTGCGTGCCAGACTGCTGGCAGGAGACGACGTTGCAGGTGGATTATGCCGTGGCGTTAACGCTGGCGGTGATGGGCGGGACACTGCCTGCGCGCGTGGCGAAAGAACTCACCGGGTTGCTGCACGATATGGTCTGGCTGCTGGCGGAGTTTGTGAAGGAGCCGTATATTACGGCGCACTGAGACGGGTGATGGGCCGGAATTCTGCTGCTGCGGATGGGGGAGCATTTCGGCCAGATACCCCTCTCTTTTCCTGGTAATTGCTTGCGGAACGCCATCTGATACTCTGGCTGCACTCAAGGGATGACAAGGAAGAGAAATGCTGAATCCTGGATTCGTAACCCGCAAAGCGCTTGCTCAGTGGAAGGATGTCCCCGCTTTTTTACCTCAGTTCCAGTTTCATGAAAAACACCGAACGGTCATTCATACTGCGCATCCCGAACATATTCTGCCGTTGATTGCAAACTTTGACGTTCGGCAAGATGTCGTCATTCGGCGGCTGATGTTTTTACGGCAATTACCCCAGAAATTTCTGCGTAATCAGCAGGCTAACTCCATCGGCAACTTTGGCCTGCACAGTTTTACCCTTTTGAAAAACTCAGCATCTGAGCTCTGCTATGGCTTGCGAGGACAGTTCTGGCGTTCAGATTTTGGTCTGGAAAAAGTACCGGATGTCAGCGCTTTTCAGACGTCAGTGACGCCGGGCAGCGCGACATTGTTGCTGCGCTATCAGGTAACGGAATTGGCGCCAGGCCAGCATGAACTCAGTACAGAAACGTTCGTCGATTGCCCGGACAGAAGCACCCGGCTCAGGATGGCGGCTTACTGGCTGATAATCCGGGCGGGCAGCGGCTGGATCCGCAGGAGAACGCTGAAAGCGGTTAGGTTGAATATCGAGAAGCTGGACTGAAGTGCAACAGATAACCTTATGGCGTTCAGCGTTAGCACTTCGCTTTAAATATCCGTTTCCGGACGAGAACTGCCGGGAAGAAATGTTTGAGGAGCGGTTATTAGCAAAAAGCGGTACCGATCAACCGCCTTTAAAATGAATACCTGCGCGGCGGATATTCACCCTTAACACAAATTTACGCGGAAAATTACCTGTACAGTACACTTATTTATCGGTCAGTTGTGTTTGTAATAGACTTCGTTTAATCTATTGTTAATTATAAAATTTACCAAAGGTTCATATATGGAATGGGGATGCATAAAGTGTGGGGTCGAAATACCTCAGGACAGAGAGTTTTGCGACAGTTGCGAAGATAAAAACTTCAGGAAAATTGGAGGCTTTCTTTTTCTCCCTCTTATAGGATTAATGGTCACTGCTGCTTCCTATCTTTTTGCAATGACAGATGCATTTAAATTTACGATAGAAAACTATTCGCATTTGAATGCAAATGCAAAAATCTTCTTCATGCTTTCCCTGGTTATTTATATAGGCGAATTTCTTTTTACAGTCACCGTTCTTTCATTTTTCCTAAAAAAGAAGAAATCGCTACCAAAGCTTTATATTTTGTTTTTAATATCAATCGTGACGACAATGTCATTTAATACCTACTTGCTTTACATATTAATTCCTGGCGCTGAAATTGGCTATAATGAACTTGTGCCAATTTTTAGAAACGTGATAACAGCTTTGATTTGGATTCCCTATTTCATAACATCTGTTCGCGTAAAAAGAACGTTTATCAGATAAAAGCACGTGTGGCTTCATCATTTGATGCCTGTGCATGCAGAGCTCTATTGTTCAACGTCCCGGCATCAAAACTGAGCGGAGGCTATCACCCTCCGCTCATGATAGGGAAAGGGTAGAAAAGCGGGCAAGGTCCGCTTTAAGCAAAGAAAGGACATACCTCAATAACTGAAACTATATCCATCCAGGCAAAAAGCATGGGGAGGCTTATCACTCTGGTAAGTAAATATCAGTGTTTTTAATGCTTTCATACCACTCCATAGCTTTTGCATAATCTTGCGGCACTCCTTTCCCATAGTAATAAAGATTTCCAATATTTTTTTTAGCATTGGCATTACCGTTACTGGCCGCTTTAAGATACCACGTCATAGCCTGAGCATAATCTTGCGGTATACCCTCTGCTTTTTCATACATGACGCCAATGTTATTTTGAGCTTCAGCATGGTTTTGTTGTGCGGCTTTTAAATACCACTCCATCGCTTTTGAATAATCTTTTTTAACCCCTTGCCCAGAAACATAACAAAATGCCACATTATTTTGGGCTTGAGCATAATTTCGAAGAGCTGATTTCATGTAAAATTCAAAAGCTTTATGGTAATCCACCTCAACACCTAGCCCTTTCGCATACATAACTCCCATTTTATTTTGCAGTTCAGGACTTATATCACTTTGGTTGTTTTTCTTGACAGCGCAAGAAGTTAACATCAGAGTAATAAAAAGCATGCACGTTATTTTTTCCATTTCTCGTTCCGTTTCGGTTTAAATCAACTTACTCATTCAATAAAAATCATTTATATAAAAATTAGCTTATTCTCTAAACATTTATCACGTTGGTTAATCAAGGAGGAAGCAAATCGTCGCTCTGCATGTTGGTTAATTGATGTTGTAAATCCAGGCAAAGTGCCCAGTGCTTTTCAACAGGTATCGTAACTCGCGAACGCTTTTCTACAGACAACTGCTGTTCGGTCCAGAGAAAAGGATAGAAAGAATAAACGAGATTACAATTCATTAAAGCCATCTCTTCGCGCCAACCCGTCCAGCGTACATTTTTATAGAATAAATCCAAATCTCCGCAAAGTGCCCAATGTAGAAAACCTGAATAGTGGGTATCGAGGCTCTCCCATTCAAGAGTATCCGGAGCAAAGTAATATATCCCACCGAGATCTTTACCTAATTCTCCCCCGTTAAGTGCAAAAAAACCTCCAGATGCATCATCAGCAATTAATAATGCCTGAAATGTCTGACCAGCAGTTATCAATTGCGTCCATGAAGCCAGACTTCTTGACAGTCTGGTGTGACCTGAGCCTAAAATTCGCAACCAACCATTATCAATGAGTATTCCTCCCGTTTCATATGAAATTGCCCCAAGCGGAGAGAAAGTAGTTATCTGAAGCTGATGTAAATCAGCGCGTGCTTGCGCAAGGTTACAAGGTAAGACTTCATAGCTATTGCTTGCTTCTTGCAGCCATTGTTTCACTGAATGCCAGCCAGATCTCTTTTTATCAATTAATTCAGCTAGTTCCCTCATCCTTTTCCCTCATTCAAACTACGCTAGTTTACATTATTTATCGGACGCTAAACCGATAACATGAGCATGAAATCAGAGAATTTGGTCGGCAACGGCCGTTATGTTTGAAGAGCGGACACGATCACCAACTTCAGCTATTATGGTTTACGAAGTTTTATTTGAGGCGCTCTTTCCCCTTCAGGTAGAAGCTCGCAAGAAACATCAGTTTTTTTCTTATCGCATCATGCCTGATTGGACAGCAATTTCGATTAAAGGAGGAATCAATGTCACATTCATCATCAAAAAGAAAAGTCTTAGACATAGAAGCTCCTCTTGCGCATAGAGCATCACACGCACGGAGTTGCGCAAACCACGTAGCGAATAGATTGGGAATCACCCGCAGCGAGCTACTGATGAAGGTTGAGAGTGATACAGGCGCAAGTCTGATATCGCCACTCACAGAAGATGAGTTAATGAATGCGTTTTATTATATGGAAAACCTTTAAGAGAGACAGCTATGAGCGAAAAACGGTCCTTTAATCCATTCTGTATCAGATGCAGGACTAACACTAGCATGTGATAATCAACCGGGGATAGGTCATCGCATCCGGTCAGGTAGTGGCGATGTGATTCTACGTTGTGAGAAATGAAAAAAGATATTTGGTGTAAAAAATGACGAAAATGGACGATGACTTTTTAGAATATGATCTGGACTGGTTTTTATCCAGCCAGGAAGGGTACTTAGCGCATTTTGCAACAGCAGGTCAGGGGCCGATTCCTGAAAGGATCAAGTCATCTGTCGAGGACTTTAATTTTATTCTTGATTATATTTACTCACTGGAACCCTTGTCAGAGGTGTATGTCATAGAAGGCAATTTGCCTGCATTTTCAAATGACAATCAACGTTCTTCCTATCTGCGCTCATTTGTTGAGATGTCAAGTAAAGGATTGTTCAGCTACGACTATGAACAAGGTGGATATAAATTAATTTCGAAACCAAAAACACCATTGAAATATGAAATATTGCCAAATGAAGTGAAAGGCGTGATTTATGTTGCAGATATAGAAATTGACTTATAGATATGATGTGCTGATGCGACCTGTGCTCAATTTTTTGACAAATAATAGCCATAGAAAGTCCGATCTTGTCACAGCGCGGATCGGCTCGAAGATCGATGTCCGCTGTGAGCGTAGAGCGGAAATTGTCTTTATGAATGACTTTTACATTGCCAAATAAATTATTATTTTCCGCTTTTTCTGGTTAATCACGAACACCATCATAATCGTTAAGTATTTGCATTAACATTATTCTTGGTATGTCTTTTGTGGATATTCTGAAACTGGTACTCAGGCGCGAGGCAATCATAGCGGAAGTAATTTTATTATCATCGTAGGCGATGGTCATATGCTTTCCGATATTCTGTCGGGTCATGTCCGACAACCTTTTGCCACATTCATCGGAAAATCTAAAGACTAAATTCTCTGCACCTATCTCATCCTTCTCTACATAATCAATTGTCTTTACACATCCAGAATCAAACAAAGTTTTCTCATTACCGACCGAAAAAATAAAACTCCCTTTTGCTGCAGTCGATGTCAATGGCACAAGCACCACGAGTAACAACACCCCAAATTTGATTTGCATCTTCTTCTCCTTTTATTTGTTGACCTGCTCCCCATAAATTAACATATCTCAACATTATCCACGTCTGCTTTTGGCACAAAGCAGACATTCATATTCACATCTATCATCTTCCCCCTCTTTCGCCCCACAGCCACGCTTGCCCATTATTTTGCCGAACGGAAAAACAGTAACCGTTAACCCGGCCCCTCGCTCCCCGCCGCCAGCAGCGGCACCACCACGTCGCTGATGGGCACCGCAATGCCGTGTTTGCGGCCGTAGCGCTGGATCACGCCGTTGCGGATGTCCCACTCCATCGGGCGATCCGCCTGACGGTCAGCGAGAATCGACGTGCCGAGGTCCTCAGGCGTGCGCTGGAAGTTCGCCAGAATCTCCTGCGCAACGTCATCGGCCAGCTTCGCCCCCTCAGCGCGGGCGACAGTAAGCCCTTCCCGCAGATAGGCCAGCGAAAGTTCGCTGATATCCTCGCGCCTGAACATCCCTGCACGGCGGTTAGCGAGCACCATCAGCCCGGCGACCGCGTTTTGCAGCAGCTTGCGCCAGGCGACGGTGGGGAAATCAGCCGAGAGTTCAACTTCACAGTGCGTACCGCGAAGCGCCTCCACCACCCGCTGCGCCTGCGGCACGTCCGGCAGCGTCAGGCGCGGCTTCGCCCGTAGCCAGACGGAGGCATCCGGCTCGCGCTGCGCCGGGAACCAGACCACCGACGGCAGCACCGTTGCGCCACTGACTAAAGGCTCAAGCTGCGCCTTCTGCTCTACGCCATTTTGCAGCGCGCAGACCACGGTATTTTCATCGCAAAGGGCGCGCAGCCACCCGGCGCTGTCGGCATTTTGCGTCGTTTTTACCGCGATAAACACGAGGTCAACGGGGCGCGTGATGGCCGCTGGATCGGTTAATACCGGACCGGGCACCACCGTTTCACCCTCATCGTGACGCAGGCGTAATTCCGGATGCGCGGTGCGTCCGCAGAGCAGCGGCGTGCGGCCCGCGTCATGCAACACCGCGGCAATGGTGGTGCCAATCGCACCGGGACCAATCAGCGCAATGGTTGGATAGTCAGACATGAGTCACTCCCCTTTTGCTAAGCCTGCTATCAGTTATACCACCCTGAGACGAGCGCGCCACACCCGTTGTCTATACTCAACATTCACAGACAACGGAGTGCGCCATGCCTTTACCCGATTTTAAATCCTCTGAACCGTTCACCCTTGGCATCGAGCTCGAACTGCAGGTGGTTAACCCGCCGGGATACGACCTCAGCCAGGACTCCTCCGCGCTCATCGCCGCCGTCAAAGACGACATCAAAGGCGGAGAGGTCAAACACGACATTACCGAAAGCATGCTCGAAATCGCCACTGGCGTGTGTCAGACCATCGACCAGGCGGCGGCACAGTTCTCGGTGATGCAGCAGAGCATCCTGCGCGCGGCGGCGGAGCAGCACATTCAGATCTGCGGCGGCGGGACGCATCCGTTCCAGAAATGGCAGCGTCAGGAGGTGTGCGACGATGAGCGCTATAACGTCACGCTGGAGCGCTTTGGCTATCTGATTTTGCAGGCGACGGTGTTCGGCCAGCACGTGCACGTCGGCTGCCGGACCGGGGATGACGCGATTTACCTGCTGCACGGCCTGTCGCGCTTCGTGCCGCATTTTATCGCCCTGGCGGCCGCCTCGCCGTACATGCAGGGCACCGACACAAAATTCTCCTCGTCGCGGCTCAACATCTTCTCCGGCTTCCCGGATAACGGACAGATGCCGTGGGTCAACAGCTGGCAGGAGTTCGAAGGGCTGTTCCGCCGCCTGAGCGCCACCAGCATGATCGACAGCATCAAAGATCTGCACTGGGATATTCGCCCCAGCCCGCATTTTGGCACCGTGGAGGTGCGGGTGATGGATACGCCGCTGACGCTCGGCCACGCGATTAACATCGCCGGGCTGATTCAGGCCACGTCGCATTGGCTGCTGACCACGCGGCCGTATAAGCATCAGGAACGGGATTTTCTGCTCTACCGTTTTAACCGTTTTCAGGCGTGTCGCTACGGGCTGGAGGGGATCCTGACGGATGTGCACACCGGCGAGCACAAAACCGTGGCGGAAGATATCGCCTGGCTGCTGGAGCAGGTGGCGCCGTCGGCCGAGAAGCTCGGCGCGACAAGCGCAATCAATGAAATTGCCCTGCTGTTAAAGCAGGGCAAGAGCGAGGCGCAGCGCATGCGGGACTTTATCGCCGACGGCGGCTCGCTGATTTCTCTGGTGCAGAAGCACTGCGAGCTGTGGGCGACGAGTCCTTAAGGCCGTGGCCCCACTCCCGCAGGCGCTGGAACAGCACGAACAGCGCGGGGATGAACAGAATCCCCACCACGGTCGCCACCAGCATGCCGCTGAAGACCGTGGTGCCGATGATGCGGCGGCTCTGCGCGCCCGCCCCGGTCGCCAGCATCACCGGCAATACGCCGATAATGAACGACACGGCGGTCATCATCACCGCACGGAAGCGGCGCGAGGCCCCTTCCCGCGCGGCATCGACAATCGCCATTCCGTCCATGCGCCGCGCGCGGGCGAACTCGACGATAAGAATCGCGTTCTTGGCCGCTAACGCGATCAGCAATACCAGACCAATCTGCACGTACACGTCGTTGGCGTAGCCCGCCAGCCACAGCCAGACCAGCGCCCCGCCGAGGGCGAACAGCACCGAGAGCATCACGCTTGCCGGGAGCGTCCAGCTCTCGTACTGGGCGACGAGGAACAGCCACGCCATCACCACCGCCGCCAGCACGATCCAGATCGCCTGATTGCCGGTCTGCTGTTCCTGGTACGACATGCCGCTCCAGGCGTAGTCGTAGCCGGCCGGCAGGCTCTGCGCCAGAATCTCGCCCATCGCCGCCATGGCGGTGCTGCTGCTCACCCCAGCGGCTGCCGAGCCGCTCACCGACACGGACGGGAACTGGTTGTACTGCTGCAGGAACGGCGCGCCGACGGTCGGCGTGATGGTGACGAGGTTGCTCAGGCGCACCCGCTCGCCGCTGTTGCTGCGCACGAACAGCTCGCCGATCTGCTCGGCGCGCTCGCGCCACTGCATCTCGTTCTGCATTACCACGTGGTAGACGCGGTTGTTGATGCTGAAATCCCCGGCGCGGGTGCCGCCAAAGGCGGTTTGCAGGCTGCTGAAGATGCGCGATACCGGCACGTCGAGGCGGGCGGCGCGCTCGCGGTCAACGGTCAGCGTCAGCTGCGGCTCGTTGCTGCTCCAGGTGGTGAACACGCGGCTCAGCTGCGGGTGCTGGTTGGCTTTCATCAGCACCTCGCGGGTGACGCGCTCCAGCTCCGCCGGGCTCTGCCCCGCCTGGGCCTGGATGCGCAGGTCGAAGCCCGAGGCGTTGCCCAGCCCCGGCAGCGTCGGCGGCGCGAAGGTCATGATGGTCGCCTCCGGCAGGGCCAGCAGCTGGCGCTGAAGGGTACCCATCACCTCATCCAGCGGCGGACGCTCGCTCCAGTCTTTGAGCATGATGGAGATAAACCCGCCGTTGGAGGCGCTGGTGCCGTTGAGGATGTTAAACCCGGAGACCTGAATCACGTCTTCCACCGCCGCATTTTGGGCGATCAGCTCCCGCGCGGTGGTCATCACCGCTTCGGTGCGCTCCAGCGAAGCCGCTTCCGGCAGCTGAACGCTGGCGAAGAAGTAGCCCTGATCCTCCTGCGGCAGGAAGCCTTTTGGCATCGACATAAAGCTGAACAGCACGACGGCCGCCGCGCCTGCGGTGGCCAGCAGCGCGAGCCACGGGCGCAGGTTTAAGACCTGCACGATACGGGTGTAAAAACCGCGCGTGGCGTCCAGCCCGCGGTTGAAGACGCGATAAACGGCCGCCGTTTTCTCCGGGCGCGGACGCAGCAGTATCGCGCACAGCGCGGGCGTCAGGGTCAGCGCCACCAGGCTTGAGAGCGTCACGGCCGTCGAGAGCGTCACCGCGAACTGGCGGTACAGCTCGCCGACAATCCCCGGCAGCAGCGCCACCGGCACAAACACCGCCAGCAGCACCAGCGTCGTCGCGATGACCGGCCCGGCAATCTGGCGCAGCGCCAGCGCGGTCGCCGCCGTGCGGCTCTGCCCTTCCGCCATCAGCGTTTCGACGCTCTCCACCACCACGATGGCGTCATCCACCACCATGGTCAGCGCCAGAATGATGGCGAACAGGCTGAGCGTGTTGGCGGAGTAGCCGAGCGTATAGAGCACGGCGAAGGTGCCCACCAGCGACACCGGAATAGCGAGCGCGACAATCAGCGTTGCGCGCCAGCTTTGCAGGAACAGGGAAACGACGATAACCACCGCCAGCATAGTGAGCGCCAGCGAGACGCCGATCTCCTTAATGGTGGCGGCCACAAAGGAGGTGGTGTCGAACTTCACCTCGTAGACCAGGTCGTCCGGGAAGCGCGTTGAGAGGCGTTCCAGCTCCGCGCGTACTGCATCGGCCACGCGCAGGGCGTTGGCGGACGGCGTCGGATAGATACCCAAATAGGCGGAGTCGTGCCCGTTCAGCTGCGCGCCGGAGCTGTAGCTGCGCGAGCCGAGCTCGATGGTGGCGACGTCCTTCAGGCGCACCAGCTGGCCCATCTCCCCGGCGCGAATAATGATGTCGGCAAACTCGTCGGCCTGGCTTAAGCGCCCCAGCCCGTTGATGGTCAGGGTCTGCTGCTGGCCGTTAAACACCGGCGGGGTGCCCACCTGGCCGGCCGCGCCCTGTACGTTCTGCTCGCGCAGCGCCTGCGCCACGTCATCGGTGGTGACGTTCAGGGCGTTCATGCGGTCCGGGCGCAGCCAGATGCGCATGCTGTAGTCGCGCGCGCCGAACATCTGCACCTGCCCCACGCCGGGCAGACGCGACAGCGCCTCGCGCACCTGGGTGCTGGCGTAGTTGCTGACGAACAGCGGCGTGTGGGTGTTATTCGGTGAGTAAAGACTTACCCCCATCATCAGGTTGGTGGCCCGCTTGCGCACCTGCACGCCGTTTTGCTGCGCCTCGGTCGGCAGCTGCGCCACGGCCTGCACCACGCGGTTCTGCACGTCGATGGCGGCAAGATCCGGATCGGTCCCCGCCGCAAAGGTGATGTTCAGGCTGTACGAGCCTTCGTCCGAGCTGGTGGACTCCATGTAAAGCATATGGTCCACGCCGTTCAGCTGCGTCTCCAGCGGCGTGGCGATGGCCTCCGCCACGTCAGCGGAGCTGGCCCCCGGCCAGCTGGCAGAGACGTTCACCACCGGCGGCGCGATCTGCGGGTACTGCTCCACCGGGATAATCCTCAGCGCGATGGCCCCCAGCAGGGTGATGACCAGCGCAATCACCATCGCGAAGCGCGGGCGTTTGATGAAAAACGTCAGCATGATGGCTCCTTAATTCAGTATCTGGACGGCAGCGCCGGGCTGCACACGCTGCGCGCCGTCAGTAATCGCTCGCTCACCGGGCTTCACGCCAGAGGCAATCTGGAACTGCTGGCTAATCTGACCAGCCACGTTCAGCGGGCGCATTTCGGCGTTGCCGTCGGCATTAACCACCCAGGCAAAGTAGCCGTCGCCGTTCTGCTGGACTGCGGCGGCGGGGAGGGTCAGCACCGGCTGCTCGCTTGCCGGGCGCAAATAGACATTCACGTTGCCGCCGGGTAGCAGCTGATGGCGCGGATTGGCAAACTCGGCGCGCAGCATCACGCTGGCGGTGCGCGGGTCAACGCGGTTATCCACTGACGTCAGCTCGCCGCTGACGCGCTGGCCGTTGCTGTCGATCAGCGCCTGCCAGGCACGCTTCATGGCGTTGATATCCGCATGCTGTCCGGCTTTGGCGGCAAACGCCCCCTCTTCCAGCGCAAAGGCGATGCGGATCGGGTCAAGCTGCACCACCTCCACCAAAACGCCGCTCGCCGGGTTGACCAGGCTACCCACGTGGAAGCTGCTGTGCCCCACGCGGCCGTCAATCGGCGAGGTGATGCGGGTGTAGCCCAGGGTGACGCGGCGGGCGTCGAGCCGGGCCTTCGCCTGCTCGAGAGCGGCGCTGGCGACGTCGCGCTGCATGCGGGCGTTGTCCACGTCGTGGCGGCTGATGGCGTTGCTGCTGCCGAGACTTTCAAAGCGGGAGAGCTGCTGCTGAGCCTGGCGCAGCGTGGCTTCGGCGCTTTTCACTTCGGCCTGCGCCAGGCGCAGGGCGGCGCGCGGCTCGGCGTCGTCCAGCTCAAACAGCACGTCGCCTTTTTTCACGTACTGCCCGTCGCGGAAGTGGATTTTGGCGATCGCGCCCTCCGTGCGTGCGCGTAGCTCAACGGTGTGAATGGCTTCGATGCGGCCCGGGATTTGGCGCTCGGCGGCGTGGGCGGTTTGCTCCACGGTGGCGACGCGAACGGGAATGGCGGCGAATGCGGGTTGCAGGGTACTGACAAGAAGTGCTAACAGGACCGGGAATTTCATGGGAGTACCTCAGCGTTGTTTCTCCCCCCACCCCGGCCCTCTCCCCTGTGGGGAGAGGGTTAGGGTGAGGGGTAAGGTTTTCGTTATGCAGCCTTACGGAACCTGCGGGTCAGTCGCTTCTCGATTTCGACGACGAAGAACATCACGCCTGCAACGGCCAGGGTCACAAACCAGTAGCGCAGCGGCAGCGCTTCGGTACCGAACAGCATCTGCATAAACGGCAGGTAGATAATCGCCGCCTGGAGCAGGAACAGCACGCCCGTCACCAGCCAGATCCCTTTGTTCGCCAGCAGGCCACGGTTGAGGGAGAACCCTTCGGTGTTGCGGCAGTTAATCATGTACACCCACTGGGCGCAGACCAGCATCTGCAGCAGCACGGTGCGGATGAACTCCGCGCTGTGGCCGCGCGGAGCCAGCCAGGCTTCCAGCGCAAAGGCGGCGATGGCAATCATGGTGCCGACGAAGGCCACGCGCCAGACGGCGTAGGCGTCCATCACGTGCTGGCCGGTCTGACGCGGCGGACGGCGCATGATGTTGCGCTCGGCGGCTTCAAAGGCCAGGCCGAAGGAGAGCGTGGCGGAGGTCGCCATGTTCATCCACAGGATCAGCACCGGCGTCAGCGGAATGATGTTCCCCGCCAGCAGCGCAATCACAATCAGCAGCCCCTGCGCCAGGTTGGTCGGCATGATGAACAGGATGGTCTTCTTCAGGTTGTCGTAAACGCGACGCCCCTCTTTCACCGCGCTGGCGATGGTGGCGAAGTTATCGTCCGTCAGGACCATGTCCGCCGCCTCTTTGGTCACTTCCGTGCCCTTAATGCCCATCGCAATGCCCACGTCCGCCTGACGCAGCGCCGGGGCGTCGTTCACGCCGTCACCGGTCATGCCGACAATTTCACCTTTGTCCTGCAGCGCTTTCACCAGGCGCAGCTTATGCTCCGGGCTGGTACGGGCGAAGATGTCATACTTCACCGCGGCTTCCGCCAGCGCGGCGTCGTCCATCTTCTCCAGCTCATAGCCGGTGACCGCCTGCTCGCTGTTGCTGATCCCCAGCATCTGCCCGATGCTCATTGCCGTCTGCGGGTGATCGCCGGTGATCATCTTCACGCGTATCCCTGCCTGCTGGCAGGCGTTAATCGCGTCAATCGCTTCCGGGCGCGGCGGATCCATCATCCCGGCGATGCCGAGGAAGATCAGACCGTGGCTCAGATCGTCGTGCGTCAGTTCCTGCTCGCCGTTCGCCGGCTTGAACGCCGCGGCGACCATGCGCAGCCCCTGACGCGCATAGCGCTCCATCTCACTTTCCCAGTACGCGCGGTTGAAGGCTTCCGCACCGTGACGGGTCTGCTGCTGCGCGCAGAGGGCGAAAATGACGTCCGGCGCCCCGGTGATCAGGATCTGCTCCTCACCGCCAATCTGGTAGTGGGTGCTCATGTACTTGTACTGCGAGTCGAACGGGATTTTGTTAACCAGCGTGGTCGTGACCGGCTCAAGGTTGGCCTTCGCCGCCAGCACCTTCAGCGCGCCCTCGGTCGGCCCACCGGTAATGCCCCACAGCCCGCGCTCGTCCTGAATCAGTTGGCTGTCGTTACACAGGTCGATGGTGCGCAGGTACTGCTCCAGCACGGTGCCCGGCTGGATGTGGACCGGCTCGTCGCTGCCTTCCAGGTAGAGGTTACCCACCGGCTCGTAGCTGTTGCCGTCCACGCGGTAGCAGGCGTCGGCGGTGATGATGGCTTTGACCGTCATCTCGTTCATGGTCAGGGTGCCGGTTTTATCCGAGCAGACCACGGTCATCGCACCGAGCGTTTCCACCGTCGGCAGCTTGCGGATGATGGCCCGCTTGCGCGCCATTGCCTGCACGCCCAGGGAGAGGATGATGGAGATAATCGCCGGAAGACCTTCCGGTACGGAGGCGACCGCCAGGCTGATCAGGGAGAGCAGCAGCTCGCCCATCGGGATCTCGCGGAACGCCAGGCTGAAGACAAACAGCGCGGCCATCATCGCCAGAATAATCGCGAAGATCGCCTTACCCAGCTTGTCCATCTGCACCAGCAGCGGCGTACGGTGCTTCTCGATACCCGCCATCATCTGGTTGATGTGGCCGAGTTCCGTATCCTGACCGGTGGCGGTGACCACGCCGACGCCGCCGCCCGCGCTGACGGTCGTTCCGGAGAAGACCATGTTGGTGCGATCGCCCAGCGGTAATTCGCCGCTCAGCGGATTAACGTGTTTATCCACCACGGTGGATTCACCGGTCAGAATCGCCTCTTCCACGCGTAAATTATGCGCTTCAATTAAACGCATATCCGCCGGAATACGATCTCCCGCGCGTAATACAATAATATCGCCCGGGACTATTTCAGTTGTGGGAATTGTTTCATGGTTGCCGTTACGAATAACGCGCGCCTCGCTGGCGAGCATATTACGAATACTCTTCAGGGATTTTTCCGCGTTGCTTTCCTGAATATGACCAATTAAGGCATTGATTACCGCCACGCCCATAATAACCAGCGTATCAACCCAGTGGCCCATTACTGCCGTTAATACGGCGGCGGCCAGCAGGACATAAATCAGCACATCATTAAAATGGGCCAGGAAACGCAGCCAGGCGGGTTTCCCTTTTTTTTCCGGCAGCGCGTTCGGCCCTGTTTTTTGCAGACGCGCCTGCGCCTCTTCACGGTCCAGACCGCTGGCCTGGCTCTGCGCGTGTGCAAGCACCTGCTCTACGGTCTGCTGGTATGCCAGCCCGCCGGAAGGCGGCACGTTCGGAATCACTTTTTTTTCAGTCATCGTATTTTTCCTTCAATTTCCGGTGAACAGGAGCCTGAATTCCTTTCGGGCTTAACTAAATTCATTTTAAAGTCTTGCGGGTAAAATTGATCTACCGCAATATAATGACTTCTCGGTTATTCAAAACTGATTAAAACTATTTCGATGATCTGATTTTTACAAAATATTTCTAAACCAAAACTAAACGAGGGGGAACCATGTGGGGTATTTATCGCGGACGCAGACTGGTGTTATACGTTATCGCGGCCATTGTTATTGCCACGTTAATTGGTTATAGCACCTATACATTTGTAAAATTATTTTCCTGATGCGGACGTTTATTTACACTACGCGATAATTATTTAATCGCGTCTGGGATATTTATCTTTTTCTGTTAATTATTCACAGAATAGCGCATTCGTTTTATCCGTAAACGTGCGCCGGGTTTATATTGCTTTACGTTCCGGGATGCCGGACAATGACATTTTTAACTGACGATTAACATTACGATGAAACACCCGCTAGAGTCGCTGCTCACCGCAGGCGGCATTTTATTGCTGGCACTGCTTTCATGCCTGCTGCTCCCTGCGCCTTCGCTTGGGCTGGTACTGGCGCAGAAGCTGGTTCAGACCTTTCACATGGTCGATCTTAACCAGCTCTATACCATTCTGTTCTGCGTGTGGTTTTTACTGCTCGGGGCGATTGAATTCTTTGTGCTGCGTTTCGTCTGGCGACGCTGGTTTTCACTGGCGTCGTGAGCCCATAAAAAGGCCGGGTGGCGGCTACGCCTTACCCGGCCTACACGCGACAGGTTAATGTGTCTGGCTATGGTTCTCTTTACGGTACGCGCCAGGCGGCTGGTTGAACGTGCGGGTAAAGATGCGGGTAAACGTCTGCTGCGAGTCAAACCCGTAACGCAGGCAGATGTCGTACACCCGGGCGTCGGATTCACGCAGATCGCGCGCCGCCAGCAGCAGCTTGCGTTCACGGATATAGCGCCCCAGACTCTCCCCTTTGTACTGCATAAACAGCCGCTGCAGGTGCCACTTCGAGTAACCCGCGTGGCGGGCAATCTCTTCTATTCGTAATGGCTGGTGCAGATTGTCGTCGATCCATTCGACGATAGTGTCGATGACTTGAGCGGAAATGGTCATACTGCTGTCCCCCTCTGCTTCTCGCTTAAACATTATTCCCACCACGCACGAAAGGTTTGCGCGGTGTCGCTTACCCGGACGGGCTCGCCCAGTTCCGGCGTCAGCAACCGATAATTTTTATCCTGGCTGGCTTTTGCCAGCTGGATCAGCGGATCGTTCCAGGCGTGTTTCGCCAGCACGAAGCGTCCGTTATGCCCGGGCACCACGGCTTTCGCGTTCAGATCCGCCGAGGCCTGCGCCGTTTCCTCCGGCAGCATATGGATGTACTTCCAGTCCTGGTCGTACTGGCCGTTTTCCATGATGGCGACGTCCACTTCGCCAAACTGTTCACCGATGGCCCTGAAGTGCGGGCCGTAACCGGAATCCCCGCTGTAGTAAATCTTCTGCTCTGGCGTGACGAACATGAAGCTGCCCCACAAGGTGCGATCGCGTTTGATGCCGCGGCCGGAGAAGTGACGCGCCGGCAGAACGTGCACCGTCAACGCATCGCTGATGCGCACCGACTGGTTCCAGTCGCGTTCGTCAATAATCTCGGGCTTCATCCCCCAGTAACGCAGGTGGGAGCCGACGCCCAGCGGCGTCACCACCCGCTTCACCTTCGGCAGTAGCGCCCTGATGGTGGCGTAATCCAGATGATCGTAGTGATCGTGCGAGATAATCAGCAGGTCGATCGCCGGCATGATTTCAGCACGCCACGGATACTCCCCGGCAAAGGCCTTATTGAGGAACGAGAACGGCGCGGCATAGTTGCCAAGAACCGGGTCAATCAGGATGCGTTTGCCCGCGAGCTGCAGATACCACGAGGAGTGACCGAGCCACACCAGGGTGTCCTGCTCCAGCGGCAGGCTCGCAAGATCGGTTTTCACCAGCGGCAGCGGCTGGGCCGGGCGAGCGTTTTCGGTTTTTTTGGTCAGAAACTCCCACATCGCGACCAGCATATTTTTGTCACCGTTATAACCCGGCGTCGGCAGCGTATTGTGGAATTTCCCCTCTCGATACTGTGGAGAGGCCTCCACTTCAGTAAGCCGTTCACCCTGCGGCGGCTGGCCGAATCCGGCATTCAGAACAAACGGTAAACTCGCGGCTGAAGCAATAATCATGATTAACACCACGCAGATGAAGAGAGGTTTTTTCATATCCTGACCCGAAAACGCGCCCCATCCGATAGCGTGCGCAGGGTAAACTTGATTATGAGTGAGTAAGCACTCATTATAGATATGATGATAAAGTCGTCAAGACGTTTTCGATCTTTGACATTCCGCGTTGCAGCGTGTCAAAGCACGTGTTTCAATCAGGGTTTTTATAATTGACAGGAGGAAAAATTTAGTGGCACGTCCGAAGAGTGAAGATAAAAAACAGGCCTTACTGGACGCCGCAACCACGGCGTTTGCACAGTCAGGTATTGCCGCCTCAACGGCGCTCATTGCCCGTAAGGCGGGCGTCGCCGAAGGCACCCTGTTCCGCTACTTTGCTACGAAAGACGATCTGCTGAATGCCCTCTATCTGCACCTGAAGCAGGATCTCTGCCAGACCATGCTGGCGAACCTCGATCGCACCATCACGCTGCCCAAAGAACATACCCGCAATATCTGGAACAGCTATGTGGACTGGGGTATTCGTAACCCCGTTGCCCATGCGGCGATCCGCCAGATTGGCGTCAGTGAAAAGCTGAGCGCCGAAACGGAACAGGCGGTGAAAGAGATGTTCCCGGAGCTGCATGAGCTCTGCCGCCGCTCGGTGCGTCAGGTGTTTATGTCTGATGAATTTAAAACGTTTGGCGATGCGCTTTTCTTATCGCTGGCCGAAAGCACGATGGAATTTGTCACCCGCGATCCGTCCCGCGCCGTTGAGTTTAAAGCGCTCGGCTTTGAGGTAATGTGGCGCGGGCTTGCCCAGGAAGAGAGCGATGGACAGTAAAACGTTGCAGGAGCACGCAAAACGCGTGGCGCTGGAACTGCCGTTCACCGAACACTGCTGGCCGTTTGGGCCGGAGTTTGACGTGTTTAAAGTGGGCGGGAAAATTTTCATGATTGTGGCCGTCGCGCACGGGCGGCCGCACGTTAGCCTGAAGTCAGACCCGGAAAAATCGCTGTTAAATCAGCAGATTTATCGCGGCGTTGAACCGGGCTATCACCTCAACAAAAAGCACTGGATTTCCCTTTACGGTACGGACGACGTGACGCCGGAACTGGTTACCGATCTCATCAATGATTCCTGGCATCTGGTGGTGGATAAACTGCCGAAAAAAGACCAGAAGTGGATCCGGCCGGTCTGATTGTTCGTCTGAGACGAACAGATTAAGCGCTCGAATTGCCCTTATCTTTTTCCGCGTCCCGCTGTAATCTGCTCACCTTTCGCGCCCGCACGCGGGCGAATTTCATCATCAGGAGTTGTTATGGATATCATTTCTGTTGCGCTGAAACGCCACTCCACCAAGGCGTTCGACGCAAGCAAAAAACTGACCGCTGAAGAAGCGGAAAAAATCAAAACCCTGCTGCAGTACAGCCCGTCCAGCACCAACTCCCAGCCGTGGCACTTTATTGTCGCCAGCACCGAGGAAGGAAAAGCGCGCGTGGCGAAATCCGCGGCGGGCACCTATGTGTTCAACGAACGCAAAATGCTGGATGCTTCTCACGTGGTGGTGTTCTGCGCGAAAACCGCGATGGACGACGCCTGGCTGGAGCGCGTTGTCGATCAGGAAGAGGCCGATGGTCGCTTTAATACCCCGGAAGCGAAAGCGGCAAACCATAAGGGCCGTACCTACTTTGCCGACATGCACCGCGTGGATCTGAAAGATGACGACCAGTGGATGGCGAAGCAGGTTTACCTGAACGTTGGTAACTTCCTGCTGGGCGTGGCTGCGCTGGGCCTGGACGCGGTACCGATTGAAGGTTTCGACGCCGCGATCCTCGACGAAGAGTTTGGCCTGAAAGAGAAAGGCTTCACCAGCCTGGTGGTGGTGCCGGTTGGGCATCACAGCGTGGAAGATTTCAACGCCACGCTGCCGAAATCTCGCCTGCCGCTGAGCACGATTGTGACTGAGTGCTAAACAAAACGGGCCGCTCTGTGCGGCCCGTTACGCTTTACTGATGACTAACCTGCGATGTGGGCGCACATCACGATCGTGTCCCCAGGCAAACGCAATCCAGCGCTCTTCCAGCTCGGCATATGAGCTCACCGGCGTTAAGTGCCACTCTTCTCCTACCGTACCGTCAGCCACGCTTATCCGATAATTCATGCTGAACGCCCAGTCTATCATGCGTAACCAAAACCGCTGTCCGTCGCCGGTTTGTTCGCTGTCAGACACAACAATGTCGTATTCGCTTAGCACCCATTGAAAGAAGGATTGTGGTAAACCACTTATAACCCGCTGATGGACAGCGCGTGGCGTACGCCACACCATGACCTGTGTCGCAGCACCGTGGGGGAACGTAATTTCTTTATGAAACGTCAGCTTGACCGCATACGCCGTATAGGGTTTTCCGTCCTCGGTGGTCACGAGACGGTATTCATCGCCGTAGCGCGATTTTAACAAGCGATATCCCACAGGCAGCATAAATCCGGGCAGATGAAAATCCACCGTACCCCGCGCAAGAAACGCTTCGGTATGTTCGACGTTTCGGGAGATAAGGCCTAATTTTTGGCTGAAATCTGCGGAATCAATCATCAGTGGCGACATGGTGGTTTCTCATGGCGTGAGTATAGACGACTTAACACCCCGTCGAAATGATGTCGATTCAGTGATGGGTTTAAGTTAACCCCCACATTACGCCAGTCTTCTCCACTTAGCAGAGACGGCTCTTATTCCCTGAAAGCCCCTCGCAACAATTATTTCCCCTGCGCCGCCAGCCACGCCATCGCCCGCTCTCCCGCCTCATCCACCGGCAGATACACCAGCAGCCGCGATCCGTTTCGCGGCGCGGAATACCAGTACATCTGCTGCAGCGTAAAATCCCCCAGCTCGGGATGGGTAAACAGCTTGAGCTGGTTCTCCACGCCGCGCACGTCGTTGCGCTGGTGCCACAGGGTTTTAAACTCTTCGGACACTGCAAAGAAGCGCGCCAGCTTGGCCTCCCACAGCGGATCGCCCCGGTGTTCGGCCATCGCCGCGCGAAAATAGGAGACAAAGATGGGCAGCACGTCGTCGCGTCTGCCGAGGCGCGCGCGCCACGCCGGATGCGTGAGGAACAGATAAATACAGTTGCGATCTTCGGGAGGGATGTCATTGAAATCGACGCCCATCAGATGCCCGAAGCTGTCGTTCCACGCCACGATATCGAAGTTCGGTTTCTGAATGCTGGCGGGTTTCGGCATCAGCGTATCCAGCAGGCGGCGCGTGCCTTCGCTAATGCCCTCGCAGCAGACCGCCTGCGGCGCTTCACCCGGCGGTAAACCTGCTAAAACAAACAGGTGCCGGGCCTCGGTCGGGGTACATTGCAGCGCTTTTGCCACGGCCGCCATCACCGCGCTGGACGGATTGACGTCCCTGCCCTGCTCAAGCCAGGTGTACCAGGTGACGCCTACATCAGCGAGCATCGCCACCTCTTCCCGGCGCAGGCCCGGCGTGCGGCGGCGACCGCTGCGCGGCAAACCTAAGCGCTGCGGATCGAGACTTTCCCGCCGGGCGCGTAAAAATGCCCCGAGCTGTTTTCGGGTGTCATCCTGACGTGAAACGACCGGTTCAGACATCAGCGCCATAAATCCCCCTGCATGGTAGTGCCAGTACCAGTATAAGCAAGAACTGGTACCCGTTTATCTGATGGTAGATGCTACGACCATCTGTTGAATGACGCAATGGAGTTACCATGAATACGTCAGTTGTTTCACCGGGTCGCGCTGGCCTGATATTGCTGTTAACCGGCCAGATGCTGCCGATGATTGATACCTCAATCACTAACGTGGCGCTGGACGCCATCACCCATTCACTGCACGCTACCGCTACCGAACTGGAGCTCATCGTCGCCCTCTACGGTGTGGCCTTTGCCGTCTGCCTCGCGCTCGGCAGCAAGCTGGGGGATAACTTTGGCCGTCGTCGTCTGTTCATGTGGGGGGTGGCGAGCTTTGGCCTGGCCTCGCTGCTGTGCGGAATGGCGGGGAACATTGAACAGCTGCTCGCCGCGCGCATCGTTCAGGGCGCGGGGGCCGCACTGATCGTGCCGCAAATTCTTGCCACGCTGCACGTCACGCTGAAAGGCACCGCCCACGCCAAAGCCATCAGCCTGTTCGGCGGCATCGGCGGGATTGCGTTTATCGTGGGACAAATGGGCGGCGGCTGGCTGGTATCGGCGGATATCGCCGGGCTGGGCTGGCGTAACGCCTTCTTTATCAACGTGCCGATTTGTCTGGTGGTGCTGGCGCTGAGCCGCCGCTTCGTACCGGAAACCCGTCGCGAGACGCCGTCACGCATCGACTGGCCGGGTACCGCGCTGCTGGCGGTCATGCTTTGCTGCCTGCTGTTCCCGATGGCGCTCGGCCCCCAGTGGCACTGGTCCTGGCCACTGAAGGCGATGCTGCTCGCCCTTGTCCCGCTGGCCTGGCTGATGGCGCTGAACGCGCGCAAAAAAGAGCGTGAGAATGCCCACCCGCTGATCCCGCCGCGCCTGCTTGCGCTTCGCAGCGTGCGCTTTGGCGTCCTGATTGCGATGCTCTTTTTCAGCGCCTGGTCCGGGTTTATGTTCTGTATGGCGCTGACCATGCAAACCGGTCTGGGGATGGCGCCGTGGCAGTCCGGGAACAGTTTTATCGCCCTGGGCGTGACCTACTTTGTTTCGGCGTGGTTCGCGCCGCGGCTGATTGCCCGCTACAGCACCAGCACTATTCTGCTGACGGGTCTGGCGATCCAGATTACCGGCCTGCTGGCGCTGATCGCCACGTTCCGCGTTTGGGGCATGGAGAATACCACCCTGACGCTGGCACCCGCGACCGGACTGGTTGGCTACGGGCAGGCGCTGATCGTGAACAGTTTCTATCGCATCGGGATGCGCGACATTCAGCCTGACGACGCGGGAGCCGCGAGCGCCATTTTGAGCACCCTGCAGCAGGCCGCGCTGGGCCTTGGCCCGGCCATTTTTGGCGCCATTTTGCTGCACGCGCTTCAAAACCATCACGGGGATTACACCCAGGCGGTGAACGTCTTCCTGATGGTGGAAACAGCTATGATGGTGGTACTTGCTCTGGCGACGCTGCGTATCCGCCATAGCCTGTGCCTGCCGGTGGCGAAGATCTGTCAGGCCGCCAAATAAGTTCGTGAATTTGCATAATAGATCCGCAGCCGCCATTATGGGGCTGCAAAAATACAGGAGACGTTATGCAGGAATTGATTGCTCAGGTTGAAGAGTTAGGCATTGAAATTAATCACACCACCTCTTTAGTGATTATCTTTGGTATTATTTTTCTTACCGCCATCATCGTTCATTTTATTCTGCACAAAGGGGTACTTCGCGCATTCGAAAAGCGCGCGCAGGCCAGCAGCCATTTATGGCTGCAGATCATCACCCAGAATAAATTATTTCACCGTCTGGCCTTTACCCTGCAGGGGATAATCGTCAACGTCCAGGCGGTACTGTGGCTGCAAAAGGGCAGCGAAGCGGCGGAAATACTCACCACCTGCGCGAAGCTGTGGGTGATGGTCTATGCCCTGCTCTCCTTCTTCTCGCTGCTGGACGTGATTTTCAATCTGTCGCAGAAAATGGCCACCGCGTCGCAGCTGCCGCTGAAGGGGATTTTCCAGGGCATCAAGCTGGTGAGCGCCATTCTGGTGGGGATATTGATTATCTCCCTGCTGATTGGCCAGTCTCCGGCGATTCTGATCAGCGGTCTGGGCGCCATGGCCGCCGTGCTGATGCTGGTGTTTAAAGATCCGATACTTGGACTTGTAGCGGGTATCCAGCTTTCCGCCAACGATATGCTCAAGCTCGGCGACTGGCTGGAGATGCCGAAATACGGTGCCAACGGCACGGTGACGGATATCGGCCTGACCACCGTGAAAGTGCGCAATTTCGATAATACGATTACGACCATTCCGACGTGGGCGCTGGTCTCCGACGCCTTTATCAACTGGAGCGGCATGTCGGCCTCCGGCGGACGACGCATTAAGCGCAGCCTGAACATTGATACCACCAGCATTCATTTTCTCGACGAGCAGGAGCAGCAGAAACTCATTCAGGCGAAGCTGCTGAAGCCTTATCTGGCCGCGCGCCATGAGGAAATTAGCCTGTGGAATCAGAAAAACGGTGAAGGGGAATCGGTATTAAACCTGCGCAAGATGACCAATATCGGCACCTTCCGCGCCTACCTGAACGAATATCTGCGCAACCACCCGCGCATTCGTAAAGATATGACGCTGATGGTGCGTCAGCTCGCGCCTGATGCGAATGGCTTGCCGATTGAAATATACGCCTTCACCAACACGGTGGTCTGGGCGGAATATGAGGAGATTCAGGCCGACATCTTCGACCATATTTTCGCGGTGGTGGATGAATTTGGTCTGCGTATTCACCAGTCGCCAACCGGGAACGATATTCGCTCCCTGGCTGGCGTCATCGCGCAATAATCAGGTGCTGGCGCGGGAAATAAAGCGCCAGTCCATCATCACTCTTTCCGTGGGCGCATCCGGGTTGTCGATTTTGTTTAAGAGAAGATCGACCGCCTTGCGCCCGATATCCCGCGACGGCTGTTCGATGGTGGTGAGCGAAATCATGTCCGCCAGCTCCGTACCGTCAAAGCCGACCACGGCAATATCCTCCGGCACCCGAAGACCTGCCTGCTGAATGGCGCGCAGCGCGCCCGCCGCCAGCGTATCGGAAACGGCAAATACCGCATCCGGCGGATTATCTTTTAACAGGTTTTGCATCGCCGCCATGCCCGCCCCGGAGCTGAGATCGCTGGCATACTCCACCGCCTGATAGTCCAGATCCCGCATGTGGATCACGCTCTTGTAGCCGCGTTCGCGCAGGCGGGCATATTTGTAGCTGAGATCGTGGTTGATCATCGCGATACGCTTGCGGCCGCCGTCGGCCAGCTGGCTGACGGCATGCTGTGAAGCGTCCACATCGTTGATGCCGACGCAGGAGACCGCACCCGCATCGGCATATTCGGCGCACTGCACCCACGGTGCAGAACCAATCAGCGCGGCAAGTTCCGGCAGCTTCGAGAAGGCGTCCATGGTGATAATGCCGTCGACGATTTTGCCGGAGAGCAGGCTTAAGCCCGAGCGGGAGCGCTCGATGTCCGAGCCGGAGTTGCACAGCAGAATGCGGTAGCCGTTTTTCTCCGCCTCGGCTTCGATGCCCTTCACCACTTCGGCGCAGAACGGGTTGGCAATGTTGGACACCATCACCAGGATCATATAGCTGCGAGCGGTGCGCAGCTGACGGGCGAGCAGGTTTGGCTGGTAGTTGCTCTCCTGAATCGCCCGCAGAACGCGCTCGCGGTTTTTCGCCTTCACGGTGTCGCTGTTATTCAGCACGCGGGAGACCGTCGCCACGGAGACCCCGGCCAGCTGAGCGATTTTCTGAATTGACATAGCGACGACACATCCTGCGGTTAGCGTTTTGTGCAGGCTACCATAAATTTATTGCCCGGCGAACCGGGCAACGCGTTATTGTTCCACGCGCACCCAGCGCTGCTGCTGATGGCTTTTCACAATAGCATCAACGATATACATCACGTTTGCGCCATCGTGAAACGTCGCAAACTGCGGCGTATCCGGCATCGCGCCCGCCTGCACGGCGCGGTAGAACTGCGCCATCATATTTTTGAAGGCGTCCGGCCAGCCTTCGATATGTCCGCCGGGGAAGTGGGCGCTGTCGGCCACGTCAGGGTTCATCAGCCCCGGATCGTCGGTGAGCGTCTGGTTGGCCTGCGCGCGATGGCCGATCCACAGCTGCTGCGGCACCTCCTGGTCCCACGCCAGCGAGCGCTCGCTGCCGTTGATCTCAAACGTCAGGCGGTTTTTACGCCCGGCGCTCACCTGCGAGATGCTAAAGCAGCCCTTGCTGCCGTCGTCAAAGCGGAACAGCACCGAGCCGAAGTCTTCGGTCGTGACCGGTTTGTCTACATACTCCGCCTGCTCGTCGTGGGAGAAGGTTTGATTCCCGACCTTGCTGGCCCTGCGCGTCGGCCAGACGATGGATAAATCAGCCATCACCTCGGTAATGCGCCGCCCGGTAACGAACTGCACCGTATCGCACCAGTGGGAACCGATATCCGCCACCGCCCGCGACGCGCCGCCGAGCGCGGCATCCACCCGCCAGTTGTAGTCGGTTTCCAGCAGCATCCAGTCCTGCAAATAGCTGCCGTGCGAGGCGAACAGCCGCCCGAGGGTGCCCGCGCGCATCATGCTCGCCGCCTGGCGCACCATCGCAAACTGGCGATAGACAAAGCTCACGCCGTGCACCACGCCCGCCTGCTCCGCCAGCGCCACCAGCTCGCGCGCCTCGTCCGGGGTCATGCACAGCGGCTTTTCGGAAAACACGTGCTTGCCCGCCCGCAGGATCTGGCGGTTAATCTCCGCGTGCAGGTGGTTCGGCGTGCAGTTGTGCACCACCTGCAGATCGGGGTGCGCGAGCAGTTCCTCAACGCTGCCGTACGCGTGCGTCACGTTAAGCTGACGCGCTTTTTCCTGCGCTTTGGCAAGCGTGCCGTCGCAGAGGGCCACAACCTGCACGTATCCGAGACGCCGCAGCGCCTCGATATGCGCCGGGCCGATAAACCCGCTGCCGATAATTCCGACGTTAATCATGCTTGCCTCCAGCGGCGAAATCATCAAACGCGCGTCCGGAGACCGGAATGATGTGGCGGCGGATAAACTCGCTGCCTTCACTCGCCCCGGTATCGCCATCCTTCAGGCAGCACTCCCACTCCAGCACCGCCCAGCCGTCGTAGTCGTACTGGGTCAGCTTGCTGAAAATGCCCTTAAAGTCGATCTGCCCGTCACCGGGCGAGCGGAAGCGTCCGGCGCGGTTGATCCACGGCTGGTAACCACCGTAGACGCCGCTGCGCCCGCTGGGGCGAAACTCGGCATCCTTCACGTGGAACGCTTTAATACGCGCATGGAAGATGTCGATAAAGGTCAGATAGTCCATCTGCTGGAGCAGCATATGGCTTGGATCATAGAGAATGTTGCAGCGCGGATGGTTATCCACCAGCGCCAGAAAACGCTCGAAGGTCACGCCGTCGTGCAGATCTTCCCCCGGATGCAGCTCAAAGCAGACGTCCACCCCCTGCTCGTCGAAGGTATCCAGAATCGGCCGCCAGCGGTTTGCCAGCTCCCCGAACGCTTCCTGAAAACGCTGTTCGTTATACGGCGGCCACGGGTAGAAAAACGGCCAGGCCAGCGAGCCGGAGAAGGTGGCGTGCGCTTTCAGGCCTAATCTGGCCGAGGCGACCGCCGCCTGCTTCAGCTTCTCCGTGGCCCACGCCCGGCGCGCCGCATCGTTACCGCGCACGGAAGCGGGCGCAAAGTGGTCAAACGCGTCGCTGTAAATCGGGTTTACCGCGACAAGCTGCCCTTCCAGATGGGTCGACAGTTCGCTGATAACCAGCCCGTGCGCGGCCAGCTTAGCGGTGATGTCATCGCAGTAGGCCTGGCTCTCAGCCGCTTTCTCGACGTCAAAAATATGCGGGTGGTTGCAGGGGATCTGCACCGCCTTATAACCTTTACCTGCCGCCCATTCAGCCAGCCCGTCGAGCGAATTAAACGGCGCTTCTGCGCCAATAAACTGCGACAGAAAAATGCCGGGTCCTTTTATCGTCCTCATACCACCTCCTGAACGTTACGCCTTGTCATCGTCATACTTAAACGTGAGAAGGAAAATCAGCGCGATCGCCGCGGCCGCTACCGCCGGGATCCACCAGAATGTCACCCACGCCTGCGGCACGGTCTGCCCTGCCACCAGGCGGTTATAGAGCGCGCCGGAAATCTGCGAGCCGAGCAGCATGCCGATGCCGTAGGTGAACATCACGATCATGCTCTGGGCCTGGCCTTTCACCTTTTCGCCCGCCACGCGGTCGGTGTAGATAAAGCCGACGACAAAGAAGAAATCGTAGCAGACGCCGTGCAGCAGGATGCCGAGATACAGCAGAATGCGCCCCTCCTCGCTGACGCCCAGCGCGAACATGGCGTAACGCACAAACCACGCCAGCATGCCGATCAGCAGCATGACCTTCACGCCCAGACGGCGGAACAGCAGCGGAATAACCAGCATGAAGACGATCTCGGACATCTGCCCGAAGGACATGGCGGTGCTGACGTCGGCAATTCCCGCATCCGCCAGATACGAGGCGGTGTAGGCGTAATAGGTGCCGAGCGGGACGGAGATCAGCATCGCGCAGACGGAGAAAACGAAAAAGTGGCGGGTTTTGAGCAGCGCAAAGGCATCCGCGCAGAAAAGATCGCGCACCTTCACCGGCAGGCCTTTCGCCGGAGCAGGCGTGTGCGGCAGCGTCAGGCTGTAAAGCGCCAGCAGCACGGAGCTGGCCGCCGCCACCTGAAAGATGGTAACGCTTGCCGCCACGCCGGTGACGCCGATAAAAATGCCCGCCACGATCCAGCCGATGGTGCCGAACACGCGCACCACTGGGAAGGTTTTATCCACGTTTGCCAGGCTGTGAAACGCGATATTGTTGGTCAGCGCCAGCGTCGGCATGTAGCAGAGCGTGTAGCCAAACAGCAGGCCAATCAGCAGCGCGCCGTTCTCGGCAATCAGCGCCCCCGGCACGAACCAGAGGATCGCCGCGCCCGCCAGGTGCATCACCGCCATCACCTTCTGCGAGGCGAAGAAGCGGTCCACCAGCATGCCAAGCACGAACGGCGAGAGAATGGAGGCGATAGGCCCGGCGGAGAACGCATCGCCAATCAGCAGAGACATGTTGTGCTGGGTCATCACCAGCCCTAGCGTAACCGACCAGCTACCCCAGATAAAAAACTGCAGAAACATCATCAGCGACAGCCGCGGCACCAGCAGCCGATGCTGCGCTATCGTCTTTTCACTACTTTCAGTTGACACCATAATAAGCCTCACCCGGAAAAAGTAATCGATTACAAAATGATTCAAATGAAAAGTAATCGATTACAAAATAAAGATCCTGTGGATCGAAACAGATTTGGGAGGGGGGTCACGATAAAGATGAAGCAGTGTTTTGTAGGCCCGGTAAGCGCAGCGCCACCGGGCGTGAAGGCAGTTGCGGTCTGGTTTGGTGCGGTCTGTTGCCCTCACCCCGGCCCTCTCCCACAGGGAGAGGGAGAAAAACGGGCTACTTTTTGCGTGAGAGCTTAAACGCGATAAACAGGAACACCACCCATACCGGCAGCAGCATTGCTGAAAGTCGCATCTCATCCATGGTGCACATCAGCACCAGAATCAACGCCAGGAACGCGATACAGAGGTAGTTCCCCGCCGGGTAAAGCAGCGCTTTGAACTGCGTTTCGCGCCCCTTGCGGCGCATCGCGGCGCGGAATCGCAGGTGCGCGAGGCAGATCATGATCCAGTTCAGCAGCAGCGTAGCGACAACCAGCGCCATCAGCAGGCCGAAGGCCTCTTTCGGCAGCAGATAGTTGATCAGCACCACCAGCGAGGTAATCGCCCCGGAAAGGAACAGCGAGTTCACCGGCACGCCGCGACGGCTGACGCGGGTGAGGAATTTCGGCGCGTTACCCTGCACGGAGAGACCAAACAGCATGCGGCTGTTGGAGTAAACGCCGCTGTTATAGACCGACAGCGACGCCACCAGAATGACGAAGTTCAGCGCAGAAGCCACCACGTTGCTGTTGAGATCGTGGAAAATCATCACGAACGGGCTGCTGTCTGACTTCACTTCCACCCACGGGTAGAGCGCCAGCAGCACCACCAGCGAGCCGATATAGAACAGCAGGATACGGTACACCACCTGGTTAACCGCTTTCGGAATGCTTTTATGCGGGTCGCGCGCTTCCGCGGCGGTGATGCCAATCAGCTCCAGCCCGCCGAAGGAGAACATGATCACTGCCAGCGAGAGGATCAGCCCTTTCCAGCCGGTCGCCAGGAAGCCGCCGTGCTGCCACAGGTTGTCGATAGTGGCCCGCTCGCCGCCGTGGCCGGAGAACAGCAGCCACAGGCCAAAGCCGATCATGCCGATAATTGCCAGCACCTTGATCAGCGCAAACCAGAACTCGGTTTCACCATACAGGCGCACGTTGACGAGGTTAACGGCGTTGATAATGATGAAGAAGGCCGCCGCCCAGATCCACGTGGGCACGTCCGGCAGCCAGTACTGCATATAGATGCCTGCGGCGGTCAGCTCCGCCATCCCGACCAGCACGAACATCACCCAGTAGTTCCAGCCGGAGAGGAAGCCTGCGAACGGGCCCCAGTATTTATAGGCAAAATGCGCGAAGGAGCCTGACACCGGCTCTTCAACGACCATCTCGCCAAGCTGGCGCATGATCAGGAAGGCGATAATCCCGGCGATACCGTAACCCAGCAGCACCGCCGGACCGGCCATCTGAATAGCGGGGCCGATGCCGAGAAAGAGCCCGGTACCGATTGCGCCGCCAAGGGCAATTAACTGAATATGTCGATTTTGCAAACCACGTTGCAGCGTTGGATTCTGATCCGACGAGGCTTCAGCGCTACCATGGCCTGAAGCGGATGACGCGTCTTTCACGTCCTACCCCTGTCTCTTTTTTAGAAGGGGCACGTTTTAACACTTCATGCTGGCGGTAGCAAGTTTAACGCCGGGAGCACGGCATGCCCCCGGCGATGCAAGGTTATGAGCCGATGATCCCGCCGTCCGCTTTGACGATGACCACCGTTGAGGAACGCGGGCGTCCGTTCGGGTTCGCGTCTGGCCAGTTGGAAACAGCGCGAGGGTTAGCAGGGTCGGTGATATCATCCCCGCCCTCCCCCGGATGCTGAATGTTGATGAACAGCGTCCGGTTATCCGGCGTAAACGCAATCCCGGTAATTTCACACCCGCGCGGTCCGGTCAGGAAACGACGGTACTCGTTGGTGCCCGGAATGGTGGCCACCATCTGGTTATTGCCCATCCCCTCGTAGGCTTTCTTATTGATGGTGCTGGAAGAGACGTCGGTCTGGATCCACAGCACGCCCTGATGATCGAACGACAGGCCATCGGGGCTGCCGAAGGCCGCCCCCTGCATGGAACCTTTAGCCTTCGGATCGTCGCTGTCGGTCCGCCCGCCCATCACCAGAATATCCCACTTAAAGCGAGCGGCAGCAGGATCGGCCCCCTCTTCGTGCCAGTGCATAATATGACCAAACACGTTATTAGCGCGCGGGTTGGCGGCATCAACCGGTGCCTTACCCTCCTTCCCGCGATCGCTGTTGTTGGTGAGCGTACAGTAGACGCTGCCGCTGGCGTGCGGGTCGACCGCTATCCACTCGGGGCGATCCATCTTCGTTGCCCCCACCGCGTCTGCCGCCAGGCGGGTTTTAATCAGCAGATCGCCCTGGTTTTCAAACCCGTTGCTCTTATCCAGACCCTTTTGCCCGAAGATCAGCGGCAGCCAGTCGCCGCTCCCGTCTTCGTTGAAGCGGGCAACGTACAGCGTGCCTGACGTCAGCAGTTGCATATTGGCTTCACGGTTCGCGGGATCGTATTTTTTGTCCGAGACAAACTTATAGACGTACTCGAACTTCTGGTCGTCCCCCATATAGACCACCACGCGGCTATCGGCGGCAAGCGTGACGGCCGCCCCCTCATGCTTGAAGCGGCCCAGGGCGGTGTGCTTGCGCGGCGTGGAGGTCGGGTTGTAGGGATCGATCTCCACGACCCAGCCGAAGCGGTTAGGTTCGTTAGGGGTTTTATCAACGCTAAATCGCTCGTCCACCTCGTTCCAGCGGTAGGATTCATCGCTGTCGCTGATGCCGTAGCGTTTTTCCAGCGGGTTGAGATCGGTTTTTTTGACAAAAATATCCGACCAGTTCTCCTCGCAGGTGAGATAGGTGCCCCATGGTGTATGGCCGTTGGCGCAGTTCTGCATGGTGCCCAGCACGCGCTCCCCCTGCGGGTCGGCGGTGGTTTTCATTAAGTCCTGATGCCGCGCCGGGCCGGTAAGCTGCATCGGCGTATTGACGGTGATGCGGCGGGCATATGAAGACGGGCGTACCACCTGCCAGTCGCTGCCCGATTTTTTCACTTCCACCACCGACACGCCCATCGCGTTCTGCCCCTTGCGGGCCTTGTCGAGGCTCCAGTTCGCCGTACCGTCGGTAAACAGCATCCCGTTGTCGATGTACTCATGGTTCATTGCCAGCAGGCCATGCTCCGGGTTTTGCTCCCCCTGCGGCAGGCTAAACCACGCCATGCCGTCATGATGCATGCCCGCCTGCGCAGCCTGTTCGTCCGCGGTGTTGCTGGCATCCGGCTTAAAGGCCGGCATGTTGTTTTTGAGCCCCGTCGGATCCCCCCAGCGATAAAACGGGCGGGCAATATAGCCTTCCGGCACCCTTACCGTATCTTCCGTGGAGACGTCGATGCTGGTAAAGCCCAGGGAAACCGCTTTTGCCAGTGCAGAAGGCTTTGATACCGCGGCAATCGCATTTTCGGGTTTGATCAGAAAGGGGAATGAAACGGCAGCGCCCGCCACGGCGCCCATCTGGAGAAAACGACGGCGGGAGAGGAACACCTCTGCCACCTCGGAGAATACCGGGTTCGCGCTGCGGTTAGCGATGTCGTCGCGATGTTCTTTTTTAAAAACGGATTTGAGGGGTCTGCCCATAGCGGCTTCCTGTCATTGGCCAAGAGGTAAGGAGTCGGCGACCAGTCTAAGAAGCTTTTATTACAATTTTATAACACAACGGCGGAGGTGTGGGGCGTCCCTGCCCCGGATAACGAGGTGGAACGCTTAGAACTCGTAGCCAACCGAGACCTTAAAGGTACGCGGCTCGCCCTGCGTGATGTAGGTGCCGGCATCGTCCACGCTGGCCCAGTAGTTTTCATTGGTCACGTTGTCGATGCCCGCGCGCACCGTCATCTGGTTTGCATTGTGGTTCACCGCGAAGCGATAGCGCATCCCCAGATCCAGCGTGGTGTAGCTGTCGATCTTTTTGGTGTTGGCAAGATCGGCGTACTGCGCGCCAGAGTGGTTGACGCGGGCGGTCGCCGTCAGGCCATCAATCGGCTTGATGTCATACTCTGCCCCCAGCACGGCGTAGACGTTCGGGACACCAATGGCATCGTTGCCCTGATTTACGCCGTTTTTGGTTTTGGTCAGCTCCGCCTGCAGCCAGGTGGCGCTGGCGTTGAGGCGCATCCCGAGCATCGGCTCGCCGAAGACGTTTAGCTCCACGCCGCGGTTACGCTGCTCGGCATCCAGGCCATAGTGATTGTTAGCATCGAGGATCGCCGACGGCATCTTGATCTCAAACAGCGCAAGCGATCCGCCCACGCGGCCAAAGTCCGCCTTCACGCCCACTTCGTTCTGCTTAGAGTGAACAATGCCGGTGCTCTGGCCGTAGTTGGTGGCGGTGTTGGGCGCGGTTTTGCCCGGCTGCAGCGCTTCGGTGTGGTTGGCGTAGAGGGAAATTTCCTCCCACGGTTTGTAGACCACGCCGTAGGTTGGCATCCAGCGGCTGCCGTCGAAACCGTCTGCCGCGTTTTCCGCACCGGTAACTTTGTTATACCCGCGAATGACCACCTTCTGATGGCGCGCGCCAGCGGTGAACAGCAGTTTGTCATCCAGCACGCCCAGGGTATCGCTCAGCAGCCAGCCCTGGGTGCGGGTGCGCCCGCTGGTCAGCGGATCGCTGTACTTCCCGCCTGAGCCGTTGAGGTTGGTGCTGTCCGGCATATCGACGCCGGTGTTGTGGTAGATGTTGGTGGTCGGGTTATCCTTCGTCGCCGACATTTTCCACGCGATCTTTTCATTTTTGGTCATCGCAGAATAGCCAACGTTGACCTTGTGCGAGACGAAGCCGGTATTGAAATTACCGCGAATGCCCGCCATGCCGCTGACGGAATCGCTGATGCGGTTGGTATCAAGGCGGCTGACCGTTGCGTTACCGCTTTTATCCAGCAGCTTCGGCGCGCTGTAGATCCCTTCCTCGTGCGCGTGCTGCGCGCCCAGGCCGGTATAGGCGGTCCAGCCGTCGGTGATGTCGTACTCGCTGCGCCACATCCCAAATTCGTTTTCGATGTTGCTGTAGGCCCACTTCTGCGAGAAGTTACGATCGTTTTTCGGCGGCTCGGGCACGAAATCCACCGCCGAAATATTGACGCTGGTCGGGCTGCCGTTGAAGGTTTTCTTCTGATAACCCAGATCCAGCGAGGTGCGGAAACGGTCGCCTTTGTAATCCAGACCGGTGGAGAGCAGCGTGGTGCGGCGGCGGTCGTTCGGTATGCCGGTTTCCCCTTCGCGGTGGACCAGGTTCACCCGCGCGCCAAACTGGTCGCTGTCGCCGTAGCGACGGCCCGCATCCAGCGTGGTGCCAATCTGAGAATCGGAGGTGTAGTCCAGGCCCACTTTCGCCTGCGGGAGTTCGCCCGCGTGTTTTGGCTCAAGGTTGATCATCCCGCCCACGCCCGAGCTCGCCGCGCCGTTCATCAGGGCGTTTGCCCCTTTGAAGATCTCAATGCGCTCAACCATCTGCGTATCCACCACCTGACGCGGCAGCACGCCGGACAGACCGCCAAAGGTCATGTCGTCACCGTCGAACTTCAGGCCACGGATGCGGTAGGTCTCCGCGCTGTTGCCGTACCCCTGAACGAACTGTACGCCCGCGTCGTTGGCGATCACATCAGCAATGGTTTTCGCCTGCTGATCTTCCACCAGCTTCGAGGTGTAGCTGATGATGTTGAACGGCACGTCCATGGCGTTCTGCTGACCGAGCATCCCCATACGCCCACCGTTCGCCACCCGTCCGTCAAGGAAGGCCGGTACCAGCTGGTCGCCACCGGGTTTGAAATCGTTGACCGGTGCAGAGTGCACAACGAGGGTATCTTCTTTTTGATCGTCCGCCGCGAAGGCGGAATGCGTTACCGCGCCAACGGCGAGCGCCAGCAGCGTTTTGTGTATTCTGGTGTTGTTCATCGTTAACTCATTTGAAAGTGCGCGCAAAAATAGCCCGTTGTCAGGCCTTAGAATGTATTGATAGCAATGCAAATGAGAACTATACGCATTATCCGTGCGTTAGCAAGCGTAACCGCGAACAACAGGAAGAGGTGGGGAGACAGGATGAGGAACAACCACCCCAAAATGGGGTGGCTGCAGTAACGTTATTTTTTCTTGTAGATATTAGCCGTACCGTGAATTTTATTGTTGGTGTTACCTGAGGTGAGCACCAGAACATCCGCGCCTTGCTTATCGGCTTTCTCAATCAGTTCTTTTTTTGCATCATCAACCGATACTTCATTTGAGGTGCTTACCGTACCGATTTTTTGATACTGAGACTCGACTTTCTTGAACTCATTTTTAGTCAGCAGTTGGGCAGCAAAAGCATTGGTCGTAAACAGTAACGCCGTTCCCAACAAAATAGCAGTCGTCTTTTTCATAACCTTTTTCCTTGAGATTAAGCAGCAACTACGAAAAACCTCACGCATGATGGTGAGGTTTTATGAGCATGGTAGAGAATCTCAGGAAATGCCATATATTCTGGAAAATTCTTTTATAACAACCCATTGCATGAAATTATTAATGAATATTAAGAATAGTCGAATACACGCGCGGTGCCAGCAATATCAATGCGAACCGCCGTGCCCGGGTTCCATCCAGGCTGGCTGACGGTCTTGAGGGTGACGGGCTGCGGCTGTCCGGTAAGCCCAAGGGTGAGCGTCGACAGGTGACCGGTAAAATCCACATCAAGAATGGAGATCGGGCTTTCATGTGAGGCGCATGCCGTCACGCTCAGCTGCTCCGGGCGCAGCATCACTCTGCCCTGCCCTGTCGCCAGCGGGTTGTCTGTGGGCACCTTACCCAGCGCGCAGAGGGCGTAGCCCGCGGTGAGCTGCGCAGGCAGGATCAGCGCATCACCAAGAAACAGCGCCGTCTCTTCGTCAACGGGACGGGTGTAAACCTCATAAGGCGTCCCGACCTGCGTGAAGCGTCCGGAACGCATGACGGCAACCTGCGTGGCAAAGGAGAGCGCTTCGTTCTGATCGTGGGTAACCAGAATCGAGGCCACGCCCGCTTCGGCCAGCAGATCGGCCGTGGCCTTTCGCGTCATGGCGCGCAGGCCAGTATCCAGAGCCGAGAACGGTTCATCCAGCAGCATCAGTGAAGGACGCTGGGCCAGCGCACGGGCAAGGGCCACGCGCTGCTGCTGTCCGCCGGAAATCTCGTGAGGCCAGTGCGTGGCGAGCTGCCTGTCCAGCGAAACCATCTCCATCAGCGCCTCAACGCGCTGGCGTTTTTCGTGGCGGGTCCCGTCCAGCCCCCAGGCAATGTTGTCTGCCACGTTGAGGTGGGGGAACAGCGCGCCCTCCTGCGGCACAAAACCGATCCCGCGCTGGTGGGCAGGGACAAAACGGTTTTCATCAAACAGGGTTCTCCCCTGCATAACAATACGACCGGTGTCGGGCGTCTCAAACCCGGCAAGAATACGCAGCAGCGTGGTTTTACCTGACCCCGACGGCCCGACAATGGCCGTTCTGCTCCCCGGCGCAACGCTCAGGTTTAAGCTGTCGAGCACCTGCACATCAGCAAACGATTTAGAAATGGCGGTTAATTCAAGCATGTCATAGCCCTGCAATTTTCTTCGACTGCATATAGAGAATGGCGGTCAGCGGGAGGGAAATCAGGATCATCAGCATCGCGTAAGGCGCGGCGGCGACATAGTCAATTTCGCTGGTCAGCGCCCAGAATCCGGTAGAGAGCGTGCGCGTGCCCAGGGGAGAGAGTAACAGCGTGGCGGTCAACTCGTTGCTGACGCCGAGGAACACCAGCGCGGCCCCGCCGCCGCACCCGGCGCGGCCAGCCGCATCGTGACGCTCCAGAGCGCCTTCGCGGGCGTGCTGCCAAGGCTGCGCGCCACGTTTTCCAGCTCAACCGGCGCCTGCGCAATCCCCGCCCGCAGGTTGATGAGCGCACGGGGCATAAACATCAGCAGGTAGGCAAGGAACAGGGTAATTTCCGTCTGGTAAATGGGACGGGCGTAATGAATGGTGACGGTGACCAGCGCCAGCGCCGTGACAATGCCCGGCAGCGAACTGGTGATATAGATGCACCCTTCCAGCATCCGGAAGATACGGTGCGGGTAGCGGATACCGAGCCACGCAATGGGGATCACGCACGTCGTCGTCAGCAGCGCGCCGCCCACGCCGAGCATCAGCGTCTGGCGCAGCGAGTGCCAGAGATCGGCGCTCATCCAGTTTTCCACCCCACCGAGCCAAATCCAGCGACACAGAACAGCTAACGGCACGCCCAGCGCCAGGACGATCAGCACCATGAAAAACAGCTGCCCCAGCGCGGCAGCCGCAGGCTTCAGCGGCCAGCGTTTCTGCTCGCGCGCAGCCCCGGCGCCAATGCGCGCGTAGCGTGCTTTTCCACGCGTCACGCCTTCCAGCACCAGGATAGCGAGGCAGCACAAAGCCAGCACGCCCGCCAGCATGTTTGCTGCCGGGCCGCTGAAGGTAGACTGAAACTGGTCATAAATGGCCGTGGTGAAGGTATCAAAGCGGATCATCACGTACAGACCATATTCCGCCAGCAGGTGCAGCGCCACCAGCAGCGCGCCGCCGCAGATAGCCAGCTTGAGCTGGGGTAGCACCACGCGGAAAAAGACCTTCCACGGCGGGGTGCCGAGCGACGCGGCGACATCTTCGAGCGTCGGGTCAAGGCGGCGCAGCACCGCCGCAACCGGCATGTAGATAAACGGATAGTAGGCCAGAACGGAGAGAAACACGCCCGCGGAGAGCCCGTGCATCGACGGAACCACGCTCACCCAGGCATAGCTTTGCACAAACGCGGGAATGGCCAGCGGGGCGACCGCCAGCGCGGACCAGATGCCCCGTCCGGCAAGCTGGGTGCGCTCTGTGAGCCAGGCAATCGCCACGCCCGTCACGATACACAGCGGAACCGCCAGGGCCGTCAGCCACAGCGTATTACTGAGCAGCTCAGCCACACGCGGGCGAAACACCAGCGCCTTAATGGTTTCCCAGCCTGTCTCAATGCCAATGGCAATGATAAAACCCAAAGGCAGAAGCGCCAGTAATGAAAACAAGACAGCTAACGCAACCATCGGCAGTGCAGGACGCCTGCGGGCAGGCTCCTGCACTCTGTTTTTTCCGATGTCGAGACTTAGACCAGACATAAAACCTTCACTTCACTCTCAGGATCACAGCAGGCCGGCTTGCGTCATCAGCTCGATAACTTTTTTACTGTTGAGCGTTGAAGGTTCAACTTTCGGTGCATCAAGATCTTTCAGCGGGACCAGTTTCGGGTTTGAGGCCGCGTTCACGCCCACGGCGTATTCAAAGGCGTTGTTGGTACGCAGGCTTTCCTGACCTTCTTTGCCGGTAATGTATTTGATGAAGGCCTGCGCCTGCGCTTTGTGCTTGCTGGACGCCAGCACGCCACCGCCGGAGAGGCTCACAAACGCGCCCGGGTCCTGGTGCTTGAAGTAGTAGAGCTGAGTGTTTTTGCTGTTTTCACCGGTTTTGGACTGATCGACAAAGCGGTAGTAATGGTAAATCACCCCGCCATCAATCTGACCCGCATTAACCGCTTTCATCACGGTGCTGTTGCCTTTATAGGCCACGAAGTTGGCTTTCATCGCCTTGAGCCATTCCAGGGTGGCCTGCTCGCCCTTCAGGGCCAGCATCGCGCTCACGATAGCCTGGAAATCCGCGCCTGAAGGTGATGCCGCCCAGCGGCCTTTCCACTCGGGTTTCGCCAGATCCATCAGCGACTTAGGCAGCTGCTGTTCGCTCAGCTTCGCCGGGTTATAGACGAACACCGTGCTGCGGGCAGCAATGCCGATCCAGCGGCCATGCGCCGGACGATACTCTGCCGGTACCTGCTTCAGGGTGTCGGCATCCAGCGGTGCGAACAGGTTGGCGTTATCCACCAGCACCATGGACGGCGAGTTTTCCGTCAGGAACACGTCTGCCGGCGATGCGCTGCCTTCCTGCACCAGCTGGTTACCCAGCTCGCTGTCATCACCATTACGCAAAGTGACTTTAATCCCGGTTTCTTTGGTAAAACCGTCAACCCACGACTTCACCAGGTTTTCATGCTGCGCGTTATAAATAACGATACCGTCGTTGTTATCGGCGGCAACCGACTGTGTGGAAAGGAAAAGGGATGATGACAACAAGGCAAGCGAGAAGCAGGACAGCAGGCGAGAATTCATGAACATATCCTTAATAGACCAACGGGAGTAACCACTCATAGCTTTGTGGGACAGGATTAAAGCATACAACAACGCTAATGATAATTAGTATCAATCCAGTTTACGCGTAAAAGTGTAAAATTTCTTTTTAGCCGATTTTGTAATGATAAAAATCCAAATTTTAATGCGAGATAATTTCTAGATTAAGAAAACCTTAAGCCTGCCAACAACGAAATTCATTAGCCTTCTATTCATTATAGCGCGAAGGTAAAACTGTTATTCGCGCCCGGCAGATATAAAAAAGCCCCGATATTGCGGGGGCTTTTCATGCTTATCCGGAGGTAGCTAAATTTATTAGGCTACTCATTTAAAAAGCATCACATAGCCGCATGAGGGGCATACACAGGATAGGTGAAGAACAATAAATGCACGCAGTTCAGCCCAAAATGGAATAACGTTGCAACCCAGAGCCTGCCGCTCCACATCCACGCCAGGCCGTAAATAATGCCGGAGAGGCTGGCAAAAATAATCAGCAGTAAACCGCCGCTATAATGCATCAGCCCAAAGAGGACTGAGGCCATCAACAACGCGACAACAGGATGAACGATCCGGGACAAGCGCTGCTGCAGGTAGCCTCTGAACAGGGCTTCCTCGGCCAAAGAGACGAAGAAAATATTCGCAAGGGCAAATTGCGCGAACCATTCTGGCGCATGTGGCTCAATTCTCAGCCCGCCCAACGCCACAGCCAGAAGTAACAGCGCGGGTACCGCAAGTACCAATATTACCCAGCCGAGCTTGCCAATTTTATAGAGGGGTTTTGCTACGAATAGCGTTGGCATGCACGTAATTAAAAAGAACGGCACCACCGCCTTGTCCATATTAAAGTACATACTGAACGGTATGCTTTGCGGACCAACAACGACAGCATCCAGCACTTTGGGATTATGGAAGCCCGGGAGTACATGCATAACCAGGGTAACGGCGATGATCACACACAGGCCTTCAATCAGATAAGTATATTTATCATCCTTATTACGTAGCCATTCAACAACAGACCAGCCAATAACGATTGACGCAATAACCAGCAGCGCCGGAGCGTCAAGAATGCTCTGTTTCCAGCCGAGAAATGCCGTTAATCCCAGCAGCAGGTAAGCCAGGCTTTTATTAAGGGAAAGTGCGGCAAGCGAAATTGCGAGTAGATACCACATAAATGTCCTTCATGACCGATAAATTTTAGGGTCGATGTCCCAAATATGTCCCACAACGGAAATCAGGAGGATGTGAGTGAGGCGTAACTCTATGAAATGAAATGGCACGCCCTGTAGGATTCGAACCTACGACCTACGGCTTAGAAGGCCGTTGCTCTATCCAACTGAGCTAAGGGCGCACTGAGAAGCGTGTACTTCGCGGTGGTGAAACGCGAAGAATTATACGGTCAATGGCAGGTGAGTCAATGCCTTTTCCGTTTTCAGGGCCAATTACCGCTAGCCGATTGTAAATACGGCTATTTTCTCAACATTCCTCCCTGTTTTACCGTAAAATTTAGCGCTGCGAAAAGGCTTAGTTGCATTTAAGTAACGCCTGCTGTTTTCCTGAACGTCAGCTCGTCACACTAGAGCCAGGTATCCCGGCCGCCTGGAGGCTGACAGACAACAGGACAATGGAGTGACAGCGCAAAACCTGATCGATATGCCCCCTCGGTTACAGTACCTCTCTCAGGACATCGTCGGCATTAAGCTTGAGCCTATCGTCGCCCTCGCCTCTTTGCGTCAGGTTGGCGTCGAGGTCCTTAGCGTCCTGGCCGATACGCGGCACAGTGAGGATTTTTTTTGCCATCGGTCCGCTGGCTGGTCGCTAACGCTGCTTGAGGCGCAGCTTGCTGCGTTAAAAAATACGCCGCACGGACATAACCTTTTTATTAATCTGCCGATAACCGTCCTGACAGAGCCTGCGTCCTTCCAGCGGCTCATCAGACTCCCCTGCGTGCCGCTCAATATTGAGTTTGTCGACCTTGCGGCTTTTTTGGCGCTGTCCGTCGCGCAGAAGCAGCGCGTGGTTCAGAATCTCCAGCAGCTGAGCAGACAGGGGCACGCTATCTGGCTGGATGACATTGATGATGTCTTAGTGCAGTCGTTTTTATCCTGTCGACTTCCGTTAAGCGGCATCAAAATAGATAAGGAAGCATTCTGGCGTTTACGCGACACCCCTGCGCTGAGGCAACTGGTTTCCCTTTGCTTTCAGCTTGCCGGGAAAGTGCTTATCGAAGGTATTGAGACTGAACGCGATCGTACCTGGGCACTGCAGGCAGGCGCAGACCTCGGCCAGGGATATTACTGGCCGTCCTGGACATGGCCGGAGGATTAAAACGCCATTTCCAGGAGGGAGACCATGCGAATGACAGTGCGCCGTTACCGGCGGCGGCGTACAGGAAGTGATGCACTGGGATTTACGCGCTCACCTTTTGCTCTCCCCTTTTTCGATCGGCTCGAATTTTTGAGCCAGTCCATCAGCCAGCCCCGCAAAACAGACGCCCCGTTTATTCTCCTGGTGACGGAGGATCATTTCCTGCGCACCGGTTTTCTCAACGGGCAGTTTCCCCTGAGCAGCTGCTGCGATTACGCCACGCTGGACGACGCCCTTGTCGCACAGACCCAATGGCCCTCCGCCCGTCTGGTCGTGGATATTGAAAGCCGGTCAACGGGGCTTCTGGAGAAACTGGATCAGTTGAGAAGGCATAGCCTGTTTCCTCCGTTCCTGACGCCCTGGCTGTTAGTCCGGGCCGATAATTACGACACCCGCCTTTTCTGCAAAGCGGCAGGTCCCTTTCATGTGCTCGAGCGCCAGCTGAACGCCGCGGCACTCCAGCACAGCCTGCTGGATGCCCGCCCGCCACAGGGCTCCGACAAAGACTGGTTCAACCGCAATGAATGGCCGATCCTGCAGGAACTTTCCCGGGGCAAGACGTTACGTCAGATTGCCCTTATGCAGAATCGTCCCTATAGCCGCATTATCTATCGTCTTAGCTGCATCCTGGTGAAGCTGGGGCTGAGTCATCGACAGGAATTGTTGCATCTTCTTAATAACCTCTCAGACTGCACGTTTTCACTCACGTCCTAACCCCTTATTTCCTAAAGCGCTTTAAGAATTTACTTACCATTCGTGTTTCAAAAATGTTAATTTTTAACAATAAAGTCGAAATTATAACTATTCCTAATTTATGGGCGAGAACCTTGTGAAATGCCACAAATTGAACGAACGGCAGCACTTTCCTCCATCCGTTAAGTGAATGCAGACAGCGTTAACAAGATGATAATGATGTAAAAACAAGCAGCTTAGCGACTGCGCCCTGGAGGGAAAAGCGAAGCAGATAGCATGTTCTCCTGTGCAGGAGTTGCGGAGCTGAAGGTCAACCTTCACGCTTTCAGATGAAGGTCTGACGGCCTGCGAGGGCAATTGTTCACCTCATCAGACCGGGCGAGTCCCCCAAAATGATGCGTATTTTTGTTAACAATTGATCAACATACAGAGATATCTGTTATTTTTTGTTATTACATAAAGATGAAAATATGCGGTAAATGGGATAACAGGATATTTCCGCTAAATTTAAAAAAATAGCGATTCAGATCCAGAAGATAATACAAACCAATATCCTGTGACTAATTTACAGGGTTTTCGGAAAAAACTTACCCTGTATAATAAGAAGCGTACCAAATCTGAATAAGAAAAACCTTTTTGCCAACACCAGCCAAATGAGATGACCGCGCTGAGGCATAGTTCTTTTCATTACGTAAACAAGGATGCTTTCGCTCTTTCCAGGGAAATACTACGGTATAGGGATCTGCACATTATATCCTTCCGGCATTTCGAGAGTTTTACCAAACTCTGCATAACGCTTTTAACAATCTGAGGCATTAAAAATGAAACCGGCATCCGTTATCATTATGGACGAACATCCTATCGTCAGAATGTCGATAGAAGTCCTGCTACAGAAAAATAAGAATATCACAGTCAAGCTCAAGTCTGGCGATAGCCATGAAGTTCTTGACTGTATCCGTAATCACCCTATCGATCTGGTGATCCTTGACATTGAACTCACGGGCACGGATGCTTTCGCTTTACTTAAGAGAATCAGAAACTTAAACAAAGACATTAAGGTTCTGTTCCTCTCATCTAAATCAGAGTTATTTTACGCGGGTCGCGCCATTCGCGCCGGGGCAAATGGCTTCGTCAGTAAACGAAAAGATTTGGGTGAGATCTACAACGCCGTAGAAATGATCCTGATGGGCTATTCCTTTTTCCCATCGGAAACGCTGAACTTTATAAACCATTTGGGTTCAGGGAAAGGGATGGCAGTCGATATGCCATTATCAAATCGCGAGGTCACGGTATTACGCTATCTGGCGAATGGATTATCCAATAAGGAAATTGCTGAACAGCTACTATTAAGCAACAAAACCATTAGCGCGCATAAATCCAATATTTATTCCAAGCTGGGCGTGCAAAGCATCGTGGAATTAATTGATTACGCCAAAGCGCACGAGCTGCTTTAACCTGAATTCACTCCCTGCAGCTTATCTGAGCTGCAGGGAGTGCGGTCAGTGCTAATTATAGTTAATCATAAAGGTGGCATCCGCATCGGCTCGTCCGGGCTGAGGGTTATCTGCAGTGGCAATATAATTGGCATAAAACGACAATGTTGCATTCCCCTGCGCATCAACCGAGACCGGCTGGCTGGCCTGCTGGAGAGCCAGACGCGTTTTATCCGCATCCCTGATCTCTACCGCGACACGGCTCGCTGTACTGGCGTCGTTCAGCGCCAGCAAACCGTTATTGCTCCCGTCGGCTTTACCCGAAAACGTAATCGACGCGGCACCCGGCGGACAGCCGGTCAGCTTCAGCGTAAACGGCATGGGCTGCGTGCGGCTCCCGGTGGTGCTGAGCTGTTTCGTGGGCCAGGTGCCCAGCGTGACGGTCTTGTCGCTGTCGCTGCCTTCCGCAACGCAGGTAAAATCGACAATATTGCCGTAGAGCCGAATGTTAATTTCACCCAACGCGGTGTCCGCCTGAGCCTGTGTGCAAAGCGCAAAGAGCGCCACGGTGAGAAAACGGATCCCGTTTCGCATATCGGCTCCTTAGTCGTAATCCACGCGCAAATACCCGCGCGAGGTGAAACGCCCTTCCGCTGGCTTGTTGCCTGTCACGCTCACCGGCCAGACGCGGATCCCCACCTTTGCCTGCGCGCTGTCGTCGAGGCGGAACGGAATTTTGCTTGTCAGGTTGTTAGGCGTTAGCGGCGCACCGCTCTCGTTGGCAATGATGAACCCGACGTCCGGGTTATCCGACACCAGCACATTATCAGAGACTTTCTCCGCCTCTACGCGCATCGTCAGCATGGCGTTCGCCTCGACGTTGGTGCATTTGATCGCAATGGTTTTGCTTTGCGATGAGACGCCCTCCGGTTTGTTACCTACGCCCGCCTTGCTGAACAAGGAGGCGCCAATGTCGCCGAAATCAAACTCCACCACGTTCCCGGCGTTGATAGCGCAGCTTTGCGGCACCTGAATGGTACCGCTGTAGCTGATGGTATAGACCGGCGTGGTGAGCGGATCCGAGGAGGTGGTGGTGACGTAAACGCGGAACATGGTGGCGCGCGGGATCACGACCATATTAATAAAACGTCGGGTTACCTTAAGGCGGAAGACAAGGCTGGAGTCCTGAACGCCAAACGGTCTGTTTTTGGAGACGTTAGGATGGCTCCCCATCTGGATATAGTTTTTTGGCGGATAAAACACGCCAGCATAGCTGTCCGTGATTTTCATGGCCCCGTCCAGATAGTCGTTCAGCTTCAGATACTGATAGCCATCGCTCGTTCCCGTTACCTGATAATCGGTCACATAGCTACGCTTGGTGGTATTCCCGACCGTGCCCTTCGGGCAGACGGCATTGACCCCTACCCACTGCGACTTCTCGCTGAGCGTCACGACCTGTCCAATCTGGTTATTCGAGCTATTGAATTTGTCCGTCAGGTCGTAATGCACTTCCGTCGGCACGCCTTTTTCATTGACGCACACGGTGGCGAATGCATTTGCCGCAGGCAGTAGCGCCAGAAGCGACAAGCCTAAAATGTAGGTTTTATTCACAGCGAATCCCCTTCATTGTGATTGCCTGTTGCAGGCTCTTTTCAGGCAAGCTGTAAGGCGCGCGACACTGAGACTGCGCCCCGTCGCCCCACTGGATCAGCAGCTCGCCTTCCAGCGGCAGCCCGCTCAGGTAAATTTGCCCGTCGTCCCCCACCATGCTGGTGACACCGCTCCGGGTCTCACGGACCACCGCGCCGAACGGCACGGGCTGGTTGCCGCGCGTTACCGTCAGCAGGGCGCGCACGCCAATGCGGGTATCAAAGCTGGCGCGCACCAGCGCGCCTTTGGTCGGCACCACGCTGCTGACGTTGTTTTCGATGTCGGTGTTGTTGCTCATGGTGTTGGTATCCAGCGCCACGCGGTTGTAGCGGTAGACGGTGGCATACGGCATCACCGCATAGCCTCGCCAGTCGGTTCTCACGCCGGTCTGGTTTTCCACGCTGACGCCGGATGCCCCCGGCGCTTTGATCAGCACGTTGGTGTCGCCCAGCGGCTGGCTGAAGGTCACGCCGTCGGCATGACCGACGACCCCGCCGGAGAGCTGCCAGTTGAGATCGTGCTGATCGTCGCCGTAGTTGTAACCCACGCCCAATGTGCCGTAGGTCGCCTGCCAGTTGGCGCTGGCGCTTCCGCTTGACCCGTTGGTGCTGGTGTGTCCCTGAGTCACGCTGTAGTTCAGGTTGCGGTCCTCCAGCAGCGTGCCGCTGACGCCGGTTTGCCAGCTCGTGTCGCCATCGCTGTTCCGACTGGCGGATGCCGTGGCGTAGGCCCTGTCGATGGAGCTGTCCCGGCGATAGCCCTGACGGGTAAAGATACTGAACGGCACGGAGACGTTAAACGACGCGATCCGGTCGGTGCCGTCGATCCCGACGGATTTGTTCCACGACCACGAAACGGAGTAGTTGATCCCCTTCATGCCACCCGCATACCCCAGCTGGTACCAGAGGTTCGACTCGTCGGTACCCCAGTAGGTCTGCTCGCTGCCGGAGATATAGACCGAGCCGTAATCCCCCAGCGACTGAGAAACGTTAAGCTGGAAGCGGCCTTTTTTATTCCACGTCAGGTTGTGATAGCTCTGCACGTCCGGCACATCGTTATCGTCCTGGCTGTCGGCATACTGATAGCCTTCCATTGAGCGCCATGCCACATCGTCCAGGGTGTAAAACCCTTTTGTGGAGTAGCGGTAGCCCAGCAGCTGGAAGTTGGTGCCAAAGCCGTTAAGGGATTTCGCATAGAGGAAGCGCAGGGACTGTCCTTCATGCTTGCTGTCGTCCGCGAGCTGGCTGCGGGCGTGGGTGATATCGAGCGAAACCGCGCCCCAGTCGCCCAGGTTTTTTCCGGCCCCGACGGCGACCGCGGTATAGCGTGACGCCAGCTGCGTCCCGCCGTAGAGCGTAAAGCCGTTGGCAAGCCCGGTAATCAGGGTGCCCTGGGTGAAGAACGGCGTATCCTGATCGCTGTTACCGCTGCGGTAATCCCCCGCGACGAGGTCATACTTCCAGCGCCCTTCACGCTGCAGAAGCGGCACGGTGGAGTACGGCACGGTATAGCGCTGCTGGGTACCGTCTTTCTCTTCTACCGTCACTTCCAGGTCACCGCTTGAGGAGGTGGGGTTGAGATCGGTAATCGCAAATGCGCCCGGCTGCACATAGCTTTGATAGATCACGTAGCCATTCTGACGCACCACCACTTTGGCGGGCGTCCGGGCGATCCCGCGCACCGTGGGCGCGTAGCCCTGCAGGCTGTCCGGGTACATGCTGTCAGACGAGAAGACCCGTCCGCCGCGGAACCCCATGCTGTCGAAGACGTCATTACCGGTATTGCTGTCGCCCAGGACCAGTTCGCTTTTCAGCGGGATCACGGTGCGCTGCGCCCAGGTGCCAATATTCTGCCACTCGCTGTGCCGCTGCCCGTTGGTCTGCGTGTATCGCCATGCCCCGTTGTTGCGCAGGCGCCAGGCGCCATAGTTCAGCCCGCTCTGCAGGTTGAGGTAATAGCTGTCGTCTTCGCTGCCCCGGTTGCCCGTAAAGCTGTAGTTCAGCAGCGCGGCGGGGATGCCTTCATCCCACTGTTCCGGCGGAATGTAACCCCGGGCGCTGTTCTGCAATGCCACCTGCGGCAGGCTGACGTTCAGGCGCTGTGAGGCAAAGTTGAATACCGTTTCGCTGCCGGGAATGGCCGTGGTCAACGGGACGCAGGCCTCACCCTGAACCTGAGCCAGCTCGGGAAACGCCGCAACGTTGACGCCAAAGCGGTCGAGCATCGCCCGCGTAATACACGGCGATAGCCCGCCCGCCACCGGCGGCGTGTTCTCCGCCTGCTCAAAACGCACGTCCTGAGTCCCGATAAATTCATCGTTACGCCAGATATCCACGCGATAAACGCCGGGTGCCTGCTGGTGTCCTTGTTCAAAACGCGACAAATCCGCCACGCTGGCGGTGTCGTCGGACAGGAAGGCCGGGTTGAAATAGCTTTCGCTCCAGCCAGCCTGCGGCCAGAGCGCAGCCATCAGCGCCAGCGCAACCGGGCAGTAACGTCCCTGATGGTTTTTCATCGCCCTGACTCTGCTCACAGGTTGACGCTACGCGCCGGCGTGATGGCACCGTAGTCATTCACGCTCTGCCAGGAGAGCGTGCCGCCGGCACCGGCTGGCAGCACCTGCTGTGCCGCGCTTTTCGGCGCCACCATCAGGTTATCCAGCGTCTTCCCGCCCAGCTTCAGATTGACGAGGGTGATGTAATACGGAGACGCGTTGCTGACTTTGAGATAGTTACCCGCGCGCTCAAACCGCAGCTGGGAAAGCGCCTCTTCCGGCTGCATTGCCAGGTTGTTCGGGCGCACAAACAGCTTGATGCGCGAGAGGATAGCCAGCTGCAGCACGTTATTGTTTTCCGTTTTGGCTTTGTTCACTGACGGGATCGCTTTCACGTTCATGTAAAACAGCGATTCACGGTCGGCAGGCAGCGCAGGCCCAGCGTAAATAATGCGCAGCGTGTTTTCACTGTCCGGCTCGCTAACAAACAGGGGCGGCGTGACGGCAAACGTTTTTTCTTTTTGCCCGTTCGCATTTTCGACCCACGCGTTAATTAAATAGCGTTCCTGTTTATTGCTGTTGGTGATCGCCAGCGACGTTTGCTTCGCGTCCGCCGGGTAAATAACGCGGGTGGCTCCCAGCGCAATACCGCCGGATGCATTCGCGCAGGCAGAAACCATCATTAAAATAAACGATAAAAAAAGTCCTGGTTTAATTAGGGTATTCATCACAACCGTACCTTTAATAATGTGTTCGCAGGTGTTATGGATAAATCAACGTAAACCAGACATCCGACTGAATTTTGCCTGGCTCGAGGTGTTCGGAAATAGCCCGATAGCGGGCGCTAAAATGGAACGCCAGCTCGCGGGTATCGATCGGCAGCCAGCTGACGGCCGTGGCATTTGGGATAATCTGACGCTGCTGCTCGTCAAAGAGCGCCAGCCCAACGCCGCTGCTGACGGGCGTTTCACCTGGTCGCGATGTCGCCAGAAAGACCTGCGGATCCTCTGCGGGTGTGACACCCTGAAACTGGATCCCCACGGTGCGCGAAACATCAACGCTGCAGTCCAGCAGCCGCACGGTGAACGGCACATTCACCGTGGAAAAACTGCCCACGCCGGAAAATGAGTTGGTTCGGTACTGCCCCATATCGATGCGCATGTTCTGACTGTCGGGCGCCACGGCGCAGCCGCCGTTCACCAGTTCACCCCGGAGATGAACCTTGCCGCCTTCGATCACCACGGTATGCGCCGATGCCGGGCAAGCCATCGCAAGGGTTAACAGCAGTAGTGTTCCTGTCCTTGTCATCCTTCGTTCCTGGCAATAGCGTATGACGGGCCTCGTCCCTGAGGCCTGAACATCCCTGTGCGGAGGAATTATTCGTATTTCATTACGAAGGTGGCGTCAGCGTTCGCCTGGCCTGGCTCGGTAGTCGCAGCCGTTGATTTATAACGCGCGGTGAACTTCAGGGTGTTTGTCCCTTCGATCAGCGTCTGCGCAGCAGAGAAGGTCGCACCGTCTGGGGTCAGAACGCTGGATTTGCTGTCGAGGATCTCGATACCCACGCCTTTCGCGGTGTTGTCGTTGCTGCCAGAGGTGACGGCCAGCAGGGTTTTATCGGTTGGGTCGATCTGACCGGTGAACGCAACGGCTGCGGTTTTGGCGACCAGCGGATCGCAATCGTTCAGTTCAATGTTGAACGGAATATTAGAGGTGGTGTCGCCCACTTTGGTGAATTTCGCGGTACGATACTGACCCAGATTAACGGTCTGCTCGGAAGAATCAGTATTGACTGAACAAGCCGCATTAACCAGCTCACCTTTAAAATGTACGGTACCGCCATTTACGGAAACCGGGGCAGCAGGATCTGCTGCATTTGCGGCACCCGCAACCAGGGCCAAAGTTGCAATAACAGTAGAAGCAATGTTGCTGAGTTTCATGTCTATTCCTTTAAAATGTAAATAACCCTTCCCGCGAATAATCGGGAATAAGAAATACGTTCAATTGATGAATTGAAAGCTTATTTCGGAGGAGACAAAGTAGCTCAGGAGGCGATTTTTAAATATGTCAAAACGCTGCCATTTCGCCAGGTCACATCCTAATCCCGCCTAAGAAATTGACCATCCCTTAAGAAGGGTTTTTGCGGCTTGCTGATAAAAACGCGCAAAGGGTGACTGACAGCGAGGCTCGCTTCTGACAAAATACACGCATCCCCCCTTTTCGAACGTTACAGACGGAATCTTCTCTCTGATGGCAGCAAAGATTATTGACGGTAAAACGATTGCGCAGCAGGTGCGCTCTGAGGTCGCGGAAAAAGTGAAGGCGCGTAAAGCCGCCGGAAAACGCGCCCCCGGGCTGGCCGTTGTGCTGGTTGGCAGTAACCCGGCATCGCAGATTTATGTCGGCAGCAAGCGCAAAGCGTGTGAAGAGGTCGGCTTCGTCTCCCGCTCTTACGATTTGCCGGAAACCACCAGCGAAGCAGAACTGCTGGAACTTATTGACACTCTGAATGCCGATAAAGAGATCGACGGTATTCTGGTTCAGCTGCCGCTGCCCGCCGGTATCGACAACGTGAAGGTGCTGGAGCGTATCGCACCAGATAAAGACGTGGACGGTTTCCATCCGTACAACGTGGGCCGCCTGTGCCAGCGTGCGCCGCGTCTGCGTCCGTGCACGCCGCGCGGTATTGTGACGCTGCTGGAGCGTTATAACATCGATACTTACGGCCTGAACGCCGTGGTCATCGGCGCGTCCAACATCGTGGGCCGCCCGATGAGCATGGAGCTGCTGCTGGCAGGCTGCACCACCACCGTTACCCACCGCTTCACCAAAAACCTGCGCCACCACGTTGAGAACGCCGATCTGCTGATCGTCGCGGTCGGTAAGCCGGGCTTTATTCCGGGCGAGTGGATTAAAGAGGGCGCAATTGTCGTGGACGTCGGGATTAACCGTCTGGAAAACGGCAAAGTGGTCGGCGACGTGGTGTATGAAGATGCCGCCGCGCGCGCCTCTTACATTACCCCCGTACCGGGCGGCGTAGGCCCGATGACCGTCGCAACGCTGATTCAGAATACCCTGCAGGCATGCGAAGAATATCACGACGTAGAGGACGCGTAAGATGGCCACATTTTCATTAGGCAAACACCCGCACGTTGAGCTGTGCGATCTGCTCAAGCTGGAAGGCTGGAGCGAAAGCGGCGCGCAGGCGAAAATTGCCATTGCCGACGGGCTTGTCAAAGTGGACGGTGCGGTGGAAACCCGCAAGCGCTGCAAGATTGTCGCGGGCCAGACCGTGAGCTTTGAAGGGCAGAGCGTGACCGTGACGGCGTAAGCCGTTTGATGCCCGGTGGCGCTGCGCTTACCGGGCCTAGGTACTGTCTCCGTTTGTAGGCCGGGTAAGGCGAAGCCGCCACCCGGCAATTTCTATCTCTATCCCCTCACACCCATCACGGTTATTTATCGATCCACTTCAAATAATCAGTATTTCGTCTGTTGAAAAGTGAAAATTCAGTTGCGCGTTTTTCACGCTTTGCCCACGATAAGTAGAACGTTCTACTAAAACGTTCTACTTACAATAACAGCGCCAAAAAAAGCGCTACTCGGGGGAAATCAGCATGAGTCTGATATCAGGGTTTGTTAAATCACTGTCTAAGTTATCGATGATTGGTCGCGCCTTAATGCTGCCAATTTCACTGCTTCCCGCTGCGGGCCTGCTTCTGGCCTTCGGCGATAAGTTCCATCTGCCGCTGATGATGAACGCGGGCGGGGTTATCTTTGATAACCTGCCGATGCTGTTTGCCATTGGCTCTGCCGTGGGCCTGGCGTCAGAATCCGGCATTGCGGCGCTGTCCGCGGCGGTGTCGGTGTTTGTCACCAATATCACCATCAGCACCGTGCTGAGCATCACGCCGGAAATGGCCTCTCAGGGCGGGAAATACGCCATGGTGGTGGGCATTCCGACGCTGCAGATGGGCGTCTTCGGCGGCCTGATCTGCGGTATTCTCGCGGCCTGGTGCTATAACCGCTTCCACACCATGCAGCTTCCGGAATTCCTTGGCTTCTTCTCCGGCAAGCGCTTCGTGGCGATCGCAACGGCGTTCCTCTCGTTCCTGATGGGGCTGCTGCTGCCGTACGTGTGGCAGCATATCCAGGCCGGTATCGACGCCCTCTCCGTGATCGTTAACGGCGATAATCAGGCGGCCTCGACCTTTATCTTCGGTCTGGTGGAGCGCGCGCTGATCCCGCTCGGTCTGCACCATATCTGGTATCCGTCGTTCTGGTATTCGTTTGGGGATTACACCACCCAGGCAGGCCAGGTGATCCACGGCGACCAGACCATCTGGTTCAAGATGCTGGAAGAAGGGGTGAAATCCTTCAGCAGCGACACCTACCAGAACGCCGGTAAGTTCATGCAGGGTGAATTCCCGCTGATGCTGTTCGCGCTGCCTGCGGCGTGCCTGGCGATGTATCACGAAGCCCATACGAAGAATAAGAAAATCGCGGCCGGTATTCTGTTCTCCGCGGCGCTGACCTGCTTCCTGACGGGGATCACCGAACCGGTCGAATTTACCTTTATCTTCGTGGCGCCGATTCTGTACGTCTTTAACGCCATCATGGCGGGTCTGGCCTACATGACCATGTACCTGCTGCATGCGCATATCGCCAAGTCGTTCTCTGCGGGCTTTATCGACTATCTGTCATTCGGGATCCTGCCGTCGTTTAACGGCTACCAGACCCACTTCCTGAGCGCCATTATCATCGGCATTCCAATGGGCCTGATTTATTACTTCACGTTCCGCTTTGTGATCCGTCGTTTCGACGTGAAAACGCCGGGCCGCACCGAAGTAACCGCCAACGCGGATGAAAAATCGGATTCTGAACTCGCGACCGAGATCATCACCCTGCTGGGCGGCGCGCATAACATTGACTCCGTCGGCGCCTGTATCACCCGCCTGCGTCTGGAAGTGGCAAAAAGCGACGCGGTGGATAAAGACGGCCTGAACGGACTCGGCGCGCGCGGCGTGGTGTTTGTCGGCGACAACGGCATTCAGGTGATTTTCGGTGCCAGAGCACAGTTTATCGCCCAGACCATGTCCACCATGATCGGCAAATAATAAGATGCCTGAACGACACGTCTCCTGTACGCTGGGAGGCGTGTTTTATCTGGCTGATAATCGGTAAATTTCAGGGAGCGGTTTTGAAGAAAGTCAGCATTATTGATGTTGCAAAGCACGCGGGCGTGTCGGTTTCCACCGTCTCGCTGGTGCTGCGCCAGAAAGGGAAAATCTCAGAGGCAACGATCGAGAAGGTCAACGCTGCCATCAATACCCTGGGCTATGTTCATAACGTTGCCGCTGCCAACCTTCGCGCCAATACCTCCAACCTGATTGGCCTGATCCTCCGCGACTTTAGCGACAGCTTCTCCATCAAGGTGATGGCGAGCATCGTTCAGGATCTTGAAAAACAGGGGTATATGGTTTTTCTCGGTCAGCCCCAGAACGACCATGACCAGCTTGAGCGCTGCCTGCTGTCGTTTAAGCAGCAGGGCGTCGCCGGGGTGATCTATCTGGCCTCGGATACCCGCACCTCTACCCTGCCGGAAAAGATTCGCCACTGCCCTCTGCCGCTGGTGGTGGTCTCTCAGTCGCTGCTGGATGAAAAATGCAATCTGGTGATGCGCGATAACCGACAGGCGGCCAGTCTGGCGGTGCGTTATCTTATCGAGCGCGGTCATCGTAATATCGCCTACATAGGCGGACGGGAAGGCTGCCTTATCCGCGAGCAGCGCCTGCTCGGCTTTCGCAGCGCGATGGCGCAAAACGGACTGGTCTGGCGCGATGAATACTCGCCGGCCTGCAGCGATGACACGCTGGCAGCGGGTTTCGCGACCCGCCAACTGCTGGAAAAAAACAATACCATCACCGCCCTGCTCTGCCACTCGCCGGATGCCATGATCGGCTCCATCTCCGGTATTCATCAGGTCGGGCGTACGGTGGGTAAAGATGTGTTTCTGACGCAGCAGGTCGCCCTGGTCGGTTTCGAAGATATGCTCCACGTTAACCTCACCTCACCCTCGTTTACCTACGTCTCGTCCGCCAGCGAAGAGACGGGGCGTCAGGCGGCCGGGCTGATTATTCGCACGCTGAAGGAGCCGACGCTGCAAACCCAGCGTATTACGCTCTCCGGGCAGCTTATCACACGCGAGTCGGCGTAAAATCAGAATTTAGCACAGGTTTTTTAGCGCGGAATGACTGCTATATTTCCATGATTTGCCATGGATAATCACAATGCCTACCGTCATTACGCACGCTGCTGTTCCGCTTTGCCTGGGCTTAGGCCTGGGGACAAAAGTTATCCCACCCCGTCTGCTGTTTGCCGGCATTGTTCTCGCCATGCTGCCGGACGCCGACGTGCTGGCGTTCAAGTTCGGCGTCGCGTACGGCAACGTTTTCGGCCATCGCGGCTTTACCCACTCCCTGCTGTTTGCCTTCGTGGTGCCGATACTTTGCGTACTGACTGGACGACGATGGTTCCGGGCCAGCCTGACGCGGTGCTGGCTGTTTTTAACCGTGTCACTGCTGTCGCACAGCCTGCTGGATTCGATTACCACAGGCGGGAAAGGCGTCGGCTGGCTGTGGCCGTGGTCGGATGAACGCTTCTTTGCGCCGTGGCAGGTGATTAAGGTCGCGCCGTTTGCGCTCTCACGCTATACCACGCCGTACGGGCATCAGGTGATCCTTTCAGAACTGCTGTGGGTGTGGCTGCCGGGTGTGGTGCTGATGGGGTTGCTGTGGTGGAAAAGAAGGTAAAAAAAAGCCGGGTGGCGGCTGCGCCTTACCCGGCCTACTTTTGCCTGTTGGCCCGGCAAGCGTAAGCGCCACCGGACGTTACAGACTTACTTACGGCGCCAGGTCGTTCCCTGCGGGCCGTCTTCCAGGATGATGCCCATCTCGGTCAGACGGTTACGCGCCGCATCGGCCGCCGCCCAGTCCTTCGCCTGACGCGCTTCCAGACGCGCCTTGATCAACGCTTCAATCTCCGCCACTTCACCGTCGTCCGCCTGCGCACCGCTCTGCAGGAACGCGTCCGGCTCCTGCTCCAGCAGGCCGAGCACGGCAGAGAGCTTACGCAGATGTGACGCCAGCGCATTCGCGGCCGCCATATCCTCGGACTTCAGGCGGTTCACTTCGCGCGCCATGTCGAACAGCACGGAGTAGGCTTCCGGGGTGTTGAAGTCGTCGTTCATCACCTCAACGAAGCGCGCTTCGAACGCTTCGCCGCCTGCCGCCGGAACAGACTTGTCGGTTCCGCGCAGCGCGGTGTACAGACGCTCCAGCGCCGAGCGCGCCTGCTTCAGGTTCTCTTCGCTGTAGTTCAGCTGGCTGCGATAGTGGCCAGACATCAGGAAGTAGCGCACGGTTTCCGCGTCGTAATACTTCAGCACGTCGCGCACGGTAAAGAAGTTACCCAGCGATTTCGACATCTTCTCGCGGTCAACCATCACCATCCCGGAGTGCATCCAGTAGTTCACGTACTCGCCGCCGTGGGCGCAAGTGGACTGCGCGATTTCGTTTTCGTGGTGCGGGAACATCAGGTCTGAACCGCCGCCGTGAATGTCGAAGTGCTTGCCCAGCTGTTTGCAGTTCATCGCGGAACATTCAATGTGCCAGCCCGGACGCCCGTCGCCCCACGGGGATGGCCAGCTTGGTTCACCCTCTTTGGACATCTTCCACAGCACGAAGTCCATCGGGTTACGCTTCACGTCAACCACGTCAACGCGGGCACCGGCCTGGAGCTGGTCCAGATCCTGACGGGAAAGCGCACCGTAGGTTGGGTCCGTCGGCACGGAGAACATCACGTCGCCGTTGTCGGCAACATACGCATGACCGCGGGCGATCAGCTTTTCGGTGATCTCGATGATTTCGTGAATATGGTGGGTCGCGCGCGGCTCGCTGTCCGGACGCAGAATATTCAGGGCGTCGAAGTCTTTGTGCATCTCAGCGATCATGCGATCCACCAGCGCGACAAAGCTTTCGCCGTTTTCATTGGCGCGCTTGATGATCTTATCGTCGATGTCGGTGATGTTGCGCACGTATTTCAGCTTGTACCCGAGAAAACGCAGGTAGCGTGACACCACGTCGAAGGCGACAAAGGTACGGCCATGGCCAATGTGACAGAGATCGTAAACCGTAATACCACACACGTACATGCCGACTTCCCCGGCATGGATAGGTTTAAATTCCTCTTTTTGGCGCGTCATTGTATTAAAGATTTTTAACATCGAAGATTCCATGTAAACACGTGTGTGGTTGAAAACCGGCTATTCTACCCGTAATTCAAACCCGAAGCAGCACACAATGCAAGGTGATCGCATCCTGTGGTTATGCTATAACAAGCCCCTATAGATGACCCGAAGGCGGGTCGACGTACCACAATAACGGAACAGGATGCAAAAATGGTTACTTTCCACACTAATCATGGCGATATCGTAATCAAAACCTTTGATGACAAAGCGCCTGAAACAGTTAAAAACTTCCTGGACTACTGCCGCGAAGGTTTCTACAACAACACCATTTTCCACCGCGTGATCAACGGTTTCATGATCCAGGGCGGCGGTTTCGAACCTGGCATGAACCAGAAAGCCACTAAAGAGCCGATCAAGAACGAAGCGAACAACGGCCTGAAAAACACCCGCGGCACGCTGGCGATGGCGCGTACTCAGGCACCTCACTCTGCTACTGCACAGTTCTTCATTAACGTGGCGGACAACGACTTCCTGAACTTCTCCGGCGAAAGCCTGCAGGGTTGGGGCTACTGCGTATTCGCAGAAGTGGTTGAAGGTATGGACGTGGTTGACAAGATCAAAGCCGTCTCTACTGGCCGCAGCGGTATGCACCAGGACGTTCCAAAAGAAGACGTTGTGATTACCAGCGTGACCGTCAGCGAGTAATTGGTGGCGACACTCTTTATTGCGGATCTTCATCTGCAAACAGAAGAACCGGCGATAACCGCCGGTTTTCTGCGTTTTTTACGCGGTGAAGCGAAAAGCGCCGATGCGCTGTACATCCTGGGCGACCTCTTTGAAGCCTGGATTGGCGACGACGACCCTAATCCGCTGCACCGTGAAATGGCCGCCGCCATTCACGCGCTGGTCGATTCCGGCGTCCCCTGCTACTTCATTCACGGCAACCGTGATTTCCTGATCGGCAAGCGCTACGCCCGTGAAAGCGGCATGACGCTGCTGCCGGAAGAACAGGCGCTCGACCTCTACGGCCGCAAGGTCCTGATCATGCACGGCGACACGCTCTGCACCGACGATACCGGCTACCTGGCGTTTCGCGCCAAAGTCCACACCCCGTGGATCCAGAAGGTGTTCCTTGCCCTGCCGCTCTTTATCCGCAACCGCATCGCCGCCAGAATGCGCGCAGGCAGTAAAGCCGCCAACAGCAGCAAATCCATGACCATCATGGACGTCAATCCGCAGGCGGTCGTGAGGGTAATGGAAAAGCATGAGGTTCAGTGGCTGATCCACGGTCATACCCATCGTCCTGACGTGCATTCCCTCATCGCCAACGGCCAGCCCGCACACCGCGTGGTATTGGGTGCCTGGCACACTGAAGGTTCTATGGTCAAAGTCACGCCTGAGGGCGTGGAGCTGATCGCGTTTCCGTTTTAACCCCCACCACATCATTCTATTTTTTTGAACAATATCGGCAAATTGTTTCGATTTTAATCCGCCCGTGGTCGGCCTATTATTTATCACATCAGGGCAACACGCCCTATCCCAGACAAAACACTTAAGGAATACGACCATGAAATCCATCAAAACTTTCGTTGCAGTTGCGGCTCTCTCCCTGGTTTCTTTCAGTTCTTTCGCGCAGAGCGTGAGCGCAACCGCCTCAACCCTTGACCGCGCAGAAGCGAAAATCGCTGCACAGGCTGCTGAACAGGGTGCGTCTTATAAAATCACCAGCGCGAAGGTCGATAATCGCGTGTATATGACCGCAGAACTGACGAAATAATGATTGCCCCTCGACGAAAACAGACCGCCAGAATGCGGTCTGTTTTGTTATGAATTGATGGCAACAACGGCTCAAGATTTAACCGCGCAACCGTTTTCCTTGCCCGTATAACATGCTATTCTCTGTGCCCTCGAAAGCAGTGTGTTTCGCACCACAGGAGTTTTAAGACGCATGTCTTCCCGCAATAATCCGGCGCGTGTCGCCATCGTGATGGGGTCCAAAAGCGACTGGGCTACCATGCAGTTCGCCGCCGAAATCTTTGACATCCTGAATGTTCCGCACCACGTTGAAGTGGTCTCTGCACACCGTACGCCGGACAAACTGTTCAGCTTCGCCGAAAGCGCCGAAGAGAACGGTTATGAGGTGATCATTGCCGGTGCGGGCGGCGCAGCACATCTGCCGGGCATGATTGCCGCCAAAACCCTGGTGCCGGTTCTGGGCGTACCGGTTCAGAGCGCCGCGTTAAGCGGTGTGGACAGCCTCTACTCCATCGTTCAGATGCCGCGCGGTATTCCTGTCGGCACGCTGGCGATTGGCAAAGCGGGTGCCGCAAACGCCGCCCTGCTGGCCGCGCAGATCCTGGCGACGCACGATAAAGACTTACATCAGCGTCTGGCGGCGTGGCGTAAAGCCCAGACCGACGAAGTGCTGGACAACCCGGACCCGCGGGGTGCGGCATGAAGCAGGTTTGCGTCCTTGGTAACGGCCAGTTAGGCCGCATGCTGCGTCAGGCCGGTGAGCCGCTGGGTATTGCCGTCTGGCCCGTCGGGCTGGACGCCGAGCCAGAAGCCGTCCCATTCCACCAGAGCGTGATCACCGCCGAGATTGAACGCTGGCCGGAGACCGCTCTGACCCGCGAGCTGGCGCGCCATAACGCCTTCGTTAACCGCGACGTGTTCCCGATCGTTGCCGACCGCCTGACGCAAAAGCAGCTGTTCGACAAGCTCGGCCTCGCGACCGCACCGTGGCAGCTCCTGTCCGATAAAAGCGAGTGGAACGACGTCTTCGCCATGCTGGGCGAACTGGCGATCGTGAAGCGCCGCGTGGGTGGCTACGACGGCCGCGGCCAGTGGCGCCTGCGCGCAGGCGACACCGCCGAGCTGCCGGATGACTGCTACGGCGAGTGCATCGTTGAGCAGGGCATTAACTTCAGCGGTGAAGTCTCGCTGGTTGGCGCGCGCGGGCATGACGGCCGCACGGTGTTTTATCCGCTGACGCATAACCTGCATCAGGACGGCATTCTGCGCACCAGCGTCGCCTTCCCGCACGCCAATGCCGACCAGCAGGCGCAGGCGGAAGAGATGCTCTCTGCCATCATGCACGAACTCGGTTATGTCGGCGTCATGGCGATGGAGTGCTTTATCACCCCGTCCGGTCTGCTGATCAACGAGCTGGCACCGCGCGTGCACAACAGCGGCCACTGGACGCAAAACGGCGCCTCCATCAGCCAGTTCGAGCTGCACCTGCGCGCCATTATCGACCTGCCGCTGCCGCAGCCGGTGGTGAACAGCCCGTCGGTGATGATCAACCTGATCGGAACCGATCTGAACTACGACTGGCTGAAGCTGCCGCTGGTGCATCTGCACTGGTATGACAAAGAGGTCCGCGAGGGTCGTAAAGTCGGCCACCTGAACCTGAACGACAGCGACACGGGCCGTCTGAGCGCCACGCTCGAAGCCATGATCCCGCTCCTGCCGCCGGAATACGCGAGCGGTATTGTCTGGGCACAATCTAAGCTTAAATAGTTCTCCCTCCGCCGGGGAGTTGACCTCCTCTTTCCCCGGCGTACAATTCCCGCCCATTGCTGCTTAGCTTTCTTCTGGAATAACCATGAACGATGGAACGGACTATCGCGCGATCCTCGCGTCCGATACCCCTTTAATCGACGTTCGCGCGCCGATCGAACTTGCCCAGGGCGCGATGCCAGCGGCAGTCAACCTGCCTTTAATGAACGATGACGAGCGCGCCGCCGTCGGTACCTGTTATAAACGTCAGGGACCGGACGCCGCGCTGGCGCTCGGCCATCGCCTGGTGAGCGGCGACACGCGTGACGCCCGCATCAACGCCTGGCGCGAAGCCAGCCTTGCCCATCCTGAGGGCTTTCTCTGCTGCGCGCGCGGCGGCCAGCGCTCGCATATCTCGCAGGCCTGGCTGAAAGAGGCGGGTGTCGACTACCCGCTGATCCGCGGTGGCTATAAGGCCCTGCGCCAGACGGCGATTCAGGTGACCATTGAGCAGTCGCAAAAGCCGATGGTGCTTATCGGCGGCTGTACCGGGAACGGTAAAACCCTGCTGGTGAAGCAGCATGCACAGGGTATCGATCTGGAAGGGCTCGCGCACCATCGCGGCTCGTCATTTGGCCGCACGCTCACGCCGCAGCTTTCCCAGGCCAGCTTTGAAAATCACCTTGCGGTTGAGCTATTGAAAAAAGACGCCGCGCGCTGGGTACTGGAAGATGAAGGCCGGATGATTGGCTCCAACCACCTGCCGGCCTGCCTGCGCGACCGCATGGTTGAAGCCCCTATCGTGGTGGTCGAGGATCCGTTTGAGATCCGTCTTGAACGCCTGCGCGAAGAGTATTTCGACCATATGTGGGCGGATTTTTCTGCCGCCTACGGCGAGGAAGCGGGCTGGAAAGAATACAGCGAGTATCTGCATCACGGCCTGTTCGCCATACGCCGCCGTCTTGGGCTGCAGCGCTTTGCGGAATTCACCGCCTTACTGGACGCCGCGCTTGTCGAACAACAACGTACTGGCCGCACTGACGCGCACTTCAGCTGGCTTGTACCGCTCCTGAACGACTATTACGACCCGATGTATGGCTATCAGCTGGAGAAAAAGGCGGAAAAGATTGTGTATCGCGGGACATACGAAGAAATTGCTGAGTGGCTTGATCGCTGAAAAAAGCCGGGTGGCGGCTACGCCTTACCCGGCCTACGCGTACTGTTGTAGCCCCGGTAAGCGCAGCGCCACCGGGGAACAGACGGCTTAGAAGTCGTAACGCAGACGCACCAGGTTCATGTCGCCCAGGTTGTCGGTGCTGGAGGTGAACACGTGTTCGTAATCCACGCGGAAACCATAATCCAGCTGGAAGCTGATCCCCACGCCGTTGTCGATGCGCTGGTAGTTACGGCCGTTCACGTACTCAATGCGGTCACCCATGAAGTAAGGCTGGATGGATTTCACCGCGTACTGACCGACTGGGAACTTGTACCCTGCGAAGTATTCAATACCCCACGCGTCGCCTGCAAAGTAGTCGTTAACAGACACTTTTTTGGTGGTCAGGAAGTTCTGATACCAGCCGCCGCCTGCGGAGAAGGTCCAGTTGTCCGGGGTCCAGCTCAGCGCGGTACCGAGGATATTCTGGTCGTAGGTTTTGCTGTCGCCGTTGTCCGGGTTACGCATGTCGGCGCGGGTGTAGTTCCACGCGGCGCCCCAGGTCAGGTCGGTAGTCAGGTGGTAATCCAGACCCAGCGAGCCGCCGCCTTTGCGCTTGTAGCGCAGGCCGTTGCCCGGCAGGTATTCGCTGTCTTCAAACAGGTAGGATGCGTAAATGTCAGCATCGCCCACGGTTTTCTTATATTTCAGCATCTGGCGTGAACGGTAAGAGCCGTCGTAATCGCCGTTGATCCCGTTACCCGGTGCCTGAGCGATCATGTCGTAGTCCCAGATATCGGTTTTCGCGCCAACCACATCATAGTAAACGCTGTTCTGTTGACCGAAGGTCAGCGTACCCCAGGTGTCGCTCTTCAGGCCGGTGTAGAGCATACGACGCGTGGTGTCGTGCGCGCCTTCGGCGTAGTGGTGATCCCAGTTAAACTGCGCAGGAATATTCACACCCAGCTCGTAGTAGCTGATCCAGCTGATGTCATCAAACAGGTAGTAATCTGCTGCGAAACGGAAGCGGGTGCCGCCGTCAAAGCCGTTACGCTTGTAGCTGTTTTTCCCGTCGTCGCCGGTCATGTTCTGGAACTGAGGACGAATGCTGCCGCCAACGGTGAAGTTCAGGCGGCTCAGCGGGTTACCCGCCTGAGGATCCTGCTTAAGAACGGTGATTTCCGCCTGAGAAGCGAAGGTCGTTAATGCCACTGCCGCGCCAATCGTTGCCGCCAGCGCTGATTTTTTTATAGTCATTATTTTTCCTTAATAGACACGCTGCTAAATATTTAGCGGGTGAATATTAACTGGAAATAATCGGGCTGTGTGGACGGGTTTTTAATGTTTTGTGCTACTAAATGAGTGGGTATTATCACTTTGTGCTATTTAAACACTACGCACCGGCATAAAAATCCGGTGCGTAATTATCACCACACTAAATCAACTCGCAAACTGACGGAACAGGGCTTTGCCCTTTAGCAGCCGCGTGCCGAGCCAGCCTCCGCAGAGGGAAAGCAGCGCAGCGCCGCACAGAGGCAGAGTCAACCAAAGACGCCAGTCAGGCTCCCACGGGAAGTCGAACACCTTTGTCTGCAGCACCGCCAGCGCCGTCTCTGCGCCAATGGCGGCCACCAGACCGGCCACGAGCCCCAGCAGCGCAAACTCGCTCCAGAGCGTCATTCGCAGCAGCCGCTTACCGGCCCCCAGCGTGCGGTAAACCACCAGTTCCTGATGGCGCTGGCGCATGCCCACCTGCACCTGGGCCAGCAGCAACAGCACGCCGCAGATCGTCACCAGCACCACCATGACCTCCAGCGCGCGGCTCACCTGCTCCAGCACCTGCCCCACCTGTTTGAGGATCGCGCCGATATCCAGCAGGCTGACCGTCGGAAACTCCCGGTTGAGCTGGGTCAGCATGCCGTTGCCGTTTTCCCAGCGGAAGCTGGTCAGCCAGCTCTGTGGCTGCCCGTCCAGCGCCCCCGGCGGGAAGATAAAGAAGAAGTTGGGCCGCAGGCTTTCCCAGTCCACTTTACGCAGGCTGGTGACTTTCGCGGTGAAATCCTGGGTATCGCCGGTGAAGGTCACGCTGTCTCCCAGCTTCACGTTCAGCCGCGTCGCCAGCCCCTCCTCCATCGACACCTCTCCCGCTTTTGGCGGCCAGGTGCCGGCGGTTATCGGGTTGTGATCAGGGCGTTTATCCTGCCATGTCAGATTCAGCTCGCGGTTCAGCGACTCGTCCTTGTTCCCCTCCGTTGGCTGGCCGTTGATCTGCGTCAGACGCGCGCGAACGATGGGATAGAACGATTCGGGGATGATGTGATGCTCCGACAGGAAGCCCTTCAGCGGCGTAACCTGCTCAGGGGCGATATTGATCAGGAAATAGTTCGGGCTTTCCGGTGGAAGCTGCTGCTGCCAGCGGTCGAGCAGATCGCCGCGCAGCACCAGCAGCAGCGCCAGCAGCATAAACGACAGCGAGAACGCCGACAGCTGGCTGAGCGTAGACCAGGGCTGGTGCAGCAGACGGTTGACCGCCAGGCGCACGGGCAGGGATTTTACCGTCACCCTTTTCAGTAGGTTGAGCAGTATCCAGCCCAGCACGCCGCACAGCAGCGCCAGCACAACCGCCCCGGCCAGCACCGCCCACAGCAGCGTGCTGCCGCCCATCAGCCACGCCAGCAGCCCCACCGCCACCGCAATAATCACCGGAAGGTAGAACTTCAGCGGCCAGACGTTCGCCACCACATCGTTGCGAAGCACGCGCAGCGGCTGCGTGGCGAGCAGCAGGCGGTAGGGCCGAAGCCCCACCAGCACCGAGATCACCGTCATCGCGCCCATCGCCCACAGCCACGGCCAGAGGCTGGCCGGCGGCAAGGCGGCCGGGAGCACCGGTTTCAGCATCACCATCAGCAGTTTTTCAAACAGCAGCCCCATTATTCCGCCGGTCAGCGCCGACAGGACCAGCAGCATCAGCCACTGGCCGACAATCAGCTTGCGCAGCTGCGCCCGGCCCGCCCGAGGGTTTTGAGGATCGCCACCAGGTCGTAGCGGCTGCGGCAGTAGTGCCCCATCGCCACGGCCACCGCCGCCACCGCCAGCAGCAGGGTCAACAGGGCCGACAGCAGCAGGAACTGCTGAGAGCGCTCCAGAGATTTACCGAGCGCCCCCTCGTCCTGCTCCAGCCCGTACCAGCGGTGTTCCGGTTTGAGCTGCGGCAGAAGCCATTTTTCATACGCGGCAAGCTGGGCGGGCGTGCCGCCAAACTTATAGCGCCAGGTGACGCGGCTGCCCGGCTGTACCGCATGGGTGGCCGCGACATCCGCGGTGTTCATCAGCAGACGCGGCGCAAGCTGGAACGGGTTAAATCCGCCGTCGGGCTCCTGCACCACTTCCCCGGCGATTTTCAGCGTGGCGTCGCCGACGTCGATACTGTCGCCGGGTTTGAGGTTCAGCAGCGCCATCAGACGCGATGCCAGCAGCACCGTACCGGGCGTCGGCTTTAACCCCGGCGGACTGGTCTGTAAGTCACCGTACATCGGGTAGATATCATCGACGGCCTTGACGCTCGCCAACTGCGGCATGTCGCCCGCGAAGGTCATGGTCTGGAAGGTGAGCTGCTCTCCCACCTTCAGCCCTTCTTTGCGCGCTGCTTCAATCCAGCCCGGCGGCACGGGGCGGGAGCTTTCCAGCGCCCTGTCCCCCGCCATAAACTCCCGGCTCTGCTGGCTAAGCCCTTTTTCCATGCGGTCGCTGACGCTGCCGAGCGCCAGCACGCAGGCCACCGCCAGGCTGAGCGCCAGCCAGACAATCAGCAGCGAGGGCGACCGCCACTCGCGCCAGAACCAGCGGGTAATCATGCTTCCTCCTGCAGAACACCGTTCACCAGCCGCAGGCGACGGTCGCAGCGCGCCGCGAGCTGCGGATCGTGGGTGACGAGGATCAACGTGGTGCCGTGCTCGCGGTTGAGCGAAAACAGCAGGTCGGCAATCCTGTCGCCGGTTTTACGGTCAAGGTTGCCGGTAGGCTCATCGGCAAACAGCACCTCAGGGCGGCCGTTAAACGCGCGGGCCAGCGCCACGCGCTGCTGCTCACCGCCGGAAAGCTGGGCGGGAAGATGGTCGAGACGTTTCCCCAGACCGAGCTGTTCCAGCAGCGCTTTCGCATGCGCGCGGCTTTCACGGCTGTTTTCACCGCGCAACAGCGCCGGAAGCTCGACGTTTTCCAGGGCGTTCAGGGTTGGGATCAGCATAAAGGACTGAAAGACAAAACCAACGTGACGCGCGCGCAGCGCGGCCCGCGCCTCTTCATCAAGCTGATGCAGCGGCTGCCCGACAAGGTGGACCTCGCCGCTGCTGCCGTCGTCCAGACCGGCTAAAATCGCCAGCAGCGTGGACTTACCGGAACCGGATTCGCCAATCAGCGCGATGGTTTCAGCGCGTTTGACAACGAGTTCAACTCCGGTAAGGATGGAAAGCTCGTGTTCCCCCTGACCGACGGACTTCTTAAGATGATGAACTTCAACACTGTTTTCCGCTGGCATTTGCCCTTCCTGTTTTTGATTTTGATGACCTTCCGCGCGGCGGCAGCGGACACGTTACTGGTTCTCGGCGACAGCCTGAGCGCAGGCTATCGCATGGCGGCTGGCGCGGCCTGGCCCGCTCTGCTCAATGACAAATGGCAGAGCAAAACGCCTGTAATCAACGCCAGCATCAGCGGCGACACCTCACAGCAAGGTTTAACGCGCCTGCCTGCGCTGCTCAAACAGCATCAGCCGCGCTGGGTGCTGGTTGAGCTCGGCGGTAATGATGGCCTGCGCGGTTTCCAGCCACAGCAAACGGAGGATACGCTGCGCACCATTTTGCAGGAGATCAAGGCGGCAAACGCCCAGCCGCTGCTGATGCAAATTCGCCTGCCCGCCAACTACGGTCGTCGGTATAATGAGGCCTTTAGCGCGATCTACCCCAAGCTTGCCAAAGAGTTTGATATTCCGCTGCTGCCATTTTTCATGGAAGAGGTCTATCTCAAACCCCAGTGGATGCAAGACGACGGGATCCACCCCAATCGCGATGCGCAGCCGTTTATTGCCGACTGGATGGCAACGCGGCTGGCTCCTTTAGTTAAACATGACTCCTGATTAAGCGGAGATCCTGACAGGTAAAGTTATGCAAAAATCGGTCTTAATTACAGGATGTTCCAGTGGAATCGGTCTGGAAAGCGCGCTCGAATTGAAGCGCCAGGGGTTTCGGGTTCTGGCGGCCTGTCGCAAACCCGACGATGTCGAACGCATGAACGGGCTGGGCTTTACCGGCGTGCTGCTGGATATGGACTCGCCGGAGAGCGTTGACCGCGCCGCCGATGAGGTGATCGCCCTGACCGGTAATCGTCTTTACGGCCTGTTTAATAATGCCGGTTACGGCGTGTATGGCCCGCTGGATACCCTCTCCCGCGAAACGCTGGAGAAGCAGTTTTCGACCAACTTTTTCGGCGTACATCAGCTCACCATGCGTCTGCTCCCCGCGATGCTGCCGCACGGTGAAGGGCGCATCGTGATGACGTCGTCGGTGATGGGGCTGATTTCCACCCCGGGCCGCGGTGCCTACGCCGCCAGTAAATATGCGCTGGAGGCCTGGTCCGACGCCCTGCGCATGGAGCTACGCCACAGCGGCATTAAGGTCAGCCTGATTGAACCTGGCCCGATCCGCACCCGCTTTACCGAAAACGTTAACCAGACGCAGGCGGATAAACCGGTTGAGAACCCCGGCATCGCCGCACGTTTTACCCTCGGGCCCGAGGCGGTGGTGGCCAAAGTGCGCCATGCTTTTGAGAGTGAACATCCCAAAATGCGCTATCCGGTGACGCTGGTCACCCATGCCGTCGGCTGGTTAAAACGCCTGCTGCCGGGCCGGATAATGGACAAAATTTTACACGGTTGAGTTGAAGCGACGACGCGCATCCCCATGTAAAGAACAAACCGACAAAAGAGAAAGCCGCATGTCCGTACAGAATATCGTCAATATCACAGAAGCTAACCTGCAACAGACTCTTGAACAGTCGATGACCAAACCGGTCCTGTTCTACTTCTGGTCTGAACGTAGCCAACACTGTCTGCAGCTGACGCCGGTGCTGGAAAGCCTTGCCGCCCAGTACAACGGTCAGTTCATTCTCGCAAAACTGGATTGTGACGCCGAGCCGATGGTCGCGTCTCAGTTTGGTCTGCGCGCCATTCCTACCGTCTATCTGTTCCAGAACGGCCAGCCTGTTGATGGCTTCCAGGGGCCGCAGCCGGAAGAGGCCATCCGCGCCCTGCTGGATAAGGTGCTGCCGCGCGAAGAAGAGCTGAAAGCGCAGGAAGGCATGGCGCTGATGCAGGAAGGTAAATACGACGAGGCGCTGCCGCTGCTGAAAGAGGCGTGGCAGCTGTCAAAACAGAACAGCCAGATTGGCCTGCTGCTGGCGGAGACGCAGATTGCCCTGCACCGCTCAGAAGACGCGGAGGCCGTACTCAAGACGGTTCCGCTGCAGGATCAGGACACCCGCTATCAGGGGCTGGTTGCACAGATTGAGCTGCTGAAGCAGGCGGCGGATACCCCGGAAATTCAGCAGCTGCAGCAGCAGGTTGCCGACAACCCGGCGGACGCCGCGCTGGCAAGCCAGCTTGCGCTGCAGCTGCATCAGGTGGGGCGTAACGAAGAGGCGCTTGAGCTGCTCTTCAGCCATCTGCAAAAAGATTTAGCCGCCGCAGACGGTCAGGCGCGCAAGATGTTCCAGGAGATCCTGGCCGCGCTGGGCACCGGCGACGCGCTGGCGTCGAAGTATCGTCGTCAGCTTTACGCGCTGTTGTATTGATAAAAAAGCCCGGTGGCGGCTTCGCCTTACCGGGCCTACAAAGACGATGTTACCCCGTCTTTTTCAACTGCGTCACCACCAGCTGGTGGCGCGCGTTGTAGAACTTCCGATAGGTCAGGTAGCAGGCAATGATGGTCGACAGGCTTGCCGTGGAAAGCAGCATAAACGTCACCATGATCTGATACTTAATCGCTTTTACCGGATCGATACCGGCAAAAATCAGCCCCGACATCATGCCCGGCAGGCTCACCAGCCCCACCGTTTTGGCGGAATCTACCGTTGGAATCAGCGATGAACGAATGCTCTCGCGAATCAGCCGCGCCGAGGCCACTTTTGGCGTTGCCCCCAGGCTTAGTTTCTCCTGCAGCTGCTGCTGTTCGCTGCTGAAACGCTGGCCGAGGTTGTTATAACAGAGCCCAACGGCCACCATCGCGTTCCCCGCAATCATCCCGGAAATAGGGATGACCTGCATCGGCGTAAACTCAATCGAGCCGGAAAGTACCAGCACCGCCAGCGTGAGCGCCGTTCCGGTGGTAATCGCAATAAACGATGAGATAAACGCCTTATCAATGTATTTACTGCGCTTTTGCGCATTCCACGCCGCGTTAAAGCAGATAAACAGCACCATCAGCAGCGTCAGCACCGCGTGGTTAACGTTGAAGATATACTTCAGCACATAGCCGACGATGATGAGCTGAATCACCGCGCGGCAGATACTCCACACGATATCTTTTTCCAGCCCCAGCTTTTCCCGGTAGCTGACCACAATCGCAATCAGCACCAGCACCATCGAAAAGGCCAGCGATTCGTTCGTAATGTTATGCTCACCCACGGTTTGCCTCCTGCATTTTCCCGCCGTGCGGCTGGAGCGTGATTACGTCATCCGCATGGGTTATTTCGTTAGCGTCGTGCGTCACCCACAGCACGGCAATGTTCTGCTCCCGGGCGTAACGATGAATAATCTCGTTAACGTTGCGCTTGTTGACGTCATCGAGCGCGCTGGTGATTTCGTCCAGCAACAACACCTTCGGTAAAAACTGCAGGTTGCGGATCAGCGAGACCCGCTGCTTTTCGCCGCCCGACAGCGCGTTGATGGATTTGCTCAGCGTCTCCTGCGCCAGCCCAAAGCGGGCCAGATCGTGGATAAACTTTTCCGGCTCCGGCGTTTTATTGCGGATTTGCCACGGAAAAATCAGGTTGTCATAGACCGTATCGCCAAAAAGCACGGGCGTTTGCACGCAGTACGAGACCTGCTGGCGATAGCTTTCCGGGGAAAGCGAGGCGATATCCTCGCCTTCAAACAGAATGGCTCCTTCCGTCGGGCTGAGGAGTGACGCCACAATCTTCAGCAGCGTGCTTTTCCCACAGCCTGAGGGACCCGTGATTAATTTAAACTCGCCCGGCGACAGGCTAAACCCGACGTGCTGCAGGATCGTGTTTTCCCCGACTCGAAATCCGACATCCCTGAGCAGTAATACGTTTTTTTTATCGTTCATTGCGCTTCCGTTGACCGCTTTTTGTCATAACCGTCTGTAGCATAATCCTTTCGCCCGCGCAGCGCGAATAGCCTCACACTGAAGCAAGTGTTAAGCTTTTTGTTTGCAATTGTCACCACCATCACTACAGGAAGTATGCAGCATGGCACATATTTTTTATGAGTTTCCCTCCCTGAAGCCTGGTGTTCCTGATGTCGAAACATTAATGGACGTCATCAAATCGTCGGAACGCACGCGTTTTGTGATGGGTGAAGAGGTGGTGGACTTTGTTAAGAAGGCGCTCATCGTGAACACCACGATCGGCAGCTTCAAAAATTGCTATTTTGCCTTCGACAACGGGACACACTTCCTTGAATTTGACGGTGAAGGCAAATCAAAACGCTTCAATGAGGTGCCGGACTGGTTCGTCTCTCCGGCGGAATTTTCGCGCACCCAGTGGCTTATCAACCACAATCTTGCGGATGTGAAAGCCACACAGTTCATTGACGTCCTGATGTCCTACCCGCTGAAAGCGCGCCGCGCGCACTGCAATTTGCTTTTCGGACTGGAGCTGGAAAAGGTGAACGCGGTTCCGGCAGCGGCGTCAGCGGCAGGTAAAATCGGCAATAAAAACGGTAAAACCACCAAGCCCCGCGTCACCGATCTGGGCTCGTTCGAGCTGTTCAGCCAGTTCTTTGCGCGCATGAAAACCGCTGTGCAGGCCGATGAGTTCCCTACTCTGCAGATCCTGACGGGCATGGATAACCTGGCAAAAGCGCCGCATAATTTAAAGCAGGGCATCAGAACCTGGTTTAAAGCCATCGCGGGCGACCTTCCACCGAATAACAAACGCGTTGAGGCGGGAAATGCCGTTCTGTTCTGCGCCCCCCTTCGCGAACAGATCCAGCGTATCGAAGCGCGTGGGCTGGAGCATTACTACCAGGGATTATCCAAAGCCATTGCCGAAGCGGGTGATGGCTTCATCTCTGACTTTACCTATACTTACGAGCAATAAATACACACTTTCACTCATCACGGCATGCAAAACAGGAGGTTTTTATGCTTATCGTTGTTCCCGTCCTTATTTTCGTTGCGCTGGTTATCGTGGGCGCTGGCGTCAAAATTGTCCCTCAGGGTTATCAGTGGACCGTCGAGCGTTTCGGCCGTTACACCAACACGCTCCAACCCGGCTTAAGCCTGATTGTCCCGTTCATGGACAGGATAGGCCGCAAGATCAACATGATGGAGCAGGTTCTGGACATTCCGTCCCAGGAAGTGATCTCCAAGGATAACGCCAACGTCACCATCGACGCCGTGTGCTTTATTCAGGTGATTGATGCGCCAAAAGCGGCCTATGAGGTCAGCAACCTGGAGCTGGCGATCGTCAACCTGACGATGACCAACATCCGTACCGTACTCGGCTCGATGGAGCTGGACGAGATGCTTTCCCAGCGCGACAGCATTAACACCCGCCTGCTGCACATTGTCGATGAGGCCACCAACCCGTGGGGGATCAAAGTTACCCGCATCGAGATCCGCGACGTGCGCCCGCCGGCGGAGCTGATTGCCTCCATGAACGCCCAGATGAAAGCCGAGCGAACCAAGCGCGCCTACATTCTGGAAGCCGAAGGGGTACGCCAGGCGGAGATCCTCAAAGCGGAAGGGGAAAAACAGTCGCAGATCCTGAAAGCGGAAGGCGACCGTCAGTCCGCGTTCTTACAGGCGGAAGCGCGTGAACGTTCCGCCGAAGCGGAAGCCCGCGCGACCCAGATGGTGTCCGAGGCAATTGCCGCCGGTGATATTCAGGCCGTGAACTACTTCGTTGCGCAAAAATATACCGACGCGCTGAAAGAGATCGGCTCGGCGAACAACAGCAAAGTGGTGATGATGCCGCTGGATGCCAGCAGCCTGATGGGCTCTATCGCGGGGATCGCCGAACTGATTAAGGACAGCGGAAACGAGCGTAAAAAATGATTGAGCTCATCGTTGCACATCCTCATGCCTTCTGGCTAAGTCTCGGTGGCTTATTGCTGGCAGCGGAGATGCTGGGCGGCAACGGCTACCTGCTCTGGAGCGGTGTGGCCGCCGTCATTACCGGTCTTCTGGTCTGGATCCTTCCCCTGGACTGGGCGTGGCAGGGGGCGCTGTTTGCCGCGCTGACGCTGGTGGCCGCCTGGCTGTGGTGGCGCTGGCTTAACCGGCGGGTTAACGAGCAGAAACCGGTGGACGCCCACCTTAACCAGCGCGGACAGCAGATTGTCGGCAAGCGTTTTACCCTCGACACCGCGCTGGTGAACGGACGCGGGCACATGCGCGTAGGCGACAGCTCGTGGCCGGTGGTGGCCGACGATGACCTCAGCGCCGGCACGCGGGTTGAAGTCATTGCGGTGGAAGGTATTACCCTGCGGGTAAAAGCCTGTTAAGCGTGGGTTTTGCGGTGGCAGCAGCCGGCAAGATTATCAATAATCGGGCAGTCGGCGCTGTCATCCCCCGGACAGGAGTCCGCGAGCTGCAGCAGCTGTTCACGCATCGCCTGCAGTTCGACGATGTGGCGTTCAATTTCGGCCACCTTTTCCAGGGTGCGTTTTTTCACGTCGGCGCTGTGACGCTTAGGATCGTTGAACAGGTTAACCAGCTCGCCGCACTCTTCCAGATTAAACCCGACCTGTCTTGCCTGGCGCAGCAGCGTCAGCTCATCCAGATGCAGCTGCGTGTAGCTGCGGTAGCCGTTTTCACTGCGCAGCGGCGGCGTTACCAGCCCCTTCTCTTCATAAAAGCGGATCGCCTTGCTGGTTAAGCCGGTTTTTTTTGCCACGTCACTGATATTCACATTTCCCCCTTGACCTTCCCCTTGATGGAAGGTTTAACCTTCATAACAGTTAGCGAAAAGCGTTACTCCGGTCAACAACTGACCAATATATTATACGGGAGTTTTGTTATGTCTCACACTATCGACCTGACGCTGGACGGCCTCTCCTGCGGCCACTGCGTCAAACGCGTTAAAGAAAGCCTGGAACAGCGTCCTGACGTTGAAAGCGCTGAAGTGACTATCGACCATGCCGCCGTGACCGGCAGCGCCAGCGCGGACGCGCTGATTGATACCATTAAACAGGCCGGTTACGGGGCGGAGTTAAGCCACCCAAAGGCTAAACCGCTGGCAGAGTCATCATCCCCGTCGGAAGCACTGACAGCGGCCACTCCTGAGCTTCCGGCAGCGGATGATATTGATGACAGCCAACAGCTGCTGATCAACGGCATGAGCTGCGCCAGCTGCGTCTCCCGGGTACAAAACGCCCTGCAGGCGGTACCGGGCGTCGCGCAGGCACGGGTGAATCTTGCGGAGCGTACTGCGCTGGTGATGGGCAGCGCCTCCGCCGCAGAGTTAGTGCAGGCCGTTGAAAAAGCGGGCTACGGCGCGGAGGCCATCGAAGATGATGCCGAGCGCCGCGAGCGCCAGCAGGAAACGGCTATCGCCACCATGAAGCGCTTCCGCTGGCAGGCGATTGTCGCCCTGCTGGTGGGTATTCCGGTGATGGTGTGGGGCATGCTCGGCGACAACATGATGGTCACCGACGACAACCGCACCCTGTGGCTGGTGATTGGTCTGATTACCCTTGCGGTGATGGTGTTTGCAGGCGGGCATTTCTATACCAGCGCCTGGAAGAGCCTGAAAAACCGCACCGCGACGATGGATACGCTGGTCGCCCTCGGGACCGGCGCGGCGTGGCTCTATTCCATGAGCGTGAACGTCTGGCCCCAGTGGTTCCCGATGGAAGCGCGGCATCTCTATTATGAAGCGAGCGCGATGATTATCGGCCTGATCAACTTAGGCCATATGCTGGAAGCCCGCGCCCGTCAGCGTTCCTCGAAAGCGCTGGAACGATTGCTCGATTTAACCCCGCCGACGGCCCGCGTGGTCACGGACGAGGGGGAAAAGAGCGTCCCGCTGGCCGAGGTTCAGCCCGGCATGACGCTGCGTCTGACCACCGGCGACCGCGTTCCCGTTGACGGTAAGATAAGCCAGGGCGAAGCCTGGCTGGATGAAGCGATGCTGACCGGGGAGCCTATTCCCCAGCAGAAATCCGATGGCGACGCCGTGCATGCCGGTACGGTGGTGCAGGACGGCAGCGTGCTGTTCACCGCCAGTGCCGTCGGCAGCCACACCACGCTGTCGCGTATTATCCGCATGGTGCGCCAGGCGCAGAGCAGCAAGCCGGAGATTGGCCAGCTTGCTGACAAAATCTCGGCCATTTTTGTGCCGGTGGTGGTCGGCATTGCCCTGCTAAGCGCGGCGATCTGGTACTTCTTCGGCCCCGCGCCGCAGATTGTGTATACCCTGGTGATCGCTACCACGGTGCTGATCATCGCCTGTCCTTGCGCCCTTGGCCTGGCGACGCCGATGTCGATTATCTCCGGCGTAGGGCGCGCGGCCGAATTTGGCGTACTGGTACGGGACGCGGACGCGCTGCAGCGGGCCAGCACGCTCGACACGCTGGTGTTTGATAAAACCGGCACGCTGACGGAAGGTAAACCGCAGGTGGTCGCCGTCACGACCGCAGGCATTGCCGAAGAGGAGGCGCTACGTCTCGCCGCCGCGCTGGAGCAAGGCTCAAGCCATCCGCTGGCGCGCGCTATTCTCGATAAAGCCAATGCGTCTGCCCTGCCGCAGGTGAGCAACTTCCGCACCCTGCGCGGGCTCGGCGTGAGCGGTGAGGCAGAAGGCCATGCGCTGCTGCTGGGCAACCAGGCGCTGCTCAATGAAAACGGTATTGATACCGCTGCGCTGGAAAACGAGCTGAAGGCGCAGGCGTCTCAGGGCGCTACCCCGGTTCTGCTGGCGGTGGACGGCAAAGCCGCCGCGCTGCTGGCCGTGCGCGATCCGCTTCGCCAGGACAGCGTGGACGCCTTACAGCGCCTGCACCGTGCGGGCTATCGTCTGGTGATGTTAACCGGGGATAACCCGACCACCGCCAACGCCATCGCGAAAGAAGCCGGTATTGATGAGGTGATTGCGGGCGTACTGCCGGACGGCAAAGCGGACGCCATTAAAAAACTGCAACGTCAGGGCCGTCAGGTGGCAATGGTCGGCGACGGCATCAACGATGCCCCGGCGCTGGCCCAGGCGGATGTGGGGATCGCGATGGGCGGCGGCAGCGACGTGGCCATCGAAACCGCGGCCATCACGCTGATGCGCCACAGCCTGATGGGCGTGGCCGATGCGCTGGCCATTTCGAAAGCCACGCTGCGCAACATGAAGCAGAACCTGCTGGGGGCGTTTATCTACAACTCGCTCGGTATCCCGATTGCTGCCGGCATTTTGTGGCCGCTGACCGGCACGCTGCTTAATCCGGTGGTCGCGGGCGCGGCGATGGCGCTCTCCTCCATCACCGTGGTCAGCAACGCCAACCGGCTGTTGCGGTTTAAACCGAAGGATTGAACCTTGTACCCGTACGCGCTAGCATGAACCTTTCCGTTTATGGAGCGCGTATGGGTCTGTTTCATCGTATAAAAACATCGTTTCGCGCCCTTTTCCCTCGCCGTTACGCCTGGCCCGGTCTGGATATCTCGCTTCCCGGCGGGCAACACCTGCACCTGGTCGGCAGCATCCATATGGGCACGCAGGGTATGTCTCCTCTGCCGCCCGGTCTGATAAAGCGCCTGAAGCGCGCCGACGCGCTGGTCGTCGAGGCGGACATCTCGGGCCATGAGTCACCGTTTGCCGGGCTTGAAAGCGATCTCCCGCTGGCGGAACGTCTGAATGAGGCCCAGCTCGCGGAACTGACGCGCGTCGCCGAGGAAACCGGCGTATCGCTCTCCATGATTGACACCCTGCCGCTGTGGCAAATCGCAATGGTATTACAGGCCACGCAGGCCCAGCGTCTGGGGCTGCGGGGTGATTACGGCATTGATTACCAGCTGCTGAACGTGGCGCGGGCGCGCCGTATGCCGATCATCGAACTGGAAGGTACGGACAGCCAGATTGCGCTCCTGCGAGAGCTTCCCGACGACGGTCTGATGCTGCTGGATGATACCCTCACCCACTGGCACACCAACGCACGCCTGCTGCAGACCATGATTGGCTGGTGGCTGGATGCACCGCCCGCGGACGGCAGGCTGGCGCTACCGTCGACGTTCAGTGAATCGCTGTATGATGTGCTGATGAATGCGCGTAACAAAGCCTGGCGAGAGACGCTGCATGCTCTGCCAGCGGGGGAATACGTGGTGGCGGTTGGGGCGTTACATTTATACGGCGAAGGGAATTTGCCGTCGTTGCTGAAATAAAAAAATGGCCAATATCTCTATTGGCCCGTCAAAGAGGAATTTCATCGTTTTTATTATACCGAAGTGACCTTCGGCTGAGCCGATTGTCGCTCAAAGTGACCATCACTGCCAACACTATTGCGCAAGATGGTGCTATTTTTTAGACAAACGTCAGGCGTATGCTGGCTGCATGAATTGTCTGTCGTAAGAAGGATAGCTATGACTCCCGCCGTTAAATTACTCGAAAAAAACAACATTTCTTTCCGGATCCACACCTACGATCACGATCCGAATGAAACCAACTTTGGTGATGAAGTGGTGCGTAAGCTGGGGCTGAACGCGGACCAGGTCTATAAAACGCTGCTGGTGGCGGTGAATGGCGATATGAAGCATCTCGCCGTGGCGGTGACTCCCGTGGCGGGACAGCTGGATCTGAAGAAGGTCGCCAAAGCGCTGGGGGCGAAGAAGGTGGATATGGCGGATCCGATGGTGGCGCAGCGCACCACAGGCTACCTGGTGGGCGGCATCAGCCCGCTCGGGCAGAAAAAACGCCTGCCGACGCTGATCGATGCCCCTTCACAGGAATTTGAGACCATCTATATTTCCGGCGGCAAGCGCGGGCTGGATATTGAGCTGGCCGCGGGCGACCTGGCGAAAATGCTGGACGCGAAGTTTGCGGATATTGCGCGCAGGGAGTAAAAAAAGCCGGGTGGCGGCTACGCCTTACCCGGCCTACATTTTGCACCCGTAGGCCCGGTAAGCGCAGCGCCACCGGGCAACACAACCGCACTACTGCCAGCTCACCTCGCCTTTCGGCTCATACGCATTCACGTCAATCGGCGAATTCTGCTCGATATACTGCTTCAGCACTTCTGCATCGATAAAGCCGGTGTTCACGTAGCCCGGTTTATTATCAATATGCGGATAGCCGTCGCCGCCGGTAGCGTTAAAGCTTAACGTCGCCAGACGGTAGGTTTTCGCCGGGTCAACCGGTTCGCCTTTGATCTTCAGGTCGTTAAGCTTGCCGTCTTTCGCTACGAAGCTCACGTTGGCAAACTGCGGATAGGCCCCGGAATCCGGCTTCATCTGCGCCACGGCGGTCAGGTACTCAACAACCTCTTTCCCGCTCATGTCGGCATAAATCACCACGTTACCGAACGGCTGCACCTTCAGGACGTCTTTATAGGTGATGTTTCCGCCTTCGATGGAATCACGAATGCCGCCGCCGCTCATCACGCCAAAATCAGCCCCGGTGCGCGCCATTTGCGCCGCCAGCACCAGGTGGCCCATGTTGGTCTGCACGAAGCGAACTTTGCTGCGGTCCCCCTCCAGACGTCCGTTCAGCGTGCCGATTTTCACGTCCAGCTGCGCCTTGCCTTTGTTCTGGAACGGCGTCAGCAGGGAGAGCATCTGCTGGTTTTCTGGAATCTCTGGGGTGTAAAGTACGCGCTCGCTTTTCCCGTCCGGGTAGGTGACTTTCTTCTTCAGGTTGACCGGAATGAGCTGATAGTGCACCAGCTTCATCTCGCCGTTACGGAACTCGAAGTCCGCCCGGCCTACGTATTTCCCCCACTCGTGCGCCTGCACAATCCAGATACCGTTCTGACGATCTGGCGCACACGGCGTGCCCGGCACGTAGTCCACCTGCTTTTTATTCTCGGACGCCATGCAGACCGGATCCTGTGAGTGACCACCCACAATCATCGCCAGCGAGCCCGCCGGCAGGCTGCGCGCCATCTCCACGTCGCCCGGCGCATTGGAGCCGTGCTCACCGTTGTCGTAGTGCCCCATGTGGGTGGTGGCGATAATCACGTCCGGCTTTTCGTTTTGCTGCAGCTCCTGAATCACCAGCTTCGCTTCGTCTGCCGGTTTGCGGAATTCGATATCGGTGAAGAACTCTGGGTTGCCAATTTTCGCCGTGTCGTCGGTGGTTAGGCCGATGACCGCGATCTTCAGATCCTGACGCTTAAACAGCGCCCACGGCTTGAACAGGCGCTCGCCGGTGCTTTTCTGGTAAATGTTGGCGGAGAGGAACGGGAATTTGGCCCACTTCTCCTGCTGACGCAGGACGCTCAGCGGATTATCAAACTCATGGTTACCGACGGCCATCGCGTCGTAGCCAATCAGGTTCATGCCGCGAAAGTCGGGCTCGGCGTCCTGTAAATCGGATTCCGGCACGCCGGTATTGATATCGCCTCCCGACAGCAGCAGCACGCTGCCGCCCTGGGCCGCCACCTCTTTACGTATTCCATCCACCAGCGTTTTTTGTGCCGACAGGCCATATTCGCCGTATTCACTGCGCCAGAAATGACCGTGGTGATCGTTGGTATGCAGAATGGTGATTTTATAGGTTTTGTCTTTTTCATACGCCTGCACGGGCAGGCTTACCAGCCCCCACGCCGCGATGAGCGCCAGCGCGACGCCCCGCTTCATTAACTTCATCTTCTCTCTCCCTGACCAATAGACAAAGGCAGAAATTACAGTGACTAATAAGAATAGACAAATAAGTTTTCAGAATTGCGACTTTCTTCAAATGTCCCAGGCGGGTATGTTAGTCGGATAATAATTACACCCTGCATCGCTAATAACTCAAGACGTGGTAACTCTCTCTATGGCAATCAGTGACTCAACCCAGCCTGTTCCGGGTGCGCCGACGTCGCGCACCTCCTTTAAAGTCTTAGGCGCAATCAGTCTCTCGCACCTGCTCAACGACATGATCCAGTCGTTGATTCTGGCTATTTATCCGCTGCTGCAGTCCGAGTTCTCACTCACCTTCGTGCAGATTGGGATGATCACCCTGACCTTCCAGCTGGCTTCCTCGCTGCTGCAGCCGGTGGTGGGCTACTGGACGGATAAATATCCTATGCCGTGGTCGCTACCCATCGGCATGTGCTTCACCCTAAGCGGGCTGGTGCTGCTGGCCATGGCGGGCAGCTTTGAGGCGGTACTGGTTGCCGCGGCGCTGGTGGGAACCGGTTCATCGGTGTTCCATCCGGAATCGTCCCGCGTGGCGCGCATGGCGTCCGGTGGTCGTCATGGCCTGGCGCAGTCACTTTTCCAGGTGGGCGGTAACTTTGGTAGCTCTCTCGGCCCGCTGCTGGCGGCAGTGATTATCGCCCCGTACGGCAAAGGCAACGTGGCCTGGTTTGTGCTGGCCGCGCTGCTGGCGATTATCGTGCTGGCGCAGATTAGCCGCTGGTATGCCGCACAGCATCGGGTGAATAAAGGAAAACCTAAAGCGAAGGTAATCAATCCCCTGCCGCGCAATAAGGTTATCCTCGCGGTTGCCGTCCTGCTGGTGCTGATTTTCTCGAAATACTTCTATATGGCGAGCATCAGCAGCTATTACACCTTTTATCTGATGCAAAAATTCGGATTATCGGTACAAAACGCGCAGATCCACCTGTTTGCTTTCCTGTTCGCGGTGGCCGCAGGGACGGTAATTGGCGGGCCGGTGGGCGATAAGATTGGCCGTAAATATGTCATTTGGGGCTCTATCCTCGGCGTAGCGCCTTTTACCCTCATTTTGCCGTACGCCAGCCTTGAATGGACGGGGATTTTGACCGTGATTATTGGTTTTATTCTCGCCTCCGCGTTTTCCGCCATTCTGGTTTATGCCCAGGAGCTGCTGCCCGGACGTATCGGTATGGTTTCCGGACTGTTTTTCGGTTTCGCCTTCGGCATGGGCGGGCTGGGTGCAGCGGTGTTAGGGATGGTTGCGGATCACACCAGCATCTTCCTGGTTTATAAAATCTGCGCTTTCCTGCCACTTCTTGGCATGTTGACCATATTCCTGCCTGATAACCGCCATAAAGCGTGAATTACGGGTAGCTAAAGTTATGCTTTAGCTACCTGATACCCTTATACCATAAGGGTTTCCTCTTCATCCCCGCGCTGAATTTATCAAAATGCGCTTTTTTACGTGCATATTGCTGTTTTATTCAAACTTCAACAATTATTCATAAACATAAGGGTAAAAATTGTCATAAACTATTACCTGGTTTTTTGGTATTCACGCCAAAAATGGAACACTCACCACGAAAGGAGACGGAATGCACCACGCCACACCGCTTATCACCACCATTGTTGGTGGACTTGTGCTCGCTTTTATTCTCGGCATGATTGCCAATAAGCTGCGTATTTCTCCTCTTGTCGGCTATCTGCTGGCAGGTGTGCTGGCGGGACCGTTTACGCCAGGTTTTGTTGCGGATACCAAACTGGCCCCTGAGCTGGCGGAATTGGGCGTGATTCTGCTGATGTTCGGCGTCGGCCTGCACTTCTCCCTGAAGGATTTGATGGCGGTAAAGTCGATTGCCATACCGGGAGCGATCGCCCAGATAGGGGTGGCGACGCTGCTTGGGATGGCGCTTTCGGCCGTGCTGGGCTGGTCGCTGATGACCGGTATCGTATTTGGGCTGTGTCTCTCAACCGCCAGTACCGTGGTGCTGCTGCGCGCGCTTGAGGAGAGACAGCTGATAGACAGCCAGCGCGGACAGATCGCGATAGGCTGGCTGATTGTGGAAGATCTGGTGATGGTCCTGACGCTGGTGCTGCTGCCCGCCGTCGCCGGCATGATGGAAAAAGACAATATCGGCTTCGCCTCGCTGGCGCTGGATATGAGCATCACCATCGGGAAGGTGGTGGCGTTTATCGCCATCATGATGCTGGTGGGTCGCCGTCTGGTGCCGTGGATCATGTCCCGCAGCGCGGCTACCGGATCCCGCGAGCTGTTTACCCTCTCCGTGCTGGCGCTGGCGCTCGGTATCGCCTTTGGCGCCGTTGAGCTGTTTGACGTCTCCTTCGCGCTGGGCGCGTTCTTTGCCGGGATGGTGCTGAACGAATCCGAGCTGAGCCACCGCGCCGCACACGACACCCTGCCGCTGCGCGACGCCTTTGCCGTGCTGTTCTTCGTCTCCGTCGGGATGCTGTTTGACCCGCTTATTCTGATCCAGCAGCCGCTGGCCGTACTGGGCACGCTGGCGATCATTATCTTTGGTAAGTCGCTCGCCGCCTTCTTCCTGGTGCGAATGTTCGGCCACTCTCCGCGGACGGCGCTGACCATTGCCGCCAGCCTTGCGCAGATTGGCGAGTTCGCCTTTATTCTGGCCGGTCTGGGCATGGCCCTGAACCTGCTGCCGCAGGCCGGACAAAACCTGGTGCTGGCGGGGGCGATCCTGTCAATTATGCTGAACCCGGTGCTGTTTGCCCTGCTGGAAAAATACCTCGATAAAACCGAAACGCTGGAAGAGCAGACGCTGGAAGAGGCCATCGAAGAAGAGAAGCAGATCCCGGTCGATATTTGCAATCACGCCCTGCTGGTCGGCTTTGGCCGCGTCGGCAGCCTGCTTGGCGAGAAGCTGATGGCGCAGGGCATTCCGCTGGTGGTAATTGAAACGTCACGCACCCGCGTTGACGAGCTGCGCGAGCGCGGTATTCGCGCGGTGCTGGGCAATGCGGCGAACGAAGAGATCATGGAGTTGGCGCATCTGGACTGCGCCCGCTGGCTGCTGCTGACCATTCCCAACGGCTATGAGGCGGGTGAGATTGTCGCCTCCGCGCGCGCGAAGTGTCCAAACATTGAGATTATCGCCCGGGCGCACTACGACGACGAGGTAGATTACATTACCGAGCGCGGTGCGGATAAGGTGGTGATGGGCGAGCGCGAGATTGCGAATACGATGCTGACGCTGCTGGAAAAACCGCCGGTTGAAGAGGCGGTGACGGGTTAAGTTTTGTGCGGCCTGATGCCCTCACCCTGGCCCTCTCCCACAGGGAGAGGGAACAAACACTAAAAACGGCAACCACAGGTTGCCGTTTTGCTTTTACCTGTCCCAGTACGCCTCTTCGAGGCTGTCTTCCCGTTCCGGCAGGCCACGCGTTAAGCGCGGTGAGTGCTGGTTCAGCACCTGATAGCTTACGCGGTTGGCGTACTTGCATACCTGCGCCAGCGACGAATAGGTCAGCCAGCTGAACTTGTGCTTGCTGGAATTTGGCACGTTGGTTTTGTGGTAGGCGTTAGCGGTGATGTCGTGCAGCAGCGCGGCCAGCGCGCCGTCGCCCGCGCCGTTGGTATTCATGATCTTCTCCGGCCCGCCCATATACGGGGCGATGTGCGAGTAGATACGCAGCGGATTAACACAGTCTTTAAAACGCATGCCGCGGCTGAACTCGTACTGGTTGAACTCGGCAATCGCGCCGGGCAGCAGCGGGTGCTGGGTTTTGCGTTTGCTCTCTTCTTCGGTGAAGCCAGCCATATACAGCCCAACCGGACCCGCGGTGCTGAGCACCAGATCCACCCAGTCCAGCGCTTTGTCAGACGCCAGCAGCGGATCGCTTTCACCGGTCAGCGCTTCGGCCTCCTCTTCGTTCATCGCCAGAATCGAGACGTGCTCTTTCAGGAACGCCTGCCACCATTCCGGGTTATCGGCAATCACGAATTTGGTGCCCAGCGTTAACACCACCGGCACATCGTACTTCTTCGCGTACTCAATCGCCTTCATGGTCGCTTCCGGCATCGGCTCGCCCGGCTTGCAGCGCACCAGGTAGGAGGTCAGCACCAGCGCCGAGGCGCCCGCGATCACCTCTTCGGGAATGCTGTCCGCGCGCAGCTTGTTCATGTGGCCCGGGCTGATGGCAAAGGTACGCTCGCCGGATTCACCGATCAGCGTAAAGCAGCGGCCAATCGGGCCGTCGACGCCCTGGAGATAGTTCAGATCGGTACGGCTGGAGGTGTTGCACAGGTAGCGATAGGCGTAGCCACCGATTTCAATGTTGCTGCACATTACGCCGAGCAGGACAGAGCGGTCGTCCGCCAGCACGGAGTAGTTGTGCATGGTGTTGCCGATGGTGCCGCCGGCGAACTGATGGGTAATCAGGTTTTCGCGCACCAGCTCCTGGTACAGCGCTTCGGCAACGTCATCTTCAATCACCAGCGAGTGACCGGCGCTCAGACCGTAACGGGCGACAAACGCATCATCCACTTTCGCTTCAATGTCCACCAGCGTCTGGTCGATACCGACGACCCACGCCGCGCTGGTTTCATTTTCTGGCTGGATTTGCTGCAGGAGCGGATCGCGGGCATCCACGGGGAAGTAGTGTTTGGATTTGCGTTTACCGGGAAATTTCATGGTCTGAACTGTACGAAGAATATGGGCCGGGAATGGTAGCACAAACCCGGCCCGGAGTGCGATCAGCGACCGTTCGTTACCAGCGAGACCATCATGTCGATATGCTCAGGGGAGTCGTTAAGCGCCGGAATGTACTCGTACTTTTCGCCGCCAGCCTCCAGGAAAAATTCCCGGTTTTGCACCGCGATCTCCTCCAGCGTCTCCAGACAGTCTGCCGAGAAGCCCGGCGACATCACCTGAATGTGCTTCACGCCCTTCTCACCCAGCATTTTGAGGGTTTCATCGGTGTATGGCGTCAGCCACGGCTCGCGGCCGAAGCGCGACTGGAAGGTCATCATCACCTTCTCCGGCGGCAGGCCGAGGGCGGAAACCAGCTCGCGGGTGGTATCGCGGCAGCGCTGCGGGTAATCATCCCCTTCATTGGCGAAACGCTGCGGGATGCCGTGATAGGAGAGCAGCAGCAGATCCGGCTCGCCGTGTTTTTCAAACGACGCGCGCGCGCTGTTGTCGAGCGCCTTGATGTACAGCTCGTTATCCGCGTAGTCGCGAATAAAGGTCACGCCCGGAATGCGGCGGCGGGTCGCCAGAATGCGCGCCAGCTCGTCCCAGACGGCGGCCACCGTCGAGCAGGAGTACTGCGGGTAGAGCGCCAGCACCACGATATGGTCCACGCCCTGCGCCAGCAGCGAGTCCACCGCGCTTTCCAGTGACGGTTTGCCGTAGCTCATGCCGAGCGCGACGGGCATCTCCGGCAGGCGGGCGGCCAGCGCCTTCTCCTGACGACGGCTGTAGACCATCAGCGGCGAGCCCTCTTCCATCCACACGGACTGATAGAGTTTGGCGACGCGCGGAGAACGGATCGGCAGAATGACGCCACGCAGCAGCGGCCACCACAGCAGTCGCGGAAAATCCACGACGCGCGTGTCGCTTAAAAATTGTCGCAGGTAGCGTTTTACCGCGTCTGATGTAGGTGCTTCTGGAGTGCCCAGATTGGCAAGCAGGATGCCGGTTTTCGCCTGACTCATTCACGCCTCTTAACCATTTGAATGGTTGTCAATTGTAGCGGAAATGCGTTTAAACGAAACCCATTGCTGTAATAGGTAAGATGAGAATTTTTCTCACCCGGTGGCCCGGGTGAGAGAGATGCGATTAGCCGAGGATTTTTTCCAGCTCAGCACGCACGTCAGCCACGGCTTTGGTGCCGTCAACTTTGGCGTATTTGGTGTTACCCGCCTGCGCTTCTTTGGTGTAGTAGCCGATCAGCGGCGCAGTCATCTGATGGTATTCCACCAGACGCTTACGCACGGTCTCTTCCTGATCGTCTTTACGGGTGGTCAGCTCTTCGCCGGTCACGTCGTCTTTGCCTTCAACCTTAGGTGGGTTGAATTTGATGTGGTAAACGCGGCCAGAGGCAGCGTGTACGCGACGGCCAACGATACGGTCAACGATCAGCTCGTCCGGTACGTCGAACTCCAGAACGTAGTCCACGTTGATGCCCGCTTCCTTCATGGCGTCAGCCTGAGGAATGGTACGTGGGAAGCCGTCCAGCAGGAAACCGTTACGGCAGTCTTCCTGAGCAATGCGCTCTTTGACCAGAGCAATTACCAGCTCGTCGGTCACCAGCTTGCCTGCGTCCATGATGTCTTTCGCCTGTTTACCCAGCTCGGAGCCAGATTTAACAGCGGCGCGCAGCATATCACCGGTGGAGATTTGCGGAATACCGTATTTCTCCATGATGAACTGAGCCTGAGTTCCTTTACCCGCGCCCGGAGCGCCAAGCAGAATAATACGCATTGCGAAAATCCCCTCAAAAGTCGTTTCAATTTTTCAAAAGCGCTAAACAATACCACCAGAACGGGCATCGCTCAAGGAAGGCAGGAAGGCTGAAACGGTTAATGGGGGGAGATAATTTGGGATAGTGCGGTCTGGTGCCCTCACACTGGCCCTCTCCCTCGGGGAGAGGGAGAAGACCAGGGGAGGCGTGGTCAGTTACGCCAGCAGCAGCGCATTCACACGTTTAATGAAGAGGTTAGGATCTTCCAGCGTGCCGCGTTCGGCCAGCAGGGACTGATCCAGCAGGAGTTCAACCCACTCGGCAAAGCGGGCGTCGTCCTGGGTATCCGCCGCGCGTTTCACCAGCGGGTGATCCGGATTAAGCTCAAAGATATATTTCACTTCCGGTACCGCCTGGCCCGCCGCGGCGAACAGCTTCGCCATCTGGGTGCTCATTTCGTCGGCATCGGTGGTGACAATGGCCGGAGTGTCGGTCAGACGATGCGTGAAGCGCACCTCTTTCACGCGGTCGCCCAGCAGGGTTTTCACGCGCTCAATGAACGGCTCCAGCGCCTTCTCGGCTTCTTTCGCATTTTCATCCACTTCATCTGCCAGCTTGTCGATGGACTCATCGGCTTTGGCAACGGACTGGAACGCCTTACCGTCGAACTCGGTCAGGTAGTTCATCATCCACTCGTCGATGCGGTCGGAAAGCAGCAGCACTTCGATGCCTTTCTTACGCAGCAGCTCCAGGTGCGGGCTGCTCTTCGCCGCGGCGTAGCTGTCGGCGGTGATGTAGTAGATCTTCTCCTGCCCTTCTTTCATGCGGGAGATGTACTCTTCCAGCGACACGGTCTGCGCGGAGGAGTCGGTGTGCGTAGAAGCAAAGCGCAGCAGTTTGGCGATGGTTTCAACGTTCGCCATGTCTTCAGCCGGGCCTTCTTTCAGCACCAGACCGAACTGTTTCCAGAAGGTCTGGTATTTTTCCGCATCATCTTTCGCCAGTTTTTCCAGCATCTGCAGCGCACGTTTGGTCAGGGCGTTGCGCAGGTTACGGGTGACGGTGCTGTCCTGCAGAATTTCGCGGGAGACGTTCAGCGGCAGATCGTTGGAATCGATCAGGCCGCGCACAAAGCGCAGATAGTTCGGCATGAACTGCTCGGCGTCGTCCATGATGAACACGCGCTGCACGTACAGCTTCAGGCCATGCTTGTGATCGCGGTTCCACATGTCCCACGGCGCCTGTGCCGGGATGTACAGCAGGCTGGTGTACTCCTGCTTACCTTCCACGCGGTTGTGGCTCCAGGTCAGCGGGTCGGTAAAGTCGTGGGCGATGTGCTTGTAGAATTCGTTGTACTCGTCGTCTTTAATCTCAGACTTGTTGCGCGTCCACAGCGCCTGCGCCTTGTTGATTTTCTCCCAGGAAACCACGGTTTCACCGTCTTTCTCTTCCTGTTTTTCAATCTCTACCGGCAGCGCGATGTGATCGGAGTACTTGCTGATGATGGAGCGCACGCGCCAGTCGTTCAGGAAATCATCTTCCCCTTCACGCAGGTGCAGGGTGATTTCGGTGCCGCGATCCGCTTTGGTGATGTCATCAACGGTGTATTCGCCTTCCCCTTTGGATTCCCACAGCACGCCGTTCTCGGCGCTGTCGCCCGCCGCGCGGGTGCGCACGGTGACTTTGTCCGCCACGATGAACGCCGAGTAGAAACCGACGCCGAACTGGCCGATCAGCTGGCTGTCTTTCGCCTGGTCAGAGCCCATGGACTCCAGGAACGCTTTGGTGCCTGATTTCGCGATGGTCCCGAGGTGGTCGATCACCTCGTCGCGGTTCATCCCGATGCCGTTATCGGCAATCGTCAGGGTGCGGTTCTCTTTATTAAACGAGACGCGCACGCGCAGCTCGCCGTCGCCTTCGTACAGATCCGGGTTAGACAGCGCGCGGAAGCGCAGCTTGTCCGCCGCATCCGAGGCGTTGGAAATCAGCTCACGCAGGAAAATTTCTTTGTTGGAATACAGGGAATGGATCATCAGGTGCAGAAGCTGTTTTACTTCTGACTGGAAACCACGGGTTTCTTGTCCTTTCATCTATGTCGACCTCAACAATGCCATTTAATGGGGTTTTAAAACGTTGAGGGAGAGATGGGGATACGGGGGGAAATTTTCAAGCGGAGGCGGCGCGCGCAGCCTCCGTTTGGTCAGAAAATAATCTTGTGACGTCCGGCCAGAGAGTGCGACAGCGTGGTGCCGTCGACCATCTCCAGCTCGCCGCCGACCGGCACGCCGTGGGCGATGCGGCTGGCGTCAACGCCATACTGCGAGCACAGTTCGGCGATGTAGTTGGCGGTTGCCTCCCCTTCCACCGTGGGGTTGGTGGCGAGGATCACCTCTTTGATGGTTTCGGACTCGAGACGCTGTTCAAGGCGGTCAAGACCGATATCGTCCGGGCCGATGCCGTCCAGCGGGGACAAATGCCCCATCAGCACGAAGTAGCGCCCGGAAAACTGCCCGGTTTGTTCGATGGCGTAGATGTCCGCCGGACTCTCCACCACGCAAATCTGGCCGTTTTCCTGACGACGCGGGTTCGTACAGATGTTACACACGTCCTGCTCGGTAAAGGTGCGGCAATCCGCACAGTGACCAATTTCTGACATGGCGCGGGTCAGAGCCTGCGCCAGGCGCATCCCGCCGCTGCGGTCGCGCTGCAATAGCGTAAACGCCATGCGCTGCGCCGACTTCGGGCCAACGCCCGGCAGACAGCGCAGTGCTTCCATTAACTGCGTGAGCAGCGGACTGGTTTGCATCAGAATGGCATCTTGAAGCCAGGCGGCAGCTGCATGCCGCTGGAAACGGAGGCCATTTTCTCTTTCTGGGTTTCGTCGATACGGCGAGCGGCATCGTTAAACGCGGCTGCAACCAGATCTTCCAGCATCTCTTTGTCGTCTTCGAGCAGGCTCGGGTCGATTTCCACGCGACGGCAGTTGTGCGCACCGTTGATGGTCACCTTGACCAGACCGGCACCGGACTCACCCGTGACTTCCAGCTGAGCGATCTCTTCCTGCATCTTCTGCATTTTTTCCTGCATCTGCTGAGCCTGCTTCATCAGGCCACCCAGACCGCCTTTTCCACCAAACATAGGCTTCTCTCTTCTTTCACGTTTAAGGATTACAACCGTAAGTCAGACTCACGATCAAATGGGGCGAATACTCTCTTCATCCAGATCGGCGTCGAAGAACCGGCGCAGGGTCTGAATGTTGTTATCCGCAATTATCGCCTCGCGCGCCTGCGCGAGCTTCTCTTCATAAATGGCCTGGCGCCACTCCAGCGGCGTTTTCACTGCCGGATTATCATCTTCAATGATAGTCAATTCAACCGGTGCACCCTGTAATGTGGCGAGCGCCTCGGCCAGCGCCTTTTGCGCGCCAGGGGAATTGAGGTGCCGCTGGCCCGGACGCAGGTGCAGACGCACCTGATTGCCGTCCTGCTCTTTCCAGGCGTTCAGCGCGACCTGCTCCACCAGCTTCGGCAGCTGGAGTTTGCTGACCTCTGCGGCCCAGGCGTCGCGCGCAATGGACTCTTCGGCAAGCTTCGCGGCCAGCTCCGGCGTTTTTTCATGCTCCAGCGCCTTTTTCAGCGCTTTCGGCGTGGCAACCTCTTCCTTCACCGTTTCGGTAATGGTGGTTGCCTTCCAGCGGTAAGCCTCTTCTTTCACCGGGGCTTTCTGCTCGAGCGCGGACGGTGCCGGACGCGACTGTACGCGCTCCGTTACCGAGGCCAGTCGTTCAAGCGCGGCGTTGTTCACCGGCCGCGCTCTTCCTGGCGCTGCCGGTTCACTCTTTTTTGGTTTGGTTACTCCCTGCGCACGCTGCAGCTGGCTGCGCGCGGCAAGCACCGAACTGGTGGCATCCGACAGCGGTACGTTCTGCTGCGGTGGCGGCGTCGGCTGCGGCGGCACCTGCTGCGGTGACATCACCGCCGTCGGCGCAACCGGGGCGAAAGACTGTCGGGGCACGTCCGGCTCCGGCAGCGGCATGCGCGGGTGGAACGCCAGCGCGCGCAGCAGCGTCATTTCAACGCCCATCCGCGGATCCGGCGCAAACGGTAGCTCTTTGCGACCAATCAACAGCGTCTGGTAATAAAGCTGCACGTCGGCAGGCGGCACGGTGCGGGCAAGCTCACGCATCCGCTGTTCAATGGCGGCCATATCCGCACCAATGGCGGAGGGAGAAAGCTGCAGCATTGCCACCCGGTGCAGCAGGCTGAGCATCTCAACCAGCAGCCCTTCCCACTCAATACCGCGGGCAGCGGCCGCGTTCACCAGCGACATCACGCGTTCGCCGTTAGCGGCAATCATCGCTTCGATAAGCGACAGCGCCTGATCGTCATCCAGCGTGCCGAGCATGGTGCTGACCGCCTCGGTGGAGAGTTTGCCGTCACCGCTGGCAATCGCCTGATCGGTCAGACTGAGCGCATCGCGCAGGCTGCCGTCCGCCGCGCGGGCCAGCAGCTGCAGGGCGCGCGGTTCGTGGACAATGTTCTCTTCATCGAGAATGTGCTCGAGCTGCGTACGGATCTGCTCGACGTCCAACGCCTTCAGGTGGAACTGCAGGCAGCGCGATAAAATCGTGACCGGCAGCTTTTGCGGATCGGTGGTCGCCAGCAGGAACTTCACGTGCGCGGGCGGCTCTTCCAACGTCTTCAGCAGGGCGTTGAAGCTGTGGCGCGAGAGCATGTGCACTTCATCGATCAGGTAGACCTTGAAGCGGCCGCGCGCCGGGGCGTACTGGACGTTGTCCAGCAGGTCGCGGGTATCTTCAACTTTGGTGCGCGAAGCGGCGTCGATCTCGATCAGATCGACAAAACGCCCCTGCTCGATCTCCCGGCAGTTATCACACACGCCGCACGGCGTGGCGGTGATCCCGGTTTCGCAGTTGAGACCTTTTGCCAGCAAACGGGCAATAGAGGTCTTACCGACGCCGCGGGTGCCGGAAAAAAGATAGGCGTGATGGATGCGACCTAGCGACAAGCCGTTCGCCAGGGCCGTCAGCACATGTTCCTGACCGACAACGTCAGCAAAGGTTTGTGGTCGCCATTTACGGGCTAACACCTGATAACTCATGGGCAGGCTCTGCAACGCTGGAAGGTGAATTTATGGAGGGGAATGCTATCACAACCTCACCCATTGAGCGAGGTTGTGAAAACCGGGATTAGTGACCCGGGAAAGGCACCAGGCTGTAGCTGGTAATGCCCTGTTTTTCCAGGCGCTGTTCACCGCCGAGATCGAACAGGTTGATGATGAAGGCCGCGTCGGTCACTTCCCCACCCAGACGGCGGATTAGCTTCACGGTCGCTTCAATGGTGCCGCCGGTTGCCAGCAGATCGTCGACCACCAGCACTTTGTCGCCAGGCTTGATCGCGTCAACGTGGATCTCCAGCTGATCGGTGCCGTACTCCAGCTCGTAGCTTTCTGCGATGGTTTCACGCGGCAGTTTGCGCGGCTTACGCACCGGCACAAAACCCACGCCCATTGCCAGCGCAACCGGTGCGCCAAACAGGAAGCCACGGGCTTCGGTACCTACTACTTTGGTGATCCCGGCGTTTTTGTAACGCTCGACCAGCAGTTCAATGCTGAGTGCGTACGCTTTCGGGTCTTCCAGCAAGCTGGTGACATCACGGAAAAGAATGCCAGGCTTTGGGTAGTCCTGGATGCTTTTGATGCTGTTTTTCAGATATTCAAGCTGCTGTGCAGTTGCGGTCATCGGTTTGTGCCTAAATGAAACAGTGTTACTCACAGCGCGCAACGAGTCGGCCAAGGCAACAATTGTTTAACCTTTGACCAGGCGCACCTGTGCTCGAAAACGGTCGAATTTACTGGCTGCGCGTGATAATTGCAACAGCCATGATGAGGCTTCAGTGCTTTTGTTGCTTTTCATCAACCACGGGGATCCGCCACATAAAGATAAGCAGGCAGGAGAGAATGATCAGCAGCAGGATCCGCACCCACATCATTTTCACCAGCCATAATGAAATGGCGAAGGTGATGAGGATCACCGCGATCGCGCGCGGCTTGGCGCCTGGCGGCATGGCACGGTGTTTTTGCCAGTGGCGTAAGTACCCGCCAAACCATGAGCGGTAGAGCAGCCAGTGGTGAAAACGCGGCGACGAGCGGGCGAAACACCAGGCCGCCAGCAGGATAAACGGCGTGGTCGGCAGCAGGGGTAATACTACACCCAGCGTGCCCAGCACTACCGCAAGCCAGCCAATGATGATTAAAATAGTACGCTGCATAATGCGAATCGTTATCAAACTGAACGGCTACTTTACCACTGGAGAGCGCCTTGAAAACAGCACTGCTTCTTGAGAGGCTGCAAAATCAGCTGATCGCTCTGCGGGCGCAGGCCACGCCGCTGATGGGGCACGCCACGCTGAAGCCGCGCTTTGACCGGCAGCTTTTTCGTACCCGCAGCACCGTCATTCAGGATTACCTGTCTGAAGCGCAGACGAACCTCGACGAGCTTCGCCATGCGGTTGAGAATGAACAACAGGAACAGGTGGCGTGGCTTGCAGAGCATCTCACCGAGCAGATCACCGCACTGCATCGCGAAATCGCCGCCTGGCCGCTGCGCGCCTGGGACAGCGCCTCGCCGGGGCTCGGCAAATGGCAGCGCAAGCGGCTCGAGAACCAGGAGTTTGAGCGCCGGCTGTTTGAGATGAAGCGTGAACGCGAGGTGCGTCTGAACAACAGCGAAACGCTGGAAGAGCAGCAGCTATTGATGCGCGAGATTAGCGCGCTGGAAGGACGCATCGTCCGCTGCCGTCAGGCGCTGGATGACATTGAACGCGTCATAGAACGTTTGACCCGTTAACAGGAGCCACACCCATGTCACTGGAAAATGCACCCGATGAGGTCAAGCTGGCCGTCGATTTGATTATGCTGCTGGAGAATCATGAGATCCCCGCCGAGACGGTGCTTAAGGCGCTGGAGATTGTGCGGCGGGATTTTGAGGGGAAACTTCCCCCTCACCCTGCCCTCTCCCCAGAGGGGAGAGGGAAAATAGATTAAGCCGGAGTCGGGTCATCACCCTTAATGTCGCGCTTCACTTCCGTATGCTCATCACCTTTCTCGTTACGCAGGTGAACCTCAAGCTGGTTAAAGGCGATATTAATATCGTTTTCACGGCACAGACGATCGATAGAGCGGTTAAGCTCATCCACCGTATAGCTGCGGTCACGCAGTTCACGCACGTATAAACGCAGCTCGTGATCCAGCGTACTCGGCCCAAAGGTGGTGAAGAAGACCGCCGGGGCCGGATCGTGCATCACTTTCGGATGTTCAGACGCCGCCTTCAGCAGCACCTCTTTCACCTTATCCAGATCCGATCCATAGGCCACGCCCAGGCGGATCACCACGCGCGTCACCGTATCGGAAAGCGACCAGTTGATCAGACGCTCGGTCACGAACGCTTTGTTCGGGATGATCACCTCTTTGCGATCGAAGTCGGTGATGGTGGTGGCACGAATGCGGATCTTGCTGACCGTTCCCGAGAACGTGCCGATGGTGACGGTATCGCCGATACGTACCGGACGTTCGAACAGGATGATCAGGCCGGACACAAAGTTACCGAAGATCTCCTGCAGGCCAAAACCAAGACCGACCGAGAGGGCCGCCGCCAGCCACTGCAGTTTATCCCACGAGACGCCAAGCGAGCCAAAGACCGTCATCGCTCCGACAATGATGATGACGTAGTTGAGGATCGTGGTAATGGCGTAGGACGCCCCCTGGCGAAGATTCAAACGTGACAGGAGCAGCACTTCGAGCAGGCCTGGCAGGTTGCGGATCAGCGCCCAGGCCACCACCGACGACACCAGCGCAAACAGCAGGCTGCCCATGGTCACGCTTTTCATGACCGCCGCGCCGGCTTCGGTTCCGTTGTATTGCCAGAGGGTAATACTGTCGAGATAGGCGAAAACGGTAATAAGATCGGACCAGATTGCCCAGAACATCACGGCAAACAGGGCGATCATCACCAGCATGGTGATGCGCAGCGTCTGCTGGTTAACCTGCTCCAGCGCGATGGTCGGCTCTTCCTGAGGCTCCGCGCCTTCGGCCCCCTCTTTCACCTGATGCTGACGACGCGCGATGGCACGGCGATAGGCGATGCGGCGGGCCGCCACGCTCAGGCCGCGCAGCACGGTCTGATAGAGCAGGTTCCAGACGATCACCAGATAGACCGTTTCAATCCAGCGCCCGGACAGGCGCAGCGTGGTATAGAAGTAGCCCGTCGCCGTCAGCACCATCAGCGCCAGCGGAATGATCGCCAGCACCGTCACGGTGGCCAGACGAATATTGTGGGACTCTTTATCACGCCAGCTGTCGCGACACATCGGCCACATCAGGATCGCAATCAGCAGCAGGTTCAGCAGGATGACCAGTTGGCCCAGCACGTCATCCATCAGATGCAGCGGGGAAAGCTCAGAGACAACCGACCAGAAGTGCAGCGGCAGGAGCGCCAGGCTGATGCGCACGATCTGACGACGCCAGTGGCTGGTCAGCTGCGCTGGCATGTTGAAATGACGCACCGCCACGCCGTCTTTTTCCAGTACCTTCCAGCACAGGCCAAACACCAGCCAGAACAGCGCCAGTTTTTTACTGAACGCCCACAGCAGATCGCTGACGTTGAGCTGCATAGTGAGCAGAATCAGACCCACGGCCAGAATAATCAGGCACACCGGCAGGGCGCGAATAAGGTCAATCAGAATCGCTTTTGGCGTATGGAGCTGGCTATCGTTGCGCAGCTGCCCTACTTCGGAGGCCAGCTTCGCCTGGTATTTTTTCAGCCAGCCCAGACGCCAGCGGATGAGACCGGCAATCAGCAGCAGCGGCAAACCGGCCAGAAAAGCAATCATTACCGCAGGCCAGGCTTTCTCCCAGTTTACGGTGATCTTCATGCTCTTAATCTGCGTTTTCAGCGTCTCAGGGAAGGATTTAACCCAGTCCCAGTCCATCGGCTTGTTGCTGTTTACCCAGAAAATCTGCTGGGTCAGGATCTCCTGCAGACTTTTCGAGACGCTCACCAGCTGCTGCTGGTTGATTTGCAGGTTAATGGCCATCATCAGCTGGTTACCCAGCTGTTTATTGAGCTGGTCCAGCAGCTCGCGACGCATATCCACGACCTGGAGCAGCGCGTCGTGCACTTCCGGGTTCACGTCGCTGGAATGTCCCTCTTCAATTTTGGCGACAAAGGTATCGCTCTGGAAAAGGGCATCGCGCTGTTGGTTGACGTCAAACTGCTCCAGACGTAAATCCGCAATGCGGTTGGTCATGTCCTCCAGCTCGTCGGCGGACGGAAGCGTCTGCTGCTGCTGGTAGAGAATACGCGACAGCAGGAGGCTGCCCTTCAGGACCGCGATCTGCTCTTTGATGTTGCGTTCCGCCTGCAGGGCGCGATCCAGCCAGTTTTTGACCTTGATATTTTGCTGAACCAGCGAGTTGCCGTTTTCCGTCGCCAGTATCAGGCGCTGGCTGAGCTGATGGTTAGCCTCAAGCTCCTGTTTTACCAGCGGGTTGGCCTGAATACGGGCGGTTTCGTCAGGGGATACGGCCTCCTGGGCGGTTTTTTCCGTCAGGGTCAGGCGTTTGCTGTTAACCGCCTCCTGCAAAAGCTGAAGCTGATGCTCCAGACGATTAATGTTCGCGGTGACGTAATCACGCTGTTTCTGCAGAGTGTCCTGCAGCACCGTATTCCCTTCCAGGCTTTTACGCTGCTGTTCGATCTGCGCATTGAGCAACGACTGCTGAACCAGCAGCAAGGTTTGCTGCGTCGGGCGCAGCGTGCCTTCGCCCACCGTCGTGCCGTTCAGGCGGTTGCGGATCTGCTGCAGCTGCTGAGACGCGGTATACATCGCATTTTGCACGCGCTCGGGCTGGGTTTGCAGGGAGACAAGCTGGCTGTTGTAGGTCGCGAGATCGGACTGCGCGGTTTGCAGATCGTCGAGCAACTGGGCGACGCGCGATTCCAGCTGGCGTAAGGAGAGCGTGGCGAGCGTTTTGCGCGTTTCGTTGTCGTTATCAACGTCACTCAGGGCATTCAGCGACTCCGTCGCTTTGCGCATGTTTTCAGGGGCCTGCGCCACCTTCTGACGAAGCTGGGCGGTTTCAGCCTTAACGCGTTCAATTTTATCCAGCGTTTCCAGCGTTTCCGTCAGGTCCTGCTGCGTCAGTTTTTCCTGAGGAGAGAGTTCTTTTTGTTTGTTCAGCGTGTCGAGCTGCGACTGAACATCAGCACGGGTGGGAATATCGTTGCTGTTATCGGCGCGGGCCCAGGTCAGCGGCGCCGTGGCGAAGAAAAACAGCATCGCAAAGAGCAATGCAAAAACAGGATGTTGCGAGCGATTGATGGGCAGCATAGTTGTGAATGATGTCAGAAGATGACCGAAAATAGTCCGGCGTGAAGAATATCACGCTCGTCAGATGCAGAATAGCGCGAACGTAAGCCTCTGAGATAAATCCTGGAAAGGGGTCAGGCCGTTAGCGAAGGCGCGTCGCTGCGCAGCGTCGGGCTAAGCTGTAGCATTTCCAGTAAAATCGCCACGTAGCTGCGAGCTTCCGCTTTAAGATCAAACGATTGCGGTGCAAAAAGCCAGTTTTCCATCAGACCAGAAATGTAGCTGCGCATCAGAATCGCCGCCCGACGGGTCAACAGATTGGCAGGTAGCAGTTTTGCCTCCATACAGAGGTTCAGGTTGTGCTCAATACGGTCATAGCTTTCCAGACTGAGGCTTCGTTGCGCCTGCTGCACGACCGCCATCTCGCCCACGAACTCGCATTTATGAAAAATAATCTCCATCATTAATCTGCGACGTTCTTCAACTACCGTTGCTTCAAGGATATATACTAATATTTCTCTCAATACTGAGAGTGGATCGTCTGGGAATTTTGCCCGATACTCACTCTCGAGATCGCTAATGCTGGACTCTGAAAGCTCCCAGATTTCACTGAACAGATCTGACTTGTTTTTAAAATGCCAGTAAATCGCTCCTCGCGTCACACCGGCGGCCTGAGCAATTTGCGCCAGCGAGGTTGCTGAAACACCTTGCTGCGAGAACAAACGTATCGCCACATCCAGAATATGTTGTCGGGTTTCCAGCGCTTGTTGTTTAGTTTTTCGTGCCATAGGTGAGTGAATTTACAGGAGTCAGATTTACATACATTTGTGAATGTATGTACCATAGCATGACGATAATATAAACGCAGCAATGGGTTTTAGACTCAGGACCCTTGATCAATTTGAAATCGGACACTCGAGGTTTACATATGAACAAAAACAGAGGGTTAACGCCTCTGGCGGTCGTTCTGATGCTTTCAGGCAGCTTAGCGCTAACAGGATGTGACGACAAACCGGCTCAACAAGGAGCTCAGCAGGCGCCAGAAGTAGGCGTTGTGACGCTCAAATCTGAACCTCTACAAATCACCACCGAATTACCCGGCCGTACAAATGCTTACCGCATTGCGGAAGTGCGTCCTCAGGTTAGCGGCATTATCCTGAAACGCAACTTCACCGAAGGCGGTGATGTGCAGGCCGGTGAGTCTCTGTATCAGATTGATCCCGCAACCTATCAGGCGTCTTATGAAAGCGCGAAAGGCGATCTGGCTAAAGCACAGGCCGCGGCTAAAATTGCCCAGCTGACGCTGAACCGCTATCAAAAACTGCTCGGTACCAAGTACATCAGTCAGCAGGATTACGATACCGCCCTGGCGGATGCCCAGCAGGCTAACGCCGCCGTGGTGGCAGCCAAAGCGGCCGTCGAAACCGCGCGCATTAACCTGGCCTATACCAAAGTGACCTCGCCTATCAGCGGTCGTATTGGTAAATCTTCCGTCACGGAAGGGGCTCTGGTGCAGAACGGTCAGACCACTGCGCTGGCGACCGTGCAGCAGCTCGATCCGATCTACGTTGACGTCACGCAGTCCAGCAATGATTTCCTGCGCCTGAAACAGGAGTTGGCTAACGGCACCCTGAAACAGGAAAACGGCAAAGCCAAAGTGGAGCTGATTACCAACGACGGTATCAAGTTCCCGCAGGAAGGGACGCTGGAATTCTCTGACGTGACGGTCGACCAGACCACCGGTTCCATCACCTTACGTGCGATTTTCCCGAACCCTGACAAAAATCTGCTGCCAGGTATGTTCGTTCGCGCACGTCTGGAAGAAGGAACGAATCCAACCGCCCTTCTGGTTCCACAGCAGGGCGTGACCCGTACGCCACGCGGCGATGCGAGCGCACTGGTTGTTGGGGCTGATAACAAAGTCGAAATGCGCAACATCACCGCCACCCAGGCGATTGGGGATAAATGGCTGGTGACGGAAGGTCTGAAAGATGGCGATCGCGTGATTGTTACTGGTTTGCAAAAAGTTCGTCCTGGCGCGCAGGTTAAAGCACAGGAAGTGAAATCTGACGATAAACAACAAGCTTCGGCCGCTGGCCAGTCAGAACAAACCAAGTCTTAACTTAAACAGGAGCCGTTAAGACATGCCTAATTTCTTTATCGATCGCCCCATATTTGCGTGGGTGATCGCCATTATCATCATGCTGGCCGGGGGACTTGCGATCCTGAAGCTGCCTGTCGCGCAATATCCAACGATTGCGCCACCGGCGGTGACGATTTCCGCGACCTACCCAGGGGCTGATGCAAAAACGGTGCAGGACACCGTCACTCAGGTTATCGAACAGAACATGAACGGTATCGATAACCTGATGTACATGTCCTCAAACAGTGACTCTACCGGTACAGTTCAGATCACCCTGACCTTCGAGTCAGGTACGGATGCTGACATTGCGCAGGTTCAGGTGCAGAACAAACTGCAGCTGGCGATGCCGCTGCTGCCGCAGGAAGTACAACAGCAGGGCGTGAGCGTCGAGAAATCGTCCAGTAGCTTCCTGATGGTTGTCGGCGTTATCAACACCAACGGCACCATGACGCAGGAGGATATTTCCGACTACGTGGGCGCCAACATGAAGGACGCCATCAGCCGTACGTCCGGTGTGGGTGACGTGCAGCTGTTCGGTTCTCAGTACGCAATGCGTATCTGGATGGATCCGAACAAGCTGAACAACTTCCAGCTGACGCCGGTTGACGTGATTAACGCCATTAAAGCGCAGAACGCCCAGGTGGCAGCCGGTCAGCTAGGCGGTACGCCGCCGGTGAAGGGCCAGCAGCTTAACGCCTCGATCATCGCGCAAACCCGTCTGACCTCCGCGGATGAGTTCAGCAAAATTCTGCTGAAAGTGAATCAGGACGGCTCGCAGGTTCGCCTGCGCGACGTGGCGAAAGTCGAGCTGGGCGGTGAGAACTACGACATCATCGCGAAGTTCAACGGTAAACCGGCTTCTGGTCTGGGTATCAAACTGGCGACAGGCGCGAACGCCCTGGATACCGCCACGGCGATTCGTGCAGAACTGAAGAAAATGGAACCGTACTTCCCGTCAGGCCTGAAGATCGTTTATCCGTACGACACCACGCCATTCGTTAAAATTTCGATTCACGAAGTGGTTAAAACGCTGGCAGAAGCGATCATCCTGGTGTTCCTGGTCATGTATCTGTTCCTGCAAAACTTCCGCGCGACGCTGATCCCAACCATCGCCGTTCCGGTCGTTCTGCTAGGGACCTTTGCTATCCTCGCGGCCTTTGGCTTCTCGATAAACACCCTGACGATGTTCGGGATGGTGCTTGCCATCGGCCTGCTGGTGGATGACGCCATCGTCGTGGTAGAGAACGTCGAGCGCGTGATGGCGGAAGAAGGTCTGCCGCCGAAGGAAGCGACCCGTAAATCAATGGGCCAGATCCAGGGCGCGCTGGTTGGTATCGCGATGGTACTGTCTGCGGTATTTATCCCGATGGCCTTCTTCGGCGGCTCTACCGGTGCGATTTACCGTCAGTTCTCGATCACCATCGTTTCCGCGATGGCGCTGTCGGTACTGGTCGCATTGATCCTGACGCCTGCGCTGTGTGCCACCATGCTGAAGCCGATTCAGAAAGGCGGTCATGGCGAGCATAAAGGGTTCTTCGGCTGGTTTAACCGCATGTTTGATAAGAGCACGCATCACTACACCGACAGCGTGGGCAACATCCTGCGCAGCACCGGTCGTTACCTGCTGCTCTATATCATCATCGTGGCGGGGATGGCGATTCTGTTCGTTCGTCTGCCAAGCTCGTTCCTGCCGGATGAAGACCAGGGCGTGTTCCTGACGATGGCACAGCTTCCTGCGGGTGCGTCGCAAGAGCGTACCCAGAAAGTGCTGGACGAAGTGACGGACTACTACCTCACCAAAGAGAAAGACAACGTTGAATCCGTGTTTGCGGTTAACGGCTTTGGCTTTGCGGGTCGTGGTCAGAACACCGGTATCGCCTTCGTTTCTCTGAAAGACTGGTCTGAACGTCCGGGCAAAGAGAACAAGGTTGAAGCCATTACCGGCCGTGCGATGGGCACCTTCTCGCAGATTAAAGATGCGATGGTGTTCGCCTTCAACCTGCCGGCGATTGTTGAACTGGGTACCGCGACCGGCTTCGACTTCCAGCTGATTGACCAGGGCGGTCTGGGTCACGAAAAACTGACGCAGGCGCGTAACCAGCTGTTTGGCGAAGTGGCTAAGCACCCTGACCTGCTGGTCGGCGTGCGTCCAAACGGCCTGGAAGATACGCCGCAGTACAAAATCGACATCGACCAGGAGAAAGCTCAGGCGCTGGGCGTGTCCATCAGTGACATCAATACCACGCTGGGCGCCGCCTGGGGCGGTAGCTACGTTAACGACTTCATCGACCGCGGTCGCGTGAAGAAAGTGTACGTGATGTCCGAGGCGCAGTACCGTATGTTGCCAAACGATATCAACAGCTGGTTCGTGCGCGGCAGCAATGGTCAGATGGTACCGTTCTCGGCATTCTCAACGTCACGCTGGGAATACGGTTCGCCGCGTCTGGAACGCTATAACGGTCTGCCATCAATGGAGATCCTGGGTCAGGCTGCGCCGGGCCGAAGCACCGGTGAAGCCATGAACCTGATGGAAGAGCTGGCGAGCAAACTGCCTTCGGGTGTTGGCTACGACTGGACCGGGATGTCCTATCAGGAACGTCTGTCCGGTAACCAGGCCCCTGCCCTGTACGCGATTTCACTGATCGTCGTCTTCCTGTGTCTGGCAGCGCTGTACGAGAGCTGGTCAATTCCGTTCTCCGTTATGCTGGTGGTACCGCTCGGGGTTATCGGTGCGCTGCTTGCGGCAACGTTCCGCGGACTGACCAACGACGTGTACTTCCAGGTAGGCCTGCTGACAACCATTGGCTTGTCGGCGAAGAACGCGATACTTATCGTTGAATTCGCCAAAGATCTGATGGAGAAAGAAGGCAAAGGTCTTATTGAGGCGACGCTTGAGGCTGTTCGTATGCGTCTGCGCCCAATCCTGATGACGTCACTGGCGTTTATCCTCGGCGTACTGCCGCTGGTTATCAGCTCCGGTGCGGGCTCCGGTGCGCAGAACGCGGTCGGTACGGGCGTTATGGGGGGTATGATCACCGCAACCGTACTCGCTATCTTCTTCGTACCGGTGTTCTTCGTGGTGGTTCGCCGCCGCTTCAGCCGTAAGAATGAAGATGTTGAACACGCGCATTCGGTAGAACCTCACTGATACCGGTTTCACATGATAAAAAGGCCGCATTAGCGGCCTTTTTCATTTTCAGAAAAAATCATAAATTACGCTTATTGTGATTCAATTTATTTTCTGCCATCTTAATTAGACATATCATAATTAACTGATAACTTAATCGGTGAATTCAGGATTTTTTTAATTTCATTTCCTCGCTTAAGCTATTAGGAATATTCCTAATAAGAAGTTCTGACAACGTGAAGTTCGAATCTGAACTTTTCTCGCCATTTTTGCTAAGCCAATGAAACGTAAGGAAGCGATAAAACAGCGCGTTAATTTGGATAAAAAAGGGGTGTCCAGGGTGGAACATTGCGTACATGCTCGCAGTCTACGGTTTTATTTGTAATTTTTCGTAATAGCGCGATGAAATCCAGGAAGGAGTGGCTTATAGTTAGGTTATCAGGAACACAGCACTCATGTAGCTAAGTCAGTTGTATCCATCCCGACAATGATGTTCGGTGAGTAAGAAATCACTCAGAAGGGGATGCGCTATGGACGAGTACTCGCCAAAAAGGCATGATATCGCGCAGTTGAAATTTCTCTGCGAATCCTTGTACCATGACTGCCTTGCCAACCTTGATGAAAGCAACCATGGCTGGGTAAACGACCCAACGTCTGCCATCAATTTACAGTTGAATGAGCTGATAGAGCATATCGCAACCTTCGCACTTAATTATAAAATTAAGTACAATGAAGATAATAAGCTCATTGAGCAAATTGATGAATACCTGGACGACACCTTTATGTTGTTCAGTAGTTACGGCATTAACGCCCAGGATTTGCAAAAATGGCGTAAATCGGGAAACCGGCTATTCCGCTGTTTCGTCAACGTGAGCAGAGCTAACCCGGTTAGCCTTTCCTGTTAAAATTATTACAATTACTAAGGTGAATTTATGTCTGATAAACCACTCACTAAAATCGATTATTTGATGCGCTTACGACGTTGTCAGTCAATTGACACCCTCGAACGCGTGATTGAAAAGAATAAATACGAGCTTTCTGATAATGAACTGGCCGTATTTTATTCAGCCGCTGACCATCGTCTTGCTGAGCTGACCATGAATAAGTTGTATGACAAAATCCCTACTTCTGTATGGAAATTTGTCCGTTAATCTTTGAAGGGTGTCTGTAGAGTTCTACGCCACGTTCTGAGTTTTTTACCTATCCCGTTATGTTCCCTGTGCCCAGGCCAGGTCTCCGTGTAAAACGTGTTCATCAGCAACAATGTTGTGACGACAGTCACATCGGCTTTTCGGGAACGTTCCCCTCTCAACCTGTTCCGATTACCCTGCGGTAATCATTTCCAGAGAGGTTTCCTATGAGCGTAGAAAAACAGAAGATGATTGCCGGTGAACATTATCGCCCCGGCGATGAGACGTTACGGGCCGACCGACTGCGGGCCCGCCATCTGGTTTACCGCTATAACCACACCGCGCCCGATGAAAAGACAGAACGCCAGAATATCCTGGCGGAACTTCTGGGGCAAAGCGAAGGCGCTTATATAGAACCGAGCTTCCGCTGCGACTACGGATACAATATTTATCTTGGCAAAAACTTTTACGCGAACTTCGACTGCGTGATGCTGGATGTCTGCCCTGTTCGCATCGGCGATAACTGTATGCTCGCGCCGGGTGTGCACATTTATACGGCCACCCACCCGCTGGATGCAGAGGAACGGAACAGCGGCGTGGAGTTTGGGAAACCGGTCAACATTGGGAATAATGTCTGGATTGGTGGCCGGGCGGTCATTAACCCTGGCGTCACGATCGGTGATAATGTGGTGGTGGCCTCCGGCGCCGTGGTGACAAAAGACGTCCCGGCTAACGTCGTCGTGGGCGGCAATCCGGCAAAAATCATCAAAACTTTATAAGGGCGCGGGGAGCCAACTGTTATGGTCTTTTAGCGCCTGACTGTTACTTTTTTCAACCCGATGGCTCCCCTAAAATTGGCAGACACCCTGTATTGTCAACTCTTATGAAGGCAAAAAATGACCGAGATACAGCGCCTGCTTACCGCCACCATCGACGATCTTAACCTCCGCGAAAAGCGCGACAATCGCCCGCGCTTTAGCATTAGCTTTATTCGCAAACATCCTGGACTGTTTGTCGCCATGTATGCCGCCTGGCTGGCGACGCTGATTGTGATGCTGAAGTCCGAAACGCTGGTGGACTCCGTCTGGCTGCTGGTTGTGCTGTTTGTGGTCTTTAACGCCTTTTTCTTTTTCGACGTGAATCCGCGCTACCGTTACGAAGATATCGACGTTCTCGATTTCCGGGTCTGCTACAACGGTGAATGGTATAACACACGTTTCGTGCCCACGGAGCTGATCGACAGCATCATGCACTCTCCGGCCGTTGAAACAGCGCAAAAAGAGAAGCTGCAGAAAATGGTCTCCACCAAAGGCCAGCTCTCTTTCTATGATGTCTTTACCCTTTCGCGCCCTGCTGCTGCGTAATTAACGCCTGCAGACGCCGGATCCCCGGCGCAAACTGCGAAGCAGAGGTGTTGCCGTAACCTAAAACCAGACCGGTTTGCCCCTGCTTCGCCTCCAGGTAATACCCGCTCAGTGCAGCGGGTGCCAGCTGAAACGCCCTCGCCTGCGCCACCAGCGTCTGGTCGTCAATATCGTCTATCGCCAGCGTCAGATGCATCCCGCCTTCACCGGCCAGTATACGGTGCGGCGTGTGAAGCTCTGCCCCCAGCACCTCCCGCAGCTGGCGGTATCGCTTACGATAGAGCCGACGCATGGCGGCAAGATGACGGGCATAGTGGCCTTCTTCAATGAACAGCGCCAGCGTACGCTGTTCGGCACGATGCCCGCCCCGCAACAGCGAGCCGATGGCCGGGCGAGCCGCTTTCGCCAGCGCTGGCGGCAAGACCATGAACCCCATTCTGAGCGACGGAAACAGCGTTTTACTGAACGTTCCCAGATAAACCACGGGCGCGTTGTTGACCATCCCCAGCATCGCCGGAACAGGCTCACCGGCATAACGGAATTCGCTGTCGTAATCGTCTTCAATGATCCACGCGTTCTGCTGCCGGGCCAGTTCCAGCAGCGCCAGACGTCGCCGGGCACTGAGCACGCTTCCGTAGGGGAACTGGTGCGAAGGCGAGGTAAAAATCAGCGAGGGAGCAGGCGCATCCCGTCCTTCCCAGCACATTCCCTCGTCATCAACAGGGATTCCCGTCATGGTCAGGCCTGTTTTAACAAACGCGCTCTTTGCCCCGCTATAGCCGGGGTTTTCCACCCACGCGACATCGCCAGGCTCACTTAACAGCATGGTGCACAGGTTAACCCCCTCAAGCGCCCCTTCCGTTATCACTATCTGGCTGGCGTCGCAGTCGATACCGCGGGACAGGGCGAGGTGTCGGGCAATCGCTGCCCGCAGCGACGGTTCACCGGCCGGGTCGCCATACCCTAGCAGGGCACTTCCCTCCTCGCGCATCACGCGATCGTACAATCGCCGCCACAGCGGTAGCGGAAAATAGTTGATAGCCGGGGTTCCCGGGGTAAACGCCAGCACCGGCGTGTCCCGGGGCACGGGCGCTGGCAGCAGGCCGACCCGCCGGGCGAGCCTGATGGCAGGGTCCGGCAATGTCCGGGCGACAGAGCGGTGAGCGAGCTGTGCCACCCGCGTTCCCTGGCGGTTACGCTGCAAATACCCTTCCAGCGTGAGCTGGTCCAGCGCCGCATTGATGGTATTGCGGGAAAGGGAGAGCTGCTGAGCCAGCGTTCGCGAACCGGGAAGCTGGCTGCCGGACAGTAGCCTTCCGCACAGTATGGCCTCCCGTAACGCAAGATAAAGCGCGCGTTGGCGCGTCTCTTTCCCACGTTTTTGCAGGGCAGCATTGAGCAAGGTATAAAATTCATCACCCGGTATATTCATCTCGCCTCCTCGTGGCACCATCAAAACATAGCGCAGTGGTTCTTTTTAAGGAACCAGCAATTCACTAGTCTGGAACTCTTTTCAACGTCACGGAAATTAAGATGAAGACATTCAATCAGTTCGGACAGCCCGTAGGCGAAGCGCTTAGCGACTGGCAGCCTCGTCAGCACCCGTCCCGGGTCGTGCTTCAGGGACGCTATTGTCGGCTTGAACCGCTGCGCGTGGAGCATGCCAACGCGCTGTTTTCCGCCTATTCCCTGGCCGAAGATACCCGCAGCTGGACGTGGCTACTGCGTGAACCCGATACCACCGCAGAGGAGTTTGCCGAATGGGTGGCGAGCGTAAGTGAGTTATCCGATCCCATCCACTTTACCGTGATGGATAACCGGACTCAGTCCCCCGTTGGAACGCTGTCCCTGATGCGGATCGATCCTAAAAACGGGGTCGTGGAGGTGGGGCACGTTCACTTCTCGCCTCTTTTAAGCCGCACGCCCATGTCAACAGAGGCGCAATATCTGCTGATGCGATATGTGTTCGATACCCTGGGCTACCGGCGTTATGAGTGGAAGTGCAATAGTTTGAACGAGCCTTCCCGCAAAGCGGCACTGCGTCTGGGTTTTCAGTTTGAGGGGCGTTTTCGTCAGGCGCTGGTCATAAAAGGTCATAACCGGGATACCGACTGGTTTTCGATTCTCGACAAAGAGTGGCCGGCGCTGGCAAATGCCTTTGAAAGCTGGCTTGCCACCGACAATTTTACTGCCGATGGCAAACAGAAAAGATCCCTGGAAAGCTGGCGAGAAACGCGCGTTTAGCGTCTTTTTTTACGGCCCTGCACCGCCTTAAAGCGCGGATTGGATTTGCAAATCACGTACAGGCGTCCCTTGCGTTTGACTATCTGGCAATCCGGGTGACGCTGTTTTGCACTGCGCAATGAGTTAAGTACCTGCATGGTTAGCCCCGCTTCGCATTGAGAAAACCGCCAAAACGCTTGCGGAAGCGCGCTGCGCTGCCGTCCGTGGAGAACGTTTTCTGCTTACCGGTATAAAACGGGTGCGATTTTGAAGAAACCTCGATGGTGATGTATGGATACGTTTCACCGTCGAGTTCAATTTCGCGGTCGGTCTTAATGGTTGAACCCACTTTGAAGTATTCATTCGCGCTGGTGTCGTGGAATACCACGGTGCGATACGCTGGATGGATGTTTGGTTTCATCGTAAATCCTTTGTGTTTTGTTATAACATAACAAAATAATATCCAGGCCAAGTTAAAAAAACAACCCCTTCCTTCTGACGATATTTTCTGGTTTACCTGAGATAAAATGAAAACCACGCCACCCACGTGCTATAACTATATCATTTCGCGGTAAAATCTTTCTCTTCAGGCAGGGAACTCAGTGCTCAGGAACGGGTATACGAGGAAGGAAACGACAGCATGAAAACCCGACATCTGGTCATTCTGGTGACTGGCATACTTATCTTTTCCGTGCTGGTCCCCATTTGCCTGAGCATCTGGCTGGCTCATCGTCAGGCGGAAGATAAATTTGTCGATGCGCTGGATAACTATGCCTCACGCGTGCTGATACGTACCGACAAGGTCGTGGATCAGGCGAAGGAAGCGCTCAATCATCTGCAGGCCTTTGAGGGCGTGCCGTGCAGCCCCCTGCAGTTAAGGGAGATGCGACGGGTCGCTTTCTCGTGGCGATATGTGCAGGAAGTGATTTATATCGACAACCTCAGGCCACTCTGCTCCTCTCTTGAACAAACCAGCCATGCCGCCCCTTTCCCCCCGCCGATGCGCGTTACCGAAGATGGTTACAGCGCATGGCTGACCACGCAAAACGATCTGGGGTTTCATCGCTACATGGCCGTACTGGGGCAAGGTCATTACCTTGTCCTGGTCGATCCGGCCTCGCTTGTGGATGTGATCCCCTTCGGCGAGATAGCGATTGATGCTGCCCTGGTAGGAAATACCACACGCCGCATCTTTGCCAGCAGCAATACGCTCGATCCGCATATCCGTGACACGATCATGGGTCAGGAGATGACCAGCATACAGTACGACGGTTCAATGTACGTTATGAAGCCCGTTCCTGAACTGGGGTTTACCGTCGTTGCATGGGCTACGCTCAAACCGCTGGCTGAAACCTGGCACCGGCAGCTGCTTTTGTGGCTGCCCTTCGGCATCCTGATAAGCCTGCTTGCCGCGCTCTTTGTCCTGCGAATACTGCGTCGCATCCAGTCGCCGCGCAACCGCCTGCTCGACGCCATTAACAGCCGCGATTTTGTGGTTCACTATCAGCCCATCGTGGCGCTCTGTAGCGGAAAAATTGTCGGCGCAGAGGCGCTGACGCGCTGGCCGCAGCCGGACGGAAGCAGCCTCTCACCTGATATTTTTATCCCTCTTGCTGAGCAAACCGGGCTTATCTCCCAGCTGACGCAGCTCGTTATCGAAAAGGTGTTCGAGGATATGGGCAGCTGGCTGCATCTTCACCCCGATCAGCATATCTCCATCAACCTCGCGCCCGCCGATTTGACCTCCGGCACGCTGCCGCCGCTGCTGAGTCACTTGCTGAACAAATGGAAGGTCCACCCAGGCCAAATCGCCCTTGAGGTCACCGAGCGCGGCTTTGCCGATCCCAAAATCAGCGCGCCGGCTATCTCCGCATTCCGCCGTTCGGGGCACCCTGTCTATATTGATGATTTTGGTACCGGCTATTCCAGCCTGAGCTATCTGCAGGATCTGGATGTCGACACGCTAAAAATTGATAAATCGTTCGTGGATGCGCTGGAGTATAAAAACGTGACGCCGCACATTATTGAAATGGCGAAGTCGCTGAAGCTGGCGATGGTGGCGGAGGGCGTCGAGACCGCCGGGCAGCTCGCCTGGCTGCACCAGCACGGCGTGCAGTACGGACAGGGCTGGTACTACAGCAAAGCGCTACCAAAGACGGAATTTATTCTTTGGGCAGAGAATAACCTCGGCACGCACGCTACTTAAGGTAGGATTTCATCACCTGCAGCACCACGCCAAGATCGGCTTCACGCTGCGCCTCTTCGGGCTCTTTCACCACGTGATCGGTAAGGTGCCCTTCAATCACCTGCATCATCATGCCGTTGACCGCTCCACGGATCGCCGCCAGCTGCTGTAACACCTCGGCGCATTCGTGTTCGCTGTTGAGCATTTTTTCGAGCGCGGTGCTCTGCCCCTGAATTTTCTTCAGGCGAGTCAGTAACATCTTCTTGTCGCGAACGGTATGTGACATCTCTGTCTCCCTCAGTTTTGGCTTTTAGAGCATATCACGCTCTACTCCCCCTGAGTATTTTTCTACTGGGGGGTAGTATTAAGCTACTGGGGGGGAGTACTATTTGCGCACGCTTCCATTCCGGAAATTTCAATGAACGATTTCGCCTCACTCCTGCAGCAGGGTAATGCCTGGCTGTTTGTTCCCAGCGCTATCCTGCTCGGTGCACTACATGGCCTGGAGCCGGGTCACTCAAAAACCATGATGGCCGCCTTTATCGTGGCTATCCGCGGCACGCTGAAACAGGCGGTCCTGCTCGGCCTGGCCGCTACGCTTTCGCATACGGCAGTAGTCTGGATTATCGCCATGGCGGGTTTATGGTTTGGTCGGGGATGGGATGCGCATACGTCTGAACCCTGGTTCCAGCTGATCTCAGGGGTATTGATCGTTGCGATCGCCCTGTGGATGGCGTGGCGAACCTGGAAAGAGAGCCAGCCACACGATCATCATCACGACCATGATCATCACCATCACCATGACCATGACCATGACCATCATCATGAACATCACCACCACGAACACCCGCTGGTTGAAGAAGAGTGGCAGGACGCCCACCAGCGCGCGCATGCGCAGGATATTAACCGGCGCTTCAGCGGCCAAAACGTCACCACCGGACAGATCGTGATGTTTGGCCTGACCGGCGGGCTTATCCCCTGCCCGGCGTCCATTACCGTTCTGCTGATCTGCCTGCAGCTGAAGCATTTCGCCCTCGGCGCAACGCTGGTGTTCAGCTTTAGCATTGGTCTGGCGTTAACGCTTGTCGCTTCCGGCGCGATTGCCGCCTTGAGCCTCAAGCACGCGACCAAACGCTGGCCCGGGTTTAGCGAATTCTCCCGTAAAGCACCGTGGATCTCCGCTGCGCTGATTACCGTGGTAGGGATTTATATGAGCCTGCATGGCCTGAGCGGCATTCTGGCGTAAGCCTGCGGCCACACTCTGTGGCCGCATCTCCAGGGTCAGTTAAGGGTTCTGCTGCCAGCTGAAGGTATAGCGAAGCTGGCGTGTCTGCAGGAGGAATTCCGGCGAGACGCTGGGGCTCCAGGAGTCGTCGCCGCCCACGCCCATATGGAACGCATCGAGATTGAGCCAGCATCCCGGCTCTTCGCGCAGCAGATGGTGATGGGTTGTCTCCCGCAGCTGCTGCTGGCCGTAGCGGCTCACCGAGAAATGGAACCGGCCGTTCAGCTGATGCGTTCCCAGCGCCAGCTCCCGCGTATCACAGCGCAAACCATTTTCCGTCGGGAAGATATACGGCGTATGCATCTCCGCCAGGGGTAATGTCCAGCACCCCTGCTGTGCCGCCAGCGTTCTGTCCGGATAGTTTTCATGCGGCCCCAGCCCCAGCCAGGACACGTTTTCCGGCGTTTCGGCGAGATGAACGCTCAGGCCAACGCGCGCGGGTTCCGGGAGATCAGACGCAATATCCACCTGAATATCGCCGTGCAGAACTCCCCGATCGTCCACCCGCCAGGTTTTACGGCTCAGAAACAGCGCGTTGCCGCGATACTCAAGCACGTGCTGGGTTGTGACCACCACCTCGTCTGCGTGCTGCTCGGCCTCACAGTGCAGCACGCGCGGGGTAAGATCGTACATGCCCGCCGCTTTCCAGCGCTCAACCCAGGCATTCGAATCGATCTTCGTCGCTTCACTCACCCCAATATCATTGTCCAGCGGCGCACGGCTGACGTTATCCGTCAGAGGCGACATCAGCGTTTCCACGCCATTTCGCCACCATTGAGCCAGGTTTCCGGTTGCGCGATCGAATTGCCAGCGCTGTTGACCATGCGCGATCGCCAGGATGCGGTCGTTTTGCGTTAAAACCGGCGGCTCGCCCGCAGAGGCTGGCGGTGCGACAAACAGCGGAGACGGAAGTAGCCACTGTTCCCACGCGCAGCGATGGTCAGCCGGTGACCACGGCGTTGCCCGCGGCTGGCGCACTTCAACATTCAGCCAGACTTCCCCCGGCTCGGCTTTCAATTCCGGCAGAGCGATCTCCAGACGCTGAACGCCTTCAGGGGCTACCGCCAGCGTCACCTCGCCCGAAGCCAGTACCTTCCCATCCCGGGCAACCGTCCAGCTCAGCACTTCGTTATCGGTATGGCGGAACAGGTACCCGCTTTGCACCTCAATCACCAGCGGAGAGGTGCTGACCCGCGTAAAGGTGAAGAACTGCTGCGCGCGCTGCGCCTCGAACAGCGCCGGGTGCGGCGTGCGATCGGGGAAGACCAGGCCGTTGAGGCAGAACTGTCGATCGTTTGGCTTATCGCCAAAGTCCCCGCCGTACGCCCAGAACGCGTTGCCATTTTCGTCTTTCTTCGTTAATGCCTGATCGACCCAGTCCCAGACAAATCCCCCCTGCAGGCGAGGATGGCTGCGAAACGCCTGCCAGTATTTCGCGAATCCGCCGAAGCTGTTACCCATCGCGTGGGCGTATTCGCAGAGGATCAGCGGACGCGTTTCATCCGGCATGCCGATCCATTTCTTGATTGACCATTTAGGCACCGCCGGGAAGGGTTGATCCTGATCGACCCGGGCATACATCGGACAGACAATATCGGTCGCCGCCGTGTTCGCGCCGCCGCCTTCATACTGCACCGGACGCGTCGGATCCGTGGATTTCACCCAGCGGTAGAGTGCGTCGTGGTTTGCGCCGTGGCCGGACTCATTGCCCAGCGACCAGATGATAATTGAGGGATGATGACGATCGCGCTGCACCATGCGGGTCACGCGCTCGCTCATGGCGGGCAGCCAGCGCGGATCGTCAGCAAGGCGGCTCATCGGCACCATGCCGTGGGTTTCGATATTGGCCTCGTCAACGACGTACAGTCCGTAGCGATCGCAAAGCCGGTACCACAGCGGATGGTTCGGGTAGTGCGAGCAGCGAACGGCGTTGAAGTTGTGCTGCTTCATGATCTCGATATCGCGGCGCATCGTCGCTTCGTCCATCACCTGGCCGTTTTCCGGGTGATGCTCGTGCCGGTTAACCCCACGGATCAGCAGCGGTTTACCGTTGAGCTTCAGCAGGCCGTTGCTGATTTCAATCCGGCGGAAGCCGACATCGCAGGCCTCCGTCTCCAGCACGTTGCCCTGCGCATCCAAAAGCGCGATCGTCAGACGATAGAGTTCCGGGGTTTCTGCGCTCCATAACGCGGGGGCTGTAACCGGGATCGCCGCCGTTAACCGCTCGGCCCAGTTGCCGCGCTCGTCCACAATGGCAGATCCGGGCCGTTGGGTGGTACTGCCACACCGCTCGCCGTTGCGCCACAGCGTGATCGCCACCTCGCATTCCGTGTAGTCTGCGCCTGCCAGCGCGACCTCAACGTTCAACACCGCGCGGTCCAGCTCCGCATTCAGATCGGTGACCACGTGATAATCCGCAATGTGCGTCTCCGGCTTATGCAGCAGGGAGACATCGCGGAAAATGCCGCTCATGCGCCACATGTCCTGATCTTCCAGATAGCTGCCGTCGCACCAGCGCAAGACCATGACCGCCAGGCGGTTCTGCCCGGGGCGTAATGCCGCCGAGAGGTCAAACTCGGCGGGCAATCGACTGTCCTGGGAATAGCCTATCCACTGCCCGTTGCACCACAGATGGAATGCCGAGTTCACGCCGTCAAAAATAATTCGGGTTTGCCCGCGCTGAAGCCAGGCGTCATCCACGTCAAATGTGAGCGAGTAACAACCTGTCGGGTTTTCCTGCGGCACAAAAGGTGGGTTAACGGGGATGGGATAGGTGACATTAGTGTAGATAGGCGTGTCGAACCCCTGCATCTGCCAGTTCGACGGCACGGGCATCGCGACGGCATCCGCGCAATCTTCGCTGACCCATGCCTCAGGAACCTGCTCGGGTGAAGAAAAATAGCTAAATCGCCACATCCCGTTAAGAGAGCGCCTGCTGATAGATCCAGCGTCATCTCTGGCGGAAGATTCATTACGCCAGCTGTGCAACGGCGCGTGTGCGGGCAGGCGGTTCCACTGGGTAACGCCGGGGTTTTCCCAGTCCCGACGGGCCAGGATGTCGCTGAGGGTCAGCGAGGATGTGTTGGACATAGTAACCTCTTTGCGAAGCGCTCACAATTTTGGTTAACATGCCCTGGCATTCTGCGACGGTAAAGCATTCAATCGCAGGCTAGCGAGTCCGATCACAAAAGTCTTATTTGCGGACAAGCTGCTCGGCCAGGAGAGCCAGGCTTCTGAGCTGCTGCGCCAGATCCTCGCGTTCGGCCTGCTGCGGCGCGCGGCGCGCGCTGGAATGGCGGGTAACCAGCGTCACCGGCAGCTGAACCTGCCAGCACGTCTCGCCTTCGGTGGGCGCCAGCAGCCACTCCACGCTGCGCTCGCCCGCCTCGCGAAACGCCTGGCGAATGGTCGTCAGCGGCGGGGAAAACCAGGCGCTGTCAGCCGTATCGTCGAACCCGACCACCGACATCTGACCTGGAATCGCGATCCCCTTTTCCGCGCAGGCGCGCATTACCCCCAGCGCCATTTGATCGTTCGCCACCAGAATGGCATCCGGCAATGCGGTACCCGACAGCAGCACATGTCCTTTCTCATAACCGCTGGCCGCGCTCCAGTCTCCGTAGGCCACCGCAGTGGCTTCATGCCCCGCGCGGGCCAGAGCCGCTTTCCATCCCGCCAGACGCGCCCGAGCAGAGACTGAGCTTTCCGGCCCGCTCAGCAGAGCAATATGCTGATGCCCCAGCGAAAGCAGATGCTCAACGCCCAGATGCGCGCCCTGCCCGGCGTTAAACACAAGACTGTTTACCTGTGCTGAAGGCGAGACATCAAGAAAAAGCACCGGAACGGGCGACGCCAGCGCCCTCAGCTGTTCGGCGTGTTCATCATCAAGCGGAACATTCACCAGCAGCGCGTCCACCCGCTGTGCCAGCAGCGCCTGAAGCGCGGCCTGACACTGCTGCGGTTGCTCCACCATGGAGATAAGGACGCTCGCCCCCTGTTCCGCCGCGCGGGATTTTACCGCCGACACAATTTGCGAGGGCGCATGCAGGGCCAGATCGGTGGTGATGAGTCCCAGCGTGCGGGTGCGTTTACCCGCCAGCTGCTGTGCCCGCAGGTTAGGCACGTAGTGCAACTCCGCCATCGCCTGCTGAACCTTTTCCCGGGTACGGGCAGACACATGCTCCGCGTCGTTAATGACGCGAGAGACGGTCTGATAAGAAACCCCCGCAAGGAGGGCGACATCATAGAGAGTGATAGCTTTCATGCATTGTGGCATCGCGTGAGTCGGGGCCCATTATTGTGGCACAGCGACGCCGTTAAAACATGTGAGCGCTTCGCAAAATTAAACAACCCGCTCCGGCTGCGCGATTTCAGCAACCCGCGGCTTCTGGCGGAACCAGGGCAGACAGAGCTGGATAAGTGGACCAATGGTCAGAGCGTACACTACCGTTCCCACCCCAAACGTGCCGCCAAGCACGCACCCAATCAGCAGGACGGACACCTCAATGGAGGTACGCACGCTGCGAATGGACCATCCCAGCCGGGCATGAATGCCGGTCATCAGGCCGTCGCGCGGGCCAGGTCCAAAACCGGCGCCGATGTACATGCTGGTCGCAATCGCGTTCATCACGATGCCCGACACCAGGAAAGCGATGCGCACAGGTAACGAGTCCAGTTCCGGGATAAGCGCCATGCTGGCGTCCGCCGCCAGACCGATACAAATCACGTTACTGATCGTGCCAAGCCCCGGCATCTGGCGCAGCGGGATCCACAGCAGCAGCACCGCGGCACCGGTCACAATAATCACCGTTCCGATAGTCATTCCCAGCTGTAACCCCACCCCAAGGTGAAATACATCCCAGGGGTCGACGCCCAAATCGGAACGAATAAACATCGCGGTGGACAGGCCATACAGTCCTAAACCGACATAGAGTTGTAGCAGACGACGTACCATTTTTATCTTCTCCTGTGAACCAGGCTTTCATCCTGGCCTAAAATGGCACTATGATTAATGTCCAGTTTTCAAATAGTGGACTGCATATGTCGTCACGTCGCTTCGGAAGCCAGTCGCTGGTACGCCTTTTAGGCCACTGGCAGCAAACCTCATCCCGCACGCCGCTCTGGCGGCAGCTGGCCAATGCGCTGCGCCTGTTAATCCTTGACGGACGTCTGGCACTGAATACGCGGCTACCGGGGGAGCGCGAGCTGGCCACGGCGCTGGACGTGAGCCGGACCACCATCAGCAGCGCCCTCGCCCATCTGCGCGAGGAGGGATATCTTGAAAGCCGCCACGGCAGCGGGTCACGCGTGATCCTCCCGGATACGCGCGCCGTTCCCACGCTTTCCGCGGCGAGTGCCGCACTGGACCTCTCCACTGCCGCCCTCAATGCCGGGCCGGAAATCCACCAGGCGTATACCCACGCGCTCACGGCCATTACGCAGCACCTCGCGCTGACGGGTTACGATCAGCTAGGGCTCCCGACGCTGCGGGAGGCCATCGCTGCGCGCTACACCGCGCGGGTCTTCCCACCCGCGCGGACGAAGTAATGGTGGTCAATGGCGCCGTCAGCGGCTTCGCGCTGGTCCTGCGGATGATGACCGGGCCGGGAGATCGCGTCGTGGTCGATCATCCCACCTATCCGCTGGCGATTGCCGCCATTCAGGGCGCGCAGTGTCGGCCCGTGGGGGTGTCGCTGCCGGAAACGGGCTGGGATACGGACGGCTTCGCCGCCACGCTTGCCCAAACCGCGCCGCGCCTGGCGTACCTGATGCCTGATTTTCATAACCCCACCGGGCGCTGCATGGATGTCGCGACCCGTCAGGCCATTACCGATATTGCTGCGCAAACCCGTACGACGCTGGTGGTGGATGAAACGATGGTGGATCTCTGGTTTGACGCCCCTCCTCCGCCCCCGCTGGCCTCCTTTAACCCGCAGGCCACCGTCATCACCTTAGGTTCTGCCGGAAAAAGCTTCTGGGGCGGGCTGCGTCTCGGCTGGATCCGCGCGTCCTCGCGCACGATCGCCACGCTTGCCCAGACGCGCGATACGCTGGATTTAGGCTCGCCGCTGCTGGAACAGCTGGCGGCGCTGTGGCTCATCAACAACAGCGAGACGTTTCTACCCGCACGCCGCAAAATGCTGGCGGAACGACGCGATCGATGCGGTGAACTGCTGCGTGAACATTTCCCGGAGTGGACATTCCATGAAGCAGAGGGCGGGCTCTCATACTGGATTGAGCTTCCCGGCATGCTGGCGACGCAGCTTGCCGCGCGGGCTGAGATTCTGGGGATAAATCTGGGGACCGGTACGCGGTTTGGTTTATCGGGTGCGTTTGACCGCTATTTGCGGATGCCCTTCTCGCTCGAGCCGACAGAGCTTGAACAGGCGCTGCTGAGGATTAAACCGTTATGGCTCGCCCTGAATAAAAACGTGCCAGCCGTTAAACGCAGCGTGATTTAATAGCAAAAAGTTTGAAGCCGATCATAAAAAATAAAAACAGCTGACTGTCATGGATACAGTCAGCTGTTTTCACCAGTCCGGAATTAATGCTGAGCAGGAATAGGAAACCCTTTCAGTGAAATAACGAAGTTTTCACCGTCTTTCTTTATTTTTGCGCCAGTATCACACCAGTCAGACGCAATACGAAAGAACTCATCACTTCCGACATTCCAGCCAAGACGTACATGCTTCACGTAGCCTGAACGCAACAAATCGCAGGCCTCTTTGTAGTCACTGGCAGTTGACAGTTGTTGTTTCATTTTCTCTTCTTCAGAAGTTTACGTAGAGCCTTGATTTCTTTAGGAGTAAATGGAGAAACATTCTCTTCTTCCGTATGCTGATTATCAATATCCTCTTCCGATACTCCCGCCTCTTCTACTGCCTCGAACGCCAGCAGCAACAGTTTCTCTGTCGTCACGCTTAAATTCTCGTTATTCACTTCCGCATAGTGGCGAAGTCTTTCTTTTAGCGCGTCATCAATCTTAACGTTTAATACCGCTGTAGCCATGTTTGTCACTTCCCTTCGGAATAAGTACTTTATTTAATACACGAAGTTAACAATGTTATCCAGATATATATTTTTTTGAGTTATGCCAGAAAATAGACGGCCAACGATAAAATGCCCGACTATTATTACAAGTTTATGACAATAATATTTCAGCACGATGAAATATATATTACATGCTATAGGCATAATCTTATTAGGGAATAACGTCCAGGGAAGAGGCAAAAATCAGGGAAGAACGCAGAGGCTCAGAAATGGGTGGGGGCCCTGCCAGCTACATCCCGGCACACACGTCGTCTGCCCTGGCTGCTTCCTTCCGGACCTGACCTGGTGAACAGAGTAGCGTTGCGGGAGAACCAACAGAGCCCCCATTGAGAGCGTTGATAACCAACGCGCTGGCGCATTATCCCTGTGCGAAGGCCCAATTGCAAGCCGCCAGGAACCGGATGCTGGTTTCTTGCGCAAACAGGCGCAGCAATCAGGGCGATCTTCGTTTACCATGGCTCTCCAGAAACTCCCCGCAGGTGAAGGTATGGACGAGCAGGACTCTTTTCCACAGCGCGTATGGCAAATCGTGGCTTCAATCCCGGAAGGCTATGTCACCACCTATGGTGATGTCGCGCGCCTGGCCGGTTCCCCGCGCGCGGCGCGACAGGTTGGAGGCGTCCTGAAACGGCTGCCGGAAGGCAGCACGCTGCCCTGGCATCGGGTGGTGAACCGTCATGGCGCCATCTCACTCACCGGGCCGGATCTCCAGCGTCAGCGTCAGGCGTTACTTTCAGAAGGGGTGCAGGTGTCAGGGTCGGGTCAGATCGATTTGCAGAAGTTTCGCTGGATATATTGACCCCTCTCCCGGAGGAGAGGGGAAATGCAGGAATTACATCTGCGTCGGTGGGGTTGGCAGAGACGGCTGATTGGTCTGCGGTGCGACCGGTACTTCGGTCTGCTGCACCGGCACCAGGTTCAGGTCGATTTTTGTCCCACCGTTGTTGATTGCTTCCTGAACCGTATCGGTGATAAAGACCAGCTTACCGTTGATGGTTACCGCTGCACTCAGCAGAATACGGGCGTTAGGCTGCACGTCCGACGGGTTATACGGCAACACGAAGCTAAATGGCGCCTGCTTACCTTCTGTACGGACCGCACGCTGGGCCACGACTTTCGACGGTGCGTCGGCCAGGGAAGCATCAGACAGCGTCACCGTTAATACCGCATCCGGCGGCAACGCAACTTTCTGTTTAATCCAGATGGTACCGGAAACGTTAGGCTGCTGAATGGACTGCTGCGAAAGGGTATTAATCCCGTTCGGGTCAGCTGCTGGCACTGGCACCTGGGCGCTCTTACCGGCACAGGCGGACAACGCCACCGCAATCGCTACACCACTTAGCATAGGCACGAGTTTCATTGAAGTCTCCTTATCATCAATGCACCAGCGGGATCGATCCCATCCGATGTCGTTTCAATCACATAACGTTTTTAAGTGTGGCACAACTCACTGATTAATGCCTGAAATCATCCCGATATTCAGATTATTCTACCCATCGGACCACTTTCATTTCTGCGTTATACTCTGCCTATCTTTCGCTACGGCGTTTATTGAGGACAACTATGAGTCAGGCACTGAACAATCTGCTGACATTACTGAATCTGGAAAAAATTGAGGAAGGACTCTTTCGCGGACAGAGCGAAGATTTAGGCTTACGCCAGGTCTTCGGGGGGCAAGTCGTTGGACAAGCGCTGTACGCTGCAAAGGAGACTGTCCCGGCAGACCGTCTGGTGCATTCATTCCACAGCTACTTTTTACGCCCTGGCGATAGCGCGAAACCCATCGTGTATGACGTTGAAGTTCTGCGAGACGGCAACAGCTTCAGCGCGCGCCGCGTCGCGGCCATTCAGAACGGTAAGCCGATCTTTTACATGACCGCCTCTTTCCAGGCGCCAGAGCCGGGCTACGAGCATCAGAAGGTCATGCCCCCTGCCCCCTCGCCGGACGATCTTAAATCGGAAACGGATATCGCTCGCGCATTGGCGCATCTGCTGCCGCCGCAGGTTAAAGAGAAGTTTCTCTGCGATAAGCCGCTTGAGATCCGCCCCGTCGAGTTCCACAACCCGATGAAAGGCCACACCGCCGAGCCAAAGCGCCAGGTGTGGATCCGCGCCAACGGCACCGTGCCGGAAGATTTCCGCGTCCATCAGTATCTGCTGGGCTATGCGTCTGACTTCAACTTCCTGCCGGTGGCGCTGCAGCCGCACGGCGTCGGCTTCCTCGAAAAAGGGATGCAGGTCGCGACGATCGATCACTCGATGTGGTTCCACCGTCCCTTCAACATGAACGAGTGGCTGCTCTACAGCGTGGAGAGTACGTCGGCATCCAGCGCCCGCGGGTTTGTGCGTGGGGAGTTTTATACTCAGGACGGCGTGCTGGTCGCTTCAACGGTGCAGGAAGGGGTGATGCGTAACAGAGGTTGATGTAAAAAGCCCGGTGGCGCGACGCTTACCGGGCCTACGTTTTGTGCTGTTGTAGGCCGGGTAAGGCGAAGCCGCCACCCGGCAAGACACTCAGATCATGCGTTATACGCATTCTCGCCGTGGCTGTTCACATCCAGACCTTCGCGCTCCTGCTCTTCCGGTACGCGCAGACCGACCGTCATGTCCGCCAGCTTGTAGCCGATGAAAGCGACGACCGCAGACCACACCACGGTGATAGCGATACTTTCCAGCTGCACCAGCACCTGATGAACCATAGTGACGCCTTCTGCGTAGCCCACGCCACCGAGCGATTTCGCCGCGAAGATACCGGTCATGATACAGCCGACAATCCCGCACACGCCGTGCACTCCGAACACATCGCAAGGGTCATCCACGCGCAGCACGCGTTTCAGTGCGGTCACGCCCCACAGACCCGCCAGACCGGACACCAGGCCGACCAGCAGCGCACCGCCGACACCGACATAACCACACGCAGGGGTGATACCAACCAGACCGGCAATCGCACCTGAACAGGCACCCAGCAGAGAAGGTTTCCCGCGTACCGCCCACTCGCCAAACACCCAGGAGAGGATTGCACCCGCCGTGGCTACAACGGTGTTCACGAAGGCCAGCGCGGCGATTTCGTTCGCGGCACTTGCTGAGCCGGCGTTGAAGCCAAACCAGCCAAAGTAGAGGATCGCAGTACCGGTAAAGACCATCGGCAGGTTGTGCGGTTTGAACGCCTCTTTACCGAAGCCCACGCGTTTGCCAATCAGATAAGCGCCCACCAGACCCGCGACCGCGGCGTTAATGTGGACAACGGTACCGCCCGCGAAGTCCAGCGCGCCGTGCGTGGCCAGCAGACCACCGCCCCAGACCATGTGCGCAATCGGCACATAGGAGAGCGTCAGCCAGACCACCACGAAGATCAGGACCGCAGAGAAACGAATGCGCTCGGCGAGCGCGCCCACAATCAGCCCGACGGTAATGCAGGCGAACGAGCCCTGGAACGCCACGTGAATATACTGATAGAAGCTGCCCATCAGCGCGGTCAGTTCAATGTTTTTCAGCATCACCCAGTCGAAGTTACCAAAGAACGCGTTACCCGTGCCGAACGCCAGAGAGTAACCGTAAACCACCCAAAGCACGCAGACCAGTGCAAACGTCACGGCAACCTGCGTCAGCATGGAGAGAACGTTTTTGCCACGGATCAGACCGCCGTAGAACAGCGCAATGCCCGGAATGGACATAAACAGCACCAGCGCGGTGCTGATCATCATAAAGGCGTTATCGGCTTTGTCGGCCACCGCAGGGGCAGCAGCCAGCGCCAGGCCCGGCAGCAGCGCCAGCGAACCCAGACCCGTTTTAAGTGTTGCTATCTTCATTTTCTCGATCCCTATCACTGTGTGCCAGGCGTTAATTACAGTGCCGCTTCGTCAGATTCGCCGGTACGGATGCGAATGACGCGCTGCAGTTCGGCAACGAAAATTTTGCCGTCGCCAATTTTGCCGGTGTAGGCCGCTTTGCTAATGACATCAATGACTTCATCAAGCTGATCGTCAGCAATCGCGACATCAATTTTTACTTTTGGCAGAAAGTTAACGCTGTATTCCGCCCCGCGATAAAGCTCGGCATGACCCTTCTGACGACCAAAGCCTTTCACTTCGGTGACAGTCAGTCCCTGAATACCCATTGAAGACAATGCTTCACGCACGTCTTCGAGTTTGAATGGTTTGATTACAACCGTAACCAGCTTCATAGATCCCCTCCAGTCAGAATTCGGTAATGGCCGCAGCTTACGCGGAAGGTATTGCAAGGGATGTGCCAGAAATGAAAACGTGAGGGAATCGCGGTGCGATGTGCGTTACACGGTTCTGATAAATGAACCGGTGAAAAAAAACGCACCATGCCGGTGCAGGGTGCGTTTCAGTTTTGCACCAACAGGAATGACTGTTAGCGCGACGCCTCATTTTAGTGCATCAGGCGCTAAGGGACTCTTCATCACGCACGCTGGCGGCCAGCTCTTCGCCCGCCAGCTGCAGCTGGTACATCTGCCAGTAGCGCCCTTGTGCTTCCAGCAGCTCGCGGTGCGTACCGCGCTCCACGGCCTGTCCGCGATGCAGCACCAGAATCGTGTCCGCGTCGACGATGGTGGAGAGCCGGTGAGCAATCACCACCAGCGTCGTATGGTCGCGTACGGCGGCCAGCGCCTGCTGAATCGCCTGCTCGGTTCCAGAATCTATGCTGGCCGTGGCTTCGTCCAGAATCAGCACCTGCGGCGTTTCAATCAGGACGCGCGCCAGCGCCAGGAGCTGTTTTTGCCCCACGGAGAGATTGTTGCCCTGCTCGCCCAGTTTCGTGTTGATCCCGTCGCTGAACCCGCGCGCCAGCTCTGCCAGCTGCACCGTTTCCAGTACCGCCCAAACCTGCGCTTCTGAATAGTCCCGTCCCAGGGTTACGTTGGCGTAGAAGGTATCGGCCAGCACGACCGGATCCTGCTGCACCATCGCAACGCCTTTGCGTAACACCGTGTGGCTGAGCGACGCGAGCGGACGTCCGTCGAGGCGGATTTCGCCTTGCGTGACCGGATAGTAGCCCATCAGCAGGCTGGCGAGCGTGCTTTTACCGCTGCCGGTATGGCCCACCAGCGCGACGAAACCGCGTGACGGCACATCGAGCGTAATCTCCTGCAACACCAGACGGTCTTCGCGATAGGCAAATGAGACGTTATCAAAGGTGATAGCCCCGCTTTGCAGAGGTCGCTCGTCATTGCCGTAGGCCTGGCGCGGCCTGTCCATCAGCTCAAAGACGCGCTCACCGGCGACAACCGCCTGTTGCAGCATCGATTGCTGCGTAGTGAGTTCGATCAGCGGCTCGTTAAGGCGTCCCAGATAGCTAATGAAAGCGTACAGCACGCCCACTTCAATCGTACCGTTTGCGCTCAGGCCAAAGAGCATCAGCAGCCCGCAAAGCACCAGCGCCGAGAACAGGCTCAGCAGCGGTCGCAGCAGGAAACCGTCCAGGCGCAGCGTCTGCATACGCGCCATATAGTGCGAACGGCTGGCTTCGCCCATGCGCTCGCCAAAGCGCGCCTGCTGGCGGAACTGCTGGATGACGCTCATGCCGTTGATCACTTCGTTGAAGCCATCGTTGATATCGGCCAGATAGGCGCGCACCCGGCGCACAATTGGCGTGCTATAACGCTGGTAAATCACCATGACGATCAGCACCGCCGGGAAGATCGTTATCGCCACCAGCGCCATGCGCCAGTCGAGGCTGAACATCGCCACCAGCATCGCGCCAATCAGCGCCGCGCTGCGCAGCACAGTTGCCACCACGGTAACGTACAGATCGCGGATCACCTCGGTATCGTTGGTCACGCGCGAAATCACCTGCCCGACCGGCTGGATATCAAACTCGCTGAGCGGCTGGCGAAGCGCCGCGTCCATCACATCGGTACGCAACTGCTGAACCACGCCCACGGCGGCACGGTTAAACAGCAGCGACTGCGCATAGTGCAGCCCTGCCGCCGCCAGCTGCAACCCAACGTAGGCCACGCCTAACCCCGCCACCAGCCCGAGCGGCAGGTAGCTTTTGGCGACCATATTGTCGATGAAATAGCTGATGAGCAGCGGTCCGCTCACTTCGGCAATCGCCGCAATCCAGAGTAAAAGCACGGCAACGGAGAGCGGTTTACGCCACGGCGAGCCGTAGGCTAGCAGACGTTTGAGCGTCGGCCACATCGTTCCGAGCTTACGCATTGGCGGCCTCCTCATCCTGCTCCGGCGCATCGTCCAGCGCCGCCTCAAGCTGCTGATAACGGTACATATCGCGATACCAACCCGGCTGCTCGCTAAGCGTTTCATGCTGCCCGCGCTGGGCAATATGGCCGTGCTGCAAAACCAGAATTTCGCTGGCTTCGGTAAGCGCTGACAAACGGTGGGCACTGATAATTATCGTGCGTCCGTCGCCCCACTGGCGCAGGTTATGCAGGATCTGATGCTCGGTACGGCCGTCCACGGCGGAGAGCGCATCGTCCAGAATCAGGATTTCCGCATTGAGCAGCAGGGCGCGGGCAATGGAGATACGCTGTTTTTGCCCGCCGGACAGCATGACGCCGCGTTCCCCGACTTCCGTTTCGTAGCCCTGCGGCAGGCGCAAAATGTCATCATGCACGCTGGCCAAACGTGCCACATGCTCGATCTCTTCCTGCGTTGCCGCAGGGCACCCAAGCGCGATGTTGTTCGCCACGGTGTCAGAAAAAAGAAACGGCGTCTGGCTGACGACCGCCAGGCGACCACGCCACTCATCCAGCAGCAGCCTGGTCAGCGGAATATCATGGAAACGAATATCGCCCTCGGTGACGTCAAAGTGACGCTGGAGCAGCGACAGCACGGTGCTTTTACCGGATCCCGTCGGGCCGCAGATGCCGAGCATCTGGCCCGGCTGAAGGGTAAAACTGACGTTCTCCAGTACCGGATGTTCCGTTTGCGGATAGATAAACTTGCGGACGTCGACTTTCATGACGCCGCGTCCTTCCGGCAACGCTTCGCTGCCGTCATTGACCACCGGCGCTTCGGCCAGCATGGCGCGAATACGGCTGTAGGCGGCGCTGCCGCGCTCCACGATGTTAAACATCCAGGCCAGCGCCAGCATCGGCCAGATCATCAGCCCCAGATACATGGCAAAGCTGGTCAACTGGCCCAGGGTGAGCGTGCCCTGCACCACCATCCAGCTACCGCCGCCAATCGCCAGCATATTTGCCATGCCGATTGCGATATAAATCGTTGGATCAAATCGCGCGTCAATACGCGCGACGCGCATGTTTTTCGCCCCCGTGTCGGCCGCATCGGCGGCAAACAGCGCGGACTGCCGGTCTTCCAGACCAAACGCTTTGATCATGCGGATGCTGGTCATGCTCTCCTGGGTGCGATCGTTCAGCGACGAAAACGCCGCCTGCGCCAGCTTAAAGCGCTCGTGCAGTTGTTCGCCATAGCGATTGATCGCCAGCGCCATGAGCGGCATCGGCAGCAGCGCCAGCAGGGTCAGCTGCCAGCTGATCTGCGTTGACATGACGATCAGCACCGCGCAGCCCATTACCAGCGAGTCCACCAGCGTCAGCACCCCTTCCCCGGCGGCAAAGACCACGCGATCGACGTCGTTAGTCGCGCGCGCGATAAGATCCCCGGTGCGATGGCGCAGATAAAATTCGGGATGCTGTCGACTCAGCTGGCGATAAAAATCTTCACGCAGCTCAACGGCCAGCTGATAGGACGCACCAAACAGCAGCACGCGCCAGACGTAGCGCAGCAGATAAACAATGACCGCCGTCAGCACCAGCGTGCCAACCCACATCAACACCCGTGCGGTGGTGTAATGCTGTTCGGTGACGCCATCCACGACGTAGCCCACCACTTTCGGCGGGATCAGCTGCAGGATAGCAATGATAATAAGCAGGGCGACTGCACCGAGGTAGCGTTGCCACTCCCGACGAAAGTACCAGCTTAATTGGGCAAATAATCGCACGCGGTTTGTTCCTGAAGGTATTTTACGAAGTTATTCAATGGGTAATGCTGTGGTGTATTTAATCTGTTCCATAGCGAAGCTTGAGGTGACGTCCGATAACCCCGGCACGCTGTTCACCAGCCGCTTGTAGAAGTCATCATAACGCTTCATGTCGGCCACCTGGACGCGCATCAGGTAATCGTACTCGCCGGCCATACGCCAGAAACCGAGCACTTCGGGCATCTCAGACACCTGGGTAACGAAGCGGCAATACCACTCGCTGCTGTGATGCTGGGTTTTTATCAGCACAAATGCCGTCAACCCAAGCCCCAGTTTTTCAGGATCTAACAGCGCGACGCGCCCCAGAAGAATACCGTCATCTTCCAGCTTCTTAAGCCGCTTCCAGCACGGGGTGGTGGTCAGATTAACGGCATCTGCCAGCGCCTGCAAAGAGAGGGTACAGTCACTTTGCAGCAATGAAAGGAGCTTGCGGTCAATTTTATCTAGCATACCCACCTCACAGAGAAAATTTTTCTCCCTTAATTCTATTTTAAAGGCCAGATAGCAACAATTTTTTCTGTGCTTTTCGCTATGCTAGGCACAAAATGACAAACGGATAACGACGATGAATAGCACCTGGGTTAAACATGCGATCAGCGAAATCAATGCCGACTATCAGCGCTCGGCGGATACGCACCTGATTCGCCTTTCCCTGCCGGGATTTGACGGCATTCAGCTCTATCTGAAAGATGAAAGCACCCATCCTACCGGCAGCCTGAAGCATCGCCTGGCGCGCTCGCTGTTTTTATACGGTTTATGTAACGGCTGGATTAAAGAAGGCACCACCATCATTGAATCCTCTTCCGGTTCAACGGCGGTGTCCGAAGCCTATTTCGCCCGCCTGCTGGGCCTGCCGTTTATTGCGGTGATGCCCTCCTGCACCGCAAAACGCAAAATCGAACAGATCGAATTTTACGGCGGTCGCTGCCACTTTGTGGAAAGCGCCTGCGAAATCTACGCCGCCTCTGAAATGCTGGCTCGTGAGCTGAACGGCCACTATATGGACCAGTTCACCTTCGCCGAGCGCGCGACGGACTGGCGCGGGAATAACAACATTGCCGACAGTATCTTCCGCCAGATGACCCACGAACCGCATCCGGTTCCGTCCTATATTGTGATGAGTGCCGGTACCGGCGGCACGTCAGCCACGATCGGACGCTATATCCGCTGTCAGGGTTACGATACCCAGCTGATGGTAGTTGACCCGCAGAACTCCGTGTTCCTCGACTATTGGCAAAACCGCGATGCCGGTCTGCGCAGCCCGGTGGGGAGTAAGATTGAAGGGATTGGCCGTCCGCGCGTTGAGCCCTCTTTCATCCCCGACGTTGTGGACGAGATGATGCGCGTGCCGGATGCCGCCAGCGTGGCAACGGCGCACTGGCTGGAAACGCAGCTGGGCCGCAAAGTGGGCGCCTCGACGGGCACCAATATGTGGGGCGCGCTGCAGCTTGCCGCACGTATGCGCGAAGCGGGACGCACCGGTTCCATCGTCACGCTGCTGTGCGACAGCGGCGAGCGTTATCTCGAGACCTACTACAATGCGGAGTGGGTGCAGGCCAACATCGGTGATATCGCCCCCTGGAAGGCGCAGATTGCTCAACTGCTGAAATAAAAAAAGCCAGACCGAAGCCTGGCTTGCTGGAAGGGTCTCACTATTCGGGGGAATATGGGAGGTTGTTATTGTCCAGCCAATGCGTCAAAAAATGGGACACTGCTTCATTACGGCAGTGACCGATAACCGGCAGATGGGGAAGTTCTGCTTTCAGCTGCGCCATCGCATTCCCCATGATCAGGCCGCGACCTACGCTACCCAGCATTTCGCGGTCGTTCATGGCGTCACCGAACGCCATGCACTCCTGCAGCGTTAATCCCAGGTGGTCGCTCAGCACCGCCAGAGCGGAACCTTTGTTGCAGCCCACCGGCAGCACTTCCAGGCAATCCACCGCCGAGAAGGTCAGGTGCGCCCGGTCGCCCAGCGCCTCATTCAGTTGGATCCGTAAGCGACAGAGATCGTCGTGATCGCCGCAGAAGCAGATCTTGGTCACCGCATGGGCGGGGATCCGACGCAGATCGATAAGCTGGTATTTAAAACCGCTATACACATGCGCGTGCAATAATTCCGGGATGTCGCTTCCGGTAAACCAGCCCCGATCGTTAAAGACGTGGATGCTGGCCTGCGTGTCCCAGGCACTGTGCAGCACAATATCCGCCACTTCCGGATTGAGATCCTGTCGGTACAGCACATCGCCTTCTACAGAGTGAATTCGCGTCCCGTTGCCGGTGATCAGAAAGGCATCGAGGGCAAACGCGCCCAGCAAATGGCGCATTTCCAGAACATGACGCCCGGTGGCAAACGTCAGGGTGACATTACGCTCGTGCAGGCGCTTCAGCGTGTTCAGGGTTTTCTCCCCTAAACGGTGATCCGGCATTAACAGCGTACCGTCCATATCAAATGCAGCGAGCCGAGCCATGATTACTCCCGAAATGTGATGCGGTTAACTTGTGCATCAGTATCGTGTGAGATATACGGAAGTAATAGTGAATAGATGAAAATTATTGTTCCGGGTTTCTTATGCGCCAGCTTAACCGTCTTAACCAGTATCAACGCCTGTGGCAACCTTCCGCTGGCGCGCCGCAGCAGGTAACCGTAAATGAACTTGCCAGCCGCTGCTTTTGTAGCGAGCGACATGTCCGTACTCTGCTGCGTCAGGCCCAGGAGGCGGGCTGGCTGACCTGGCGCGCGCAGTCCGGGCGTGGAAGGCGCGGTGCGCTGACGTTTCACGTCACTCCGGAATCACTGCGCAATACGATGATGGAAGAAGCGCTAAAAAGCGGGCAGCAGCATAACGCCCTCGAGCTGGCGCAGCTTGCTCCCGAAGATTTGCGTGCGCTGCTGCACCCGTTTTTGGGTGGGCAGTGGCAAAACGACACGCCGACGCTGCGCATCCCCTACTACCGCTCACTGGAGCCGCTTCAGCTGGGCTTTTTACCGGGTCGGGCAGAGCAGCATCTGGCAGGGCAAGTCTTCTCAGGTTTGACGCGATTTCACGGCAACAGCAGTGAACCGACGGGCGATCTGGCGCATCACTGGGATGTGTCGGATGATGGGCTGCGCTGGCATTTCTACATTCGCTCCACGCTGCACTGGCATAACGGCGATAAAATTGAAACGGCGCATCTCCAGCGGAGCCTGACCGCGCTGTTGACGCTTCCCGCCCTGCGCACCCTGTTTCAGAGCGTCCTCTGTATCGAAACAACGCATCCGCAGTGCCTGACGTTTACGCTGCATCATCCGGACTACTGGCTGCCGCACAGGCTGGCAACCTACTGTAGCCGTCTGGCGCATCCCGACCATTCGACGATTGGCAGCGGCCCCTTTCGGCTGGTCGCCTTTGAACCCGACCTGGTTCGTCTGGAAAGCCATGAGCAGTACCACCTGAGCCATCCGCTGCTCAAAGCCATCGAATACTGGATCACACCCCAGCTTTTTGATCACAGGTTGGGTACCAGCTGCCGTCACCCGGTGCAAATCGCGATTGGTGAGGCCGACGAGCTGGAAAGTCTGCGGCTGGTAAGCAGCAGCACCAGCCTGGGGTTCTGTTACCTCACGCTAAAACAGAGCGCACGCCTGAGTGAGAACCAGGCAAAGCGGCTGATTAATATCATTCATCACTCCAGGCTTCTCCACACGCTTCCGCTAAACGAAGAGCTCATCACCCCCACCGGGGAACTGCTTCCCGGCTGGACAATCCCCGACTGGACTGATTTAACCGATGTTGCCCTGCCTGAAGCACTGACGCTGGTTTACCATCTTCCCGTTGAGCTTCACACCATGGCCAGCCAGTTGAAGACGTACCTGGCGCTACAGGGTTGTGAGCTGACCGTCATCTTTCATGACGCCAAGACGTGGGACGGATGCCAGCAGCTTGCCGAAGCAGACATCATGATGGGCGACAGGCTGATTGGCGAAGCGCCAGCGTATACGCTTGAGCAGTGGCTGCGCTGCGATACGCTTTGGCCACACGTGTTAAGCGCACCGGCGTACGCCCATTTGCAAGCCACGCTGGATGCGGTACAGACTCAGGCCGAAGCTCGGGATCGGCACGCGGGCCTGAAGGCCATTTTTAGCCGATTAATGGAAAATGCAGTGCTGACGCCGCTCTTTAATTATCAGTATCAGATCAGCGCGCCGCCGGGCGTGAATGGGATTCGCCTCAACACCCGCGGCTGGTTTGATTTTACCGAAGCCTGGCTGCCCGCCCCCAAATCGTGAAGAAGCTGGTCGCCGCCACAGGCAGACGGTAACATATCGTTTTTACCGTAACAGTCGAGATGATTTATGAAACGTGCCGTCGTCGTGTTCAGCGGAGGACAAGACTCTACTACCTGCCTGGTCCAGGCTCTTCATCAGTACGATGAGGTTCACTGTGTCACTTTCGATTATGGTCAGCGACATCGCGCTGAGATCGACGTTGCCCGTGAACTGGCCCTGAAACTGGGGGCACGCGCGCATAAGGTGCTGGACGTTACGCTGTTAAATGAACTGGCCGTGAGTAGCCTCACCCGGGACAGTATTCCCGTCCCGGACTACGAACCCGATGCCAGCGGCATTCCGAATACCTTCGTGCCGGGCCGCAATATTCTGTTCCTCACCCTGACGGCAATTTATGCCTACCAGGTAAAAGCCGAAGCGGTGATCACGGGCGTGTGTGAAACAGACTTCTCCGGCTACCCGGACTGTCGTGATGAGTTCGTGAAGGCGTTAAATCACGCCGTCAATCTGGGGATGGCGAAAGAGACGCGCTTTGAAACCCCGCTGATGTGGCTGGATAAAGCCGAAACCTGGGCGCTGGCCGACTACTGGGGCAAGCTGGACCTGGTTCGCAGCGAAACCCTCACCTGCTACAACGGCATTAAAGGCGACGGTTGCGGCCAGTGCGCCGCCTGTAATCTGCGCGCTAACGGGCTGAACCACTATCTTGTCGATAAAGCCGGCGTGATGGCCGCAATGCAGAAAAAAACCGGGCTTAAATAGGGTGACCTGACCGTGCTGTCGCATAACAGGTGTCGACAGCACGGGTAAGCCTGAACCTGGGTTACACGATCATCAGTTCCAGCTTTTCGCGCAATTCCCCTTCCAGCGGCAGCGCTTTCTGCGTTTTCAGATCGATACAGACAAAGGTGATCAACGCATCAGCCACCACCTGCCCTTCCGGATCGAGCGTAACCACCTGGCTTAACACGCCGCTTTTGCCATTGATCTGCTGCACCTGGCTGGTCACCGTGAGCACATCGCCCAACACGGCAGGGCGACGGTAGTTGATATTAATATTGACGACCACGAACGCGATGTTGTGCGCGGTCATCCACTGAAAGCTTTCGCTGTTTTCCAGCCCGTCCCAGCGCGCTTCCTCAAGAAACTCCAGGTAGCGGGCATTGTTCACATGCTGGTAAACGTCGAGGTGAAAACCGCGTACTTTTATTTTTGTCTGCATAGCGCAATAGCCTTTACTGTTATTGTAGGATGAGAGGTCATAACTGGTATGACCTCTTTATCCTGGCAAAATTTTGCCGCTGTGCAAGTAATTGTGAGATTACAACGTCAGGTGTGCGAGGTTGCGCTCAACCAGCGCGCTCCCCATGCCCGGAACCTGCTTGAGGTCGTCGACCGTTTTGAAAGGACCATACTCTTCACGATAGCTTACGATGGCCTGCGCTTTTTTCAGCCCGACGCCATTCATCACGCGGGCCAGCTCTTCCGCAGAGGCCGAATTGATGCTGACTCGCGTACCGTCATCATCCACGTTTTTACCAACGTCAGCCGCTTTGGTTTGCCCCTGCCCCGGCGCTGCGGCGTCGGTCTTACTCTGTACCGCCTGTGGTTTAGCGGCAGGTGTCGCCGCCAGTGCGCCCGCGCTCAGCCCGGTGGTGGCAATAGCCAGCGTAATAAACAGTGCTTTGATTCCACATTTCATGCTGTTATCTCCTTGTTTGTAGACAGCCACGTCACGATAGCCGCCCGATAAAAGAGGCACAAACAGCAGAGTGCAGAAATGGAAAAGGCCGCGAAAGCGGCCTTTAATTATTGCAGAGCGTTGCGAAAATCTGCGAGCAGATACGTAATTATTGCTGCTGAGTAATGATATCGCCCAGCTTAATTTTGGCCTCTTTACGCAGGTTGCTCATCATGGCTTCGAAGGCAATCTGGGCATTGTTCTGGGTAATCCCCTGGACCATCGCCTTCTTCTGCGCGTCTGGCAGAGTGCCGGCTTTCACTTCATCCAGCGCCAGCAGAACGACGTTACCCTGCATATCGGTAGCGGTGCCGAAGCTTGGCTTGTCTTTCGCCGGCAGAGTCAGGCCAAACGCGGCCTGGCTGATAGGGTCCTGACCAGTACGGCTCAGCGTTTTCGCTTCACCGAAGCTCAGGCCAGTCGCTTTCAGCGCGTCCTGTTTACCCGCTTTCAGATCGGCCAGAATCTTCTCAGCATCCAGTTTCGCCTGCTGTTCCGCTTTGTTGTGCTTAACCTGAGCGACGACCTGATCCTTCACGTCCGCCAGCGGTTTGACCGCTTCTGGCTTGTGCTCGCTGACGCGCAGCACAAACGCACGATCGCCATCGACGGTAATGATGTCTGAGTTACTGCCCGGCGTGCCGTTCTCACCAACCAGACCACCGTTGAAGATGGCATCAGAAACCGGTTTGAAGTTCAGCTCTTCCGGCAGGTTGTCACGACCAAACCAACCCGTCTCAACCGCTTTCACCCCAGCCGCCTGCTCGGCACCCGCCAGAGATTCGTTGTCGTTGCTGGCAGCATCACTCACTTTCTGCTGCAGCGCATAGTAGGCATCCAGCGCTTTTTCCTGCTTCACTTTTGCCGCGATATCGTCACGAACCTCAGCCAGCGGCTTGGTTTTCGCCGCGGTGATGTCGTCCAGACGCACGACCAGGAAACCTACGGAGGATTTAATGACGCCAGACAGTTGGCCTTTCTCTTTCAGACCGGCATTTTTCAGCTCGTCCGGCGTGGTCGCGTCTTCCAGCCAGCCCATATCGCCGCCGTTTTTCGCAGAGATAATGTCGGTGGATTTCGCTTTCGCGACGGTCGCAAAATCAGCGCCTTTGTTCAGCTCATCCAGTACCGCTTTGGCATCAGCCTCGGTTTTGGTCTGAATCACGCTGTAGCGGTTACGCTGCGGCTGTGTGAACTGATCCTGATGCTGGTCGTAGTAAGACTGGATTTCCGCGTCAGACGCGCTTTCCTGCAGCGCAGCCGCATCCAGCTTGATGTAGCTCACGCGGAACTGTTCAGGAGAAACAAAGGTATTCTTGTTCTGCTCGTACCAGGCGTTAATGTCAGCGTCGCTCACCTGCTGTTTCGCCGCCAGGGCGTTAACATCAATGGTCGCTTCACGTACAACGCGCTGCTGCGCCACCAGCGCAGCCAGTTCATCCGTTTCGCCTTTGAGCATGAAATCGGTGCCAACAACGGCATTGATGAGCTGCTGGGTGGTCAGTTGGTTACGCAGCGCCTGCGCGTACTGATCGGCCGTCATCCCCATCTGGTTGACGATGCTGTTGTAACGCGCGTTGTCGAATTTACCGTTAGACTGGAAGGCTTGCGTGGAGAAGATGGCTTTTTTCACCTGCTCATCGCTAATGCCAAGGCCGAGTTTTTTGGCATACTGATCCAGCAGCGCTTCGTCGATAAGACGGTTCAGCGTCTGCTGACGCAGGGTCTTCATATACCCTTCGTTTGCTGCCAGTTCAGAGAATTGGTCGCCCAGCTGTTGCTGCATACGGTTACGTTCACCGGCAAAAGCATTCTCGAACTGGCCGCGGCTGATCTCCTGGCCATTCACTTTTGCGGCATAGTTCGCGCCACCGCCAATAAGGTAACTGCTCACGCCGGTCAATATGAACGACACGATAATGATACCGAAAATAATCTTGAGCACGAGACTGTTAGCAGCCGTGCGTAAGCTGTCCATCATGGTGTAACAACACTCCGCTGTAGGTGACTGGTTACCTGACGCTGACGGAAAATCCTGCCCGTCGCGCGTAAAGTCGTATTGTGACAAGAAAACGGGGCGATTGTCAGCCCACAACTCGCATAAACTCGCACAAATCAGGTCTGGACAAACAAAAAAGGCACATCAAAAGATGCGCCCTTGTACTATCCGGCTTCCCTGAAACGGGAAAGCAATCAGTTTACTGCGTCTTTCAGCGCTTTACCTGCACGGAAACCCGGCACTTTAGCGGCAGCAATGGTGATCTCTTTACCGGTCTGAGGGTTGCGGCCAGTACGGGCAGCACGCTCTTTAACAGCAAAAGTACCGAAGCCTACCAGTGCAACGTCGTCCCCAGCCTGCAGAGATTCAGTAACAGAAGCAATTAATGCATCTAACGCACGTCCAGCTGCAGCTTTAGAAATATCAGCACCAGCAGCAATTTTGTCAATCAGTTGAGATTTATTCACTGTTCTCTTCCTCTCTTTATAATTTATATCGCGCCTGAATCCTTCACAACGCGACCGCGCAGCAGTTATATCAGGCCTGCCATGACCTTACAACACCCGTTGTTGATGGCTGACCTAATCAGCAATCTAAATTAGCTATACAAAAAAAGGCTGGCAAGTGCGAAATGACTTACCAGCCTTGTTTTTATTGACGCTCTTTGCGCGAGGTCACTATTTTGCGGTTACAACCTGCATTCCTGACGGTTCATTCTGCAATGCGAGACTAAGTACTTCCTCAATTCGCTTAACAGGATGGATCTGCAGGTCGGCAATCACGTTGTCCGGAATCTCTTCCAGATCGCGTTTGTTTTCGTAAGGGATCAATACGGTTTTGATCCCACCACGATGCGCCGCCAGCAGTTTTTCTTTTAAGCCACCGATTGGCAGAACCTGACCGCGCAGGGTGATTTCACCGGTCATTGCCACATCAGCACGCACCGGGTTACCTGTCAGGCAAGAAACCAGAGCGGTACACATGGCAATACCCGCGCTTGGACCATCTTTCGGCGTCGCCCCTTCAGGTACGTGTACGTGGATGTCGCGTTTTTCGTAGAAATCCGGGTTGATACCCAGTTTCTCCGCGCGCGCGCGCACCACGGTCAGCGCCGCCTGAATGGACTCCTGCATCACTTCACCCAGCGAGCCGGTATAGGTCAGCTTGCCTTTACCCGGTACACAGGCGGTTTCGATGGTCAGCAGATCGCCGCCCACTTCCGTCCATGCCAGACCGGTGACCTGGCCAACGCGGTTTTCGTTATCCGCGCGACCATAGTCGAAGCGCTGAACGCCGAGATAGGCATGCAGGTTATCACCATTAATCGTGATGTGTTTCAGGCTCTTATCCAGCAACAGCTGTTTCACCGCCTTACGGCACAGTTTAGAGATTTCACGCTCAAGGCTACGCACGCCCGCTTCACGGGTATAGTAGCGGATGATGCCAATAATCGCGCTGTCCTCGACGGTCAGCTCGTTGGCTTTCAGCGCGTTACGCTCAATCTGTTTCGGCAGCAGGTGCTGTTTCGCGATGTTCAGCTTCTCGTCTTCGGTATAGCCGGAGAGACGGATCACTTCCATACGGTCCAGCAGCGGCGCCGGAATGTTCATGGAGTTCGACGTCGCCACGAACATCACGTCGCTCAGGTCGTAATCCACTTCCAGGTAGTGATCGCTGAACGCCACGTTCTGTTCTGGATCAAGCACTTCCAGCAGCGCAGACGCAGGGTCACCACGCATGTCCGACGACATTTTGTCGATCTCATCGAGCAGGAACAGCGGGTTTTTAACGCCCACTTTCGCCATCTTCTGGATCAGTTTACCCGGCATAGAACCGATGTAGGTACGGCGGTGACCGCGGATTTCCGCTTCATCGCGTACGCCGCCCAGCGCCATACGGATATACTTACGTCCGGTCGCTTTAGCGATGGACTGGCCAAGAGAGGTTTTACCCACCCCCGGCGGTCCTACCAGGCACAGAATCGGGCCTTTAATTTTGTTTACACGGCTCTGTACCGCGAGGTACTCAAGAATGCGGTCTTTCACGCGTTCCAGGCCGTAGTGGTCGGTATCCAGGATCTCCTGCGCCTGACGCAGGTCTTTTTTGACCTTGCTGCGGGCGTTCCACGGAACCTGCACCATCCACTCAATGTAGCCGCGTACGACGGTCGCTTCAGCCGACATCGGAGACATCATTTTCAGCTTCTGCAGTTCTGCTTCCGCTTTCTCTTTCGCCTCTTTCGGCATCTTCGCCGCGTCGATCTTGCGCTTCAGCGCTTCGTTTTCGTCCGGCGCGTCGTCCATCTCGCCCAGCTCTTTCTGAATGGCCTTCATTTGCTCATTCAGATAGTACTCACGCTGAGATTTCTCCATCTGCTTTTTGACGCGGTTGCGAATGCGCTTCTCAACCTGCAGCAGATCGATTTCAGACTCCATCATCGCCATCAGGTATTCCAGACGTTCGTTAACGTCGGACATTTCCAGCACGGACTGTTTGTCAGCCAGCTTCAGCGGCATGTGTGCAGCGATGGTGTCCGCCAGACGTGCAGGATCGTCGATGCTGTTCAGCGACGTCAGCACTTCTGGTGGGATTTTCTTGTTCAGCTTGATATAGCCTTCAAACTGGCTAATCGCGGTGCGAACCAGCACTTCCTGTTCGCGCTCATCAAGTTCAGGCGAATCAAGGTACTCTGCCTTCGCAGAGAAGTGTTCGCCGTCGTCTGACAGAGTGGTAATACGCGCACGCTGCAGGCCTTCTACCAGCACCTTCACGGTGCCGTCAGGCAGCTTCAGCATCTGCAAAATAGAGGCCACGGTCCCGACGGTGAAAAGATCGTTTACACCCGGCTCATCCGTCGATGCTTCTTTCTGCGCCACCAGCATGATTTTTTTATCATGATCCATAGCGGCTTCGAGGCAACGGATAGATTTTTCCCGCCCTACAAATAAGGGTATGACCATGTGCGGATAAACCACCACATCGCGCAACGGCAATACGGGGATTTCAATGCGTTCAGAACGCTCAGGATTCATAGAGCTCTCTCTTAGTTAGTGTCCGCCAGGTAAGCTGGTCATGTCACTGTGCTTCACATAACCATTAACATGTATCCAGTATATGGGGATGTTTCCCACACATTCAACGCTATGAATACGGAAAAAGTAAAGGGGAGATAAAATCCCCCCTTTTTGATTAACTGCTTGTATGATTTGGTGAATTATTCGCCAGATGCCTGCTGGGCTTCCGGTTTGCCGTAAATCAGCAGCGGTTTGGTTTGACCGCTGATGACCGACTCGTCAATCACCACTTTCTCAACGTCTTCCATCGACGGCAGATCGTACATGGTGTCGAGCAGTGCCGCTTCAACGATAGAACGCAGGCCACGCGCGCCGGTTTTGCGGCTCATTGCTTTTTTGGCAATCGCATCCAGCGCTTCGTCGCGGAATTCCAGATCAACCCCTTCCAGATTGAACAGCGCCTGATACTGCTTGGTCAGCGCATTTTTCGGCTCTTTCAGGATCTGGATCAGCGCCTCTTCACTCAGCTCATTCAGCGTAGCCACAACCGGCAGACGACCGATGAATTCAGGGATCAGACCGAATTTGATCAGATCTTCTGGTTCAACCTGTGCCAGAAGCTCGCCTTCGTTCGGTTTTTCGGATGTGGATTTCACCGTTGCGCCAAAACCAATGCCGGAGCCGGTTTCGACACGGTGAGAGATAACTTTATCCAGACCAGCAAAGGCACCGCCACAGATGAACAGGATCTTGGAGGTATCAACCTGCAGGAACTCCTGCTGCGGATGTTTACGACCACCCTGTGGCGGAACGGCGGCAACCGTACCTTCGATCAGCTTCAGCAGTGCCTGCTGTACGCCTTCACCCGATACGTCACGAGTGATGGACGGGTTGTCGGATTTACGGGAGATCTTGTCGATCTCATCAATGTAAACAATCCCGCGCTGGGCTTTCTGTACGTCGTAATCGCACTTCTGCAGCAGTTTCTGGATGATGTTTTCGACGTCCTCACCCACGTAACCGGCTTCGGTCAGGGTGGTGGCATCCGCCATGGTGAACGGAACATCAAGCAGACGCGCCAGGGTTTCAGCCAGCAGCGTTTTACCGGAACCGGTTGGGCCGATCAGCAGAATGTTACTTTTACCCAGTTCCACGCCATTGCTGGTATCGCCGTTACGCAGGCGTTTGTAGTGGTTATAGACCGCTACCGCCAGCACTTTCTTGGCCTGCTCCTGGCCGATGACGTAGTCGTCAAGGTGATGACGAATTTCATGCGGCGTTGGCAGCGCGCTGCGCTCACGGTGCGGTGCGACTTCTTTAATCTCTTCGCGAATGATGTCGTTACATAAATCGACGCATTCGTCGCAGATATACACGGACGGCCCGGCAATCAGTTTACGCACTTCATGCTGGCTTTTGCCGCAAAAAGAGCAGTACAGCAGTTTGCCCGAACCATCTTTGCGTTTATCTGTCATGAGTCCAAACCTCTTTTTAAGTTCTTTGTGCCGCACATGACGACGCAAATGCCATTCTAAGACGCAAGCTGCATCAAGCAGCGTGCCGCCCTACCTTAGTATAGCGGCACACTCGCGTCGCGGGCATCAATTACGATGGGTCAACACGGAGTCGACTAAGCCGTACTCAACTGCCTCTGAAGCAGAGAGGAAGCGATCGCGCTCGGTATCGCGCTCGATCTGCTCGAGAGGTTGACCCGTATGCTGCGCCATAAGTTCATTCATGCGCGCTTTTACTTTCAGGATTTCGCGGGCGTGGATTTCGATATCCGTCGCCTGCCCCTGGTAACCGCCCAGCGGCTGGTGAATCATCACGCGGGAATTCGGCAAGCAGAAACGCTTACCCTTCGCCCCTGCGGTTAACAGGAACGCACCCATAGATGCGGCCTGACCCATACAGATCGTGCTGACATCCGGTTTGATGAATTGCATGGTGTCATAAATGGACATCCCTGCGGTAATCACGCCACCCGGGGAGTTAATGTACAGGTAAATGTCTTTTTCCGGGTTTTCCGCTTCCAGAAACAGCATCTGCGCCACGATCAGGTTAGCCATGTGGTCTTCCACCTGGCCGGTCAGAAAGATAACGCGTTCCTTGAGCAGACGGGAATAGATATCAAAAGAACGCTCACCACGTGAGGTCTGTTCAATAACCATTGGCACCAGAGCCATATGGGGTGCAAAGTTATCTCGTTCGCCACTGTATGACATTTCCGTCTCCTGGATCAAAATTGAAAACACCTGCTGTACTGATTGTAACCTTACGGACGGATTATCAGCCAGTCTCATTCATCATGATTACGTACTTATGGGGTTCACAGTGCCCTATTTCAAGCATAACAACCTTTTGTTGTTACGCTAACACCGAAAGGGCGTTTTAGCACTCTTCCTGGGCTCTGGCTGCGATAAAAAAAACCCGCTGCCGCAAGGCAACGGGTTTTCTGTTCAAACTTTAAACCGTTGGGGCGAAATTACGCCTGCTGGTTCATCAGTTCGTTGAAAGAGGTCGCTTTTTCGGTCACTTTCGCTTTCGCCAGTACCGCTTCAACCGCCTGCTCTTCCAGGGCAACGTTGCGCATGTTGTCCATCAGCTCTTTGTTCTTACCGTAGAACTCGATCACTTCTGATGGATCTTCGTATGCAGAAGCCATCTCTTCGATCAGGCCTTTCACACGCTCTTCGTCAGCTTTCAGCTCGTGGGTACGAATCACTTCGCCCAGCAGCAGGCCAACCACAACGCGGCGTTTTGCCTGCTCTTCGAACAGCTCGCGCGGCAGTTCCATCGCTTGCTGCTGGTTGCCACCGAAACGCTGTGCAGCCTGACGGCGCAGAACGTCGATTTCGCTGTCGATCAGTGCAGCAGGAACGTCGATTTCGTTGGCTTTCACCAGACCTTCGATCGCCTGAGACTTCACGCGGTTACGCACAGCACCGTTCAGCTCGCGCTCCATGTTTTTACGTACTTCGGTACGCAGGCCAGCAACAGAACCGTCTTCCACGCCGAAACGTTTGATGAACTCTTCAGTCAGTTCTGGCAGTTCGCGCTCTTCCACTTTCTTCAGGTTGATGACGAACTTCGCTGCTTTACCTTTCAGGTTTTCAGCGTGGTACTCTTCCGGGAAGGTCACGTCGATGGTGAACTCTTCGCCAGCCTTGTGGCCTTTGATACCGTCTTCGAAGCCTGGGATCATTCGACCCTGGCCCATTGCCAGTACGAAGTCAGACGCTTTGCCGCCTTCGAACTCTTCGCCGTCTACAGAACCGGTGAAGTCGATGGTTACGCGGTCTTCCGCGTCAACAGCGCCTTCTTTCTCTTTCCAGTTCGCCTGCTGCTTACGCAGGGTGTCCAGCATGCCGTCAACGTCTTCGTCAGTCACGGAGACAATCGGTTTTTCAACTTCGATAGATTCCAGACCTTTCAGCTCAACTTCCGGATACACTTCAAACTCTACGGAGTAGGTGAAGTCTTCGCCCAGTTTGTATTCGCCTGGAACGTAGTTTGGCGCACCGGCCGGATTGATTTTTTCTTTGATGATCGCATCGATAAAGTTGCGGCTCATCAGTTCACCCAGCACATCCTGACGCACGGAAGCGCCATAACGCTGAGCAACAACATTCATTGGTACTTTGCCCTTACGGAAGCCGTCAATACGTACTTTTTTTGCTACGTTGACCAGCTCGCTTTTCACAGCAGTTTCGATGCTGTCAGCAGCGATAGTAATCGTTACACGGCGGCCAAGGCCTTGAGTGGTTTCAACTGAAACTTGCATCTTGTTACCTCAAAAAAATCACAGTGCTCGGTCAACTCTGAATCTGTCTGTTATACCGGGATGCTCTCTTAGTGCAGATTCACATTCCCTGTCGCCAGAATCATCCCGAAGACATTCAATAAGACGCGGCATTATAGCGGCATCACTTAGGTGAGTCGAGAACGGTTGGGGCATGTTGCTGCGGCTTTTTTCACACTTTAAGGCTATTTTTAGCCTTAAAATCGCACCATCCGCTCAAAACTCAGACAAAACAAAACGGCCCTAAGGCCGTTTTGAGGAAATCTGTAAGCAACATACTGGAAAAGCTCCAGCCGTTGCAAATCCGATTTATCAGGCGATAGTGCCTGCACCGCGACAGGGCGGCGATGCGAAAACCGTATCCTGCAAGCCTTCCCATTCCTTAATGGTATAGGTATGCAGTGCCAGCGCATGCACGGTCGTGGAGAGCTCTTCCGTCAAGGTGCTGTAGATCAAGCGATGTCGGTTCAGGAAACGTTCTCCCGTGAAGCGATCGCTAACCAGAACCACTTTAAAGTGGCTTTCAGAACCTGCCGGTACGTTATGACGATAGCTTTCGTCGACGACTTCGAGGAACACAGGGTTGAACGCTGCCCTTAATTTATCTTCTATATGCTCACGTATCATCATGAAATTACTCCTCCGACAACGCCAGGATGTCACCCATCCCTTTAAATATTAGCCGCTTTTACCGTTTCCATTACACATTGACAACAAATATTTAGCTTTCGTCCGATTTTCTCATTCAAACGAATGAAGTTAACTGTGAGGCTCATACCTTTTATCATCCGTGAAAGGAGAAAATGAGTGAGCTGGTCAGTTTTCAGACAAGACGATGAATTTACATGCGTTGACCACTTCCCCTGACCGTTGGCGATGTTATGATGGCGGCAATTTTTCTCTCTATTATGCTTACGATTCGTGAGAACTTAAAAATGTTAAAAAAACTCTTCTTTCCATTGGTAGCCCTTTTTATGCTGGCAGGCTGTGCTACCCCGCCTACCACCATTGATGTCTCACCAAAAATCACCCTGCCTCAGCAGGACCCAAGCCTGATGGGCGTCACCGTGAGCATTAACGGTGCCGATCAGCGTCAGGATCAGGCGCTGGCAAAAGTGACCCGCGATAACCAGCAGGTGACGCTCACCGCGTCCCGTGACCTGCGCTTCCTGCTGCAGGAAGTGCTGGAGAAACAAATGACCGCTCGCGGCTATATGATCGGCCCAAGCGGTGCAGTTGATCTGCAGATCATCGTTAACAACCTGTACGCTGACGTGTCACAGGGCAACGTGCGCTACAATATCGCCACCAAAGCGGATATCGCCATCATTGCCACCGCGAAGAATGGCAACAAGATGACCAAAAACTACCGCGCGAGCTACTCTGTTGAAGGTGCGTTCCAGGCATCCAACCAGAACATTGCTAACGCCGTTAACAGCGTGCTGACCGATACCATCGCCGATATGGCGCAGGACACCAGCATCCACGACTTTATCAAGCAGAACGCACGTTAATCCTGCTCACTGACCCGGTGTAACACCGGGTCAGTCTTATAAGAACATGTCCAGCCATTACTTACGCATTTTCCAGCAACCGAAATCAGCGATTCTGCTGATCCTCGGCTTTGCCTCGGGTTTACCCCTCGCGCTCACCTCCGGCACGCTTCAGGCGTGGATGACGGTCGAGAACATCGATCTCAAAACCATTGGTTTCTTCTCGCTTGTCGGTCAGGCCTATGTCTTCAAGTTCCTGTGGTCGCCGGTAATGGATCGCTATACGCCGCCGTTCCTCGGGCGTCGCCGCGGCTGGCTGGTGATGACGCAGGTCCTGCTGCTGCTGGCCATCGCGGCGATGGGGTTTCTTGAGCCCACCACGCAGCTGCGCTGGATGGCCGCGCTTGCGGTGGTGATTGCCTTCTGTTCCGCCTCTCAGGATATCGTGTTCGACGCCTGGAAGACGGACGTGTTACCAGCGGAAGAACGCGGTGCCGGTGCGGCCATCAGCGTGCTGGGCTATCGCCTCGGGATGCTGGTCTCCGGCGGGCTGGCGCTGTGGCTGGCCGACCGTTACCTCGGCTGGCAGGGCATGTACTGGCTAATGGCCGCCCTGCTTATCCCCTGCATTATCGCCACGCTCTTTGCCCCCGAACCGAGCGACGTTATTTCGGTTCCCCGCTCGCTGGAGCAGGCCGTGGCGGAACCGCTGCGCGACTTCTTTGGCCGCAACAACGCCTGGCTGATCCTGCTGCTGATCGTCCTTTATAAGCTTGGCGACGCCTTTGCCATGAGCCTGACCACCACCTTCCTGATCCGCGGTGTCGGTTTTGATGCCGGTGAAGTGGGGGTAGTGAATAAAACGCTGGGGCTGTTTGCGACCATTGTCGGGGCACTTTACGGTGGCGTGCTGATGCAGCGCCTGACGCTGTTCCGCGCACTGCTGATCTTCGGTATTCTTCAGGGCGCCTCTAACGCGGGCTACTGGCTGCTGTCGATTACCGACAAACATATGATCAGCATGGCCGCTGCGGTGTTCTTCGAAAATCTCTGCGGCGGTATGGGGACAGCAGCCTTTGTCGCCCTGCTGATGACCCTGTGCAACAAGTCATTTTCCGCCACGCAGTTCGCGCTGCTCTCGGCGCTCTCTGCCGTTGGCCGCGTTTACGTAGGTCCGATTGCCGGCTGGTTTGTGGAAGCCCACGGTTGGCCAACGTTTTATCTTTTCTCCGTGGTGGCTGCCGTGCCGGGGATTTTATTGTTGCTGGTCTGTCGCCAGACGCTGGAATATACCCAGCGGACCGAACACTTTATGCCACGAACGGAATATCACCGCGCCTACCGTTTTGCGTTACGTCTGTTAATGATGGGCTGCGTTGCGCTGGCACTCTGGCTTATCGTGCTCATTATTAATGCCAGCACACCACTGGCGCTCCCCTTTGAGACCCTTCTGCTGGACGCCGGAGCCCTGCTGGCCATCGTTGGGATCCTGACGGGCGGTCTGCTCGATTTCATGGCGTTGCGGAAAACGCGGCTGACCTGAAGAAAAATGCGAAAGGTTATTTCCCGTTGTAATCACCAACCGAAATTATAACGGTGAAATAGCCACCATCGACTAAAAAAAATATTTGTTGTTTTGTGCGGGATAGGATTTGGAAATTATTGGCTCTGGTTCCAAAACGCTATTTTTCATTAAACGATTCAGCATGCGATAGTTTGATTTTTCGTTTTTTAGATGTCTTTTTATTGATAATTAATTGTTAATTTTTTGTTTATTTTTAACAATGGTTATACCAATTGTCCCTTTTAGGGTATGCTTGGGGGTCCTTTCGTTATAAAGCCCATCTCATGCGGCTTCGGTCATAAAAACCGACATAATTTGCAACACTTGTGACACGTGCGGCAGAACCCGGTAACACCTTCCTGACACAGGCCTAATGATGTTTACAGTAATGTAACCTTCCCGTAAAATGCCCGCACACTTTAAACGCCACCAGACTCCCGTGGAATTGAGGTCGTTAAATGAGACTCAGGAAATACAATAAAAGTTTGGGATGGTTGTCATTATTCGCAGGCACTGTATTACTCAGTGGCTGTGATTCTGCACTACTAGACCCCAAAGGACAGATTGGACTGGAACAACGTTCACTGATATTGACGGCTTTTGGCCTGATGTTGATTGTGGTTATTCCAGCCATTTTGATGGCTGTTGGTTTCGCCTGGAAGTATCGTGCGAGCAATAAAGATGCGAAGTATAGCCCGAACTGGTCACACTCCAACAAAGTGGAAGCTGTGGTCTGGACGGTACCTATCCTGATCATCCTGTTCCTTGCCGTACTGACCTGGAAAACCACTCACGCACTTGAGCCAAGCAAGCCGCTGGTTCACGATGAAAAACCGATTACCATTGAAGTGGTCTCCATGGACTGGAAATGGTTCTTCATCTATCCAGAGCAGGGCATTGCTACCGTGAATGAAATCGCCTTCCCGGCGAACACTCCGGTTCAGTTCAAAGTGACCTCCAACTCCGTAATGAACTCCTTCTTCATCCCGCGTCTGGGTAGCCAGATTTACGCGATGGCCGGTATGCAGACTAACCTGCATCTGATCGCGAATGAAGCAGGCACCTACGATGGTATCTCCGCCAGCTATAGCGGCCCGGGCTTCTCAGGTATGAAGTTCAAAGCTATTGCAACGCCAGACCGTGCCGCTTTCGACCAGTGGGTTGAAAAAGCGAAACAGTCTCCAAACACCATGTCTGACATGGCGGCGTTCGAAAAAGTGGCTGCACCTAGCGAATACAACAAGGTGGAGTACTTCTTTAACGTGAAGCCTGATTTGTTCAAAGACGTTATTGGCAAATTTATGGATCACGGCAAGAGCATGGACATGACCCAGCCAGAAGGCGAGCACAGCGCGCACGAAGGTATGGAAGGCATGGACATGAGCCACGCGGAAACCGCTCACTAAGGGGCCGAGGAAGAAAATGTTCGGAAAATTGACACTGGATGCAGTGCCCTACCATGAACCGATTATCATGGTTACGGTGGCTGCAATTATCATCGGTGGCGCGGCCTTAGTTGGCCTGATCACTTACTTCGGTAAGTGGAGCTACCTGTGGAATGAGTGGCTGACTTCGGTTGACCACAAAAAACTCGGTATCATGTACTGCATCGTCGGTATCGTCATGTTAATTCGTGGCTTTGCGGATGCGATCATGATGCGTAGCCAGCAGGCGCTCGCGTCTGCGGGTGAAGCCGGCTTCCTGCCACCGCACCACTACGACCAGATCTTTACCGCCCACGGCGTTATCATGATCTTCTTCGTGGCGATGCCGCTGGTTATCGGTCTGATGAACGTGGTCGTTCCGCTGCAAATCGGCGCGCGCGACGTTGCGTTCCCGTTCCTGAACAACCTGAGCTTCTGGTTCACCGTTGTCGGCGTTATTCTGGTTAACCTGTCACTGGGTGTGGGCGAATTCGCGCAGACCGGCTGGCTGGCTTACCCACCGCTGTCAGGAATTGAGTACAGCCCGGGCGTTGGCGTCGACTACTGGATTTGGGCGCTTCAGCTCTCCGGTGTCGGTACGACCCTGACCGGTATCAACTTCTTCGTGACCATTATCAAGATGCGTGCCCCTGGCATGACCATGTTCAAGATGCCGGTATTTACCTGGGCATCTCTGTGCGCCAACATCCTGATTATTGCGTCCTTCCCAATTCTGACTGTTACCATCGCGCTGCTGACCCTGGACCGCTACCTGGGCACCCATTTCTTCACGAACGATATGGGTGGCAACATGATGATGTACATCAACCTGATTTGGGCATGGGGTCACCCGGAAGTTTACATCCTGGTTCTGCCTGTATTCGGTGTGTTCTCCGAAATCGCGGCAACCTTCTCGCGTAAACGTCTGTTTGGTTACACCTCTCTGGTGTGGGCAACCGTGTGTATTACCGTTCTGTCGTTCATCGTTTGGCTGCACCACTTCTTCACCATGGGTGCGGGCGCGAACGTAAACGCCTTCTTCGGTATTACCACCATGATTATCGCCATCCCGACCGGGGTGAAGATCTTCAACTGGCTGTTCACCATGTATCAGGGCCGTATCGTGTTCCACTCAGCAATGCTGTGGACCATCGGCTTCATCGTGACCTTCTCCGTCGGTGGGATGACCGGCGTACTGCTGGCGGTACCGGGTGCTGACTTCGTTCTGCACAACAGTCTGTTCCTGATTGCGCACTTCCATAACGTTATCATCGGTGGCGTGGTCTTCGGCTGCTTCGCTGGCGTAACCTACTGGTGGCCAAAAGCGTTCGGCTTCACGCTGAATGAAAAATGGGGTAAACGCGCGTTCTGGTTCTGGATCATCGGCTTCTTCGTCGCCTTTATGCCGCTGTACGTGCTGGGCTTCATGGGTATGACCCGTCGTCTGAGCCAGCAGATCGATCCGCAGTTCCACCCAATGCTGATGGTTGCAGCGGGCGGTGCCGTGCTGATTGCCTGTGGTATCGCGTCTCAGCTGATTCAGTTCTACGTGTCTATTCGCGACCGCGACCAGAACCGTGACCTGACCGGTGACCCATGGGGTGGCCGTACGCTGGAGTGGGCGACCTCTTCTCCACCGCCTTTCTATAACTTTGCCATCGTGCCTCAGGTTCATGAACGCGACGCATTCTGGGAAATGAAAGAAAAAGGTGAAGCGTACAAGCAACCTGCTCATTACGAAGAGATCCATATGCCGAAAAACAGCGGTGCGGGCATCGTGATTGCCGCCTTCGCAACGGTATTTGGTTTCGCAATGATCTGGCACATCTGGTGGATGGCGATTGTTGGCTTTGCTGGCATCGTAATCAGCTGGATTGTGAAGAGCTTTGACGAGGACGTGGACTACTACGTACCAGTCCGTGAAGTTGAAAAGCTGGAAAATCAGCATTTCGACGAGATTTCTAAAGCGGGGCTGAAAAATGGCAACTGATACTCTGGCGCACTCAACTGCCCACGCGCATGAACATGCGCACCACGATACAGGACCGACCAAAGTCTTCGGTTTCTGGATCTACCTGATGAGCGACTGCATTCTGTTCTGCTGTCTGTTCGCGACCTATGCCGTTCTGGTGAACGGCACAGCGGGCGGCCCGACCGGCAAGGACATCTTTGAACTGCCGTTCGTTCTGGTTGAAACCGCACTGCTGTTATTCAGCTCCATCACCTACGGCATGGCGGCTATTGCCATGTACAAAAACAACAAGAGCCAGGTTGTCTCCTGGCTGGCGTTGACCTGGCTGTTTGGTGCTGGATTTATCGGGATGGAAATCTATGAATTCCATCACCTGATCATGGAAGGCTTCGGCCCGGATCGCAGTGGCTTCCTGTCTGCGTTCTTCGCGCTGGTCGGCACCCACGGTCTGCACGTGACCTCCGGTCTGATCTGGATGGCAGTACTGATGTTCCAGATCTCCCGTCGCGGCCTGACCAGTACTAACCGTACCCGTATCCTGTGCCTGAGCCTGTTCTGGCACTTCCTGGACGTGGTGTGGATCTGTGTGTTCTCTGTTGTCTATCTGATGGGGGCGATGTAATGAGTCATTCTAACGATCATGGCGCTTCCCACGGCAGCGTAAAAACCTACATGACAGGTTTCATCCTGTCGATCATTCTGACGGTGATCCCGTTCTGGATGGTGATGAACGGTTCTGCATCTAAGCCGGTTATCCTGGGCGCAATCCTGGTGACCGCGGTGATTCAGATTCTGGTGCATCTGGTTTGCTTCCTGCACATGAACACCAAGTCCGATGAAGGCTGGAACATGACGGCCTTTATCTTTACCGTGATTATCATCGCTATCCTGGTAGTCGGTTCCATCTGGATTATGTGGAACCTTAACTACAACATGATGGTTCACTAAGAGCGGCGAGTATGTTTAAGCAATACCTGCAAGTCACGAAACCAGGCATCATCTTTGGCAACCTGATCTCCGTAATCGGAGGGTTCCTGCTGGCCTCTAAAGGCAGCATTGATTACACCCTCTTTATTTACACGCTGGTCGGTGTGTCACTGGTGGTTGCGTCCGGTTGTGTATTTAACAACTACATCGACATGGATATCGACAAGAAGATGGAAAGGACCAAAAATCGGGTGCTGGTTAAAGGCCTGATTGCCCCTTCCGTCTCGCTGGTGTACGCCACCTTGCTGGGTATTGCTGGCTTTATGCTGCTGTGGTTTGGTGCTAACCCGCTGGCCTGCTGGCTGGGGGTGATGGGGTTCGTGGTGTATGTGGGCATCTATAGCCTGTATATGAAACGTCACTCCGTCTACGGCACGCTGATTGGTTCTCTCTCCGGCGCTGCGCCGCCGGTGATTGGCTACTGCGCGGTTACGAACGAGTTCGATAGCGGTGCGCTGATCCTGCTGGCTATCTTTAGCCTGTGGCAGATGCCGCACTCCTATGCCATCGCGATTTTCCGCTTTAAGGATTATCAGGCAGCGAACATCCCGGTTCTGCCGGTCGTGAAGGGCATCTCCGTTGCCAAGAACCACATCACGCTGTACATCATCGCCTTTGCCGTGGCAACGCTGATGCTCTCTCTGGGTGGTTACGCCGGATACAAATATCTGGCGGTAGCGGCTGCGGTGAGCGTCTGGTGGCTCGGCATGGCGCTGCGCGGTTACAAAGTGGAAGATGACAAAGTCTGGGCGCGCAAGCTGTTTGTGTTCTCGATTGTGGCCATCACCTCGCTGTCCGTGATGATGTCCGTGGATTTCATGGTGCCAGATTCACATAACCTGCTGACTTACGTCTGGTAAGCCACAACAGGTAAATAAAGGGGTGCTTCGGCACCCTTTTTTATTCATAAAATCCATTAATAACGCATGTAATATTTGTTAAATAACCCTTTATTTACCCCGCCCCTTCCCCGCACTACACTATGGCCTGCTTTTGAACTGAGGTGGTAATGAACGATTATAAAATGACGCCAGGCGAGCTACGCGCGACCTGGGGCTTAGGGACTGTCTTCTCGCTACGGATGCTTGGCATGTTTATGGTCCTGCCTGTTCTGACCACATACGGTATGGCGCTGCAGGGGGCCAGCGAGGCGCTGATTGGCCTCGCCATTGGCATTTATGGTCTGGCGCAGGCGGTGTTCCAGATCCCGTTTGGCCTGCTCTCTGACCGGGTGGGCCGCAAACCGCTGATTGTCGGCGGGCTGCTGGTCTTTGTGCTCGGAAGCGTCATTGCCGCCCTCTCCCACTCCATCTGGGGGATTATTCTTGGCCGCGCCCTGCAGGGCTCCGGCGCGATTGCCGCCGCGGTGATGGCGCTGCTGTCAGACTTAACCCGCGAGCAGAACCGCACCAAAGCCATGGCCTTTATCGGCGTCAGCTTTGGCGTGACGTTTGCGATTGCGATGGTGCTGGGCCCGATAATCACCCATGCGCTCGGCCTGCACGCCCTGTTCTGGATGATTGCCGTGCTGGCAACCCTCGGCATTGCCTTAACCCTGTGGGTGGTGCCGGACAGCAAAAACCACGTTCTGAACCGTGAATCCGGCATGGTAAAAGGCTGCTTCAGCAAAGTGATTGTCGAGCCGCGCCTGCTTAAGCTGAATTTTGGCATTATGTGCCTGCACATTCTGCTGATGTCGACCTTTGTCGCCCTTCCCGGCCAGCTTGCCGCAGCGGGTTTCCCGGCGGCTGAGCACTGGAAAATCTATCTGGTCACGATGTTGATTTCGTTTGTCTCCGTCGTGCCGTTCATCATCTACGCCGAAGTGAAGCGCAAAATGAAGCGCGTCTTCGTGGGCTGCGTGGCGCTCCTGCTGATTGCCGAGATCGTGCTCTGGGGCGCCGGCCCGCACTTCTGGGAGCTGATTGCCGGGGTACAGCTGTTCTTCCTGGCGTTTAACCTGATGGAAGCCCTGCTGCCGTCGCTGATCAGCAAAGAGTCCCCCGCCGGTTACAAAGGCACGGCGATGGGTATTTACTCCACCAGCCAGTTCCTCGGCGTGGCGATCGGCGGCTCGCTTGGCGGCTGGGTCGACGGCCTGTTTGATTCACAAACCGTGTTTCTCGCGGGCGCGCTGCTGGCGACAGTCTGGCTGCTGGTTGCCGGCACCATGAAAGAGCCGCGCTACGTGAGCAGCCTGCGCGTAGAAATCCCGGATGATGTGGAGATTAGCGACGCGCTGAAACAGCGTCTGGAAGCAAAAGAAGGGGTCACGGAGGTGCTGATTGTTCCCGAAGAGCGCAGCGCTTACGTCAAAATTGACAGCAAGGTGACCAACCGCTTTGAGGTCGAGCAGGCGCTGAAAGCGTGAAAAAAAGCCCAGGTAAACCGGGCTTTTTATATTAGTCGCGGAAGTTTTTAAACTGGAACGGTTGTCCCAGATCGCCGCCGCGCACCAGCGCCATCACGGACTGCAGATCGTCGCGGGACTTACCGGTCACGCGAATTTCCTCGCCCTGGATCTGCGCCTGCACCTTCAGCTTGCTGTCTTTGATGAGCTTCACGATCTTCTTCTGCACCGCGCTCTCGATGCCCTGCTTCAGCTTCGCTTCAACAAACCACGTTTTGCCGCTGTGGACGAACTCTTCCGGCACGTCCAGGGAGGTCCCTTCGATGCCGCGCTTCAACAGCTTGGCGCGCAGAATGTCGAGCAGCTGATTCACCTGGAAATCAGACTCGCTCAGCACCTTAATGGTCTTATTTGCGTCGTTCAGCTCAAACGACGCCTCAACGCCACGAAAATCGAAACGTGACTCAACTTCGCGGGTTGCGTTCTCAACGCCGTTGCGAACTTCCTGGATATCAACTTCGGAAACAATATCGAAAGATGGCATCTTTTCTTCTCCCTTCACTTTTGTTGCGTTGCATAATACCCGCTACGAGGCATAACTCAACAGAAGCTTAGCTGTATAATTAAGCTGTAACACCTGGCGCAGTTGCAGGTGAGGAGGAACAATGAAAATTACGGTGCTCGGATGCGGAGCGCTTGGTCAGCTGTGGCTGACCGCACTGTGCAAGCACGGACATGAGGTTCAGGGCTGGCTGCGCGTGCCCCAGCCTTATTGCAGTGTAAACCTGATTGGTGAAGACGGAAGCATCTTTAACGAATCCCTCACCGCGAACGATCCTGATTTCCTGGCGCAAAGCGACCTTTTACTGGTGACGCTTAAAGCGTGGCAGGTCTCAGACGCGGTAAAAACGCTGGCCGCGCAGCTCCCCCCCACTTCGCCCATACTGCTGCTGCATAACGGCATGGGAACCCTGGATGAGCTGAAAAGCGTTCCGCAGCCCCTGCTGATGGCAACGACCACCCACGCTGCGCGCCGCGACGGCAACATCATCGTGCATGTCGCCAGCGGCGTGACGCACATCGGGCCTGCCAGAACGCAGGATGGGGACTACAGCTATCTTGCCGATGTGCTGCAGAAGGTGCTCCCGGACGTGGCCTGGCATAACCACATTCGCCCTCAACTCTGGCGCAAGCTGGCCGTTAACTGTGTGATCAACCCGCTGACGGCGCTGTGGAACTGCCCGAACGGTGAACTGAAAAACCATCCGCAGGAGGTGGCGTCCCTCTGTGCAGAAGTCGCGGCGGTCGTTGAGCGGGAAGGCTTGCATACCTCAGCAGACGATTTGCGCTGTTATGTCGAGCAGGTTATTGAGAGTACAGCTGAGAACATCTCCTCGATGCTGCAGGATGTTCGGGCATTACGCCACACGGAGATCGACTACATTACGGGATATCTGCTAAAACGCGCCCGCGCGCACGGCATCGCGGTGCCGGAAAACGCCCGTCTGTATGACCTGGTTAAACGTAAGGAGAGTGAATATGAGCGCGTCGGCACTGATCTGCCTCGCCCCTGGTAGCGAAGAGATGGAAGCGGTCACCACCATCGATCTGATGGTGCGCGGCGGCATTAAGGTCACCACCGCCAGCGTCGCCAGCGACGGTAATCTGGCAATCACCTGTTCACGCGGGGTGAAAATCCTTGCAGATGCACCGTTGGTACAGGTGGCTGACGGAGATTACGACATCATCGTGCTGCCCGGTGGGCTGAAAGGCGCGGAATGTTTTCGTGACAGCCCGCTGCTGGTTGAGACCGTGCGTCAGTTCCATTTATCCGGCCGCATCGTCGCCGCCATTTGTGCCGCCGCCGGAACGGTTTTGGTTCCACACGATATCTTCCCCATCGGCAACATGACCGGCTTCCCGGGGCTGAAAGACACCATTCCGGAAGATCAATGGGTGGACAAGCGCGTCGTCTGGGATCCCCGCGTCAACCTGCTGACCAGCCAGGGCCCGGGCACCGCGATTGATTTTGGCTTAAAGATTATCGACCTGCTGGTCGGGCGCGAGAAGGCGTACGAAGTCGCGTCATCGCTGGTGATGCCAGCGGGGATTTATAATTACTATGAAGAGTAGTGCATAAAAAAAGCCGGGTGGCGGCTACGCCTTACCCGGCCTACAAATGCACGGTACCGTAGGCCCGGTAAGCGAAGCGCCACCGGGCGAGAAACTACGGACGATACACCTTCACATTGGCAAAGCCCTGCTCGCGCAGATACAGCGCCTGCAGGCGACTCATCACCCCGCGCTCACACCACAGCAGGTACGTTTTGCTCTGGTCGAGGTCGCCAAACTTCGTGCTCAGCTTGTAGAACGGCAGAGAAACCACTTCGACGCCGTCAACCTGCAGCGGCTTGTCATCCTGCTCGTCAATAGAGCGGATATCCAGAATCGCGTCGTTCGCGCCGAAACCGCTCACGGTCTCCACTTCTACCACTTCCTGCTCGGTCTGCTGGGCGATCTCGCGGATATCAATGTTGGACGCTTCTTCCACCACTTTATCCAGAATGCTGAAATCGAAGTTCTCTTCTTCCGCTTCGATCTTCGCCTTCACCGCTTTGACGGTCGGGCTTTTTGAGATCACGCCGCAGTATTCCGGCATGGTGCGGGCAAAATCTTCGGTACCGATTTCGCGCGCCAGATCGATGATGTGCTCTTTGTCATGGGAGATCAGCGGACGCAGGATCAGGGTATCAGACACGTTGTCGATCAGGCGCAGGTTGGTCAGCGTCTGGCTGGAGACCTGCCCCAGCGCTTCACCGGTGACCAGCGCCTGCACGCCGTAGCGTTCAGCCACTTTGGATGCCGCACGCACCATCATACGCTTGAGGACAACGCCCATCTGACCGTCGTCCACTTTCTCAAGGATTTCGCCGACCACCGGTTCGAAATTGATTGCCACGAAACGCACGCGGTGAGAGCTGCCGAAGCGGTTCCACAGGTAATGCGCCACCTGACGAACGCCGATTTCGTGCGCCGCGCCGCCCAGGTTGAAGAAGCAGTAGTGTACGCGGCAGCCGCGGCGCATCAGCATATAGCTGGAGACGCCGGAGTCGAAGCCGCCGGAGATCAGGGACAGAACATCTTCCTGAGTCCCGATCGGGAAGCCGCCGATACCTTCATAGCGGCCTTTCACCAACACCAGGCGATCGTTTTCGATCTCCAGATTAACGGTCACGTCCGGGTTGGTCAGACGCACGCGCGCCGTCTCAACGTGCTGGTTCAAACCGCCGCCAACGTAACGTTCCACTTCAATGGAGCTGAAGTCGTGCTTACCGCGACGCTTCACGCGCACGCAAAAGGTTTTGCCTTCGATCCGATCGCGGTACTGAACCAGCGCTTTTTCGAAGATGTCGTGCATATCGCTGAACGGGACATCTTCCACTTCCAGAATATGGTGGATCCCCGGAATACGGGTCAGCGCGTCGCGAATATCCTGACGTTTGTTTTCGTCTTTCGCACGAACCTCAACGTGGTCCCAGTGGCGCACCACGGCGAGGGTTTCGTCGTAGTGCTTTAAAACGTTACGAATGTTCCCGGTGAGAATTTTAATAAAGCGCAAACGCACAGATTGGCTTTTGATGGTGATTTCAGGGAACAATTTAATGATAAACTTCATGGCGGCAATGTTTCTTAGGCAAGCGTATTAAGGCTTGTAATGGAAAAGAGTACAGCAGCCCACACCCGTGGCTGCATCCAGGCGCGCAAGTATACCACCATCGCGCCGCTCCTGTGCACATTGCGCGTTATTTGATAATTGCCCTGAGTCCGTTACCATGTCGGGGCTGAGAATATAAGAGTCAATTCACTATGCCGAAGAAGAACGACGCACCGGCCAGTTTCGAAACTGCGCTGAGTGAACTGGAGCAAATCGTTACCCGTCTTGAGAGCGGCGATCTCCCGCTGGAAGAGGCGCTCAACGAATTCGAGCGCGGCGTGCAGCTGGCGCGCCAGGGGCAGGTCAAACTGCAGCAGGCCGAGCAGCGCGTGCAGATCCTGCTTTCCGACAGCGAAGACGCGAAAACCACGCCTTTCACACCGGACGCCGAGTAAATGGATTTTGCCAACGAGCTTCAGGCGCGCGTCGTGCGTGCCAACGACGCCCTGCGCCGATTTATTGCGCCACAGCCTTTTCAGAACACTCCTCTGGTTGAAGCCATGCACTATGGCGCACTCTTGGGTGGAAAGCGCCTGCGCCCGTTCCTGGTGTACGCCACCGGCAACATGTTTGGCATCAGCGATAACACGCTGGACGCCCCGGCAGCCGCCGTTGAGTGCATCCATGCCTACTCGCTGATCCACGACGATCTCCCGGCGATGGACGACGACGATTTGCGTCGGGGTCAACCCACCTGCCACATCAAGTTTGGCGAGGCGAATGCTATTCTGGCGGGTGATGCCCTGCAGACGCTGGCGTTCTCGATTCTGAGCGACGCACCAATGGCCGAAGTGGCTGACCGTGACCGTCTGGCAATGATTTCCGAACTGGCCATGGCCAGCGGCGTGGCCGGCATGTGCGGCGGTCAGGCGCTGGATCTTGAAGCGGAAGGACGTCAGGTTAATCTGGAACAGCTGGAGCGTATTCATCGCCATAAAACCGGGGCATTGATTCGTTCCGCCGTTCGCCTGGGCGCGCTGAGCGCGGGTGAGCAAGGGCGCAAAGCCCTGCCGATTCTGGACAGATACGCAGAAAGTATCGGTCTGGCATTCCAGGTTCAGGATGACATTCTGGATGTGGTGGGCGATACTGCAACATTGGGTAAACGTCAGGGTGCGGACCAGCAGCTTGGCAAAAGTACCTACCCCGCCCTGCTGGGTCTTGAGCAAGCCCAACGTAAAGCCCGGGATCTGATTGACGATGCCCGCCAGTCGCTGAATGAACTGGCTGCGCAATCGCTGGATACCTCGGCACTGGAAGCGCTAGCGGACTATATAATCCAGCGTGATAAATAAACTATATATCTCGATGAGCCTTTGATGAGTTTTGATATTGCCAAATACCCGACACTGGCGTTAGTTGACTCCACCCAGGAGTTACGTCTGTTGCCGAAAGAGAGCCTGCCGAAGCTGTGCGACGAGCTGCGTCGCTACCTGCTCGACAGCGTAAGCCGCTCCAGCGGCCATTTCGCCTCCGGGCTTGGCACGGTAGAGCTGACCGTGGCGCTGCACTACGTCTATAACACGCCGTTCGATCAGCTGATCTGGGACGTGGGTCACCAGGCCTATCCGCACAAAATTCTGACCGGACGTCGCGATAAAATTGGCACCATTCGTCAGAAAGGCGGTCTGCACCCGTTCCCGTGGCGCGGTGAGAGCGAGTATGACGTGCTGAGCGTCGGCCATTCCTCCACCTCCATTTCTGCGGGCATCGGTATTGCCGTCGCCGCCGAGAAAGAGAACAAGCAGCGCCGCACCGTCTGCGTGATTGGCGACGGTGCCATCACCGCGGGTATGGCCTTCGAAGCCATGAACCATGCGGGCGACATCAAGCCGGACATGCTGGTTATCCTCAACGATAACGAAATGTCGATCTCCGAGAACGTTGGCGCGCTGAACAACCATCTGGCACAGCTGCTCTCCGGCAAGCTTTACTCCTCGCTGCGTGAAGGCGGTAAAAAAGTCTTCTCCGGCGTACCGCCGATCAAAGAGCTGCTTAAGCGTACCGAAGAGCACATCAAAGGCATGGTCGTGCCGGGTACCCTGTTTGAGGAGCTGGGCTTTAACTATATTGGCCCGGTTGACGGCCACGACGTACTGGGGCTGGTCACCACGCTCAAGAACATGCGCGACCTGAAAGGCCCGCAGTTCCTGCACATCATGACCAAAAAAGGGCGTGGCTACGAGCCGGCGGAAAAAGATCCGATTACCTTCCACGCGGTACCGAAATTTGACCCGTCCAGCGGCTGTCTGCCGAAAAGCAGCGGCGGCATGCCGAGCTATTCAAAAATCTTCGGCGACTGGCTGTGCGAAACCGCCGCAAAAGACAACAAGCTGATGGCGATCACCCCGGCCATGCGCGAAGGCTCCGGCATGGTAGAGTTCTCTAAAAAATACCCTGACCAGTATTTCGACGTGGCCATTGCCGAGCAGCACGCGGTGACATTTGCAGCAGGCCTGGCGATCGGCGGCTACAAACCGGTTGTCGCTATCTATTCCACCTTCCTGCAGCGCGCCTACGATCAGGTGATCCACGACGTGGCGATCCAGAAGCTGCCGGTGCTGTTTGCCATTGACCGTGCGGGCATCGTCGGTGCCGACGGCCAGACGCACCAGGGCGCGTTTGACCTGTCGTTCCTGCGCTGCATTCCGGATATGGTGATCATGACGCCAAGCGACGAGAACGAATGTCGTCAGATGCTGTTTACCGGCTACCACTATCAGGATGGCCCAAGCGCTGTTCGCTATCCGCGCGGCAATGCGGTGGGCGTTGAGCTGCAGCCGCTGGAGAAGCTGGCGATCGGTAAAGGTCTGGTTAAACGTCGCGGTGAGAAAGTGGCGATCCTGAACTTCGGCACGCTGATGCCAGAGGCGGCGAAAGTAGCTGAAACGCTGAATGCCACCCTCGTGGATATGCGCTTTGTGAAGCCGCTCGACGAATCCCTGATCCTGAGTATGGCGGAGGCGCACGACGTGCTGGTCACGCTGGAAGAGAACGCGATTATGGGCGGTGCGGGCAGCGGCGTGAACGAGGTGCTGATGGCAAACCGTAAAGCCGTTCCGGTGCTGAACCTCGGCCTGCCGGACTATTTCATCCCGCAAGGTACCCAGGACGAAGCCCGCGCGGCGATTGGCCTGGACGCTGCCGGTATCGAAGCTAAAATCCGCGCCTGGCTGGACTGATCCCTCCCCCCTTTCCGCTCCTGCTATGCTTAAACGTATTGTTTAAACAGCAGGAGCGGAACCGTGCAATACACAACATTAGGAAAAACGGACCTTAAGGTTTCCCGACTTTGTCTGGGATGCATGACCTTTGGCGAGCCCGATCGGGGGAACCACGCCTGGACGCTGCCGGAAGAGAGCAGCCGTCCGATCATCAAACGCGCCATCGAGGGCGGCATTAACTTCTTTGACACCGCCAACAGCTACTCCGACGGCAGCAGCGAGGAGATTGTCGGCCGCGCCCTGCGCGATTTTGCCCGTCGGGATGACATCGTCGTTGCCACCAAGGTGTACTACCCGGTGGGCGACCTGCCGCAGGGCCTTTCTCGCGCGCAGATCCTGCGTTCCATTGACGACAGCCTCAGGCGCCTGAACATGGATTACGTCGACCTGCTGCAAATTCACCGCTGGGATTACAACACGCCGATCGAGGAGACGCTTGAGGCGCTCAACGACGTCGTCAAAGCCGGTAAAGCACGCTACATCGGCGCATCGTCGATGCACGCGTCGCAGTTCGCTCAGGCGCTGGATCTGCAGGCGCAGCACGGCTGGGCGCGCTTTGTCACCATGCAGGATCACTACAATCTGATCTATCGTGAAGAAGAGCGTGAGATGTTGCCGCTGTGCCATCAGGAGGGCGTGGCGGTCATCCCGTGGAGCCCGCTCGCGCGCGGTCGCCTGACCCGTCCGTGGGGCGAAACTACGGCCCGTCTGGTCTCGGATGAAGTGGGAAAAAATCTTTATGAAGGAACAGAGGCCAGCGATGCGCTGATTGCCGAACGCCTGGCCGGCATTGCCGACGATACCGGCGCAACCCGCGCCCAGGTAGCGCTGGCATGGCTGCTGGGTAAACGCGGCGTCGCGGCTCCCATTATCGGCACGTCCCGGGAAGAGCAGTTGGACGAACTGTTAAACGCGGTGGATATCACGCTGACGCCCGAACAGGTTGCCGAGCTGGAGACGCCGTATCAGCAGCATCCGGTGGTGGGGTTTAAATAAGCCCCTCTTTTGTAGGCCGGGTAAGGCGGAGCCGCCACCCGGCAATACAGAGCGTACAACATCACGCGAAGTGATCGTACCCTTTCCAGTCCAGCGTAACCGGCGCACCGTCTTTCACAAACTTCAGCCCTTCACTCTCCGGCATGATCTGCCCGATACAGGTGAATTTCGCGCCAAGATGCGCTAACGCCACGTCGAGCGTTCCACGGTTCAGCTCCGGAACGGTAAAGCACAGTTCATAATCTTCACCACCGGACAGCGCCCAGCGCAGCGCCTGCTCAGGTTCGACATGACGAAGCAGTTCCTCTGACAGCGGGAACAGATCCAGGTCAACGCGCGCGCCGACACCGCTCGCCTTCAGAATATGGCCAAGATCTGAGATCAGCCCGTCAGAGAGATCGATAGCCGAGCTTGCGCGCTCGCGCAGCGCCTGACCGTGCAGAATACGCGGCGTCGGGCGCAGATGGCGTTTCATCAGATACGCCGCATCGTCAGCGTTCTTCACGGTTAAGCGATCCTGAAGAATCGCCAGGCCCGCGGCGCTGTCGCCCGGTGTACCGGTCACGTAGATCCAGTCGCCGGGTTTTGCACCCGAACGCTTCAGCGCGCGACCAAGCGGTACATAGCCATGGATCGCCAGCGTCATCGACAGCGGCCCGGCAGTGGTATCACCGCCAATCAGCTGCATATCGTAGTAGTTAAGCTGCTCAAACAGCGCATCGCTGAATGCTTCAAGCCAGGCTTCGTCTACCTCAGGCAGCGTAAGCGCCAGGGTTAACCACGCGGGATCGGCCCCCATTGCCGCCAGATCGCTGACGTTAACCGCCAGTGCCTTATACGCCAGATCGGCAGGATCGATATCCGGTAAAAAATGACGTCCGCACACTAAGGTGTCGGTGCTGATTGCCAGCGTCTGTTTTTCGGGAATATTGAGAAGTGCACAGTCATCGCCGATGCCGGTTTCAACATCAAGACGAGAGGTTCTGACACGGTCGAAATAACGGGCAATCAGGGAGAATTCGCCGCATGCCATACGTTATGCCTCAGCAAATAAAAGAAAAAACCGGAGCCGCACTGCCCGTCAGGCAATGCAGAACTCCGGTTTGCGGATCACTTTTTGTGGGGACGGATCGCAGGTGCTGCTTTATCAAGTACGCCGTTTACAAACTTGTGGCTGTCTTCAGCGCCGAAGGTTTTCGCCAGTTCGATCGCTTCGTTGATAGCCACTTTGTACGGCACATCATCACGTTTAGACAGCTCAAACAGCGCAATGCGCAACACTGCTTTTTCTACCTGACCCAGCTCTTCGAGCAGACGGGACAGGTAAGGTTTCATCAGACCATCGAGATACGCGCTATTAGTCGCCACTCCCGACAGCAGTTCACGGAAGTACAGAACGTCAACGTCTTTCACGTCCTGTTCTGACAGGAACTGGTATTCAACATCAGCGATGTCGTTCTGGGACAACTGCCAGGAGTAAAGTGCCTGGACGGCACATTCACGGGCGCGGCGACGAGCAGCAGGTTTCACGGAATTCCCCTTACAAAAAAATCAGGCCTTGATGGCTTTCAATACATTGATCATTTCAAGCGCGGTCAGTGCAGCTTCTGCACCTTTGTTACCGGCTTTGGTGCCAGCACGTTCGATGGCTTGTTCAATACTTTCGGTGGTCAGCACGCCGAACGCGACAGGAATTTCAGCATCCTGCGCAACGTGTGCCAGACCGTTGCTTGCACCGCCCGCAACGTATTCGAAGTGCGCAGTGCCGCCACGAATAACGGTACCCAGCGCAATCACCGCGTCATATTTACCGGTTTTCGCCAGCGCGCCCGCCGCCAGTGGCAGTTCGTAAGCGCCTGGAACCCAAACAACGGTAATGTTGTCATCTTTAACCTGGCCGATACGTTTCAGGGCGTCAACCGCACCTTCCAGCAGGCTATCGTTGATGAAGTTGTTGAAACGCGCAATGGTGATGGCGACGCGAGCGTCCGGGGTAGCTACAGCAGCTTCAATAATGTTCATACTCTTCCTTTACGGGTTCATTTGGCCCCGCAGGGGGGCGGATTTTATCATAATACTTTGCGCACTGCTTCCCTATTTCGGGAGCAATTACGCTGTCGTTAAGTGGAGGCAGACATCCGGACCTACCGGACGAATCTCGCTAAATTTGAGTTGTGGTGCATCGGCCAGTTTTTCAAGGCCGGGCAGCACAAACAGGCCGCGCGCGTCACTGCCCAACAGTTTAGGCGCAACGTAAACAAGCAGTTCATCCACCAGCCCGGCCTGTAAGAGCGCGCCGGCGAGCGTTGGACCCGCTTCGACCCAGATGCTGTTCACCTGCTGCTTGCCGAGCAGCATCATCAGCACCACCAGATCCAGATGCCCGTTATGTTCCGGCACCGTAATGCTCCGTACGCCTTCCGGCCATGCGCGCGTATCTTCTTTGGTGCGCGCAATCCAGGTTTCCCCTGGCTGCTGGACGATGCGGTGCTCCGGCGTCACGCGGTTCTGGCTATCAATGACAATACGCAGCGGCTGACGCAGGTTCTCCTGCGGATACAGAGCCTGGGTATCGGCATTCAGCTCGTCCCAGCGCACGGTCATGGCCGGATCGTCAGCCAGAACGGTTTCACTGCTGGTGAGAATAGCATGGCTTTGCGCACGCAGACGTTGCACATCGCGCCTTGCCTGCGGAGATGTTATCCACTGGCTCTCGCCGTTTGCCATTGCCGTACGACCGTCCAGCGAGGCACCCAGCTTAAGCTGGATATACGGGAACCCGGTACGCATGCGCTTCAGGAAACCTTTGTTGAGCGCTTCCGCGTCCTGCATCATCAGGCCATGGCTGACGTCAATGCCTTCCTGCTGCAGACGATACAGACCACGTCCGGCCACCTGCGGATTCGGGTCCTGCATCGATGCAACCACGCGCGACACCCCCGCGGCAATCAGCGCGTCGCAGCACGGTGGCGTACGCCCGTGATGGCTGCAGGGCTCCAGCGTAACGTAGGCCGTCGCACCGCGCGCCTTCTCGCCGGCCATGCGCAGCGCATGAACCTCAGCATGCGGTTCGCCTGCGCGATAGTGAAAGCCCTCCCCCACGATCTCGCCATCTTTAACGATAACGCACCCGACGTTCGGGTTGGGATGGGTCGTAAAACGACCGCGCTGCGCCAGCTTCATGGCTCGCGCCATGTACATCTCATCGTGCATGAGCTTAATCCTGTAAGCGGGCGATCTCTTCGCCAAACTCTTTGATGTCTTCGAAACTGCGGTAGACCGAGGCAAAGCGGATATAGGCGACCTTATCGAGCTTTTTCAGCTGCTCCATTACCAGGTTGCCGATCATCTTGCTGGGCACTTCACGCTCACCCAAACCACGAAGGTAAGATTTTATGTGGTTTAACGCCATCTCCACGTCGTCCGCGCTGACGGGACGCTTTTCAAGGGCCTTCAGCATTCCGCTGCGCAGTTTCTCTTCGTTAAACGGCTCACGCACGTCGTTACTTTTAACCACGCGCGGCATGACCAGCTCTGCCACCTCAAAGGTCGTGAAACGCTCGTTACACACCAGACACTGCCGACGACGGCGCACTGAAGACCCTTCGCCCACAAGGCGAGAGTCGATGACTTTGGTATCCACAGCGGAGCAGAATGGGCAATGCATACGGTATCCCTGTTATCTGGTTAACTGATTTTCATTTTACCCTGAACTGGCCTGACAACAAAGGAAGAGCTTTTTGAGAAAAAGGATCTATGTCTGACACAATGATGCTGGCTACCATTAGGACGATCCGTTATTTCAAGGAAATAAACGCAATGACAAGACGTTACCTGAAAATATTGCTGGTGGGGAGCCTCTTCACCCTTAGCGCCTGTGCACAGCAAACCGAAGTCCGTCAGATGAAACAGAGCGTCAATACGCTCAATACGGCGATGGACAAGCTAAACAAAGAAACGGTGAAGATCACCCAGCAAAACGCGCTGAACGCGAAATCTACCAGCGGGGTATACCTGCTGCCGGGGGCGAATACGCCTGCCCTGCTGAACAGCCAGATTGGCACGCTAAAAATGTCTCTGGTGAATGTGGCGGCGAATGCCGATGGTACTCGCGCAACATTACGCATCAAGGGAGAGTCCAACGATCCGCTTCCGGCCTTCAGCGGCACCGTCGAGTGGGGCCAGATCCAGGGCACCACGGAGAACTACCAGGAGGTGAACGTGAAGAATCAGCTCTTCACCGCCCCGGCCAGTGTTTTAGCACCCAGTGATGTGGATATTCCGCTTCAGTTAAGCGGCCTTACGCCGGAACAGTTAGGCTTTATCCGCATTCACGACATTCAACCCGCCGCGCAGTAATCCTCTTTTTTTAGCGGAGTGAAATGTCACTCCGCTAACATTTACATTTCGTATGGATTGGCAACATAAATGATTGCCGCTACAATCCCGGCCGTTTAAAGTACGCAAACGTGAACGCAATCGATTACGCGTATGAGAGATATGTGAAACAACACATATTTTTGTGAGCAGGGATTCCTATAATAGGCACCGCAGAAACACGAAATATTTAGAAACGCAATTCGCGCATTTTTCACTCCCGGAAGGGAATTTCAATCAGTGGCATGATTATGAAAAAAACATTACTCGCAGCTGGCGCCGTGCTGGCACTGTCCTCTTCTTTCACTGTTAACGCAGCGGAAAACGACAAACCACAATACCTCTCCGACTGGTGGCACCAGAGCGTTAACGTGGTCGGCAGCTACCACACGCGCTTTTCTCCGAAGCTGAACAACGACGTTTATCTGGAATACGAAGCGTTTGCTAAAAAAGACTGGTTTGATTTCTACGGCTACATCGATATTCCTAAGACCTTTGACTGGGGTAACGGTAACGACAAAGGTATTTGGTCCGACGGTTCCCCGATGTTCATGGAAATTGAACCGCGTTTCTCTATTGATAAACTGACGGGTACCGACCTGAGCTTTGGTCCGTTCAAAGAATGGTATTTCGCCAACAACTACATCTACGATATGGGTGATAACAAAGGCAGCCGTCAGAGCACCTGGTACATGGGTCTGGGTACAGACATCGACACAGGTCTGCCAATGGGGCTGTCTCTGAACGTGTATGCTAAATACCAGTGGCAGAACTATGGCGCTTCAAACGAAAATGAGTGGGATGGCTACCGTTTCAAAGTAAAATACTTTGTGCCAATCACTCAGGTTTGGGGTGGCCAGCTGACCTATATCGGCTTCACCAACTTCGACTGGGGCTCAGATCTGGGTGATGACAAGAACCGTACCAGCAACTCTATAGCGTCCAGCCACGTTCTGGCCCTGAACTATGATCACTGGCACTACTCTGTCGTCGCGCGTTATTTCCATAACGGCGGCCAGTGGAAAGGTGGGGATACCGTGAACTGGGGTGATGGTGACTTCACGTCTAAATCAACCGGTTGGGGTGGTTACCTGGTTGTAGGTTACAACTTCTAATCAGTGCGGGTTTCGCCCGGTGGCGCTACGCTCACCGGGCCTACGAGCCAAATGTAGGCCGGGTAAGGCGTAGCCGCCACCCGGCTTTTTACTGCCTCACCTTGCGCAAAAAATCCGCCAAAGACCTGTCCGCACTTTCGCTAAACCGCCTTTCCGTAACCACAATATTGAGGCATCTGTCGAGCCGGAAACAGCGATAGTCATCGCGCCGTTCACACCACGCGGCCAGCAGCCAGCGCTCTCCCCAGAAGAACAGCCCCAGCGGCTGAACCTCACGTTTAGACAGCTGTCCTGCTTCATCACGGTAATGCAGCGCCAGCACCTGCTGGGCGGAAATTGCCTGATGAATCCTGTCAAAATCGCTGCGGGAGTGGCTTTGCATGCAAAAATCCGGGGCGTAGATCCGCGTCTGCTCCGCCTTTCGACGACTCTCCTCGGGCAGAATCGCCAGCACCTTTTCCTGAGCCGACTCCAGCTCGCGCGACAGCGATTCCCCGCCCCAGGTTTTGAGCAGGCGAATCGCGACGATCAGCGCCTCGGACTCCTTATTTGTCAGCATCAGCGGCGGCAGGTCAAAGCCCGACATCAGCCGATATCCGCTCCCCGCCTCGCCTTCCACCGGCACGCCGGAAAGCGACAGGTCGCGGATATCGCGGTAGACCGTACGCTCGGACACGCCAAGCCGGTCCGCCAGATGCGCTGCCGTTGTCAGACGCCTGCCCCGCAGGATCTGCACAATCTGAAACAAACGGTCAGCGCGTCGCGTCATTTCTTAGTTCGCTCTCAGGCAGGTTGATGGAGGCCGACGCGGTTACCCTCGCTGTCGGTAAACAAGGCGATAGTGCCAATGCCATGCGGCAGTTCCAGCGGGCCAAACACGCACTCGCCGCCCGCAGAGGCGATGCGATCGAGCGTTGCCGCCAGATTGTCAGTATGCAGGTAAATAATAGCGCCCTGCAAAGACGGTGTAACGCCGTCAAATTTTGCCAGGGCGCCTCCGGTGGCGGGATCCTCATGCGGAAAAACGGCCAGCTCCGCACAGTCCATTTTCTCGCGACGCAGCGCAAGCTGCATCACCGGCTCATAAAATTTGATGGCGCGATCCATATCCGAGACCGGAATTTCAAACCAGTTAATGACGCTTTTCATACATCCTCCTGCCTGTTGTTTGGGTTCAGAAGGAGTCTACGACAGGGCTCCTGACAGCATACTGTCAGGAGTGTTTGTCAGGAGCAGATAAAAAAAATCCCGGTCAACCGACCGGGATTTTGATACGCAGTAAACGTCGCCTTACGGCAGAATGGACGGCTGATCCGCGCCTTCTTTTTCGACTTTCTGCTGGAGCAGGTGCTCACGCTTCATGCCGAGTTTCAGCGCCAGGGCGGACGCAACGTAGATAGACGACGCCGTACCGATGGTGACACCAATCAACATGGTCAAGGAGAAGCCTTCCAGAACCGGGCCACCGAACAGGAACAGCATCAGGATCACCATCAGGGTGGTACCGGATGTGATCAAGGTACGGTGCAGCGTCTGGGTCAACGACACGTTAAAGATTTCGTACGGCGTACCGCGACGGATCTTACGGAAGTTTTCACGGATACGGTCAGATACCACGATACTGTCGTTCAGTGAGTAACCGATGACGGACATCAGGGATGCCACAATCGTCAGGTCAATCTCAATGTGGAACAGCGACAGTATGCCCATGGTGATCACCACGTCGTGCGCCAGAGCGATAACCACACCGGCCGCCAGTCGCCACTCAAAGCGGAAACCGACGTACACCAGGATGGAGATCAGCGCCACCAGCAGCGCCATCGCGCCGGTCTGCGCCAGGTCAGCACCTACGCTTGGGCCGACGAACTCAATACGCTTAACCGCCGCGTTCTGGCTGGTTGTTTCGTTAATCACGCTAACAACCTTACTGCCCAGCTCCTGGCTGCCGTTGGCATCGTGCACCGGCGGCATACGCACCATGATGTCGCGGCTGCTGCCAAAGTTCTGCAGCAGCGGCTCTTCAAAGCCCGCTTTCTGCAGCGATTCGCGCATCTGGTCCATATCGACCGGTTTTTCCAGGGAGATTTCAATTACCGTACCACCGGTAAAATCGAGACCCCAGTTAAAGCCTTTCACGCCCATAATGACGATGGACAGAATCAGCAGGAAACCTGAAATGCCGAAGGCCCAGTAGTCCCAGCGCATAAAGTCCCAGACTTTACGGCCGTGGTTCAATTGTTCAACAGTATATTCCTGTGCCACAACGCACTCCTCAGATAGACAGCTTTTTGACGCGCTTGCCGCCGTACAGCAGGTTCACGATGGCACGGGTGCCGACAATAGCGGTAAACATTGACGTTGCGACACCGATACCGGTTGTAATCGCAAAGCCTTTGATCGCGCCAGTACCCACTGCATACAGGATAAGAACCTTAATCAGTGTTGTTACGTTCGCATCGAAGATAGAGCTGAACGCGCCTTTATAACCTTCATCAATCGCCTGCTGAACAGAGCGACCGTTGCTCAACTCTTCTTTGATACGTTCGTTAATCAGTACGTTGGCGTCGACCGCCACCGCAAGGGTCAGAACGATACCCGCAATCCCCGGCATGGTCAGCGTCGCTCCCGGCAGCAGGGACATGATGCCGATAATCAGCACCAGGTTCGCGATCAGCGCGGAGGTCGCAATCAGACCAAACTTCTTATAGAAGAAGATCATGAACAGGATAGAGACCACCAGACCGGCCAGACACGCTTCCAGGCCCTGCTGGATGTTTTGCATACCCAGAGTTGGACCAATGGTACGTTCTTCAACAATCTGAATTGGCGCTATCAGCGCACCGGCACGCAGCAGCAGGGAGAGCTGACGCGCTTCGTTCGGGTTGTTAATACCGGTAATACGGAAGCTGTTACCCAGACGAGACTGGATATTGGCGATGTTAATCACCTCTTCCTCTTTCACCAGCACAGCACGGCCGTTTGCATCTTTCTTACCGCTGTCTTTGTACTCCACGAACAGGGTCGCCATCGGTTTACCGATGTTGTCCTTGGTGAAGTTAGACATGATGTTACCACCCGCGCTATCCAGCGAGATGTTAACCTGCGGCTGGTTGTATTCATCCTGGCTCGACGTGGAGTCGGTGATGTGGTCACCGGTCAGAATCACGCGTTTGTACAGCACAACCGGCTGACCTTCGCGGGTCTGTTTCACTTCGGAGTCACCCGGAATACGGCCAGAAGCGGCAGCAGACTGGTCAACGTTGGTATTCACCAGACGGAATTCCAGCGTTGCGGTCGCACCGAGAATCTCTTTCGCACGCGCGGTGTCCTGGATACCCGGCAGTTCAACCACGATACGGTCAGCACCCTGACGCTGTACCAGCGGCTCGGCCACGCCCAGTTGGTTTACACGGTTACGCAGAATGTTGATGTTCTGCTGAACGGCATATTCACGCGCTTCTTTCAGGCGCGCATCGGTCATCACCGCGCGCAGCTGGTTGCTGCCCTGCGAGGAGATCACCAGGTCACGATGACGTTGGGTCAGGTAATCTACAGCCTGATCGCGCGCCGCGCTGTCGCGGAACGTGATGCTCATGCCGTAGTTATCTTCTTTACGCACGGTGGTGTAAGCGATGCCTTTATCACGCAGATCGCTGCGCAGGCTGTCGATATTCTGTTCCTGCAGCTTGCCGAGCGCGGTGTCCATATCCACTTCCATCAGGAAGTGAACGCCGCCACGCAGGTCAAGACCGAGTTTCATTGGCTCTGCATTCATCGCAGCCAGCCAACGCGGGGTTGCAGGGGCAAGGTTAAGCGCCACGATGTATTTATCACCCAGCACGCCCATCAGCGCTTCACGTGCGCGGAGCTGCGTGTCGGTGGTGTCGAAGCGAGCAAGAATTGCGCCCTCTTCCAGTGCCACAGACTTAGCGGTAATTTTTTCTTCTTGTAACGTTTTCTGGACCTGGATCAGCGTTTGCTCACTGGCGGCGACACCGCGCGCGCCAGTGATTTGAACAGCCGGATCCTCACCATACAGGTTGGGAAGCGCGTACAGCAGGCCGACGAGAATCACGACGACCAGCATGATGTACTTCCACAAAGGATAACGGTTTAACACGGCAGTTCCCTTTGGGAAAAGTTGGGATTACAGCGCCTTCATGGTGCCTTTCGGCAGAACGGCAGCTACGAAGTCACGTTTGATGACCACTTCAGTGGTGTCGTTCAGGGCGATTGCAATGTAGCCACTTTCAGCCACTTTGGTTACGCGACCGACCAGACCACCGTTGGTCAGCACTTCATCGCCTTTCGCGATGGAGTCCATCAGCTTTTTGTGCTCTTTGGTGCGCTTCTGCTGTGGGCGCAGGATCATGAAATAGAAGATCAGACCGAACACAACCAGCATCAGAATCAGAGACATTGGGCTGCCCTGCGCTGGAGCGCCTGTTGCTGCTACCGCATCAGAAATAAAAAAGCTCATTCAAATTCCCTCATTATTAAAATTAATCAACGTTCAACGGTGGAACATCCCGCCCCTGACGTTGGTAGAAATCGGTCACGAAGCTCTCTAATTTACCCTCTTCGATAGCCTTACGTAAACCAGCCATTAAGCGCTGATAATAACGAAGATTATGAATGGTATTGAGACGCGCGCCCAAAATCTCGTTGCAACGATCGAGATGATGCAGGTACGCACGAGAATAATTGCGACAGGTATAGCAATCGCACTCGGAATCGAGCGGGCTGGTGTCACTCTTATGCTTCGCGTTACGGATTTTCACCACGCCATCGGTAACGAACAGATGGCCGTTACGCGCGTTGCGGGTTGGCATGACGCAGTCGAACATATCAATGCCGCGGCGTACGCCTTCAACCAGATCTTCCGGTTTGCCCACGCCCATCAGGTATCGTGGTTTATCCGCCGGGATTTGCGGGCAGACATGCTCCAGAATGCGGTGCATGTCTTCCTTCGGCTCACCCACAGCCAAACCGCCGACAGCGTAGCCATCAAAACCTATCTCTACCAGACCTTTAACAGAGATATCGCGTAAATCTTCGTAAACGCTGCCCTGGATAATGCCGAACAGCGCATTTTTGTTCTGCAGGGAGTCAAAACGGTCACGGCTACGCTTCGCCCAGCGCAGAGACATCTCCATAGAACGCTTGGCGTAGTCCCAGTCGGCCGGATACGGCGTGCATTCGTCGAAGATCATCACGATGTCAGAGCCAAGATCGTACTGAATCTCCATTGATTTTTCGGGATCGAGGAAAATCGGATCGCCGTTGATCGGGTTACGGAAGTGAACGCCCTGCTCGGTGATCTTGCGGATATCGCCCAGGCTGAAGACCTGGAAACCGCCGGAGTCGGTCAGGATAGGGCCTTTCCACTGCATGAAGTCGTGCAGGTCGCCGTGGAGCTTCATGATCTCCTGACCCGGACGCAGCCACAGGTGGAAGGTATTGCCGAGGATAATCTGCGCGCCAGTGGCTTCAACTTCTTCCGGCGTCATCCCTTTTACGGTGCCGTACGTGCCCACAGGCATAAACGCGGGGGTTTCCACCACGCCGCGATCAAACACCAGGCGACCGCGGCGCGCGCGACCGTCGGTGGTATCGAGTTCAAATTTCATTTTTTCTCCGACGTCAGAAAAACAGTCCAACGTTGTAAAACGGTGCCGCGGACTTATTCCCCGACACGCTCATTCAAAGCCTGCGGATTGTACGTGATAAACATCGCGTCCCCGTAGCTAAAAAAGCGATATTTTTGTTCTACCGCAGACTTGTAGGCATTCATCGTATGCTGATACCCCGCGAACGCGGAGACCAGCATAATCAGCGTCGATTCAGGCAGATGGAAGTTGGTCACCAGCGCGTCAATCACTTTGTACTGGTAACCCGGGTAGATAAAGATCTGCGTATCGCCAAAGAACGGCTCAATCAACTCGCTTTTCGCGGCCTGCGCGGCGCTCTCCAGCGAGCGCACAGACGTCGTACCGACCGCCACGACGCGGCTACCGCGCGCTTTCGCCGCCAGCACCGCGTCCACGACATCCTGCGGCACTTCAGCATACTCAGAGTGCATGATGTGGTCTTCAATGCTGTCCACGCGCACCGGCTGGAAGGTTCCCGCCCCGACGTGCAGCGTTACAAACGCCATCTCAATGCCTTTCGCGCGCAGTTTTTCCAGCAGCGGTTCATCAAAGTGCAGGCCTGCCGTCGGGGCCGCGACCGCGCCAGGCTTCTGGCTGTAGACGGTCTGGTACAGCTCGCGGTCAGCCTCTTCGTCAGGACGCTCAATGTACGGCGGCAGCGGCATGTGGCCGATGGCGTTCAGAATATCGAGCACCGTGCGCTCGTCGTTGAACTCCACCTCGAACAGCGCGTCGTGGCGCGCGGTCATGGTCGCCTTGATGCTCTCGTCATCGCCCAGCAGCAGCTCCGCGCCCGGCTTTGGCGCTTTGGATGCGCGAATATGTGCCAGAATACGTTTATCATCGAGCATACGTTCGACCAGCACTTCAATCTTGCCGCCGCTGGCCTTACGGCCGAACAGGCGCGCCGGGATCACGCGGGTATTGTTAAAGACCAGCAGATCGCCAGGGTTGAGCTTGTCGAGCAAATCGGTGAAAGTACCGTGCGTCAGCTCGCCCGTTGGCCCATCCAGTGACAGTAAACGACAGCTGCTGCGCTCAGGCATGGGATAGTGAGCAATCAGGGATTCAGGTAGTTCAAAGGAGAAATCGGCGACGCGCATGACGTATACTCGTGACTTAAAAACAGGCGGCATAGTCTAGTGCTCACACCCTTTTGCTGCAACAACTAGCCGCCCCCGGACAAATAAAACGCATGAATTTTCTCGCTCACCTGCATCTCGCTCACCTCGCTGACAGCTCCCTGTCCGGCAATTTGCTGGCCGATTTCGTACGCGGCAACCCCGCGGAAGCGTACGCCCCTGAGGTTGTCGACGGGATTTTTATGCACCGCCGCATCGACGTGCTGACGGATAAGCTGCCGGAAGTGACGGAAGCCAAAGCGTGGTTTCGGCCGGAAACGCGACGCGTCGCACCGATCACGCTTGATGTGATGTGGGACCATTTCCTGTCGCGCCACTGGGCACAGCTCTCGCCGGAGCTTCCCCTGCCGGAATTTGTGCGTTATGCCCATCAGCAGGTGTCGATCATTCTGCCCGACTCGCCGCCGCGCTTTGTGAATCTGAATAACTACCTGTGGTCAGAGCGCTGGCTGGAGCGCTATCGCGAGATGGACTTCATTCAGAGCGTGTTGAATGGGATGGCGAGCCGTCGCCCGCGCCTGGATGCGCTGCGGGATTCCTGGTATGACCTGGATGAACATTACGATGCGCTGGAGACCCGCTTCTGGCAGTTTTACCCGCGCATGATGGCGCAGGCGAAAAACAAACAGCTCTGACAGAATTCGTATTGATAGGTAAAAGCTGGCGGAACGATTGTCACCACCTCTTTGTCTTATCCATGAACACTCTCTATACTGGCTCGCGTTGCGTTCCAAATAACCTTAGTATCTACAGGAGAATCATATGGTTCTGGTAACTCGTCCGGCTCCGGATTTTACAGCTGCAGCAGTTCTGGGCAACGGTGAAATCGTTGAAAACTTCAACTTCAAACAGCACACCAACGGTAAAGCGACCGTTCTGTTCTTCTGGCCAATGGACTTCACTTTCGTTTGCCCGTCTGAGCTGATCGCGTTCGACAAACGTTATGAAGAATTCCAGAAGCGTGGCGTGGAAGTGGTTGGCGTCTCCTTCGACTCTGAGTTTGTACACAACGCATGGCGTAACACCCCTGTCGACAAAGGCGGCATCGGTGCGGTGAAATACGCAATGGTTGCGGACATCAAACGCGAAATCCAGCAGGCTTACGGTATCGAACATCCGGACGCTGGCGTTGCGCTGCGCGGTTCCTTCCTGATCGACGCAAACGGCATCGTTCGTCACCAGGTCGTGAACGATCTGCCGCTGGGTCGTAACATCGACGAAATGCTGCGCATGGTTGACGCGCTGCAGTTCCACGAAGAGCACGGCGAAGTGTGCCCGGCTCAGTGGGAAAAAGGTAAAGAAGGTATGGCTGCTTCCCCAGACGGCGTAGCTAAATACCTGTCTGAGAACGTATCCAGCCTGTAATCGGCACGGTTTACGAGAAAGGCCCGCTTATGCGGGCCTTTTTTTATGCCTTGCGCTGCGTTTCCCGCCAGATGCGCCAGGCCATGCCCGCCAGCAGGATTACGCCCGCGATCAGCACGCCCCACACCAGCAGGGCGTTCATCCAGCTCGCCCGCTCGCCTGCAGAGGTGGCGTTTAGCCGCCCCTCACCGCCCAACGCGACATCATCCAGAATATCGGCCTGCGGCAGGTTCGCCATATCATAGGTCTTGCGCAGCTCGGCTGGGATCAGCATGTCAGGTTCCACCTGTGCAGGCTTTGCGGCGCCGTTGCCCCAGGCGAGCACGTACGGCGCTTTACCCTGCGCGTTGAACACCAGGTCATAGCGGTCGCGATGCCCCGTGACGCTCGGCAGGTATTCTGGCAGACGCGCATTCAGCGTCGTGATTTTCACTGCCTGCACCAGGTCCCCGTTAAGCGAAACCGGTCCGGATGTTTTCCCCTCCAGGCGGTAAATCACCTCTTTTTTCAGGGGATGCCATGTGTCTTTTTCCGTACGCCGCCACGCGATCTCCACGGGAAGGACGCCATCGCCGTTCAGCGAGATGCTGACAGCGCTCAGCGGCTGCGGACGCGTCCAGCGCCACTGCGCTTCGGTTGTCGATAACTGCTCCCCTTTCCCCTCAAGATTGATCTCTTCCGGGGCCGCCTGCGCAGGTGCGCTGATTGCGTTTACGCCGGTCAACGTTACCCCCTGGCTCTGCGTATTCAGCACCACCATGAGATAGCGATTCGCCTCGGGAGATAAAACCGTGTCGGTATCGATCCGATCGAGCTTAAGGCGATCCTGGCCGCTGGCGACGTCCAGCAGCGGCATATCTTCGCGCAGGGTATACCAGCGCTTAAGATCCTCGCTGTAATAGACCGACGCCGTTCCCTGCCACGGCGTCTGCGGGGTATTCCAGAGCAGCTGCAGCTGGGATATGGCCAGCTCACCCGTCGTCTGCTCCGGCAAGCTCAGCAGGTAATGTTGCCCGGCTGCGGCGGCTTTTTGCCCCTCCAGCACAATCTCAACGCCGTTTCGGGAACGGAGCCGGATCTTATCGCTGTCACCGCCGTCTGAGGCAGCCGCGAGCGGCGAGGCGTCCAGCGGAAAGAGGCGCAGCGCCGTGGATTGCGCTGTGGCCTGCGGGCGCGTCGCGGCGATCAGGCTAAAGGGAACCGGCTCACCCGACTGGTTAAAGACGCGAACATCATGCAGATCCGCGGATGTGCTCTGCTCATAGACGGCAAGCGGCAGCATCACTCGATACCACCGGGAAGGAACGGACGTGTCGAGTGAACGACCAAAGGCGTAGTCCCGTGGCGATTCCGCCGGTACCTCGTTGCAGAACGCCGGGCCGGAAAGCGCCAGCACCGCGGTACACGCTACCGCTTTCATCCATTTCATTTTTCATCTCCTGTTTTTGGCGGTAGCGGCGAGAAATAGCCCACGATCAGTACCAGTATCGCCACGCCGATAAACGCCACCGCGCGCGACAGACCGCCTCCGCCCGCGCTGTCCACCAGCATCAGCTTAACCATCACCACACCCAGCAGCGCGGCCCCGCAGAGCCACTCCTGCCGGGAAGCCCGACGGGTGGCATGGATCATGACCACCAGCGCACTCAGCATCCAGAACAGGGCAAAGCTGGTCTGGATAAGCCGCGAATCCCACAGCGATGCCATATTCCAGGCCACGTCGCCGTACCAGGCCAGGGCGCGCATCAGCGCACCGTTCAGCCACCAGAAGCCAAACGCCATGAGCGCGACGGCAGGCCACGGACGCGCTTGCGCAAGCAATGCCGGGTAGTAGCGATCCACCGCCCGATAAAAGACCACCAGCCCCAGCAACGCGAACGCTGCGCCTTCCTCAAGCGGGTTTACCAGCGGGAACCAGGTCTGACGATAGACCACGCCGTCCTGGAAATTGGTCACCACCAGCAGTACCAGCAGCGCCACGACGGCAGGGATCGGTGCCAGACACGCATAGAGCGCAGGCCATTCCCGGAACGGCCACGCGCGACGCCGTACCGCAGCAGAGAGCGCCATAATCACCCCGCCGCCTGCGGCCATCGCTAATCCGCTGCCCCAGGCCGCCATGCCCCACGGCAGAGACCGGGCAAACCAGTAAAGCTCGGCGGCCAGCGCCAGTAAAATCATCCAGCACAGCGACAGGTGTAGCCCCATCGCGATACGCGGCAGAACCCTTTAACCATCGCGCCGCAACAGCATCAGAGCGGCAGGAAGCGCAACGCACCAGGCCAGGTTTGACCAGCCGGCGGCAACGATCTGCTGATGCCAGATCTGATACCCCACCATCAGCAGCATAACCGGCCACAGCAGCCATTTGCTGGCGTCCAGCTCTCGCCACGCCAGTTGAGCGGCCACCTGCCGCCAGCCCCAGGCCGACGCCGCCGTCAGCGCCAGCACGCCCGCCAGAACCGGTAATTCTTTCGTGAGTACAAGCTGCGACGCACCCAGCTGCGCTACCAGCCAGAACAGCAGCCCGCCTGCCAGCAGCGCCCAGCTGACCGGCAGAAAAAGAGTCCGCCACAGCCAGGCCGCAGCCAGCCAGCAAAGGCTGAGGATGGCGAAGATAAGGAGCAGGGTCAGCGACGTAACGCCGTCCGTTTGCGCCCACAGCGCGCTGCCGAGGGCCAGCACCAGCAGCGCCGTCCCGCTATAGCTCATGCGCCGCTGGTGCTGCTGCACGCCCAGCCAGAGAATACCCAGCCCCTCCAGCGCCCAGGCCATTGCCGTCCAGCGCGCCGACAGCGCCAGCGGAATGGCGAGCGTGGCAAACCCGCCGCCGATCGCCAGCGCTGCCATGACCAGCGGCCGTCCGAGGGAGGGATAGCGCCGCAGCGCGAGGTACGCGAGGGTGAGATAAAATGCGCCGTATCCCAGCGCGCTCAGCGCCGGGCCATATTCCCAGTGCTGCGTCATACCATACTGCATCCCGAAGCCGATCAGCGGCGGGGCAAACAGCAGCACGCCGTCAACGATCTGCTTCCCTTTCTCCTGCGCCCGCAGCGACAGCGCCACGCTCAGCACGCCGAAAATCAGCGTATTGGCAATCAGGAACAGCTGGCAGATCCAATAGTCTTCAGGCTGGTAGTCATTCAGCCCCCACAGGCCGCCCACGCCGAACGTGAACAGCAGCCCGAGCAGGTTCAGCTCGCGCCAGTGCTGCCAGATGCTGATGGCAAGAATGCCGATGGACAGCAGGAGATAGAAAGAGAACAGCGCGACAAAGCTGCCGCCCCCGGTAGACAACAGCAGCGGCGCAAGGTAGCCGCCGAGGCTCGCCAGCATGGCAAGGCTCAGGGCCTTCTGCAGCACCGCCAGCCCGACGCTCGCCGCGCAGATCACCACCAGCAGCGCAAAGGCCAGCGTCATCGGCAGCATTTGCCAGAGACGGAAGGCGCCAAACACCGTCAGGTAGAGCACGCCGGTCGCCCCGCCCTGGAGGATCAACGCATAGACGCGCTGCCTGTGCCGCAGCCGCCACCCAATCGCCAGCAGAACAACGGCAAACAGCGCCGCTGCCACGAGGCGCAGCTCAAGCGGGAACAGGGAATGTTCGACGGTATAGCGCAGCAGGAAAGAGAGGCCGAGGAAGAGCAGCAGAATGCCCAGCTTCGCCAGCGGATTGCCCTGCATGAACCAGCGCGCCAGCGACGTCAGGATGCCGCCAAAGGCTGAAGGCTGTTTTGCCGCAGGGGTCGGGGCCTGGGAAGAAGCGGGTTCTGCCACCGCTGCGGGAATATCGGGTCGCCAGGGGTCGACAGGCGCGGGAGCGTCCTCCACCACTGGCGCGGTAATTGCCTCCGGCGCGGCGGTCTGCACCGGTTCCGACGCGTTCTCAGGCACGCCGCGCTGCTCAAGCGTCTCTATGCGCTGGCGCAGCCGAGCGATCTCCTGCTGCGCCGCCGTACTGCGATTAAACCCGATAACCGCAAGCACGGGCGCAACCAGCAGCGCAAAAACCAGGAATAAACAGCCAAGGATGTAAAGCTCGTCCATGTTTCCACCTTCACCGTAAACGATCTGTTAAGATTGACACAAATCGTTGCATTTGCGCCATCTTAAAAGGTGGAAACAATAGCGTATTAGCTGCCGAACCAGATCGTCGCGGATATTGCAGGCAGCGCCAGCACGCCGTCCTGTATTGTCGCCTTGCCCTCTTTACTCTTCCACGCAGCGACATTCAGCAGCGGTGAATCATCCAGCACCACTTCGCAGGCCTCGCCCCGGTTGATCGCCACCAGCACGCGCTGCTGGTTATAAACGCGGGCAAAGACCACGACGTTATCATGAGCGTATACCACCTGGCAGCCGCCGTAGCGCAGGGCAAGACTCTGCTTACGCAGCTTCGCCAGCCGCTGATACAGGCTGAACAGCACTTTGTCCTGTTTCTCTGGTGCCCACGGGAAGGTTTTGCGGCAGAACGGATCGTTGTTGCCGTCCAGCCCCACCTCGTCTCCGTAGTAGATGCACGGCACGCCCGGCCAGGTGAAGAGCCAGGTCACCGCCAGCGGCAGACGCGCGACATCCTTGCCCAGCAGGGATTTAAAACGCGCGGTATCGTGGCTATCGAGCTGGTTAAACATCCGCAGCTGCTGCTGATGCGACAGCCCGGCGCGGTAGTTCTCCATCCACGCCATGCAGGTTTCCGCGTCGATATGATTTGGATCGTAGGAGATATCGGTGTTGGCGAGGAATCCCCACAGCGGGAAGGTAAAGCCGCGATAGTTCATCGCCGCATCTTCCGCATCATTCTGCAGCCACTGGCGCGCGTCACCAAAGTGCTCGCCAAAAACGAACGCTTCCGGCTGTGCGGCTTTTGCCGAGCGCGTTATGCCGGCGACGTGCTGAAGATTGTTCCGCGCCCCGCCCGCTTCGCCGAGCATATGCACCACGTCCAGACGCCAGCCGTCCATATTCCACGGCGCCTTCAGCCAGTGTCGGACGATGCTGTCTTCGCCGCCGTAGATTTCATTAACGAGCGTTGGCGACTGGAAATCCAGCTTCGGCAGGCTCGGGTAGCCCAGCCAGTCCAGCGCGCGGCCCTCCTCGTTAAAGCTGTACCAGTCGCGCTGAGGCGAATCCGGGTTATGACATGCCCCGCCCATCGACTGGTTATGCCGATCAAACCACGCATGCGAATCGCCGCTGTGGTTGAACACGCCGTCCAGGATCAGGCGCATCCCCTCTTCTTGCGTATTCTTACGCAAGCGCAGCAGCGCCTCATCGCCGCCAAACTGCGCGTCAACGTGGCGATAATCTTCGGTATCGTATTTGTGTACGCTCGGGGCTTTAAACACCGGGTTGAGGTACAGCGCCGTCACGCCCAGTTTTTTCAGGTACGGCAGCTTTTCGCTGATACCGTCGAGATCGCCGCCGTAGAAGGTCGAGCCGCCCGCCTGCGCGGTTAACGGCTCATCCCACGCTTTCAGGATAATGTCGTGGCCCGCGGCATGGTGGTAATAGATCTTATCCTGGTCGGCAGTGCGCTTTTCGCTGCGCGCAAAACGGTCCGGGAAAATCTGGTAAAAGACCTGATCGTTAACCCACTGCGGGCCGTTATTCGGATAATCGACCGCAAACTGCTCCAGCCGTGCAGGCGGGAAACGGCTAAACCCCTGCGGGGTAAACCACAGCTGACGGTTGTTCCACAAAAGCTTAAAGCTGTAGCGGCGGCGCGGCTGTCCGCTGTTCAGATCGATATTCGCCCGCCAGGCGGTGATACCCGGCTGCGGCTGGCTGCGCAGCTTGTGCATTTTCAACCCGGTCTCTTCGTTATCGATTTCGGCGCGGAGCGTCACGCGATCGGGCTGGTTTTCCCCCGCCAGCCAGAGCGTAATCACAAGGTTGTCTTTGTTTTGCTTAACAAATGGGGCAACCGGAAGGTGCCAGGCGTTTAACATCGCGAATCCCCTCTGATGAAATTGACGTCACCTTGCCACAGGGTGGTTAAGGATAGCTCACCATGACGAGATTTATTGGGGGAGGAGGACGGGGGAGGAGTTTTTTCGGGGGCAAAAGGGAGTGTAGGCCGGGTAAGCGCAGCGCCACCCGGCATTTTTACCTTACTGCGCTTCCGCCAGCTGACGGTCGCGGCGGCATTTGAACACCCAGCCCACCAGCAGCAGCACGATCCACGCGCAGCCCACGTAGAGCGAAATGCGGGTGTCCGGATGGTAGCCAATCAGGCCAATGATAAACACCAGGAAGATCAGCCCGACGACGGTCGTCGCAACGCCGCCCGGTACTTTGAACTTCAGCGCTTTCGCCTCATCCGGCGACAGGCGACGGCGGAAGGCAATCTGCGACAGCAGGATCATGATCCACACCCACACCGTCGCGAAGGTCGCCAGGGATGCAATCACCAGGAAGACGTTCTCCGGCATGATGTAGTTCAGATAAACCGAGAACAGCAGCGCCACGGTCATCACCACAACGGTCACCCACGGCGTGCCGCGGCGCGAGGTTTTGGCGAACACCTTCGGCGCGCTGCCCTGCTCTGCCATGCCGTGCAACATACGCCCCACGCCAAAGACGTCACTGTTGATCGCTGAAAGCGACGCGGTCAGCACCACAAAGTTGAGAATGCTGGCGGCAAACGCAATGCCCATATGCTGGAAGGTCAGGACAAACGGGCTACCGTTGGTACCCACCTGATTCCACGGGTAGATGGACATGATCACGAACAGCGTACCCACATAAAACACCAGAATACGCATCGGCACCGAGTTGATCGCACGCGGAATGGATTTCTCCGGGTCTTTCGCTTCACCAGCGGTAATACCGATAATCTCGATACCGCCGTAGGCGAACATCACCATCTGCAGCGACATCACCATGCCGAGCCAGCCGTTACTGAAGAAGCCACCGTTGCTCCAGAGGTTATGGATCCCGGTCGGCTGCCCGCCATTGCCAATCCCCCAGATAATGATCCCGAAACCGGCCACAATCATGATGATAATGGTGGCGACCTTGAAGAAGGAGAACCAGAACTCCAGCTCGCCGAACACCTTCACGCTCATCAGGTTGACGGCGCAAATGATCAGCACCACGCTCAGCACCCAAATCCAGTGCGGCACCGCCGGGAACCAGACGCCCATATAGATGCCAAACGCCGTCACATCGGCTATTGCCACGATCAGGATTTCGAAGCAGTAGGTCCAGCCGGTGATAAACCCGGCCAGCGGGCCGAGGTTTTCTTGCGCGTAGCGGGAGAAGGAGCTGGCGGAGGGGTTATGAACCGACATTTCGCCGAGGGCGCGCATGATGATATACGCCGCCACGCCGCCGATGATGTACGCCAGCAGCACGCTTGGACCGGCCATTTTGATGGCATCTGCCGAGCCATAAAAAAGACCGGTGCCAATAGCAGAGCCCAGCGCCATAAAGCGGATGTGGCGCGTGCTCAATCCACGTTTAAGTTTGTTAGTGCTTTCCATTTAAATCTTGCCATTCAACACGAAAAAAACAAAAAACCACGGGGCCTTAAGCCCCGTGGTTAAACAGTTTGTTGCCGTTGATTAATGGGCGTTCGATGCGACCTGACGCCCTGCAGCACGGTCCCAGATAACCGCCAGAACCAGTGCAACAACGGTAGGCATCAGCCAGGCCAGACCCTGCTCGGACAGCGGCAGACGCTGTGTCCAGGCTGGCAGAATTTCAGCGAACGCTGATGCTTTAATCCCGTCAAGGATACCAAAAATCAGGCTGATAAACATGGCTGGCGCAATAATTCGTGAGGAGTTGTTCCACCACGGGCGGGTGAAGCTCAGCACCACCAGCACGATGCACGGCGGATAGATCGCCGTCAGTACCGGAATAGAGACCTGAATCAGGTGGCTCAGACCGAGGTTGGATACCGCCATGGAGAAGATACCGAGGATAAACACCAGGGTACGGTAAGAGAGCGGCAGGTACTGCGCAAAGAACTCAGCACAGGCGCAGGTCAGGCCAACCGCGGTAACCAGGCAGGCCAGGAAGATGAGCGCCGCCAGCAGCATACTGCCCGCACCACCGAAGGTGTGCTGGACGTAGGCGTGCAGGATAGCCGCACCATTCGCGTTCTGATCGACCAGCATCGCGCTATCGGAGCCCAGGCGGAACAGCGCCAGATACAGCAGCGTCAGGCCTACACCGGCCATCAGGCCAGCCCAGATGGTGTAGCGGGTCAGCAGACGCGCTTCGGTCACACCGCGGGAACGCGCGGCGTTAACGATAACGATACCAAACACCATCGCGCCCAGCGTATCCATCGTCAGGTAGCCGTTCACAAAGCCGTTAGAGAACGCGGCGTTTTTATAGGCGTCCATCGCGTCGCTAATCGGGCCTGCAGGCCAGACGATAGCCGCCACCGCCAGAACAATCAGCGCCACAATTTTCAGCGGAGCCAGGAAGTTACCCACGGTATCCAGCAGCTTGCCCGGATAGAGGGAAACCAGAATCACGATCGCGAAGTAGATCAGGCTGTAGATGAACAGCGGCATCGCGCCGTCACCGGTCAGCGGAGCAATACCCACTTCAAAGGAAACGGTCGCGGTACGCGGGGTGGCAAACAGCGGACCCACGGCCAGATAGCATACGGTTGCCAGCAGAACGCCCGCCACTTTGCCAATCGGGGTGCTGAGGCTATCCACACCGCCGCCGACTTTCGCCAGCGCGATGACGGTCAGCACCGGCAGACCCACGGCAGTAATCAGGAAACCAAACGCGGCGGTCCAGACGTGTTCACCCGCCTGTAAGCCAACCATTGGAGGGAAAATGATGTTGCCTGCGCCAACGAACAGCGCAAATGTCATAAAGCCCAGCGCGATGATGTCACGCGATTTTAAGTGATGGGTCATAAAACCTTACTGCCTGTGGATGTGGTGTTGAAAACATTGAGATTTTCGCTGCCCCTGACGGGACGATACAGCCGAAAATTTGCTCAATTTTAGCGGGATATGCTCCCGTCCTGGCGTGGAGAAGAATAGTTTTTCGATTTACCACGCAAATACAGTCGGTCTGACAGTATCTGGGGGGCAATTTAAACGCTTATAACGTTTAAAGGCAAGGTGGGATCGTAAAACCAGAACAATATGCCAGCATGAAAATACACTCCAGCACAATACGCTAATTATAAGAAAAACCCATGGCTAATCATGCGAACAAAAAACAGCCAGCCGTATAAAATTCACACGCGTTTCGCTTGACTGCAAAGCAAACGGGCCAGCGATGGCTGACCCGTGGAAAGGTAAAATGACACACCTGCCGTCAGGCGATCTTTTTGGCAATTAATCGTTCCGGGATCACGAAGCTGAAGCGGGTTCCTTTTCCCAGGGTACTCTGAATATCGAGACGGCTTTCATGGTGATTCACCGCGTGTTTCACAATCGCCAGCCCCAGGCCGCTTCCGCCCGTCTGCCGCGATCGCGCTTTATCCACGCGATAGAAGCGCTCGGTCAGACGCGGAATATGCTCCGGCGCGATCCCCGGCCCGTTGTCCTCCACGCTAAACTCGGCCCCCGTTGGGGTATGCTGCCAGCGCACCACGATCTCCGTCCCTTCCGGCGTATGGTTTACCGCGTTATACACCAGGTTGGAGATAGCGCTGCGCAGCTCATCTTCACTGCCCAGCACCTTTAGCGTGTTGTCGACCTCAAAGGTCAGGTGATGCTTTTTGTGGCTTAACGTCTGCGCTTCACGCTCCACGACCCGTAGCATCATCGGCACATCAATAGTGTCATTCAGCGCGAGCGTCGGTGCCGCTTCAATCTTCGAGAGCGTCAGCAGCTGCTTCACCAGGCCTTCCATCCGGTGCGTTTGCTCGCGCATGGTGTGCAGCGCTTTTTCACGCGGCGCACCTTCCAGCGTTTGCTCCTGCATCATCTCCAGGTAGCCCTGAAGCACGGTCAGCGGGGTACGCAATTCGTGACTGACGTTGGCGAAGAAGTTGCGGCGCGCCCCTTCCAGCTGGTGCATCTGGGTGACGTCGCGCGCCACCATCAGCCACTGCTTATCGCTGTAGGGCATCACGCGGATCTCCAGATGGCGACCGTTATTGAGCTTGAGATTGTGCGGACGGGTAAAATCACGCTTTTTCAGGTACAGCGTGAACTCGGGATAACGCAGAAGGTTGAGGATATTCTGGCCATTATCGTCCGGCCAGCGCAGGCCCAGCAGCTGCTGCGCCAGGCCGTTACACCAGAAGATCGTCCCTTCTTCGGTGGTCAGAATGACCGCATCCGGTAGCGACTCCGCACCGCTGCGAAAACGCTTAATCAGGCTTCCCAGCTCGCGGCGGCGCTTTTTATTTCGCATCTGCATCTGGTGCAGACCGTACAGCAGCGGCTCCCAGCTGCCGCTTCCGGGCGGCGGCGTCATGCTTCGGTCAACCCACAGCCACCAGGAGAGGCGCAGCAGGTTCCAGAAATGCCAGATCAGCAGCCCGGTGACCGACGCCAGCAGAAACCACGGCAGATGTCCAAGAAAGGCCCCCAGAATGAAGGCCGGAATACAGCATAAGATCAGTTCAAAGACGAGCCTTTTCCATGACAGACGTTCCAGCACGCGTCACACTCCTGTCATTATTCAGAAACGGGTAGAAAAACGATAACCCGTGCCGCGGACCGTCTGCACCATGCGATCGTGGCCGCTCAGTTCCAGCGCTTTTCGCAGGCGGCGGATATGTACGTCAACCGTCCGGTCTTCGACATACACGTTAGTTCCCCAGACGTTATTCAGCAACTGCTCGCGGCTGTACACGCGTTCCGGGTGGGTCATAAAAAAGTGCAGAAGTTTAAATTCGGTAGGCCCCATGTCGAGGGGATTTTCACCGGTCATCACGCGGTGAGAAGTCGGATCAAGGCTCAGCCCCTGCATCTCAATCACCTCTTCCACCGCCATCGGCGAAATACGGCGCATCACGGCTTTAATGCGGGCCACCAGCTCTTTGGGGGAGAACGGTTTGGTAATGTAATCGTCCGCTCCGGTCTCCAGACCGCGCACACGATCCTCTTCTTCTCCGCGCGCCGTAAGCATCACAACCGGGATGTCACGGGTCAGCGCTTCACGCTTCAGGTGTTTGATAAACTGCAGTCCGGAGCCGCCGGGCAGCATCCAGTCCAGCAGAATCAGATCGGGCCAGGGTTCATTCAGCTGGTTCACTGCGCTGTCATAATCTTCCGCTTCAACCGGCTGGAAGCCGTTTTGCTCGAGCACGAAGCACACCATTTCACGAATTGGAGCTTCATCTTCTACGACCAGAATACGTCTCGCCATACTTTGCCCTGTCTTATCTTATTTACGTTACAAGTTTGTAATTCGGCGCCATTATGCGTCAGATTTATGACAGATTTATGAAAAACAGTACCACTATAAATGGCAAACTGTTGTTTTATTACAGCGGTTATTTTCCCTTCTCTGAACGTTTATAATCCTGCTTTCTCTTTTTTGCCACGGATCAGCTATGCGCATACTTCACACCTCGGACTGGCATCTGGGTCAAAATTTTTACAGCAAAAGCCGTGCGGCTGAACATGAAGCGTTCCTGAACTGGCTGCTGGAAACGGCCCGGACGCATGAGGTGGACGCGATTATCGTGGCGGGAGATATTTTTGATACCGGCTCGCCGCCAAGCTATGCCCGTGAGCTGTACAACCGCTTCGTGGTGAATCTGCAGCAAACCGGCTGTCATCTGGTGATTGTCGCCGGCAACCATGATTCCGTCGCGACGCTTAACGAATCCCGCGACATCCTGGCGTTTCTCAATACCACCGTCGTCGCCAGCGCCGGGCACGCCCCGCAGATCCTGAAAAAGCGCGACGGGTCGCCCGGGGCGGTACTGTGTCCGATTCCCTTTTTGCGTCCGCGCGACATCGTGCAAAGCCAGGCGGGGCTGTCGGGCGCGGAAAAGCAGCAGCATTTGTTACAGGCGATCGCCGACTATTACCGCCAGCAGCACGCCGAAGCCTGTGCCCTGCGCGGTGACCAGCCGATTCCGGTGATTGCGACCGGGCACCTGACCACCGTCGGGGCCAGTAAAAGTGACGCCGTGCGTGACATCTATATTGGCACGCTGGACGCCTTTCCGGCGCAGCACTTCCCGCCAGCCGACTACATTGCGCTCGGACACATCCACCGGGCGCAGATCGTCGGCGGCTGCGAGCACATCCGCTACTGCGGCTCGCCCCTTTCGCTCAGCTTTGACGAAACGGGCAAAGCCAAATCCGTACATCTGGTGACCTTCTCCGACGGAAAACTCAGCGCCGTCGACACGCTGGAGGTGCCCGTAACTCAACCGCTGGCGGTGCTGAAAGGCGATCTCGATGCCATCACCGCCCAGCTGGAGCAGTGGCGCGGCGTCGAGCAAGATCCCCCCATCTGGCTGGACATCGAAATCACCACCGACGACTACCTGCACGATATGCAGCGGAAAATCCAGGCGCACCAGCAAGACCTGCCGGTAGAGGTCTTGCTGGTGCGCCGCAGCCGCGAGCAGCGCGAGAAAATTCTGCTAAGCGCTCAACGCGAAACGCTCAGTGAACTGGGGGTCGAAGAGGTATTTGAACGCAGGCTCTCACAGGAGGAGATTGACGATGCGAAGCGCGCAAGACTCAGCGAACTTTTCAGCCATACCCTGCATGCGCTCAATGATGAGGAAGAAAACGCATGAAAATTCTGAGCCTGCGCCTGAAAAATCTCAACTCCCTCAAGGGCGAGTGGAAAATTGACTTTACCGCTGAGCCGTTTGCCAGCAACGGGCTGTTTGCCATCACCGGCGCAACCGGGGCAGGTAAAACCACCCTGCTCGATGCCATCTGTCTGGCGCTTTATCACGAAACGCCGCGCCTGAATAAAGTCTCCCAGGCGCAAAATGACCTGATGACCCGCGACACCGCCGAGTGTCTGGCGGAAGTGGAGTTCGAGGTAAAAGGCACCGCCTATCGCGCCTTCTGGAGCCAGAACCGGGCGCGCAACCAGCCGGACGGTAACCTGCAGGCGCCGCGCGTGGAGCTGGCGCGCTGCGAAGATGGCAAAATCCTGGCCGACAAAGTGACGGATAAGCTGGAGCAAACCGCCGCGCTCACCGGGCTCGACTACGGACGCTTTACCCGCTCCATGCTGCTTTCACAGGGGCAGTTTGCCGCCTTCCTTAATGCCAAGCCGAGCGACCGCGCCGAGCTGCTGGAAGAGCTGACCGGCACCGAAATCTACGGTCAGATTTCCGCCATGGTGTTTGAGAAACACAAAGCGGCCCGCAGCGTGCTTGAAAAGTGCGAGGCGCAGGCGGCGGGCGTCGTGCTGTTGAGCGAAGAACAACAGCAGCAGTTACAGCAAAGTTTGCAGGCACTTACTGACGCAGAGAAAACCCTGCTGGAACAGCAGCAAAACCAACAGAAACATTTTCAGTGGCTTACGCGCCATGATGAGCTCGTGCGCGAGCAACAGCGCGTCACCGCGATGCAGCAGCAGGCGCAACAGGCGCTGACGGACGCTGCGCCTGAGCTGGCAAAGCTCCAGCTCGCTCTGCCCGCCGCCCAGCTTCGCCCGCTCTGGGAGCATCAGCAGGAGCAAACAGCGCGTCTGGCGCAAACGCAGCAGCGAATTATCGAAGTAAATACTCGCTTACAAGCCAGAACCGCGCTGCGTTCACGTATTCGCAATACCGCCCTGCGTAACCACGAGCAGCTACAGGCCGAACTGACGGCGCTGGCGCAGTGGCTGACGGAGCACGAGCGCTATCGTCTGTTAGGCCAGGAGATTGCAGGCTGGCGCGCCCAATTCTCTCAGCTTAACCGCGATAAAACGCAGTTAGCCTCGCTTGCTGCGCGGATAGGTGAATTACGCAACAGGCTGGCTGCGATGCCGGAAAACGCGCTGACGCTGACGGCGGATGAGGTCAGTGCGGCCATGGAGCAGCAGTCCAGGTCCCGCACGCTGCGCCAGCAGCTGACGTCGCTGCATGCCCGCTATCAGCCGCTGCAAAAGCGCCTGCGCCAGAGCGGTGAAAGCGTGCAGAAGGCGCAGGCCGAACAAAATAAACTCAATGAAACGCTGACGCTGCGCCGCCAGCAGTACAAAGAAAAAAACCAGCACTATCTCGACCTGAAAGCCCTGTGCGAAACCGAAGCAACAATCAAGAAGCTGGAGCATTACCGTTCGCAGCTTGAGGCGGGTAAACCCTGCCCGCTGTGCGGTTCCTGCGAACATCCCGCCGTTGAGCAATATCAGTCGCTTGAGCTGACGGATAACCAGCGCCGCCGTGATGCCCTGGAAAAAGAGGTCGTCGCCCTTAAAGAGGAAGGCCTGCTGGTGCTGGGACAGGTAAATGCCCTGACTCAGCAGATCCAGCGCGAGACAGACGACGCGAAGACGCTTTCTCAGGAAGAGCAAGCGCTCACTAAAGAGTGGGTGGCAGCCTGCACGTCCCTGAACATTACCTTGAATATTCAGGACGATATCACGCCATGGTTGAACGAACAGGAACATTACGAGCGCCAGCTTTATCAGCTCAGTCAGCGTCTCACCCTGCAGAACCAGCTCAACGAACAGGACGCGCAGGAGCGGCAGTATCAGCAGCAGCTGGCGGCCACGCGGCAGGCGCTGGAACATGCCCTGCTCGCGCTCTCACTTAACGCACCTGAAGAGGGTCAGGAAGCCGCCTGGCTTCAGGCCCGCGAAGCGGAATTCGCGCAGTGGCAGGAGAAGCAAACGCAGCACGGCGTGCTTCAGGAACGCATAAACGCCCTGAAACCGCTGCTCGACGCGCTTCCGGCAGCGAACAGCGAAGACGCCGAACCGGTTATTCCTGATAACTGGCGCGCCATCCACGACGAGTGCGTGTCGCTGCAAAGCCAGCTGACCGCGCAACAGCAGCAGGAAGGGCTGGAGCGAGAGCGCCTGCAGCAGTCGCAGACGCAGTTCACCGCGGCGCGCTCGGCGAGCTGCTTTGCCGACCAGGACGCGTTTCTTGCCGCCCTGCTGGATGACGACGCTATTCGCCACCTTGAACAGCTGAAACAGTCGCTGGAAAACCAGATCCAGCAGGCCGCGGCGCTGTGCGGGCAAGCGAACCAGCAGCTGCAGTCTCATCTGGCACTGCGGCCGGAAGGGCTCGATGCCGATGCCGCCACGCTGCAAAGCCAGCTGCAGCAGCTGGCGCAACAGCTGCGCGAGAACACCACGCATCAGGGCGAGATCCGCCAGCAGCTTAAGCAGGACAGCGATAACCGGCAGCACCAGCTGGCGTTGATGCGGCAAATTGAAGAGGCCGCGCGCCAGGCGGATGACTGGGGTTACCTGAACGCGCTGATCGGCTCCAGCACCGGCGACAAGTTCCGTAAGTTCGCCCAGGGGCTGACGCTGGACAATCTCGTCTGGCTGGCTAACCAGCAGCTTAACCGCCTGCACGGGCGTTATTTATTGCAGCGTAAGGCCAGTGACGCGCTGGAGCTGGAAGTGGTGGATACGTGGCAGGCGGATGCGGTCCGCGATACCCGTACCCTCTCCGGTGGCGAGAGCTTCCTGGTCAGCCTGGCGCTGGCGCTGGCGCTTTCCGATCTGGTGAGTCATAAAACGCGGATCGATTCCCTGTTCCTGGATGAAGGGTTCGGCACGCTCGACAGTGAGACGCTGGATACCGCGCTGGATGCGCTCGACGCGCTGAACGCCACCGGGAAAACCATCGGCGTGATCAGCCACGTCGAGGCGATGAAAGAGCGTATTCCGGTGCAGATCAAAGTGAAGAAGATTAACGGGCTGGGGTACAGCAAGCTGGATAAAGAATTTGCCGTGCAGTAAAGGTCCACTCCACATGTAGGCCGGGTAAGGCGTAGCCGCCACCCGGCTTTTTTATTGTGGCTGCCTGAATTCGCCCGATGGCGCTTCGCTTACCGGGCTTACAGAGCCGTTTATTCTGGCCACAGCCACGCCGCGCCGCGCACGCCGCTGGAGTCCCCGTGGACGGCTTTGCGGATCGGCGTTTCACACTCGCCGCCGAAGACCCACTGCTTCACCAGGTTCGGCACCGTGGCGTACAGCCGGTCGACGTTGCTCATGCCGCCGCCCAGCACAATTACGTCCGGATCGAGAATATTCACCACGTGCGCCAGGGATTTCGCCAGCCGCATTTCATAGCGGCTCAGGGCCAGCTCCGCCACCGGATCCTGCGCTTCGACCAGACGCATGATCTCATTTCCCTTGAGCGGCTGGCCGCTCAGGCGGTGGTAATCGGTCGCAAAGCCGGTACCGGAGATAAAGGTCTCAATACAGCCCTGTTTTCCGCAGTAGCACGGCACTTCGGTGCGGTATTTGAGTTCGTCTTCATCCATCCACGGCAGCGGGTTGTGCCCCCACTCGCCCGCGGTGCCGTTACCGCCGATATGGGCGCGCCCGCCGAACGCTACGCCCGCACCGCAGCCGGTGCCGATGATCACGGCAAACACGGTCTGGGCGCCGGCCGCCGCGCCGTCGATGGCCTCAGAGACCGCCAGGCAGTTGGCGTCGTTGGCCAGACGCACTTCCCGCTTCAGGCGCGCGCTTAAATCTTTATCAAACGGCTGACCGTTGAGCCAGGTGGAGTTGGCATTTTTAACCACGCCGGTATACGGCGAGATCGACCCCGGTATCCCCATCCCGACGCTGCCGGTTTGCCCTGTCGCCTGCTCGGCCATCTCGACCAGCCTGGCAATCGTCTCGATAGTCTGGTGATAATCATCGCGCGGCGTTGGCAGACGATGGCGGAACAACTGCTCCCCCTGCTCGCTCAGTGCGATGACTTCTGTTTTGGTGCCGCCCAAATCGATCCCAATACGCACAAGACTCTCCTCATTATTTTGATTATCAACAGAGTAGAAGCACGCTTCCCGATTAGCAATGCAAGCGATGCGACAATTCGTTATCATGCCCGCTGATTTAACGACAAGGCCGTGGAAATTATCATGCTGTGGTTCAAAAATTTGATGGTTTACCGTCTCAGCCGCGACGTTTCGCTGCGTGCAGAAGAGATGGAAAAACAGTTAGCCGCTTATACCTTTTCCCCTTGCGGTAGCCAGGATATGGCGAAAACCGGTTGGGTTCCGCCAATGGGTTCACAAAGCGATGCACTGACCCACGCCAGCAGCACGGGTCAAATCATCGTCTGCGCCCGTAAAGAAGAGAAAATACTGCCGACGCCGGTGGTTAAGCAGGCACTCGAAGCGAAAATTCTCAAGCTGGAAGCCGAACAGGGCCGCAAGCTGAAAAAGACCGAAAAAGATTCGCTGAAAGATGAAGTACTGCACTCCCTGCTGCCGCGCGCCTTCAGCCGCTTCAGCCAGACCATGATGTGGATCGACACCGTTAACGGGCTGATCATGGTGGACTGCGCCAGCGCCAAGAAAGCAGAAGATACGCTGGCCTTGCTGCGTAAGAGCATCGGCTCGTTACCGGTCGTTCCGCTGGCGCTGGAAACGCCGATCGAGCTGACGCTGACCGAATGGGTACGCAGCGGTGCTGCGGCTCAGGGTTTCCAGATCCTTGATGAAGCCGAGCTGAAAGCCCTGCTGGAAGATGGCGGCGTGATCCGCGCGAAGAAGCAGGATCTGGTGAGCGACGAAATCGCCGTCCACATCGAAGCGGGTAAAGTGGTCACTAAACTGGCGCTCGACTGGCAGCAGCGTATTCAGTTCGTGATGTGCGACGACGGCTCCGTGAAGCGTCTGAAGTTCTGCGACGAGCTGCGCGATCAGAACGAAGATATCGACAGGGAAGATTACGCCCAGCGTTTTGACGCGGACTTCATCCTGATGACCGGCGAGCTGGCGGCGTTGATTCAGAATCTGGTGGAAGGTCTCGGCGGCGAAGCGCAGAGATAACGGGCAAACCGTAGGCCGGGTAAGCGTTAGCGCCACCCGGCTAATTTTTTATTTCAGGTAGCGGCACAGATAAGAGGTAGGTTCAGCCACCTGCAGATGGAACTCACTGTGGCCAGGGACGTTGAAAACCTGTCCGGCTGCGTAAACTTTCCATTCCGTTTCACCCGGTAGTAAGACGTTCAGCGCCCCGCTGACGACCGTCATCTCTTCCGCTTCCGCCGTGCCGAAGGTGTATTCCCCTTCCGCCATGACGCCAACGCTGGCGCGGCCAGTGCTGCTGCTGGTAAAACCAATGGATTTCACTTTACCGGAAAAGTATTCGTTACTCTGAAGCATGAACTGGCCCTTATATTTTTAGATAAAAATTCACTATAGGGGCCATGCTCATCACCTGTCACGCAAAATCATTACATGAGCAGTTCCGAGGCCAGGCGAGCCATCAGAACGTTGGATAACAGCACCGGCACATCCAGCGCTTTTTGCAGTAAATCACGATGATGCTGGTGGAACCCCAGGCAGTCCAGAATCAGGACATCGGCCCCTCTTTCCAGCAGTTCCTTCCCGGCCGCAATGAGTTTGGCCTCGCTGTCCCAGAACGGATTGGCCAGTGCGTACAAGGGCACTTTTTCCAGCACGTGCCATTTTGCCTCCTGGTTATCCATGAGTTCCTCGATGGGGACAATCACCCCCACCTGATGACCATCCACGATGGAGGCCACCAGCGGCGGAATGATGCGCATCGGTTCCAGCAAAATCGCATTGCGCGCCGTAAGTCCCTTTATGGGGGCGGTGCTCATCAGCAAAATAACGTCATATCCCTGATTATCGAGCACTTCTATTACGCCCTGCAGCGAGCGCTCGATCTTCTGGCGGGAAACATGCGCCAGTTTACCGTCACTTAATAACGTCGCCAGGGGATCCTCCCCCGCCTCGACAGCGTAGTCTTCCATGACCTCTTCCCGACTCATCTTGCCCAGCAGGCTGAGATGCGTAATCTGTTGTTCAGATACATGCTCGGTTAAGAGCGGTAACACTTCGCTTACAGGGACCACACCAATGGTGAGGATCGCCAACGTTGCCTTCATCTTTATCGCCTTCCATTACTCCAACATCGTGCACACAGGTACAGGCTCACTACGCTGCACAGTTCGTTTTTTCAACAAAACAGCACCAAGCGTAGCAGGTGATCCCGACACCGAAATGTAAAGATCGCCTGCCGATACCAGAGTTACTTGTATTAACTAAATATTAACTCCTGCTTAACTTTTACGATGAGTAAAAAGTGTGATTCAGGCACGATCCTGGAGCGTTTAGGAAACCGCTCAGGTTATGTCGGGATCTTCATAGCGCCGCTTCGCATCCAGCGCTTCCTGTTCCGTCTCGTGTTCACTGATCAGCGAGTCGGGTTTGGGGTGATCGGCACGCAGTTGATACCAGGTCACAGTGTGACCTGTCTGGCCTTTTTCAACGGTTACAATGCGCGCTTCACGCGGATAGGGAGGTCTTGTTGGCATAGCTCATCCTTTTTTTATGTCTGAGCTATAAGTATAGACGCCGCTTAGCTGGCACACGCCAAACGCAGGGCGGTAATAATCTGAATCACAACGTCTTCGGGAGAGGCGGACGCATCCACCACGTGGTGAGCCGCTTCGCGGTATAACGCATCGCGTTCGGCCAGCACTTCACTCACCTCTTCGTTCAGCGGCCTGGAGGTCAGCGCAGGGCGTTGCCCCTCTTCCGGAAAGGCTTCCAGACGCCCAACCAGGGCCGACACCGGCGCGCTGAGGTAAATCACAATCCCCTTTTCGCGCATAAAGTGACGATTACACTCCGCCAGAACAATGCCACCGCCGGTGGCGATCACCGCGGACGGGGTCGTGACCGCTTTCAGCGCGGCCGTTTCGCGTGCGCGAAAGCTCTCCCAGCCTTCCTGCTCAACAATGTCGGCGATAGTTTTTCCGGCCTCGGTTTGCAGCCAGTGGTCGGTATCCACAAACTGGCGATGACACACGCGTGCCAGCTCCAGGCCAACGGTGGTTTTCCCACAGCCGCGGGGGCCAACTAAAAAGATGGGTTGGGTCATAGCCAGGTGTTCCCCTTGATGCCGGAAGGCTGAAGAGTGTAAAGAAATAATTGCAGAAGATGTTGCGATTACTTTACTGCAAAGCGGTACGGGATGACAACCCTGTGGAGGCCACACTGTACCACACATTGACAATAATTATCATTTCGCTGTACGGCGCTTTACTTCCAGCAGCCATTTATCCAACTCGGCAGCAAACTGCTGGCGATCGCGCTGTGACAGGCTGTCCGGCCCACCGGTCTGCACGCCGCTGGCCCGCATGGTATCCATAAAATCGCGCATCGTAAGCTTCTCGCGGATGGTCGACGGCGAGTATCGCTCACCGCGCGGATTGAGCGCTGCCGCCCCTTTCTCCAGCACGTCGGCCGCCAGCGGAATGTCCGCCGTGATCACCAGATCTTCCGCGCTGCACAGGCGGACAATTTCGTTGTCTGCCACGTCGAATCCGGCAGGCACGCGCAAAGAACGAATGAAGCGCGAAGGCGGCACGCGAATGTTCTGGTTCGCCACCAGCGTCAGCGGCATCTGAACGCGCTCGGCGGCGCGAAATAAAATCTCTTTAATCACGTTCGGACACGCGTCCGCATCAACCCAAATCGCCATATTGTCTCCCCATAATGACTCTGCCGACTATTGTCGCCTGCATTTCGTTGTTAAGCTATCAATCAGAGAAAACAACGCATAATGACGGAGGATCGTGATGGACAAGAAAATCGGGTTTATCGGCTGCGGTAACATGGGCAAAGCCATTCTGGGCGGCCTGATCGCCAGCGGGCAGGTGCTGCGGGGTCAGATTTGGGTCTATACCCCGTCACCGGATAAGGTCGCCGCGCTGCGCGATCAATACGGGATTAACGCCGCCGAAAGCGCGCAGGAAGTGGCCCAGGTCGCCGATATCGTCTTTGGCGCCGTCAAGCCGAACATCATGATCAAAGTGCTGAGCGACATCACCTCCAGCCTGAATAAAGAGACGCTGGTGGTGTCGATTGCCGCGGGCGTGACGCTTGACCAGCTGGCGCGCGCGCTGGGCCATGACCGCAAAATTGTTCGCGCAATGCCCAATACCCCCTCGCTGGTGAACGCCGGCATGACCTCCGTCACGCCTAACGCGCTGGTGACCCCGGAAGACGTAGCCGATGTGCTGAACATTTTCCGCTGCTTCGGCGAAGCGGAAGTGATTGCCGAATCGATGATCCATCCGGTGGTGGGCGTGAGTGGTTCTGCGCCTGCGTATGTCTTCATGTTCCTGGAAGCGATGGCCGATGCCGCCGTGCTTGGCGGAATGCCGCGCGCCCAGGCGTATAAGTTCGCCGCGCAGGCCGTCATGGGCTCCGCCAAAATGGTGCTGGAAACCGGCAAACACCCGGGTGAACTGAAAGATATGGTTTGCTCCCCGGGCGGTACCACCATCGAAGCGGTGCGGGTGCTGGAGGAGCGTGGATTCCGCTCGGCCGTCATTGAAGCAATGGCAAAATGCATGGAAAAATCAGAGAAGCTGAGTAAATCCTGATCGCTTCAGTCGGGCGTCAGGCGGCCACTTCGGTGCGGCTGCGCCCGGCATTTTTCGCCCTGTACAGCGCCACGTCAGCCGCCTTTAGCCATTCCCGATAATGTGCAAACTGCGGCCCCCAGGGGGCAACGCCCACGCTGATGCGCAGCGCCTCTTTTGGCGCGCACGGTAGCGACAGCTTTTCCAGCCGCTCATGCACCCGGGACATGACGGCGATGGCGCTTTCCGCTGCGGTCTGCGACATAATCACCGCAAACTCATCCCCGCCAAACCGGCCGATGGCATCACCTGACCGCACCGACATCTGAAGCTGGCGCGTGATGGCAATGATCGCCTCATCCCCCACGGCGTGCCCCCAGGTATCGTTGATATTTTTAAAGTGGTCGATATCAATCAGTAAAATCGTGGCGGTGCAGCGATCGCGGCGGCAATGCTCAAATTCATTTCGCAGCAGCATTTCCCAGTGTCGGCGATTATAGACCCCGGTCATGCCGTCGCGGGTGCTCATCATTTCCAGCCGCTGCTTGTGCTCAGCAAGCCTGACGGCGGTGCGGTGGCTGAGCCAGGCAAACAGCATGGGATAAAGCACCAGTACGGGAAGCGTTAAGCTCCACTCCACGAGGTCGGGGTTGAAGACGGCCACGCGCCCAACAATCGGCAGCGTCACCAGCGCGGAGAGCAGAGTCAGCAGGATCCCCGGGATAAACAGACGACAGCCCCCGGAGCCCATCATATTCATTCCGACCATCATCACCAGCGCTGCCGAGGGTAACGCGCTCATCCCCATCACGCCGATCCAGAGCCCGGCAATGATGGCATCGATCTTAAGATTGAACTCTTCCTGCTGATGAGGTGACGCGGCCCGGCAGGATAACTGCCAGGCGAAATGGGGCCAGACGAACGCCCAACCGACCAGTAAAAGCCACCAGCCGCCGGGTAAAAAATGGGTGACCAGCATTCCTGCAACCGGGAAAAACATCGCTGCCAGCCCCACGGCGCGCGCCAGCCGAACCCGCCGGGCAAACTGAATGCCGGCGCGGTGAGGGTCATCCTGAGAAAGGGTTAAATTCCACTCTTCCCGAATGCGCTTTGTGTTGTAATACGTTTCATCATTCATCATTTTTGGGAATATTCTGAAACATTTTCCCAAATTATAGAGAGGGGGTCTGCGGGGAAAGTATGAAATTTCGGGTGAGCCGCCGGAGCCGCTCACCCGTTCGAACTACACTTTTTTCTTCAGGCAGGCACTCATGAACTTGCTGCGCTCATCCCCTTTCAGGGACTGCTCGGTTGCCTTGGCATTACACTCGCGCATCTTTTGCTGCTGAGGCGTCAGGCTTTTTTCAGCTGGCTTTGAAGCGCCGTTTTTGAGGCAGTCGCTCATGTAGGTCTTGCGGGCATCGCCCTTCAGACTCTGAGACGTCGCCTGTTGATTACAGGTGGTCATACGCTGCTGCTGCGGCGTTAACGTTTTCTCTTCCGCGTTCGCCGAGGCGACCAGGAACAGGCCGGAGAGCAGAGTAACCAGTAATGTTGTTTTCATTGCACCATCCTTTTGTGAACATTCCCTGTAAGTCTGGTTCGTGACAGGAAAAAAACCACCCGACAGATGTGATTTCCGCCGGGAATTTATCATTTCAGACCCAGCGCCGCCTTTATGGTATAGAACAGATCCGTTTGATCGGTCAGGCCTACCACGTTGGCCGCGTGCGGGCCGTAGGCGGCAATGCGCAGCTGGGTGCCGGTGTGCTCCATGGACTCTTCTTCAGAGTTGCCGTAGCTCATCACCATGACGGCGCCATCTTTGGTGTTGAGCGCCTGCGTCAGGCCAGGGGCTTTGGTATCTGGCGGAACGATCTGGCTGGCGTGCGCGTGATCCGCGGTGACGATCACCAGGGTGTTACCGTCTTTTTTCGCGAACGCGAGCGCGTTCTGCACCGCTTCGTCCAGATCGACGGTTTCGCCAATCTGACCGCACGGATTTGCCGCATGATCCTGCTTATCGATTGACGCCCCCTCAACCTGCAGGAAGAACCCTTTTTCGCTCTTGCTCAGCAGATCGATCGCTTTATCGGTCATCGTCGCCAGCGTCGGTACGCTGTCCGTGCGTTTAGGGTTAGGCGTACAGGTCACCGCAGGCTTATCGATATTGCCGTGATATGAGGCTTTTGGACCTTCCCAGCGCACGGGCATGTTGCCGTCAGAGAACAGCCCCAGCAGCGGTTTGTCCTGGTTCGCCTCGGTTATCGCCGCCAGCGAATTTGCGTCACTCACCAGCTGATAGCCGCGCGCCTGCGCCTGCTCGCGCAGCGTTTTGCCCTGCCACTCGCCCGCCGTCGCGGTTTCCGCGAAGGTTTTCGCGCCGCCGCCCAGCGTCACGTCAGGACGCGCATTCAGCAGCTGTTCCGTAATCGAGCCTTTGCCACCTTTTTCCAGCGCGTTCGTTGGGCATTTTTCGCTGGTCACTGACGGGCCGTAGCATTTACGCGAGGTCACGTGCGCCACCAGCGCCGCAGGCGTCGCATCCTGAAGTTCAGCAGTGGAGACGTTACCGGTCGCCAGGCCCGCCGCTTTTGCCATCTCCAGAAGGGTTTGACGATCTTTTTCGTGAATATCCACGCCCAGCGCGCCATTATAGGTTTTCACGCCGGTGGACCACGCCGTGGCCGAGGCCGCAGAGTCCGTTACGTAATCCGGTTTACCGGTTTTTTTATCCAGCGCGTAGTGGGTATATTGTCCGGTGAGCGGTAATGCGTCGATACCTTTAAAAAAGCCGCCCGCCCCCTCGGCATAATTTCGCGCCGCCGTGATTTCGGAATCACCCATTCCATCGCCAATCAGCAGAATAATATTTTTCGCCGGTTTTTCATTAAGCGAAGCGCGAATGGCGGCGGTTTGATCTTCCGACAATCGGCGCGCGCCGCCGGGCTGGGTGATATCCCCTTTTGCCGCACGATTATCCAGGACGCTGGTTTGCGTCGTGTCAGCATAAATGGCAGGGGTAATTAACAGAGGAAGTAATGCGATGAAAAGTGCGCTCTGTTTCAATTTATTTTCTCCATGTAAAAATACATAAAAATAAAAACAGAGCGACTATAGGCATCCTGCATGACAATTCTATGACACGTCGTTACGTCCTGTGACGGTTTAGCTGCGCGGATGCCTTAACAGCTTCTTTACGTACTGGTGGAGCATCTCAGCATCTTCAACCGGTACCTGCGATTCAGGCCTGACGCTCTCCAGCGCGCCTTCCACGCTCTCAATCAACGCCTGCTGATCGGTTTTCGCCATTTGTCGCAGCAGCGCGGTGACCACAATTTCAAGCGCTTCGACCTGGGCCACCAGCTCTTTTGACTCTTCTTCCTTTTGTGCCAGCTTGACCAGCAATTCAGCAATGAGGTTTTTCATCGTGCCAGTTCCTTTTCAGTTTTATCTGACGTTATCACTCTGAATCCATAATGCAAAGAGAAGAAATTAATTATGGTATGCAAAAGTGATACAGAAACGGAAATAAAGAGACCTCGCCATGAGCGAAACGTTTTTCTATAAAAAGACGCCGCATTTTGTTATATAAAAATGCGGCTACCATAAGAATATATAATACATCTGCGAAAGCGTTATCTCGCCGATTTCGCCTCCGCCATTTGTCTGCGGCGTCGCAGCGCAATAGCCAGCTGGATAATATTGATTAAAACGACAATCGCCGTCGCCGCAAATACCCAACGAAAACCGGCCATCGCGGAAACGGAGGCGCCAATAAGCGGACCGGCAACATTCCCCAGATACATAAATGACTGGTTATATCCAAAAATACGCCCCGTCACCTGGTCGCTGGAATATTTGACCAGCAGGGTCTGTACCGCAGGCAACATGGCGCCATCGGCAAAGCCGAGCAGAAATCGCAGTACGCCAAGCTGAAGCGGAGAGGTGACGAACGACATCGCAAAGAAGAGCACCACCGCAAAGATCAGCGTCGCCATCAGGATGCGCGCCGTACCGATCCTGTCACCCAGTTTTCCGAGACGCGGCGCGGAAATCAGGGCGGATACGCCCGGCACGGCGGCAATCATGCCGCTTAAAAAAGCGATGTTCGTGCTCTCCGGCTCCATTGACTTGATAAACAGCGCCAGTATCGGCCCCACCGAACCGTTACAGAGCTGGATCACCATGGTGGTGACAAACAGGCTGATCATCAGCCCCGGATAAGGCAGCGAGGCGAAAACGGCCTTGCCGCTCAGGCGTTCAGATTTACTGATAACCGGGCGACCCCCTTCTTTAATCAGAAAGAGCGTGACCAGAAAACTGACCACCAGCAGGATCGCGGTGATGATAAATACCGCGCGCAGCCCGACGTGGTCCGCCAGAAAGCCCCCCAGCAGCGGCCCGCCGATGACGCCGCTTATCTGCGCCGTGGAGAGCGTGCTCAGCGCCCAGCCGCTACGCTCGCGCGGCACCTGAGAGGCGACCAGCGCCATGGCGTTTGGAATATACCCGGACGTCAGCCCCATCACCACCCGCAGGAAGAACAGCTGCCAGACGTTGGTGGCGAAGGCCTGCAGCAGAATGGCTATCGCCATCCCGAGCGAGGCGCGCAGCAGCATCAGTTTTCTGCCTTTTCGATCGGCCAGGCTGCCCCACATGGGTGACACAATCGCGGAAACCAGAAAGGTGACGCTGAACGTCAGGCCGGACCACATAGAGAGCGCTTCGTGCGAGGTGACCCCCAGCTGCGAGACGTACAGCGGCAGGAACGGCAAAATCTGGCTGATGGCCAGCCCGGTGAAGAAGCAACCGAACCAGACCGAGATGAGATTAACTTTCCAGGATTCCATACAGAATAGTCTTCATTTTTAGGCGAATTCGCCGTCAGATTAGCAAGTTACGCGTGTTAACGTCGCACCAGAGATGCGCCCTGACCGACTTTGGTGTTTTATCTTCCCAGTCATCATATTTGTGAAATAAGTCACAATTCATCCATTTTCTGGCGGAATATTATGCTTCACCGGCACAGGCCAAAACCGCGCATTCCGAGATGAAAATGGTTGGCATGCGCCGCGTTGTACTCTGGCCCCAGACCGTTCCCGTAGTACCCGCAGCTTGCCGCCAGCATGGCCTTCAGCCAGGGCTGCGTCGTGGCCGCCTTCCAGCCGTTCAGCACCGTGACGCGTTCGCCGTTCGCCAGACGAAAAGCGGCAATATCCAGCGCCTCCGCCGTGGCATGCTCGCTGCGGCGCGCGTCAGGGCGGTGGTAAATATTGCGGCAGGCAAAGCTGCCGAGGTGATCGATACGCGCGAGGTCGCTGCCCGTATAGCGTTTTGTCAGCGGCCGGGCCTGCTGGCTGATAAAGAGGGCTGAACTGAGCGCCAGCGGACAGCTGGCAAGAAAGCTGCCGTTCAGGCCGACCGGGCCGAAGTCTCGCACGCGCACGACGTTGCTCAGCGGGCATTCCCCGGCGCTGTCAGCGACCGGCTGGGTGCGGATGAGATCGCGTTGATTAGCCTGCGCAAGCAGGTTTGCACAGGCCTCGGGCGTTAAGCGCCGAAGCTTATACTGGGTGATTCGGCCTGGCGGATCGTCAAGCGTCAGCGGTATGAAAGGGTTGTAGTAAGGCGGCAACCAGCGGTAACCCACCGTTGCGACGGCGATAAGAATCAAAACGGTCAGCAGCGTTTTTCCTTTCACTCGCCCCCCTGAACATTCCCCCAAACATTATGGCAGAAGGTCGCGAAACCCGCCGGGCATCGTGGTATGTTATTGGCTTTTCGTCAGACTGGAAGAGAGTGAGATGGCTAAGCAGCGCGTAGGTATTGTCTTTGGGGGAAAATCAGCGGAACACGAAGTGTCATTGCAATCGGCTAAAAATATCGTTGATGCGATCGATAAAAGCCGTTTCGACGTGGTGCTGCTGGGCATTGATAAACAGGGCCAGTGGCACGTTAACGATGCCAGCCAGTATCTGCTGAATGCTCACGATCCGGCCCATATCGCCCTGAATCCTTCAGAAATTAGCGTCGCCACCGTACCCGGCGTCGCGAAGGGGCAGCTTATCGATGCAGGCAATGCACAGGCTCTCGCCCAGATCGACGTGGTCTTCCCTATCGTTCACGGTACCCTGGGGGAAGATGGTTCCCTGCAGGGGATGCTGCGCATGGCCAACCTGCCGTTCGTCGGCTCGGACGTACTCGGCTCCGCCGCGTGCATGGACAAAGACGTCACCAAACGCCTGCTGCGCGACGCCGGGCTGAATATCGCGCCGTTTGTGACGCTCACCCGCGCCAACCGCGACAAGCACAGCTTCGCGCAGATTAGCGCTGAATTGGGTCTGCCGCTGTTTGTGAAGCCAGCAAACCAGGGCTCCTCCGTAGGCGTCAGCAAAGTGACAAGCGAAGCTGAGTTCACACAGGCCGTCCGCCTGGCGTTTGAGTTCGACCATAAAGTGGTGGTTGAGCAGGGCATCAAAGGCCGTGAAATTGAGTGCGCCGTGCTGGGCAACGATTTTCCACAGGCGAGCACCTGCGGCGAAGTGGTCTTAAACAGCGACTTCTACTCGTACGACACCAAATACATTGATGATAAAGGCGCGCAGGTTGTCGTGCCTGCGGATCTCGATCCGGCGGTTAACGATAAGATCCGGGCGATTGCCATTCGCGCTTATCAGACGCTCGGCTGCTGCGGCATGGCGCGCGTGGATGTGTTCCTGACGCCGGAAAACGAGGTGGTGATCAATGAAATCAACACGCTGCCGGGGTTCACTAACATCAGCATGTATCCGAAGCTGTGGCAGGCGAGCGGCCTCAGCTACCCGGAATTGATCACCCGCCTGATCGAACTGGCGCTGGAGCGTCATGCCGCCGACAGCGCGCTTAAAAGTTCCGTAAACGGTTAATCGGCGCGCTTCGCCGACGCTGCCTCATCCGCTGTCGTCTCTTCAGGACGGCGGCGGATAATCAACCCCGCCAGCCAGAAACTGATAACCCAGGTCACCAGCCCAACGGCATAGGTTTGCCAGCCTTTTGCCTCAAACCCCAGCAGGCCCACGACACCGTTAAGAATAAAGATCAGCCCGATAGCGAAGGCGTAGTAGTGCCAGTCACGGCGTAGTTTGGACGTGAGCTTCATAACAACTCCGGCAGGAAAAAAAGACATCCTCTCACAGTTTTACGGCCAGGTCTGTGGCAGATACGGAAATTCTGAAACGCGACGCAATTTCACTTAAGTTAATAAATTGTGACGTGCTGCAGAAATCAACAATCCAGGAGGATTCCGGCGCGTAAATTACCACGATTCTGATATTGACAAATGCGATGACCTGTCAAACTCACCCTGTACGAAGCGTATTAACAGAGCGATTTATCCGGAGGTCATCATGGCTGACTTTACATTGTCGAAACCGATTTTTGGCGGAAAACCAAAAACCTCCACGGCGGGTAATATCGCGTATGCCCTGTTTGTTCTGTTCTGCTTCTGGGCTGGCTCGCAGCTGCTCAATATGCTGGTCCATGCGCCTGGCGTTTATGAACATCTCATGCAGGTACAGGATAACGGACGCCCGCGAGTTGAGATTGGCTTTGGCGTCAGCACCCTGTTCGGCCTGATCCCCTTCCTCGCGGGATGTATGATTCTGGGCGTTGTGGCATTAGTGCTGCGCTTTCGCCGCCGCCGTTAAAGCCCCATACAGCGAGCCCGGCGATCGTCCACGCGTTTCGCGAACCACGCGGTGGTCAGGTTACGCGTGATCTTCGGGCTTTCCAGCTGGATCCCCGGCAGGATAGCCCTCGGTAACGTTTTCCCGCTTTTCTGCTCTGCGAGCGCAAACACCTTCTTGTACAGATCCGTTTTCTCAAAGGCCAGGCTGTCGCCTTTCTCAAGCTGACGGCGAATGTCGCTGTTGCTCATATCAAGCGTTGTCGATAATTTCCGGATCGCCCGCTCGGTGCTTCCCGCCTCGCTGCTGCCGTAGGCGATAAGATCGCCGTCCAGCGCCAGCTTAACGCCGCTTGCGCGGCTGACCGCACTCTGGAATGCCGCATTACGGCTGGCATACCAGCCTGCGTTAAAGTCGGCAAAGCGGTACAGCGGCTCATCGTAGTTGGCCGGGTAGTTCAGCAGGTGATACGTGCCGAACCACAGTCCGCCGCGCAGGGAGAAGACCTCCTGGCGCACCGTACCGTCGATTTTCCACGGATAGCCGTCGGTGTGTTTCTCCGCGAACGCGATGCTTACCTGCATTGGGCCACCGGTGTGGACCGGGTTCAGTGAGCCAAACAGCTTCTGACCCATCGGCACCATGTTGATGAAATCATCGAAAATAGCGCTAAGCTGTTTTTCGGTTTTCACCGTATCCAGCCGTTCGCTGTAGCTTTTGCCGTTCGGCGAGGTGATTTTAAGCGCGGTATGCACGAGGAACACCGGGATATGCATGGACTCCGCGCGGCGGTCGATCTCTTTCCAGGCGATTTTATTCAGCCCCGGCACAGCCGGGTCTGACTGATACATCGACTCCTGCTGTGCCACCGCCAGCACCGAACAGATGTTTTCCTCGGTCGGCGCAATCTTTTGGCTCTCAAAGGTTTTTGCCAGCGCGTCTGCCCACGCATTGCGATCTTTCACGCTGGCGGGCATTTTCTGCCGCACAACGCTCGCCACATCAACGGGCTTCTCGCCCTTTTTGAGCGGAGCGGCCCCCTTTTCGGCACAGCCTGCCAGCACAAAAGCGGCCAGTATGGTCAACGGTAACGCGCGCGGTACGGCAAAAGACATAGCAACGTCCTGTATTAGCTAAATGTGTTGGTGACTTCCTGCAGGTCACGATCGTCCAGCTCGCGTTCAAAGCTGCGCAGACGTTTGTAGATGGACATCAGTTCCACCAGCGTGGTCCAGGAGCTGATCAGGTACTGGAATGAACTTCTGACCTGATCGAAAACGTTAGTAATTTGGGTCATCAGTCCCAGGGTAATCGTCCCTGCAACAATTGACGGGAACAACAGGACTATTCCAAAAACAGTATCGGCCTGAAGATATAAAATACGAGCTATGTTGAAATACATGTAGTGGAAGTAGAGCTTAAAGTAGTTAAAACGGACGTTCTGAAATAACTCTTTTACCGTTGGTGGCGCAGCTCGTGATGGGTCATCCTCACCGTAAACGAGTTCTTTACGGTAAGCCGCTTCCACGCGCTGATTTTTAAATTGTAACCCCGGCAATTTGATCCCCACCACAGCAAGAAGCCCCGTTCCCATAAGAGACCAGACCAGTGCGGCAATAACCAAACCATAGGGTAAATGACCAACAATTGGAAGTTCAGGCACATGGGGTGAAAGTGCAATCAGAATCGGTAAAAAAGCGATAAGTTTCATCACAGCATTAAGCAAGCTGACCCCCATGTCCTCCAGCGTTGAGGCAAAACGCATGGTGTCTTCCTGTACACGCTGTGCAGCACCTTCGATGTGCCGCAGTCGTTGCCAATTTGCCATGTAATATTCGTTCATAGCTGTACGCCAACGGAAAACGTAATGGCTAACGAAGAAATTGTTCAGCACTGCCACTGTTACTGCAATCATGGCAATGCCGGTAAAACTAACGAGACTGGCATAGAGTTCACCAATCGGAACCTTATTCGGGGCGCTTAGCGCTTTTTGGATCAAATCGTAGAAGGGTGCATACCATGCATTAATTGCAACACTCACTTCCACCATGAACCAGGTAACGAAAATGATCAGCGCAGATCCCAAAATCGACCAAACCTGCCAACGATGCGGAGAATACTTGAACCAGAAGAGTGCAAACAGCCCCACACATACCGTGTAGTAGGCATAAAATACGATAAAGCTGAGCGACCAGAAGCGCGCCGCGCTAATCGGCACCTCACCTGTCGCCCCCGTGATGCGCGTCAGCCATGCGCCGCCGCCCGCCTGCCAGAAAATGACAGCGATCAGTGCCCAAATAAATGCCGACAGGAAAAAAGGCCCCGGCTTTGGGAAAAAAGACTTAAACATAATGCTTCCTTCTTGTTGTTATGGCTGTTGCTGTGTACAACACGTCACCACACGAAAACCTGCCCGAGCCAGCCTCCCGGCTCCGGCAAAAAGGTCAGACCCGAGCGTTAATTATTAGTTCGCTTTCCAGTTTTCAAGAATTGTTTCGGTGCGTTTCACCGCGAGAGGATTCGCTGGCGCAATGAAGTTACGCCAGACGTCGTTGTGATGGTTAATCAGGATCTGTGCGTCAGCAGCCGGACGGTTGGCGGTGGTATGGGCATCTTCGGCAACGGTGATGTGATAGCCCCGGCTAACGCCGTTCTTGATCGTCGCATCGACGCAGTAATCGGTGGCGCAGCCGCAGATGACAAACTCACGAATGCCCTGCTCCCGCAGCAGCGCCTCAAGCCCGGTGTTGTAGAAGGCATCGCAGGCGGTTTTGGTCACGTAAAGCGCACCAGCAGGCTGATGGAGTTCAGGCAGTAGCGCAAACTCTTCGCTTCCCTCTTCCAACCCCCCGGCCTCGGTATGCTGTATAAAAATCACCGTGTCGGCTGCCTGCGTAAGCTGGTTGATCAGAGAGACACACTTTTCGCGCTGATGACGAGGGGTTTCAAACACCCCGTTTTGCATATCGACAACCATAACCACACGCTTCTCAGACATACCGTTCTCCGTAAGATTGAGTGACACTGGTGCCTATCATAAGCCCGATGTCACAAAATGGGAGATGGCTCGCAAGTAAATTGTTCATATTTACCCATGGTTACGTTTTTCTCGCTATCGTTATGCAATTCGGGGCATTGCACGGTACCGATTAGTAGTATAAATACCCATTACTTTCCTCATTCACTTCATGGATGCTTTTCGTTGAAACGTTGTCTGCTCTCTTTTGCCGCGCTGTGTGCGGTGAGCTTTTCTACCGCCCAGGCAGCCCAACCGCTGACGGCTCCCGTTTTAGCTTCAGATATTGCCGATCGCTACGCGAACCTTATCTATTACGGCAGCGGCGCGACCGGTATGGCGATGGTCGTTATCGACGGAAACCAGCGTGTATTTCGCAGCTTTGGCGAAACGCGCCCGGGCAATAACGTTCACCCGCAGCTGGATTCCGTTATCCGCATCGCATCCTTAACCAAGCTGATGACCAGCGAAATGCTGGTGAAACTGCTCGATCAGGGCGTGGTGAAGCTCGACGATCCGCTCAGCAAATACGCGCCGCCAGGCGCCCGGGTCCCCACGTATCAGGGTACGCCGATCCGGCTTGTGAACCTTGCTACCCACACCAGCGCCCTGCCGCGTGAACAGCCAGGCGGCGCGGCGCATCGTGACGTCTTTGTCTGGCCAACGCGCGACCAGCGCTGGAGCTACCTGAGTACCGCCACGCTGAAGGCGGCACCGGGTTCGCAGGCCTCATATTCAAACCTGGCGTTTGACCTGCTGGCGGATGCCCTCTCAACGGCGGCTGGCAAACCCTACACCCAGCTGTTTGAAGAGCAGATCACCCGTCCGCTGGGCATGAAAGACACCACCTTTACCCCGTCCCCGGACCAGTGCCGTCGCCTGATGGTGGCGGAGAAAGGCGCCAGCCCCTGTAATAACACGCTGGCGGCCGTGGGCAGCGGCGGGGTTTACTCCACGCCTGGCGACATGATGCGCTGGATGCAGCAGTTCCTTTCTTCGGATTTCTACTCTCGCAGCAGCCAGGCCGACCGTATGCAGACCCTGATTTATCAGCGTACTCAGCTGCATCGGGTCATCGGGATGGACGTGCCGGGTAAAGCCGATGCGCTCGGCATGGGCTGGGTCTATATGGCACCGAAAAATGGCCGGCCGGGGATTATTCAGAAAACCGGCGGCGGCGGCGGATTCATCACCTATATGGCTATGATTCCGCAGTCGAACGTGGGCGCGTTTGTGGTGGTCACTCGCTCCCCGCATACGCGTTTCGTCAATATGAGTGACGGTGTTAATAACCTGGTGGCGGAATTGAGTGCCAATAAAGCCCAGGTGCTTACCGCATCCAACTGAGATTAATATTCCGTGGGCAAGCGGTTGATGCTGACCAGCTTGCCCCGGCTCATATTGATATAATTTCCCTGCCGCAGGGCGGCCAGAACTTCGGCAACAACAGAACGTGAAATGCGTGTGCTTTGCTGAATATGATTCATCACACCGATTTTTGAACGCAGCGTTTCATCCCACTCGGCCATATTAAGCAGCATCGCGCGGATCTGGTGATAGGAGTTATTGCCAACCAGCTGCTTATCGCGCTTCTCAAGAATGTAATTTATCCAGGATAACCAGCTGAAGGCCTCTTTCCACAGTGAAAATTGCTGGATTTGTTGTCGGGTAGTTTCTGTGGATAAATAAAAACCGGTACAGGCCGTTTTAGCAATCACTCTGTATTCCTGTGAATGGTTAATCATCACCGTAGCCAGACCAAAAATAAAGGGGGCAGTCGCAATCCCCACCAGAAGTTCATCAGAAGGGCGATAGATCTCAATAACGCCGGTTTGTAATATGATCGTGCGAGGCTCATTCGATTCGCCCGACGTAATTAATTATAGACGCCGTCTTCGGTGGTATCGGTTGCCGGATCGCCGTTCGGGTAGAAGTTGTTGTCGAAGGTGCTGGAGAACAGGATGTCGCCCGTAACGGTGGAGTGATCGAACGTGGCAGCGGTCTGCATCGCGTTATCAGACGCGCTGGCGGTAACAATCAGCGCGGCATCATCTGCCCCTGTCGCGTCGGTTTCACTATAGTCGCTCGGCTTCGCGGTCTGACCGTAGAATCCGCTGGTACCTAAATCGCGGTACGCACCGGAAGTCAGTACCGAATCTTTTACCAGTAGCGTGTCGGTAAAGACCTTGCTGCTGTTGGCTACGCCTTCAACGCCGTCGTACGGGGTATTATCCCGTTCCTGATACCCCTGCGTCAGGGTAATCCCCGCGACGTGAGAATTATTCTGGATAACAATATCGGATTCCACATCCAGGGTAATCGCATTACCCATATCATAGGTATCCAGATAGTGTCTTTCCGTATTTTCCCCATTCACAACATCATACGCATAATGTTCATACGTATCGTTAATGGTGGAATTATCAACGGTCAGGCTAAAACGATCGTATTGAGCATGTTGGGTGCCGTCGGCATCCAGACCATCAGCACAGGTGGCGGTCATACACTGAGAGGTAATCATGCCATTAATGGTGCTGTTGGAAATACTCAACGCATTCGCCCGACCATTGATGCCATCATCGAGATAGTACGTTGAAATAACACCATTCACGGTGGTTTTATTAATCACCGGGTAAATATCACCATCGTGGATGGCATCTGAGAAATCCCAGTCGGCATAGCCATAATACCAGGGAGTGGTCGCTGTATTATCGTATCCGAAGGTATTATATGTCGTACCGGAAATATCCTTCGCATTGGCCTGAGAAGCGATAGCCAGGGTGCAGGCTAATGCAAGTTGAGATACAACGAGTTTCTTTTTCCATGTTTGCATTGGGTCATCCCTCCTCAGGGACGTAAGCAAGTTTGTCCATCAATGAATTTGCAATATTTAATTGCGGAGGGAATTATGCAGTTTCATTTCGAAAAGGTTCAATGAATGTTTCCATTAAGTACGCATTCAGACAAAAAACAGATTCAGACCACAACGCACAGGGCGTCATAAAATAAATATTATAAAAACAAAATGTTAATGCACGGGCAAAGCAATCAGGGAAATATCATAAAAAATAATAAATCATTTTTAATGATACATTCATTTCCATATAGAAATAACACAAATATCTCATTCTTCTCTCAGCGTTATACTGTCCTGCATTATATATTATTGGTAACAGGCAAACTCTTCTGCTGCATTTCGCAAAAGCAAAATGCCCACTTTAGTAAAACACCCGTCGCCACTTTGAGGTACACTAGCCCTCTTTGTTCCACAAACATCAGGCATACCATGACCGATTTAATTGCACGTCCCCGCCGTCTGCGTAAGTCACCTGCACTGCGCGCTATGTTTGAAGAGACAACCCTGACCTTAAACGATCTGGTGTTGCCGATTTTTGTTGAAGAAGAGATCGATGACTACAAAGCCATCGAGGCCATGCCGGGCGTCATGCGCATTCCGGAGAAATATCTGGCGCGTGAGATCGAACGTATCGCCAACGCGGGGATCCGCTCGGTGATGACCTTCGGCATCTCCCATCATACCGACGCCACCGGCAGCGACGCGTGGAAGGAAGATGGCCTCGTCGCCCGCATGTCCCGCATCTGCAAAGAGACGGTGCCGGAAATGGTGGTGATGTCCGACACCTGTTTCTGTGAATATACCTCTCACGGCCACTGCGGCGTGCTGTGCGATCACGGCGTGGATAACGATGCCACCCTGCTGAACCTCGGCAAGCAGGCGGTCGTCGCGGCCGCTGCGGGTGCGGACTTCATCGCACCGTCTGCGGCGATGGACGGACAGGTTCAGGCGATTCGTCAGGCGCTGGACGCGGCCGGTTTCACCGACACCGCCATCATGTCCTACTCCACCAAATTTGCCTCCTCCTTCTACGGCCCGTTCCGTGAAGCAGCCGGCACGGCGCTGAAGGGCGATCGTAAAACCTATCAGATGAACCCGCTGAACCGCCGCGAAGCGATTCGTGAATCCCTGCTCGATGAAGCCCAGGGCGCAGACTGCCTGATGGTAAAACCGGCTGGCGCATATCTTGATATCTTGCGCGACATCCGCGAACGCACCGAGATGCCGCTGGGCGCTTACCAGGTGAGCGGCGAGTACGCAATGATCAAGTTCGCCGCGCTGGCAGGGGCGATCGACGAAGAGAAAGTGATCCTTGAAAGCCTGGGCGCGATCAAACGCGCCGGCGCGGATCTGATCTTCAGCTACTTCGCCCTGGATCTGGCCGAGAAGAAAATTCTGCGTTAATCCGCTTTAGCGCCGGGTGGCGGCTTCGCCTTACCCGGCCTGCTCTCTGCTCAAATCTTCACCCAACTGCAATACAACCGACATCTGCGCCTTCTACTGTCTTCGCAAGACGGCAGGAGGAGTGACCATGTTTAGCCTCGATAGCGTTCTCGACGATCTTTGGCCTCAGGCGAGGCCCGCACCCTGGCAAAAAAGTCTGTTAAAAAGACTGTTCTACGAAGACGAGTTTCAGCAGTTTGCCGCCGCCCACCGCCATCTGAAAGGACTGGATATGGTGGAGCAGGTTCTGGAACACCTGGATATTCTCTGCACCGTTTCCGCCCGCGATCTCGAACAAATCCCCGAACATGGCCCGCTGGTCATCATTGCCAACCACCCGACGGGTACGCTGGACGGTCTGGCGTTGCTGTACGCCGTCTCCCGCGTGCGGCGCGACGTTAAAGTCGTGACCAACCGGATGCTGACCCACCTTGAGCCCCTCAGCTCGCTGTTTATTCCGGTGGACAATATGGGTGGCAGGACGGCGAAGTCGTCGCTGGTGCAGATGGAACAGCACCTGCAAAACGCGGGCGTACTGATCTTCTTCCCGGCAGGCGAAGTGTCCCGCCCCACGCGCAAAGGCATTCGCGATAAGAAATGGCACTCTGGCTTTATCAAACTCGCCGGCAAGCTGCGCGTCCCGCTGCTGCCAGTGCATATTCAGGCGCACAACAGCCTGCTCTTTTACGCCAGCACGCTGGTCTCCCCGACGCTGTCGATGCTGCTGCTGATGCAGCAGATGTTCCGCCGCCGCCACAGCCAGCTGCCGATTAAAATCGGCCAGCAGATTGCGTGGCATCACTGGCACAGCGCCACCCTTTCGTCGCGTGAGATGGCCGAGCAGTGCCGTCAGCACGTGATGCGTCTTGGCAAGGGAGTGCCCGGCGTCTTTAAAACCCAGTGCGCGATTGCCCGTCCGGAAGACCGGGCCACTTTGAAGCGCGCGCTGGCGCAGGCCGAATCTCTGGGCAAAACCAGCGACGGGAAAACCATCTATCTTTGGCAGCGCAACGGTCAGGAAGACGCCCCGCTGCTGCGGGAGCTGGGCCGCCTGCGCGAGATTGCCTTTCGCGCGGTGGAGGAAGGGAGCGGCAAACGCCGGGACACCGACAGCTACGACGATGATTATCTGCACCTGATCCTGTGGGATGAGGAGGATCTGGAGATCGTCGGCGCGTATCGCTTTATGCCGACGGCCATGCAGATCGAAAAGCGCGGCGTTGAGGGGTTGTACAGCTATAGCCTGTTCCACTACGACGACAAAATGCAGGACGTGCTGGCACACGGCATTGAGCTGGGGCGCAGCTTTATTCAGCCGCGCTACTGGGGGCGCCGCGGCCTGGACTATTTATGGTCCGGCATTGGGGCGTATCTGGCGCGTTATCCGCACTACCGCTACCTGTTTGGCCCGGTCTCGATTTCCGGTGGCTTACCGCCTGCCGCGCGGGATCTGCTGGTGGCATTTTACCGCCTGTGGTTCCCGGCGACGCATCCGCTCGCCGCCTCGCGCAAGCCCTATCCCGCGTCCCTGCCGGACGTGCTGGCGCAGTTTGGCGGCGTGGATTACGTGGACGATCTGACGAAGCTGAAATCCCTGCTCGGCAATCTTGGCTGCGGCATTCCGCCGCTCTACAAGCAATATTCCGAGCTGTGCGAGCCCGGCGGCGTGCAGTTTATTGATTTTGGCAGCGACCCGGCGTTCAACAACTGCGTTGACGGCCTGGTGCTGGTGGATTTGTGTTACCTGAAGGCGAACCGCTATCAGCGGTATATTGAGGCGCACCTTTAAATGTGCGGTATTTTGTAGGCCGGGTAAGGCGTAGCCGCCACCCGGCAATTGTGCCCCGTTTTCGCCGGGTGGCGCTGCGCTTACCCGGCCTACAGGTACTACAGGATCAGGGGCGGTAAAACGGCTTATCGCCCAAAATTGTCGCCCGCTGCATAATCCGGCGCTGCGGCAGATAGTCCGCATTGGCATAATGCTGCGTCACGCGGTTATCCCAGATCGCCAGATCGTTCTCCTGCCAGCGCCAGCGCACCTGGAACTCCGGCTTGGTGATATGCGCGAACAGGAAACTGAGCAGCGCCTCACTCTCTTTTTCCGTCACGTCCACGATGCGCGTGGTGAACCCTTCGTTGACGAACAGCGCCTGCTTGCCCGTCACCGGATGGGTCCGCACCACCGGGTGCAGCAGCGGAGGATGTTTCGCCACCGCCTCCTGCCAGCGCTGATGCTCTTCTTCCGTTTTACGGTACTTGTACTCCTGGAACGATTTTTTGAAGTCGTGCTCCGCCCGCAGCCCGCTCAGCAGCGTCCGGAACGGCTCGGAGAGCGCCTCATACGCCGCAATGCCGCTGGTCCACAGGGTATCGCCGCCGGTTTCTGGCAGCAGCTTCGCCGCCAGAATCGCCCCGGCGGGCGGCGTCTCGATAAAGGTCACATCGGTGTGCCAGTTATCGTTATCCGGCGGGTTATCGTTGTGGGTGTCGAGGACGATAATCTCCTCCACCCCTTCCGCATGCGGATAGACCGGGTGGATATGCAGATCGCCAAACCGCAGGGCCAGCGCGCGCTGCTGCTGCGGGGTGATCGCCTGTTCGCGCAGGAACACCACCTGATGACGCAGCACCGCGTGGTACAGCTGCTCGAACTGGTTATCGCTCAGCGGACGGGTCACATCCAGGCCCGATACCTGTGCGCCAATGTACGGCCCCAGCGGGGTAATGGTCAGACGTTCACTCATTGTATTTCTCCATGCCAGGGCGTCAGACGGCGCTGTAACGCGCGCAGCCCCAGTTCTAATCCGAAGGCGATCGCGGCGATCACCGCGATCCCTGCCAGCACCACGTCAGTCGCCAGGAACTCTCCCGCCGACTGCACCATAAACCCAAGGCCGCGCGTGGCCGCAATCAGCTCCGCCGCCACCAGCGTGGACCAGCCCACGCCGAGGCCGATGCGCAGCCCGGTTAAAATCTCCGGCAGTGCGCCCGGTAAAATCACGAACAGCAGCACCTGCGTACGGCTGGCCCCCAGCGACTGCGCCGCGCGGATCCGCACCTGCTGGGCGCTCTTCACGCCCGCCAGCGCCGACATGGCCACCGGGGCGAAAATCGCCAGATAGATCAGCAGGATTTTTGAGGTTTCACCGATGCCGAACCAGATCACCATCAGCGGCAGATAGGCCAGCGGCGGGACCGGGCGGTAAAGCTCAATCAGCGGGTCGAGGATGCCGCGCACCGTCGGGCTCAGCCCCATCGCAATCCCCACGGGAATGCCGATAATCACCGCCGCCAGCAGCGCCACCAGAATGCGCGCCAGGCTGGCACCTAAGTGCTGCCAGAGCGTGGCATCCATAAAGCCCTGCGGCCCGGCGATGGTAATGAGTTTGGCCAGCACCTGTCCCGGCGGCGGCAGAAACAGCGGGCTGACCCACTGCAGGGCAGCAACCGCCCACCATAACGCCAGCAGCACCAGAAGCGTACCGACGCTCAGCGTAATTTGACGTGAGAAAGGCCAGCGCAGCGCCAGACGCGTGCGGCGCGTTTTTTCACTGAAGACGATGCTCATGAGAAGGCCTCCCGCTGTTCAAACACGCGGCTTAAGACGTACTCACGCTGTTCGATAAACAGCGGATCGGATTTGATGCTGCGCACGGGTTCCCCCGCGACGTAGCGGCGGGCGAATTCCAACGGCAAGCGCTCCAGCACGCGGCCCGGCCCCGGGGACAGCAGCACCAGCTCGGTGGCCATAAACACCGCCTCTTCGATATCGTGGGTAATCAGCAGCACCTGCTTGCCCGTCTCATGCCAGAGGCGCAGCAGCAGGGTTTGCATCTGCTCGCGGGTGAAGGCATCCAGCGCCCCGAACGGCTCGTCCAGCAGCAACAGCTGCGGATTCGCGGCCAGCGCGCGGGCAATCCCGACGCGCTGCCGTTGGCCGCCGGAAAGCTGCCAGATATAGCGTTTTTCCGCGCCTTCCAGCCCCACTTTTTTCAGCATCGCCCGCGCCGTTTCCAGCCGCTGTTCGCGATGGATGCCCGCAAGCTGCAGCCCAAACGCCACGTTTTCCTGCACGTTGCGCCAGGGAAGCAGGCCTTCATTCTGGAAGACCACGCCGCGCTCGGCGCCGGGGCCCTCCACCTTTTTGCCTTCCAGTTGAATGGTGCCATGCTGATAAGGGACAAACCCGGCGATGAGATTCAGCAGCGTGGTTTTTCCGCACCCGGACGGGCCCAGCACCACCAGCAGCTCACCGCTGTCCAGCGTCAGGTTGATGTCCTGTAAGGCGGGTTTACCACCGTAATCGGCAGACAGATTTGTAATATTCAGCATGGCGAACTTCTTATTTCACAAAACGATCGGTCACGTACAGGCTGTAATCCGCCGCTACTGCGGGCACTTTGCCCTGCTCCTTCAGGAAGGTGGCGGTATCCACAATCGCTTTGTTAACCGGCCCGGTCAGCTGCTGCACCTGCTGCGCGGGGGTCAGATAGGTATTGCCCTTCACCAGCCCCGGCACGTCCGCTTCCGGCACGCCGCTCAGGCGGGAGAGTTTTTCCAGGTTGGCGGGCTGCTTCAGCCATTCATCCGGGTTACTGATGTACGGCTGCTGGGCGTCAATCGCGCTTTTCGCGAAGGCTTTGACTACCTCAGGATGTTTCTCGGCGAAGTCTTTACGCACGACCCACACGTCGAGGGTTGGCGCACCCCACTGGCCCACTTTTTCGGAGTCGGTCAGCACGGTGCCGTCTTTTTCCAGCTCGTTCACTGCCGGAGCCCACACATAGGCCCCGTCAATGTCGCCACGCTGCCAGGCCGCGATAATCGCCGGCGGCTGGAGGTTGATGATTTGAACCTGACCCGGCTTGATGCCCCAGTGTTTCAGCGCCGCCAGCAGGCTGTAGTGGGTGGTGGAGATAAACGGCACGGCGATGCGTTTGCCGATCAGGTCTTCCGGTTTGGTGATGTTTTTCTTCACCACCAGCGCTTCAGAGTTACCGAGCTGCGAGGCGAGCAGGAACACCTCAATCGGCACCTGCTGGCTGGCCGCAACCGCTAGCGGGCTGGAACCGATATTGCCGATCTGCACGTCGCCGGAGGCTAACGCACGCACCACGGACGCGCCGCTGTCGAACTTGCGCCAGTCGACCTTCGCGCCGCTCTCTTTGGCAAAGGTGTTATCCGCCTGCGCGACTTTCGCCGGTTCCGCAGAAGTTTGATACGCGACGGTGACGTCCACCGCCTGCGCCTGAAATGCCCACAGCGCCAGTGCGCCGAGTAGTGTGATTCGCGATGAAATTGCCATAGTGCCTGCTCCCCTTGTTGTTATGAGGGCAGTATTTCCAACGCGGGAATTTTGATAAAGGAATAAAAATGAATCGCTCATAACGATTCGTTTTTAGATAAAAAATGGGAAAGGATAGTTGGTTTTATGCGGTTGTTTTATGCCGGGTGGCGCTGCGCTTACCCGGCCTACACATTGTGCAATCCGTAGGCCGGGTAAGGCGCAGCCGCCACCCGGCAAAAAACTCAGCGCTTCGCGTTAAGCTCAGCAATATCCTTCGGCGTGGTGCGACAGCAGCCACCAATCAGCTTCGCTCCGGCGTCCAGCCACTGGGGCAGATACCCCGCCAGCGTCTCACACGCTTCGCCGTGGTGGTGCCAGGTTTTGGTCACCGCATCATAATGCTCGCCCGAGTTCGGGTAAACCACCAGCGGCAGCGACGTCAGGCTCTGCAGGTGCTTCAGCGCCGCCGTGGTATTTTCCAGCGCGATACAGTTAATGCCCAGCGCGACGATATGCGGAGAGTCGGCCAGCACGCTGACCACGTCACGCAGCGGCGTGCCGTCGCTCAGGTGCTCGCTGTCCCGCAGGGTAAAGGAGAACCACGCCCGGGCGCGGGGATACCCGGCCAGAAGGGCCGCCAGCGCCTTAATCTCAATAAAAGACGGCAGCGTTTCGCAGGCCAGCAGGTCAGCGCCCGCGTCCAGCAGCGCTTCCACGCGCGGGCGGTGGAAGGCAGTAAACTCCTCAGCGCTGCGCACGTAATCACCCCGATACTCTGAGCCATCCGCCAGATAGGCACCATACGGCCCAACGGAGCCCGCCACCAGCAGCGTGCCCGCATGCGGGTTTTCGGCCAGATACGCTTCACGCGCCTTTCGCGCCAGCTCCACGCTTCTGCCAATTAGCGTTCGGGACTGCGCCTCGTCCAGGCCGCGGGCCGCAAAGCCCGCAGGCGTGGCCTGGTAGCTGGCGGTGATCGCCACCTGTGCCCCCGCGCGGTAGTAATCAAGGTGCACTTCCCGGATAAGCTCCGGGTTTTCCATCAGCACTTTGGCAGACCAGAGGCTGTCTGCCAGGTTACAGCCGCGCGCTTCCAGCTCCGTCGCCATCGCGCCATCCAGCACCACAAACGGCTGCTTTTCAAGGAGGGCGGTAAGCGGATTATTCTGCGACATGTTCAGGCTCCTGCGATGTCATATTTCGGGTCAGGTAGTAGGCACCATAACACAGGGCGACAAACGGAATCCCGCAATAAAGGGCAATGCGCTGGCTTGGGTCAAACCACAGGCCGACGCAGGCCACCACGCAGAGGATAAAACCGAGCACCGGCACCAGCGGATACCACGGCGCACGGTACTGCAGCGCAGAGAGCGGCTGGCCGGACTGCAGATGGCGACGACGGAAGACGAAGTGCGACGCACAGATGCTGATCCAGACGGCTACCACCGCAAAGCCAGAAATCGCCGAGAGCGCGACAAATACCGTGTCCGGCGCCACGACGCTTGAGAACAGCGCCAGCACGCCGCCGAGCATAGAAACCGAGAGCGCCGTCAGCGGCACGCCGTTTTTGTTCACGCGGGCAAAGCAGCGCGGGAGCGTTTTCTCATTAGAGAGCGACCATAGCATGCGCCCGGAGGCATACAGCCCGGAGTTCGCCGCCGAAAGGATCGCCGTCAGGATCACGAAGTTAAAAATATCCGCCGCGTAAGGAATACCGACCTTTTCAAACACCAGCACGAACGGGCTCTTTTCCACACCCGCCTGCTGCATCGGGATCAGCGCCGCCAGCACAAACACGGTACCGATAAAGAAGATAATGAGGCGCGCAATGGTGGTGCGGATCGCGACCGGAATCACCTTGTGCGGATTTTCCGTTTCCCCTGCTGCGATACCGATGAGTTCGGTCCCGGAGAAGGCAAAGTTCACCGCCACCATGGTCATCAGGATCGGCAGGCCGCCGTGCGGGAACCAGCCCTCGGCGGTGATGTTGCTTAAGCCCGGCGCGGGTGAACCGTCCTGCATCGGGATAAAGCCAAAGACCGCCGCGCCGCCAAGAATAATGAAGGCGATGATGGTGATGACTTTCACCAGCGAGAACCAGAACTCGCCTTCCGCAAAGAAGCGCGTGGAAATGACGTTCAGGCCAAAAATCACCACGCAGAAGACCACGCACCACGCCCAGACGGGCACCTGCGGGAACCAGTACTGCATGCAGAAGCCCGCGGCGGTAAAGCTCGAACCGAGCGCCACCGTCCAGGTGAGCCAGTAGAGCCACGCCACGGTGTAGCCCGTCGCCGGGCCAAGATAACGCGCGGCATAGACGTGGAACGCGCCGGTTTCCGGCATCGCCACGGAGAGTTCGCCCAGACACTGCATCACCAGCCAGACCACCAGCGCGCCTATCAGGTACGCCAGCAGCGTGCCCGCCGCCCCGGTCGTGGAAATGATGTAGCCGGTATTGAAGAATAACCCTGTCCCAATCACGCCACCCAGCGAGAGCATGATCAGGTGGCGTGTTTTCATGGTGCGCTTAAGCTGCCCATTTTCTTGTTGTGTTTGCATATTACCTTCTATACGTATGGACATCTAAACATCCAAAGAAGGTGTGTTATACCGCGATTGTTAATAAAAAGCTAGATGACCAGACGCAAACGGGCGCGCCGCGCGCTGAGTCTGGGGTGGGTTGTGAGGATCACATACAGGATAGGACGCCAGGCCATAAGCACCTCCGCAAGCAGATACTTACAGCATGGTGCGGGAAAAGTCGATCTTCGGTCAGTCGAAAGTGGTATCCGTAAAGCGCGAAGTCATACCGTAACACTCCCCGTAGGACGGGTAAGGCGCAGCCGCCACCCGGCGCAAGGTTGGTAATTCTCACAATCAGTTCTATAGTCGTCACAGTTTCTTAGTAACCAGGACTGACTGATGCGCTTTAACGGACTGACTAAAGGTTTCTTTATTTTCATTCTCGCCCTTGTGACCTGGGCCTTCTTCGACGTGCTGTCGCCCTACTTCTCCGCGATACTGTGGGCCGCCATTCTGACCGTAATCTTCAATCCGGTAAAAAACAAGCTGCGCGCCGCGCTGGGGGATCGCAACGGGCTGGCCTCGCTGTTGACCATCGGTATTATCTGCCTGATCGTCTTTATTCCGCTGATGGTGATCCTCTCCTCGCTCGCCATTGAGCTGAACGTGGTTTACACCAAACTGCAGGAGAACAATACCCAGTTCCCGGAAGTGGTGGCGAGCATCTTCAACCACCTGCCTGACTGGGCCAGCGGCTTCCTCGCGGATCACAACCTGACCAACGCGGCGCAGATCCAGAAAAAACTCTCCGACGTCGCGCTGCAGGGCGGACAGTATCTGGCGGGCAGCGCGTTCCTGATCGGCAAAGGCACCTTTGGCTTTGCGATTAGCTTCGGCATCATGCTGTATCTGCTGTTCTTCCTGCTGAAAGACGGCCCGTATCTGGTACGCCAGATCCTCGACTCCCTGCCCCTGTCCGATTTTGCCAAGCAGCATCTGTTCGCCAAATTCGTCGGCGTGTCGCGCGCCACGGTAAAAGGGACGGCGGCGGTGGCCGTGGTTCAGGGCATCCTCGGCGGGATTGCCTTTGCCATTGCCGGTATCGACGGCAGCGTGCTCTGGGGCGCACTGATGGCGTTCCTTTCCCTCGTGCCCGCCATCGGCTCGGCGATTGTCTGGGTGCCTGCCGCTATCTTCCTGTTCGCCACGCACCAGATCTGGCAGGGGCTGTTTATTGTCGGCTTCTTCGTGATCGTCGTCGGGCTGGTGGATAACATCCTGCGCCCGCTGCTGGTGGGGAAAGACACCAAAATGCCGGACTATCTGATTCTGATCTCTACCCTCGGCGGCATGGAGCTGTACGGCATTAACGGCTTTGTGATTGGGCCGCTCATCGCCGCGCTGTTTATCGCCTGCTGGAACCTCTTCTCCGGTCGCGATCACGAAGGCAACGCCGAAGAGCTGGACGCGGATTTCATCGAAGAAGGAAAAAATCCTCCAGATTTGTAAGGACGTGACGATAAAGACCACACCAGGCGGCGCTGTGCCGCCTTTTTTTTCGCCTTAAATCAGACGTTTTCTATAATTTGAAGAACGCCATCCTACTCATGTCGTAAAAGGATCATCTGGTGCGAATCGCGACGATAACAAACTGGGCCTATGGGGCCACGGTCTGCCTGACCATCGCCTCCGGCATCATCATGCTGATGGCGTCCAGTGCGGATACCCTCGAACGTCAGGCCGTTGAACAACGGCAGAAATTTGATCAGCTGACGGAAGATATCGAAACCGATATCTGGGCGCAGTCTGATCTAGCGCGGCTGTACGCCATTAAAAAAGATCCTCAAGTACTCAAGGAATATAACCGGGCAGAAAACAGCCTGAAGCGCATCGAGCTTCGGCTGGAAAAGCTGCAGGATAACGGCGCATCGGATGAAGAACTGGCCCTGCTGCATGAAGGAATAAAGATCGTCGATGAGCTGCAGGACGAGCAGCAAACCGCCCTCGAAAGCCTGGAACGCGGTGAAGACGCCCAGGCCGTAGCCTTGCTCTATGGTCAGCCCTATGAGCAGGAGCTTGAGCGCGCGCAGAATCAGCTCGATCACTTCCGCCAGATACTCGACAAGCGCGTCATCGCCGCCGTTCAGGAGGCGACCAAAAAATCGAAAGCGCTGCGTACCGCCTCTGAGCTGACGGTCGGCCTGACCGCCCTGCTGTTCCTGTTTGTGCTCGGCTTTATATTAAAACGCCGCGTGCTGCGCCCCGTGGTCCGCCTGAGCGACGTGGTGCACCGCCTGGCATCCCAGGATTACGCGGTTGAAACGCCCAATTTCAACCAGATTGATGAGATAGGCGATATGGCTCAGGCCATCAGCATCTTCCGTGAAAACGGCCTGGCGCGGCAGCGTCTGGAAAAAGAGCGTGATGCCGACTGGGCCATCCGCGAGCTGCTGGCGCGCATGACCCAGCGGCTGCAGGGGTGTGAGAACTTTAACGATGTGATTAACGTGGCGGAGCTGTTTGCCCCCAATATCGCGCCGGGGATCGCGGGCCGGCTCTACGTCCTTGACCGCGAGCCGTGGCAGATGCGCTGCGTCGCGCAATGGCTTTCGCCGGTGGGTGAAGAGACGACGTTCCACCCGGACGAGTGCTGGGCCGTGCGTCGCGGGCAGAGTCACCCGCCGGTGAACGGCGAGCCGGATATTGCCTGCTACCATCTTCCGGCATCCCAGGCGGAAAGCGCGCTTTGCGTGCCGCTTATCGCTCAGGGTGAGGCCATTGGCCTGCTCTCCTTCCAGAATATTACAGCGGACAATGCACCTTCCCGCGCGTATCTGGAGCTGATGGCCGAGGCGCTCGGGCTGGCGCTGGCCAACCAGCGTCTGCGCGACGCGTTGCTGGAAAAAGCGTTGTTTGACCCGCTCACCGGCCTGCGTAACCGTCATCATCTGGAAGATACCCTGCAAACCCAAACGGCACAGGCGATACGCACCGGCGTGCCGTTAAGCTGCATGATGATTGATATCGACCACTTCAAGAGCATTAATGACCGTTTCGGCCATGAAGCGGGCGATCTGGTGATCAAAAGCGTGGCGTCAATTGTTCAGCGCGCCGCACATGACAACGGGCTGGCATTCCGCTACGGCGGCGAGGAGTTTCTGGTGCTGCTTTCCGGTGCCGATGAAGCAGAAGCGTACGCCTGCGCGCAGAAGATTTACACCGGCGTGCATGAGCTTTCGATTCGCTACGGGCTGACCGAGATTGGGCCGGTGGACGTGTCGATTGGCATTGCCAGCTACCCACAACATGCCCAGACCGACAACCTGCTGCGCGCCGCGGATGTGGCCTTGTACCGAGCAAAAGAGCTGGGACGCGCGCGGATTGTGAGTTTTGGGATGCTGGAGGCGGGCTGACGCTGATTCTCGCGCCCTGACTTTCCCCCGGTTCAGGCGCGCGTGATAGCCCAGAGCACGACAATCCCCAGGGCATTGCTCCGCTTTTCCACATACAGGGTGGTATCGGAATAAACGTTACCCTGCGGGTTACAGATGCGGATCTCTTTCTTTAATTCCGGCTCGTAGACTTCCGCACCCGAGCAGGTGTGGCGGGTACTGGACTCATACCGGTAAGGTTTGCTCCAGGCCGAATAGTCCCCCTCCAGCAGCCAGGCCGTTGTAAAGACCACGAACATGGCAACCGGCAGGCTGCAAATAAAGAAGCCGAGGTAGATTTTGACCGCGTCAGCAAGGCGCTTACCTTTCAGTCTCCCCTTTCTGATGAAATAGACCATCGGCACCAGCGCCAGCAGCAACGCCCCACAGGCAAGATACTGCTCCCCGCGGATCGAAAGGTATGTCACGCGGTAAATGTTGACTGACCAGACCACAAAAGCCGATATCAGTGCTATCCCGCCCGCGATGAGAGGGATCCAAAAGGAAAAACGCGCTTTTTTCATGGTGGACTCGTCCTTGTCATTCTTGTCGGGTCAGAAGGTCAATCATTGCCCGGGTGGCTGCTGACTGGCGTCGGTGCGGGGCAAACAGCACGGAGAAAGGTCGCGATCGTCCCCGAAGGTGCGGCAGCACCTCAACTAACTGACCGCGCTCTATTCTGTCGCGGACGATAAATTCATAGCTCTGACAGATCCCCATCCCCTGCTCCGCCAGCGAAACCACGCCGAGTACATCGTCTGATATTTCGATAGTCGAACCCGGCAACCAGTCAATATCGCGCCCTTCGTCATGAAATACCCAGGGGGCGATACGCCCGGTGCGCGGCATGATAAACGGCAGGCACTGATGGCGCTGCAGCTCTTCCAGCGTCTGAGGCTTTCCTCTCCGATGCAGGTAGTCCGGAGAGGCGACCAGAAGCAATGCCGCGTCTTCCAGCTTACGCGCCACAAGTCCACTGTCAGGCAACTGTCCCAGACGGATCGCCAGATCGAACCCCTCAGCGATCAGGTCAACGTTGCGATTGGTAATGTTCAGCTCCACCTGTACGCGTGGGTAGCGTTGATTATAGTGCGCCAGCAGCGGCGGCAGGCGGTAGTGGGCATAGGTGGTCGGGACACTCATTCTCACGCGACCGGTCAGATCCCCCTCCTGACCCCGGCCAACGCGTTCGGCGTCATCGAGCAGAGAGAACGCAGAACGCGCCTGCTCAAGATAGACGCGTCCGGCTTCAGTCAGCCCCACCCGGCGGGTCGTGCGCTGTAATAGCTGCCGTCCAAGACGCGCTTCCAGACGGGTGACCGCGCGGCTCAGTACCGAAGGGGTGGTTGAAAGGGCAACCGCTGCGCCCGTAAATGAGCCGTGCTCAACCACAGCAATGAAGACTTCAACGTCGCCGAGGTAATCGAATTTCCGGCTCATTTTGCTCTCTCAGGAACAAATGTTTTTCAATTTGGCTAATTTATCTCCCGTTGAGCGATGAGTAAAGTGGCCAGCATTCATCACCTGAACGTTCCACTGGAGCCTGTCAATGTTCAACCGTCCCCATATTCTGGCCGCCATCGCAATGGCGGCGTTGTTCGCTTTCCCAAGTGTTGTCAACGCGGCGAACCACCCGCCTCTGGAGCGCTGGCGAAGCTACGCCGGTGTGAGCTGGGATACCGCTCAAGACGGAAAGATTCCTGCGACGTTTTCCGGTTCGGTCAATGCCCCTATTGCGGGTATCCACTTTGATGCAATGGACCGGGCCTTTGTCAGCACCCCCCGGCTGGTTTCCGCCGCAGCACCCGCCACGTTAAGCATTCTGGATACGACGGCGCAGTCTGGCCCTGCCCGCCTGACGGCGTTTCCCTCCCGCGAGGGGAATGCGGTGAACACCGATCCCGCTCAGAGCCTGCGCAACGTGCTCGGTTTTTATATTGACCGTAAAAACGGCTGGCTATGGGCGCTGGACATGGGGTTTGTTGCAGGCGAAACAGAGTCCCCCGCGGGGGCGCAGAAACTGGTCGTACTGGATCTCCACTCTGGCCGCACCATCAAACGTATCGCCATGGACGGCGTAGCGGACCGCAAGGCCAGCTTTCTGAATGATGTGGTGGTCGATGAAAACCGCCGTGTCGCCTATATCTCCGACAGCGGCTCGCGGAGTGCGCCTGAAAACCAGGTGGGACTAATTATCGTCGATTTCGCTACCGGTACGGCCCGGCGCGTGCTCGATCGTCATCCTGCGCTGCAGATTGAGCCAGGCGTTAACGTCGTCTCGCACGGGACTGAAGTCTGGCCTGGTAAACCATTACTGATTGGTATCAATGGCATTGCGCTTTCACCCGATGCGGGCACGCTGTACTGGACAGTGACAACCGGCACGCACGCCTATACGGTACCGACCGCGATACTGAGGCAGCCTGCGTCAACCAATGCGCAAATTGCCGGGCAGGTCCGCGATCTGGGTCGCGTGGGGGGCAACACCGACGGAATGGTGACAGATGTAAAAGGTAACCTCTACATTACCGATGTCACACGCAATGGTATCGTCAGATACGATCCTGAAACCCATTCCATGTCGCTGATTGCGGCAAGCGAAGAGGTGCGCTGGCCAGACACGCCGGCAATCCGCCCGAACGGAGACCTGGTATTTACCTCGAGTCGCCTCAATGACCACTTCGCGGGAACCGTTAAACCGGGAGAAGAACGCTATGATTTGTGGCGCTTGCGTCTCGATGCTTTACAAAAATAAGGGCAAGTAAACCAGGAGACCTGCATATATGGGCTCATAATTTCACACGTTCTTATTTCCTTAAAGGCTGAACGTGATGTCTTCCTCCTGCTCAGAAAGAAGTGGTTAACATTGCGCTCCTGGAAATTCCGTGAGGCGCGTTTTACTTCGCGCTTCACCGAAGTAACGCACGTTTGTACAACGTAGACTGGGCCTTCGTTAATCAGAGGATGATAAAATGAAAACCCAGCAGGTCGATTTTGCTTCTTTATATTTTGGTACACCGGTCGCCATTATCTCCAGCCAAAATCCTGTCGGTTCAACCAACCTGAGCCCGATCTCCTCGTGGTGGATCCTTGACCGGAATATCGTGTTCGGGCTTGGCACCTCTGGAAAATGTTATGAAAATATCACAGGTAACCCCGATATTGTTCTGAACATCCCGGACAGCAGGCTCTGGCCGAATATTGAAGCTATCGCAAATAAAACGGGAAAAGCATCGCCACCGGAATGGAAGAAAAAAATGGGATATGTTTTTGAACAGGACAAGTTTAGCTGCGGAAATTTCCATAAGGAAAAGGCGGTGACGATTAACTCGTGGAGAATTAAAGAGTGTCCTGTACAAATAGAGGCTAAGGTTTGCGGGATATCGCCCCTGACCGGTTCGCAGGGGAACCTGGTGTCCGTTGATGCCACGATAACCTGCGTCCACATATCTGAGGCTTTATTAATTCGTACTCAGAGAGGGGTAAAATTTAATGTGGAGAAATGGAAACCCCTCTATTATCTATTTCGCCACTATTTCTCGCTGGGTCACCGACTCGGTCACAACTTCCGACACGATGAGTAACCCGGACTTTTTGACAGCGGAAAGGTTTAAACTTTTCGTGATATTCTTTCTTTACGCCCCTTAGTTCCTATACTCGAGCCATATTCGCCACTGTATTAACGCCTGTCACGCGCAACACGTTGCGCATGACAGGTGAAGATATTTTGTTCTGGAAAAACGTCTATGTCGAAACTGGATTTGAGGTCCAAAAAAACCTGGGGCGCGCTGGCAGCGATCGCCGTTGTCGCCGGTACGCTGGCATCTGCTTTTGCATGGACGGCGGGCTGGCTTGGGTCACGCACGGTCAACCAGGCCCTGGTGGGTGAAACACCGAAACCCTTCCCGCCGGGTTTTCGTCGCGCGCATGGAAAAGGCATCTGCTTTGCCGGCACCTTTACGCCAAACGGCTCGACGGATTCCCTTTCAACCTCCCGCCTCTTCTCGCAGCAGGAAGTGCCCGTAGTGGGCCGATTCTCTATTGGTACTGGCGATCCCCATGCCCCGGATAGTACGACCAAAACCCTGAGCATGGCGCTGCTGCTGAAGACAGATGACAAGCAACAATGGCGGATGGCGATGAACAACGAGCCTTTCTTCGCCACGCACAGCCCGGAAGGTTTTCTGGCCTTGCGAAAAGCCACGGCCGTTGATGCAGCCACCGGAAAACCGGATCCGCAGCGTCTCAAAGACTTTTTAAAAGCGTACCCGGAGGCGGAGAAATACCTTAAATGGGCGGCACAAAAACCCGCTCCCTGCAGCTTCGCGGGCGCGACGTTTTACAGCATTAACGCCTTTTACCTTGTAAACGCGCAGGGGGAACGTCAGGCCGTTCGCTGGATGATGCGTCCGCACGAACCTTTCCTGTCGATAAGCGATGAGCAACGGCAGAAAGCCGATGACAACTTCCTGTTCGAAAACCTGCGCCAGCGCCTGGCGCAGAAGCCACTCTACTGGGATTACGTTTTGCAGCTCGCACAGCCGGGCGATCCGGTGGATGACCCTTCCCAGCCATGGCCGGACGATCGCAAAAAGAGGGTGGCCGGTACGCTGGAAGTGACGCGCGTCGAAGCGCAATCCACAGGCGCGTGCCGCGACGTTAACTTTGACCCTTCTGTCGTTCCTGCAGGCGTTGCGGTGTCTGACGATCCCATCTTAAACGCCCGCTCCGCTGCCTACTCCCACTCTTTCAGCCGCCGTGAGCGGGAAATCGGCTACGGCAAGGCCACCGAAGCCGTGCAAAAGCAGGAGGTAAAATGAGCCCAAATAAAGATAGGCGAGAGCACGCGCCGCAGCATTTCAATACCCTGGCGCGGAGCCTGCACTGGCTGATGGCGGTGATGATCCTGGCCATGCTGTTCATCGGTGCCGCGATGATGACGTCGTTACATCACCGGATTTGGTTAATCGATCTGCACCGGCCGCTGGGTATCGCCATTTTACTGCTGGCACTGGTTCGTCTGGTCAACCGACTTCTGAGCCGGACGCCCCCACTTCCTGCCGATTTGCCCGTCTGGCAGGTGCTTGCCGCAAAGGCATCACACTGGATGCTGTATGGGTTAATGCTGGCAATGCCGCTGCTGGGCTGGGCGCAGCTGTCGGCAGCGGGCCTGCCGATTGTGATGTTTGATGGCATCAACCTGCCGGCGATTGTCCCGACCAGTCCAGCACTGTATGCATGGTGTCACGACACCCATAGCCTTCTGGCAAAATTGCTTTTTGCCGTGGTGCTGGTCCATCTCTCTGCCGCACTGGTTCACGCGTGGATCTACCGGGACGCAGTGTTTGCCAGCATAGCGAAAGGGGCAAGTCGGCGTAAGCCATCCGGGAGGACCTGAAGTAAGGCAAGCGGTAGGGGACACGCACAGTCGAAATGTACGTGTCCTCGCTTGTCATCATCCTGAAACAACGGACACAACCGGAGCACGTATTTGGTCTCAAGATTCGCGCGTCAATACGCCACGAACACCCCACAAGTGTCTTAGAAGATAATATCCCTCAATTAAAGCGATTATTTTTTAATCAACAGAGCATTTATGCCCGCAATTTTAGCTTTTATCAAAAAGTTAAGTGTCGCTTGAGTATCAAACACTCTGTCACCTACACCATCTAACTCATTGATTTAATTGATATCACATCAATAAAAACGATAAAACCCCTGACTTCCCAACAAAATATATCAACTCGTGTGATATCTAAATTATAATTCTTATACTTCTGTTAAAAGGTGGAGGTCAAAATGCGATTAACCCTACTGCTGTTATGCTGTCTGGTACAGAGTGTAACCTGGGCTGGCGACCTGCCAAAACCAGTTGGTAAACCCATTTTAACGATTTCCGGTAATATAGAAAATACCAATGAAAATGGAAAAGCAGTGTTTGATCTCGCCAGCCTTGAAAAACTTGGTGTCGTGAGTTTCGAGACAACCTCCCCCTGGTATAACGGTCGTACGAAGTTTGAGGGTGTCCCAATGAGCAAGCTCATGGATTATGTGGGTGCAAAAGGTACGAACGTGAATGTTATTGCGCTCAATGATTACTCAACCATCATCCCTCTCAGCGACTTTAAAAAATACAACGCCATCCTTGCCTTAAAGGTCAATGGCGAATATATGCGCATCCGCGATAAAGGCCCATCGTTCATTGTATACCCCTATGACAGTCTTCCTGAGTTGAATAATCAGATTTATTACTCACGATCAGCATGGCAGGTAAGCAAAATGAAGATTGAGTAGTCGTTCAGGAGAACATAATGAACAGGATACTGGTTGGTATCATTTTTTCTCTTTTTATCACGACAGGATATATTGCATACCTTGTTTATGATCGTCAGCAAGAATTGCAAAAACTGACTCAATACACTGAGTCCTGGTCCGTGGCACAACTGGTATCAGAGTATTACCGTTTTGAATCATGGCTTGGTCTATACGCAACCGATACCGATGACGTTACGATAGACCAGGTCCGCATGCGTCTCGAAATTATGTTCAGTCAGGGCGATTTAATGAAGGGGGGCGATTTAGGTCGCTACATTGACAGCGATAAAACGCATCAGGAACTCGCTTTACGCTTAGAAAACATACTGGCCTATCTGGATAGCCATCTTGAAAATATGAGCCACCCGGCGTTGAAAGCATACCTGACAAATATGCATGAACTCGATGCACCGCTAAGCCAGCTTTCTGCCACGGCATTAACAAAAGATATTAACACAGTTAACGAATCCAATAAGAAAATACAGATACTGTATTATATCTACTCGGCACTTTCATTGCTCCTGGTGATTTTAAGCTTTATTCTCGGCTTCTTAATGATCTACCAGAATAAAAATATTCTGAAAGCACACATGCAGGTTAAGAGCCTGGCTGACGAGCTTCAAATATCAAAAGAAAAGCTGCAAATTCAGAACTCGAAGCTGGAGTATGATGTTTATCATGACTCCCTCACCGGCATGAAAAACCGCCTTTTCTTCTGGGACGATCTCAACAAAATTAATCTTCAGGCAGATAAAAACCACGTCCCCGTCACGGTGATGTTATTTGATTTAGACCGTTTCAAAGAGGTCAACGATACCTATGGCCATGATACGGGAGATTTGCTGCTGAATCAGGTATCCCGACGGCTGACCTCGATGAGCAGCGCAACGGATACGTTTTACCGTTTGGGCGGCGATGAATTCGCCCTTCTTTCCAGCGGACTCACGGAAACCGCCGCCGTTTCGCGCGCCAAAGAAATCAGCGATCATATCAGCCAGCCTTATACGATTAATAACCAGCTGATAAAAATTGCCACCTGCGTAGGTATCGTTTTATCAGATAATGAACGACGCTCTGATTATCTATACAAATTTGCCGATCTGGCCCTTTACGAAGCGAAAAAAGAAGGTTCGCAGCAGATCAAAGTCTTCCGTCAGTGGATGCTGCAAAGACTGCAGGAAAGCAGAACCCTTGAACATGATATGGCTCTGGCGATCGATCACAATGAATTCGTTGTGTATTACCAGCCTATTGTCGATTCATTCAGCAATGAAATTTACGGCTATGAAGCGCTTATTCGCTGGATACACCCGGTGAAAGGGATACTCGCGCCAGATTATTTTATTTCCGTCGCTGAAAAAACGGGGATGATCAATGAGATCGGCAAGTCGGTGCTTGAGATGGCCTGCCGGGAAGCGGTGTCCTGGGCGGTGCCGGCCAGGATCTCGGTGAACGTCTCCCCCGTTCAGCTAGGCACGAAATCGTTTACCACGATGGTGCAGTCCATCCTGAAAGAGACAGGGCTACCGGCTAGCCGACTTGAGCTAGAGGTAACAGAGTCTTCGCTCTTCAGTGACAGCAACATGCCGATCACTATTCTCAAAAAGCTCCGGGCACTGGGTGTCAAAATTTCTATCGATGATTTCGGAACGGGATATTCCTCGCTCTCGCGACTGAGTGAACTTAATTTTGATAAAATTAAGATAGATAAATCCTTTGTGAATCCGATATCTACGCAGGATGATGCCCTTAATATCGTTAAGTTAATTACCGGCATGGCGAAAAGCCTCAACATGCGGGTCATTGCAGAGGGTGTTGAAACCGAAGCGCAGCTTGAACGGCTTCAGGCGCTTGGCTGCGATCTCGTGCAGGGATACCTGTTCGGAAAGCCACAGGCTGAGATTGACAGGAAGATTAGATACGGTTGAAATGGTTGTCCGGTTGTTTCTGGCCCAAAATCACGTAGACGGTTGATAATCAAAGGTTAAACAATGAAAAAAACAGCCCCGGAGTATACGCCTGTTGATTTATCTCGTTGGCCAAGAAAGGAGCATTTTGAAGTCTTCCAGTCATTTGCTGAATGCACAATTAACCAAACCGTTCTCATCGACATTACCGCGCTGCGAAAACATATCAAAGCGGTGGGCTGGAAGTTTTACCCGACGATCATTTTTCTCCTGTCTAACATCATGAACCGGCATCCTGAGTTCCGTATGGCCATGAAGGACAATGAGCTTGTCATATGGAATGAAGTTCATCCCAGCTACACCATTTTCCACCCCGAAACGGAGACGTTTTCGTCATTGTGGAGCCACTATGACGGCAATATTCATCACTTCCAGAACACGTATGCAGAAGATACGGCCCGCTATGGAAATAGCCTTTCATACTGGCCTAAGGAAGAGTCCCGGGAAAATGTCTTTTTCGTCTCGTCTATTCCGTGGGTAACGTTTACCAACTTTAATATGAACATTGCGCACATGAAGAACTTCTTTTCGCCTATGTTCACGTTTGGGAAATACTACGAGCAGGATGGAAAAGTGCTGCTGCCGCTCGCGGTGCAGGTCCATCATTCGGTGTGCGATGGCTTCCATGTGGCAAGGATGTTTAATGAGTTGCAGGAGATGTGTGATGGTTTGTCGGAGCTGTCAGAGGAACCTGGCGCATGATGCGTAAGAAGTGCTGATGGATTCCATCTGCAGGAGTGGGTGTGAGAAGCCTACCGGGCTTTCATTATTTTGAATCGCCACGGGTTTAACAGACACCTCAGAGTCATTTAAGATGACTTAAAGAGAGGTGCCCATGAGCGGTAAGCGTTATCCTGAAGAGTTTAAAATTGAAGCAGTCAAACAGGTTGTTGATCGTGGTCATTCTGTTTCCAGTGTTGCAACACGTCTCGATATCACCACTCACAGTCTTTACGCCTGGATAAAGAAGTACGGCCCGGATTCTTCCACTCATAATGAACAGTCAGATGCTCAGGCCGAGATCCGCCGTCTTCAGAAAGAGTTGAAGCGGGTTACGGACGAACGGGACATATTAAAAAAAGCCGCGGCGTACTTCGCAAAGCTGTCCGACTGAGGTACGCCTTTATCCGCGACAACAGCCGTTGCTGGCCTGTTCGTTTGCTCTGTCGGGTTCTGGATGTCCATCCGAGTGGATTTTATTTCTGGCTTCAGCAGCCACATTCGCAGCGTCACCAGACAGATCAGATGCTGACCGGGCAAATCAAACAGTTCTGGCTTGAGTCTGGCTGCGTCTATGGTTATCGCAAGATCCATCTCGATCTGCGTGATACCGGACAGCAGTGCGGAGTGAACCGGGTCTGGCGGCTGATGAAGCGTGCCGGAATAAAAGCTCAGGTTGGGTACCGTAGCCCACGAGCACGTAAAGGCGAAGCCAGTATCGTGACACCCAACAGGCTCCAGCGGCAGTTCAATCCGGACTCACCGGATGAGCGTTGGGTGACGGACATAACCTACATCCGAACCCACGAAGGCTGGCTGTATCTGGCCGTGGTGGTTGACCTGTTCTCCCGAAAAGTTATCGGCTGGTCAATGCAACCCCGCATGACAAAAGAGATTGTCCTGAACGCATTACTTATGGCGGTGTGGAGGCGTAATCCTCAAAAGCAGGTACTGGTTCACTCTGATCAGGGTAGTCAGTACACGAACCATGAGTGGCAGTCGTTCCTGAAATCACACGGTCTGGAAGGCAGCATGAGTCGTCGCGGTAACTGCCACGACAACGCGGTTGCGGAAAGCTTTTTCCAGCTACTGAAACGCGAACGGATTAAGAAAAGGATCTACGGAACGAGAGACGAAGCCAGAAGCGATATTTTTGATTATATCGAAATGTTTTATAACAGTAAGCGTCGGCATGGTTCGAGCGAGCAGATGCCACCGGCTGAATATGAAAACCTATATTATCAACGGCTCAGAAGTGTCTAGATTATCCGTGGCGATTCATATCTCTTAATCCTGAACTCTTCCTCATCAGTGCAAACCAGCAATGAACCATCACATGGACTCAATGATGCGTCGACAACCAGTAGCGCCCCGCTAAGTATGCCTTCGCGATAGTGAGTCGCACCGGCACGCATGAAGTACGTAGCCGCTGGCCTGGTAATGATGCGCCGATCGAGTGATATGCGCTCTTCAATATAGTCTGCTGCAGGACTCGGGAATCCCATGATGCACCTCCGATAGATACTGCATATAAATACAGTATTATTGATCGATGCTATCGACCAATACGCAACCAGAAAATTTATCCATGGATTTTGGCTGAGCAGGCTATGCGCTCGTTGATGATTGGGAAATGTGCATGATTCTATGCTAAAGTTCGTCAACTTAACGCCTGATGGATGGCGGACAACCTTTGTGGAAGGTCTTTATGGGTCCAACTAGAGAAGAAGAGCTCAGGATTATGGGTGGCTACCTCATAAATGAGAAACATTTTGAGGGAACATCTTTAGCGCTTAGGCAGTATGCCGATGGTTTAAAAACTGGTGAAGTAGTAGAAGGTGGAACAATGAACCAGACAACACCACAGTATAAGATCAACCGGCTCTATGACGATATCTGTGAGCTTGCAGAGAATGCCGAGGGTGATTATCCAGGCAGGAAAGATATCGCACTGGTGCTTTGCAAGCACTGACCTGCCCCCACGATTAGATACAACACTCAGTTAGTAACGTCGGAATCTTCATTCTCAGAATGACCCTTTCTCCAGCCCGCTGCAAATTCAGACGGTGTCTGATAATTCAGCGTGGAGTGCGGGCGGCATTCGTTATAATCCTGCCGCCAGTCATTAATAATTTTCCTGGCATGAACGATATCGCTGAACCAGTGCTCATTCAAACATTCATCGCGAAATCGTCCGTTAAAGCTCTCAATAAATCCGTTCTGCGTTGGCTTGCCCGGCTGGATTAAGCGCAACTCAACACCATGCTCAAAGGCCCATTGATCCAGTGCACGGCAAGTGAACTCCGGCCCCTGGTCAGTTCTTATCGTCGCCGGATAGCCTCGAAACAGTGCAATGCTGTCCAGAATACGCGTGACCTGAACGCCTGAAATCCCAAAGGCAACAGTGACCGTCAGGCATTCCTTTGTGAAATCATCGACGCAGGTAAGACACTTGATCCTGCGACCGGTGGAAAGTGCGTCCATGACGAAATCCATCGACCAGGTCAGATTGGGCGCCGCCGGACGGAGCAGCGGCAGACGTTCTGTTGCCAGCCCTTTACGACGTCTTCTGCGTTTTACGCCCAGGCCACTGAGGTGATAAAGCCGGTACACGCGCTTATGATTAACATGAAGCCCTTCACGGCGCAGCAACTGCCAAATACGACGGTAGCCAAAACGCCTGCGCTCCAGTGCCAGCTCAGTGATGCGCCCTGATAAATGCGCATCAGCAGCCGGACGGTGAGCCTCATAGCGGCAGGTCGACAGGGATAAACCTGTAAGCCTGCAGGCACGACGTTGCGACAGACCGGTCGCATCACACATCAACATCACGGCTTCCCGCTTCTGGTCTGTCGTCAGTACTTTCGCCCAAGAGCCACCTGAAGCGCCTCTTTATCCAGCATGGCTTCGGCAAGCAGCTTCTTGAGTCTGGTGTTCTCTTCCTCAAGCGACTTCAGGCGCTTAACTTCAGGCACCTCCATACCGCCATACTTCTTACGCCAGGTGTAAAACGTGGCATCGGAAATGGCATGCTTGCGGCAGAGTTCACGGGCGGGTACCCCAGCTTCGGCTTCGCGGAGAATACTGATGATCTGTTCGTCGGAAAAACGCTTCTTCATGGGGATGTCCTCATGTGGCTTATGAAGACATTACTAACATCGGGGTGTACTAATCAACGGGGAGCAGGTCAATCAGCGCCTGGCCCATTAGCTTCACAAACTGGTTTCTACCGTCCATACTAACCAGCAACGTATCCCCTCTTTCTGGCTTCAGACTGACGTTAATCACAGCCCAACCACATGACGTTTCTATCACCCGGCAGTTTCCATCAATCCCGCATACCAGATCGATAGTTATCCTTTGCTCCTGATAATCCGTGGCTGGCGATGGAAATCCCATTAGAAAACCCTCCCCATGTTACGAAGGATCCAATATCGGTTCTCGCTTCCGTTTGTTGTCTTATCAGCAAAGTCAGGCTGGTATCGCTCGATCCATGAATTTGCATCCGCCTGGCTGAAATGCCAGTGCCTCTCCTGCAGTTCAGCTATGAATTTGTCTGTATGCAGGCAGAGATAACCCTTCGGGTTTTGCTGTATAGCCGCAATAAAAGCAGCACGAATATCCGGTTGACGAGGCATAAACGCACCTTTGATCGTTGATTGGCTGTATGTATATGGGTCTTCCCTTGTTGTGGTGGCTGAAGGCATGATAATGGTGTATTTAATCGCCAGAGGTCACCGCCATGGACGAAAAGTCCCTCTACGCTCATATTCTCAACCTGTCCGATCCGTGGCAGGTAAAGTCCCTTTCTCTCGATGAAAATGCCGGTTCTGTTACTGTCACTATTGAGATCGCTGAAAACACCCGGCTAGCCTGTCCGACCTGCGGTAAATCCTGTTCTGTTCACGATCACCGTCATCGTAAATGGCGCCATCTTGATACCTGCCAGTTCACCACTATTGTTGAAGCCGATGTTCCACGAATTATGTGTCCGGAGCATGGCTGCCTGACGTTGCCTGTTCCGTGGGCTGGCCCCGGAAGTCGGTATACGTTGCTATTCGAATCGTTCGTTCTCTCATGGCTGAAAATCAGCACCGTTGATGCTGTCAGGAAGCAACTTAAGCTCAGTTGGAATGCGGTTGACGGCATTATGACCCGGGCAGTTAAGCGAGGTCTTGCCCGGATAAAAAAGCCATTATCCGCCCGTCATATGAATGTGGATGAGGTCGCCTTTAAAAAAGGACATCGTTACATAACGGTGATCTCCGATCGCGATGGTCGGGCGCTGGCCTTAACGGATGATCGCGGCACAGAGAGTCTTGCCGGCTATCTTCGCACGCTCACTGATGGGCAGTTGCTGGCTATCAAAACGCTCTCAATGGACATGAACGCGGGCTATATAAGAGCAGCGCGTATCCACTTACCCAGTGCGGTTGAGAAAATCGCCTTTGACCGCTTCCATGTGGCGAAGCAACTGGGCGAGGTAGTTGATAAAACCCGTCAGAATGAACATCCGCACCTCCCTGTTGAAAGCCGACACCAGGCAAAAGGAACCCGCTTCCTGTGGCAGTACAGCGATAAGTGGATGACCGAATCCCGGCAGGAAAAGCTGATGTGGCTGCGTGCACAGATGAAGCTGACGAGCCAGTGCTGGGCGCTGAAAGAGCTGGCAAAGGATATCTGGAACAGGCCATGGAGCGAGGAAAGACGGAGTGACTGGCAGAGATGGTTGGCGCTGGCGGCTAACAGTGACGTTCCCATGATGAAAAATGCCGCGAAAACGATAGGAAAAAGGCTGTACGGGATCCTGAATGCGATGCGACACAGTGTCTCAAACGGAAATGCGGAGGCACTTAACAGCAAGATCAGGCTGCTGAGGATAAAAGCCAGGGGATACCGAAACCGGGAGCGCTTTAAACTGGGGGTGATGTTCCACTACGGAAAGCTGAATATGGCGTTCTGAGCCTTCCCACCATGATCGGGGAAGACCCATGTATATACAGTAGTATTTTTACAGAATCAGATCAAGCGCAGGCATGTTTCACTTTTAAGAGGATCGGTATGTTCGTTGAGCTGGTTTATGACAAACGCAATGTAGAGGGACTTCAAGGGGCCAGAGAGATTATCCTGGCAGAGCTGACGAAGCGAGTGCACCAGATTTTCCCTGATGCCGAAGTGAGGGTGAAACCGATGCAGGCGAACGGCTTGAATAGTGATGCCAGCAAAAACGATCGGGAAAAACTGAACCGCATTGTGGAGGATATGTTTGAAGAGTCCGATATGTGGCTGGTATCTGAGTTCCCGACAGTTCGTCAGGTTGGGCTGTAAATTGTGCAGGTTGCCAGCACTAACTTCCACTGGTAGCCTGCTTTAAGTCTACCAGTAGGCTTAAATCGTATGTTTCGGTGATCAAAAAATACTTCATTGCAAAAGAGCATGTTATGATTATGTTCATTTAGTTGACACTGTAAATTTTACTATGCAAAAAAACAACGAGATAGAAATTCTTAGGGCTATTGGAATTATCTTTGTGATAATGGCTCATTTAAATGGCTTTATAACATGGAACCCTGAATGGCTTTCTTACTTGTATGCTCATACTTATTTCTGGGGTGGGGTAGATCTTTTCTTCTGCGTCTCGGGCTTTGTAATTACAAAGAGCATACTGAGTTTTTTCCATGAAAAAAACAGCAACACATACTGGAATCTTGTGTTTGCTTTTTGGGTTCGTAGATTTTACAGATTAGTACCGGCAGCTCTTTTCTTTATTACAGTTAAGATAGTTATTTCATATTTTATTATCAACACAAAATATTTCGGCAATTTTGCGCCAAACATTTTGGACTTGATTTCCCAGATATTTCACATTTCAAATATTAGATACTATTATTGCGTTAATGGTTTTTCTGAGTGCGGTGCTAATCCAATATACTGGTCTCTTTCGCTCGAAGAGCAATTCTATATACTACTGCCAATTGTCATTTTCTTTCTTAGAGAGAAAGTGGTTTATTTGCTTTTAGCCATGATAATAATTCAATTCCCAATTGAAAGACCAATGTTTTCTATTGGGTGGGTTTTCCGTAGCGATGCAATTGCCTGGGGATGTTTGATTGCGATTGCATCCCAGAGCAAGTTATACCAGATAATAAAACCGGAACTTCTAAAAAATTGGTGGTTCCGTTTGTGTGTGACTTTTGCAATGTTAGCTGGTCTCTCTGTTTTTGCGAGAGGAGAAATAGTGCCATTCTATATAGGTATGATGGCTCTACCTTGCGCCATAATGGTGTGGCTATCTTCTTACAATGAAGGCCTTCTATTCAAGCATATCAGAAACAGCAAAACACTTTTATGGGTTGGGTCCAGATCTTATTCCATTTACTTAACACACACTCTCGGTTTCTACATAGCTCACCATGCAACACTTATTCTAAACGTGACCTTAAGCGGAAAAGACACATTTAGAATATTATTCTTCGGGGCACTCATTACCATTGCTCTTTCTGAATTTAGCTTTAGATTCATAGAAACCCCAATAAGAAACAAAGGAAGATTGATTTCTAAAAAGATAGTTTTACGCGGTGAATAATATATGCCATAGAGAGTGATATCTCTATGGCATCATACATATTGTCATTCAGGCGCCACCGGCCAGTCTATGTTAGGTGCGTGTGAGGTATCTACGCGCATCAACATCACTCGGTATTTTTTCCATTCAGTTAATAATGTTTTTTCGGCGTCTGTCGCAATTTCAATATCAACCGCGTCCTGCAGCCATGCGATTTTAGAATCAGCGGTGTCCCGAAATTGCTGTTTTTCATTATCAGCCAGTACCACCTGTTCATCATGCGTGAGCGGTGGCACTTCAACCCAGGCTGGCATGCCGTTTAACTCTCCAAGAATTTTTCCTACGGGTTGTTTGGTCGGGTGAAATTCATTTGCGACATTATCATCTATTTTTACACAATCATCAGGAAATGACCCTGCATCTTGATACGCTGATTTGAGTTCCTCGGGATAAATAGCCAAAGCAGAGGGTGAGAAATATGCACACATAATTAATATCCTATCGCAATATAACCAGCACTAATACCTGAAACACCAGACCCAGATGTATTCACAACATTGAAATTTGCCTGTGTTTTAGAAGATTTATTTGCCAGAACGGAATATGCGGCACCCAGCGTGCTGTATACGACAGGTGTCAGAACAAGGCATTGATTTGGGAAAGGGACGGGGTAATTTTTTGTGAACCCTCCCGATGCTGTGAAGCCCTCATCCCATTGCACAATAGTCCCGGTTGGCAGCTTAAACGCCCCGGTTACTCCGAGTGAAAATCCGCCTGCTGCTGTTACGTCTCCGCTCCCTCCCCAAACCCCCCGCTTTGCTGCTTCTCCCAGTCCAAGGTAAGTGAGAACGTCAGCAACAGCACTTTTACCAATAATATTGCGACCGACACTGGTTAATGTTGTCAGGGATGCTGTATCAGTTCCAGTGAAGTAGGGAAGTTTATCGGTGTCGGTGGACAGGCCGGCAATTGCCGTTAGTGTGGCGTCAAGCGCCTGGAAGTCCTTACCGAACGCGGTGATCATTTTGGTAATGAACCCGTTCAGGTCACCATCATCAAGTACATCCAGCCCGCTTTTGTTGGCGGAGTACTGCGCCAGCGCTGCAGCGATAAAAGCAGCCTGACGAATGGCTTTGTTGACTTGTGCGCTGGATGCTTTGCCTGCTGTGAACCCAGAAAATAGCGCAGGCAGAGCTTCCCAGTCAGCCTGGGACATTACGTTTGCGCCAGCGCCGGTAGCAAACGGTTTGAAGTCATTTTTAGCCATTACAGTAATTTCCCCCATGCGCCATCATCAAATCCGGCGATATATTCGTTTTCCATGTCAAAGCCAAAGAATTTTGAGCCTTCTGACGGTGTTTCTACCGAAGGCGTTTCAACGTCACCGGCCCATACGCCAGCTGCTTTAACGGTGAGATAGCCCTGTTTAATAGCGGCGATCAGTTCGAGAGACACATCTGAAATGTCAGTCTCGGGAAAAACCCAGACCGAGATCGTCATGTCCTGGTTGTCGACGATTTGCATCTTCAGGCCAGAGCCTGCGGTTGCAGCGTCAAGGATGGGAGGCAACGAATCATTCCGACCGTCCCAGTTGTTGATAGCGATTTTCGCCTTAAGGACGATGCGATAAGTTTCGTCGCTCAGCGTGGTGTAGCCTGAATCAGGGTCATACGGGCCTTGCCATACGCCCTGGTCATATCCGAGGCCATCAGTGTCCCAACTGAAATAAACGCCGCTTATCGGCTGGCTGACGATGCGACTGCGACCAATCCAGAGGCCGAGCGTATCGAGCTGGACGCCGACAGCAGTATCAATATCGAAAGCGCTTACCAGCCCCCGGGTGGCGGTAGTGATATCAATCAGTGGTCGCGTGCTCAGATCGACGTGATCAAAAAATTTCGGCTTCGTGGCGTGATAGTTGGTGATTAAGTCCGTGTACTTGCTCATGACGTCACCGTTAGAACAATGTTTTCGGGCTTACACGACGCGGATTCGTTGTAGGCGATGATGATGTTTGCCGCCGCGACGCTACCGGCTGATTTGCCAATCAGCAGCTCCTGTATGTCGTAGTAGCGCGCATTGCCACCACTCACTACGCCGAGGTTAGCCGGAGAGTAAATCCTGCTCAGCAGCACATCGTCGCCGATCGTCAGCCCGTTGATGTAATCCGCGACGGCCTGCTGAATCTGTACGCCAATTTGCGACGTGTAGCCCGTGAAAACTTTGAGCGTGATCTGCCCATAAATCGGGACGTCAGTAGACCTTGAAAAACCAACATCATGAGGATTCCCATATTTATCCGGCACCACGACAATAGTTGTCCCATACGGTGTAGTGCCCTGCCCCTTATTCCCCCTTATAGCCTGAGCTATTTCGGTAATATCGCCGCCGTCTACGATGGCAGCAATGGAGTGTCCCGGTAACCCGTTGCTGTCTGTTGTCCCTTTGTCGTTTTCGTACAGTTTGTGACGTGTCACGCCAGCCACGTTCGCAATGGCTCCGTCTACAGCATCAAAGGGCGAAATCGATGGTAGTGCCACACTCTGGCTCTGCCGGACTCGCAGCTGATCATCGCGCTCAGCAGGTACACCTACAGTGGCCGCCGCCGGGTTGGTTACAGAAGCCCAGCCACGGGTAGGCGTGTTGATAGTGGTAATCGCCCCGGCCAGCGCAGCAACCGCTCCGCTGTTTGAACTGGTTGCAGTTACCGTCACGGTACCGCCGACACCGATCGTCACCGAGGCAGGAAGCCGCCAGATCACGTTATTGGTGTCTTTCACGGTACCGTTTGTGATAGATGTCCCGGCGGTACCGGTCAGAACCAGATCCACGGTAGAGTTTGTCGCCCCTTTGCGTGCAATACCGTTAATTTTTACGTTACTGCTCAGGGCTGCTTTTAAGGCTGTGGCTGGCGAAAAGGAGTTATAAACGGCAATGGCCGTGTTGTTGGCATCGTGAACAGCCAGCGCCACCAGCGCCACCATCTGGCCGTCTTTGCTGTCTGGCTCCAGATAAGCGTCGCTGCCATAAATCTGCTGAAAATAGCTCGTCAGGGTATCGAGTATCGTCTGGTAATCAGGCGCACTGATCCCCTCAGCGGTTACCGTTGCCGATAAGCCGAGTGTGTCCAAATTGAGGGCCATTTATGCCTCGCTGGTTACTGTCGTTGTTCCGTAGATGGTGTCGATTTCAGCGAAGAACTGGACGCGGCGCGTCGTCGTGTTCACTGTCGTATTGAAAGAGAGGATGGATTTAACGCCCCTCGTTTCGAGGATGCGCTTACGGATCGCCAAGTTGTAGGTTTCCGGCTTCTGCTTACCGAGTACGGACTGAATCCACGGAGTCCCCTCGGTGGTGTCGAGGAACCATTGCCCGTACCATAATTCGAACCGCGTTTTCACCGCCTGCGCCACGGCCTCAGGTGAGTTAATCAGCCAGGTATCATCGCCGCTGCCAAAGGTGTAATCACCGTCGGCGTCTTCACGTCTGTATCGCATCAGTTAGGCGCTCCTGTGTTCCCGCCGCCGGTCTGTACTCCGCCGTGCGTATGCGTCATCAGGCTCTTACCACCCGCTTTTACATCGTTAGTTACCGTGACAGGGCCGAGCATCGTCGCAGTACCGCCACCTTCGCCCATGCCCTGAGAGAGGTTCCCGTTTATTGTCACATTGCCGTTTAGCGTGATGGTGGGTGATGTGATCGTGGTTCCTCCTTCTGCTGTCGCCGTCAGCGCGCCGGGAGTTTTAACCGTGATGTTATGGCCTGCGGCCACTTCCACAAACGCAGCGCCATCATCAGTACGCAGCTGCGCGGCGCTGGTGCTGATGCCGCTGATTTTCTGCGCCTGCGATTGCGGCCCGACGATACAGAACGCATCCGATAAATCATGCACCCGGTCGTCGACAGGCTCCTGTACCCCGCCGTTCTGCCACCAGAAATCGATGCAGCGATCGGCGAAAATCACCAGGCATTCATCACCGGCTTTCACCGGGAACGTTAGCGTACATCCCCCGCCGCGCGGAAATACCACCGGAACATCCACCAGCAGCGGATAATTTTTGGTAATGCGGTTCCCGTCGTTATCCGTTTCAACCGAACGGATAGCAGGCTGCACAACCGCCGTCACCGCGCCCGGATCGAATGACTGAACGATGCCAGGCAAAGCGACACGGATCTGGTTCTTTGTTGTGTCCCGCTCAGATTTGAATGTTTCGGCAAGATCGCCGCTGCGGGTCTGGTCAGATACTGCCATTTTGTAGGCTCCAGAAAGCAAAAAACCCGCCGGGTGGCGGGTTATGAGGTCGAAGGTATGACGGCTATTTTACGCTGACATTGACACCAAGTTCATTGGACATTTCCCTAGCCATAGCCTTTCGTTTTTCCATAGGTGTCGTATCAATTATATTAACGATACATTTCGCATCAGTGGCTGCGCACAATTTATAATCATCAGTTAATCTTGTAATCATTTTAGTAAATAAAATAAAAGTGTTAGCGTCTGATTTAGGGTCTTTAATATCCTTTAGCATCGCCATTGAATCTTTATACATAACGTCAGATGCTGTATTTACATATTCATCTGTTGACAGACACCCACGAAGAACAGGGTCACCTAATACTGAGCCATCACCTATACAGGCGTAACTGACTTTATCGCCCTTATTCAAATCAATCGCAAGTTTCTCGTTTTCTTTAGTGAAGTATAAAGAAACGCCCTTAATCCCCACATTAGTTTTTAGCTCTACTGCAGGAACATCGCCCATGGTGGATCTAATTTTTTCGACAGTTCCAGAAACGACAATGGGTTTACCCTTATAGTCTCTGTCACCCCTCGCTTCATTTGCATCATAATCCTCTGCAATTTTTTCAGCGGAAACTATCACCGTTTCATAAGAAAACATATGGGCTTCAGAGTGGATGAATTGTTGTAGGTCATACTTAAAAAGATGCTTAAGCATGACTTTTTCGCTATCACTAAACGTTATGTTTTTAACAGCTGAAATAGCGACAAAAGGAACAGAACATAAAAATAGAGCAGCAATAACCTTTTTCATCGTTGGTCACTCACCCTTAATTTGTGAACATGGGTAGGAACCAATCACTTTGGGAGCATTCATGCTATTTTGAAGCAATTGGACATTGAGGAACGATTTCCCTCCACGCTTCACAAATTCGAAACCGTAATTATTACCGTCACGTGCAGGCATCAGCCCCATATCCGTTTTAACGTTATCCCAATCGTCCTTCTTACCGAGAAACTTGATTTTTTGAGATGTAACTTGCTCGCCGTTGATTTTCGTCCAGCCGTTATCAGCTGCATGAAGTCGGTATCCGCCGCATTGTAAATCAGCGAAAGCCGAAGAGCAGGAGAACAGTAACGAAATTGTCAGAAATAACTTCATACGCTTCATGAATATATCCTTTGCTGCGCTGAGGACGAGAGTAAATCCGCCGCGCCACGCGCTTCGCACATCATATCCATGTACCACGCCTGGCCCCTTGTGTCGCCAGTGTACATAATCCCGCGCACAATATAAACGCCATCAGTTGCTATGCTCGCAGGCTGTGCCGTGGTGCCGCTGAGCGTGATGTTTCCGTCCGTATTCTGGTCGGTGATCTGCCCACCAGCCATCGCGATATCGTTGTTCGACAGCGCGGTGCGATATACGGAAGCCTGATCCAGCTGAATAAGCCCGTTAACCCGGATGTTCGGGTTAATCAGCGCGCGGACGTTTACGCCGTTGCCGATGGTCTGCTGCGGCATGCCGATAAGCCCGGTGGCGCTGTTGAGCACAATCGCGTCGTGAACATACTCGTTATTCGCCACCATCTGGCGCTGACCGTCCACAAATTGCCATGTTGCGCCACATTGTCCGGCCACGTTATCCATAAGATGCCGTGTCATGCCGAACAGCACCCGGCCCCGTGGGAACACAGTAGCAGGCATTTCAGGCGTCAGGCCTTCGGTCGCGCCTTTGGCCTCGAAGTCTTTCATCAGCGCACGGTTCACGTCTGCGACCGTGTAACCGGCTGCCAGCGTCTGCGATGTTATGCTGGTGGCAAACGCCAGATCCGTATCGGCTGCCTGAATCAGGACGTAGGAATCAATAGGGGTGTCTTTGCCGGTGACCGAGTAGCGAATTTCGCCGCTGAAAATCAGACCGTAGTTCCGGCCATCACTCTGGCCCACGTCCGCCGCGTCGACTTCGCGCACGGTCCCGACGTCGCTTGCCGATACCTCCGGCGCGATACCGTCATAACCGGCAATCAGCCGCACTTTAGAAAATTCCTGCCCGGTGATGCGGTTTACCGTATCAGCTGACAGGTTGTAGATTTTGAACGTACCCACCCGCGACGCGCTGCTGATGTTGAACCAGTCGATCGTAAAGGTCACTTTAAAATCGCTGAGCTCAATACCCTGCCCGTTCTCGTCCACGAGCTGCAGCTCGAAATGTCTCATCCAGTTCTGTGACATGTCTACTCCGTTGATACCAGTAAATGACTGCGGCCGCCCAGGTCGGTTTTCGTCGGATAATCCTGTGTGCTGTCGTCACAGACCACCACCAGCTTAAAGCCGAGGCCCATATAGGCGTACTGCGCCAGCAGGTCAGCGCCGGTGACGAGAGGAATACCGGAGATTACCGGCTCCCCTCTGTCGTTCTGCAGGTCCATAATCCAGTACAGATCTCGCCAGGTGATACTAATCCGCCAGGTAGTCCCCGCCAGGATGATGCTGAATTGCTGGTTATCCGCTGTCAGCGGGATTTCCTGAATTGCCATTAGCCGAGCCCCAGTAATGACGCCGCGTTACCCGTGATGCTTTTCAGCAGCGAGGTATTTGGCGGCTTTGTGGTTTTGTTGCCGGTATTAAGTACCGCCGACGTGCTGGCCCCGTCCTTCATGTTGGTTTTATCCGCGACGGTGATCTGCTGCGTCTGCGAGATAAGAACCTCCCTCAGGGTGAGGACAGCAGACAGGACGTTTTCGGTTGTCTTGTCTGTCGTCACTTCCAGCGCGCGGATCAGCATGTTGCTGTACAGCCGTTTGCCGGTCACCACATCGAAAGGAATACGGCTCGCCTGCAGGTCGAGTATCTCCTGATACGTCTGCTGGGGACTAAGGCCTAGCAGGCTGGTAGCCGTCAGGTTACTGGCAAAATCCAGCAACGATCCGCCACCAGCGAAACCGACCTCCATCACCACTTCAGACGGTTTTTTGTAGGCATGGTCGGCGATGGCGGCCCCGACCTCGACAGGGTGCTCTGTTATCTCCAGGGTGTCGGTATGCTTCTCAGAAACAACCACACTGGGGACAATCATCCCTATTTTCCGGCTCTGCTGCTGAAAGAGCGTAGAGAGAATATCCATTAGCCCACCTTCGTTTGATTACCGCGCATGACCTGGGCGTTTGCCGACTGCTGCCGACGCTCGACCTCGGTACCGACAGAACGCGGATCACCACCACCGTAAATGTGGTAGGTGTTTTGCTGGTTCACGTTCGCCCCGCCGATTCCCGCGACGGCAGCCTTCCCGATTAACTCCTTTGAATAGATGTTTCGCCCATTCTCATGGTGAATAATGCTACTCATTAATGCCGACATAGTTTGTGGGTCGTTAATATTTAAAGCGGCCTGCGGGTTTACTCCCAGACGTTGGGAAACCGCCTGTATATAGGCTGCTGTGTTGTTATTGTCGGAAGCGGGCGCCCAGGTGGAGATAATTTTCTCCACGCTGTTTATCCCTCTCCCGGCATACAGCACGAGCTGGCGCGAAAGAGCGCGCAAACCATCAAAGGCGGTTTCAAATCGGGCAAACCTGCCACCGGGGCGCTCAAGTTCAGCCCCGCCTGACCAGCAAAATTAAGGTTTCCGGGGTTATTATTGCGCTCGCCTCGCTTTGCAGCCTGTCCAATCTGATCTGGCTCATCATCACCAAACCAGCCGCGCACCGTTCGGCCCACGCTGCGAGGATCGAATCCCCAGTGCTCTTTAATCCAATCGGCGGTGCCGTTGGCGCTGTCTGTTACCATTGGCATCGCTGACGGATTATCGCTGCCCTGATTAAGCATCTTTTTGCCGATGCTGGCGGCATCAGCCCAGCGGCCATCTTTAATGGCGTTGAGCAGGTCGGCGATCATATTCAGCATTTTGCTGAACTCGCCCATCTGGTCGATAAAGTTGCTGAAATCCCACTTCAGGGACCATGATTTGGGGTCAATATTGAGCAACTTCGCCAGCGCTTTCGCCAGTTCGTTAACGGTCGTTTTAAGGTCACGAACCATCTTCAGCGCGGCGTCGACTTCCGGCTTCCACTTGCCCCAGTCAATCAGGCTGTCCCCGCCTTCCTTCCAGGTCTGATAGTCCTCCCACAGAAGGGCAATCCCCGCCGCCAGCGCGGTAATGAGGCCAATCGGCGACATCCAGAACGTACTGTTCAGAATGCGCAGCGCAATCGTCAGCGCGCCGAACAACGAGATCAGCTCCCGCGTTTGCTTATCCAGCGATTGCCACCAGTTGATAAGGCTGGATGTCCCCTCAATAAGCCGGAAGAATAGCCGTCCGATAATGTCCCCGAGCGCCAGAATGCCTTTTATGGCTTTCGTCAGGGTCTGCTCGATGCGCGGGAAGTTATCCAGAATGTGGCGGCGCAGCGTGTCCAGCGAACCCGCCAGACCACCAGCAAGATTAGAGCCGATTTTGTCACGGGCCATGCCTGCCATCGCGCCGAACTCACGCAGGGAGGTCATGAACTTATTGGAGCTTCTGGCCGCCTCGTCGGCATTGAAGCCGATAGCTTTCGCCATTGCGCTGTACTGCCCGGAGAAACCGCCCACACCCCGGCGCATCGCCATGAGGGTATTTTCGTCAATACCCAGCATCTGCGCATACTGGTTTGCCCGGTAATACGGCATGCTGCTGAGCTTCTGGCCGACACCCGTAAAGATAGCGGCCATGTCACGCATGTTGCCGCTTGCGTCACGAGTCTGTACGCCCAGGCGATTCAGGAAGCCTTCCGCGCCGGGATTGTTACGAACAAACCGGGAGAGGCTTTCCAGAGAGGTTCGCGCCGCGTCAACGCTGCCGCCCACCTGCGAAACCGCATAGCCAATAGACTGAATCCCCTGAACCGTCGCGCCGGTACGCTGTGACGCCCAGTAGAGATTATCCAGCCCCGAGGCGATCTTAGCCGTGAAGGCCACCACGGTAAGCGCGGCACCTTCGACGGCCAGCCCCATTTTGATAGCGTTTGCGGTCGTACCGGCGAGAACTGAGTCGAACTTTGACGCGCCCGCTTCGTCGATATCGAAGCCGAGCGAGACGAGGAAGTCTTTAATAGTCTCAGCGTTCATTATCCTCTCTCCATTTCTCAATACGGCGCTGGTTGTCTGCCTTAACGGCCAGGTGGTCATTCATCAGCGCGATATCGCACAGATCGACTGATCCATCCTTCAGCGCGTAATAAGGGATTAACCCGGCGTCAACCGGGTCAAGGAGATAAGACAGCCCGTCAGGCAGGCTGTTGAGGGTTAACCCTGAGGCTGGCCCGGCGTCGCGCTGGTAGGGCTCACGGGCAAAAAATTTCCCAGTGAGTCGGCGACCACCCGCGCCACCAGCTGCAGCATGGTCAGCAGGTCGATATCATCGAACATCAGCTGACCGCTGTTGAATACCGGCGTCCATCCATCCATGTGCTTGCGTGATACCACGGCCAGGCACGGATGAATAATCGCGTTGGTGTCTTCTTCGGTCAGGGAAGACAGTTCCTCAGCGATACGCGGGAGCAGGGTTTCAAACACCGGTTTCAGCTGATCGAATTTCACGGTGTCGATTTTGCCATCAGCAGGCAGCAGGGAGCGAATGTTCCCGAAATCTGACATCATGCCCGCCAGCACCGGCAGCAGTTTGCGGGTCACTTTCAGCTGGTCAAAAACGCTGAGTTTTGCCACGCGGTAATCGTGGCCTTTGATTGAGCATTCCATCTGTTAAAACTCTCCGAGAACCTGGTCGATTTTGCCGCAGTCAAACACCCAGGGCATCGTATTACCGGCTTTAGCGTTGGCGTTATCCGGCTGTTTCTGGAAAGCCACGCTGCGCGCCGTGATAATGTCTCCGCTCACCTTGTTTCGGATCACAATGACGTTGTTTCCCCAGGTGCCTGAGGACTGACTCTGCGCGTTGTACGCCAGCGACAGCTTTTTGTTTGTCGGCGAGGTCTTCAGCAGGTTGACGGTTACCGTGCCGCTTTTATCAGCGTGCAGGCTGTGCATCACTTCGCCGTCAGCGCCGATGGTCATGGTATTTTTGGGGCCGCCCATTGCAACAGTGATCCCCTCCTCTGAACTGGCGGAACCGTAGCCCAGATCAATCTCGCCGGTCGGGCCGGAGAGGGACGCCGTGACGTCCATAAAAGAATAAGTAGCCATTCATGTTCTCCTTAGCGAACGACGTTGATCTGCACATCAGCGAAATGAACCGCACCCGCCAGCTTACAGGCCACCTGAATAACCGGTGCCTTACGTGCTTCACGGTCTGCCTGCGCCTGCTCGGAAATCGGCTGCGCGTAGACGTAATAGCCTTTTGTCAGCGTGTCGCCGGAATCCAACTGCCCAATCGGGCCACCGTTCCATACGCCAGCAGCCACCAGCCCGTTCGTGACGGACTGATCCATTGATTTCTCAACGTTAGAAAGGAGGCGCGTAACACCCGCATCAGTCTGTGGGACTTTGGTTGTGCTGGTGTAGAGCAGGTTATACAGGTTGGTTTGAACGTAGTTCTGCAGCCAGTCGAGCCCGTGGCGCTCATCGAAGAAATCGCCGCTGGACATGACGCCCTGCTGCAGGATGGCCGTATCGTTTTCGTAGTACACGTAGACGTTACAGTTTTTGGTATCCAGCGCCTTAGCCTGGCTGAGATCCAGTGTCTCGTAGGTGATAACCGGCTCCTGCTTAAATTTCAGGGTAATGGTCGTGTTACTGCCGTTGAAATTCACCGTAAACGCCCGGCCAAACGCAGAAAGCGCGGCGTACTTGCTGCTGGCGGAATACTGCACAAACGTGCGACCGTATTTTGCCGCCTTCAGCTTATAGGCGAGATCGGTTGTGGATGTCGTGTTAATCGCTTCCGGGTCTTGAGTGGTAATTGCCAGAATTCGACTGAGGCTGGAAGCTTCAATCGCGGCGGCCACACTCAGCCAGTCGGCATCGTCGATCTCTTCATCATCGGCTACGCCCAAACCGTACCAGCTCGTGTAATTCAGAACGGCGTTCACCGCCTGCAGTAACGTTTCCGTCGAACCGCTTTCAGCCGATACCAGCGTTTTAGCCCAGCGACCGACATACACCTGCTGAGGTTTCGGTGACTGTGAGAAATACACCGTAGCGGCTTCATATTCCGGGCTATCCACGCCGAAATCTGTGCCGATATCTTCCGGGGATGAGTAGAGGCGAATGCGCTCAGAAACCGGGATAACCGTTGAGCTCCCGAGAATGAGCAGCGAACCAAAGTTTCGACCAGTAGCCGCACGCGGCCCAATGATCACGTCGACATTAACGACGTTAGATACAGGTAATCCCTGCGGCATAATTTACTCTCCGAAGAATGAAACGGGCGCATCTTGCAGCGCCAGGATGTTGTACTCTCGAACCACTTTCCGGCGCAGCCGCACTTTCATGTCGTAACGGCGCACCCACTGTTGGTTAATAAGCTCGGGGAAAGGGACAATATCGCCATAGTCAACGAGCGAGAGATCCGACTGGTTCAGCTCGGCGTTGTTTTGCTCAACCGATATTCCGTCACGGAATCGCGAAGCAATTTGCATCCCCCCCGGGCCGTAGAACGACGCCATAGCGACAAAATCCTCATGCCGCCAGAGCTGTGTTCCGGTATCGGTCTGTTGAGTGAATGCGGGGCTGTTATCAATGGGCCATTCGATGATGCCAAACGCGCACCAGTTCGTTTCAACAGGCAGCAGTGGCGGCTGATCTTTCTGCCAGCGCGGGCGAACCATCCCAGCAGGCAAGCCGGAAACGTTGCGCATCCACTGGCTTAACAGCCTATCTAGCGCTTCGTCATAATCCGGATCGCCGCTGGTAGGTGTCAGCCAGCCGCGCTCTGTGCTGGTGTTATTGCTCAACGGGAGTACCCCCATCAAACGGCAGTAATTCGCAATGTGCCTGGACGAAGCCAGCACCGTAAGCGGTATACGGGTCGACGAACGTCACACGATAATCCCGGTTCTGATACGTCACGATGTCGGCATCACGGCCAGTCTGCCCCTGCGTGAGTCGCTCAGTCGTCACGATTAAAATCGCCCCGCTGATAACCTGCCCGGCCTGCATGCGGCGGTTTTCAAGAGAGCGGTCAACGGTAACAACCCCTGCAAACTGCGTTTTAACTTCGCTGTCGCTGCCGATCCCGTCCTCGTCCACCTTTTGTGCGCGACGCGTTACCCACAGGTTGAAGTCGCAAAAATCGGGGTCAAAAAGCACATCTGTTACATCAAGAGTCGGCATCTTTATCCCTCACAACGTGGGTAATGGCTCTGCGGTACTGCCCGGTGTCGATTAGCGGTTTCACCAGATCGGTTCCGGGGGGCTCGCCAGCAGCGCGGCGGCCAAGCTCCGCTTTCGCCCCTTTACGCCCGCGACGCGCGCGTGCTTCAACGGTGCTATCAGCAAGCGGCGTAAAACCGGTAATGGTCATGTAACGCCTGACACCGTTAGCAGCCAGCGTACCCGCCTGGTTGAGAGCTCTTTCAGCGCCATCCGCATTACCATCAAGCGCAGTCTGCGCCGCTGCTTTGAGCTGCGGCACCGTCTGTTCTTCTACCGATTTAACACCGGGGACCAGGTGCGGTCGTGGGGGGATGTTTTGCGCCGGTGAGCCGTATTCGTTGACGTAACCGATCCCGGCATTGCCAAACGGAACATCATCACGCTCACTGTCTTCCGAAGGGATACCGACCAGCACATCCTTTTTGGTTAGCGACTTGAGCGCATCCAGAATAGCCTGAGCGTTATCGGCACGAATCGTTACGCCGCTTTTCATAGCTGGCGACCGCCTGCGCCAAACATGGTGATTAGCTGATACAGTTCTGCACCATAACGGCTGTTATTCCAGAACCCAGCATCAGGGTTAAGCGTCGCGCCAGTGTCATAACTAACACTAACCTTATCCACTGACTTAGAGGACTGGACCCCATTAGTTGAACCTCCCGGGCCGCCAGCGAGCATTGCCCGGCTATCAGCAGCCCAGAGCACCATGTAATGCGCGACATACAGCTCAGCAAAATACGGAAAGAGCTGCTTTCCAGTCGTACCTTCACCAATCAGCTGTATATCAGCTAGATTCAGACGGAACTGGATTTGTGGTTCAGGGTATTTAACGGGGTCAGCAAACTGGGGAAAGTCACGCCGAAAATCACTTACGGTTGGCAGAGATTGGTTTTTCGGCATTTTTGCCCCCTTCACCGCCGATCAGCGATGCCGCCAGTTGCGCGTTAAGGTCTTCAATCTGCAAATTCAGGGCGTCGATTGTGTCCTGGTTCGCCTTAAGTTGCTCATCGCGTTGGGCCAGTGCTTCCTTAAGCTTCTGCAGATCTTCGCCATCGTCAGCGTTAACCCGGTCCGTCAACTCCGCATGAGCCTGGGTAAACCAATGTCCGGCATGCTCTTCCGGTACGTCGTGGAGACCTTTGGTATATTCGGTCGCCGTGCCATCCGCCAGCGTCAACTTGAAAGGGGTATGGACAAGGATCGAAACCAGTTTTTCTTTTGCCATTTGGAAAGTCCTTCAGGCCCCATAAAAGGGGCCATTCTGGTTATCAGATACCGTCCACGTAGGACAGCGTTTCTTTATACACAGGTTCGATAGCACCCAGCTTGCCGTAGTAGGTGACAATCTGATACAGACCGCGGTACTGCACGGGCACACTCTGCAGCGGTACCAGCGGATAGCGGACGTATTTCTTATCGTTGGTGTAGGCAACCATGCGATCCTTGCCGCCAACACCACGACCTTTCAGCCACTTAACCGCGCGGATGTTCAGCGGAACGCCATTCTGGTGATAGCTAATGGTGTTGGTCTGGAGGTAAGTAAGCAGGGACTGGTTACCTGCTGAAGACACGATGATGCTGGACAGCAGAGCAAACTGCTCCGGCGGAATTAGCAGATCGCGGGGTACCATTGAATAGCCTGAGGCAGCCCAGGCATCCGACAGCACCTGGTTAATGCTGGCACGGATTTCATCCGGAGTAGACAGCGCCCACGTTTTGGCCGCGTTATTTACTGGGATGCCGTTTAACGTTGCCAGCCCTTTCAAGTTCAGCGAGGAATCACCGACATAAACTTGCTCGTCGTTGTCCATCTGCCACTTGAGCTGCATACCTTCATATTTCTGGGTATCGATTGGGCGACCAACCTGTTCAGCGGCTTTCAGTTCGATAACAGTCCAGCCTAATTCCATACCCCACAGGTTCAGCGGATTGCCGTCTTTGCCGATATCGACGTTCACCCCAGCAATGGCGGTGGAGTCTTTGCCAACCCAGTTTTTACCGTTCGGATTCGCACCAGTACCGGCAGCGCCAAAGCTGGTGTTAGTCCAGCTGGAAATGTCATCTGCGATAGAGACGTCTTCACGCAGCTGGATATCGCGGGTCCAGGTGTATCCCACCAGCGGCAGGTTTAATCCCTGGTCAAGACGCTCCAGTTCGCCGACAAGAAAGGCACCAGAGCCGTCTACCGTCGCCTGGTCAAAAGTAATCATTGGCATGTTATTTATTCCTTAAATCTTCCAGGAGATTTCAGCGTTGCCGTCGGCATCGCCAGCACCGGTGAACTCAGCATTCGGAAGAGCTACTGTCTTTCCGGCGATGTTCGCTGCTGAGAAACCGCCAAGCGGCACATCAATGGTGGAGTCGAGAGAAATCACGACGTACACCGGAGCGCCTTTTTTAATGGTGGTCGCATCATTACCCAGGTTGATGGTCATATAGCCGCGCTTCAGCGCATCACCCGGGAAGTTTTTGTCAGTGCCAACCTGACGGACCATATCCGGTGTAGAGGTCGTTGGATACGGACGCACATAAATGCCCTTCACTTTGTCAGCAGTATCGCCGTCATCAAGCGGGACAAAATAACCATCCGCATCGTATTTGCCTGCCAGACCATAGGCTGGGAAGGCGTCAGCGGATTTTAGGATGACCGGCTCGGTGGTCAGATCCTGAGGGCGTGAAATCGCCCCGGCGATGCCTACGGGCATCCGGTACAGATATGCAGTCATCGTGAATTATCCTTTTTTAGCCCAGAAATCAGCGTTAGCTTTATTCAGGTCGGAAATGTTAGGAGTGGTGATCGTAGTGCGGGAGGAATCGCCCGTTGCGGTGCGCGTATTGCGGCCTTTTGCCAGCTCGGAAACCGCATTGAAAGCCATTTCTACCGACTGTTTCGGCAGCTTGCGAATATCGGCATCGCCGACAACCTGACGAACCAACTTCTTGTCGGCGGTGGACAAAACTTCGCGTTTGAACGCTGTAGGCTTCATCTTACGACTCAGATCGACGCCTGGCAGAATAACTTCGGCGCGATACGCTGAGTCGCCAGTAATCACGGCTTCCTCTTCGTCGTCTTCACCGTCGACGGTAGGACCTTTTTTATCATCCGGATTATCATTGTCGCCCGTAGGAGCTGCGCTCAGTTTAGCCAGCAGCGCTTTCAGCAGCGTAACGACATCATCGTCGCCATCTCCTGTTTTCGTGCCCCCCATTTCAGGATCTTTATCCGGTAGAGGGTGTTGTGGCGACAGGTTGATATTGAGATTTACGCCCTGCGGCAAATCCCCTTCATCACCTGTAACCGATGCTGGAGCCGACTCCACCAATTCGTTCATGGTGTCGGCATCCCCGGTTTTGATGGCAGCGCGCATGCGTGTCCACCAGTTTTTCTTTTGATTTGCCATTGTGTCTCTGTCTCCAATTGCACAACGATTTCCGGCTCTGCCCTTGGGGACAAGAGCCACATGGTTACCTGTAATTTCTACCTGCTCGGCTTTACCTGGCTCGGTCTGTTCGTACTCCGCGTCGTAACCACACGACACCTGTCGGAGGCCGTCTTCGACCATCTGAATGGCGTATTCGTCTTTGATAATGATGTCGGCAATCATCAGATCGGACTGTTCACCTGTCCCACGACGAACATTCTGCAGGTGGCCCACCGCGAGCTCTTTCCAGTTCGCAGGGTTGACCAGCTGCACATTGCCGTTTTTGTCCTCCGGGTGGAGAACGGTGATACTCATACCCTCGAAAGACGCCAGGGTTGCCGGGTCAAAGACATGCTCTGGCGAGCGACTGACAACAATTTCGCCAAAGGAATCAGGAATAAGGTTGGGTAGGTCGGCTGCGCCGTAGAGTTGCTTTCCGGTTCGTGCTACGGGCACGTCTTTGCAAAGCAATGAGCCATCCGCCAGGCGGTATCGGGTTTCCCCGAGCCTGGTCTCAAAAAAGTATTTCATGGGTTATGCTGCCCTTTTCATTGCGAATGGAACGCGAGCAAACACGATCTCTTTATAGCAGCGGCAGTTTGGCAGCTCGCCCGCATGGCCGGTCATGCCGTCCAGCGTTGGAGGCTTGCCCCACTCAACAAATTTGCCTTCCATCTCCGCATGCGAATGTCTGACATCGCCATCATCTGCCGTTCGCCAGATATACCCGATAGAACCAATAGCCATCGCTCGGGTCATATCCAGCGCACCCGTTGCTCTTCCCAGTTCCGTTCGGGCAATCAGATCGGCCCTGGACTTTGCAACATCGCCAGTGGATGCAATTTCTTTAGCGAACTGCTCCGCCCGGCCGCCAGTGACCACGGCCTCTATCGCTTTGTTCTGGATGTCGTACACTCTGTCTGCGGCCTCGAGAGGCAGAGATTTGATGTATTTCACCTGCTCCGCGATGATGGACTGCATCACCTGGCCAACCGGGGCGCTTTCCACCAGATTGCGGAGCTCGCGACTGATGTTCTTGCTGTGCTGCCGCCACACTTTGTCGTTCTGCCGGGTGAGGTCCGCGGTGAATGACTCCGCCACTTTAGTCGCCCAGGGCGTTATGATTTCGCTATAACGTTCCAGCGCATCCATAATTTCGGTGATGCTATCGTTTGAACCATCGTAGCGACCATTTACGATGTCGCCGACCGTCCGCGCTATCTTGCGTAGGCTGGTTCGATATCGGATCTCCGCTTGTCGGTTCTGGCTTCGGGTTTTCAAGTTCGCCGATGCCTGGAGGCGCTTCGTCTTCGGCATTCTCGATATCCTCGTCGGTTATGGATGCACCGATACCTGTTACATCAGAGTTCTCACGCAGGTCAGTCATCGCGGCTTTCGTCGTCATAAGGCCAGCGTCCCGCGCGTTGACTAATGCCGCGGTGGTATTGACGGCCACAGTTGAACGGTCCACATCAGACATCTGCCAGAGAGGGTTAAACTCGAACGTGAAATCATCCGGTAGGGCTTGCTCAAGCTCTGAACGGTAGATGATGTCGATAATCCGTCGTAACGGCTGCCGCAACCGGCGCTCCTGCAACGAGCTCACCCGGTCGTAATAGTTCGCCAGGTCTGCATCGCCAGTGGAAAAGCCCTTCGGAGACTGACCAAACAGGCGTACCAGCGGGATACCTACCGCTCCGCTGATCTGCTCGGCGAACTGAGCAAGAATATCGTCCAGGCCTGCGAAGCTGTACTGATGGGTTTCGAAGGTGTCGCTGTTATCTTTGAGAGTCATCCCCTCGTTACTCTGGAACTGCCGGATCAGGTCGATTTGCTTCAGCAGCGCATCGTAGGCCGGGCCGCCAAAGGCGATCAACTCACGGAGTTTCTCCACGCCATAGGTACGCAGGTGTGCTTTGTAGACAAGCTGGCCAGCCCCCATAGTGGCGCTATCAAAGACGGTGAGCCGGTCCCAGATACGCTCGACAACCGACATCCCCCATTCGTTCTCGGTCATCTTCTGTTGGAAGGGAAGCGTGACACCATCGAAGCGAACAAGGCGGCTATGGTGTATACGCCAGGCGGGAATGCCCGTTGCAGTGGTCACCACATCATAAAATTCAGGTTTACCCAGGTCCGGCCCCATCTCTTTGATGCGACGGGTCAGTACCGGGTTGATCATCCAGCGGTCCAGCGGCAGGATGCCCTTAAATTTGCCTTTGCCGATGGTCTCCAGTCGGAGCGGTGTCATCGGTGCCTGACCTTCGATCATGATGAAGCCAACCGCACCGCCGTAGAGCCGCGACCATTTCAGGACATCGTTGAGCGCGTCCCACAGCTGCAGGTCATCAAACTGAGACTCAATAACGCCCCTATCTTTCGCATCGATTTCAGAGGTGATGCGAATACCCTTGCGGGTCATGTCGTCGGGGATGGCATCAACAGCCTCACCGACGATCCACGACGAGCGGTATGCCCATTCCACCAGCAGCCGGTTGCGGCTGGTAAAATTTGCCCGATACGTAGACGCTGCATGCTGGTTAGGCGTCTGCATCCCTACCCGGGCGGCAAAGTTTTCATAGCTGTCAGCGGTAGCAACTGCTTTACGCTGGCCAGCCTGCTTTGATTTTGCCATTAAGCCTGTCTCCCGAGCCTTTCCCAGATATTCAGTGCCGCATTCATCGGCGCATAATTGATCATCACTGAGTCAGCGTTGTTCGGCGATTTGGTACCGTCGGGCTGTTTATCAATAACCATCTTGCCGACGCCATTGATGGAGAACGTCGGTTGCGATAGTTCTGTGATGAGTTTGTCCAGGCAGGCAATGCTGCTGGATAACGAGATAATTTCGTCGGGGTTGTAGGGTTTGCCCTCTACCACCGCGCGGTAGGAGTTACGGAACAGCTTGCGTAAATGCCACCAGCTCTGCGCTTTGGCATTTGCAAAGAAATCCTTATTCAGCCGAGCAGCCCGGGCGTTATCCCCCGGTACCGCTTCTCCATCTGGATCAAACACCGAGCCGCTACCGCGGAACGGCGTTGCGAGAATAGCTGGGCGGCGATTTGCTCTGCGCTGTTCGTTAATAACGCGGGCATCACCGCGCGCGCCAGCCCCGAGGCCATCTTCATCGAAACGTAGTTCTTCGACGGCAGCCGCATCGCAAAGCCCGAAAGCGCGCTCGACGGTAGAGAAGATATCGCTACCCTTGCCAGACCATTCCTGGACATCTTCCAGCAGGAAACCATACCGGGCTGAATAAGAGTTTTTGTCCCGCCCCTCGTCAGCAATGTCCAGAGCCCCCTGGCGTCTGCCTGTCGGTTTGATACCCAGTTTGATATGGGCATCAATAGCCGCCTGCACCCATTCAGCGGGGATGAGGACACCTTCCGCCGATGCGGCATAATTCAGGTCCAGTTCTTGCGCCACGACCACCGGATTATCGATTTTATCGCATTCGTTGCGGTACCACTCATCGTCCTTGCGAGGGTCGCTGCGCCAATGGAATGTAAACACGGGGATTTTGCCGCCGTGGCGTTTCTGAGCGAAAGGGTTACCCATCCCGTTAACGGAGGAGAGGTCAATACGGCAGCGGGTCGTTTGCGACAGCGCTGCGTCAATCAGTTGCGGGCGCAAAAGGAAAGCAGACTCATCCACCAGATAAAGTGTGGTACGGTCACCACGGCCAATGTTATCGCCAGCCTCACCTTTGATAATGGCCCCGGTTTCCGGGAACTCTACCTGCATAAACCGCGAGTCTTTCTTCTCATTCCAGCCACCACGAAACTCAACGGGCAGCGTTTCGATAAACTTTCTCGCTTTCCAGAGCAACGCTTTAGGATCGCCAGTACTGTCGACATATTCCTCTTTACGGGAGCCGAAACCGATCACCATCTCTTTGTTGAAGAGACAGAGTGAGCAGGCCATCCCTATCGCCGTCCAGCTGAGCCCCATTTCACGGGATTTTTCCGTTATCCCGTTCTCCCGATTGCCCCAGCGTTCCATAATCCAGTGGATCCACTCTTCCTGTTTTGGGAAGAGCAAAAAAGGAATGGTCACCGGCAGGCCGTAGTCGAGGTTACGCGGGTCGGTCGTCATCCCCCAGTCAATGATGAACTGGGCTGGATTGGTACGATAAAACTGCTTCAGGGTTGCCAGCATGGCGGGGTCTTTGCGGATCCTCTCCAGTCGCTCCATTCGCCATTCGAAAACCTGCACGTAGTCAGGTTTTTTGAAATCAAAAGGAAACGGTAAAGGCATATCTAACCCATCATTTTTTTATACGCCTCTGCGGCTTGCTCTGGCGTTAAGTTGGTTGTTTCAGTTCTGACTGGACCACCATCAGCGCCGGTTATCTCGCTCTTAACATTGTCTTTAAACGCCTGAATAGAGACGTGGCGACCAAGCAGCTCAAGGTTTTTGACCTTGTCGGGCCACTTAATCTTTTTGAGAATGCCAACCATCTCTCGATCATCCCCACGGCCCTCAAACATTTCCGCGAGATTGAACCCGCTGAGGTACCGACGCCAGGACTCCGGCCACTCAGAGAGCGGCTTAACGCTTAAATCGTCTTCGAGGATGTCGGCCACATCGAGCTTGTCGATCTCCACTAGCCGCATCAGCACATAATTCGCGTCGATGCCCAACTGGTCGATACGTTCCTGCTTTAGCTCGTTGATGCGGGCGCGTATTTCTGGTCTACCGTAAAGCTCAGCACCTGTAACATGCGCTCGCTTAGCGGAGTACCCCGCACGAATGACGGCTTGGGTGGCATTCAGATCGACAAGAAACTCGCGGCAAAACACCTCGTGCTTCGCTTTCAGCTTCTTAGTCATTTGTTTTTCCATGTGTCAGGTCATTATCGAAGCCCCTCAGTGAAGAGCTTCTGTAATGCTATTGCCTGTCCTGCTCGATTTGACGGATGCCCGCCAGCTGGTTATTCGCTTTTTCGATGGCGGCCAGCAGCGGCTTGATCCAGAGAACAGCCTGGCAATACGTCAGCGCGCTGGTGGTAGTGGCGCTATCACTGGCTGCGTCAGCGTCCCCGGGATCGGCGTGCATTGCGCTGGCACGTAAACTGTTCGCGTAGCTGAGCAGCCCACCAGCGACATCAGCAGGAACAGGCAGATCACAGGTTTTTTCACGGCGGAGGATCTCCCGATACTCGATAACGGTTTTATCGGAGCTGGCATCAATCAGTGAGTTTAATCGGCTGGCGTTTTCGGCAACCTGGTTAAACCGGTTGAAGTTGAAAGCCTGTGCAGCGATAACCGTCTCCTGTAGGGTGTTATCACTGCGCAGAACATCATTATCACTCTTCAGCGTAGCAACGTCAGAGCGGCTGTTTGACAGCAGGACACACAGCACGGCGACTACAGCAATAACGGCCACCAGCAGTATCAGACGCCATGAGGCTTTGATATCGGCTATGGTGATCATTTCAGTCCATCCAGACAGAGTGCTTCTTCTTTGCCGGCACGAGTAACCAGCCCAGGAAGAATCTTGCCGCCACCCCATACCCAGCGAGGGAACTGGTTGCATGCCGCCGTGATGTCTCCACTTCTTAGAAGAGAGAACATCGTGGAGGTGCGCATATTCCCGCAGCCAGCACGAAACGTTACTGATACAGCTGCCGAGAAAGTATTGTCGGACAGCTTACGTCCATTCCCGTAGCGGTTAACGCAGGATTCGGCATCAAGGATGTTGCGTTCCCACTCGGCTGCGATCTGCTGATCTGACTTAACGGTGCCGGGCTTCACGCCATGCGTATTACCCATGCCATCAGTCAGCACACCTGCCGGGCAGACATACGGGTCACGTCGGCAAGATTCTGCATTCCCGATTAGCTCCAGACCACGTTCATTGGTTCGAACGTGCCCCGCATTGACCACTATTGCGATAATCGTAGCGACTGAGCAAACAATCCCGGTCGCTCCGCTTTTCTTACTCAGTTTCAATTGTGCCACTGGAAATTCTCCGCATAGCCTCCGTTACAACCTCGGCTGCAGCCGGACGATCGGAGTGGGGTTTTTTACCTACATCAGATAGATAGTTCGCCAGCAGCTGAGTTCTTTTTCTTTCCTCTGCCATACGCTCACGCTCTTCTTTGCGTTTTGCGTAATAGGTTTTTATCGTGAAAAACGCCGATACGAGGGCACCGATAATAAATACGTAATCCTGCAGGCTAAGCAAAGAGAACAACCCTAAAGCAGCTGACCACCAGTACGGCAGGTCATGTCCATTTGTTGGGTTCATACGTTGCATTCCACACCTCCGGGGTCGGGGTGCTGTGATGTAAAAAAGCGCCCGCCGAAGCGGGCAAAATGAGGGTCAACTCAGAAACGCCTGAAAGCGTAAGTACCAACCCCTTTGCGCCCGAGCTCGCACTCGATCTCGTTGTGCTCCACACATTCGAAGCCCTGCTCCGCAAACCAGCGCCGCAAGCCCTCATCGGTGAAGTACCAGATATGCTCATCTTTCTTGTAGTGGTGTGATGCCAGAATGTCTTCGGCATCTTTGAAAATCGGGATAGAGACAAACACGAACTGTCCGGCCTGCTGAACTGCGCAAACCGGGTCGTCGATGTGCTCCAGGCTATCCCAGAACGTCAGCGCTGGAGCGCCTTCAGCGTAGAGATCAACGAAACATCCGTTATCCTTCAGCCAGGAAACCCCAGCAGGGTTGACGTCGTAGCCCACCGTTTCCGCTCGCGTGGACACGAACTGTCCGGCCCCGATTCCCACATCGAGTACCAGACCGCGGTAATGGCGAGCTACAAGATCGATACGCGCCTGCGTCAGCGCATGCCCGGTCTCCGTATCGGCATAAGCCTGATACTTTGCAAAATATTGCGAGTTATACGGCCTTGCTGGCGGTACCGGAAATCGACCGATCCCCAGCTCAGGCAGAAACACCAGCCCGCGTTCCAGTTCCTGATAAAACGACTTCATGGAGCCAGGCCTCTAATTTGTTAGTGAAATGGGAGATCCGCTTGTCGCAGTGGTGGTCCCACTCTTCACAGCGGCAGTAGTTGTCAGGGATGGCCCAGCCAACCCGCGACAGGTCCATCGCCGGATCGGTAACGATTTCCGGGGCGTTGTGGCCGCCACGCCCGCCCGCTACAACGTAGACAGGTGTTTTGTAGGCAATCGCTGCGGGCAGCGCCCAGCCAACAGGCGTTACCACCACAGCAGCATGCTCAACAAGGCGCATCAGCGATTTGAAACCAAGCTCACCACCATGAAGCCGCAGATCAGCTTCTGGCAGCTCGCCGACGGCCCATTCCTCGCCGTCCTGCAAATCGGCCACGCTGATCACGCAGAAATGCTTACGCAGGATGCGGGAAGCCTTCAGCAGGTAATCAGGGTCCGGATTGCGCGAATCGCTGCGCCATTCTGATCGGACGGTAGCCGGGCGGATGACCGCAATCGGCTTTTCGTGCGTAAACTCCGCAGGGCCGAAGGAAGGGAGATCCAGCTCTGCTGGCTCCGTGCCGAACTGCTGGCGCATTGCGTCGAATATCGACCCGCGCCGCAGATGGTCTGGCCCGTAGAAAATGCGCTTTGTCTGGCGCATATCTGGCAGCGGGTGGAATACCGATTGCGTGCGGTGCTCGTTCTTCCGCTGAGTTCTCAGCGTCGTGTTGCTGCGCACCGGGCGAACGGGTAAATCCTCGTACAGCTCCGGCCAGGGCGTTTTGATAAACGAGCCAGCTGGCAGCTGGCGGACGAAAGCACGCTGGTAGATGTTGTCGCCCATCCCCAGCATGCCCTCTATGAAAAGGGGTACATTTTGCATGTGACCTCGCGTAGCGCCTCGTCGAGTGACTGACGCCGAAAGCAGTTAAGCGCCGTCTGACGGCTGCTGTTGGTGATATTGACCTTCCCGATAAGCAGCTGCGCGACGCGAGCAAACTCACCGTGCCAGCGCTTCACGTTCGCTGCTGTCGGGTTATCCAGACAGGTGTGGTCCCCGTGCCAGTGGCTGCCATTTGAGATCGAGCAGTCGAAGCCCAGCAGGATGATGCGCTTTGCACCCAGCCAGTGGGCGAACAGGATGGCCCTCTGCCCTGAATTGAAGGTGCCAGTGGTATCAGTCGGGAACAGGTTCAGACCATGCCTGGTGTGCGCCCTGCGGTTGCATGTCCAGCGCTCAGGCCCATCAGGTAGTGCGGGGATGTTCATATCCCACCAGCGCAGGTCGCCCGCGTAGATGTGAGTACAACCCGGTGCCGCGCGCCATGATGAGTTAACCGCGATGACCGGGAGGCCAGAACGGCATGCCGCAGCGCAGTCAGCGATAGTGAGAGAGGGGCCTGAAGCGCAGATGATTGCCGCATCCATCCCAACCCCCATAATTTGTTAAAAAACGGCCTGATTTAACATAATGACCGTTACCCGCACCGGCCAAACAGCACTCGCCCCATATTCGCGGCGAACGGCTTATTTACGCGGATTAAGCGGACTGAAACCGACAAAAACAAGTGAATAAATCGTGCATAAAACAGGGTGCAAATTGCATAGCGTTTTTTCGCAGCGAAAGCCCTGTTTTATTAACTTTTCCCCTGAACTGGGTAAGAAAAAAGGCCCCCTCGCGGGAGCCTCTTCGTTGAGGTCAGAAATTCAACTCATACCAGCGTAGCGCAGTTTTTGCGTAGCGCACTAATACTTTTTTCATCCCTTTGAATTTCGACCTCAGGATCCATCTGAAGGCTCACGCCAAGCATGCAGAGACACCCCTCTATGAATCCCTCTGCTACCTGCAACTGCTGGCGGATAAATCCCTCAGAACAGCGACGCCGCCGCCCTATCTCGCGCTTGGTCAACCCGTAGACGTAGTACAGCATGATGACGTCCAGTTCCTCAGGCTTGCGGACCTGCTGCAGGCGACAGACGCAGGCATCGATAACCAGCCCGTCGTCATCGCAGCAACTCAGCCTGCTGGACGAACTGCTGACCACCAGCCCTTTAAATCCCGCCGCTATTGGAGCCCAGCTCACCGCGGTATTGCTATCGGCAGCCCAGCCACCCCAGCGCTCTAAAACCTGTTGAATATTACGCATAGCTCTGACCTCTACGTTTTGCTACGAAAAAATTTCCAGGGAACCGCGTCCGTCTCTCCGTGGACGTGGGTAACGCAGTCCCAATTCGCTTATTGCACGCAGTTATGTGCAAAAAATTACTTGTTCGGCCTGTACCAGCCTGTACCCACCTGTACCAGCTCTTTTCAAACCTTTTCCCCAAACGATATATATATATATATATGGGGTTCTTAGTAATTAGGTTGGTACAGTTGGTACAGTTGGTACTGACCTTTAAATTCAATTAGTTAAAATGTACCAACCTCTATTTCGAGGCTGGTACAGGTTGGGACACCGCCTCAAAAATTCGAGTCATTTTTCCGTCAACACGACGCTGAACACGCTTATACCCGCAATTTTGCAAAACATTGCTAATTCGCATTTCTTCGCGTTTACCGATGTGGCTGGGATTTAAGCCAATCGCATCGCGCAGAACGTCGCTAGCGCGTAAAAATTCGCAGTTTCGCGGAATGTCGTTAGTCATCAGGTCAGGCGTGTCGAGCCATTTCTCGACAGTTTCGAGCCACGCGTCCTTAATGGTGTACTGCTCGTGGACACTCGCACCGAGGCGCTCAGCATCGCGGAACTGGATGCCGCCAAGGCGCTTAAACGTCTCGCGGGCCTCAGCCCACAGCAAAAGGAGGTCTGTTTTTATCGCTTTCACGTCGACTTTCGACACCTCAACGGGCAGCCACCGGCGGTTACCGGTCTTGTCAGCGAGGAATTCGTCCTCGTTTGTGGTACCAACGAACACCAGGCGACGCGGGAACTGGGTAGCGAACTCGCGGTATTTAGGGATCCAGTTCTCATGCGTGCGCGTCACGAATGCCTTGATGGATTCCAGCTCTTTGGTGTTGAGGCCGCGCAGCTCGCCAATCTCTGCCACCAGACGCCCGCGCATCTTGCGTGCGAGGTCATCGTCTTTCTCAGCGAAAGAGATCTCGGTGAAGAACGCCGGGTCGGGGCTAAGCGCTTCCACGCCGGAGGACTTACCGCAGCCCTGAGGACCGACGAGGATCGGCACCATATCGGCTTTGACGCCGGGTTCCAGCACCCTGCCCGCCAGCGCCGTCCACATGTACATGGACACCGCGCGGGTGTATGGCGTGTCGGCGGTACCGAAGTGCGTATGGTAGAAAGTTTCGATACGCGGCACGCCGTCCCACTCCAGCCCGTTCAGCCAGGTGGTCGCCGAGTCGAAAGGCTGTTCGTCAGCGGCCAGAAGCACCACGTCGCGTATCAGCTCACGCCCGACAGGCTTAAAACCTCGTTTTTCCATCGTGATGCGCAGGCGCGCATAGTCCGCATCGGTGAACGCCTGCCACTGGCCGGAGCCCGCCTGGGCGAACATGATTTCGTCACGGAACTGGTCAAAGCGGATATCGATATCCACGAAGTCAGGACGTACTACCGCTTTGGCCGCATTGCTGATGGTGGCCTCGATGCGGCCCCACTTATCGCGCTCGAACGCCGGCAGCGGTAATGGCTCGGCCACTTCGGTGCTGGTCAGGTCTTCGAAATCGTCGTTGCGGATCCCAATGGCATTGAGGAAATCGCCGTCATCGCGGTGCGCGCAGCTGGCGTGCAGACATTTGAAATGTTCCTGCTCAAAGCCCGCGGTACCGCCCGGGAAGTAAACCGTACTGGTCGGGTCGCCGCCCGTGCTGTGGCCGTCCTCAAACGGGCAGCGGATGTATCGCTCGCCGTTCGCGCCGTCCAGCAGCGTCCAGCCATTGGCATCGAGGTATTCGGCCGTATTATCTGTGGCACCGGGCGTGAAGGTTGAGCGGTCTCGCATCTTCGTGCTGCCCGCTTCGGTGGTGACCGACACAGGCAGCTGTTCAGCAAGGCGCTGCCACAGCGTTTCGAGCTGTTCGGCAGTAACGGCCGACGGCTCATCCGGCAGATCGCCATCCCACTCTATCCGGGCACCGCTGCTGTGGGTGCCACAGGCAACGAACTGTTGCCCGTTGGCCAGCAGCTCGATAATCCCCATATCGCCCGCCAGACGGTGGATGCGCTTACGGAAATCACCCTCTACGGCCAGCAGATACAGGCATTTGTTGCTGTTAGCGCGCCAGCGACGCGGCGGCAGCTCGCCCAACAGCTGCACCAGCGTTTTGCGAATATTGGCCTGGATGTCTTCGTCTTCGCTGTCACAGTCCAGCGCCAGCCAGCCATGACCGGTACGCACGCAGATACCGTAATCCGGTTCGTTCGACCAGCGGGCAAAGTCATGCTCGGTTACGACGTGCTCTGTCCACTGAGCAATGCCGGTTACCAGACGGTCACGGTTATAGCGGCTCGGCGTCTTGCCCAGTGCTTTCAGTTTACTGTCGGGGGAAATGGCCGCGCCCGGGTTGCACACGACCGGCAGCAGCTGGTCAGTACGCCCCAGCACCAGATCGAAGTGGAACCATTCGTCAGGCGTTGCCCCCCAGATCTTTTTCTCTGGCATGGGTTACACCTTTTTCTCGTTTTGTGAGCCGTGCAGCAGCCAGTTGGGGTCGCAATCAAGCGCAACGGATAATTCAAGAAGATATCGAGGGCGGGAAATTACACCGCTTTCAATCCTATTAATGGCCTGCTGACTAACCCCTGTTAGCTCAGCCAGCGTGACCTGCGTCATTTTGAGCTCTTTACGTCGCTCTTTTAATCGGGTAGCCAGAGTCATAGTCATTACCTCATACAATTTTAGTGGTATTTAGCAACAACAAACGAGGTTTGTCAAATACAACAAAAATTGTATCTAATAGGGAGACACTCAATAACTCAACCCCAGAAGGACCACAACATGTCTCTCGCAGCCCGTTTTAAAGCACGCCGTTTGGAATTAGGAATGACCCAAGTGGAGGTCGCGAACTCTGCGGGAGTTAGCCAGCAGTCCATTGAATCCATTGAAAGCGGACGCACCCGAAAGCCTCGTAATCTTCTCGACCTGGCTAAGGCTTTGAAGTGCAGCCCGGACTGGCTTTTGAATGGCAAAAACATTATGCCCCTGGCAGAGATAAGCACCCGCCGCATACCGATACTAAGCTATGTCCAGGCTGGCGAACTCACAGAAGCAAGAGACGTAACAGACCTTACTGGTGATTTCGAATACGTTCTGGCAGATTCAGATGTACCGGAAACATGCTTTGCATTGCGCATAGATGGCGACAGCATGCAGCCTGAATTTAAGGAAGGGGATATCGTTATCATCGACCCGGATCTATGCCCTACTCCAGGGGAATTTGTGGTCGCCAAAAATGGCGGTCATGAAGCTACTTTCAAGAAATATCGTCCGTTAGGGGTTGGCATTAACGATTTTGAGCTGGTTCCGCTCAACCCCGACTATCCGGTTTTGCGCAGTGCTGACATGAAGTTGCAAATCATCGGGGTGATGATTGAACACCGTATTTACCGCCGTAAACGCTAACAATCCTGCCTTATCTGGAGGGCCCAACGGCTCTCCCCTACCTTACTTGTAAAATCTTACCAACTAAATTCACTTAAATATCAATAACGTGGTATTTCCACACCACAAAATACCACATTTGTGGTTTACACAATACAACTCAAATTGTAGATTTAACCACAAGTCGAACGGCGCGACTCTAAACCATGCGTCGGGACCGTGGCGGGACAGGATGTCGGCAATACGGGTCAGTAAGTCCCCTTTGGGGTGCGGTGAATTGCAGTCCACCGAGACAAGCCGAAGATCAGCACCGGCCACCGCACCGCCAAAGTGAACTGACCAACGCAGGAAAACACCATGATCACTGTTAAACGAGCAGAGTATCTGTCAGCGCTAACATGCGCTGGCGTGAAGGATGTCAGATATTATCTGAACGGCATCTTCTTCGACCCTGAAGGTTTCATCGTTGCTACCGATGGGCATCGCCTGTTCTGCGGGAAAGCAATAACTGAAGGTGAAAGCGTCATCATAAGCGTGAAAGCAAAGCCACCTACAAAATTCGACCACGTTGTCATTAGTACCGAAAATCGCAGCGCTACGTTCATTGATGATAAAGCGCAGGAGGTATTGATCTCCCCGATTGAAATTATCGATGGCCGCTTCCCAGACTGGCGTCGGGTATCGCATTTCAAACCTGGTAAAGTCGAAGCTGTCGGTATTCATATGCCCTACCTCGCAGATGCGGCAAGGTGCTCAAAGTATTTCGATAAAAAAGCGAATGGCGTTCTCGAAATGCAGGACTCGGCAAGTGCAACGCGTTTCAGATTAGGCCAGGACGCTTACATGTTAATTATGCCCGTCCGAATGTAGTACCCCATCCCCTGAATCATCCATTGCTGTGTGTAGTCTTTGCCCGCCTCCCATGACGGGCTTTTTTATGCCTGAAAGCGCATTCAGTGCAGTGCGCTCCCCGACATGAAAGGAGCACCACCGATGAAACCTGAACACTTCCACCGGCTGATGGGGCGCGACGTGCTCCATTATCGCCGCAAACATTTCGACATGATCACCGGTCTGGCCCTCGCTACTGCGTTCGGCCTGGCTATTACCTTCATTCTCCTTGTAGCGAGGACCGCAGTATGAGCTTAGAAACCAGTCTCGAACTTAACAACCAACTGCTGACGCAGCATAACGCACTGCTTGAACGCCTTATCACTGCCCTGGCCTCTGGCGTGCCCCTCCGCGCGGACACTGTGGCGCAGGTGCAGGAATACCGCGAAACGGTACCGGAAACCAAAGCGGAAAAAACCGTTATTCACAAAGTTACGCTGGAAGATCTGGAGTTCAGCGACATTATCGCCCTGGCTGCATTCTACCCGGAGGCGCAGGAGCTCAGCGAAACGATGGTCCAGCGCGTTATTGATTACCGCGACGCCGAAGGCGATAAGCGCGTTGTGCAGATCGATGCTCTGGACAGCGCCCTGCAGGGTGTTAAACGCGCCGGCCATCTGAACAAGCCAGCATTACTCGACCTGTCACGTAGCATCCTGCGCTTCTGGGATGATTTACCGACCATCGCGGCACGCCGTGAGTTTGCCGAGCGTTTACTTGACGCACCAGCTGACGGGCGCCATGAAGTGAAGCCAAAAACCAGCGGTAAGGATGAAGAACGCACAGGGCCGTTCTACTGCAAGAGCGTTGATGGCTCCGCCGCCAGTGAACTCCACACCTTACGCAAGCTGAATGAACTGCTTAAAAAGGGCCATATCGAGATCACCCGCGTTGAGTATCTCCAGCTGCAGGAGGATTTTGCGCGTAAAAACGCGGCAAAAGGTGGTACCGAAACAAGTGATGATGCCGGGGATAATGCTGGCACGCAGACCGATTTTGCTGCGCTGCGTAAGCAGGCAGAAGGCATGATCCTCCAGCTGGCGAAAGGTGGTTACCGTGCCGAAGCGGTGGCGATTCTGGAAAAACAGGGTGCCAAAAAACTCGGCGAAGTTGCTGACGAGAACCTCGCAGACGTGATCGCTCAGGCTGAAAAAGCGCTGGAGGGTTAATCATGCCAGACGTTCATGCACGACTTTCCCCGTCTTCAGCGCATCGGTGGATGCGCTGCCCCGGTAGTCTGGCGCTGGAGGCCACTCAGCCAGACAAAGAAACGACCTTCGCTTTAGAAGGTACTGCAGCACATGCACTTGCCGAAAAGGTGCTGCGCAACCGCCAGAGTCACCCGGAGCACTATGCAGGTTGCAACGTCGCGATGTTTCTCGGCTCCTATCCTCTTGCTGAGCACCCGGATGATACTTCCGGCCCGCAGGTAGATGAGGAGATGGTCGAAGCCGTTGGCCGTTACGTCGACACCGTCTGGGCGCTGTCGCAGGGCAATGAGCTGCTGGTCGAGCAGCGTGTCGACTTCTCCCACATCGTGGGCGTAGAAGAGTCCTTTGGTACCGCCGACGGCGTAATCATCGCGGGCAACGAGCTGCAGATCCACGACCTGAAATACGGTAAGGGTGTGCGCGTTGATGCTGAGCAGAACGAGCAGCTGCAGCTGTATGCCCTGGGCGCGCTGGAGCAGTTCAGCATGCTGTACGACTTCGAGACGGTGCGCCTGTTCATCCACCAGCCGCGGCTTAACCACGTATCAGAGTGGGCCCTGACGGTGGAACAGCTCCAGGCCTTCGGCGAACGGGCGCAGCAAACGGCAGCCAGTGTGATCGTGATGTTCAACATCGCCGATTGCGAAGGCGTCGAAACCCTGCCGCTGGAAAACTTCACACCCGGCGAAAAACAGTGCCGGTTCTGCAAAGCCAGCGCCATCTGTACCGCCCGGCAGCAGTTGCACTTCAACACTATCGCTGGCGATTTCGTCGACCTGACACAACCTACGGGCGAGCAGCTGGCGGAAGCAGTTAAGCGTGTGCCACTGCTCACCGCCGAACAACTGGCGGAGGTATACAGCCAGGCCGATTTTATCGAATCGTGGCTAAAGGCTGTGCGCGACCGGGTGAACAGTGAGCTGAACGCCGGGCATCCGGTACCGGGCTTTAAGCTTGTTACCGGCAAACAGGGTAATCGAGCCTGGAGCGATGAAGAAGCCGCCCGCGCGCTGCTGAAAGACCAGTTCCGCTATAAAACTGAGGAGGTTTTCGACCTTAAGCTGATTAGCCCGACCAAAGCCGAGAAGCTCATCAAAAAGGCCAGCCCTCGCCGCTGGACGAAAGTCGAAGCGCTGATCACCCGCGCTGACGGTAAGCCCACCGTCGCCCCCGAATCCGACCCGCGCCCGGCGCTCAATATCAACCCTGTTAACGATTTCGACGACGTGTCCGACGACGCGCTCGCCGCTGACCTCATCTGATTAAGGAAATACCCATGAAAATTAAACTGAACAACGTCCGCCTGGCCTTCCCTGCTCTGTTCGAAGCAAAAACCGTGAACGGCGAAGGCGACCCGCGCTTCTCCGCTGTTTTCCTGATGGATCCGAAACATCCGCAGCTGGACGAAGTCCGCAAAGCGCTGAAGCAGGTAGCGAAGGAAAAATGGGGTGAGAAGTGGGAAACCATTTACGGCCAGCTGGAGAAAAAACTCAACCTCTGCCTGCACGACGGTGACGAAAAAGCCGAATACGAAGGCTTCCCGGGCAACTTCTTCCTGAACGCGGCCAACAAAGCACGCCCGGCAGTTATCGATCGCGACCGTTCACCACTAATCCAGGCCGACGGGCGTCCTTATGCGGGTTGCTACGTTAACGCGGTAATCGACATCTGGGCGCAGGACAACAACTTCGGCAAACGCGTTAACGCGTCGCTGGGTGGCGTCCAGTTCCTGCGAGACGGTGACGCGTTCGCTGGCGGCGGTGTGGCCGCGCCGGATGACTTCGACGATATCAGCGAAGGTGCAAATGCCGAGACACTGATTTAACCCTACCCGCCCGGCCTCGCGCCGGGCGAATTAATCTACAAATATTATGTTTTATCAGCAGTTGTAACAGGCTCGGACGTTTTCCCGTCGCCCTCTTTGAGTTTAATCATATTTATCGCATTGTCGTAATACGCTTGCGCACGCTTGGCTATATAACCTTCGTACTCATCCAATTTAAAATATTTAAACATCTTCATAGCGATATTATTTTTAAACTGGATCTTGCTCCAGATAGCATTCATTCTATTTAGGTGAAAATCCCTTCCACTTTCATACTGCTGAAGTTCCTGATGAGTAACGACTTCATTATCTAATTTACATACTGCTTCCCCACCATTCGCTGAAAACTCAACAGCCATACTTTTAGCGTAATAGTGATTCATATGCGCACGGTCTGTTTCTCTCACCCTGACATCAAGCCAGAACTTTTCATTAAGAATAAATTTCTCAATGAATTTAATTAATAAAAAGTCTCTGAATATTAATGCAAAAGGCATTAATACATAAACACCAAGAAAACCGAGGCATGCAGTAATAATCGTGCTTAAGGAAACTGTGAACTCCATTCCATAACTCCTAGGATTAAATATGAGCAATATACTATGGGGCGACCTGGAAACCTATTGCGAAATACCAATCACAAATGGCACACACGCTTATGCGGAAGGTGTCGAAGTGATGCTGTTCGCCTGGGCCATCGGCGAAGAGCCGGTTAGCGTCTGGGATCTGACTGCTGGCGAACCTATCCCCGGCAGGCTTCAGAAGGCTATCGCCGACCCCGACACCCTGCTTTATTTCCACAATTCGCACTTCGATCGCACGGTGCTGCGCCATGCAATACCGCGGCTGGCCCCTGATGTAACACGCTGGCGCGACACAATGGTGCAGGCGCTGGCGCACGGCCTCCCCGGTGCGCTGGGGGCGCTCAGTGATGTGCTCGGCGTCCCGCAGGACAAGGCGAAGGACAAAGAAGGTAAAGCGCTTATCCAGCTGTTCTGTAAGCCACGTCCGAAGAACAGCAAACTGCGCCGGGCCACCAGCAAAACCCACCCGGAAGAATGGCGCCGCTTTGTTGCTTACGCTGGCCTTGATATCGAGGCTATGCGCGAAGTACATAAGCGCCTGCCGAAGTGGAATTATAAGGGTGCGGAGCTGGCGCTCTGGCATCGCGACCAGCAGATCAACGACCGCGGCGTCTGCATGGATGTGCAGCTGGCGCAGGCGGCGATCGAGGCGGTAGACCTCGAGCAAAAACGCCTGGCGAAACGCACGCAGGTAATGACCGACGGCGAAGTACAGGCGGCCACGCAGCGCGATGCGCTGATTAAGCACATTGTTGAATCGTACGGTGTGGAGTTGCCGGACATGCAGCGCAGCACGCTGGAGCGCCGTATGGCGGATCCTGATTTGCCGTCTGCGGTGAAAGAGTTGCTGGCTATCCGCCTACAGGCCAGCACCACCAGCACCAGTAAGTACAAATCGCTGATTAAGGGCGTGAGCAGTGACGGTCGTCTGCGCGGCACGCTGCAGTTCTGTGGCGCATCGCGAACCGGGCGCTGGGCCGGGCGATTGTTCCAGCCCCAGAACCTGCCCCGCCCTTCACTTGAGCAGGACCAGATAGACGAGGGTATCGAGGCGCTGAAAGCCGGATGCGCCGATCTGCTGTTCGATAACATCATGGAGCTGACCAGCTCGGCGCTACGCGGCTGCATCATGGCCCCCGCAGGCAAAAAGCTAGTGGTTAGCGACCTGTCGAACATCGAGGGGCGAACACTGGCCTGGCTTGCCGGCGAGCAGTGGAAGCTGGACGCGTTCCGCGAATACGACGAGGGGACCGGGCCGGACCTGTATAAACTGGCCTACGCCCGCGCCTTCAACATCTCACCGGACGATGTCGATAAATACCAGCGTCAGATCGGTAAGGTAATGGAGCTGGGCCTCGGCTTTGGTGGTGGCGTTGCGGCGTTTCTTACCTTCGCCCTGGTCTACGGCCTCGATCTTGACGAGCTGGCGAACGCCGCTCTGCCGAACATCCCCCGCGATGTTATCCGCGAGGCGAAAAGCTGGTACGACGAATCGGTTAAACGTAAGTCGACCTTTGGCCTGTCCGAGCGTGTATTCATCGCCTGTGACTCGCTCAAGCGCCTGTGGCGCAGAGCCCACCCGGCGACCTGCGATTTCTGGTATGAGCTGGAGCGCACCGTCCGCGCCGCAATAGCCACACCGCAAAAAACGCTCTACTGCGGTTATCTGAAAGTCCGCCGTGATGGTGCATGGCTGCGCATACAGCTGCCATCCGGGCGCGCGCTGTGCTACCCGTCCCCGTCCATCGAGAAGGGGAATATCACCTATCAGGGCGTTAACTCCTACTCGCGCAAATGGCAGCGGCTCAAAACCTACGGCGGAAAGCTGGTGGAAAACGTCACTCAGGCGGCCGCTCGCGACGTTCTGGCCGGAAACATGCCGCTGATCGAGGATGCCGGTTACAGCATTGTGCTGACGGTACACGATGAGGTGATCACCGAAGCGCCGGACACAGACGATTTCAACGATAAAGCGCTCTCCGCGCTGCTCTCCACTAACCCCGAATGGGCGCCCGATATCCCGCTGAACGCTGGCGGCTTCGAGGCGTACCACTACCGTAAGGATTAATCGCTATGGCTGTAATAAAAACGCATACCGGAACGGTTATTACCCGCACCGGTGAAAAGCAGGTGCAACTGCATCAAAACCCAACAACGTGGGTGGCTGGCCCAAAAGAGTATTACTACAAAGACACTGGCCGCCGCGGTGGCGCCGTCGGTGTCCGTACTCGTCTGGTGCTGAGCAGCATTCGCCCGATCACTAATACTGAGGACTGATTGCGATGGTTATTTGCGACTACTGCGGGAATAAAGCTGCACTGGTTACTGGGCGTAAGATTTACCCCCATCGACCCGACCTTTTTCCTCTGCGGTTCTGGCACTGCGAACCATGCAAAGCATGGGTGGGCTGCCATAAAAACAGTGATGCTCAACCACTCGGCAGGCTTGCGAATGCAGAATTGCGATTAGCAAAAAGTGCAGCCCACAGAGCTTTTGACCCGCTCTGGAAATCGGGCGAAACGACGCGAAAACAAGCTTATCAGTGGCTTAGTATCCAATTAGGCATCCCCTCTGAAAGTTGCCATATCGGGATGTTTGATGTCGCAACATGCCAGCGTGTCCAGACCATTTGCGCTTCAATGAATTGTTTCTGAGGTAACCCCTATGTCATTTAAATATCGTGACAGTCCGCTTTATTACCGGACTGCACGGGAAGCTTTGCGCCTTGAGCAGTCCGGCGAGTATGACCGGGCGGCGAAAGTCTGGGCCAAAGCAAACCGCGAATCACGTAACGAACTGAATCAGGACTGGAGCGAACGCCGGTCTGATTTTTGCCTGATGCAGAACATGCGCGAAAAGCGTAAGGCGGTGGATGATGCCTAGCAGCGACAAACATACTCTCGCAGATGATGAAAGCGTGAAAACCTATTACATCCATCCGATGGCATTTGGTGGCACGCAAAACCCAGGCCACAGGCATGTTCCTGTTGTGCATGCTGATGACTTCGAGAAGCTGCGCGCCAGGCTGGAAGCCTCAGAGAACCAGGCAAAACAGCAAGGAAATATCGCGGTAGCGCTGTTTGATGAGGTAACAGCATTGCGTCGAAACGCCGATGACAAAGCGCCGGAACTGCGCGCTCAACTTGAAGAAGCCGAGAGCCGGATTACTGAGCTTGAGGAGTGGGAAGTTAAATTGCCTGAGCGTTACGAGGTAGACATGTGTCCTACGCCTCACCCAGAAGGAGAGTGGTATTCACGCGAGGACGTATTAGCAGCCTTGGTAGCTGCTGGCGTAAAAGTCGCTGCTGAAGCCGGTAAAGGAGAGTGATATGGCCTATGAACGTGAAAGCCTTATCGAAAAGCACCTCGTCGCCGAAGTGAAAAAGGCTGGCGGGGTCGCCTTTAAGTTCGTGTCGCCTAGTCGCCGCTCGGTACCGGATCGCATTGTCCTGCTTCCCGGCGGCCGCCTCGTCTTTGTTGAATGCAAAGCGCCAGGCAAACCACCACGCGCCGACCAGCTGCGGGAGCACGAACGGCTGCGCGCGCTGGGCTTTACCGTGGTGGTGCTGGATAGCAAAAATCTGGAGGGGATTATTTAATATTAAATTGGCTAAGTTCTAGAGCTCGTTTTTTTATACTTGCAGCTAAATCAACTGCATCCCAAAGTGTGTCGTCATCACCTATAGCTTTTTCAGCAGCTGTTAACTTTCTGACCTTATTCCCAGCGGACACAAAGTCTTCAAATAATTTTTTCAGCACTTCATCCTGAAATGCACGTACGTTAATCTCAGTGTTTATTAAATTTCTATGATGGTCAGGAACAGGAATATTACTCCCGTCTTTTGGGGAAAGGTAAACACTTTGAAGACTTGCAACCTCATCATTAAGAAACTCAATAATATCGCTTAAAAGATAAGAGGAGATCACATTAATTTTATGCTTTTCAGTTTCCAACTTAATTGTATTTTTAGAGTTCTGCCTTTGAATAACATACGCAATCCCGCCTGAAATAAGAGCACCAATAACTACCCCCGCCAGACCGTACATTCCGGGGGAGACCGATGCTCCGGTAGTCATTTTCTCACAGTAAACAGTAAGCATTATTAAATCCCTTTTGTTAAAAATTTCTGTATGGATAAGAGGTTAGCATAGACGAGGATAAAAGTTGCTCATGCCGAAATATAAAGTTTTCACACCCCGCCCTTATCAAGACCTCATTATCAATCACGAAATCGACACCCTGCGCTGCAACATCTGGGCGGGAATGGGTATGGGTAAAACAGTGGCGACGCTCACCACGCTGGAAGATCTCTTCATGGCGGGAGCGGAGACTCAGCCCGCGCTGGTTCTCGCGCCGCTGCGCGTGGCAGCCAGCACCTGGCCGGATGAAGCTGTGAAATGGGGCCATCTGCGCAATATCGAGGTGCAGCCGATTGTCGGTAATGCCAAAGCGCGCGCTGCGGCGCTGGCGAACAGCAACGCCAGCGTGTTTACCATCAACTACGACAATCTGGTATGGCTGGTGGAAGAGCTGGGCGGCCGCTGGCCGTTCGGTACCGTCATTCCCGATGAAAGCACCCGGCTGAAATCTTTCCGGCTACGTGGTGGCGGTAAGCGTGCGGCTGCGCTGGGCAAAGTGGCACATAAGCACGTCCGGCGTTGGATGAATCTCACCGGTACGCCAGCGCCGAACGGCCTGGTGGATTTGTGGGGACAAGCGTGGTTTGTGGATCAGGGGCAGCGCCTCGGGCGAACTTACGGCGCGTTTACCTCCCGCTGGTTCAACTCAATACAGTTTCCGGGGCAGAGCTGGACTAAGCTGGAGCCGTTCGCACACTCACAGGACGAAATACAGCGCGCACTGGCCGACGTGACTATCTCACTGGACGCCGCCGACTGGTTCGATATCAAAGAACCCATCCATAACGTGATCCGCGTGGACATGCTGCCGAAGGCCCGCCAGCAGTATCGCGAAATGGAAAAGGAAATGTTCCTCGAGCTGAACGGCGAAGGCATCGAAGCGCCGAACGCCGCGGCAAAAACAGTGAAGTGTCTGCAAATTGCCAGCGGTGCGGTCTACACCGACGACGCCGGAAGCTGGTCAGAACTGCACGACGCGAAGCTGCAGGCGCTGGACAGCATACTGACCGAGGCAGCTGGTGCACCGGTGCTGGTGGCCTATCATTGGAAGCACGACCTTGAGCGCCTGCTTAAAGCGTTTCCTCGCGGTCGCCACCTCGACCAGGATCCGCAGACGCTGCGCGACTGGAACGCCGGAAAGATACCGGTCCTGTTCGCGCACCCGGCAAGCGCAGGCCACGGCCTGAACATGCAGGACGGCGGCAACATACTGGTGTTTTTCTCCCACTGGTGGGATCTGGAGCAGTACCAGCAAATTATCGAACGCATCGGGCCCACCCGGCAGATTCAGGCCGGACACAACCGCCCGGTGTTCATTCACCACATTATCGCCGCCGACACTATGGACGAAATGGTGATGGAGCGGCGCAACTCAAAACGAACTGTGCAGGACATCCTGCTCGATGCCATGAAGAAAAGGGGTATAGCATGACACCGATTATTTCTGACACTGATCTGATTAACATCAAAGAGGTTGAGCGCTCTGTTGGCCTAAAAAAATCCAGCATTTATGAGCGCATCAGTAACAACGAGTTTCCGAAGCCCAAGAAGCTCGGGAGCAGAACCTCCCGCTGGGTGCGCGGCGAGGTCGAAGAGTGGAAGAAACAGTTTTTATAAATTCTTTTCTAATAGTGACTCCATCTTCTTATCGAACATTTTGATATTCTCGGAAATTAATTCGTGTTGGGTCATTACGCTAGGACGGATTGCAAGTAATTTTTGATGGAAAGTGATTATTTCGCCCTCAGACAGGGTTTCAATACTCGCGATCTTAGGGGTATTAGAATTTTTAAATGAATCTGCGAGCTTTTTCGCCTCCCTCCATGTTTCATCCAATTCTTTCATATAGATAGAATCTACCACTCCTTTCCATCTATTCTTACTTATGAGAGCCGTCAATTCGATATTAGCTATGCAACTTTCAATTTCGTAATAATCTTTAAGCAGTTCCATTTTTAATGTGCTAACAGTATTTTTGTTTGTTTTCCTTCTCGCCAAGTAGGCGTTTATCAAACTCAGAATAGATATAACAACTGCAATAAAAGAAAGAATCACGCTCACTTTATTCATTTAAATTAATCTCATTTTATCGATATAATCCGCATACCATTGCATCATTTCCCGACGGCCTTCCATATACAGGGCATGATTATAAACCCCGCGTATATTGTTCTTATCCACGTGAGCGATCTGGAGTTCAACCCAGTCAGAGTTGAATCCTTTATCGTTCAGGATGGTGCTGAATGTATGCCGGAAGCCATGCCCTACTACTCTCCCCTTATACCCCAGCGTGTGGATCATCCTGTTTATTGTGTTCTCGCTCATGACCTTTGAGGGGTCATTCCTGCCGGGGAACATATTCACGTATCGACCTGTCAGACCGTGCAACTCTTTCAGCAAGACAACAAGCTGGTCGGAAAGCGGTACCAGGTGCGGACGGTCCATCTTCATAAATTCGGCGGGTATCTGCCATAGCCGATTATCGAAATCTATCCATTCCCATTTTGAATGTCGCAATTCGTAAGTACGCAGGCCCGCCAGCATCATGATCTGCAACCCCAGTCGGGGGAGCGGGCTCCCCTTGTAACTCTCAAGCGCCGCCAGAAAATCGGGCAGTTCTTCAGCCGTCAGGAACGGAAAGGACTCTCCTTTATGCCCGGCCATTGCGCTGTTCAGTTCGCTGACGGGGTTATACTTCGCGCGCCCTGTCGCAACTGCATAACTGAATACTTCACCGCACCACCGGCGCGTTTTGGCTGCTTTCTCGGTTGCGCCGCGATTCTCAATTTTGCGCAGTGCCGCCAGCATCTGAACCGGTTCGATTTCAGCAACCGGCAGCTTACCCACAGCCGGGAAAATATCTTTGTTGAACGCTTCGAGAATGTCAGAGGCATAGCCAGGCGACCAGCGCGGCTTCTTGAATTCGTGCCATTCTGCAGCAATCTCTTTAAACGTGATCGTCTTTGCTGCAGCAGCCGCAACGTGGCTTTTGACCTTCACCGGATCAATACCCGCAGCAACGTTCCGCCGGGCCTCGTCTCGCTTATCGCGAGCGGCCGCCAGCGAAACCGCCGGATACACACCAAGCGCGAGCATCTTTTCTTTACCGGCGAAGGTATAGCGATAGCGCCAGTATTTCGCCCCGCTGGTTTTCACCAGCAGGATAAGCCCGTTGCCGTCTGGCAGCTTATAGTCTTTCTCGGCAGGCTTTGCCGTCTCGACCTGTCGCGCGTTTAGTTTCATAGGTACCCGCCTCAAACTCAGATACCCGATTATGTACCCGTTTTAAAATTGGATTGCAACGGCAAAAGGTGGATAACGGTGGACAAACAAAACAGTCAATGCCGCGAAAAACAAGGAAAAATGGACACTTGGGGATGGTACTGGATGAAAAGATGGTGCCGATAATAGGAGTCGAACCTACGACCTTCGCATTACGAATGCGCTGCTCTACCAACTGAGCTATATCGGCCCTGAGAGGCCGGTTACGAATGTAACCACGGGGCAAAAGGTTAGATCTATCCGGGTGATGCGTCAATGCCCTTTTGAATCAAACGGCTATTTTTGCATCACCCGTGATTATTTACGCACGAATCGTATCGTCGCCGAAGCCGATCCACTTGTACGTGGTCAGCGCTTCCAGCCCCATCGGACCGCGGGCGTGCAGTTTCTGCGTGCTGACCGCCACCTCAGCGCCGAGGCCGAACTGGCCGCCGTCGGTGAAGCGGGTGGAGGCATTCACATACACCGCAGAGGAATCCACTTCGTTCACGAAGCGATCGGCATTGCGCAGCGTACGCGTCAGGATGGCGTCAGAATGCTGCGTGCCATGCTCACGGATGTGCGCAATCGCGTCGTCAAGATCGCTCACGATTTTCACGTTCAGATCCAGTGACAGGAACTCGTCGTCATACTGCTCCGCGTTGACGGGAACGACGTTAGCCGGGCCATCCTGCAGCAGCGCGAGCGCACTGGCGTCAGCATGCAGCGTCACGCCGCTCTCTGCCATCTGTTTGCTCAGGGCCGGCAGGAAGGTGTTCGCTATGTCCTGATGCACCAGCAGCGTTTCAACGGTGTTACAGGTGCTAGGACGCTGGGTCTTCGCGTTAACGATAATCTTCAGCGCAGGAGCAATCTCAGCGCTGTCGTCTACCACGATATGACACACGCCAATACCGCCGGTGATAACCGGAATCGTCGACTGCTCGCGGCACAGCTTGTGCAGCCCCGCGCCGCCGCGTGGGATCAGCATGTCGATGTATTTGTCCATGCGCAGCATTTCGTTGACCAGCGCGCGGTCCGGGCTCTCAATTGCCTGCACGGCACCCGCCGGTAAGCCACACTCTTCCAGCGCCTGCTGAATGACTTTCACCGTCGCAGCGTTGGTGCGCCATGTCTCTTTCCCACCGCGCAGAATGGCGGCGTTGCCGGTTTTCAGGCACAGGGAGGCGACATCCACCGTCACGTTTGGACGAGCTTCATAAATAACGCCGATAACGCCGAGCGGCACGCGACGGCGCTCCAGGCGTAAACCGCTGTCGAGCAGCCCACCGTCAATCACCTGCCCTACCGGGTCGGCCAGATTGCAGACCTGACGAACATCGTCGGCGATGCCTTTCAGGCGAGCCGGGGTCAAAGCCAGGCGGTCGAGCATGGCTTCGCTCAGACCATTGCGGCGCGCTTCCAGTAAATCCTGCTCGTTGGCGAGCAAAATCTCCTGGGACTGAGATTCCAGATAATCAGCGATTTTTTCCAGCACGCGGTTTTTCTCGCGGCTGGAAAGGAGCGCCAGTTTGTAAGAGGCGGCCTTCGCGGCGGCGCCCATTTGTTCCAGCATGTTCTGGCTCCTTAACGAATAATCATGTCATCGCGATGCACGGCAACCGGGCCATATTCATAGCCCAGAATGGCGTCGATCTGCTGCGAATGGTGACCCGCGATGCGGCGCAGGGCATCGCTGTTATAGCGGCTTACGCCGTGGGCGATGTCGCGGCCTTCGAGGTTACGGATACGGATCACTTCACCACGGGAGAAGTTGCCTGTCACGCTTTTAATTCCTTTAGGAAGTAATGAACTTCCTCGTTCCAGAATCGCGGCGGTCGCCCCTTCATCAACGACGAGTTCGCCCGCAGGTGGCGCGCCAAATATCCAGCGTTTACGGTTTTCCAGCGGGGATTCCTGAGCGTGGAAGCGGGTGCCGACGGAGATGCCTTCCATCACGTCGCCAATCACGCCAGGGCGGCTGCCCGCGGCAATGATGGTGTCGATACCGGCGCGGCACGCCACGTCGGCGGCCTGCAGCTTGGTCCCCATGCCGCCCGTTCCGAGGCCGGACACGCTGTCACCGGCGATGGCGCGCAGCGCATCGTCGATACCGTGAACGTCGGTAATCAGCTCGGCTTCCGGGTTGGAGCGCGGATCGGCAGTGAACAACCCCTGCTGATCGGTCAGAAGCAGTAATTTATCGGCGCCAGCCAGAATGGCGGCCAGCGCAGAGAGGTTGTCGTTATCACCCACTTTGATTTCAGCGGTAGCAACGGCATCGTTCTCATTAATGACCGGAACGATATTGTTGTCCAGCAGCGCGCGCAGGGTATCGCGGGCGTTCAGGAAGCGCTCTCTGTCTTCCATATCCGCACGCGTCAGCAGCATCTGTCCGACGTGGATGCCATAGATAGAGAACAGCTGTTCCCAGAGTTGAATGAGTCGGCTTTGTCCCACGGCGGCCAGCAGCTGTTTAGAGGCGATCGTCGCGGGGAGTTCGGGGTAACCCAGGTGTTCACGCCCGGCGGCAATCGCCCCGGAGGTCACAATTACAATACGATGCCCTGCGGCATGTAACTGAGCGCACTGACGTACAAGCTCAACAATGTGGGCGCGATTTAGGCGGCGCGATCCGCCTGTTAACACACTGGTACCGAGTTTTACCACCAGCGTCTGGCTGTCACTCATGATTCTCTGCCGTTCAACGATAAGGGAAAGTAATGTCGAACGAACGTTTTAGCAGGAGTCAGCCCCGTTGCCAACTGCCTTAGCACATCGCGAAACACTTTGTTGCGCGGGATCAGGAAGCGTAGCGGGAGAATTTGACACTTTTATTACCGAAATAATAAATCACAGTTTTTTAAAATTATTCTTAGTTTGTCATAAAAGTTTCATTCCAGAACGATAAAACCCTTCCTGTTTTTTCACGGGACTTAAGCATGAGCTTATCGTCCAGCGAATTTTTTAGCGCGTTTATAAGACAGGATCGAAAATGAAAAAGAGCACTCTGGCATTAATGGTTATGGGCGTAGTGGCTTCTGCATCCGTTCACGCAGCTGAAGTTTATAATAAAGATGGTAATAAGCTGGACGTGTACGGCAAAGTGAAAGCCATGCACTACATCAGCGATGATGCCACCAAAGATGGCGATCAGACTTACGTTCGTTTCGGTTTTAAAGGCGAAACCCAGATTAACGATCAGCTGACGGGCTATGGTCGTTGGGAATCTGAATTTGCGGGTAACAAAGCCGAGAGCGACTCCTCTCAGAAAACCCGTCTGGCGTTCGCGGGCCTGAAGCTGAAAAACTTTGGCTCTCTGGATTACGGTCGTAACCTGGGTGCGCTGTATGACGTCGAAGCATGGACCGACATGTTCCCTGAGTTCGGCGGCGACTCTTCCGCTCAGACCGATAACTTCATGACCAAGCGTGCGACCGGTCTTGCCACCTACCGCAACACCGACTTCTTCGGCGCGGTTGACGGCCTGGACATGACCCTGCAGTACCAGGGTAAAAACGAAAACCGTGACGCCAAGAAGCAGAACGGTGACGGTTTTGGTACCTCTCTGAGCTATGACTTCGGCGGCAGCGATTTTGCCGTCAGCGGTGCTTACACTAACTCTGACCGCACCAACGCGCAGAACCTGCTGGCGCGTGGTCAGGGGCAGAAAGCCGAAGCCTGGGCTACCGGTCTGAAATATGACGCGAACGATATTTATCTGGCAGCGATGTATTCAGAAACCCGCAACATGACGCCAATTTCTGGCGGATTTGCCAATAAAGCGCAGAACTTTGAAGTCGTCGCACAATATCAGTTCGATTTCGGTCTGCGTCCGTCCCTGGGTTATGTCCAGTCTAAAGGCAAAGATATCGAAGGTATTGGTGACGAAGATCTGGTGAAATATATTGACGTTGGCGCGACCTATTACTTCAACAAAAATATGTCCGCGTTTGTTGATTATAAAATTAACCAGATTGACGACGATAATAAACTGGGCGTGAGCAGCGATGATATCGTTGCCCTGGGTATGACCTACCAGTTCTAAGATTACCCGAATAAGAAAATCCCGGCAGATAAGCCGGGATTTTTTTTGCCCGGTAGCGCTGCGCTTACCGGGCCTACGGGATAGTGCATTTTGTAGGCCGGGTAAGGCGAAGCCGCCACCCGGCGCTGTGACGCTATCAGGCGGTCAGCTTCACCGCTTCGCTGGAAAAATCATCCGCTGGCTCGAACTTAAGGTCCAGGGTGGCCAGCAGTGCGCTCGCTTTGTCGTGAAACTCTTTCAGGGTATATTCCAGGCGATCGATCACTTCCTGATCTTTAATGGTGGTGGCCTGCCAGTTACCGTCTTTATTAAACAGGCCAAACTGGTAGCTATACGTAAAGCGTTTTTCCTCTGCTTCCATTTCCATCCACCAGCCCCAGAATTCACGTTTTTCGGGTGCAGGCTTCACGTTGACGCATACAGCCAGGCAGTCGAAAAAAAAGCGATTCTCTTCACACTGCTCTTCTCGAATATACGGGCCAAGAGCCATGAACTTCTTAATCAATCTACTTTTCGGGTGTCCACTCGGTAACGTCATTGCGATCTCCTTTTGTGAAGCCACTGTTTTACCAAACCAGCGAAATTTAGCAATCTATTAACACAATCTCTGAGCGATCCAGCGCGTAATCTCTTTCAGAGCTTTATCGAAATTCTGATAGACCGGGCTGAACGGCACCTCAAGCAGTTTGCCATCCGCAGATGACGACGTGATTAAGCGCGACTCTTCTTCCGGACTGAACGGATCGTTTTTCCAGAACCCCGACAGCATCGGCGTCGGGCAGCGACGTCCCAGCAACCCTTGCGTTTTTAACGAGTAGCGATTGAGCTCAACGCGCAGCGCTTCGTCTGATGCATCATGCATGCCAAGACGGCTGGCCAGCACATCAAGGTACATTTCAGGCACGCTCCCCTGGCGTGCGGGATCGCTGAGCAGGGCATGAACGACCGGTCCAAGGCAGGCGACTGCTTTCAGGCGGGAGGATTCAAGGTAAGCCAGACGCACCGCGACGTTTGCGCCAAAGCGGAAGCCAAATGCCGCCACGCGGGTGTGGTCAACCCACGGAATGTTTTCCAGCGCTTTTAGCGCATGCTGGTGCAGCAGGCTGGAATCCTGAGTCAGTTTCCATTTGGAGGAGAAGCCAATTGAGGGCATATCCAGCGTCAGCATCGCGATCCCTTTTGGTGCGAAGTAGCGCTCATACAGGCTGTAATAGTCAGTTTGCAGAGAGTCCAGCCCGCCGCACATCAGCACGGTCGGGAACGGGCCTTCACCTTCGGGCATATGCAGGAACCCGGTAACGGGCGCCCCGCCCGGAACAGCGAACTCAAGCTCGCGCATCTGGCCCGGCAGGCGTTGAGCCGCCTCTTCGTAGGCGCGATTCGCCAGCGCCTGCGCCTGTTCAGCCAGCTCATCGCCTTTCAGATGTGGATACGCGGCAATGGCATAGAGGTTGGCCGCATGCAGCCAGTGTTTGCCGCTGCGCGTGGCATCCTCTTCCTGGCTGGCTTTTTGCTGCCAGAGCATCGCCTGTTTAGACCACTCGTAGATCCAGTTTCCGCCACGGTAGCCCACCACCGTATCATAGAGTTCGCTGTCGGTACGCTCGGCTTCACTCATCACGATACGTGCCTGCACATCAAGGATTTCACGGGGGTCGATACCGCGCCAGATCCACATCAGGCGGTTAATCATGCGATACCAGTGAGGCACGTTTTTACCGTCTAACGCAGACTGGACGGCAGGCTGAGTACCCGGATTGAAGCGACGCACCAGCGTCGACGTTTCAGGGTGTTTGAAACGGGGTTTGAAGAGAGTCTCGGTGAGATTCGCCTGCGTCATTGCATTGCCTCCATGAATACGTCGTATAGAGACTATTGTAACGCGCGCCAGACTAAAAAAAACAACGCCCGGCATCACCGGGCGTTAAATTAATTGCGGAACGTGATTAACGACCCGAGATTGGCGGTACGAAGACCACGCCCATATCCCATGGCTGTTCAATCCATGTATCCTGCGGAATATCAATCACGTAATCGTCAACCAGCGGGCGGCCAGCAGGCTTTGCGAAGATAGTGACGAAATGTGCTTTCGGATACATTTCACGGATAGCCACCGCGGTACCGCCGGTATCCACCAGGTCATCAATAACGATGAAGCCTTCACCATCGCCTTCCGCGCGTTTCAGCACTTTCAGCTCGCGCTGGTTGTCATGGTCATAGCTGGAGATGCAAACGGTATCGACATGACGAATACCCAGCTCACGTGCCAGCAGCGCCCCCGGTACCAGACCGCCACGGCTGACGGCAATAATGCCTTTCCACTGTTCGGAAGGCATCAGACGCGCAGCCAGTTTGCGTGCGTGAATCTGCAACATGTCCCAGGTGACGACGTATTTTTCGCTCATGTGAAGTGTCCCAGCCTGTTTTTATACGGCTTAAAAAGTGTTCGAGGGGGAAATAGGTTGCGCGAGATTATAGAGATCTGACGCACTAAAAACCAGTGTTTAGCGCCCTCTGCCTGAGTTTTTACATGCTTTATGCTACCAGCCAGCAGAGAAAGTGGTATTCTCAGTTTCATCTCGCAAGCCTGACTTGTGGTAACTATTAACCTGCTAACCCTGTGACCTGCAACCCTGTTTGCAGCGCCTCGACAAGGAGACTTATCGTGTCTGAACTGTCTCAACTATCTCCGCAGCCGCTGTGGGATATTTTTGCCAAAATCTGCTCCATTCCACACCCTTCCTACCATGAAGAACAGCTTGCCGAACATATTATGGGCTGGGCGAAGGAAAAAGGTCTGCATGCGGAACGTGACCAGGTTGGCAACATTCTGATCCGCAAACCCGCCACCGCAGGCATGGAAAACCGTAAACCGGTTGTGCTGCAGGCGCACCTGGACATGGTGCCACAGAAGAACAACGACACCGTTCACGACTTCACCAAAGACCCGATTCAGCCGTACATCGACGGCGACTGGGTGAAAGCGCGCGGCACCACCCTGGGTGCGGATAACGGCATCGGTATGGCCTCTGCGCTGGCCGTGCTGGCTGACGACAGCGTTGAGCACGGTCCACTGGAAGTGCTGCTGACCATGACCGAAGAAGCGGGCATGGACGGGGCGTTCGGTCTGCAGGCGAACTGGCTGCAGGCGGATATCCTGATCAACACCGACTCCGAAGAAGAAGGCGAGATCTACATGGGCTGCGCGGGCGGGATTGATTTCATCTCTACCCTGCCGCTGTCACGCGAAGCGATTCCTGCCGGTTTCCAGACCTTCAAGCTGACGCTGAAAGGGCTGAAAGGCGGCCACTCCGGCGGTGATATTCACCTGGGTCTGGGTAACGCCAACAAGCTGCTGGCACGCTTCCTGGCAGGCCATGCGGCCGAGCTGGATCTGCGTCTGGTAGACTTCAACGGCGGTACCCTGCGCAACGCGATCCCGCGCGAAGCCTTCGCCACCGTAGCGGTTCCAGCGGCTAAAGCCGACGAGCTGAAAAAACTCTCCACCGTGTACCTGGATATCCTGAAAAACGAACTGTCGGCGAAAGAGAAGAACCTGACCGTGGTGCTGGAATCCGTCTCCACGGATAAAGCCGCGCTGACCGTGCAGTCTCGTGACACCTTCGTTCAGCTGCTGAACGCGACGCCAAACGGCGTAATCCGCAACTCTGACGTGGCGAAAGGCGTAGTGGAAACCTCACTGAACGTGGGCGTGGTGACCATGAGCGACGACAGCGCGGAGATCATCTGCCTGATCCGCTCCCTTATCGACAGCGGTAAAGAGTATGTGGTGAGCATGCTGGAATCTCTGGGTACGCTGGCGGGCGCAAAAACCTCCGCCAAAGGCAGCTACCCGGGCTGGCAGCCGGATGCAAGCTCTCCGGTGATGGCACTGGTGCGTGAAACCTACCAGCGTCTGTTCAACAGCACGCCGAATATTCAGGTGATCCACGCGGGTCTGGAATGTGGTCTGTTCAAGAAACCGTATCCGAATATGGACATGGTATCTATCGGGCCAACCATTACCGGTCCGCACTCGCCGGATGAGCAGGTTCATATCGAAAGCGTTGGTCATTACTGGACGCTGCTGACTGAACTGCTGAAGGCGATCCCAGTTAAGTAATACCCTCATCCCAGCCCTCTCCCACAGGGATAGGGTGAAAAACCCAGGCCCGGTAAGCGTAGCGCACCGGGCTTTTTTACAATCCTAATACCAGCTGTCGCTCTAACTGCGGATCCAGCAGCGTGACGTGCAATCCCACCAGCCTCACCCCTCGCCCTCCTCGTCGCTCTTCCCATGCCTTTTTTGCCGTCGCGATAAGATCGTCTTTATTCAGACGCGGCCAGACATGTTCCTGCGTGGTCTGCTGAAAATCGTTGAATTTGAGCTTGATGCCCTGACGGGCAATCAGCAGGTCCGGTTTTAGCTTGCTTAAGCGTCGTTCCAGCTCAGGATAAAGCTGTTCCGTGATAATGGTTTCGCATTCGGACCAGTCATGAATATCTTCAATGAGGGTTCGCTCGACGCCGACGGATTTCCGCAGCCGTTCGCTGTTCACATCGCGATCGTCAATCCCCTGGCTGCGCTCCCACAGCACGCGGCCAAACTTCCCGAAGCGCTTGAGCAGCATGGCGAGGTCGCTTCGCTGCACGTCTTCGCAGGTGCGTAACCCCATGCTTTCCAGCTTTGCGGCGGAGACTTTCCCGACGCCGGGGATTTTGCCAAGCGGCAGCGTTTTTAAAAATGCAGGCACCTCTTCCGGCGTAATGACGTACTGGCCGTTGGGCTTATTTAAATCCGAAGCGATTTTGGCAAGGAATTTAACGGGCGCAACCCCCGCAGATGCCGTCAGATTCAGCTCGTTGAAAATCGTCTGGCGGATCTCCTGCGCCATCAGCGTGGCGGAGCCGTGGCAATGCACACTGTCGGTCACATCGAGATAGGCTTCGTCCAGCGACAGCGGTTCTATCAAAGAGGTATAGCGGGAGAAGATTTCCCGAATATGAAGGGAAGCCTCTTTATAGGCGTCGAACCGCCCGGGCAGAAGCGTGAGATGAGGGCAAAGCTTTAAGGCCATCGCCGTCGGCATGGCGCTACGCACGCCAAATTTGCGCGCAGGGTAGTTGGCGGTGCTGATAACGCCACGCTGAACGCGGCTGCCGCCAATGGCGATGGGAATATCCCGCAGCGCCGGGTTGTCTCGCATCTCCACTGCGGCAAAAAAGCAGTCCATATCAACATGGATTATTTTGCGCATAGTAAGCCCTCACTCATCACTGGATAAGTATACAGTAAACAAATGAGGATTGAGAAGCAGATGTAAGAATGCCGGGTGGCGGCGTTGCCTTACCCGGCCTACAAAAACTTAAATAATGCGCTGCTGCTCGCGCGCCATGCGTTTTTTACGGGCGTCGCACGGTTCCGGGCAGTCGCAGACCTTCTCCATGCCAATGGAGGAAATACCGCCGCAGCTGCCCTGAATGCTTTTCCGCTTAACGATCCAGCCTAACGACATGCCGAAGATGACAAGCACAAAAACCACAAAGGTTGCCAGAAACGTCAGCATCATCAGCCTCCAAAGTCATCGAGCATGATGTTCTCATCTTCGACGCCGAGATCTTTCAGCATCTTAATCACGGCGGCGTTCATCATCGGCGGACCACACATATAGAACTCGCAGTCCTCGGGAGCCGGGTGCTGTTTAAGGTAGTTTTCATACAGCACGTTGTGGATGAACCCCGTATAGCCCGTCCAGTTATCTTCCGGCTGCGGATCGGAGAGCGCCACGTGGAAGGTAAAGTTCGGGTTTTCACGCGCCAGCTGTTCAAACTCATCATCGTAGAACATCTCACGCAGCGAACGCGCCCCGTACCAGAAGCTGATTTTACGCTTGCTGCCGAGCCGCTTGAGCTGGTCAAAGATGTGCGAGCGCATCGGGGCCATGCCGGCACCGCCGCCGATAAAGACCATTTCCGCGTCGGTATCTTTCGCGAAGAACTCCCCGAACGGGCCGGAGATGGTCACCTTATCGCCCGGCTTTAGGGACCAGATGTATGATGACATCACGCCCGGCGGCGCATCCGGCACATTCGGTGGCGGCGTGGCGATACGCACGTTGAGCATGATAATGCCCTTCTCTTCCGGGTAGTTGGCCATCGAGTAGGCGCGCAGCGTCGGCTCTTTCACCTCAGATACAAAGCGGAAGAGATTGAATTTGTCCCAGTCGGCGCGGTACGCCTGCGGAACGTCAAAGTCCGCATACGCCACGGTATGCTCAGGGCACTCAATCTGAATGTATCCTCCGGCACGGAACGGGACATCTTCCCCTTTCGGCACCCGCAGCTTCAGCTCTTTGATAAAGGTAGCTTTGTTATCATTAGAGATAACTTCACATTCCCATTTTTTGACGCCGAAAATCTCTTCCGGCAGTTCAATCTTCATGTTCTGACGCACTGCGACCTGGCAGGCCAGACGGCAGCCCTCTTTTGCCTCACGCTTTGTGATATGCGACAGCTCGGTGGGCAGAATATCGCCGCCACCCTCTTTTACCGTCACGCGGCACTGCCCGCAGGAGCCGCCGCCGCCGCAGGCCGAGGAGACAAAAATACCGTTACCGGACAGCGTGTTGAGCAGCTTATCTCCCGCAGGGGTGCGGATCTGATTCTGCGGATCGTCGTTAATATCAATCACCACGTCGCCGGAATTCACCAGCTTCGCGCGCGCCGCCAGAATGAGCCCTGACAGCACCAGTACAATCAGCGTGAACATCACCACGCCAAGAATAATTTCCATCTGTTAGCCCTTATAGCTGCACACCGGAGAAGGACATGAAGCCCAGCGCCATCAGCCCGGTGGTGATAAAGGTGATCCCTAAGCCACGCAGGCCTGCAGGCACGTTGGCATATTTCATTTTTTCGCGGATCCCCGCCATGGTGACAATCGCCAGCATCCATCCGATGCCGGAGCCGAAACCGTACACCACAGATTCACTGAAGTTGTAATCACGCTGAACCATAAACGAGACGCCGCCGAAGATGGCGCAGTTCACCGCGATCAGCGGCAGGAAGATCCCCAGCGCGTTGTACAGCGACGGGAAGTACTTATCGAGGATCATCTCCAGGATTTGCACCAGCGCGGCAATCACGCCAATAAAGGTGATGAAGTTCAGGAAGCTGAGGTCAACCCCTTCCACCAGCGCGCCGTCCCGCAGCACAAAGTTGTAGACCAGATTGTTAATCGGTACAGATAAGCCAAGCACCACGGTGACCGCGATACCCAGCCCAAATGCCGTCGACACTTTTTTGGACACCGCAAGGAACGTACACATGCCGAGGAAAAACGCGAGCGCCATGTTTTCAACAAACACCGCGCGCACAAACAAACTCAGGTAATGAGCCATCGTCGGTTACTCCTTTTCCTGCTGTTCTGGTCTCAACGTACGAATCAGCCAGATCAACAAACCGATAATGAAAAATGCGCTGGGAGCCAGCAGGAACAGGCCGTTTGGCAGATACCATCCACCGTTTTGCACCGTGTCCAGCACCGTGATGCCAAACAGCTTACCGCTGCCAATCAGCTCACGCAGGAAGCCAACGGTCAGCAGGATCACACCGTAGCCGAGGCCGTTACCGATACCGTCCATAAAACTCGCCAGCGGCGGCATTTTCATGGCGTAGGCTTCCGCACGCCCCATCACAATACAGTTGGTGATGATCAGCCCGACAAACACCGAGAGCTGTTTGGAGATTTCATAGGCGAAGGCGCGCAGCAGCTGATCGACCACGATCACCAGCGAGGCGATGATCGCCATCTGCACGATGATCCTCACGCTGTTGGGAATGTGGTGGCGGATCATCGAGATAAACATGCTCGAAAATGCCGTGACCAGCGTGACCGCCAGCGTCATCACCACCGCCGTTTCCAGCTTGGTCGTCACCGCCAGGGCTGAACAGACGCCCAGCACCTGCAGCGTGATCGGGTTATTGGCCAGCAGTGGGCCAATGAGCACCTTTTTGACTTCTTTCAGTTCACCGGTATCAGCCATTGTTTAGCGCTCCTTCACGTACGTTTTTCAGGAAAGGACCAAAACCCAGCTCGCCCATCCAGAAATCAAAACTGTGCTGCACGCCTTTGGAGGTGAGCGTGGCGCCGGACAGCCCGTCGACGGCGTAGTCGTCACCGGGACGTGCCGCCCCTTTCATCACCTTCAGCGCAGGCAGACCGTTATCGTCGAGCACTTTCTTACCGATAAACTGTGCCCGCCAGTTCGGGTTTTCTACTTCGCCACCCAGCCCCGGCGTTTCGCCCTGGTCGTAATACGTAATGCCTTTTACGGTACGGCCATCCGTATCAAGCGCCACAAAGGCATACATCATTGACCACAGGCCGTTGCCGTAGACAGGAAGCACCACTTCCTGAATGCGTTTTTGGGGGTCACGCACCAGATAAATTTCGGCGAGATTGCTGCGGCGCTTAATCCCGGCGGGATCTTGCGATGCCTCGAGCGTCAGGCTCATCTGCGGATCTTTCAGCGCCAGCGCCTGGTTATACTTCGCCGGATCTTTATCCAGCAGCTGGCCGGTTTTCAAATCCACCAGACGCGGTGAAATACGCTCCGCAAATACCGCCGAGACGTCGTCTGCACTCATCCCTTCCTGCATCAACCCGGCCACGGCCAGTATGTTGCGCTGTTTATCCAGCGCACGTTGCGCCTGCTGCAGGGGTTTTAACCCCACGGCAGAGCCGGCCACGACAATCGAACAGACCAGACAGAGCACCAGCACCACCAGCAGCGTTTTGCTGATACTGTCGTTATTTTTAACTTCAGCCACGCGCCTTCCTCCGCTTAATGTTGGCCCGCACCACCAGGCAATCGAAGAGTGGCGCAAACAGGTTGGCAAAAAGAATGGCCAGCATCATTCCTTCCGGGTACGCCGGGTTGACCACGCGGATCAGGACACACATCGCGCCAATGAGCACGCCATAGCTCCATTTACCTTTGTCCGTAAACGAGGCTGAGACGGGGTCGGTTGCCATGAACATCATGCCAAACGCGAAGCCACCCAGTACCAGATGCCAGTACCAGGGCATGGAGAACATTGGGTTGGTGGTCGAACCGATAACGTTGAACATCGTGGCGGTCAGCACCATGCCGATCATCACGCCCGCCACAATTCGCCAGGAGGCCACGCGCCCAAACAGGATGAGCGCCCCACCAATCAAAATCATCAGCGTTGAAACTTCACCAATGGAACCCGGAATGTTGCCAATAAAGGCATCAAACCAGGTCACAGGCTGACCCGTCGCGTTGTTCACCAGCGTTTCGCCGCCGTGTGCCGCCCACTGTGAAAGCGGCGTCGCGCCGGAAAAACCGTCAGCCGCCGTCCAGACCAGGTCGCCGGAGATTTGCGCCGGATAGGCAAAGAAGAGGAACGCACGCCCCGCCAGCGCCGGGTTAAGGAAGTTCCGCCCGGTGCCGCCGAAGATCTCTTTAGCAATGACCACGCCAAAGCTGATGCCCAGCGCTGCCTGCCAGAGCGGTAGCGTCGGGGGAACAATCAGGGCAAACAGAATAGAGGTCACGAAGAAGCCTTCGTTGATCTCATGTTTACGGATGATGGCAAACAGCACTTCCCAGAAGCCGCCCACGATAAAGACCGTGATGTAAATCGGCAGGAAGAACACCGCCCCCAGCGTCATCATGCTCACCCAGCCCGCGTCTGGCGCAAAGCTCACCCCTAACGACTGGGCCAGACGGTAGTGCCAGTCAGACTGAAGCACCTGCGCCAGCTGCTGCGCATCGTACATGTGGTGCAGCGCCGGAATGGTCTGCAGACCGACGTTGTACATCCCCCAGAACATCGCCGGGAAGACCGCAAACCACACCAGGATCATCATCCGCTTAAGGTCGATGGCGTCACGGACGTGCGCCGCTCCTTTCGTCACCAGCCCCGGCGTGTAGAAAATGGTCGCCGTGGCTTCATACAGCGGGTAGTACTTTTTGAGCTTCCCTTCGGTAAAGTGCGGCTCAATTTTTTCAAAGAGGTGTTTTAAGCCCATCGGTTATCCTTCCTGCTCAATGCGGGTTAACACCTCGCGCAATACCGGTCCATATTCGTATTTTCCCGGACAGACATAGGTACAGAGCGCCAGATCTTCTTCGTCCAGTTCCAGACAGCCCAGCGCCTGCGCGCTGTCGGTATCGCCGGCGAGCAGATCGCGCAACAGCATGGTCGGCAGAATATCCAGCGGCATGACGCGCTCGTAGTTGCCAATCGGGACCATAGCGCGCTCGCCGCCGTGCGTACTGGTCGAGAAGCTAAACAGCTTATTACGCAGGAAGTGCCCCAGCGTGGTACGGGTGACGGAGTATTTTTCCGCACCGGGCAGCACCCAGCCGAACAGCTCTTTCTCGCGGCCTTCCTGCACAATGCTGACCTGCAAATGGAAACGTCCCAGATAGGCGTGCGCCTGCACGGCATGGCGGCCACTGAGGACCGAACCGGAAATCAGCCGGTTTTCGCCTGCTTTGGTTTCTTCGTTCAGCAGTTCATTGATATCCGCGCCAATCAGCGTCTTCACCAGACGCGGGTTTGCAGCCTGCGGCCCACCGATGGCGATGGTGCGTTCCGCGCACAGCTCTCCGGAGGTGAAGAGCGTACCGATGGCGATGACGTCCTGATAATTAAGATGCCAGACCTGTTTCGTCAGGCTCACCGGCTCAAGGAAATGGATGTGCGTCCCGACCAGACCCGCCGGATGCGGGCCAGCAAACTCATTAAACGTGACCTGCCCCTGAGGATGACCGCCAAGCTTGCCGCCACCGGCCTGGCAAACGTGGACTTTTCCCGACGTCAGACGGGTTAAAACGGTAAGCCCGGCATCAAAGGCTTTGCGCTGTGCCAGGATAACCGGCTGCGGATCCACGCTGAGCGGGTTGGTATCCATTGCTGTGACGAAAATCGCGGCCGGTTCCGTGCCGGGAACCGGGGATTTACTGAAGGGACGCGTGCGAAGCGCGGTCCATAAGCCGGACGCCAGAAGCTGAGCCTGAACAGCCTCACGGCTCAGCGACGCGAGGTCTGCGGCATCGTAACGGGCGAATTCACGCTGTTCATCGCCTTCAATGCGGATCACCACCGACTGCAGAACGCGCCGTTCGCCACGGTTGATCGCCACAACGGTGCCGCTCGCGGGGGCTGTAAACATCACGCCGGGATTTTTTTTGTCCTCAAAGAGCGCCTGGCCTTTGATCACGCGATCGCCTTCCTGTACCAACATCGAAGGTCGCATTCCCAGGTAGTCGTCGCCCATAATGGCGACATGACGGACACTTGCGCCTGTCGAAACGCGCTGCGCGGGCACGCCTGCAATCGGCAGATCAAGTCCTTTTTTGATTTTAAACATGTGGTTAGCAGGTTTCCATGAACAACAATCCAGTGGCCGCGAAGTGTAACATTTTCCCCTTCTCGCGGGCAGCGAATCCGCCGTCGCGCGCGCCAAATTGCGAGCTAATGCGCAAAGTTCCTGGAGCCATCGCGATTTTGATGGTTTATAAAGTAAAACTAATTTGTAAACTCACCGCCCGGCTCTTGCGAAAATCTATAGCGGTGCTAATGTGAGCGCTCCTAACAGAATAATCTGATTTCGGGTCTCTTTTGCCGTCCTGGCAAGTTGGTCATGGTTTTATCAAGGAACTAGTAGTATGCGTAAAATCGCATTGTTCATTGCGATGCTTCTGATTCCGTGCATGTCGTTTGCCGGACTGCTCAGCAGTAATAGCTCAACGACGCCGATCAGCAAAGAATATAAACAGCAGTTAATGGGATCGCCGGTTTATATTCAGATCTTCAAGGAAGAACGCACTCTCGATCTGTTTGTAAAAATGGGTGAGACGTATCAGCTGCTTGATAGCTACAAAATCTGTAACTACTCCGGTGGATTAGGGCCAAAACAGCGTCAGGGCGATTTCAAAAGTCCGGAAGGGTTCTACAACGTTCAGCGTAGCCAGCTCAAACCAGACAGCCGTTTCTATAAAGCCATCAATATCGGTTTCCCGAATGCCTATGACCGTGCACACGGTTATGAAGGTAAATACCTGATGATCCACGGTGCCTGCGTGTCTATCGGCTGCTACGCGATGACCGATTCCGGCATTGATGAGATTTTCCAGTTTGTCACCGGCGCGTTGGTCTTTGGTCAGCCAAACGTTCAGGTCAGCATCTATCCGTTCCGCATGACGGATGCCAACATGGCGCGTCACAAGTACTCGTACTACGCGGATTTCTGGAAACAGCTGAAACCCGGCTATGACTACTTCGAGCAGACTCACAAGCCGCCTGTTGTCTCGGTTGTGGATGGCCGTTACGTGGTCAGCAAGCCGCTGAGCCACGAAGTTGTCCATCCACAGCTGGCGTCAAATTACACGGTCCCCGAGACAAAATAGCACCCACTCGCCTGGCATAATCTTTTGCCAGGTTTCGTTGCCCGTCAGCGGCTGCGTTGCAATAACAGTGACCACATCGTTCGGTGTGGTCTCCTTCTGAAAGTCTATCTCCACATCCTGATCGAGCAGCGTTGCCACGCCAAACGGCGCACGGCGGGTGATCCAGAACAAATTCGTCGAGCAGAACGCCATCACATAGCGGCCGTCAGAAAGCAGCATGTTGAACACGCCTTTTTCACGTAGTTCGGTGGCCAGCGTTGCGATGTATTTAAACACGGCAGCCATATTGCCTGGCGTACGGGGATAGCGCTCCGTCAGCTTGTGCAGCAGCCAGCAGAAGGCTTTTTCACTGTCGGTTTCGCCTACCGGGCGGAAATTGCCCGTCTCCAGCGACTTATAGCCCGTGAGTTGCCCGTTGTGCGCGTAGGTCCAGTTACGCCCCCACAGCTCACGGGTAAACGGATGGGTATTTTCCAGCGCCACTTCGCCACGGTTAGCCTGGCGAATATGGGCGATCACCGAGCGGGACTTGATAGGATAGTCCTGCACCAGTTTGGCAATCGGTGAGTTAAAGCTGGGCTGTGGATCTTTGAACGTGCGACACCCTTTGCCTTCGTAGAAGGTGATGCCCCAGCCGTCTTTATGCGGCCCGGTTCCTCCACCGCGCTGCACCAGCCCGGTGAAACTAAAGCAGATATCGGTTGGCACATTGGCGCTCATCCCGAGCAGTTCGCACATACATCACCTCCACAACAGCGGGGGGCACCAGCGCCCCCCAGCGAAGTCTTACTTAGCCATCTCTTTTTCGATCAGCTGGATCAGGATGTGGATCACTTTGATGTGAATTTCCTGAATGCGGTCAGCATAACCGAAGTGCGGAACGCGAATTTCAACATCCGCCGTACCGTCCATCTTACCGCCATCTTTGCCCGTCAGGGTGATGACTTTCATCCCTTTTTCACGTGCAGCAGTAATCGCTTTGATCACGTTGCCGGAGTTGCCGGAGGTAGAGATCCCCAGCAGCACGTCGCCTTCACGGCCTACCGCTTCAACGTAGCGAGAGAAGATGTGGTCGTAACCGAAGTCGTTGCCTACGCAGGAGATGTGGCTCACGTCGGAAATCGCAATCGCCGGGTAGCCAGGACGGTTTTCGCGATAGCGTCCGGTCAGCTCTTCTGCGAAGTGCATCGCGTCACAGTGAGAGCCGCCGTTACCGCAGGAGAGCACTTTGCCACCCGCTTTGAAGCTGTCGGCCAGCAGGACCGCCGCGCGCTGAATAGCGTGAATATTGGCATCATCTTTCAGAAAGTTCGCCAGCGTTTCCGCCGCTTCGTTCAGTTCGTTACGAATAAGATCCTGGTACATGAGGATAATCCTTCAGTATTGATGAAATAACACAGTGGAGTGTACCGGATAGCGGGAAAAGCGAGAAGCTAAAGCCATGCGAAACGTCCGGCGTTTTGCTTTTTCGTGCCGGGTAAAACGCGAACAATGTGAACCAGGTTGTAATTATTTTGTAAACACATTGCTAAAGGAAATAACATCAACTACAACCATATCATCACAAGTGGTCAGACCTCCTACAAGCAAGGGAGCTTTTCTTTATGATGATTTTGAGCATTCTCGCAACCGTTGTTCTGCTCGGTGTGCTGTTCTATCACCGCGTAAGTTTATTCCTGAGTAGCCTGATTCTTCTGGCCTGGACGGCTGCGCTTGGCGTCGCAGGTCTCTGGAATCTCTGGCTTTTAGTCCCTCTTGCCATCATCCTGCTGCCGTTTAACCTGGCCCCGATGCGTAAATCAATGATCTCTGCGCCGGTGTTCAAAGGCTTCCGCAAAGTGATGCCGCCCATGTCGCGTACCGAGAAAGAAGCGATTGATGCAGGCACCACCTGGTGGGAAGGCGACCTGTTCCAGGGCAATCCGGACTGGAAAAAGCTGCATAACTACCCGCAGCCGCGTCTGACCGCGGAAGAGCAGGCCTTTATTGACGGCCCGGTAGAAGAAGCCTGCCGTATGGCGAACGACTTTGCCATCACCCATGAAATGGCCGACCTGCCGCCAGAGCTGTGGGCGTACCTGAAAGAGCATCGCTTCTTCGCGATGATCATTAAGAAAGAGTACGGCGGTCTGGAGTTCTCTGCCTACGCTCAGGCTCGCGTCCTGCAAAAGCTGGCAGGCGTTTCCGGCATCCTGGCGATTACCGTTGGCGTGCCTAACTCCTTAGGCCCGGGCGAACTGCTGCAGCATTACGGTACCGAAGAGCAAAAAGATCACTACCTGCCGCGTCTGGCACGCGGTCAGGAAATCCCTTGCTTCGCGCTGACCAGCCCGGAAGCAGGCTCCGATGCGGGCGCGATTCCGGATACCGGCGTGGTCTGCATGGGCGAGTGGCAGGGCGAGCAGGTGCTGGGCATGCGCCTGACCTGGAACAAGCGTTATATCACGCTGGCCCCTATCGCCACCGTGCTGGGTCTGGCCTTTAAGCTCTCTGACCCGGAAAGACTGCTGGGCGGCGAAGAAGATCTGGGCATTACCTGTGCGCTGATCCCAACCTCCACCCCAGGCGTCGAGATTGGTCGTCGTCACTTCCCGCTGAACGTGCCGTTCCAGAACGGTCCAACCCGCGGCCAGGATATCTTTGTGCCGATTGATTACATCATCGGTGGCCCGAAAATGGCCGGTCAGGGCTGGCGTATGCTGGTGGAATGTCTGTCGGTGGGCCGCGGCATTACCCTGCCGTCGAACTCAACCGGCGGTCTGAAGTCGGTGGCGATGGGGATTGGTGCCTACGCCCACATCCGTCGTCAGTTCAAAATCTCCATCGGCAAGATGGAAGGTATCGAAGAGCCGCTGGCGCGTATCGCGGGCAACGCCTACGTGATGGACGCTGCCGCCACGCTGATTACCTACGGCATTATGCTGGGCGAAAAACCAGCCGTACTGTCGGCCATTGTGAAGTACCACTGTACCCACCGCGCGCAGCAGTCAATTATTGACGCGATGGATATCGCGGGCGGTAAAGGCATTATGCTCGGCGAAGGCAACTTCCTGGCGCGCGGCTATCAGGGCGCACCGATTGCCATCACCGTGGAAGGGGCAAACATCCTGACCCGCAGCATGATGATCTTCGGTCAGGGCGCAATTCGCTGCCATCCATACGTGCTGGAAGAGATGGCCGCTGCGCAGAACAACGACGTGGATGCCTTCGATAAGCTGCTGTTCAAGCATATCGGTCACGTGGGCAGCAACAAGGTGCGCAGCTTCTGGCTGGGCCTGACGCGCGGCCTTACCAGCGCCACGCCGACCGGCGATGCAACCAAACGTTATTATCAGCATCTGAACCGTCTGAGCGCCAACCTGGCCCTGCTGTCTGACGTTTCCATGGCGGTGCTGGGCGGCAGCCTGAAGCGTCGCGAACGTATCTCTGCCCGTCTGGGCGATGTGCTGAGCCAGATCTTCCTGGCCTCTGCGGTCCTGAAACGTTACGACGACGAAGGCCGTCAGGAAGCGGATCTGCCCCTGGTGCACTGGGGCGTACAGGATGCGTTGTATCAGGCTGAACAGGCGATTGACGATCTGCTGGCGAACTTCCCGAACCGCTTCGTGGCTGGTGCCCTGCGCGTGGTGATCTTCCCGACCGGTCGTCACCATCTGGCACCGTCCGACAAGCTGGACCACAAAGTGGCGAAGATCCTGCAGGTTCCGAGCGCAACCCGTTCCCGCATCGGCCGCGGTCAGTACCTGGCACCGACGCCGCATAACCCGGTGGGTCTGCTGGAAGAGGCGCTGCTTGACGTGATGGCCGCCGATCCGATTCACCAGAAGATCTGTAAACAGCTGGGCAAAAACCTGCCGTTTACCCGTCTGGACGAACTGGCAAAACAGGCGCTGGCCGGTGGCATTATCAATAAAGATGAGGCCGCTCTGCTGGTGAAAGCCGAAGAGAGCCGTCTGCGCAGCATTAACGTGGATGATTTCGAACCGGACGAGCTGGCGACGCAGCCGGTAAAGCTGCCGGAGAAGCACCGTAAACCAGAAGCGGCATAACGCGTTTCGCTTACCTAAACCCCGCCTCGCGCGGGGTTTTTTATTGCCACATTTTCTCGTTATGTCGTGCTACAGTGTCAAAAAGTGGTCGTTTGAGGAGTCTGTATCGTGCCTGGTCTGAAGATTTCTATTTTGCAGCAACCTTTAGTGTGGATGGATGGCCCCGCCAACCTGCGCCACTTCGATCGTCAACTCGAAGACATTACCGGGCGCGATGTGATTGTCCTGCCGGAAATGTTCACCACGGGCTTCGCCATGGAAGCGGCAAAACAGTCAATGCCGCAGGAGGAGGTGGTCGCCTGGATGCATGCCAAAGCGCAGCAGACCAACGCGCTGATTGCCGGTAGCGCCGCGCTGCAAACGGAGCGCGGCCCGGTGAACCGCTTCCTGCTGGTCGAGCCGGAAGGAAAGGTGCACTTCTACGACAAGCGTCACCTGTTCCGTATGGCGGATGAGCACCATCACTATGAAGCCGGTAACGAACGCGTGGTGTTCGAGTGGCGCGGCTGGCGCATTCTGCCGCTGGTCTGCTACGACCTGCGTTTCCCGGTGTGGTCGCGTAACCGCAACGATTACGACCTGGCGCTATATGTGGCCAACTGGCCTGCACCGCGCTCCCTGCACTGGCAGTCGCTGCTCGTGGCGCGCGCGATTGAGAACCAGGCGTACGTGGTGGGCTGCAACCGCGTGGGGACGGACGGCAATGGGCATCACTATCGCGGCGACAGCCGGGTGGTGAATCCGCAGGGCGAGATCATCGCCACCGCCGAGCCGCATCAGGCGACGCGTATTGATGCGGAGCTGTCCTTGACGGCGCTGAAGGAGTACCGGGAGAAGTTTCCGGCGTGGCAGGATGCGGATCCTTTTAGCATTGAGTGAAAAAAAAGCCGGGTGGCGGCTACGCCTTACCCGGCCTACCAATGTTGCTCGCTTCTTTTAACTCACCAACGCCTGCCCGTCTTTGCGGCTTTCCGTCGCGGCCACGTAGTGTCCTTCCGGCAGGCGGTAAATCACCTGCGCACCACCGAAGTTGTAATCCTGAAGCGGATCTTCCACCACGATCTGATGCCCGCGCTCGCGCAGCGCGGCAATCGTGTTGCGATCGAACGTCGATTCAACGATCACCTCCCTGCCCTGCACCACGCGCCAGCGCGGCGCATCGATTGCCGCCTGCGGGTTTTGCCCGTGCAGCATGATGCGCAGCGCCATCTGCATGTGCCCCTGCGCCTGCATCGGGCCGCCCATCACGCCGAAGGACATCAGCGGCTGGCCGTTGCCGTCCATCGCAAAGCCCGGAATGATGGTGTGGAACGGACGCTTGCTGCCCGCCAGCGCATTCGGGTGATTTGGATCCAGCACAAAGCCACAGCCCCGGTTTTGCAGGCTGATCCCGGTATCCGGCACCACAATGCCTGAACCGAAGCCCATATAGTTGGACTGAATAAACGAGACCATCATCCCGCTGGCGTCCGCGGTGCTGATGTAGACCGTGCCGCTCTGCGTCGGGGAACCGTAGACAAAATCAGATGCGCTGTCGTGGTTGATCAGCGCCGCGCGCGACTTCAGGTAATGGTCGCTCAGCAGCTCTTTCGCCGCAAACGCCATGTGTGCTTCGTCTGCCACGTAGCGGTCGAGATCCGCCAGCGCCAGCTTCATTGCCTCGATAGAGAGATGCAGAGACTGCACGGAATCCGGATGATGCTTCTCAATGCCGCACTGCTCAAGAATGCCGAGCGCAATCAGCGTGGCGATCCCCTGCCCGTTTGGCGGCAGCTCCTGCACCGAGCCGCCCGCAAAGTCGCGTGACAGCAGTTCTACCCAGTCCACGCGGTGGTTGGCCAGATCCTCGGCCGTCAGGTGCGCGCCATGCTCTCTGGCGAAGGCGGCAATTTTCTGCGCCAGCTCACCGCGGTAAAAGGCTTCGCCGTTGGTGCGGGCAATCAGCTCAAGCGAGTTCGCCTGCGCCGGGTTACGGAAGATCTCCCCCACGCGCGGGGCGCGGCCTTCCGGGGCGAAACAGGCGCTGAAGCCCGGCTGATCTTTCAGCTTGTTATAGCCGCGCTGCCAGAGATGCCCAATCAGCGGGGAGACCGGGAAGCCGTTGCGCGCGTAGTCAATGGCGGGCTGCGCCAGGGTGGTCAACGGCAGCGTGCCGAAGCGTTCCGCCAGGGCGACCCAGCCGGATACCGCCCCCGGCACGGTCACCGCGTCCCAGCCGATTTCGGGCACCGCGGTTTTTCCGGCAAACAGATCCGCATGCCAGCTCGCAGGCGAACGACCGGAAGCGTTCAGGCCGTGCAGCTTTTCACCGTCCCAGACGATAGCAAAGGCGTCGCTGCCGATCCCGTTGCCGGTCGGCTCGACCACCGTCAGCGCCATCGCGGCGGCAATGGCGGCATCCACGGCATTCCCGCCCAGCTGCAGCATCTTCATTCCCGCCTGCGCCGCCAGCGGCTGAGACGTCGCAACGGCGTTATGGCCCAGCATCGGCGGGCGGCGTGAAGCGTAACCGGACGTAAAATCTAGCGCTTTGGTCATCATGACTCCTTAGTCGTGGCGCGGATCGAGCGCATCGCGCAGCCCGTCGCCGAGTAAATTAAAGCCCTGCACGGCAAGGAAAATCGCCACGCCGGGGAAAATGGACATCCACGGAGCCTGTTCAAGAAAACCTTTGGCGGTGTTGAGCATGGAGCCCCAGGACGGATTGGGCGGCTGCTGTCCCAGCCCCAAAAACGACAGGCTGGCTTCAGCGATTATCGCCGAGGCAATCGCCAGCGTGGCCTGCACCAGAATCGGCGACATCACGTTGGGCAGAACGTATTTGATGATGATCCAGCGATCCGGCAGGCCAATTGCCCGCGCGCCGTCGATGTACTCTTCGTTGCGAATGGCGATCACCTGGCCGCGCGTCAGGCGGGCGAAGATCGGCATCGCGGAAAGGCCGATGGCGATCATCGCGTTCGTCAGGCTCGGGCCCAAAAACGCCCCCAGCGCGATCGCCATGATCAGGAACGGGCAGGCCAGCAGCGCCTCGATCACGCGCGAGATGACGCCGTCCCACATCTTCTGGAAGTAACCCGCCACCAGCCCCAGCGGTACGCCGATAACCACGGCAATCACCACAGACATACAGCCCGCCATCAGCGAGGTGCGCGCCCCCCAGATAATACGGGATAGGATGTCTCGCCCCAGCTCGTCGGTGCCGAACCAGTACATCTCCGACGGCGCTTTGCGCACCGCCAGGAAGTTGGCTTTGACCGGGTCGAACGGGGCGATCCACGGCGCCAGCAGCGCCACCAGCACAAAGAACCCCACCACTGCCGCGCCAATGACCGCGCTTTTATTGGCGAGGAATTTTTTCAATACCCGGTTTTGCGCCCGCGGCAGTGCGGGCGCAACGGTTTGTGTCGTCAGTTCCGCCATCGTTAGCCTCGCATTTTCGGGTTGATAAGGACGTAAAGCACGTCGGCCAGCAGGTTGAGCATCAGGAAGCCGATGGCGACGATCAGCACCACGCCTTGCACCACCGCGTAATCACGGTTAAATACCGAATCGACGATCATCTTGCCGAAGCCCGGAATGGTGAACACCTGCTCGGTCAGCACCGCGCCGCCCAGCAGTTCGCCAAACAGCAGCGTGGTGAGGGTAATCACCGGCACCAGCGCGTTGCGAAAGGCGTGCTTTAAGATCACCGCCTTCGGCAGCAGCCCTTTCGCCCGCGCGGTGCGGATGTAGTCCGCCTTCAGTACCGCAATCATCGAGGCGCGGGTGTGGCGCATCAGCGTTGCCGCCAGGCCCGTTCCGAGCACGGACGCGGGCAGCAGCAGCGTGCGCAGGTTCTGGAGCGGGTCTTCACTGAACGGCACGTAGCCGGACGCGGGGAGCCACTGCAGGTTTACCGAAAAGACCAGAATCAACAGGATCCCCAGCCAGAAGTGCGGGATCGAGATCCCCGAGATCGCCACGAAGTTCGCCCCGTGATCGACCCAGCTGTTTTTGTTCACCGCCGCGAGGATCCCCATGCTGATGCCAAACACCAGCGCGATAATCATCGCCAGCAGCGACAGCTCAAGCGTCACCGGCAGCTTGCTGGCAATCAGCTGCGTCACCGGCTCGTGCGTGCGTAAGGAGACGCCCAGATCGCCCTGCAGCGCCCGCGTCAGCCAGTGGAAATACTGCACCGGGATCGGGGCATCGAGGTTCAGCTCCGCACGCAGCTGAGCGATGACCGCCGGATCGCGCTCCTCGCCTGCCATGGCGATCAGCGGGTCGCCGGGCAGCAGCTTTTGCAGCCCAAACACCATCATGCTCACCAGCAACAGCGTCGGGACGGCCAGCAGCAAACGTTTGCAAATCAGTTCCAGCATGGGCTCTCCTCAGGACACTTATTTCGCAAGCGTCAAACCGGCCAGACGCACGATGCCATCCGGGTACGGCTTAAAGCCCTGCACGCTTTTATTCAGGCCAAAAATACGCGGCTCGAAGTAGAGGTAGGCAATCGGCATGTCGGTTTGCAGCTGCTTCACCACCTTGTCGTACAGCGGCTGGCGCGCGGCCTGGTCGGTACTCTGGCGCGCCTGGGTCAGCCACTCATCGACCTGCGCGTTGCTGTAGCGGCCATCGTTCAGGGTGCCTTTGCTGTTGATAAAGCCGTAGATGCTGCCGTCCGGATCCGGGCGCCCCGACCAGCCGGAGAAGCTCAGCTGATAGTCCCCGCTCTGCTGGCGGTCCAGCAGCGTGGCGAATTCGGTCATCTGCAGGTTCAGGTTAAAGCCCGCCTCGGCGACCATCGCCTGCAGCACCTGCCCCACCTGCTGCGAGGTTGGGTTGTTCGGCACCAGCAGGTTGACGGTCAGCGGCGCGGTGACGCCTGCCGCTTTGAGCAGGGCTTTGGCTTTATCGACGTCACGCGGCGGGACCGGCAGGTTGACGTGATACGGACTCACCGTGGAAAACGCCTGGTTGGCTGGCGTATACAACCCTTCAAAGACCACCTGGTTTAGCGCATCGCGGTCAATGGCCTGAGAAAACGCCTCGCGCACTCGAGCGTCCTTGAACGGATCGTTGGCGGGCACCTTGCCGTTATTGATGTTGAAAGTGATGCCCTGATAGCCCAGACCGGTCACCTTCGCCAGCGCCAGCTTGCTGTCGGCTTCGACGGTTTTAACATCGCTGGCGGCGATGCCTTCGGTCAGATCAAGATCGCCCGCGCGCAGGTTCGCGAGGCGCACGGAGGCATCCGGGATCGGCAGATAGATAATTTTGTCGAAGTGGTAGGCGTCTTTGTTCCAGTAGTTGTCGAAGCGGGTCAGAACAATGCGGTCCTGGGACACGCGGCTGTCGAATTTATACGGGCCGGAACAGACCGGATGGGCGGCAAAGTCAGGCTTTTTTGCCGCTTCAGGGGCCATCATGGCGCCCGCGCGGTCGGTGAGCTGCATCAGCAGTGCCGCATCCGGCGACTTCAGGTGCAGGGCAATCTGCATCGGACCGGTGACCTCTACCGATTCAACGGAGGAGATCTCGCTTTTACGCAGGGAGCCTTTTAAGGTCAGGGCGCGGTCGAGGTTGTATTTTGCCGCGGCGGCATCGAATTTCTCACCGTCGTGGAAGGTCACGCCTTCGCGCAGGTTGAGCGTCAGGGTTTTACCGTCGTCACTCCACGCCCAGCCTTTGGCCAGACCGGGGACGACCTTCAGGTTTTCATCCACATCCACCAGCCTGTCGCACAGGGAGGCAAAGACGAAGCGGCCATAGTAGGTGCGCGCCAGATGCGGGTCGAGCATGTCCGGGTCAGCCCCCAGGCCAATACGCAGCACGCTTTCAGAATGGGCGGGCAGCGCCGCGCCAAGCAACATAACACTTCCCAGTACGGTCAAAAGAGAATTACGCATTGTCATTATCATGAGTTCCTTGAAGGAAGGGACGAGTGGGTGGCCGCGTGTTCAAACAGCGCGCGGCGGCGCAGAAAAGCAGCGGATGGCGGTGCGATCTGGATAACGCTGCGATCGCGGTTGATCTCCTGCCAGCGATGACAGGCAACCTGACGCCCGCCGTCGAGCACCTGATTAATCGGCTCGACCTGACGGCATTCGTCAGTGACGTACGGGCAGCGGGTGTGGAAACGGCAGCCGGACGGCGGACTGGCCGGGTTCGGTAAATCCCCCTGCAGCAGCGGCGCGTCGCGTTCAGCGCCCGGCTGCATCTGCGGCGCCGAGGCGATCAGCGCCTGGGTATAGGGGTGCAGCGGTGCGTCAAAGATCTCATCGACGCTGGCAAGCTCAACGATTTGCCCGAGGTACATGACCGCCACGCGATCGCTCATGTGGCGGATCACCGCCAGACCGTGGGCGACAATCACCATCGTCAGCCCCAGCTGGTGCTTCAGGCTTTCCAGTAAATTGACCACCTGCGCCTGCACCGATACATCCAGCGCGGATACCGGCTCATCGCCCAGCAGCAGCTTTGGTCCTGAGGCCAGCGCGCGCGCAATGCCGATACGCTGGCGCTGCCCGCCGGAAAACTCGTGCGGGTAGCGCCCGGCCCAGGCGGCGGGCAGGCCCACGGTCTTAAGCAGTTCGGCAACGCGGTACTGCCGGTCCCCTTTCTTCATGTTCTGGTGCAGCCACAGCGGCTCACCGACGATCTGCTCCACCGTCATGCGCGGGTTCAGGGAGGCGAAGGGATCCTGAAAGATGATCTGCAGCTCGCGGCGGAGCTGATTGAGGCGCGCGCCCGAGGCGTGGGTGATCTCTTCCCCCTGATAAAACACGCGCCCTTCGCTGGCGGCCAGCAGGCGCAGCAGCAGGCGGCCAAGCGTGGATTTTCCGGAACCGGACTCGCCGACAATCGCCAGCGTTTCGCCCAGCATGACGGCAAGCGACACGCGATCGACCGCCGTCACAAACCGGGCGGGGGTAAAGAGTTTTTTCGGGCCGGCGAAAAGCTTGCTGAGGTCCCGAGCTTCCAGAATGGGCGTGGTCATGCGGTCTCTCCCAGGGCGATGTGGTGTTCGAGCGGCACGCGGAAGCAGGCAACCCGATGGCCCGCGCCGAGCGTGGTGAGCGGCGGTTTTTCGTCATGGCAGCGCGACTGCGCAAACGGGCAGCGCGTTGCGAAACGGCAGCCTTGCGGCATGGATTCCGGCAGCGGGACCGATCCGGGAATAGTGGAAAGCGGGCCCTTGCGTGCGCTAAGGGAGGGGATCGAGCCCATCAGGCCGATGGTGTACGGGTGCTGCGGGTCGGCAAATATCGCCTCGACGCTTCCCTGCTCTACCACCTGTCCGGCATACATCACCGCCACCTGCTGCGCCACTTCGGCCACCACGCCTAAATCATGGGTGATCATCAGCACCGCCGTGCCGGTTTCCTCTTTCAAGGTGTTGAGCAAGGCGAGGATTTGCGCCTGGATGGTGACGTCGAGCGCGGTGGTCGGCTCGTCGGCAATCAATAATTTAGGATGATTGATCAGCGCCATGGCTATCATCACGCGCTGGCGCATGCCGCCGGAAAGCTGGTGGGGATAGGCTTTCAATCGCATCTCTGCTGCCGGAATCTGCACTTTCTCGAGGATCTGCAGCGCGATCTTCATCGCCTCTGCGCGCGAGACGTCCTGATGACGCATAACCGCCTCGCTCAGCTGATCGCCCAGCGTAAACGCCGGATTGAGCGAGGTCATCGGCTCCTGGAAAATCATCGCCAGCTCGCTACCGCGCAGATCGGCATATTCCCGCGGCGAGAGCTTGCGCAGATCGTGGCGACGAAACTGTATCTCCCCGCTGACGATCCGTGCGCTGGCGGGCAGTAACCCCATCAGCGCCAGGGAGGTGATACTTTTCCCACAGCCGGATTCTCCCACCAGCGCCAGCGTTTCGCCCGCCCTGACGGTCAACGAGATACCGTCAAGCACGCTTACCGGCGAGCCCGCGAACGTAACGTTGAGGTTTTTTACTTGCAATACGGGCGTGGCGTCCTTAAAGGGGATTGTCGTCATGGCGTGAAGTCGTCCTCGAGGTGGATCGCCTGAATCAGGGCGGTTTGCAGGCTGAGCAGGTGTTCGCGCATCGCGGTCGCGGCCTCGTTAGGCTGGCGATGGATAATGGCAGCCATGATCTTGTGGTGGTGGTCGTTATAGCTATCGACACGCTCGGGGGTGCGTGCCAGTTCGCGCAGATGCTGCCAGCCCGGTTCACGCCGCACGGCATCAATGGCATCAAACAGGCCGAGCATCAGGCGGTTGCCCGCCGCTTCCGCAATGGCGCGGTGAAAAGCGCTATCCCACAGTTCGTTGAGATCGCGGTCATCCGGGCTGACCTTGTCGATGCGTTCCAGCATGCGCTGCATGAGCGCAAGGTTTTCCCTGGTGGCACGCAGTGCCGCAAGCCGGGCTAAGCCGGGTTCGAGCTGCAGACGAGCTTCCATCACTTCCAGAAGGTTGGTTTGCTGAACCAATCCCTGAAGGGCCAGCGGTTCAACGGGTGCAGCCGGGCCGATAAAGGTCCCTTTGCCCTGCTTACGCCAGATGCGCCCCTCTTCTTCCAGCACGTCCAGCGCGCGACGCACTTCACGTCGTCCTACGCCGAGTGTGTCCGACAGCTCACGTTCCGTGGGCAGCGGAGTGCCTGGTGTTGACTCGTGCTGGTTGATTAGCCCGCGCAGCTGTTCAAGCGCGGTGCTGGAATTGGCCAGAAACCGTGACGGTTTTTCCATATTGGTTCGCTCGCTTTCATCATTGCTTTATTTTTATTAACGATAAGTTATTGATATGGAATGACGCTTATCGTGCTAATGATTAAGCAATAACCAAACCAATCTGCAATTGGTTCAGTAATTTTTTGCATAGCGGGTTATAAGCAGATGATTCTGTATGAATTCTTTTTTACAGAGAGACACAATCTGACTCGAGCCTGAATAGCTGACGGTGGAAAAATGCACAACAACAGTGCAAAGAATGCACTAATGATGTGCAATTGTTAATTAATTGCACTATTGATATTAACTTTTTGTTAACTACAAGTCAGAAGAGAGGGAATGGAATCACAGCTGGCTGAAACGACGAAGGCCTGAATCATTTCTGATTCAGGCCTTCTGAATAGTGGCGGAACGGACGGGACTCGAACCCGCGACCCCCTGCGTGACAGGCAGGTATTCTAACCGACTGAACTACCGCTCCACTGTTCCCGTTTGGGGAACGAGGCGCATATTACGGTGCGCCTCCGATCTCGTCAACGCTTTTTCTCGCGTTTTGAATCGTTTGCTGCAAAAATCGCCCAAACGATGATTTTACAGGCGTTCCGGCGTTTTTTCAGGCACGCCAGAGACAGCTGCCGCCCTTCTTTTGCACCAGATCAAGACGGGATTCGTGATTAAGCAGCTCTTCATCACTGGCTAAAACAACCCGCAGCCGGCTTGCCTGACGGACGACACGCTGAATACCCGCTTCGCCCTGCGTTTGCTGCGACTCATTTTCCATACTGAACTTCATTGACGTCTGCCCACCGGTCATCGCCAGATAGACATCGGCGAGGATCTGGGCATCGAGCAACGCCCCGTGGAGCGTTCGTTTGGTATTGTCTATCTCGTAGCGCGAACACAGTGCATCCAGGCTGTTACGCTTGCCGGGGAACATTTTCCTCGCCAGCGCCAGACTGTCTGTCACCTTACAGAAGGTGTTCGTCTTCGGGATATCACGATTAAGCTTGCTGAATTCATAATCCATAAAGCCGATATCGAACGAGGCGTTATGGATAACAAGCTCAGCGCCCCTGATGTATTCCAGAAACTCGTCAGCCACGTCCGCAAACGTCGGCTTGTCCAGCAAGAACTCATCGGCAATACCGTGAACGCCGAACGCTTCGGGATCCACCAGCCGATCGGGCTTGAGATAGACGTGGAAGTTGTTCCCCGTAAGACGACGGTTCACCACTTCAACGGCACCGATCTCAATGATCTTATGCCCTTCGTAGTGCGCGCCGATCTGGTTCATACCGGTGGTTTCGGTATCGAGGACGATCTGGCGAGTAATTGCAGTGCTCATAGCGGTCATTTATGTCAGACTTATCGTTTAACTGAACGTTTCAAATACAGGAAGTCTACCAGAGATGCGTAAACAGGTAGAAATTTTCACCGATGGATCTTGTCTCGGCAACCCGGGTCCCGGCGGCTACGGCGCGATTATGCGTTATCGCCAGCATGAAAAAACTTTTAGCGAAGGCTATTTTCTGACCACCAACAACCGGATGGAGCTCATGGCGGCCATTGTGGCGCTGGAGGCGTTAAAAGAACATTGTGACGTGGTGTTAAGTACCGACAGCCAGTACGTTCGTCAGGGAATTACCCAGTGGATCCATAACTGGAAAAAACGCGGCTGGAAGACTGCCGATAAGAAACCGGTCAAGAACGTCGATCTCTGGAAACGGCTTGATGCCGCCCTGGGCCAGCACCAGATCAAGTGGGAGTGGGTTAAAGGGCACGCCGGTCATCCGGAAAACGAACGCTGTGACGAACTGGCGCGTGCGGCAGCCGCTAACCCTGCGCATGAGGACGCGGGCTATCAGCCTGAATCCTGATCAGGGCTTTCTGTACTGCCGCGTGGCGCCAACGGTCTGGCGGATCGGCGTTTTCGATTTGCTCTGCTTCATGGGATTAAGCGTAAGGGGAATGGTTCGCTTACGCGCGACGATAAACTGCATGCAGCCTAAGGCAGGCAAATGCGTGCTCAACAAGACGCCCCCCTGCCGTGCCCAGGGCAGCACCTGAAAGCCGCCGTAGCAGAGCACTTCGAAGTTAAGCAGTGACAGCCAGTCGAGCTGGCGCATCATGGTGAACATCCGGCTGTTGTAAGGCGGCGTCCGGCGCAGCACCGGTACCAGCTTTCGCAGGCCCATCAGGCTCAGCGGGTTGAATCCGCTCAGCACCAGCCAGCCGTCATCAATCAGCACGCGATCGGCTTCGCGAAGCAGACGGTGCGGATCGCTGCACCAGGGTAACGTATGTGCGAGCAAACACGCATCAACGGATTTTTCCGCAAACGGCAGATGTAACGGGTCTGCTTTCACCTGAACCGGCGATCCGCCGAGAGAGACGTTCACCTGATGCGAGATAGCGCAGCTTTCGGTATTGATTTCCGCGCTGAGATTGCCAATCTTAAGCAGGTGAAAGCCATACATTTTCGCGAGCCAGGGCTTCAGCTGTTGCTCTAACGCCTCGCGATAGTATTCACCCCAGGGCAGTTCCGCCCAACGTTCCGGTGCTGCGACAGTCTGAGGTATCCTTGCCGGTTTCATCAACACACCCGCCACGCTATAAGAGGTAATGTATGAATCTTATCAGTATTTCTGCTTTTGAGGACAATTACATCTGGGTTTTAGTTGACGATGAACGTCGATGCGTCATTGTCGATCCCGGAGAATCCGCCCCCGTACTGCGCGCAATAGAAGAGAACGGCTGGCAGCCGGAAGCCATTCTGTTGACGCATCACCATAACGATCATACGGGCGGTGTACCTGAACTGCGTACCCACTTTCCGCATGTTGTGGTTTACGGACCGGCAGAGGCACAAGATAAGGGACTCACGCAAGTAGTCGAAGAAGGCGAAAAAATCCTCATACGTGAGTGGGAGTTTTCCGTATTTGCTACACCGGGTCACACTTTGGGACATCTGTGTTTCTACAGTAAGCCTTATCTTTTTTGCGGCGACACGCTGTTCTCCGGAGGCTGCGGAAGACTGTTTGAAGGCACGCCAGCACAAATGTATCAGTCTTTACAGAAGATTAACGCATTACCCGATGACACCGTTATTTGTTGCGCACATGAGTATACATTAGGAAATATGAAGTTTGCCGTCAGCCTGTTGCCTGAGGATCGGGCGATTCAGGATTATTATCACAAAGTGAAGGAGTTACGTGCAAAAAACCAAAACACACTCCCCGTAATTCTGAAAAACGAGCGCCAAATTAATTTATTTTTGCGAACAGATGATATTGATTTAATTAGCAAAATTAACCAAGAAACAAATTTGCAACAACCAGAACAGCGATTTGCATGGTTAAGGTCAAAGAAAGATAACTTCAGATAATTGCTGGTTGCCTTTTCAAAAATTCGCCGTTATCATCGCTCGTCTTTTAAGCAACTATTGACACACACATGAAGGCAAAAGCGATATTACTCGCCTCTGTCCTGCTTGTAGGTTGCCAGTCGCAGAACGGCAGCAACGTACAACAGCACGCACAGAGCCTTTCTGCAGCTGGTCAAGGGGAAGCAGGGAAGTTTACAAGTTCGGCGCGCTGGATGGACGATGGGACATCTTTCGCGCAGGAGCAAGACTTGTGGACCTCTATTGGCGACGAGCTAAAGATGGGAATTCCGGAAAACAGCCGGATTCGCGAACAGAAACAGAAGTATTTAAGTAATAAGAGCTATCTCCACGATGTAACGTTACGGGCAGAGCCGTATATGTACTGGATAGCCGGGCAAGTTAAGAAACGTAACATGCCTATGGAGCTGGTACTCCTACCCATAGTGGAGAGCGCTTTTGACCCACACGCGACGTCTGGCGCCAATGCCGCAGGCATTTGGCAGATCATTCCGAGCACCGGGCGAAACTATGGTCTGAAACAGACCCGCAACTATGATGCGCGTCGCGATGTTGTCGCTTCAACGACAGCCGCTCTCGACATGATGCAACGTCTGAACAAGATGTTTGACGGCGACTGGCTGTTAACGGTCGCAGCGTACAATAGCGGCGAAGGTCGTGTACTGAAGGCAATGAAAGCGAATAAAGCACGGGGTAAATCCACCGATTTTTGGTCGCTCTCACTGCCACAGGAAACAAAGATTTACGTACCGAAAATGCTGGCGTTGAGCGATATTCTCAAGAACAGCAAGCGTTACGGTGTACAACTGCCAACACCAGACGAAAGTCGTGCACTGGCGCGTGTTCGCCTCAGCAATCCGGTTGATATTCAACAGGTTGCTGATATGACGGGTATGTCGGTAAGTAAATTGAAAACCTTTAATGCTGGCGTTAAAGGCTCAACGCTGGGGGCGAGTGGCCCGCAGTATGTAATGGTTCCGCAGAAACATGCTGAGCAGTTACGTGAGTCTTTAGCTTCGGGTGAAATCGCCGCCGTTCAGTCAACGCTGATCGCGGATGCATCATCAGTTAACAGCCGCAGCTATAAGGTTCGTTCAGGTGATACGCTTTCGGGCATTGCGTCACGTCTTGGCGTGAATGCGAAAGATCTGCAGCAGTGGAATAACCTGCGCAGTTCAGGCCTGAAAGTGGGTCAAACTCTGACGGTGGGTGCAGGTAGCAGCGCACAGCGTCTCGCCAGCAACAGCGATAGCATTACCTATCGCGTGCGTAAGGGTGATTCGCTGTCCAGTATCGCAAAACGTCACGGCGTGAACATCAAAGATGTGATGCGCTGGAACAACGATACTGACAATCTGAAACCGGGCGACCAGCTAACGCTGTTTGTGAAGAACAGCGCAACGCCAGACTCCTGATAACACGACCGAAAGATAAAAAGGCACCGATTCCCCTCGGTGCCTTTTTTGTTTATCCCGCTTTTTGCGCTTCCGCCATGATGGTATCGCTGGTAAATGAACCATCGTCCTGCAGTTCAAAGTACGCCTTCACCTCTGCCGACGCGCTCTCCTGATACAGCCTGATAGCCTGGCTTAATGCTTCCGGGGTGCGCATACGCGCAATCCACGACCTAAACTCCAGCGGTAAACGGTCTGTGATTAACGAACGCGCGATCAGCCCCGCTTCCGTGATCAGCGATAACCACTCTCCGCTGGCGTAGTTTTGCACATGGGAGGTGTCGCGCAGCGCTTCCACCGTCTGCAGCCAGATATTACGTACCGGATGCCCAGGCGACATGACATCCATAATAATGAAGATGCCACCCGGCTTCAGAACGCGTTTGACTTCGCGTAATGCCTGGCCAACATCATGCCAGTGGTGCGCGGAATAACGGCTGATCACCACCTCAAACGAGGCATCATCAAAAGGTAAGGATTCGGCATAGCCCTGGCGCGTATCAATGTTGTCCAGCCCCTTCGCTTTCGCCGCTTCAGCAACCACCTCCAGCATCTGGCTGGATAAGTCATATGCGGTTACGTGCGCCACCTGCTGCGCAGCCGTGAAGCTGGCATGCCCTGCCCCGCAGCCTAAATCCAGCACGTGCGCCTGCGGGAATGCCGACAGACGTTCACCGAGACGCACCAGATCGCGACCTGAAGCGTGCACGGCGCTGCTCAGATAGGCATTTGCCTGAGAACCAAACTGTTTTTCTACGTTGTCATGATGGGAGTGTGTTGTTGTCATCGTACTGTCCTTTGTGGGTTAAAAATAGAAGGGCAGCACCCGCGCAGGTCTGCCCCACGGCAGACCTGACACACCATTATTTATCAGGTTTGCCGGGACTGAATTCGACTAGTAGAGGGTTATGATCGGAGGCGCGCGTCACCAGCACAGAGGCGTCGTGTACGCTTAAACCACGGTAGAAGACAAAATCGAGAGGACGACCAAAGGCTTTTTTGCGCTGGTCATCGCTAAAACGGACTTCACGCAGCGACATTTCGCGCGCAAAGCGGTACAGCGCATTCATGCGCGGGCGGCTCCAGGCATTGAAATCACCGGCCATAATGATCGGCCCACTGTGATGCGCAATCTGATCGCCGATCGGAAGTAACTGCTTACTATATACATCCACGCCCAGGCTGAAGTTTACCGCGTGGATATTCACGACCATCAGCATACGGGTATCCGGCAGTGGATAGACCGTCACCAGTGCCGATTTCGCCAGACGCAGGATAGGCTCGCGTTCGCGCAATGGACAACAATAGACCGGATGTGCTGCTGAAAGCGTCATCACCCCCGAGGGGTGCTGAGGCAGAACAAAGGCCGGTACCTGGTCGGCGGCAAGATAGTGAGTGGTGGCAAACCGGACCAGCTCAGGGGTGGTTTGCGCTTCCTGGAGCAGAACCAGATGGGCATCTTTGCCAAAATTCTTGAGTACCGATAACCACTCCGCACGCTGCTGCTTAAAGATATTCCACACCAGTACGCGGATTTTTTCATCGCTGCTTAACGGTGTGCCGGCGGGTAATGCCTGACTGATGCTCGCAAACGACCCCGGAGGCAAGATCCTCTCCGCGGGCATTCCGGCAACATAACGCATGGCATAGGTATTTTTTCGCACTTTTGGAAACAGCCTCTGTAACATGAACCAGTCCGGAAAACGGACTGGTTCTAATGTTATAGGGACTTTAGGTCACACTTTCAACGCAATTTCTGAGAAACCGCTTTCCAGTTTTGTAAGCCAGCGCTTACTGATGTTACCCCAGCGCAATGCGGGCTGGCTTATCCAGACGTCCGCTCAGGCCAATCAGCAGGAAGGCGATCAGGACAATCACCGCGCCAATCCACGGGGTCTGGGTCAATCCGAAGTGCTCGACGGTTTGTCCGCCAATAATTGAACCCAACGCAATACCAATATTAAATGCGGCAATGTTCAGCCCCGATGCCACGTCCACCGCATTTGGCGTATAAAGCTCAGCTTTCTGTACAACGTAAACCTGAAGCCCTGGCACATTACCAAAAGCGAAGATCCCCATGACCAGTACCGTGACCAGCGCGGCGTACTGTATCGAGGCGGTGAACTGGAAAATCATCAGCAGAACAACCAGCGCGGCGAAGATGAATTTCAGCGCCGGTACCGCACCATGCTTATCCGCAAGCTTGCCGCCCCAGATATTGCCAATCGCAACGGAAATACCGTACCCCAGCAAGATCCAGCTCACGGCGTTGGGAGAGAAGCCCGCCAGGTCCTGCATCATCGGTGCCAGGAAGGTAAAAGCAGTGAATACGCCACCATAGCCCAGCGCCGTAACCGCGTAGATGATCAGCAAACGCGGATGCGTAAGTACCTTCAGCTGATCGCTCAGGCTAGCGCTGGCCCGGCCTGGAATATTCGACGGCACCAGCAGCAGGCTGGTCACCAGGGCAATGACGCCCAGTAGGGAGACGGCCAGGAACGTTTCACGCCAGCCGAAGTGTTGTCCGATAAACGTGCCCAACGGTACGCCCGTAACGAGTGCAACGGTCAACCCACCGAACATGATCGCAATGGCGGATGCCGCTTTCTCTTTGGGTACCAGGCTGGTTGCAATAGTAGAACCAATCGAGAAGAACACCCCGTGAGCAAGGCCGGTCAACAGCCGAGCGATGACCAGCGTGGTGTAGTCCGGCGCCTGCCAGGCCAGCACGTTGCCGGCGGTGAACAGCACCATCAGTGCAACTAACAGCTGCTTACGCGGGAAACGTCCTGTCAGGGCCGTCAGGACTGGCGCACCGACGGCAACGCCCAGGGCATAGATGGACACCAGCAATCCGGCGGAGGGCAGCGAGATCGCAAGCTGGTTAGCAATGGTGGGGACCAGCCCCACGATAACAAATTCGGTCGTGCCAATTGCGAAGGCACTGATCGTCAGGGCAAGTAGCGCCAGTGGCATAAAATACTCCGTATCATCAGGATTAAGATGACAGGCAGTATGCGCCAGTGCTTAAATAACAAAAATGGTCAAAATCTCAATAGAATTTTGCGGGTGGTGCAACAATGAAAGCAACGTCAGAAGAGCTGACAATCTTTGTCGCCGTGGTTGAAAGCGGCAGCTTTAGCCGCGCTGCCGAACAGCTGGGACAGGCTAACTCAGCCATCAGCCGCTCGGTAAAAAAGCTGGAGATGAAGCTTGGGGTGAGTCTGCTCAACCGAACGACGCGGCAGCTGAGCCTGACGGAGGAAGGTGAGCGTTATTTTCGCCGCGTGCAGTCGGTACTGCAGGAGATGGCCGCAGCAGAGACCGAGATTATGGAGACCCGCAGCACGCCGCGTGGGTTACTGCGCATTGATGCAGCCACGCCGGTTGTGCTGCACTTTCTGATGCCGCTAATCAAACCTTTCCGTGAACGCTATCCGGAGATGACGCTCTCTCTGGTCTCGTCCGAGACGTTTATTAACCTCATCGAGCGAAAGGTAGATGTGGCGATCCGGGCGGGAACCCTGACCGATTCAAGCCTGCGGGCCCGCCCGCTGTTTGCCAGCTACCGTAAAATTATCGCGTCGCCACAGTATATTGCTGAACATGGCAAACCGGAGACGGTTGAGGAGTTGAAACAGCATTTGTGCCTGGGCTTCACGGAACCCGTTTCGCTAAATACCTGGCCCGTCGCCTGCCCTGACGGTCAGTTGCATGAGATCACCTGCGGGTTGTCGTCCAACAGCGGGGAGACGCTGAAGCAATTGTGTCTTGAAGGCAACGGTATCGCCTGTTTGTCTGACTATATGATTGATAAGGAGATTGCGCGGGGTGAACTGGTGGAATTGATGGCCGATAAACGCCTGCCAGTGGAAATGCCTTTTAGCGCGGTGTATTACAGCGACAGAGCGGTGAGTACGCGCATTCGTGCCTTTATCGATTTTCTGAGTGAACATATAAAAACAGCTCCCGGAGGAGCTGTGTGAGGGTTCAGGTTACAGAGGGTGGGTCAAACTTAATCCCAGTTTGGTGCTAAGCCTTCCGGGCTGACCAGCCGATCGTTGCACTCCAGGGCTGCGATCGCTTTTTTATCGTCAGCATCCAGATGAAGATCCGTTGCTAACAGGTTGCTCGCCAGGTTTTCACGTTTAGTTGATGATGGGATCACGGCATACCCTTCACCCATTGCCCATGCCAGAATGACCTGCGCAGCCGTCGCATTATGCTTCTCGGCGATACGGATAATCACCTCATCTTTCAGTGCCTTACCGTAGGCCAGCGTCATGTATGAGGTGATGTGGATCCCATGGTGTTTTGCCCAGTCCACCACTTTGCGGTTTTGCAGATATGGAGAGAGCTCAATCTGGTTGGTCGCAATATTTTCTGCGCCAACAGCAGCAATGGCCTTTTCCATCAGCGGGATCGTGAAGTTGGAGATCCCAATTTCACGCGTTAAGCCCTGTTTTTTCGCTTCCAGCAGCGCCTGCATGAATTCTTCCACGGAGACGGCATCGTTCGGTGATGGCCAGTGGACCAGCGTCAGATCCACGTAGTCAGTACGCAGTTTTTTCAGGCTCTCTTTCAGGCTTGGGATCAGCTTGTCTTTGCTGAGATTCTCAATCCAGATTTTCGTGGTAATAAACAGCTCATTACGCGGTACACCGCTCTCTTCGAGAGCTTGTCCAACGGCAGCTTCGTTTTCATAGATCTGCGCCGTATCAACAGCACGATAGCCCAGTTCGAGTGCGGTTTTAACTGATGCGATAACAACGTCGTCTTTCAGGCGGAAAGTGCCCAGACCAAATGCAGGGAGAGTCATACTATTCCTCAATCATTATGTTCGTAAACTGAGGACGATTATCGCTGGCGGTGTTATAGAGAAAAAGATCGCAAAATGCAGAGGATTTTTGCTGATTTCGCAATAATTAAACGTCAGATAAGAAAAAAGCCCTGAGCGTTAGCTCAGGGCTTTTAATAAGTGGCGGAACGGACGGGACTCGAACCCGCGACCCCCTGCGTGACAGGCAGGTATTCTAACCGACTGAACTACCGCTCCACCGAAGACTGCTTGTAACCACCGGATTAATGCACCGGCTTACTACTAAATTTGATGCCTGGCAGTTCCCTACTCTCACATGGGGAGACCCCACACTACCATCGGCGCTACGGCGTTTCACTTCTGAGTTCGGCATGGGGTCAGGTGGGACCACCGCGCTAAAGCCGCCAGGCAAATTCTGTTAATCTGTATCAAAGCTGAAATTTGATTATCTGTCTCTTCGCCAAAACATCTTCGGCGTTGTAAGGTTAAGCCTCACGGTTCATTAGTATCGGTTAGCTCAACGCATCGCTGCGCTTACACACCCGACCTATCAACGTCGTCGTCTTCAACGTTCCTTCAGGAGACTTAAAGTCTCAGGGAGAACTCATCTCGGGGCAAGTTTCGTGCTTAGATGCTTTCAGCACTTATCTTTTCCGCATTTAGCTACCGGGCAGTGCCATTGGCATGACAACCCGAACACCAGTGATGCGTCCACTCCGGTCCTCTCGTACTAGGAGCAGCCCCCCTCAATTCTCCAGCGCCCACGGCAGATAGGGACCGAACTGTCTCACGACGTTCTAAACCCAGCTCGCGTACCACTTTAAATGGCGAACAGCCATACCCTTGGGACCTACTTCAGCCCCAGGATGTGATGAGCCGACATCGAGGTGCCAAACACCGCCGTCGATATGAACTCTTGGGCGGTATCAGCCTGTTATCCCCGGAGTACCTTTTATCCGTTGAGCGATGGCCCTTCCATTCAGAACCACCGGATCACTATGACCTGCTTTCGCACCTGCTCGAGCCGTCACTCTCGCAGTCAAGCTAGCTTATGCCATTGCACTAACCTCCTGATGTCCGACCAGGATTAGCTAACCTTCGTGCTCCTCCGTTACTCTTTGGGAGGAGACCGCCCCAGTCAAACTACCCACCAGACACTGTCCGCAACCCGGATCACGGGTCTACGTTAGAACACCAGCCATTAAAGGGTGGTATTTCAAGGACGGCTCCATGCAGACTGGCGTCCACACTTCAAAGCCTCCCACCTATCCTACACATCAAGGACCAGTGTTCAGTGTCAAGCTATAGTAAAGGTTCACGGGGTCTTTCCGTCTTGCCGCGGGTACACTGCATCTTCACAGCGAGTTCAATTTCACTGAGTCTCGGGTGGAGACAGCCTGGCCATCATTACGCCATTCGTGCAGGTCGGAACTTACCCGACAAGGAATTTCGCTACCTTAGGACCGTTATAGTTACGGCCGCCGTTTACCGGGGCTTCGATCAAGAGCTTCGCGTTGCCGCTAACCCCATCAATTAACCTTCCGGCACCGGGCAGGCGTCACACCGTATACGTCCACTTTCGTGTTTGCACAGTGCTGTGTTTTTAATAAACAGTTGCAGCCAGCTGGTATCTTCGACTGATTTCAGCTCCACCCGCAGGGGCTTCACCTACATATCAGCGTGCCTTCTCCCGAAGTTACGGCACCATTTTGCCTAGTTCCTTCACCCGAGTTCTCTCAAGCGCCTTGGTATTCTCTACCTGACCACCTGTGTCGGTTTGGGGTACGATTTGATGTTACCTGATGCTTAGAGGCTTTTCCTGGAAGCAGGGCATTTGTTACTTCAGCACCGTAGTGCCTCGTCATCACACCTCAGCGTTAAAAGGTACCGGATTTACCTGGAACCTCCGCCTACATGCTTAAACCGGGACAACCGTCGCCCGGCTAACATAGCCTTCTCCGTCCCCCCTTCGCAGTAACACCAAGTACAGGAATATTAACCTGTTTCCCATCGACTACGCCTTTCGGCCTCGCCTTAGGGGTCGACTCACCCTGCCCCGATTAACGTTGGACAGGAACCCTTGGTCTTCCGGCGAGCGGGCTTTTCACCCGCTTTATCGTTACTTATGTCAGCATTCGCACTTCTGATACCTCCAGCAACCCTCACAGGCCACCTTCAACGGCTTACAGAACGCTCCCCTACCCAACAACACATAGTGTCGCTGCCGCAGCTTCGGTGCATGGTTTAGCCCCGTTACATCTTCCGCGCAGGCCGACTCGACCAGTGAGCTATTACGCTTTCTTTAAATGATGGCTGCTTCTAAGCCAACATCCTGGCTGTCTGTGCCTTCCCACATCGTTTCCCACTTAACCATGACTTTGGGACCTTAGCTGGCGGTCTGGGTTGTTTCCCTCTTCACGACGGACGTTAGCACCCGCCGTGTGTCTCCCGTGATAACATTCTTCGGTATTCGTAGTTTGCATCGGGTTGGTAAGCCGGGATGGCCCCCTAGCCGAAACAGTGCTCTACCCCCGAAGATGAGTTCACGAGGCGCTACCTAAATAGCTTTCGGGGAGAACCAGCTATCTCCCGGTTTGATTGGCCTTTCACCCCCAGCCACAAGTCATCCGCTAATTTTTCAACATTAGTCGGTTCGGTCCTCCAGTTAGTGTTACCCAACCTTCAACCTGCCCATGGCTAGATCACCGGGTTTCGGGTCTATACCCTGCAACTTAACGCCCAGTTAAGACTCGGTTTCCCTTCGGCTCCCCTATACGGTTAACCTTGCTACAGAATATAAGTCGCTGACCCATTATACAAAAGGTACGCAGTCACACCACGAAGGTGCTCCCACTGCTTGTACGTACACGGTTTCAGGTTCTATTTCACTCCCCTCGCCGGGGTTCTTTTCGCCTTTCCCTCACGGTACTGGTTCACTATCGGTCAGTCAGGAGTATTTAGCCTTGGAGGATGGTCCCCCCATATTCAGACAGGATACCACGTGTCCCGCCCTACTCTTCGAGTTCACAACCTGTGTGCTTTCGTGTACGGGACTGTCACCCTGTACCGTGCGACTTTCCAGACGCTTCCACTAACACACAAGCTGATTCAGACTCTGGGCTGCTCCCCGTTCGCTCGCCGCTACTGGGGGAATCTCGGTTGATTTCTTTTCCTCGGGGTACTTAGATGTTTCAGTTCCCCCAGTTCGCCTCGTTAACCTATGTATTCAGTTAACGATAGTGTGACGAATCACACTGGGTTTCCCCATTCGGACATCGCCGGGTCAAAGGTTCATATCACCTCGCCGGCGCTTTTCGCAGATTAGCACGTCCTTCATCGCCTCTGACTGCCAGGGCATCCACCGTGTACGCTTAGTCGCTTAACCTCACAACCCGAAGATGTTTCACTTCTGATTGCGAAAATTTGAGAGACTCGAACACACCATTTAAGATGTGTCGTTTCAATTTTCAGCTTGATCCAGATTTTTAAAGAGCAAAACTTCGCAGTGCACCTTTTCAGGTTCACTCTGAAGTTTTCTTGGGTTCGCAGTAAAAGATGGTGGAGCTATGCGGGATCGAACCGCAGACCTCCTGCGTGCAAAGCAGGCGCTCTCCCAGCTGAGCTATAGCCCCATCGTTTTGCAATCTCTGTACCGCTCATCCTTTAAAAGGAGTTTGGTAGGCCTGAGTGGACTTGAACCACCGACCTCACCCTTATCAGGGGTGCGCTCTAACCACCTGAGCTACAAGCCTGCAGAGATTTTTACTGCTGTTTTTCATCAGACAATCTGTGTGAGCACTACAAAGGCAGGTTCTTTAAGGTAAGGAGGTGATCCAACCGCAGGTTCCCCTACGGTTACCTTGTTACGACTTCACCCCAGTCATGAATACAAGTGGTAAGCGCCCTCCCGAAGGTTAAGCTACCTACTTCTTTGCAACCCACTCCCATGGTGTGACGGGCGGTGTGTACAAGGCCCGGGAACGTATTCACCGTAGCATTCTGATCTACGATTACTAGCGATTCCGACTTCATGGAGTCGAGTTGCAGACTCCAATCCGGACTACGACGCACTTTATGAGGTCCGCTTGCTCTCGCGAGGTCGCTTCTCTTTGTATGCGCCATTGTAGCACGTGTGTAGCCCTACTCGTAAGGGCCATGATGACTTGACGTCATCCCCCCTTCCTCCCCAGTTTATCACTGGCAGTCCCTTTGAGTTCCCGGCCGGACCGCTGGCAACAAAGGATAAGGGTTGCGCTCGTTGCGGACTAACCCAACATTTCACAACACGAGCTGACGACAGCCATGCAGCACCTGTCTCAGAGTTCCCGAAGGCACCAATCCA